>NZ_JBSOQY010000001.1:0-2429880 GCF_053819205.1 Tsuneonella sp. HG249
TTTCATGGTCGAAAAGGAAGTTTCCTTCAACGACGGCACGACTTGGGACACCGCCGACAACCCGGACGGTCCCGAGGCGAGCGTGATGGATGCGCCCAAGTTCCGCATCACCGTCACCAACATGGGCAACGTAACGCTCACCGGCTACACGATCGCCGACGTGAACTACACGTTCAACACGGTGAACGGCGTTCCGATCGACCTTACCGGCGTGACGATCTCCGAGAGCCTCTCGGCCAACGGCGAGCTGGATGTGGGCGAGACCTGGACGTTGATCTACGACCAGCCGCTCGACGTCGGATACCATAAGAATACCGTGACAGTGGACTTCACCGAAACGGGCCCGCAGACCGACGACGCCTACTACTATGTGCTCGCCAACGACGGGCCAGGCGTGCGCACCCCGGGCTTTTGGCAGAACCTCAACAACGGCGGGAAGTTCTGGGACGGCATTGCGGGCAACGAGAAGCAGGGCGATACTTTCCCCGACGGCAACCCGAACGTCGATGGCAATCAGGATCTGCTCTACGCCGTCGACAGCAATAACGACGGGGTAATCAACGGATCCGACCAGAAGGGCCTCCTGATCGGCGACTACAATCGCGACGGGTTCACGGGTGACAATCCGAACACGGTCGAAATCGAAGGCGCCGAAGACACCCTCTTCATCTCGTATGTGGACGCTCTCAAGGTAGTCGGGAACGAGGCGAAGGGAGGCAACGACGGCATCTACACGATCGGCCGCGATGTGGTCGCCACGTGGCTCAACTATCTGGGCGGCAACAACATTGATCCGACCAGCTCGGACCCCGACAACATCGCCAATGCCCCAAAGCACTACATCGACGACGCAATCAACTGGCTGCAGGAGTTCGCAAGCTCGGCCGACAACGATGTGGCGCCCTTCGCGCGGTTCCAGTTCGATGCCGCAGTGAAATCCAGCAGCGCCTTTTGGAAGAACGCGTCGGGCAACCAAGGGGGCCACACCTGGAACACCCACCATTCCGGCGCGGAAATTCACAACGCCCTTGGCGGATACAACGAGAACGGCATCATCGATGGCATGGAATACGCCGGCGATGGAGACAGCGCGCTGCTGAAAGCCGCCTTGGCGGATTATCAGCAAGACCAGGCTAGCTTGCTGCAGTTCCAGAGCGCCTTCGTGGAGACCCCGGATTCCCTTCCGGCCGAAGTGATGATGTTTGCCCAAACCCTCGTGCCGACTTGATCTGGGCTGGGGGAACGTGCAGGGTCTGCTTGAAGCCAGCGAGCCAAAGGGCCGGATAGCCGAGTGGCTGTCCGGCCCCTTGCGCCGCAACCGTTCGCTCTACGTCAAGGTTGGCATAGCGGCGGCGATGATCAACTTCTTCTCGTTGATTGTCGCGGTGTTCACCATGACGGTCTACGACCGGGTGGTTCCCAACAACGCCACGGACTCGCTGATCGGCCTCACGATCGGGCTTGGCATTGTCCTGATCTTCGACTTCCTGCTCAAGCTTCTGCGTTCCTATTTCGTCGACGTTGCCGGCGCCGGGGTCGATCGCGACATCGGACGCGCAATTTTCTCGCGCATCCTCGCCATGCGCCTCGATCTGGGCCGCCGCTCGACGGGCGGGCTTGCAGGGCTCGTTCGCGAGATCGAGACGCTGCGCGATTTCTTCACCTCGGCTACGCTGACTACCCTCGTCGATCTGCCGTTCGTGCTCATCACCCTTGCGGCGATCGCATTGATCGGCGGCTCGCTGGTACTTGTGCCGCTCATCCTCATTCCGCTGGTCATCTTGTCCGCGCTGGCCTCGCAACCAGTGATGAAGCGGCTGGCCCACCGCACCCTCGGCGAGGCGCTGGGCAAACAGGCGGTGCTGGTCGAGACGATCGGTAGCCTGGAGACAGTGAAGTCGGCCAATGCGGGCAACATGCTCGCTCGCCGCTGGGACGAGGCGATGAAGGGCCATTCAGAAGCCTCCCTTCGACAGCGACTGACATCCAACCTGTCGATCAACGTGGCCGGCAGCGCGCAGACGATGGCATACACGGGGATCGTGATCTTCGGCGTCTTCGCCATCGCGGAGCAGCGGCTCACCATGGGTGGGCTGATCGCCTGCTCGATCCTCGCCGGACGGGCGGTGGCGCCGTTGGGAGCCATCGCCAATCTGTTGACCCGGATCAACGCCACGCGCACAGCCTACCGCCAGATCAATGAACTTATGGAGCAGCCGGCGGAAGGCCCGAACAGCGGAGTGGGCCTGACGCCGAGCAACGTTGACGGGGCGATTGAATTCCGCGACGTCGACTTTCGCTATCCCGGCGCCGCCGAGCTGGCGCTGACGGGCGTCTCCTTTCGCATCACGCCCGGCGAGCACGTTGCTCTCGTGGGCCCGGTGGGCTCGGGCAAGTCGACGATCGCGAAGCTGCTGATAGGTTTGTACCCGCCCACTAGCGGCCTCGTCATGATCGACGGGACCGACATCCGCCAGCTTTCGCCGGACGCGATGCGCTCGCGCATGGGCGCGCTGCTGCAGGACAACGTGCTGCTCACGGGCACCATTCGCGAGAACATTCTGCTCGGCCGCGAGGACGTGGACGACGACGAAATGATCCGGGCTGCCAGGGCTTCCTTGGCGCACGACTTCGTCGCTTCCATGCCGAACGGTTACGATGTCGTCCTGGCAGACCGCGGCGAGGGTCTGTCGGGCGGCCAGCGGCAGGCCATCGCCATGGCCCGGGCACTCGTCGGCAAACCGCCGGTGCTGGTGTTCGACGAGCCAACCAGCGCGGTGGATTCGGAAACCGAAGCCCGGCTGATGACCAACTTGCGCAAGGAGTTCGAGGGCCGGACGCTGATCGTCATCACTCACCGCCCCTCGCTCCTCAACCTCGTCAGCCGGGTCATCCTGATGTCGCGGGGGCGGATCGCGATGGACGGAAGCCCCGACAGCATAACGCGCAAAGTCGCGCGCATCGGCCCGAGGTAGTCCCATGCTGGAGTCAGCCCGCTCGTTCTTTCAAGACGACGACATCGCGATCGAGGACGAAGAGTTCCGCGCGCGCAAGTCGGCCAACATCGTCCTCTGGGCGCTCCTGGCGTTCGTTTTACTGTTCTTGGTTTGGGCAAGCCTGGCCTCGGTCGACCGCACGGTGCGCGGCATGGGGACGGTCGTGCCCAGTTCGAAGCTGCAGGTGGCATCCAACTTCGAAGGCGGGGTGATCGAGGAGATCCTGGTCAAGCCGGGCGACACTGTGAAAAAGGGCCAAGTGGTCGTCCGGCTAAGCCCGACCATCAGCAGTGCGGCCTTCGGCAGCTCGGAAGCGAATGTGGAAGCACTGGAAGCCAAGATCGACCGGTTGCAGGCCGAGGTCCGCGGCGGCAGTCCGTCCTACTCCACCGGCGCCGCGGCGCAGGTCGCGGTCGAGCAATCGCTGCATTCCGCACGGATGGCGGAGCTCGGTAGTCTTCAGTCCGCCGGACAGGCGCGGGTGATTCAGGCCGAACGCTCGGTCGCCGAAGCGCGGTCGATACTCGAGGCGCGGCAATCCAACCTGACCACAGCCAATCGAGAGTTGGAGATGCTTCGCCCGCTGGCCGAGCAAATGATCGTGCCCAAGATGGACCTCATCAAGGCCGAGAACGCGGCGCAGATCGCGCGCAATGAGGTTTCGGCTGCGCAAGCGGCGGTCGCTCGGGCGCAGTCGTCCGTCGCGGAAGCACGCGCGATGGGGGCGCAGCAGTTCAGCGACTGGAAGACCCGGGCCGGGATGGAGTTGTCGCAGGCGCAGGCCGAGCTGACCGTACAGCGGCAGAACCTGCCGGCGCTTTCGGACCGGGTCGACCGGACCGCCATACGCGCGCCGATGTCTGGCCGGGTCAACCGTGTGCTGGTGACCACCGTAGGCGGATCGGTCAGCGCCGGTCAACCGATCGTCGAGATCGTGCCCACCGCCGATACGCTGTTCTTCGAGGTCATGATCCGGCCGAGCGATATCGGCAATGTCGGCCTCGGCCAGAGTGCACGGATCGAGATCACTGCCTACAACTCGGCAGTATTCGGCACGCTCAAGGGCACCGTCACCTCGATTTCGCCGGACGCCGTCGCCAACGACAAGGGCGAAACCTTCTACACCGTCGAAGTGCAGGCCAACGGCACCCTCAAGGGAACCGACGGCAAGCCGCTCCGTATCGGACCCGGAATGACCGCCAACGTCAGCCTCCTGGGCGAGAAGCGCTCGATCCTGTCCTACCTGTTCACCCCGATTACCCGCCTGTCGGAGAACGCGTTCCGCGAGTAGATCAGGCCGCCTCGTCGCTCGCGTCGAGGCCGTAGGCGGTATGCAGCACGCGCACCGCGAGCTCGGTCTCGTCCTCGTCGATCATCACGCTGACCTTGATCTCCGAAGTCGAGATCGCCTGGATGTTGATCCCGCGCTCGGCGAGCGCCTTGAACATCGTCGCGGCAACGCCCGCGTGGCTCTTCATGCCTACGCCGACGACGCTGATCTTGGCGATCTTGCTGTCGGTGATGATGCGGTTGAACCCGATCTCCTCGCGCCTGTCCTCGAGCAGCGCCTGCGCGCGCGCGAGGTCGGTCATCGGCACGGTGAAGGTGACATCGGTTTCGCCTTTGTCGCGGCCGACATTCTGGATGATCATGTCGACATTGATCGAGGCGGCGGCGAGCGGCTCGAAGATGTGCGCCACCGCGCCCGGCCGGTCGGGGACGCGGGTCAGAATGATCTTGGCCTCGTTCTTGTCATGCGCGATGCCGGTGACGTGCTGGCGTTCCATTTCGCCTCTCTCCAAGATCTGTTCCATCTCCTCTTCGGAGACGATCATTGTGCCGGGTATCTCGTCGGCCGGAACCGCATCGTCGCCGATGAAGCTGGAAAGGACCTGCACCCGCACCCCTTCCTTCATCGCCAGCCCGACCGACCGGGTCTGCAGCACCTTGGCGCCGACGCTCGCGAGTTCGAGCATTTCTTCGTAGGTCACCGCCTTGAGCTTGCGCGCCTTGGCGACGATCCGCGGGTCGGTGGTATAGACCCCGTCGACATCGGTGTAGATATCGCAGCGGTCCGCTTCGATCGCGGCCGCCACCGCCACCGCCGAAGTGTCAGAACCGCCGCGGCCCAGCGTGGTGATCCGACCATCGTGCCCTACACCCTGGAAGCCGGGGATCACGGCGATCTCCCCTGCCGCCATGCTCGCGAGCAAGGCTTCGCTATCGATGTCCTCGATGCGGGCCTTGGCATGGGCCTCGATCGTACGGATCGGCATCTGCCAGCCGAGCCAGGAGCGCGCCTTGCAGCCGACTGCCTGCAGCGTGAGGGCGAGGAGACCGCTGGTCACTTGTTCGCCCGAGGCCACGACGACGTCGTATTCGGCGGGATCGTAGAGCGGGTTTGCTTCGCGGCAGAAATTGACCAAGCGGTCGGTCTCGCCGGCCATCGCAGAGACCACGACGGCGACCTCGTTGCCGCCCGCGGCCTGCTTGCGCACAATGTTCGCCACGCGCCGGATGCGCTCGGTGCCGGCCATCGAAGTGCCGCCGAATTTCATCACGATCCGCGCCACGCGTGCGAAGCTCCCGCTGGATAGGGCCAGCCCGCGCTGTTAGGGGGGCCGCATGGTCGATGCAACACGCCCCGGCGATACGAAATCTAGGGGCGGCTCAACGATCCGGCCCGATGAAGCCGCCCATTTCGGCCGGCTGGCTGCCGACTGGTGGGACCCGAAGGGTTCCTCGGCGATGCTGCATCGGCTGAACCCGGTTCGGCTGAGCTTCATCCGCGATGCCATCGACCAGCACTGGGGCGGCGATCCGGCGAGCGTGCGGCCGCTTTCCGGCAGGAGCGCGCTCGATGTCGGGTGCGGCGCAGGGCTGCTCTGCGAACCGCTCGCGCGAATGGGCGCGGAGGTAACCGGGATCGACGCCGCGGCCGAGAACGTGCTCGCCGCCGCCACTCATGCGGAGGGTGCCGGGCTCGAGATCCGCTACATGGCGGGCGAGGTCGGCTCGCTCGATATTGGCGCGTTCGATCTCGTGACCAGCATGGAGGTGCTCGAGCATGTCGCCGACAAGCGCGCGTTCGTGACGGCGTTGGCACAAAGGCTGGCACCGGGCGGACTGATGGTGCTGTCGACGCCCAACCGCACCACGCAGTCGCGCGTACTCCTCGTCGGCGCGGCTGAGGCGATCGGGATGGTGCCCAAGGGCACGCACCATTGGGACGATTTCGCCACGCCTGCCGAACTGCGTACGCTGTTGGCCGATGCGGAGCTGACGATGGGTGAGCCCGAAGGCATCGCATTCTCGCCGGCCAAGGGCATGCACCGCTCGCGCGACCTCTCGCTCAATTACATCGTCACGGCCGTGCGGAGCGCATGAGCGTTGCGGCGAGAGCGGGGTCGTCGGTGAAGATGGCATCGACACCCGCGCCGGCGAACAGGCTCCAGGCGGCGGCGTAGTCGCCCGTTTCGGCGTCACCCGCTCCCTTGCGCAGCGCGGCGGGCAGGAAGGCGTTCTCCTTGCGCAAGGTCCAGCCGTGCACCTGGAGGTCCGCCGCGTGAGCGGCCTCGACGAGCCCGGTCGGCTTCCCGTCCGCGCCCACAACCAGCAGCAGGTTGGGGCCGATCACGTCGGCGTACTCGGCGACATGGGCAAGGCCGCTCGGCGTCAGCATCTCGGCATAGGTCATGCCGGGCTCGTCCGCCGGACCGCCCTCTTCTGATACCAGCTGGACCAGCCGGGCATCGACGCGCTTGTCGAGCCGCTGCAGCGCGCCGACCTCGAAGCTCTGGATGAACAGCGGGGCGGTCGCTCCGTCGAGGTTGTGCTTCTTCAGCGCCGACACCAGCAAGTCGACGCTGTCGATACCCTGCTCGAGCAGGAAGGCCGGATGCTTGAGCTCGGGATACAGACCCACGCGGTAGCCGCGCTCGGCTTCCTTGGCCTTCACAAGGCTGACGATCTCGTCGAAGGTGGGCACCTGATAAAGACCGTCGTAACGCGCGTTGCCTGGGCGCAGCGAAGGCAGGCGCTCTTTCGCGCGCAGGGTGCGCAGTTCGGCCAGGGTGAAGTCTTCCGCGAACCAGCCGGCGACTTTCTGACCGTCGATCTCCTTGGTCCGGTTCCTGTCCTCGAACTCCTCGCGGGTAGCGACGTCGGTGGTGTCCGACAGCTCGTTCTCGTGCCGCGCGACGAGCACGAGGTCCTTGGTCACCACGAGGTCGGGCTCGATGAAGTGCGCGCCCGCGTCGATCGCGCGTTCGTACGCGGCAAGGGTGTGCTCAGGCCGCTCGCCGCTCGCGCCCCGATGGGCGATGATGAGCTGGGCCTGCACGGGCACGGCAAGGGCCGCGAGAAGTAGGGCGATCAGGATCCGCATGGGCCTCCCTTTGCTTCAGCCAAGCTGAATATCAGCCGAGCGCGGCGGCGATCGCCGCCCGGGTCTGCCGCTCGCGCGCCGCCCAGTTGCCCGATATAGTCTGGTAGCGCACGCCCGCGCGGCGGAGCATGTCTTCGGCGAGCTCCGCGAATTCGGCGCGCGCTTCGGGAAGGCCGAAGAAACGGGTGGCGTCGTATTCCCACGGCACGTCGGCGGCGAACAGCAGGTAGAGATCGGCCTTGTCGTATGCCATCAGCTCGTCCGGCACCTGGCCGAACAACATCTGCGCCCAGGCGGCGGTCATCAAGGGATCGGTGTCGAGCAGCACCAACTCTGGCTCGCCGGCATGCGCCTCGCGCGTCGCGCGGTCCTGCTGCGCTGCGATGGCGAGCAAGTCGTCGAGGGTGAAATCGGTGCCGACCGTCTCGGCATGGATCCGGCCGTATTCCGGGACCAGCGGACAGCCCCATTCGGCGGCGAGGGCAGCGGCCAGCGAGGTCTTGCCGGTGCTCTCCGCCCCGTGGAAACAGACTTTCATGCCGTTATCGCATCCTCTTTCGCAGCGCGGCTCCAGGCCCGCAGTCCGACTGCCGACAGCACCAGGAAGCCGCCGTAGAGCACCGCAAGCAGGTGCAGTTCGCGGTTCACGTAGAGCGCGATCGATACGATATCGATAACGATCCACGCCGCCCAGTTCTCGACCTTGCGGAAGCTCAGCAGGAACTGGGCCGCGACGCTCATCCCGGCAACCGCGCTGTCGGCCATCGGCAATGCCGCGTCGGTCCAGCGGGCAAGGCCGAGGCCGAGCGCCACGCTGATTGCCGCCGTGGCCAGCATCCAGGCAACGCGCGAGGGCCAGCCCATCCAGCGCACCGGCACTACCGCATCCCCAGCGCCTTTGGCGCGGGTCCACAGCCACCAGCCCCACGCGTTGACGACGAAGAAGAACGCCTGCAGCCCAGTCTCGGCGTAGAGCCTCGCTTCGAACAGCACGATGCCGATGCAGGTCACCATCGCCATCGCGACAGGGAAGTTCCACACCGATCGCCGGATCAGCAGGACGATGTTGGCGAAGCCGAGTACAAACCCGGCGATCTCGAGTGGGTTCACGCGAGCGCCGCTGCCCATTCGGCGGCGTCAAACCCCACCAGCAGCCCGCCCGGGTGATCGACCACCGGGCGCTTGATGCAGGAAGGTTGCGCGACCATCAGGCGGATGGCTTTCTCCGCGTCGAGGCCCTCCTTCTGCTCGGGCTCGAGCTTGCGGAAAGTCGTGCCGCTGCGGTTGAGCAGCCGCTCCCAGCCGAGCGCTTGCACCCAACCGCGGACCAGGTCCTGGTCGGCACCTTCCTTCTTGAAGTCGTGGAAGGTGTAGTCGATGTGCCTGTCCGCCAGCCAGGCGCGCGCCTTCTTCACCGTGTCGCAGTTGGGAATGCCGTAAAAGGTGATCATCGTCGGTCTTTCGAACTGAAGTGGTGAACGCGCGGCTCGGCGCAGGCGAACAGGGTGTAGTCGGCGTAGTATTCCGTCCGGCCCTTGTGCTGAACGGCGCGATGTTCGGCAAGCCGGCCCCAGGCGCGCGCCGAAGCCTCGTCGTCCCACTCGCTTATGGCGACTACCTCGCCGTCCTCGGCGGTGTACGACTTGAACGAGCGATAGCCCGGCTGCGCGGCGGCAAGCGCTTCCATCGCCTCGGCATCGGCCGCGTAGGCGGCGGCGTCCATCGCGGCGCGCTTGCGGTTGCGGAAGACCACCAGGAACATCAGCTGATCTGTGCCGCCGGCTTGTAGGACTTGGCACAGTTAGCACACAGTTCTGACGATGAAACTTTCGGCCTGCGCGGCAGGCGCGGCAAGCGGCAGGTGAAGGGGCCGGGGAGCGTCATTCGCGGCGTGCCTAGCAAGCGCTTGCGATGTAGGAAATCATTCTCGCAGGTGGGCGTCGGCGATCGCAACCGCGAGCGCATCGGCGGCGTCGGCTCCCGCCATCGCCACCCCGGGAAGCAGCACCTTGAGCATCGCCTGGACCTGCGTTTTCTCCGCCGCCCCCGTGCCGACCACCGCCTTCTTGACCAGCCGCGCCGCATGTTCGCGCACCGGCACGCCCGCCCGCCCGCACGCCGCGAGCACGGCGCCGCGCGCCTGCGCGAGCTTCAAGGTCGACTGCGGATTCTTGTTGGCGAACACTTCCTCCACCGCGACCCGGTCGGGCGCATGGACCGCAATCAGCGCGGCGACCGCGTCGTGCAAGTGATGCAACCGCTCGGCCATCGGCGCCTTGGCGTCGGTGGGCACCTGGCCATTGGCGAGGTGCGTGAGGCGCGAGCCCTCGCTGCGGATCACGCCCCAGCCGGTGCAGGAGAGCGAGGGATCGAGGCCGAGGATGATCAAAGGCGGAGGCCGAAGCGCGGTCCGACCTGGATCATAGCCAGATAGAGGACGACCGTCAGCACGCATCCGGCGAGGAGAGCGAGCCAGAAATTCATCCCGCTGCGCAGCAACACCGGGATCACGAGGAACATCGGCAGGCTCGGGAGCACGTACCAGAAGGTGGCCGCGGAATGGACCGCCATGTTCTCGGCGTCCGGACGGGCGTGCCACAGGAAGATCATCCCCAGCACCGAGACGAGCGGCAGCGAGGCCACGATCGCGGCGGTGGCCGGAAGGCGACGGCCGATTTCCGAAATGGTCGCGATCATCGCCCCGGCGAGCAGCGCCTTGGCGATGACAGCCCACATCAGCCGATCTTGTCCATGATCTCGTCGCTGACTTCGTAGTTGCCCCACACGGTCTGCACGTCGTCGTCGTCATCGAGCACATCGACCAGCTTGAGCAGGGTGGCGGCGTTGGCCTCGTCGAGCGCTACGGTGAGGTTGGGCTTCCAGGCGAGCTTTACGCTCTCGGGTTCGCCGAGCACTTTTTCGAGCGCGCCGGCGACTTCGTGCAAGGCCTCCATGTCGGTCCAGATGGTGTGGCCGTCTTCGCCGCTTTCGACATCGTCGGCCCCTGCATCGATCGCCGCCTCGAGCACCGCGTCTTCGCTACCGGCTTTCGCCGGATACTCGATCATGCCCTTGCGCTCGAACCCGTGGCTGACCGCGCCTGATGCCCCCAGATTGCCGCCGTTCTTGCTGAACGCGGTGCGCACGTTGGTGGCGGTACGGTTGCGGTTGTCGGTCAGCGCCTCGACGATCAGAGCGACCCCCCCCGGGCCGTAGCCTTCGTAGCGCACTTCCTCGTAGTCCTCGCCGCCCGCGGCGGCCGCCTTGTCGATCGCGCGCTGGATGTTGTCCTTCGGCATCGACAGCGCCTTGGCGTTGTTGACTGCCAGCCGCAGACGCGGGTTCATGTCCGGATCGGGCGTGCCCATCTTCGCCGCGACGGTGATCTCGCGGCTAAGCTTGGAGAACTGCGCCGAGCGCTTCTTGTCCTGCGCGCCCTTGCGGTGCATAATATTTTTGAACTTGGAATGGCCTGCCATAAGTCCGTTCTTGATGACGAGTTTTCGGAACGGGGGCGCATTAGCCGCATGAGCGGGCAACCGACAAGAGCCGGCTCGTCGCCGGAGCCGGACCAGCGCGGTCGATCGCTCCCCGTGCCGGGACCCTGGCGGCGGTGGGCCGGCTTCGTGCGCCGCCCGTCGCTGCCCGACAAGGCCGATCCTGCATTCCTGCGCGGCGTCAAGACCGTGCTGCCGCTGCTCGCGCTCGACCTGCTTCTGATGGCCGTGCTGCTAGGGGCGGTGGGCGCGGCGACGGCGCTCGGGTTCGAGATGCCCGAGCATATGCTCGGCGAGATGACGCTCTCGGCGCCACTGGTCGTCTTCTTCGTCGTCGGAGCGCCGAGCGGCGAAGAGATCTTATTCCGCGGATGGCTGTCGGGCCGCACCGGTCACATTCTCGGCGCGCTGGCCTTCGCGGCGGCGATCGCCCTGTTCCTTATGGGAGGGCGCAATGCGGCAATGGAAGGCGCCGAGTTGTGGTCGTTCGCCGCACTGGCGCTGCTGGTGGTTTCGGCCCTAGTAGTCTTCCTGTTGCGCGGGCGCCCTGCCCTGGCTGGCTTCAAGCGGCGCTTCGCCTGGTTCTACTGGATCAGCGCCGTTGCCTTCGCGGCCATCCACCTGACCAATTTCGCCGCCGCCGGGCCGTCCATGTTGCCGCTGGTGCTGCCGCAGTTCGCCCTGGCCCTGCTCTTGGGCTACCTGCGGGTCACCCACGGCTTGTGGAGCGCCATCATGCTCCACATGCTCCACAACGCGACCTTCATGGCCTTCGTGCTGATCGGGACTGCCGCGGCCTAGTCCTCGCGGACGACCTTCCCGCCCTTCATCACGAAATCGACGTCTTCCAGTTGCCGCACGTCGGCGAGGGGATCGCCGTCGACCGCGATGATATCCGCCGCCAGGCCCGGAGCGATGCGGCCGATGCCAGGCCGGCCCAGCGCTTCGGCGGCATCCACGGTGGCCGCCTTGATCGCCTGAGCCGCGCTCATCCCGGCATCGACCATCAGCGCGAATTCTTTGGCGTTGTCGCCGTGCTTCGAGACGCCGGTATCGGTCCCGAAGGCTATCTTGACGCCGGCGGCAATCGCGCGGCGGTGGCTCTCGCGCGCCGCCGCGCCGGCTTCCTCGGCCTTCGGGATCGTCGCCGGCGGCAGCATGCCTGCGCGGGCCTGCTCGAGCGCGGTGGCGGGCGCGAGCATCGTCGGCACGAGCCAGGTGCCCTTGGCCTTCATCAGTTGGACGGTCGCATTGTCGAGGAAGGTGCCGTGATCGATCGTATCGACACCCGCTTCGACCGCGGCGCGAGTCCCCTCGGCGGCGTGGCTATGCGCCGCTACCTTGCGCCCCAGCCCGTGCGCCGTGTCGATGATCGCTTTCATCTCCTCGGGCAGCATCGCTCGCCCGAGACCGCCCGAGACATTAGACAGCACGCCGCCGGTTGCCATGAACTTGATGACCTGCGCGCCGAGGCCGACCTGGCGGCGGACCGCGCGGCGGCAGTCGTCGGCGCCGTCGCAGGTGTTCTGAACTTTGCCGGCAACCGCATGTGCGAAGGGTTCGGCGATCCCGTTGAGCGGGTCGCCGTGTCCGCCGGTCACCGAGATCGGCTCCCCCGCGTTGACGATGGTCGGCCCGTCGAGGTCACCGCGCTCGATTGCGTCGCGCAGGGCGCGGATGCCGCGAGCAGGATCGCCGAGATCGCGCACGGTGGTGAAGCCCGCGCGCAGGGTCGTGCGGGCGTTGCCGGCGCCGTACATGACTTCGTCCTCCGGCTCGGTATTTATCGCTAGCAACCGCGCACGCATCGGATCGCCGCCGATGCCCAGCATGTGGACGTGCATGTCGATCAACCCCGGGAGGAGGAACTTTTCCTTGAGGTCGACGAGTTCCGCCCCCGCTTCGGGCGCGACATGTCCGTCGCGCAGTTCGGCGACCTTGCCGTCTCGCACGATTATCGTGGAGGGCCCGCGCGGCGCCTCCCCCGGCCGGTCCAGCACCCGCCCGGCGTGGATGTAAGTAACCCCGGAGCTCTGCGCCGCGGCGGCCGCGGGCATGAGCGCGAGCGCCGCGGCGGCGGCAAAAAGCACGGTTTTCATGATGGCGATTCTCCCCTGTCGGCCGGGTCTAACACGGGCAGAGCCCGCTGCAACCCGCCGCCGGGGTCAGATCGTGACGGCGGTCCCGCTGACGCTGACCATCAGCATCGACCCGGTCTTGCCCAGCACTTCATAGTCGAGATCCACGCCGACGACGGCGTTGGCGCCCAGCGCCATCGCCTCGGCCTTCATCTCGCTGATCGCCTGCTGGCGCGCGCGGCTGAGGACATCCTCGTACTGCCCCGAGCGGCCGCCGACGAGGTCTGTGATCGAGGCAAACAGGTCGCGGAACAGATTCGCCCCGACGATCACTTCGCCGGTTACGATGCCGTGATAGGCGCGCACCGGCCGCCCTTCGACGAGCGCGGTCGTAGTCACGATCATCCCGCCGCCGGGCGTGGACGCGCTGCCGCCGCCCCCGCCCTCTTGCGGCGCTTTCCACGGACTGGGCCGGCTAGCCATTGACGATCGTTCCCCCATTCGGATGCAGCACCTGTCCCGACATGTAGCTCGAATCCTGGCAAGCGAGAAAGAGGAATGCTGGGGCCACTTCGTTGGGTTGGCCGGGGCGGCCCATCGGGGTGTCCTCGCCGAAGGCTTTTAGCTTCTCCTTGCTCGCGCCGCCGAACGGATTGAGCGGGGTCCAGATCGGCCCCGGCGCGACCGCGTTTACGCGGATGCCGTCTTCGATCAGGTTCTCCGACAGCGAGCGGGTGAAGGCGGTGATCGCTCCCTTGGTGGCGCTGTAGTCGAGCAGCTCCTTGCTGCCCTTGTACATGGTGATGCTGGTGCAGTTGATGATCGACGCACCCTGCTTGAGGTGCGGGCGAGCGGCCTGGACCAGATAGAACATCGAGAAGATATTGGTCTGGAAGGTGCGCTGCAGCTGCTCGACCGTGATGTCGGTGATCTCCTTGTCGGGATGCTGCTCGCCGGCATTGTTGACCAAGACGTCGAGGCGGCCCCACTTGTCGATGGTTTGCTGGACTAAGTCTCTGGCCACCTCCGGATCGCCGAGATCGCCGCGATGGATCAGCGCCTCGCTGCCTTCATCGGCGATGCGGTCGGCGGTGAACTGCGCGTCGTCGTCTTCCTCGAGGTGCGAGATTGCGACCTTCGCACCCTCGCGCGCGAAGAGGATCGCGGTGGCCCGACCGATTCCGCTGTCACCGCCGGTGACTATCGCCACTTTGCCCGCGAGTCGCCCCGATCCGGGGTAGCGCGGCTCCCACTCGGGCTTGTCTTTCATCCGGGATTCGTGGCCCGGCATCCGGGGCTCTTCGCCGGTCTCCTCGACGAAAGCCTTCTCGACGGTCTCGGTATCTTGGGTCATCGGTGAACTCCTTCCACCGGACCCAACCGCGCGGGCGCGGGCGCGGTTCCGCGCTTAACCCAGGTCAGCCCAAGCCCAGCGCCGCCTTGTAGGTGTCGAGGATCGCTTCCATTTCGGCTCGGTCGTCGGGCTTCATCTTCCGCAGGCGGACGATCTGGCGCATGATCTTGGCGTCGTAGCCGACCGCCTTGGCCTCGGCATATACGTCGCGGATGTCGTCGCTGATGCCCTTCTTCTCTTCCTCGAGGCGTTCGACGCGCTCGATCAGCAGGCGCAGGCGATCATCTGTGGCGTTGGCCATTTCTAAGTTTGCTCCGGAAAAATGAGAATCGGGTGCCGGTCCGATAGCCAGCGCGCCAGAGCCTTTGAAGCGGGGTGGAAAACTATTCCGCTGCGTTGAGCTGGAGGCTCGCCTCCATCCGCGCAAGCTGCTCGGGGGTCGCCTCGCTCTGGTGGCGCGCCTTCCACTCGGCCGCCGGCATCCCGTGAATGAGAGCGCGCGCGGCGGCCTTGCCGCCTGGGTAGCCGGCGTCGGCGATCCAGTCAGCGAGACAATTGCGGCAGAAGCCGGCCAAGCCCATCAGGTCGATGTTTTGTGCGTCAGTCCGGTGGCGCAGGTGGCGGACCAGCCGGCGGAAGGCTGCCGCCGCCTGCGCATCGGGGAGGTGGTCGAGCGGATCGGGTGAATTCGTAGCCATTGCGGCATCAGTCCTTGTCTTGCCCCACGCGCTTGCCATAGGCGGCACGCATGCAAAAGCTCGAACCGCGCAAGCGCAAGGTCAAGGTCCTCGCCACCGTCGGCCCCGCGAGCCGCAAGCCGGAAATGCTGGCCAAGCTGTTGCGCGCCGGCGCCGACGCGTTCCGCGTTAACATGAGCCACGGCGAGCACGCCATCCATGCCGAGACGATCAAGGCGATCCGCGAGCTCGAGAAAAGCTCGGGCCGGCCGATCGCAATCCTCGCCGACCTACAGGGTCCAAAGCTGCGCGTGGGCTCGTTCAAGGGCGGGCAAGCGGTGATCCGGCACTCGGGGCACTTCACCTTAGACCGCAATCCCGAGCCCGGCGACGAGACCCGCGTCGAACTGCCCCACCCGGAACTGTTCGCCGTGCTCCGCAAGGGGCAACGGCTGCTAATCAACGACGGCAAGATCCGCCTCAAGGTGATCAAAGCCGAGGGCGACAGCATCCTCTGTTCGGCCGAGGTCGGCGGCGTGATATCGGACCGCAAGGGCGTCAACGTGCCCGACGCCGAGGTGCCGATCCCGGCGCTCACCGAAAAGGACCGGCGCGATCTCGCCTTTGCCATCGGCCAGGGGGTCGACTGGATCGGCCTCAGCTTCGTGCAGCGGCCCGAGGATCTTGCCGAAGCGCGCAAGCTGATGGGCGGCTACGGCGCGCTCTGCGCCAAGATCGAGAAACCGAGCGCGGTGCGCCGGCTGGACGAGATCATCGAGCTGTCCGATGGCATCATGGTCGCGCGCGGCGACCTCGGCGTCGAGCTGGAGCCCGAGGAAGTACCGCCACTGCAGAAGCGCATTGTCAATTGCGCGCGCATGGCGGGCAAACCCGTGATCGTCGCGACCCAGATGCTCGAATCGATGATCGAGAGCCCGACCCCCACGCGCGCCGAGGTCTCGGATGTGGCCAACGCGGTCTACGATGGCGCGGACGCGGTGATGCTTAGCGCCGAGACCGCTGCCGGCGATTGGCCCGAGGAAGCGGTGACCATCATGGACCGCATCGCCACCCACGTCGAACGCGACGAGGCCTATCTTGGCAGGGTGCGCTTCCTCGACACGCCGCCCGACCGGACCACCGCCGACGCGCTCAGCCACGCCTGCATGACGATTGCCGATACGGTGCCGGTCGCCGCGGTCATCGTCTTTACCGGGTCGGGCAGCACGGCACGGCGGGTCGCGCGAGAGCGCCCCAGCGTGCCGATGCTGGTTCTTACGCCGAGCGTGAAGACCGCAAGGCGCGTGGGTCTTCTATGGGGCGCGCATGCCGTGGCCACCAAGGATATCGGCAGTTTCGAAGAGATGATCGCCAAGGGCAAGCGCATGGCGCTGCGCCATGGCCTCGGAACTGCGGGCAGCAAGCTCATAGCCCTTGCCGGGGTTCCCTTCGGAACGCCCGGCAGCACCAACTTGCTTCACGTAGTAACTCTGACAGGCGACGAACTTTCCAAACGTACGCCCTAGAGATCAGGGGCTGCTGGGCTCGTCGTCGTCGGTGAGGAGCAAGAACGCCATCCCGGCCGCGGCAATCAGGATGATGATGATGGCAGGCCCGAAGCCGCCGGATAGTTCCGACTCCTCGGATGTAGAAGCCGCGGCGCGTGCCGCAGGGGCCGCCTGAACGGCTACGGGAGCAGCGACGAGCGTCGCTGCAGCAGTGGCGAACGCCAGCTTACGAAGAACCATTTGATTTAGACCCTTTTGTCGCGGTGGAACGGACAGTGCGACAACAGGGTGAAGGCGGCATTGTTCCCACGCAAAATTCGTCCGCGCCGAGCCGTGAGTCTGGAGCGGCGAGGTGTCGCCCCCTCCGCGCGCTAGGACGATGCTGCTGCCAGCCGCGCACGCACGCGATCCTCGCCGAGAACCGGCACAAGAGCCCGCATATCCGGACCGTGCTCACGCCCGGTCAACGCCAAGCGCAGGGGAAGGAAGAGGGCCTTGCCTTTTCGCCCGGTCGCCTCCTTCAGCGCAGAGGTGAGCGTCTGCCAGGGGTCGTCCCCCCATTCGAGGATCTCCGCCGCCCGCGTGAGGTAGGATCGATCCTCATCCGACAGGGCTGACCACTCTACCGGACCATCGATCACGCGCCACCAGTCTGCTGCATCGGAGACCTTCTCGAGGTTCGGGCGGATGGCCAGCCAGGCGTTCTCCCCCATTCCCTCGGGCAGGCGATCGGCGACCGCGAGATACGGTAGCTGGTGGACGATCGCATGGTTCAGCCGCTCGAGCTCGGCCTCATCAAACCGAGCCGGTGCCCGTCCGAAGGTCGCTAGGTCAAACCCTGCGATCAGCGTTTCGCGATCCGCGACCGGTTCGACCGGCTGGCTGGTGCCCAGTCGCGCGAGGAGAGCCACGAGAGCCTGCGGCTCGATGCCGGCTTCCCGCAGGCCCGAAACGGACAGCGAGCCGAGACGCTTCGACAGCTTTCCCTCGGCCCCCATCAGCAGGGCCTCGTGCGCGAAACCAGGAATGTTTCCTGCTGCACCGAAGCCTGCAGCATGAAGCGCGGTAAACATCTGAATTTGCGCGGCAGTGTTGCTGACGTGGTCCTCGCCCCGCAGCACGTCAGTCACGCCCATCTCGATGTCATCGATCGCGCTTGGAAGCATGTATAGCCAGGAACCGTCGGCCCGGCGCACAACTGGATCGGAAAGCTGAGCGGGATCGAAGTGCTGCCGGCCGCGAATGCCGTCGTGCCAATCGATGGACTCGCCGTGATCGAGCTTGAACCGCCAGTGGGGCGCGACGCCATCCGCTGCGAATCGCGCATGGTCGACGTCCGTGAGCGCCAGCGCCGCGCGGTCGTAAATCGGAGGCCGCCCGCGCCCGAGAAGCACCTTGCGTTTGAGGTCGAGCTCCTGCGCGGTTTCGTAGCAACGGTACACGCGGCCCGCGGTGCGCAACCGCTCGAAGGCGTCTTCATAGATCGCCAGGCGCGCCGATTGCCGCTCCTCGCCGTCCCATTCGAGCCCAAGCCAGGAAAGGTCGGCCCCGATCGCGTCGACGTATTCCTCACGGCTGCGCTCGGCATCGGTGTCGTCAATGCGCAACAGGAAGCGCCCGGCGGCCTTCTTGGCGAGCATCCAGTTGTGGAGCGCGGTGCGAATGTTGCCGACGTGAAGCAGGCCGGTGGGGGACGGAGCGAAGCGAGTGACGGTCATGCCCGCGCGCCGTTAGCGCAGCGGCGCGGCTATTGCGAGAACAGCGTGACCCGGCGATCGGTGGTGAAAATCTCCACCGCGTTCGATGGAACTCGGCCAAATCCAGTCGCCGCATCGATCGCCGCGACGATCGCTTTTTCCTGCGGGGTCATTCCGCGGCCGCAGCCCTCGACCGGTACCCGCTTGGTCTCGATCGTCCCGCTTTCGGCAGCGTAGGACCAGGCCACGTTGATGCAGTCAGCAACCATATGGATGCGGTCGGCGGTTATCGACGCGGTTATCCCGTAGGGGGCGTCGATCGCCTGGCCGTCGACCCCAGCGATGCGCCATTCACCAATCAATTCGCTCGCAGGGACCAACCTGGCTGGCTCGCGGGGCTCCACTTGAACAGTGGACGAAGGCGAACTCGCTGGGGCCGCTGCGGCCTTGCCGGTCGGGGTGGCTACGGGCTCCTCGGGCACCTCGGTGGCCGGGGCGCAGGCGCCGAGTGCTAGCAGGGCGGCTAACGCGGACGCTCGCATGGGCTGTCTCCTATCGGCTCAGCAGAAACACCGCGTGCTCGGCACGAAAGTTCGCCGCGAACGGGCCGAGGCTGCGCGTTCCGCTGAAGAACCAGGCCCGCTCGGTGCGGACGCCCATCCGGTCGAGAAGTTCCCGGAAGTCGGCGACGGTCACGTGGTGGATGTTCTGGGTCTCGTACCAGCTCACCGGCAGCGAGCGCGTCACCGGCATTCGGCCCCCCAGCGCCAACGCGGCGCGCATCCGCCAATGCGCGAAGTTGGGAAACGAGACGAACGCCTGTCGACCGACGCGCAGAAGATCGTCCAATAGGCGGTCGGGCCGCGCAGCCGTCTGCAGGGTCTGGCTCAGGATGGCGTAGTCGAAGGTCTTGTCGGGATAATCGGCCAGATCGCGGTCGGCGTCGCCCTGGACCACGCTAAGGCCGCGGGCGACGCTCCGCTCGACCAGAACCGGGTCGATCTCCATCCCCCGCGCATCGCATCCGTGGTCGCGCAAGGCCGCCATCAGCTCGCCTTCGCCGCAGCCGATGTCGAGCACGCGCGTGCCGGAGCGTACGTTGGCGGCGATGACCGCGAGGTCAGGACGCAACAGGGTCATCCGATGAAACCCTTGACCACCCGGTCGAGCGCGGCGTGCTCGAGCAGGAAGCTGTCGTGACCGTGGGGGGCGGATAGTTCGACAAAGCTCACCGCCGCGCCCGCCGCGTTGAGCGCGTGGACAACGTGGCGGCTCTCGGCGGTCGGATAGAGCCAGTCGCTGTCGAAGCTGACGAGGCAGAACCGCGCGGTGGAGCCCGCAAAAGCCTCCGCGAGCAGACCACCGTGTTCCTCGGCAAGGTCGAAATAGTCCATGGCGCGGGTGATGTAGAGGTAGCTGTTCGCGTCGAACCGCTGGGTGAAGCCGCTCCCTTGGTAGCGCAGGTAGCTTTCGACTTGGAAGTCAGCGTCGAAGCCGAACGACTTGGCCTCGCGTTCTTGCAGGTTCCGGCCGAACTTGTCGGTCAGGCCGGCCTCGCTGAGGTAGGTGATGTGCGCTGCCATCCGCGCAACGGAGAGGCCTTTGTCCGGCGAGCGGCCCGAGCCGTAGTAGTCCCCGCCCTGCCAGTCGGGATCGGCCATCACCGCCTGCCGGCCGACCTCGTGAAAGGCGATGTTCTGGGCGGAGTGACGCGCGGTGGTGGCGATCGCCAGCACGCGGGCGGCGCGGTCGGGGAAGTTCGCGGCGAAGCTGAGCGCCTGCATTCCGCCCATCGATCCGCCGACGACGGCGTGCAGCCGTTCGATCCCGAGTTCGTCGAGTAGGGCGACCTGAGCCCGCACCATGTCGCGGATCGTGATGACGGGAAAGCGCATCGCATAGGCCTTGCCCTCCTCGTCCAGGCTCGCGGGGCCCGTTGACCCCATGCACCCGCCGATTACGTTGGCGCAGATCACGTGATAGCGCGCCGTGTCGATCGGCTTGCCCGGCCCGACCATCCGCTCCCACCACCCCGGTTTGCCGGTGACCGGATGCGCGGAAGCGACGTACTGGTCGCCGGTCAACGCATGGCAGATGAGGATCGCGTTCGACTTGTCGGCGGCCAGTTCGCCGTACGTCTCGTAGGCGACTTCGACGCGCTCGAGCGAATGCCCCCCGTCAAGCGGCAGGGGGAGAGGCAGCGTATAGCTCTTCAACGCGGTCTGGGAGGCCATTGCCGCGCCGGTAAAGAGCAAGAGCAGGCATTGGGCAACCACCGCTTTTTCTTTGATGCAAGCGCGGCCCGCCTGCCATAAGCGCGCGGCAATGGCCGATGGACCGCAAATGAAGCCGTGGATCGAGGCGATCCATGCCTACGTACCGGGCAAATCCGCCGGGGCCGACGGGCGACCACTGGTCAAGCTCTCGGCAAACGAGAACCCTTTAGGTACCAGTCCCGCCGCGCTCGCTGCGCGCGGCGATGCCGCGGCGCCTAGCCGCTATCCGGACCCCGACAGCACCGCGCTGCGCGAGGCTCTCGGCGCCAAGCACGGAATCGATCCGGAACGGATCGTGTGCGGAACCGGCTCCGACGAGCTGCTTCACCTCGCAGCCAATGCCTTTGCCGGTCCCGGGGACGAGGTGCTGTTCCCGCGCTACAGCTTCGCCGTCTACGAGATCGCGACTCGAAAATGCGGAGCGACGCCGGTGGAGTCGGCGGACGCCGACTTCGGGTGCGACGTGGATGCGTTGCTGGCCCGCGTGACCGAGCGCACGAGAGCCGTCTTCCTCGCTAATCCCAACAACCCCACCGGTACCTATTTGCCCGCAAGGGATATCGCGCGGCTCCATGCGGGCCTGCCGAAGAACGTGCTGTTCGTTCACGACCAGGCGTATGCCGAATATCTCGAGCCGAGCGAAGACGATGGTGGGCTGGAGTTGGCCGCGGCGCACGACAACGTGTTGGTCACACGTACATTCTCCAAGATCCACGGGCTCGCCGGCGATCGGATCGGCTGGGCGACCGGCGCGCCCGGGCTGATCGACGCGCTCAACCGCATCCGGGGGCCCTTCAACGTGACCAACTCGGGTCAGGCGGCCGCGCTCGCGGCGCTAGCCGACGACGGGTTCGTGAAACGCAGCCGGATCGAGAATGCCGCTAACCGGGCGCATTTCGCCGGCGCGATGGAGCGGCTCGGCAACCACGGCGTCCGGCCGGTGCCGAGCAAGGGCAACTTCGTGCTGGTGCTGTTCGAAGGTGCGCTCACCGCCGAAGCCGCAATGGCGTCGATCGCCGAGGCCGGCTACGCGGTGCGGCACCTGCCCAGCCAAGGTCTGGGGCAAGGTCTGCGGATCACCATTGGTACGCGTGAGGACATGGATACCGTGGCCGAAGCGATCCGCCAGGCGGCCGAGCGCGCCCGGTGAGCTTCGCGCGGGTCGCAATAATCGGGCTTGGGTTGCTTGGGGGGTCGATCGGCCTCGCGGTCGCCGATAAGCTGCCGGGCTGCGAGACCACCGGTTACGATGCTGATCCCAAGGTACGCCGCCGGGCCGCCGAGCGCGGCCTGGTCGGCCGCGTTTGCGAGACCGCAGCGGACGCGGTCGCCGACGCGGAACTGGTCATCTTCTGCGTCCCGGTGGGCGCGATGGGTGAGGCCGCGCAGGCCATCGCGGGCGCCTTGCCGCCCGACGCGATCGTCAGCGACGTCGGCTCCTCGAAAGCTGCAGTGGGCGAGGCACTGCGGCGGGCGCTTCCCGGGGCTGCCGTCATCCCCGCCCACCCGGTCGCGGGGACCGAGAGGAGCGGGCCCGACGCCGGCTTCGCCCATCTGTTCCGCCACCGCTGGTGCATTCTCACCCCGCCCGCCGATGCTGACCCGGTAGCGGTCGCGCGGCTTTCGGCCTTCTGGGAAGCGCTGGGCGCCAATGTCGAGGTGATGGACGCCGCCCATCACGACCTCGTGCTGGCCGTGACCAGCCACATCCCGCACCTCATTGCCTACACCATCGTTGGTACCGCAAGCGATCTCGAAGGCGTGACCCAGAGCGAAGTGATCAAGTATTCCGCCGGCGGCTTTCGCGACTTCACCCGCATCGCGGCAAGCGACCCGGTGATGTGGCGCGACGTATTCCTGACCAACCGCGATGCGGTGCTCGAGATGCTTGGCCGCTTCACAGAGGATTTGAGCGCACTCCAGCGCGCGATCCGCAACTCCGACGGGCAAATGCTGTTCGACCTCTTCGCCCGCACCCGCGACATCCGCCGCTCGATCGTCGAGCAGGGACAGGACGACGCGCGGCCGGATTTCGGCCGCTCGGACCACGAAAGCTAGCGGTTCAGCGCGTTCATCGCGGCATGGACGCGCGCCTCGGCCTCCTCGCGCGGGAGACCGGGCGGAATGGGCTCGCCAAAACGATAGGTGATCACGCCGCGCCGCTTCCACCGCCGGTGGTAAAGCGGCCCGCTGTTCACCGCTACGGGCACGACCGGCAAACCGAGCATTTTGTAAAGGCCGGCGAACCCCGCCTGGAGCGGAGGCTCCGTGCCGTGCGGCACGCGGGTGCCTTCGGGAAAGATCGCCAGCGGGCGTCCATCCGCGGTCAGCGCCTTGGCCGAGGCGAGCATTGCTCGCAGCGCCTTGGCGCCCTGGTCGCGCGCTACTGGCACGACCCCGAACGCCTGGGCCGACGCACCCCACAAAGGGATGCGGAATAGCTGCTCTTTCGCAAAGACAACCGGGTTATGAAGCAACGCCGGCAAGTCGATCGCCTCGAAGAAGGATTCGTGCTTGATCGCGTACATCGCCGCTCCGATGGGCCGCGTTCCTTCCTCCCGTATTTCGATCCCGAGGATCGCGGTAACGCTCCAGCGTTGCCAGCGCGACCAGCCGCGGACGACTTTGCGGAAGGCAGCCGGGCTAAATGGAAGCACCGCCAGCGACCCGCTCGTGTAGAACAGCGAGCCGAAATAGAACACCAGGTAGAACGCGAGACTGCGGACGACATTCATCAGCTTAACCCGGGATAAGTTGGTCTGCCGCGCTCGCCAACAGTTTGTTGTATTCGAGGAACAGGATGCCCAGGCGTGGACGTGACGGCACCGCGTCGCGCACGATGGTGATCTCCGGCGGCAGCGCGTTGGCAAGCTCGCCCGCCGCGCGGCGCATGTGCCAATCGGTGGTCACCAACCGCAGCGATCCGTAGCCGCGCTGCTTCATCCAGTCGGCAGTCTCAGCCGCGTTGCTGCGCGTATCGACGGCGGCAAAGCCCAGTGTGACGCAACATTCCATCGTCCGTCCCGACACCTTGTACTCCGCAGCGAACTCCCCCGGCTTCACTTCCGGGTCCACCCCGGTGACCAGCATCGCCTCGGCCTGCTTGCTGGCGATCAGCTCAAGCCCGCGGGCTATCCGCCCCGGCCCGCCGGTCGGCACGACGACCGCGTCGGTCGTGTAATCGCCCGCCGGTTGCGGCAAAGCCGCGGCGAACCACAGAAAGCCGAAGGCGTAGACTATGGCGAGGAAGGCAGCGGCGCGGGCAATCACAGCATCTTCCTCAAGGCCCCGAGCACGGTCAATCTCGCCGTCAGCATGGCAATGGCCACGCCCGCAAGGGGGATTGCGGCAATCGAAAGCCAGTCGATAGTCCCCAGCCCCCCACCGGCCACCATCCCCGAGCCGAGGGCAGCGAACTGGCGGCCCAGCACGTAGACCGCCGTCATGCCGAGCGCCAGCCCAACCGCGCCGCCCACCGCCGCATCGAACCCAAGCGAGCGCTGGAAGATGCGGGCGATTTGGGCGTCAGTTCCGCCGAGTAGGTGGACAATCTCGATCGTGCCGCGATTGCCGCCGAGCGCGCTACGGGCGGCAAGCCAGACCGCGGCAGCGCTTGTGAGTGCGAGCAGCACTACTAGCGCCAGCGCCAGCAATTGAAGCGAGCGGATCGCGGCGAATACCGGTGCCAGCCAGCTGGATTGTGCGTCGACCCGGGCCGATGGCGCGACATGGGCCAGTACCGAGCGCAGTTCGCGCAGGCGGACACCATCGGCCGGGCCACGCAGCTCGACATCGATCAGAGCCGGGATGGGGACCGCGTCGCGCCCCGCTGCCCCGCCGCCCAGCCATGGTTCGAGTAATGCGCCGAGCTCCGCTTCCGGTACCACGCGGACGCTGGCCACGTCAGGCATCGCGGCAAGCGCCGCCTCGGCGGACCGCGCCTGACGGTCGCGCTCGACCGCCAGGGGTTCGACGATCTGCACGGTCGCCGCGCCGGACAAGTCGTTGCGCGCGCCGCTAGCGAGATTGCTCAGCGCAAGGCCTCCCGCCGCGGCAATCGTCGTCAGGGCCACCATGATGGCGATTACCCACGGCATCGGCCCGGCAAAGCGCGATTGCGGAATGAGCGCGGCGGCCCGCGTTCCGGCAAACGGCACGAGGCTGCGCGCCACCGCACGAGCAATAACGGGCGGCCGCTTCACAACGCGACCTGGCGTGATTCCCGGCGGGGGGGGAAGCGGAGGGCCCCGGTCGGGTCACTCAGCCGTCCCTTGTCCAGCCGCATGATCAATGAATCCGGCACCTTGCGCAGTAGATGGACGTCGTGCGTCGCCACCACCACCGTCGTGCCTAGCCGATTGAGTGCTTCAAACAACCGTAGCAGCTTCAAGGCCATGTCGGGATCGACGTTACCGGTCGGCTCGTCCGCAACTAGCATGTCTGGCCGGCCGATCACCGCACGGGCGATGGCCACCCGCTGCTGCTCTCCGCCGGACAGCGTCGCGGGTCTGGCGTCCAGGCGCTGGGCAAGCCCGACCCATTCGAGCATGTCGCTGACAGGCTGGCGGAGTTCGGCCTCGCGCACGCCGGACACCCGGAGCGGGAGCGCTACGTTGTCGAACGCCGACAAGTGCGGCACGAGACGAAAATCCTGAAACACCACGCCCAGCCGGCGGCGAAACAGCGGCAATCGATGGCGCGGCAGGGTGATTACGTCGGTGCCGAACATGCGGATGACCCCGCGCGATGGGCGTTGGGCAAGGTAGAGCAGCTTGAGCATGGACGTCTTGCCTGCGCCGCTCGCCCCGGTGAGAAAGTAGAACCCGCCGGGGTGAAGCGTGAAAGAGACGTCGCTCAGGACCTCCTTGTCGGCGCCATAGCGCAGCCCGACGTTGTCGAAAGTCACGATGTCCCCCCCCTCCCCGGTCATCGGAGGCGGCTCGTAGAAAGATCGGGGAAACGGGCAAATCGCATGGAAGCGACGGTTATAGCCGCGCTTCCATGTGGAAAAAAGCCGTCTGCAGCGCAAGATGGGCGCGGGGACTCTTGTTGCAACATGGCCGCCTGCGTAAGCAGTTATTTAGGATGATAATTGCCTGCCCCGCCTGCGCGACGCGCTACGTCGTGCCGGACAGCGCCATCGGCGCGGAAGGGCGGACCGTGCGCTGCGCGAAATGCCGTCACAGCTGGTTCCAGGATGGGCCGGCCTTCGAACTTCCTGAACCGGCCGTGGAGGCCCCCGAAACCCAGCCAGAGCCGCCGGCTGTCGGCACGGAGCCGGAAGTTCCTTCGGTCGAGACCGCGACCCATCAGCCTCCCGCGGCGGATCGCACCTTCGAAGATCCCGCCGCCAACGTTGCAAAGGAGCCGGCCCCGGAGCCGCCTCCCCCTCCCGCATTCGAGGAACCGCCGGTTCCGACTGTGATCGAAGCCGCGCCCGCGCCCTATGCGGAGCCTGACGACTACGGCCAGGAAGTCTCGCAGTTCGACTACGAGCCACCTTTCCGCCCGCGCCGCAACATGATGAAGGTGTGGACCGCGGCTGCCGCGCTGTTCGCGGTGCTGGCGATCGGGACGGTCGGTGCGGTCAGCTACTGGGGCCTGCCGGACTGGGTCCCATTGAGCCGCCCCACGTTCGCGCTCGGCCAGCCCGACCTGGTACTGGACTTCCCGCCCGGCCAGCAGGAGCGGCGGACACTACCCAACGGCACCGAATATTTCGGCGCCAGCGGCACCGTCAAGAACGTCGGACGCGAGACGCGCACCGTTCCCGCGATCCTCATCGTCCTGCGCGATGCGCGGGAGCGCATCGTCTATTCGTGGGAGATTGCGCCGCCCAAGCC
The DNA here is from genome assembly GCF_053819205.1 of Tsuneonella sp. HG249. NCBI lineage: Bacteria > Pseudomonadati > Pseudomonadota > Alphaproteobacteria > Sphingomonadales > Erythrobacteraceae > Tsuneonella > Tsuneonella sp. HG249. The sequence goes on from NZ_JBSOQY010000001.1 coordinate 26,314, forward strand.
GAGCCTGGCGCCCGGCGAAACTGTCACGATCAACGAGGCGATTGCTGACGTCCCTCGCTCGGCAAAGATCGTCGAGATCGGCTGGAAACCCGCCTGATCGCTCAGGCGGTCGCCTCGGCAACCGGCAGGTAATCGTAGCCCAGCTCGTCGGCGACTGCCTTGTAGGTAACCTTGCCCGCGTGGACGTTTAACCCTTCGGCCAGGTGAGGGTTGGCGCGCAGCGCTTCTTTCCAACCCATCTCGGCCATCCGCAGCGCATGCGGGAGGGTGACGTTGTTAAGCGCGTAGGTGCTCGTGCGGGCGACCGCGCCCGGCATGTTGGCGACGCAGTAGTGCACCACCTCGTCGACCACGTAGGTAGGCTCGGCGTGAGTGGTCGCGCGGCTCGTCTCGAAGCAGCCCCCCTGGTCGATCGCCACGTCCACCAGCACCGCGCCGGGTTTCATGCACTTTAGCATGTCGCGAGTAACCAGCTTTGGCGCGGCGGCGCCCGGCACCAGGACCGCACCAATGACCAGATCGGCCTCGCAGATCATCTGCTCGATGTTGGCCTGGTTGGAGAAGCGGGTCTTGGCGCGGCTCTCGAAATGGATGCCGAGCTTTTCGAGCACCTCGGGATCGCGGTCGAGGATCGTCACATCGGCGCCGAGACCGACAGCCATCTGCGCCGCGTTGAAGCCCACAACTCCCCCGCCGATCACCATCACGCGGCCCGGCAGCACACCGGGCACCCCGCCCAGCAGCACGCCGCGTCCGCCGTGCGCCTTCTCAAGCGCCGTCGCGCCGGCCTGGATGCTCATGCGCCCCGCCACCTGACTCATCGGCTTCAGCAGGGGCAGCGAGTTGCCGGGACCGGTGACCGTTTCGTAAGCGATCGCGGTGACGCCGCTGGCGACGAGTTCGCGCGTCTGGTCGGGATCCGGGGCGAGGTGGAGATAGGTGTAGAGCACCTGGCCCTCGCGTAACATCGCGCGCTCGACCGCCTGAGGTTCCTTCACTTTGACGATCATCTCGCAGCCGTCGAACACCGTCTTGGCGTCCGGTTGGATCTTCGCTCCGCAGGCGCGGTAATCGCTGTCGGTTGCACCGATCCCCAGGCCGGCCCCGGTTTCGACCCACACTTCGTGCCCGTGCGCGGTCAATTCCCGCGCGCTTTCCGGCGTTAAGCCGACGCGATATTCGTGGTTCTTGATTTCCTTGGGACAACCGACGCGCATTGGGGAACTCCTTCGAGCGGGCCGTTACAATTGCAACCAGTGCGCGGCAAGCGCGAAGGGCGCGCAGGGATATAGGGAATGTCACACGGCCGTCACACAAGGTGCATAGGGCGGCCACGAAAGCGACACGCAACTTTCACAGAGGAATCGCCGTGACCAGCATCCGCTTCATCGCCTCATCCGCGACCATGGCCTTCGCAGCGGCTTCGGGCATGCCGGCTTCCGCGCAGGATGCCGCCGCCGTCGCGCAGGAACTTGCGCAGATGCGCGCGCAGATGGCCGCCATGGCAAGCCGGATCGATACGCTGGAACACCGGCTGGCGACGGCAAAGGCTCAGGCGGATGCGGCGATTGCGGCTGCCGGATCCGCGACCGCCAGTGCAGGCGCAGCCAGCGACGCGGTCAAGAAGCCGGCGGAGACAACCCTGGCGTGGAAGGGCGCACCCGAATTCACCGCGCCCGGCGGTTGGACGTTCAAGCCGCGAGGGCGTCTCCAACTCGACGCGGGAATCGTCAGTAGCCCGCCGGGCTTCAGCGACACCGGCACGGGGTTTGGCACTGAGGTGCGGCGGGCCTATCTCGGCTTCGAGGGCAAGATCCCGGGTGGCTTCGGCTACCGCGCGGAGATCGACGTGGCCAACAGCGGCGTCGAGGTTGCCGATCTCTACCTCACCTACCAGGCTTCGAAAGCCTTGGGCTTTACGGTCGGACAGCAGAAGCCGTTCTGGGGCCTTGAGGAGTTGACCAGCGACCTGTTCACCTCGTTCACCGAGCGGGCGGCGGTCAACACCGCCTTCGGCTACGAGCGGCGGCTCGGGCTGTCCGCCAACTACGCGGCGGGCGACGTTCTAGTGCAAGGCGGGGTGTTCAGCGACAATGTCGCGGACCTCGGCGACGACGGAAACAACTCGTACTCTCTCGACGGCCGGGTGGCCTTTGCGCCCAAGCTCGGCAACGGCCGGCTCCATCTCGGAGGATCCGCGCACTATCGCGAGCTCAACGACGCTGCGTCGGCGGTACGATACCGTGTGCGCCCCTTCATCCACACTCCCGATATCCGCTTCGCGGATACCGGCAATATCTCGGCCACCAGCGAAACGGGCTACGGACTGGAAGCCGCGTTCATCCAAGGTCCGTTCCATGCCACTGGCGAAGCGCACTGGCAGAACGTCAACCGGCCCGGCGCCCTGGCCGACCCCACATTCTTCGGCGGCTACGCCGAGGTCGGAATGTTTCTCACACGCGGCGACACGCGCGGCTACAAAGGCGGCGCGTTCGACCGGGTGAAGCCTAAGAACCCGGTGGACAAAGGAGGCTTCGGCGCGGTCCAAGTCAACTTGCGCTACGACTACCTCGACCTGATCGACGCGGGCATCGTCGGCGGCCAGGAGGATGTTTACGCACTCGGCCTGGCCTGGACACCGACCGATTACACCCGTCTCATGCTTAACTACGGCCACGTCGTGTATGACCGAGCCGCGCTGCCTGCTGCAGGCGGCGACCGCTCCTATTCGGTCGATGCCGTGGGCATGCGCGCGCAGATCGACTTCTAGGCCGCCACGTTTCTGTCATCCACCTGTCACATCGTCCGGCTATCCGCGCGGTCATCAATTCAGAGGGCATCAAAACCATGACCAAGTTCAAGTCTCTCGCCGTAGCGGCCGTTTCGGCGCTCGCCCTGTCCGCCTGCGGCGGGGGTGGCAGTGCAGGGGGCGGCACGCGCGATTCGATCCGCGCGGTCGGTTCCTCGACCGTCTATCCGTTCGCCAAGAAGATCGCCGAAGAGTTCGTCGCGGCCTATCCCGACTTCAAGAGTCCGCTGATCGAATCGACCGGCACCGGTGGGGGCATCAAGCTGTTCTGCGCTGGTGTCGGCGCCCAGCACCCCGACATTGTCAACGCCAGCCGCCGCTTGAAGGCGAGCGAGTTCGAAGACTGCCAGAAGAACGGCGTGACCGACATCGTTGAGGTCCAGGTTGGGCTCGACGGGATCGCCTTCGCCAGCGCGAAGGACGGGATCATGCTGAACCTGACGCCCGAGATCGTCTACAAGGCGATCGCCTCCAAGCCGTTCGGCAAGGACCAAACCGCCAAGACCTGGAAGGACGTCGATCCGTCGCTGCCGGCCGAGCCCATTCTCGTATACGGCCCGCCTTCGACCTCAGGCACCCGCGACGCGCTCAAGGAGCTCGTGCTCCAGAAGGGCTGCGAGAGTGACCCGGCGATGAAGGCGATGAAGGACAGCGACAAGGAACAGTACGAGCAGATCTGCACCGAAGTCCGCACCGACGGCGCCTATGTCGACCAGGGCGAGCAGGACAACCTCATCGTCCAGAAGATCGAGGGCAACCCCAAGGCGGTCGGCGTGTTCGGCTACTCATACCTCGAAGAGAACATCGAGAAGCTGCAGGACCTGCCGATGAACGGCGTCGAGGCGAGTTACGACAACATCTCGAGCTTCAAGTACCCCGGCGCACGCCCGCTCTACATCTATGCCAAGAAGGCGCACATCGGCGTGATCCCGGGCCTCGCCGAGTTCCTGGAGCAATGGACCAAGAGCTGGGGGAAGGACGGCAGCCTGGCCAAGCTCGGCTTCATCGCCGCACCGGATGACGTACAGGCCGCGGCCGCCAAGGCCGCGACCGAGGGCACCGCGATCACTGGCGACATGCTCAAGTAATTCTGCCCATCGGCGCAACAATACGGGGCCCCGCCGGCGCAGACCGACGGGGCCCTGTCTTATTGGCGGTGTCAGGCGATCAAAACTCGATGCTGACCCGGCCGTAAACGAACCGCCCGTTGAAGCCCGAAGGCGAGAACTGGCTGAACGGGATGAAGTAGCCGTTAAGTCCGTAGTTTTGCCCGCCGTCGAGACCGACACGCACCCGATCCGGATAGCTGTCGAGCAGGTTGTTGGCGCCGACCGCGAATTCCAGCCTGTCCATGACCTTGGCGCGGACTTCGAGATCTGTGACCCATTGTTCGCCAAGCACCTGATCGCGCGCCACGTCGATACCGGGGATGAGGACGGTGCCGAACCGGTTGGCCCGGGCTGTCAGGCCGAAGATACCCGAGTCCCAGTCCAATCCGAGGTTGAGTTTCGTGCGGGGCTGGCCCTCGGTCAGACGAAGCGACTCCTGGCGGCCGAACAGCGTCAATCCCGGTAGCGTCGGCAGGGCAGCCCGTTCGGTGATCTCGGTCCGGTTGCGACTGAAGCCCGCGGTGAGGGACAGATTGCCGATCCCCATGTCCGGGACGCGATAAGTACCGACGATCTCGTAGCCCTTCGTTCGGGTGTCGATCCCATTGACGAAGAACCGGGCGGACGTGACGTTGTTGAAGCCGGCTGCCTGGAGCAACGCAATCACCGCGGCCCCACTGAGCGTTTCGGTCACCACAATGCGGTTCTCGATGTCGATGTTGTAGTAGTCGGCCGTGATGTTGAGGCCGGGAACCATCGAGAAGGTGGCGCCGAGCGACCAGTTTTGCGACTCCTCCGGCTCGAGCGGTTGCGATCCGAGCGCAATGGCGATCGGGTCGTTTACCGGCACGGTTAGGATTTCGAGCAAGGTGCCGTTGACGTTGTTGGTAGAGGTTGTCGAATAGTATTGCTGGTGCAGACTCGGGGCGCGGAAGCCGGTTGAGAACGAGCCGCGTAGCGCGAGCCCGTCGATCGGTTCGAGCCGGGCGGCGATCTTTCCATTCAAGGTATCGCCGAAGTCCGAATAGTCTTCGTAGCGCCCCGCGAGTTGCACTGTAAGCATCTCGCCGAAGTCGCTCTCCAGTTCGATGTAGGCTGCCTTCGAGTCTCGGCTTTCGTCCACTTCGTTCGCCGGACGGAAACCCGGGAAAACCTGGGCCCCGGCGGGCGCACCGTTGGCGATGAAAGGACCGCCCGCGTAGCTCTGGAAGTCGCCCGCCACGATTCGGAAGTTCTCGTCGCGATACTCGGCACCTACCGCGAACGAGAGCCCGTCCCCGAAGCCCACGTCGAAAGTGCGTTGGAGATCGGCGTTCACGGTGGTCTGGCCGAAGTTAAGCTGGCCCGCATCGAACTTGCGCTGGCTGCCTTGTCCGAAGCTGACGTTGAAGCTGTTCTCCACGCCGAACTGGAAGCGGTTGGTCCCGTAAACGACGCTGACGTCGTAGTTCCAGGCATCGGCGAACTGGCCGCGCAAACCACCGGCAACCGCGAAATCCTCGATCTCGCTGACGATCAGCGGCAGGAACCCGTCCGCATAGAAGGGCACGAACGTGGTGGTCGAAGCCGAGAAGTCGCGGTTGCGGGCGTCGTTCGCGCGGCGATAGAACCCCGCGCTCTCCGCATCGCGAACGTTGTAGCTGCTGAACGCGTAGAGTTCGGCGCCGGGAGAGAGCTCGTAACCGCCATTGAAGAAGATGGTGTAGTCATTCGTCGCCGCGTCGCCGTAGCGGTGGGTGTACCGGTCGATGGTCAGCTCGCGCGGATCGGCCAGCCCCCCGGCAAGCGCAGGGTACTGCTGCCGCGGATCGGCACCGGCCCGGTTGGTCGGATCGCGGTCCTGGAACTGCAGGGTAACGTTGGCGTAGCCGCCTTCGCCGACGGGCAGTCCGAAGTTGGTAGCCAGCGTGAGCGTTTGGCCGTCGCGGCGCTTGCGCTCGTCACCGGTGTTGGTCAGCTGGTAGACGCCTCCGGCGCCCGCAGTCGCATCGAGCACGGGCTGGCCGTTCGCACCGATTACCGGCCCACCCTGCTCGAGCACGTCATCCATCGTGGTGATGTACTTGCCGTACGTGACCTGCGCCCGATTGCCTTCCCGGCGCTTGAGCTGGACGTTGATGACGCCCGCGATCGCGTCTGAACCGTACTGTGAGGCTGCACCGTCGCGCAGCACCTCGATCCGCTCGATGGCGAGCGGCGGAATGGTGTTGAGATCGACTGCCGCGGAACCACGGCCGACGGACCCGTTGAGGTTCAGCAGTGCCGAGGGGTGCCGGCGCTTGCCGTTGACAAGAACCAGTGTCTGGTCGGGCGCGAGGCCACGCAGGGTCGCCGGCCGCAGCGCGTCGGTACCATCCGTGATCGACGGTTGCGGGAAATTGAAGCTGGGAACTAGCTGGTTGAGGATACGATTGGTGTCGGTGTAGCCTTGGTCCGCCAGTTGCTCGCCGCCAATCACGTCAATGGGCACGGGGCTGTCAGCGACGGTGCGATCGGTTCGGCGAGTGCCGGTGACGATGATTTGCTCTTGCGGGGTCGCCTCGCCTTCGGCGGAGGCCTGGGTTTCGCCTGGGATGTCCTGTGCGAAAGCGGGCTGCGCAAGCGCGACGGTGGCTGCCGCAGAGGCGAGCAAAAGATTGTGGCGGGGTGTCATGTTGGAAGCTCCCTGATTGCATAACGAAATTACAGGGATAGCTCTGGATAGAGCAACAATTAGTCCAACCTACGCCGAAGATGACCAGACTGTGTTGCTCTAGTGATACAAGCGGCACTCCGGATTTGCCCGGTGCGGCCGGGTGAAGCGGGCTAGAACTTCGCTCCCACCCTCAGCCCGACGACCCGCGGCGGCGAGACTGACGATACCAGTAGGTTGCTCGTCGGATGAAAGATAACGAAGTTTGGGTATCGTTCGCCCGAGATGTTGCGGACGAACGCAGCGATTTCGAACCTTTCGCCGCGTGGATGAAACTGCACTTGCGCATCTGAAGTCCAGTGCGCGCCGATGATTTGCTCGTCGAGCAGGGTGGCACCGACGTTTTGCGCCGATACGTAGCGGGTGCGTGCCATGAACTCCAAGTCGGCGCCCCCGAGCGACAATCGCTGCCGCGCGCCTATGTGCATGGTCCATCTGGGCGAGGCGAACGGCCGCTTACCGCTACAATCGACGCTATAGCGATTGGCGGTCGCGGTGAGTGTCGCCGCGCATCCGGTGAGAGGCGGATTGCCCGTACTGACCTGGACGAAGTCGAAATCGAGATACTTGGAGTCCAGGTACTGCACATCGGTAAATAACGTGCTTCCCGACGCCGGACGAAAGGTTGCCTCGACAGCCATTCCCCGGATGCGTGATCGGGCGGCGTTGCGCGTGAAGTTCACGTTGCGCGGCGGGCTCGATAGGTCCGGCTGGACGGAACTGACATGCTGATCCCGGTAGTCCCACCAGAAGAGTTCTCCCGTTATCGCCAGCCTTCGTTCGCGCCAACGGGCGCCCACCGTGTATGACGTGACGCGTTCTGGGGCGTACGTCTCGAAGCCGGTTGCGCTATTGAGCCCGCCCGGACGATATCCCGTTTGAATATCGGCATACGCCACACCGTCCAAAGCGATGTCAGCCTCGACACCTGCCCGCCATGTGGTCAAACCAAAATGGGCAGAGCGGCGCCCATCGGCGCGATCGGTACGAGAAATCGTTGCGCCGGTGGGCGCCCCGGCCACCAGAATCGGCAGAGGCATTCCAACCACCGGGACCGGCAATCCGCCCGTCGACGGGTCGGGCCCGAGTTGGAGAAGCGGAACGCTGGGGCAAGAAGGCTGGCCAGCAACCCTCACCGGACAGGCGAGATTAAAGCTGATCGACGAACCGCTGATCGACTTCTCATCCCATGAGCGTCGGGCGCCCGCCACAAGCCTCAGCCCTGACACCAGGGACAAGGTGCCGTTGGCGAAAAGTGCGCGGCTGCGAGTGGCGTAGCGGGTGTCGCTGATCCCCAGCTGGGTGGAGAAATTCGTGGTGTAACGAGCGCGAATATTCTCGTCTGAAAGGAGGCCACCGGCAAGCCATTTGAGCGGCCCCGCACTTCCAGTCAGCCGCGCCTCGATGCTGAGCTGGTCGTCATGCTCTTGGAACAGGTAACCGAAGGGGGCGCCGGCCGCGATCTGGTCAAAGTCGTTACGGCGCCACGCCGGAAGTACGGTCAGCGTTGCGAAACCTAGCTCGGCCGTAACTTCGGCATGCGCACCGTAAATCTCGTTATTCTGGTACGGCACCGCTGCCTGCGCGTCGAGGTTGCGCCCCAGCGAGGGTAGCGGCACGGTCTGTCGGAACGCCTGCGCTGCAGCGTCGCGATTACCGATCCCGATGGCGAGGTTCGAAGGAACTAGGCGGAAGCGGCCTGCCGCGGCGTCAAAGGCATAATATCCGAGGTAGGTCGTGCCTGCCCCGACCCCGCCTTGTTGCATGAAGTCGCTTGCCACACGAACCGTCAAGCCAGGGCGTAATTCCGCTTGCAACTGCATCCTAGCGGACTGCTGACTTGCACCCTCTGCGAAACCGGAGAGCAGGCTATCCTGCGCGAGGGCCTGTCCCGAAATGCGCAGCGCGCCCGACACCCCCAGAGACAGGTTAGCTGCCGCTTCAAAATTGAGCGTATCGTGCGTGCCATAGCTTGCAATGGCATAGCCGTCGGTGCGGCCAGGCTGAGGGTGCACGGGGATTAGGTTGATCGTGCCTGCTGAGGCATTGCGGCCGTAGAGAACCCCCTGCGGCCCCTTGAGGATCTCTACCCGTTCGAGATCAAAGAACTGCCCTTGGGTCGCATTGGGGCGGGCGACGAAGACCCCGTCGTAATTCCAGCCCACCGCCGGATCGGTCGATGGTGTCAGGGTGAAATTGCCGACGCCGCGCAGAAAGATGATGTTCGCGGTCGGATTGGGCAGGACCGTCAGCGCGGTCGAGAACTCCGCGAGCCGGTCGGCGGTCGTAATGGCCGCATCCCGCACGGTAGCGCCGCTTACGACACTGACGGGTGCGGCGACCGTTGCAAGGGGCTCGCTTTCGCGCATGGCGGTGACGACGATCTCGCTCGGAGCATGGGCGGTCCTTTCTTGCGCGGCGGCGCCCGTGGGCACCGCCGCGCATCCGGCGAGCAGGACGGAATGGGCCGCTCGCATCCGGATTCGTCGCATTCTGCCACCCCCCAGTAGTCTTGCTCCATGCCCGATCATTCTGACGGCGGTTCACGCGCTTGGCGAGGGGCTGCCGACCGATGATTTACCGATGATTTGACGAAGGAGAGTGTGAAACGCCTGAAGTGTGCGGCGAGCCTGCCTGACAATCGGCTAGACCAGCCGTGCGGGCTAGAGAGGGTTGCCGTCCTTATCGCGGTAGATGTCGCGGCGGCCGACGTGGTTGGCGGGGCCGACGAAGCCGTCCTCCTCCATCTTTTCGATCCACTTGGCGGCCGTGTTGTAGCCGACGCCCATCTGGCGCTGGAGCCAGGAGCCACTGGCCTTCTGGTGCTCGAAGACAATCTGGCAAGCCTGACGGTACTTGCGCTCTTCCGGGTTGTCGCTCGCTGTCAGCTCGTCGTCGAAGCTGAAGCCGTAACTATCCTCGGGCTCCTCGGTCACCGCGTCGACGTATTCGGGCTTGCCCTGTCCGCGCCAATGCTCGGCGACCGCCTCAACCTCCTCATCGCTAACGAACGGGCCATGGACGCGCACCAGCGCGCCTGTACTGGGCTTGTAGAGCATGTCGCCCTTGCCGAGCAGTTGCTCGGCGCCCTGCTCGCCCAGGATCGTGCGGCTGTCGATCCGACTGGTGACGTTGAAGCTGATGCGGGTCGGCAGGTTGGCCTTGATCACCCCGGTGATGACGTCGACCGACGGGCGCTGGGTAGCCATGATCAGGTGGATGCCCGCCGCGCGGCTCTTCTGGCTGAGCCGCTGGATGAGAACCTCGATCTCCTTGCCGACGGTGACCATGAGGTCAGCGAGCTCGTCGACGATCAGCACGATCTGCGGCAGCGGCGCGTAGTCGAGCTGCTCTTCCTCGAACAGCTCCTCGCCGGTGTCAGGATCGAACCCGGTCTGCACCCTTCGCCCCAGCGGCTTCCCCTTTGCCGCGGCAGTCTTCACCCGCTCGTTGAACCCGGCGATATTACGCGCGCCGATGCTGCTCATCATGCGGTAGCGGCGCTCCATCTCCTCGACTGCCCACTTGAGCGCGCGCACCGCTTTTGAGGGCTCCGTCACCACCTGGCTGAGAAGGTGGGGTATGTCGTCGTAGCTCTTCAATTCGAGGATCTTGGGGTCGATCAGAATGAGGCGAAGGTCATCGGGGGTGAACTTGTAGAGCAGGCTCAAGAGGATGCAGTTGAGCCCGACCGATTTACCGGAACCGGTGGTACCCGCGACGAGCAAGTGCGGCATCGCGGCCAGGTCGGCGACAATCGGCTCGCCGGCGATGTCCTTGCCCAGGATAATCGGCAGCGCGCCGCGCGCGTTCACGAACGCGTCGCATGCGGCGAGCTCCTTCAGCGCGACGGTCTGGCGGTCGGCATTAGGCAGCTCGATGCCCATCACCGTCTTGCCCGGAATCGAGGAAACGCGGGCGCTGATCGCGCTCATGTTGCGGGCGATGTCTTCAGCCAGGCCGATGACCCGGCTCGCCTTGATGCCCGGCGCGGGTTCCAGCTCGTACATCGTCACCACAGGCCCGGTGCGCACCGCGGTGATCTCACCCTTGACGTTGAAGTCGTCGAGCACCGTTTCCAGCAGTCGCGCATTGCGTTCCAGTGCGAGCTTGTCGAGCTTAGGAGCGGCGTGGGGTTTGGGCTCGGCCAGCAGTTCTAGGTTCGGTAGCTGGTAATTGGCGAACAGGTCGGTTTGCGCCTTCTTGCCGGCGGGCCTTGCGGCTCGCGGCGCAGTGGCAGGGTCGGCGATCGCCGGCGCGCGACGCTCGGCGATCTGCGGGGGCTCCTCTTCCGCGGTTTCCCGCACGTGGCGCGCTCGCTGCTTGGGCATGAACGGCGCATCTGCCAACGCGGGCGGAAGCTCGGGTACCCGCTTGAGAAAGCCCGGAAGCGTCAACAAGGCCACCCAGTCGAGCGCGAACACCCTGGTCACGCCCGCCACGCCGCCGGCCAACGCCAGCAGCGCCAGGCCAAGGATGACCCAGCCTGAAATGCCCTCACCAAGGCGCGCGGCGATTCCCTCGATCGCGCCGGCGCCAAGAAGGCCAGCGATCCCGCCCATCGAGGCCGGCAGCGAGCCGCCCGGGCGGTCGAAGATGAGCGCGAGCACAGTGCCGAGGAGCGCCATCGAGAACAACAAGAGCCCGAGCGGACGCCACCAACGGGTGCGCTCGTCCCGGTCCTCGCCCTCGACCTCGCGCCACAGCTTGCGCGAGGCAACGTAAAGCAGGGGCAACAGAAGGACCCCGGTGACGCCGAACATGAAGAACACGCGCTCTGCGAACCAAGCGCCGATTGGCCCCATCCAGTTCTTGACGTCGTCGCCTGCCGCCGCGGTGGAACTGCTGGGATCGGTCTGGGTGTAGCTGGCGAGCGCCAGCCCGAGGAACAGCATAGCCGCGAACAACGCGGCGGCGCCGGTTATCTGCCCGGCACGGCGCAAGCTGCGGCGAAACGCCGCGCGCCAGTCGGCCGCCGGCGCTTTGCCCGCCCCTACGCCGAGTGCTCGCGTGGCCATTGTTGGTTCCCCTATTCCGTCAGGGGCATACTATCGCAGGCCGGGGAGTCCGGCGTCAAGAATCCTTGACGTCAGGAATCCTGCTTGAGGGCGAGGCCGTCGATCGCCGCCCACCGCGTCCAGCCCAATTCCTTCGCCCGTTCGAAGGTCATGCCGCCGAGCGCGATCACGGGCATTTCGGCGAGCGCGGCGAGCGCATGGAATTTTTCCGGCCCCAACGGCGCGATATTGGGATGGGTGCGGGTGGCGAAGACCGGCGAGAGCATAACCGCGTCGGCCCCTGCCGCATTGGCGTGGGCGATCTCATGGCCGTCGTGTACGGCCCCGATCCGCAGCAGCTCGGGCGCCTCTCCGATGGCCTCCGGCGGGCCGTAGGAGCCGGCGGCACCCCAGGCCCGGGCCTGATCGTCGCTACCCGACAGGATCAGCAAGTGGCCGTGCTCCAGCGCGATCGGGGAGAGTTCGTCAAACCGCACGCGGCGTGCGCGCGGATCGAGGTGATAGTGCCGGAACACGAACGCCGAACGCTGCGGCAGCGCCCGAAGCGCGCGCGGCAGCAGCTCGTCGTTGCGGGCGTCCGATAGCAGCCAGAGATCGGGGAGTGACACGCCCATGACGGCGTTATAGCGCACCACGCGATGAATGCAGCGTTGCGCCTCTCCGCAATCCACGACCAAATTGCACGCGCCGCCGGGATCGCCCGTCGCGAGGGCGACGAAGTAACCCTCGTCGCCGTCAGCAAGACCCATCCGGCCGAAGCGATCGTGCCGCTGCTCGAAGCAGGCCAGCGCGTGTTCGGCGAGAACCGCGTGCAGGAGGCGGCCGCCAAGTGGCCGGCGCTGCGCGAACGCTGGCCCGATGCGAAGCTGCATCTCGTGGGGCAATTGCAGTCGAACAAGGCGGAAGACGCGGTGCGCCTGTTCGACTGCATCCATTCGCTCGACCGGTCGAGTCTGGTCACCGCGCTCGCCAGGGCGTTCGACAAGGTGGGACGCCGCATCGATGCATTCGTGCAGGTCGACGTCGGCGAGGAGCCCCAGAAGGGCGGCTGCGCGGTGCGCGACCTGCCCGCGCTGCTGGCAGAGGCCCGCACCGCCGAGGTGCCTGTGACCGGCCTCATGTGCGTCCCTCCCGCAGGGATCGAGCCGGCGCCGTTCTTCGCGCTGCTCGACAAGCTGGCGCGCGACAACGGCCTTGCCGGCCTCAGCATGGGCATGAGCGGGGACTTCGAAACCGCCATCATTCTCGGCGCTACCCACGTTCGCGTCGGCACGGCGCTGTTCGGCGAGCGCTAGGCGCTCTCCAGCTCCGCCTGCCGCTCGTCGCTCGCGGCAACCAGCAAAGCGGCCTCGATCGCCTTCAGCCGCGCCGACCCGGTGACCTTGCCGCCGGTCAGGTCGGTCACGTAGAACGCGTCCGCCGCCCGCTCGCCGTAGTTCGTGACATGCGCGCTGAACACGAGGAGGCGGCTTTCGAACAGCGCCCGGGCGAGACGGTTCAGCAGCGCCGGCCGGTCGCGCGCGTTGACCTCGATCACCGTGAAGCGGCCCGAAGCCTGGTTGTCGAAGCTGACCACGGGGCGGACATCGAAAGCGGCTGCCCGGCTGTGCGACAGCGGCCGCTTGGCCAGTTGCGGCACCAGCGCGCTGCGATTGGCGAGCGCATCGCCGATCGATCGCTCCAGCCGCTCCAATTGGTTCGCTTCGCTGAACGGCGCCCCGTGCGGGTCCTGGACGAGGAAGTTGTCGACCGCCCAGCCGGTGCGCGTCGTGTGGATGCGCGCGTCGATGATGTTCGCCCCGGCGAGGTGGATACCGCCGGCTATGCGATAGAACAGCCCGGGATGGTCGGCGGCGATGACGGTCACCAGCGTCGCGCCGCGCGACGGATAGACCTCGCAATGGACCGAAAGGTTGCCCGTGTCCTCGTGGCTCCTGCCGTATTGGACCAAATTGAGCGCGGCGATGTCTTCCGGTTCGGCGACCCAATAGCTGTCGTCGAAGCGATCGGCGTAAAGATTCAGCAACCCCGCCTTGTCGCCGAGCAGGGCCTGCACGGCCGCCTTCTTGGCCGCCACCCGTTCCTTGCGACCATGCCGCATATGGCCCAGCCGCAAGTGCTCCTCCGCCGCGTCGTAAAGCTCACCGAGAAGCTGTCCCTTCCAGCTGTTCCAGGTGCCCGGCCCCACCGCGCGGATATCGACCGCGGTGAGGATCATCAGGTGCCGGAGCCGCTCCAGCCCTTGCACCTCGGCGACGAAATCGTCGATCGTCTTGGGATCGGTGAGGTCGCGCTTGAACGCGGTGCGGCTCATCAGCAGATGCTGGCGCACCAGCCAGGCGACGAGCGCGGTTTCCCCGGCATCCAACCCGAAGCGCGGGCAGAGCTGCTCCGCCACGTCCCCGCCGAGGATCGAGTGGTCGCCGCCCCGGCCCTTGGCAATGTCGTGCAGCAGCACGGCGACGTAGGCCGCCCGCCGGCTGGCGACTTCGTGTATCAGCCGCGAGGAGCGCGGATGGTCGGCGGTCAGTTCGCCCTTCTCGATCCGGTTGAGCAACCCGATCGCCCGGATGGTGTGCTCGTCGACCGTGTAGTGATGGTACATGTCGAACTGCATCTGCGCGTTGACCCGCCCGAAATCGGGCACGAAGCGACCGAACACGCCCGCCTCGTTCATCCACCGCAGCACGCCTTCGGGATCGTTACGTCCGGCGAGCACCTCGAGGAACAGCGCATTGGCACGCGGGTCGTCGCGCGTTTCGCGGCGGATCAGCCCGGCATCGCGCCCGGCCTGACGCATGGTGTCGGGGTGAATATCGAGGCCGTTCGCCTCGGCTAGCTGGAACACCTCGATCAGCCGGACCGGGTCCTGTCCGAACCAGTCGTCGGACGGGGCGGCGATCCTGCCGCCGAAGACCCGGTAGCCTTTCAGCTCGCGCGCCCGCGGGGTGAAGCTCGCAAGCAGGCCCTTGCGCGGGCGGCTTTTCGCGAACTGCTCGTCGATGTGGGCGAGGAATACCCCGGTGAGCGCCCCGACCCGTTTCGCCTGCAGAAAGTAGAACTGCATGAAGCGCTCGACTGCGCTTTTGCCGGGCCGATCGGCGAAGTTCATGCGAGCGGCGACTGCGCGCTGCATGTCGAAAGTGAGCCTATCCTCGGGGCGGCCGGTCAGCGTGTGCAAGTGACAACGCACCGCGAGCATGAAGCCCTCGGCGCGGCGGAAGCTCTTGTACTCGGCGGGGCTGAACAGTCCCACTTCGACCAGTTCGGCGGCGCTGCGCACCTTGTGGATATACTTGCCGATCCAGTAGAGCGTCTGCAGGTCGCGCAGCCCTCCCTTGCCGTCCTTGACGTTGGGTTCGACGACGTAGCGGCTGTCGCCCATGCGCTTGTGCCGGGCGTTGCGCTCCTCGAGCTTCTCGGTGACGAACTGCTTTTCGGTACCCTTTACCACTTCGTCGGCGAAGCGCCGGGCGACTTCGTCATAGAGTGCCTGGTCGCCCCACACGTAGCGGCCCTCGAGGAGCGCGGTGCGGATGGTCAGGTCGGCGCGCGCCATGCGCATGGTCTCGTCGACCGACCGGCTCGAATGACCGACCTTCAGTCCCAGATCCCACAGGTAATAGAGCATCGACTCGATGACCTGCTCGCACCACGGTGCGTTGCCGGTGGGATGGATGAAGGCGATGTCGACATCCGAATGCGGCGCCATCTCCGCCCGGCCGTATCCCCCGACTGCAATCAGCGTCAGCCTTTCGCCGGTGGAGCGATTCATCGACGGATAGACGTCGGCGATCACGTGGTCGTGAATGGTCCGCACCAGCTGGTCGATGAGGAACGCGTGGCCCCCGGTGATCTCGTGACCGGCCGAGGGGCGTTCGCTCAATCGCCGGTCGAGTTCGGCGCGCCCGCGATCGAGCGCGGCCTTGAGCGCGGCGACGATGTCGGCGCGCGCTGTCCCGCCTCCCTGCGACCAGCGGGTGGCGATCATCTCGCTGAGCGCGCGGCGATCGATTACCTCGCGCTGGTTGGGAACCCGAACCTGGTTCATCGGCTGTGGCCTTGCGTGGAACGCCCAACCGGGGTGGAACGAAAGCTAGGTTGAGATCTAACTACTTGCTTCTCCTGAGTTTCTCCCGCTCGACCCGTCAACTTCCGGAGGCACGAAAACCGCACGCTTAAGGACATGCTCCGAAAGGACGCATGACCGGTCGCGGAGTCGCTCGGATCGCTGGCGCATGGACACGTCATCCCTTCAAGGTAACGCACCCGCAGGCCTGTAGGAAAACGGAAAACGAGCCGTTCGATCTAGGCGGCCTCTAGGAGCTCGGTGTATTTGGCGCGGAGCGCGCGCTTGTCGATCTTCTCGGTGCCGAGCCGGGGCAATGCTTCGTCGACCTGCCACAGGAACTGCGGAATTTTGAACTTGGCGAGGCGCTCGGCGAGGAATTCCTTCAAGTCCTCCGGATCGACATCGCGGCTATCCATGGTGACGTAGACCGCCGCGGGCACCTCGCCCAAACGTTCGTCGGGCAGCCCGAACACCGAGCATTCGGCGATGTTCGGATGGGCGTAAATCTCCTGCTCGACCTCGATGCAGGCGATGTTCTCGCCGCCGCGGATGATGATGTCCTTCTTGCGGTCGACGATGAACAGGTACTCATCCTCGTCGACGTAGCCGAGGTCGCCCGTGCGGAAGTAGGCGTCGGCGGTGTAGGCCGCTTCGGTCGCTTCCTCGTTCTTCCAGTAGCCGAGGAAATTGCAAGCGGAGCGCATGCTGATCTCGCCCACCTGCCCCTGCGGCAACGGCTTGCCCGCATCGTCCAGGATCGCGAGGTCCACCAGCGGCTTCGACGCGGTGCCGGTCGAGCCGGGTTTGGCCATGTAGTTCTCGTTGAGGTTGCCGCAGCCGACCCCGTTCGTTTCGGTGAGGCCGTAACCGAGCACCGGGTAGCCTTCGGCGAACGCCTCCTTGATCTGGGCGACATGCTCTGGCGGGCGCGGCGCGCCGCCACCGGCGAACGTCTTGCACGCCGAGAGGTCGTATTTCGCGCGGTCCGGGTGCGTGGCGAGTTCGTAACTCATCAGCGGCACCCCGACGAAATAGGTGATCTTCTCCCGCTCGAGCAGTCCGAGCGCCTCGGTCGCGTCCCATTTGGGCATCAGCACCAGCTTACGGCCCATCGCGAAGCTCTGGAGGAACACCGGCACTTCCCCGGTCACGTGGAACAGCGGTACGTTGACCAGCGCGCTCGGCTGCACGCTCGGCATCTCGTTTCGCTCGGTCAGCAGCTGCACGATGGTGGCGGTCTGCGCGATGTAGTTCATCACCGCGCTCACCTTTCCGAGGTGGTCGGAATAGGCGCCCTTGGGCGTGCCGGTGGATCCCGAGGTGTAGAGGATCGTCGCGAGATCGTCCGGCCCGAGCACCCCGAGCATCTGCATCGCGGTGTCGCCCTCGGCCCAGATCGGTTCGAGCCCCACGGCGGGCGGCCCGTCGTGATCGAACACGATGACCTTCGCGCCGTGGTCGATGCCTTCAAGGCGCGCCGCGCGCTGGCGATCGGCGAGGACCAGCGAGCATTCGCAAAGGTCGATGCCGAAGCCCATCTCCTCTCCGGTCCACCAGCCGTTGATGAGCGCGGCGCAGCCGCCGCCCATCAGCACGCCCATGTAGGCGGCGATCCAGTTGGCCGAATTGCGCGCGGCGATCCCCACCCGGTCGCCCCGCTTCATGCCGTGGCGTGTGGCCAGGCCATGGGCGACGCTGGCGGCCTCGGCATAGACCTCGCCGAAGGTCAGGCGCTGCTCGCCGTCGACGATGAATTCGGTGTCCTTATGCTGGTTGGCGAAGTGAGCGAAGTAGTGCGCGATGCTCGGCGGCGCGTTGACGAAGGCGGGCATCTCGACGCCGCGCCGCTCGATCATCTTCGTTTCGAACATCTGCCCGGCGCCCGTGAGAGCCTGGTTGATGCGCTGGATATCCCTGTCGAGCTCGGTCGGCATTCGTTCTTCCTCTGTCCTCTCCGTCGCCTGCCATCGGGGTTTCGCAGGCGCCCCGGCTATGCCAAAGACGCGCCCGAACGGCTGCAATTCCCTTCTTGGGGCGGCTCAAGCGTAAGGACCATTCGTGCTGCTGTCACTACTGGCGGAGACCGCTTCGCAGGCGATTCACTTCGAGGACCTGGGTCTGCGAAGAGGCATCGATCTGGGCTTCTTCGAGCTGCGCTATTACTCGCTGGCCTATCTCGGCGGGATCGTCCTCGGCTATTGGCACCTGACCCGGATGATCAAGGCGCCGGGCAGCCCGATGGCGCAGCGCCATGCCGACGACCTGTTCTTTTACTGCACGATCGGCATCATCCTGGGCGGGCGATTGGGCTACGCGCTGTTCTATTCGCCAGACTTCTACCTGCTCAAGAACCCGCTCGAGTTCTTCAAGCTGTGGGAAGGCGGGATGAGCTTCCACGGCGGTATCTTGGGGGTGGTCGTGGCGATCGCCTGGGTCTGCCGGCAGGGCAAGATCAGCTTCCTGCGCACTGCCGACTACATCGCGGTCAACGTGCCGTTCGGGATGCTGTTCGGGCGCCTGGCCAATTTCGTCAACGGCGAGCTGTGGGGCCGCCCGACCGACGTGTCGTGGGCGATGATCTTCCCCGACGACCCGCTGCAGTTGCCGCGTCACCCAAGCCAGCTCTACGAGGCGGGGCTGGAGGGAGCGCTGCTCATCGCGGTGATGCTCTGGCTGTTCTGGAAGACCAAGGCGCGCTGGCGGCCCGGCCTGCTCGTCGGGGTGTTCACCGCCGGCATCGCGCTCGGGCGGTTCACGGTCGAGTTCTTCCGCGAGCCGGACGCCCAGCTCAGCGAGTTCGCGCGCCAGAGCGGGCTCAACATGGGCCAGTGGCTGACGATTCCGCTGATAATTCTCGGCATCGCGCTGGTCGTGCGCGCGCTAACTCGTCCGCCGCTGGGGGGCCAGGCGGCGCAGCCCGCCGCCGCATGACGGGAGAAACGCCGCTGGCGGAGATTTTCCGCCGGCTGATCCGCTCCAGCGGGCCGATCAGCCTCGCCCATTTCATGGCCGAGTCCAACGCGCGCTACTACGCCTCGCGCGATCCGCTCGGGGCCGGGGGCGACTTCGTGACCGCGCCCGAGATCAGCCAGATGTTCGGCGAGCTGATCGGCCTGTGGTTCGCCGACATGTGGGTGCGCGCCGGCCGGCCGGAGCCGATCGCCTATGTCGAGCTCGGACCCGGACGCGGCACGCTGGCCAAGGACGCGCTCCTGACGATGAAGCGTTATGGCCTCGAGCCCGAGGTACACTTCGTGGAGGCTTCGCCGGCCCTGCGCGAAATCCAGACCGAAGCCGTGCCCCACGCCGTCGTCCACGCGGACCTCGACAGCCTGCCCTACGACCGCCCGCTGCTCATCGTCGGCAACGAATTCCTGGACGCCCTCCCTGTGCGCCAGCTCATCCGCGCCGCCGAGGGTTGGCGCGAGCGGATGGTCGGGCTCGACGGCGACCGCTTCATCTATGTCGGGGGCTCGCAACCGATGGATGCCGCGGTGCCGCACGAATGGCGGGGCGGGCGGCAGGGAACCATCATCGAGACCTCGCCCGCCGCGGCCGCCATCACCGGCGAGATCGCCGGCCGGCTGGCCGAGCAAGGCGGCTGCGCGCTGCTGATCGACTACGGCCACGTCGACATGCGCGCGGGCTCGACCCTCCAGGCGGTGCGCGCGCACCGCAAGGTCGACCCCTTCGAGGCCCCCGGCGAGGCGGACCTGACCGCTCACGTCGACTTCGCGACCCTCGCGCAAGTCGTCGGCGCACGGGGGGCGGCATGGATGGGAACCCGGACGCAGGGCGAGTGGCTTCGCACGCTCGGCATCGAGACGCGGACCGAAGCGCTTGCGCTGCGCACGCCGCAGCGGCGCGGCGAGTTCGTCACCGCGCGCGACCGGCTTATCGCCGACGACCAGATGGGCTACCTGTTCAAGGTGATGGGCATCGCCGCCCCGGGATGGCCCCGAGGCGTGGGGTTCGAACAGGAGTGAACGGCATGCGGCTATTCCCGGTTGCGTTCATCGCAGCGCTGGCCTGCACCCCGCTAGCCGCAGCCGAGCCGATCGACGGCCTGTGGATCACCGCCGAGAAGACCGGGCAGGTGCGGATCGGCGATTGCGGGTCCACGCGGTGCGGGCGCCTCGCGAAGTTCCTCGTCGTGCCGCCCCAGGGCCTCGACCAGCGCGACACCAACAACCCCGACAAATCGCTGCGCGCGCGCAAGCTGCTCGGCCTGCCCATTCTCACCGGGTTCAAGGCGGACGGCAAAGTCTGGCGCGGGACGATCTACGATCCCAAGGCGGGCAAGTCGTACCGCTCGATCCTGCGCCGGCTCGACGGCGGGCGGCTCGAGGTCAAGGGCTGCATCGGACCGTTCTGCCAGACCCAGATCTGGCGCCGGGCCGACTAGCTCCGCATCGACGCGAGCGGAATCTCGAGGTCGACCTCGAGCCCGTCGGCACTGAAGCGACGCTCCATCCTGCCGCCGAGCTGGCCCTCGATCGACATCTGCACCAGCCGCGAGCCGAAGCCTTCGACGCCTGGATCGGTTACCGCCGGCCCCCCGCGCTCGCGCCACGCGATGCGCGAGACGCCCTCTTCCTCGGGGCAATCTATCGTGATCGCGATCGAGCTGCCTTCGACCGAAAGCGCGCCGTACTTGGCCGAGTTCGTCGCCAGCTCGTGGAAGATGAGCGCCAAGGGGGTCGCGGCGCGCGGTCCGATCTCGCACTCTGCGCCGTCTACCGAGATGCGGCCGTTGTCGTCCGCATAAGGGGCCATCAGCTCGCTGAGCAGGCCGCGCAGGCTGTCGCCCTTTACGCCTTCGACCGGGCGGACGAAGTCGTGCGCCCGGCCCAGTGCGCGGATGGCATCGACGAGCTCGGCGGCGAATTCCTTGGCGGTGGGGTGGCGCCGCGCGCGGATCGAGACCAGCCCGGCGACCACGGCGAAGATGTTTTTGATCCGATGGGACAGCTCTTTCGCGAGCAGATCGCGGCTTTCCGACAGCCGGCGGCCGCTGTCGATGTCGGTGAGCGTGCCGTACCAGCGGACGACTTCCCCCGACGAGTCGGTCATCGGAAGCCCGCGCGACAGGGTCCAACGCCAGCTCCCGTCGGCCTGCCGAAGGCGGTACTCGCTCTCGAACGGCTCACCCTTCGCAAAGCTCGCGTCCCAATCGGCGAACGCGCGCTCGGCGTCCTCCTTGTGAATATGCGGCCGCCAATCGTCGGCCAACTTGGGCCGCGCGGCGCCGGTCACTTCGGACCAACGCTGATTAAAATAGTCGAAATTGCCCTGGCCGTCCGCCGACCAGATCACGCTCGGCAACAAGTCGGCAATCTCGCGCATGGTGCGCGCGCTTCCCGCGATGTGCTCGGCCGCGGCGCGTTGTTGGCGCAAGGCATTGAGGCGCTGCATGGCGGAACGGGCCAGCACCTGCAGGCCTTCGCGCTGGAGATCGGTCAACCCTTGTTCCCGAGGAACGGTATCGATCACGCACAGAGCGCCCAGCGGCGCGCCTTCGCGCGAAATGAGCGGGGCACCGGCGTAGAAGCGGATATGAGGATCGCCCACGACCAAGGGGTTGTCGGCAGACTGCGCGTCCTGCGCCGCATCGGTCACGACGAGCGGCTCAGCCCGGTGCATGGCGTGACTGCAGAAGCTGGTCGAACGCGGCGGCTCGACCATGTCGGAGCCGCTGCGGCCGACGAACTGCTGCGTTTCGCCCAGCACCAGCGAAACAAACGCGACGGGCGTCTCGCACAGCCGCGCCGCGAAGGCGGCGATTTCCGACAGCTCGGGATCGCCCTCCGGCCCGATCCCCTCGGCTCCGTGCGCGGCAAGGATCGACAGCCGTGCATCATCCGTGCGGAACTGAGGCGCAGGCGCCGCCCCGGCAGGCCAGGAGGATGGGTCAGTGGTTGGCACGAGGGATCCCTAAGCTGTCGCCCCGATAGTCGAGAATTCTCAAATTTTCAAACGTCTTGCGCCGGAAAACTAATTCGAAGGCAAGTTGTTGGCGCAGTTGAATTTGCCCGGCTCAAGCGGCTCGTCTATGCGCCTCGATACAGAGGAGTTCATCGTCTTGCGTGCCACCCCCCATTTCGATTTTCAGCTCGGCGAAAGCGCCGAAATGATCCGCGAGGCCGCCGCCCGCTTTGCCGACGCACAGGTGGCCCCGCTCGCCGAGCGGGCCGACCGGGAGGACTGGTTTCCGCAGGAGCTGTGGCCGGCGATGGGTGAGCTCGGGCTGCATGGTATCACGGTCGACGAGGAAGACGGGGGCTTGGGGCTCGGCTACCTTGAGCATGTCATCGCGGTGGAAGAGATCAGCCGGGCCAGCGCCAGCGTTGGCCTAAGCTACGGCGCGCATTCGAACCTCTGCGTCAACCAGATCCGCCGCTGGGGCAATCCCGAGCAAAAGGCCAAGTACCTCCCCAAGCTGATCAGCGGCGAGCATGTGGGCAGTTTGGCGATGAGCGAGGCGAGCGCCGGTTCGGACGTGGTGTCGATGAAGCTGAAGGCCGATGCGGTCCAGGGCGGCTACGTGCTCAACGGCACCAAGTTCTGGATCACCAATGCGACCTATGCCGATACGCTCGTGGTATATGCCAAGACCGACGGGCACGCCGGCTCTCGCGGGATCACCGCGTTCCTGATCGAGAAGGACATGCCCGGATTCTCGATCGGCCAGAAGATCGACAAAATGGGGATGCGCGGCAGCCCCACCGCCGAGCTGGTGTTCGACGACTGCGAAGTGCCCGACGAGAACGTCATGGGCCCGGTCAACGGCGGGGTCGGCGTGCTGATGAGCGGGCTAGACTACGAGCGCGTGGTGCTCGCGGGCTTGCAGCTCGGCATCATGCAGGCGTGCCTCGACACGGTCATCCCCTACCTCCGCGAGCGCAGGCAATTCGGCAAGCCGATCGGCGCCTTCCAGCTGATGCAGGCGAAGGTCGCCGACATGTACGTCGCGCTGCAATCGGCGCGGGCCTACACCTACGCGGTGGCCAAGAACTGCGATGCCGGCGCGACGACTCGTTTCGATGCGGCCGGCGCGATCTTGCTCGCCAGCGAAAACGCCTTCCGCGTCGCGGGCGAGGCGGTCCAGGCACTGGGCGGCGCCGGCTACACCAAGGACTGGCCGGTCGAACGCTACCTCCGCGACGCAAAGCTGCTCGACATCGGCGCGGGCACCAACGAGATCCGCCGCATGCTCATTGGCCGTGAGCTGATCGGGGCGGCGGGGTGACCTTCATCTATCTGGCAGCTGCCGCCATGATCATCACAGCGGCGATCCACTCGCTCGCCGGCGAGCGCATGGTCGTCAAGCCGTTGGTCACCGCCGACCACCCGGTTATCCGTGCAAAGGGCCGGCGCGCAATCATCCGCCCGGCCTGGCATCTGACTAGCCTGTTTATGCTGACGAATGCTGTGGTGGTGACGTGGCCGGACGCACCGGGTGGGCTCGTCGGGTTGATCGGAGCGTTCTGGCTGGTCGTCGGCATCTTTGCCTTGGTCAGCTCTCGCGGGCGGCACGTGGGATGGCCTTCGCTTACGGCATCCGGGGTTCTGGCTTTGCTGGGGGCCAACCTATGACGGGTCCCACCCTCACCACCAAGCTCGACCGCGAGAGCGCCGAGGCCAAGGCTCGGTTCGCGCATAACAAGCGCCTCGCCGACGAGTTGCGCGCCAGAGTGGCCGAAGCCGCGCTCGGGGGCCCCGAGAAGCATCGCGAGCGGCATGTCAGCCGGGGCAAGCTGTTGCCGCGCGAGCGGGTCGAGCGGCTGCTCGATCCCGGATCGCCGTTCCTCGAGATCGGCCAACTCGCCGCCAACGGGATGTACGAAGGCGACGTCAGCGGCGCCTCGATGATCTGCGGCATCGGACGGGTTAGCGGGCGGCAAGTGATGATCGTCGCCAATGATCCGACGGTCAAGGGTGGCAGCTACTACCCGATGACGGTCAAGAAGCACCTGCGCGCTCAGGAGATCGCGACCGAGAACCGCCTGCCGTGCGTCTATCTGGTCGACAGCGGCGGGGCCAACCTGCCCTACCAGGCCGAGGTGTTCCCCGACCGCGATCACTTCGGGCGGATATTCTTCAATCAGGCGAACATGAGCTCGCTCGGTATCCCGCAAATCGCTTGCGTGATGGGCTCGTGCACCGCGGGCGGCGCCTACGTCCCGGCCATGTCGGACGAAACGGTGATCGTGCGCGAGCAGGGGACGATCTTCCTCGCCGGTCCACCGCTCGTGAAGGCGGCCACGGGCGAGGAGATCTCGGCCGAGGATCTGGGCGGGGGTGACCTCCACGCCAGGAAATCGGGGGTGGTCGACCATCTTGCCGAGAACGACGAGCATGCGCTGACCATCGTGCGGGATATCGTCAGCCACTTGGGCGCCAACACCGGTGCAGCGAAAGACGTGGCGCTGAAGGACCCGCGCCCGCCCAAATTCGACGCGGAAGACCTCCATGCCCTGATCCCGGACGACGTGCGCGCACCCTACGACGTGCACGAGGTCATCGCCCGGATCGTTGACGGCAGCGAGTTCCACGAGTTCAAGGCGTTTTACGGTTCGACGCTCGTCTGCGGCTTCGCGCACATCTGGGGGATGCCGGTGGCGATCCTCGCCAACAACGGCGTGCTGTTCTCCGAGAGCGCGATGAAGGGGGCGCATTTCATCGAGCTCGCCTGCCAGCGGCGCATTCCGCTGCTGTTCCTGCAGAACATCTCAGGCTTCATGGTCGGCGGCAAGTACGAGGCCGAAGGCATCGCCAAGCACGGCGCCAAGCTCGTCACAGCGGTCGCCACCGCCACCGTGCCCAAGATCACCGTGCTGATCGGCGGCAGCTTCGGCGCGGGCAACTACGGCATGGCCGGCCGCGCCTATGGGCCGCGCTTCCTGTTCACCTGGCCCAACGCCCGCATCTCGGTGATGGGCGGTGAGCAGGCGGCAAGCGTCCTCGCGACGGTGCATCGCGATGCCGACAGCTGGACGCCCGAGCAGGCGGAGGCATTCAAGGCGCCGATCCGCCAGAAATACGAGGACGAGGGCAACCCCTACTACGCCACCGCGCGGTTGTGGGACGATGGGGTGATCGATCCGGTGCAGACCCGCGACGTGCTCGGCCTCGCCTTCGCCGCGACGCTCGAGGCGCCCATCCCCGAGCGTCCCGCCTTCGGCGTCTTCCGCATGTAGCCTCGTCCTTTTGCTTTTCTAACATAAGTTGCTAGCCTCCCCTCGGAGAGTGGGATGAGCAACCGGGTTCCGAAAGTGTCGCTGTTGTCGCGCTTCGTGAGGCGCGCGCTGCTGGCTCTGTACCGGTCGAAAGGCTGGCAACTCGAGGGCGTGCACCCGGGGGTGCCGAAGTTCGTCATCACAGGTGCGCCGCACACCTCCAACTGGGACTTCGTGTTCTTCCTGGGGGCAACAAATCAGCTCGGCATCCGACCGAGCTTCATGGGCAAGAAAGCGCTGTTCCGCTGGCCGATGAAGCGCTTCATGCGCGACATGGGGGGCGTTTCGATCGACCGTTCGAAGCGCGGATCGAACTACGTCGACCAGGCCGCACGCGCCTTCGCCGAAGCAGACGAACTCGCTCTGGTCGTCGCCCCCGAGGGCTCGCGTCGGTCCGATGGCGCGTGGCGCTCGGGCTTCTGGCATATCGCCCGCGCGGCCGGCGTGCCGATCGTGCCGGCATGGGTCGACAACGCGACGATGCGCGGCGGCATTGGCGCGCCGTTGTGGCCCAGCGACGACTACGCCGCCGACCTCGCCTGCCTCGCGGCCTACTACCGCTCGGTGCGCCCCGACTGCGCACGGTTCGACATGCTCGAAGCCTCGCTCGCGCTTCCGCAGGATCTCGCCGCATGATCGAGGCGCTGGCCGCCAACGCGGCGATCCTGCTCGGGGCGGTGCTGGTCCTGTGGCTGGTTGCGGTGCGTATTGACGACGTCTCGTTCATCGACGCCTTCTGGGGCGGCGGCATGGCGCTGCTCGCCGGGGTGAGCTGGCTGCGGCTGGCCGAGCCCGGGCCGCTGGCGACCCTCATCGCCGCAATGGCTGTCCTTTGGGGTTGCCGCCTGGCGATCTACCTGTTCCGCCGCTGGCGGCGCGACGGCGAGGATGCGCGTTACGCCCGCATGCTCAAAAAGGCGCGCGAGCAGGGCCGGTTCGCCAGCGCCGCGCTGACGAAGGTATTCCTCGGCCAGGCCGTGCTGCTGTTCCTCGTCAGCAGCCCGGCCCAACTGGGCATTCTCGCCGCGGGCGGTAGCGAGCCCATGGGTGTCCTTGCATGGCTGGGTCTCGCCTTGTGGCTCGTCGGGGTCTTCTTCGAGTGGGTCGGCGACTGGCAGCTCGCCCGCTTCCGCGCCGATCCGGCCAGCAAGGGCCAAGTCATGGACCGCGGCCTGTGGCGCTATACCCGGCATCCCAACTATTTCGGCGACGTATGCGCGTGGTGGGGCATCTGGCTCGCCGCCGCATCCGCCGGCTGGTGGGTTGCCGCATGGACCGTAGCCGGGCCGGTGTTCCTCACCTTCACCCTCACCCGGTGGTCGGGCAAGCCGCTGCTGGAGGCGGGCCTCACCAAGCGACGGCCGGGCTACGTGGTTTACGTCGCGCGCACATCGGGCTTTTTCCCCCTGCCCCCCAAGAGCCACTGACACGCGACCCCTTCACGCCGCGCCAACGGTTCCCTAGATTGCGGTTCATTAGCATTCGACGGGAGCGATTCATGGGCGGCGCCGGGACGGAACCCGACAGCGAGAAGGCGCGGTTGATCCGCTTCGCCATGCGGCTGATCGAGGAGCGCGGCCACGAAGTGACGCGGAGCGCGCTGGCCTCCGCCGCCGGCGTTTCAAGAGCGCGCGTCGAAGTGCTGTTTCCCGAGGAGACCGACCTCTTCGACGGGGTGGTCGAAACCTGGTTCGCCGAACCGACCGCGATCATGGAAGAGGTCCTCGCGAGCGACCTGCCGCCCAATCGAAAGATGTTCGAGTTCTTCGCCCGGCGCTTCGCCCTGCAGCGCGCGCGCTACCGGGCCGATCCCGCCGCCTTCAAGGTCTATTGCGAGCTCGGCACGACCCATTTCGAACGGGTCCGCAGCTATATCGATCTCGCCGACCACTATCTGTGCGAGCTGATCGCCCAGGCCCAAGCCGAAGGCGCCTTTGCCGGCCTGGCGATCGACGAGGCACTGAGCCTCATCAACCAGATGACCCACCCCTATACAATGGCCGAAATCCTCACGTACCTCGACGAGCGGCTGAGCGAGGAGAAGCTGGGCCGGATCGTCGACACGATCTTCACGGGTCTCAGCGCCGAGGAGCGCGGTGCGCGGGGCGTGACGGGGTTGCGGGCGGCCTAGCCGGCGATCAGCGTGACGCGCCCGGTCGCGGGCACCTTCACCATGTCGCTGGCCCGCAGGTAGGTTTCGATCGCATCGAGATCGAGCGGGCCGACGGTCACGTCGGTGCCCTCCTTCAAGACCGCGAAGTTGTCGCCGCCCGAGGCGATGAAGTTGTTCACCGTCACCCGGTAGGTTGCGGCGGGATCGATCGGTTTGCCATCGAGCGTCGCCGCGATCACCCGCTCGCCGGAAGGCTTGGACGGGTCGAGCGTCATGGCAAAGTTGCCGCTGGCCGCTAGCACGTTGGGCTCGTTGAGATTGGCGAACTGCTGGTCGAGCAGGCGCAGGATCTGCGCCCCGGCCAGCGTCATCGTGACCAGCGTGTTGCCGAAAGGCTGAACCGCGTAGACATCGCCGAAGGTGACCATGCCACCTTCTCGCGCGGAGAGGTCGCTGCGCACCCCGCCGGGGTTCATGAAGGCGACCTGGGCGCCGGCAGCGCGGGTCGCGGCCAATTGCGAGTCCGCGATAAGGTTGCCGAGCGCGCTTTCGGGCCGCCCGCGCGTGGCCGTGCCCGAGATGCGGCCAACCGGACGATTGGCGACCTCCGCAGCGGCCGCTACGTAGCCAGCGACGTAGGCGGCTACCGCGGGGTCCGCGGCCACGCTCTCGAAGGCCGGATTGGCGGGCCTGCCCTCGCCGGCGCTTTGCACCGGTACGTTGCGCGCGGTGACGCCGCTGACGTCGCTGGCGCGCGGGTCGATCGTCAGCGCGATGTCGGTCAGCATCGTCCCGAACGAACCCGCGCTCGTGACCGTGAACCGCCGCGCGGGATCTACGGTGGCGAAATCGCAGACGTAGGCGCGATGCGTATGCCCCGAGATGACCAGGTCGACGCGGGGATCGAGCCGCTCGAGTATCGGACGCAGGTCCCCGGCGATGGCACCACAGCCGGTGAAGCTGGCCCCCGGCTCGGGCACGAGGCCCTGGTGGATCGCCACGACCACCGCGTCGGCCCCCTCGGCAAGCACCTTAGGCACGAGC
This sequence comes from Tsuneonella sp. HG249, assembly GCF_053819205.1. NCBI lineage: Bacteria > Pseudomonadati > Pseudomonadota > Alphaproteobacteria > Sphingomonadales > Erythrobacteraceae > Tsuneonella > Tsuneonella sp. HG249. The sequence continues at coordinate 54,410 of NZ_JBSOQY010000001.1, forward strand.
GCATTGATTGAATCCGCTTCGTCCTCGAACGTCACTCCGGCGATGCCCACCGGGTCGACAATCTGCGCGGTTCCTTTCAGCGTCAGGCCGATCACCCCCACCGCAACGGCCCCGGCGCCGCTGCCGAAGCGCTTGATGCCGTAGCCGGGGAACAGCGTCGTCCCGTCGGGCATGCGCACGTTGGCGGCGAGCATGGGGTAGTCGCTGCCCTTGTAATCACGCTCGACCGCGCACGGTTCGCGCAAGGTCAGTTTTTCGCAGCCGCCCTCGCGCAGCCGCTTCAGCTCCTTCCAACCGCGATCGAACTCGTGATTGCCGACGCTGGTGAAGTCGATCTTCGCGCGGTTCATCACGCCCACGGTCGGCTCGTCGAGAAACAGCGAACTGACGAGCGGACTCCCGCTGATGAGGTCCCCGGCACCGATAGCCATGCTATGTTCGTTCTGCGCGCGGATCTTGGCCATCGCGGATACGAACCAGGCCGCACCGCCGGCGTAGACCTCCTGCTTCCCCCCTTGGCCATCGTCCAGCACGACCGGACGGCGCACCGGCTCGAGATTGCCGTGAAAGTCGTTGAACCCCGCGATACGCACGATGACCGGCGCGGTCGCGGCGGGCGGAACGGTGGCGCAGGCGGCAAGGCCGAGCGCAAGCGAAGACGCGAGAAGCGGGCGAAGCATAGTCCGCAGGTGCCAGCCCCGGAACGCGTCAACAAGGCAAAATTGCGCGCCTTTCCGAAGCGATTGGGGGGAACGGCCCCTCTCCGCCGCCGTTCAGGAGGCAAAGGCGGGAGTGCCAGAACATAGGAGGTCTCCATGCAGACCGATCAGACCGCTGTAATTGCCATTCTCGCGCTCATCGTGGTCGCCGCGCTGGTGCTGTGGTTCCTCTACCGATCGCGCCGGACCGCCGCTTTGCGCGAGCGCTTCGGCAAGGACGAATACGATCGCACCCGGCAGACACTCGGCGGGCGCAGCAAGGCCGAGGAAGCGTTGATCGAACGAGAGAAAAGGGTCGCCGCGCTTGACCTGAGGCCCTTAGGTCCTGCCGAGCGTGAGCGGTTCAGCGGAGAATGGCACGCGGCCAAGGCCCGCTTCGTCGACGACCCCGCCACCGCCGTGCTCGAGGCTGACCGGGCGATCGGCGGCGTGATGGGCGCGCGGGGGTACCCCGTGGACGACTTCGACGCTCGCTATGAAAGCCTGACGGTCGATCACGGCGAAGTGGCGCGCCACTACCGCGCCGGGCATGACATCGCCGACAAGCAGAAGGCCGGCCAGGCGACGACCGAGGATCTGCGTCAGGCTATGATTCACTACGAGGCGCTGTTCGACGAACTCGTCAACGAAGAGCCCGAGCGCCCGGAGGGAGCGGTGACCCGCCAGGCGCAGCCAGTCTAGAAGACGCTACACGTCGAGATTGGCGACGTTGAGCGCATTCTCCTGGATGAACTCGCGGCGCGGCTCGACGACATCGCCCATCAGGCGGGTGAAGATTTCGTCGGTAACGTCGGCGTCCTCGACCTTGACCTGGAGCAGCGCGCGGTTCTCCGGGTCCAGCGTCGTCTCCCACAACTGCTCGGCGTTCATCTCGCCGAGGCCCTTGTAGCGGCTGATCGACAGGCCCTTGCGGCCGGCGGCGAGCACCGCATCGAGTAGTTGAGACGGACGGCTGATCGCGCCGTCGAACGTGACCGGAGCGCTTGGCGCCTGCGCGTCGTTGGCGGCCTCAGTCTCTTCCTCTGCAATCTCGGGTTCGGGTTCCGGCTCGGCGCCGGTGAGGGCGAAGCGGCTCGGCGTCAGGAACGCGGAGGCATGTTCCGCTGCCAGCTTGTGCAGCTTGCGGGCTTCGGCGCTGTCGAGGAACTTGGCCTCGATCTCGTGCGCATCAGTCACGCCCCTCCACGCGCGGGCGAAGGCGATCGAGCCGTCGTCGCGGCGCACGACGCTCCACACCGCCTCGGGATCGCCGCGCCCCAGTAGGCCGGCTGCCCGGTCGAGCGCGGCCATGCGACCCGCCGCGTCGAGCTTGGGATCGAACACGCCGGCGAGCGCCATCTGTTCGATGATAGCGGGATCGTATTTGCGCGGAACGAAGGCGAGCAGGCTGCGCAGTCGCAGCGCGTACTCCACCAGCGCGGCAAGATCGGCGCCAGAGCGGGCGCCTTCGGACGTCTCGAGCGTGCGCCCGGCTACTCCCGCCTCGACGAGGTAGCGATCGAGCGCAGGCTGATCCTTGAGGTAGACCTCGCTGCGGCCTTTGCTCACCTTGAACAGCGGCGGCTGGGCGATGAACAGGTGCCCCGCCTTGACGATGTCGGGCATCTGGCGGTGGAAGAACGTCAGCAGCAGCGTGCGGATGTGTGCGCCGTCGACGTCGGCGTCGGTCATGATGACGATCTTGTGGTAGCGCAGCTTTTCGAGGTTGAACTCGTCGCGCAGGCCCGTGCCCATCGCCTGGATCAGCGTGCCGACTTCCTTTGAGCTGATGATCCGGTCGAAGCGCGCGCGCTCGACGTTGAGGATCTTGCCCCGCAGCGGCAGGATCGCCTGGTACTTGCTGTCGCGGCCGGACTTGGCCGAGCCGCCGGCGCTGTCGCCCTCGACCAGAAACAGCTCGCACTTGGCGGGGTCGCGCTCGCGGCAGTCGCTGAGCTTGCCGGGCAGCGAAGCCACCGACATCGCGCCCTTGCGGCTCATCTCGCGCGCCCGGCGGGCGGCCTCGCGCGCGGCGGCGGCGTCGACGATCTTTTGGATGATCTGCTTGGCGTCGGCCGGGTTTTCCTCGAGCCACTCGCTCATCTTCTCGCCCATCAGCGCTTCGAGCGGCTGGCGGACTTCGGAAGAGACCAGCTTGTCCTTGGTCTGCGAGCCAAACTTGGGATCGGGCAGCTTGACCGAGACGATCGCGGTCAGCCCTTCGCGCATGTCCTCGCCGGTCAGGCTGACCTTTTCCTTCTTCATCAGCCCGGTGCGCTCTGCGTAGTTATTGATCGTCCGCGTAAGCGCGGCGCGGAACGCCGCGAGGTGGGTGCCGCCGTCACGCTGGGGGATGTTGTTGGTAAAGCACAGCACGTTCTCGTAATACGAATCGTTCCATTCGAGCGCGACGTCGATGCCGATGCCGTCCTTGTTCGCGCTGACCGAGATCGGCTCGGGCACCAGTGGCGCCTTGTTGCGGTCGAGGTACTTCACGAAGGCGGCGATCCCGCCTTCGTAGTAGAGGTCGTGCTCGAGCGGCTCCTCGTGCCGTAGGTCGCGCAGCTTGATGCGCACACCTGAATTGAGGAACGCGAGTTCGCGATAACGGTGCTCGAGCTTCTCGAAATCGTATTCGGTGACGTTCTTGAACGTGTCGGTCGAGGCCATGAAGGTCACGCGGGTGCCGTTACGCTCTCGCCCCGGACCCTTGACGATCAGCGGGCCCACCGCGTCGCCGTGCTCGAAGCGCATCCAGTGCTCCTTGCCGTCGCGCCAGATGGTCAGCTCGAGCCATTCGCTAAGCGCGTTGACGACGGACACGCCCACGCCGTGGAGACCGCCCGACACTTTGTAGGCGTTGTCGTCGCTGGTGTTCTCGAACTTACCGCCCGCGTGCAGCTGGGTCATGATAACCTCGGCCGCCGAGACCCCCTCTTCCTTGTGCATGTCGACCGGGATGCCGCGGCCGTTGTCTTCGACCGAGACCGATCCGTCGGGGTTCAGTTCGATCAACACCAGGTCGCAATGCCCGGCCAGCGCCTCGTCGATGGCGTTGTCGGAAACCTCGAACACCATGTGGTGCAGGCCCGATCCGTCGTCGGTGTCGCCGATGTACATGCCGGGGCGCTTGCGCACCGCGTCGAGGCCTTTCAGCACCTTGATGCTGTCGGCGCCGTACTCGTTCTGGTTGGGGGTATTTTCGGGGGTATCTTCCATGCCCATCATATAGGCATCGAAGGTCGATTTAGGAACCTTCCACAGCCCCTTCCATCCACAGCCGATTGGTGCTGAAACGCAACCAGACGAGGCTGGCAGACGAGGCTGGGAGATTCCGATGAAATTCGCGTTGCTTGCGGCGACCGCCGCTGTGCTGGTCGCCGCCCCTGCGGCGGCTCAGATGAAGATCGAGCCGATGGGCCCGCTGCGGGCCGACCAGCAGCGCTTTTTGGAGCTTTACAAAGAGCTGGTGGAGACCGACACTTCGCCGACCACCGGCAACTGCACCCAGGCGGCCGCGCAGATCGCTGCGCGGATGAAGGTTGCCGGCTTCACCGACGAGCAACTGGTCCAGTTCAGCGTGCCCGAGCATCCCAAGGATGGCGGCCTGGTGGCCATCCTTCCTGGCAGTTCCACGACGCTCAAGCCGATGCTGCTCCTCGCGCACATCGACGTGGTCACCGCCAAGCGCGCCGACTGGGAGCGCGATCCCTACAAGCTCGTCGAAGAGGATGGGTACTATTACGCCCGCGGCGTGGTCGACGACAAATTCCAGTCGGCTGTGTTCGCCGACTCGCTGATCCGTCTCAAGGAGAGCGGCAAGACCCCCAAACGGACGATCAAGCTGGCCCTGACGTGCGGCGAGGAAACCTCGGGCGCGTTCAACGGCGCAGAGTGGCTTGCCGCCAACCGCAAGGACCTGATCGAAGCGGAGTTCGCCTTGAACGAGGGCGGCGGCGGCCGCACCGACGGCAAGGGCACGCTCATGGTGCAGACCCTGCAGGTCGGCGAGAAGGTCTACCAGGACTACACGCTCGTCACCACCAACCCCGGCGGGCACAGCTCGCAGCCGGTGCCGCAGAACGCGATCTACGACATGGCCCGCGCGCTCGACCGGATCTCGGCACACAAATTTCCGATCGAGTTCAGCGACACCACCCGAGCGTTCTTCTCCAAAGCGGGCGCGATGCGGGCGGACGATATCGGAAGGGCAATGGTCGCGCTGGTCGCCAACCCGGCCGACACCGCGGCGCTTGCGGTGGTGGAACAGGACAAGGCGCTCAATTCGATGCTTCGGACGACTTGCGTGGCGACCTTGATCGACGGGGGGCATGCCCTCAATGGCCTGCCCCAAAGAGTAGAGGCGAACGTGAATTGCCGCATTTTCCCTGGACACACCCCGGCTGAGACCAAAGCCACGTTGACCAGGTTGATCGACAACGAACGGGTCTCCATCGCCTACCAGAAGGAGGGCAAGCCGCTCGCGACCCCGCCGCCGCTCGATCCCAAGATCGTCGGCCCGGTGGAGAAACTCGCGGCGAAGCACTTTCCGGGCGTTCCGGTGATCCCGGCGATGTCCACCGGGGCGACCGACGCGGTCTACACCGGCGGCGCGGGCATTCCGACCTATGGCGTGCCGAGCGCGTGGGGCAATCCCGACGGAAACGGCACGCACGGCCTGAATGAGCGGATCGAGGTGCGCGGCGTGTACACCGGCCGCGACTACCTGCACGATCTGGTGCAAACCCTGGCCAACCCATGACCGCCGAGGAAATTGCAGGCAGGCTGGCCGAGCCCTTTGGCTCTTTCCCTCAGGTGCTGGCCCAATGGGCATCGGCCCAGCCCCACGAAGCCGCGTTGCGCGACGATACGGGCGAGCTGACCTGGGGCGAGCTGGCGGAGCGGATCGAGCGAATTGCGGCGCGGTTGCAGGGGGATGGCCTCGAGCGCGGTCAGTCGGTCGCGATCCTGGGGACCTCGACAATCCCCTACGCCCTGGTGTTTCTCGCCGCCGTCCGCGCCGGCGGAGTGGCGGCTCCGCTGACGACCAGCGCGAGCGCCGACCAGCTCGCCGGCATGGCTGCGGATAGCGGCGCGAGGCACATCTTCATTGATCGGGCCAAGCTTACCGAATTGGGGGACGACTGCTTTCCCGGCCTGACGCGGATCGTGCTTGACGAAGAGCTTGATGGCTGGATGGCCGAGCCCGGCACGCGGGCTGCCCCGTTCGAACCGGCCGAGAGCGATCCGTTCAACATCATCTACTCGAGCGGCACGACTGGTATTCCCAAGGGCATCGTGCATTCGCACCTGATGCGCTGGCGCCAGTTCTCGCCCACCGCCGCCTCCCTGCTCGCGCCCGGGCTCCCCGTGACGAGCCTTGCCTCAACCCCGCTCTATTCCAACACCACCATGGTCGCGTTCCTCGCACCGTTGCTGGCGGGCGGAATGGTACGCGTAATGGGCAAGTTCGACACCAAGCGCTGGCTGGCCCATTGCCAGGCCGATCGCACCGCGGTGACGATGCTGGTCCCGGTCCAGTACCAGCGGCTGATGGACGAGCACTCGTTCGACGAATTCGACCTGTCCTCGCTCAAGCTGAAATACTGCACGTCCGCGCCGTTCTCGGCCGAGCTCAAGCGCGAGGTGTTGCGGCGGATGCCCGGCGGGCTGATCGAGATCTACTCGATGACCGAAGGGGGCGTGGTCTGCCTACTGCCGGCGCATGAGTTCCCCGACAAGCTGCACACAGTGGGCCGGCCCGCGCCGGGCAGCGAACTCAAGGTGCTCGACGACGAAGATCGCGAGGTGCCGCCGGGAACCCCGGGCAATCTCGTCGGACGCTCCGGCACGATGATGTCGGGCTACAAGAACCAGCCGGGCAAGACCCGCGAGGGGTATTGGACCGACCCCGCCACGGGCGAGACCTGGCAGCGGATGGGCGACATCGGCCGGATCGACGAGGACGGCTTCGTGGAACTCGTCGGGCGGGCGAAGGACATGATCATCTCGGGAGGATTCAACATCTTCCCGAGCGATCTCGAGGCCGTGCTCGAAGCCGATCCCCGCGTCGCCGAAGCGGCGGTGATCGGCATGCCGAGCCGGCGCTGGGGCGAAACTCCGGTGGGGTTCGTCAGGCTCCAGCCTGGCTTCACCGAGGCCCACCTCGCTTCGATCATGAGCGAGTGCAACGCCAAGCTGGGCAAGACTCAGCGCCTCGCCGCGCTTCATCCGATCGAGGAAATGCCCCGAAGCCACATAGGCAAGCTGCTCAAGACCGAGCTTCGTGCGCTTGCGGACACGCTGGATCCGGTCGCGTGACCGGACCCGGCAGTTAGCTGATCGCCGCAGTGAGCGTCAGGCCGCTGACGGCCGTAGCAACGAAGAAGGCGAACACGTGCGATAGGATGCGCATGACTTGGTTTTCCCTGTTGTTTGCCCAGCCGCAACCGACCGGGATACTTTGATGGCGGAGAAATAATATTCCACGTCGCTTTCCACAAATGCCAAGAACTACATCCATGTTGCGCTCCGCGCAACACGGGGTTCACTCGAATGCCATTGAGCAACCGCAGGGTTTCATGGCGGCTTGGAGGGCGAAAAAGACGGGGCGACGGCTGGGAGGGAGAGGGTTGCCGCCGCCCCGCTTTTACTTCGCGGCCGTCGCAAGGGACGGGGGCGAGGGCGCCTCGGGACCCGGGGGGACGTGGCCGGAGGCGCGATGACGGGGGCGCTTTTTTCTTGGGGAGAGCACCGCGCCGCTCGTCTCGGAGCGAGAAATATTATTGCGCCCCGCTTTCCACAAATGAGAAATTCGCGCGAGGTGTTGCGCCGGGCGCAACTATCGCCGCAACTGCCTATATCCGTTCAGGAAAAGGGCGACGGCGACCACCGCAAACGACGCCGCAACCACCAGTGGCATGGCGGGAAAGTGCACCGCCGCGCTCGGCCCGGCGAACTGCCCGAACACCGCCGCATAGAGAGGCGGTCCGACGATCTGCGCGATCGAGCCGATCGCCTGCGTGGCGCCCTGCAATTCGCCTTGGCTCGAGGCGTCGACCGCGCGGCTGTTGAGCGCGTTCAGCGATGGATAGATCAGACCCTGCAAGCCGTTGACCATGATCGCGGCGTAGATCAGCGGCTCGGCGCTTACGAACGAGAACAGCGCGGTCGCGGTCAGTAAGCCGGCTAGGCCCACCAGTACCGCGCCGACCTCGCCGATACGCGGCACCAGCTTGCCCAGCAGCACTCCCTGGACCAGCGCACTGCCCAGACCGACCGCCGCCAGCGAAAGCCCGATCTGCCCCGGGCTCCAGCCGTAGGCCTCGATCGCGAAATAACTCCAGATCGACGGATAAACGATGTGCGCCAGCATCCAGATGCCGATCGCCGCGACGAACCACAGCACCGTCGTGTTCTGCTTGGAAAGCACCCGCAGGGCGGAAAAGGCATTGGCCCGGGCCGGTTCGAACGGCCGACGGCTCTCGGCAGGCAGACTTTCCTTCAGCACGAAGAACCCGAACAGCACGTTCGCGAAGGCGAGCCCCGCGGCAGCGAAGAACGGCAGCCGCGGGCTAATCTCGCCAAGTAGCCCGCCGAGCGCCGGCCCGATGATGAACCCGAAGCCGAACGCCATGCCCATCAGACCGAAGCTCGCCGCGCGCTTCTCCGGATCGGTGACGTCGGCGAGGTAGGCGTAGGCGGCGCTGTAGCTCGCCCCGGTGATCCCGGCGATCATCCGGCCGGCGATCAACCAGCCGAGGGTCGGCGCCAGGCCTTGCAGGAGGTAGTCGAGACCGAAGGCCGCGAGGCACGCGAGCAGCACCGGTCGCCGCCCGAACCGGTCCGACAGGTTGCCGATGATCGGCGCGAACACGAACTGCATTGCGGCGTAACCGGCCGCGAGCCAGCCGGCCCACACCGCCGCGGCATCGACCGGCATGTGCCCGAGCTCCATGATCAGTTGAGGCAGGACGGGCATGACGATGCCGAAGCCGATCATGTCGATCAGCACGACCGCGAACAGGAACCAGACTATCCTGCGCTGCTTCAATGCGCCCCCTCCCTGCAGGCCAAGTAGTATACCGCCCCGGCAGCATCGGCAAATCGGGGTCGCTGGACCTGCGCTGCGCGCTGCATTAACGGCCCACGATGGACGACAGCGCACTTCCCGATTCCATCCTCATCGTCGATTTCGGCAGCCAGGTGACCCAGCTCATCGCCCGCCGGGTGCGCGAGGCGGGGGTCTATTCGGAGATCGCCCCCTTCACCCAGGTCGAGGCGGCGTTTGCGCGGCTGAAGCCCAAGGGCATCATCCTGTCCGGCTCGCCGGCAGGGGTTCCCGAGGAGGGCAGCCCCCGCGCGCCCCAGGCGCTGTTCGACAGCGGGCTGCCGATACTCGGCATATGCTACGGCCAGCAGGTGATGAGCCACCAGCTCGGCGGTCGGGTCGAGGCGGGCAACCAGGGCGAATGGGAGGGCGAGTTCGGCCGCGCATTCCTTACCGTCACCAAGAGCTGCGCGCTGTTCGACGGATTGTGGGAAGTCGGCGAGCGGCATCAGGTCTGGATGAGCCACGGCGACAAGGTCACCGAGTTCGCTCCCGGGTTCGAGATCGTCGCCACCAGCGACGGGGCGCCTTTCGCGGTCATCGCCGACGAAGCGCGGCAGTTCTACGGCACCCAGTTCCACCCCGAGGTGGCGCACACCCCCGACGGCGGCAAGCTGATCGCCAACTTCGTCCACCGCGTCTGCGGGCTGGCCGGGGACTGGACGATGGCCGCCTACCGCGAGACCAAGATCCGCGAGATCCGCGAGCAGGTCGGCAAGGGCCGGGTGATCTGCGGCCTATCGGGCGGCGTCGATAGCTCGGTCGCGGCGATTCTCATCCACGAAGCGATCGGTGAGCAGCTCACCTGCGTGTTCGTCGACCACGGGCTGCTGCGATTGAACGAACGCGAGCAGGTCGAGCGCATGTTTCGCGATCATTATAACATTCCACTCGTCGTTGTAGACGCGGAGAAGCGCTTCATTGACGGCCTCGCGGGGCTCACCGATCCCGAGGCCAAGCGCAAATTCATCGGCTCGGAGTTCATCACCGTGTTCGAGGAAGAGGCCCGCAATATCGGCGGCGCCGATTTCCTTGCCCAGGGCACTCTCTATCCCGACGTCATCGAAAGCGTCAGCTTCACCGGCGGCCCCTCGGTTACGATCAAGAGCCACCACAACGTCGGCGGCCTGCCCGCGCGGATGAACATGGCGCTCGTCGAACCCTTGCGCGAACTGTTCAAGGACGAAGTGCGCGAGCTCGGCCGCGAGCTGGGACTGCCCGACGTGTTCGTCGGCCGTCACCCCTTCCCTGGCCCCGGCCTCGCGATCCGCATCCCGGGCGAAGTCACCAAGGAGCGCTGCGACATCCTCCGCAAGGCCGACGCAGTCTACCTCGAGGAAATCCGCGCGGCGGGGCTCTACGATGCGATCTGGCAGGCTTTCGCGGTGCTGTTGCCGGTGCGCACGGTGGGCGTCATGGGCGACTACCGGACCTACGATTACGTGCTTGCGCTTCGTGCGGTCACCAGCGTGGATGGTATGACCGCCGACATCTACCCGTTTGACGCGTCCTTCCTTAGCCGCGTCGCGACGCGGATCGTCAACGAGGTGAAGGGCGTCAACCGGGTTGTCTACGACTACACGAGCAAGCCCCCGGGCACGATCGAGTGGGAGTAAAGACAAGGGGCGGAGAGGATACTACCGATGATCCGCTCTTCCTTGTCTTCGGCCTGGGATCGGGCTGACTCAATTACTGTCGCAGCGATCGCCGAGTCGCACGCACAGGCCGAGCACGCGATCGTGGTCGGGCTCGCCGGCGCGCAAGGCTCGGGCAAGTCGACGATGGCGCCCCGGCTGCGCGAAGGGTTGGCTCGGCAAGGAATCAACAGCGTAGTTCTCGCGCTGGACGACTTCTACCTGACCAAAGCGGAGCGGCTGGTCCTTGCTCAAGCCGTGCATCCACTGCTCCGCACCCGCGGTGTTCCGGGCACGCACGACCTGGCGCTGCTGCAGACGGCGCTCGACGGTTTGCTCGGCGGCATACGTGAAGTGTCGGTCCCCCGGTTCGACAAGGCTGCCGACGATCGGGACACGCAGCCGGCCCTGCTCCGCGTCGATACTCCCCTCGACGTCATCATCCTCGAAGGTTGGTGCATCGGCGCTCGGGCGCAGCCCGAACAAGACTTGGCCGCCCCGATTAACGCGCTTGAGCGCAGTGAAGACGCTGACGCAAGCTGGCGCCGCTGGGTGAACGCGCAATTGGCGGACGGCTATGCCCGGCTGTTCGATCGTCTGGCGCTACGCATTTACCTCCGCGCCCCCGACTTCTCGGTCGTCGAGCGATGGCGGGCCGAGCAGGAAGCGGAGTTTCCCGTGCCCGGGATGACTCGCGGTGAGCTCACCCGTTTCGTGGCGCACTACGAGCGCATTACCCGCGCGATGCTGGCCGACCCGCCCGCCAACGTCGTGATCCGGCTCGACGATGCTCGACTGCCACAGCTCTAGGGGCGAAACTCGACTCCCGTCATCCTCTCGGATTCGATCCATAGTCGCTCGGCCAGGGCCTCGTCGCGGACATGCGCTTGAACGCCGCTCGTCCGGTCTTCGCGCGTCGCCGGCGAAGCCACCTCGCAGTTCTCGCAGTAGACCCCGCCCTTTCCCTCGAGGAGCGGCGAAGTGGCAGCCCAGACGGTGGTCGAGGCGCCTTGCTCTTCGGTCTTGAAACGCTCGTTGACATTACCCTCGGCATCCACCCAGCCCATCGCGATCTGTTCCTCGTTGGTGAGGTGCCGCTGAAGCGGAGTCATGATGCCGCCCGGGTGGACCGCGAACGCGCGCACGCCGTGCGGCGCGCCCACCTTGTCGAGCTGCAACGCGAACAGCGCGTTGGCGCTCTTGGCTTGACCGTAGGCGAGCCACTTGTCGTAGTCGCGCCGCTCGAAATGCGGATCGTCGAGGTCGAGGCCGTTCAATCGGTGGCCGATCGATGACAGCACCACCACACGCGCACCTCCGTGCGCCTCGAGCAAGGGCCATAGCCGCGCGGTCAGCTGGAAATGCCCGAGGTGATTGGTAGCAAACTGCCCCTCGTAACCGCGCGCATCGCGGATGAGCGGGCTCGCCATGACCGCGGCATTGGCGATCAGGAGGTCGATCGAATCCCATCGCGCGGCGACCGCCTTGGCGAACATATCGATCGATGCCGGATCCGATAGATCGAGCGGCAGCACCCCGACCGAGCCCTGTACCTGCTCCAGCACCTTCTCGGCCTGCTCGACCCGGCGGGCACCGACCACAACGTCGGCCCCGGCACCCGCCAGCGCGCGGACCGTCTCTGTGCCGATACCCGAATAACCGCCGGTCACCACCACACGCCGGCCGGCAAGATCGATGCCTTCGAGCACCTCGCGTGCGGTGGAGCGGTAGCCGAAGGGCGAGCCCACGGGTTGCTGCTGGGTTGCCATGTGCAGGTCTCCTGAATCCTGAGGTCCGGAACGGACCACTCTTATCGAATGTTATCATTTGGCGAGCCCGTATTTATGGCCCGCCTACACCACAATGGAGAGGTCGTATGTACAATGCACGCTGCGCCATGATGGCGGCCGCCGCCGCGGCTGCCCTCGCCGGCTGCGCCACGCTTGAGGAAGAAGCGGTCGACGCCACTTCAGACACTTACACCGCCACGCTGACCGGCGCCAACGAGGTTGGCGGCGGCGATCCCGACGGCTTCGGCCGCGCCGAGATATCGGTCACCGACGGGTTCGGGCAGGTCTGCTGGGAGATCAAGGATGTCGCGGGCATCGATCCGCCGACGGCCGCGCACATCCACTTCGGCCGCGCGGGGGTCAATGGCCCGCCGGTGTTCACGCTCGAACGCTCGAACGAAGGTCGCTGGCAGGGTTGCAAGGACGCCCGCGAATGGACCCAGAACCGCCTCCAGGGCAATCCCTCGGACTTCTACGTGAACGTCCACAACGCGGCGTATCCGAACGGCGCGATCCGCGGACAGCTGGTCGATTGAGCCCAAAAAGCAGGGCCGGCGCGCATCGCTGCACGCCGGCCCCGCTTCAGGTTGGCAGCCTACTCAGTCTACTCGGGTATAAGGCACGAAGTCGCCCAGGAACACGTTGCCGGAATACATCCGCGAACCGGTATCGAGCGTGGTGACGATGTCCTGCCGGCAGAGTTGAGTGCCGTGCATCCGCACCACCATCGCGTCGCGGTCGTCGAGGTCTTCGGCATTGTGCGGGACGTTGACCCAGATTGTCCGCCCACTTCCGTAAACGACCGCGGTCTTGTCGATCACGCGCTGGCTCTGATTTACCCGGGTGTTGATGCAGTTCTTGGGCTTGCCGGCCACACGTCCCTTCAGCAGCTTGGCTAGCTCCTGCTCGCCGGTGAGGCGTTCGCGTGCGACCGTCGGCGCGGCGGTCACGGTCATCGCGGCGAGGGCGGCCAGCGCTAGTGCAGGCTTGAACATGGACGGTCTCCTCTTTTTCTTCACGGGATTTGGGCGTTCCCTACCATGATGCAAGTGAATGGACGCTGACTTGCGTCAGGCCGTCCCTCCCACGGTCAGTCCTTCAATGAGCAGGGTCGGCTGGCCGACGCCGGCCGGCACCGACTGGCCCCCCTTGCCGCATACGCCGACGCCCTCGTCGAGAGCCATGTCGTCGCCAATCCCCGTTACTCGGGTGAGCACGCTCGGCCCGTTGCCGATGAGCGTCGCCCCCTTGATCGGCGTGCCGAGCCTGCCGTTCTCGACGAGGTAGGCTTCGGTGCACGAGAAGGTGAAATTGCCGCTGACGATGTCGACCTGACCGCCGCCGAAGCTCTTGGCGAAGATGCCCTTCTTGACGCGGCCGAGCAGTTCCGCGGGATTGTCGTTGCCGCCGCGCATGAAGGTATTGGTCATCCGCGGCATCGGCGCGTGGGCATAGCCCTGGCGGCGACCGTTCCCCGTAGGGGCCACGCCCATCAGTCTGGCGTTCATGCGGTCCTGCATATAGCCCTTCAGGATGCCGTCTTCGATCAGTACGTTCTCCTGCGTCGGGGTGCCTTCGTCATCGATCGACAGCGAGCCCCGGCGATTCATGATGCTACCGTCGTCGACCACGGTGACTCCGGGCGCTGCGACGCGGGTGCCGATGCGCCCGGAAAACGCGCTCGTGCCCTTGCGGTTGAAGTCCCCCTCGAGCCCATGGCCGACCGCCTCGTGCAGCAACACACCGGGCCAGCCAGGCCCCAGGAGCACGGTCATCTCGCCGGCGGGAGCAGCGACGGATTCGAGGTTGGTCAGCGCCTGGTCGACCGCCACATCGATCGCCCGGCGCCAAGTCTCAGAGTCGAACAGGTCGTTGTATAGATAGCGCCCGCCGATGCCGAAGCTGCCAGTCTCGCGGCGCCCGTTATGTTCCGCGACTACCGACACGTTGAGCCGCACCAGTGGCCGGATGTCCCGCGCGACGAAACCGTCGGGGCGGACAATCTCGATGGCGCTCCAACTGCCCGACAAAGACGCGGTCGCCTGCACAATCCGCGGATCCCGTGCGCGAGCGGCGGCATCGATCTCCTCCAGCAGGCGAATCTTCTTCTCGAGCGGCACGCCGTCGAGCGGGTTGGCATCGGTGTAAAGATGGCGGTTCGATCGTGGGGGAGGCGCTGCGAGCGCGTTCCTCGCCGGATCGAGTAGTCGCAGCGTCTCGCCGGCCCGTCGGATCGCCGACGCGCTGATTTCGCTGGCGTGCGCGAAGCCCGTCATCTCCCCGGAAACGCCGCGAAGGCCGAACCCCGCATCACGGGAATAGTCGCATGTCTTCAACCGGCCGTCGTCGAACACGAAGCTCTCGCTGGCAACAAACTGGAGATAAAGCTCGCCGTCCTCGCAGTTGCGCAGCGTCTCGGCCGCAAGGACTTTGGCCTCCTCGGGATCGAGCAGGCCGGCGGCGTAGAGGAGGGCATGGGGATCAGCGGTCATGCCGCCGATATGGGCCCCGGACGGGCGAAAGGCTAGGGGGCGGCGCCGCTCGCGATATCGGGCAGGCTGGCCTGATCGGCGCCATCGGCGGCGCCACCGGCGAGCACGAAGCGGCGGTCGCAATAGCCGCAATCGACATAGCCGTGCTCGTCGATCTCCAGCCAAACCCGGGGATGGCCGAGCGCGCTAGGCGTATAGCCCGGGCCCGAACGGATCGCATCGGCCCCGTCGCAGGCAACGCGGCGGTCGGTCACTCTGATAACTTCGGGCGGGGGTATGCTCATGAGTGGCGCGGTTACCGATATTGCGGGCGGCGTGCAACGGCCCTACGTGCCCCCCGCATGACCACGCCGCCCGCGATCCGCATCGACAACCTCGTCAAGCGCTATGCCGGAGTAAGGGGAGAGGAAGGCAAGCTGGCGCTCAAGGGCGTGAGCTTCGACGTTCCACAGGGCCAGATCTTCGGCCTCCTCGGCCCCAACGGCGCAGGCAAGTCGACCATAATCAATATCCTCGCCGGGCTCGTTACAAAAACCAGCGGGAGCGCTGAGGTGTGGGGCTTCGACATCGACGACCATCCGCGCAACGCCAAGCGCTCGATCGGCATTGTGCCGCAGGAGATCGTCTTTGATCCGTTCTTCACTCCGTTCGAAGTGCTGGAGAATCAGGCGGGTTTCTACGGTGTGCCGAAGTCCGAGCGCCGCTCCGAAGCATTGCTCGCGGCGGTGCACCTCAGCGACAAACGCGACGCCTATGCCCGCACGTTGTCCGGCGGTATGAAGCGCCGCCTATTAGTGGCGAAGGCGATGGTCCACTCGCCGCCGATCCTCGTGCTCGACGAGCCCACCGCGGGGGTCGACGTCGAGCTGCGCCGCCAGCTGTGGGAGCTCGTCACCCGGCTCAACCGCGAGGGAGTGACGGTGGTGCTGACCACCCACTACCTCGAGGAAGCCGAGCAACTCTGCGATCGGATCGCCATCATCAACCACGGTGAGCTCATCGCCGACAAGCCGACCCGCGAGCTCGTCGGAATGATGGGCGAGAAAGTGGTCGAAATCACAGTCGACCGCGATCTCGCCGCGCCTCCCCTCCACTCCGCCTTCAAGAAGAGCGAGAAGAAAGGCGACCGCACGGTCGAGATCACCTACGACAAGGACACGATCACCGCCGGGCAGGTGCTCGGCTTGGTGCAGGATCAGGGTTTCGTGATCGAGGACGTAACGACGCGCGAGGCGGACCTCGAGGATGTCTTCGTGAGCCTGACCAGTTCGGCCTAGCGGAGCATTCGGTCGCCGAGCCCGGCATCGCGCACATACTGCACAGTCCAGTGGTGCGGCATGCTTTCCTCCATCGGCGTTGAACAATGCCGGCAACGGCTGACCGTCCCACCGTGGATATGGCGCACGGCCTTGGTGTCGACGCTATGCCGACCCAACGCGCACGCGAAATGCGCAATCTTCATATGTCACGACCCTTCCCGTCCCTGTCCCCTGCCAGTTGCTCGCTAACCTTCAGAACGAGAGCGTAAAGATCGTGTCGGCGAACCGTTCATTTATTGCCGCACGTTGATGAATTTGGCAGCCCTTGCGGCCTGTCGAGCGCAAGGGCATGAGGCCGCATGACCGTTCCCCACGATGTCATCGTGATCGGCTCAGGCGCCGCGGGCCTTACGGCCGCGCTGGCGCTTGCCGAGACGCGCAAGGTGCTGGTGCTCGCCAAGGGCTCGCTCACCGGCGGCAGCACCGCGTGGGCGCAGGGCGGCATCGCCGCGGTGCTAGACGCTGGCGACACCTTTGAAGATCATATCCACGACACCATGGTGGCCGGCGCAGGTCTCAACCGCCGCGAGACGGTCAAGCACGTGATCGAGAATGCCCCGGCGTCGATCGCCCGCCTGGTGGAACTGGGCGTGCCGTTCAACGAAGCCAGCGGAGCGCTGCACCTGACCCGCGAGGGCGGGCACAGCCACCGGCGCATCGTCCATGTGAACGATGCGACCGGCTGGGCGGTGCAAGAGGCGCTGCTGAGGGCGGCCGAGGCCAGCCCCAACATCACCCTGCTCGCACACCGTGCCTGCATCGACCTCATCACCGGCCGCAACGCGGAGAAATACTCTGGCTCGGGCCGGGTATGGGGCGTTTATGCGCTCGACGAGTCAACCGGCCAGGTGGAAGCGCATGTCGCGCGTGCGACGATCCTCGCCACCGGCGGCGCGGGGCGGGTGTACCAGTTTTCGACCGCGCCGCGCGGGGCGACCGGCGACGGGATCGCGATGGCGTGGCGGGCCGGCGCGCGCGTCTCCAACATGGAGATGATGCAGTTCCACCCCACCTGCCTCTATAATCTCGAGACCAAGAACTTCCTCATCACCGAGGCGGTGCGGGGGGAGGGCGGTCTGCTCAAGCACCCCGAGACCGGCCATCGCTACATGCCGGACTACGACCAGCGCGCGGAGCTCGCCCCGCGCGACGTGGTCGCCCGCGCCAACGACGACCAGATCAAGCGCTTCGGCCTCGACTACGTGCACCTCGACATCAGTCACCAGCCGCCTGAGTTCGTGCGCGAACACTTTCCAATGATCCACGAGAAGCTGCTCGGCCTCGGCATCGACATGACCGCTGGGCCGATCCCGGTGGTCCCGGCTCAGCACTACACTTGCGGCGGGGTGCTCATCGGGCTCGACGCGCGTACCGATCTGCCGGGCCTGTGGGCCGCGGGCGAGTGCACCGAGAGCGGCCTCCACGGCGCCAACCGGCTCGCCTCAAACTCCCTGCTCGAATGTTTCGTCTTCGGCGAGGCGGCGGCGGAGGACGTCCTCGCCCAGTGGGATAACCTCGACCGTCCGCCCCCCATTCGCGAATGGGACGAAAGCCGGGTGACCGATTCCGACGAGGAGGTGGTCATCAAGCAGAACTGGACCGAAATCCGCCGGATGATGTGGAACTACGTCGGCATCGTACGCACCACCAAGCGGCTGGAGCGCGCGCGCAACCGTATCGAGCTGCTAGGGCAGGAGATCGAGGACTACTACGGCAGCTTCCGTGTCACCACCGACCTCATCGAACTCAGAAACCTGCACCGGTGCGCCGACCTCATCGTCCGCAGCGCGCTCGCCCGTCACGAGAGCCGCGGCCTGCACTTCACGCTCGATTATCCCGAGACCGATCCAATCGCCCGCGACACGGTGCTGGTTCCCTAACTGTTTGACTTGAGCCGACGCGGCTCTAGCCTCGCCGCCGAGGGAGAGGGCAATGGCTACTGCGATACCGGCGGGACAAACCGCGGGCGAGACCTTTCTCGGGCAGCCGAAAGGCGTCGCCTTCCTCGCGATGACCGAGGCGTGGGAGCGGTTCAGCTTCTACGGCATGCGCGGGCTGCTCGTGCTCTACATGGTGCAGGAGCTGCTGCTCCCCGGACGGATCGAGAACGTCGCCGGGATGGGCGCCTTCCGCACATGGGCCGAGGGGTTCTTCGGCCCGATGAGCACGCAGGCCTTCGCCAGCCAGACCTTCGGCCTCTATTCGGGATTCGTCTATTTCACCCCGATCTTCGGCGGGCTGATCGCGGATCGCTGGCTCGGCGCGAAGAAGACCGTGATGATCGGCATCCTGCTGATGACGCTCGGCCACTTCGCGATGGTGTTCGACGCCAGCTTCCTGCTCGCGCTGGTGCTGCTGGTGCTCGGCTCGGGCTGCCTCAAAGGCAACATCGCCGCGCAGGTCGGTCATCTCTATCGGCCGGACCAGGAAGCCGAACGAACCCGCGGCTACACGATCTTCTCGACCGGCATCAACATCGGCGCCACGCTCGGCCCGCTCGCCTGTGGTCTGGTAGCCCAGATCTACGGCTGGCACGCGGCGTTCGGGCTTGCAGGCGTGATGATGGTGGTCGCCGCCGGGTTCTACTTTGCCGGCTGGCCACATTTCATGGACGATCGCCCCGACGGTAAACGCAAGGTCCATCCGCCGATGCAAGGGGGAGATTGGACCACGGTCGTGCTGATCGCCTTCGTCCTGTTGCTCAGCTTCGGGCAATTCCTGTCGTACGATCAAACAAGCAACGTCGGGCTCATTTGGGTGTCGGAGCAGGTCAATCTCGTGACGCCGTTGGGCAAAGTGCCCGAGGCATGGTTCACTGCCGAAGACGCGTTCGCATCGATCGTGATCGTCCCGGTCCTCATCGCGCTTTGGCGCTGGCAAGCCAAGCGCGGGGGCGAGCCGCATGACACTGGGAAGATGGCGACCGGGGCGGTGGTGATGGCCGGTTCGGTGCTGGCGATGGCGGCGGGTGCCTGGCAGGCGGAAACCGCCGGCAAGGCGTCGATCCTGTGGCCGACGCTGGCGTTCTTCCTCTCCGGTGTCGCCTTCATGTTCTCGTGGCCGGTCATGCTCGCACTGGTCTCGCAGCGCGCGCCTGCGGCGGTCGGCGGCGTGCTGATGGCTTCGGTCTATCTGACCGGATTTCTCACCGGGATCATCTCGGGCTGGATGGGCCGTTTCTACGAGCCCATGGGCGCGACGCGATTCTGGCTGATGCACGTGGCGATCAGCCTGGCGGGAGCGGCCCTGTTATGGTTTCTCGGCCCGATACTGCGACGAAGAATGGATGCGCTCGATGCGCGAGCGAAGGAGGCATTGGCATGACGCAGGTCCAGGCGAACGGAATCACCATCGAGTACGACGACCACGGCGATCGCGCCGCGCCGCCGATCCTGCTGGTGATGGGTCTCGGCGCGCAGATGACGCTGTGGCCGCAGGAACTGGTCGACGCGCTGGTCGAGCGCGGTTTCCGGGTGATCCGCTACGACAACCGCGACATCGGTTTGAGCCACAAGTTCGAAGGCGCCAAGGCGCCCGGTATGGTGAAGATGCTGCTGCTCAGCCGGATTGGTTTCAAGCCGCGCGTGCCGTACACTCTCGCCGACATGGCCAAGGATGGCATCGGCCTGCTCGACGCGCTTGGTATCCAGAAGGCGCATATCGTCGGCGCCAGCATGGGCGGGATGATCGCGCAGCACATGGCCTTCAGCCATCCCGAGCGGGTTCTCAGCCTCACCTCGATCATGTCGACCACCGGCAACCACAAGCTTCCCGGGGGGACCAAGGAAGCGATGTCGGTGCTGACTAAGCGTCCCGAATCGATGGATGAGGATGTGCTGGTCGAGCACGGGCTCAAGGTATCCCGCGCGATCGGCAGCCCGGGTTACGCCATGGATGAGGACAAGGCGCGCGAGCGGACCCGTGCCTTGCTCAAGCGCAGCTTCTACCCCGCCGGAATGCCGCGCCAGTTCGCCGCGATCGTCGCCGACGGCGACCGCCGCGAGCGGCTGCGCAGCGTCAAAGCGCCGACGCTGGTGATCCACGGCGAGGCGGACCCGCTGGTGCCGCTACCGGGCGGTGAGGACACCGCGAAAAGCATTGCCGGTGCGAAGCTCAAGACCATCCCCGGAATGGGCCACGACCTTCCGCTCGAGCTGGTCGACGAGATCGCCGATGCGGTCGCCGAACACGCCCGCGCGGCCAGTACGCTACCCGCCTGAGCTAGCGTTCGACGATGCCGGCGATCAGGCCGCGCTCGAGCGCTTCCCCGGCCGGAACGTACCAGTTGTAGAGCGCCTTCTCGAGCAGTTCGTCCATCTTGACCGAGGTCCCTTCGATCAAACGCTCGAAGTTGCCTTTCTCGAGCTCGATGCCGCTTTCGAACTGATGGATCATCGACTGCAGCTTGGGCAGATGCGCGCGGATCGGTCCATCCAGCTCGATCGTCTGCTGCAACTGGCGGCAGTGGATCAGCAGGGTGGTGTCGGTATCGAGATAGCGGTCCTCGGGCGGGAAGGCGGCCATGAAAGTGCACCCCGCTGAATAGACCACCGTCTTTCCCACGAACACGATTCGCCGGCCCTTCAGTCGTTCGCGGGCGGCGTCGACCTCGACAATCATCCGCCGCGCCATCTCTGGGTCGCCGCCCAGCGTGGTCATGTCGATGATCAGCGGACCATCGGCTTTCTCCGCATTTTCGAGCGCTTCGCGCAGCTTGCAGGCCATGGCCTCGTCGACCGGGCCGACGAGGGATATGTCCGCTTTGGCTGTCACCTCGGGTTTTTCTTTTTTACGATCGTCGCGTGCCATCGGTCCTACCACTGATTGACTGTCAGGGACTCAAGGCAGGGCGCCGCGGTTCGTTCCGCTTCTCACCTTTGTTGCCACGGCAAGAGAGTTGGCCTGCCCTCCCCCGCAAAATATTTTTCACCGGGTCCATTTTGACTCTTGCGCACCTCGCGAGTGGTGAGTTTCCGGCGCGTCGCGGCGTTGCAGCAAGCTAATACAGCGGCTCTCAATCAGGCCGATCAAGGTTAATCGCCCGTTGACCCTATTGCGCCGGAGTCGTTGTTGATTCACTATCCATATGGTTGGTGACCGAGGGGGACCCACAAGACCTAGTTTTCGCGCCTCCGCGTACCCATATGCGGCGGGCAGGAAACTGCGGCCCTGTGACTCGCGAGTAGGCCCGTCTGGGGAGCGATCTGGGGAAAAGTAATCCCCCCTCGTTCGCCGGAAAATGATAGTCCGGGTGCTTCGGCCCCGAATCGAACGAATGCGGAACATCGGGGTCGGGAGCCCCGGCCTTCCCAAAGCGAAAGATGGACGGGGCAAGATGGATTTCAGAACTGGGGACGAGGCGGCCATGGGGCTCGAAGAGACGACTGCGGAAGCGATCGAGACCAGCGAAACGGTACCCTCCAAGCGCGCGGCGGTGAAGATGGAACGAGCGGACAAGGGCAGCGAGGCGCTGGTCGCCGACATGGCAAGTCAGGCGATGGGTGCCGCGATGGTCGAGGCGGTGAAGGCCGCGTCGACTAAGGACGACGACAGCAAGAAGATCGCCGATCGGCGCTTCAAGGTCGTCACCGACGAGTCGCGCGATGTGCTCCTCACCGACTTCGGCAAGGAAACGCTCGACGACCGCTACCTGCTGCCCGGGGAGACGTACCAGGACTTGTTCGCCCGCGTCGCCGATGCCTACGCCGACGACCAGGATCACGCCCAGCGGCTCTACGACTACATCTCCAAGCTGTGGTTCATGCCGGCGACCCCGGTGCTGTCCAACGGCGGCACCAATCGCGGCCTGCCGATCAGCTGCTACCTCAACTCGGTCTCCGACAGCCTCGAAGGCATCGTCGGCACCTGGAACGAGAACGTCTGGCTCGCCAGCCGCGGCGGCGGCATTGGCACCTACTGGGGCAACGTGCGCGGGATCGGCGAGCCGGTCGGCCTCAACGGCAAGACCAGCGGCATTATCCCGTTCGTCCGCGTGATGGATTCGCTGACATTGGCAATCAGCCAAGGCTCGCTGCGGCGCGGCTCAGCGGCGTGCTACCTCGACGTCAGCCACCCCGAGATCGAAGAGTTCCTCGAGATCCGCAAACCTTCGGGCGACTTCAACCGGAAGGCGCTGAACCTCCACCACGGGGTGCTGATCAGCGACGCGTTCATGGAAGCGGTGCGCGCTGGCGACGAGTGGAAGCTCACCAGCCCCAAGACCGGCGAAGTGCGCGCCACGGTCGACGCTCGCAGCCTGTTCCAGAAGCTGGTCGAAACCCGCCTCGCCACCGGCGAGCCCTACATCGTGTTCTCCGACACGGTGAACCGGGCGATGCCGCGCCACCACCGCGAACTCGGGCTCAAGGTCTCCACCTCGAACCTGTGCAGCGAGATCACCCTGCCGACCGGCGTCGACCACCTCGGCAACGACCGCACCGCCGTGTGCTGCCTGTCGTCGCTCAACCTCGAAACCTGGGAGCAGTGGGAAGGCGACAAGACCTTCATCGAGGACGTCATGCGCTTCCTCGACAACGTGCTACAGGACTACATCGACCGCGCGCCCGACGAGATGGGCCGCGCCAAGTACTCGGCCATGCGCGAACGCTCGGTGGGCATGGGCGTGATGGGCTTCCATTCCTTCCTCCAGATGAAGGGCATCGGTTTCGAAAGCCCGATGGCGAAAGTGTGGAACCTGAAAATGTTCAAGCACATCGCCGCCAAGGCGGAGGAAGCAAGCATGGTGCTCGCCGAGGAGCGCGGGCCCTGCCCCGACGCCGCCGACGCGGGCGCGATGGAGCGCTTCAGCTGCAAGATGGCGATCGCGCCGACCGCTTCGATCAGCATCATCTGCGGCGGCACCAGCGCCTGCATCGAGCCGATCCCGGCGAACATCTACACCCACAAGACCCTGTCGGGCAGCTTCGTGGTGAAGAACCCATACCTGGAAAAACTGCTCGACGCGAAGAGCAAGAATTCGACCAACGTGTGGAACTCGATCCTCGAGAAGGGCGGCTCGGTCCAGCACCTCGACTTCCTCACGCCCGAGGAGAAGGCGGTCTACAAGACCAGCTTCGAGATCGACCAGCGCTGGCTGCTCGAATTCGCGGCCGACCGCACGCCGTTCATCGACCAGGCGCAAAGCCTCAACCTGTTCATCCCGGCCGATGTCGACAAGTGGGACCTCGCGATGCTCCACTTCCAGGCGTGGGAGAAGGGCATCAAGAGCCTCTACTACCTGCGCTCCAAGAGCGTGCAGCGGGCCGGGTTCGCCGGCGGAGTGGAGGCGGACAACACCGCCGAGCCCGCCAAGTACGAGCTGCCGACCACCGACTACGACGAGTGCTTGGCCTGCCAGTAAGCTAGCGTGGAAAACGACAGTAAAGGTGAGCCGCCGACAATCGTGATCGGCTGGACCGGCTTGCTAATAGCTTTCGCCGTTATGGGCACCGCAATCGCTGGCATCGTTCTTCTGCCCGAGATGCTCGGGCTGGATTTGAGGTGCGGCAACGGCGAGTTGGCCGGACGGCGCACGCGCTTTGCCGAGCTCGTCGGATGTTCGCTCGCCGCCGGTCCCAAAGGTTGGTTCTACCTCGGGGTGGAATGCGGCGCCGCTGATAATCTTCGCCATCTGGTTGCGCGGCAAGCTTAACGCGCCGCGCGGTTAGCCGCCGCACATGCCGATATCGGCTGCGCGGCGACCAAAGAGGGGGAGGCCTACTCCGCTTCCTCGACGAAGTTGGCCGCGTTGGCGGCAGTTGCACTCAGCCGCACCTGATCGCCCTCGACCTCGGCCACCAACCCCAGCGGGATCGTGTGGTGGTGGCCCGAGTGCGCGCCGCCTTCGGCGCCTTCGATCTCGACCGACGAATCGGCCTTGGTGAGCTTGATGTGATCGCCTTCGACCCGATCAACGGTGCCGACGTGGACGCCGTCGGCGCCGATCACTTCCATGTGTTCGCGGATATCGCTGCGTTCGGTCATGTTACTTCCCTTCCGGCGTGTAGGTTTCGCGGTCGGCCGACTGGGCCCAGCGGTCGGGGCGCTGCTGCGCCTCTTCCTGCTCCATCTGCTCCTGCCCGCCGTTCGCGGTCTCGCCGGCGAAGGCGCCCATGCGGTCGGGGTGCTCGGGAGCGTCGCCTTCGATCGCGCGATCGCCGCCGGCCTCGGCCGCCTGGCCCTGCTCCTGCTGCCCGCGCGACGGCAACTCGCCCTGCTCGGCCTGGGCGCGCAGGCGGGCGCCGTCTTCGCGGAAGCCGGTGCGCGGCGGCTCGCCGGGGGCGCGGTGGCTGCTCTGGGTGACGTCGCGAGAATCGTCGGGTTCGTATTCGGACATGGCTGGTCTCCTTGTGAAGGAAAAGCGGCCGGCGCGCGCGAAGGTTCCGCGAAACCAATACGCCCCTCCGGATGGCCGGAGGGGCGCGAGGGTGCGGGACGGTGCCCCGCGAAAAGGGGAAAAACGGAAGCACCGCCCCGCGTTTTCCCTCACTGCGACCGGGTGGGCTCGATCCGGTCCCGGCCGTTAACGTTTCAACGCCTTGCCGCGCGCGCGGTTCCCCCGTGGCGCAGCGGAACAAAAAGCGATCATCGACAGCGTTATCCCCGCATGAATCGGCCGATTTGCCTTCGGAATTCGGGGCCTATCGCTTATATCGGAGGTTCGCGCGGATTGGCTGCGCGTCAGGCCAGGAACACAAGATGTCGCTGCTCGAAGCCCGCAAGTCATACAAGCCCTTCGAATACCCGTGGGCCTACGAGTTCTGGAAGCGCCAGCAGCAGGTCCACTGGCTGCCGGAAGAAGTGCCGCTGGGCGAGGACTGCCGCGACTGGGCGCAGAAGCTCTCCGATCACGAGCGCAACCTGCTCACGCAGATATTCCGTTTCTTCACGCAGGCCGACATCGAGGTGCAGGACTGCTACCACGACAAGTACGGCCGGGTGTTCAAGCCGACCGAGATCAAGATGATGCTGACCGCCTTCTCCAACATGGAGACGGTGCACATCGCCGCCTACAGCCACCTGCTCGACACGATCGGCATGCCGGAGAGCGAGTACGGCATGTTCCTCGAGTACGAGGAGATGAAGGCCAAGCACGATTACCTGCAGCAGTTCGGCGTCGACAGCGACGAGGATATCGCCCGCACGCTCGCCATGTTCGGCGGCTTCACCGAAGGGCTGCAGCTGTTCGCCAGCTTCGCGATGCTGATGAACTTCCCGCGCTTCAACAAGATGAAGGGCATGGGCCAGATCGTCAGCTGGTCCGTGCGCGACGAGAGCCTCCACTGCGAAGGCATCACCCGCCTGTTCCACGCGTTCGTCGCCGAGCGCGGCTGCCTGACCAAGGCGGTGCGCGAGGACATCATCGACTGCTGCCAAAAGACCGTGCGGCTGGAAGACGCCTTCATCGACCTCGCGTTCGAGCAGGGGCCGGTGCCCGGGATGAGCGCCAAGGAGATCAAGCGCTACATCCGCTACATCGCCGACTGGCGGCTGGGCCAGCTCGGCTTCCAGCCGATCTACATGGTCGAGGACCACCCCCTTCCCTGGCTCGCCCCGCTATTGAACGGGGTGGAGCACGCCAACTTCTTCGAAACCCGCGCGACCGAGTATTCGAAGGCCGCGACCAAGGGCAACTGGGGCGAGGTGTGGAACACCTTCGACACCCGCCGCAAGGCCAAGGCCGGCGAAGGCGCGAACGACGTGGGCGCCGCGGGCGACGAGGGGCCGGGGCTGTTCGGGGATGACGCCGGGAGCGTGGCGGCGGAGTAGCTCTAATCTAGTGCTTCTCTTAATAGCTCTAGGTGGCGCATTAAGCGGTCGTATGAAACTGACGTGACCTCGCCAACAAACCTGAGCTCTGCCCTACAGTTTTGCCCGAGGGGCAGCGTAATTATCTCGCCTGGTCCATCGTGCATCCGCTCAGGCTGAGTGTCACGTGTCTCGGGCTTGGGAACTCTTACCTCTGCACTATCAGTCTCATCATCCCCGCGCTGAGGTTCAGAAGCCATTGTTGGCCTCGATAATTCCGGAAGTGACGACAGAGTCTCCCTCAACACGCTAACGAGTTCGCTGGCTCCTGTCTGTGAAAAGCCTAGTTGCCGCACTAGGAATGCATGGACGGGAGCATCTGACTTCGGAAGCTCGCCGTCGAATGGGAAAGCACTTGGGAGAAGGCTTCTGGCTGGTTAGCAGCCCGATGAACCGCTTCGACGTACTCCTCATCATTCATCGGCTGCAAAATGCGCATCGCCAAATCGCTTATGCGCATGTCGCCTCGCAACCCATCGACCAATCCAAACTGCCTAAGCGATCCTAGGGAGCTTGCCGCAGCGCCACTGGAGCTATTAGAGTAGCCTAGGACCTCTGCAGCGGTATCGACATCAATCTGGCGCGCTGCCGGGGGCTTACATCCAGTCGGAGCCGCTCCTCATCGCCGTCGGGGCGGATGCGATTCACGATGGCGAGAGTGCCGCCGTAGTGGATTTGTGGCTCCCGCGCCGACGCGCGCGCTTGGGGCTTGTAAGCACTTTCCGCCATTTGAGGCGCATGGCCTCCTTTTGCATTCGCGGCCGATCACCAAGATGCTTGTTACAGTGCTGATGGCAGACGACGAGATTGTCGTCGCAATCGCCCCCACCAAGGCATCGCGGGGTCAAATGCTCGATGCTCCGACGTTTGTTGGGCCGCTTCGGCGAGTCAGGCATTGCCCTTCCGCACATCCAACAATCTGTCCCATCGCGCAGGAGAAGCCGCGCGATCGTCGCGCGTTTCCACCTACCTGATCGTCGCCACAGGCCCATGAGCCGCAGTATGCGCACCAAAGGTTGCCTGTAGGAAAACGCTTTCTTGCTTCCTCAACACCACCCACCCCTGAACCCGCCGTCATAGCCCCGCGCGCCGCCGTGGGCGGTCATCCAGTCGGCCAGCCGGTCCTCGCTGCCACCCGGCGCGGCGCGTTTGACGATGGCGAGGGTGCGGCCGTAGCGGTCGGTGGGCTCGTCGAGGCGGGTGGTGATGCGGAACGGACCGCGGTTGAGCCAGGCCTGTAGCGCGGCGGTCGAGGCTTCGGCCTGGGCAGCCTCGGCGGGGCAGCGGGCGTCGACCTCGGCGGTGTCGATGCCGGTGACGCGGAACTTCTCGGCGCCGATCTTGAAGGTGTCGCCGTCGATCACGCAGTGCCCGAACCGGCCGCGCCCGCAGCGGTTGAATGCCCCTGCCACTTCCTCCGGATCGCTCTGCAGGAAGCCGGGCGGCTCGTAGAACCCGGCGCTCTGGTGGATCGCCACCACCGTGCCGAACGCGATCAGCAGGAGGAACGGGCGCGTCTCGCTGAACGCCTGGCCCCAGCTCTTGCGCCGCTGGCGGAAGCGCGCCGGGCGCACCCGAGCGAACCGTGGCCGCGCCGCCAGTGGAAACAGCGCGAACGCCACCTGCCCCGCCAGCCCGATCGCGCCGGGCGGCCGCGCGAGGCCGGCGAGCCATTCGCGCGGGGCTTGCCCCGTCGCCAGGCCCAGCAACAGCTCGGCCCCGAGCAGCATCGCGAAGGCCAGCGCCCCCATCGCCAGCGCGGCGGGAGCGGACCTGATCGCGCGGCGGTGGGTCTGCCAGTGCGCCGCCAGCCAGCTCGCCGTCAGCATCACCGGCAGCTCGGCCAGCACCGCCGCCGTCTCGCCCACCCGCGGGGCGAGCCACAGCACGCGCACCGTCCCCAGCGCGAAGCCGAGCACGAAGATCGCGGCGAAATAGACCGCGGCGGCCCGGGCGATGCGCAGTGCTACACTCACCCGCGCGGCCTAGCATGGCCTCAACCATTTTTCTCCGCCGCGCTTCGTGCCATACCCCGCGCGGGTCGCGTGGGAGAGGGAGGTTTCCCGCATGACCGCAGGCCTGAAGCAAGGTGGGCTCGGCCGCCGCGCGCGCAATGTCGAGGAGACGGTGATCAACTTCACCGCGCTCGGCGACTTTCCGCCCGTCCGCTTCCGCCCGCTGGAAAGCGCGCCGGGCGACGTGTTCATCACCTGCTGGGCCAAAAGCGGCACCACCATGATGCAGCAGATGTTCCACCAGTTGCGGATGATCGCCGCCACTGGGGCGGGCGACATGGATTTCGACGACATCAGCCGGATGACCCCGTGGGAGGACACCGCGCCGGTGATCGATTACGATCCCAACGGCCCGCAGCGCGCCGATCCACGCGGGTTCAAGAGCCACCGCGAGTACGAGCGGCAGCCCGCCGGGCGGCGCTACGTCGTCACCCTGCGCGACCCGAAGGAGACCTACGTCTCGTTCCACCGCTTCTTCGATGGCTGGCATTTCGAGCGCGGCGCGGTGACCCTCGAAGAGTTCTTCCCGCTGTGGATGACCGGCGGCCCGGGCGGGTGCGACTATTTCACCCACCTCTTGAGCTGGTACGCGCGGCGCGACGAGCCCGACACGCTGCTCGCCACCTATCGCTGGGCGGTGAAGAACCGGCCGGCGATGATCCGGCGGCTCGCGGCGTTCATGGGGATCGAGCCGAGCGAGGCGATGGTCGCCGAGGTCGAGCGGATGACCGCCCGCGAATTCATGTACGCGCACAAGGACAAGTTCGACGACGCGATGGTCTCCGCCGCGCTCGAGGCCAAGCTCGGCATTCCCGCCGACAGCGATTCGACCAAGGTCCAGGCCGAAGCCAGCCAGGCCGCCGCCCTGCCCGCCTCGATCGCCGCGCAGATCGACGCGCTGTGGGCCGAGCGCGTGGCGCCGGCGACCGGGCACGCCGACTTTGCCTCGCTCGCCGCGAGGTGGACCGGGCGGCCGCCGGCTAGGCCCAAACCGTTTTCCTACAAGCGGCAAATCTGCTCCATCCTCGTCGATGGACAAGACACCCAAGCCCCACCGGCACCGCCGCCGCCGCATCCCGGCCTTCCACCCCGTTCCCGTTCGCCCGCGCGGCGACGGGTGGACGCACGAGCGGCAGGCCCAATTTATCGGCATGCTGGCGCAGACCGGATCGGTAGCCGCTGCGGCCGAAGCGGTCGGGATGCGGCGGGAAAGCGCCTATCGCCTGCGCCGGCGCCCCGGCGCGGCGGGGTTCGCGGCGGCGTGGGACGCGGCGCTGGGCAAGGACCATAAACGCGTAAATCTGGCCTCGGAGAAAGCCACAGGGATCGATCCCGCGCGGCGCTTCGCCAGCGGGCTGCTCCAGGTCAAAGTGTACTGCGGCCGGTTCCGCGCCATCCGCCGTAAAGCGGACGACAACGCGCTGCTGCAGCACCTCGCCCGGCTCGACCGCGCCAAGATCGACTGGTGAGCCGGGCGCGAACTTTAAACCGGCATCGAGCGGTGCACGGAAAGCCTCACCGGTCGAAGCCGATCGCTTCCTCGAACCGGGGCACCAGCGCTTCCCAGAATTCCACGTTGTCGATGAATAGCGCGCGGCTGAGCCCGCCATCGTCGAGGTCGAGATCCATCTCGAGAATCGGATCGTCCTCCTTGTCGAGGAAGGCGCGGCCGAAGCGCTGGCTGCGGTTCCACTCGTTGATCGCGTTCAGCGAGACGCCGTCGTGGTCGTAGCCGGCGTGGAATTGCACCGTGGCGCACTCGCGGTTGTCCTTGCAGTTGTAGAACAGCACCTGGAAAGCGGTGCCGTCGACCGCGCTGCCGATCATCGGATCGCCGACTTTGTCGGTGCCGAGCTCGGCGCGCAGCCCGTACGCCTGCAGCGCCGCGACGACGCTCGCCGGATCCTGCGCCCGGACCATCGCGGAAGCTGCCGTCTGCGCCTGCGCCGCCGCCGGCAGCGCCAGCCCGATCGCCGCGGCCGCGAGGGCCGCCGTGGTTCTGCTCATATCCTCCTCCCCCGTCTTTTGGCGCGAGTGTGGCGCAAGCCGCGCGCCTGTCAACGGCGGCGCGGCACGGCCGGCGCGCTCGGGCGTTGGACCGGCGTCATGCCGTCCGCCGTCGTCCGCCGCTACGCCTACCGCCGCGAGCTGGCCGCGCTCGATGTCGAGTTCGTCAGCGGGCGGGTCTATCGCTACCTTGGCGTGCCGCCCGACCTGGCGGAGGAGATGCGGCAATGGCGCGCCAAGGGCGTGTTCCTCAACCGCACGGTGCGCAACCGCTTCGCCTTCGAGCATTTGCCCGAGTGGCCCGGACCGGACGACCCGCCGCTCGCCTGATACTTGGCAAGTTTGCGGGTGGTTACAGCGGTTTGGCGCAAACGAGTCCCGATATGGCGCACAGTTCGGAACCGGCGTCCCGCCCCGCCGCTCTCCCCCTGCGCCCGCCAACGAGCGGGCACAGGAAACCAAGGAAGAGGATAGCGACATGAACGAGCGCAACGATAACAACCGCAGCCAGCAGCAGGGCCAGCAAGGTCAGCAGGGCAACCAGTTCGCCCAGGTCGGCCAGGGCGGCTCACAGGGCGGCGGCCAGTTCGAACAGGGCGAAGGCCAGTCGGGCTCGCTGCAGGACCAGCAGGGCGGCAGCACCGGCCAGTCGGGCTACGGCTCGGGCAGCGAAGGCGGCGCCGGCAGCCAGGGCGACTTCGGCGAGGACCAGGGCGGCATGGGCGACGGCAGCCGTCAGTACGAGCAGGACCAGTCACGCGAGCAGCGCTCGCCGGGCGCCAGCGACGAAGATGACGAGCTTGGCACCGCGCGTGACGATTCATTCGGTGGCGATCGGCAGGGCGGCTCCGGCGCCTGAGCCTCGCACGGACCATCCGGCGCGGCCGCTCTTCCTCACGGAAGGGCGGCCGTTGCGCATGCGCGGCGTGCGCCCCATCTGAGGCGCCAGATCAACAGGAGTACCCGATGCGCACCGAAGCCGAAGTCGCCGCCATGCAATGCCCCGTCTGCCGGGTTCCGCTCGCGATGAGCGACCGCCAGGGGATCGAGATCGACTATTGCCCGCAGTGCCGCGGCGTGTGGCTCGACCGCGGCGAACTCGACAAGATCGTCGAGCGCAGCGCGCCGCAGGCGGTCGCGCCGGCGCCGGCGCCGAACTACACGCAGCACGGGGGCCATTCGCACGGCGGCTATGGCCACGGCAGCCATTCCAAGCCCTACAAAAAGAAGCGCAGTTTTCTCGACGAACTGTTCGACTGAGCGTGCCGCGCGGTTGCCGGATGGCCGGAACAACCGCGCGCGCCGTTCGCTCTACGGGCACCCAAACATTTGTAACCCAAGGGACGCCCACATGGACAACGACGACTACACCCGCACCGGCACCAGCCAGGGCTCGAGCAACTTTTACGACAACGACACCGCGAGCACCGGCGACACCGCGACGCTCAACACCCTCACCGCGACGCTGATCGATTCGATCGACGGCTACCAGAAGGCTGCCGCCGACACGACCAACCAGCGCTTCGCCGAGATGTTCAACGCCCGCGCGCAGGAGCGCCGCCAGGCCGTCACCCAGCTGCAGGCGGTGGTCGCCCAGCTTGGCGGCAACCCGGAAGCCGACGGCAGCACGACGGCTGCCATCCACCGCGGCTGGATCAACCTCAAGGAAGCGGTCGTCGGCCGCGACGACGAGGCGATCGTCAACGAAGTCGAGCGCGGCGAGGATTACCTCAAGGCCAAGTTCGAGGCCGCCCGCAACAACGCCGACCTGCCCGCCGAAGCGCGCGCGGCAGTCGAGGAAGCGTGGACCTCGGTCCGCGCCGGGCACGACGAGATGAGCCAGCTCAAGCACGCCATCAGCTGATCGGTTGACCGTTCAGGAGGGCGGCGCGTCGCAAGGAGCGCCGCCTTTTCCTATGCCGCTCAGGCTTCGACGGGCGGCGGATCGGTAAGGCCCGCCACCCGCGCATAGGATGCGCTGTCGAACATCTCGAGGTAGCGGATCGCGCGCCCTTTCCACACCGTCCAGACATCCACCTTGGGCGTGCTCATCTCGCGCAGCGTCCGGCGGTGACGCCAGCGCACGCGGCCGACCCATACCACACGGTCCCCATCGGCGAGCACCGCTTCAGTGCGGGTGGTCAGCAGCTCCCAGCTCTCCGCGATCGCCGCCCAGTAGCCGATCACCGCGCCCTTGCCGTAGAACGGTCCGCTCAAGCGGTCGGCCGGGAACTCGCGCTCGAGCACCGAGTGAAACTCGATGCCGTCGTCCATCAGTTCGAAGAATGCGGCGGGCGTAGTGCCCCCGCTCGCGCCCCATGCGTCGTAGGCAGCCTCAAGGCGCTGCCGGAAATCAGTGTTCACTCGCGACCCGTCTTGTTGCCGGTTATGCCAATCGCCTAGCCGCGAACCTGACTTTCAGCAACCGGCAGCAGGCGCTTTCCACCTGATCCCGCGCGCGCTAAGCGCCGCGGCCACCGCTACGAGGAACTCCGATGGACGCCGATACCCAGGCGATGCTGGCTAAGGCCGAAGTGCTGATAGAGGCGCTGCCGTATCTTCAGCGCTATGCCGGTCGCACTTTTGTGGTGAAGTACGGCGGCCACGCGATGGGCAATGCTGACGCGGCGCGGGACTTCGCACAGGACGTCGTCCTGCTCCAGGCGATCGGCATTAACCCGGTCGTGGTCCACGGCGGCGGGCCGCAGATCGGCGCCATGCTCAAGCGCCTGGGCGTGGAAAGTACCTTCATCGACGGCCTCAGAGTGACCGACAAGAAGACCGCGGAAATCGCCGAAATGGTCCTGTCCGGAGCGATCAACAAGGAACTGGTCGGCTGGATCGCCCAGGCGGGCGGCAAGGCGCTCGGCGTCTCGGGCAAGGACGGCGGAATGGTCACCGCCACCAAGGTCGAGCGGACGGTCAAGGACCCCGAGAGCAATATCGAGCAGGCGATCGACCTCGGGTTCGTGGGAGAGCCTTCTGTTATCGACGTGACCCTGATCGACACCGCGGTCGCCGCCGGCATGATCCCGGTGATCGCGCCAATCGGGGCGGGTGACGACGGCCACACCTACAACATTAATGCGGACACGATGGCCGGCGCGCTGGCGGCAGCGCTCGGCGCGGCGCGGCTGTTCCTTCTCACCGACGTGCCGGGAGTCCTCGGCAAGGACGGTGCGTTGCTGACTGCCCTCAACCCCGCGGACATCGCCGCCCTTCAGGCCGACGGGACGATTAGCGGCGGGATGATCCCCAAGCTCGAGACGTGTGTCCACGCGGTCGAGGCCGGGTGCGAGGCGGCGGTGGTGCTCGACGGCCGCGTCCCCCACGCCATGCTGCTCGAGTTCTTCACCACACGCGGGGCGGGCACGCTCATCCGTGCCGAGTGACGCGTATTATCTGATTGATACACCGCCCGGCGCTCGGCTAGAGGCGGGCTGACCAGCAACCCGAGGACACGATGGACGCCCTGATCCAGATTTTCATCATGCTCGCGAACACCGCGAACATGCTCGTCATCATCTGGTTCATCATCGGGCTGTTGTTCAGCTTCAACGTGATCGGGCGCGACAACACTTTCTTCGTGGCGGTGCACGACGCTATCGCCCGGCTGTTCGAGCCGCTGCTGCGGCCGATCCGCCGGGTGCTGCCCGATACCGGCGCGATCGACTTCTCGCCCATGGTCCTGCTCTTGCTGATCTACGCGGTGATCATCGTCCTCGAAAGCCTGCGGCCGATCTGATGAGCGCGGAGATTATCGACGGAAAGGCGTTCGCCGCGCGGCTGCGGGAGCGGGTCGGGACCGCCGCGGCAGAGTTCGAGCGTGCTGCGGGCCGAAAAGCAGGCCTCGCGGTGGTGCTGGTCGGTGACGATCCGGCCAGCCAAGTCTATGTGGCGTCAAAGGGTAAGGCGACGATCGCCGCGAACATGGCGAGCTTCGAGCACAAGCTGCCCGGCGACACCGCGCAGGAAGATCTCGAAGCGCTGGTCCGTCAGCTTAACGCCGACCCGGCGGTCGATGGCATCCTGGTCCAGCTGCCCCTACCGTCGCACCTCGACGACAAGGCGATTATCGCACTCATCGATCCGGTGAAGGACGTCGACGGGCTGACCGACGCTAACATTGCCGCACTTGCCAACCAGCGGGCGGGACTGTTTCCGTGCACGCCGTTCGGCTGCATGATGCTGCTCCAAGAGCGGCTGGGCGACTTGTCCGGCAAGAACGCGGTGGTGATCGGCCGCTCGCAGCTCGTCGGGCGGCCGATGGCGCAACTGCTGGTCAACGCCAACGCCACCGTCACGATAGCGCACAGCCGCACGCGCGACCTTCCCGAGGTCGTAAGCCGCGCCGACATCGTGGTGGCAGCGGTTGGCCGGCCAGAGATGGTCAAGGCCGATTGGATCAAGCCCGGCGCAGTCGTGATCGACGTCGGCATCAATCGTCTCGAGCCCGAACCGGGCGCCGCCAAGGGCCGGCTGGTCGGCGACGTAGCGTTCGAAGAAGCGCGTCAGGTCGCCGGAGCGATAACCCCGGTCCCCGGCGGCGTGGGCCCGATGACCATCGCGGTGCTGCTGCGCAACGCGCTGGTCGCCGCGCACCGGAATGCCGGGGTCCCGCTTGCGGCGGACGCACTCTAGGCTAGAACGGCGGGCATGATCCGTTTCGCCGCCGCCGCTCTTGTCGCTGCCACTCTCGCCGGGTGCGCCTCCACGCCACGGGAACCTAGCGACCCGCGAGCCCGCCGACTGGTCTCGCGCGGAGAGCCGAGCACGGTGATCGCCGCCGAGCTCGCCTTCGCTCGGGAGGCGCGCGAGAAGGGAACCTGGACGGCGTTTCGCAAGTGGTCCACATCGGACGCGATATTTCCCGAGCCCAAACCCGTAAACGTTCAGGCCTCGCTTAAGGGCGTGCCCGACCCTGCGCAGCCGATTGTCTGGGGACCCGACGCGGTGTGGGTCAGCTGCGACGGCAGCTTTGCGCTTTCGACCGGCCCGGCATCGTATCCCAGTGGCCGCAAAAGCCGCTTCGCGACGATTTGGCAGCGGCAGGACGACGGCGAGTACCGCTGGGTGATCGACCAGGGCTTCGACCTCGAAGCCGACTATGCGACGCGCGAAATGATCTCCGGCCGGAGCGCAGACTGCGCCGCCGGCAGCCGCTCGTTCCGTGACCGCCGCGCTCGGCGTGCCCGCCGGGGGGAGGCCTGGCAATCCGGCCGCTCCGACGACGGCACGTTAACGTGGACGACCCAGTTCGCGAGCGATTGCCGCCGCACGCTTACCGTCACCGCGCTGCAGGGCGGCACGATGACCGAGGTCTTCCGCCGCACTTCGAGCGCGCCGCCCGTCCCCGCCGGGGGCACAGCGCCCACCTGCTGACATGGTCGAGCTGTTTCTCTCTGCCTTCGTCACGCTGTTCGTAGTGATTGACCCGCCGGGGTGCGCGCCGATCTATGCCGGGCTGACCAAGGGCGCGACCCCGGCGCAATCCCGCGCGATGGCGCTGCGGGCATGCCTGATCGCGGGCGCCATCCTCGTCGTCTTCGCGCTGTTCGGCGAGGACCTCCTCAACGCGCTCCACATCGAGCTCGACAGCTTCCGCATCGCAGGCGGCATCATGCTGTTCCTGATCGCCCTCGACATGGTGTTCGAGAAGCGCACCCAGCGCCGCGAGGCGCGCGCCGAGAAAGTGGCAGCCGAAAATGCGCTGACCGCGGAGGTCGACGACGTTTCGGTATTCCCGATGGCGATGCCCATGCTCGCCGGGCCGGGCGCGATCGCTTCGGTCATGCTGCTCACCGCCAAAGCGCAAGGCTGGGAGGGTACGCTCGTCGTTCTCGGCGCATTGGGCGCGGTACTGGTGCTGACCCTACTCGCGCTCGTCGCTGCCAGCCCGCTGATGCGGCTGTTCGGCGCCAGGGTCGAGGCCGTCATCACCCGGCTTCTCGGCGTGCTGCTCGCGGCACTCGCGGCGCAGTACGTGATCGACGGCTTGCGCGAGAGCTTCGGTCCCTAATCAGCCCGCCGTAGGACGATCGAGCGCACGCAGCAGCACCATGAACTTCTCGTCGACAATGACGGGAAATACGCGCTTCAGGTCGCGCCCGAGAGTGGCGCGGGCTTCCGGCCTTCCAGACTGGACCGGCGCTTCCCACTCGTAGATCGTGCAGTCCATTAGCCCCCGCTTGCGCGCCGCGTTGCGCGCTATTGCAGCGTTACCCGACCTTCGACCGGATCGGAGCGGCCGAAGAATTGCATGAGCTGGATGAGCAGCTCGCATCGTTCCGAAAGGGTGCCGGCCTCGAGCAGCGCCTGCTTGGCTGCGGGGTCGAACGGGGCGATCTGGCTCACTCCGTCGATCAGGGTGCGGTCGTCGAGCCGGGCCACCGAGTCCCAGTCGACGAGGTATCCCTGCGCTTCGGCAAAGGCGCGAGCCTCTTGTTCGAACCCAGCGCGTTCGACGCTCGCGAGCGCGGCATGCTCGTCTTCCAGCAGCAGGTCGGCCTCGACCTGCCGGAACGGCGTCACCACTTCTAGCTCACGCCGCACCCGGAAGCGCGCTTCGCCGGCGAGAACGATGTTGTAGCGCCCGTCGTCGAGCGCCTCGACCTCGTCGATCTTGCCGACGCAGCCGACGTCATAAAGCGGTGCTCCGTCCGCCGCGGTCTGCGGCTGGATCATCGCGATGCGCCGGTCGCGCGCGAGCGCGTCACCCACCAGCGCGCGGTAGCGCGGCTCGAAGATATGCAGCGGCAGGTGCAATCCCGGAAAGAGGATCGCACCGGGCAGGGGGAAGATGGACAGCCGCGTCGGCATCGTCAGCCGAACAGCACCGTCGACAGCTTGCGGCGCATGGCGACGGTCCACGGATCCTCAAGGCCGACGGCTTCGAACATCTTCACCAGGCGAGCCCGCGCGGCTCCCCCGTTCCATTCGCGGTCGGCGCGGATCATGGCGAGCAGGGTTTCCGCCGCGGCATCGCGCTCGCCGGCGGCGAATGCTGCCTCCGCGAAGGCCATTTGCGCGTCCATGTCAGCCGGGCGTTCGGCGGCCGCGGCGCGCAGGGCCTGCAACTCGCTATCGTCGACCTTGTCGCCCGCTAGCTCGAGCGCGGCCAAGGCTGCGGTCAATGTGGGGTCGGCCGCGAGCTTCTCATCGAGCCCCGCGGCATGGGCCTTCGCCTCGTCGGTCCGCCCCGCGGCGAGTAGCGCGCGGATCAAGCCGGAATAGGCGGCCGCGTGCTCGGGCACCATCTCTATGACCTGCTGGAAGATCCCAGCGGCGCGCTCGCCGTCGCCTTCCGCGAGAATTCCTTCGCCCATCGCCACGAACTCGCTCACGTCGGGACCAGCCTCCTCGCCGGCGCCCAGGGGCAGTTGCGCGAGAAGCTGGTCGAGCATGGCCTTCAACTGCGATTCGCTCCGCGCATTGGTCAGGTCGGCAACCGGTTGGCCCTGGTACATCGCATAGACCGTCGGGATCGAGCGCACCTGGAACTGCGCCGCGATGAACTGTTCCTCGTCGACATTGATCTTGGCCAGCACCACGCCCTTGTCGGCGTATTCCGCCGTGACTTTCTCCAGCACTGGGGTGAGCGCCTTGCACGGACCGCACCATTCGGCCCAGAAATCGAGCACGACCAGCTTGGTCATCGACGGCTCGACGACGTCGGCACGGAAGCGGGCGACCGCCTTTTCTTCTTCGAGGTTCAGCCCCATGCTGGCCACGTATCGGTCCCCTTGTGCGTTGTTGAAGTGCGGTTGCGCACTGCCCAATGTGGGCGTTCGCAGGCGTTTGTGAAGCGAAAAGGGTGCCGCGCGTTTTGCGCTTGCGGCGCATCTGCGCTGTTGCTAGTTGGCCGCCTCCCCGGCTCGGCCCTGTGCCCGGCCGAACGCCAGTGAGCGGGCGTAGCTCAGGGGTAGAGCACGACCTTGCCAAGGTCGGGGTCGAGGGTTCGAATCCCTTCGCCCGCTCCATTTGCCTGTTCCGACGTGCAAGTCCCTGGTGTCGGGGTGCGCCGGCTCTCCCATTGCAGCTTCTCGAGTCCCCGGTAGCGGTTCGTCGACAAGGCCTCTCGGCTCGACGAACCGCGCGACATGAACACTTGCGCGGCTCACACACAAGGCTAAACGGCGCGACGTGACTATATATCATGATGCGTCCCGCCGAGGGCTCGCTCTCCTTCTGGCCACGTCGGCGTTCACCGCCGCGACCGCGGTCAACGCGCAGCAGGAGGCGCCCGCCCCGGCTCCGGAGCGCGACGACGACTATCACAACCGATCCGGTACCGAAATCGTCGTCACCGCCGACGGACTTACGCAGCTCGACACGCTTGCTGGCACATCGGTGGTCGAAGGTGTCGAGCTGCAGCGCAACCTTGCGGGCCAACTCGGCGATGTCCTGGCAAAGGAGCCCGGGGTCACCGCGACAAGCTTCTCGCCCGGCGCCTCGCGGCCGGTGCTGCGCGGGTTTGCCGGCGAACGGGTGAAAGTGCTGATCGACGGGATCGGCGCGATCGACGCTTCAAACACTTCGGCCGACCACGCCGTCAGCATCGACCCGCTCACCGCCGAGCGGATCGAAGTGCTGCGCGGACCGGCGGTGTTGCTCTACGGCAGCCAAGCGATTGGCGGCGCCGTCAACGTAATCGACAAGCGCATCCCCCAGCGGCCGCTCGACGAGCCCTTCCATTTCGATGGGATCGCCGCCGCCGACACGGCCTACGACTTGCGCGAGGCCGGTGCTTCGCTCGACGCGCGGCTCGGTGGCGGCTTCGTGGTTCACGCCGATGGCACCTGGCGCGAAACCGACGACATGGAGATCCCCGGCTTCGTTCTCTCCGAATCGCTGCGCGCCCAGCTGCTAGAGACCGCCGACGAGGAGGAGAATGAAGGCCACCTCGACGAGGCGGAAGAGCTACGCGAGACGGCCGGCCAGAGGGGCGTGCTACCGAACAGCTCGACCAAAACCTGGAGCGCCAACACCGGAATCGCCTTCTTCCAGGGGAGCAGCAATCTCGGCATCTCGGCAGGCGTGTATGACACGCGCTACGGCGTACCCTCGCGGCCGGGCGCGGGGCATCATCACGAAGAAGGCGAGGGGGCCGAAGGCGAGGAGGAACAGCACGGAGACGTGCCGGTCTCGATCGGCCTCCGGCAGTACCGCGCCGACCTGCGCGGGCGGGTCGCGCTGGGCAATGGCCTGTTCGAGGCGCTGACCGTGCGCGCCGGGTACTCGGATTACGTCCATACCGAATTCGAAGGCGACGAAGTCGGGACCGAATTCGACGTCGAAGGGCTGGAAAGCCGGGTCGAGCTCGTGCAGGCGCGCCGCGGCAGTTGGCAGGGCCAGATCGGCGCGCAGTACTACACCCGCGATTTCCGCGCGGCCGGCGCCGAGGCCTATGTCCCGCCCAACCTGACCGACCAGTGGGCGCTGTTTGCGCTGCAGGAGTTCGCCGCCGGCCCGCTCCAGGTGGAGCTCGCTGGACGGTACGAGCGTACCACCGTCGACGCGAACACCCTCGGCATCGAGCGGCGCTTCAATGCCGCTTCGGGCGCCGTCAGCCTGGCGCACGAAACCGAAGGCGGGCTGCGGGTCGGCGCTACCCTCAGCCGGGTGGCCCGCGCGCCGGGCGCCGAAGAGTTATTCGCCGACGGACCGCACATCGCCACCCAGGCTTACGAGATCGGCAATCCGGACCTTGGGCTTGAGAGGGCCTGGGGCCTTGAGGGCTACGTGCGCGGCCGCATCGGGCCGGGGACGATCAGCGTCGCGGCCTATCGCAACTGGTTCACCGGCTACGTCTACCAGCAGGAGACCGGCGCCGAGCTCGATGGGCTACCGGTGTTCCAGACCCTTCAGCGCGACGCGACCTACAGCGGGATCGAGGGCGAGATCAGCTATCCCATCGTCGACAGCGGGCCCTTCACGTTGATCGCCGACCTGCGCGGCGACTACGTGCGCGCCTCGCTCGACGACGGTAGCCCGGTACCACGCATTCCGCCGCTCTCGCTGCTCGGCGCGCTCGAAGCCCGCACCGAGCGCTTCGACTTGCGCGGCGAGGTGAAGTGGACCTCGGCGCAGGATCGCGTGGCGGCCAACGAAACGCCGACCGACGGCTTCACTTTCTTCAACGCCTCGATCGCTTGGAAGCCCGTGCGCGGCGACGACACCGTCACCGTGATGCTGCAGGGCGAGAACCTGTTCGACGTCGAGGGCCGCCGCCATGTGAGCTTCACGAAAGACTTCGTCCCGCTGGCGGGCCGCAACGTGAAGCTGAGCGTGCGGGCGAGCTTCTAGCCGGGGTGGCCGTCTCCGTCACGGTCGAGCACGGTCGCCCGGCCTTCCGCGCGAGCGGCCCGCAGTTCGGCGTCATGCGCGCGGGCTTCGGCCTTGGCCGCCGCCACCTCGCCCTTGCGCGAGGCGCGCATGTGGTCGTAGCTCCAGCGCATGTGGCCGTAAGCGAAAACCACCAGCAGCCCGCCGGTGATCGCCACGTTCTTAAGCGCCATCGCCGCCTGCAGCGGGTCGCCAAACTGGTTGTGGAAGAAGAACGTCGCCAGCAGCGTGAAACCGGCCAGCAGGATCGACACCAGCCGCGTCATGAACCCCAGCGCCAGGAGCAGGCCGGCGACCACCTCGAAAATCCCCGCGGGCTGCGCAAGGCTGCCCGGCAGATTGGCCGATTGCAGCATGGCCGCCGCGCCCGACGGGTCGATTATCTTCGGTATGCCGGCGAGCACGAACAGCGCGGCAAGCATCAGGCGGCCGAAAAATGCGGCAATGGCGGACATTGGCTGGCTCCTTCCCCGTTTGACCCATAACGCGCGACCGCAATCAAAAGTGCCAGAGGATCAGTCTTCGACCTCGAAGCTGATCTCGCCGTGTTCGCGGAGGCGCTCGACGAGCGCCTCGCCCAGGATCGAGCCCGGCGTGCCGATCCCGCCGGGCGCGTCGCTCGCAAGCAGCGCCATGCCGGTCTCGGCCAGCATGCGGCTGGTCGATCCGTATCCGGGATCGTAGCGGCCTTTGACGGCGTAGCGCAGCTTTTCGCCGCCCGGCATCTCGCCGATGAACAGCACATCGTAGAAGCCGTTTTGACGCTCTTCGGCGCTCGGGCCTTCGCCGGGCGAGGGCGGCTTGGCGCCGAACGGGTTCTTGAGCAGGTCGACCACCGCGTTGGCCGCCGCCTTGCCCGCCTCGCCCGGACTGGTGAGCATCATCTCGTCGTAGCGGAAATCTTCGCCGTAAGGGAAACCGAGCAGGTAGTTGGTGCGGTGGACGTTCTTGACGTTGATCGTCGCCATGATGAACGGCGCGGCCCAGCGGCCAACGTCCTCTTCGTAGTGCGGGACGAGGCCCATCGGCTGGTCGGGACCCGCGAAGTCCTCGGTCAGCGCGAACGGGCTCTGCAGCACGGCGACGAGCTTGGGGTTCTTCGCCACCGCCTTCATCGTCGCGGTAAGGCTGGCGGCGGTTCCGCCGGAGAACGTGCCCTTCATGTCGCGGACCCGCCCGCGGACGCGCGGCGCCGGCTCGCCGAAGCGCGCCACGGCTTCCTTCTGCAGCATGAGCACGCCGAGATCGAAGGGGATGGAATCGAAGCCACTGGAGAACGCCAGCCGCGCGCCGCTCGCCTTGGCGTGCTCGTGATGCGCCTCGATCATCTCGCGCATCCAGGCGGGCTCGCCGCAGAGATCGGCGTAGTCGGTGCCGCTGCGCGCGCAGGCGGCGACGAGCTCGCTGCCGTAGAGCTGGTACGGGCCGACCGTGGTCAACACCACGCGGGTGCGATGGCACATCGCGTCGAGGGTGCCGGGATCGCTCGCATCGGCGACCACCAGCGGCGTCGCGGCCGGCGCGCCGATGGCATCCCGCACCTCGGTCAGCTTGTCGAGGCTGCGCCCCGCCATCGCCCACTTGGGCGCATCGGGCTTGCCGCCGTACTCGCGCACGAAATGCTCGGCGACAAGCCGCCCGGTGTAACCGGTCGCACCATAGACGACGATGTCGAATTCGCGGTCAGCCATGCATCTCTCCCTTTGGAGTGAAGATGCGCCGCCGCGCCTCGCGTGTCAAAGCCGCGGCAGCGTCACCCCGCGCTGGCCCATGTATTTGCCCGCCCGGTCGGCGTAGGTGACTTCCGGCCGCTCGTTGCCCGCGAGGAACAGGAACTGGCACGCGCCCTCGTTGGCGTAGATCTTGGCGGGCAGCGGCGTGGTGTTGGAGAACTCCAGCGTCACGTGGCCTTCCCAGCCCGGTTCGAGCGGGGTGACGTTAACGATGATCCCGCAGCGGGCATAAGTGCTTTTGCCGAGGCAGATGACCAGCACGTCCTCCGGCACGCGGAAGTATTCGACCGTCCGGGCGAGCGCGAACGAGTTGGGCGGAATCGTGCAGACGTCCACCTTGCGGTCGACGAAGCTGGTGTCGGCGAAGTTCTTCGGGTCGACGATGGCGTTGTCGACGTTGGTGAAGATCTTGAATTCGTCGGCCACTCGAGCGTCGTAGCCGTAGGACGACAGGCCGTAGCTGATCACCCCGTCGCGCCGCTGGCTCTCGACGAAAGGTTCGATCATGCCGCGGGTGGTCGCGGCCTCGCGGATCCAGCGGTCGGAGAGAATCGCCATGGGGCCGTGATTCCCGACAGGCCCCCGCGCGGCAAGCGGCCGGCGCGGCTTATCCGCTACAACTGCTTGGCGCCGAGCTGCGGATTGAGCTTGGAGACGCGGTTGAGCCAGGCCTTGGGCTTGCG
This sequence comes from Tsuneonella sp. HG249, assembly GCF_053819205.1. Taxonomy (NCBI): domain Bacteria; kingdom Pseudomonadati; phylum Pseudomonadota; class Alphaproteobacteria; order Sphingomonadales; family Erythrobacteraceae; genus Tsuneonella; species Tsuneonella sp. HG249. The sequence goes on from NZ_JBSOQY010000001.1 coordinate 97,042, forward strand.
CAGCAGCTCCTTGGGATAATCCACCTTGAGCCCCGCGAGCTCGGCCATCCGCCCCACGAAGTGGATGCAGTTGCGCGTGTCGAGGTCGTAGTATTTGCCCGGCGCGTCGCGCCAGCGGGCGACCTCCTTGACGATCGCGTGATACTCGGCGTCGCTGAGCTCGATGGTGAAATGGCGGTTCGTGCTCGTGATGTACTTGGCCTTCTCGGTCATGATCGCGTGGACCACCGGACCGTTGAGGACGGCCGGACTCACCGTCTTGGCGGTGAAGCCGTAGTTCTCGTTGACGCTGCGCCCGGTCGCCTCCTCCGTACCGTGCAGAACGATGAAGGTATGCGGGAAGCGGCCGAACAACGCCGAGCCGTTGAAGCTGTGGAAGCTGACCGAGACTTTGGCCACAGCCGCCGGCGACCACGCGAGGGCCACAGCGGCGATCAGGGCAACCCACAGGCGAACGAAAAGGGCGCGACGCATTGCACCGCGCTCTATCATTGCTGCCCGCCCGATTGAACCCGCGAATTCAGCCGGTTGATGCAATCAGAACCGGGCACCCACCGTGAGCTGCCAGGTACGGGGATCGCCGAAGTAGACGGTCTGGATGTTGGCTACGGCGCTGAATTCCTGACCGTCGGTCTTGTAGAGCTCGCCGGTCACATTCTTGATCATGCCGCGCAGGTAGAACTTCTCGAAGTCGACCTGGGCGTAGACATTGCCGAGGAAGTATCCGTCCTCCGTCAGGCCCTGGCGGTTGTCGACCGACAAGAAGTGCTTGTCGACGAACCGGGCGTCGCCGCCGAGGCTGAGCGATGCGCTTCCGATCGGGACTGTGTAGTCGACCCCGATTCGGGCGGTGATCGGTGGCGCGAAGGCAGGCTCGCAAACGATCTCGTTGCCGGTCGGGTTGCAGCTGAAGGCTGGCGCCCGGCGGCCGTCGGTGAACTCGTCGTAGTCCGCGTCGAGGTAGCCGAGCGAGGCCATGATCGTCAGCGGCTGCGAGGGCTTGACCGTCGCTTCGAACTCGAAGCCGTCGATGCTCAGCGCGCCCGCGTTGATCACCGGGAAGCTGCCGCCTGTGATACCGGTGTTGCCCCCGCCGACCCGGGCCTGAAAATCCTGATAGTCCGAGTGGAACGCGGCGAGTGCCAGCGTGACCCGGCCATTGAGGAAGCTACCCTTGGCGCCCGCCTCGTAGGTCCAGACTTTCTCCGGGGCGAAGTACGGCACCAGCGTGGTCACGCCGTTCACCTCGAGGGTGACGTCCGACAGCGCGTTTACACGACCGTTGAATCCGCCCGACTTGAAGCCGCGGCTGGCCGACGCGTACAGCAGGGTGTTGGTGGTCGGCTTGAAGCTTGCCGAAACCATCGGCGTCCACGCTTCGAAGTCCACCGTGTCTACCGTGTTGAAGGGCGCGGGCAGATTGTTGGGAAACTGGAAGCTGCTCGGGATCACCAGCGTCGGGAACACCGGGCTGGCGAGCAGTGCGGTGGTCAGTCGGTTATACCGCTTGGTCTCCTTGGTGTAGCGCAGCCCCGCGGTGAGCGAGAATGCATCCGAGAAGTCGTAGGTCAACTGGCCGAACGCGGCGTAGCTGTCGAGTTCCTGCTCATCGTCGATGGTGCGGCTGAAGTTCAGCGGGGTACCGAGATAGCGCAGGTAGCTTCTGGCATCGGCGTCCTGATGCGAGGCGACCTTTTCGTTGAGGTAATAGAGACCGAACACACCGGCCAGCGCATCGGCATCGATCTTGAGCTGGAGTTCCTAGCTCAACTGCTTCTGGTCAACGCCGACGAATACGTCGCCGGTACGGGCAGTGGTCGCGTCGATGTCGATGAAGAACTCGGGCGTCAGTTCGCGGTAGGCGGTGATCGAGGTCAGCGAGAGCGGACCGCCAAGCTCGACGTTGACGGTGCCCGACACGCCCCAGTGGTCTAGCTTTTGGCCCTTGTCGCCGGTCAGGCTGGTCGAAGTGCGGTAATCGTAGTTCGCGCAATTGCCGGCAGGAGCGATGACAAATGGCGTGACTGCGGTGAGCGTAGCGTTGTAGTTGAGCCCGATCTGATCGGTAGTGGCGCAGCCCAGCGTCAGCCCGGTGCGCTGGCGGGTGTAGTCGCCCGAGAGGATGACCTCGACCGCATCGAAGCTGCCGCGCAGGATAGCCCGGCCGGCCAGGTTGTTCCGGTCGTTGTAGTCCCGCCCCGTGATCGGATCGATCACGAAGCCGTCGCGGTCATCGTAGATACCGGCCAAGCTCAGGGCGAGGGTGCCCGGGACCAGCGGCGCGGAGACATAGGCTTTGGCGGTCGTCTCGTCGAACCGGCCGTAGGTGAAGCTCGCTTCGCCCTTGAGGTCGTTGAGGTTCGGCTTCTTGCTGACGACGTTGACCGCGCCGCCGATGGTGTTCTTGCCGTAAAGCGTGCCTTGCGGTCCGCGCAGCACTTCGACCCGCTCGACATCGAACAGGTTGAGCAGCGCGCCCTGGATGCGGCTGAGATACACGCCGTCGACATAGACTCCCACGGCAGGGTCGAAGGTCTGCAGCGCATCCGGCTGGCCGATGCCGCGGATGAAGAAGTTCGCGCTGGCGGAAGAGCCGCGGCCCTGGACGATGTTGACGTTGGGAACCGCGCCCTGAACGCCCGAAAGGTCGTTGGCGCCGAGCGCCTCGAGCTGTTCGTCACCCAGCGCCGTCACTGCGATCGGCACGTCGAGCAGGCGCTCTTCGCGCTTACGCGCGATGATGACGATCTCTCCGCTGTCCGCCGCTTCCTCGGCCACGGTCGTATCCGTATCGGTGTCGGCGGCGTCTTGCGCCGTGACCGGGGCGCCCATGAGGGCGGCGATCGAGGCGGAGGCAGCCAGGAGGCTGCGGACGGCAAGCGGCGTGCGGGTGATCATCGGTCTCTCCTGAGCGGCGCGCTTGGCCGCATTGCCAATGCTCCATATTGAAACCTGAACCACCTTTCAACTTTTTTTGTTGCGTGTTGTCGATGGCGCGCATATCCGTTGCCCAATGGCCACAATTCCACAGCAAGCGAACAACGCCGCCAGCCCCGGCAAGGAGCCGCGCACCGCACGCGGGCGCGCGACGCTGCGCAAGCTGCTCGACGCCGCTGCCAAGGAGTTCGGCGAGCTCGGTTTTCACGCCGCCTCGATCAGCGGCATCACCCGCCGCGCCGGCACCGCGCTCGGCAGCTTCTACACCTACTTCGACAGCAAGGAGGCGATCTTCTCCGCGCTGGTGAAGGACATGAGCCGCGCGGTCGCCGAGGCTGCGGTAGGGGCGACGCCCGACGGTATTTCCGGGCTCGCTCGCGAACGGGAAATCCTTACCGCGTTCCTCGGCTTCGCCCGCGAGCACAAGGAAATCTACCGCATCATCGACGAGGCCGAGTTCATCGATCCGGCCAGCTACCGCGCGCACTACGAAGACGCGGCCAAGCGCATCACCGCCCGGCTCGATCAGGCGGTCGGGCGCGGCGAGGTCGCCCCTGGCGACAACGAAGTGCGCGCCTGGGCCATGATGGGGATGAATGTCTTCCTCGGCATGCGCTTCGGCGTGTGGGACGAGAGCCGGCCGCCGGCCGACATTACCGAGGCGATCGCCGCCCTGCTGCGCGACGGGCTCGCCGCGCGCTAGCTCGCCAGCAGGCTGGCGTTGCCCCCGGCCGCGGTAGTATCGATCGTCACCACCCGCTCGGTCGCGAAGCGCAGAACATAGTGCGGTCCACCGGCCTTGGGCCCAGTCCCCGACAAGCCTTCGCCGCCGAAGGGCTGGCTCTCGACCACCGCGCCGATCTGGTTGCGGTTGACGTAGAGGTTGCCGACCTTGGCCAGCCGTTCGACTGTCCGGCGGGTGTCCGCGATGCGGCTGTGGAGGCCTAGGGTGAGGCCGAAGCCCGAGGCGTTGATGTCGGCGATCACCTGCTCGAGCTGGTCACCGCGGAAGCGCGCGACATGCAGCACCGGGCCGAAGTTCTCCCTGGAAAGCTCGCGGATCGAGCCGATCTCGATAATCGTCGGGGCGACGAAGCAACCCTTCTCGGTGCCCGGCGGCAGATCGCGTCGCCAGACCTTGGGCGAGGCAGCGACATGGGCTTCGAGCGAGGCCTTTGCTTCCTCGTCGATCACCGGGCCGACGTCGGTTGCGCTGTCGCGCGGGTCGCCGATCACCAGCGCCTCGAATGCGCCCTTGATCATCTCGAGCATCGCGTCGGCGACGTCGTCCTGCAGGTAGAGCACCCGCAGCGCGCTGCAACGCTGGCCCGCGCTCTGGAAGGCGGAGGCGACGACGTCGCGCGTTACCTGCTCGGGCAGCGCCGAGCTGTCGACGATCATCGCGTTTTGCCCGCCGGTCTCGGCGACCAGCGTGGCGATCGGACCTTCGCGGGCTGCAAGGCTGCGGTTGATCGCCTGCGCAGTCGCGGTCGAGCCGGTGAACGCGACCCCGGCGATGCGCTCGTCGGATGTGATCGCCTGGCCCACCTCACCCGCGCCTGGGAGCAGCTGCAGCACCTCGGGCGGGATCCCCGCTTCGTGGCACAAGCTGATGGCCAGCGCGGCGATCAATGGCGTCTGCTCGGCCGGCTTGGCGACCACGGTGTTGCCGGCGGCAAGCGCGGCGGCGGCAGGGCCGATGAAGATCGCCAGCGGAAAATTCCACGGGCTGATCGTCGCGAACACCCCGCGCCCGGCGAGGCTCAGGCGGTTCTCCTCGCCCGTGGGCCCGGGCAGCGCGATCGGCGCCGAAAACAGCCGCCGCGCCTCGCCTGCGTAGAACCGCAGGAAGTCGACCGCCTCGCGCAGTTCGAGCACGCCGTCGACCATGGTTTTGCCCGCCTCGCGCTGGCACAGCGAGATAAACTCGGCGGTATGCGCCTCGAAAGCATCGGCCGCCGCTTCGAGCAGCACCGCGCGCTTCTCCCCGCCTAGCGCGTTCCAGCCGGGCTGGATTGCCTCGGCGCGGCCTATGGCATTGGCGACTTCCGCCGCGGTCGCGTCGCGGCAGGTGCCGACCATGCTGCCGTCAGTCGGTGAGCGAACAAGCGCTCCAGCTTCCCCTTCGTCCGCCAAAGTCGGCAAGGCGTGCCACTTCCGATCCGCCAGCTGATCCAGTTCGCGGAGCAATGGCTCGCGCACCAGCGCGTCGGCAAGATCGACTCCGGCGCTATTGGCGCGATTGCCGAAGATGTCCCCCGGTAGCGGAATCGTCGGATTACGCTTGGGCTGCAACCCCGCCAACTCCGCAACCGGATCGCTGGTCAGCGCCGCGACTGGAACATCGGCATCGGCCATCCGGTTGACGAAGCTGGAATTCGCCCCGTTCTCGAGAAGCCGCCGAACGAGGTAGGCCAGCAAGTCCTTATGGCCACCGACCGGCGCATAGATCCGCACCGGGGTCCGGGCATTCCCCTCGATCTTGGCGAGCTCCTCGTAGACGTCCTCGCCCATCCCGTGAAGGCGCTGGAATTCGAATCTACGCCCGTTCGCCAAGGCTTTGATGGCCCCGATCGTATAGGCATTGTGAGTGGCGAAGGCTGAGTAAATGACGTCCTCCGCTTCCAGCAGCTTGGCCGCGCACGCGAGATAGGAGACATCGGTCGAGACCTTGCGGGTGAACACCGGATAGTCGCCGTAGCCGCCCACTTGGCTCAGCTTGATCTCGCTGTCCCAATAGGCGCCCTTGACCAGCCGCACGAACAGCCGCCGGCCATGTCGCCGGGCGAGCTTGGCTACCCAGTCGCACATGTGCACGGCGCGCTTCTGATAGGCTTGCACCGCCAGCCCGAAGCCGCTCCAATCGCCGTCGAACAGGCTGTCGTCCGCCACCAGCGCCTCGATGATGTCCATCGACAGTTCGAGCCGCTCGGCCTCCTCGGCATCGATGGTGAAGTGCATGCCGCCATCACGGGCCTTACCGGCAAGGTCGCGAATCATCGGCACCAGCGCGGCCTGAGCGGCGTCGGCGTGGAGGAAGTCGTAGCGCGGATAGAGCGCCGAGAGCTTGACCGAGATTCCGGGTGATTCCGCCCATCCCCGCGCGGTCTCGCGCGATAGCCGCCCAATCGCCGCCTCGTAGCTCGCGCGGTAGCGCTCGGCGTCGGCGAAGGTCATCGCCGCCTCGCCGAGCATGTCGAAGCTGTGCTGCAGGCCACGCGCGCGCTCGGGCGCGGCGCGTTTCAGCGCCTCGTCGATCGTCCGCCCAAACACGAACTGGCCGCCGAGGATCTTCATCGCCTGGAGCGTCGCGGTGCGGATGACGGGCTCGCCCATGCGCCCGATCGCCCGCCTGAGCGCCTTGCCCGCCCCGCGCTGGTGCGCCTCGGGCGGGTCGAGCACCTGGCCGGTGAGCATCAGCGAGAAGGTCGCCGCATTAACGAAAGTCGAGCTCGATTCGCCGAGGTGCTCGCCCCAGTCGATGGTGCCGATCTTGTCTTTGATCAGCGCGTCGGCGGTGGCGGCGTCGGGCACCCGAAGCAGCGCTTCGGCGAGGCACATCAGCGCGATGCCCTCTTCGGTGTCGAGGCCATAGGTCTGCAGGAAAGCGTCGAGGCCGCTGGCCTTGCGCGCCCGCGCGCCCTCGATCAGCCTCGCGGCGATCCGCGCCCCATCGCCATGCACGGCCTGCGCCGGCGCAGCCATCCGCACGCGCTCGGTGGCGCACGCCTCTTCCTCCATCCGGTAAGCAAGGCGGAAGGTCTGGCGATCAAGCGGGGCGGGGGTTGGCATGCGCGCGCCCCTGCACCCGGTTTCAGCTGCAATCAAGCGGGCTCAATTGACCTGCCGCTCGCGCCCTTCCCAGTACGGTGCCCGCAGCTCGCGGCGGAGGATCTTGCCCGAGGGATTGCGGGGCAGCGCGTCGATGAAATCGACGCTCTTGGGGCATTTGAACCCGGCGATCTTAGCCCTGGCGTGGGCGATCACGCCATCGGCATCGAGCGCCGCGCCGGGCCGCCGCACCACCACCGCCTTGACCGCCTCGCCCCACTTTTCGTCGGGCACGCCGATGACCGCCACGTCGGCGATGTCGGGATGGCCGTAGATGGCGCTCTCGACCTCGGCCGGATAGACGTTCTCGCCGCCGGTGATGATCATATCCTTGATGCGGTCCTGGATGTAGAGATAGCCATCCTCATCGAGGATCCCCGCGTCGCCGGTGCGCAACCAATTGTCCGGCGACAGCACCCGAGCGGTCTCGTCCGGCTTGTTCCAGTAGCCGGCCATGTTGGTGGGGCTGTTGATCGCCACTTCGCCGATCTGGCCAGGCGGCAGGACGTTACCCTCTTCGTCCAGTATTCGCAGGCCGACCGAGGGCAATGCCTGGCCCGCCGAGCGCATGACCTTCTCCTTGCCCGGCCCGTGATCCTCGGGCTTGAGGCAGACCACCGTGCCAAAGGTCTCGGTCATCCCGTACATCTGGGCGAAGTCGCATTGGAGGCGCTCGACCCCGCGCTGGAGCAGGTCGAGCGGGATTGGGCTCGCGCCGTAGCCCATGCCCTGCAGGTTGGAGAAATCGGCGTCCTTGGCGTCGGGATGGTCGAGCATCATTGCCAGCGCCGCGGGCACGAGAAACGCCTGCTTGGCGTTATGCCGCTGGATGTCGCGGATGATCAGGCCCGGGTCGAACTCGGTGTGGATGATCAGGTGCTGCCCGGAATTGGCCGCGCCGACCACCGAGCCGACCCCGGCGATATGCCCGAACGGCATCGCGTGGATCAGCGCGTCGCCGGGCTCCGAGGTGAACCAGCCAAGGCCGGTCTGCTGCACGATCGGCCGCAGCACGGTGGCGTTGCGGTGAGTGAGCATGACGCCCTTGGGCATCCCTGTGGTGCCGGAAGTGTAGAGCATCAGGAACACGTCGCCGCGGTCCACCGGGGTAGTGATGGGCGCATCCGATTGAGCATCGCGCCAAGCGTCGAAGCTTTTGTCCATCGCGACCCGCGGCCCGTCGAAAGGCTGCTTTTCGAACATTGGCTCGACGAACAGCGCGGCCGCGTCGCAGTCCTTGAGAATGTATTCGATTTCCGCCGGGGCCAGCCGCCAGATCACCGGGACCAGCACCATCCCGGCGCGCGCGCAGGCCATGACGAGTTCGGCCGCGCGATAGGAGTTCTTGCCCAAATAAGCGACCCGGTCGCCGGACTTGAGGCCCATCGCCGCGAGGCCGTTGGCGATCTGGGTTACGTGACGGTCGTAGGTCGCCCAGTCGATGGCGACGTCATCGTGGCGCAGCGCGATGTTCGTCGGGGTTTCAGCCGCCCACTCGGCGATGGCCTCGCCCAATACACGCGACTTGTCTTTGTAATCCATTCGCCTCTCCTCGCCCGCTGTCTGTGCAGCGGATGCGGGGGGCAGGTTGCCGACAGCAACCCTTCTAGGCAAGCCGCTTAGTCGAAACCGTGTTCGAGATAGCGCAAGGCGCACCCGGCCAGCAGCGCCGAGCCGCGCGGCAGCACGCTTTCGTCGACCATCATGCGCGAGGAATGGATCGAGCAACAGCTGCGCCAGTCGTCGCCCTCGTGCGCCACCCCAAGGAAGAACATCGCGCCGGGCACTTTCTCGAGCACGTAGGAGAAATCCTCCGCGCCCATGATCGGTGCGGGCAACGGCGTCCAGGCAGCCTCGCCGAACAGCTCGCCTGTCACCGAGCAGCCGAGCGTTACCGCGCGCTCGTCGCAGACGGTGACCGGGAAGCCGGCGGTGAGATTCACGTTGGCCTCGACCCCGTAACCCGTCGCCACGCCCTTCGCGGTCTCCTCGACCAGCGCGCGGACCTTCTCGCGGTTGCGCGGAGTGAGCGTGCGAATCGTGCCGCCGAGCGTGACCCGGTCGGGGATGACGTTGTTGGCCGTGCCCGCCTCGATCATCGTCACCGTCACCACCACCGCGTCGGCGGCGTTGAAGCGGCGCGTCACCATCGCTTGCAGCGCGGTGACGATCGCGCAGGCCGCCGGCACCGGATCGAGCGTGTCGTGCGGCATCGAGGCGTGACCGCCCTTGCCTTCGACGACGATCTCGAGCGTGTCGGTCGACGCCATCAACGCGCCCGCCCTCCCCGCCACCGCGCCGTGACGCGCGTTGGGCATGATGTGGAGCGCGAACGCCGCCTCAGGGAGCGGGTCGATCAACCCGTCGTCGAGCATGTGCCGTGCGCCGTGGAACCCCTCCTCGCCGGGCTGGAACATGAACTGCACCTCGCCCGCCAGTGCGTCGCGGCGCGCCGTCAGCAACTCGGCGGCACCGGCGAGCATCGCGGTGTGCGCGTCGTGCCCGCAGGCGTGCATCCGACCGGGAATCGTCGATGCGAAGTCGAGGCCGGTGCGCTCGTCCATCGGCAGCGCATCCATGTCGCCGCGCAATAATACACGGCGGCCGGGCCGCGCCCCCTTGAGACTGGCGACGGCACCTGTCGTCTTGCCGCCCTCGCGCCAGTCCAGCGGCAGGTGGGCCAGGGCGGCCCGAACCTTGGCGAGCGTCATCGGGGTCTCGAGCCCCAGCTCAGGCTCGGCATGAATGGCCCGGCGCAAGGTGACGATGCGGTCGGCGATCGAACGGGCCGAATCGAGCAGATCGGGGTGCAGCATGGCCTGAGAGTAACCGAGAGTCCGGTGCATTGCTCAAAAACTTGTGGCCCCCCTGCCCGCGCTCCATCTAAAGCCCCACTGACCATGGCCGCCTTTCCCGCCCTCGCAAACGTAGCGCTGCCTGACCCCGAGCCGGTTGTGGGCGTGGTGTTCAATCCGCGCAGCCATCGCAACCGGCAGCTTCAGGCATCGATCGACGGTCTCACCGGCGTTCATGTCGTGTCGCCGGAACGGCGAGCGGATCTGCGGCCCGCGCTCGAGGACTTCGCCGCCAAGGGCGTGACCTGCATCGCCATCAGCGGCGGCGACGGGACCGTGCGCGATGTGCTCACAGCGGGCCTGGGCCTGTTCGGGTCGGAGTGGCCGGCGCTGGCGGTCCTTCCGGCGGGCAAGACCAACGCGCTCAACGTCGACCTCGGCGCCCCCAAGGATTGGACCCTCGAAGGCGTCATGGCGGCGCTCGCGGACGGCAACCGGGTAGCCCGCCGGCCCCTGCTGGTGCGCGATCTCGACGGCGGCGGCGAACTTGCCGGCTTCGTGCTGGGCGCGGGTATCTTCACCACCGCGATCGCCGCGGGGCAGGACGCGCACCGGCTGGGCGCGTTCGACAGCCTGGCGGTCGGCGCCACCGCGGCCTGGGGCATAATCCAGGCTCTGCTGGGGAGCGACCGCAACCGCTGGCGGCGCGGGGCCCGGCTGACGATTCGCACCGGCCCCGAAAGGCGAGAATTGCCCCGCTCCCGCTGGGGGGACCCGGCGCGGCGGACCATGCTCCTGGCCGCCACGCTCGAGCGCTTTCCCCTCGGACTGCAGCCGTTCGGCGAGCTTACGGGCCTGAAGCTCGCGGTGCTGGACCACCCGCGCCGACGGGTAATGCTGGCGATCCCGGCCCTCGCCGCCGGGTGGAACAGCGACTGGCTGGACCGGAACGGCGTGCACCGCTGCGCGACCGATCGCTTCGAGCTGGAGACGGACGACCGCTTCATCCTCGACGGCGAAGCATTCCCCGCGGGCCGCTACGAGATCGTGGCGGGGCCCGAACTGTCCTTCGTCGTCCCGTGACATCGCCGCTCGAGGCGCGGATCGCGGACTCCCTCGACGCGCCCATCGCGCCGCAGGTGCGGGCCCTCGCCGCGGAGCTCGGTTGCGAGGCCGGCGCGCGCGCAGTGCTGTTCTACGGGTCCAACTTGCGCACCGGTTCGCTGGACGGTGTGCTGGACTTTTACGTCCTTATGCCCGGCGAACAGGCCGAAAGAATCTGGCCGCGGGTCTCCTATCGCGAATGGGAAACGGCGGCGGGCACCCTCCGGGCCAAGATCGCGACGATGGCGCTGAACACCTTTGCCCGGGCGGCCCGGGGCGAATCCCGCGACACGACCATCTGGGCACGCTTCGTCCAGCCCGCGGGCCTGGCCTGGGCGGAGGACGACGAGGCGCGGCGCGAGGTAGCGGCGGCCGTGGCCGATGCCGCGCGGACCGGCGCCCGCCTTGCCGCGGTGCTTGGACCTTCACAGGGTAGTCCGGAAGATTATTGGCGCGCGCTGTTCCGCGCCACCTACCGCGCCGAGTTCAGGGTCGAGAAGCCTGGCCGCGAGAACGACATTCTCGCGGTCAACGCCGCGCATTTCCAAGGACTGCTACCGCTCGCCTGGGAGGCCGAGGGCATCGCCTTCGACAGCGATGGCGAACGCCTCGCGCCGCGGCTCGATGGCGACGCACGAGCGCGCGTGATTGCCTGGTGGCGCACCCGGCAGCGTCTCGGGAAGCCGCTCAACCTATTGCGGCTGGTGAAGGCCAGCACGACCTTCGAAGGCGCCGCGCGCTACGCCGCGTGGAAGATCGAGCGCCACACGGGCGTCGCCGTGCGGCTTTCCCCTTGGCGCGAGAAGCACCCCGTGCTGGCCGCCCCGGGGGTGTTGTGGCGGGTCTGGCGCGAGCGTAAGTAGCCGCCGCTACCGCCTCAGCGGTAGCGCATGCGGATGCTGATCGACTTTGGGCCGGAGCCCACTGCGAAGCTCGTCTTGGTCACGCTGGGCCGGCCGAGATTGAAGATGTTGATCGACGGGTTGTTCGACATGCCGCCACCGTCCCCCATCAAATCGGTCTCGCCGTCCCCATCGAGATCGTGGCGCACCGCGACAGCATAGTTGCCGCCGGAGGGAACCGGCAGACAGAAGCTCATCGACCCCGCCCTGGCCGGGATGTCGATGCGATTGAGCCAGCGGCCCTTCTTGAGCCAGTCCGCGGCGGTCGCGCGATAGACCTGCGCCCTGACGCGGCCGGTGGAAGCCTTGATGCCATCGACCGTCACCAGCACGGCCGGGCCGCTTCCCCCGCGGCATTCGCCCATGTCGTTGTCGATCTTCTGGCGGTATTGCGCCTGTACGGGGACGGCCGCACCGAGCGACAGCGCGGCCAGCGCAAGCAGGGGGGCAGAGAGTAACGAGTTCTTCGATTGCATGAGAAAGCCCTATGGCTGGGCGGTGCGCCGGGCTCAACCCGCATGCGCCATTGCCCTTCGATCGAGCGCGTATGTGGCGCAGCGGGCCTTAATCTGTTCTGAATTGGGAAGCGCAAGCAGGCAATCGCCTCCCCGCGCAAAATCGGGGCGGGGGTGTGTGGAAAAGGGGGAGGCTTCGCTTGTCTGCGCTCGGCGACGATGGTTAAGCGGACGGCAGGCATCAGGAGCCCTTACGCGGCATGGCCAGCCCGCTGATTTCACCGTCGATCCTTTCCGCCGACTTCTCTCGGCTGGGCGAAGAGGTGCGCGCGATCGACGCGGCGGGTGCCGACTGGATCCATGTGGACGTGATGGACGGCCATTTCGTCCCCAATCTGACTATCGGCCCGGGCGTAGTGAAGGCGCTGCGCCCGCATACCGCCAAGCCCTTCGACGTCCATCTGATGGTCAGCCCGGTCGACAACTGGCTCGAGCCTTTCGCCGAGGCGGGGGCGGACGTGATCACGGTCCACCCAGAGGCGGGCCCCCACGTCCACCGCACCGTCCAGGCGATCAAGGCGCTCGGCAAGAAAGCGGGCATCAGCCTCAATCCGGCAACTCCGGCCAAGATGCTCGATTACCTGATCGACGATATCGACCTCGTGCTGGTGATGAGCGTCAACCCCGGGTTCGGCGGCCAGAGCTTCATCGCCAGCCAGCTTCGCAAGATCGAGGCGGTCCGCAAGATGATCGACAAGACGGGGCGGCCGATTCACCTCGAAGTCGATGGCGGGGTCGACGCCGTCACGGCGAGGCAGTGCGTCGATGCCGGCGCCGACGTCCTCGTGGCGGGTTCGGCAACCTTCAAGGGCGGCCCCGGGTGTTACGCCGCCAATATCTCCGCCCTCAAGGGCCATGCTCAATGAGCCCGGCCGCGCTCGATCAAGTCCGCGAGCGCGCCCCCGGAGTGGAACGCCGCGCGATGGCGCTCGGCCCGGGCGAGGAGCCCCACGTTCTCGACCGGGCGCCGGGCGAAGTCATCGAACCCGGCCGGGCGCTCGCCATCGCCGATTTTTCGCGACCCTCGCTCGGCGCCGGCGAGGCCTTGATCCGGCTCGCCTACCGCCTGGGCGTGTCGGGCGCGACGCTTGCGCGGCCGTTCGGCAAACCGGCCAAGCCGCGCTTGCTGGGCACTGTCGATAGCCCGGTGAGCGGGGACCGCGCCGCGGGCGTGGCGCTGCGCGCCGGGCATTTCCTGGTTCATGGCGTCAAGGCGCCCATCGCCCAGATGGACTTCGCCGCAGCGGCCCGGTTGACGCCGCCGTTCGAGCGCACGGTGCATGGATTCACTTGGTTGCGGGACCTGGCCGCCTGCGCCCACCGCGAGCAATGTACGGCGACGGCCGAGCGCGTGCTGGCCGCTTGGCTGAAAGCCAATCCCAAGCCTGGCAAAGGGGCGGCGTGGCAAGTCGAGAATGCCGGTCTGCGGCTGCTCGGCTGGCTGGTTCATGCGCCGCTGATCCTGTCGGGCGACGGCAAGCTGCGCGCCCGCACGCTGGCGACCATGGAGGTCACGGCTCGCTGGCTCGACCGGCATGCCGCGAAGGCACCGGACCGCCTGGCGGAAGTCACCGGCTGGACCGCCATCGTCGCCGCCGGCTTGCTGCTTCCCGATGGCAAGCCGCGTCGCCTGTACGGCGAGACCGGCCTCATCGAATCGCTGGGCGAACTCGTGGCGGACGATGGCGGGTCGCTGTCGCGCAGCCCGCTGGCCCAGATCGACGCGATCGGCCTGCTGACCGAGCTCAAGGCCTGCTACCGTGCGGTCCGGCGCGACCCGCCGGCGGCGATCGACGCGATGCTGGCGATGCTCGTGCCGCCGCTCCTCGGACTGACGCACAGCGATGGCGGGCTCGGCTCATGGCAGGGCGCGGGCGCGGTGTCGGCCGAACGCCTGTCCGCGCTGGTCGCCGCCAGCGGCGTGCGGACCCGGCCGCTCAAGGACACCCGCCAGTGGGGTTACCAGCGGGCGACCGGCGGGAAAGCCGTGCTCCAATTCGACGCCGCACCGCCTCCGCTGGCGAAGCACGCGCGCTCGGGCTGCGCTTCGACCCTCGCCTTCGAGTTCAGCCACGGCCCGCAACGGCTGATCGTCAACTGCGGCGGCGCCGCGTTTGCCGGCGGCCAGGTGCCGGTGCGCATCGAGCAGGGGCTGCGGGCCACCGCGGCCCATTCCACCCTGATCCTCGACGATGCCAACTCCACCGCCGTCCTCCTGCATGGCAAGCTCGGCAAGGGCGTCGGCGAGGTCGAGATCGACCGCCGGGTAATGGTGCTCGGCAACGGCAACGCGACCCGGCTGGAGGCCTGCCACGACGGCTATGTGCCGCGCCACGGCCTCGTCCACCGGCGAATCCTGATCTTGCGGGAAGACGGCAGCGAACTGCGCGGCGAGGACCTGCTCGTGCCCGCCGGCAAGCACGGCAAGCGCGGCAAGATCGGCTTCGCCATCCGCTTCCATATCGGGCCGGGCATCGAGCTGGGGCTGAGCGACGACGGGCAGGGGGCCGGGCTCGCCCTTCCCGACGGCAGCTACTGGCAGTTCCGCCTGGGGCAGGTGGGCGACGGCGTGACCCTCGGGATCGAGGAGAGCTTGTGGGTCGATGGCCAAGGCCGCCCGCAGCCGATAGAACAGCTCGTGATACAGGGCCTGACTCCGAGGAGCGGCGGCAGCTTCGCCTGGCTCTTCAAGAAAATGGGATAACACTTTTGACCGACGTGACGATCAGGCGGGCGCTGCTTTCGGTGTCCGACAAGGAAGGGCTGGCCGCGCTTGGCGCCACGCTCGCCGACGCCGGAGTCGAACTGATCTCGACCGGCGGGACCGCTAAGGCGCTGCGCGACTTGGGGCTGGAGGTTCGCGACGTGTCCGACCTCACCGGGTTTCCCGAGATGATGGATGGGCGGGTGAAGACGCTTCATCCCATGGTTCATGGCGGGCTGCTGGCGGTGCGCGACAACCCCGAGCACGCCGCGGCGATGGAGGCTCACGAAATCGGCGCTATCGATCTCGTCGTGGTCAATCTCTATCCGTTCGAGGCGACCGTGATGCGCGGGGCCGAGCGCGACGAGATCATCGAGAACATCGATATCGGCGGCCCGAGCATGGTGCGCTCGGCGGCGAAGAACCACCGCTACGTGACGATCGTGACCGACCCCGCCGACTACGACGACCTGCTCGCCGAACTCGGGGCGCACGACGGCGCCACCACGCTCGAATTCCGCAAGCGGATGGCCGCCAAGGCGTTCGGCGCCACCGCCGCCTACGACAGCATGATCAGCCAGTGGTTCGCTTTCGCCGACCAGCAGGAGCAATTTCCCGCCATGCTCGCCGTCAACGGCAAGCGGGTGTCGGAGCTGCGCTACGGCGAGAATCCGCACCAGAAGGCAGCGCTTTACACGCCGATCGGGCCGCACGGGCATGGCATCGCGCAGGCAACACAGATCCAGGGCAAGGAGCTGAGCTACAACAACTACGCCGATGCCGACGCGGCGCTCGAGCTGGTCGCCGAGTTCGCCGGGCAGGATCCAGCGGTTGTCATCGTTAAACACGCCAATCCATGCGGTGTTGCACAGCGCTCTTCACTATTGGAGGCGTGGGATGAAGCGCTTCATTGCGACGATGTTTCGGCCTTCGGCGGGATCGTCGCCGTCAATACCGTGCTCGACGGGCCGACCGCCGAGGCGATCTGCGAGATATTCACCGAAGTGGTCGTGGCCCCCGATGCCGACGATGCGGCGAAGGCCGCGTTCGCCCGCAAGAAGAACCTGCGGCTGCTCCTGACCGGCGACCTCCCCGACCCACGCCGCGCCGGGCTCTCCATCAAGCCGATCACCGGCGGGTTGCTGGTGCAGACGCGCGACAATGGCGCGATCACGGAGGACGACCTCAAGGTCGTCACGAAGCGCGCTCCGACTAGCCAAGAGCTGAAGGATTGCCTGTTCGCGTGGACCGTTGCCCGGCACGTGAAATCGAACGCAATCGTCTATGCCAAGGACGGCGCCACCGCCGGAATTGGGGCGGGGCAAATGAACCGGCGCGACAGCTCGCGCATCGCGGCGATGAAGGCGGCAGAGGCGGCAGAGAAGTTCGGCTGGCCGAAGTCGCGCACCGTCGGCAGCGCGGTCGCCTCCGACGCGTTCTTTCCGTTTGCCGACGGCCTGCTGGCGGCGGCTGAAGCGGGCGCAACCGCGGTGATCCAACCGGGCGGCTCGATCCGCGACGACGAAGTGATCGGGGCCGCCGACAAGGCCGGCCTGGCGATGGTATTCACCGCCATGCGCCACTTCCGGCACTAGGCCCCCTCCCGGAGCTGTCTACCCCCACCACCGTCGCTCGCGCAGCACGGCATGGGCGCAGTTGTGCCCCGGCGCGCCAGTAACGCCCCCGCCCGGGTGCGCGCCGGCGCCGCATAGCCACAATCCGGGGAGCGGAGTTCGGTAGCTTCCTGCCCCGAGCGCCGGACGGGCAGCCCACAGCTGGTCGAGGCTCATTCGGCCGTGGAAGATGTCACCCCGCCACAACCCGAACTTAGCTTCGAGCGCACGCGGGGTGTGGACTTGTCGGTGGAGAACCTGTGCCCGGAAGCCGGGAGCTTGTTCCTCGATCGTGGCGAGGACCGCCTCGATCGCCTCTTCTTCGCGCTCCTCCGGCAGGTCGGGATCGACATGCTGGCAAAACAGGCTGGCGACATGCTGCCCCGGCGGGGCGAGACTATCGTCGACCAAGCTCGGAATCAGCATTTCGACGATCGGCGCCTTGCTGAAGCCATGCTCGCTGGCATCGCGCCACGCCCGGTCCATATAGTCGAGGCTCGGCGCGATCACGATCCCGGCCTTGAGGTGGTCATCGCCCGGTGGCGAATGACGGAAACGGGGCAGGCCCGCCAGCGCGAGGTTCATCCTCAATGATCCCGAGCCCCCCGCATAGCCGTCCATCGCCCGGGCGAAATCGGCGGGAATCGCTGCACGCGGCACCAGCCGTTCAAACAACGGCTTGGGCCCCAGGTTGGCGATGACCCGCTTCGCGCGTATCTCTTCGCCGCCTGCCAACCGCACGCCGACGGCTTTGCCATCCTCGATCAAAACGTTCTCAACCGGGGCATCGGTGACGATCTCGCCGCCCGCATCGCGCAGCGCTTCGGCCATCAGGCGGGTGATGGTCCCCATGCCGCCGGGAACATGGCCCCAGGCACCCTTCTTGCCGTTCACCTCGCCGAAGACGTGATGGAGGAGGACGTACGCGCTGCCAAGAGCATCGGGCGAAGCGTAGTTGCCTACGCAGGCGTCGAACCCGAACGCCGCTTTGACCGGCTCGCTCTCGAACCAGCCGTCGAGGACTTCTCGCGCCGAGCGGGTGAACAACGCCAGCACGTCGCGCTGCGCGGCCAGTGGCAGCCGGGCGACCTTGCGCGACTGCATCGCCGCATCGACCAGGCCACGCAGGCCGCCGTCGGCCCGCGGGGGGATCTTTAGCGCGAGGTCACGGAGCACTTCCGCCACCGTCTCGAGCATCGCATAATATGCAGGAAGCGCTGCCGCATCCTTTGCTGAGAACCGCGCGAACTCCGTCTGCGTTGCTTCAAGACCGCCACCGAGAACGAGAAAGTCGCCTTCGAGTGGTAGGAAGTTCGATACCGGCCGCTCGATCACCCGATAGCCCCGTCGATCCAGCCCCATGTCGGCGATCACTTTGGGCTGCAAAAGGCTCACGGTGTAGCTCGCGGTCGAGTTGCGGAAGCCCGGCGCAAATTCCTCGGTCACCGCAGCGCCGCCGACCACCCCCCGCGCCTCGTACAGCCGGACCTTGAGGCCGGCCCGCGCAAGGTAGAACCCGCACACCAGGCCATTATGTCCTGCTCCGATGATGACCGCGTCGAGCATTCGCCCCCCAAACCTGAACTTAGCGCAACACAAACATTAAGCAGGTCGCAATACCATCCCGGCTAGCCATATCGGGCAGCCAAAGGAAAGACGTCATGGGACTCTTCAAGCCCGATCTCTATCGCAACTTCGCCATCGGCTTCCTCGTGGGCGCCGGCCTTGCCGTGTGGCAGGTGGCGCCCCAGCTATCTGCGTTGGCGTGAGGCGCGCCGCCCTCGGTCTTGCGTTGGGGCTGGCGCTGGCCGGGTGTCAGCAACCACTGCTCGCAGCCGAGAAGGCGGTAGCGGCGCCGGCCGCCAAGCGCATCGCCGCCGAGAAACCGGGCCTCAAGACCGCGATCTTCGCCGGCGGATGCTTCTGGGGCGTCGAGGCCGTGTTCAGCCACGTCAAAGGGGTGAAGAGTGCGGTCAGCGGCTACCATGGAGGCACCGCGCGCTCGGCCACTTACGACCTCGTTTCCTCGGGTGTTACCGATCACGCCGAGGCCGTGAAGGTATCTTACGATCCGGCCGTGGTGCGCTACGACCAGTTGCTGCGTGTTTTCTTCTCGGTGGTCGCCGACCCCACGCTGAAGAACCGTCAAGGGCCCGATGTCGGCGCTCAATACCGTGCCGCCCTCGTGCCGATGAGCGAGGAACAGCGTGCCGTCGGCAACGCCTACCTCAAGCAGATGGCGGGCTCAGGCGTGTGGGAGAAACCGATCATCACCGGTCTCGAGCGCGCCCAGGCGTTCTACCCGGCGGAACGCTATCACCAGGACTTCGCGCTCAAGAACCCCAAGCACGGCTACATCCTTCGGTGGGATGCGCCCAAGGTGGCCGCGCTCAAGACGATGTACCCCACGCTCTACAAGGCGGGTTTCACCCCCAACTAGCCGGCACTGGCATCGCGCCGCCAACCGCACTACATCGGGCCCATGGCCGCCCACCACCACCATGAGCATTCGGGCTCCGACCTGGCGCGCGCCGCAGAAGGCGCTTTAATCGCGGCCGGCGAGCAATGGACCGACTTGCGTGCGGATGTGTTCGCCGCACTCGCCACGCACCCTTCGCCCGCTAGCGCCTACGACATCGCGGACGAAGTCTCGGCCAAGCGCGGCAAGCGCATCGCGCCCAATTCTATCTATCGCATCCTCGACTTGTTCGTGACCAACAACCTGGCGATGCGTGTCGAATCGTCGAACGCCTACCTCGCCAATAGCCACCCGGGATGCCTGCACGACTGCATTTTCCTGGTCTGCGACGAATGCGGTGAAGCTACCCATATCGACAACGACGCGGTGTCGAAGACTGTCCGCGGCCTGGCCGAGGCGGCCGACTTCAAGCCGGAACGGCCCGTGATCGAAATCCGCGGCCTTTGCGCGGATTGCCGCTAGGCTAGGTCCTTGGCCATGACTGCGCCGGGCACGGCAACGCCGTCTGGCGCGAGCCGATCGGCCCGCGCGATCACCTGATACCCGCATGCGATGTAGAGTGGCTCACCCGCGGCGGTCGCCATCATCTCGAGCCGAGTAAAGCCTTCGTTGCGCGCCGCCGTTTCGCACGCCTCAAGGATCATCCGCCCGATTCCGCGACGCACATAGGCCGGGTCGGTATACATCGCGCGCACCCGTGCCGGTTCGCCAGCCGGATCGAGCAGGCGGTCGTCGCGCGTGCCAGCCGAATGATCACCACCGTAAAGCGTCGCACGGCGGCTCCAGCCGCCGCACCCAGCCAGTGTATTCATATCCCACACGCACAGGTAAGTGCCATCGGCCACCAGCGTTGTGTCCAGGCCCATGCTCCGCCGGCTGGCCCCGATCTGCGCTTCATCGAGAAACGGCTTCTGCAACTCGGCGATGGCCCGCTCCATCACTGCCGCTATCGCCGGCAGGTCGGCCATCGTGGCCGGTCGAATCGTCAGTTCATCCATCGGTCTCACCTGGCGTTTGCCCCGGCTCGACGTCAACTCATGCGCGACGCCGGTGCATTTCATCGAATGCTCAGCCCCGCCTCACTCGGGTTTCATCGACAGCCGCGTTTCGGGCGTGTAGGGCTCCTGCCATGACTTCGTCCCCCGCGACGCCGCTGCTCGACACTGTCGATACGCCCGCCGACCTCCGCCAGCTTCCGCCCGAACACCTGCGCCAGCTCGCCGACGAGTTACGCGCCGAGATGATCAGTGCCGTGGGTTCGACCGGTGGGCACCTTGGTTCGGGCCTCGGCGTGGTCGAGCTCACGGTGGCCATCCATTACGTTTTCGACACGCCGACCGACAAGCTCGTATGGGACGTCGGCCACCAGGCCTACCCGCACAAGATCCTCACCGGCCGGCGGAATCGCATTCGTACTTTGCGCCAGGGCGGCGGTCTCTCCGGCTTCACCAAGCGCAGCGAGAGCGAATACGATCCCTTCGGCGCGGCGCATTCATCGACTTCGATCAGCGCGGCGCTCGGGTTCGCGATGGCCAACAAGCTGCAATCGCAACCGGGCCGAGGAATAGCCGTAATCGGCGACGGCGCGATGAGCGCGGGGATGGCCTATGAGGCAATGAACAATGCCGAACAGGCAGGCAGCCGGCTGGTCGTGATCCTGAACGACAACGACATGTCGATCGCGCCGCCGGTCGGCGGTCTCTCGGCGTACCTCGCGCGGATGGTTTCATCGAGCGAGTATTTGGGTCTCCGGAACCTCGCCAAGAGGCTGACGGCGAAGATCAGCCGCCGGCTGAACCACGGGCTGGAGAAAGCCGAGGAATTCACCCGCGGCATGGTCACCGGCGGGACACTGTTCGAGGAGCTGGGGTTCTACTACGTCGGCCCGATCGACGGGCACAACCTCGATCATTTGATCCCCGTGCTCGAAAACGTGCGCGACAGCGAGCAGGGGCCGATTCTGGTCCACGTCGTGACGCAGAAGGGCAAGGGCTACGCTCCTGCCGAGAACAGTGCCGACAAGTACCACGGGGTACAGAAGTTCGACGTCATCACCGGCGAGCAGAAGAAGAGCGCAGGTGGCCCCCCGGCCTACCAGAACGTCTTCGGCGACACGCTCGCCAAGCTTGCCGAGAGCGATCCCCGGATCGTGGCGATAACCGCCGCGATGCCGAGCGGCACGGGCGTCGACCGCTTCGCCAAGGCGCACCCCGAGCGAAGTTTCGACGTCGGAATCGCCGAGCAGCATGCGGTGACCTTTGCCGCCGGCCTCGCCGCGCAAGGCATGCGGCCGTTCTGCGCGATCTACTCCACCTTCCTCCAGCGGGCGTTCGACCAGGTCGTGCACGACGTGGCGATCCAGAACCTTCCGGTTCGCTTCGCGATCGACCGCGCGGGGCTGGTCGGGGCCGACGGTTGCACCCATGCCGGCTCGTTCGACGTGACTTATCTCGCGACCCTGCCCAACATGGTGGTGATGGCGGCGGCCGACGAGGCGGAGCTGGTCCACATGACCTACACCGCCGCGTGCCACGACAGCGGCCCGATCGCCTTTCGCTACCCGCGCGGCAACGGCACCGGCGTCGCCCTGCCCGAGAAGCCGGAACGGCTGGAGATCGGCAAAGGACGCGTGGTGCGCGAGGGCACCAAAGTCGCGCTCCTTTCGCTGGGCACGCGCCTCGCCGAAGCGCTCAAGGCAGCCGACGCGCTCGAGGCGAAGGGCCTCAGCACGACTGTCGCCGATCTGCGTTTCGCCAAGCCACTCGATACCGCGCTGATCGACCGCCTTATGCGTGATCACGAGGTCGTCGTGACAATCGAGGAAGCGGCGATAGGGGGGCTCGGCGCCCACGTGCTCACCCATGCCAGCGACGAGGGTCTGCTCGACGGCGGCCTCAAGATTCGCACGATGCGCCTGCCCGACGTTTTCCAGGACCATGACGATCCGGCCAAGCAGTACGACGAGGCCGGCCTCAATGCGCCGAGCATCGTCGATACCGTGCTCAAGGCTTTGCGTCACAACAGTGCCGGCGTGGAAGAAGCGCGGGCCTAACTCAGCCAGCGCCACGCTCCCGCGGTTATGCCGGCCGCCGGGATGTGCAGCCAGGTCAGCGCCAGCCAAAGCGCCAGGGCGACTAGCCACAACACGGCGCCCGCTCCGAGCAGTCGCCGCCAGCGCGGCCAGTAGCTCGTCTGTGCTTCCCAATGGGTCCAGCCATCGCCCAGCAGAGCCTCCTTCTTGCTATCCTGCAGGCGGGCGCCGACGAGGGCGAGAATGAGGATGGATGCGGCGACTATGACCGTGCGCCAGCTCCACCAGAGGATAAGGTGGCTGAGCGCCCAAAGCGCGAAACCCCACATCATCGGGTGTCGCGTGACCGCGAAAACGCCGTCCGCGGCTCGTTTGATTTCACTGGGCTGGTGTGGATCGGGGAAGGCCGGATTGCCGCGCAGCGAGCCCAGAAACAATACCAGCGCCGGCAGTGTCATCACCGTCGCGACGATCCAGCCAATCTCGCCCGAGCCGGGGAGGTCTGCCGGCGGCGCGGACCGGAACGCCAGGATCATCCAGCCGAGCGTGACGAAGGCGACCAGCGAGTAGAGCGGCAGGAAGCCCTTTTCTCCGATGCGCGACACGAGTGGCGCCCGCAGCGGATGCGAGAGCGCGAAGTGAGTGACCACAAACGCGAGCGAAGCGGCGGAAAGTTCGGCGAGCGGATCCATCGAGCGGGTTCCCATGTGAACGGCGTCAACATGGGTAGCGGATGGCAACCGGATTGCAAGCGGCTACTCGGCGCGCTCCCCGATGTCGATCAGCCGGACGGTGAACAGCAGCGTCGCCCCGCCGGGGATCGGGCCCTTGCCCTTCATCCCGTAAGCGAGCGGCGCAGGGGCCGCGATCTCGATCGTGTCGCCGACGCCCATGCGCGGGATCGCCATTTGCCAGGCCGGGATGAGGCGACCGAGCGGGAAGGTCGCCGGCTCTCCTCCTTCCGAGGTGTCGAACACGCTGCCGCCGACGAAGCTGCCGGTGTAATGGACCGTGACGATGTCATCGGGATTGGGGTGGACACCGCTGCCGTCGCCCGCGGTACGCCGCCACAATAGCCCGCCTTCGAGGCCCTGCCATCCCGGTTGCGCCGCGCGCTCGGCGAGCGCCGCTTGTTGGGCGCTGACCCAGGCCATATCCTGGCTGCGGTCCGGCGGCCCGTCGGCGCCTTGCGCCAGCGCTGCAGCGCCGACGATAAGGGCGGCTCCGAGCGCGATCGTCGCGCCGCCCTCCCCGGCCCAACGAAGCCTCACCAGTCGTACGCCTTGGGCAGGTCGGATTCGTCGAGGTCGCGATACCGGTCGCCAAGACGCTTCTGGTGGCCGGTTCGCGGCTGCTCCACACCGTCGATGAAAACGCGCTCCGGCACGGTCGACACTTCGAGCGGGTCACCGTCCCAGATCACAACGTCGCCCGCCGCGCCGGGGGCCAGCACGCCCATGCGGCCGCCGTATCCCGAAATCTCCGCCGGTATCGACGAAATCGCGGCGAATGCCTCGCCCCATGTCAGGCCCGTTGCCCCCGGCACGCGCGTCAGTGCGACGAGGTTACCGGCAAATTGCGGCAGATTGCGCGGCTGCGCACCACCGGTGTCGGTCATGCGGCCGAGCGCGACCTTCACTCCGGCGCGGACCATCCTGCCCACATTGCTTTGGGTGGCGGCCAGTTGTTCGAAGCTTTCAGGCAAGTCGTCGAGCGGGTCGGCTATCACTGGGACGCCGGCGGCCGCGATGTCGGCCGCCACCCGCCATCCTTCGCTCGCCCCGACCAAGACCAGTTTGAGACGCGGAAACTCCTGACGCAGGCCTAGCACTGCGCGGATGTCCGATGCCCGTTCGACGATCACGTAGAGCGGCTGCGCCCCGTTCACCACCGGCACTAGCGCGGCGGCATCGAAGCGGGTGAGGAGCACATCGTCTCCGCGATCGGCATCGGTGTCGATGAGGCGCGTGTCGATCGGGATGTCGTCGCCCGTCGAGACGGTTGCGGGTCGTCCTCCGCCCGGAATCACGGCACCCCTCGCGCCGTACTGGCGGGCTTCGCGCAACGCATTGCGCACCACCGCGTGCGCGCTCGTGCGGCTACCGCCGGCCAGCTGCGCCCCGCGTTCGCCTAGCGTCACGAGCTGAAAAGCGCGCGGTCGAATGATCATTTGCCCGTCGGCGCCGAGATCGACCACCGCCCCCTGGCCGCCGAAAATGGATCCTGACGGTGAGGGGAACACGGTCGCGCGGGTTACGCCGCCTTCACGCGACACCGCGACGTCCTGCGCGGAAGGATTGAGCGCCGGGGCAACATCGAGCGCGGCCCCGAAGGGCGACTGGCTCGCGCCCGTGTCGTTCGACTCCGAGACGCCCGAGGCGTCGAGCAGGCCGAGGTCGCTCATCGCAGCGAAGACCCCGGGAGTGACCCACTTGCCCGCGCCGTCGATCGCCGGGACGCCTGCGGGCACGGCTACACCACGCCCGGCGGCGACCACTTTGCCGCCGCGAATGACCACGGTTGCACCCTCCACCGGGTCGCTGCCGTCGCCCGTCGCCACCGTTGCGTTGACGATCGCGACGTCCTGCGCGGCGAGCGGCCCGCAGAGCACCGCGAGCGCAGCGCCGATCAAAAGCCGCGCCCTCATTTCACGTCTCCTTCGCCCGGCTGGCCGAGCTCGAAGTCGCTCACTGGCCGGCGCTTGGGATCGTTTGCGTCGTACATCAGCGCGCCGTCGATCCACACTTTCTCGGGCCGCGAATAGACTGACAGGGGATCGCCGTTCCACAGGACGACGTCGGCCATCTTGCCCGACGCCAGGCTCCCGGTTTTGTCGGCAATTCCCATTGCGGTGGCGGGGTTGAGCGTCAGCCAGCGGATAATCTCGGCATCGGGAATGTCGATGCCAGCGCGGCGCCCGGCCGCCTGCGCCTTGGCGGCCTCCTGGTTCAGACGCTGGATACCATTCTGGTCGTCCGAGTGGATCACTACACAAGCGCCGGCGTTGTGCAGGTAGGCGCCGTTCTCTGGGATGCCGTCGTAGCTTTCCATCTTGAAGCCGTACCAGTCGGCCCAGATCGCGGAGCACACACCGTTCGCCCGCAGCAGGTCGGCGATCTTGTAGCTCTCGACCGCGTGATGAAAGGCGGTGACCTCGTAGCCCATCTCCTTCGCCATATCGAGGACGAGGGCCATCTCGTCGGCACGGTAGCAGTGGTTCTGGATCAGAATCTCGCCATCAAGCACGCCGGCCAGGGTCTCCTTGGCAAGGTCGCGGCCCTTGCGACCGTCGGCGATCCATTTCTTGGCATCCAGCCAGGTCTGCCGGTTGACGGCCAGATTGCCCATGCGGGTCGAAGGCATACGCCCCTTGCCGCCGTAAACGCGCTTGGGATTCTCGCCGCAGGCCATTTTCATGCTGTAGGGCGCCCCCGGGAACTTCATCCCCTGCATCGTGCGCGCCGGGACGTTCTTCAGCGTCACCGCACGGCCGCCCATCAGGTTTGCGGAACCCGGCAGAATCTGGAGCGAGGTGATTCCGCCATTGGCGAGTGCCCGGCTGAACCCCGGGTCCTGAGGCCAGACCGAATGTTCGGCCCAGACTTCCGGCGTCGTCGGATCGGTCGCTTCGTTGCCGTCCGAGTGCGCCGCCACGGACGGCGTGGGGTAGTCTCCGAGGTGCGAGTGGATGTCGATGATCCCAGGGGTGACGAATTTGCCGGTCCCGTCGATACGAACGTATCCTGCCGGGATTACCAGGTCGGCGCTGCCGACGCCGACTACCTTACCGTCCTCAAAGAGCACCGTACCGCGGTCGATCCGTCCTCCGGCCCCGTCGTAGACAGTGGCTCCGACGAGCGCGGTCGGCGTGCCCGGGTATGCCCGGTAAGTAGACGGGTAGGGGTTCTTCTCGATCGCGGCGCTGGCGCTGTCGGCCTCGCGGTCGCTCTCATTGGTGGTGGCGCAAGCGGACAGCGCAAACGCTCCCGCCGCAACGAATAGGTTGGCTAGCTTCATTGAGCCCTCGTGGTGAGGGGCGCAGACCGGTCGGTCTGCGCCCCTGTCATCCGAAATCTACTGTGGGCGAGTGGCGGGATTCACGTCGGCCTGGGGTTCATCGCCCGGGCCCGGAGGATCGGTCGCCGGATGCATGCCGGCAACTTGGTTGTCGAGGCCTGCCTGGCGCTGGCCTTCGAGATCGTCACCCGGATCGCGATCCTCGAGGGTGTCGAGGTGCATCCACTTCTTCACGATCGGGCTCAGCAGCAACACCACCACCGCCGCGCCAATGGCGATCCAGCCGAACATCTCGTAGATGTCGAGCAGGCCCTGCTTGTCCATTTCGCCATCATGGCCGCCGGTCGCCTCGCCGATCTTGCCGGCCACGAAGTTGCCGACGGCGGTCATGTAGAACCATGCGCCCATGATCAGGCTGGCGAGAAAGCTAGGCGCGAGCCGGTTCATTGCGCTCAGCCCCACCGGAGAGAGGCACAGTTCGCCAGTGGTCGCCAGCAAGTAATAAAGGAACACAAAGATCACCGGCGTCATCGCCGCGACCCCAAACGCCTCGGCGCCCCACACGAGAATGAGGTTGGCGAGGCCCATCTGAGCCAGAGCGAGGCCGAACTTGGCCGGCGCGGAAGGCTCCAGGTTCCGTCGCCCGAGCGCAACCCATAGACCCGCGAACAGTGGGGCGAGCAGGATGATGTAGATCGGGTTGATCGACTGGAAGATCGAAGCCGGTACCCCGGCACGGTCCACGAACCGATCGGTGAACAGGTTCATCGAACCGCCTGCCTGCTCGAACAGGCCCCAGAACAGCGGATTGAGCGCGATCAGGAACAGGATCGCGAACATGCGCTCGCGGGGTTCTTTAGGCAGCTTGAAGCTTTCATAGAGGACGTAAAGCAGCAGCGCGACGCCCGAGATCGCCAGCAGCGTGCCGACGACATCCTGGTATTGCACCAGCGCCCAGCAGATCGCCACCGCCGCGAAACCGATGCCGTAGAGCAGGTATTCCTTGCCCTTGGCGAGCGCGGCCGGCGCTTCGCCGGCACCGCGCAGCGCGCTCTTGCCGAGCACGAACACGATGAGGCCGGCGAGCATGCCGATGCCGGCCAGGCCGAAGCCGTAACCCCAGCCGATCGTCTGGCCCAGGTAGCCGACGAGGATCGTGCCGACCGCCGCGCCGAGATTGATGCCCATGTAGAAGATCGTGTAAGCGCCGTCGCGGCGGATGTCGGTGAGCTTGTAGAGCTGGCCGACCATCACCGAGATGTTCGCCTTCAGGAAGCCCGAACCGACGATGATGAAGGCGAGCGCCAGCCAGAAGACGTTGATCGTCGGGTCGTCCTGCCCACCCACACCTTCGACCGCCATCAGGCTGTGGCCGGCGGCGAGCAGCAGCCCGCCGAACAGCACGGCCTTGCGCTGGCCCAAGTAACGGTCGGCGAGATAGCCGCCGAGCACCGGGGTGATGTACACCAGCGAGGTATAGGCGCCGTAGATCAGGGTCGACTTGCTGTCGTTGAACAGCCAGTGCTGTGTCAGGTAGAAAATCAGCAGCGCGCGCATGCCGTAGTAGGAAAAGCGCTCCCACATCTCGGCGAAGAACAGCATGTAGAGGCCCTTGGGGTGCCCGGCGAACTCGGGCTCCTTCTGGATGGCGATCTTGGCCCCGACCGTCAGGAAGATGGCCAGGACCACAACCGCGATTGCCGCGATCCAATCCCCTTCCTGCCACAATGCCATGTCCTTCATGCGAACCTACCCTCTTTCTAGCGGCCTCTGGCGGGCCGGAAACGGCGCGCACCCTAGCGTCGCATACGCGCATGTGAAGCAATTGTTTCAGCGGTAACTGCTCTCGGCGGGCACGGGCCGGAACTTGACGCGCCGCGCTGTATTATGTCACTGAGGCACTTGGTTAGGAATTCCGATGACTCAGCAGAGCCGCCCTGTCTATCTCCGCCTGCGCGACCTCATCGCCGCGGCGATTATCGAGGGGCGTTATCGCGAAGGGGAAATGCTGCCATCGGTGCGAGCTTTTGCCGCCGAGCAGGGCGCCAATCCGCTTACTGTCGCCAAGGCCTATCAGCAGTTCCAGAGCGACGGCCTGGTCGAAGTTCAGCGCGGCGTCGGCATGTATGTCGCCGCCGGCGCCTCGGATCGTTTGCGGCGGGTCGAGCGCGCCCGGTTCGTCGACGAGGAGTGGCCCGAGATTGCGGCGCGGATCGAACGCCTCGGGATCGATCCCGCGGAACTGCTGGAACGCGCCTGACTGGCGGCCAAGCACGACTTCTCGGCGAAATCAGGTCCATTACGGACGTTGCGCTTTGGCGTGCTCTCTGGCAGTCTTTCCTCGGACAACGGGTTGGTCGCGCTCGGTGGGGGGGCAAGGTCGCTCGGGAGAAAATAAGTGATTAGATCCGAACTGCTGCAGGCGATCGCGAAGGAGAACCCCGATTTGCGGGCCGACGAGGTCGAGCAGGTGGTGGACATCTTCTTTGACGAGATCGGGAAGCGCCTCGCAGAAGGTGGCAGGGTTGAACTTCGCGGCTTTGGGGCCTTTTCCACGCGCGATCGCGGGGCGCGCAAGGGACGCAACCCGCGCACTGGCGAGAGCGTGGAAGTACCGGCCAAGAAAGTGCCCTACTTCAAACCGGGCAAGGAAATGCGCCGCATGCTCAACGACGATTGAGCGCGCTTCACCCTTATCGCAAAATTGCTAGGCCACGCCGCCCGCGCTAGGGCGCCCAATATTGCGGGTGTGGCGGAATGGTAGACGCCGGGGACTTAAAATCCCCTGAGCTTTGCTCGTGCGGGTTCGAGTCCCGCCACCCGCACCAAGCTCGCGAACCCACCGTGATGGTGAATTCCGCCTGCACCTCCTCCACTAACCCCGTATTTACCCCTATCCGTCTAGTTCCCTGGTTTCGACCGATTACCAGCTAGAGATGCTCCACGGCCAGGTGCCGTCGTCATTGGGGTGCACGAATGGAGCAGGGGCGTATCGAATTGCCACGCGAGGCCGCAGGAGAATTGTGCGAGGACCGCGCAGCGCCCCGCTTCACCTTGCTCATCCGTGCTGCCAAGCTGATCGCTCCGGCAGGACAGTTCGTCGTCGTCATCCGGGACGTATCCGAGAAGGGAATCAGCCTGCGTGGGTTCCACGCCCTGCCCGGCGAGGCGCCGCTCGCGCTCGAGTTGCGGACCGGCGAACGGCATCGGCTTGAGAAGATTTGGGAGCGCGGCGGCGAGGCTGGCTTCCAGTTCGTGGACCCAGTCGACATCGTGCGCCTGATCGCCGAGGCAGGACGATTCCCCAAGCGCCAGTTGCGGCTCGACATCGAGTTCCCGGTCGAAGTTGTCTTGCTGGGTCGCCGAGTCCTCGGCGAAGTGGTCAACATCTCGCAGCAGGGCGCGCGCATCAACTGCAGTGAACGGCTGGCGATCGCCCAGCCCTTGCGGATCATGTCCGACATTTTTCCGGAGGTTCGCGCGCGGGTGCGCTGGCGCAAGGACGGCCAATACGGCGTCGCGTTTGACGATACCTTCGGCCTCGGCCAGCTCGCCGAGTTTGCCTGCGCCGCGCAGAGCCCGGAACTCCTGGCCGAACAGGTGCGGGCGGCCGGTCGGCATCGCTGACGAATTGGGCAGCGCCGTTTACTTCCCGGTAACCAATTTCCTTCATTCCCCGGTCAATTCGATTGGGGGGCCATAATGAGCAGCAATTCCAAGGAGATTTCGGTCGACGTCGCGATTATCGGCGCCGGCCCGGCGGGCCTCACGGCCGGTTACCTGTTGACGAAGGCCGGCAAGACCGTCGCGATCATCGAGAAAGATGCGACTTACGTCGGCGGCATCAGCCGGACGGTCGAGCACGAAGGCTACCGCTTCGACATCGGTGGACACCGCTTTTTTTCAAAGAGCCAGCAGGTCGTGGACCTGTGGAACGAGATCCTTCCCGACGACTTCATCCAGCGCCCGCGGATGAGCCGCATCTACTATGAGGGGAAGTTCTACAGCTACCCGCTGCGTGCGTTTGAAGCGCTTCATAACCTTGGAATCATTCGCTCAACCGCATGCATGGCGAGCTTTGTCTGGTCGCAGCTGTTTCCAATCAAGGAAATCAAGAGCTTCGAGGACTGGACCAGCAACCAGTTCGGCAAGAAGCTCTACTCGATCTTTTTCAAGACCTATACCGAGAAGGTGTGGGGCATGCCCTGCAATGAAATGAGTGCCGACTGGGCGGCCCAACGCATCAAGGGACTTTCCCTGTGGGGGGCTGTCACCGACGGGCTCAAGCGCAGCCTTGGCCTCAACAAGCGCCCGAACGACGGGCAGGAAGTCAAGACGCTGCTCGAAACCTTCCGCTACCCGCGGCTGGGCCCCGGCATGATGTGGGATGCCGCACGCGACAAGATCGTCGCCACCGGCCTTGGCCAGGTCCTGAGGGGCCACGGAATGAAACAACTCGCCGCCGCGGGCGACGGATGGCGCCTGTCAGCGGAGGGGCCGCATGGCGAGGTAGTCATCAACGCAGCGCATGCGATCAGCAGCGCGCCGATGCGCGAACTGGCCGCCCGCATGCATCCGCTGCCGGACACCACGCTCAACGCCAGCGAACTCAAGTACCGCGACTTCCTGACCGTGGCGCTCAAGATCAAGTCGGAGGACCTGTTCCCCGACAACTGGATCTACATCCACGACAGCAAGGTCAAGGTCGGCCGTGTGCAGAACTTCCGCTCGTGGAGCCCGGAGATGGTGCCGGATCCGAGTGTGGCATGCGTCGGTCTCGAATACTTCTGCTTCGAAGGTGACGGGCTGTGGTCCATGGCCGACAACGACCTGATCGAACTGGCGGCGAAGGAAATGAAGATCCTCGGCCTGCTCGATCCCAAGGATGTGGTCGGCGGCGCGGTGGTGCGCCAGGAAAAGGCCTATCCCGTCTATGACGAGGATTACGCTGCCAACGTCGCGGCGATGCGCTTCGAGCTTGAGGAGAAGCACCCGACGCTGCATCTCGTGGGGCGCAACGGCATGCACCGCTACAACAACCAGGATCACGCGATGATGACCGCGATGCTGACAGTGGAGAATATCCTCGCCGGCGAGCGGGTCTATGACACCTGGTGCGTCAACGAGGACGCCGAGTATCACGAGGCGGGCGACGAAGGTGCCGAGAAGGCCATCCCCGCTCGCGAGACGACCCTCCAGCCGACACCCGACCAGGCTGCGGCTCTAGCCTCGGTCCGAGACGTGCCCGAGCGCATCAAGCAGGGCCGCAAGGCGGCCTGAACCATCGTGGGCCGCTACGGAAACCGTTGGTCAATCCTTAACCAGATTGGCCGACAACCGGCGCGGTCCGTCGGTGCCACACGGATTGCGGGGGTCACGCAATGATTGCCAGGCTTATCAGGATCACCGACCTGCGTGTCGTCCGCTACGGGCTTGCCAGCGTCGGCGCTCTGGCGGTCGATCTCGGCAGCTTCCTTGCCCTGCTTGCGCTGGGTGCGCCCGCGGCAGCTTCGTCCGCGATTGGCTACGGGCTCGGCATCGCAGCGCACTGGCTGCTCTCGAGCCGGGCGGTTTTCGCCGATACGGTCGCCCAGCGCGGTCCCGAGCGCACCAAGCAAAAAGCGCTGTTCGTGGGCTCGGCGATGATCGGGCTTTCGCTTACTACCGGGATCGTCGGCCTCGCCGACTTCAGCGGCATCGACCCGCGCATCGGCAAGCTTGCGGCTATCGCGGTCAGCTTCGCCGTTACATGGATGCTGCGGAACGAGGTCGTGTTCCGCGGCGCGGGCACCCCATGACACTGTTGGTGGAGCGGCGGCGCCCGGCCTTTACGCCGGACCTGCTGCTGCGCGTCGCCCTTGCCTGGGCGATGATCTGCGGGCTGCTTCTCGTCACCAATCTGTCTGCGATCCTCGCTTTCCAATTCCCCGATCCCGACGACACCTTACGTCTGATCCAGGTGCGCGACCTGCTCGCGGGCCAGGGCTGGTTCGATCTCGCACAGCACCGTGTCGACGCGCCCAATGGCGGCGTCGAGATGCACTGGTCGCGCCTCGTCGATCTTCCGCTGGCCGCGGTCATCCTCTCACTCAGGGGCATGATCGGCCAGGGCGCGGCGGAGACGGTCGCGCTGATCGGGGTTCCCCTGATCACGTTCGGCCTCGCACTATTGCTCGCCGGGCGCATCGCCTGGCGGCTGGTCGGTGACGAGGCCGCCGGATTCGCGTGCCTCGCGATGGCTCTCTCGGTCCCGGTAATCGAGCAGCTGCGCCCCATGCGCATCGACCACCATGGCTGGCAGATCGTCTGCGCCCTGGCGGTGATGAACGCACTCATGGCCCGCCGCCCGTGGATCGGTGCCTGGGCTGCCGGGCTCGGCCTGGCGATCTGGCTGTCCATCTCTATCGAGGGCCTGCCCCTTGCGGCGGCCATCTGCGGGGTCGCCGCACTTCGCTGGCTGCGCGACCGCCACGAATGCGCCTGGTTCGTGGGGACAATGCAAGGTCTGGCGGTCGGCTCACTGGCACTTTTCGCGGCCACCCGCGGGTTCTCGAGCCTTGGCCAGTACTGCGATGCAATCAGCCCCGCTCACCTCGGCGCCTTCGTAGTGGGGGCGATCTCCGCCACCGGCCTTGCCAAGCTTGAGCCGCTTCCACGCTTCGCGCAGATTTCCGGGCTTGCCCTCGTGGCGGCGCTCGGCGCGACAGTGCTTCAAACATTCGCGCCGGCCTGCAGCGCCGGTGCCTTCGCGGCCCTCGACCCGCTCGTCGACCAGTTCTGGTACCAAGCCGTCGGCGAGGGCCTGCCAGTGTGGCAGCAACCGCTCGACACCGCCCTGCAAGTTGTCATCCCACCCCTCGTAGCCCTTGCGGCCTCGGTCCGCCTCGCCGGGCGAAGCGGCGGCTGGCTGCGCCGCTGGTGGGAGGACTACACGCTGATCTTGCTCGCCGCCTTCCTCATCTCGCTATTCATCGTGCGCGCAGGTGCGGTCGCCGGAGCCCTGGCGGCGGTGCCGCTGGGCTGGCAGGTTCGCGAATGGCTGCGCTCGGCTCGGACGATGCGCCGGCCAGGCAAGCGAGTGCTGGCAATGGCGGGCATGGCGCTCGCCCTGTTGCCGGCGATGCCGCTCACCCTGTTGGCGCTTGCCCGCCCGGCGCAAGCCGCGGTAGGTGAGCCGGCCACCCAGCGGGTCTCGCAATGCGATATCGATTCCGCGGCGGCCGTGTTCGACAAGCTGCCCAAGGGCGAAATCCTCGCGCCGCTTGATATCGGCCCGCAGCTCATCTTCGCGACCGACCACACCGTAATCGCGACCGGCCACCACCGCGGGGCCGAAGCAATGCGCGCCAACATCGCCACGTTCCTTGGCGCGCCCGACGAAGCTCGCGGCATCCTCTCAGCGCGTGGCACAAGTTACGTTGCCATCTGCCCCGACCTCGCCGAGCCCCAACGCTATGCCGCGGTGGCACCGAGCGGGCTGATGGCCGACCTGCTCGACGGGCGAGCACCTGCGTGGCTCGAGCCGGTATCGGTCAGCGGGGACGGCAGCCTCGAAGTCTGGCGCATACGACGCTGATCGTCACCGGTCGGCGCCATATGTCGCCGGTCGAACCTCCATTTGCCCTCTTCCCTCGCGAGGTCTATGGCGCCTGACGCGCGCTTGCGTGCAGTGACCTACGCGTGTAACACACTCGCGGGCCGCCTAAGGACCTACGATGAATTACGAGACCACCGTCATAGCCGACGCAGACGGCGATTCGACCTTGATCATCGACGAAACCGTCGCGCCCCGACGGCGCAAGTGGGCCATTTGGGCGATACTTGGCGCCATCGCCGTCATCGCGGCGGTCTACTTCATGACGCGGGGCGAGGAAGAGGTGCCTTTCGGGCCGCCGGAAGCCGGCCAGGTGCCGACCGTCAGCGTTATCGCCCCGGGGCGCACGAACATCGAAGGCGCGATCGAGGCGACCGGCACGCTCGCCGCGCGTCGCGAGCTACCGGTCGGGTCGGTCGGCGAAGGTGGCCGGGTCGTCTCGGTGCCCGTCGACGAAGGCGACTGGGTCCGCCAAGGCCAGGTCCTCGTGTCGATCGACCGCTCGGTCCAGAACCAGCAGATCGCCGGAGCCAATGCCCAAATTGGGGTCGCCCAGGCCGACCTCAATCTGGCCCAGGCGAATCTCGATCGCGCCCTGAAGCTCGTCAGCCGTGGTTTCATCTCGAAGGCGGACGTCGACCGGCTCACTGCCACCCGCGACGCGGCGCGTGCGCGGGTTAACGTCGCCCGCGCCACCGTGGGCGAACTGCAGGCCCGCACCGCGCGACTCAACATCTACGCCCCTGCCTCGGGCCTCATCCTCACTCGGTCGGTGGAGCCGGGGCAGACTGTCGCCGGCGGCGGCAGCCCGCTGTTCACCATCGCCCAAGGCGGAGAGATGGAGCTGAAGGCGCGGCTGAGCGAGGAGGATCTCGCCAACG
The DNA here is from genome assembly GCF_053819205.1 of Tsuneonella sp. HG249. NCBI lineage: Bacteria > Pseudomonadati > Pseudomonadota > Alphaproteobacteria > Sphingomonadales > Erythrobacteraceae > Tsuneonella > Tsuneonella sp. HG249. The sequence continues at coordinate 131,445 of NZ_JBSOQY010000001.1, forward strand.
TGCGGGTGGGTGCAATCGCAACCGTCACGCCGGTCAGCAGCGAGAAGACCTTCTCCGGCTCGATCTGGCAGATCAGCCCGACCATCGATCCGCAGAGCCGCCAGGGCGAAGCGCGCATCGCGCTCGCTTACGCGCCGGAACTGCGGCCGGGCGGGTTCGCCTCGGCAACGCTGGGCAGCGGCGCCCTGGTAGCGCCCGTTCTTCCGGAGAGCGCGATCCAGTCCGACGAGAAGGGCAGCTTCGTCTACATTGTGGACCGCCAGAACAAGGTCCTGCGGCGCGCGGTCGAAACCGGCATCGTGACCGCGCAGGGCATCGCCGTGACCAAGGGCCTCGACGGCAGCGAGCGCGTGGTGCTTCGCGCCGGCGGCTTCCTCAATCCGGGTGACAAGGTCAAGCCGGTCAAGGCCGCGCAATAAGGCCGGCCTGCGCGATGAACTTCCGCAACATCTCCGCCTGGTCGATCCGCAACCCGATCGTGCCCCTGGTGCTTTTCTTCGGCTTCGTGCTCGCGGGGCTGATGAGCTTCTCGGGCATGAAGGTGCAGGACAACCCGGACATCGAGTTCCCGATGGTGATCGTCCAGATCTCGCAGCCGGGGGCCGCACCGACCGAGATCGAGAACCAGATCACCCAGCGCATCGAGGCCGCGATCCAGGGCGTGGAGGGGGTCGAGAACCTCAATTCGACCGCCAGCGAGGGTTCCTCGCAGACGATGGTGGAGTTCGAGATCGGCACCGACATCAGCCAGGCGGTCAACGAGGTGAAGGCCGCCGTCGACCAGGCGCGCGGCGAGTTGCCCGAAGGCATTCTCGAGCCGCAGGTATTCCGCGCTCAGACATCGTCCGAGCCGATCGGCTACTTCGCGGTCAGCGCGCCCGACATGACGATCGAGCAGCTGTCGTACTTCATCGACGACACGGTGGCCAAGCGGCTGCTCGGCATCCCCGGCATGGCCGAAGTTGGCCGCGGCGGCGGGGTTAACCGCGAGATCGTCGTCACCATCGATCCGGCACGCATGCAATCGCTCGGCGTCACGGCCAGCCAGATCAACGCCACGCTGCGTCAGGTGAACGTGGACGCCGCCGGCGGCATCGCCGAGATCGCCGGCTCGCGCCAGTCGGTCCGCGTGCTCGGCAATGCCGACACCGCCTACGACCTCAGCCAGGCACAGATCGCCATTCCCGGCGGGCGGACGATCAAGCTGACCGACGTCGCCACCGTGCGCGATGCGTTCGGCGAGGTTCGCTCCATGGGCAAGATCGACGGGCGCGAAGTGGTAACCTTCTCGATCACCCGCGCGCGCGGCGAGTCCGACGTGTCGGTCTACGATGCGACCCTCGAGGAACTGGGCAAGCTCGAGAATGAAAACCCGGGGATCAAGTTCACCCGGCTGTTCACCTCGGTCGATTACACCAAGGCGCAGTACGACAGCTCGATGGCCGCGATGATCGAGGGCGCGGTCCTGGCAATCGTCGTAGTGTTCTTCTTCCTTCGCGATTGGCGCGCGACGATGGTCGCCGCGCTCGCGATCCCCCTCTCCGCGATCCCGACCTTCTGGTTCATGGATCTGATGGGCTTCACGCTCAACACGCTCTCGCTGCTCGCGCTGGGTCTCGTCGCGGGCGTGCTGGTCGACGACGCGATCGTCGAGATCGAGAACATCGTCAGACATATGCGAATGGGCAAATCCGCCTATCAGGCGTCGATCGACGCGGCGGACGAGATCGGCCTTGCGGTCGTTGCGACCACGTTCTCGATCGTCGCGGTGTTCCTCCCGGTCGGACTGATGCCCGGTGTATCCGGCCAGTTCTTCAAGAATTTCGGCCTCACCGTCGTGGTCTCGGTGCTGATGAGCCTCGCCGTGGCGCGCATGATTACGCCGATGGTCGCGGCCTATTTCCTCAAGGCCAAGGGCCACGCCGAACACGCTTCGGGCCCGTGGATGGACCGCTACCTGAACCTGCTCCACTGGACGCTCGACCGCTCGTCGATGGACGCCATTCGGGCCGGGCGCGACAAGCCGAGGCTGCGGCTGTTCTATCCGCTCTACGCCGTGCTCTTCTCGCTGCTGCTCGTGATTATCCCGGCGGCGGCATTCTTCGCCGTGACGATGACGCTCGGCAGCATGCAGATTGCCGAGACGTTCTCGTCCGCGATCGACAGCGACCCAACCGCGATCGCGGCACAGGCGGCGTTGACCATTGCCCGTTTGCTGATCCTCACAGTGGCGCTCGTGGCCGGGTTCCTCGCGCTGCTGCTCACGGTCAAGCTGGGCCACTGGCTCTCGCGCCCGTTCGGCCGGACATTCGCCGACTGGTTCACCTACTTCGCCGCGCGTCTGCGCGATCATCGCATGTGGATGGTCGGCACCGGCTTTGCGGCGCTCCTGCTGACCGTGGCGGCCGCGATGATGCTGCCGACCCAGTTCTTCCCGACCTTCAACGGCGACTTCAGTCGGGTGCGGATCGAGATGGTGCCGGGAACGACACTCGAACAGACCGAGCGCGTTGCGGCCCAGGTCGCGGATATATTCGAGGGCCGGCCGGAGGTGCTCGCCGCGCTTCAGCGCGTCAACGAGGGCAACGCCCGCCTCTTCATCACGCTCAAGACCGATCGCGAAAAGTCCGCGCAGGAGTTCGAGCGCGAGATTACGCCGCTGCTCCAGCAGATTCCCGATGCCCGCGTCACCTTCCAGAGCGATCAAGGCGGTGGGGGCGGCACCGGCCGGCCCATTTCTGTGATGCTGTCCGGCTCGAACCCCGAGGGTCTCTACGACGCGGCGACCGAACTCGCTCGGCAAATGCAGGGCGTCAAGGGCGTGGTGGCCCCGCGGATCGAGGCCGACCTGCGGCGGCCCGAGATCATCATCACCCCGCGCACCGACCTCGCGGCGACGCTGGGCGTCACCACCGCCGCCCTCAGCCAGACAATCCGTATCGCCACCCTGGGTGACATCGACCAGAACGCGGCCAAGTTCTCGCTGTCCGACCGCCAAGTGCCCATCCGGGTACGCCTTTCGCCCGATGCCCGGCGCGAGATGTCGACCATTCGCAACCTCCCCGTGCCCACGGCAAGCGGCGGCTCGGTGCCGCTGTCGCGGGTGGCCGAGATCGGCTTCGGTTCAGGTCCGACGAGCATCCAGCGCTACAACCAGGCGCGGCGCGTGTTCGTGGGCGCGGACCTCGCCCCCGGTATCGCGCAAGGCGATGCCATGCAGGCGATCCAGCAACTCCCGATCATGCAGAACCTGCCCGCCGGCGTCTCGAACGCGCCGTTCGGCGAGCAACAGTGGCAGGCCGAGATGCTGGTCAGCTTCCAGAACGCGCTGCTCGCCGGTGTGCTGCTGGTCTTCGCGGTGCTGGTGCTGCTTTACCACCGGTTCATCTCGCCGCTGGTGAACATGGCCTCGCTGTTCCTCGCGCCGCTCGGCGGCATGCTCGGCCTCCTCCTGTTCAATCAGCCGCTCTCGATGCCGGTATTCATCGGCGTGCTGATGCTGTTCGGAATCGTCGCCAAGAACTCGATCCTTCTGATCGACTTCGCGATCGAAGAGATTGCCGCGGGCGTCGACAAGTTCGAAGCGGTCATCGATGCCGGCCGCAAGCGCGCCCAGCCGATCGTCATGACCACCGTGGCGATGACGGCGGGCATGATCCCCACTGCACTGTCGCTGTCGGGCGACGCGGCTTTCCGCGCGCCGATGGGCATCGTGGTGATCGGCGGCCTCATTCTCTCGACGCTGCTCACGCTGCTCATCGTCCCGGCGGGTTTCAGTCTCGCCGACGGGCTCGAGAAGCGGCTGGGCCCATGGCTGCGCAAGCGGATGCTCAGCTACAAACCCGGTGACGAGGGAGCACCGATCGCGCGCCGGCCCGAGAGCCTGCCCGCCGAGTGAGCGGCGAAACCCCGCATCCCCTCGCGCGTTTCCGGCGCATGGGGGGCGTGCCTATCGATCCGGACCGCGCGCGGACAATGCGCCGCACGGCGACCGGCTTGCTCGTGGCGATGGCCGGCCTCTATCTGCTGACCGGCCAGTATCTCGGGCTGCATCCCTCCATCGGCTATGTCCGCGCGTTCGCTGAAGCCGCCATGGTCGGCGGTCTGGCCGACTGGTTCGCGGTGACCGCGCTGTTCCGCCGCCCTCTCGGCCTGCCCATCCCGCACACTGCGATCATCCCCGAGAACAAGGATCGCATCGCCGACACGATGGCCGCCTTCCTGCAGGATAATTTCCTGACCCCCGCGGTGGTCGCCCGCCGCATGCAGGATATGAACCTGGCGAAAGCGGTGGGCGATTACCTCGCAGCGCCTTCGAGCGGGGACACCGGCGCGCGGCTGCGGGCGGGGGCGGGCGAGCTGATCGCAGAGTTCCTCGAATCGCTCGATCCGGAACGGCTGGGCACCCAAGTGCGCGGTGGATTGAAGACTCTCGCGGCGCGGGTCGAGATCGCGCCGTTGCTCGGGCAACTGCTGACCGCCGCAATCGCCGACAAGCGCCACTTGCCGCTGATCGATTCGGCGATCCGCTGGGCCGGGCTGACGATCGAGGCCAACGAAACGCTGATCCGCAACATGATCCATGAGAAGGCCAACGGCCTCGTGCGCTGGACGGGGCTCGACGAGAAGCTCGCCAACTCGGTGCTGGACGGCTTGTACAAGCTGCTCGCCGAAGTGCTGATCGATCCCCAGCACCCCTTGCGGGGCAAGCTAGACGAGGGCCTCGCGCAGCTCGCGCACGACCTTCTCCACGATGCCGATCTGCAGGCTACGATCGAGCGGACCAAGAACGAGTTGCTGGATAATCCCGTGGTCGGCAAATGGTGGCTCGGGGTGTGGGAGCGCATTCGCGGCGGGCTGATCAAGGCGGCACGCGAGCCCGGCGGCGGCATCGGCGGCACGCTCGCCGAGAGCATGGCGGAGATGGGCCGGGTACTGCGCGACGATCCGCGCATGCAGATCCAGCTGAACCGCTTCGCGCGGCGCACCGCGGTAGGGGTGGCGACCCGCTACGGCGGCAATATCGTCCGGCTGGTGTCCGAGACGGTGCGTCGGTGGGATGCCCGTACGGTGACCGACCGAATCGAGAGCGCCGTCGGCCGCGATCTCCAGTTCATTCGCATGAACGGCACGCTGGTGGGCGGGCTCGTCGGGGTCACGATCCATGCGGCGGATGCGCTGCTTTGAACGATTTGGCGCCGTTCCTCACAACCGAGCGCCTCGAGCTTTGGCGGCCGAAGATGGCCGACGAACCGAAGATGTTCGCGATCATCTCCAACCCCGCGACCCATCGCTTCCTAGGACCGATGTCGACCCGCGCCGATCACTTCACCCGCTTCCAGCGCGGCGGGGGCAGCTGGTTCCTCCACGGCTACGGCAGCTTCATGGTCCGGTTGAAGGGCACGCCGGAGGTCATCGGCAACTGCGGGGTGTTCCACTCGTACCGCGGGCTTGGCGAAGACTTCGACGACAAGCCGGAAGCCGGGTGGATCCTCGCCGAAAGCGCGGTGGGTCAGGGCATCGGCGCCGAAGCGATGGGCGCGGCGCTCGCCTGGTTCGACGCTGCCCACGGACCGCGCGAGGTTGTGTGCATGATCGAGCCGGGCAACGAATCGTCTTTCGCCCTGGCAGCGAAGCTGGGATTTGCGTCAATCCGCTTGGCTACGTTGCCCGATGGCGCGGAAGTTCAGCTCCTCGCCCGGCCGCCGGCCGCGCTCTGAACAGGCTGTTCGGCGGCGCTTCCCACCGCAGCGTCTTCAGCCTCGATCGTCTCGATCCGCCAGTCCGGAAATGCCGCCCGTAACGGCGCGAAGTCCGCCTCGATGGCGGCGGCTGGCGAGACCTTGATGAGCGCAGTGCGGCGTTCGGTGTCGATGACGATCGCGGCGGGGCCCGTGCCGAATTGTGCCGCCAGCGCGGCACGGAGCCGCTGAGATTCCCGCGCCGTGAGAGCCCGTTCCTGCGCGGCCGCCGCCTCCGCGGTCCGCCGGGTTTCGGCCTCGGCGCTGCCGCTGCGCAATTGAATGACGGTTATCCGCGTCCCCTCGCCAAGTTCGCCGCGAGCGGCGGCAGCGAACGACTTCTCGAGCGAGGGAACGAACGTCGGAGCGATTACGACGGCGGCGATCGATGAAGGCTGCGCCTGGTAGTCGACTTCGAAGCGATCTATCGTAGCCTGCTCACCGGCCATGCGGGTGAGTTCCGCACGCAGCATCGCCGTGCTCCGCGCCTCGCGCACGATCGCCGACAAGCTGAACGCGAGTGGGACGGCGAGCAGGGCCAGGGTGACGAATATGCCGAGCGACTGGAACCAGCTCTGGCGCGGGGAGAGACCGGTGCCGAAGCCGTTAAAGCGCGCGACCACCGTGGCCGTGAACCCGATCGCCGCGGTGTTGGTCACGTAAAGCAGCAGCGCCCCGGCCGCATAGTCACTGTTTCCCGTCGCCAGGCCCCAGCCGACGGTCGCCAGCGGCGGGATGAGCGCGGTGGCGATCGCCACGCCGACGAGCGTGGCGGAAAATTTGCGCAGCAAGGCATAGGCCCCCGCGATACCTCCGAAGATCGCCACCATCAGGTCGAGCAGGCTCGGCCGGACGCGCGCGAGAATCGCCGGGGTGGCATCGGTGATGGGGGAGAGAATGGTGAGCAGCAAAGCGACCGCGATAGCCGCCGCCGTTCCGGCCCCGAAAGTCTGCAGCGATCGGCGCAGCAGCCGTCCGTCGAACGTGGCGATGGCGAAGCCGAACCCCATTATCGGGGCGAGCAGCGGTGAGATGAGCATCGCGCCGATCACCACCGGGGCAGAGTTCAGCAGCAATCCGATGTGCGCGATCGCGGTCGACAGGACGATCTGGAGGAGGAACCCGCGCGTCAGCCGCGCGTCGCGCGCGACCGAGGCGAGCGTGGAAGCGCGGCCGTGACCTTTCCGGGAAATTCCGGCAAACGCACCGCCGCGGGTGTCGTTCATGCCGGTCTCCCGGTTCAGAGCTTCTGGGTCAGCTCCGGGACGATTTTGAACAGATCGCCGACGAGGCCGACGTCGGCGACCTGGAAGATCGGCGCGTCCTCGTCCTTGTTGATGGCGATGATGACCTTGGAATCCTTCATTCCGGCGAGGTGCTGGATCGCGCCCGAAATGCCGATCGCGATGTAGACCTCCGGGGCGACGATCTTGCCGGTCTGGCCGACCTGGTAGTCGTTGGGCACGTAGCCCGCATCGACCGCCGCTCGGCTGGCGCCGACGCCCGCACCGAGCTTGTCGGCCAGCGGGAGGATGACTTCCTTGAACGTCTCGGCGTCCTTCAAGGCGCGGCCGCCCGAAACGATGATCTTGGCGCTGGTGAGTTCGGGCCGCTCGTTCTTGGCGAGCTCGCTGCCCTGGAAGGTCGACAGTCCAGACTCGCCGGCGCCGGACACGGCCTCGACGGTGCCCGAGCCGCCCTCGCTCGCCGCCTTGTCGAACGCGGTCCCACGCACGGTGATGACCAACTTGGGATCGCTCGATTCGACCGTGGCGATGGCATTGCCGGCGTAGATCGGGCGGGTGAACGTGCGATCTCCCTCGATGCCGGTGATCTCGGAGATCTGCATCACGTCGAGCAGCGCGGCGACGCGCGGGGCGACGTTCTTGCCGGTGGTTGTGGCGGGCGCGAGGAACGCGTCGTGGTGCCCCATCAGGTCGGCAATGAGCGGGGCGAGATTCTCGGCCAACTGGTGCTCGTAGGCGGCATCGTCGGCGAGGTGGACCTTGCCCACGCCCGCGATCTTCGCGGCGGCATCGGCGACGCCCGCGCAGCCCTTGCCCGCAACCAGCAGGTGCACTTCGCCGAGCTTCGAGGCGGCGGTGACCACCGCCAGCGTGGCGTCCTTCACCGCGGCGTTATCGTGTTCGACCAGAACGAGAGTCTTCATCCGTCTATTCCTTCCCGTATCCGGCTCAGGCGATGCCCAGCACTTTAAGCTTGGCGACCAGTTCGTCGACGTCGGCGACCTTGACGCCGGCCTGGCGCACCGCGGGCTCCTGCACCTTCAGTGTCTTCAAGCGGGGCGCGGTATCCACGCCGTAGTCCGCCGGAGTTTTCGCATCGAGCGGCTTTGACTTGGCCTTCATGATGTTCGGCAGCGAAGCGTAGCGCGGCTCGTTGAGGCGCAGGTCGGTGGTGACGATCGCCGGCATCGCAAGGCTGACAGTCTCGAGCCCGCCATCGACCTCACGCTTCACCACCACGCGGTCACCCTCCACGGTGACTTCGTTGGCGAAAGTGCCCTGGGGCCGGCCCATCAGGGCGGCGAGCATCTGGCCGGTCTGGTTCGAATCGTCGTCGATCGCCTGCTTGCCGAGGATCACCAGACCTGGCTGCTCGGCATCGGCGATGCCCTTCAAAATCTTGGCGACCGCCAGCGGCTCGACCTCGTCGTCGGTCGCCACGTGGATCGCCCGGTCGGCGCCCATCGCGAGTCCGGTGCGCAGCGTTTCGGTCGCCTTGGCGGGGCCGATCGACACCACGATCACTTCGGCGGCGGCGCCCTTCTCGCGCAAGCGCAGCGCTTCCTCGACAGCGATCTCGTCGAACGGGTTCATGCTCATCTTGACGTTGGCGAGATCGACCCCGCTGCCGTCGGCCTTGACCCGCGGCTTCACGTTGTAGTCGATCACCCGCTTGACGGGGACGAGGATCTTCATGCGTGTCGCTCCTAATTCTGTGCGGGCGCCCTTAAATGCCCTTTACGTAAGCGTCAACGTTCAGGCCGCCTTCTTCACCTCGGCGACGATCTTGCGCGCGGCGTCGCCCAGATCGTCGGCGCTGACGATCGCCAGCCCGGAATTGTTCAAGATTGCCTTGCCCTCGGCGACATTGGTGCCTTCGAGGCGGACCACCAGCGGCTTGTCGAGGTTCACGTCCTTCGCCGCGGCGACGATGCCGTCGGCGATCACGTCGCACTTCATGATCCCGCCAAAGATGTTGACGAGGATGCCCTCGACCGCCGGGTCCTTGAGAATGATCTTGAACGCCGCGGTCACCTTCTCGCGGCTGGCGCCGCCGCCGACGTCGAGGAAGTTCGCCGGGAACGCGCCATTTAGCTTGATGATGTCCATCGTCGCCATCGCCAGGCCCGCGCCGTTGACCATGCAGCCGATGTTGCCGTCGAGCTTGATGTAGGCGAGATCGTACTCGCTCGCCTCGACTTCGGCCGGATCTTCCTCGGTCTCGTCGCGCAGCGCCTCGATGTCCTTATGGCGGTAGAGCGCGTTCGAATCGAAGCTCATCTTGGCATCGAGCACCATCAACTGGCCGCCGCTTTCCGCGAGCGGGTTGACCTCGATCATCGAGCAGTCGAGCGCGACGAACGCGTCATACAGCTGCTTGCCCAGCTTCTGCGCCTGCTTGTTGAGATCGCCCGAAAGCTTCAGCCCGAACGCCAGGGCGCGGCCATGGTGCGGCATGAACCCTTCTGCGGGGTCGATGACGATGGTGGTGATCTTTTCGGGGCTGTCGTGGGCGACGTCCTCGATGCTCATCCCGCCTTCGGTCGAGGCGATCATGGCGATCCGTCCGCTCGCCCGGTCGACCACCAGCGAGAGGTAGTATTCCTTGCCGATGTCGACCCCGTCGGTGACATAGAGGCGGTTGACCTGCTTGCCCGCGTCGCCGGTCTGGATGGTCACCAGCGTGTTGCCGAGCATTTCCCTGGCGTTGGCCTCGACTTCCTCGACGCTCTTGGCCAGTCGCACCCCGCCCTTGGCCTCCGCCGGGAGCTCCTTGAACTTGCCCTTCCCGCGCCCGCCCGCGTGAATCTGCGCCTTGACGACCCACAGTGGCCCCGGAAGCTGCTTGGCCGCCGCGACCGCCTCCTCCACCGACAGCGCAGGGATGCCGGCGGGAACCGGGAGGCCATGCTTCGCGAGGAGGTCCTTGGCCTGGTATTCGTGGATGTTCATCGGAAGAGACGCGGCTTTCGGTTGCGATAGGGAGTCGGGCCGCGCCTAAGCACGGTTAGCCCGCCTTGAAAAGCCAACTGTGGCTCGCCATTGGCCAAGCTGTGATTGATGCTGAACGCCTGGAGGCGATCGTTCGCGAGGCCGGGCGGATCGCACACGACATGTGGCCCGGGGGCGGTCACGCGCTCGACGCGTGGGAGAAGAGCCCCGGCAACCCGGTTTGCGCCGCCGACATCGCGGTCGACCAGTTCCTCACCCGCGAGCTCGGCGCGCTGCTGCCAGCCGCCGGCTGGCTCAGCGAAGAGACGGTCGACGATCCCTCGCGGCTGGGCAAGGACCTTATCTGGCTGGTCGACCCTGTCGACGGCACGCGCGATTTCATCCGCGGACGCAGCGGCTGGGCCGTCTCGGTCGCGCTGATCAGCGGCGGGCGCCCGTTGATGGGCTTCCTGGCGGCACCGGCCCGCGGCGAGTTCTGGCACGCGATCGCCGGGCAGGGATCGTGGTGCAACGGCGAGCCGCTCGCCGCCTCCACCCGCAGCGAATTTCCCGGCTCGCGCGTCCCCGCCGATTCGCTCCCGCGCGAGGATCGCGACCTCACCCTGGTCACCAAGCCCAACTCGATCGCCCTGCGCGCCGCGATGGTCGCCGCGAACGAGGCCGATCTCCTCGCCACGCTGCGTTGGGGCTACGAATGGGATATCGGCGCCGCCGCGCTGATCGCCCGCGAGGCCGGCGCGGCGGTGACCGACGCCTTCGGCCGGCCGCTCAACTACAACAAACGCGACCCCCGCGCCTTCGGCTTGCTGGTGAGCGCGCCCATGATTCACGCAGCGGCGGTGGACCGCCTGGCCAACCGGGCGAAGGAGATCGCGGGCTAACGCTCTCGACCTCGCTTTTGCGCAGTTCTTCGGATCGAACCGAGGACATCCCGTGGGCGTGTGTTCGCACCCGTATGGTCCGGATCGACACGCCGCGCTGTATTCGTTGATCGCCGGCAACTCTCTCTAATCTCGTGCTAATACTATAAGTGGAGCAGTGCTCAGGGCGACAGCGAAATGAGTCGCCGGTCAAGGCAATGACGAACAGGTCGATTCCAGCTAAATAACGGTATTTGCATACTTATCTAAATAACCGTTAGTTTTTCGTTGACTCCGAGATAACTCAGGGAGCAAATCCTCCTACTGACTTACCACGACTCGAGTCAATCGTCGCGGAAGTAGGGCTCGCACATCGCTGAATAATGACCAGCCGCTTTATTGCGGGCGGCTCCGTGTGCTTGGGGGATATGCATGATGGCTACCCGTGAATCTTCTTATAGAGCCGAGAACGTCAGAGGACGCCGGGGCCTGAGGCTCTTTTCGGTCGCGCTGCTGGCCACCTGCGTGCATTCGGCGCCCGCATTCGCAGCCGAGAAAGATGCGGTCCACGTGTGGAACGAGCGGGCCGTGACCACGCTCACAAACGGGCCCACTGCCGACACGCCGGGCGTCCAGTTCCCGCCACCGGTGGCCTTCATCCACCTCGCGATCGTCCAAGGCGCCGTCTATGATGCCGTCAACGCCATCAAGGGCGGGCACGACCCCTATCTCGATGGCATCAAGGCGCCGACCAGCGCGTCGAAAGGCGCGGCGGCGGCAACGGCCGCGCATCATGTCCTAATCGGCCTCGTCAATCAGGCTCCGTCGACGGCGGCCCTCACCCCCGCGGTCAAGACCGCGATCAAGACTCGCCTCGACGAAGAGTACGCGACCTCGCTGCTCGAGATTCCCGCAGGCGAGGCAAAGGCCAAGGGGATCCAGGTCGGCGCTGCGGCGGCAGCGGCGATGCTGGCCAATCGGGTAGGTGACGGCCGCTTCGGCTCCCCGGGATTTGTTGTAGGATCGGCACCTGGGGAATGGCGCCCGGCGCCCGGAAACGATCCGAATGCATGGGTGCGCAGCGTGCGGCCGTTTACTCTGCCGAGCTCGGAATACTTCCACACGCCGGGCCCGTGGCCGCTGGGAAGCGCCGAATACGCGGCCGAGTTCAACTATGTGAAGTCCGCGGGCCGGGCAACCGGCTCTACGCGATCGGACGAGCAGACCTCGCTGGCGAACTGGTCGACTTCGCATCCCGCTATCATGCTGTACCCGGCGATGAGGCAAGTGGCGGCCTCGAAAGGCCTGACGATCACCGAGCAGGCGCGGTTCCATGCCATGACCAGTATGGCCGGGGCGGACAGCCTGATCAATTGTTGGGCCGAAAAGGCTCATTGGAATTTCTGGCGCCCGGTGACAGCCATCCAGCTTGCCGACACCGACGGCAACGATGCGACCGAGGCCGAAACCGGCTGGGCTTCGCTCGGCGCCTTGCCCCCGTACCCAGACGAGCCCTCGGGTGCCAACTGCGTCTATAGCGGGGTGATGAACAGCGCGAGGGCCTTCTTCGGCAGCGACGCTGCGCAGTTCAGCATCACCGGCGGCGGGGGGGCGACGCGGAACTACAGCAGCTTCGGCGCTGTCATCGCAGATGTGATCGAAGCGCGGATCTTCCTTGGCATTCACTTCCGCAGGCCCGACGTCAACGGTGCCGAACTCGGGCGGCGGGTTGCGCAATACGTGGATGCGAACTTTTTCAACTGCGGCCCGCCTGGACAGTGCAAGCAGGAAGAACGCGAGTGATTTTCGCTTGAGGCGTCAGACAGTAGGGAGGTTATTGCCCGATGCGAACCTCGCTGTGGGTGGCGATCGGGCTGGTGGGTGCCGTCAGTGCGCCCCCCCCAGCCGTTGGCCAGGACACGCAAGTCCCGGCTGAGCGCTCTTCGGCAAGTACCGGGGCCCAGGCCGACGCGCGGCAGCCGAAATCCGTCGACGGCCTGACGTTGGAGTCGCAGGGATATGCGGGCGTCTTCATCGAGGCGCCGATCGGCAAAGTCAGCGTTGGACCTGAATTCGTAGACGGCGCTCCCGTTTATGTACGCCGCACGACAGCGACCAGCGGCATTACCGTGATGGAAATTTCCACCTCGCCGTTCCTGTTCGATCTGCCGTCCGAGGGGCATTCCCAAACGGTCAGATCGGATCAACCGGCGTCCTGGTAGCGCCGCCGCTCCCTCCGCCGGATGGAGTCCTCAGGTGTTCCGCATGTTTTCCAGGCCCTTTACCGAGCCCGGCTTCACGCTCGGCTGGGAAGCGTTGGTCTTGACCTTTTCGGCCTTGGGCTTGCGCACTTCCCTCTTCGATTTCTTCTGGGACTTGGCCATCTCGTTTTCCCTTCAAGGCGGCCGCTTGCTCGCAGCCGTCATCTCGGTACCGTCGGTCAGTCGCCGGACCGGCCGGTCCGTAGCGCTTCCAGTACCGCGCGCACGGCCGCAGCGCCTTCGACGCTTTGCGTGGCAACCGCGATCGGCCGACCGCCGATGGCAGCATGATCGGCGTTCAGAAAGGCGATCGCGTCGTCCTTGCCGAGGACCTGAAAGGCAAGGTGGGTGATTTCGCCCTGCCGCGCTGCCTGCTCGGCCGGCATCGGCTGGCTTTTAATTCGCCGGCGCCAGTGGGCGCCCGGGGAGCTGGTCCTTTCGGGGCTTTCTGACGATGGCTCAGCGGGCTCGTTCGGGGAGGAGCTCAACTGACCAGATACCATATCATTGCCACCATCACGCCGAGCGGCAGGAAGAAGCCCATGTAGTCCGGCACTGATTTCTGACGCGCGGTCATGCCAGCTCTCGCTCGAGTTCGGTCATCCCGCGTGCCTGCGCGATTGCTGCGGCTGACGCTGATTTGTGGGATTGGGCCAAGAACTTGCTCCCGAGCGGTAAGCGGGAGCACTCAGTCTCTCAGTCGCGGGCGCTCACGGACAAAGGATGCCGCACGATGCCACGAAGATGGGGATACGGGGCCGACTTTTCAAGACTGTGAAGCCCGGCAGGCGTCCCCTTTTCCCCTCTCCACGACGAAAAGGCCGGCCCCTTTCGGGACCGGCCTTCCGCGTGCGACCACACGGCTCTTTGTTCAGTTCGCGGCGGCGGCTTCCTGCGCGCTCACCGGGATGATCTTGATCTCGACCCGGCGGTTGGCCGGTTCGTTGACGTTGTCGCCGGTCGCCACCTTGAGCTGGGTCTCGCCGAAGCCGAGCCAGCGGATGCGCGCCGAGCTGACCCCGCGGCTGATCAGGTAGTTCGAAACTGACTGCGCGCGCTGTTCCGACAGGCGCTGGTTGGAGGCTGCAGAGCCCACCGTGTCGGTATGGCCATACACGTCGATCAGGCTGTTCGGGTATTGCTGCAGGCTGCCGGCGACGCGATCGAGCAGGGTCTGGAAGCCCGGGTTGATGGACGAACTGCCGGTGGCGAAAGTTACGCCATCGGGCAGGTTGACGAGGATGGCGTTGCCGCCGTCGGTCTCGCTGACATCGATGCCCGAGCCCGCCGTCTGCTCCTTGAGCTCGGTGATCTGCTTGTCCATCCGGTAGCCGACGTAGCCGCCGAGAGCGCCGCCAGCGACGGCGCCGGCGATGCGCGCGGTGCGTCCGCCGATAAGACCGCCGAGCAAGGCGCCCGCGACCGAGCCGCCGACGCCGCCGATGGCCGTGCGCGATACCTTGCGCTCCCCCGTATTGGGGTCGGTGACGCAGGCGGTGACGGTGACCAGTGACAGCGCGGCGAAGCCGGCGGTAAACTTGCGCGATAGTTGCATGGGTGTTCCCCTTTTTCTCGTTCGATCGGTGCCCGTCAGTAGCGACGCGCACGCAGAGGCGGGCGCGCCCAACCCGCGCCTCTCACGTGCCCCAACGAACGCTGGGCGCGCCCGTTCCCGCTGGCGCGACCGCGCAGATGTGCTAGCGAACCGCGTCGTGACCCCGTTTCCTTGGCCTGACCTCCTGATCATCGCCGGGCTAATCGTCCTCAACGGCGTCTTCGCGATGTCCGAGCTGGCGATCGTCTCGGCCAAGCCGGCCCGCCTCAAGGCCGCCGCCGACAAGGGCAGCGCCGCCGCCAAGACCGCACTCGCTCTGGCGGCGGACCCGGGCAAATTCCTCTCGACGGTGCAGATCGGCATCACCTTGGTGGGCATTATCGCGGGCGCTTATTCGGGCTCGAGCCTCGGGGGCCCGGTCGGGGAGCGATTGGCTTATCTCGGGGTTTCGGATGAATACGCCCCCGAAGTCGGCTTCGCGGTGGTGATCGCCCTCACCACGTACGCCAGCCTGGTGGTGGGCGAACTGGTGCCCAAGCAGATCGCCTTGCGCGCCGCGTTGCCGATCGCGCTCACCGCCGCACGGCCGATGGCGATCCTGGCGCGGGTGGCACATCCGGTCGTCTGGCTGCTCGACAAGTCCTCGGCCCTGCTCATCCGCCTCATGGGGGTGCGCCAGGCGGGCCAGCCGAGCGTCACCGCCGAAGAGCTGCAGATGATCTTCACCGAAGCGACTCACTCGGGCGTAATCGAGGCCGGGCAGAGCGAGATCCTCGCCGGGGTAGTTCGCCTCGCCGACCGGCCCGTGCGCGAGCTGATGACCCCGCGCACCGAACTCGACTGGCTCGACAAGTCCTCGAGCGATGCCGACTTGCGCGCGCGGATCGACGCGAGCCCGCATTCGCTGCTGCCGGTCGCCGAGGGCTCGCCCGACAAAGTTCTCGGGGTGGTCAAGGCGCGTGAGGTGCTCGCGGCGATGGTCGCGGGGCGGCGGGTCGACTTGCGCGCGCTTATGCGGCGGGCCGAAGTGATCCCCGACCAGCTCGACGCGATGGACGCGCTGCGCGTGCTCCAGCAGTCCGAAGTGGCGATGGCGATGGTGCACGACGAGTACGGGCATCTCGAAGGCATCGTCACGCCCGTCGACCTGCTGACCGCGATCGTCGGCAACTTCGCGAGCGACAGCGACCTCGGCGAGGCGCCGACGATCATCGAGCGCGAGGACGGTACGCTGCTGATCTCGGGGGCGTTACCGGTCGACCAGATGGCCGACCGCCTGGGCATCGACCTGCCCGAAGACCGCGAATTCGCGACCGCCGCCGGCTACGTGCTGTGGAGCCTCAAGAAGCTGCCCGACGAGGGCGAGCATTTCACCGACCAGGGCTGGCGGATCGAGGTCGTCGACATGGACGGCCGCAAGATCGACAAACTGCTGGCGACCTGCCTCTAGCCCCGTTCGGGGCGGGCACTTACCCGGGAATGACGGCCGAAGCGCCGGCGCCGTCGCCTTCGGGGGCGGCGATGATGTCGCGGGTGACGCGGCCCTTGGCGACGGTGTTGGTCATAGGATCGCCGACCGCGGTGCGGATACCGGGCTCGGCGACGCCGGCGCGGTCGAGCGCGCTGGTTTCCACCGGGCTGCGCGGGGCCGGGCCGCCGAACAACGCGTCCAGCGCCTGCTCGGCCGCGGTGCCTTCGGTCGGGCGCGGGGCGCCGGGGGCGGGCGGCTCGAGGCTGAAGTCGGGCGGAACCACCAGCGGCGCCTGGCGCTGCACGGCGAACTCGTCGGGCCGTTCGCGGTTGAGGATGCCGGTGCTGCCGCAGCCCGCGAGGGTCGCGGTGGCGAGGGCGAGGACGATGAACTTGCGCATTGGGTCAGCTCTCCACGGCCGCATCGGCCGGTTCTTCGGGGGCCTTTTCGCGCACGAAGAGCGATCGGGCAAGGATGATCAGCACGCCCACGGTAATGGCGGCGTCGGCGATGTTGAAGATGAGGAACGGGCGGAACTCGCCGATATGCAGGTCGAGGAAATCGACCACGTAGCCGTACTCGTAGCGGTCCTTGATGTTGCCCAGCGCGCCGCCGAGGATCATCGCCAGCGGCACGATGTCGCCGAGCTTACGCTCGCGCAGCATCCACACCGTCACCACCACCGCGATCAGCGAGGTGAAAGCGACCAGCGCCCAGCGCATTTCCTGGCTGGTGGCGGTGAACATGCCGAGCGAGACGCCGTAGTTGTGCGTCAGGGTGAACTGGAAGAACGGCAGCAGGTAGTGCGATTGGCCGAGCTGGAGCTGCAGCGTGTCGAGGATATAGCTCTTGGTCGCCTGGTCGGCGGCGAACAGCAGCACCGCGAAGGCGAGGCCGATCAGGCGGTTGCGGGTGAGCGGGTTCATGCCAGCACTTCCCCGACCACATCGGCGCAGCGCGCGCACAAGGCGCCGTCTTCCGGCACTTCGGGCAAGAGCCGCCAGCAGCGGCCGCATTTCTGGTCCTCGGTGCGAGTGACGGTCACGCCCGTGCCATCGCCGCGGCGCACTGTCGCGGTGATGAACAGTTCGGCGAGCGCTTCGTCGGAGAAACCCTCGGGCACCAGCGACGCCGGCACCTCGACCGCGGCCTCGAGGCCCGAGCGCACGACCTTCTCCCGCCGCAGCGGCTCGATCGCCTCGGTCACCGCCTCGCGCAGCTTCAGCATCCCGGCGAACCGTTCGACCAGCGCGTCATCCGCCCACTCGCCCGGCAGCGGGTGCATTTCGAGCAGGTGGACGCTGCCGCGATCCGGGAATCGCGTGGCCCACACTTCCTCGGCGGTGAACACCAGCACCGGCGCGGCGTAGCGCACCAGCGCCTGGAACAGCACGTCGAGCACAGTGCGGGTCGCGCGCCGCTCCAGCCCCGCTGGGTCGTCGCAGTAGAGCCGGTCCTTGCGGATATCGAAGTAGAACGCGGAGAGGTCCTCGTTGCAGAAGTCGATCAGCGCACGGACGTATTCGTTGAAGT
Source organism: Tsuneonella sp. HG249 (assembly GCF_053819205.1). Lineage (NCBI taxonomy): Bacteria > Pseudomonadati > Pseudomonadota > Alphaproteobacteria > Sphingomonadales > Erythrobacteraceae > Tsuneonella > Tsuneonella sp. HG249. Next base: position 149,065 of record NZ_JBSOQY010000001.1, read on the forward strand.
CGTAGGCATCGATCGCTGTCCGGATGGTCGCATCGAGCTGGGCCAGCCGCGCCAGCACGTAGCGCTCGAGCTCGGGCATCGCCGCGAACTCGACCCCCTCGGCCTCATAGTCGAACCCATCGAGCGCGCCGAGCAGATAGCGGAAGGTATTCCTGAGCTTGCGGTACTGGTCGGCGACGCCCTTGAGGATCTCGTCGCCGATGCGGTGGTCCTCGGTGAAATCGACCGACAGCGCCCACAGGCGGATGATATCCGCGCCGTAGGTCTCCATCACCTTGATCGGATCGACCGTGTTGCCGAGGCTCTTCGACATCTTCAGCCCCTTGGCGTCCATCGTGAAGCCGTGGGTGAGAATCTGGTCGTAGGGTGCGCGGCCGCGGGTGGCGCAGCTCTCCAGCAGCGAGGACTGGAACCAGCCGCGGTGCTGGTCGGAGCCTTCGACGTAGATGTCCGCCGGCCAGTGGAGGTCGGGCCAGCGCCCGCTGTCGAGCACGTAGGCGTGGCTGGTGCCGGAATCGAACCACACGTCGAGGATGTCGCTCACCGCTTCCCATTCGGCCGGGTCGTAGTCGCTGCCCAGGAAGCTATGCGCGGTCTCCGGCGTCCAGGCGTCGATGCCCTGCGCCTTCACCGCCGCGACGATCCGCGCATTGACCGCCGGGTCGATGAGGTAGTCGCCGGTCGCGCGGTTGACGAACAGCGTGATCGGCACGCCCCACGCGCGCTGGCGGCTGAGCACCCAGTCGGGCCGCCCTTCGACCATCGAGCCGATGCGATTGCGGCCCTTTTCGGGGATGAACTTGACCCGCTCGATTTCGGCGAGGGCTACCTCTCGAAGCGTCATGCCGGCTTCGGGGGCGCCGCCCTCGTTGTCCCAGCGCTGGCGCGCGCGGCCTTCGACCGGCTCGACCGCGTGGGGCTTGTCCATCGGCACGAACCACTGCGGGGTGCAGCGGAAGATTACCTTGGCCTTCGAGCGCCACGAGTGCGGGTAGCTGTGCCGGTAGTCCGCACTCGCCGCGAGCAGCGCGCCGGCCTCGCGCAAGTCCGCACAGATCGGCCCCTCGGGCGAATTGAACTTGGGGTTGATCACCGAGCCTTGCCCGCCGAGCCAACCCCAGTCCTCGCGATACTTCCCGTCGCCCTCGACCGCGAACTTCGGGGTCAGCCCGTGCGCCTTGCACAGCTCGAAATCGTCCTCGCCGTGATCGGGCGCCATGTGGACCAGCCCGGTGCCGGTGTCGGTGGTGACGAACTCGCCCGGCAGGAACGGCCGCGGCTCGGCGAAAAACCCGCCGAGGCGGTGCATCGGGTGGCGGGCGATGGTGGCGGCGAGGTCGGAGCCTCTTACCAGTGGGCCTCGTTCAAAAACGGGACCGAACCCAATCGCCTTCGAATATCGCTGATAGAACTCATCGTACAAATCTTGTGCGATCAAATATCTTTTGCCTGCGAGCTTTTGATAGAGATCGTAAGGATAATCAGGCGGCGGTCCCTCGGGCGTGGCATAAGCCGTCTGCACGATGGATTTGAGAGTAAGGACGACGTATTTAATCTCCGGCCCGTAAGCCAAAGCCTGGTTCACCGGGATGGTCCACGGCGTGGTGGTCCAGATCACCGCGTGCGCGCCGACCAGTTCTGGGATCGGGCTTTCGACGATCTCGAAACCGACGTCGATCTGGGTCGAGACCACGTCCTCGTACTCGACCTCCGCCTCGGCGAGCGCGGTCTTTTCGACCGGCGACCACATCACCGGCTTGGCCCCGCGGTAGAGCTGGCCGCTTGTCGCGAACTTTAGCAGTTCGGCGACGATCGTCGCCTCGCTCTCGGGCTGCATCGTCAGGTAGGGATTATCCCAGTCGGCCATCACCCCGAGGCGCTTCAACTGCCCGCGCTGCACGTCGACCCAGTGCTGGGCGTAGGCGCGGCACTCGGCGCGGAATTCGAGCAAGGGCACGTCGTCCTTGTCGCGCTTGGCCTTGCGGTATTGCTCCTCGACCTTCCACTCAATCGGCAGCCCGTGGCAGTCCCACCCGGGCACGTAGGGCGCGTCCTTGCCCAAGAGGTTCTGCGTGCGGCAGACCATGTCCTTGATCGTGTGGTTGAGCGCGTGGCCGATGTGCATGTCGCCGTTCGCGTAGGGCGGGCCGTCATGGTACATGAACTTCGGTTTGCCCCGCCGCGCGTCGCGCAGCTGGCGATAGAGTCCCTCGGACTCCCACCTGGCGGCAATCCCCGGTTCCTTCTGCGGCAGGCCGGCCTTCATCGGAAAGTCGGTCTTCGGCAGGAAGACGGTGTCGCGGTAATCGCGCCCCGCCTTTTCAGAATTTGGGTTGTCGGCTTCGCTCATGGCGTGTGGCCGCTAGCGGAAGGCGGCGCTGTAGGAAAGTTTTTCGGGAGCGAGGTTCCCGCCCCCGAACCCGTCATCTCGGAGAGCTGCTAAGCGAGCACCGCCCGCGCCTCCTCGCAGTCCCTCGCCATCTGCTCCATCAGCGCGTCGAGGCTGGCGAACTTCGCTTCGGGCCGCAGGAAGTGGTGGAACGCCACCTCGATCTCCTGCCCGTAGAGGTCGCCCGAAAAATCGAAGAAATAGGGTTCGAGCAATTCCTTGGGCGGCTCGAACTGCGGCCGCACGCCGACGTTGGCCGCGCCTTGCAGCTCTTCGCCCGTCGCCAGCACGCGGCCAGTCACCGCGTAGATGCCGTAGCGCGGGCGCAGGTAGCTCTCGAGCGGCAGGTTGGCGGTAGGATAGCCGATCTCGCGCCCGCGCTTGTCGCCGTGCTGGACGACCCCGCGGATCGCGAACGGGCGAGTGAGCAGCCTGGTCGCGGTGGCGCAGTCGCCGGCCTGCAGCGCCTGGCGGATGCGGCTGGAGGACACCGGCTCGCCGCCGTCCATCACCGGCGCGACCGCGCGCGAGCGGATGCCGGCCTCATGCCCGAGCGATTCGAGCCGCGCGCGGTTGCCGCCGCGCGCCTTGCCGAAGGTGAAGTCCTCGCCGGTCACCACCCCCGCCGCGCCGATCCGTTCGTGCAGCAGCTTGGCCACGAAGTCCTCGGCGGTCGTGCCCGCGAGATCACCGTCGAAGTGGAACACCAGCATCGCGGTGGCTCCGGCGGCGAGGTAGAGTTCGTGCCGCTGCTCCAGCGTGGTCAGCCGGAACGCCGCCGCGTCGGGCTTGAAGTGGCGCACCGGATGCGGGTCGAAAGTGGCGATGATCGAGGGCCGGCCCTCGGCGCGGGCCCATTCGATCGCTTCGCCCGCGACCGCCTGGTGGCCGAGGTGGAACCCGTCGAAGTTGCCCAGCGCGACGATCGCCCCGCGCAGGCTCTCGGGCACCGGGTTGCGGTGATCGAGCCACCTCATGGCGCAGGGTTCGGCTGCACGTAGACCGCGGGAAGCGGCAGGATGCCCTTCTCGATCAGGCGCAGCGCGTTCATGCCCATCGCCAGGCGGATCTGGTCGGGGGTGAAGCCTTCGTCGAGCAGCGCCTGGGTAACCTGCGTGAGCTGGCTGGTGTCGAAGCGCACCGTGGTCGCCCCGTCGTAGTCGCTGCCGAGCGCGACGTGCTCGATACCGACGAGGTCCCGGAGGTGCTTCATCGCCCGCGCCGTATCGCGCGGGGAAGTGCCGCAGACCGCCGCGTCCCAGTAGCCGACGCCGATCACTCCGCCGGTGCGCGCGACGCCGCGGATTTCTTCGTCGGTGAGGTTGCGGTTGACCTGGCAGGTCGCCTGCACCCCGCCGTGGCTGGAGACCACCGGGCGCTGCGCCATCGCGAGGATATCCGCCACGCAGGCGTGGCTGCAGTGGGCGACGTCGACGATCATGCCCATCGCCTCCATCCGCCGCACCGCCTCGCGGCCCTTGGCCGTCAGGCCGCCTTTTTTCAGGCCATGCATCGATCCAGCAAGGTCGTTGTCGAAGAAGTGGGTCAGCCCCGCCATGCGGAAGCCGGCCTTGTGGAGCCGATCGAGGTTGGCGAGGTCGCCCTCGAGGTTCTGCAGCCCCTCGATGGAGAGCATCGCGCCGACCCCGCGCCCCTTGATCTCCCGCCGCGCCAGCAGGCCCCCGACGTCCTCCGGCCGCTCGATCGCGTTCAGCCGCCCGCCGGTCTTGGGGACCGCGCGGTGCAGCTTCTCGGCGTGCCACAGCGAGCGTTCGAGCAGCGAGCCCCACGTCCGCACCGGCTGCAGCTGCGCGACCGCGAGCAGGGTGATGTTGTCGGTCTCGGCCGAGTTGGCGTCGTAGTTCTGGCCCTTGGGCGTCTTGGTCACGCTCGAGAACACCTGCAGCGCGACGTTGCCGCGTTCCAGCCGGCCGAGGTCCATATGCCCGCGCAGGTTGTCGCTCAGCAGGCTGCGCTTCCACATCAGTGTGTCTGAGTGGAGGTCGACGATCGTCAGCGTCGCGTGCAGCGCCTTTGCTTGCGGCGATACTTCGATCAGCGGCTGCCCGTCGATCTTGTTCATCGATTGCTCGACCAGCCGCGGGCCGAGCGCGAGGAAACCGGCGACGGCGACGATCAGCAGGAGGGCGAGCCCGAGGCCGAGCTTCTTCTTCATCGCACCCGCTCCAGCGTGACGAAGGAAAAGGCCGACGTATCGCCTTCCGCGGGATGATCCTCGCGGGCGGTCTCGCGCCATTCGGGTCCGGGCGGATCGATGAAGGTGTCGCCGGGAACCTCGGCATGGACCTCGGTCAGTTCGATCCGCGTGGTGTGCGGCAGCAACAGCCGATACACTTCAGCACCCCCGATCACCGTTACACTGTCGTTCCCGGCCAGATCGAGCGCTTCATTCGCATCGTGGGCGACCTCCGCCCCTGCCGCCTGCCAGTCCGCCGAGCGGGTGAGCACGATGTGCCGCCGCCCGGGAAGCAGGCCGGGCAGGCCCTCGAAAGTCTTGCGGCCCATGATCATCGGGCGGCCCATCGTGAGCGCCTTGAAGCGCTTGAGGTCGCTCGGGATTCGCCACGGGAGCGCGCCGCCCAGCCCGATCGCGCCGTTGCTGGCGCGCGCCAGGATCGCGGTCACTACCCGCGCCATACGCGCGTCACGTGCCCCATCTTCCGCCCCTGCCGCGCCTCGCGCTTGCCGTAGAGGTGCACGCTCGCGGCCGGATCGCTCAGGAGGGCGTAAGCACCTGAAATGTCGCCGATAAGGTTGTCCATCTCGACCCGGCTGGCGACCGTCGCGGTGTCGCCCAGCGGCAGCCCGGCAATCGCCCGGATGTGGTTTTCGAACTGGCTCGTCGCCGCCCCCTCGATCGTCCAGTGACCCGAGTTGTGTACCCGCGGCGCCATCTCGTTGAACACCGGCCCCTGCGCCGTGGCGAAGAACTCGACCGTCAGCACGCCGACATAGCCGAGCGCGTCGGCGATCCGCTGCGTCAGCCCCCGCGCGGCATCGACCTGCGTCGCCACCGCGGCGCACGGCGGCCACAGCGATTGCGCGAGCATGCCGTCGGCGTGGCGGTTCTCGGTCGAGTCCCAGAACCGCACCGCACCGTCATGCCCCCGCACCAGGATCACCGAGAACTCCGCCTCGAAGCGCACCAGGCCTTCGTAGACGCACGCCGCCTGCGGCAGCCGGATCGCCTCGGCGTCGCGCGCCGAGCCCATGCGCCATTGGCCCTTGCCGTCGTAGCCGTCGCGCGCGGTCTTGAGGATGCCCGGCACGCCGATCCGGTCCACCGCCCGAGCGAGATCGTCCGCCGACTCGATCGCGGCGAACGGCGCGGGAACCCCACCGAGGCTCTCGGCGAAGCGCTTCTCTCTCAGCCGGTCCTGCGCCGTTTCCAGCGCGCGAAGGCTGGGCGAGAGCCTGTCGTCGAGAGGCCCGAGCACCGCGGTCGGCACGTTCTCGAATTCGAACGTGACTACATCGCAGGAGCCTGCGAAGCGATCGAGCGCCGCGCTGTCGTTCCAGGGCGCCACGGTAGCGAGCGTCGCAACTTCCGCCGCGACACTGTCGCGCTCGGGCGTGAACACGTGCGTCCGGTAGCCGAGCTGGGCGGCGGCGAACGCCAGCATGCGGCCGAGCTGGCCGCCGCCGAGTATCCCGATGGTCCCCCCCGGGCCGAGCATCAGCCTTCGGGCGCCTCGCCGACCGCGGCGGTGCGCGCGGCGCGCCACTGCTGGAGGCGCTGCGACAACTCCGGGTCGCCGAGCGCGAGGATCGCCGCCGCCAGCAACCCGGCATTGGTCGCCCCGGGCTCGCCGATCGCCAACGTACCCGTTGGCACCCCGGCCGGCATCTGGACGATCGACAGCAAGCTATCGAGGCCTTTGAGCGCCTTGGACGAGACGGGCACGCCGAGCACCGGCAAATGCGTCAACGCCGCCAGCATGCCGGGAAGGTGCGCGGCCCCGCCGGCGCCGGCGACGATCACCTTGAACCCCGCCTCATGCGCTGTCTTGCCGAACTGATGCAGGCGGTCCGGGGTCCGGTGGGCCGAGACGATACGCGCCTCGTACGACACGCCGAGTTCGTCGAGCGCGTCGGCGGCGCAGCGCATGGTCGCCCAATCGGACTGGCTGCCCATCACGATTGCCACATCGGCCATGCTCACGCGTCCTTGAGGTAGTACCGCTCGCCCGGCGTCATGCCGTCATCGAAGCGATAGACGATCGGTTGGCCGGTGGGAATCTCGAGCCCGGTGATGTCCGCATCCGAAATGCCCGACAGGTGCTTGACCAGCGCGCGCAAGCTGTTGCCGTGCGCCGCGACGATCACCGTCTGGCCCCGCGCCAGTTCCGGCACGATCGCGCTTTCGTAATAAGGCAGCACGCGCTCGATCGTGAGCTTGAGGCTTTCGGCGCGCGGCACCGGGATGCCGGCGTAGCGCGGGTCCTTTGCCAGATCGAACTCGCTGTCGTGCGCCATGTCCGGTGGGGGCACGTCGAAGCTGCGGCGCCAGACGTGGACCTGCTCGTCGCCGTGCCGCTCGCGCGTCTCCTGCTTGTCCAAACCGGTGAGCCCGCCGTAATGCCGTTCGTTGAGGCGCCAGTCCTTGATCTCCGGAATCCACAACCGCCCGCAGGCCTCGAGCGCGAGATGAAGCGTCTTGATCGCGCGGGTCTGCAGGCTGGTGAACGCGATGCCGGGAAGGAGGCCCTTCTCCGCAAGCAGCGTCCCCGCCCCGACCGCTTCGGCCACGCCCTGCTCCGTCAGGTCGACATCCCACCATCCGGTGAAGCGGTTCTCGAGGTTCCACTGGCTCTGGCCGTGCCGGACGAGAATGAGAGTGGCCAAGGGGCAAGGCTCCTGCTGACGGGAGCGCCGGGCCCTAGCGTTCGGGCTGCTCTTTGGAAAGTGCGGGCTTGGCGTCGTCCAACGCCCGCGATTGCGCCTTACGGCGGCGAAGGTTCTCGCGCAGCTTGGCGGCGAGGCGCTCCTCCCGGGTCAGTTTCGCGTTATCGGCCATCGCCACCGTCTTGCCGCCGCCCGCGACGCTTGACAAGGAGAGGCCGCCCTGTAAGGCGCGCCCGCTCCCCGAGGAGGCCCGAAGCAGGCCTCGCCGCGGGGGAATCGACCGATGGTCAGGCTGCTGTAGCTCAGTGGTAGAGCACACCCTTGGTAAGGGTGAGGCCGAGAGTTCAATCCTCTCCAGCAGCACCATCGCCGTCCTCCAGCCGGCCCCGCACGCCCGATTCGCCTTGCCAGCGAGCGCCGTATTAGTCATGCAAGGCACCATGAGCGGCGTGGGGGCGGGCGACATTTCGGACAACACCGAGGAAGAGCCGGCGCTGACGCCGCTTCATCCGAATCACATCAAGTTGCTGCGCGTGCAGGCCACGATCATGGCTCTGCCCTTCGTGATCGCCGCGCTGGTGCTCGAAGCGGTCGTCGATCTCGTGCCGACCGGGACGATCATCGCACCCGCGCTGCTGCTCGCGGCCTGGGTGATCGTGCGCATGCCGCTGCGGCGGCACGGCGCGCGCGGCTACGACATGAGCGCGGACCGGCTGCGGGTGGTGCGCGGGCTGTGGTTCCGTTCGGACACGGTGGTTCCGTTCGGGCGGGTCCAGCACATCGACATCGACCAGGGCGGGCTCGAGCGGGCGTTCGGACTGGCCACGCTCACGGTCCACACCGCCGGCACGCACAACGCCAGCGTGTCGCTTCCCGGCCTCGCCCAGCCCGACGCGGCCCGATTGCGCGAGGCCATCCGCGCGCACATCAAGCGCGAGACGCTGTGACCGGAAACGCTACGCCGCGGCGCACGGCGCCGCTGGGTGTGCTCGTGGGCGCGGCAACAGACATCCGCCGGTCGCTGCTGCCGGCGGCGGCCGGGGCCTACGGGTTCAGGGACCAGTTCGGCGGCCTCGGTTTCATTGCCGCGTTCGCGCTGCTGGTGCTGGCGATCGGCGCCATCGGCAGCTTCCTCCGCTGGTGGCGCACGACGTACGTCGTCGGCGCGGAGGACATCCGGCTCGAAAGCGGAATCGTCCGGCGAGCCGCGCGCTCGGTGCCCTACGAGCGCGTCCAGGACGTGAGCCTCGAGCAACCGCTGATCGCCCGGCTGCTGGGCCTCGTCCAGGTGCGCTTCGAAACGGGTGCCGGCGGGGCCGACGAGATTGCCCTCTCGTACCTCCCGCTCGCCGAGGGAGAGCGCCTGCGCGAGCTGGTGCGCGAACGTCGGGACGACGAGGCGGCGCTACCCACGGATCAAAACGCGCCGGCCGCGGAGGCGGCGGGACAAGTGCTCTTCGCCATGCCCCCCCGCCGGCTCGTGACCTTCGGCCTGTTCGAATTCTCGCTCGCCGCGGTGGCAGTGGTCGCCGGCGCCGCGCAGCAGCTCGATTTCCTGCTGCCGTTCGACGTGTGGGACTGGGACGAGTGGCGCGGCTCGCTCGACGGGCCGCTCGAGCAAATCGGCGCCCTGGGGCCTGCGGCGCAAGCTATTACCGCCCTCGCGGTCGCAACCGCGCTGCTCGCGATCGGTTTCTTGACCGGCCTGGTGCGGACGATCAGCCGCGACTGGGGCTTCGTGCTCGAGCGCACCGCCAAGGGCTTCCGCCGCCGCCGCGGCCTGTTCACCAAGACCGACGTCGTGATGCCCGCGCACCGGGTTCAGGCGATCGCGCTGCGCACGCGCTGGTTCCGCCGCCGCTTCGGCTGGCACGGGCTGAAGTTCGTCAGTCTGGCGCAGGACGCCAAGGCCGGCAGCCATATGGTCGTGCCCTTCGGCCAACTGGTGGAGATCGAACCCGTCGCGCGCGCAGCGGGCTTCTCGCTGCCGGGCGCCGGTGTCGCGTGGCGGCGGCCGGTCAAACGGGCGTTCGTCGACGGTGCCGCGCTCGGTTCGCTGCCGCTTCTCATCGCCGCGCTGGCGCTATCGCTATCACCGCAACCGGCGCTGGCTGTGCTTCCCCTGCTCGCGGTCCCGCTTGTCGCGCTTCGCCAAGCCTTCCTGTGGCGACGCGCGCACCACGCTATCGACGAGCGACAGATTTATTCGCGCCGTGGCTGGATCGCACCGAGGGTCGACGTCGCCAGCCGGGTGAAGCTCCATTCGGTGGAAGTTGCGCAAGGCCCGCTCGCCCAACGCGGCGGCTACGCCACGTTGCACCTGGGACTGGCCGGCGGCACCCTCGCCTTCCACGCCCTCCCTGTTCACGAGGCGCGACGTATCCGCGCTGAGGTGCTCGGTAGCATCGCCGGCGTCGACTTCTCCCGCCTGAACTAGGTGGCGCGCAGGTCCGCCCACTCGGGATGGCGACGGAACATGGCCTCGACGTACGAGCACTGCGGCACGACGGTGAACCCCTCCCGCCTGGCATCGGCGACCAGCGCTTCGACGAGCGCCGCGGCCACGCCGCGCCCGCCGATCTCGGGCGGCACCAATGTGTGATCCGCTACGCGCGCCGGGCCCAGCGCCTTCCAGGTCAATCGCCCGACCGCGCTGCTTCCCGGCACGCTGGCGCGATATTCGCCGTGCGCCTCGTTGCCCTCGTGCGTGATCTCGATGCCCTCGATCGCCATGCGGCCGTCTCCTTCTTGCGCTGAACGCCGCGGCCGCTAGGGGCGTTCCGCAATGCAATTCCTCTCCGACAACGCGGCCGCTGTCCACCCACGCGTGTGGGAAGCCCTGCGCGCGGCCGACGAGGCGCAGCCGCCGTACGACAACGACGCGCTGTCGAAGTCGCTCGACGAGCGTTTCTCGGACCTGTTTGGGCGCGAGGCACACGTGCTGTGGGTGGCCACCGGCACCGCCGCCAATTGCCTGGCCCTCGCCACTTTGTGCCAGCCGCACGGCGGGGTGGTGTGCCACCGCGAGGCGCATATCGAGGCCGACGAAGGCGGCGCACCGGGGTTCTTCCTCCACGGTGCCAAGCTGCTGTTGGCCGAGGGCGAGGGCGCCAGGTTGACGCCCGACGCGGTGCGCGCGGTGATCGATCCCATTCGTGCCGACGTCCACTGGGTCCAGCCGCATGCGCTGTCGGTGACGCAGGCGAGCGAGCACGGCCGGGTCTATCGGCCCGATGAAATCGCCGCGCTCGCGGCACTGGCGAAGGAGCGGGAGCTCGGCTTCCACGTCGACGGCGCGCGCTTCGCCAACGCGGTCGCCCATCTCGGCTGCTCGCCGGCCGACGCCGCCGGCCCGTGCGACGCCTTGAGCTTCGGGTGCATCAAGAACGGCGCGATGAGCGCCGAGGCCATCGTGTTTTTCGATCCCGAGCGCGCCGCGCTCGCCCGCTGGCGGCGCAAGCGCGCGGGGCACCTGCAGTCGAAGGGCCGCTACCTCGCCGCGCAGCTCCACGCGATGCTCGAGGGCGACTTGTGGCTGGAGACCGCTCGCGCCGCCAACGCCGCGGCGGCCGAAATCGGCGCCGCCTGCGCGGACCGGCTGCTCCATCCGGTCGAGGCGAACGAGGTGTTCGTGCACATGACCCCCGCCGAATGCGCCGCGCTGCGCGGGCAAGGCTTCTCGTTCTACGACTGGGTCGGCGACACCGCGCGCTTCGTCACCGCGTGGAACACCCGCGCGGAAGACGCACGCGCGCTGGCCCACGCGATCGGAGCGCTGTGAGCGCGCAAGGCGACAGCCACCCGCCGCACGCGCTGCTGCGGCCGCGCATCGCGCTGCCGTTCCTGCTGGTGGCGCTGATCTGGGGCTCGACCTGGTACGTCATCACCGGCCAGATCGCCGAAGTGCCGCCGAGCTGGTCGGTGACCTATCGATTCGCGCTGGCGACCCCGGCGATGTTCGTGGTCGCGCTGGTGATGCGCCAATCGCTGCGGCTCACCCGCGCCGGGCACCTGCTGGCGGTTGCGATCGGAGTCACTCAGTTCTGCGGCAACTTCAATTTCGTCTACCGCGCCGAGCAGCACCTCACCTCGGGCGTGGTGGCAGTGATGTTCGGCACGCTGATGGTGCCCAACGCGCTGCTGGCGTGGGCCTGGCTCGGGCAGCGGGTGACCCCGCGGTTCCTGCTCGGCAGTCTGGTGGCGATCGCCGGCATCGCGCTGCTGCTGGTGCACGAGGCGCGCGTCGCGCGGCTCGACGGCAACGTCCTCCTGGGGGTGGTGCTGGCGATCGGCGGCATCCTCTCGGCCTCGGCCGCCAACGTCATCCAGGCCGGCGACACCGGCCGCGCCCAGCCGATGGTGAGCCTGCTCGCGTTCGCGATGCTCTACGGCACCCTGGTCGACGCGGGAATCGCCTGGGTCACCGCCGGGCCGCCGGTGTTTCCCACTTCGGGCGCGTTCTGGGCCGGTACCGCGTGGCTGGCGATCGCCGGGTCGGTGATCACCTTCCCGCTCTATTACCGCATCGTGCGCGAGATCGGGCCCGGCCGGGCAGCGTATAACGCGGTGCTGGTGATCGTCATCGCAATGCTGATCTCGACGCTGGTAGAAGGCTACCAGTGGTCGGCCCTGGCGATTGCTGGCGCGGTGCTGGGTACCGCCGGCCTGATCATCGCGCTGCGCGCCCGCCAGACCTAGCGCAGGCTGGCGAGCCCTTCGCGATAGGTCGGGTATCGTGGCGACCAGCCGAGTACCCGCTTGGCCTTGCCGTTGGCCACGCGGCGGTTCTCCGAATAGAAACCGCGCGCCATTTGCGAGAGGCAGGCCTCCTCCAACGATTGCAGCGGGGGCGGCGCTACGCCGATCAAGCGGCAGGCCTCCTCGGTCACCGCGTTCGCGCTCGCCGGCAGGTCGTCGGCGAGGTTGTAGGCGCCCGGCGGCGCATCGAGCGCGGCGACCGCCCCGCTGGCAATGTCCTCGACATGCACCCGGCTGAACACCTGGCCCGGCAGGTCGATGCGGTGCGCCTTGCCCGCGCGCACCCGGTCGAGCGCGCTGCGGCCCGGGCCATAGATCCCGGGGAGGCGGAACACCCGCGCGCCGCGCCGCAGCCACGCCGCGTCCGCCTCCGCCCGCTCCCCGCGTCGCCCGCCATCCGCCGGCGCGCTCTCGTCGACCCAGGCGCCCCCGGTATCGCCATAGACCCCGGTCGACGAGAGATAGCCGAGCCAGCCGTGACCCAGCGCGTCGCCGTACCGCGCCAGCACCGGATCGCCCGCCTCGCCCGGCGGGATCGAGCACAGCACATGGCTCGAGCGGGCCAGCGCCGCGCGCACGCCATCCGCATCGTCGAACGCCAGCGTGCCGTCGCGCCCGGTGGCCTCGACGCTCCACCCCGGCAGCGCGGCCGCAATCGCCTTCGCCGAATAACCGAGCCCGAAAATGAACATCTGCGCCATCGCCGCGTTGTAGCGGCTGGACCCCATTCGCAAAGAGACTAGTGCCAACCTCATGGACATCGCCCGCACCCCTTCGACCCCCGACGGCAACCCCGAAATGGCCGACGCCGCGCCGCCGCCGCAGGACCACGCGGGCGAGGCCCCGCTGATCCGGCGCGAGGATTACAAGCCGTTCCCCTGGCGGGTGCCGACGACCCGGCTCGATTTCGCGCTAGGGCTCGAGCGCACGCAGGTGACCTCGACTTTGACGGTCGAACGCAACCCAGATGCCGAGCGTTCGGACACCATTCGCCTGGCGGGCGACGGCATCGGTCCGCGATCGGTCGAGGTAGATGGACGCGGTGCGAACGACTGGCATCTCGACGACGGCGACCTCGTCATCGCGCTGTCGGGGGACCGCCACGAGATTCGCGTGGTGACCGAGATCAACCCGTCGGCGAATTCGCAGCTGATGGGGCTGTATGCCTCGGGCGGCATGCTGTGCACCCAGTGCGAGGCCGAGGGCTTTCGCCGCATCACCTTCTTCCCCGATCGCCCCGACGTGCTGAGCACCTATTCCGTGCGGATGGCCGGGCCGAAAGACCTGTTCCCGGTGCTGCTCTCCAACGGCAACCGGATTGCCGAGGGCGCCGGCGAGAAGGGCGATCATTGGGCCGAGTGGCACGACCCCTGGCCCAAGCCGAGCTACCTGTTCGCGCTGGTGGCGGGCGACCTCGTCGCGCGGCGCGACAGCTTCACCACCATGAGCGGGCGCCAGGTCGACCTCGCGATCTGGGTGCGCGCGGAAGATCTCTCGCGCACGAGCCACGCGATGGAATCGCTCAAGAAGAGCATGACGTGGGACGAGGAGGCGTTCGGCCGCGAATACGATCTCGACCAGTTCAACATCGTCGCGGTGGGCGACTTCAACATGGGGGCGATGGAGAACAAGGGCCTCAACGTATTCAATACCAAGTACGTCCTCGCCGATCCCGAGACCGCCACCGACGGCGATTACGACGGGATCGAGGGGGTCATCGCCCACGAGTATTTCCACAACTGGTCGGGCAACCGGGTTACCTGTCGCGACTGGTTCCAGCTTTCGCTGAAAGAAGGGTTCACGGTCCTGCGCGACCAGCTGTTCAGCCAGGACATGCAGGGCGAGGCGGTCAAGCGGATCGAGGACGTGCGGTTGCTCCGCTCGGTCCAGTTCCCCGAGGACTCCGGCCCGCTCGCCCATCCCATCCGGCCCGACAGCTTCCGCGAGATATCGAACTTCTACACCTCGACGATCTACAACAAGGGCGCCGAGGTGATCCGCATGATCCGCACCATGGCAGGGCCCGAGCGCTTTCGCGTCGGCACCGACCTCTACTTCCAGCGCCACGACGGCGAGGCGGCCACCTGCGAGGATTTCGTCAAGGCGATGGAGGATGGCACGGGGCTCGATCTCGGTCGGTTCCGGCTGTGGTATTCGCAAGCCGGGACGCCGAAGGTCGAGGTCGACCTCGCCCATTCCGGCGACACGGCGACGATCACGCTGCGCCAGACCGTCCCGCCGACGCCCGGCCAGGACGTCAAGCAGCCCATGCCGATCCCGCTGCGGCTCGCGCTGTTCGACCGGGCTTCCGGCAGGCATCGCGGCGAAGAACTCGTGGTGTTCGACCAGCCCGAGGCGACGCTGCGGTTCGGTGGTTTCGCGGAGAGGCCGGCCCTGTCGATCAACCGCGGCTACTCGGCCCCTGTCGCCATCGAGCGGGATGTCTCGGACGAGGACCTCGTGTTCCTCGCCGCGCACGACGACGATGCTTTCGCCCGCTACGAAGCGATGCAGGAACTCATCGTCGGGCACCTGGTCGCGGCGATCGGCGGCGGGCTTGGTGACGCGGATCGCGATGCCGCGAGGAAGGCGATCGGCGGTGCGCTTCGCGCGGTCGTTACTGACGCCAGCCTCGACGACAGCATGCGCGGCGAGCTGATGATGTTGCCGGCGCAGTCTTACATCGCGGAACAACTGCTGGTGGCCGACCCCGCCGCGATCCACCGCGAGCGTGAAGCGCTCAAGTCATGGATCGGTTCAACATTGAACGACGAACTTGAAGCGCTTCATCGACGTGCTTCCGGCGCGCCATCGGGCGCGGAAGCCGCCGCGCGCGGGGCCCGCAAGGTCAAGACCCAGGCTCTCGTGTTCCTCGCCGCCGGCAATCCCGAACGGGCTGCGGACATCGCCGCGGCGCAGTACGACAAGGCCGATAATATGACCGATCGGCAGGGCGCGCTGATGGTCCTGAGCGGCCTGTCGAGCGCCCAACGGACCCACAAGCTGATCGACTTCTACAACCGCTATCGCGGCAACCCGCTGGTGATCGACAAGTGGTTCAGCCTCCAGGCGGGCTCGCTCCATCCGCAGGTCATAGAGCATGTGAAGGCACTCGCGAACCACCCGGATTTCACCCTGAAGAACCCCAACCGCGTCCGCAGCCTCTACATGGCCTTCACCGGGACCCCCCTCGGGTTCCATGCCGAAACCGGCGAAGGCTATCGAATGATCGCCGACCTGATCCTCGACCTTGATCCGATCAACGCGCAGACCGCCGCGCGGTTCGTTCCCCCCCTCGGGCGCTGGCGCCGTGTCGAGCCGGTCCGGGCGGCATTGATGCGGGCGGAGCTCGAACGGATTGCCGCGCAACCCGGCCTGTCGCGCGACACCTTCGAGCAGGTCACCCGCAGTCTTGGCTGAAGCACTGCGCGCGGATGTGCTGGCGGGCGTCCCACACGGGTTCATGACCCGGCGGGGCGGGGTCTCCACAGGCGCCGTGGCGGGCCTGAATTGCGGCTTCGGTGCCGGAGACGACCCAGCCGCCGTGGCGGAGAATCGCCGGCAGGCGGCGGCGCAAGTCTTGCGGGGCGCGGTATTGGTCGGCGTGCATCAGGTCCATTCGCCTGACGTCGTGACGGTCGCCGAACCTTGGGGCGACGACGCCCGGCCCCAGGCGGACGCGTTGGTCACCGACAGGCGGAGCATCCTCCTCGGTGTCCTCACCGCCGACTGTGCCCCGGTCCTGCTGGCGGACCGTGAAGCCGGCGTCGTCGGCGCCGCACATGCCGGGTGGCGGGGCGCCCACGGGGGCGTGATCGCCAATACGATCGCCGCGATGGAGGTGCTCGGCGCTTCTCGGGAGCGGATAGCCGCCGCGGTGGGGCCCTGCATCGCCCAGAAATCCTATGAAGTGAGCGATGAGTTCAGGGCGCAATTCGCCGAGGAGGACGGTCCATTCTTCGCCCTCGGCAATCCGGGCCATTGGCAGTTCGACCTGACGGGCCATGTCAAAGGCGCCTTGCTGGCGTGCGGGGTTGGCGCAGTCGAAGTGCTCGAACGCGACACTTATGCCGAGCCCGAGCGCTTTTATTCGTACCGCCGCGCGACCCATCTCGGCGAGCCGACCTATGGGCGTCAGTTGTCGTTGATCGGCATGGGCTGAAACGCGGCCGGAAATCCGCCACAATGGCGGTTGGCAACATGCCAATTGGCGTCTATGCGCGCCGCAAACCGGCACCGAGGATAGCTCAGCTTCCCTCGGTGAACCGCGGAAAACAGGGGCTGCAGCTTCGTTTCTCGCGCACGCCGGCAACAGGTTCAACGCCGTCCCGACCGGGCCGGCGCAAAGCACGCGAAGGCAAGGCACGGCTGATGGCTGACACGACTGGCGACGCGATCCCCGGGACCGCCACGGTCCAAGACGACGGGATCCGGCGGCGCGACTTCATCAACGTGGCGGCAGTGGCCGCCGCGGGTGCGGGGGCGATCACCGTGCTCTACCCTCTGATCAGCCAGATGGCGCCGAGCGCCGACGTGCTTGCCGAGAGCAGCACCGAGGTCGACGTGTCGGCCATCCAGCCCGGCCAGTCGATTAAGGCGATTTTCCGCAAGCAGCCGTTGTTCGTCCGCCGCCTGACCCCGGCCGAAGTGCAAGCCGCCAACGCCGTCAATGTCGGGAGCCTGCGCGACCCGCAGACGCTGCAGGAACGCACCAAGGAAGGGCATGAAGACATGCTCATCACCATGGGCGTTTGCACCCACCTGGGCTGCGTCCCCCTCGGCGCTGCCGAGGGCGAGGTGAAGGGCGAGTTCGGGGGCTATTTCTGCCCCTGCCACGGTTCGCACTACGACACCGCGGCGCGCATCCGCAAAGGCCCGGCCCCGACCAACCTCGAGGTGCCGGAATACGAGTTCACCAGCGACACCGTCGTGAAGATCGGCTGAGGCGAGAGACAAGACGATGAGCTTCCCCTGGGCCAAGCACTACGAACCCAAGAACCCGGTAATGCGCTTCTTCGACGAGAAGCTTCCTTTGCCGCGGCTCGTCTACAACGCGGTGGGCGCCGGCTACCCGGTGCCGCGCAACCTCAATTACATGTGGAATTTCGGCGTGCTCGCCGGGTTCTGCCTGGTGTGGCAGATCGTCACCGGCATCGTCCTGGCGATGCACTATGCCTCGAACGCGGGGGTGGCGTTCGGCTCGGTCGAGCACATCATGCGCGACGTCAACTGGGGGTGGCTGCTGCGCTACGCCCACGCCAACGGCGCTAGCCTGTTCTTCGCCGTGCTCTACCTGCACATCTTCCGGGGCTTCTTCTATTCGAGTTACAAGGCTCCGCGGGAGATGATCTGGCTCATCGGCGTGGTCATCTTCCTGCTGACGATGGCGACCGGCTTTATGGGCTACGTGCTGCCTTGGGGCCAGATGAGCTTCTGGGGCGCCAAGGTCATCACCGGGCTGTTCGGTGCGCTGCCGCTCGTCGGCGAACCGATCCAGGTCTGGCTGCTCGGCGGCTACGCGCCCGACAACGCCGCACTCAACCGCTTCTTCAGCCTGCACTACCTGCTGCCGTTCGTGATCGCTGGTGCGGTGATCCTGCACATCTGGGCGCTGCACATCCCGGGCTCCTCGAACCCCACTGGGGTCGAGGTGAAGAGCGAGAGCGATACTATCCCGTTTCACCCGTACTATACCGCCAAGGACGGCTTCGGGCTGGGCGTATTCCTCATCGTGCTGTGCGGGCTGATGTTCTTCGCGCCCAACTTGCTCGGTCACCCCGACAACTACATCGAGGCAAACTCGCTGAGCACCCCGGCGCTGATCGTGCCCGAATGGTACTTCTACCCATTCTACGCCATCCTGCGCGCGTTCACCGCGGATTTCTTCTTCATCCCCGCCAAACTGATGGGCGTGCTGGCAATGTTCAGCGCAATCCTGCTGTGGTTCTTCCTGCCCTGGCTCGACAAGGGCCCGGTGCGCAGCGGCCACTATCGCCCACTATTCCGCAAGTTCTTCTGGTTCGGCCTCATCCCCTGCATGGCGCTGCTGTTCTACCTCGGCGGCGCGCACGCCGAGGAGCCGTACATCATGCTCAGCCAGATCGCGACCGCGTACTACTTCCTTCATTTCCTGGTGATCCTGCCGATCGTCAGCATGATCGAACGGCCCGAACCGCTGCCGTACTCGATTACGGAGGCAGTGCTGGGCGAGGACAAGGCCGCGGTGCTGGGCGAAAACGCCTCGCCAGGCGTGTGACGACAGGTTCTAGGGAAAAACGATAATGATCCGTCTGATCGGAATCCTCGCCGGCCTGTTCTTCGCGGTCGCTGCCCTGTGGGGCTTGGTGACGGGTATCGGGCCCGCGTTCTCGACGTTCGGCGAGGAAGGCCGGTTCGTTAAGCCGACGGTAGAGCACGAGTTCCACCTCGATCCGCGCAAGGCCGGGCTACAGTCCGACGGGCCATTCGGCACATGGGATATCGCCCAGCTCCAGCGCGGCATGCAGGTCTACAAGGAAGTCTGCGCGGCCTGCCACAGCCTCAAGTACGTCGCCTTCCGCGATCTTACCGCACTCGGCTACTCCGAGGCCGAGGTGAAGGCCATCGCCGCCGGCTTCCAGGTGCCCGGCGTCGATCCGACGACCGGCGAGACGAACACCCGTCCGGGCCTGCCGACCGACTACTTCCCCTCGCCCTACCCCAACGCGGTGGCGGCGCGCGCGGCGAACAACAATGCGGTTCCGCCCGACCTCTCGCTGATGACCAAGGCGCGCCACGACGGGTCGAACTACGTCTATTCGTTGCTGACGGGCTACCGCAACGTCGACCGCTTCAGCATCGACGGACACAAGGTGAAGCAAGAGTTCCCGGAGTTCGCCACCCCCCCGAACACCTACTTCAACCCTTATTTCGCGAACCTCAACATCGCGATGGCGCCGCCGCTGACCCAGGCTGGCCAGGTGACTTACGCCGAGGGCAATCCCGCGCCGACGGTCGCCCAGATGTCGAAGGATGTCGCCGCGTTCCTCACCTGGACCGCCGAGCCCAAGAAGGTGAAGCGCACCCAGGTGGGCTGGCCGGTGCTCGGCTTCCTGCTATTCGCGACGATCCTCGCGTGGCTTGCCAAGAATCAGGTCTGGGCGGCGATCAAGCCGAAGAAGCGCGCCTGACGATTGACGAACTGCGGGCGCTGATCCGCACGGTGCCGGACTTTCCGGCGCCGGGGATCCTGTTCCGCGACATCACCACGCTGATCAGCCACGGCGATGGCCTCCGAGCGACCGTAGGCCATCTCGCCGACCGGGCGCGCGCCGGCGGCGCAGAGGCGATCGCGGGCATGGAAGCGCGCGGATTCATCTTCGGCGCGGCGGTGGCGATCGAGCTCGGGCTTGGCTTCCTTCCGGTTCGCAAACCCGGAAAGCTCCCGGTTCCGACGATCGGCATCGACTACGCGCTCGAGTATGGCAACGACCGGCTCGAAATCGATCCCACCGCCATCGTGGCAGGCCAGCGCGTCGCCATCGTTGACGACTTGATCGCGACCGGCGGCACCGCGCTCGCCGCGGCCGAGCTGCTGCGACAGGCAGGCGCGGTGGTCGAGCAAGCTCTGTTCGTAATCGACTTGCCCGACCTCGGCGGCAGCGAGCGGCTGCGGTCCGCCGGACTGGCCGTCGACGCGTTGATGAGCTTTCCGGGGCATTGACGAGCGCGGCCACCGCGTGGCAAGCGCGCTTCGCCGAGCGGGTATAGCATAGTGGTAATGCTCTAGCCTTCCAAGCTAGCTAGGCGGGTTCGATTCCCGCTACCCGCTCCAGCCATTTCGGCCCAGATGCGGTTGATCTTGCGCGCCGGGCGCGCGACAGTCGGGGCGTGCTCTCCCAGAAGGCCCGCTACTCGATCCGTGCTCTCCAGCACCTCGCCGACCGCTACGGCGAAGGATTCGTGCCGCTCACCGAGATCGCGACCAAGCAGAACATCCCGTCGAAGTTCCTGACCGTCATCCTTTCCAGCTTCGCCCGCGATGGCATCGTGATGACACAACGCGGGAAGGATGGCGGCTACGCGCTTGCCTTACCCCCGGTGGACATCCGCTATGGCGACATCATCCGACTGACCCGCGGATCGCTGGCGCTGGTCCCCTGCGCGAGCCGGTACGCGCACGAGAAATGCGCCAATTGCCTCGCGGAGAGCGAGTGCCGGCTTCGCGCCCTGATGCTCCGCGTGCGCGACGAGACGGCGGCGGTGCTCGACCGCATTACCCTGGCCGACCCGCTCGATCCTGAGCCATCCATCGACGAAGACTGATCCCGGAATTCAATAGAGGTGCTTTGCCGCAACTTTGAAAGGCTTCGTCGCAATCGCATTGTCTACTAAATAGGTAGACATATCGATTGCGACGCAGCTTATAGGAGATTCGATGCGCGCCCACCTTCCCCTGCCTTCCGCCCTTCTGGTCTCCACAGCCCTCGTCTGCATACCGGAGATCGCGGCCGGCGAGGAGCCGATCGCCGATTCGGCAGCGGCAATTGGAACCGACCCGGATACCACTGCGACCGAGGGTGGCGCTGAAGAAGAACAATCCCGGGGGGACGTGATCATCGTCACGGCCAGGCGACGCCAGGAAACCGCCCAAGAGGTCCCGTTGGCGATCTCGGTCATCCGCGGCGACAGCATCGAGGCGACTGGCAACTTCAACGTAGTCAAGCTGCAGCAGCTCGCGCCTACGCTGCAGGTCTACACCTCGAACCCCCGCAACACTTCGGTCAACATCCGGGGCCTCGGGGTGCCGTTCGGCCTGACGAGCGACGGTTTCGAGCAAGGCGTCGGCATCTACGTCGACGATGTCTATAACTCGCGCGTTGCCGCCGCGACCTTCGACTTCCTCGATGTCGAGCAGGTCGAGGTGCTTCGAGGCCCGCAGGGCACGCTCTACGGCAAGAACACCACCGCCGGCGCGATCAACATCACCACCAACC
Organism: Tsuneonella sp. HG249; assembly: GCF_053819205.1. Taxonomy (NCBI): domain Bacteria; kingdom Pseudomonadati; phylum Pseudomonadota; class Alphaproteobacteria; order Sphingomonadales; family Erythrobacteraceae; genus Tsuneonella; species Tsuneonella sp. HG249. Next base: position 170,053 of record NZ_JBSOQY010000001.1, read on the forward strand.
AGCCGACCTTCGATTTCGAGGGCCGCGCCGAGCTCACGGTCGGCAATCTCGGGCTGAAGCAGGGCAAGGCTGCGGTATCGGGACCGATCTCGGATACCCTGGCCGCGCGTATCGCGGTGGCGGCGACTCACCGGCGCGGCGTCTATTACAACGTCACCACCGACCGCTACATCAACGAACAGGACAACCTCGGACTGCGCGGGCAGCTGCTGTGGCAGCCCAACGGCGACCTCAGCGTGACCCTGTCGGGCGATTACAGCGAGCAGGACCCGGAAGGCGTTGGCACGGTGTTCGTGCGCACGGGGCTGACGCAGCGCGCCCGCGCTCGCCAGTACGACGCGCTGGTTGCCGCAGCGAATGCCGTCAACCCGGGCCGCAACTATGCGGTGCCGAGCCGCGATCCCTACGCCCGTCTGGCGGACATCGATGCGGAGCTCAACGCCGGCAACAAGATCGGCGGCGTCTCGCTGCGCACCAAGTGGGACATCGGGCCCGGCACGCTGACCTCGATCAGTGCGTGGCGCTTCTGGGATTGGCAACCCGCCAACGATCGCGACTTTACCGGCCTGTCGATCGTCGCCAAGTCTCAGAACCCCTCGCAGCAAGACCAGTACAGCCAAGAATTCCGCTACAATTACGAAGGCGACCGGTTCGACTTCGTCCTCGGTCTGTTCGGCTTCAAGCAACGCATCGACACGCAAGGCACCGAGCAGCAGGGCGCCGACGCGAGCCGCTGGAGCCTTGCCGGAGCGCAGGCGAACGACCCAAGCATCCTCAACGGCCTGACCGCCCGCAACAACCAGTTCCTCAAGAGCACCAGCGCCGCGCTGTTCGGCCAATTGAGTTGGGAGGTGACCGACGCATTGACGATCCAGCCCGGCGCTCGGATCAATTACGACAAGAAGGACGGCTTCTACCAGCGCGTCGTCACCAATGGCGCGGGGCAGGCGATCAGCTGCACCCCGACGCCTCCGGCCGGGACGACGCTCGCGGCGCAGTGCGGCGTCTACCAGCCGCAGCTGACCGAGCCTTCGGTGAGCGACTGGAACTTCAGCTACGACCTCAACGTCAACTACGAGATCGCACCCGACATTCTCGCCTATGCGACTTACGCCAAGAGCTTCAAGACGGTCGGCATTAACCAGAACGGGTTACCGCTCGACACCAATAACCAGCCGGTGCTGGGCGCGAGCACGGTGCTGCCCGAATCGGTCAACCACTACGAAGTCGGCCTGAAGACGCAATTCCTCGACCGGCGGGCGACCTTCAACCTCAGCGCCTACCGCACCGATACCGACAACTTCCAGGCGACTGTAAACGGCGGCCAGTTTGGCACCGTGCGCGGTTATCTCGCCAACGCCGAGAAGGTGCGGTCGCAGGGCATCGAGGCCGATTTCAAGATCCGCGCCAGCGATCGCTTCACCGCCTATGCGAACGCCGCTTACACCGACGCTAAGTACGCGAAATTCACCAGCTCGCCGTGCCCGCCCGAGCTTTCGGGGGGCACGTTCGTGCCGGTGGGCGGAACCCCGGGCCCCGCCGGGGCACCGGGTTCGCTCAGCCCCCGGTCGTGCGACATCTCCGGCCAAGCCCTGCCAGGGGTTTCGAAATGGGCCTTCTCCTATGGCGCCGAGGCCAATGCGCCGATCACGCTGCTCGAGAACGACGGGCAGCTTTATGCAGGCATCGACGGTAATTACCGCTCCGACTGGCAGTCGAACGCATCGCCGTCCATCTACACCGTCGTCGAAGGCTACGCGCTTACCAACTTCCGCGCGGGCTTCCGCACCGAGGGGTTCGATATCTTTGGCTGGGTCCGCAACGCCTTCGATGTCGACTATATCGAACTGCTGCAGGTTGCCCCCGGCAACACCGGTCTGATCGCCGGCCAGCCGGGGGACGAGCGCACCTGGGGCCTCACTATCAAGGGCACTTTCTGACTTCTCCGAGAAGGAGGCGGGTTCGACAAGCGGAGCGCGAAGGGCCGGGACCGGATTGCCGATCCCGTCGCCCGGGAGTGTCGAAACGGCCGCACTTCCGAAGACGTTACCCCACGGCCATGTTGTCGATCAGGCGAGTCCCGCCGATCCGGGCGGCTACCAGCAGGCGGGCGGGCGCCGCACCCAACGTGTCGAGCGGGGCGAGGCTCTCGGCATCGGCCAGCGTCACGTAATCGATGCTGTCGAACCCGGCCTGCAACAAGTGCGCCTCGATGGCCGCCAGCGCGGGCGCGACTGCGCTTCCTGACAGCAAAGCGGAAATCCCCTCGCGCATCGCTTGCGGCAGGGCGGCCGCCTGCGCGCGCATGTCCGGCGAAAGGTACTGGTTGCGGCTGGACATGGCCAGGCCATCCACCTCTCTAACCGTCGGCACGCCGATGATGGCATCGACGCACGGGGCGACAAGATCGAGATCTCGCGCCATGCGGCGGATCACCGCTAGCTGCTGCCAGTCCTTCTCGCCGAACAGCGCCACATCGGGGCGCACCTGGTTGAACAGCTTGCAGACCACCGTCGCCACGCCGTCGAAGTGCCCGGGACGCGCGGCGCCGCACAAGCCCTCGCTGACGCCGGACACCGAGATATTGGTGGCGAAACCGGGGGGATAGATCGCCTCGATACCTGGCGCCCACAGGAGTTCGACTTCCTCGCGCTCCAGCAGCGCCGAGTCCGCCGCCATCCGCCGCGGGTACGCGGCGAGGTCCTCGTTCGGCCCGAACTGCTTCGGATTCACGAAGAGGGACACCGCCACCGCGTCGGCGTGGCGGCGCGCCTCGCGCACCAGCGTCAGGTGGCCCTCGTGAAGGGCGCCCATGGTCGGCACGAGCGCCAGCTTGCGGCCTCCTGCGCGGAGCCCTTCGACTTCGCTTCTCAACACCTCCAGCGTGGTGGCGGTTTGCACCGGCGACGGTCCCTCGACTAGTCTTGCACGAGAAATCGCCCTAGCCGGGGCAGCAGAGGAATGCACGTGACCCAAGCGCACAGGATCGTCTTCGCCAACGAGAAGGGCGGCACCGGCAAGTCCACGACCGCGGTGCATGTCGCGGTCGCGCTTGCCTATCGCGGGGCTCGGGTGGCCGCGATCGACCTCGATCCGCGCCAGCGCACGCTCTACCGCTACTTCGAGAATCGCGCGGAAACCGCCGCGCGTCGCGGGATCGATCTGCCGACCGCTCGCTTCGAGGTGTTCGAAGGCGGCACGACGGAACAGCTCGAGGCCACGGTCGCCAGTCTAGCCGAGAGCTGCGACTTCGTAGTTTACGACACCCCGGGACGCGACGATCCGCTCGCGCGGCACGCCGCGACCGAGGCCGATACACTGGTCACGCCGCTCAACGACAGTTTCGTCGATTTCGACCTCATCGGCCAGGTCGACGCCGAAACCTTCAAGGTCCGCCGTCTGTCGTTCTACGCGGAACTCATCTGGGAAGCCCGGATCAAGCGGAGCCGCAGCCAGCTCGAACAGGGCAGACGTGAAATGGACTGGGTGGTGGTGCGCAACCGCACCGGCCACGTGGAGGCGCGCAACATGGCGCGTATCGAACAGGCGCTGAAGGAACTTTCGAAGCGGGTGGGATTCCGCGTGGCGAGCGGCCTTTCCGAACGCGTGATCTATCGCGAGCTGTTTCCCAGCGGCCTGACCCTGCTCGACAAGGGGCACCTGGGCGAGCTCGGCACGAGCCACCTCGTCGCCCGGCAGGAACTGCGCGCATTGATCGCGGCGCTCAACCTGCCGGTATCCGCGCCGCGCGAGCCCGAGCTCGCGATCGCCTGAAACGTAGTCAGCGCTTTCCTACACGCTGCGCGCTGACTACTCCCGTCGCGATGAACCTCCGCCAATCGCCCTTGGCCCGTGCCGTCATCGAGAATATCAAAGGTGACGATCGTGACACGCCTTTCTAGCTCAACTTTTTGAGAAACAACACGAAACCGGGGCACGGGAGTTTTGAAGAGCGCCACGGTCGGTGTGCCAAGTTGCTCGTCCGCAGAGCGCCCTCGTCAATCCCACAAGGGAGGAACGGTTGATCAAATTTCTCCTTCTCGCCGTGCTCGTCGCTGTCGGCATCCGCTGGTCGCTAGGAAAATGGCCCTGGGATTACCTCAAAGCGAAACCGACCCGCGGTCAGGCCGTTTTCAAGGCACGCAAGCTGCTTGCAGTGCGAGACGAGGCATCTCGCTCCGAGATCGTTGAAGCGCACAAGCGGCTGATCGCGATGGTCCACCCTGATCGCGGCGGGACGAATGCACAGGTGCACGAGGCGAACGCCGCGCGCGACCTGCTGCTCGACGACCTGCCCGACGAAGCCTGAGGAATTGTCTTGAGCTACACCTTCGATTCTACCGTCCTGCGCGAATACGACATCCGCGGGGTGATCGGCGAAACCCTCGGCGCCGACGACGCACGGGCAATCGGCCGCGGCTTCGCCACCATGCTGCGCGAGGCCGGCGGAAAGAAGGTCGCCGTCGGCTATGACGGCCGGGTGAGCAGTCCGATGCTTGAGCATGCACTGATCGAGGGCCTCACGGCGAGCGGCTGCGACGTCGTCCGGGTCGGCATGGGCCCCACCCCCATGCTCTATTATGCCGAGGCCTCAGCCGAAGACGTGGATGGCGGCATTCAGATAACTGGCAGCCACAATCCCGCCAATTACAATGGCTTCAAGATGGTATTTATGGGGCGGCCGTTCTTCGGGACGGACATCCTCGAAATCGGCCGCCGCGCCGAAGGGGGCGAATGGGCCGACGGGTCCGGTACGGTCGAGAGCCGCGAGGTCCTCGAGGATTACATCGAACGGTTGCTCACCGGGCTCGAGGGCATCTCCGGCGATACGCTGTCCGGTCTTCGAATCGGTTGGGACGCGGGCAACGGTGCCGCCGGGCCCGCGCTGGAGGCGCTCGCCGCCCGGCTGCCGGGGGAGCACCATCTTCTCTTCACCGAAGTCGACGGGAATTTTCCCAACCATCATCCTGATCCTACCGAAGAGAAAAATCTGGCGGACTTGCGAGCGCTCGTCGCCGAGAAGAACCTCGACTTCGGAGTGGCTTTCGACGGCGACGGTGACCGCATCGGCGCGATCGACGGCGAAGGCCGGATCATTTGGGGCGACCAGCTTCTAATGATCTATGCCGAGGACCTCCTAGGTAGACTACCTGGCGCGACTGTGATCGCCGACGTGAAAGCCAGCCGGGCGCTGTTCGAGCGGGTTTCCGAGCTCGGCGGGCAGCCACTAATGTGGAAGACCGGGCACAGCCTGATTAAATCCAAAATGAAGGAAGTTTCCTCACCGCTGGCAGGCGAGATGAGTGGTCACGTGTTCTTCGCCGACACCTATTACGGTTATGACGACGCGCTTTACGCGGCGATCCGGCTGATAGCCGCCAGCGCCCGCCTGGGCCGCTCGGTGACTCAATTGCGCGGTGCCATGCCGGCGATGGTCAACACCCCCGAGCTTCGCTTCCAAGTCGACGAAAGCCGCAAGTTCGCCGCCATTGAGGAGGTCAAAGCCCGGCTGGCGAGCTCCGATCTCGAAGTGGACGGCACCGACGGTGTCCGCGTGACTACTTCCGATGGCTGGTGGCTGCTGCGGGCGTCGAACACGCAGGACGTCCTGGTCGCGCGGGCCGAGAGTCTCAGCCAGGAGGGGCTCGACCGGCTGGTCGCGCAGATCGATGAGCAGCTACAGGCAAGTGGCTTGCAGCGGGGTCCGCAGGCCGGTCATTGAACAGTGCAAGGGCCGCCGGGGCGGCCCTTGCATGTTCGAGGCCTGCGTCAGATTTCCGAGCGATCCGTGGAGGCCGTCTTGGTCTGCACGCGCAGGTTGTTCTGCACGTGGCCCACGCCGGAGATGCTCTCGACGATGTCCTCGGCCCGCCGCTTGGCGCCGCGATCGGTGACGGTCCCGTCCAGCGTCACTTCGCCCTCGTTGACGGTGACCTGGATATTGCGGGCATCGATCTGGCGGTCTTCCGTGAGGCAGTCGCAGACGTCTTCGAGTACGCGCTCGTCGGTGCGTTTGTAGTTGGCCGGGCCCTTTCCGCGATGGTCCTGCTCCCGGCGACGAGCGGCGTCGACGTCGCCGAACCAGCTGGCAACCTCGTCCCCGGCCCGCTCGAGCAGTCCGCGTTCATCGCTGCCGTTTCGCTTGCTGCCGCCGACCGCACGGCCGGGGCTTGATGACCGACCAGCGCGCGACGTCGGGTGGCGCGGGGCCTCATAAGCACCGAGGCCGTTGTCGTAGTAGTCATCGCCGAATCCGGCTTCGCGCGCCGCGTAGCCGCCCGCCCATCCGAACTGGTCGTTGCGCCCTCGCGGGCTCGTATCGCGCCAGTCTCGTACCGCCGAGCGGTGGTCCTGCTCGAATGCGCCGCTGCCGCCCTGCTGGCTGTAGCGCGCGTCCTGAGACCAGGACCGGTCCTGCTGCCACGAACCGCCGTCGTCGAACTGCTCGACCTGCCGCGAGCCGTCCGGTTCGGAATCGCGGTACGGCTCGCGATCGCGTTGGCTATACATGCTTCGATTGCGCGGATCGCGCCGATTGCGGTCTTCCATCGGTTGTCTCCTCTGGTCTCTCGCCCTGTCACTTAGGTTAAACCTTCGTCCCCCGGCCTTGTTTCGCCGCTCGGCGCGCGCACGCCGCGCTCCGGCGCACCTCGGCGCTGGTGCTTTCATGGCCGCCGTGCTTTGCCCAAGAAGATGAACGTTCCGCCCGAGATCACGAACTGGTTCGCGGGCCGCGGGTGGCGGGTCCGGCGGCACCAAAGCGATATGCTCGCGGCGAGTGATTCCGGTAGGCATGCGCTGCTCGTCGCCGATACCGGGGCTGGGAAGACGCTGGCTGGGTTCCTGCCGACACTCGCGGACTTCACCACGTCCCGGCTTGCTGGGAAGGAACCGCCCGAAGGCCTCCACACGTTATACGTGAGCCCGCTGAAGGCCCTCGCGCATGACGTCCAACGCAACCTCGTGACCCCGGTCGAAGAGATCGGTCTCCCGATCCGGATAGAGACACGTAGCGGCGACACGCCATCCGATAGGAAGAAGCGCCAGCGCGCACGGCCGCCACATGTCTTGCTGACGACGCCGGAATCGCTGTCCCTGTTGCTCAGCTATCCCGAAAGCCTCGATTTGTTCGCCGGACTGAAGCGAGTGGTGATCGATGAGATCCACGCCTTCGCCACCGGCAAGCGCGGCGACTTGCTGGCGCTGGCCCTCAGCCGGCTGCAAGCGATAGCCCCCGATATGCAGCGTGCGGCGCTTTCGGCGACCGTCGCCGATCCCCAAGCCTTTCGCGAATGGCTCGCCCCCTGGGGCGACATCGACAGCGTATCGCTGGTGGCAGGCGAGCCGGGTGCGCCGGCGGAGGTGCAAATCCTCCTGCCGGAGGAAGCCAGCGTGCCGTGGGGCGGGCACGCAGCGATATGGGCGATCCCGCAGCTCTATCGTGAGATCAGGCGAAACAGCACGACGCTGATCTTCACCAACACCCGCTTCCTCGCCGAATACATCTTCCAGGAATTGTGGAACGCCAACGAAGACACCCTGCCCATCGGCATCCACCATGGGTCCTTGTCCAAGGAAGCGCGGCGCAAGGTCGAAGGTGCGATGGCGCGAGGGGAACTGCGCGCGCTCGTGGCCACTGCCAGCCTCGATCTGGGGATCGATTGGGGCGACATCGATCTCGTCGTGCAGATGGGCGCTCCCAAGGGTTCCAGCCGTCTCCTCCAGCGCATCGGCCGCGCCAACCACCGGCTCGACTGCCCGAGCCGGGCGATCCTAGTGCCCGGCAACCGCTTCGAGTTCCTCGAAGCGACGGCTGCAAAGGAAGCGGTCGATCAGGGACAGCGCGATGGGGAAGACTTCCGCCCGGGCGGGCTTGATGTGCTCGCCCAACATGTGATGGCCTGTGCCTGCGCGGCCCCCTTCGCGGAAGCCGAGTTGCTAGCCGAAATACGCTCTAGCCTGGCGTACGCCTGGCTGGGCGAGGCGGCATGGTCGCGTGTGCTCCATTTTGTGGCGACGGGGGGCTATTCGCTGGCAGCCTACGACAAGTTCAAGCGCATCGTTCGTGGGCGGGACGGGGTCTGGCGCTTGACGCATCCGGAGCACGCGCAGCGCCATCGCATGAACGCGGGGATTATCGTCGACAATGAGATGATCGAGATCCGCTTCCGCAACGGGCGATCGTTGGGCAAAGTGGAGGAGCAATTCGCGGCTTCTTTGAGCAGTGGCGACACCTTCCGTTTTGCCGGGATGGACCTCGAGGTCGAGGCACTCAGAGACCTCGAACTGATCGTGCGCGCCGCGAAGAAGTCCGCCACGATCCCGAGTTATATGGGCCTCCGACTAGCATTGACGACGCACCTTGCCGCGCGGGTGCGCGAGATGCTGGTCGATCGCGCGGGTTGGGCCCGCTTTCCCGACGATGTGCGCGAATGGCTCGAGGTCCAGGACTGGCGCAGCGAGATGCCCGGACCCGGTACGTTGTTGGTCGAGAGCTTTCCGCACGCCAAGAAGCACTACACCGTCTTCTACACCTTCATCGGCTGGAACGCGAACCAGAGCTTGGGCATGCTGATCACCAAGCGAATGGAGGAGCGCGGGCTGATGCCGCTTGGCTTCAACGCCAACGATTATTGCCTCGCAGTCTGGGGCCTGAAGCCCGTCGCCGACCCCGAACCCCTGCTGTCTCCCGACATCCTGACCGATGAGTTTGTCGACTGGGTGCAGAACTCACATTTGCTGCGCCGGGCGTTTCGCGAGGTCGCCGTGATCGGCGGGCTGGTGGAGAGGCAGCACCCCGGCAAGCGCAAGACCGGCAAGCAGGTGACCTTTTCGACGGACCTCATCTACGACGTTTTGCGTAAGTACGAACCTGACCACGTATTGCTTGAGGCAGCCTGGGCGGATGCCCGCACCCGCATGACCGACATCGGACGCTTGGGAGACCTGCTCGACCGCGCCGCCGAGCAATTGCTCCATGTCGAACTAGAGCGTGTCAGCCCCCTCGCCGTTCCGGTGATGACGCTGATCGGCCGGGAACGCACTCCGGAGGGTGCAGCCGACGACGAGTTGCTTCTCGAGGCAGAAACTCTCGCGGCCGCAGCCATGCGAGTGGCCGAAGTTCCCGCACCCGAAGGGGACTAGTTAGCCAGATCGTCCCGGCGGCACTTGCGAAACAGGCATTCGCCTGTTCCGGTCCGAGAAACTGGGCAATTTCGCCGGCTCGGCGCAAAGCAAAAGGGGGGCGATCATCTCGCCCCCCTTTGTCGGAAGAATCGCTAGTGAGTGGACTAAGCGCCGGGCGCCTTGCCAAATGCGCGATATTTCTCGTTGCCGACAAATCCGAACTTGGTGACCCCGGAAACCTTGATGATGTTCAGCGTGCGGATAGCGAGATCGTAGCTCGCCTGTTGATCCGGCTCGAACTGCAGCTCCGGCTCTGGATCGATGCCCTTCGTCTGGTTGAGCAGGTTCACCAGTTCAGAGTCGTTCACTGCATTGCCATTCCACAGGATCACGTTGTCCGGTGTGAGCACGATTTTGTTCTTGATCGGATCGATCGGAACGTCGGGCGGGTTGGGCGACGGGGCCGGCAGGTCAATATCGACCGAGTGAGTAGCAACGGGAATCGTGATGATGAACATGATCAGGAGAACGAGCATGACGTCGATCAACGGCGTCGTGTTCATCTCCATCATCGGCGAGCCATCGTCCTTGCCGCCTGACATTGCCATCTTGGGTTACTCCTGAATTCTATGCCGCTGCGAAACCGATCAAGCGTTCGGATCGACCTGGTTCGAAATGAAGCCGACGGTGGGATACCCGGCCGCCTGCACATTGTAGATCGCCCCGGCGATACAGCGCCACGGCGCGTTGACGTCGCCGCGGATGTGGACCTGAGGAATGTCCTCGGGATTTTCCATCAGTGCTTCCGGGCCGCCGGCCGCTTGCACGATCGCATCCAGCCGCTCGAAGGCCCGATCATACAGCTCCTGGGAATCCACCGGCGTCGTATTGTTGAAATAGACGCGGCACTCGCCGTTGCGCGAAGCCCCCTCGAAACCGGGCTCCCCCGCGCTGCGACCGCCGTCGTCGCTGGTGCTGACCGTCAGTAGCAGGTTCTCGACTTTGTCCTTCGACTCGACCGACTGCATCACCGGGAGCTTGAGCTTCTCGATCGTTTGAATGGCGACCGGAACCGCGATCAGGAAGATGATCAGGAGCACCAGCATCACGTCGACAAGCGGCGTGGTGTTGATGTCCGACATCGGCGTCTCGGTTACGTTTCCGCCTGTCGAAATGGCCATGGGCGTCCTATCCTAATTCACGTCTTGCGAAGTACGGAAGGGATGCGCGGCACCCCTTCCATGTCATTCGCTCAGGGCCGCGGAGCGGTGGTCGCCGCACCCGGGGCTGCGGGGCGCGCCGGAGCGGTAGCCGCGGCCTTGCCCGCCTGTTGAGTCGAGGTCTGGGTCATCACTGCCGGCTTGACGGCACCGCGCGAGTTGATGTTTGCGAGGATGTCAGTCGAGAAGCCTGAAAGCAGTTCGGCAATCCGCTTGTTCCGCGCCTGCAGCCAGTTATAGGCCAGCACCGCCGGCACTGCGACGAGAAGGCCGATGGCGGTCATGATGAGCGCTTCACCAACCGGGCCCGCGACCTTGTCGATCGAAGCCGAACCGGCCAGGCCGATGTTGATCAGCGCGCGATAGATGCCGATGACGGTGCCGAGCAGGCCGACGAACGGCGAGGTCGCGCCGACCGTTGCGAGGAACGGCAGGCCACCGGCCAGCTTGGCGTTGATGGAAGCCTCCGAGCGGGCCAGGGAGCCGTGCAGCCAGTCGTGCGCATCAAGGCTGTCGGTCATCTTGCCGTGCGATTCTTCAGCCGAAAGACCATCATCGACAATCTGGCGCCAGGCGCTGTTCTTCTCGAGCTTGCCGGCCCCTTCGCGGAGCGACGAGGCGCGCCAGAAGTTGGTACGAACCGCCTTATACTGGTTCATGATTTTCTGCTGCTCGATCCACTTGGTGATCAGAATGTAGAACGAGCCTACCGACATGATCACGAGCACGCCGAAGATCGACCAGGCGATGATACCGCCTTGCTGAAGTGCTTCATAGAAGCCGAACTTGTTGACCGGGGCGGCTCCACCAGCAGCCGCGAGGAGTTCGATATACATGGGTGAAAGTCCTCTCAGATAAACGAATAAATACGAATCGGGCGACCGCTACTTGGGAATTTCCCATCGCACCGAGCTCGACCAACTCCCACTCGTCGGCCTGCCTTCGCCATCGGTCGCCGGGTTGAACCGGCCACGCCGCTGGATCAGCGAGCAAGTGGTACTGTCGAGTTCGGGGGTTCCGCTGGAACCGGTAACGTTGCAGCTGGACACGCGTCCGCTCGCATCCACCTGGACCGTGAAGCGGGTCACGCCTTCCTTCTCTTCACGCAGGGCGCGGCTCGGATAGTCGTTCGGGTTCGCCCAGTTGCCGGGATTGCCCTTAGGCGACGGCGACTTGGGCTGCACGCGCGGTGGCGGCGGCGGAGCGGGCGGCGCGACAGGAGCCGGCGGCGGCACGCGCAGCGCGGGAGGCGCCGCCGGCGGAATGGTGGGCTGCGTCTGGATATTTGGCGGCGCCGGCGCGATATTGATAGGCGGGGGCGGCGCGACCGGCGGCGGAGGGGCCACGTCCGGCTGTTCTTCAGGCGGCGGCGGCTCCTCCTCGGGTGGCGGCGGTTCTTCGATGTCAACCGTCGTCACGCGCTCCACGGCCTTCTTGATCGCCGAATAGGCGAGGCCGGTAACAAGGGCATAACCAAGGGCGACGTGAATAAGAGCAACGATGATGATCGCGATAACGCGATTACCGCTCATCTGTTGGTCAGCGTAAGCCATTCAGCTGCATCACTCCATCGCTACCGAGCGGGTCCCGGCAAAACACACATCGTAGACGCGAATACAACCGTCGCGTCCCGACGCAATCCCTGCTGTCCACCCTGTCGGCCCATCGGATGCGGGGGCCGATCGGCCCGCCGGATCCCCGATGACCCGGCCGGGGGCCGACCGAGGTATTTTATCTCTTCGTTCCTCGGTTCGCCGGACGCTTAACCGCGAAGCAAATGCGAGGCAAACGCTTTTCCGGTTAACCCCGGATTCACGCCTTCGAGCGCTGAACGACAGAGATGCAATACGGTTTCCATGCGCAGCCAATGTGCTTAACCCGCTCTCCCATGCAGCTTGCCCGATTCTCGGTTCGTTCAGCGATTGCGGCCGCCTCGCTGGCGTTCATGGTGGCAGCCGCTCCGCCTCCCCCGGCGGGGCCACCCCTCTCGTACGCGGACCTCGCCGATCTCGCCGATGCCGCCGACCTAGTCGTACGCGCGAAGGTAAAGAGCGCGGTCCCCCTGCCCCCCGAGCGGGCAGGATCGGTCAGCGCTGGCCACACGCGGTTGTACGTCGAGGCCGAAACGGTTTCGCTGATTGCCGGCAACACGCCCCTTGGTCAGTCGCTCAAGTATCTCGTCGACGTGCCGCTCGACGCCAAGGGAAAGATTCCCAAGCTCAAGAAGCGCGAGTTTATCCTGTTCGCCCAGCCGGTCGCGGGGCGGCCAGGCGAGTTGCAACTCGTCGGCCCGACCGCGCAACTGCCATGGGATGCACAGGTCGAAACGCGGCTCGCCCCCATCCTCTCCGAGCTCGCCAGCGCCGATGCTCCCCCAGCGGTCACCGGGGTTCGGGACGCTTTGTCGGTCCCGGGCACTCTCGCCGGCGAGTCGGAGACCCAGTTGTTTCTTGCGACGCCGGAGGGTGATCCGGTTTCGCTCACGGTCGTTCGCCGCCCCGGCATGGCGCCCGCGTGGGGCGTGTCGTTCTCCGAAATCGTCGACCAGGCGGCGCGCCCGCCGGAACGCGACACGCTGGCATGGTACCGCCTTGCCTGCTTCCTGCCCCCGCTCCTCCCCGCCAACGCGAACCTCGCGAAAGACAGCACGTCGCGCACGCGCGCTGCCGAGGACTATCGCTTTGTGATTCAGCAGCTGGGCCCCTGCCCGAGAACGCTCAAGCGGCAATAGTTTCTCTTTGTTGGCCGCCGCGCGCGGCCGCCGTTAGATGCGGCAACCGCAGGGAGGAAATACGAGATGGCCGAACCGCTGCGCATCGCGCTTGCCGGCCTGGGCACCGTGGGCGCCGGCGTCATTCGCCTTCTCAGCGAGAATGGCGCGATCGTGCGCGCCCGGTCCGGCCGCGAGATACGCATCGTCGCCGTCAGTGCGCGCGACCGCAGCCGCGAACGGGGCGTCGACATCTCGGCGTTCGAATGGTGCGACGACATGACCGCGATGTCGGCCCGCGAGGATGTGGACGCGGTGGTGGAGCTGGTCGGCGGTGCCGACGGACCGGCGCTTACACTTGCGCGCAACACGATCGCCGCCGGCAAGGGTCTGGTGACCGCCAACAAGGCGATGATCGCCCACCACGGCCTGTCGCTCGCCGACACGGCCGAACAGGCGGGGGTCCCGCTCAAGTTCGAAGCGGCGGTGGCGGGCGGCATTCCGGTCATCAAGGGTCTTCGCGAGGGCGCGGCGGCAAACGCGATCGACCGGGTGCAAGGCATCCTCAACGGCACCTGCAATTTCATCCTGTCGACGATGGAAGATACCGGCCGCGACTTCGACGACGTTCTCGCCGAGGCGCAGGCGATGGGCTTCGCCGAAGCGGACCCGACTCTCGACATCGACGGGATCGACGCGAGCCACAAGCTTGCCATCCTGGCTGCGGTGGCGTTCGGCGCACGGCTCGATCTCGGCAACGTGTCGGCCGAGGGCATAGCCCGTGTCCGCGCAGCCGACATAGCCCGCGCGCGAGACCTCGGGTTCGTCATCAGGCTGATCGGCGAGGCGGATGTCGAAGGTGACGGCGGCGCGGCGCCCCGCCTGTTGCAACGCGTCCGGCCCTGCCTCGTCCCCCAGGCCCATCCGCTCGCGCATGTCGACGGGCCGACGAACGCCGTTGTGGCCGAGGGCAATTTTTCCGGGCGCCTGTTGTTCCAGGGCCCGGGTGCCGGCGACGGCCCGACCGCCAGTGCGGTGGTGGCCGACCTGATCGATATCGCGCGTGGCCAGGTGGGTTCCCCATTCTCGGTGCCGGTGGCCGATCTGACCGCGATGGCGCCCGCGCAACCGGGCGAGCGGCGCGGCCGCAATTATATCCGCTTCACCGTTTCCGACCGCCCGGGCGTGCTGGCCGAGATCACCGCCGCGATGCGCGATGCGGAGGTCTCGATCGAGAGCCTCATCCAGCAAGGCCAGCCCGACGCCGCGGGCGACGTGCTGGTCGCCATGGTCACCCACGAAGGCCCGGAACGGTGCGTCACCGAGGCCCTGCGCTTGCTCGACGGCGCCGAAAGCTTGACGGCACCGCCGCTGGTCATGCCGATCCTGGAGGCGTGAGGGGCTCGTCGTCCTCCCGGACGGCGGTCGCTGGCGGTTCGCTGGGCCCGGTGGGGGCATCGTCGCGACCGAGCGGCGCGAGACCGCGGGCGACGAGGTCCGCATCGGATCCTGGCGGCGCCTCCGGGATCGCTTTGAGGTCGATGATCTTGGGCATCGGCGGCGGGCACGGGGGGATGAAGCAGCCGCTGACGGATACCATCCCGGGCGGGTAGACGTGGCCGACATCGGGCGCGCGCGGCACCCCGCCCCTCGCGCCCGCGCCTTCGGGGTCGAGATCGCCGCTCGACTCGACGCGGAATTGCGACTGGTCTTCCTGCTCTGCGCAGACGACGATTTCCGCTCCTGGCTGCTGCGGGGGACACGCTTTGCTCGCGCGCGTATCCGGTGGGCCGTAGGCTTTCCTGGCGGCCGCCAGCGCCTCCTCGGCAGTCAGCCCGGGCACCGCGTCCTGCGCCTCGCTGATCGAAGGAACCGACAGGCTGAAGACCAGCGCCGATAGCGCCCAGCCGGTCCGTCTCGACAATCGTCGTCTCCCTCGTCTAAGCGCCGCGCCAATCACCGCCGCAGGACTGAATTGCCCATGAACAAAGCCGCCCCCAATGCTTCCAGCGTGCTTGATCGCGTGCTCGTGCTCGAACTGGTCCGCGTGACCGAGGCCGCCGCAATCGCCGCCAGCAAGCTGATCGGGCGGGGCGACGAGAAGGCCGCCGACGCCGCCGCGGTGGAGGCGATGCGCAAGGCTTTCGACACGCTCGACATCGACGGCACCGTGGTGATCGGCGAAGGCGAGCGCGACGAGGCACCGATGCTCTACATCGGCGAGAAGGTGGGCGGAGCGATCGGTACCGGTCCCAAGATCGACATCGCGCTCGACCCCCTCGAAGGCACCACGATCACCGCCAAGGCCGGCCCCAACGCGCTCGCGGTGCTGGCGGCGGCGGAGAAGGGCTGCCTCCTCAACGCGCCTGACACCTATATGGACAAACTGGCGGTCGGCCCCGGCTATCCCGATGGCATCATCGACCTTGCCAAAAGTCCGACCGAGAACGTCGAGGCGGTCGCCGCGGCCAAGGGCGTCGAGCCCGCCGACATCATCGTCTGCGTGCTCGACCGCCCGCGCCACGCGGCGCTGATCGCCGAACTGCGCGGCCTGGGGTGCGGCGTGGTGCTGATCGGCGACGGCGACGTCGCGGGAGTGATCGCCGTGACCGATCCGGACACGACCATCGACATGTACATGGGCTCGGGCGGCGCGCCCGAGGGCGTGCTCGCGGCCGCCGCGCTGCGCTGCGTCGGCGGCCAGTTCAACGGCCGCCTGATCTTCCGCAACGAGGACGAGAAGGCCCGCGCCCGCAAGTGGGGCATCCCCGACAAGGACTTCGGCCGCATCTACAAGCTCGAGGAGCTGGCCAAGGGCGATTGCATCTTCGCCGCCACCGGGGTTACGAGCGGAAGCCTGCTCGACGGGGTCAAGCGGCTGCGCGGCGGCAAGATGACCACCGAAAGCGTGGTGATGCGCGCGAGCAGCGGCACCGTGCGCTGGATCAGGGGCGAGCACCGCACCGGCTGAGTGTAGCTTTGCGTGGCACACCGACCGGGGCGCATTCTTAAACAGTCCGGTCACCGCGCTGGGCCCTAGCCGGCAGGCTCGTCCGCCCACTGGTCGGTTCGCCGCAACAGCCGGAAAAGCGCGGAATCGTCAGGCTTTCGGCGGATGTGCACCATCGCCCCGCGATAAACGACCGGCTGGACGAGGCCGAATTCGAGCCGCGCGAGCAGCGTCGCGTTCGTCACCTTCCGGAAATCCTCTGACGCCGTGCCGGGATGACCCCACCCGGGCAGCGACAGCACCCGGTCCCACGCAAACGCAAAGCTTTCCGCGCCGGCCCGCTCGCGCAGGCGGTAGGCGCTCGCCCGGCTCATCCCCACGGCCTTCGCTGCGGCGGTGGCTGAGCCGGTGAGGTAAAGCTGCGCCAGGAACGCGCACTGCCGCACCTCGCTCCACCCGTCGCGCCGCGAGCGCAGCGGCACCGGGCGGAACCAGCCCGGCCGGCGGCGGAGGCGATGGGGCGAAGGCTTGCTCATCGACGAGCTTAAGCCACAGGCAGGGGCCTGTAGGAAAGTTGTTTGCCCTAGTCCCGGCTAACCCGCCGTGAGGGGGGGGCGGAACATGGGGAGATGAGCCCGCCACCGCTTGGCTCGCCATGTCCAGGACGGGTCCGAAAAGGATTCCGGGCGCCGGGAATCTGCAGCTGGAAATAGCCGCGAAGGACTATGACAGCCGCCGGATGGCGTCGTTCAGATCCTTTTCGGAATAGGGCTTCGACAGTCGAGGCAACGTAAGTTCCTCGCCATGCGGAAGGTCGGCATAGCCCGACGCCAAGATGATTTTCAGGTCGGGCTTTATCGCTGCGGCGCGACGTACCAATTCCGCGCCGTTCATTTGAGGCATCGCGTAGTCGGTGATCATCAGGTCGATAGCTTTTCGCTGCAAGATCTCGAGGGCGTCCTTTCCGCTGCTAGCTTGGTGGACCTCGTGCCCCATATCCTCCAAGATCGTCACAGTGTTGAGGAGGATGAGCGCATCATCGTCGACCGCAAGTATGCGTAGGGTCCTGTCGACGGGCGAGATTATTGTACCGGATTGATCAGCATCCGCAGGCGAATCCTCGTTGGCCTTACGGAGGCATATTTCGACGGTTGTACCTCGACCTTCCTCGCTGATGAGCTTGAAGGCGCCCCCAAACTGCTCGGTCATTCCTTTCACCATGGAAAGGCCCAAGCCGGTCCCTTTGCCAACGCCTTTGGTCGTGAAGAACGGCTCGGTTGCACGCGTGAGAGTAGCCTGATCCATACCCTCGCCTTCATCTGCGACGGACAAGCAAACCATGTCTTCTGCCACTTCGCCGCCTTCGACGGTGCACGCGCCGATGGTGACCGTGCCCCCTTTCGGCATCGCATCGCGCGCATTCACGACCAGATTCATGATCGCCAATTCCAGCTGGCTGCGATCAGCGACCACCGGAGGAAGCTGCAAGGGAAACGCAAGGCGTATCGAAATCCCCGCTCCAATCGTTCGTTGAAGAAGCTGCGTCATGTCACGCACGGCGCTCAAGAGGTCGACGGTCTCGAGTTGCAGTTCCTGCTTCCGTGCAAAAGCCAGCATGCGCTGCGTGAGGGTGGCTCCCCGTTCCGCTGCAGTAATGGCGTTCTCGATAAAGCTGTCGGCTTCTCTTCCAGCCGAGATACGTCGCTGGGCGATGCGCAGACTGCTGAGGATTGCCGCCAGAATATTGTTAAAGTCGTGCGCGACGCCTCCTGTAAGTTGCCCGATCGCTTCCATTTTCTGGGACTGGAAAAACTGTTCGCGCGACCGTTCCAACTCGATTTGCGCGTTCCGCCTTTCGGTTAAATCGCGAGTAACCTTGGTGAATCCGTAAAGTTCGCCTTTGTCGTTGACGATACGGTCGATTACGACGCTCGCCCAAAACCGCGTTCCATCTTTCCGAACCCGCCACCCTTCTGCCTCGAAGCGCCCCTCGGCAGCTGCGGTTCTCAACGCTGTCGCAGGTATCCCCGCCGCTAGATCCTCATCGGTGTAAAATCGGGAAAAATGCTCCCCTACAATCTCGTTCTCGCTGTACCCTTTGAATCGCTCCGCACCGGCATTCCAGCTCGCCACGTTACCGGCAGCATCGAGCATGTAGATCGCGTAGTCCGTTACCCCTTGAACGAGCATTCTGAAGCGTTCTTCACTCTTTCGAAGGGCTTCCTCCGCGTTTCTTCTCTCCGTGAGGTCTCGTGTGATCTTGGCAAATCCCACATGATCGCCACGCTCATCACGGATAGCCTGGATTACTACGTTGGCCCAAAATCGGCTTCCATCCTTGCGGACCCGCCAGCCCTCGGCTTCAAAGCGTCCTTCGGCCAGGGCCGCGGCAAGAGCAGTTTGGGGCGCGCCCGCCGAACAATCGTCCTGGGTATAGAACCGGGAGAAATTTTCGCCGATTATCTCGGAGGGCTCGTAACCCTTGAGCCGCCTCGCCCCTGTGTTCCAGGAGCGGACGGTGCCAGCGGGATCGAGCATATAGATTGCGTAATCGGTGACGCTTTCAAGCAGCAACTCCGCTCGAATCGCGGTCTCGGAATCATGTGGTCGATGAATGGTGCTTTCCCTCGACCCGTCAACCAGAGGAGCGGCCACGGGTTCCCGGCTTGCTTACGCCTTTGTGGGTGGGCGATCGCCCTCTGGAGCCGGTGTCCGTGCCGGTTCGATTGCGGACGTTCACTCCGGAAGCAGAGCGCCTTCGTAGCCGGGCCCGCGCAATTCCTCCGCCCTGCCTTGCAACGAGGTCAGCGACGGTTTCAGGAGTGTCCAGCCGGGCCAGCCCGTCGGCCGCGTTTGTGAGCCGGCTTTTCGCGGCGATAGCGGGCTGCGAACAACGCCACGAGGAATACCCCTGCAATGACCAGCCAGGCCGACTGGCGCCACGCTAATCCCCCGCGCGCCGTTTCGCCAATGTTGCATCCCCGCCTTCCTTCGCTAAGCCGCGCGGACCGATTCCGCTTGCCCCACAGCCAACAACGGACCGCGCCGCCCATGAAAATCCTCTCCGGCAACGCGAACCTGCCGCTCGCGC
Organism: Tsuneonella sp. HG249; assembly: GCF_053819205.1. Taxonomy (NCBI): domain Bacteria; kingdom Pseudomonadati; phylum Pseudomonadota; class Alphaproteobacteria; order Sphingomonadales; family Erythrobacteraceae; genus Tsuneonella; species Tsuneonella sp. HG249. Next base: position 189,150 of record NZ_JBSOQY010000001.1, read on the forward strand.
GCGATATCGCGGCCTATCTCGAGCTGCCGCTGACCGACGCCAGCGTGCGCCGCTTCGCCGACGAGGAGATCTTCGTCGAGATCCACGAGAACGTCCGCGGCGAGGACGTGTTTGTGATCCAGTCGACCGGCTTTCCAGCCAACGACAACCTGATGGAATTGCTGATCTGCATCGACGCGCTGCGGCGCGCCAGTGCCAAGCGGATCACCGCGGTCATCCCCTACTTCGGCTATGCCCGGCAGGACCGTAAGCCCGGGCCGCGCACACCGATTTCGGCCAAGCTGGTCGCCAACCTGATCACCCAGGCGGGCGCCGACCGGGTGCTCGCGGTCGACCTTCACGCGGGGCAGATCCAGGGCTTCTTCGATATCCCGACCGACAACCTTTACGCTGCGCCCGTGATGGCGGCCGACATCCAGGCGCGCTACGCCGGGCGCGACCTGATGGTCGTCAGCCCCGACGTGGGCGGCGTGGTCCGCGCCCGCGCCCTGGCGAAGCGGCTCGACAACGCGCTGCTGGCGATCGTCGACAAGCGCCGCGACCGGCCGGGCGAGAGCGAGGTCATGAACATCATCGGCGACGTGAAGGGGCGGCATTGCATCCTGATCGATGACATCGTCGATTCGGGCGGCACGCTGTGCAACGCGGCGCAGGCGCTGCTCGACAACGGGGCGAGCTCGGTCGCGGCCTACATCACCCACGGGGTGCTGAGCGGCGGGGCGGTCGCCCGCGTCAACGAATCCGCGCTCGAGGAACTGGTCATCACCGATTCGATCCGCGCCACCGACGCGGCGGCGGATTCCAAATGCATCCGCTATCTCACCATCGCCCCGCTGATCGGCGAAGCGGTGCGCCGCATCGCCGACGAGAGCAGCGTCTCCAGCCTGTTCGACTGAGCGTGTCGCTCGCTACCGATATTGCGCTGGCCAACCGCCTCGCCGACGCGGCGGGGGAGACGATTCGGCCTTACTTTCGCGGCGAGATCGGGCTCGAGGCCAAAGGCGACGCCTCGCCCGTCACGTTGGCCGACCGCGCGGCGGAAGAAGCAATGCGGCGCATCCTCACCGCCGAGGCGGGCCGCGACGGGATCATCGGTGAGGAGTTCGGCACCGAGCGCGAAGGCGCTTCGCGGCAATGGGTGCTCGATCCCATCGACGGCACGGTGAGCTTCGCTGCCGGGCGACCGATTTTCGGCACTCTTATCGCGCTGCTGCGGGATGGGTTTCCGGTTCTCGGCGTGATCGACCAGCCCATTTCGGGCGAACGCTGGGTCGGCGCGATCGGACAGGCGACCACTTTCAACGGGACCGAGGTCCGCACCCGCCTCTGCCGCGAACTGGCCGATGCGGTACTGGCCTCGACGGGGCCGCAGTACTTCGACGACCATTCGGCCGAGCACTTCATGGCGCTCGCGGCCAGATGCGCCCACAAGCGGATGATCTGGGGCGGCGACTGCTACAATTACGGCCTCGTCGCCAGCGGCCAAGTCGACCTCGTGTGCGAGAGCGGATTGAAGCTCCACGATTTCGCTGCGCTGGTGCCCATAGTCGAAGGCGCTGGCGGGGTGATGGCCGACTGGAACGGCGAGCCGCTCCATGCTGGAAGCGAAGGCCACGTCATCGCGCTCGGCGATCCGGCGCGGCTCGAGGATGTGGTCGAGGCGCTCGCCTGCGCGCACTGAAGCGTTAGCCCGATGCTAAGTCCGCTGCGCTAGGCCGCTCGCCTATGGCGACGACCGCATTCCAGCCCGCGATCCTGCCGCCCCGCGCACGCGGATTTGCGTGGGGGCGGGCCTTTAGGCTGCTCCCGGTGGCGATCGCGCTCATCGTGTCGGCGATCGAACTCGCGCTCGCCGACCGCAAGTTCGGCCTGTTCTCCGGGGGCTTCGGGATCAGCCGCGCGGTCGATACGCTGGGCGAGGCCGCGTTGTTCCTTGTCGGATACGCCGCCGTCCAGATGCTCATTGCGCTGGCTGGCTGGGCCTTCGCCGTGCGGGTAACGCGAGGCCGCGCCGGATGGACGCCGGCCTTCGTCTTCGCGCTCACCAACGGCGCGATCTTCGTTGGCGTGATCGCGGCGCAATACAAGCTGGCTTCCTACTTCAGCGACGCGGTCGGCTTCGCGCTGCTCGCCCAGCTGGGGGGCGGGAGCCTCGCCGACGCGCTCCTGTTCGGCTTGAGCGAGATCGGGCTGGCGTTGGTGGTGATCGGCTGCGGCACGGCGGCTGCATGGCTTGCGTGGAAAGCTCTTGCCCGCCTCCCCCTCGCGAGCTTCGATCGCCCACAATCGCCCCGGCCTCTATCCTGGCTGGTCGTCGTCACGACTTTCATCGCGCTGGCGATCGCCATTCCGCGCAGCGGAAGCGATGCCGCCTACGCGCTCAACCGCACGCTGGCGTGGGCCGCGATGGGCGGCTTGCTGGACCGCGCGACCGATTTTGACCGTGACGGCTACGGCCTGTTCGGCGTGCAGCACGACACCCATCCCTTCGACCCGGCGCGCCACCCGCTGGCCCTCGACGTTCCCGGCAATGGGATCGATGAAGATGGCTATGGCGGCGATCTGAAGCTCGTTCCGCTGGCAGCCACGCTCGAACCCCAAGTTTTCTCGGCGCGCGCCCCCCATGTGATCATAGTGGTGTTCGAATCCACCCGCGGCGACGTGCTGGGCCAGCGCGTTGATGGCCGACCGGTCGCGCCAAACCTCGACGCCCTGGTAAGCGCGGGAAGCGTCGCCCGCCCCGCCTTCAGCCATGTCGGCTTCACCACCGAAAGCCTGAAATCGCTCTTCGCGGGGCAACTCGCGCCGCGCGAGGGGGACCCGTCGCTGTTCGCCGACCTCAAGGCCAGCGGCTACCGCATCGGCGTATTTTCCGGGCAGCCGGAGGACTTCGGCGGAATTTCCGAGACGGTGGCCATGCGCCGCAACGCCGATGTCTATTTCGACGCCGAGACCCTGCGCGAGAAAAGAGCGTTCGACTTTGCCGCGCAAGGCAGCTTGCGGGTGGACGAGGGACACCTGCTCGCCGCTTTCGATCGCACTTTGGGCCGCGAGGATTGGAGCGCGCGGCGGCACATGGCCTATTTCAACTTCCAGTCAGCGCACTTTCCCTACGATCACCCGGGCGTCGCGAGGCGCCTCACCGGCGAACCGATCGCACGCGGCGACATCACCCCCGCCAATGCCGAACGGGTTCGCCAGACCTACTGGAACGCCGTCGCCAACGCGGACCGGCGGCTGGGAGAGCTGATCGCCCGGCTGAAAGCGAAGGGGGTGTGGGAAGACACGTTGCTCTTCGTTGCCGGCGATCATGGCGAGGAGCTGTTCGAGAGCGGTTTCCTCGGCCACGGCCACGTCATCGGGACCGAACAATTTGCCACGCTGCTCGTCGCCAACCGCCCGGGCGTCCTGCCCCGGGGGCCGATCGCGCTTTCCGACTATCGCGCCATCATCGCGGCGGCGATCAAGGGGGTCAGCCCGCCGATGATCGAGGTGCCGCCATTCCTGCACATCGGCCCGCTCGACACCCCAACCGCCATTGGGCTTGCCGAACCCCAGGGCATCATCACCAGCTTGCGGCTCGACACCGGCGAAGTGTGCTTCCGCGAGCGCGACATGTGCACGCCCTACTCCCCGCTCACTGGCGCCGACCGCGCCCGCGCCGATGCGGTCGTGGCGCGCTGGGGCTCCGAACGCTGGCGCGAGCGGCTTCGCGCGCACTAAGCGGGTTGCTTTTCGCGCCCTCCCGCCTTAGGGGCGCGCGCTTCACCGACACGTGATTCACCGTCGGCCTGGCCAACAAGGGCTGCCAGGGCTGACAAGTGCGTGTCCCCGAAAGGAGACGAAAATGCCCAAGATGAAGACCAAGAGCGGCGTCAAGAAGCGCTTCAAGCTCACTGCCACCGGCAAGGTCAAGCACGGAGTCGCCGGCAAGCGTCACCGCCTGATCAGCCACAATGCGAAGTACATCCGCCAGAACCGCGGGACCTCCGTGATCGCCGACGCAGATGCGAAGACGATCAAGAAGTGGGCCCCTTACGGCCTCGATTGAGCCGGCGTTAGAGACAGGAGTATTTCGACATGGCACGCATCAAACGGGGCGTAACCACCCGCGCCAAGCACAAGCGGATCCTCGATCAGGCCAAGGGCTATCGCGGTCGCCGCAAGAACACCATTCGCGTCGCCCGCCAAGCGGTCGAGAAGGCCGGGCAATACGCCTACCGAGACCGCAAGGTAAAGAAGCGGAGCTTCCGGGCACTGTGGATCCAGCGCATCAACGCCGCGGTCCGCGCCGAGGGTTTGACCTATTCGCAGTTCATGCACGGCGTGAAGCTGTCGGGTATCGAACTCGACCGCAAGGTCATGGCCGACCTCGCGATGAACGAGGGCGGTGCCTTCACCGCGATCATCGCGCAGGCCAAATCCGCGCTCAACTAACGTATTGCGCATGCGATTTTGAGGGCGTCGCGGGTTGTACCCGCGGCGCCCTTGACGTGTGGCGCACGTGCGTTATGGCTAAAAAATACAAGAAGATGTCCTTCGGGTCGCACTCACTCTCCCGCCAAGGACTGCTGCAGAACGATGTCGGAATCGCCGAGCATAGCCGTGCGTTTCTTCCGTTTGTCGGAATCGCTGCAACCGTATTTCACGGCGCTGTATCTTACCGTGATCGAAGCGGGCGACGGACTAGTCGTCGACTACCTGCATCCCGAATGGGCGGCGATGCGGTTTACCGAGGGGCCCCCTCCGGTGGCCTGCCTGGGCCCCGGCGAAATGACCGCGCAGTGGCCATTCGTCGCTGGCGGCCCAACCAGCGTAGCCACCCATTTCGGCGTGACGACGAGCCGCGTTTGGGGCCTCGGCCTGCAGCCGGCGGGCTGGGCCAAGTTCATCGACTACGATGCTTCGGCCCTGGCCAATCGAACCGTCGATGGCAGCACGCACCCCGCGTTCGCGGCGTTTGCGGATATCCTGCCAAAGATTGTCGCCTCGTCCGGTGACGATGAGGCGAAAGCCGAGGCGATCGAAGCGCATTTGCTGAACCAGGCGGATAGACAGGTCCCCCGTGAGCCCGAGATCGTCGCCCTGCAGGAGGCGCTGCGCGATCCCTCGGTCGGCGAAGTCACGACACTGCAGGCGCGGCTGGGCATGTCGGCGAAATCGCTCGAGCGGTTCTGTCGGCGCTATTTCGGCTTCACGCCCAAGTTACTCCTGCGCCGACAACGGTTCGTCCGCAGCCTCGCGCAGTTCATGCTCGATCCCTCGCTCAGCTGGATCGATGCGCTCGACGGGCAATATCACGACCAAGCGCAGTTCGTGCGCGAGTTCCGCGAGTTCATGGGCCTTTCGCCGAGCGAATACGCGAAGATGTCGCACCCGATCGTCCAGCCGATCATGCGCCAGCGAATGGCCGACCAGGGCGCCGCCACCCCGCTGGACCTGCCGACGGTGGCTCGCTTTCGCTGATCTCGCCCTTGCCAGGATAGCGGGCGCTTGATAGCCCTCGCGCATAACTTAAATCAGGCCTGAGCGCCTGCGTGTCGCCCATTCCTATCATAAGCGGAGACGGTGCCGATCCCATGCCGGACCATTCGGCGACCTCGTTTCCGCCAGAATGCGTGGTCGACGCTCGTTTCTTCGCGCCGCCTCCCGATCTCGAAGGCTGCGTTACCAGCATCTACCGGCTGGACCTGTCAGTGCCGGGCAATCAGCGGGTGGTGGACTGGTTGCAGCCTGAATGGGGCAACCTCCGGGTCTTCGCCGGAGATCTGCCCTTGGCCCAACTCGGCAACGATCCGATCGTCGCCGATGCCCGCTTCACCGCGACGGGGCCGAGCTCCCGCGCCGTGCGCTTCGAGCTCGGGACGACGCGGATGTGGGGCATCGGCCTCCTGCCGATGGGCTGGGCCCGGTTCGTCGGCCAGCCGGCGGCCCCGCGCGCGAACCTCCTGGTCGACGCGGAACGCTATCCGGAGTTCGCGGGATTCGCCGGGCTGCTCGACGTTTTCTCGGGCGAGGCTGACGACGATGCCGAGTTCGGGCGCATTGTCGCGGTGCTACGCTCGCGTGACCAGCCGGTCCCCGACTCCGAGAAGATCCGCGCGGTCCATGGAGCATTGGTGGAGCTGGGCCTCGCCACCGTCGCCGATTTCGCGGCGCACGCGGGAATTTCGGTCCGAGCCCTCGAGCGCGTGTGCCGGCGCCATTTCGGGTTCGCGCCCAAGCTCCTTCTCCGGCGCCAGCGTTTCATGCGCAGCCTGGCGGCGTGGATGCTCGGCGGGATGGGCCGGTGGAGCGCGGCGATCGACGAACTCTACACCGACCAGGCGCACTTCAACCACGAGTTCCACGAGTTCATGGGCATGAGCCCCACCGACTATGCCGCGCTCCCGCACCCCATCCTGTCCGCTTTCATGGAACAGCGCGCGAAGACTTGGGGCTCGCCGGCGCAAACGCTTGACCGGCCCGGCGGCCCGATCGCGCGCGAAGGATTGCGATAGGGCGGCCCGCCCCCTAGGGGCACCTCGCGATGAATACGACTGAACAGGACGCCCGGCTGGCCGAGGCGCTGGCCGCGATCGCCGGGGCGGATGCCGACGCGCTGGAGGCACAGCGGGTGGCCGCGCTCGGCAAGGCCGGATGGGTCAGTGGCCTCCTGAAGACACTCGGCCAGATGAGCCCCGAGCAGCGCAAGGCCGAAGGGCCCCGCATCCAGGCGATGCGCGCGCAGGTTGCCGAGGCCATCGAGGCGCGCAAGGATGTCCTTGAAAAGGACGCTTTGGAACAGAGACTTGCGAGCGAAGTGCTCGACCTGACGCTGCCAGCGCCCGAGGCGCCGAAGGGTTCGATCCACCCGGTCAGCCAGGTGATGGACGAGCTCGCCGAGATCTTTGCCGACATGGGTTTCGCGGTCGCGACGGGACCCGAGATCGAGGACGAGTGGCACAACTTCACCGCGCTCAACATGCCCGAAAGCCACCCGGCGCGGGCAATGCACGACACCTTCTACTTCCCGCAGGAAAGTGCGAATGAAGCGCTTGATCGGGCGCCGGACGATCATGAAACGGCCTCAAGCAGCGCAGCGATAGGCCAACAAAGGCGCATGCTGCTGCGCACGCATACCTCGCCGGTGCAGATTCGCTCGATGGTCGAGAAAGGCGCGCCGCTGCGCATCATCGCGCCGGGCCGCGTGTATCGCTCCGACAGCGACGCCACTCACACGCCGATGTTCCACCAGGTCGAAGGTCTGGTGATCGACGAGGGCATCCACCTCGGCCACCTCAAGTGGACGCTCGAGACCTTCCTTAAGGCGTTCTTCGAGCGCGACGACATCGTGCTGCGGCTGCGGCCGAGCTACTTCCCGTTCACCGAGCCGAGCGTCGAGGTCGACGTGGGCTGGCAGGACGTCGGCGGCCGCCGCGTGCTCGGCGGGCACGGCGACGCGCCGGGGCACGGGTGGATGGAGCTGCTCGGCAGCGGGATGGTCAACCGCCGGGTGATCGAGTTCGCCGGGCTCGATCCCGACAAGTGGCAAGGCTTTGCGTTCGGGGTCGGCGTCGATCGGCTCGCGATGCTCAAGTACGGAATGGACGATCTGCGCGCTTTCTTCGACGGCGATGGGCGCTGGCTGGCGCACTATGGCTTCAGCGCGTTCGACGTGCCGACGCTGTCGGGCGGGGTGGGAGCGCGGGCATGAAGTTCTCGCTCGAATGGCTGAAGGCTTTTCTCGACACCGAGGCGAGCGCCACCGAAATCGCGGCGAAGCTCAACGCGATCGGGCTTGAAGTCGAAGGCCTCGAGGACCCGGCCGAGAAGCTCGCTGGCTTCCGCATCGCGGAGGTCCTGACCGCCGCGCCGCATCCGCAGGCCGACAAGCTGCAAGTGCTCACGGTCGACACCGGTGAGGGCGATCCGCTGCAGGTGGTCTGCGGCGCCCCCAACGCGCACGCGGGGATGAAGGGCGTGCTGGGGCTGCCGGGCGCGGTCGTCCCGGCAAACGGGATGGAGCTCAGGAAAAGCGCCATCCGCGGGGTCGAGTCCAACGGCATGATGTGCTCGACCCGCGAGCTGCAGCTCGGCGACGATCACGAAGGCATCATCGAGCTTCCCGCCGATGCGCCGGTCGGCGAGGACTTCGCCAGCTACCAGGGCGTGAGCCCGGTATTCGACGTCGCGGTCACTCCCAACCGGCCCGATTGCATGGGGGTCGAAGGCATCGCCCGCGACCTCGCCGCCGCCGGCATGGGCACATTCAAGCCATGGCGTGCCGGGACCAACCCCGGCGCCTTCCCCTGCCCGGTCGAAATCCGCACCGACGATCCTGAAGGTTGCCCGGCATTCTACGGCCGGGTCATTCGCGGGGTGAAGAACGGCGCGAGCCCGGATTGGATGCAGGCGCGGCTGATGGCGGCGGGCCAGCGGCCGATCAGCGCCTTGGTCGATTTCACCAACTATCTCTCGCTGGGCTTCGGCCGCCCGGCGCACGTCTACGACCTCGCCAAGCTGTCCGGCCCGGTGGTCGCCCGCCGCGCGCGCGCCGGCGAGCAGGTCGATGCGCTCAACGAAAAGACCTACACCCTCACCCCCGAGATGACCGTCATCGCGGACGATGCCGGCGTGCACGACATCGGCGGCATCATGGGCGGCGAGCATTCGAGCGTCACCGCCGAGACCACCGACGTGCTGCTCGAGATCGCCTATTTCGATCCCGAGCGGATCGGCGCGACCGGCCGGGCGCTGGGCATCGCCAGCGACGCGCGCAGCCGGTTCGAGCGCGGGGTCGATCCCGCCTTCCTCGACGCCGGGCTCGACATCCTCACCGACCTCATCCTGCGCACCTGTGGCGGCGAGGCCAGCGAAGTCGTCCGCGCGGGTGCGCCGCCGAGCGAGCCCAAGGTGGTCGCCTACGACCCTACGCTCGCGGAGCGACTGGGCGGAGTGGCGATCCCCGAGGCCGAGCAGCGCGCCGCGCTCGAACGGCTCGAGTTCGGCGTCAGCGACGACTGGCGGGTCACCGTCCCGCTGCGCCGCCACGACATCGAAGGCCCGGCCGACCTGGTCGAGGAGGTCGTCCGCCTCCACGGCCTCGACAAGGTTCCCTCGACCCCGTTGCCTCGCGCTGATGGCGTCGCCCGCCCGACCGCCACTCCCGAGCAGGCGCGCGAGCGCAAGGTGCGCCGCGCCGCCGCCGCGCGCGGGCTCAACGAGGCGGTGACCTGGTCCTTCTTGCCCCCCGCCGACTCCGACCACTTCGCCGAAGGCAACGGCGGGCTGTGGGTGCTCGAGAACCCGATCAGCGAAGACATGAAAGCGATGCGCCCTTCGCTGATCCCGGGGCTGCTCGCCGCCGCCAAACGCAACACCGACCGCGGCGCGGCCAGCATCCGATTGTTCGAGCTCGGCCGCCGCTATTTGCGCGGTGAGGGCGGCACGAGCGACGAGCGCGCAACGCTCGGCGTGCTGCTCGCGGGCGAAAAGGCCCCGCGCGGCTGGGCCACCGGAAAGCCCGCGCCGTTCGACGCCTACGATGCCAAGGCCGAAGCGCTGGCGCTGCTCGAAGCCGCCGGCGCCCCGGTCGACAACCTGCAGGTGCTCGGCGAGGCGGGTACGCAGTTCCATCCCGGCCAGTCGGGCACCCTCCGGCTCGGCCCCAAGACCGTGCTCGCGCGCTTCGGCGCGCTCCATCCGGCAACGCTGAAGGCGTTCGACGTCGAAGGCCCGGTGATGGCGGTCGAGTTGTTCCTCGACGCGATCCCGCCGAAGAAGAACGCGCAGTTCGCCCGCGCTGGCTACGCGCCTCCGGCGCTGCAGTCGGTCACCCGCGACTTCGCGTTCCTGGTCGATGCCGCCCTCCCGGCGAGCGATTTAGTGCGCACCCTGAAAGGCGCTGACAAGGCCAATATCTTCGCCGCGCGAGTGTTCGACGACTTCCGCGGTAACGGGGTGCCCGAAGGCAAGAAGTCGCTGGCAATCGAGGTCACCGTGCAACCGGGCGAGAAGACCTATACCGACGCCGATCTCAGGGCGATTTCCGACCGTATCGTTGCCGCCGCCACCAAGCTCGGCGCGGAGTTGCGCGGGTGAAGACTGCCTTCGTCACCGGCGCCACCGCGGGCATCGGCGGGGCCACCGTGCGCACGCTGGTCGCGAGCGGCTGGCGTTGCGTCGCTACGGGCCGGCGGGCGGAACGGCTCGACCGGCTCGTCGCCGAGCTGGGTGCGGACAAAATCCACCCCGCGGTGTTCGACGTGCGCGACACGCCGGCGCTCAAGGCGGCTATCGCGTCGCTGCCGGAGGGCTTTCGTGAGATCGACCTGCTGGTGAACAACGCCGGGCTCGCGCAGGGCCTCTCCCCCGCGCAGGAGGCCAGCCTCGACGACTGGCAGACGATGATCGACACCAACGTCATTGCGATGGTGACGGTGACGCGGTTGCTGTTGCCCGGTCTGATCAAACGCAAGGGAGCGATCGTCACCATCGGCTCGGTGGCCGGGAGCTACCTCTATCCGGGCGGCAATGTCTATGCCGGCAGCAAGGCGTTCGCCAATCACTTCACCCTCGCGTTGCGCGCGGATCTCCACGGCACCGGAGTGCGGGTAACGAGCATCGAGCCCGGCATGGTCGAGACCGAGTTCACCGTGGTGCGCACGGGCAGCCAGGAGGCCAGCGACAAGCTCTACGCCGGGGTGAACCCGATGACCGCCGTGGACATTGCCGATACCATCCGCTGGATCGCCGAGCTGCCGCCACACCTCAACATCAACCGGATCGAGCTGATGCCGGTGAACCAGGATTTTGCCGGGTTTCGGGTGGCGCGGGAAAGCTAGACAATTTCGTCATTCCCGCGAAGGCGACACACAGAGTATCCGAAATGACCTCCAACCGACGCACATTCGCGATCATCTCGCACCCCGACGCGGGCAAGACGACGCTGACCGAGAAGCTGCTGCTACAGGGCGGCGCGATCCACCTTGCCGGCGAGGTCAAGGCGCGCGGACAGGCGCGGCGCGCGCGCAGCGACTGGATGAAGATCGAGCAGCAGCGCGGCATCTCGGTGACCTCGAGCGTGATGACCTTTGCCAAGGACGGCACGGTGTTCAACCTGCTCGACACCCCGGGCCACGAGGATTTCTCGGAGGACACCTACCGCACGCTGACCGCGGTCGATTCGGCGATCATGGTGATCGACGCAGCCAAGGGCATCGAGCCGCAGACGCGCAAGCTGTTCGAAGTGTGCCGCCTGCGCAGCGTGCCGATCATCACTTTCGTGAACAAAGTCGACCGCGAGGGGCGGCCGTTGTTCGAGATCCTCGACGAAGTGGCGGATGCGCTGGCCCTTGATGTCAGCCCGCAGTCGGCGCCGCTCGGAATGGGCGGGCTGTTCACCGGGGTGCTCGACTTCGCCAGCAACACCGTCGCCAAGCCTGAAGGGGCGAGCAAGGAATACTTGGGTTCGCGAGAGCCGCTTGGCGAACTGCCGGACGATCTGGCGGAGGAAATCGAGCTGGCCCGCGAAGGCTACCCGGCGTTCGACCTTGAGGCTTTCCTCAACGGTGACCTGACCCCGGTGTTCTTCGGCAGCGCGCTCAAGAATTTCGGCGTGGAGGAGCTGATCGCGGCGATCGACCGCTGGGCCCCGCCGCCGCGCCCGCAGCCGTCGGACGAGGGCCCGATTTCGCCCGAGCGCGACGAGGTGACCGGGTTCGTGTTCAAGGTCCAGGCCAACATGGACCCCAACCACCGCGACCGGATCGCCTTCATGCGGCAGGTTTCGGGCACCTTCAAACGCGGCATGAAACTCACCCCCAGCGGGTCGGGCAAGCCGATCGCGGTGCACTCGCCGATCTTGTTCTTCGCGCAGGACCGCGAGATCGCCGACACCGCCGAGGCCGGCGACATCATCGGCATCCCCAACCACGGCACGCTGCGCGTTGGGGACACGCTCAGCGAGAACAACACCGTGCGCTTCACCGGCCTGCCCAACTTCGCGCCGGAAATACTCCGCCGCGTGGTGCTGAAGGACCCGACCAAGACCAAGCAATTGCGGAAAGCGCTCGACGACCTTTCCGAAGAGGGGGTGATCCAGGTGTTCTACCCCGAATTCGGCGCTCAGTGGATCGTGGGAGTCGTCGGCCAGCTGCAGCTCGACGTGCTCGTTTCGCGCCTCGAAGCCGAATACAAGGTCGGCGCCAACCTCGAACCAGCCCCGTTCGCGACCGCACGATGGGTGAAGGGCGGCGACGCCGCGCTGAAGTCTTTCACCGACTTCAATCGCGCCAACCTCGCCAAGGACCGCGACGGCGACCCGGTATTCATGGCCAAGTCCAGCTGGGACGTGAACTACCAGGTCGAGCGCAATCCGGAGCTGACGTTCTCGGCGACGAAGGAGCGCTAGGCGGGGAGCCGCAGCTCCGCGCTCAGACCGCCCTCGGCGCGATTGGCCAGCACCAGCCGTCCGCCATGCGCTTCGGCGATCGCGCGCGCCAGCGTCAGGCCGAGACCCGCGCCGCCGGTCTCGCGGTTGCGGCTGGCCTCGCCGCGGACGAACGGGTCGGTGATGGTCGCAAGGCGCGCCTCGGCAATGCCCGGGCCGTTGTCGGTGACCCGGAGCACCGCCTCGCGCCCTTCCTTCAGCACCGCGACTTCAGCCGCGCCCCCGTAGCGGACCGCGTTCGAAACGAGGTTGCGCAGGGCGCGCTTGGCCCAGGTGACATGCACCGGCGCGACTACCCGCGCACCGTCGGCGAGGCTCGTCGGCTCGCCCATGTCCTCGAACTCATCGACCACCCCGGCGGCAAGCGCGTAGAGATCGGTCCGCTCGGGCGGCTCGCTCGCGCGGCCCACTCGGGCGAGGCTGAGGATGTCGTCGAGGGTGCGGGTAATGTCTTCGATGCCGGCCGCCATGCGCGCTCGCTCGGTGTCGTCCTCGACCGATTCGATGCGCACGCGCAGAGCAGCCAATGGCGTCTTGAGGTCGTGGCCGATCGCGCCGAGCATGACGTCCTTCTCGTCGAGCATGGCCGCGATCCGCGCTTCCATCGCGTTGTGCGCGGCGATCAGCCGACGCAGGTCGTCGGGCCCTTCGGGCGCGAGTTGGCCCTCGGGGTTGCGGGTGTGGGCGAACTCTTCGACGCGGCCGGTAAGCGCGGCGAGCGGGCGGGTGATCCGGCGCAGGAGCAGCCACATCGCCAGCAGCAGCACGCCGAACAGCACGAGCGTCTGCAGCACCAGCCCGCGCAGCGCCGCCCGCTCGTGCGGGGGCAACCAGGCGCGCGCGGTGAGCCAGCCGCCGCCGTCAGCCTGGGGCACACTGGCGAGCAGGATGCGGCTGCTGGTCAGTCCCATGCCGCGGCGCATCGGTCGTCCGTTCGCAAGGCGCTGGAGGACACGCGGATCGGCCAGCGCCTCGCGGCTGATCACCCGCACCCGTGCACCATCGGCGAGACCCTCCTCGACGAGAACGTCAGCTAGCGCGCGCGTCATTTGCGGCTCGGCGCGGTCGCCCGCCACTTGCGGCAGGCCCGCGCTGCGCTCGACACGCATCCGCCGGGGCCCCCGCCATCCGTCCGCCTGCCCGTTCGAAGCGGCGATCAGCTGCACCGCCAGGCTGCCGACGACATGTTGCTCGCGACGCTCTTCGGCCGCGCGGAAGAGCAGCGTAGCGGAGATCGCCTGCGCGGCGAGCAGCGCCAGCGCCACCGCGAGCAGCACCTGCCCGAGCAGGCTCCTGGGCCACAGCCTCATGGCGCGAGCCGGCGCACGTCGGCGGCGAAGCGGTAGCCGCCGCCGCGCACGGTCTGGATGAAATGTGGATTGCGGCTGTCAGTCTCGATCTTGCGGCGCAGGCGGCTGATCTGGTTGTCGACCGCGCGGTCGAACAAGTGCGCCTCGCGGCCCTGGACGAGGTCGAGAAGGCGGTCGCGGTCGATGACCTGCTTGGGCCGGTCGAGGAAGGCGACGAGCAGGCGGAACTCGGCCGTGCTGATCGGCACGGTGGCGCCCTCGGGATCGGTCAGGCGGCGCTTCAAGGGATCGAGCCGCCAGCCTTCGAATTCGTAAAGTGCCTCCTCCTCGGGCGGCGCGGACGCCTTCGAGGCGCGACGCAAGACCGAGCGGATGCGCGCGACCAGCTCGCGTGGCTCGAACGGCTTAACGACGTAGTCATCGGCGCCGATCTCGAGCCCGACGATGCGGTCGGTCGGCTCGCCCTTGGCGGTAAGCAGGATGGTAGGGATCGCTTTGCTCTCGACGAGGTGGCGGCAGAGGGAGAGGCCATCCTCGCCCGGCATCATCACGTCGAGCAAGACGAGGTCGGGGGTTTCGGAGAGCAACGCGGTGCGCGCCGCTGCCGCGCTTTCGGCCTCGCGCACGACAAACCCCTGGCGCGCGAGGTACGCGGCCAGGGGCTCACGAAGCGTTGCTTCGTCGTCGACCAGCAAGAGCGAAACGGGCGCCGATTCAGTCATGCCGGATGTGGTGCGCATGGCGGACCGCGCCGGTCAAGCGCGGCCCGCCTTTGGCATCGTGGCTCAGTTGGCCGGCTGCGTCGCCTGGCGCTTGGCCTGCCACTGGGCGCGCATCGCCTGCCGAGCGGTCTGGCGTTCGGCCACGGTCACGGTGCCGTTGCTGTCCGCATCGGCCTGGCTGAAACGCTTGAGCGCGGCAGCGGTGAACTCGGCGCGGCTGATCGCGTTGTCGCCGTTGGTGTCGGCCATCCTGGCCATTCCCATGCGTCCGCCCCGGTGGCCGCGCGTGCCATTGCGCTTGCCTTGCTCCATGCCCTGATGGCCGGCATGCTGGGCAGCGCGCTCGGCGCGCTTGGCCCCCCGCGCAGCCTGACGAGCGTTGAACTCAGCCTCGCTGATCGAGCCGTCGTTGTTCGTGTCGAGTTTGTCGAAGGCCTGTCCGCGACGCGCCTCGCGGTCGGCGGCATTGAGCACGCCGTCGTTGTTGGCGTCCATCCTGGCGAAGCGCTCAGCGGCTTTCGCTTCCACCTGGGCGCGGGTCATGTCGCCCTGCTGGGCAAGGGCCGGAGCAGCCAGCGCGATCCCGGTGGTGGCGAGCACGGCGGCGCCGATCGAAAAGGTTATCTTACGCATGGTCGAACTCTCTTCTCTGTCAGAACGGGTAGAGCTGCGGGGGGCAGGGTAGGGGAAAAGGGGAGGAAACCCGGCCCGCACCGCCGCAACTCACGCTCTTCATCTAGGCGCCAAGTGTCGCACGCCTATGCCCGTTCCGGAGAGATTTGTCGCAGATTGTCGCGCCGGCGATGGCCGGTTCACCGGTGCGCAAGCTCCGCGGGGGCGATGTTCGGTCCCGATCCCGGCGGTGATGAAGAGCGCGGTCGCCGCGCCCGTCACGTCGGCTGTGTGCCAGGTTCCGCGCGGGTTGATCGCATACTCGCCCGCGCGGATCGCGACCGTGTCACGCGAGCCATCGGCATGCTCCTGGTGCAAGGTTATCGCGCCAGATGTGCAGACGACGACCTCATCACCCACGGGATGCATCTCCCACGAATCCCACGGCTCGACGAAAGTATACATGCTGACCAGCCGCCCTTCGGCGCCGTCGCCATCGTGGCGTCTTCCATAACCCGCGTACCATTCCATCCCGGAAAACGGCGGTTGCGGCACCGCGGTCGCGCCGAGTTCGAGATGGATGAACCGCTCGCTCAGTGCCAGGCCGCTCATTCGGGCGCGGCCATCACGAAGGCGTTGAGCTTGTTGCCGTCCAGGTCGCGGAAATAGCCTGCGTAAAAACCGCCGCCGCGATCGCCCGGTGCGCCCTCGTCGGTCCCGCCGTTAGCGAGCGCTATGTCATACAGCCGCTGAACGTGGTCCGTATCCTTGGCCGCCAACGCCACCATCACCCCGTTGCCCACGGTCGCCGATCCGCCATCGAAGGGCTTGGTCAGCCCGATGCCGGCGGCTCCGCCGGGGGCACCCCAGGCGATGAAGGTGTCGAACTCCATCATCCGCCCAACGCCAAGCTCGGCCGCGAGAGCATCGTAGAATGGCGCGGCCTTTGCGAGGTCGTTGGTGCCGAGGGTGACGTATCCGATCATGCGAAGTGCTCCTTGCCGCGACTCGACCCGCGTGGAACATTACGCGAACATTAGAACGGCTACAAGGGCGCGCAAGCGTCCTCCAGCCACTTCAGCACCTCGCCTTCGAGTTGCGGCGAGAGGATGCGCCAGACGTCGGCGTGGTAGCCGTTCCACCAGTCACGTTCCTCTGGGGTGAGGAGCGAGATCTCGACCAGCGCCTTGTCGATCGGGGCGAACGTCAGCGTCTCAAACCCGAGGTAGTCGCCTTCCGCGCCGGCGATCTCGCGCTTCTCGACCAGCACGAGGTTCTCGATGCGGATGCCGTAGGCGCCTTCCTTGTAATATCCTGGCTCGTTCGACAGGATCATGCCCGCGAGCAACTCCTGGTCGCTGCCCGCCTGCGCGCCGGTGATCTTGGCGATGCGCTGCGGCCCTTCGTGAACCGAGAGGAAGCTGCCGACGCCGTGCCCGGTGCCGTGCGCGTAGTCGACCCCGGCTTGCCATAAGTACTGGCGCGCGAAGGCATCGAGCTGGCCGCCTACCGTGCCCTGCGGGAATACCGCGCGGGCGATGGCGATGTGGCCCTTGAGCACGCGGGTGTTGCGGTCCTTCTGCTCGGCGCTCGGTTCGCCCGGGCCGATCCACACCGTGCGGGTGATGTCGGTGGTGCCGTCGAGATACTGGCCCCCCGAATCGCACAGGTAAATGCTGCCCGGCGCGATCGGAATGTTGCTGTCCTCGTCGACCCGGTAGTGCGGCAGCGCGGCATGCGGCCCGGCGGCGCTGATGGTGTCGAACGAGAGGTCGCGCAGCATGGGGTCGGCATCGCGGAATTCGCGCAGCTTGGCGGCAGCGCCGTGCTCGTCGAGCCCGCCTTTCGGCGCCTCGACGCTCAGCCAGTACAGATACCGCGCGATCGCCGCGCCATCCCGCGCCTGTGCCGCACGCTGCCCAGCCTGCTCTACCGGGTTCTTGACCGCGCGAGGCAGGATCGTCGGATCGCGCACCGCGACCGGCTTGGCACCGGCGCTTTCCAGTGCGTGGAAGATCGCCGCGACGCCGTAGTTGGGATCGACCGCCACCGCCTTCCCCGCGAGCCCGCCGAGCGCGCTCTCGAAAGCCGCGCGGGGGCGGATGGTCACCGCGTTGCCGAGATGCTGGGCCAGTTCCGGCGTGACCTTGTCCTCGCTGATGAACAGCTCGGCGGTGCCATCGGCGTGGGCGATGACATACGCCAGCGCCACCGGCGTGCGCTCGACGTCTTGGCCGCGCAGATTGAGCAGCCAGGCCACCGAATCGAGGGCGCTGATCACCGCCGCGTCGTGGCCTTCCCGCTTGAGCCAGTCGGCGACTTCGGCGCGCTTGTCGGCGCTGTTGCGGCCCGAGTGCGCGTCGGAATGGACCAGCGCGGGGGCGTCCGACGGTTCGGGCCGGTCGGCCCACACCGCGTCGATGGGGTTGCCATCGACAGGCACCAATGCGGCGTGCTTCTTCTCAATCGCCTTGGCGACCTGCTCGGCCCAGCCCTTCGAATGCAGCCAGGCGTCGTAGCCAATCTGGCCCCCCTCGGGCGCGTGCTCGCCAAGCCACTTGGCGGGGCTCGTCGCGGGGACGCCTTGGTATTCGAACAGCTTGCCGTCGACCTGGTCGCGGACCTGCACGGTGTAACGCCCGTCGGTGAAGATCGCCGCCTTGTCGGCGAGTACCACCGCGGTCCCCGCCGAGCCGCCGAAGCCGGTCAGCCAATGGAGCCGCTGGGCATAAGCGCCGATGTACTCGCTCATGTGCTCGTCGGAGATGGGCACGACGAACCCGTCGAGACCGCGCCGCTTGAGCTCTTCCCTGAGAGCGGCGAGCCGGGCTTCGTGAGTCTGCATGAGCATGTTGCGGTCCTTTCGCGCCCCACATAGAGGCCCGGCATGAACGATGCCAGTTTGAAGCCGCCAGTCGCCCCGAAGAAGCCGTCGAGCGTGACTCACCACGGCATCACCGTCGCCGACGATTACGCGTGGCTGCGCGACAAGAGCTACCCGACTGTCGATGACCCCGAAGTGCTCGCGCATCTCGAGTCGGAGAACGCCTGGTTCGAGGCCGCGATGGCGGGCCAGAAAGACCGGATAGACGCCCTGTTCAGCGAGATGCGCGGGCGCATCAAGGAAGCCGACAAGTCGGTCCCGCAGAAGGACGGCGACTGGCTCTACTGGGTCGAATACGAGGAAGGTGCCGAGTACAAGAAGTGGTGGCGCAAGCCGGTAGCCGGGGGTGAACACGAGCTGATCCTCGACGAGGTCGCGCTCGCCGAGGGCAAGGAATACTTCCGGCTCGGCGCGCTGTCGGTATCGAAGAGCGGAAGCAAGCTCGCCTACGCGATCGACGACAGCGGCTCGGAGCGGTTCACCGCGCGCATCAAGGACCTGGCCACCGGCAAATTGCTGGCGGACGAGATCCCCGGCACGCTCTCCGCGCTTATCTGGGTCGCGGGCGATACCGGCCTCGTTTACAGCCTCGCCAACGAGCAATGGCGCACCGACAACGCGCGGCTGCACTGGCTGGGGTGGCCCATCGCCGAGGGTGTCGAGCTCTACCACGAGGACGACGAAGGCTTCCGGGTCGGCGCGGGGCTTTCCGCCAACGAGCAGTGGCTGGTCGTCTCGACCAGCGACCACGAAACTAGCGAGGTCCGGCTGATACCCGCCGCCGACCCGCTCGCCGAGCCGATCCTCGTCCGGCCCCGCCAGAAAGGCGTCGAGTACGAAGTCGATGAACGCGAGGGTACGCTCTACGTGCTCGCCAACGACACGCACGAAAACTTCCGCCTCGCGACCGCGCCGCTGGCTCATCCCGGCGAATGGACCACGCTGATCGAAGGGTCGGGGACGTTCTACCTCACCGGGTTCGACCTGTTTCGCGACTTCTACGTCATCGAAGGGCGCCAGGGCGGGCTCGATACGATCGAGGTCCGCTACTACGACGAACCGGACCGGGTCGAACCGATCGCTTTCCCCGAGGACAGCTACGCCGCGCACCTGGGCGACAATCCCGAATGGGCATTGGACAAGCTTCGGGTCGGCTACGAATCGATGGTCAGCCCGGCGACCACCTACGACTACCACGTCGCTGAGCGGCGCCTGGAAGTGCTCAAGGTGCAGGAAATCCCCTCGGGCTACGACGCGTCGCTCTATGCCACCGAACGTCTTCACATCGCCGCGCGCGACGGGACCGACATCCCCGTTTCGATCATGTACCGCAAGAACCGGAGCCAACCAGGGCCGCTGCACCTCTACGGCTACGGCGCCTACGGCATCGCGATCCCGCCGGGGTTCTCGACCACCCGCCTCAGCCTCGTCGATCGCGGATTCGCCTACGCCATCGCCCACATCCGCGGCGGCGACGACCTGGGGCGCGCTTGGTACAAGGGCGGCAAGCTCGACCGCCGCACCAATACCTTCACCGACTTCGTCGATGTTGCGCGCGGCCTCATCGAGCGCGGCTATACCGAAGAAGGCAGGATCAGCGCCTCGGGCGGCTCGGCCGGCGGCGGGCTGATGGGCGCGGTCGTGAACTCCGATCCTGAGCTGTGGGGCGCGGTGGTGGCGCACGTGCCGTTCGTCGACGTGCTCGCCACGATGCTCGACGCTTCGCTGCCGCTGACCCCCGGCGAATGGCCCGAATGGGGCAATCCGATCGAGGACCGCGCCGCCTTCGAATTGATTCGCAGCTATAGCCCCTACGACCAGGTCAAGCCGCAGGCCTATCCGCCGATGCTGGTCACCGCCGGGCTGAACGACCCACGCGTGACCTACTGGGAGCCCGCCAAGTGGGTCGCCCGCCTGCGCGAGCTCAAGACCGACGACAACGTGCTGCTTTTGAAGACCAACATGGGCGCCGGCCATGGCGGCAAGTCAGGCCGGTTCGAGAGCTTGCGCGAAACCGCCGAGGAGTTCGCCTTCATCCTCTGGCAGTTCGGACTGTGACCGTGCCCTCAAGTAGCGCCGCGCTAGGTCCGATCAAAAATGTCGTGTTCGACATCGGCAACGTGCTGGTGCGGTGGGATTCGCGCGGGATCGTCGAAGCGGCGTTCGGCGTCACCGGCGAGGAGGCCCACGCCCGCTGGCACGCGCTGTTCGTCGAGGCCGACATCTGGCGCGCGCTCAACCGCGGCGAGCATACCGAGGCGGGCGCCAAACGCGCCTTTGTCGAGGCTGGGCACCTGACCGAGGACGAAGCCGAGCGGCTGTTCGCGGCGCTCTA
Source organism: Tsuneonella sp. HG249 (assembly GCF_053819205.1). Classification (NCBI taxonomy): domain Bacteria; kingdom Pseudomonadati; phylum Pseudomonadota; class Alphaproteobacteria; order Sphingomonadales; family Erythrobacteraceae; genus Tsuneonella; species Tsuneonella sp. HG249. The sequence goes on from NZ_JBSOQY010000001.1 coordinate 209,446, forward strand.
TGCCAGCCTCCACCTGATCGAAGACACCCCGCCGCTGATGGAGCGGCTCGCGCGCGCCGGTTACCGCCTGTTCGCGCTGACCGACAACGTCCACGAGATCGTGGCGCACCTTTCAGACACTCACGAATGGTGGGCCATGTTCGAGGCGGTGACCAACTCCGCCGAACTCGGCTGCCTCAAGCCTGATCCCCGGATGTACGCCCACTTGCTCGAGACCAACGGGCTGGTTGCGGAAGAAACCGTTTTCCTTGACGACATGCCCGGCAACGTCGCGGGGGCGCATGCGGCTGGGATGCACGCGTTCGTGTACACCGATGCCACGCAGGCCGAACGCGACCTTCGCTCCATCGGTGTCGCCATATGAAGCGCTTCACGATGACCTTTGAAGCGCTTCATCAGCACATCGACGAGCTCGGGCACGTAAACAACGCGGTGTGGGTGAACTGGATTCAGGGCATCGCCACCGCCCACTGGTCGGCGGTCGCCGACCCGGTTCACGTCGACCGCTACGTGTGGGTCGTGACCCGCCACGAGATCGACTATCGCGGCAATGTCGCGGCCGGCGAAACGGTGACCGCCGAGACCTGGATCCCCGAGGGCCCGCGCGGCGCCCAGTTCGACCGCTGCGTCGAGTTCCGCTCCGCCGAAGGCAAGCGCCTGGTCGCCGCGCGCAGCACCTGGGCGATGCTCGACAAGTCGAGCGGCCGCCTCGTGCGCGTGCCCGCCGAAGTCGCCGCGCCTTTCTTGCCCTGAATCGCGGCTTGCGGCACGCGGGAGGCGTTGCTAGAGGCGCGCCCCTACCCGGACCGCTCGCGGTCAAATCCCATCCGATGTGCGGTCGTGGCGGAATTGGTAGACGCGCAACGTTGAGGTCGTTGTGGGCGAAAGCCCGTGGAAGTTCGAGTCTTCTCGACCGCACCAGATGAACCTGGCCCGGTGGCCGCCTACAGCCCCAGCTTGATTCCTGCCCACACGGTGCGCGGGGTGCCGAGGTCGATCGAGCCACCTTGGTTGCGAGTCACGATGTCCGCATCGGTCAAATTCTCTCCCCGTAGCACCAGTGAGAGCCGCCCGCCGAGCGGCACTTGGGCGAAGGCGTCGACCGTGGTCGCCGTGGGCAGCACATCGGTCTCTAGGTCGTCCTCGAACTGGGCATCGACATGGCGCACGGTCAGCGACACTAGACCGTGCGCGGTCGGCCGCCAGCTCAGCGTGCTTGCCGCTACCCATCGCGGCGTCTGCGCGGGACGCTTCCCGTCGAGCGCCGCCGCCGCGCCGCTGCCACGCGCTTCCGCGTCGGTCCAGGCAAGCGAGCCGGCAAACTTCACCTCGCCGAAGGACAGACCCGCCCCGGCCTCGATCCCGCGCGAACGGATCGCGTCGATATTCTGCCGCTGCCGCAGGTTCGGGCCTAGCGTCACGTTGGCGACCGCATGCTTCACCCGGTTGTCGAACGCCGTCAGCGAGAGGTCGAGTCGGTCCGACGGCGTGAAGTCGACCCCGGCCTCGAACCCCTCGAGCCGCTCGTTGCTCAAGTCCGCGTTGGCTTGCGTGACGACCGGGAATACCGTGAACGGACGGTAGAGCTCGTTAAGCGTCGGGAGCCGCAGCCCGGTGTAACCCGCAGCCCTTAGCCGAAGCCCCCCGCCGAGACGAACCAGGGCTCCGCCGCGGAACGAGGCTTCCCAGCCAGAGCGGTCGAGATAGGACAGGTCACTGATCGTCGCCCCGCTGGCGGCACGGGCGGAGAAGAAGCCGTCGCGGATCGTGAAACGGTCGGCGCGCGCCCCGGCGGTGAGCGTGACGGCCCCGACGGTCAGATCGTTCTCTACGAACAGACCGAGGTCGGTGTTCACCCCGCCCGCGTTGCGTCGCTGGGTAACCAGCCCAGTGACGGTGCTAAGCGCGTCTTCGTAAAGCTCGCCGGCCGACTTGCGATAGTCGAGCCCGAAGCGAAGCACGTTGCTGCCGCCGGTCGGCGGACGCAGCTCGAGTTTCCCGCCGAGCCCAGTGGCTGGGGTGTTGCGCTGGTGGAGCGTCGGCACGAACGCCGTCGAACTCACCACCACGTTGGTGAAGTTGCGCGCCTGGACATAGCCGAGCACGTCGAACTGCCAGGGGCCCCGGCCGACCAGCCGCAACGAGGCGTCCTGCCCCTCCATCGACGTATCGGCCCCGCCGAAACGCAGCACCCGATCGTCGCGATAGGCGAGACCGCGGGCCTGCAACTCGATATCGTCCGCCAGCGGCGCCACCGCGCGCAATTGCGCCGACCAGGCATCGTATGCGGCACGGGCGGTGGCCGGGACACGCTGCTCGGCCGGGGTGGTGAAGAAGCCTTGTCCACGGTCCCACCGGCCGGACAGGGCCGCGAACCCCCCGCCAAGGTCTGGCGCCAAGGTCAGGCTCGTTTCGGTTTCCCCCCGGTCGTTGACCAACGCCTGACCCGCCACCAGCCCAAGCGCCGTCGCGTCAGCGCTGGTGAGTTCGATCGTCCCGGCGAGGGCGCCCGCGCCGAAGGGACCGGAGCCGCCCCCGCGCGTGACGCGCGCGCTCGCCAGGCGTTCGGGCGCGATTGCGCTAAAAGGAATGTAACCGAAGAACGGGTCCGCCATCGGCACCCCGTCGAGCAGCACTTGCGCGCGGCTCGAAGCGTTGCCGCCCAATGCGCGCAGCGTCGCGCCTTGCGCGCTCGGATTGCTCGAGCGGCTGTCGGAGCGGCGGAATTGCTGGAAGCCCGCGACCGTCGCCAGCGCATCCTCGATCCGGCCTGACCCGGTCGAAACCAACCGCTCGCGCTCGATCGTCTGTGTGCCATAGGCCGGCGTGGCCGGAGTGTCTGGAAGCCCCGCCCCGGTGACTACGATCACGGGTTCGGGATCGTCGGCAGATTGCGCGAAAGCAGGCGCCGTGCTTGCGAGCACGGCGCAGGAAGTAAGGAGGCGCTGATGGAGTGAGGACACTGCTTCGCTCGCCTGGCTTGGACCGCGGGGCCATCCGGAGGCCCCGGAAATGGCAGGCCCTCAATAATGGCGCACCCGACAGGATTCGAACCTGTGACCTCTGCCTTCGGAGGGCAGCGCTCTATCCAGCTGAGCTACGGGTGCCCGGGAGGCGCGCGCTTAGCAAAGCGGTTCGGTGGGCGCCAGCATCTTGTCATTAGCGATTTGGCAAGCGAATCCCGGTTAACACCGGCGTCACGATGAATGCGCCGCCCACCGACTTTGCCCGCCCTCAGGCCCCACCGCGGACCGACGGCACGCTGGGGGCACAGTGGGCTGCGCTACAGGAAGCGGCAAGCGCCGTTGCCGGACTGGCCGGGCTAGCGCCGGAAAAGCCGAGTCCTCAAGTGAGCCACTACCCAGCGCTGATCGAGCGCGCCGGCGGTTGGCGTCACGATCTCGCGACCGATGGCATCACCGACCTTTTCGCGATGATGCGCCCCGGCCTGCAGGCCCTGTTCGCCGTCTCGGCCGCCGGACGCGATCCGACCGCTGCGGCACTTACCCTATGGCGCGAATACCATCATGCCCGCGCGGCGTTGCTGGCGCTGGTGCCCGAATCCACCCCGCAAACCTGATCCGCTCGCCGCATCCGGGTTGACCGGGTTCGCCTTTCGTTCCAATTCCGCGGCATGGCCGATTCACCCGCTCTCGCGCTTGCCGCCGAAAGGCACGACGCGCTTGCCGTGGCCCGCGGCATCTGCCGGCTGTTTGCGCGCAATGATATCTGGTGTCTCGCCGAAATGCCGCTCCGCAACGGGCGCCGCGCCGATCTGATGGGCGTCGATCCCAAGGGCCGGATCGTGATCGTGGAAATCAAGGTGAGCCGCGCTGACCTTGTCGGCGACGGGAAATGGGGCGACTACCTCGATTTCTGCGACCGGTTCTATTGGGGCGTGCCGCCCGGGATAGACTGCGCGATCCTCGACGGGCTCGACTTCAAGCCGGACTGCTGCGGCGTGATCGTCGCCGACGGCTACGATGCCGAGATCATTCGCCCCGCGCCGAGCCACCCGCTGGCACCCGCCCGACGCAAGGTCGAGGTGGAGCGGCTCGCGCGCACGGCGCTGCGCCGCGGCGTCGTCTCGGCCGATCCGCATTGCGCGCCGTGGGGGCAAGGGGTTTAGTAACCCGCGCCGCTGCGCCATAAGCGAGCGATGATCACCGCCGTTGTCCTGTCTGCACTGGCGATGACCGCGATCGTCGCGGTCCGCTATGTCCTGACCAGCGGGGCCTTCGCCTGGGCCACTTCGCGAGTGCGGCCGGGGCATTATGCAGGGCTTGGCGCGCAGATGCGCCGCGAAGTGGCCTGGTCGCTCGCTTCGGCGGCGATTTACGGGATCCCCGCAGGGGTGGTGGCGTGGGGCTGGCAAGAGCGGGGCTGGACCCGGATCTACGTAGAGTGGGGCGATTATCCCCTGTGGTACCTGCCACTGAGCGTGCTGATCTATCTCGCCGCGCACGATACCTGGTTCTACTGGACGCATCGCTGGATGCACCGTCCGCGCCCGTTCAAGCTGGCGCACGCCGTCCATCACGCCAGCCGCCCGCCGACGGCGTGGGCGGCGATGAGCTTCCACCCGATCGAGGCCATCACCGGCGCGGTGGTGATACCGGCGCTGGTGTTTCTCGTCCCCATTCACGTTGCGATGCTCGGCGTGGTACTGGCGATCATGACGGTCATGGGGGTGACCAATCACATGGGATGGGAGATGTTTCCGCGATGGCTCGTTCATTCGAAATTGGGAGATTGGCTGATAACCGCGAGCCATCACCAACGGCACCACGATCACTATCAATGCAATTACGGGCTCTATTTTCGCGTTTGGGACAAGTTGTGCGGCACCGATCGCGGGCTGGCTTCGCCTTAGCCCTCGGAGCGCTCGCGCTCGGCGGCGCCGCACCGACGCATGACGTTACCGTCTCGGTCAGCGGGCTTCGCTCGGCCAAGGGCGTGGTGCGCGCGTGCATGACGGCGGATCCAGTGCGCTTCCCGCGCTGCGCAGGTGACGCGGCCTCGTATCGCTTGGTGGTCCCCGCCGCGGCTACCGTGAAGTTGTCGTTCAAGGGGGTGGCCCCGGGACGCTATGCCATCGCCCTGCTCCACGACGAGAACGGCAACGGAAAGGCCGACCGGGCGATGGGGATGATGCCGAAGGAAGGTTACGGCTTCTCACGCGACGCGCCGGTGCGCATGGCGCCGCCCAAGTATGCCGAAGCCGCGTTCGCGGTCGACAGCGAGGATCTCATCCTTGCGATCAAGATGCGCTACATGCTCTGAGCCGCCAGAAAGTCGCGGCGCAACTTAACGGGATGTTTACCACGCCGCGCGCACAACCCTGAGCGATCGCATGAAGGCGCCGATGTGCGCCGCGCACAGGGGTAGCGACACGGTATGGACGACCTGCGGGGACAGTTCGGCGCAGCGGCCTTCGAGGCCGGCGGCTACGACTACGGACTCGGTGACGAGGACGTGGGGCACGAGCCACCGCCCAGCCCGGTCGGACAGGACGAGCGCCGCATGCAGGTGCGCGCGTACAACCACTGGGCGAGCCTGCTGGGCGACGGCAACTTCCCGTCGATCGAGGACCTCGATCCGCAGGCGCTGCCCGATTTCGGACCCTATTCGGTCCTGCTCGACTTCACCAACGGGATCGACAATCCGGCCATCCGCTTCCTGGGCGAGACGCTCGCCGAGGAATGCGACGTGCCGATAACCGTGGGCCAACTCGACGACGTGCCGGCCCGCTCGCTGCTGAGCCGCATCACCGATCACTACATGCAGATCATCGCCAACCAGGCGCCGATCGGGTTCGAGGCCGAGTTCGTCAACCAGCGCGGCAACACGATCCTCTACCGCGGCATCCTGCTGCCTTACTCCAGCGACCTCGACACGATCGACTTCATCTACGGCGTGATAAACTGGAAGGAGATGGCCGACCAGCTGACCAGCGACGAGCTGCTGCTCGAGATCGACCAGGCGCTCGAGACCGAGGGGGACAAGCCGCGCCAGCTCGATCCGGTAACCGATTGGGCCGACGGCCCCGGCGCCGACGAGTCCGTCGCCCAACACGTCCCCCGGAATGTTGGACCGGCCACCGACGATCCATTCCCGCTACCCGCCTTCGGCAACGACGATGACGACGAGCTCGAACTAGATGCTGAAGACGAGGAAGACGAACCGCTCGATCTCTACGAAGCCATAGAAGCGGTCGACGACGAGCCCGAAGGCCCAAGCCGCTTCGCCTCGTTGCTCACGCTCGGCGGCAGCAGTTCGGGCGCAGGCGCTTTCGACGACGAGGAAGACGAAGACTTCGGCGACGACGACGAGGACCCCGTTGCCAAGTGGCTGAAGCGCAGCACGCCACTGGGCGAACTCCCGGAAGTTGCTCAGGACACGCTTCCCACTCCCTCCTTCGGCCGCATGCCGATAGACCTCACCAGCTTCGACGACGACACCGTCGAGCCGATATTCGGCGAGCCGGAGGCGATCGAGATGCCGGTTGGCGAATACGTTTCGCCGGTCGAGCCCTCGCCCGAGTATGAGCTGGAGCCACTCGACTCGCCCGCCCAGAGCGAGCCGGAGCCGCTAGAACTCGTCGAACCGTACGAGCCGAACGCGCTCGAGGTGGTTGATCCTGCCGAACTCGCCATCAGCCAGCAGCCGCAGCCGCTCGAGGATACTGTAGCGGCGCTGGAATTGCCCGCCGATGACGCCGCGCTCGGTCTTTACGACTGCCTGGCGGCCGCGCGTGAACTCGCTCATGCCGCGCGCAGTTGCGAGGACCGCAGCCGCACCGCGCTCTATGCCGCGGTCGGCCGCGCCTACGACTTCAGCCTCGCCGCGCAGGCGGAGCCGGAGGCATTCGCCGAGTTGATCGCGGACAGCGGCCTTACGTTCCAGGAACGCGCGCCAATGACCCCGGTGGTCAAGCTCGTCTTTGGCGCCGACTACGACAAGACCCGCATCGCCGAGTACGCGTCGGTACTCAACCACGCGCACCGCGCGGGCATCGAGCGCGGCAGCCTCGCCGGACATCTTGCATCGACAGAGGGTGGCCTCAAGGGCGTCGTTCAGGCCGAACGCCAGGCCCGCAAAGGCGACGACAGCGACGGCCCTGTGCGGGAGACCCCGCGCGAAGCGCTGGCGCGCAAGCTGCGGGCGATCGCACCGCTCGGGTTCGAGGATATCGAGTCCGAAGGCGAGGAGTTCTCGCTGGTGATGATCCGCCGCGTCGATGGGGAGGTCATCGTGCTCGGAGAAGTGGCGGACCTGGCGCTGGTCGAAAAGGCCGCGAAAAAACTCGTCGCCTGAGCGCCGGCCAACACGCCACTGGCGGCACGGGCCGGGCGCCGCTAGCGCCGGGCGATGCCTCTGTTCGAAGCCGCGCCCGTCCGACTGCAACCCTATTTCGGCTACCGCAGCGAAGACCGCCTGACGCTTTCAGCCCGCGCCCTGCGCACCGGACGGCCACACCATCATAGCTTCGAAAATCGAGGCCGCCTGCAGGCCATGCGCACGATGCTCGCCCAATTCGCTTCGCGCGAGGTGGCCGGACTGCAGATCAAGCTCGAACTCAAGGGCCCGAACGGCATTTCTTTCGAGCGTGAGGCGGTCAGCGACTCGGAAGGCTACGTGCGCTTCGACGTGCCGCTCGAGCCGGCCTGGCCGCTGTCGACCGACCCGGCTTGGGAAGTCGCCTGCCTGCACTGGCTGACGCCGGAGGGCCCGCAGTGCATCGAGTCATACGTGCTGGCTCCGGGCACGACGACCCATCTTGCCGTCGTATCCGACATCGACGACACTATCGTGGAGACTGGCATCACGGGCGGCATGCGCGCGGTGGCCCGCAACTGGCGCCGAGTGCTCGCAGAACTCCCCGACGAGCGCATCGCCGTGCCCGGCGCGGACGTGTTTTACGGGGCCCTGGGCGGCGGGGCGGTGCTGGCCGCTCCGCACGGAGCGGGCACGCGCTACGCAGCCACGCACCGGCCGTTCTTCTACATTTCATCGAGCCCGTGGAACCTGTTCTCCTACCTCGTCGCCTTTCAGCAGAGCCGCAACCTGCCGCTCGGGCCCTTGCTGTTGCGGGACTGGGGGCTGAACCGGGCGACGTTCGGTTCGGAGAGCCACGGCGGTCACAAGCGCGCAGCGCTCGACCGACTGCTGGCCTTCTACCCCAAGATGCGTTTCGCCTTGATCGGGGACGACACCCAGGGGGACTTGCCGGCCTATGCGGATACCGTTCAGGCGAACCCTGGCCGAGTAGCTGCCGTGTTCATCCGTACCGGTGCAGGCGCGCTCTCAGCAGAAGAGGTTGCGGGCAAGGCTATTCTGGCGGCCGCCGGAGTTCCCCTGTGGCTCGGCGACGATTTCGCCACCGGCAAGGATTTTCTGCGCACCATCGGCATCTCGACCGAGGGCGAAACCGCCCAGATCGTCAAGACGGTGCAGAAGGACGAGCGTAAGCCATGATCGGCGGCCGTTCAGGGAGAAGGTGGCTGATGGGGACTTTGCTCGTCGCGGCAGTGCTGGCGCTAGCTGGGTTCGGCGTGTGGCGCTGGGCCGTGGCGGCGGGCTCGGCAGGCACGCTCGAATGGATCGACGCGCGTTTCCCGCGCGAGCGCGACATCCGCTTGCAAGCGCGCGCCGCGTTCGGCGATCACGACGCGCAACGGGTCGAACTGTGGGTGCCCGCCGGCGCCGCGCCCGCTGGCGGCTGGCCGCTGGTGGTGTTCGTCCACGGCGGGGGCTGGCACTCGGGAGCGCCCCAAGATTACCGATTCGTCGCGCGAACGCTGGGCGATGCGGGTTTCGCCACCGCTCTGGTCGGCTACCGGCTGGTCCCCGAGGGCCGCTTCCCGGCGATGCTTGAGGACACCGCCGGCGGTATCCGCTGGGCGATCGACCGCTCAACGCAAGCTGACGTCGACGCTCGCCGCATCGCTTTGGCCGGCCATTCGGCGGGCGCCTACAACGTGCTGATGATGGGCCTCGACAGGCAGTGGCTAGCCGCTGCCGGCGTCGAGCACGGCACCATCGGCGGGATAGTGAGCATGGCGGGCCCCGCCGACTTCTACCCCTTCACCAGCGAATCGGCGAGCAACGCGCTCGGCCATGTCGCCGATCCCCGACAAACCCAGCCGATTGCGTTCGCGCAACCGGACGCGCCGCCCATCCAGTTGCTCCACGGCGGTGCCGACACAGTCGTTCGGCCGCGCAACTCGCGCCGACTGGCCGATGCCCTGCGCGAGGCGGGGGGCACGGTCGAGCTGCGCGAATACAAGGGGATGGGTCACGCGGGGATTATCATGGGTCTGTCGAAGCCGTTCGCGCAGCAAGGCATCGTCAGCCGGCCAATGGTCGAATTCCTCAGGATGGCGACCGGATCGCCACCTTCAGTTCCGGTTAAGCGCGAAAGCCGCTAGAGCGGCATCCGATGCGCTCCCTTGCCCGCCTGATCGCCATCGCGGCGGCCGTCTCGCTCGTTGCGCAACCCGCCGCTGCGCAATCGATCTTGCGTGACGCGGAAACCGAAGCGCTGCTCGACGATATGGCGGCGCCTTTGATCGAGGCCGCCGGGCTTGCCCCCGGGAACGTCGATATCGTCCTCATCAACGACCAGAGCATCAACGCTTTCGTGGCCGGCGGCCAGGCGGTCTACATCCATACCGGCCTGCTCGACGCGGCCGACACGGCGAACGAAGTTCAGGGCGTCATCGCGCACGAGCTTGGCCATGTCACCGGCGGCCATGCGGTCACGTATACCGATGGCCTGGGGGAGGCGTCGAAGATCTCGATCCTGTCGCTGGTGCTGGCGGCTGCCGCGGCCGCGGCGGGCGCAGCCGAGGCGGCGATGCCCGTCCTGATGGCCGGAAACCGCGCGGCGCTTGGCAAGTACCTAGCCTTTTCGCGCGGGCAGGAAAGCGCCGCCGACGCGGCGGGTGCGGAATATCTCTCGAAAGCCGGCATATCCGGGCGGGGAAGCCTGGCCTTCTTCGGCAAGCTGCGCGCGCAGGAATTTCGCTACGGCTATAGTCAGGACGACGAACAGGCGTTCGTGCGCACGCACCCGCTGTCGGGCGACCGCATCGCGCGGTTGCGTGAGGATTACTCCAGGGATCCCGCGTGGAGCGCGCCTGACGACGCGGCGCTTCAGGAACGCTTCGTGCGCGCGAAGGCCAAGCTCGCCGGCTATATCGAAAAGCCCGAGAAGACGCTGCGCGACTATCCCGAAAGCGATACCAGCGTGCCCGCGCGCTACGCCCGCGCCTATGCATTCCATAAGGAAGCACACGTCGACAAGTCGCTGGCCGAGACCCGCGCGCTGATTAAAGCCGATCCGGATAACCCGTATTTCCTCGAACTCGAAGGGCAGGTCCTGCTCGAATCGGGGCGACCCGAGGAAGCCATCGCACCCTTGCGCCGGGCCACGCAGTTGACCGGCAACCAGCCGCTCATCGCATCGCTGTTGGGCCACGCCCTGATCGCTTCCGAGGATCCCGCGTATCACGCCGAGGCCGAGCAAGTGCTCAGGGCGGCCGTTGCCCGCGACCGCTACAACCCGTTCGCCTGGTACCAGCTTGGCGTGATCTACGCTGCGGAGGGGGACATGCCGCGCGCCCGGCTCGCCAGCGCCGAGCAACAGTCGATGAACCGACGCTTCAGCGAAGCCTTGATGAGCGCTCAGGCCGCGGAGGCCGGGCTCCCGGCCGGCTCGCCCGACTGGCTTCGCGCACAGGATATCGCGATGGCCGCCCGCGCCGAGCTTGAACGGCAGCGGGACCGCAACTAGCCAGTCATCATGAAAAGACTGCTCTCGTTCGTCCCCGTCGCGCTGGTCGCGGCGGTCTTCGGTTTCCTGGGGGCGTGGGGCTTCGCCAATACGGGTCTGGGCGGTGAGGCCACCCGCGAGTGGCTGCTCGCCCATCCGGAAATCCTACCGGAGATGGCCGAGGCCTATCAGGCGAACGAGAATCGCGCGCGGCTGGCGGCGGTCGAAGCCGATCTCACGCGGCCGTTCCCCGGTGCGGTGCTCGGCAATCCCAACGGCAAGGTCACGCTGGTCGAATTCACCGACTATGGCTGCACATTCTGCCGCCAATCGGTGGCTGATGTGAAAGCGCTGGTCGCCGCCAACCCTGATTTGCGGGTCGTCATGCGCGAATGGCCCATCTTCCAGGGCAGCGACGTGCCAGCCCGGATGGCGCTCGCCGCTGCCAAGCAGGGCAAGTACCAGGCATTCCACGACGCGATGTTTGCCGCCGGGCCGCCGACGGCGGCCACGATTGCCGGCGCCGCGCAAGCGGCCGGGATCGACATGGCCGCCGCGCAGGAGTTCGGCGCATCGTCGGCGGCCACTTTCGAACTGCAGAAGAATATCGATCTCGCTCGCCGGCTCGGCTTCGAGGGTACTCCAAGCTGGGTCGTAGGTGACGCGGTGTTTTCGGGCGCGGTTGGGCGCAGCCGACTGGCCGAAGCGATCGAGGCAGCGCGCAAGAAGTCGTGACGGTGCGGGCTGCCGTTGCTGCGGCGCTCATGCTGCTGCCTGCTCCGGCTGTCGCCGGCCTTGCCGACGACCGCGCGAGCCTGGCGCAGCTCCAACGCGAGGATCTGCGGCTGCAAACGATTAGCTGGAAGCTCGCGACTGCCAATGCGCCCTATTGCGCGGCCAGGCCCGCCGTAGGGCTGCTGCTGCAAGACATGGCCAACTACGGCCAGCCCGCGCGCATGCGCGCGGCTGCGGGGATCGCCGGCGACGTGGCGGTTCAGGCCGTCGTTCCGGGAAGCCCCGCGGCACAGGCGGGCCTAAGCCCAAATGCCGAGATCGTGGCGATAGACGGCCGCGCCATGTCGGCGCTCCCCGCCGCTAAACCCGACGACTGGCGCCGCCTGACTGGCCTCCACACCGCTATCGAAGAAGCCCTCGCGCGCGACGCCAAGATCCGCATCGCGTGGCGCGAAGGCGGTAGCGTGCGCGAAGCCACGCTTGAGGGCGCCCCGGCTTGTCCGACCCGCTTCGAGTTGCTCGACAGCGGAGGGCGGGCGGTCGCGGATGGCACCCGCGTGGTCATGGGCCGCAAGTTCGCTGGCTTCGGCTACCCGGAGGACGAACTGGCTGCGGCGCTGGCCCACGAGTTCGCACACAACCTGCTCGCTCACCGTAAATGGCTCGCCGGCGTGGGGCGCCGGGCCAAGAACATTCGCCTGACCGAACGCGAGGCCGACCGTCTCATGCCGTGGCTGCTCGCCAACGCAGGCTATCCGCCCGACGCGGCGCTGCGCTTCTTCCGCAAATGGGGACCCGGCAACGACGGGTGGATTTTCCGCGCCCCGACCCACGACGGGTGGGACGAGCGCGCCGAGTTCGTCGCCGGCGAACTGCCCGAGATCGCCCGCCTGATGACTGCCAGCGGAAGCGCCGACTGGCGCACGCACTTCCGGCGCGAGACCGCGCGCTAGGCTGCTTCGGCCACCTTGGCGTAGAGCGAATTGATCGGCCGGGCCATCACTCGCCGGACCATCGGTTCGAAGAACTCGAGCGGCTCGCTCTCATAGTCGGGGTCGAACGCGGCCTGGTCGTACTTCTCGCAGAATTCGGCGCAGGCATCGAAATGGGGCGAGCCGCGGAACTGCTCGCGCGAATGCTGGTCCATGCCGAGGTAGTGGAAGTAGTAGTAGCCCTGGAAATGCCCGTGGTTCTGGCAGATCCAGTGCACTTCCTCGCTTACGAACGGCTTGATGATCGAGGCGGCGACCTCGGGGTGATTGAACGTACCAAGGGTGTCGCCGATGTCGTGCAGCAGCGCCATCACGACATAGGACTCGTCGCGTCCGTCGCGGTGCGCGCGGGTGGCGGTCTGGAGCGAATGCTCGAGTCGGCAGATGGGAAAGCCGCCAAAATCACCATTCAGCAGCTTGAGGTGAGCAAGCACCCGATCGGGCAGGCCCTGGGCAAACGCCATGTACTCGCCCCCGATGAGGGCCCAGTCCTCGCGGGTACCTTCCTTCATCTGGCGAAACTTCGCACGCTCTTCGGCGCCGTGCAGAGTATCTTCGGTCACGTCCATCGCAGCTCTCCTTGCCGTCCTGCATAGCGCAAGGCGGCGGACGATGCCAAAACTTGTGCGCGGCGCGCGCCGGACCTAGGTTGCGCGGCCGTGGCCATTCCGAAGCTACCCTTCCGCCCTGCGCCGTTCTTCGACAACAAGAACGCCGCATTCTGGAACCTGCAGTTCGCGGGTTGGGGCGGAGTGTTCATGCTCCGCGCGGTCTCCGCACTCGCCAACGAGCAGCCGTGGGAGCTGCTGCTGGTAATCCTGGTGCAGGTGGTGACCGGGTTCGCGATCAGCATGATTCTGTCGGTCGTCTATGGGTGGCTGATCCGGCGCAGTGCGCTGTTCACTACCGGCATGACCGCGCTCGCCCTCGCCACCGCGGTGGCGCTTTATGCCGCGATCGACGCCTGGCTGCAGGGAATCTATTTCTCCGGCATTCGCGAGACTACTTTCGCCCAGCGCATGGTCGGCCTCGCCTTCCTCGACGGTACGCTGCTGGGCGCGTGGTCCGCGCTCTACTACGCGATCAACTTCTTCCTCACGGTCGAGGAACAGGCCGATCGCCTCGAGCGGTTGGAAGCCCAGGCGACGAGCGCCCAGCTCGCGATGCTTCGCTACCAGCTCAACCCGCACTTCCTGTTCAACACCCTGAATTCCATCTCGACGCTGGTGCTGCTCAAGCAGACCGAGCCCGCCAACGCGATGCTCACCCGACTCAGCGCCTTCCTGCGCCACACGCTCGTCAGCGAGCCGGGCGCCAAGGTGACCATCGCCCAGGAAGTCGAGACGCTGCAGCTTTACCTAGGCATCGAAAGAATGCGTTTCGAGGAGCGTCTGCGGACCGAATTCCACGTCGACCCAGAGGCTGCCAACGCCTGCCTCCCGTCGATGCTGCTCCAACCGCTCGTCGAGAACGCGATCAAGTACGCCGTCAGCCCGCAGGAAGAAGGTGCCTCGATCAAGGTCGCGGCGCAACTCGTCGGACGCAGGCTGCGAGTCGCCGTGTCCGACAGCGGACCAGGATTGCGCGAGAGCGCCTCGCCGAGCAGCGTTCCGGCCTCGCTCGCGGGGGTAGGGAGGACGGTGTCGACCGGCGTCGGCCTCGCCAACATCCGCGATCGTCTCCAACAAGCCTATGGCGAGGACCACCGCTTCGAAATCCGCAACCCGCCCGAAGGCGGTTTCACGGTGATCATCGAGATTCCGTACGAAGCCGCCACGAAGCCGGAGCCGTTCGCAGCCGGGACGTCCGCGTCACCTTCATCCGTTTCCGCTGCGCCAGCTCGCGCTCCCTCGATTGGAACCAGTCTCGCATGACCATTCGCACACTTATCGTCGACGACGAGAAGCTCGCTATCGAAGGGCTCCGCATTCGCCTGCAACCCTTCGAGGACGTGGAAATCATCGGAACCTGCGCCAACGGCCGCGAGGCGATCCGCGCAATCAAGACCGAAAAACCCGATCTCGTGTTCCTCGACATCCAGATGCCGGGGTTCGACGGGTTCTCGGTGGTGAAGGGGGTGATGGAGATCGAACCGCCGCTGTTCGTCTTCGTCACGGCGTTCGAGGAGCACGCCATCCGCGCGTTTGAGGCCAATGCGGTCAACTACCTCATGAAACCAGTCGACGAGGACAAGCTCGCCGATACCGTCGAGCGGGTTCGCCAGCGCCTCGCGGAGAAGCGCAGTGCCGAGGAAGCCGAGAAGCTGAAGACGGTGCTGAGCGAAGTCGCTCCCGACGCGGCCGAGGAGTTCGCCACGGACGAAAGCCCGAGCGAAAGCGCCGACCGCTACGAAAAGCTCATCAACATCAAGGATCGAGGGCAGATCTTCCGCGTCGAGATCGATTCGATCGAGCACATTGAGGCTGCCGGCGACTACATGTGCATCTACACCGGCGACAATTCGCTAATCCTTCGCGAGACGATGAAGGACCTCGAACGCCGTCTCGACCCGCGCACCTTCCAGCGGGTCCACCGCTCGACGATCGTCAACCTGAACCAGGTGCGCCAGGTCAAGCCGCACACCAACGGCGAATGCTTCCTGGTGTTGGATTCGGGTGCCGAGGTGAAGGTTTCTCGCTCCTACCGCGACGTCGTGGCGCGCTTTGTCCACTGACGGCTGGAGCCTCGATGGCTTCGATCTCGGCGACTTCGTCCGCGAGACGTTGGCGGAAGATCTGGGCGAGGGCCTGCCTGGTGGCGGCAGGGACGTAACCAGCGAAAGCGTCATTCCGGCGGATGCGCGGTTCTCTGGCGTGATGGACAGTCGCGATCCGATCGTGGTCGCAGGCCTGCCTGTCGCTGCGGCGTTCTTTCGCGAACTCGATCCCGACATGGCGATCGACCTGCTGGTCGACGAGGGCGCCGCGGTCGCATCCGGGACCGATCTCATGCGCCTGGAAGGCAATGCTCGCGCGATGCTTACCGCGGAGCGCAGCGCGCTGAATACGGTGCAGCATCTTTCAGGGGTGGCCACCCTTACCCGCCAGTATGTGCGCGCGATGGACAATCCCGACTGCACCCTGCTCGACACGCGCAAGACCATCCCCGGCCTGCGTCATCTCGAGAAGTACGCCTCTCGCATGGGCGGTGCCGCGAACCATCGGATGGGCCTGTGGGACGCCGCGATGATCAAGGACAATCACGTCCTCGTCGCGGGCTCGGTTGGCGAGGCGGTGCGCCGCGCGGTCGCCGCGGGGGTCAAGGAGATCATCTGCGAGGTCGACCGCCTCGAGCAGATCGAACCCGCGCTGGCGGCTGGAGCGACGCGACTGCTGCTCGACAACATGGACGTGCCCAAACTGCGCGAGGCGGTCGCCCTCGTAGCGGGCCGCGTGCCCACCGAGGCCAGCGGCGGGATCAATCTCGAGACGATCAAGGCCAAGGCAGCCTCGGGAGTGGACTTCGTCTCGGTTGGCCGCCTTACCCAGAGCGCGCCCGCGGCTGACATCGGGCTCGATTTCACCCCGCTGTGAGGCTACGGAGAGGCCCGCGCCCGACCGCTATCCGCTGGTTCGCCGTTCTGTTTCTGTCTGGCTCGATCACCGTATTGATCGATGGGATCATAAAGGCGTCCGGCCACGCCGAGGGCCCAACTCGGGATATTGGCATCATCCTGAGTGCCGCGAAGTTCACCATCGCTTTGCTGACCGCAGGGCTCGTGTGGTACTTCGCAATGCGCATCGCGCGCTGGTTCGTGCCATTGAGTGTGGCGGCCAAGATCGCCCTTGTCGGCTTCAGCGCGATGCGTTCAGGGGTCCCCGCGCTGATTATTCTTTCTCCCCTGGTCTACCTGTCGACCGCGCTTGGCGCCGCAGCGGCAGTCATGCTCTTCACTGCCGGCGGAAGGAAGTGGTTCCAGCAACCCCGCACGGTAAGCGATGCCTTCAGCTAGACGTTTCTTGCACTTGGGATTGGCCGCGCTCGCGATTGGCACGACGGCGCGCGCGCAAGCACAGGCTTACCAATGCCGCGTCCCGACCAAGGTATCGGTGCCGCAGATACGGCCGGACGGTCTGGTGCGCCGTGTGCCAATCGCCGGCTACACCCTCGCGCTGAGCTGGAGCCCGGAGTACTGCAAGGGGCGCGAGACCAATGCGGGGGATGCGGTCCAATGCAGCGGCGCCAATGGCCGCTTCGGGATGATAGTCCACGGGCTATGGCCGGAGGGTCGCGGCGAATGGTCGCAGTGGTGTCCCGCCATCCGCAAGCTCCAGCCGCCCGAGTTGAAGCGTAACTTGTGCATGATGCCATCCGCGCGAATGCTGGCGCACGAGTGGGCCAAGCATGGCGCGTGTATGACTCGCACACCGGCCAGCTACTTCAAGGTGACGCGCATCCTCTTCGAAGGCCTCCGACTGCCCGATTTCGACCGGCTGTCGAAAGACCCCGAGTTGAGCGCCGGCCTGATCCGCACCCGCTTCGCTGCTGCCAATCCAGGTTGGCGGGCGGATGCCGTCGGGCTCGTCGTCAACGAGCGCGGCTGGCTTCGCGAGATGCGGCTCTGTTACGACAAGCGCTTCATGCCCCAGGCGTGCGACCGGCGGCGCTTCGGCCCGGGCGACGCGGCGCGCGTGAAGATCTGGCGCGGGCTCTAGCGCCGCTCGCGAAAGAAGGTGCGAAGCAGTTCCGCCGCCTCGCTCTCTCCGATTCCCGCGACCACCTCGGGCCGGTGGAGGCATTGGGGATGATCGAACACCCGCGCGCCATGGGCGACCGCGCCGCCCTTGGGATCGGGCGCGGCGTAAGTCAGCCGCGCCAGCCGCGCGTGAACGATGGCGCCGGCGCACATGGCGCATGGCTCGAGCGTTACGAACATTTCGCATCCAACAAGCCGCTCGTCGCCGAGCGCCTTGGCCGCGGCGCGAATGGCGGTGATTTCGGCGTGGGCGGTCGGATCGTGCAGGCCGCGCGGCGCATTGCGCCCCTCCCCCACCACCACCCCGCCCTTGACGACCACCGCCCCGATCGGCACCTCGCCCGCGGCCGCGGCTTCCCGCGCCAGCTCGAAGGCGCGTTGCATGGGCGGGGGAAGCGGCCACCGGGTCATCTTGCCGGGGTAGCACCCGCTTGACGATTCGCCACCTCACAGCTATGCGCGCGCCTTTCCCGGCACCGCCGCAACTGCTTATCGAAGAGATTTGTCATGTCCCGCATCTGCGAACTCACCGGCAAGGGCCGCCAGGTCGGCCACAACGTGAGCCACGCCAACAACAAGACCAAGCGCGTGTTCCTGCCCAACCTGCAGCACGTGACCCTGATGAGCGAGAAGCTCGACCGCAGCTTCAAGTTCCGCGTCTCCACGCAGGGTCTGCGCTCGGTAGAGCACAACGGCGGGCTCGACGCATGGCTGCTGAAGACCAGCGACGAGAAGCTTTCGGCGACCGCGCTCAAGGTGAAGCGCGAGCTCAAGAAGGCTGCCGCCGCCGCCTGATTCGCTTGCGATGAAGCGCTTGACAGGCGCGCGGAACACGGTGTCCGCGCGCCTTTTCTCATGCCTGCTGCATTGCTATGGTCCGGCCAAATGGGCCGACAGGCCGCAGGAGGGGTTGCACGACGTGAAGGTATCGACCGCTTCTCTGGCACTCGCGCTGTCCGCCGTGACCTTACCCGCCGCGGCGGCCGGTCAGGATACGCCCGCGGTCGTGACCGCGGTTTACCAGTGTCGCACCGTCAGCGACGGGGCGGCGCGGCTAGCATGCTTCGACACCGCCGCAGCACAGCTTGAGAAGGCCGAAGGCGCGCGGACGCTGGTATTCGGCGACCAAGATGACTTTGCGCGGTTTGAAGGACCCGAACTCGCAAGCAAGATCGAGCAAGTCCGGGCCAACAAGGTGGGGCAGTGGGTGATTACGCTGCCCGACGGCACGCGCTGGCTCCAGACCGACCAGGTCGAGCTTAGATTTCCTCCGAAATCGGGCGACTCGATCGTCATTCGGCGGGGGTTGATGGGCAACTATCGCGCGAAAACCCGGGGCACGGGGTTCCAGGTGCGCCAGATCGGCTGAACGCGCTTACTGCGGCGGCAGAAACAGGAGCGGGTCGAGCCGAGCGCCCTGCCATTCGAGCGACCAGTGCAGGTGCGGGCCCGACGCGCGGCCCGTCGCGCCGACATATCCCAGCAGTTGGCCCTGCCGCACTGCCTGGCCTTCGCGCACCTCGAGCGCTTGCGAGTGCAGGAACGCGCTGTTGAGCCCACCGCCGTGATCGATGATCAGCAGATTACCTTCGAGCGTGAACGACGTTGAGGCCGCGAGCACCACCACCCCATCGGCCGGAGCGACATAGGCCGCCCCGGCGCCGGGAGCGATGTCGAGGCCGGAATGATAGGCGGCAGGCTCGCCGCGATAGATTCGCTGCGCGCCAAAGCGCCCCGAGATCCGCCCCGTGACCGGCCAGATGAAGCTCTGCCGCCAGCCTTGCACCGGGCCGTCGACGGACCGCGCGGCGGAAATGCGCGCGAGCTCGGGCCGGCGCCGGGCGAGGAACGCCTCGGTCGCCCCGCCCGGCGCGCGCGCGACATTGACTCGTTCGACCTGCCACGCGCGCGGCTCGACCTTAAGCGAGCGGCGCACTTCGCGTCCGTCGGCTAGGCGGGCCGAAAGCGTCGCCAGGGGCCCGGCGTCGCGATCGAACGCGCCAAAGAACCGGCCATCGCCATCGAGCGCCAGCGACTGGCCATCGAGCGTTGCGGATACCGCGCCGCCCGGCGCCTGGCCGCGAACCCACCCGCCCTGCGTCAGCCGGCCATCGACCTCGAATGCCGCCGGGCCGATCGCGGCCGGGGCGGGTGAGGGCTTGGCGATAGGGCTTGCGGCGGGGACAGGCGGCGGCGGCCCGTCCGCGCCGGCGGTGCAAGCCGAAAGCGCCAGCAGTCCAACCAACGCGACCCGCCTCACCGGTCGAGCAGCCTCCGGGTGGCGATATCGGGGGTGGCGTAGGCTTCCTGCCGCTCGACGCTCCAGTAACGCAGTGTCTCCAGCGTTATCGTCTCGCCGGTGACCGCGCAAAGCACGTGGCTCCCGGGGCGCATGACGCGAAAGCCGTTGGGACCGTAAATGAGCTGCGCGGCCTGATCGCCCGACTTCATAAGCATGGCATGCGCCCTATCACCCGTCGTTCAACCGAACAAATCGTCCTGCGCCGTGGCGGGCTTGGCCCGCGCCGGGCGACTTCGGCCCGATGTGGCGCCAGTGGGGCTCACGTTCAACGGGCCGTCGCGGAAGTGCAACGTCAGCGCGGGCTCGCGCCGGGCCACGGCCGCGTCAACGAGGGTCTGGCCCTGCCCGCCGGTCACCCGGACATAGCCGCGGTCGAGCAGGCTGTCGGGATTGAGCGAGGCCATCAGGCGTACGGTCGCCCCCAGGCGGTCTTGCGCGCGTTCCAACTTGTGGCGCAGCAACGTCGGCGAAAGCCGCACTTTGTCGTGCTGGAGCCGTTCGCGCGCGTGGGCGGCCCGGTCCCGCAGCCCTTGCCGCAGGCGATTCGAAAGGTCGTCGAGCCGCTGCGACTGGGGCGCCAGCAGCGCTTCGATTCGCGGCAGCCGCTTGACCCGGGCCTCGAGCCGCTCGCGTCCGAGCTCGACGGGGCGCAGGGCGCAGCGCTGCTTGCGGAGCGCGAAGTCGGCGAGCGTCGCGCTCAGCTCGCGCCGCACCGGCACCGCCATCTCGGCCGCCGCAGTCGGGGTGGGCGCACGGCGGTCGGCGGCGAAATCGGCGAGCGTGGTGTCGGTCTCGTGCCCCACGGCGCTGATCGTCGGGATCGAGCACCCGGCAATCGCGCGCACGACGATCTCCTCGTTGAAGCTCCACAAGTCTTCAATCGATCCGCCACCCCGCGCAACGATCAGCAGGTCGGGTCGCATTGGGTGCCCTTCGGGCAGGGCCGAGAACCCGCGCACCGCGGCCGCCACCTGCTCGGCCGCCCCTTGGCCCTGCACCAGGACGGGCCAGACGACCACCCGGCTCGGGAAGCGATCGGCCAGGCGGTGGAGGATGTCGCGGATCACGGCTCCCGTGGGCGATGTGACCACCCCGATGACGGCCGGAAGAAAGGGCAATGCGCGCTTCCGGGACGGATCGAACAGCCCCTCGGCGGCAAGCCGCTGGCGGGTCTTCTCCAGCAGCGCGAGGAGCGCGCCTTCGCCGGCCAGTTCGAGCGTATCGATGACCACCTGGTACTTCGAGCGCCCGGGATAAGTCGTCAGCTTGCCGGAGGCGACGACCTCCAGCCCGTCTTCCGGAAGAAACGCCAGCGCACTTGCCGGTCCGCGCCACATCACCCCGTCGATTACCGCCTTGTCGTCCTTGAGGCAGCAATAGAGGTGGCCGCTGGCCGCGCGCTTCACGCCCGACAGCTCGCCGCGCAGACGCACGGAACCGAAACGGTCCTCCACCGTGCGCTTCAGCTCGTTCGCCAGTTCGCTGACGGTGAGCGGCTCGGCGTTGTCGCCGGGTCGCCCCTTCGCTACGAGCCCGCCAGGTTCTTCGAAATCGGGAGCGGGCATGAACATCCTTCTGCTGGGCGGGGGCGGGCGCGAACATGCGCTGGCATGGAAACTCGCGCAATCCCGGCTGCTGACCGAAACGGGAGATAGGCTCTACGCCGCGCCGGGCAACCCGGGCATCGCGGAGCATGCCGAACTGGTGCCGCTCGATCTCGCTGATCACTCGGAAGTAGCGGCGTTCTGCGAGGAGCGCCGCATCGGGCTGGTGGTGATCGGACCCGAAGGGCCATTGGTAGATGGGCTTGCCGACAGTTTGCGAGAGGCAGGCGTGCGCGTTTTCGGCCCATCCAAGGCGGCGGCACAGCTCGAAGGGAGCAAGGGTTTCACCAAGGACCTGTGCCAGCGCGCCGGCATCCCGACGGCCGGATACGTTCGCACGAGTTCGCTGGCCGAAGCGCGCGCGGCGCTCGAGAAGTTCAGTCCTCCGTATGTGCTCAAGGCGGACGGGCTCGCCGCGGGCAAGGGGGTGGTCATCGCCGAAACGCTCGGGGAGGCCGAAGCCGCGCTGGCCGACATGTTCACCGATACCGACGCCGAGGTGGTGATCGAGGAATTCATGGAGGGCGAGGAAGTGAGCTTCTTCGCGCTCACCGACGGCGCCTCCGTGCTCGGCTTCGGCAGCGCGCAGGATCACAAGCGCGTGGGCGAAGGCGACACCGGCCCCAACACCGGGGGAATGGGCGCCTACAGCCCCGCGCGCGTGCTCACGCCACTGCTCCGCGGGGAGGTGATCGAACAGATCGTCGCTCCCACGGTTCGGGCGCTGGCCAACGAGGGCATGCCTTATTCGGGCGTGCTGTTCGCGGGGCTGATGCTCACGAGCCAGGGCCCCAAGCTCATCGAATACAACTGCCGCTTCGGCGACCCCGAGTGCCAGGTCCTGATGATGCGGCTGGAAGACGACCTCGGCGATCTCCTGCTCGCCTGCGCGGAGAACCGGCTGGCGACGCATCCGCCGGTTCGCATGTCCAAGGAGGTGGCGTTGACCGTGGTCATGGCGGCCGAAGGCTATCCCGGGACACCGGTGAACGGCGGAGCCATCGACCTCGATCCCGCCGAAGCCGCAGGATCAAAGGTCTTCCATGCCGGAACCGCGGTGGTCGATGGCAGGCTCGTCGCCAGCGGCGGCCGCGTGCTCAACGTCACCGCGCTCGGCACCAGCGTAACCGAAGCGCGGACCAAGGCTTACGGGGCGATCGATGCGATCGACGCGCCGAGCCTGTTCTGCCGACGCGACATCGGCTGGCGCGAGGCGGCGCGGGAGGCGACCTAGCCCAGTTTTTCCGCCATCAGCGCCTTGAGGTCCGCTTCGGGCCGCGCGCCGTAGTGGCTGATCACTTCGGCCGCGCAGATCGCGCCGCGCCGGAGGCATTTCTCCAGCGGCTCGCCGCGGACGTGGCCGAACAGGAAGCCGGACGCGAACAAGTCGCCCGCGCCCGTCGTATCGACGATGGTGGTGGCGACCGACGGCGCCGTGGCGCGCTCGCCGCCTTTCAGCGCGGTGGCTCCTTGCGCGCCGCAGGTCACGACGAGAGTGGGCACTTTGTCCTTCAAGGCCGCGATGCCGGCTTCGAGGTCGTTTTCGCCGGTGAGGGCCGCAAGCTCGGTGTGATTGGCGAACAGGACATCGATCAGCCCCTCGGCGATCAATGCGCGGAAATCGTCGCCGTGGCGGTCGATCACGAACACCTCCGAAAGGGTGAAAGCGACCTCGCGGCCGGCCTTGCGCGCGGCCTCGATCGCCCGGCGCATGGCGGCGCGCGGTTCTTCGGGATCCCACAGATAGCCTTCGAGGTAGAGCACCTTGGCGGCCGCGATCGCTTCTTCGTCGAGCGCGGCGGCGGGGAGAAACTGGCTCGCGCCGAGGAAGGTGTTCATCGTCCGCTGCGCATCGGGGGTGACGAAGATCAGGCACTGCGCGGTCGGCGGCTCGGCCTCGCGCGCGGGCGTGTCGAACTCGATCCCGCCGGCGCGGATGTCGTGCGCGAACACTTTGCCGAACTGGTCGTCCGCCACCTGGCCGATGAAGGCGCACTTCGCGCCGAGCGCGGCGAGGCCGGCAAGCGTGTTCGCCGCCGAGCCGCCGGAAATTTCCTTCGCCGGGCCCATCGCCTCGTAAAGCCGCCGCGCGCCGTTCGCATCGACGAGGGTCATCCCGCCCTTGTTGAGCGACAGCCGCTCGATGGTCGCGTCGTCGCTGGCAGCCATGATGTCGACGATGGCGTTGCCGATGGCGATCACGTCGTAGCGGGTCTGGGTCACTCGGTCGTCCTCGATGGGGAAAAGCCCGGCGCGCCTAGCGGCTTGCGCGGCGCGCGCCAAGCGTGGACAAGCGCGCGATGACGGTCGTGCTCTCCGCCTTCGCCCGTGCGCTCGGCCAACTTGGCGACGCCCGGATAATCGCGGTGCTCCTTAAAAGCATGGCGGTGACGCTGGCGATCTTCGGCGCGACAGGGGTGGCGCTGTGGCGCGGCATAGCGCTGCTGATCGAGCGCTTCGCGGCCGGATGGGGGGAGGCCGGCGGGCTGATCGCGCTGCTGCTCGGGATAGTCGGCGCCTGGCTGCTGTTCCGCGTGGTCGCGCTGGCGGTGCTGCAATTCTTCGCCGACGACGTCGTGCGCGCGGTCGAGGCGCGGCACTATCCCGCCGAAGCCGTCGCGGCGCGCGACTTGCCGTTCACCGAGGAGGCGCGCGGCGCGCTCGCCGGCGTGCTGCGCGCGGTGCTGGTCAACCTGATCGCGCTGCCGGTGGCGCTGCTGCTGCTGGTAACCGGGATCGGCACGACGCTGCTGTTCTGGCTGGTCAACGCCTGGCTGCTCGGGCGCGAGCTCCAGGACATGGTCTGGCTGCGCCATCGGCCGGGGGCGGACGCCGCCGCCCCGCTCACCGCCTTGACACGCCTCGCGCTCGGCGGAATCGTCGCCGCGATGCTGCTGGTGCCGTTCCTCAACCTGCTCGCCCCGGTGCTCGGTGCCGCCGCCGCGACCCACCTCGTCCACAATCGTAAGGGCCGCGCGTGAGATACCTCTTGGTCGCGCCGCTGGCGGCGCTCGCCGCATGCGGGCCGACGACGACGGGCAGCAAGGTCGCCTCGACTCCCGCGCCTGCACGGGTGGTGGCGGTACCGGCCACCAAGCCCGCCCCCCCTGCGGCGGCGGGATTTCGCACGGCGCGGGTGATGACCCTGCCGGGCCTCGAGGGCGTGATCGGCGCCGACATGGCCGCGCTCCAGCGGCAATTCGGCACGCCCCGGCTGGAGGTGTGGGAAGGCGACGCGCGCAAACTGCAGTTCTCGGGCGAGGCCTGCGTGCTCGACGTCTACCTCTACCCGCCGAGCCAGGGCGCCGTGCCGACGGCGACGTACGTCGATGCCCGCCGCCCCAGCGACGGCCTCGACGTCGACCGCGCAGCTTGCGTCAGGGCGCTCAAGAAGGGTTAAACCATAAAGCTTTCGCCGCACCCGCACGCGCCTTTGGCGTTGGGGTTGGCGAACTGGAAGCCCGCGGTGAAGTCGTCCTCGACCCAGTCCATCGTGCTGCCGACGAGGTAGAGCACGCTCGCCCCGTCGATGTAGAACGTGCCGCCCGGGGTGACGATCTTCTCGTCGAACTTCGCTTCCTCGGTAACGTAGTCGACCGAGTAGGCGAGGCCGGAACACCCGCGGCGGGGGGTGGATAGCTTGACCCCGATGGCATCCTCGGGCGCTTTGGCCATCAGTTCGGCTACGCGCGCCTCGGCCCCCGGCGTGAGCGTGACGGCGGCGGGCCGTTCGCGAAGCTTGGTCTCGGTCATCACAGCATTCCCAGTTCGAGGCGCGCCTCGTCGGTCATCTTTTCCGGGCCCCACGGCGGGTCCCACACTAGCAGCACTTCGGCATCGCGGACGCCCGGCACCGTGGCGACCCGCAGCTCGACTTCGCCCGGCATCGATTCGGCGACCGGACAATGCGGCGTGGTGAGCGTCATCGTCACCTTGGCGTCGCCGTTCTCGGTCACCTCGACGGCGTAGATCAGCCCGAGATCGTAGATGTTCACCGGAATTTCCGGGTCGTAGATGTCCTTCAGCGCCGCGATCACGCTCTCGTAGAGATCGCCGCCCGGCTCTCCCGCGTGCGTGGCGGGCGGCTTCTGGGCCAGGAAGCCTTCGAGATAGTCGCGCTTGCGCTCGAAGCTCGCGCGCGGCGTGTCGGCGTCCTCGACCGAAGCGCGCGGCGGCTTGGCGACCGCCCCCACTTCTTCCGTCTCGATCTTGCGCTGCTCGTTCATCCGAAAATCCTTCTCGCGCGCTCGATCCCGCAGACCAGCGCGTCGACATCGGTGTGGTCGCTGTAGAGCCCGAAGCTCGCTCGCGCGGTGGCGGGAACACCGAGCGCGTCCATCAGCGGCTGCGCGCAGTGATGCCCGGCGCGGATAGCGACGTTCTCTTCGTCCAATATGGTGCCGAGATCGTGCGGGTGAACCCCGTTGAGCGCGAAGCTGACGATGCCGGCGCTGTCTTCGGGCCCGAACAGCGTGACGTCGTTCATCGGTCGCAGCCCATCGCGCAGCGAATGGACCAGCGCGGTTTCGTGCGCCTCGATCGCCTCCAGCCCAACGTTCTCGACGTAGTCGCACGCGGCGGCGAAGCCGATGGCTTCAACGATGGCCGGCGTACCCGCCTCGAATCGCTGCGGCGGCGGGGCGTAGGTGGTCGCCTCGAAAGTAACCCGGTCGATCATCGAACCGCCGCCCTGCCACGGCGGCATCGCAGCCAGCAGCTCGCCCCGCCCCCACAGCGCACCGATCCCGGTCGGGCCGTAGAGCTTGTGCGCGCTGAAGGCATAGAAATCGCAATCGAGCGCGGCGACGTCGACCGGCATGCGCGGCACCGCCTGGCAGCCGTCGAGCAGGAGCTTGGCGCCTACTCCGTGCGCCAGCTCGGCCGCACGGCGGGCGTCGAGCACCGAGCCGAGGACGTTGGAAACGTGCGCGAAGGCCACCATCGTGTGTTCGCGGGTGAGCATCCGCTCGGCGGCGTCGAGGTCGATCCGCCCGTCGCTGGTCAGCGGGCACACGTCGACCTGCCAGCCGGCCAGCTGCCACGGCACGATGTTCGAATGGTGCTCGAGCTGGCTCAGCAGCACCCGGCCCTTGTGGGGAAAGCTGTAAGCGACGAGGTTGATCGCCTCGGTCGCGCCGCGGGTGAAGACGAGTTCATCCTCGCGCCCGCCGACGAACCCGGCGACTCGCCGCCGCGCCGCCTCGTAGCCGAGCGTCATGTTCGCCGAACGCGTGTACACCCCGCGGTGAACGGTGGCGTAGTCGGCACCGAGGGCCCGCGAGACCGCCTCGATCACCGCCTTCGGCTTCTGCGCGGTGGCGGCGGTGTCGAGGTAATGCCAGCGCGTGCCGTCGGCATTGGCGAGTCCGGGA
Source organism: Tsuneonella sp. HG249 (assembly GCF_053819205.1). NCBI lineage: Bacteria > Pseudomonadati > Pseudomonadota > Alphaproteobacteria > Sphingomonadales > Erythrobacteraceae > Tsuneonella > Tsuneonella sp. HG249. The sequence goes on from NZ_JBSOQY010000001.1 coordinate 235,924, forward strand.
AAAACGCGGCTGAAATCCTCCCCGAAACGGGGAGGGGGACCGCTCGGCGAAGCCGAGTGGTGGAGGGGGCCCCCTCCGTCAGCGCTGCGCGCTGCCACCTCCCTGTCCCGGAGAGGATTGATCAAGCCTTCGCTCACCCCGGACCTCCGAGCGCGCCGAGCGCGGCATCGAGCAGCGCCTCCGGAGCGGCGTGCGCGGCGAATGCATCGGCGACGAAGGCGCGCACCAGCAGCGCCTTGGCGACGTCAGGGGGCAAGCCTCTGCTGGCCATGTAGAACCGCGCCGTCTCGTCCATTTGCCCGACCGCGGCCCCATGCGCGCACTTCACGTCGTCGGCGAAAATCTCGAGCTCGGGCTTGGCATTGGCGGAAGCGCCGCGTTCGAGCAGCAGGCCCTTGAAGCTTTGCGCCGCGTCGGTCTTCTGCGCATCGCGCGCCACCGCCAGCCGGCCGAGGAAATTGCCCGTCGCGGTGCCCCAGTGGACGCTGCGGACCACTTGGTTGCTCGTCGCATTGGGCTCCGCATGGTTCACCCGAGTGACGATCTCGCGCGTGGCGTCGCCGCCACCGATGGTCACCCCGCCCAGCTCGAAGTGCGCGCCGTCATGCAGCACGACTTCGACCTCGAGCCGGGTATAGGCGGGCGCCGAAAGCACGGCGAAAATCTCCGCCCGCGCGCCCGCGCCGACCTCGAGCCGGACGCGGTGAAGGCCCGGATGCGCGGCGTCGAGGACCAGGTCCTTCGCGCGAGTCTCTCCCGGCGCGAGCGTCGCTTCGTGCCACGGTCCGAGGTCGGCCGAGACGAGCGCCGCCAGCGCCGCCGGATCGGCGTAGCGCCAGTCCTCGTCGCGGATTGTCGGGAGCGTCGCCAGCATCACCCGCCGCCCCGCTTCAATGCCAGCGATGCGATGCCCTGCCCGCGGTGCTGCTTGAGGCAACCGTCGAGCGTGTCGAGCTTGGCGCGCATCTTCGCTTTCTTTTCCGGCTCGGTGCCCTTGCCGTCGGCGATCGCCTTCAGCTCTGGGTAGACCGGCTTGATGCAGGTCAGCGTGGCGAGACATCCGATCTTGTCGATTTCCTCGTCGCCAGAGCCCTTGACGGTCTTGCACGCGAGCTTGCCGTCTACCGCGGCCCAGGTCCCGCGCCACTGGCGCAGCTTCTCTGTGATGACGGGAACCTGCGCCGCCACCTTGGGGTCGATCTCGCGCGGGGCCGCGGCGGGCGTCCCCTGCGCCAGCAGCAACAGGACGGGTGCCAACCAGCTCATGCCGCTGCCGCCTCGTATCCCTCGGCCTCGAGCTGTTGCGCCAGTTCGGGCCCACCCGACTTCACGATGCGGCCCTTACTGAGGATATGCACCCGGTCGGGGCGAACGTAGTCGAGCAGCCGCTGGTAGTGGGTGATCAGCAGCACACCCTTGTCGGGCTTCCGCATGATCGCGTTGATCCCTTCGCCGACCACCTTGAGCGCGTCGATGTCGAGCCCGCTGTCAGTCTCGTCGAGCACCGCGAACGCCGGATCGAGGATGCCCATGTGGACCATCTCGGCGCGCTTCTTCTCGCCGCCCGAGAAGCCGACGTTCACTGGCCGCTTAAGCATTTCCATGTCCATCCTGAGCAGCGCGGCCTTTTCCTTCGCGAGCTTGAGGAAATCGCCGCCGCTGAGCGGCTCTTCCCCGCGCGCCTTGCGCTGCGAGTTGAGCGCTTCGCGCAGGAACTGGACGTTGGAGACGCCGGGGATCTCGACCGGGTACTGGAAACCCAGGAAGAGCCCCGCAGCGGCGCGTTCGTGGGGTTCGAGGGCAAGGAGGTCCACACTGTTTTCGTCATTCCCGCGAACGCGGGAATCCAGTCCCACCGTCGCAGCTGGGCGCCCGCCTTCGCGGGGGTGACGAGGTGGAGAAAAAACTACGCTGCCCGAAGTCACCGCATACCCCGGCCGCCCGCCGAGTACATAGGCCAGCGTGGACTTGCCCGCGCCGTTGGGGCCCATGATCGCGTGCACCTCGCCCGCGCCGACCTCGAGCGTGAGGCCACGCAGGATCGGCGTGTCGCCGACGGTGGCGTGTAGGTTGTCAATCGTGAGCATGGGGGGCGGCCAATCCGGAGAAGTTGGCGATCGCGTGGGCGATCTCGTTGTTCAGTTCGCGCGTGACGCGCTGCTCGGCGACCCGGGCCGCGTCGGGCTCGAGCCCGCTGGTAACGGCGATGATCCGCACGTCGCGCAGATCGTTGATCTGCGGCTTGCAGGCGGCGCGCGTGTGCAGGATCGCCGCTTCGATCGTCCCATGGCCGCTCGCGTTGGCGGAGACGCAGGCGCGCAAGCGGCGCTCCGCCTGCGTGGCGCTCTCGCTGTCGGCTTCCAGCGGCGGGGCGGCGGCGACCGCGCCCAGAGCGATCAGAGGAAGGATGAGGGTACGAGGATTCATGAGCGATCTCCCCTGTTCGGCCGCGAATAATTCTGGCGCGGGTTGGCTTCGGCATGGGCGCGGGCGGCGCTTTTCTTGTTGGCGATCCGCATGCGCATGCCGGCGGTTACCCGGGCGAGCACCGCGTCCATGTTCTCGAGCACATCCGTGGCCTTGATCCGCATCACCTTGATGCCGACCGCGTTGAGGCTCTTGTCGCGCCGGGTGGCGAGCGCCGGGTCGGCGCCTTCCTCGTCGAGCATGATCGCCATGCCGAGCGTCGGGGAGCCGAAATCGACGATGGCGCTGCCGATCACCGCGTGCCGGGTGAACTTGTAACGCCCGAGGTCGGCCTTGGCGAAGCGCGCCGCGAGCGCCTTGTGCGCCGGCGACGAATGCCGCCGCATCTCGCGCGCCATGTCGTGCAGCGCATCGAGCCGCTTGTCCGAGATTTCCCACCCGCGGCCCTTCTTCCTGATCGCGGGCGCGGCGTCGGCGGTCTCGGTTGGATCGCGAAGCTGTAGGGTCTTGCGGTCAGACATCTTCGCTGCCTCCCCTCATCAAAAGGGCTAAACCGAAGAGCGGCGGCAGATACATCGCCACAAAAAACGCAAAGCCGCCAATGGAGCTGAAGGCGTCATCGGGAAACAGCCTAAATTCCCCGGCGAAACCCATCCCCAGAAGCCAAATTGGCACAATGGTGAGTCCCCAAAGCAGGAAAATCAGGATCGAAACTTTGACGCCGGCGTATTTCACCCCACGCTCCCCTCGAGTGAGATCGCCAGCAGCTTTTGCGCCTCGACCGCGAATTCCATCGGCAGCTGCTTCATCACCTCGCGGGCGAAGCCATTGACGATCAGCGCCACCGCTTCCTCCTGCCCTAGGCCACGCTGCATCGCGTAGAACAGCTGGTCGTCGGAGATTTTGCTGGTGGTCGCCTCGTGCTCGATCTGCGCGCTGGGATTCTTGACCTCGATGTAGGGCACGGTGTGCGCGCCGCTGAGGCTGCCGAGCAGCAGCGAATCGCATTGGGTGAAGTTGCGCGCGTTGTCGGCATTGGGGCCGACGCGGACGAGGCCGCGGTAGGTGTTGTTCGACTTGCCCGCGCTGATCCCCTTGGAGATGATCGTCGAGCGGGTGTTCGCCCCGTTGTGGATCATCTTGGTCCCGGTGTCGGCCTGCTGGAAGTTGTTGGTCACCGCGACCGAGTAGAACTCGCCCACGCTGCTCTCGCCGTTGAGCACGCAGCTCGGGTATTTCCAGGTCACCGCGCTGCCGGTCTCGACCTGAGTCCAGGAAATCTTCGCCCGCGCGCCCTGGCACAGCCCGCGCTTGGTGACGAAGTTGTAGATTCCGCCGACGCCCTCGGCGTTGCCGGGATACCAGTTCTGCACGGTCGAGTACTTGATCTCGGCGTCTTCCATCGCGACCAGCTCGACCACCGCGGCGTGGAGCTGGTTCTCGTCGCGCATCGGCGCGGTGCAGCCTTCGAGGTAGCTGACGTAGCTGCCCTTCTCGGCGATGATCAGCGTTCGCTCGAACTGGCCGGTGTTCTCCGCATTGATGCGGAAATAGGTGCTGAGCTCCATCGGGCAGCGCACGCCTTCGGGGATGTAGACGAACGTACCATCGGAGAAGACCGCGCTGTTCAATGCGGCGAAGTAGTTGTCGCGCTGCGGCACGACCTTGCCCAGCCACTTGCGCACTTGCTCGGGATATTCGCGGATCGCCTCGCTGATCGAGCGGAAGATGACGCCGGCGCGCTCGAGTTCCGCGCGGAAGCTGGTCGCCACGCTGACGCTGTCGAACACTGCGTCGACCGCGACCTGGCGCACCCCGGCGAGCAGTTCCTGTTCGCCGATCGGAATGCCGAGCTTGTCGTAGACGGCCTTGATCTCGGGATCGAGTTCGTCGAGCGAGCCGAGTTCGGCCTTCTTCTTGGGCGCCGCGTAATAGTAGGCATCCTGGTAATCGATCGCCGGGTAGCCGAGCTTGGCCCAGTCGGGCTCGGCCATGGTCAGCCACTGGCGAAATGCCTTCAGCCGCCATTCGAGCATCCATTCGGGCTCGTCCTTCTTGGCGCTGATGAAGCGGACGGTGTCTTCGCTGAGGCCCTTGGGTGCGAACTCGGTCTCTATGTCAGCCGACCAGCCGTGCTCGTAGTCGGCCGCGCGGGCGGCCGCGTCGCGGGCGGCCTGATCGGTCAGGGTCACATTCTCGTTCATGCTGCAACTTGCGCCAAACGCGTCAATGGAACGCTCGATAGCGCCCCACGAAGCGCTTCATTGACCATGTCCCAGTGCGGGCGGACGGTGCAGGAGCACTCGATAGCGCACTCGCCATGCGCGCAGGCGGCCAGCGCGATCGGCCCTTCCACCGCCTCGACGATGTCCGCCAGAGTGATCGCCGCCGCCGGCCTCGCCAGCTGGAGACCGCCCCGCGCGCCCCGTGCCGAGCGCAACAGCCCGGCCGCGGTCAGGCGGCTGACGAGCTTGGCGACCGTCGGCGCAGGCAGACCGGTTTCCGCCGCCAGCTCGGCCGCACTGGTCCGCCCCCCGCCGCAATGGCGGGCCGCGGCGCTCATCGTAACGACGGCGTAATCGGCAAGGTTGGATAATCGCATAATTCGGACTGATTGGTTCCGAATTGAATTAGGCCTCCACGCCGCTTGTTTCAACCTTGGCGTAGGGCGAAAAAAGAGGCGGCCCCTGCCGAAGCCGGGACCGCCTATTAAGTGGAGGAACTCGTTGCCATGAAAGCTTCGAGCCCTTCGGGTCGCAGGGTTCAATTAGCCCGATTCGCGAATTGCTGATTGTATGAAAGCGACGCCAAGTGCGGCATTTCAGTGACAAATGTTGCTTGAAGTCCCAGATTCGTACCGATTTGGAGCAACTCGACAAAACGGCAGGCTAACGGCATAGCCTGCAGTCCATGCTCTATCGCCTGGCCGCGCCCGCGCTGTTCGCGCTCGACCCCGAACGCGCCCATCGGCTGATGATTGGTGCGTTGAAATGTCTGCCCGCGCTGACCCTGGCTGAGCCCGGACCCCTGGCCACTCGTGTCGCCGGGCTCGAATTTCCCAATCCGGTGGGCCTCGCCGCCGGCTTCGACAAGGATGCCGAAGTGCCGGGTGCGATGCTTGGTCTTGGCTTCGGATCTGTCGAGGTCGGCTCGATCACCCCACGCCCACAGACCGGCAATCCGCGCCCGCGTCTGTTCCGCCTCGCCAAGGATCGCGCGGTGATCAATCGCATGGGATTCAACAACGGTGGGATCGCCTCTGCGCAAGAACGCCTCGCCCGACGCACCCGACCGGGCATCGTCGGCATCAACGTCGGCGCGAACAAGGATTCCGCCGACCGCGTCGCCGACTACCTCGCCGGGATCGCCGCCTTTTCGCGTGTAGCGGACTATCTCACGGTCAACATCAGTTCGCCCAACACCGCGGGATTGCGCGATCTTCAGGCCGAGGGAGAGCTGCAGGCGCTTCTCTCGGCCGTCGCAGCGGCTCGCGAACCTGCATCCCCGCCAATCTTCCTCAAGGTGGCGCCCGACCTCGGCGCGGGCGACCACGAACGCATCGTTCGCGCGGCAATCGACCACGGGATCGCCGGTCTGATCGTTTCGAACACCACGATCAGCCGCCCTCCGCTCCGGTCCCCTCACAAGGGCGAGACGGGCGGACTGTCGGGAGAACCGCTGAGAGCGCTCGCACTCGCGCAATTGCGCCACTTTCGCGAAGTGGCAGGGACCAGCCTACCGCTGATCGGGGTAGGCGGCATCGCCAGCGCCGAGGACGCCTGGGCGCGCATACGCGCGGGCGCCAGCCTGGTGCAGCTATACAGCGCGTTGGTTTACGAAGGGCCCGGTCTGGCACGGCGCATCGTGCGCGGGCTTGAGCAATTGATGCGCCGCGACGGGTTTAGCTCGATTGCAGAGGCGGTTGGGAGCGAGTAGCGCTGCCGGCCATGCTGCGCCGCCTTCTTGCCCCGCTCGTCGCGCTGCCGCTCCTCGCGGCCTGCGTAACCACCCCGACCGCACCCGTTGCGACCACGGTCGCCGGCAACGTCAGCGCCGCCGACCCGCGGGCGGAGGACGCTGGCCTCGCCATGCTCCGGCAAGGCGGCAACGCAACCGACGCGGCGATCGCGGTCATGTTCGCGCTCACCGTGGTCGAGCCGCAGAGCTCCGGGATCGGCGGCGGCGGCTTCATCGTGCGCGGCGAGGCCGATGGATCGGTGACCACCTACGATGGCCGGGAGAAAGCGCCCGCGGGCGCGAACTCCACCTGGTTTTACGGCGATGACGGAAAACTTCCTCCCTTCCCCCAATCTGTGAAGAGCGGCCTCAGCGTAGGCGTGCCCGGAAACGTCGCGGTCGCGGCTAAGGCGCATGCCGAGCACGGCAAGCTAGCATGGGCCAAGCTGCTGGGACCAGCGATCGAACTGGCGCGTAACGGGTTCAAGATGAACCCGCGGCTCTACGAAGCGCTCGCCTCGACCAAGAGCCGTGCCGCCTGGACGGCCGCCGCCCGAGCGCTCTACTACGGCGCCGACGGCAACCCGCTGCCGGTCGGCACGCTGATACGCAACGAGGCGCTCGCCCAGACCTTCGAAGCGATTGCAGCCGCTGGCCCCCAAGCGTTTTATAGCGGCCCGCGCGCCGCCGCGCTCGGCTCGGCGGTGGCCGCCGCCACGCCGAAGGCCGGCGCCATGACCGCCGCCGACCTTGCCGCCTACGAAGCGAAGAAACGCCCGCCGGTGTGCGGCACGTATCGTGGATATCGCTTATGCGGGATGGGCCCGCCGAGCTCGGGCGGGATCGCGATCCTGCAAATCCTCGGCATGCTCGAGCGGTTCGACTTGAATGCGCTCGGGCCAGAGAACCCGGCAACCTGGCACCTGTTTCTCGAAGCCCAGCGGCTCGCCTACGCCGACCGCGAGCTATATATCGGCGACTCCGATTTCGTCGCCGTCCCGGTCTCCGGTCTGATCGACCCCGCATACATCGCCCAGCGTTCAAGGCTGATCGATCCGGCGCGCGCGGCGACCAACGTCACGGCGGGGGTTCCGGCAGGGGCAAAGACCGCGCTGGCCGATGGCAGCGAAGGCCGGGAGCAGGGCACCTCGCATTTCTCCGCCGCCGACGCGAGCGGGACAATGGTGAGCTACACCTCCACCATCGAGAGCGGCTTCGGATCGGGGCTGATGAGCGGCGGGTTCTATCTCAACAACGAGCTGACCGATTTCAGCCGCGAGCCGGAAGTAGGGGGCAAGCCGGTCGCCAACCGCGTCGAAGGCGGCAAGCGGCCGCGTAGCTCGATGGCGCCGATGGTGATCTGGGACCCGCAGGGGCGCCCATTCATGGTCGTTGGCGCGGCCGGCGGCGGAACGATTCCGGTATCCACCAGCCGCGCGATCATCGGCGCGATCGACTTCGGGCTCGACGCCAAGGGCGCCCTCAAGCTGCCCTTCCTGATGTCGATGGGCGAAGGCACGCTGGTCGAACGCGGCACCTGGCTGGAAGCGGCGATGGCCCAGTTCGCCGCGTTGGGCCACAAGGGCCTCGTGGCCCGCGAGGCCCCCATCAAGGCCAATGCGCTGCTACGCACCACCGCCGGGTGGCAAAGCGCCAGCGACCCCCGGATGGAAGGCCAAGTCGACGCGCCCTGACTTGGGTTGCCGCTACGACCGCAGCGGCTTAAGCCGGGGCAGGATCGGGAGCAGGAGCGTGGGGCGTTGCAGCTGAGCGACATCGATTCGGCGAACAATCTCGTCGAGCTATTTCTGAAGCGAGCCGATGCCCGACGCGAGCGGCCCTTTCTCGGCGCCAAGATCGCCGGCGAGTGGCGCACGCGCACCTGGGGCGAGACTGCCGAGCAGGTCTGCATCCTGGCGGAGAACCTGCGCGCGCTCGGTCTCGAAGCCGGCGACCGGGTGGCGCTCGTTTCAGAGAACCGCCCGGAATGGTGTATCGCGGATCTGGCGATCATGGCGGCAGGCTGCGTGACCGTCCCGGCCTACATCACCAACACCGAACGCGACCACTTGCACATCCTCGACAATTCGGGGGCACGGGCAGTGATCGTCTCGACCGAGAAGCTGTCGGGCCCGCTGCTCACAGCAATGATGCGTTCCGGCATCGCCAAGGACATCATCGCCATCGACGGCATCCGCCAGTTCCAGGGCGACCAGATCGGTTGCCACAAATGGGCGTCAATGATCGAGGGCGACGCGGTTACCGCGCGCACCGCGGTCGAGCAGCGCATCGGCGGCATCAAGCGCGGCGACACCGCGTGCATCATTTACACCAGCGGAACCGGCGGCGCGCCGCGCGGCGTTCTCCAGCACCACGGCGCGATCCTCTGCAACGTCGCTGGCGCGGCCGAAGTGCTCGAGCAGGATTTCGGCCTCGACGATGACGAGCGGTTCTTGTCGTTCCTGCCGCTCTCGCACGCTTACGAGCACACCGGCGGGCAGTACCTGCCGATCGCGGTGGGCGCCGAGATTTATTACTCCGAAGGGCTCGAGAAGCTCGCCAGCAACATCGAGGAGACGCGGCCCACGATCATGGTCGTTGTGCCCCGGCTGTTCGAGGTGCTGCGCGCACGGATCATGAAGCTTATCGAGAAGCAGGGGAAGGTCCCCAACTACCTGATGAACCGCGCGCTGCAGATCGCCGCGCAGCCGAAGAAGCGCCTGCGCGACAGGCCCGCTGACCTCGTGATCGAAAAGCTGCTGCGCCCCAAGATCCGCGCGCGGTTCGGGGGGCGAATCAAGGCGATGGTCTCGGGGGGGGCGCCGCTCAATCCGGAAGTCGGCAACTTCTTCGAGGCCATGGGGCTGACGATGCTGCAGGGCTACGGTCAGACCGAGGCCGGCCCGGTAATCAGCTGCAACCGGCCCAAGGCCGGCATCAAGATGGACACCGTGGGCCCGCCGCTGCGCGGGGTCGAGGTCCGCATCGCCGAGGATGGCGAAATCCTCGTGCGCGGCGAACTCGTGATGCACGGGTACTGGCAGAACAAGGCGGAGACCGAGAAGGCGCTAAAGGACGGCTGGCTGCACACCGGCGACATCGGCCACCTCGACGAGCGCGGTCGAATCGTCATCACCGATCGCAAGAAGGACATGATCGTCAACGACAAGGGCGACAACGTCGCGCCGCAGAAGGTCGAGGGAATGCTCACGCTCCAGCCCGAAATCGCGCAGGCGATGGTCAGCGGCGATCGGCGACCCTACCTCGTCGGCCTCATCGTGCCCGATGCCGAATGGGCGCTCGAGTGGGGCAAGGCCAACGGCGAGAAGTACGACTTCAAGGCGCTGCAGGACCTGCCTGCATTCCGCAGCGCGGTGCGCGCCGCGGTCGACCGCACGAACCAGGAACTGTCGGTCATCGAAAAGGTCCGCCAGTTCGCCTTCGCCGACGAGCCGTTCACCACCGACAACGAGGAAATGACGCCAAGCCTGAAGATCAGGCGGCACAAGATCCGGGAGCGGTATGGGGCGCGGATGGATGCGCTTTATAAGGGTTAGGGTGCGATATCGGCACAGATTTTGTCAATTGCGCCCAATTGGCTCCCAAGTGCGGTCTTCAGACGATCGAGGTTCTCGAGCTTCTCGAGCATTTGAATTGGCGTGACGCGCATCTGTTGGGACACTCCCTCGCCTTTCTCGTAAGCCGTCCAGTGCACTGCGACCGACTTTGCTGCTGGTTTGATCCGGCCATGGCATAATGCGTTGCGTTCATCCCACGCGCCGTGGACCCCTTCGAGAGACTTCCGCGCCGGCCCGGACTTGGACATCAAGCCCTTGCTGGACAATGCTTTGATCAACGCTTTGCATCGCTGCCTCGGGAGAGTTATCTCAGCATCAGGCTTGGGGATAATTGCAGCGGCCACGCAACAGGCGAGGGTTCGATCAATGAAGAACTCGATTTGAGCATATCGATCTATCATGGCCCCTCGCCAAAGCGTGGCCGTGATTATGATCGGTTCAGCTGGTTGAAAGCCGAACACCGAATGTTGGATGGGTACGCTCACTTTAGGTGCAATAAGGCACTCAAGTTAAAGCGAAGTTTCGATCATGCCGCCTCGCGCTCGATGTATTCCGGATAAAAGCTCGGCGCACGGTCGGACCAGCCCGGCGCGGTTGCGGCCGCTTCGCTCAGGCTTTGCAGCAGCACCTTGCGGCGGCTCGGCTTGATCTGCGGCAGCGCGGCGGCGGCGCAGAAGGCGCTTGGTAGCCAGGGCCGGGCATCGGCGCCGATCAGCCGCTCGTAGAGAAAGCGGAAGGCCGAGAAGCTCTCAATCCGCTCCTGCGCCAGGTCGAACGCGGCGACGCGGGTGAGCTTGCCGATAAACGCTTCGATGCACTCGAACCCGGTCTCGCTCGGGAGGCTTGCCCGCAGCACCTTGAGATCCTGGTAAGCGACGTATTGGCTGCGGATCGCGGCGTTCTCGTCAGCGCTGCGGGCCCACAATTTGAAGGCGTCCTGCCGACCGAGCCCGATGTCCAGGCTGCGGCGAATATAGCGTTGTTCGGCCGCGGAAAAACCGGCGAACTCGCGCATCTCGGAAATCGTCATCGACGCGGCATTGGTGACGGCCATCGCGGTATTCCCCCTGTTGCACAGAGGATCGCGCAGGATGGTTAATTTGCCGTTAGCTCCTCAATGCTGCGGAACGAATCCTCCGCCAAGTAGCTGATATCACCATGAAGATGGATTTCAGCGCCGGCACTGCTCTTACCGAAAGCCGCAATACCCAACCCTTCGGACACGTGCGCGGGGAGACCCGGCGCCTTACGGACGTGGCGCTTTGTCCCCCGCGCTACCTCGCTCCGGTTCCCTGCTGTTCCGTGACAAAGGAGAGCATTCGCGAGGGCTTTGAGACCGACACGGCCCGGGCCGTTGCCCAGCATTCCCGCTTGCGCAAGGTGCTTCTCGACAGCGGGGTTGCTTGTCATTCGCTTCCCCCTGCGACCGGCCATGCCGACATGTGCTTTACGCGGGATGTTGCCGCCGCGACGCCGTGGGGCGTGGTGGCGCTCAACCCCGCGCTCGGCCACCGCTCGAGCGAGGTCGACCGGTTCGTGGCGTGGGCCTCGGCATCGCTGGGCGAGGATGTTGCCCGCATTCGCGACGGGCATATCGAGGGCGGTGACATTTGCGTCGCGCGGCCCGGCCTGCTGATCATCGGCGTGTCCGGCGCCCGCACCGAGCAGCGGGGCGCTGAGGAGTTCGCCGCTCCTTTCGAGGCTGAAGGCTGGGATGTGGTGCGCTGCCCCTTCGACGAGCACTTCCTCCACCTCGATACGATCTTCTGCATGCTCGACGAGCGCCGCGCGCTCGCTTGTGTCGATGTGCTCGACGACGATTTCCTCGCTGAGATGGCAGCGCGCCAGATCGAGTTATTGCCGGTTAGCTACAAGGAAGCCCGCCGCCTCGGGTGCAATGTCCTGTCGATCGACGGCCGCACGATCATCGCCGCCGCCGGCGCCCCGCGCGTTTCCCAAATGATGCGCGACCGAGGCTTCCTGGTGCACGAGCTTGAGCTCGACGAGCTGACTGCATGTGGGGGCGGCGTTCACTGCCTGACGCTCCCGCTTCGTCGCGGCAACAGCCGGAACCGTGTCTTATAGCCCTCGTTTCAAACCCAGTTCCAGACATCCAATCCCATCCAGAGGTTGCCGCCATGTCCTCCATTCCAAGCTCCGCGATGCCCCATGCCTACACACATGAAGACGAGGCCGACGAAGCCGGCTCGGAGATCAAGGCCGCGATGCCATCGACCGGCGTGCTGATCGGCGGGGCCGTGCTGGCGTATGTGCTCTATCGCGTGCTGCGATAAGCTCCCGTTGGCGGCGCGCGCCGCGCCGTACGCAGATAATCGGGAACTGCGGAGGCGCGGCTTCGCTATGGGCGCATGAACAATCATGCCCAGACCTGGCTCATTTACAACGGCGCCAGCGGTAGTCACGACGACGAAGCCCTGCGCGAGCTAGTCGAGGCCTTTGGGGCTGCCGGGCGTGCGCCCGCATGGGTGATCGATTGCAAGGACGGTACGCCCGATGCCGCGGCCGCAACCGCCGCGAACGCCGGTCTGATTGTCATTCACGGCGGCGACGGAACTCTCAGCCGCACGATTACCGGACTGGAGGGCTTTGCCGGCAGTGTGCTCCCGCTACCGGGAGGTACGTTCAACTTGCTCGCCCGCGAGATGTTCGCCGAGCGCACACCGGTGGAGATCGTTAGCCTTCTCCGCGAGGATCGGCTCGCTCCCACCAGGCGCACCTGTATTCGCGGCGAGGGCGTGACCGCGCTGGCGGAGTTGCTGGCCGGACCGGGCGCCAAGTGGGCCGACGTGCGCGAGGAGATGCGGGAAGTTAACATCGGCGAGATGATCGCCAAGGGCTGGGATGCGGCCGCCACCAGCGCGGTGGGGCCGATGATCGGACTCGTCGATCCGGCAGCAGGTCGCGAGGAAGGCTACGCCGGCATACGCCTCTGTCCGAAACGCGGCGGAATCGCGATCGATGGCTATGGGGCGGAGGGCCTCGGCGATTACGTCCAGCAGGGTCTGGCGATCCTCAAGCGCGACTTCCGCGAGGGACCGCACGACGAACTGGGAATGGCGCGCCGGCTATCGATGCGCTCGCTGGAGAATGAGCCCGTTCCGCTCATGGTCGACGGCGAGCGGTGCGAGGGCGGTGCGGCGCTCACCTTTTCCCTCGACACGCTCGACGTCGATCTGCTTGGGATCGCCGATGGCCGATAGCACGCTGCTGTTTCACCTCTCCGATATTCACTTCGGGCTCGAGCATAACCGGGCCCTCGACTGGGTCGCCGCCGAAGTAGCTGCGCGCAAGCCCGCCGCGGTGCTCATCACAGGCGACCTTACGATGCGCGCGCGGAGCCGGGAATTCGATGCAGCGCGCGATTGGATTCTGTCGCTGGCGGCACCGGTTACGGTCGAGGTCGGCAATCACGACTTGCCCTATTTCAATCTCATCGAGCGCTTCTTCGACCCGTACCGCAAGTTTCGTGGAATGGAGTCGGTGGTGGAGAAGGAGCTTTGTTTGGGGGAAATTTCCGTCGTGCCGCTGAAGACCGCGGTGCGGATGCAGCCTCGCCTGAACTGGTCGAAGGGTTGGGTCAGTCGCCGCTCCCTCGAGAAATGCCTCTCGGCGATCGACGCGCTACCGCCTGGCCGGAAGGTGCTGGTGACCGTCCATCATCCTTTGGTCGAGGTTGGCACGCGTGGCACGGCGCTTACGCACGGCGGAACCCGCGCACTGGCCGAACTGGCAAAGCGCAACGTGCTCGCCGTCCTTTCCGGGCACGTCCACGATCCTTTTGATCTCACCGTCGACACCGCCAATGGGCCGGTGCGCATGATCGGGGCGGGCACTCTGTCGCAGCGGATCCGCTCGACCCCCCAGAGTTTCAACGAGCTGCGGTTCGAGAGCGGGATTCTCGAAGTCGAGGCCCGAAACCTGCAGGCGGTTCCGAGCGAGGACATGAGGATCGACGAAGTGCCCGAGGATGCCAGGCCGCCGCGCGAACCGGGCGAGCCGGTGGCCCCGGTCGGGGCCGTGCCCCGGGTCGATCCGCCGGTCCATTGATGCGAAAAGGGCGGCGCCTTGCGGCACCGCCCTTCCAATCCGCCGTCGCGGAAACCGGTAAGCTTAGCGCTTCGAGAACTGGAAGCTGCGGCGAGCCTTGGCCCGGCCGTACTTCTTACGCTCGACGACGCGCGGGTCGCGGGTAAGGAACCCGGCGGCCTTGACGGTGGCGCGCAGCGCCGGCTCGAACTTCGACAGCGCCTGGGCGATGCCGTGCTTGACCGCACCGGCTTGGCCCGAGAGACCGCCGCCCTTGACGGTGGCGATCACGTCGTATTGGCCTTCGCGCTCGGTGATGCCGAACGGCTGGTTGATCACGAGGCGCAGCGTCGGGCGCGCGAAGTAGACTTCCTGCTCGCGGCCGTTGACCACGATCTTGCCGCTGCCGGGCTTGAGCCAGACGCGGGCGACCGCGTCCTTGCGGCGGCCGGTGGCGTAGGCGCGGCCCTGCTTGTCGAGCTCCTGCTCGCGCAGCGGAGCATTGCTGACCACCAGCTGGCGCGGAGTGTCGCTCGCTTCGGCCGGCGCCGCGGTGGGCTCGGCGCCTTCGGTGATGGTCTTGAGGTCGGCGAGGTCCGACACGGTGTTCTGTTCGTCAGCCATTACGCGGTGACCTTGTTCTTGCGGTTCATCGAAGCGACGTCGAGCGTCTCGGGCTGGTTGCCGGCATGCGGATGCTCGGTGCCGGCATAAAGATGCAGCGCCTTCATCTGCTGGCGGCCCAGCGGACCCCGCGGAACCATGCGCTCGACAGCCTTTTCCAGTACGCGCTCAGGGAAACGGCCACTGAGCACCTTGTCCGCGGTGATCTCCTTGATCCCGCCGATGTAGCCGGTGTGCTTGTAGTAGGTCTTCTGGCCGAGCTTGTTGCCGGTGAACCGCACTTTGTCCGCGTTAATGATGACGACGTGATCGCCGCAATCGACGTGCGGGGTGAAGCTCGGCTTGTGCTTGCCGCGCAGGATGTTGGCGACGATCGAGGCAAGGCGGCCCACGACGAGCCCTTCGGCGTCGATCAAGTGCCACTTCTTTTCGACCTCGGCCGGCTTGATCGACCGGGTGGTCTTGCTGAGCGCCTTCATGGCTGGTCCTTGAAAATGGTGAAAAGCGTCCACGGCCGGAGCCGCGAGAGAGCGGGCCTTTGGCGAAACAAGTCCCACAAGTCAAGCAAACTGGCGGGTTTACCGGGAGGTAAAATAATACCGCTAGCTAGCCGGCGCCGTTTGCGAGAAAGGCGAGAGTTGCCGGCGGAGCGCTATCTGCCCGCCATCCGATCACGACCGGGACATCGTAAGTGTGGAGGTCCGCGACCATCGCGACCGCGGCATCGAGCGTGCGCGCGTCGAGCTTGAACAAAAGGCCGTATTCCTCGCTCGACTGCATCGCGCCCTGCCAAACGTAGTGGGATTCGATCGGCCCAATGACGTTGGCGCACGCCGCCAGTCCCGAACCGACGACCGCGACACCGAGGTTGCGGGCGTTCTCGGCCGTGTCGATCGGGGTCCAGATAAGTGCGGGGCCCCCGGCACTCATGCGCGTCGGCCAAGCAAGTGGATCCCCCACGCGGTCGCGGCGACGACCAGCGCGCCGACGAGCTGGTGCAGCACCGCCAGCCACAGCGCCATGCCGCTGACGACCGTGGCGATGCCAAGCACGATTTGGACGCCGAAGGCCGAGTGGATCGCGATCGACGCCCGCCGCTCGATCCCTCGCACCCGCCGGGCCAGCACGATGAGCACGACCACCGCCGCCCAGGCCCACCAGCGGTGGAGGAAGTGAATCAGGAACGGGTCGTGCGCCACGGCCCACAGCACACCGTATGAAGCATCGTACTCGGGAACTAGCTGCCCCTGCATCAGCGGCCAGGTATCGGACGCCCACCCCGCGTCGAGCCCGGCCACCCATGCGCCGAGCAGCACTTGCACGAACAGAACCGCCGCGACGATCCACCCGAGCCCGGTAATACGGGCGGGTCGCGCGGCCGGGTCCTTATCGCGGCGAAGCAGGTCGAGCGCGGTCCATATCAAACCGGCGAGGGTCAACAGCGCCGTCAGCAAGTGTATCGACAGCCAGAAGTGGCTTACGTCGGTGGCGGTCTGGTTGATCCCCGAGCGAACCATGAACCAGCCGAACGCCCCCTGCAGCGCGCCCAGAGCTAGCAACGCGACCAGCCGCCGTTTGTAGCCCGCCGGAATTGCCCTTCGCAGCCAGAACCATGCCAGTGGCACCGCGAAAGCGAGCCCGATCACCCGCCCTAGGAGCCGATGGAACCACTCCCAGAAATAGATGAACTTGTAATCGGCGAGCGTCATGCCGGCGGGTCCAGTGATTTCGCGGTACTCGCCGATCTGCCGATACTTGGCGAACTCCACTTGCCACGCGGCCTCGGAAAGCGGCGGCAGCGTGCCGGTCACCGGCTTCCACTCGGTAATCGATAGCCCGGATTCGGTCAGCCGGGTGATGCCCCCGACCACGACCATCGCCACCACCAACCCTGCCACCGCGAGCAGCCAGCGGGCGATTGCGCGCGGGCGCAGGGTGTCCAGTACCGGCGGATTTTCCATCGACCGCGCACATGGGTCGCGCCACCGAAAATCGCAAGCGCGCCCACGCGAGGAAGCCTTGCGTAACGATACAGCGTTACATAGATGGCCTGCAGCCATGGCGAACACGTTCATCACCTCGATTCGGGGCAACCTCGACCGCGCGGGCATAACGCTCAGCGCGCTGTGCGTGGTGCATTGCCTGGCGACGCTGGTGTTGGTTTCGGCCCTAGGCGTCGGAGGCGAGTTCTTCGCCGATCCGATCATTCACGAGGTCGGCCTCGCGTTGGCGATGATCGTCGCCGCGGTGGCGATCGGGCTCGGTGCGCTGCGCCATCGGCGCGCGGTGCCGTTCGTCACCGCAATGACCGGCCTTACGTTCATGGGCGGGGCGCTGGCGGTCGAACACGGCTACGAGGAAGCGGTGCTGACGATCATCGGCGTTGCGCTGGTATCGGCGGGGCACATCCTCAACTTGCGCGCCTGCCGTTGCTCGCTATCTGGCGAGCATGCCTGCACTGCTGACCCTGACCGTTAACGGCGAAAGCCGCCGCACCACCGCCGCTACCGTCGCCGACCTTGTCCGCGAGCTCGGGCTTAAGCCGGAAAAGGTTGCGGTCGAGCGCAACGGTGAGATCGCCCCGCGCTCGACGCTCGAAATGGTCGCGTTGGCCGAGGCGGACGTGCTGGAAATCGTCCACTTCGTCGGCGGTGGCGACCACGCGGATGACAGCTGGGAAGTGGCCGGCCATCGCTTCACCTCGCGGCTGATCGTGGGCACTGGCAAGTACAAGGACTTCGCGCAGAACGCCGCCGCGCTCGAAGCCTCGGGCGCGGAGATTGTCACCGTGGCGGTGCGCCGAGTGAACGTCAGCGATCCCAGTGCGCCAATGCTGACTGACTTCATCGACCCCAAGAAGGTGACCTATCTCCCGAATACCGCCGGCTGCTTCACAGCCGACGAGGCGATCCGTACCCTACGCCTGGCGCGCGAGGCGGGCGGCTGGGACCTCGTGAAGCTGGAGGTGCTCGGCGAGGCACGGACGCTTTATCCCGACATGCGCGAGACTTTGAAGGCCACGGAAGTCCTCGCGCGCGAAGGTTTCAAGCCGATGGTTTACTGCGTGGACGATCCGATTGCCGCCAGGCAGCTGGAGGAATCGGGCGCAGTCGCCGTCATGCCGCTGGGGGCGCCGATCGGGAGCGGCCTCGGCATCCAGAACCGGGTCACCATCCGCCTCATCGTCGAAGGCGCGAAAGTCCCCGTGCTGGTCGACGCGGGCGTCGGCACCGCCAGCGATGCGGCCGTCGCGATGGAGCTAGGCTGCACCGGCGTCCTCATGAATACCGCGATCGCCGAAGCGAAAGACCCCGTCCGGATGGCCCGCGCCATGAAGCTGGCGGTCGATGCGGGGCGCAGCGCCTTTCTCGCCGGGCGGATGGGCACGCGCAAGTACGCCGATCCGAGCAGCCCGCTAGCTGGCCTGATCTGACAGCCCGGCATTCGTCGGATTCGGACTGCCGTTCGTCCGCCGCAGTGCGGCGACCGTCCGCTGGCGATGACAGTTGTCGACGGTTGCGGCACGGCGGTCGACCCAGCGACGACGCACGGAATCAGGGGCGGTAAACAGCATCCCAGGCAGTCGTTCCAACCCCCCGGAACGATCTTCGCCAATACGGGAGAATGACTGATGCGAACCCCCTTGATTGCGCTGACGGCGCTGACGCTGATCGCCGGTGTCCCGGCTGCCGCAGAAGACTTCGTCGTCCGCTATGACGACCTCGACCTGGCCAGCCCTAAGGGCCAAAAAGCGCTCGACAAACGGATCGATGCCGCTGCCCGCGCCTACTGCGGCGTTGGCGTCCAGCGGACCGGAACCCGAGTCAAAGGCAGCAACACGGCCCAGTGCTACCAAAGCGCGCGCAATGCCGCCCGCGAAAAGATGGCCGCCCTCGTCGAACAGAAGTCGAAGGGCGGCTGAGGCCACAGCTTACTCGTAACGATGCTGCTCCCCGCGGCATCGGGGTCCGGGAAGGTCCAGTCCCCCTACCCGGGCCCCACTCTTTTTGCCGCCCTCAGCGGCCGGCCATAGCCTTGACCCGCGGCATATAAGTTCGCCCGATCCGCAGCGTCTCGCCGTCTTCCAGCTCGATCGACCAGACGCCCAGCCCATCATGACGCAGCCCGCGGATGCAATCGCGCCGCAGGATCGTCGAGCGATGAATGCGGATGAACTTCGACGGGTCCAGCCGCTCCTCGAGTCCGGCGATCGTCTGCAGCAGCAGGTAGGTCCGATCCCCCACGTGGAGGCGCACATAGTCGCGCTCGGCATCGATCCGGCTGACTTGCGAAACCTCTATGCGAAGCAGTTCCGAGCGGTGTGGAACCCACAGCTCGTTGAGCCAGTCGCTCTCCGGCCGGCTGGGAGCCGTGCCCCGGCGAGCACTCGCGCGCTCCACGGCGCGGGCGAGCCGTTCCGGCGTTACCGGCTTTAGGACGTAATCGACTGCTTCGAGATCGAATGCCTCAACCGCGAAATGTTCGTGCGCGGTGACGAAAATGACCGCCGGGCGTTGCGCCTTCTTGACTAGCGAACGGGCGACCGACAGACCGTCCATCTCCGGCATCGTCATGTCGAGCAGCACGAGATCGGGAGTGAGCGCGTCGATCAGGCGAAGGGCCGCCGCGCCGTCACTCGCTGTGCCGACGACACGCAGTTCGTGAATTCGTGCGCAGATGATCTGCATCCGCTCGATCGCGAGCGGCTCGTCATCGACGATGAGTGCGCGCAGGGGCTCGCCGCGGTGTTCTTGAAGCGCGCTGGTTTCAATCATCGGACACTCGGGGGAATCGCATTTCGGTACGATAGCCGCCCTCGACCGGTCCTGAAACGATCGTCGCATCGCTTCCGAAGCGGGCCTGCAGGCGATCGCTGACATTGGCAAGGCCGATGCCGAAGCCATGCGCAGCAGGCTCGCACACCCCCGGTCCGTCATCGGCCACCGTCAGGACCAGCCGGTCGTACTCCTCCCGTGCCGATATGCTGATCGTCACCGGGCGGTTGGTGGCGGCCACGCCATACTTTACCGAATTTTCCACCAGCGGCTGAAGAATCATGCCGGGAACCAGCAGCGGGGCGAGCTTCTCCGGCAGGTCGATCGAAACCCGCAGTCGGTCGGGAAAGCGGACCGCCTCGATCGCCAGATAGTCGCGCTGAAGAGCGATCTCGTTCGCGAGCTCGACGTCTCCGGTGGGATTTTCCGCCAGGCTGTTGCGGTAGAAGCTGGAGAGCCCCTGGATCATTTCCTCCGCGCGGTCGCGCCGGCCGGTCATCACCAGAGCCGACAGCGAATTGAGCGCGTTGAACAGGAAGTGCGGATTGACCTGGTATCGCAACGACCGCAGCTCGGCGGCGCGGGCTGCGTTGCGGAAGCGGGCCTCGCGCCGTTCCGCTTCCCGCGCTCGGCCGATCGCGCTCAGGGCGAGATAGAGAGCGGCCCACGAGAGAAGCAGGAAGTAGCGGCTGATGGCCAATTCGATCAGAGGAATCCAGCGATTGCCGGCCTTGTCCTCCGATGGGAGGACAACCCGGCTGGTATCGGCGTTGTCGGGGCCTAGCGGGCCATCGACGTCGGGTCCCGGCATCGATGGCGCCTCGATGACGATGTTGCCCGATATATCGCGGCGGATCGAATATCCGCGCTGCTCGGCGATCTTGCTTTCGACCTGCTCCTGGATATCGGCGAAGATCGACAGGTTGACCTGGGCTATCGCGAGCGACGCCGGGATTGCCAGCAAGAGCGCGGCCGCGATCTGGACACCCAGGCGCCCGCGGTCGAACATCCGCAGCAGCATCCACATGAGCACGGTAATCGCCATGCCCGCGAAGCAGACCAGCGCCCGGCGCCAGAGCAGCTCCCCCTGCAGCTCGAGCCCGATCGCCGCGCGGATCGTGACCAGCACGAAATAGCACGCCCACAGGCCCGCGATCGACGCGAGCACTGTGCGGAAGCCTACCCCCCCGTCTTCCTGTTCCGCCGAGCCGTTCATTCGCGCAGCCTAGTGCCCCAGCGGGTCCTCCGGCGCCAGTCCCCGCGTCGAGCCCCGTAGTCGCTTCATCGAGTGGACTAGGTCGTAGGAAGAAGCCCGCCGCGCGCGATCCGCTCGCGCCATTCGGCGGGGGCCAAGGTATGCACGTTGGCCCCGCTCGCATCGACGGCGACGGTCACCGGCATATCCTCGACGCGAAATTCGTAGATCGCCTCCATGCCGAGGTCCTCGAAGCCGACGACCTTGGCCTCGCGGATCGCTCGGGCGACGAGGTAGGCCGCGCCGCCGACGGCCATCAGGTAGGCGACTTTATGCCTGGCGATCTCGGCCACCGCGCCCTGCCCACGCTCGGCCTTGCCGATCATCGCCAGCAGTCCGAGGTCGAGCATCATGTCGGTGAACTTGTCCATCCGCGTGGCGGTGGTCGGGCCGGCTGGGCCGACGACTTCGCCCATAACCGGATCGACGGGGCCGACGTAATAGATCGCCCGCCCCTTGAAGCTGACCGGCAACTCCTCCCCCTTGGCCAGCATGTCCTGGATGCGCTTGTGGGCGGCGTCGCGGCCCGTAAGCATGGCGCCGTTGAGGAGCAAGCGGTCGCCGGCCTTCCAGCTCTGCACCTCGTCTGGCGTCAGGGCGTCGAGATTGACACGCCGGGCCGACGGGTCGGGTTTCCAGTGAACGTCCGGCCAGTCGGACAGCTTCGGCTTCTCAAGGTAGCTCGGCCCGGAGCCATCCAGCATAAAGTGCGCGTGGCGCGTGGCCGCGCAGTTGGGGATCATCGCCACCGGCTTGCCCGCCGCGTGGCACGGCCAGTCCATTATCTTGACGTCGAGTATTGTCGCCAGCCCGCCCAGCCCTTGCGCGCCGATGCCGAGCGCGTTGACCTTGTCGAAGATCTCGATCCGCAGCGCTTCCAGATCGTTCGCCGGTCCCCGCGCCTTCAGTTGCGCCATGTCGATCGGCTCCATCAGGCTCTGCTTGGCGAGCTTGACGCAGTGCTCGGCGGTGCCGCCGATACCGATGCCGAGCATCCCCGGCGGACACCACCCGGCCCCCATCTGCGGCAGCATCTCGAGCACCCAGTCGACGATAGAATCGCTGGGATTCATCATCTTGAACTTGGACTTGTTCTCGCTGCCCCCGCCCTTGGCCGCGACGTCGACCGAGACCGTACGCCCCGGGACCATCTCGACCGACAGCACACAGGGCGTATTGTCGCGGGTGTTCCGGCGGGTGAAGGCGGGGTCCGCGAGCACCGAGGCGCGCAGCTTGTTCTCTGGGAGATTGTAGGCGCGCCGCACCCCCTCATCGACCACGTCCTGGAGCGAGCGGTTCGAGCCGAGCCGGCAGTCCTGCCCCCACCTTACAAACACGTTGACGATGCCGGTGTCCTGGCAGATCGGCCGGTGCCCCTCGGCGCACATGCGGCTGTTGGTGAGGATCTGCGCGATGGCATCCCTGGCCGCGGGGCCCTGCTCGGCCTCGTAAGCCGCTCCCAACGCACGGATATAGTCCATCGGATGGTAGTAGCTGATGAACTGCAGCGCATCGGCGACGCTGTCGATGAGATCCCCTTCGGGGATCACCACCGGTTCGGCCATGTTCAAGTCGTTCATCGAAACCTATCCCCTGCCGACCGATTCGCCACAGGCCGATAGTCTTCGTGCGGGCAGGGCGTCAAAGCGCTTGGCGCAGATTGGGCTTTGCGACTAATACCGCCAACGTTGACCAGCTGTGTTATGCTGTTAATACAGGTTCCGTGATCATGGCTTCCGTTGCCCGTCCCGCTCCCGATTTTGCCGCGGCCCGCCGCGCGATGATCGACAGCCAGCTGCGCACCAGCGGCGTGAACGAGCCGTGGGTCCTCTCGCGCATCGCGGCGACCCCGCGGGAAGAGTTCGTTCCGGCCGCGGCGCGCGACGTCGCCTATATCGACCGCGCCATCGCTCTCGAGGGGGAAGGCATGCTGGCCGCGCCGCTGTTCTACGGACGCCTGCTCTCCGAATCGAAGCCGGCGACCGACGATGCCGTGCTCGTCGTCGATGGCGGAAGCGGATACCTTCCCGCGCTTTTGCGCGGCGTGTCCGCGAAAGTCGACGCGATCTCCCCCGTTGAGGCGGTGCGCGGCAAGAAGAAGGGCGATTATACGTTGCTGATGATCGACGGGGCGGCCGAAGAGATACCCGCTTCGCTTGCCGGCCGCCTCGCGGACGGTGCGAGGGTCGTCACCGGGATAGTTACCAACGGGGTCACCCGGCTGGCTATCGGCCGCAAGGCCGCCGGTGCGATTTCGTTGTTGCCGCTTGCCGAGATGGGCATCCCGCGAATCGCGGCCTTCGACAAACCGAAAGCTTGGACGTTCTGATCATGATCCGCAGCGGCCGGAGTCTCCTGCTGCTCGGCAGCGCGCTGGCCCTGGCCTCGGCACCCGTGCACGCCGACACCCTGCGCGAGGCGCTCAACGGCGCTTACCGCACCAACCCCAACCTGCAGGCCGCGCGCGCGCAGCAGCGGGCAACCGACGAAACGGTGCCGATCGAAAAGTCGGCGGGACGGCCCGATGCTACCGCCAGCGCGCAGTACATCGAGTTCGTCAAGCAGAGCTCCACCAGCTTCACGGCACCGGAACGACAGCTCGGCGTCGGCCTCGACCTCGCCGTGCCGATCTATTCCGGTGGCGCGGTCAAGAACTCGATAAAGGCGGCGGAGAATCGCGTCGAGGCCGGGCAGGCCGATTTGCGCGGTACCGAATCGGCGATCTTCGCCCAGACGGTGGCCGCCTACATGGATGTGATCCGCAGCGAGGCGCTTGTCGGCCTCGCCAGCAGCCAGGTCGAAGTGCTGCAAGTGAGCGTTCAGGCCACCAGCGACCGTTTCGAAATCGGCGACCTTACCCGTACCGACGTGGCTCAATCCCAAGCACGGCTGGCGCTCGCCCAAGGCGACCTGCAGAACGCGCGCGCCAACCTTATTTCCGCGCGGGAGGAATACATCCGCCTTACCGGGATGGCGCCGGATAACCTTCAGCCGCCACCGCCCTTGCCGGGCCTGCCCGCCAGCGTAGACGACGCCGTTGCGGCCGCGCTCGATGACAATCCCGACCTGATCGCCGCGCGTGAGCGCGCAGAGGCCTCGCGCTTCGACATCGAGGTCGCCGGCTCGGGCAGATTGCCGCGGGTGTCTGTCTTCGCGGGCGGCGACTACAACAATTTCCTCGGCACGCTGGGCGGCAATATCGGGGCCGATGTCTCCCAGACCTCCACTGCCGCCCAGGCCGGCGTCTCGGTTTCTATCCCGCTGTTTCAGGGTGGGCGCCCCGCGGCGCTGGAGCGCCAGGCCCAGTCGCGTTCCGCCGCGGCGCTCGAAAACGTCATCGCCGCCGAACGGGATGCGATCGCCCAGGTCCGTTCGGCGTGGTCGAGCTGGCAGGCGGCGACCGCGATCATTGCCAGCAACCAGAGCGCGGTCGAAGCAGCCACGCTGAGCCTGGAGGGTGTGCGCGCCGAGAACACCGTCGGCAACCGCACGATCCTCGATATTCTCAACGCGGAGCAGGAACTGGTCCAGGCAAGCGCGCAACTGATCACCGCGCGGCGCAACGCCTACGTCGCCGGATTCAGCCTGCTCGCCGCGATGGGCCGCGCCGAGGCGCGCGATCTCGGCCTCGGCGACGACGGGCCGCTTTACGACCCCCAGGTCAACTACGAGCGGGTGAAGAACAAGTGGTGGGATTGGGAGAAGGATCCGGACCCGGTCGCCCAGTCGACGCGGACCGTTGACATCCCGGCCCCCGGGGCGGAAATTCCGGTTAACTATGATTCGGGCGCTGCCAGCAGCGTCGACTGAGACGGGGGTCCGGAAACATGCGCCAGGACGGCGAAGCGTCGGTCGAGGAAATCCTCGAATCGATCAAGAAGGTCATCGCGCGCGACAATCGCGCGGTTGCTCTCGACACGCGCCGTCGGCGCGAGACCGAGGGCGTCGACGAGGCGCCCGAACCCGCCGATGCCGAGGAGGCGGACGAGGTGCTCGACCTCGCCGCCGCCGATTACGTCGAACAGGCGCCGGAATTCGACGAGCGCGACGAAGAGCTCGTGGCGGAAGATGCCCCGGCCGACGGTCCGCTGATCACCGAACGGGCGCGCGATTCGATGCGGGAGAACCTCGCCGCGCTCGCCATGCTCGCCGAGCCCGGCGTCCCGCCGCAGATCGTGCGTTCGGGCGAGACCTCGCTTGAAGGGCTGACCCGCGACCTGCTCCGCCCGATGCTGGCCGAATGGCTCGACAAGAACCTGCCCGACATGGTCGAGCGCATGGTCAAGGACGAGATCGCCCGCATCGCCGGGAAGCGCGGCTGAGGCCTTTCCTCGGCGGCGTGGGGACGCTAGTCCGCGGCGCATGAAAGTCAGAACAAGGGTCGCCCTCGTCGCCGCGCTGGCCGCGGTGTCTTCGTCCGTCATCGCCGCCAAGCCCGCGCAGCCCCGGCCCGACGCCCGCGCGCCAATGACTGCGCAGGACCTCGTCACCCTGCCCCGTCTCGGCGCCGCGACGGTCAGCCCGGACGGTGCGCTGGCGGTCTATTCGGTGACCGAAACCGACCCCACGACTTTCGCGCGAACGACCGCGCTGGTCCTCCGTTCTCTCGCCGACGCGAAGGCCGCCTCGATCCGGCTGGACCTGGGCGGCACCGCCACCAGCCCGGCATTCGCGGACGACGGCCTGCTCTATTTCTTGTCCGATCGCGGGAGCGAGAAAACGGATCAGGTCTGGCGAGCGCGCCTGTCGGCCGAAGGTGTTGGGAGCCAAATAGTACAGGTCACCGCGTTCAAAGCGGCCGTCGCCGGCTTCTCGCTCGCTCCAGGAGCGACAAAGCTCGCGGTGTGGGGCGATTTTGCCCGCACCTGCACTACTTTCGGTTGCGATGACAACGCCGCCCACCTGCCGGGCCCAGGCAGCGGACGGCTGTACGACGGCGAGGTCGGCTTCGTGCGCCACTGGGACTCCTGGGAAACGCCCGGCGTGTATGGCCGCGCGTTCGCTTTCCCTCTGGTCGACGGCAAGGCGATCGGCGGGGGAGTTCCCCTCGACGGGCCAAGCGGCAAGGATGCGCTGGTGGGCGATACGCCGACCAAGCCCTTCGGCGGCGTCGAGGAGATCGCGTGGTCGGCAGATGGTCGCGGCGTGTTCTTCGCCGCGCGCAAGGCGGACAAGAACGAGCCGCGCTCGACCAATGTGGACCTGTGGTTCAACGACCTTACCGGCCGTGCGCCCACTAACCTGACGGCTGCCAACGAGGCGACCGATACGCTCCCCGCCCCGTCCCCCGACGGCAAGTTTCTCGCCTGGGCGGCGATGGCGCGACCGGGCTACGAGGCCGACAAGCTGACGGTCATGCTCAAGGAGCTGGCCACCGGACAGGTGCGTCCGCTCACCGCCACGTGGGACCGCTCGGTGAGCTCGCTCGCGTGGACTCCGGATTCCAGATGGATCGTCGTCACCGCCGAAGATGTGCTCGACACCCCCGCTTTCCGGATCGACCCGCAGTCCGGCAACGTCGAGAAACTGGATCTGATGGCCGGCAACGAGGCGCAGATCGGCAACGTGGTGCCGCTGGCAGGCGGCGGGCTGGTGTTCACCCGCGCCTCGATCGGTGGACCCAACGAACTCTACTTGTCGCGCAACTGGGGCCAAGCCGTTCCGCTGACCGATGCGGCGACCTCGCTTCTCGGCAAGCGCGCGCCCATCGTCACCCGCCGGTTCAGCTTCAAGGGCGCCAATGGCGACACGGTCTGGGGGCAAATCACAAAGCTCGACCGGGTCCAGGCCAAGATGCCGGCGATCCTCTACGTCCACGGCGGGCCGCAGGGCAGTTTCAGCGACTCCTGGTCCAACCGCTGGAACCCGCGCGTGGTGGCGAGCCAGGGCTACGCGGTGATCTCGGTCGATTTCCACGGCTCGACCGGATACGGCCAGGCCTTCACCGACAGCATCACCAACGACTGGGGCGGCAAGCCGCTCGAGGACTTGCAGAAAGGCCTCGCCGCGGCGCTCGCGCTCGACGGGCAGATCGACGGCGACAACGCCTGCGCCATGGGCGCGAGCTACGGCGGATACATGATGAACTGGATCGCCGGCGTCTGGCCCGACCGGTTCAAGTGCCTCGTTCAGCACGACGGCATCTTCGATGCGCGCGCGATGGCGTTCGAAACGGAAGAACGGTGGTTCGACCTGTGGGAGCACGGCGGCAAGACTTATTTGGAGGACCCGGCCGCCTACGAGCGCTGGAACCCGGTCCATCACATCGACAAGTGGAAGACGCCGATGCTCGTGATCACGAGCGAGAACGATTTCCGCATCCCTTACACGCAGGGGCTGGCTGCCTTTACCGCCCTGCAAATGAAGGACGTGCCGGCACAGCTACTGGTATTTCCGGACGAGAACCACTGGGTGCTGAAAGCCAAGAACTCGCTCCAGTGGCACAACACCGTGTTCGACTGGCTGGGTCGCTGGCTGAAGCCGCAGAGCCGCCAGGCAAAGTGACGGCGCCCGGCGACATTCCCAAGGCCCGCGCGGCGCTGGCCAAGATCGGCGGGGAGCGCATCCAGCGGCAGATCTTCCTTTGCGCGATGTCGGACAAGCAGGCCTGCTGCTCGCGCGAGGAGGGGGAGCGCGCGTGGAAGTATCTCAAGCGGCGGCTCAAGGAACTCGGGCTGGTCGGCAGGACAGTCCAGCGGACCAAGGCCGATTGCCTGCAGGTGTGCGAAGCGGGCCCGATCGCGGTCGTTTGGCCTGACCATGTCTGGTATCACTCGTGCGACGAGGCGGGGCTCGAGAAGATCATCCAGCAGCACCTGATCGGGGGGGAGCCGGTCGAGGAATTGCGCCTGCGCGAGGCTCTACCAATCGTCTTCTAGGCGGTCGATCACCGCTTCGTCGTGGCCGGTGCCGTTCGAGAGGAACACCAGCCCCATCAGCGCGCCCATCAGCATCATCGCGGCGCCCACGCCCAACCCTACAGCGATGTAGAAGTGGATCGACATCGCGGTTTCAGACACCCACAGATAGCCGAGGATCGCCGCAACGGTGACGGCGGTGGCCGTGCCCATGATCTTCATCATGCGCTTCCAACGCGCCCACGCGAAGGCGGCGCTGGCGGGATCGTCGAGCGGCGAGGAGTTCGGCATGGCCGTCATGTGGGCTCGTGCGGCGCCGCTGGCAATCGGCTTGCGATCGTGGCATTCTGACCGACCACGAAAGGGAGAGTCCCGATGGACATTGCCCGTTTGATTGCCGGCCGCGCCAGCAGCGAAGTGCTTACCTGCGATGTCGACATGAAGATGCGCGACGCGCTCGGCATCCTTGCCAACCGCCGCATCGGCGCGTTGCCGGTGATGCGGCATGGCGAAGTCGCGGGTATCTTCTCGGAGCGCGACGTGATCTACTGTCTCGAGCGCGAAGGTGAGGCGAGCCTCGACAAGCTTGTCGGCGAAGTGATGACCGCGCCCGCGATCACCGTCGAACCTTCGACCCAGATCGAGGATGCCCTCGAGCTCATGACCCGGCGGCGCATCCGCCACCTGCCGGTGGTGCAGAGCGGCGTGATGTGCGGCTTCGTTTCGATCGGCGACCTCGTGAAAGCGCAAGTCGACGCCATCGCGCACGAGGCCGAAGCCATGCGCTCCTACATACAGAGCGCTTGAGCCGGACCGCCGGGCACCCCATATCGCCGCCATGGCCGAACCGCTGATCCTCACCGAGAACGCCGCCAAGCGCGTGGCCGCTATCGCTGCCAGGCAGGCGAGCCCGCCTATCCTCCGCCTCGCGGTGGAAGGTGGGGGGTGCTCCGGCTTCCAGTACAAGTTCGATCTCGCCAAAGTGGTCGAGGGCGACGATTCGGTGAGTGAGACCGATGGGGTTAAACTGGTGGTCGATCCGGTGAGCCTCGATCTCATCTCGGGCAGCACTGTCGATTTCGTCGAATCGCTCGGTGGCGCCGCCTTCAAGGTCAGCAATCCGCAGGCCGCAGCCGGTTGCGGTTGCGGTTCCAGCTTCGGCATCTAGAACCCCCCGGATGCGCATTGCATCCTTCAACAT
Source organism: Tsuneonella sp. HG249 (assembly GCF_053819205.1). Lineage (NCBI taxonomy): Bacteria > Pseudomonadati > Pseudomonadota > Alphaproteobacteria > Sphingomonadales > Erythrobacteraceae > Tsuneonella > Tsuneonella sp. HG249. Next base: position 264,645 of record NZ_JBSOQY010000001.1, read on the forward strand.
CAACGGGGTCAAGGCCCGGCTCCCGCGGCTCCTCGAATGGCTGGAGGAGACCCGGCCGACAGTCGCCTGCCTGCAGGAAATCAAGAGCCAGGACGACGGCTTCCCCTACGCCGAGTTCGAGAAGATCGGTTACCAGGCGATCTGGCACGGGCAGAAGGGCTTCAACGGCGTCGCCATCCTCGCGGATGGGGTGGCACCGGTCGAGGCACAGCGCACCCTCCCGGGCGACCCGGAAGACGAGCATGCCCGCTATATCGAAGCCGATGTGGGCGGCGTCCGCGTAGTGTGCATCTACCTGCCCAACGGCAACCCGGTGCCGGGGCCCAAGTTCGACTACAAGCTGGCCTGGATGCGGCGTCTGCGCACGCGGATGCTGGCGCTGTGGGAGCTGGAAATTCCCGTAGCGGTGGTTGGCGACTTCAATGTCATCCCCGAGGACAAGGACGTCTGGTCACCCAAGGCGATGGCCTTCGACGCCTTGATGCAGCCCGAATCGCGTGACGCCTATGCGCGTCTGCTGAGCGACGGATGGACCGACGCCCTCGACACCCTCAACCCGCGCGGCGGAGTGTGGACCTTCTGGGACTTCCAGGCTGGCGCGTGGCAGCGCGACCATGGATTCCGGATCGATCATATGCTGCTCTCGCCCGAGCTTGCCGACCGAATGGTCGCCGCCGGGGTCGACAAGGAATATCGCGGGCGAGAGAAACCCAGTGACCACGTGCCGGTGTGGGTGGAAGTGGCCGATCAGCGGTAGAAGATGTGCGTATCGATGGTCGCGCGGGCGATCTTGGTCCGGCTCCAGCTCGGCTTCACGTATGTGGCATGGAAGTAGAGCGAATCGCCGACTCCGCTGTTCCACAGGCCCTCATGCGCAATCCGGGCGATGGCCGATGCCCGCTTCCAGGCGAGCGAGCCGCGATCGATGCGGGGCATGGCCCCACCGCGAACGAACGAGAACTGCGACTTCTGGTAGACGACGCCGCAATAATCGCCCGGGAAGCGCCCGGATTCGGCGCGGTTGACGACGACTTGGCCGACGGCAAGCTGGCCGGCGAGGGGCTCGCCGCGCGATTCGAAGTAGATCGCTCCCGCGAGGCACTCCATCTCGCGCGAAAGGCCTGCCCCTTGGGGCATCGTCTCGATGAGCTGGCTGAGCGACGCAGCCTTCGGGACGGCGTTCTCGACCGGCAGCGGCTGCGCCACTTCTTCGGCCACGAACTGCACTGGCGGTGCCACGGGCACCGTTTCGTCGGTCAACTGAGGCTCAGCCACCGGCGTGCGGATCTCGCTGGTTTCAGCGTTGGCGCCGGATCCATCGGCGGCGAAAAACGTAAGTACAATCGTCGCGGCGAATGCCGCGATAGTCGAGCGGTGAAACTGCATTGATCCATCGGTCAAGGCGGTGGACGCGCTCTGTCGCAGGCTTGGACCCGTCCGCATTCGATGCGTCGAAGCGGGTCCTGAAAATCAGCCTGCCGGCCGCCCCCCGTCTGCGCGCTGGCCGATCGACCGAAATGCCGATGCGTGCCGCCTGCGTCCGTAAAGGTGGCAACCACATATATGCTGCACTTGCGAAGTCAAATGGTCAGGGCAAAGCTGCGACGAACCGTTCCCTTTCCGGGACATCTGCCTCAATTAACCAAAAATCGGCGTCGCGCGAGCGTCGACGCTCCAAAGCTCCGGAAAATTCCTCTTCTTTTTCAATATCTTGCGATAGTGTCGGAACGAAAATGCGGTTCCCGGCCAGATCAGGCATGCGTTCGTATAGGATCGGGCGTTCACCACGACCGATAATTACGATGCCGATGGTGCCGGCGTCTCGCTCGCCGCGTGCGAGCACCGTCGCAAAGCCGCCCATCGATTCGGCGAGGCGGCGGATCGCCGCCACTTCCATATGCGCCGGCAGCCGCGCGTCCACTCAGGCCGCCGCGTAGCCGGGCAGGCCCGACAGGGCGATGCGCGAGCGCATGAAAGTCCCCGTTCCGCGCCCGATCTCGTCGCCCATGGAATCCACCAGCCGGGATTCGGCAACCAACACACGCTTGCGCCCGCTAATCCAGCGGCCCTCGGCGACCACCTCTCCCTCCCTCACCGGCTTCGTGAAATGCAGATTGAACGAGGTGGTCAGGAGAAAGCGGTCCGTCACCAGCGTGTTGGCCGCATAAAAGGCCGCGTCGTCGAGCATCTTGAAGTAGATCGTCCCGTGGGCTGCTCCCGCTGCGTGGTAGACCTCTCTGGCCACCGTAAAGGTCAGACGCGCCCGACCGTCGCCGACAATTTCCAGACGCGACGCGAAAAGGGCGTTGATCGGCGCCGCGGCGTAGAGACGCTCGAGCGCGCGATAGTGCAGCCCCGCGCCTGCGCTGTGCCCGAAATCGTCAGGCGGCGTCACGGTCCGAGGCGTTCGTCAGCAGCGCATAGAGCGTCTCGGTATCGCTCGCTTGGGTGAGAGCGCGGTGCATGTCCACGTCGCGTACCATGCGCGAAAGCGCCGCCAGCGCGTGCAGGTGGGTGGTGCCGGCGTTGGTCGGCGAGAGCAGGCCGATGGCGATATCGACCGGCATCCGGTCGGCCGCGCCGAACTCCACCGGCCGCGACAGCTTGAGCAGCGCCGCGACCGGACGGCTGAGGCCGTCCAGCCGCGCATGCGGCAAAGCGATCCCCCGGCCAAATCCCGTGCTGCCGAGCGCCTCCCGCTCTTCCAGGCCCTCCAGCACCAATCCGCGGTCGAGCGAATAGACCTTCGCGAAGCGCTCCGCGAGCGCGGCCAGGATCGCCGGCTTGTCGGCCGGGGAATCGACCCAAACGGCCTCGGGCAGGAGCTTGAAAATCGCGTTCATTCAACAGGCAGTCGAATCGGTGGCCGGAGGTCCGGCCGTAAGGGGAAAAGGTGGATCGCGGCGCGCAGGACGGATGCCGCTTACCGCGGCTCGACCCAGCCGATCGAACCGTCGCGGCGCCGATAGACCATATTGTGCCGACCCGTTCCAGCGTTTTTGAACAGCATCGCGTTGGTGTCGCGCAAGTCGAGCATCATCACCGCATCGGCGACACTGGTCTCGGGAATATCCGCCTTGGTCTCCGCGATGATCATCGGGCTGTCGGGCACTTCGACTTCCTCTGCGTCGGCATCGGGAGCGGCGAGGATCGAGTAGGCTGCTTCTTCCTCGCGCACCGCATGGGCGCTTTGCTCATGGCGGTCATGGAGGCGGCGCTTGTAGCGGCGAAGCTGCTTGTCGATCTTCTCGGCCGCCTGATCGAGCGCTTGATGCGCATCCTGCGCGACCCCGTGCGCCTTGAGTATCAGTCCATGCATCACATGGGTGACGATGTCGCAGCTGAACGCGCCGGCCGGCGCCTTTCCGAATGTGACCTGCGAGGAAATGGCTCGGTTGAAGTACTTGTCGACTATCTGCGTGAGGCGATCGCTGACATGTTCCTGCAGCGCGGCGCCGGTTTCGATCTGGTGACCCGAAACGCGAATATCCATCGGCAATGGTGCTCCTTCGTGGTTTGCGACCCCTGTCCCAATGAAACTCTACGCGGCCCAGATGGCTCCCTCGATGCGGGCGACAAATGCCGCATGGCGCGCCAGCTCCTCGACCGATGCAGCATGCGGACGCGGGGCCCGGAACGTCCGCTCGCGCGCCGGATACATCACGGTGATGACACCGTCGTCGCTCGCCGTACCGGCCAGCGAGAGACCAATCTGCCGGCCGCCGGTCAGTTCGACGTAGACTTGCGCCAGCAGTTCGGCATCGAGCAGCGCGCCGTGTTTCACGCGGTGGCTTCGATCGATCCCGTAACGCGTGCACAGCGCGTCGAGCGACAGCTTGGCGCCTGGATGGCGCCGCTTGGCGATCGCGACGGTGTCGATCATGCGGCTGAGGCAGACCGCCTCCAGCCCGCAGAGATCGAGCTCGAAGTTGAGGAAGGCGAAGTCGAACCCGGCGTTGTGGGCGACCAGCGGCGAGTCGCCGATAAAGGTCAGCAGCTCGTCGCACTTGTCGCGGAAACGGGGCTTGTCCGACAGGAATGCGGCCGACAGGCCGTGGACCGCTTCGGCGCCTTCGGGCATGTCGCGATCGGGGTTGAAGTAGGCGTGATAGGTCGCGCCGGTCGGCACACGATTGACCAACTCGATACAACCGATTTCGACCATCCGGTCTCCCGTTCGGGGATCGAGGCCGGTGGTTTCGGTATCGAACACGATTTCGCGCATGTGTTCGGAATCTATCGGCCCCTTCGCGCACGCTGGCAAGGGGGTTGAGGCACTTCCGGCGTCTCAGCGTCGGCGGATTTGCCCGATCAGCCTCTTCACGGCCTCTTCGGTTTCGCGCAGCGTGGTGCCGGTGTCGATGATGTGGTCGGCGCGGACGCGCTTCTCCGCATCGGAGACCTGCAGCGAAAGGATGTGGGCAAACTTCTCCGGTGTCATGCCCGGCCGCGCCATGACCCGCGTGCGTTGCACCTCCGGCCGGGCGGAAACCACCACGGTCGCATCGACCTGTTCCCAGCCGCCCTTCTCGAACAGCAGGGGAATGTCGAACACGACCAGCGGCTGGCCGGCGTGCTCGATCATGAAGGCATGACGTCGGGCGGCGACGGCCGGGTGGACGAGCGCCTCGAGCCGGGCGAGCGCCTCGCGATCGCCGAACACGAGCGCCCCGAGCTTGTCGCGCAATACGCCTTCGGGCCCGGTCGAGCCCGGGAACGCAGCTTCGATCGCGGGTACCAGGGTTCCGCGCGGTCCCTGCAGGCGGCGCACCTCGGCGTCGGCGTCGAACACGGGTACGCCGGCCGCCTCGAACATGGCCGCGACGGTGGACTTTCCCATGCCGATCGAGCCGGTGAGGCCGAGGATGAAGGGTCGGCTCATCGGGCGAGAACCTCGCGCAGTTCGGCATCGAGATGCCGCGGCGGGGCAACGCCGAAGAACCGCTCGAACGCCAGCGCGGCCTGGCCGATCAACATCGAGAACCCGTCGAACGTGCGATGTCCCGCTTCGCGGGCTGCGGCAAGAAATGCGGTCTCCACCGGGTCGGTGACGATGTCGTAGGCGATCGCGCCCGGCGGAGCGTGAGTCCAGTCGAAGGCCAGCTCCGGCTGGCCGCGCATGCCGAGCGGGCTGGCGTTGACCACGAGGTCGAGGCAATCGGCTCGGTCGTCGAAGGGGAAATCCGTCGGCTCGGCAAAATGGGCGAGATCGACCTCGTGATGCTCGCCGCCCGGATCGAGTTCGTCGAGGAGCACGCGGGCCTTGGCGGGATCGCGACCGGCGAGCACGATGACGAACTTCTCCCGCGTCAGCGCCGCGACGATCGCGCGCGCTGCGCCGCCGGTCCCGAGCACCCGCGCCATGCGGAAATAGTGCGCCTCGGTAAGCTGTGGCGCGAGGGGCTCGAGAAACCCGCCCGCATCCGTATTGTAGCCCACCAGCGCGCCTTTTTCGGGGATGACGGTGTTCACCGCGCCGATCGCTTCCGCCAGCGGATCGAGCCGATCGAGATGAGCAACGACCGCCTGCTTGTGCGGCATGGTGACGTTGCAGCCGCGCCACGCCGGATCGCCGCGGCGGGTGTCGATGAAGCGCTTCAATTCGCCTGGACGAACATGAATCGCTCTGTAGTCGGCGTCGATCGCGAGCTTCTGCAGCCAGAATCCATGAATTGCCGGCGATTTCGACTGCGCGATCGGATCGCCGATCACTTCGGCATAAGCTCGGGTCATGCCGGCAGCTCGCCGCACTCGCGCAGCGCGCTCAGCACCGCCAGCAACGGCATGCCGAGCACGGTGAAATGATCGCCTTCGATCTTCTCGAACAGTTGGACGCCGCGCCCCTCGATCCGGAACACGCCGACGCAAGCCGCAACTTCGGGCCATTCGGCGGCAAGATAAGCGCCGATGAAATCGTCCGACAGCTCGCGAACCTGCAGCCGCGCGACGTCGGCCTGCGACCAGAGGAGCTTGCCCTCGCGGCACAGCGCGGCAGCGGAGTGCAGTTCCATCGTGCGGCCCGAGAACTGGCGCAGGTGGTGCGCGGCATTGTCGCGGCTGACGGGCTTGTCGAAACGCTGCCCGTCCACCCAAACCAGCGAATCGCTGCCGAGAACCAGATCGCCTGCGCCGCCGACCGCGAGTGCCTTGGCTTCGGCTAGCTTGCGCGCGACCTCGCCCGGCGGCGCCCCCTCAAGCCCCGCCTCGAGCGCCCGCTCGTCGACTGCAGCCGGCTCGCAGCGAAAGGCCACCCCCGCCGCCTGGAGCATCGCCCGCCGCGAAGCGCTCTTCGATGCCAGCACGATCATGGCGCGCTCCGCGCCTCGCGCTCGCCGTAGAGCCGGATGACCGCCGCGGCGGTTTCCTCGATCGAGCGGCGGGTCACATCGATTACCGGCCAGTCGTTGTCGGCAAACAGGCGGCGCGCGAATTTCACCTCGGCCGCCACCCGCTCGGCATCGACATAGTCGCTTTCCCGGCCCTCGGCGATCGTCAGCAGCCGGTTGCGGCGGATCTGGATCAGCCGGTCGGGTGCGGTGGTCAGGCCCACGATCAGCGGCTGGCGCAGGCTGTAGAGCGCGGGGGGCGGGGGGCTCTCGACCACCAGCGGGATGTTGGCGACCTTGTAGCCGCGGTTGGCGAGATAGATGCTGGTCGGCGTTTTCGAGCTGCGCGAAACGCCGGCGAGGACGATATCGGCCTCTTCCCAGTCCTCCCAGCCGACCCCGTCGTCGTGCGCGATGGTATACTGGATGGCCTCCACGCGGGCGAAGTAAGCCTCGTCCATCGCGTGCTGGCGGCCCGGGCGCCCGTGCGTCGCCTGCTGGCCGAGATGCGCCTCGAGGGCGGCGGTCACGGCATCGAGTACCGGGACTGCCGGGAGCCCCAGTACCCGGCAATGCTCTTCCAGCCGGGTACGAGTTTCGTCGTTGACCAGGGTGAACAGCACGAGGCCGGGATTGTTGGCCAGGTCGGGCACGATGCGGTCGAGGTGCTGGCGACTGCGCACCATCGGCCAGAAGTGGCGCTGGACGTCCGCCTCGTCGAATTGCGCGAGCGCGGCCTTGGCGATCATCTCCAGCGTTTCGCCGGTCGAATCCGACAGCAGGTGGAGGTGGATGCGCGGCATTCGGCTCCGCTTCGGCGGCTGTGGAGAACGACCGGCATAAACCACGGGAGAGACATGCGGACAAGGCGCACGGCCCGAACCATCACCACTGACCCGGATTCCGCGAGCGTGCTTGTGGACACCGATGCTGACCTTCCCACAGGCCGGGGATAGCGGGGAAAACGATTGATTGACGCGCGAGTCCGCGGATTCGCCCGGCCGAAGCGGCCTGTTCAGCGCGGGAGAAATCGGGCAGGGCGCCGCTGTCCCCGCTTTCCACAGGGCCAACAGACTCCTTCATCTTCTATAAGAATCTAATTGAATTGGATTAGAGCCATGCCCGGCTTGCTTCTCGATACCCTGAACGGACGTCGTGGCGACCAGGTCCCGCTGTGGCTCATGCGCCAGGCAGGGCGCTATCTGCCCGAGTACCGCGCTCTCCGCGCCGAGAAGGGCGGGTTCCTCGAACTGGTCTACGATAGCGATGCCGCGGCCGAGGTGACGCTGCAGCCGATCCGCCGCTTCGGGTTCGACGGCGCGATCCTGTTCTCCGATATCCTCATCGTGCCCTATGCCATGGGGCAGGATCTGGCATTCCTCGCCGGTGAAGGTCCGGCGCTCTCGCCTCGGCTCGCGGATACCGCGCTGGGGGCGCTCCAGGCGGTTCCTCAGCGCCTCGAACCGATCTACGCCACGGTGGCCAAGGTCCGCGCCGCTTTGGGCCCTGAGACGACGCTGCTGGGCTTTGCCGGGAGCCCGTGGACCGTGGCGACCTACATGGTGGGCGGAGAGGGCTCCAAGGACCACCACGCGGCGCGCGAGATGGCCTATCGCGATCCGGCGGCGTTCCGCGAAATCATCGACGCCATTGCCGAGGTGACCGTCGATTATCTCGTCGGCCAGATCGGGGCGGGGGCGGAGGCAATCCAGCTGTTCGATTCCTGGGCCGGCAGCCTCGCTCCCGACGAGTTCGAGCGCTGGGTCATCGGGCCCAACGCCAAGATCTGCGCAGCGGTCAAAGAGCGCTGCCCGGGCGTGCCCGTGATCGGCTTTCCCAAGGGCGCGGGGGCCAAGCTGGCCGCCTATGCGCGCGAAACCGGGGTCGATGCGGTCGGCGTCGACGAGACGATCGACCCCGCCTGGGCCGCGCGCGAGCTGCCCGCCGGCATGCCGGTGCAAGGCAACCTCGATCCGTTGCTCCTGCTTACCGGGGGGCAGCGGCTGATCGAGCGCACCGGCGAAATCCTGCGCGCATTCGCCGATCGGCCGCACGTGTTCAACCTCGGCCACGGCATCGGCCAGTTCACGCCGATCGAGCACGTCGAGCGCTTGCGCGACACGGTGCGGCAATGGCGGGGGTGACGGTGGCGCTCGCGTTTCCTAGATGGCGATTATGGAATCGACGCTGGCGATGACCTATCTCTGGCTCAAGGCCGGCCACGTGATCTTCGTGATCTTCTGGATGGCGGGCCTGTTCATGCTGCCGCGCTACCTGGTCTACCACCAGGAAGCGGCGCCCGGTTCGCCCGAGGAAGCGGCGTGGATCGACCGCGAGCGAAAGCTGCTCAGGATCATCCTCGCGCCTTCGATCGTGGTGGTCTGGGTGCTGGGCATCCTGCTCGCGAGCACGACAAACCAATGGGGCGAAGGCTGGCTCCACGCCAAGCTGCTGCTCGTTCTGCTGCTCTCGGGCTATCACGGCTGGATGGCGGGCTACGCGAAGAGGCTCGCACGAGGCGAGCGCCCGCTCACCGGCAAGCAACTACGCCTGCTCAACGAAGTGCCGGGTCTTGCCGCGGCGCTGATCGTCGTGCTGGTGATCGTCCGCCCCTTCTGAGGCTGCGACGAACCGAGCGCGTGGCGAATTGACGGCGAGCCTCCCCGCCAGTAATCCCCGCGGCACCAACCGGCTTCTCCGGTCTCCCAGGCGAGACCGGGTCGCGCTTTCTCCAAGCCCCTTACGACCGGCCGGCCGCTTCCAGACTACGGAAAAAACATAATGCATTTGAAAGACCTCAAGAAGAAAGCCCCGGCCGAACTCGTCGAAATGGCCGAGGAGCTGGGCGTCGAAGGCGCGAGCACCATGCGCCGGCAGGACCTCATGTTCTGCATCCTGCGCGAGCTGGCCGAGGACGAGGAATACGAAGAGTCGATCATGGGGGTCGGCACCATCGAGGTGATGCAGGACGGCTTCGGCTTCCTGCGCAGCCCCGAGGCGAACTACCTCGCGGGCCCCGACGACATCTACGTTTCGCCCAACCAGGTCCGCAAATGGGGCCTGCGCACCGGCGACACCGTCGAAGGCGAGATCCGCGCGCCCAAGGAAGGCGAGCGGTACTTCGCGCTGACGACGCTCAAGACCGTCAACTTCGACGATCCGGACGCTGTCCGCCACCGCACCAACTTCGACAACCTGACCCCGCTTTATCCGGACGAGAAGCTGTCGCTCGACACGCTCGATCCTACCGTCAAGGACAAGTCGGCGCGGGTGATCGACATCATCTCGCCGCAAGGCAAGGGCCAGCGCGCGCTGATCGTCGCCCCGCCGCGCACGGGTAAGACCGTGCTGCTGCAGAACATCGCCAAGGCGATCACCGACAACCACCCTGAGGTGTTCCTCATCGTCCTCCTGGTCGACGAGCGCCCCGAGGAAGTCACCGACATGCAGCGTAGCGTGAAGGGCGAGGTGATCTCCTCGACCTTCGACGAACCCGCCACGCGCCACGTGCAGGTCGCCGAGATGGTGATCGAAAAGGCCAAGCGCCTGGTCGAGCACAAGAAGGACGTCGTGATCTTGCTCGATTCGATCACCCGCCTGGGCCGTGCCTACAACACCGTGGTGCCGAGCTCGGGCAAGGTGCTCACCGGCGGTGTCGACGCCAATGCCCTGCAGCGGCCGAAGCGCTTCTTCGGTGCAGCGCGCAACATCGAGGAAGGCGGCTCGCTGTCGATCATCGCCACCGCGCTGATCGATACCGGCAGCCGGATGGACGAGGTCATCTTCGAAGAGTTCAAGGGCACCGGCAACTCGGAAATCGTGCTCGACCGCAAGGTCGCCGACAAGCGCATCTTCCCGGCGCTCGACGTCGGCAAGTCCGGCACCCGCAAGGAAGAGCTGCTGGTGGAGAAGGACAAGCTGTCCAAGATGTGGGTCCTGCGCCGCATCCTCATGCAGATGGGCACCATCGACGCGATGGAGTTCCTCCTCGACAAGATGAAGGATTCCAAGACCAACGAGGACTTCTTCGCGACCATGAATCAGTAGGGGCCACCAGAAAGGCGCGGGTCGCATGCGCAGAGTCGTCTACATCAGCACCGCCACGGGCTTGTCCGCCGAAGAAGTCGATCGGCTGGTCGAATCCGCGCAGCGCAACAATGCCGAGCGCGGAATCAGCGGCTTCCTGATCTATAACGGGCGCAACTTCCTCCAGCTCATCGAAGGGGAGCAGGCCGCGCTGATGAGCCTGATGGCCACGCTCGCGCGAGATCCCCGGCATTCGGGGATGCTTATCCTGATCGACGAACCGATCGATGCGCGCAGCTGCCCGACCTGGTCGATGCATCACATGCCGCTGTCGCTCGATATCGCGGTGCGACGGGACAGCATCCGGAGCGGGCTGCCCGAGCCGATCTCGCCCTATGCCCGGCAGCTGGTGGAAAATTTCGCGGCGCTCAACTGAGCCTGTCTCGGCGTCGGCGGACCTGCTCCAGCGGATTCACTGCCAGGCGCCGTATCAGCCGTCCTGGCGCTGAAGCTGGGCCCCCATCATCTCCCAGACCTTGTTGATTGCCTTCAGCGGCCGGACCATGACCTTGAAGTCGCTGATCATTCCCGCCTGGTCGAAGGTGATGATATCGACGCCGTTGATGTGAATGCCGTCGAGCTCGGTGACGAACTCGAGCAGCGCATGATCTCCCTGGCTGAACTCGCGCACGTACCGGAACTTGTCGGTATTGAGGACAACTCCGGCCGCCGCGAGATAGCCCACGACCTTGGCGCGGCCCTCCTGCGGGGAGTGGACCACCGGCGAGTGGAACACGGCGTCTTCACGGATGATTTCCGCCAGGTCGCCGGACTGGTTGCCGCCCTTCAGCACGCGGTGCCAGTTGGCGAGTCCCTTCTCCGCGCTCACCGCAAGTGCTCCGCGAAGAAAGCCGCGGTACGCGAGTCGGCAAGCTTTGCGCCTTCCTCGTCCCGGCGTTGGCCCATCTCCGCGGCGAACCCGTGATCGAGGCCCGGATAGTCGTGCAACGTCACCCGCAGATGGCTGTCCAGCTCGGCATGAATCTTGGCCTGCGCTTCGGGCGTTACGAAGTGATCCGCACCGGCGATGTGCAGCATCAGTGGCTTGGCGATCGCGTGCGCCTCGCCGAGATGCTGGTCGATCGAGACGCCGTAGTAGCCCACCGATGCGTCGATGTCCGTGCGGGTAGCGGCGAGGTACGCCATGTACCCGCCGAGGCAGAAGCCAACGAGCCCGACTTTGCCGCAGCCGGCGTCTCGCTTGAGGTGATGGATCAGCGCCTCGATATCGCGGATACAGTCGTCGCCCTTGAACTTGCCCATATTCTCCAGCGCGCGCTGGAACTGGTCCGGCACGTCGGGATCGAGCTCCTCCCCTTCGGCAAAGCGCCAGAAGATGTCGGGCGCCGCGGCGAGGTAGCCCTTGGCCGCCCATTCGTCGCACTTGGCGCGAATGCCGGGGTTCACCCCGAAGATTTCCGGGATGACGATGACCGCGGCGGCCGCGTGGCCCGCCGGTTCGGCCAGATAGACCGGGAAGTCCTCGCCCCCTTCCAATGTCGCAACCCGCTTCGTCTCGCCCATCGTGCTCTCCTCTGCCTCCGGCTACCCTAGCGCCGGGGCGCAGAATTTGCCAAACCCCGAGACGCAGCGAGGAGCCGGCAATGAAAGTGCATATCGAGATTGATTGTACGCCCGAAGAGGCGCGCACTTTCATGGGCTTGCCCGACGTCGGGAAAGCCAACGAAGTCTATGTCGACCTGATGGCCAAGGCGATGAAGGGCGTCGGCAGCGTCGACAAGCTGCAGGAGATGGCCGGGCAGATCGCCCCGATGGGCCAAATCGGGATGAAACTGTTCCAGAACTTCATGGAAGGCGCGGCGGTCGCGAACAAGGGTGCGAAGGGGTCGAAAGACACCTGACCGGTGGCCAGACGGGCTCGCACGCGCCACTGAGCATCGATGGAAACCATTTTCGCCCTTTCCAGCGGCGCCCCACCGGCAGCGATTGCGTTGGTGCGCATCAGCGGATCCGAGGCAGGCACGGCCTTGCGCGCCCTGGTCGGCCGTCCGCCGAAGCCGAGACGCGCCACCGCCGCCCTCTTGCGCGACGCGGGCGGCGAGATCCTCGATAGGGCGCTGGTTCTCTGGTTACCCGGTCCCGGGACCGCCACGGGAGAGGATGTCGCCGAACTACACCTTCACGGCGGGCGGGCCGTGGTCGCGGCCGTCGAGCGGGCACTGGCAGATATGCCCGGGTTGCGCCGCGCCGAGCCAGGCGAGTTCACCCGCCGCGCTTTTGCCAACGGGCGGATCGATCTCGCCGAGGCCGAGGGGCTCGCCGACCTGCTCGCGGCCGAGACCGAGCTTCAGCGACGCGCGGCGCAGGCGATGGCGGGCGGCGCGTTCTCGCGCCAGGTGGAAGACTGGCGCGAGCGAATCCTCGCCCTGTCCGCGGCGATCGAAGCTGTGCTCGATTTCGGCGACGAGGACGATGTCGGTGCGCTCCCGCCGGACTTCGACGAGCGGCTTGGCGCTTTGGCGCGCGAGATCGAGGAATGGCTCGGCCGGCCGCGCGCCGAGGCATTGCGCGAGGGCTTCCGCGTAGTCCTCGCGGGTCCGCCGAACGCCGGAAAGTCTAGTCTGTTCAATGCTTTGCTGGAAAGTGAAGCTGCCATAACCGCCGCCACGCCGGGAACCACGCGCGATGTCATCCAACGGCCTGTCGCTATTGGCGGCGTCCCCTTCCTCCTGGTCGATACCGCCGGGCTACGCGGCGGCACCGAGGACCAGATCGAGCAGATCGGCATCGAGCGCGCTCAGTCGGAAGTCGAGCGAGCGGACCTCGTGCTGTGGCTTGGCCCCGAAGGCGAAGGTCCAGAGGGCGGCTGGGAAATCGCCGCCAAGTGCGATCTCGGCAGCGGCGCGAAAACGAACCCGCGCGTCAGGGTATCAGCCTCCACTGGGGAAGGGCTTGCAGATCTGAAGGATGAACTGGTCCGGGCCGCCCGCGACGCGATGCCGTCGCCTGGGGAGGTGGCGCTCAATCGGCGGCAACACGATCTGCTTGCCCAGACCTGGGCGGCTCTGGTCGACCCCTCGCTATCGGATTTCCTGATCCTGGCGGAAAAATTGCGTTTGGCGCGTGTGTCGCTGGATCGGTTGACCGGCCGCGCTTCTACGGAGGACATGCTGGACGCGCTGTTCGGGAAGTTCTGCATCGGGAAGTGATGTTTCACGTGAAACAGGCTTTTGACCGCTTCCCTTGCCGAGTCTAATGCGCGAGCCATGCAGCGTTTCGACATCATCGTAGTAGGCGGAGGCCATGCCGGCGTCGAGGCGGCGGCTGTGGCCGCGCGGATGGGCTGCCGCGTGGCGCTGGTCACGTTCGACCGTGCCAAGATCGGCGCCATGAGCTGCAACCCTGCAATCGGTGGGCTGGGCAAGGGCCACCTCGTACGCGAGGTCGACGCCTTCGACGGCATCATCGCGCGCGCAGCCGATGCCGCAGCCATCCACTATCGGATGCTCAACCGCTCGAAGGGCAGTGCGGTCTGGGGACCGCGGGTCCAGGCCGACCGCCTGCTTTTCAAGCAGGCCGTTCAGGCCATGCTTGCCACACAAGGCGACCTCACCGTGATCGAGGGTGAGGCGGCGGCGCTCGAAATGGCGTCGGGCGCCGTCGTCGGGCTAAGATTGGCAGACGGCACCTCAATTGCCGGCGATGCCGCGATCCTCTGCACCGGGACTTTCCTCGGTGGACGAATGTTTCACGGGGAGGAGGTGCTCGACGGGGGGCGGATCGGCGAGAGTGCCGCGCATCGGCTCGCGTCGCAGTTGCGCGATGCGGCGCTACCGATGGCGCGACTGAAGACCGGTACCCCGCCCCGGATCGACGGCAGAACCATTGCTTGGTCGATGTTGGCGGAGCAACCGTCCGACACCGAGCCTTGGACTATGTCTCCACTGACGAAACGTCGGATCAATCCCCAGCTCGCCTGCGCGATAACCCGCACGAACGCGGCAACCCACGACATCATCAGGGCCAACCTCAATCGGTCGCCGATGTTCACCGGTGCGATCGGCGCGCAGGGTCCGCGGTACTGCCCATCGATCGAGGACAAGGTCCATCGTTTCGGCGATCGGGACGGCCATCAGGTATTCCTCGAACCCGAAGGGCTCTCCACCCATCTGGTTTATCCCAACGGCATCAGCACGTCGCTGCCGAGCGACGTGCAGCTTGCCATGTTACGGACGATGCCGGGCCTCGAGCGGGTGGAGATGGCGGTGCCTGGCTATGCAGTCGAGTATGATCATATCGACCCCCGGGCACTCGATCGCGGCTTGCAGGTGCGGGCAATCCCCGGGCTCTATTGCGCCGGGCAAATCAACGGGACAACGGGATACGAAGAGGCCGCCGCCCAAGGTCTCGTCGCTGGCTTCAGCGCGGCAGCGTCGGTGCGCGGCACCCTGCGCCCGGCGATCGACCGCGCGAATTCCTACCTCGCGGTGATGGTCGACGATCTGACCCTGCATGGAGTTTCCGAGCCGTACCGCATGCTCACTGCCCGTGCCGAGTATCGACTACGCCTTCGAGCCAGCAACGCATCAACACGGCTTACGCCGATCGCCAACGAGGCGGGTTGCATCGCTAGCGAGCGACGAGCTTGGTTTGCGACTCGTCAGGCTCTGCGTTCCACGTGGGACACCAAGCTGGCACAGCAGGTCGATGGCAAGACCCTGGCGGGGGAGGGTGTGCCGGTACGCCGGGACGCAGCCGCCAAACCGCTACGCGAATGGCTCGCACATGATTTCGATCCCTGTCTGCTGGACGCATGGTTGCCCAATGGGCTCCTCGGCAGCGAGGCCGGGATCGAGGTCCTGGAGGACGCCGCATATGCCCCGTATATTGCGCGCCAGGAGGCCGAGCTTCGCGACCTGCGGGCGGCCGACGCCATGACGATTCCCGCCGGGTTCGCGTTCGCGAATGTACCCGGCCTGTCGGCGGAAATGGTCGAGCGTCTATCGGCGGCGCGGCCGGACACGCTTGCGTCCGCGGGGCGCATTCCGGGCGTGACCCCCGCGGCACTCTCGGCTTTGCTTGTCCACGTGCGACGTGCCAGCCAGGTGCCTGCGTGATCGCGAGTGAGGAAGAGGCTCGTGAATTCGTCGCCGCAAGGTGCCAGCCGTCGACCTTGGCCACGCTCGAGGAGTTCGTCGCTCGCCTGCGGCAGGAGAACGAACGCCAGAACCTGGTTTCGGTACGGTCGCTCGAGGAAGTCTGGAGTCGCCATATTGCTGACAGCGCGCAACTCCTCGACCACTCGCCGAGCAAATGCGAACTTTGGCTCGACCTGGGCACGGGCGCCGGATTTCCTGGGATAATCGTGGCCCTGATGCGACAAGACCTGCCGGTCCATCTCGTTGAGTCGCGAAAGCTACGGATCGACTGGCTTAACAGTTCTCTTGCGGCGGCAAATGCGCGAAATGCGCGGGTGATCGGGTCTCGTCTGGAAGATGCGGAGGCTGTTCCAGCGTCGGTAATCAGCGCCCGGGCGTTTGCGCCGCTTCGCAAGTTGATTGATGCGGCAACGCGCTTTTCCACAAGCGACACGGTGTGGTTATTGCCCAAAGGGCGGTCGGCGGCGCAGGAAGTGGCGCAACTGCCACCAAAGCTGCGGCGCATGTTCCACGTGGAACCATCCGTGACTGACGCCGATGCAGGCATCGTCGTCGGACGCATCGCGAAAGGCCAGAACCGATGATTACCGTCGCGGTCGCCAATCAGAAGGGCGGGGTCGGCAAGACCACCACCGCCATCAACATTGCCACGGCAATGGCGGCAACCGGTTGGAAAACCTTGTTAATCGACCTCGATCCGCAGGGAAACGCCTCGACCGGAATGGGCGTGGCGAGCGATGCGCGCGAACGTTCGAGCTACGATCTGCTCGTCGATGGCGCGCCGCTCGCTGAATGCATCCAGCCCACCAGCATTCCCGGGCTCGACATTGTGCCTGCTACCGAGGATCTCTCCGGCGCCGAAATCGAGCTGGTCACGGTCGAGGACCGCACCGCCCGGCTGACCACTGCGCTCGCGGGCCATATCGGGCACGAGATCGCTTTCATCGATTGTCCGCCATCGCTGGGCCTGCTCACGCTCAACGCGATGGGCGCGGCCGATACGCTGCTGGTGCCGCTGCAGTGCGAATTCTTCGCTCTCGAAGGGCTCTCGCAACTGCTCACCACCGTCGAGCGGGTGCAGCAGCGCTTCAATCCGGATCTCGGCATTATTGGCGTCGCCTTGACGATGTTCGACCGCCGCAATCGCCTGACCGACCAGGTCGCCGATGACGTGCGGGCATGTTTGGGCGGGCTCGTGTTCGAATCGGTCATTCCCCGCAACGTTCGCCTGTCGGAAGCGCCGAGCCATGGCCTCCCGGCACTCGTTTACGATCACAACTGCACCGGCAGTCGCGCGTACATGGCACTCGCGCGCGAGCTAATCGGGCGCCTGCCCGCGACGAGGAAAGCCGCATGAGCAATCCGACCGACCCGATTCGCTTCTCGATCCCCGAACGGCCGAAAAGCGACAGCCGCCGCGCGCTTGGGCGCGGGCTGGGAGCCTTGCTCGGCGAGACCCGACGCGAAGAGCCGCTTGTCACCGGTGCGGACGGGGATGAGCAGGTGAATTCAAAGAGTTACGCGAGCTCGGGACTCGCCAGCATCGCCGTCGCTTCGATCGAGCCGCTCCCGGGCCAGCCGCGCCGGCGATTCGATGAGGCGGCGTTGGAAGAGTTGGCAGCCTCGATCGCGCAGCGCGGCGTGATCCAGCCGGTGATCGTCACGCCGTTGGGTGGTGGCCGCTATCGACTGGTTGCGGGCGAACGCCGCTGGCGAGCCGCCCAGAAGGCGAAGCTGCACGAGATTCCTGCCATCGTCCGCGAACTCGACGAGCGCGAGGTGATGGCGCTGGCGCTGATCGAAAACCTTCAGCGGGAAGACCTCAATCCGGTCGAGGAAGGGCGCGCCTATCAGCGGCTGGCCGAGGGCGAGGGCATGACCCAGGCCGAGATTGCCCAGCTCGTCGACAAGTCGCGCAGTCACGTGGCGAACCTCCAGCGGCTGTTGCAACTGCCCGAACCGGTTCTAGAACTGGTCGAGGATGGCGCGCTTTCGATGGGGCACGCCCGCGCGCTGATCGGGCACGAAGATGCGATCGTGCTGGCTACGCGCGCCGTGCGGGACAATCTCTCGGTGCGCGAGGTCGAAATCCTCTCCCGGCGCGACAGCGGCAGGAGCGCCCGCCGGGCCGCCCGCGTGGCCCGCGATCCGGCCAAGGATGCCGATATCGCCGCGGTCCAGCGCCATCTCGAGGACTTCCTCGGCCTGAGCGTGCGGATCAAGACCGACACCGATCCCCGCTCGGGGGCGGTAACCATTCGCTATCGCACGCTCGACCAGCTCGACCTTGTTTGTCAAAGGCTTACCGGCGGCGATATCTGATCTCGGGCCAATCGGAAGCGTTACTTCGAGGCTACCGGGGCATTAACTTTAACCTAAGGCCTTGCCCCTATTCCCCACCGTGCTGAAAAGCGGGGGGATCGATTTCTTGGGTTCGGCAGTCAAGTTTGCAGTGGTGATCCTGGCCGGAGCGTTCACGCTCTCGGCGTCACCGTGCCTTGCCGCCAAGGCGACTTACACGATGCCCGTGTCGGTCAACGTAATGGCCGGTTGCACCGTTTCCGCCACGCCGCTTGTATTCATGATGCCGGTGCCAGCGAACACCACTTTCGATAGCACAGCGGCGATCACAGTCGTCTGCACGCCGAATATGGCCTACACGATCGATCTCGATAACGGGCTCCACGCGCAGGGTAACAACCGCCAGGTCCGTCATTCCACGCTCAATGCGACGATGTTCTACGACATCCACAAGGACCCGCCGCGCAGCCAGATCTGGGGCCGCGGCAACACTCGCAATCTCGCCGGAAACTCCGGGCCGACGGGTGTAACGGTATATCCGGTCTATGGCCGCTTGACCGGCAAGGCAAGCACGCCTCCCGGCAACTATAGCGACCTGGTGACCGTCACCGTCAATTTCTGACGCTTCGTTTCCGTCAACGACTTACTGAAAGAAAACAGGGTTAAAAAGACTTTCGGCGGTTACGTCGTGTTAACCATGTTAGGCTAAGTATTCCTACCGACGCACGGCGAGAAATCCGTGTAACCATTAGTGATTTTTCAACAGCTTTAGCCGATTAGAGCGATCGGCTCGCAAAGGCCAACGACCTTTTGGGGAAAGACCATGCGTAAGATTGCTCTCGTACTTGCTGCTACCGTCGCGGCAGCGGCTACTCCGGCCCTGGCCGGTACCGCCACCAACAACATGCCGGTGTCGGTCAACGTTCTCAACTCGTGCACCGTCGCCGCCACGCCGATGGCGTTCGGCTCGCCGACGGCGATCGGCGGTGTCGACATCGACACCACCTCGACCGTCTCGCTCGTGTGCACCAACGGCGCCAACTACGACGTCGCTCTCGACGCTGGCGCGAACGCTTCCGGCACGCAGCGCCGCATGTCGAACGGCGCGACAGTGCCCGTTTATGTCAACTACGGCATCTACAAGGATGCAGCCCGCTCCACGACCTGGGGCAGCGCAATTGGCGCCACGCAGGCTGGCAATGCAGGTACTAGCGGCCTCGTTTCGCTGACCGCCTACGGCCGTATTCCGTCGACCGCCGCTTCGGTCGGCGCCGGCAGCTACACCGATACCGTGACCGTCACTGTCACGTTCTAAGACCTACCGGAGACCAGAATGACCCGACCCGCGATTTCACTGCGCAAGGCCGCCTTGATCATTGCGGGCGGGTCGTTTCTGCTTGGTGCCACGGTTTCCACGGCACAAGCGGATGGGACCGAAGACGTGTCCGCCGCCCGGGCACAGGCGCTCACGGCGCCGATTCCCGTCGGCGGGGCCCGTCTCAATATCGCTCCTCTGCGGCTCGAGTTCGACGCCGGCAAGCAGGCTGCGACGGTTACTCTGACCAATACCTCGGGCCGCGACGTCGCGGTACAATCCCGACTGTTCGCCTGGAGCCAGGCGAACGGCGAGGACCAGTACGCGCCGAGCAACGCCCTTACCATCTCGCCGTCCATCATCTCGATCCCGCCGGGGGCGACCCAGGTCGTCCGGCTGCTCCGTAGCGGAGCCGCATCGCCCGGCGAAAAACGGTTCAGGCTGGCCGTTGACCAGCTGCCCGACCCCGCGTCGGCGCAGTCGGGCTCGGCCGAAGCCCGGCTGCGTTTCACCCTCCCCGTGTTCCTTGATCGCGACACCGCCGCGCCTGCCCGGCTCGAGTGGCTTTTGCGAGACGGAGAACTCGTGCTCTCCAATAGCGGAGACGCGACAGCCCGCGTGCTGCAAGTGGAGGTGACGAACGCGTCCGGGGGATCCGTCCCGGTGGAGCGCAATTCGCTGCGCTATGTCCAGGGCCGCTCCAACATCGCCTGGCCGATCGCGAACGCCTGTACCCTCGGAACGGTGTCGATCACCGCCCAGGTCGACGGGCAGACGGCCCATGGCAGCGCTACGCCGACCTGCTGACGGGATCCTTGCGCTCATCGCGGCCGCTACGGCGGTACTCGGCGGAACTCCCGCCGCGGCGCAATCGGACCCGTTCGCCCTGCCCAGGGGCCTGACCACGCAAAGCGTCCAGCCGAGCGACGGCCCCGGCTTGTCGGAAATCTCGGTTGATGGCGAAGTGATGAAGCGGCTGGTTCCGCTCGTTTGGCAGGGCAAAGTCCTCTCGATCGATGCCGAGGCGGCGCGGGCCGCAGGGCTGCCGGTCCCCGACTCGACCAGGGGCCTGGTCGCGCTAGATACCCTCACGCTCGCCCAGTGGAAGTTCGACGCGCTGCGCCAACGGCTCGAGGTGCAGCTCATGCGCCGGAGCGACAAGGGCAACTACATCGATCTGCATTCCGGTCCCGCGATGCACGGCGAAAGCACGGCTATTACCGCGTTCCGCATCGACTACGACATGAGCGGAACGGTGGCGCGCGGGCGGACCGCGGCCTCGGGCTATTTCGATGCCTCGCTCGTGCGCGGCAACTTCGCGCTCGGCGCAACGATGCAACTGGCAACGCGCCCTGCCGAGGGGGCGCGCGCGTTCACCCGGCTCGACACCACCGCGAGGGTCCAGCTCCAACGAGCCGGGATTACCGCTTCGGCGGGCGATTTCGTCTCGGCCGGCGGGCAGAGCCAGCGCGCCGTGCGCATGGGCGGCATCCAGATCGGCTCCGACTACTCGCTGCGGCCCGATCTCGTCACAATCCCGTTGCCGGCTTTCAGCGGCCAGGTGGCGGTGCCGACCGGCATCGACCTTATCAACGGCGACCAACGCTACAAGCTCGGCGACGTCGAGCCGGGCGAGTTCACCGTGCGCAACATTCCGGCGCAACTTGGCCGCGGCGAAGTTGCGGTCGTGACGCGCGACGCACTGGGGCGCGAGGTGATCCAAGCGGCCCGATTTTATGTCTCGCGCAACTTGTTGGCGCGAAACCTGAGCGAATTCGCGGTCAACGCCGGGTTCGTCCGACGAAGATACGGCACCGCGAGCCATGACTACGGTCCGCTCGCGGGTTCCGTCTTCTACCGGCGCGGAATGAGCTCCCAGTTCACCATGGAAGCCTCCGCAGAATGGACCGCGGGCCTGCTCAATGCAGGCGTCCGCGGCGATCTCGCGTTAGGCGGCCTGGCGCTGGTCACGGCTGAAGCGCGCTACAGCCGCGATGCCTCATCCGGTCGAACCGGCACTCTGCTCAACGTGGGCGTGGAATCGAGCGGGAGCCAACTTTCCGGACGGATCGGCGCAACTTTGCCGAGCGCCGGATACCGCGATGTGGCGACCCGGCTGGGCGATCCGCTGCCGCCGCGGCTCTACGTTGCGCAAATCGGCTTCGATTTGGGGAGCTTCAACCGGCTACAGTTGTCCGCCTCGCGCCAGGAAGCGCTTGTCGACCCCAGATTCCCTATTGGCGAGCGACGCACCGACGTCGTCAACGCTTCGTTCCGCATGCGGATCAACCGGGCGATGGATGTATTCAGCTCGGTGGGTTACCGGCGCGGCGATGTCAGCGGGAGCGGGTTTACCGCCTTCACCGGGCTATCGATCCAGCTCGGCAACGGCCGAAGTTCACAGATGACCGCAAGCAAGGGCACCAACTCCCCATTCTCGGGCTCGGCGAGCATGCGGCAGTACGATATCGAGGGCCAGCCCGTCGGTTATGCCTTCGAGCGGACGTTCGGCCAGAGCGGCCGAACCTCCGGCTCGCTGGCCTACCGGGCCGACTTCGCCCGTCTCGAGGGCGAAGTCGAGCGAGTCAACGGCACTTTTGCCGCCCGCGCCAACGCCCGCGGCACGCTCGTCATCGCCGGCGGGGGCCTGTTCGCCCGCAACCGCACCGGCGGCACGTACGCGCTGGTGCGAACCGGCAAAGTCGGCGCGGTCCCGATAATGCGCGAGAACCGCCCCGCCGGCGTGACGGGGAAGAACGGGCTGCTGCTGGTCGAGAACATCCCGCCGCAAGTAGCGATCGGTTTCGACGTCGATGCAGACAAGCTACCGTTCGACGCGCTCGCACGCGACGTGAAGAAGCGTATCGTGATCTCGCGCGGATCGGTCGGCCTTGTGTCGCTCGACGTGATCCGCTTCGTGCCCCGGCAGGTGCGGGTGGTCGATACGGCGGGCAAGCCGCTCGCGGCCGGGCTGCTCGCCCGCGCGGAGCCATCCGGCGAGATGACCATGATCGGCTTCGACGGGATCGTCGAGGTGAACGCAGGGGGTGGGGACCGGCGGCTGGTGATCGATACCGGCGATGGCCAGTGCGCGGTGAACGTGGCGGGAGTGAACCTGGAGTCGGACCAGCCCCCGCCCCTCAATTGCGAACCGCAAGCGGCTGCGCCGGTGGGCGAAGCTGCGTCACGGCAGATTATCGCCGATAGTGCCCCCGGCCGCACCACGAAGAGAAAACGCCTCGCCACCCGCCAATAGCGGGGGGCAACAGCCTTCTCAGCGGCCGCCCCGCAGCTTGATGCGCTTGTCGGGAGCGGGCGCGTACTCGACCTGGCGCTCAGCATGCGAGCGCGCCGGGGCAGGCCCTGGCACCCATTCCTCGGTAACCGTTTCGCGGACTACAGCGCGCTGGGGTACAGCGACCAGTACCGGGACATAGGCGACCGAGGCATAGCCATTGCCATATGGCAGATAACCCTGGCCAGGGAACGGGTGCACGCCTTCCCCCGGATGGGGATGTGAATTGGGATAAGCATATCCCGGACCGGGCACATACATCGTCGGCGGGGCGGCGGCATAGACGGGCGGGGCGGACATCAAGCCAGGGTGCGCCGGGTGCGCCGAGTGCATCACGGGCGAGCCCTGTGGCAACGGGGGCAGCGGCGGCAGCGGCGGGGCGGGCGCCATGGCCGGCGCAGCCAGAGGCGGGACCGGCGGGGGCGCGACAACCACCTCCCCGTCGTAGATCACTTCGGCGTCGGGTTCGGCCGGATCCTCGTACGGCAATTGCTGGGCGCTGGCCGAGGTGGCGCAGGCCAACACGGGGACGGCTGCAACGAGGGCAATGAAGCGGCGTACGGACATGCTGAGTTTCCCTTGGTCGCCCGACAGTTAACTCGAGTCGTGCGTTAAGGGAAAATTTAGCATCACACGGCGCCGGCGCCCACGACTCGCCGGGCGGCTGTCCCGGAATGGGCCGCTCAGATACGCGTGGCGAGCAACGCGGCGAGCGCCTCGATGCCGGCGGCGTCGTCCCCGTCGAAACGCGCGAGCAGCGGGCTGTCGAGATCGATCACCGCGATTGGCTTTGCGTCCCGCATGACCGGCACGACGAGTTCGCTGCGGCTCGCCGCGTCGCAGGCGATGTGGCCGGGGAAAGCGTGAACGTCCTCCACCAGTTGCGTTTCGCCGCTGGCCGCCGCTTCACCGCAAACTCCCCGGCCGAAAGGGATGCGGATGCAGGCCGGCCGGCCCGCGAAAGGCCCGAGCACCAGCTCGCCGCCGAGAGCGCGGTAAAATCCGGCCCAGTTGAGGTCAGGCACGAACTCCCACATCAGGGCGGCGACGTTGGCCATGTTGGCGACGCCGTCGGGTTCGCCGGCGGTCAGTGCATCGCTGGCTGCGACAAGCTGCCGGTAAAGCTCAGGCTTCCCCAAGCTGGGGTCGTTACGGAAATCGTACATGGTTCGGGATGTAGCGATGCGCGCCGTTGCCGCAAGCACGGCGCTGGCGTATCGCAGCCGCCATGAGCACACGCCGCAAAATCCTCATCGCCGCCCTCCTCGTGATCGTGCTGATCGGCGGAGCGGTTGCCTATCTCCTGACCCCCGACAAGGCGCGGCAGCCGATCGGCACCTTGAGCGGCGCGGACCCCACGTTGCTGCGCCCGCGCGCCGAGACCTTCCCCACGGTGGGCATCGCGGAGCCGGTCGGCTGGAAACCCGGTGAAGCGCCGGTCGCCGCACAAGGGCTCGAAGTCACCCGCTTTGCCGAAGGACTCGATCATCCGCGTACGATGTACGTGATGCCTGGTGGGGACGTGCTGGTCGCGCTCACCAATGGCCCGCCCAACCGCGGGCCTGGTGGGCTAGAGGGCTTTGTCATGAAGCTGTTGTTCAAGAAGGCCGGCGCGGCGGTACCCTCGGCAAACAAGATCGCTCTCCTGCGCGACACCGACGGAGATGGTCGGGCGGACCAAAAGGCGGTGCTCTCACACCCGGCGCTCTCCTCGCCCTCCGGCATCGCATACAAGGACGGCACGCTTTACGTCGCCAACCACGATGCGCTGCTCGCCTTCCCGTATCAAGAAGGGGCAACTTCTCTCACCGGCACGCCGAAGAAACTGATGGACCTTCCGCCGGCGGGCAACCACTGGATGCGCAACATCGTTCTCTCGCCCGACGGCAAGCACATCTACGTCGCGGTCGGTTCCGCCTCGAACATCGCCGAGCGCGGGCTCGAAGTCGAGCAGGGCCGCGCGGCGATCTGGGACTACAATCTCGAGACCGGGCGCCAGCGCCAGTTCGCTGCGGGCCTGCGCAATCCCAACGGTCTCGCCTTCAGCCCGTGGAGCGGCGAACTGTGGACGGTGGTCAACGAGCGCGACATGCTCGGTTCGGACCTTGTGCCCGATTACCTCACCAACGTGCCGATCGGCGCGCAATACGGCTGGCCGTGGGTCTGGTGGCGCAACAATTTTGACGAGCGCGTCGATCATCCGACGCCCGAGGGCTTCAATCCTGACTATATCCGCATTCCGGAGTATGCCCTGGGCCCGCACACGGCACCGCTCGGCCTCGCCTTCACCGACGGATCGACGCTGGGCAGCGAGTTCGGCACCGGCGCGGTGATCGCCCGCCACGGTTCGTGGAACCGCGAACCCAAGTCCGGCTACGACGTGGTCTACGTCGCGTTCGATGCACGCGGCAAACCGACCGGAAAGCCGGTGCCGGTCCTGACCGGATTTCTTTCCGAGAACGGCGAGACCACCCGCGGCCGGCCCACCTGGGTCGCTTTCGCCAAGGACGGCGCCTTGCTGGTGACCGACGACACTGCTGGCATCGTCTGGCGGGTCACCGCTCCGGGCGCGGCCCCCTCGCCGGCGATCGAGCGGATCACCGGAGCCAGGCTCCCGCCGCAGCGCGAGCTGCGCGGTTCCGGCGCCACGTTCGACGAGGATTATGCGCGGGAACGGCCGCAGTAGCTAGAGCACGCGACCGGCCCGGCCGGCGAGTTCGGTGACGAACTGCCAGGCGGTGCGGCCCGAACGGGCACCGCGCCGCTTAGCCCATTCGAGCGCCTCAGCGTCCTCCCACGCTAGCCCCAGCGGCTCGGCATAGGCCGCCACGATCGCAAGGTATTCGTCCTGGCTGGCCGCATGGAAGCCGATGGACAGACCGAATCGGTCGGCAAGGGCCTGCAGGTCTTCGAGCGCATCGCGGGGGTTCACCGGATCGTCCTGCTCGGACAAGTGACGCGGTACGATCGCCCGCCGGTTGCTGGTGACCGCGAGGCGCACGTTTGGGGGTCGGGCCTCGACACCGCCCTCGAGCCACGAGCGCAAATGGCGCGGGCCGACGGTGTCGCCCTCCGCGAACCCGAGATCGTCGAGATAGACGAGGAAGTTGCGCGGCACGGTGCCCAGGACCACGAAGAGGGCCGGCAAAGTCGATAGTGCGTCGGCCGTGATCTGAACCAGCGCAAGCGAGCCTTGTCCCTGCGCGGCGACAGTCGAGGCGCGTACGAGCGCGCTCTTGCCCATCCCGCGCGCGCCCCACAGCAACATGTCGTGCGCGGCGCTGCCGGCGGCGAGGCGCGCGACGTTTTGCGTTACCGAGTCTTTCTGCCGGTCGATCCCCCTCAGCTGGTCGAGGAGTGGTGCGTCGATCCGCTCGATGGCCCGGCCCTTCTCGCCGTCCCAGACATAGGCGGGGGTGGCCAGCCAGTCGGCCTTGAGGGCGGCGACGGGCGCCAGTCGCTCGAGCGCCGCGGCAATGCGCTCGAGCGGGTCGCTCATGCCGAGAGCGCCGCAGCCGGCAGTTCGTAGAACAAGCTTGCCCCGCTTCGGGCGGAGGCGGCGAGACCGAGCGCCTCGGGCACGACGTGGTCGAGGAAGTAACGCGCGGTCACCGGCTTGCTCCTTGCCAGGGTCGGGGCGGCGCCGTTCGCCACCGCCTCGGCCTGGCGCGACAGCTGCCATCCCGCCACGGCGACCGCGCTCATCGCGGTGAACGGAACGCTCCCGGCAAGCTTGTCGTCGAGCGATGCCTCCTCGCGCATCCAGCGGGCGGTCTCGCGGCATGTTTCGGCGAGTTCCCGCAGCCTGCCCGCGCCGTCGCGGGCGATGTCGGCGAACAGCGCATCCAGCGCCTCGCCGCTTTCCAGCCCGAGCTTGCGGGTGACGAGATCGGCTGCCTGGATCCCGTTGGTGCCTTCGTAGATCGGCGCGATGCGGGCATCGCGGTAGTGCTGAGCGGCGCCGGTCTCCTCGACGAACCCCATCCCGCCATGGACCTGCACGCCGAGGCTCGCGACTTCGACACCGACATCGGTGCCCCAGGCCTTGAGCATCGGCACCAGGCATTCGCCGCGCGCCGCCGCCCTGGCATCGCCGAGCGTGCCGCGGTCGACCTGCCCGGCGGTGTAGTAGAGCAGCGCGCGGGCGCCTTCGGTCAGCGCCTTCATCCGCAGCAGCATGCGCCGCACGTCCGGGTGCTCGACGATCGCGACCGGGTTCTTGTCGGGTGAGCCGGCCCGGGCCGACTGCACTCGGTCGCTGGCGTAGGCGACCGCCGCCTGGGTCGCTCGCTCGCCGATCTGCACGCCTTGGTTGCCGACGTTGATCCGCGCGTTGTTCATCATCGTGAACATCGCCGCGAGCCCACGGTGCGGCGGGCCGACCAGTTCGCCGATGCATTCATTATTGTCGCCGTAACTCATCACGCAGGTGGGCGAGGCATGAATGCCGAGCTTGTGCTCCAGGCTGACTGCGCGGAGGTCGTTGCGCGGGCCGAGCGAGCCATCATTCCGCACCAGGTACTTCGGGACTACGAACAGGGAGATGCCTCGGCTGCCTTGAGGTGCATCGGGCAGGCGGGCCAGCACCAGGTGGATCACGTTGTCGGCGAGTTCATGGTCGCCCCAGGTGATGAAGATCTTGGTTCCCGCCATGCGATACTTGCCGGCGTGCTCGCCGCTTTCGATTGGGGTCGCGGTCGAGCGTAGCGCGCCGAGGTCGCTGCCCGCTTGCGGTTCGGTCAGGTTCATGGTCCCCGACCACTCACCGCTGATCATCTTGGGCAGGTAAAGCGCCTTCTGCGCTTCCGATCCGTGCTGTTCGAGGGCGTCGATCGCGCCGGTGGTGAGCATCGGCAGCAGGTTGAAGGCGAAGTTGGCTGTGCCGAGATTCTCGAGCACGTTGCAGCCTAATGCCAACGGCAGACCTTGCCCGCCATGTTCGGCCGGTGCTGCGATAGCGTTCCAGCCCTGCTCGACATAGTGATCGTACGCTTCATTGAAGCCCGTCGGCAGCCGCACCACGCCGTTCTCCAGCCTGGCGCCCTCGAGATCGCCGATCCGGTTGAGCGGGGCCCACTCGCGCGCGGCGAAGGCCCCGATCCCCTCGACGATCGCGCTTACCATGTCCGGCTCCGCAGCCGCGAAGCGTTCGGACCGCGCGAGCTCGCCGATGCCGGCGCAGACCTCCAACGCCAGCAGTTGGTCGGCGGTGGCGGGGCGGTACATGAGCGCGCTTCTCCTTGGCAGGGCTTGCGAGGGGCTTATAGCGCGCGCCCATGACCGACAAGCGCGCTACGGAACGGCTGACCGGGGACGTCGCGGGAGTCGCGCGCGCGGCCGCGCTGCTCGAATCGGGCGCTTTGGTCGCGCTACCGACCGAGACGGTCTACGGTCTCGCGGCTCGCGCCGACCGCGCCGAAAGCGTGGCGGCGATCTATCGGGCCAAAGGGCGGCCCGACTTCAACCCGCTAATCGTCCATGTGCTCGACGCCACGGCAGCCGCCCGATTGGCGATAATGGACGAGCGTGCGCGGCTTCTTGCGGACCGTTTCTGGCCGGGGCCGCTGACGTTGGTCCTTCCGCAGCTCGAAGGGGCGGAGATAGCGCCGGCAGTCACGGCAGGGCTGCCGTCGATCGCCCTGCGCTGCCCTGGCCACCCGGTCATGCGCGCAGTCCTTGAGGCGAACGGTCTCTCGCTTGCTGCGCCCTCGGCTAACCGCAGCGGCAGCGTCAGTCCGACTTCTGCGGATCATGTCGTTTCTGGGCTCGGCGGGCGCATCGACGCGGTGCTCGATGGCGGGGTTTGCCCGGAGGGGCTGGAATCGACGATCGTCGCCTTGCGCACGGAGGGCTGGCAGTTGCTGCGCGAAGGGCCCATCGCGCGTGAAACGATCGTGTCGCTGATGGGGGAACCACTGCCGGTCGTGGCGTCGAAGATCGAGGCGCCCGGGCAGCTCGCGCAACACTATTCGCCCGGCAAGCCAGTGCGGCTCGAAGCTTACACCGCAACTCTCGCTGAGTTTTTCGTCGGCTTCGGTTCTGTCCGGGGAGACTGCACGCTGTCGTCGTCAGGAGACCTCCACGAAGCAGCCTCGCGGTTATACGAGTGCCTTCACCAGGCCGCCGCCTCCGACAAGCCTCGCGTCGCGGTGGCACCAGTCCCTAACCGCGGAGTCGGGCGCGCAATCAACGATCGCTTGCGCCGGTCCGCCGCTTAGTTTGAGCCCGGCTCGACCGGGACCGACGGCATCAAAGCGTGCATTTCGGCATTGACCGAGGACGCCTCGTCGCAAGCGCGGCGATCGCCGTCGATGCATTGCTTCTGTAGCTTGAAAAGCTTCCGCTCGAGCTGCGCCAGGCGTTCCTCGCGTTTGCGAATCTCACGTCCCCGCTTCTCGTCGGCTTCGGACTGACTCGTGGTCGCGAGATCGACGCCCTTTGAAACGGCCCTGACCGGCGCCGTTGCGACATCGAATGCGGTCTTGACGAGACAGCCCGAAAGGGCAAGCGCCACGAAGGGAAGCAGAACCAGGCCGCGCATCGTACAATCCTTTTAGCGGGTCCCGGCGCAGCACTGCCTGTCCGACACCCCGATGCGCGGCCCTATAACCGGCCGGTGTTGCGGCGCGATGAATTATTCCGGCGTCTCGGGCGCTCGCGGGGCAGCCGGAGGCATGGGCGGGGTCGGCGGTGCCTCGCCCGCCGCCGACTGAGCGGTGGAGGTTCCGGCGCTGCAATTGAGCCGGCCGGAGCCCATCGATTTGATCGTACACTTGGCTTCACCGGTCACGGTCACATTGCCCGAACCCATCACCGTCGCCTTGACGGTGCCGTCGGAAGCGAAACTCGCGTCGCCAGAACCGGCGATCGTCACATCTGCGTTTTCGGTGTTTAGGCCGACCATGTCTGCGCTGCCGGACCCGGCAACCGTCAGCTCAAGCGAGGGGACCTTTCCCGAGGCGCGGTAAGTTCCTGAGCCGGCGATAGTAACTTCGAGTTCGCTCGCATCGACGTCGGTGGTGGTCGCCGTGCCGGTGCCGGCGATGGTCACCTCGGCTTTGCCCGACAATCCGGATGCTTCCAGGTTGCCGGAGCCGGCGAGAACGATTTTCTCGAGGGTCGGCAGGGTCACCGCCACCCGGGCTTTGCCCTTTGGCTTCGCCGCATCCTTCTTACGCGAGACCCCGAGGGTATCGTCGTTGAGCGTGAAGCGAAGCGCGGCCACGGCCTCGGGGTCGCCGCTCACCTCGATCTTCAGTTCGCTGCCGTTAGTCACGACCACGGAATCTGGCCCGGCCAGCACGATCCCCGTCGGCGACTTGCCTTCGGTCTCGAGCTCAGCCAGCGGCACACCCTTCTCGCCGTTAATCGATACGTCCGCGTCGCATGCGCTCGTTGAAAGGGCGATGGCGAGAGCGGCTACTGGCGCGAGCCCCTTGAGTATCCGATGCAGCATGGGTTTCCTCCTAGCTTGCGTATTACTGATATAATACAGCTAGGCGGTTAGTGCAACCGGGCTGGTGACCGCTTCGTCGGCTGCGGTTGCGCGTTCGTCGTTCAGGTCGAGCAAGTCAAGGTGCCGGAACCGACACGGCTCCAGCGAGTGCAATCGGCGTTGCCGCGCACCGCGACGCTGCCGCTGCCGACGATCGCCGCCGTGACCTTGCCGTCGGAGCGAAAAGCCATCGAGCCGGACCCCGCGACAGAGGCTTCCGCCGAATCGACGGTCAGGTCGGCGGCCCTCAGCTCGCCGCTCCCGGCTATCGCCAACTTGGCGCTCTCGCTCCGTCCGCTCATCGCGAGGTCGCCCGATCCGGAGATCGCGGCGTCGAGGGTGTCGGCCGACACCCGCTCGATCGAGAGTACGCCCGATCCGGCTACGGTCGCGGAAACCTTCTTTCCGGTCAGTCGGTCGATTGCGAGCGAGCCGGACCCGCCAATTGTCGCGCGGTGCAGCGAAGGTGCGATTACGTAGATCTTGGCAGGCTTGAGGTCGCCGTGCCCACCTGATTTGCGGCCGATCGTAAGCTGCCCGTCACGGATGATGAAGCGAATGCGCGCAAGGGTGCGCGGATCGCCCTCCGCGCGAACCTGCCAGCGCTCCCCGGTGGTGAAGCGGACGTTGTCTGGGCCCACTGCCTTGATGGCGATGAAGGGCGGCGTGGCCGACCAGCTTGTGTCGACCGGCGTGCCGCCATCGAGCGAACTCCCCTGCTCGGGGCGCCCGGCGCTTACCGGCGTTGCGAGCAAAAGGCCGGTGCCGATTGCGGCGGCCATGATGGAGATTAAACGCATGATCTTCCTCACTTCGGATCGGCTGTGATTTTCGCATCGCCGACGGAAAGAGTCCATGTCGCTCGTCGACAGGTGTAGACGCTCGTCCCGACCGCATGGGGGCTTGATAGACGAAAACGGGCGCATCCCTTGCGAGGGACGCGCCCGTCAATTCCTCCTCGCGGAAGCGTCAGGCGGTTTCGTTATTCTCGTAGTACTGCGGCGCATGCTCGCGCAGAACGCCGAGGATTTTCTGCAGCGCGGTCGGTTCATCGGTCTTTTCCATCGCCGCAAGCTCGCGCGCGAGGCGGCTCGATGCCGCTTCGAAAATCTGCCGTTCGGAATAGGATTGCTCGGGTTGGTCTTCCGGGCGGAACAAGTCGCGAGTCACCTCGGCAATCGACACGAGATCGCCCGAGTTGATCTTCGCTTCGTATTCCTGCGCCCGGCGGCTCCACATCGTGCGCTTGACCTTGGGCTTGCCGGTAAGAGTCTGCATCGCTTCCTTGAGCGTCTTGTCGCTCGACAGCTTGCGCATGCCGATCGATTCGATCTTGTTCATCGGGACGCGAAGCGTCATCCGCTCCTTCTCGAAGCGCAGGACATAAAGCTCGAGCTGCATGCCGGCGATTTCCTCGCGCTGCAGTTCGATCACACGGCCGACGCCGTGCTTGGGGTAAACCACGTAATCGCCGACGTCGAAAGCAGGGGCCTGGGAAGCCATCAATTGTCCTTTCGTGAGGCATGGCGAAGCAAGAACGTCAGGACTATCGACGACCGAGCCGGAAGCCGGTCGAAGAACTTCGCCTGTCGTATTTGCTGGTGTGCCGCGCCTTTCTGACCGTTCGCATCACCGACGGGAATCGCTCACCGCCGGGCTTGTTGGATTATATAACATAATCGCAACAAAATTTCCACCCCCGCGACGGCGGAGGGCCGCTATCTGTCTGGAAAGGCCGTCGAGGGCCCCGTTCAGTCGCCTTCGCCGGGCTCCGCCGTGAAGAACTTGGCGTACTTGCCGTCCTCACCCTTGTGCTCGTCGGCGTCGGCCGGCGGGTCCTTCTTCTGGGTGATGTTGGGCCATTCGGCCGAAAACTTGGTGTTGAGCTCGAGCCACTGCTCAAGGCCGTCCTCGGTGTCGGGCAGAATCGCTTCAGCGGGGCATTCGGGCTCACACACGCCGCAGTCGATGCACTCGGACGGATTGATGACGAGCATCGTCTCGCCTTCGTAGAAGCAGTCGACCGGGCAGACCTCGACGCAGTCGGTGTACTTGCATCTGATGCAGGCGTCGGTGACGACGTAGGTCATTGCGGCGGGCCCCTGTGCGGCGGTTGCTCTTGGCCCGCTGCTAGGCTGGCAGATGCCTGCGGGTCAAGCGTGCGGTAGCATGCCCGTGCTTCTGCCGCGGGGCCGCGGCGCAGAGGAAGGGCGATCAGCTCGATGACCTCCACCCCGCCGGGCAGCGGAACCGTCAGGGTATCGCCTTCGGCGACATCCTGGCTGGCGCGGACCACTCTTGCCCCGTTGCGGCGGACATGGCCCGAGGCGACCAGAACTTGCGCGAGGCCGCGGGTCTTGGTCAACCGCAATTGCCAAAGCAGCTTGTCGATCCTCATTGGCCGACCAGGTCCGCCAGCGCGGCAAACGCGTTATCCCGCTGGGGCGGCCTTGCCGCTGGCGCTTCGCGGCGAGCGGGGCGCCAACTCCAGCGGTCGGGCGCGGGGGGACCTTGCATGCCGTCGGCCAGCGCCTGCGCCGGCTGGACCTTGAATCCCGCCGCCCCGAGCAGCCGCACCCAGTTCCCTAGCTTGAGCCCGGTCGAAACGGCCAGCGAGGGATCGAGCGCGAATTGCCGCATGCGTTCCTTCCCCCGTGCCTCGTGCCCAGCGCGCAGCAGCTTTTCGGCCACGTCTACCCGGATGGCCTGGTCGCCCGCACGGCGATATCCAGTCGGCAGCGCGGACGAACCGGGGAGCACCGACGGCATCCCGTCGGCTAGCGGCCGCCGGTCGATCCCGGCATCCTGCATCGCCCGCCTCGCGGCCGGCTTGAGCAGCGCGGGCGCGAAAACGTCGAGCGCGCCGAATACGACGCCAAGACGGCGCAGGAACGGCCGCAGTTCTTTCGGCAGGTGTTCGATACCGGCCTTGTCCCGCGAAATCGCACCATGTCCGCCAACGAGATTGAGTAGCAAGGCGCGGGCCTCGCTGCCTGCTGCGGGATCGCGCGCCGCGGATTCCAGGGCGGCGAGCGGGGCAAGCGGCGCTAGCCGCGCCTTGAGCCACAATTCGATGGCCTGCAGCAGCGCCTGGCGGTCGCGTGGGGGTACCGTCGCCAATTCGCGGGTCGGAACCAGCTTGAACCTGCCGGCGGCCGAAGCTCGTTCGAGTTGGGCCAGTTCCGATCCGTCCCAACAAATGAACCCCGCTTTGAGCGACAACTGGTCGAGCGAGTGGGCGAGGGTCTGTGCGCGGGCGGCGAGCAACCTCGGCAACGACCTTTCAGCGGCGGCCAGCAGCATGCGGCGATCGCTATGGCTTGCGCCGCGGTCGACGACGAACCGAAAGCCTTCGAGGTGCCCGATCGGCTCGTCCTCAACCGTCACGACGTCATCGGCTCCCAAGGCAACCGGCAGCAGCGCGGGATCCACGCCAAGGCTCTTCATAAGGATAGCGGTGCGGCGATTGACGAAGCGTTCGGTCAACCGCGCGTGGAGCGCGTCGCTCAGTCGAGCTTCTACCGCGTGGGCACGAGCCGCCATCTCGTCACGCGCCAGCACCCAGTCGGGCCGCTGAGCGATATACGCCCAACTGCGGATCGCCGCTATCCTTCCCTGCAGGGTGTCGATGTCACCCTGCGGCCGGTCGAGTTCGGAAATCCGCGCGGCAATGTAGTCCGCTCCCAGATGTCCGTGCCGCAAGTCCTGCCATAACCGGGCGACGAACCGGGCGTGGGTATCGGGGCCGCTCTGGCGGAAATCGGGCAGGCTGCAAGCTTCCCACAGGCGGCGGACCAAACCCGGCGTAGTGACGTCCGCTGCGAGCGGGTCTTCCGCCAAACGCTTCAGCACACTGAGATCGATAGCCTCCGGCGCGCGGACGAGGCCGGGCTCGGGCGGAACCGATTCCAGGTCCGCAATTAGCGTGGCCAAGGTGTCGAACCGCGGTTCGGCCTCGCGCCAGAACAGCGAAGTCAGCGGCGCGAACCGATGCTCCTCAATCGCATAGACTTCTTCGTCGGTGAACTCGGGCGCCTCGCCGCCCGCGCCGCTCAGCGTGCCGAAACTCCCGTCGGTCTGGTGCCGGCCGGCGCGCCCTGCGATCTGCGCCATCTCGGCTGGGGTCAGCCGTCGCTGACGGATACCGTCGAACTTCGACAGGCCGGCAAAAACCACATGGCGGACATCGAGATTGAGGCCCATCCCGATCGCGTCGGTCGCGACGATGTAGTCCACCTCGCCCGACTGGAAGAGCGCGACCTGCTTGTTGCGCGTCTCCGGGCTCAGCCCGCCCATCACGACCGCCGCGCCGCCCCGGAACCGGCGGAGCATTTCCGCGACCGCGTAAACCTGCTCGGCGGAGAAGGCGACGACCGCGCTCCGCGGCGGCAGGCGGCTGAGCTTGGTGGCGCCCGCGTACGTAAGCGTCGAGAAACGCGGTCGGGTGACGATCTCGGCCTTGGGCAGGAGCTGGCGGACCATCGGCTCGAGGGTCGAGGAGCCGAGCAGCATGGTCTCCTCGCGGCCGCGCGCATGGAGCAGGCGGTCGGTGAAGATGTGCCCGCGCTCGCGATCGGCCCCGATCTGGGCCTCGTCGATGGCAACGAAGGCATGCCCTCCGCCCAGCCTCGGCATGGCTTCGGCCGTGCAGCAGAAGTAGCGCGCGTCCCTGGGCTCGATGCGCTCCTCGCCGGTAATCAGCGCGACCTGCTTTTCGCCCTTCAAGGCAACGACGCGGTCGTAAACCTCGCGCGCCAGCAACCGCAGCGGAAAGCCGATCGCGCCGGACGAATGCCCGCACATCCGCTCGATGGCGAGGTGGGTCTTGCCGGTATTGGTAGGTCCGAGGACCGCCTTGATCGTCACGCCCCCTCATGTGGCATCGCGGCCCCGGTGGGGCAACCACATGGATTTGCTCGATTCGATCTGTCGCAAGGCGGACTCCGCTGAGCCCATTTTAGGGCGGCGTTAACTTCAATCGGGCAGGAAAGTCCGGCACGGGCCTCGTCGGGTCCGGGTTGCGCCGGAAGGGATCTCCAGCGCGCAGCCTGATTGAGTGGAGGACGCGCTGTTCAAGCCGCGCGACAGTGACATGCCGGGGCATGGCCCCGCCGACGGAGTGCCGGGCTGGCGCGCCGCGGCGCTGACGCACGCGCAAGCCGAACGCGACGCTGCTCCGGTGGTCCTTAAACGTGTCGGCGGCCTTGCCGATCGGTGGGACGCCTGGCGCTGGCGGGCGGAAGAGAAGCTCGCCGCTGTCGACCTCGCGCCCGATCTGGCAGACGGTATCGGCACCCGCCGCTGGTTCCGCGGCCTTGGCACTTTCCTTGGCCTCAGCGCTTTCAGTCTCGCCTTCTGGCCCGGCTTCGCTCCGCTCGAAGCAGCGCCCGCGACCCGTGTCGACGATGCGGTGCGCGACGAGTTCCGCAGCCAGATGATCATGCCGCTCGCGATGGGCGGCGACAGCGGGCGGCAGATGGCGGCGACCGGCGCCGTGACTGCCCTCAAGGCTGCTCCCGAGCGTCCGACTATCGAGGTGGCCGCTACTCTCGTCGGCGGCGACAGCTTCGGCCGCATGCTTGCGCGCGCCGGCATCGGCGGGGCCGACGCCAACCGGGTCCTCGCGCTGGTTTCGCAGGCGGTGCCGCTCGGCGAGATAGCCTCTGGCACGCAGGTCGACATCACCCTCGGTCGGCGCCCCGAGCCCGGCGCGCCGCGGC
Source organism: Tsuneonella sp. HG249 (assembly GCF_053819205.1). NCBI lineage: Bacteria > Pseudomonadati > Pseudomonadota > Alphaproteobacteria > Sphingomonadales > Erythrobacteraceae > Tsuneonella > Tsuneonella sp. HG249. The sequence continues at coordinate 300,303 of NZ_JBSOQY010000001.1, forward strand.
CGCTCGAGGCGCTTGCCTTCCGCGCGCGCTTCGATCTCGCGCTATCGATCCAGCGTGGCGACGGCGGGCTGGCCCTCGAGCGCCAGGCCATCCGGGTCGACAACACGCCGCTGCGCATTCGCGGTGTCGCCGGCGACAGCCTCTATCGTTCGATGCGCGCTGCGGGCGCCCCGGCGGGCGCCGTCCAGCAGTACCTCAAGGCGCTGGGCGAGCAGATCGACCTCGATGAGGGGGTCCGCCCCGCCGACACCTTCGACATGATCCTGTCCTACAAGCGCGCAGCGACCGGCGAGCGCCAGGTGGGGCAACTGCTGTACGCCGGTGTCGACCGGAACGGGAAGCCGCGTACCCAGCTCATGCGCTGGGGCAGCGACGGGCGGTTTTACGAGGCTTCCGGGGTCGGCGAGCAGCGGAGCGGATTGCTCGCGCCGGTGCCAGGGCCGATCTCGTCGGGCTTCGGAACGCGCCGCCATCCGATCCTCGGCTATTTTCGCCGCCACGCCGGGATGGACTTCCGCGCGAGCTACGGCACCCCGATCGTCGCGGTGACCGACGGCGTGGTTACCTCCGCCGGCCGGGCCGGCGGCTGCGGCAACGCGGTGAGGCTGAACCATCAGGGCGGCATCTCGACCCGCTATTGCCACATGAGCCGCATGGCGGTCTCGCCCGGGCAGGGCGTGCGGCGCGGGCAGGTCATCGGCTACGTCGGTTCGACCGGGCTCTCGACCGGGCCGCACCTGCATTACGAGATGTATCGCGGCGGCCGCGCCGTCGATCCGGGCACCGTCCGGTTCGTCACGCGTGCGCTGCTCTCAGGCGAGAACCTCAAGCGCTTCCGCGCGGTACTTGCGCAGCTCAAGACCGTGCCGACGGGCGCGGCGCTGGCCGACCTCGCGCCGACCGTTTCCGAGGCCAGAGGGGACGAGCCGCTGCGGGAGATCGACCGGCTCGAGGCGAAGAAACCCGCGGTCTGATTGCGCGCAGCGGGCAATTGCGGCAACAGCATGGCACGATGACCGCCGCCTACCCCAACCTTCGCCTCCGCCGGACACGCGCCAGCGCGTGGAGCCGCGCGCTTCACCGCGAGACGATGCTGACCCCGGCGGACCTCATCTGGCCCCTGTTCGTCACCGAGGGGATGGGGGTCGAGGAACCGATAGCCAGCCTGCCCGGGGTCTCCCGCTGGTCGGTCGACGGCATCGCCAAACGTGCATATGAAGCGCTCGATCTGGGCATTCCATGTGTCGCATTGTTTCCCAATACGCCTGGAACGCTGCGTTCGGACGATGGAAGCGAAGCGCTCAATCCCGACAATCTGATGTGCCGCGCGATCAAGGCCATCAAGGACGCCACGGGGGGAGGCATCGGGGTGCTGACCGACGTCGCGCTCGATCCCTACACCAGCCACGGGCAGGACGGGCTGCTCGATGCCGCGGGTTATGTGACCAACGACGACACCGTCGCCGTGCTGGTCGATCAGGCCCTCAACCAGGCCGCGGCAGGGGCCGATATCATCGCGCCCAGCGACATGATGGACGGCCGGGTGCGGGCGATCCGCATGGCGCTGGAGATGAACGGCCATGTCAACGTGCAGATCATGGCTTATGCCGCCAAGTACGCGAGCGCGTTCTACGGGCCGTTCCGCGACGCGGTCGGCTCGGGCGGCCTGCTCAAGGGCGACAAGAAGTCCTACCAGATGGATCCCGCCAACGCCGAAGAGGCGCTGCGCGAAGTCGCGCTCGACATCGCGGAGGGTGCCGACAGCGTGATGGTCAAGCCGGGCCTGCCCTATCTCGATATCGTCCGCCGGGTGAAGGACCGCTTCGAGGTGCCGGTGTTCGCTTACCAGGTGAGCGGGGAGTACGCGATGATCGAGGCCGCCGCGGCCGCAGGCGCCGGCGACCGCGACGCGCTGGTCCTCGAGACGCTGATGGCATTCAAGCGGGCCGGCTGCTCGGGCGTGCTCAGCTACCACGCGGCGCACGCTGCCCGCCTCCTCAATGGCTGATTTCCGGCTTGAAACCGAGCGGCTTGTCTTGCGCGACTGGCGCGAGGGCGACGCCGAACGCTTCTTCGCCGGCACCGACACCCCCGCGGTGATGCGCTGGCTCGGCGGGGTGATGGACGACGCCGGCAGGCAGGCGCTGCTCGAGCGGGTATCCGGTTGCCGCTCCGCCAACGGCTTCTGCTTCTGGATCGTCGAGCGTCAGGAAGACGGCGAGGTGCTCGGGTTCTGCGGCCTGAAGCGCGCCGACGCCCCGGGCTCGAGCGTGGCTGGCGAAATGGAGATCGGCTGGCGCTTGCGCGAGGATGCCTGGGGCAAGGGCTACGCGAAAGAGGCCGCAAGCGCGGCGCTCAATGCCGCCTTCGATCGGTTCGACGCCGAGCAGGTCGTTGCGCTCACGGTCGACGGCAACGTGCCGAGCTGGGGGCTGATGCTGCGCCTCGGCATGCGTCGCCGCGCGGAGCTTGATTACGTCGATCCGCGCTTCGGAGACGAACTCAATCCGACGATCGTGTACACCATCAGCCGCGCCGAATGGGGGGAAGCGCACCGATGATCATCAACCGGCGGGCGCTGTTCACGCTCACGATCCTGCTTGGCAGCTTCCTGCTGTTTCTCGTCCAGCCGATGGTCGCCCGCATGGCGCTGCCGCGCCTCGGCGGGGCGCCCAACGTGTGGAACAGCGCGATGCTGGTCTACCAGGCGTTGCTGCTCGGCGGATACGGCTACGCCCATGCCATCGGCCGGCTGTCGCTCCAGCGGCAGGCGCTGGTCCACCTCGCGGTCCTGGTGCTGGCCGCGCTGACGCTGCCCATCGCGCTCGCCGATCTTCCACCGGCCCAGCCCGGGGCGGAAGTGCTGTGGGTGCCGCTGTTGTTCTTCGCCACCATCGGCCCCTTGTTCTTCGCCGTTTCGGCGCAGGCGCCGCTGATGCAGCGCTGGTATGCCGCGGACCCCAATGCCGGCGACCCATACCCGCTCTACGCCGCGAGCAACCTCGGCAGCTTCGCGGGCCTCATCGCCTATCCTTTGCTGGTCGAGCCGCTCTTGCCGCTGCGCTGGCAAAGCGGGGGCTGGGCGATCGGCTACGGCCTGCTGGTGGTGCTCGTTCTCCTCGTCAGCCGCGGGCTGCCGAAGGTCGCGCTGGCCACCGCCGACGAACAATCGCCCGACGTAGAAGAAACGATCGGCTGGAAGCGCATCGCGCTGTGGCTGGCGCTGGCTGCGGTGCCTTCCGGCCTGATGCTGTCGACCACGACCTATCTCACGACCGACATCTTCGCGATGCCTCTGCTGTGGGTCATTCCCCTCGGGCTTTACCTGCTGTCGTTCTCGATCGCCTTCTCCGAGCGGCGCGGGCTCGCCGATGCCGTGTCCCGCCACGCCGCCGCGCTGGTCATGGTGCTCGGCAGCATTACCATGCTGCTGTCGGCCAACGGTTCGCTGGCCCCGGCGGTCGTCAGCGTCGCCCTGCTCGCGGTGGTGGCGGTGGCGCTTCATTCGCGGATGTACGCCACCCGGCCGAGCCCGCGGAAGCTGACGCTGTTCTACCTCGTCATGTCGGCCGGCGGCGCGCTGGGCGGGGCGCTCACCGCGCTCATCGCGCCGGTGGTGTTCGACTGGACTTGGGAGCATCCCCTGCTGATCGTCGCCGCGGCGCTGCTGGTTCCGCTGCCCGGCTATGCCCGCTGGACCGAGCGCTTCGGGTGGACGCCCGAGCGCACCCGGCTGGTGTTCGCGATGATCCTCTCGGCCGGGCTCATCTCCATGAGCTTCCTCGCCAACGCGGTCGCGGCCCAGCCGCCTTCGCCGCTGCTGGTGCAGGGCCTGCTGGCGACGGTCGTCATCGCCGCCCTGCTCGTCGTCCGTTGGCGGCCGGCCTTCGCGGCGCTGCTCGCGCTGGCGATGCTCGCGCTCGGCGGTGTCAACGCGCTCCGCACGACGATCGCGGGCGAGCGCAGCCGGAGCTATTTCGGCATCTACACCGTGCGCAATATCGGCGCCGAGGCGCGCACGCTCGCCCACGGCACCACGCTGCACGGCATCCAGCTGCGCAAGCCGGGGCTCGAGCTCGAGCCGACCAGCTACTACGGCCGGACCTCGGGCATCGGCCTGGCGCTGGGCGCGGGCGACGCCTTGCTTGGCCCGAGCGCCCGGGTGGGCATCGTCGGACTGGGGGTCGGCACGCTCTCGTGCTACCGCCGCCCAGGGCAGCTCTGGACCTTCTACGAGATCGATCCGGCGGTACTCGAGTACTCGCGCAACGGGCAATTCACTTTCATGCAGCGATGCGTGCCCGATGCCAAAGTCGTGATCGGGGATGCGCGACTCGAACTCGCCAAGGCGCCGGCGTCCGCGCACGACCTGCTCGCGATCGATGCTTTCTCGTCCGATGCGGTGCCGCTGCACTTGCTGACCGACGAAGCGTTCAAGGTCTATTTGCACAGCCTGGCGCCCGACGGCCTGCTGCTGGTCCACATCTCCAATCGGTTCGTGAACCTCGCGCCTGCCCTGGGCGCGGCGGCGCGGGCTAACGGCCTTGCGGCCATTCGCCGCGACGACGAGGGCGCGAAGCACCCGCAGACCCGCTCGATCTGGATCGCCATGGCGCGCGACCCCAAACGGCTCGAAGCGCTGCAAGCGTCGGACGCCGCTACCTGGACTTGGCTGGACACCACGCGCGATAACGTGTGGACCGACGATTACGCCTCGATCCTGCCCGACCTCAACTGGAGCAAGTTTCTGTGAGCATCCATCGCCCGGGCGTCACCGTTGTGCCGATCCACGGCAAGACGGCGCAGATCGCCGACAGCGCCTTCATCGCGCCGGGCTGCACGATCGTCGGCGATGTGACGATCGGCCCCGACGCGAGCGTGTGGTACAACTGCGTGCTGCGCGCCGACGTCAGCCGGATCGTGATCGGCGAGCGGACCAACATTCAGGACGGCAGTGTACTGCACTGCGATCCGGCACGGCCGGGGGATCCCGACGGCTCCCCGCTGATCATCGGCGACGACGTGCTGGTGGGGCACATGGTCATGCTGCACGGCTGCGTGATCCACGACCGCGGCTTTGTGGGCCTCGGCGCGATCGCGATGAACAAGGCGGTGATCGGAAGCGACGCCATGCTGGCAGCGGGCGCGATGCTCACCGAGGGCAAAGTGATGGAAGCGCGCGAGCTGTGGGGCGGCCGCCCCGCGCGCAAGATGCGCGACCTCGACGACATGGCCGTCGCCGGTATGCGGATGGGCGTCGCGCACTACGTCGAGAACGCCAAAGCCCACGCCGCCGCGCTCAAGGACGCCGGGCTCTAGCGGTTGCGCCGCGCGACTTTTCGTCGCGCGGCCGTCAGGGCTCAGGCGGCCGCCATTGCTCGGCCTCGAGCCGGCTCTCCCGCAGCCGGAGCGCGAGCCCGCACGCGACCCCGACCCCGATCGCCACGGTGAGGTCGACCAGCACCGTCAGCACGAGGGTGAGCGCGAGGAGTAGCCGCGCGGCGGGCGGCTCGGCCCAATAGCTTCTCCACTTGTGCGGCTCGCTCATGCTCCAGGCCGTCATGATCAGGAGCGCCGCGAGCGCCGGCATCGCGAGGCGGCCGGCCAGCGGCGCCATGGTCAGCATCACGATGAGAATGACTGCGGCGTGGACGATGCCGGCCACGGGGGTCTGGCCCCCGGCGCGCACGTTGGTGGCGGTGCGGGCGATCGCCCCGGTCGCGGGCAGCCCGCCGAACAGCGCGGAGCCGATGTTGGCCCAGCCTTGCGCCAACACTTCGGCGTTCGGCCGGTGGCTCCCGCCGATCATGCGGTCGGCGACCATCGCCGAGAGCAGCGATTCGATCGCCGCGAGGAAGGCGATCACGAACGCCGAGGGCATCAGTTCGACCACCCGCGTCCACGTCACCTCGGGTAGCGCCGGCGGCGGCAGCCTGCTGGGCAGCTCGCCGTATTGCGAGGCGATCGTTGCCACCGGCAACGCCAATGCGGCCACCACCGCGGATACCAGCAGCGGCCCGATCAGCCGGTCGGGCAGCCGGGGCCATAGCCGGCGCAGCGCGACGAGTAGGCCCAGGGTCGCCGCGCCGGCCGCGAAGGCGTGCCAGTCGGCGGTGCCGCGCGCAGCCCACAGCGCCTGCATCTTGGGGACGAAGTCGGCCGGCAGGTTAGCCGCTTCGATGCCGAGCAGGTCCTTGAGCTGGCTACTGGCGATCACCACCGCGATGCCGAGGGTGAAGCCGTTGATCACTGGCTCGGGCACATAGGCGATGAGATTGCCCGCCCGCAGCAACCCGGCCGCGACGAGGATGAGCCCGGCCATCATCGTCGCCAGCACGAGGCCGTCGTAACCGTGCTCGGCGATCACCGCATAGACGACGACGATGAAGGCGCCGGTCGGCCCGCCGATCTGCACCCGGCTCCCGCCCAGCGCGGAGATGAGGAAGCCCCCCACGATCGCGGTCACCAGACCCGCGGCCGGCGGCGCGCCCGACGCGATGGCGATCGCGATCGACAAGGGGATGGCGACCAGCGCCACGCTGATTCCTGCAAAGAGGTCGCCGAGGAACAGCTTGGAGCCGTATCCGGGCAGCGTGGTCAGCAGCTTGGGTTTCACCGCGGCGGCCATCTACGGCGCGGCGCGGACCACGCGCAAGGGCCGCGCGGAATCAGTTATTCGCGGGTGCGCGCAAGTAGCGGAACATGTAGCCGACGTAATCGGCCTTCCCCAGCGCGATGCCCGCCGCGCGCAGGATCGCGTAGGCGGTCATCAGGTGGAAGTAGAACTGCGGCAGCGCCCAGTCGCGCACGTAACTTTCGGTTTGCAGGTCGAAGGTCATGCCGTTGGCGAGGCTCAGTTCGACCGGGGCATCGTCGGCGCCGAACGGGGTGTCGCGCCAGCCCTTGATCAGCGCGCGGGTGGCGGCAATCCGCTCGCGCGCTGCGCTGAGCGTCTCGTCGTCGATGTCGCTCGAGGAGTACGCGACCCCGGCCGCGCCGGCCATCGCCTCGCCCGGCAGGTTGCAGACGAAGCGGATCTGGCGACTGAGCGGGAACATGTCGTCGGCCAGCTTGTGGCCGAGCAAGGCATCGCCGCGCGGGTCGTCGGCCGCCTTGGCGAGCCAGGCGTCGAGCGAGCCGAGCATGTTGTCGTAAGTGGTGAGGAGGATATCCGCAGTTTGCATGGGCCGCGCCTAGCTGCCCGTCAGTCCTTGATCAACGCCTTGAGCGCATCGATCCGGTCGGCTTCGTGCGGCGGCTTGTCCCACCGCACGCGGTGGACGCGGGGGAAGCGCATCGCCAGCCCGGACTTGTGGCGTTTGCTCTCGTGCACCGAATCGAACGCCAGCTCGAACACCAGGCTGCGGTCGGTCTCGCGCACCGGGCCGAAGCGGTTGACGGTGTGGGTGCGGACGTGGCGGTCGATCTTCTTGAGTTCCTCGTCGGTGAAGCCCGAGTAGGCCTTGCCCACCGGGAGCAGTTCGGCGCCCACGTCGGGATCACCGTCCCAGCAACCGAACGTGTAGTCCGAATAAAAGCTCGAGCGTTTCCCGCTGCCGCGTTGGGCATACATCAGCACCGCGTCGATCAGCAGCGGGTCGCGCTTCCACTTGTACCACAGCCCTGTCTTGCGACCCGAGATATAGGGCGAGTCGCGGCGCTTGAGCATCAGCCCCTCGATCGCCTCGTCGCGGGCGCCGCCGCGGATTTCGGCAAGGTGGTCGAAGTCGCTCGCTTCGACGACCTGGCTGAGGTCGAAGTGGCTTTCGGGAAGCCTCGGCATCAGCGCCTCCAGCGCCTTGCGCCGCTCGAACCACGGACGTTCGCGCAAGTCCTTCCCCTCGAGGATGAGCACGTCGTAGAGCCTGACGAACGCCGGGTACTCGGCGAGCATCTTCTTCGCGACGACCTTGCGTCCCAAACGCTGCTGCAGCGCATTGAAGCTCGCCGCGCCGCCCTGCTCGCCGCCCTGGTGCGAGCCGCGCACCAGCAGTTCGCCGTCCAGCACCGCGTCCATCGGCAGCACGTCGAGCAGTTCGGGGAACGTCCCCGAGATGTCGTCGCCGCCGCGCGAGTAGAGCCGGCTTTCTCCGCCCATGCGGACAAGCTGGACGCGGATCCCGTCCCACTTCCACTCGGCGGCGTAGTGCTCGAGGTCGACGACGGTTTCCTCGAGCGGGTGCGCGAGCATGAACGGGCGGAAAGTCGGCATGTTCGCGGTGTCGGGTGCGTCGTGGCCGTGCGCGGCCCAGTTGAACAGCGGCTCATATGGCGCGACGAGACCGTGCCAATGCTCCTCGACTTCCTCGACCCCGACCTCGAAGGCCTGCGCGAAGGCGACTTTGGCGAGGCGGCTGGAAATGCCGATCCGCATCGCCCCCGTGGCGAGCTTGAGCAGCGCGTAGCGGCCTGACGGGTCGAGCCGGTCCATCAAGGCGGGCAACTCGGTGAACACCGACTTGCGGGTCATCGCGGAGAGCAGCGCGACCGTTTCGCTGACGGTCGGCGGGCTCGGCGCGTTGTCCGGCGCTGGCCACAACAGGCTCGCCGTCTCGGCGGTGTCGCCGACGAAATCGCGACTCAGCGTCCATAGCACCGGGTCGACCCGCTCCATCAGCATCGTGCGGATCGCCGACGACTTGACGGCAGGAAAGTTCAGCCCGTCGGTCAGCGCCGCGAGCGCCCACCCGCGGTCAGGATCGGGCGTCGCGCGCAAGTACTCGGCTATCAGCCGCAGCTTCTCGTTGCGGCTGCGGGTGTAGACCAGCGCATCGATGAGGGCGGCGAGTTCTTCCATCTAGGCGGCGCGCCGCCGGTTCGCTATGCCGGGCACGACCTCCTGCCAATCTTGGGCGGATGCTCTCCAGAAGGAACTGCCCGAATGCGTCTCGTTTTCGCCGCCCTTGCTCTTGTCCCGGCGGCCGCTGTGGCCAACGACACCGCCCCCGTGGCCGCGCCCGCCCCGGCTGCGCGGCTCAACCTCGATACGCCGCTGGAGACGATCATGGCCGACCCGGCCGGCGCGGCGCTCATTGAATCGGTCGCCCCCGGCACCGCCGCGCATCCGCAGTACAGCGCGTTCAAGGGCATGAGCCTGCGCGAGCTGTCGATGATCGCCTCCGACAAGCTGACGCCAGAGGCGCTCGCCAAGCTCGAAGCCGCGCTCGCGCAGATCAAGTGAGTCAGTCATCCTCGTCCTCGTAACCGACGAGGGCGAGGGCGCGGGCCTTGCGCTGGTGGAGCTGGTGCCAGCGCAGCAGCGCCTCTTCGCGGCCATGGGTGATCCAGGTCTCGCGCGGGTTCACTTCCTCGACGGTGCGGGTAAGCTCACCCCAGTCGGCGTGATCCGAGATCACCAACGGCAGTTCGACATTTCGCTGCCGGGCCCGCTGGCGGACTCGCATCCAGCCCGATGCCATCGCGGTGATCGGGTCAGGCAGCCGCCGGCTCCAGCGGTCGTTGAGCGCGCCCGGCGGGCAGACCACCACCCGCCCGCGCATCTCTTCCTTGCTGGCTTCGCTCACCAGCTTGAGCTCGCCGAGCGACACGCCGAATTCCTCGTATAGCCGGCACATCTTTTCGAGCGCGCCGTGGAGGTAGATCGGCTCGTGGTGCCCCGCGGCGCGAAGCTCGGCGATCACCCGCTGCGCCTTGCCCAGCGCATAGGCGCCGACCAGCACGCAGCGGTCAGGATGCGCGGCGAGCCGGTTGAGCAGCTTCTTCATCTCCGCCGCGATCGGCGGGTGGCAGAACAACGGCAGGCCGAAGGTCGCCTCGGTGACGAAGATATCGCACGGGGTCACTTCAAACGGCGGACAAGTCGGGTCGGGCCGGCGCTTGTAGTCGCCGGTGACCACGACGCGTTCGCCGGCATGTTCGAGCAGGATCTGCGCGCTACCGAGAACGTGGCCGGCGGGGATGAAAGTTGCATCGACTTCGCCCTTCAGCCGGATCGTCTCGCCGTACGGCACCGGTGTCGCCCCATCGCGGGTGAAGTAGCGCAACTCCATGATCGCCAGCGTCTCGGGGGTGGCCACCGTCACCCCGTGGCCCCCGCGCGCGTGATCGGCGTGGCCGTGCGTGACCAGCGCGTGCGGGGTGGGGCGCGAGGGGTCGATCCAGGTGTCCGCGGGAACGACATGGATGCCCCACGGCTCGGGCCGGATCCATGCGAAGTCGCGCGCCATCGGCGATTCAAGCGAAAGGGGCGCGAAGCGTTCCCGCCCGCGCCCCTCGCTTGTTCATCGAGTGGAGGTCAGCCCTCGCCGTCCCCGCCTTTGCTCTCGGCATTCTCGCTCGCCTCGGCGGCCGGCTTGCCCTTCTTCGTGGCCTTCGCCTTCTTGGCCGCCTTCACCTTGGGCGGCGCCGGGGTCAGCTCGAACGAGGGCTGCCCGTCCTTGACGGTGACATGCACCTCGCCGCCACCAGCAAGCTTGCCGAACAACAACTCTTCGGCGAGCGGCTGCTTGATCTTCTCCTGGATCAGGCGCGCCATCGGGCGGGCGCCGTACAGCTTGTCGTAGCCCTTCTCGGCCAGCCATCCGCGCGCTTCGCCGTCGAACTGGATGTGCACGTTCTGCTCGGCCAACTGGAGTTCGAGCTGGAGAATGAACTTGTCGACCACTCGCGCCACGGTCTCGCGGCCGAGGTAGGTGAACGGCACGATCGCATCGAGGCGGTTGCGGAACTCGGGTGTGAACATGCGCTTCACGGCTTCTTCCTGAGCGTCCTCCTTGCTCACATCTCCGAAGCCGATGCCCTGACGCGCCATGTCGGACGCGCCGGCATTGGTCGTCATGATCAGCACGACGTTGCGGAAATCGACCGTCTTGCCGTGGTGGTCGGTCAGGCGCCCGTTATCCATCACCTGCAGCAGGATGTTGAACAGGTCCGGGTGCGCTTTCTCGATCTCGTCGAGCAGGAGCACGCTGTGCGGCTGCTGGTCGACCGCGTCGGTCAGCAGGCCGCCCTGGTCATAGCCGACATAGCCCGGAGGCGCGCCGATCAGCCGCGAAACGGAGTGCCGCTCCATGTACTCGGACATGTCGAAGCGCTGCAGCGGGATGCCCATGATGCTGGCGAGCTGGCGCGCGACCTCGGTCTTGCCGACGCCGGTAGGGCCCGAGAACAGGAACGAGCCGATCGGCTTGTCCGGGTCGCGCAGCCCCGCGCGGCTGAGCTTCATCGCGGTGGAGAGCTTTTTGACCGCCTCGTCCTGGCCGTAGACGACCTGCTTCAGGTCGCGTTCGAGGTGCTCGAGCGCCTTCTTGTCGTCGCTCGACACGCTCTTGGGCGGGATGCGGGCCATGGTCGATATGACCTGCTCGATCTCGCGCGAAGTGATCTTCTTCTTCCGCTTGGAAGGCGGAACCAGCATCTGCATCGCGCCCACTTCGTCGATCACGTCGATCGCCTTGTCGGGCAGCTTGCGGTCGTTGATGTAGCGGGCCGACAACTCGACCGCGGTCTTGATCGCGTCGGGCGTGTAGGTGACCTTGTGGTGATCCTCGAACGCCGTGCGCAGGCCCTTGAGAATCTTGATCGTGTCTTCCACCGTCGGTTCGTTCACATCGATCTTCTGGAACCGGCGCAGCAGGGCGCGGTCCTTCTCGAAGTGGTTGCGGAACTCCTTGTAGGTGGTCGAGCCGATGCAGCGGATCGTCCCGCCGCTCAGCGCGGGCTTCAACAGGTTCGAAGCGTCCATCGCCCCGCCGCTGGTGGCGCCGGCGCCAATCACGGTGTGGATCTCGTCGATGAACAGCACCGCGTCGGGCATTTTCTCGAGTTCGCCCACGACCTGCTTCAGCCGCTCCTCGAAATCACCGCGATAGCGGGTGCCTGCGAGCAGCGCGCCCATGTCGAGGCTGTAGATCACTGCGTTCTCGAGCACCTCGGGCACTTCGCCCTCGACGATCTTGCGCGCGAGGCCTTCGGCAATCGCGGTCTTGCCGACGCCGGGATCGCCCACGTAGAGCGGGTTGTTCTTGCTGCGACGGCAGAGAATCTGGATTGTGCGATCGACCTCCGGCCCGCGGCCGATCAGCGGATCGACCTTGCCGTTCTTGGCCTTCTCGTTGAGGTTGACGGTGAACTGGTCGAGCGCGGACTGGTCCTTGCTCGCCTTGCTGTCGCCTTTGCTCTCAGCCTGGCCTTCATCCGAAACGCCCTGGGGCGGCTTCGATTCGAGCTGCTTGCCGCCCTTGCCGATGCCGTGGCTGATGAAGCTTACCGCATCCAATCGGCTCATGTCCTGCTGTTGCAGGAAATAGACCGCGTAGCTGTCGCGTTCCGAGAACAGTGCCACCAGCACGTTGGCCCCGGTGACGGTGTCCTTGCCGCTCGACTGGACGTGCAGGATCGCGCGCTGGATCACTCGCTGGAAGCCGGCGGTCGGCTGCGGGTCGGCCTCGTCGGCCGTCTCGAGCTTCTGGTATTCCTCGTCGAGGTAGCGGCGCACGACTTCGCCGAGCTCCGCAAGATCGACCCCGCAGGCGACCATCACCTGCGCGGCGTCCTCGTCGTCGATCAGCGCGAGCAGCAAGTGCTCGAGCGTCGCGTATTCGTGTCGCCGCTCAGCCGCGCCCGCGAGCGCGCCGTGGAGGGTCTTTTCGAGATTGGTGGCGAAACTGGGCATTCAGGTGACTTTCGCAGAGAGTCGCTCGAGCGAGCTTGAAGAGGAATATGAGCGCTTATGGTTAACGGCGCTTTTACGCTTCGTGGCCGCGACAATTCGCGACAGTACTTGCCAAGAATGTAGGGTGCGGCCCGGCAAATGCGAGGCCGCCGGATTCATGAACTGGGCTTCCCGAACAGGGAGTCGGCGGCACTTCGGTGGGCCGCGGCTTTCTGGCGATGGGTTTCCACCCGCGCGATCTCCGCCTGAAGGAGCTCGATGCGTTCCGCCAGCTCGACCTGAGAGTAAGGCGAGAGATCCTCCTTGGCCAGGAGGCTCGCGGCATCGCCGCGCGGACGGGGAAGATCGTCGTCCATGGGTGAAGCTTCGCGCGTGCCGGCGCTTGCTGTCAATGGCCACCACAGCTAGTCCCCCGCCGGGCGCGTTGCGCTGTCATATTCCGGCAACAGGGGGGCAGACCGTGGCCGTGGCAATTCCCGAGACGATGACCGCGATGGGCTACGACGCGCCCGGTGGGCCGGAGGTGTTCCGCCCGGAAACCCTTCCGGTGCCGCAGCCGGGACCGGGCGAGGTGCTGATCCGCGTCGGTTATGCAGGCGTCAACCGGCCCGACGTCATCCAGCGGCAGGGGTTCTATCCGCCGCCGCCGGGAGCTTCTCCCATTCCGGGGCTCGAGATCGCGGGGACAATCGTCGCCCGGGGCGACGGGGTGGGCATGGAGTTGCTCGGCCAGAGGGTCTGCGCGCTGGTCTCGGGCGGCGGCTATGCCGAATATTGCCTCGCGGTGGCCGACCATAGCCTGCCGCTGCCGCAGGGGCTCTCGCTCGCCGAAGCGGCCGCCCTTCCCGAAACCCTGTTCACGGTGTGGCACAACGTGTTCGAGCGCGCCTATGCCTGCGAGGGCGAGACGCTGCTGGTCCACGGCGGTACCAGCGGCATCGGCACGATGGCGATCATGCTGGGCAAGGCGTTCGGGCTCACCGTCATCGCCACGGCCGGCAGCCCGGTTAAGTGCGATGCGATGCGCGAGCTTGGGGCGGACCTCGCAATCGACTACAAGGCGCAGGATTTCGTCGAAGAGGTGAAGGCTTTCACCGGCGGCAAGGGCGTCAATGTCGTGCTGGACATGGTGTCGGGCGACTATGTGCCGCGCAATCTCCAGTGCCTGGCGGACGACGGCCGCCACGTGACGATCGCGGTGCTCGGCGGTCTCAAGGCGACGATCGACATGGCGCTGATCATGCGCAAGCGCCTGACTCTCGCCGGCTCGACGCTGCGCGCGCGATCGAACGAGTTCAAGGCGCTGCTCGCCGACGAGATCGCCAACGTCGCCTGGCCGCTGGTGGCCGACGGCACGGTGCGGCCGGTGATGGACCGGACTTATCCGCTGGTGCAAGTCGCCGCGGCTCACGCGCGGATGGAAAACGGCGACCATATCGGCAAGATCGTGCTGGAGGTGGCCGGTGACTGACCTCACGCTTCACGAAGACCCGCTCAGCGGCAATTGCTACAAGATCAAGCTCACCGCGGCATTGCTCGGGGTCAGGCTGGCTATCCGCCAGTACGACATCCAGCGCGGCGAGACCCGCACGCCCGCGTTCCTCGCCGAGGTCAATCCCAACGGGCGCATTCCGGTGCTCGAGATCGTCGACGGCGGCAACCGGCGCTTCCTGCCCGAATCCAACGCCGCCTGCTGGTATCTCGCCGACGGCAGCGCGCTGATCCCGAGCGACCGGTTCGAGCGCGCCGACATGCTGCGGTGGATGTTCTTCGAGCAGTACAACCACGAGCCCAACATCGCCACGTTGCGGTTCTGGCTTGCGTTCGTCGGCGAGGCTCACCTCAGCGAACAGCAGCGGGCGATGATCCCGGCCAAGCGCATCGCGGGCGAGGATGCGCTGGCCTTGATGGACGACCATCTCGCCACCCGCGACTGGTTCGTCGGCGACGGCGTGACCCTCGCCGACATTGCGCTCTACGCCTACACCCACGTAGCCGAGATGGGCTGCTTCCGCCTGCGCGACCGAAAGCACGTCTGCGCCTGGCTCGGCCGGGTTGCCGCCCTGCCGCGCTACGTGCCGATGGCCTGACTCAAACCTGTCACACAGTCGCGAATCTTCCGCATTCGCCGTGCACAGCGGCGGCGAAGGAGAAGTGCGATGCTGCAGGATTGGGAAAAGGGCTTGGTCGGCAACAACCCTGGAACGATGTCGAGCCTGGCCAAGCGCGAAACGCTCGCGCAGGTGATGGTGCGCGCCTTCAGGCCGATCCAGTCCCACCGGGACCGCGAAGAGTTCCGTCGCGCCGCCTAACGCTTGCGATAGCGGGCGGCATGGCCTAGATCGGTCCCACACGGCCGCCCCGAGAGGGGCGGCCTCTCTATTTTTCAGGACCCGATCATGGCCGACCAACCGACCCCGCTGATGCCGCACGCGACCGCCACCTGGCTGGTCGACAATACCGCGCTGAGCTTCGAGCAGATCGCCGAGTTCTGCGGGCTGCACATCCTCGAGGTGCAGGCGATGGCCGACGATCTGGCGGGCGCCAAGTACACCGGGCGCGATCCGGTCCACGCGGGCGAGCTGACGAACGAGGAAATCGAGCGCGGCCAGGCCGACCCCGTCTACCGGCTCAAGATGCACAAGGCCCCTGTCGCCGTCAGCCGCACCAAGGGCCCGCGCTACACGCCGGTTTCGAAGCGGCAGGACAAGCCCGACGGCATCGCCTGGATCCTGCGCAATCACCCCGAGGTGTCGGACGCGCAGATCGGCAAGCTGATCGGCACCACCCGCAACACGATCACCGCGATCCGCGAGCGCAGCCACTGGAACATCCAGAACATCAACGCCAAGGATCCGGTGACGCTCGGCCTGTGCTCGCAGCGCGAGCTCGACGCGATGGTGGCCAAGGCCGCCAAGAAGGCCGGGATCGAGGAAGATTCGGTTGCCCGCGACGCCCGCTTCGGCAGCGACCGCGATGCGCTCATCACCGAGCTGCGCGCCGAGCGCGAGGCTGCCGCCAAGATCGCGGTCGAAGCTTCGCAGGAGGCCGAGGCGGCCGCGTGGCTCGAAGCCAAGCGGGCCGAGGAAGCCACCAGCGAAGGTTGATCGCCTCTCCGCTTGCCAAGCGCGCGCGCTTGACGCATCCGTGTTGACATGGATGTAAGCAGCGCGCCGGATCATCCCTCCCCCAGCCAGTACCGGCACCCAACCGCGTGGGATGTGGCCCTCGCGGAGCTGACGGTCCCCGGCCTGCTCAAGCGCGCCGCGCGCGAGGCGCCGCAATCGCCCGCGATTGACTTCCTCGGCCGCATCTACAGCTACACTCAGGTGTACGAAGAGGCTCGCCGTGTGGCCCACGGCCTGATCGCCCGGGGAATCCTGCCGGGCGACCGGATTGGCCTGTTCCTCCCCAACGTACCGATCTACCTCTCGGCCTACTACGGCGCGATGATGGCGGGGGCCGTGGTGGTGAACTTCTCCCCGCTCTACACCGCCGACGAGCTCGCCGCGCAGGTCGCCGACTCCGGCACTCGCCTGCTGGTCACGGTCGATGTCGCCAGCCTGTTGCCGACCGCGCTGAAGGTCCTCGACGGTTCCGCGCTGGAAACCTTGGTGGTGGGCAGCTTGGGCGCGATGTTGCCGTGGACCAAGCGTGTCGCGCTGAAGGTCCTCGGTCGCAAGGCGCTGGCGGCCATTCCCGCGCGTCCCGACGTGATCCGCTGGGCGGACCTGCCCGCCGAAGCCGGGGGGCCGTTACCCGAAGTGCGCCGCGACGACCTCGCGTTGCTGCAATACACCGGCGGCACCACCGGCCGCCCCAAGGGGGCCATGCTTACCCAGGCCAACCTGGCAGCGAATGCGCTTCAGGTCGAGGCGATCGACCCGCGCGTCGGCGGGCGGGACATGATCCTGGGCGTGCTGCCGCTGTTCCACGTGTTCGCCAACACGTGCGTCCTCAACCGCACCGTCGCTAACAAGGGCTGCATAGCCATGCTCCCGCGGTTCGATGCAGGGCAGGCATTGAAGACGCTGCAACGAGTCAAGGCCACCGCCTTTCCGGGCGTGCCGACGATGTACCAGGCGCTGCTCGACCACCCGCAACTGGCGCGGACCGATTTCTCGTCGCTGCGGGTGTGCATCTCGGGCGGGGCCCCGCTCCCCGCGCCCGTCCGCGAAAAGTGGGAAGCGGCGACCGGCGCCCGGCTGGTGGAAGGATACGGCCTTACCGAATCGAGCGGCGTCGTCTCGACCAACCCTTACGAGGGCGAGCGGCGCGATGGCACCATCGGCCAGGTCCTGCCGCACACAAGGGTGCGTCTGCTCGACAAAGAGGGCCCCGGCAAACCTGCGCCGCCCGGCGAGCCGGGCGAGCTCGCCATCGCCGGGCCGCAGATCATGCAGGGCTACTGGAACCGTCCCGAAGCCGCGGCGGACGCGTTCGTCGAGATCGACGGAGAGCGCTGGCTGCGCACCGGTGACGTGGCGCTGATCGATGTCGACGGGTTCATCACGATCGTCGACCGCATCAAGGACATGATCGCGGTCGGCGGCTTCAAGGTCTTCCCGAGCGAGGTCGAGCGGGTGCTGCTCGAGAACGCGGCGGTCAAGGAAGCGCTCGTGCTCGGCTTGCCCGATCCTTACCTCGGAGAAATGCCACGCGCGTTCGTCACGCTCAACGACGGTGTCGGCGCGACAGACGAGGAACTTGCCGCCTGGCTCAACGCCCGCGTCGGCAAGCACGAGCGCGTGAGCGGCGTCGAGATCCGCGGCGAGCTGCCCAAGACGATGGTCGGCAAGCTCGACCGCAAGGCGCTTCGGGCGGAGCTGTGAGAGACCAGCGA
This sequence comes from Tsuneonella sp. HG249, assembly GCF_053819205.1. NCBI lineage: Bacteria > Pseudomonadati > Pseudomonadota > Alphaproteobacteria > Sphingomonadales > Erythrobacteraceae > Tsuneonella > Tsuneonella sp. HG249. The sequence goes on from NZ_JBSOQY010000001.1 coordinate 317,780, forward strand.
GAATTAGTCATCGCGAGCAGCGGCTCGCAATGACCAGGTTTGGCGGCGCTTAGCTGGCCAGCGTAAGCTTGGGTTCGCCGTCGTCGCTCGGATTCGGCCCGGGCCTCGGTGCGACCGGCGCGGCAATCGGAGCCGCGGCCTTCGCCGGCATCCGATGCGCGAAGCGGCCTTCAACTTCGGCGCCCTGCTCGATCGTCAGCGCGTCGTAGTGGACGTCGCCGTTGATGCGCGCGGTGCGCAGCACGACCAGCTCGCGCGCGGCAATCGAGCCGCTGATGCTGCCGCCGATGCGGGCGGTTTCGGCCTCGATCGCGCCTTCGACCGAGCTGCCTTCGCCCTGGACGAGGCTGGCGCACTTGATGTCGCCTTCGACCCGGCCGTCGATGTGAAGGTCGACGGTCGCTTCGATATCGCCGCGTATGACCACGTCGCTGCCGATGACCGAAAAGGTCGAGCCGCTCACCGAGGGTCTAGCCACGGGTTGGCTCACTGGACTGTACTCGTCTGGCTTCTTTGAGAACATGGGGGGCAGCCTCCAGGAAAGGGCGCGGGTTCACCGCGCGGTCGTTGACGCGCACCTCGAAGTGAAGGTGCGGACCGGTCGAACGGCCGGTCGATCCGATTGCGCCGATGATGTCGCCTGCGGCGACCTCTTGCCCCACTTTCGACGCGAACCTGGACATGTGGGCATAGCGGGTGATCATCCCGTTGCCGTGGCTGATCTCCACCACGTTGCCGTAGCCGGCCTTCTGGCCGACGTAGCTCACCCGCCCGGTGGCCGCGGCATAGATCGGCGCGCCGGTGGGTCCGCGGAAATCGATCCCGGCGTGCATCGCGGTCGCACCGGTGAAAGGATCGCGGCGGGCGCCGAAGCTGCTGGTCATCGAATGCGCGGCGGGGCGGTACTGGGGGATACCTGCGAGGCTGCGGTCGAGCGCTTCCATGCGGGCGAGGCTGAGGCCGAGCCGCTCGAAGCGCGGATCGAGAGAGCCGTCGCTGGCGGTCGCGAGCTTTTCGAGCGGACCGCCCATCGCCTGGCGGCTCGCGGCGCGAACCATCGAATTGGGATCGAGCCCGAACTGCCGAATCGCGCGAGCAGTGCGCTCGGCGCGGCGGTCCGCATAGCGGGTCAATTTTTCGACGAACGCCAGCTGGCGCGCCTCGATCCGGACGAGCGCGGCGGCTTCCGGGATCAGCGCGCTGACCTTGTCCACGGTGCGGGCAGCTTCGCCGGTGGAATCGCTGACGGTCTCGCCGTCGCGCGCGTCGGCGGGCAGCGAATCGACCATTTCCTCGATGAAAGTCTGGCGCCGGGCAAGACTGTCGGCGACCTCGTCGATGTTGGCGCGGTAGTCGCCGACGCGGTCCTCCGCTTTGGCGATGGTGGCTTCACGCTCCAGAAGAGACATCCGGTCGGCAGCCGCACGGTATTGCAGCCAGCCCATGACGGCCAGCGACAGGCCCCAGGCGAGTAGCGCCGCAATGACCGCCCCCGCGGCGGTCATTTGCACCTTGCCGGTGACCTTTATGAAGCGGACCTGCCCCTGTGATCGCATGATGAACTCGCGATCCGGAAACCAGGCGCGCAGGCGGTTCGAAAAACCGCCGGCGACAATGTTCATGTGAGGTACGACCCCTATTTCCCGTCTTATCCCGGGACGGCCGCTAACAAACCGTGGCGGGCGCGTCGAATCGCCGGGTGCCGACTCGGGGCGAGTCGGGTGAGTCGTGCGGCGAAACGTTCATTTTAGTCAAATTTTTGAATCCTTGCGGGAACCTAGCGGGCCAATCGGTGTTTGGCCGCCCCAATGAATCGATGCCTGACAGTACGCGGCCTGCCTGCTAGCTCGAGCGTCATGGCCGATGCAGGACTCTCTCCAGATCCAAGGGCGCTCGTCGAAGGGCTCGCCCGCGCCGGCCGTGCGGCGCAAGCCGCGCTGGCGCGGTTGGACGACCCCATCCGGGCGAGCGCCCTGCGCGCTGCCGCCGCCGAACTGCGTGCCGACGAAGCCGCGATTTTGGCCGCGAACGCGCAGGACATGGTGGCCGGCGAAGCGTCAGGCCTGACGCCCGCCATGCTCGATCGCTTGCATCTCGATGCGCAGCGGCTGTCCGGCATCGCCGAGGCGGTGGAAGCGGTGGCGTCGCTCCCCAGCCCCGTGGGCGAGATCATCGCCCGCGATACCCGGCCCAACGGCATGGTGCTCGAACGCGTGCGCATTCCCATCGGCCTGATCGGCATCGTCTACGAGAGCCGGCCCAACGTCACCGCCGACGCCGCCGCGTTGTGCGTGCGCGCGGGCAACGCGGCGCTGCTGCGCGGCGGGAGCGAGGCGGTCCACTCGAACCGCGCGATCCATGCGGCGTTCGTGCGCGGGCTGGCGACGGCAGGCGTGCCGGCCCAGGCCGTGCAACTGGTGCCGACCCAGGACCGCGCGGCAGTCGGCGCGATGCTAAGCGCAGCTGGCCTGATCGACATGATCGTGCCCCGCGGCGGCAAGGGGTTGGTGGCGCGGGTCCAGGCCGATGCGCGGGTACCCGTCCTCGCCCACCTCGACGGGCTCAACCACACTTACGTCCATACCGCGGCGGACCCCGCCAAGGCGCGTGCGATCGCGCTCGACGCCAAAATGCGCCGGACGGGCATCTGCGGGGCGATGGAGACCCTGCTGGTCGACGCCGCCTTCCCGGAGACGCCGGCGCTGCTAGTCGACCTGATCGACGCTGGCTGCGAAGTGCGCGGGGATGCCCGCGCCCAAGCGGTCGATCCGCGCGTCGTCGCCGCGAGCGCCGACGACTGGGACACCGAGTACCTTGACGCCATGTTGTCGGTCGCCGTGGTCGATGGGCCGGACGAGGCGATGGCGCACATCGCCGCGCACGGCTCGCACCACACAGATGCGATCGTCACCGAGGACACGGCGGTCGCCGAGCGCTTCCTCGCCGAGGTCGATTCGGCGATCGTGATGCACAACGCCTCGAGCCAGTTTGCCGATGGGGGCGAGTTCGGGCTGGGCGCGGAGATCGGCATCGCCACCGGGCGCCTGCACGCGCGCGGACCAGTGGCGCTCGAAGGTCTGACGACGTACAAGTGGCTCGTGCGCGGTACGGGGCAGGTACGCGGCTGAGGTTTCGTTTTCCTACGTCTTCGCTTTGCGGCATGGATGGCCCGGAATGAACCGTTCGCTTCCCGCTTTCGCATCCGGCCGTGGCGCCCGGCCAAGGTCGCAAGTTCGGCCACGCGCAGCGCCGCCAATCGGGATGAATTGCGCACCGGAAACAATGTTTTACGAGCCCTCGGCGGCCTGCAAGGTCACCCAATTTCGCACTGCCTTTGGTGTGCCATGCAAGGCCACCGCCGCTAGCCCGACAGGAGATTCCCATGCGCTATAACCGTCTCGGCTCGACCGGCCTGATCGTATCCGAACTGTGCCTCGGGGCGATGACCTTCGGCACCGATTCCGGCCGTTTCGCCAACGTCGCCGGCATGGACCAGGACGCCTCGACCGCGATGGTCAAGCAAGCGTTCGATGCCGGGATCAACTTCATCGACACCGCCAACGTCTATACCCGCGGCCAGTCCGAAAGGTTCGTCGGCCAGGCGCTAAAGAACCTCGGCCTCGCCCGCTCGGACGTGGTGATCGCGACCAAGGCGATGGGCGCGATGGGCGAAGGTCCGAACGATGCCGGGGTCAGCCGCTATCACCTGATGCACCAGATCGATGCCAGCCTCGAACGCCTGGGGCTCGACCATGTCGACCTTTACCAGATCCACGGATGGGATTCGCAGACCCCGATCGAGGAAGCGCTGCGCGCGCTCGACGATATCGTGCGCAGCGGTCGGGCGCGCTACATCGGCGTTTCCAACTGGGCGGCGTGGCAGATCATGAAGGCGCTCGGGACGAGCGAGCGGCTGGGGCTCGAGAAGTTCGCTTCGCTGCAGGCCTACTACACCGTCGCGGGGCGCGACCTCGAGCGCGAGGTGGTCCCGATGCTGCTGTCGGAAGGCGTCGGTCTGATGGTCTGGTCCCCGCTGGCGGGCGGACTTCTCAGCGGGAAGTACACCCGCGGCGACGACGACCGCAGCCAGGGCGAGGGCCGCCGGGCGGCGTTCGACTTCCCGCCTGTCGAAATGAACCGCGCCTATGATCTCATCGATGCCATGAAGCGCATCGGTGACGCGAAGGGGGCCACGGTGGCGCAAGTTGCGCTCGCCTGGCTGCTCCACCAGCCGGTCGTGTCGACGGTGATCGTCGGCGCCAAGCGCGCCGAGCAGCTCGCCGACAACATCGGCGCGTGCGAAGTCGAATTCGCGCAAGGCGAGCTGGACGAGCTCGACAAGCTGAGCCGCTTGCCGCGCGAATACCCGGGCTGGATGCTCGGCTTCCAGGGCGGCTATCGGGGGGAGAAAGTCTCGCCGCGGCGGACTCCCAAAGCGGGATGAAGCTCACCGGCCTTCTCGGAGGCAGCTTCAATCCCGCGCACCACGGCCACCGCCAGATCAGCCTGGCGGCGATGCGCGCGCTCGGCCTCGACGAGGTGTGGTGGCTGGTCTCGCCGGGCAATCCGCTGAAGCCACAGCAAGGCATGGCCACGGTTCGCCAGCGGACGGCCTCGGCCAAGGCGGCGGCGCGGCGCGCGCCGATCCGGGTCACCGCGATCGAGCGGGAGCTCGATACGCGCTACACCATCGACACGCTGCGGGCGCTGATCCAGCGCTACCCGCGCCGCCGGTTCGTCTGGCTGATGGGGGCCGACAACCTCGCGCAATTTCACCGCTGGCGCGACTGGCGCGGCATCGCCCGCACCGTGCCGATCGCGGTGTTAGCCCGACCCGGCTACGAAGGGGCGGCGCTGACAAGCCCCGCCATGGCGTGGCTGCGGCGTTATCGAAGCGCTTCGGCTGCCCTCCGCCAGGGGGCCGGACTCCCGCTGCTGGTCTGGCTGCGCTTCGATCCCGACCCGGTTTCCTCGACCGCGCTGCGAGAAGCCGATCCAGGGTGGGCCTCACGCTACGTCACCGCCCGGCCGCGCGATGGCCTCACCCGCCGCCTCATCGATTGAGGAGCGGGCGCCACCAGTCTTCGTGGGCGAGGTACCAGTCGAGTGTTTGGGCCAGGCCGTCGTCGAAGCTGTGCCCCGGCGCATAGCCCAGTTCGGCGCGCGCCTTGCTTTCGTCGATCGCGTAGCGGCGGTCGTGGCCCGCCCGGTCGGGCACGAAAGTCTTGAGGACCGCGGTAGGCTGGCCGTTAGCTGCTGGCGCAGCGGGAAACCTCTCGGCCAGGGCGGGGTCGACGGTAAAGGCGGCGTCGACGCTTGCGCAGATGCGCTCGACTACGGTCAGGTTGGGAAGCTCGCATCCCCCGCCGATATTGTAGGTCTCGCCCGGCCGCCCCTTGGCGAGCGCCGCCTCAATCCCCTCGCAATGGTCGCCGACGTGCAGCCAGTCGCGCACGTTCATGCCGTCGCCGTAGATGGGCAGGGGGCGCCCGTGCAGCGCGTTGAGGAGGAACAGCGGGATGAGCTTTTCGGGAAATTGGTAGGGGCCGTAGTTGTTCGAACAGTTGCTCGTGGTCGTCTGCAGCCCGTACGTATGGTGATAGGCGCGCACGAGGTGGTCCGAGCCCGCCTTCGACGCGGAATAGGGCGAGTTGGGCGCGTAGGGGGTGGTCTCGCGGAAGGGCGGCTCGTCGGGTCCCAGCGAGCCGTAGACTTCGTCGGTCGAGACATGGTGGAACCGGTGCGGGCGCCCGCTTCCGCTGTCTAGCCAGACCGTGCGCGCGGCCTTCAACAGGCTGTGGGTGCCGACGACGTTGGTGGCGATGAATGCATCCGGCCCGTCGATCGACCGGTCGACGTGGCTTTCGGCCGCGAAGTGGACGAGCATGTCGATCGCCCGATCGGCGAGCAGCTTCTCGACCAGGGCCGTATCGCCGATGTCCCCGACCACGAGCTCGACCCCCTCCAAACCCCCGATATTCTCAGGGTTGCCCGCATATGTCAGCAGGTCGAGCACCGTGATCGTCTCCTGCGGGTGCCGTTCGTGCCAGTGGCGAACGAAGTTGGCGCCGATGAAGCCCGCGCCCCCGGTGACGAGCAGACCCGCCATCAGCCGAACGCGGGCACGGCGGCGAGCGGCTGGCCGGCGGCATCCTTGGCGGAGAGCACGGGCGCGCCATCGAGTGGCCAGACGATGCCCACCTCGGGGTCGTCCCACGCCAGCGAGTGCTCGGACTGCGGCGCGTAGTGCGCGGTGCACTTGTAGAGGACGTCGGTGGCATCAACGAGTGTCAGGAAGCCGTGGGCGAACCCTTCGGGCACCCACAGCATGCGCTTGTTGGCTGCCGTCAGTTCGATCCCGTACCATTGTCCGAATGTCGACGACGCGCGCCGGAGATCGACGATCACGTCGAACACCCCGCCCGACACGACCCGCACCAGCTTGCCCTGCGCGCCGGGGTTCTGGAAATGCAAACCGCGCAGGACGCCCTTCATCGACCGCGAGTGATTGTCCTGCACGAACGCCGAGGGCAGGCCGGCGTCCATGAACGCCTCCGCATTCCAGCTTTCGAGGAAGAACCCGCGCTCATCGCCGTACACGCGTGGCTCGATCACCGCCGCGCCCGTCAGCGGGGTGGGAGTCACCTCCATCGGTCGCCCCGGTCGAGCAGTTTGAGCAGATATTCGCCGTAGCCCGACTTGCGCAACGGCCCGGCGATCCGCTCTAGCCCGGCATCGTCGATGAAGCCCATCCGCCACGCCAGTTCTTCCGGACAGCAGATCTTCAGACCCTGCCGCTGTTCAGTGATGCGAACGTAGTTCGCGGCGTCGATCAGCGAAGCGTGAGTGCCGGTGTCGAGCCAGGCGAACCCCCGGCCCATGATTTCGACGTCGAGCGCGCCCTCGTCCAGATAGCGCCGATTGAGATCCGTAATCTCGTATTCCCCGCGCGCCGAGCGGGCCAGACCGGCGGCGAGTTCCGCAGCGCGCCCGTCGTAGAAATACAGGCCGGTAACCGCATAGTTAGACCGGGGCTTTTCCGGCTTTTCCTCGATCGTTCCGGCACGTCCGTCGGCATCGAATGACACCACCCCGTATGCTTCGGGGTTGTCGACGTGATAGCCGAAGACTGTCGCCCCGTCTGCCCGCGCCGCGGCTCGGGACAGCATCTCTGTCAGACCGTGGCCATAAAAGATGTTGTCGCCCAGGATCAGTGTCGAGGGGTCGCTGCCGACGAAACCGGCGCCGATGTGATAGGCTTGCGCCAGGCCCCCGGGCTCTGGCTGGACGGCGTAAGAGATCGCCATTCCGAGATCGCTGCCGTCACCTAAGAGCGTTTCGAACGCGGGTTGGTCGTGCGGCGTGGTGATGACGAGCACCTCGCGGATGCCGCTCATGATCAGCACCGATAATGGGTAATGGATCATCGGCTTGTCGTAGACCGGCATCAATTGCTTCGAGACCGCTTTGGTCAGCGGATAGAGCCGCGTGCCCGACCCGCCGGCGAGGATGATGCCTTTGCGCAAGGGAAAAACACCTCTCAGATGCAGCCCGGCCCCCGGGGCTTTCGCTTGCCCTATCGCAGCGTGAGCAACTTGCGGCAACGGTGCTTTAACGTGCATTGCGGCGCGCGTTGCCGCAGGTTATGATGCGGTCGCCGGTGCGGGGTCCCGCGGCGGTACTTCGGTGGAGCGCCCGCTCTCGCCGATGGCTCAACCCGACGCGGGCGAACGGAGTGTCTCGGCCCCTCGTGCTGACGCGGACCGACTGCAGATCGCCATCGGCAACTCGCCGGTACGACCGTGTTTCGGCCGCAACACTCCATGGCGCATCCATCCACCGCTTCACCGGCCGGGAGGAAACTCTCCGGGGATGATACGCGTTGGTCCTTTCGTGCCGTTCGCCCATCATCACAGGAGCATCACACCCGCCTATGCATCAGGCGCAACCCTTGCCGGCCAAGGCCGGCTCCACCGGAGGCGCCGTGGCGCGCCCCGCTAGAACCGCCGACGAGCTTCACGCGCTCGTCATGGCGCAGCTCGATGACGACCAGGCGCAGGACGTCGTCTCGATTCCCCTGGCCGGCAAAAGCTCGATCGCCGATCACATGGTGATCGCTTCAGGGCGCTCGACCCGCCAGGTCGCGGCGATGGCGCAGAAACTTGCCGAGAAGGTCAAGGCCGAAGGGTTCGGATCGGCGCGGGTCGAAGGCCTGCCGGCCGCCGACTGGGTGCTGATCGACGCAGGTGACGTCGTGGTCCACCTGTTCCGCCCCGAAGTGCGCAGCTTCTACAATCTCGAGCGCATGTGGGGGTTTGGGGACGATAAGCTGGCCTCGACCGGCACTGCCTGACCCGCGAGCGGGGCATGCTCCTTCACGTCATAGCGCGCGGCAAGATCGGCCGCTCGCCCGAGGCTGAGCTGGTCGCCCGCTACGAAAAGCGGCTTACCTGGCCGTTCAAGCTCAGCGAGTTGCCCGAAGTGGGCGGCAAGGCGCCCGAGCCGGTGCTGCCGATCCGGACCGTGCTGATCGACGAGCGCGGCCGGCAGCTCGATTCAGAGCAATTCGCTGCCATCCTCGGCAAATGGCGCGACGAGGGCGTGCGCGAAACGAGGTTCGTGCTCGGCGCCGCCGACGGCCATTCCGCCGGCGAGCGCGAGGGTGCCGACCTGCTGCTGGCGATGGGGGCAATGACCTGGCCGCATCTGCTGGCCCGCGCGATGCTGCTCGAGCAGATCTACCGCGCGACGACCATTCTTGCCGGACATCCCTATCATCGCAGCGGCTGATCGTTCTAAGTAGCGCACGTGCGAACCGCGTTCGGCCTTTCGGCATTGCTTGTCCTGCTGGCCACGGCGGGTGCCGTCGCGCAATTGGGGCCCGCCGGTGCCGATGGAGCAAGAGGTGCGGAAGCCGCGCAGACGCAGGCTGCACTCGCGCGAGCTCGCCACGAGGCGCGTGCGGCCGGCTTGCGCGCGGGCCGTCTCGAAGTGCAGGCGCGCACTACCGAGCGAGCCGCCGAGAAGACAGCGCGCGAATCCGCGGCGCTGGCGGCCCGGATTCAGCAATCGGAAGCGGGCATCGCCGCGGCACAGGCCCGGCTCACGCTGACGCGGCAGGAGCGCGCGCGGCTGGACCGCCGCCTCGCCGAGCGGCGCGCGCCGCTCGTCCAGCTCACCGCGGGACTGCAGAAGCTCGCCCGCCGCCCGCTGGCGCTCTCGGTGCTGCGCCCCGGTTCCTTGCGCGAGACGGTGTATTTGCGGGCGGTGCTCGAGGCGACGTTGCCCGAAGTGCGCAGCCGAACTGCGGCTTTGAGAAGCGAGCTTTCGCGGGCAAGCGCGATCGAGGCCGAAGCGCGGGCGGCGCTCGCTTCGCTCCGGGGCGGCGAGCGCGAACTGGCGGAGCGCCGCCGCCGCCTTGCCGCGCTCGAATCGAAGCAGCGGCTGGCGTCGCGCCAGGCTGGGGGCGCCGCGGCCCGCGAGGCGGAGCGCGCGCTCGCGCTTGCAGAGGAGGCGCGCGATCTCAACGGCCTGATGGCCCGGCTCGACGCGGCGGGTTCGCTGCGCGCCCAACTGGCCGCGCTCCCAGGCCCTTTGCTCCGCCCTCCGCGGCCCGGGGCGAGCCAGGTGATCGAAGCCCCGCCGCCGGACGAGCGGTCCGCGAGGGCCATCTCGGTGCAGCTTCCGGTGGCCGGGCGCATCGCGGCCGGATTCGGGCGAGTCGACGACGGCTTGCGTTCCAGCGGCATTACGCTCGCCCCGGCGGCAGGCGCGCAAGTCGTAGCGCCGGCGGCGGGCCGCGTCGCGTTCGCCGGGCCTTTCCGCGGGTTCGACCGGATTGTCATCATCGAGCACCCCGGCGGCTACACCAGCCTCGTGACCGGGCTTGCCCGCACCGATACCGAAGTCGGCGCCGAGCTGGTCAGCGGGGCTCCGCTGGGCGTCGCCGGTGTGGGTCGGCCGTTGGTCGGATTCGAATTGCGGCGAGCGGGCGTGCCGGTCAACCCGGTCGACTTTGCGCGCTGAGCCATTGCGACACGGCTCCGCACGCCTCATCTGGCGTTAACGGCCGCCGCGCGATAGAACGCCCGGAAGCCTTGCGAGGAATACGATTATGAAGTTCGCCTCACTTGTCCGCTCCGCCGCGCTGGTCAGCGCGATCGCGCTGATACCCGCCACGACGGCGGGGCTCGCGCAGGTCGATGGCCGCGCCGGTCCAGAGTTTGCCCGCCTGTTCGCGGTCTACCAGCGGATCAAGGCGAGCTATGTCGAACCGGTTGACGACGACAAGCTGATCCGCGGCGCGATCGACGGCATGCTGGCAAGCCTCGATCCTCATTCCGCTTACCTTGACGGCGGCGATCTCCAGCGCCTGGAAACGATGATCGACGGCAATTATTCCGGTCTCGGCCTGTCGGTCGTGATGGAGGACGGCGCGGTCAAGGTGATCAGCCCGTTCAAGGGCAGCCCGGCGGACAAGATGGGCATCAAGGCGGGCGACTACATCACTCACCTCGACGGCCAGTTGGTCTATGGCGGCGAGCTCGACGATGCGGTCGCCAAGATGCGCGGGCCCTCGGGCTCGAGCATTCGGCTGACCATCTTCCGCAGTGGCCGGGAAGAGCCGTTCGACGTCACGGTGACCCGCGGGGTGATCGAGCTCGAGCCCGTTACCCACGAGCTCAAGCCGGGCGGTATCGGCTACATCTCGGTGAACGAGTTCAGCCGCGACGTCGGCTCCGACGTGTTCGCCGCCTGGCAGGCCATCCGCCGCGACGCCGGCGGACGGGTCAACGGGCTGGTGCTCGACTTGCGGCAGAACCCCGGCGGCTCGCTGGACGAGGCGGTGGCATTGAGCGACCTGTTCCTCGAGAAGGGCCAGATCGTATCCCAGCGCGGCCGCGCCCGCGGCGAATCGCTGGTCTACGACGCGGAGAGCGTGTTCAAGGGCGACATGGCCAAGGGCGTGCCGGTGATCGTGCTGATTGACGCCGGTTCCGCCTCGGCCAGCGAGATCGTCGCCGGCGCCTTGCAGGACCAGCGCCGCGCGCTCGTGATGGGAGAGCGCAGCTTCGGCAAGGGTAGCGTGCAGACGCTGCTGCCGCTGGGCCAGACCGCCGCGCTCAAGTTAACTACCGCGCGGTACTTCACTCCCGCGGGCCACTCGGTCCAGGAGGGGGGAATCGATCCCGACATCCAGGTGCCGCAGCTCAGCGATCCCGACCTCGCCAAGCGCGAGAAGTTCCGCCTGCGCGAATCGGATCTGCGCGGCCACCTCGTCAACGAGGCGGCGCTCAAAGACGAAGACCTCGAAAAGGATCGCAAGGACGATCCGCGCTTCCAGCTCACCGCCGAGCAATTGAAGGCCAAGGGCATCGACGACTTCCAGCTCAACTACGCGCTGGAAACGCTGCGGCGTACCTCGCCCAACGCGATGGCCCGCCGCAACTGAGCACGATGTCGGCCTCCGACAGACTGGCGCAGCGGCTGGCGCTCGGCGTCCCGGCGCTGTTGCTCGCCGGCGCCTATATCGGAGAGTACGGGTTCGATCTCTACCCGTGCGAAATGTGCTGGTGGCAACGCTGGCCGCACTTCGCGGCGGTCGGCCTCGCGCTGGTCTCGACGATCGCCCAGCCCAAGCGGCTGTGGATCGCGCTGGCAGCGGTGGCGATCCTGGTTTCAGGGGCGATCGGCGCATTCCACGCGGGCGTGGAGTACGGCTGGTGGGAAGGGCTCACCGCCTGCAGCACGCTCGATACCGGGGGCGGCGATCCGCTCGAGGCGATCATGAACGCCCCGCTGGTGCGCTGCGACGAAGTGCAGTGGAGCCTTGCGGGCATCTCGCTGGCGGGGTGGAACTTCCTGATCTCGACCGCCGCCGGAATTTTCATCCTGGCGCTGCTGGGGCGCAAGCCGTGAAGCCCGACACCGAGCGGATGATCCGCGTCGACCAGGCTGGCGAGTACGGCGCGCAGCGTATCTATGCCGGGCAGCTTGCGGTCATGGGCGACCGCGCGCCGCACTCGGGGGAAATCGCCGGCATGGCCGAGGCCGAGCGCCGTCACCGCGAACAGTTCGACCGTTTGATGGCGGAACGCGGCGTGCGCCCGACCGCGCTGCAGCCGATCTGGTCGGTCGCCGGATATGCCCTCGGGGCGGCCACCGCGCTGATCGGTCCCGAAGCGGCGATGGCTTGCACCGCCGCCGTCGAGGAGGAGATCGACCGCCATTACTCGGCGCAGCTCGACGAACTGGAGAAGTCAGGCACCGACCCCGAGCTTACCGCGCTGATCGCCGAATTCCGCGACGACGAGCGTGATCACCGCGATGCCGCTCTTGCCGCGGGCGCCGAGCGTGCTCCGGCTTATCCTTTGCTGTCCGGCGCGATTCGGCTCGGTTGCCGGGTGGCGATCCGCCTGGCGGAGCGCATTTGAGGAACCTGGCGCGCGATTGAAGCGCTTCATGTGCATGCCATCGAGCGCTTCATTGCGCATTCAGTGCCACTGTGGCCGACTGTGAAATGTCACGAGAAGGATGAATTCGATGCTCCGCCTGGCTGCTCTTCCGCTCATCGTCCTTGCCGTTCTGGCAACTCCCCTCGCCGCGCAGGACGCCGGCGGCGACAAGGTGCGGATGGTCATTCTTTATGGCGAAGATGCCGCGCCGCCGGTGCAGGGCGACGAGATTCTGGTCGTCGCCCGGCTGCCGGAGAACGACCGCTACCGCATCCCCGAAGCGCTGCGCTTCAGCGAGGACCCGGCGAACATGGCCTGGGCCCGGCGGGTGGAGCGCCTCGATCTCGTCGGGCAGTCCGGCACGATGTCCTGTTCGACCGCTGGCGCAGGGGGCTTCACTGGATGCACCCAGCAATTGATTAACGCCTTCTACGCCGACAAGCGCGAGGGCGCGGACGTGCGCTTCTCGGAATTGATAGCCGCCGCGCGCGCCGAGCGCCTATCGACGATCGATGCCGACGCGGCCGAGACCCAGTCGCGGGTCGAGCAGATCGAGAAGGAATACATGGACCGCCTGAAACGCGAGAGTGAAGGCCCGCTTCCCGGTGAGGCGCCCAAGGCTCCCGGCGATGCCCCGCCGATCATGCAGCCGCCGCAGGGCCAGTAGCGCGCCCTTAATCGTTTTGCGATAGGGCCCGGCGCCATGGGGCGGCCGCGCAAAGTTCTCACCGTCTTCGGCACGCGTCCGGAAGCGATCAAGCTGTTTCCGCTGGTGCACGCGCTCGGTGCGGACCCGCGCTTCGAGAGCCGGGTCTGCGTGTCGGGACAGCACCGGGGCATGCTCGATCAGGTGCTGGAGATCGCGGGGATCGTTCAAGATCACGATCTCAACCTGATGCAGCCGGACCAGACGCTGGATTTGCTGACGGCGAACCTCCTCACCGGGATCGGCCGCGTGCTCGATAGCGAGCAACCCGACTGGGTGGTCGTCCAGGGCGACACCGCGACCGCGATGGCCGGTGCCCTGGCGGCTTACTATCGCAAGATTCCCGTCGCCCACGTCGAAGCGGGCCTGCGCAGCGGCAATATCCATCACCCTTGGCCGGAAGAGGTCAATCGCAAGATCGTGGGCGCCCTCGCCAAGCTGCACTTCGCCCCGACCGAAACGGCCGCGGCTGCGCTTCGGGGCGAGAACGTGGACCCCGCCACGATCCACGTCACCGGCAACACCGTGATCGATGCGCTCCACTGGGTGACCGAACGGATCGCCCGCGAACCGGCGTTGGCTGGCGGTCTCTCCGAACTCGAGGCACGGTTCGCGGGCAAGCGGATCATCGGTCTCACCAGCCATCGGCGAGAAAACTTCGGCGAGGGCATGGAGGCGATCGCCGATGCGGTCATCCGTTTGGCCAGGCGAGCGGATGTCGCGGTCATCTTCCCCGTTCACCTCAACCCCAACGTCCGCGCGATAATGAACGACCGGCTCGCCGGCCTCCACAACGTCGCGCTGATCGAACCGCTCGACTATCCGCACTTCGCGCGGCTGCTCGACATCTCGACGCTGATGCTGACCGACAGCGGCGGGGTGCAGGAAGAGGCGCCTGCGCTGGCCAAGCCGGTGCTGGTCATGCGCGAGACCACCGAACGGCCGGAAGGCGTCGAAGCCGGTACCGCCAGGCTGGTCGGCACCGATGCCGACCGCATCGTTACCGAAGCCGAGCGGCTACTCGATGAGCCACTCGCCTACGAAGCGATGGCGCGCGCGCACAATCCGTTCGGCGACGGCAAGGCCACGCAGCGGATTGTCGAGCTGCTGGCAGCCTGACGGCGCATCGTTACCGCTATGTTTACCCCACCGGGCTAGCCTGCCGCGAAATCCAATTGCGGGAATAACATGCGCGGCGAAAGCAAACCGGAAGTATGCGTGATCGGGCTCGGCTACATCGGGCTGCCCACAGCGGCCGTGATCGCGCGGGCGAACTGCCGGGTGACCGGGGTCGACCTGTCGCAAGCGGTGGTGGACACGATCAATCGCGGCGAAATCCACATCGAGGAGGTTGACCTCGACGGCCTTGTCCAAGGGGTGGTCCAACGGGGCATGCTGGTGGCATCGACCGAGATCGTTCCGGCCGACGTCTTCGTGATCGCCGTCCCGACGCCGTTCGAAAAGGATGGCAACCACACGCCCGACGTCAGCTACGTCATAGCGGCGGCGACCAGCGTTGCAGCGGTGCTCAAGAAAGGCGACGTCGTTATCCTGGAGTCGACCTCGCCGGTGGGGACGACCGAGATCCTCCGCGACCGCCTCTCGGCCTTGCGGCCTGATCTGGCGATGCCGGGCCTGACAGACGGGACGCCTGACGTAGCGATCGCCTACTGTCCGGAACGGGTGTTGCCAGGGCGCATCCTCGAGGAACTGACCCACAACGATCGCTCGATCGGCGGGATCACCCCGCGCTGCGCGCGCAAGGCGCTGGCGTTCTACAAGCTGTTCGTCCGCGGCACCTGCGTCACCACCGACGCGCGCAGCGCCGAGATGACCAAGCTGGTCGAAAATGCCTACCGCGACGTCAACATCGCCTTTGCCAACGAGCTGTCGATGATCGCCGACCGCATGGGTCTCGACGTGTGGGAGGTCATCCGCCTCGCCAACCGCCACCCGCGGGTCAACGTTCTCCAGCCCGGTCCGGGGGTGGGCGGACACTGCATCGCGGTCGACCCCTGGTTCATCGTCCATGGCGCACCGCAAGAGGCGCGAATCATCCGCACCGCGCGCGAGGTCAACGACGCCAAGATGCACCACGTGCTCGCGCGGGCGACGGCTCTGGTCGAGGCCAACCCGGGGGTTCCGGTAGCCTGCCTCGGCCTCGCCTTCAAAGCCAACATCGATGACTTCCGCGAAAGCCCGGCGCGCTTCGTTGCCGCCAGCCTTGCACGAAAGTTCGGAGAGCGGGTGCGGATCGTCGAGCCCTACGCGACTGCCTTGCCAATGGAGTTCGACGCCACCGGCGCCCGGCTGGTCGATATCGACACAGCACTCGAGACATGCGGGGTGCTCGTCGCACTGGTCGACCACGACGTATTTCGCGCGATCCCCCTGCAGGAGCGCAGTGCAGCCGCGATCTACGACACCCGGGGTATCTGGCCCGACGCAACGGAATGGTCACCGCCATCGGAAATGCGGCTCGCCAGCTAGACCCGGTAATACTCGCGGTACCAGGCGACAAAGCGCCGGATTCCTTCGCGGTAATCGGTCTTGGGACGATAGCCGGTCAGCCGTTTGAGCAAATCGGCGTTGGCCCAGGTGGCGGGCACGTCTCCTTTCTGCATCGGCAGGTAGTTGCGCACCGCTTCGCGGCCGCACTCCGCCTCGATCGCCTCGATGAAATCGAGCAGCCGGATCTTGTCGCTGTTGCCGATGTTGACCACGCGGAACGGTGCGACCGGGCTCAGGCTGTCGCCGGGTTCGATTTCGTCTGGTTTGTCGGGCCGCGTCGGCGGCGTATCGATCAACAAGCGGATCGCGCGCACGAGGTCGGTCACATAGGTGAAATCGCGATACATCTCGCCGTTGTTGTAGATGTCGATCGGCTCGCCGTTCAGAATACCCTTGGTGAACTTGAACAAGGCCATGTCGGGGCGCCCCCACGGCCCGTAGACCGTAAAGAAGCGGAACAAGGTCGTCGGCAGGTTCCACAAGTGCGCGTAGCTGTGGCCCATCGACTCGTTGGCCTTCTTGGTCGCGGCGTAGAGCGTCATCTGGGTCTCGACCCGTTCGAGTTCGTCGAACGGCATGTCTTCATTCGCGCCGTAGACGCTGCTGGTTGAGGCCATCAGCAGGTGCTCGACCTCTAGCTCGCGGGCGCACTCCATCACGTTGAAAGTGCCGACGATGTTCGCATCGATATACGCGCGCGGATTTTCGAGGCTGTAGCGCACCCCAGCCTGCGCGGCGAGGTGGACGATCACGTCGGGTTGCTCGGCCAGCATCAGGTCTTGGAGCGTGCCGAAGTCCTCGAGCATGCCGATGTGCGCGGAGAAATGCTGGTTCTGCAACAGCATCTGGTGCCGTCGCTCCTTGATCCGCACATCGTAGTAGTCGGTCATGCCGTCGAACCCGACGACCGCGAAACCCTCATCGAGCAGCAGCTGCGCGAGGTGGAACCCGATGAACCCGGCGGTTCCGGTGATGAGAACCTTGCGCATGACGTTGATACCCGTGGTGTGAGATCGTGCCGGGCTCTAGCGGGCGGATCCAAAAAGACAATGTGGCCGCCCGCCGACCGAGGGCATGCTAGAAGGCGTGTTCCAGTGTCAGAGTGTGTTGGAACTTCATTGAGGTCAGCATGAGAAAGCCGCCCCATTCACAAAACATCGTTACGTATCCTAGTTTGTTGTCAAGAACGCGGGCGGCGTCCGGAAAGATTTCATGGAGCAGCAGCTCGGCGGGAACGTCTTCCAAGCACTCAAACGCCAAAGTTTGCGAGGCATTTTCGCCACCCTGGCCATATAGATTGAACACGAGGTCGACACGCCCCGGATCCCCGTAAAGCCTAGAGCACTCCTGCAGAATCACGGCGGAGGCGAATTCGCCCGAAACCATCGCCCAATGAAACCGCTTGGGCGGGCGCTCGCTGTGAATGATCCCGACGGAGCACTCGAAGGGCACCTGCTGACCTGGGGCGGCACCTCGGATCGCGGTGACAAGGCGGGATGGCATTGGGCCATCTTCTCTTTCGATTGTCATGCAACCCGAGTGAGCCGCTTCCATTTGCAAAACCGCCCCACCGGCTGTTTCGACGACGCCATCGCGAGTCCGGATGGAATAGCGACCTCGCGTGCACCGCGGATAAACGACGATCTCGGAATGACCGACCTCCCGCTCAAGACCGGGAGCCGCCATGATCACAGCATCCGTATCCGCTGAAAGCATGTTGGTCTGGTGTTCGCTGTAGTCGAAATTGCTGTGTGTGACCTGCATTTCGCCGCTTCGAGCGTCATGCCAGCGGACGAGCATGCGGGGAAAGGCGGAATGGTTCTCGAAATGAAAAGCGCACCAGCCGTCATCATGGCCGAGGTGCCGGCGGAAGTCTGGCACTAGCTCCGCCAGGCGAAAGCAGACGGTTTCGAAGGGCTGGATCGAAGCCATCTCGATCTGGCGATGCAGTTCCTCCCCTGCTGCATTAGTGATGATTACCGTCCCCTTTTGAGGACCTATCGGCACCGCTCCATTGTGAAAATAAACCCGTGTTTCGACAGCTTCGGCTGCGCGAAGGCCGATGCAGGCCTCCCTCGCATCGAGAATAGCATAATCGTTTTCCAGTTCGGACCATGAGTGATTGCGAGCGTAGGAATGGACCATGCTAATGGAATGGCTAGTACGGTACAGCGCCATCACGGCCGCATAAGGTATTCGCAGGTTGCGGTTACCGAATGCTTCGATTTCGACCGAACCGTCTTTAATGGGCGGCCGATAATCGATGATGTCGCCTCGAAATTCCAATAACTCGCGCGCGACCACTTCGCCCTTCGTAGAGCGAGAAGTAGCGACCAGGCTAACATCTAGCGAATTCTTTATTTTCCAGTAATTGAGAATGCAAAGCGTAACGTCAACATCTTCGAAAAGTGCAAATATCGCGGACGAACGAAAGACGAGACCGAAATCAGCCTTAAAGTTCTGCGTCTGGTCTATGGCGCTCATATTCGACCCCGATCGATAGCCTTTTAAGCTAACTCAGGCTTACTCTTGTCGGCTTTCTTCGTAATAGTGATGCGCATGTATCGCGTGATCCTGACATTGCAATGAGGCGCGTCCGTGCGCTTTCGGCTTTGCGGTGCAACGGGCATGCCGTGCGGTGGTTTGTATAGAGCCGAAGGAACTCGCTGGCCGGATGCGGTTAAGGTTGCCCGCAAGCCCTATCTGGTTTAGCTCTTTCGGCCCCGCTCGACCCGCGCCAATGTGAGGCGCAGTACGCCGAGAGCTAAAGTGGGAATCTGGTCGCTCTGATGGTAGGATTTTCGATGAACCGCGCGCTTTTCCGGCGCACGAGCCGGCATGTGCTAAGCTTGGTAGGCCTGAGCCGGTGGCAAAAACGGGCCATCGTTCTAGCGTTGGATGTCGTTCTTTGCTCTGTCTGTGTATTCGCTGCATTCTCACTACGGGTAGGCGCGCTCGCCTTTCCCCCTGGCCCGTTCTTCCTATTCATGGCCGTCGCGATAGCGGCGTTCATTCCGCTCTTTTTCTTCTTCGGCGTCTACGCAGCCATCTTTCGTTTCGCGGGATTGGGAACGATACGCGATCTGGCGCGAGCGGTCGCCGTCTACGCCGTGGTCCTGGTAGCTGCTTTTATGATCAACAGCGTACCCGGGGTGCCGCGAACCATCGCTTTGATTCACCCTATTCTGTTCCTCGGCGCGGCGAGCCTGAGTCGGGTGGCGATAAGGCAACTGCTGAACGAACTCGCCAGCGGCGGGACCGGCCGTCCGCCAAGGCGAGGCTTGATATATGGCGCCGGAGGGGCGGGAATACAGCTGGCGCTATCGCTGCGCCACGTGCCCGAACTGACTATCGTTGGATTTGTCGATGATGATTTCCGGTTGGCCGGCCAGCGGCTAGAAGGAGTGAGGGTCTCGGCGGACAGTGAGCTCGAGAAAGTGATTGAGGCCGAGGGGGTCGATATCGTCCTGCTCGCCATTCCGAGCGCAACGCGAAAACGGCGCCGCGAGATTATCGAGAGGCTCGAGCCGCTGACGGTCGAAGTGAAGACCCTGCCCCAAGTGCAGAACATCGTGAACGGACGCGTTTCCTTCGATGACCTGCGAGAGGTGCAGATCGACGATCTGCTTGGACGGGACATGGTCGAGCCGAACGCAATCCTCTTGCAGCGGACGATCGTCGACAAGACAGTTCTCGTGACCGGCGCGGGTGGTTCGATTGGCAGCGAGCTTTGTCGCCAGATCGTGGGTTTGCGCCCAAGGCGGCTTATCCTCGCGGAAATGACCGAGCACGCGCTTTATCAGATTGAAGGCGAGCTCAACGAACTTCTGGCGTCCGGGGGATCGGTCGTGCCGATTGAGCCTGAACTCCTCAGCTTAGTTGACAAGCAAGCCACAGATCGGCTGTTCAAGCGCTGGAAGCCCGACACCGTCTTCCATGCGGCGGCTTACAAGCATGTGCCACTAGTCGAGCGCAATGTCCTCAGTGGTCTCCGCAACAACATAATGGGAACGCGCAATGCGGCGCTCGCGGCTCGAGATGCGGGGGTAGAGCGCTTTGTCCTCATCAGCACCGACAAGGCGGTACGCCCGACGAATGTCATGGGCGCCTCCAAACGGGTGTGTGAGCAAATACTTCAGAGTTTGTCGAAGGATGCCAGTGGAACTCGCTTCGCGATGGTTCGGTTTGGGAACGTCCTTGGATCGAGCGGCTCGGTCGTACCGCGCTTCAAGCGCCAGATCCGCGAAGGCGGGCCGGTAACGATCACCCATCGGGACGTCACGAGATTCTTCATGACTATACCCGAGGCAGCGCAGCTAGTAATCCAAGCAGGGGCGATGGCCCGCGGCGGGGAGGTCTATCTTCTCGATATGGGAGAATCTATTCGGATCGTCGATCTCGCCCATACGATGATCAGCCTCAGCGGATTGACGGTCCGCGACGAAGCGAATCAGGACGGAGAAATCGAGATTGTCGAGGTAGGCTTGCGGCCGGGTGAAAAGCTTTACGAAGAATTGCTCATCGACGCCGAGGCGGAAGAAACGCTGCATCCGCGAATCCGCCGGGCGCACGAGGCCGCCCTGGACGGCACCACGCTCGAGAAGCTGCTTAGTGATTTGCTAGGCGCCCTTCATGCCGGTGACAGAAGCGCGGCGCTCGATGTGCTTAAGAAACTGGTTCCGGAATATGTCTCCGAGGAGACGGTGTCCGATTCACGTTCGGTGCGAGACGACGACGGTAATGCGTTTGGCCCGATTTCAGCAGCACAGGAGCATCGTCGATGAGGGTGCGAGCCCTCGAGCGGGTGTCGCGCCGTGCCGGTCAACCCGGCTTCCGCTTTGCCATGCTAGCGGTACTGGTTGGCGTTGTCTTTCTGACCGGTGGCGGAGCGCGCTCGGACATTGTCTCGCTGGCCTTCTTGCGACCTATTGCTGCGATGTTCGCGGCTTGCGCAGTGCTTCTGATCACACGCGACCAGCTGCGATCGATCCGCATGCCGCTCATTTTCCTGGGCTTGGCCGGTTTTCTGGTCGCGCTTCAGCTGGTGCCTCTCCCGCCGGGCATGTGGGCCGAACTACCTGCTCGAGACGTCTACGCCGACGCATACCGAGCCGCCGGTATTGCCTTGCCATGGGAGCCGTTGGCGATCTCTCCCGCGCGCGCATGGAATAGCTTATTCTCGTTAATCATCCCGCTGGCCGTGCTGCTCACTTACGCAATTCAGGATGAATCCCACCGACCGGCAGTGATGAAGGTCATTTGGATTGCGGCAATCGCTTCCGTCGCATTGGGCATGCTGCAGCTTTTGGGCTCGCCGCGGGGTGCCCTTTATCTATATCGTATCACCAATAACGGCCTGCCCGTAGGCTTGTTTTCCAACAGAAATCATCAAGGCTTGATGGTCGCGGTTGGGATTCTGCTTGCCGGCATGATCCTGGCGCGCTCATTGCGCCGACCGCGGATTTCTTTTCCGCTCATTGCCTGCACAGGGGGCTCGATCCTGGTCTTCGCCCCGTTTCTCCTGCTCGCCGGCTCGCGCGCCGGGCTTCTGTTGGGACTGGTCATGACGGCGATCTCGGTCATCATGATCTCTCACGCTTCATCGCGGCGAAAGACCGAAGGAAAGGCGACTCGCAAGACTTCGCGCTTTAGCGGGCACGGTCTCATCGCGGCGGGCGCAATCCTGCTGGCCGTCGTGATGGGGGCGATGCTGTGGTTTTCTCGCTCGCTTGCGTTCGACCGGCTGGTGGAGAAGAACGTCGAGTTGGACCTGCGGCTCCAGGTGATGCCCGTAGTTGTCGACATGGGACGCGACCAGATTCCCTTCGGTTCGGGCTTCGGAAGCTTCGAATTTCTGTACCGCCAGTTCGAACCGTTTGAGTTGCTTATGCCGTCGTACCTCAACCACGCGCACAACGACTGGCTACAGGTCGTTATCGAGGGCGGACTGCCGGCCGTGGCTTTGCTCGCAGTTTTCATCGCCTGGTTCGGTCATACAGCGTTCATGCTCGCGCGACGAAACGGCTGGCGCCCTTCGGTGGACGACATGGGCGCAGTGGTTATCATTGGGGCTTTCGGCGTCTACAGCATCGTCGACTATCCCCTGCGGGCGCCTTCGCTGGCAGCTGTTTTCGCGATTTGCTGCGCGCATTTGGCAGTCAGTCGGGCCAAGGGCTAGGCTTGCGCCTAGCGAGGTCGATGTTAAAGCGCGGCAAGCCCGCGCGACTTGCAACTGGATTTCGGAATGGTGGAAGTACTCAAGCGTTTTGGGCTGGTCGTGCTCGTGCTCGCGGCGTCAGCCTGTGCCAAGCCCGAAATGGGCATGAGCCCTGACATTCAGATGCTTCGACAGACAGACTTGCCAGCGCCAACCCGCGCGGATCAGGTAGCCGTCGCCAGGCCCTACCTTGTCGGTCCCTTCGACAAGCTAAAGATCGATGTATTCGGGGTCGAAGATCTCGAAAAGGAAGTGCAGACCGACGCGAGTGGAAAGTTTTCGTTTCCACTGATTGGCACCGTCGAAGCCGCAGGTAGCACCCCGGGGGAAATATCCGACCAGATCGAAGGCCGGCTCACCCGCTATATTCGTAATCCGCAAGTTACGGTTAATCTGATCGACACGGTCAGCCAGGTGATCACGGTCGAGGGCGAGGTCAACAAGCCAGGGTTGTATCCCGTTGTCGGCAATATGACGCTGGTGAGGGCAGTGGCGACCGCCGGCGGTGTGGGCGAACTAGCCCAACTTGAGGATGTTGTCGTGTTCCGTCAGGTAAACGGCCAGCGGTATGCCGGGCTATATAGCTTGAAGGCCATTCGGGCCGGCAATTACGTCGACCCCCCCGTCTATGCGAACGATGTCGTGATTGTCGGCCAGTCATCGGCACGCCGGTTGTTCCGCGATATCCTTGCCGCCACCCCCATTCTGACGACACCTATCGTCGTCCTTGCGAACGGTAGCTGATTCTCGATCATGAATACTTCCGCCAACTTTTTCGGTCCGGGCCAAACACGCGCCCCCGCGGGGCCAACCGACCTTAAGAATGGAAGCCCGTTCGCGGCGATGCTCGATCGCTATTGGCGCGCTTTCAGGCGCCATCTGCCTATCGTGACGGCGATCCTCGTGTTCGCGCTGGTCGCCGCGGTAGTCGCGACGCTTCTAGCGGTTCCTAAATATACCGCCTCCGCGCGCATCGAGATTACGCGTGAGGCCGCCAAGATTACGCGGGTCGAGGGCGTCGAACCCGAACGTCAAAATCAGGATCTCGAGTTCTACCAGACCCAATACTCGCTGCTCACTGCGCGCTCTGTCGCCGAGCGCGTCGCAGGCCGACTGAACGCGGTGTCTAGCGATCGACTATTCGATGCCTTCGACTACGATATCGAGCAATCGATGCGCGACAAGAACGTTTCCGGAGGAGCATCGGTTGCCAAGTTCAGGGTCGATGAAGCAACCGACCTCCTGCTCGACCACGTCGCCATTCGCCCGATTCCTGGATCAAGGCTGGTCGACGTCGCGTTTACCAGCCCTTCGGCTGCATTGTCCGCGGAAGTTGCCAACCTGTGGGTCGACCAGTTCCAGGAATCCTCGATCGCAAGGCGGTTCGAATCGACATCCGATGCGCGCGACTTCTTGGAAAAGCAACTCGCCGACATGCGCGCCAAGCTTGAGGACTCGCAGCGGCGCGCGGTGAATTATGCTGCCGCCAACGAAATCGTGATCCTGTCGACCGATCAAGACAGCGATGGAAGCACGGAGACGTCGGAGACGCTGCGCACGAGCGATCTCAAAGCTCTCAATCAGTCGCTTGCGGCTGCGACGGCGCAACGGATTGCGGCGGAGAGTCAGTCCCGCCAGTCCGGGTCGCCCAACCAAATGGCGTTAAGCAATATCGCGCTCAACACCATGCGCGAGCGGCGCGCGCAGGCCGCTGCGGATTTGGCGCGGCAGAGCGCTATCTTCGAACCGGCGTATCCTGCAGTCCAGGCGCTTCAGGCGCAAGTTACCGCCCTCGACCGCAGCATTGCGGCCGAGGAGAGTCGCATTCGCCAAGCTGCGAGTTCCAGCTACCGGGAGGCGGCGCAGCGCGAGCAGCAATTGCGCGATTACGTCAATCGCCTCAAGGCTGCTTCGATCGACGAGCAACGAGCGAGCATCCAGTACGCGATCTATCAGCGCGAAGTGGATACGAACCGGGAACTCTATGAGGGGCTTCTGCAGCGCTACAAGGAAATCGGCGTTGCAGGCGTCGGGGCCAACAACATTGCAGTCGTTGATCGCGCCGTAGTCCCCGAGCGTCCGACCAGCCCCAGTATGCCGCTTAATTTGGCTCTTGGGCTGCTGTTCGGGTTGGCGCTGGCCGGTGGTTATGTTTTCGTCCGCGAGGAAATCGATCAGAGCGTAAAGGACCCGAGCGACGTTACCGAGTTGTTCGATATCCCTCTGCTCGGCGCAATTCCGCAGCAACAGGGCGCGGTCGAGATCCAGGAGGAGCTACAAGACATCAAGTCGCCGCTGTCTGAAGCCTACTTCTCCGCAGCGAGCAATTTGTCATTCCTCACCCAACATGGCGCCCCCCGGTCGTTAGCAGTTACAAGCACCCGGCCGAACGAGGGGAAATCCACGTCCGCCTTTGCCCTTGCAGTTGCCATGGCTCGAACCGGCAAGAGGGTGTTGCTCGTCGATTGCGACCTGCGGAATCCGTCGCAGCACGAAAACTTTGGCGCTCAAAAGGAGCCCGGTTTGTCCAACCTTCTGTCAGGCGGGGACTTCAGCAACATCGACACGTACATCCGTTCTACGGACCGCGAAAATCTGTCGTTCATGTCGGCCGGCCCGGTCGCGCCCAATCCGGGAACGCTGCTCATGGGCGAGGGGCTCGGCCGCCTTGTCCGCCAGGCTGGCGAGCGTTTCGACCTCGTCATTGTCGACGGGCCGCCGATGTTGGGCCTGGCGGACGCCCCGCTAATGGCCAAGGCGGTCGAGGGTGTGCTCTACACTATCGAGGCCAATGGCATTCGCACCCGCGCCATTGAGACTGGTCTCAATCGCCTGCGATTTAGCGGAGCTACTGTCTTCGGTGCACTTGTGACAAAGCTCACCGCCGCCAATAGCGCGTACGGTTACGGTTACGGTTATGGCTATGGATATAGCTACGGCGAGAAGAATGCGACTTGAGGCCTCCCCAGATGGGAGCTCACGACCGCAAGCAGCCGGACAAGCCGCCCATTCATTGGACTGGATCCGGTTTTCGATAGCCACGCTGCTCGTCATATTTGGTGCGCTAGCGGGCGCTGCGGCGTTCGCAGCCAGTCTCGGTAGGCAGATACCGGAGGCCGTTCTGGGCGTCTGGCCGCCTTCGGGCGATTCATTCGCGCGTGCAGGCACACAGGAGATAGCGCGCAGGATGGGCGGCTCCAATACGGGCATACCCACGAACCTGCCTGCTCGCGTGCGCGACCTTTCGCTGAAGGGTATGAAGCTTGAGCCGGCGAGCGGAGCTGCCATTCGCAATCTCGGCTTTTACTATTCCTCTCACGGTAACTCAAAGCGTGCGAAGGCGTTGATGGACGCTGCGTACCGCACGTCGCGCCGCGATCCGGGCGTGAATCTGTGGCAGACGGAATATTATAGCCGCCGCGGCAACAC
Organism: Tsuneonella sp. HG249; assembly: GCF_053819205.1. Lineage (NCBI taxonomy): Bacteria > Pseudomonadati > Pseudomonadota > Alphaproteobacteria > Sphingomonadales > Erythrobacteraceae > Tsuneonella > Tsuneonella sp. HG249. The sequence continues at coordinate 343,098 of NZ_JBSOQY010000001.1, forward strand.
CGACGCGGCGTTACGCTTCTACGATATGACGATCCGCACCAACTCGGCCGCATCGGCTCAGTTGATGACCATGATGGCCAGGGTTCTCGATCAGCCGCAGGCACCGCGCGCGTTTGTCGCGCTATTATCGAAGTCGCCGCCTTGGCTAGACGATTTTTGGACCGAGATTCTCAGCGGCGAGGGCGATCTGGAGAATGCCTTTTTCTTGCGACGCGAGTTGCACGAGCGCGGCATCGAAATGGAACCGAGCCATGACGCACTTTTGATCGAAAAGCTCGCGAACACTGGCCGGCTAGCGGAGGCGTTCGATCTTTATGCCTATCTAGGCAAGCCGACCGCAACTGAACTTGTGGCAGACTCGGACTTTGATCAGAAGGTCACCTACCCGCCGATCGGTTGGAAGGTCGTTGCCGAAAGCAATTTCGGATCTTCCATCGACACCAAGAATGGGACTCTAAACATCACCGCAATCCCCGGAGCCGAAGGGGTTGCCGCTCAACAGCTTATTGCGGTGCGTGGAAGGCGGTCGCTCGTCTTGTCGATGCGTTACGAAGGGGCGGGCAAGATGCCGCTGACTCTCGATGTCACCTGCGCCGATAGCGGATCCTCTGGTGCTGCGGCCGGCGCAGTACCGGTTACGTCCGGGTCCAAAGTCCCTGTGCAACTTGGCCAGGACTGCCAATTTGCATGGCTTTCAATCGTCCTTCCCAAGGATAACGATCAGGCTGGTCGGTCGATCGTAGTCCACTCAGTTTCAGTCAAGCCACACGGAAGCTGATCGGACTCGCAATGGCTTCGAGTAATATTGCCTTTCAGGTTGTACGAGGCGGCACGTCTTTACGCGATGCCATGCGCGGGATCGAAACCTCGGCAATTAAGATGCTGGTCGTTACCGAGCCAAGTGGAACGCTGCTGAGGACCGTCACCGATGGCGACATTCGTAGGGGCTTGCTCGGCGGGCTCGACCTCAATGCGCCAATCGACGCATTGCCAGGGTGCGCGCCGACATCATGCCCGCAGAACTCCTCGCCCGATGAAATCGCTTCTATACTCGACAAAGGTGGCATCTCCGCTGTCGTGATAGTCAATGGCGACAATGTCCCGGTTGGCCTAGTTGACCGTACATCACTGAATGGGATGACATTGATGTCGCCCCCCCACATCGGCTCGCAGGAAATCGAGTTCGTTAGGGCCGCCTTCGAAGATAACTGGATCGCTCCGGCAGGTCCAAACCTAGTGCAGTTCGAGCGGCAATTAGCGGCAGTATCGCTCCGCCGCCATGCATTGGCGCTGTCCTCGGGCACCGCAGCCTTGCACCTTGCGCTCAGATGCCTGCGCGTGGCCTCTGGCGATAGGGTCTATGTGTCTGACCTCACGTTTGCCGCCTCCTTGCAGCCTATTTTGTACGAAAACGCCGTGCCGGTCCTGATAGATAGCGAACCAGTAAGCTGGAATATGTCCCCGGAGGCGCTAGAGCGTAAGCTGGCAATGGACGCCGCGACCGGCACGCTGCCCAGGGCCATCGTTCTGGTCCACATTTACGGCCAGTCGGCGGATGTTGCGCGCATTATACCGATAGCTGAGCGTTACGATGTCCCGATCGTAGAAGACGCGGCCGAAAGCTTAGGTGCAAGCTTTGCTAATCGGCCAAGTGGGTCGCACGGGTTGCTTGCTGCATTCTCGTTCAACGGAAACAAGATCATCACGACGTCAGGGGGGGGCGCTCTGGTCGGGGACGATCAGGAACTGATGGACTTTGCTCGGTTCTTGTCCACGCAAGGTCGCGACCCGGTCGAGCACTACCAGCACAGTAGCGTCGCCTATAACTACCGCATGTCCAATATCCTGGCGGGGATCGGCCTGGGGCAACTCGGCCTTCTCGAGTCGCGAGTGGCGGCGCGCAGGAAGGTGTTCCAGCGGTATCGGGACGGACTCGGCGATCTCGCCGGGGTCTCCTTTCAGGAAGAAATCGACGGCAGCAGCGGGAACCGCTGGTTGACGGTCGTGACGTTGGACCCGGACCGGATTGCGCTGCATCCTTTTACCATGATGCGCCAACTCCGTCAGTCTGGGATCGAAACTCGGCCCGGTTGGAAGCCGATGCACTTACAGCCGCTTTGTGCGGGCCTCGAGTTCGAGCCTCATGACGTGACGGCGCCTGTCTCCTCGCGCCTGTTTTTTCAATCTTTATGCTTGCCGTCCGGGAGCTCACTAAAAACCGAAGAGCAGGACAGAATCATTGGCCGTATCCGTAGCATGATCGAAGCGGACTGAAACGCAATGTGCGGAATTTTCGGCGCCTTCAATTTCGACCGCCGGCCGGTGGCGGACCGACTCGTGCGGGCAATGTCGCGCACAGTTGCCCATCGGGGGCCCGATGCAGACGGCTTCTTTTCCAACGAACGAGCGCTACTTGGCAATCGGCGGCTGGCGATCCTCGATCTCTCGAATGCGAGCAATCAGCCGTTGCTCTCCGAGGACGGCAGTGTCGTGGTCGTGCAGAACGGGGAAATATATAACTTTGTCGAGTTGCGGGAGGAGCTGATCGCCTGTGGGGCCAGGTTCTCGACCCACGGCGATACGGAAGTGATCCTAAGGGCCTTTGAGATTTGGGGGGATGACTTCGTATCCCGACTTAACGGGATGTTCGCGATTGCCATCTTCGATCGAAATCGCGACCGGCTGCTGATCTATCGGGATCGGCTTGGAGTAAAGCCGCTGTTTCTCGCGGGATCGCCGGCCGAAGGACGCATCTGGTTTGCATCCGAGATAAAGTCGATCTTGAGCAACGGTGGGACCTACGCTGCCGACGCGGAGAGCCTCGCTCAGTACTTTGCGCTGAATTACATTCCTTCTCCGCGGACGGCTTTCAGTGGCATTTCCCACCTGCCACCTGGTCACATGGCGGTAATGTCGAGCAACGGGCTGTCGATCACTCGATATTGGAATCTGGCGGACGTCGCATGCGAGCCAGACATCTCGGATGCCGAAGCCAGTTCTGAGTTGCTGCGCCTTCTCGATGACGCAACGCGGATACGGATGCGGTCGGATGCCGCATTTGGAGCCTTTTTGTCCGGAGGCCTCGACAGCAGCTCGGTGACTGGGTTCATGAGCATGTACCAAGCGGAAGCGATACGGACATTCTCGATCGGATTCGCCGACCCTCGCTTCGACGAAACCGCTGCCGCTCGAATGGCATCGCGCCGCTTTGGCACTCTGCACGCCACTAAGGTGATGGAACCTGACGCCGTGGCATTGTGGCCGCAGATGATATGGCACTGCGACCAGCCGCATGGCGACGTCTCATTCATGCCAATGCTGCAGGTTTCCGATCTAGCCGCCAGGGACGTCAAAATGGTTCTCACGGGAGACGGCGGTGACGAACTCTTCGCCGGCTATGAGAAGTATTTCGATCTACTGCCCGGAGGCCGGGCCGACGTTACGCGATCTGGATGGGAGGCGCAGTTCGTCCGCTCAAGCGGATTGCTCACTGGCAGTCAGCCCAGCGACTTGCTCGAAGGGCAGGTCCGCCAAGCATTCTTCGATGGTACCCCCTATTCACCGCTTGAGGATGCGATTCACGCCACACCGCATCAGGATCCCATAAACCGGGTGCTCTATGCGGAAACGACGACCTTGTTGCCCGGCAACAATCTGGTGAAACCAGACCGCATGGCGATGGCCAAGTCGCTCGAGGTGCGCTCGCCGTTCCTTGATTACCGCATGGCTGAGTTTGCCTTTCGCGTGCCAGGCCAAATGAAGCTGCGTGCGAATGAGACCAAGTCGATTTTCAAGAGAGCGATAGCGCCTTTGCTGGGCCACGAGCTCACCTACCGCAAGAAACAGATGTTTACCGTTCCGATCGGGGAATGGCTCCGGCAGGCGCTCACGGGGTATTGCCGCGACATGTTGCTCGACGGACGCCTTGCGGATCGCGGCATCGTGTCTATGGCCGCGATCGAACGACTACTTGCCGAACATGTCGAAGGAACCGGCAATCATACCCGCCAGCTACGGGCGCTGATAGCGCTCGAGATATGGTTCCGGCTTTTTATCGATAATGACGACACCCTGCGCCAGCAGGCAGGTGTGCCGATGGAGACAACGGTCTGATGTCAGTGAAAAAGAGTGCAATCGCGGAACGCGTCGACGTAGCTAAATATGCCCATGGAGCAAACAATCCGGAACGGAAGTACGGTTTGCCCCGCGATGTTGCCTTCTGCCGCAAATGCGCAGTTTCCAATCAGCGGCCCAATTCCGCGGTTGAATTCAAGCACACAGCACAGTCGGAAAAAGAAACGATTGCGTTTGATGCCGGCGGAGTGTGCGACGCTTGTCGTACGGCCGAGCGCAAGGCGTCAATCGACTGGGAGAAGCGAGAGCGTGAGCTCGTAGCCCTTTGCGACAGGTTTCGAAGCCGCAACGGCAGCTATGACTGTCTGGTGCCCGGTTCGGGTGGCAAGGACAGTTTCTACCAGTCCTGGATGCTCAAGTACAAATATGGGATGAACCCGCTGACGGTGACTTGGGCGCCGAATATATACACCCCGTGGGGACGTCATAATTTTGATGCGTGGATCCATTCCGGCATGGATAACTATCTGATGACGTCGTCAGGGCGGAGCAAGCGGCTGCTCACGAGGCTTGCGGTCGAGAATATCTTCCACCCTTTCCAACCGTTCATTATCGGCCAGAAGTGTTTCGCCCCCAAGATGGCGATCATGTTCCAAATTCCCCTCATATTCTACGGAGAAAATGAGGCCGAATACGGCAACCCGATGGCCGACAACGAGGACGCGAAGAGATCGTACGACTTCTTCGCCTCGCACGGGGACGATGAGATGTTTCTCGGCGGCGAGAGCGTCGCAAGCCTGAAGCAGGACTTCGGTATGACAACCGCTGACCTGACCCCGTTTCTCCCTTCGGACGTCGAACCGTTGAAGACTCTCGGGGCTGAAGTCCACTATCTTGGTTATTATTTGAAGTGGCATCCCCAAAGTGCCTACTATTTCGCCGTCGATAACGGCGGCTTCATGGCATCGCCCGAACGAACTGCCGGAACTTACTCGAAGTACAATTCGATCGACGACAAGATCGATGACTTTCACTATTACACAACATACATCAAGTTCGGTATCGGACGCGCGACGTATGACGCTTCACAAGAGGTGAGGTCCGGTGATCTGGAGCGCGAGGAGGCGGTTGCGTTGATAGAGCGCTACGATGGAGAGTTTCCCGAGCGGTGGGCCGATGAGATTTTCCAGTATTTGTCCATCGACGAAGCTTGTTTTCCACGCGCCCACAAGATGTTCGAGCACCCCGCGATGACACGCGAGTATTTCGACGCATTGACGACCAGGTTTCGTTCCCCGCACCTCTGGCAGCTCGAAGACGGCCAATGGTCTTTGCGCCACACCGTGACCTCATTGGACTGAGAGCAATGCGAAACCTTCGCCTTATCGCTCGCCTTGACGTGAAGATGAACTGGCTGATCAAAGGCGTGCAACTCGAGGGTTGGCGCAAGGTCGGCGACCCGGCCGAGTTTGCCGCCCGCTACGCGCGCGAAGGCGCTGACGAGTTGCTGTTCATGGATGTTGTGGCGAGCCTTTACCAGCGCAACAACCTCCACGACATCGTCGAGCGCGTGGCGGAGAACGTGTTCATTCCAATGACGGTCGGCGGTGGAATCCGGTCAGCAGATGATGTGAAGGCCCTTCTCGACCGGGGGGCGGACAAAGTAGCGCTGAATACCGCCGCAACGCAGCGGCCGGAACTAATCTCCGAAATCTCGGATAGGTACGGATCCCAGGCGACAGTTCTGTCGATCGAAGCAATCCCGAGTGGCCCCGGTTCGTGGCAGGCAATGACGGACAACGGCCGTAACCACACCGGGCGCGATGTAGTGGCGTGGGCGCGCGAGGCGCAAGAACGCGGCGCTGGCGAGATCATCCTTACTTCGATCGACCGGGATGGAACGGGGAAGGGATACGATCTTGAACTCGTTCGAGCCGTCACCGAGGCAGTCTCGATACCGGTTGTGGCGTCCGGTGGTCTCGCCAAGCCGGCCGATCTCATAGAACTGGCGCGTGGAACGAAAGTATCGGCGGCGGCCAGCGCGCAGGCGTTGCACTGGAATAAGGTAAGCCTCGGCGAACTTCGCGCCGCTCAGCTAGACGTCGGGTGCTACGTGAGACCGCTCGCGGCATGAGCGCCGAACTCCAGTTTCTGATGATCGTGGACGACTCGGCGATAGCCAAGTTTGCGAGTGATTGCGGCGTGAACACGCTGTTCGTTGACCTGGAGCACCGCGGTAAGGCGGAGCGGCAACCCAAAGCGGAAAGTTGGAAGAGTTCGCAGACGCCCGAGGATATCTCCCGGATCCGAGAAGTGGCTCCCGAGGCGGAACTCCTGGTGCGCCTCAATCCGATGTACGAAGGCTCCGCTTCCGAAGTAGAGGACGCTCTCCAGCGCGGTGCCGATTGTATCATGCTGCCGATGTTCTCGAGCGCAGACGAGGTCGCCCGATTTCAGGATCTCGTTGGGAGCCGGGCGAAGGTCGTTGCGCTCTTCGAAACTGCCCAGTCGCTAAACGAGATCACCGTTATTCTTCGTCGCGGCGCCCCCGATCGCGCCCATTTCGGACTGAATGACCTTCATCTCGACTTCGGCATGCGCTTCATGTTCGAGCCGCTTGCCGAGGGGCTGCTGGACGACGCGTGTGCCCAACTGCGCGACGCGAATGTGCCGTTCGGAATTGGTGGGGTCGCCCGCGTTGGCGAGGGAATTCTCGATCCGGCTGTCTTGCTCGGCGAGCATGTCCGGCTAGGTTCGACCTGGGCCATTCTATCGCGCTCGTTTCACCGCCAATCGACTACCCTCGAGGAGATGGTTGCTTCGACCGATGTCGCGCAGGAACTCGCCGCCCTGCGCGCCGCGTACCGGGTTTTCAGCGGCCAGGATGCTGATGAGTTGGAAGCGAATCGGATACATGTGCGGGACCGCGTTCGCGATGTCGCTAATCTGATTGCGCGAGCGTAATAAGCGTGACGGGACCAACACCAGCATTGTTTCAAATCGGCAATCGTACGATCTCGGCCGATCACCCCTGCTACATAATCGCAGAAATCGGTGTGAACCATAACGGTGATCTCGGCCTGGCCAAGGATTTGATCGATGCCGCTGTTGCCGCGGAAGCGGACGCGGTAAAGTTCCAGACTTTCCGCACGGATAATCTAGTCGTGCCTGGTGCCGAGAAAGCAACCTATCAGAAGCGAGAGACAGGGACCGGCTCGCAGGCCGATATGCTTCGGGCGCTTGAGTTGTCTTTCGAAGAGTTCGCTATTCTGCGCGATCACGCGCTGGGACGAGGGGTCGACTTTCTCTCCACCGCTTTCGATAGTGGCAGTTTGGAGGAGGTCCTTACGCTGGGGCCCAAGGCGCTCAAGTGGCCTTCCGGCGAAATTGAGAACGCCACCCTGCTGCGTCAAGCGGCTGTCAGCAAACTGCCGATCATACTGTCGACGGGAATGGCCACCCTAGAGGAAGTCGCGGCAGCCTTGCACGTTCTTGAGGAAGCGAAATCCGGTCCTGTCGCTATACTTCAATGCGTCAGCCAGTACCCTGCGCCGATGAGCGAGCAAAACTTGCGCGCGATACCGGAGATGGGACGGCGGTTCGGGCGAGTGACCGGATTCTCCGATCATACCGACGGTCCGTGGGCCGCGATCGCTGCCCGAGCATTAGGAATGGCGATCCTGGAGAAGCACCTGACCTTGGACCACCAAATGCCAGGGCCCGACCATCAAGCTTCGCTGGAGCCGACCCAATTCGCCGAGATGGTGTCCGCTTTGCGCCAAGTGGAGCAGGCGCTCGGCGATGGTGAAAAGCGGCCGATGCCTTCCGAAGTCGACACCCGGTCAGTGGCTCGCAAGAGCCTCGTCTTCACTCGAGACCTTCCTTCGGGGTCGATAATCGATGCGGCCGACGTTGCATCCATGCGCCCTGGCGGGGGTTTGTCACCGATGAATATCGACCGAATCATTGGCCGTCGCCTCGCATGCGATGTCCGCCGGTTTGCTCAGGTCGCCGTCAGCGATGTCGACTGAAGTTCGCCCTCTCTGCTGCTTCGGCGCCGGTGGGCATGGCCGGGTCGTGGCCAGCCAGTGGCGCGCGGCAACGAAGGGAACCGTGGTCTTTGCAGACGAAGGACTGCCGAAGGGCACCGTGTTGGGGAATGTCCCGGTATTATTTGGCCACTTGGAAGAGATTGTCGGTCATCCAGTGATCGTGACCGTCGGCGACAATGCGCGTCGCCGGGAACTGCAGAACGAGGCCGAAGCACGCGGCCTGGAGCTTGCGACGCTTGTAACGGATGAAGGTCGCTATTTCACGGAGCAGCCGGGGGCCGGCAGTGTCGTGCTTGCAGGCTCCGTGGTGAACAGCGGCGCCCACATCGGGCGTGGCGTGATCGTCAACAGCTCGGCAGTCGTCGAGCACGATTGCGAAGTCGGTGACTTCGCGCACATTTCGCCAGGGGCCTGCCTCGGCGGCGGTTGCACCATCGGCGAGAACGCATGGGTCGGTACCAATGCGACAATCATCCCCCAGCTTGTCATCGCTCCGGGAACTGTAATAGGGGCCGGCAGCACGGTGATCTCCTCGATCAGCGCGAGAGGTGTCTACGTCGGCTCCCCTGCGCGGCGCATCCGCTGAAGACTTGTCGGAGTTCAAATGTCCACCTCCTGTGTCGTTGTCGACTACGGTCTGGGTAACGTGTTTTCGGTCATGCAGGCGTTGCGGGATTTTCCCGTCGAGTGCCGGCTCTCGTCCGATGTTGAGGCGATCCGCCGCGCGGACCGTCTAATTCTTCCCGGCGTCGGCGCTTTCGGCCGCGCCGCTTTGCGTTTGCGGTCACTGGGGCTCGAAGAGCCGATTCTCGAATTTATCGGTACCGGCCGCCCGTTTCTCGGAATCTGCGTGGGCATGCAACTGCTCCATGACATCGGTAACGAATTTGGCGAGCATCAGGGGCTCGGTCTGATTCGCGGCCGCGTCGAACAGATCGACATGGTCGATGAAGAGGGGCAAAGGCTGCGGGTGCCGCTCATCGGCTGGCATCCCTTACTTCCTCCGGAAGGCGACTATGGTCGCTGGAATGGAACCCCGCTCGAAGGGCTGCCGCGTGATAGTGCATTCTACTTCGTCCATTCTTTTGCGGCCCGCCTCGCCGATCCATCAGCGACTTTAGCGGTGACCCGTCACGGCGGGCACGATCTGACTGCGGCCGTGTGCAAGGACAATGTGATTGGCACGCAGTTCCATCCGGAGCGAAGCGCCCACGCCGGCCGGGCGTTCCTGCAGTCGTTTCTCAGCCTCTGATCGGTGATCGGCATTGCCAGTCACGCAAGACCCTTTCTCGTCTCCTATGGCGGTGGTCATGCGCAGATTATCATCGCGATCGCCTCTGAACTCGACCGCAGAGGGCGAGCGTATTCTCTACTCGGATTGACGACGGCCCATCAGGCATTCGTCCGGGCCGGTCTGTGTCCCATGCCTATCGGCGATTTGATCGATCCGATGACACCCGATTGGGTCCGGACCCGCGCGCGAGAACTGGCTCCACGGTCCGACCATCCAGACATCACCGATCATCAGACTATCGACTATTTCACCATCGGATATGCCGATCTGTTGGGTCGTTTTGGCCGCGATGAGGCCGAATCCAGGATTACAGAGCATGGTCGGAAGGCGTTCGAGCCAGTCAGTGCGTTCCGCCATTTCTATGATCGCTCGCGGCCCTCGATAGTCGTTTCAACCACTAGCCCCAGGTTCGAAGCTGCCGCTTTGCGTGCAGCTCGCGGTGCGGGCATTCCTTCGCTCGCCATCGGCGACATGTACCTCATTGCGGAACAGGAATGGATCCTCTCGCCTGACTATGCGCGCGACCTCACGGTCATCAGCAACGGGGTCGCTGAGATGCTCCAATCCAACGGGGATTGTTCCTCGCGGATACATGTCCTGGGCAATCCGGCGTTCGACACCTTGGCGCCTTCTCCGGACGATCCTGCGACACGACTGATGGTACGTGAGCGCCTCTGCATAGGCGATCGCAAATGCATACTATGGCCGCTCGGCGGGGCGCCGGACGAAGTAGCCGGTCGCCAACTGCTCGAGCCGGCGGAAGTGGCCGCGTTCCTCGATGTGGTCTGCGATCGAACTGATGGGCTGACTTACGTCTTGCGCCCTCATCCGAACTGGCCCGTCCACGACCTCGTCACACGCCACGGTCAAGTCGATGCCGACTCGAACCTTGATCACGCCTTGCTTGCGGCCGATCTGGTCTGTGTGGAAGCTTCGACAGTCGGGTTGCAGGCGGTCCTGCGCGGTATCCCGACGATTTGCTACAATTTTGCCGACTATGTGCTCTACCCCGACTTCGGGTGGGCAGCGCGTGCGGATACACTCGACGAGATGGCCAGGCAGATCACCACAGGAGAATATTTTACCCCTCCTGCCGACCTCAGCTCGCACGTCGGTGGAGCTTCGGGGCGGGTAGTCGACCTGATCGAACGCCTTGAGCGCGAAGAGCCTTCCGCCCACTAATCGCTTGCTACCCACCGCAATCATTGGCAACGCCGCGCGCCTGCAGAGACCGATCTAAAAGCATCGGATCTGACCCTTCTAGCGAAGAAATCATGAAGATACTGACAGTTCGCTCCACTTTGCCCGACATGGGGCCGGGTACGCAGCCTTTGACTATCGCGCGCAACATGCGGGCTGAAGGTCACGAGACCATATTCGCGACCGCGGGGGGCAGCTATGCTCCGGCGGTGGAGGAAGCTGGCTTCAAGGTGCACTACATCTCCGAACTTGCCCACGACCGGCACGATCCACTCAATGCCGCGCGGGCGGTCGTCAAGCTTGCCCGGCTCATTCGACGCGAAAAGCCGGACCTAATCCATGGTCACAATGCGGCCGCGACAATCCTAGCCTATGGTGGGGGGCTGATGACGGGACGTGCCCTCCCTTGCGCGACGAGTGTGCGAGGTGTCGAGGAACGCGAGACCCACCAATGGCGCAATTCGATCTGGAAAATGACACCCGGCATACTTCTCGGAGTATGCGAGAAGACAAGAGAGCGGCTTTTATCGTTCGGATGCCCGCCCAAGAAGATTCACGTCACCTTCAACGGGATCGATCTAGAGCGGTTTGACCGAGGGCAATTCAATGGAGACTCGGTTCGCCGACAGTTCGGCCTGGAAGGAAAGTTGGTCGTTGGCACCATCGGCGCAATGACCGGTCCGGAGAACCTGGACGGGCCCGGCAAGGGGCAGCACGACCTGGTGAGGGCGGCAGCGCTTCTGCGGGACGACTTCCCTGATCTGCGGGTTTTTCTCGTTGGTGACGGGCCCCTGCGCCACAAGGTCGAGCGCACGGCGTCCGAATTGAACATGGAAGATAGGGTCGTATTCGCCGGAAGGCGCTTCGACACTCCTGAGATGCTGAGTGCCATGGACATCTATGCGCTGCCCTCGATTCATGGTGAGTTCTTCCCAAACTCAATCGTCGAGGCCATGAGCTTCGCGCTGCCATGGATCGGCTCGGACATCGCAGGCCTGTCTGAACTCACCGCCCGGGGTGAAGCGGGCTGGGTCGTCGAACCGGGAGACTACCACGCCTTGGCCGACCGGTTGCGGACGCTTGCTGCCGACCCCGCTCTCCGACGCAAGCGCGGGGAGCGCGGACTTCGCGAAGTGAAGGAGCGCTTCACAATCGCGAAAGTGACCGAACGGATATTGGACGGTTATCGCGCAGCCGGCCTCCGCGGGGCGGCGGTAGATTGAATGTGTGGTGTCTTCGGATTGGTTTGGCGCCCGGACGCGATAGCCACGAGCCAAGTGGCCCGTGCCGCAATCGATGCAATGGGCACTGCCACCGCCCACCGTGGGCCTGACGGGACCGGGCTTGCCGAACGCACGGGGGTGATGCTGGGCCATCACCGCCTCGCGATCATCGACGTCGAGGCTGGCGCGCAACCGATGTGCGCTCAAAATGGTGCGGTGGCGCTCAGCTACAACGGCGAAGTCTACAATTTCCAGGAACTGCGGCGGGATCTGGCCGACCGGGGGTGGCAGTTCACGACCCGTAGCGACAGCGAGACTGTCCTCGCGGGCTACTGCCTCGATGGAGTCGGTTTCGACGCGCGGCTCAACGGAATGTACGGATACGCCATTCTAGACGAGCGGACAGAGGACAGGTCCATCGTTCTTTCGATCGACCCCATGGGCATCAAGCCGATGTTCCTGTGGCAGGGGGACGGGATCACGCTGTTCGCCTCGGAACTCAGGGCGATCGTCCAAGGTCTGAAAGCCCTGGGCCAGACCGTCACGACCGACGCCCGCGCGGTCGCAGCGTACTTGCGATTGGGGTGGGTGCCCGGGCCGCTAAGCATGATTGAAGGAGCCAAGCGGCTACTGCCCGGCGAGCGCTGGGTCATCGACGTCAGGTCGGCTGAAGCGCGCCTTCACTCCACTCGGCCATGGCCGTCGACCGCCGAGCGCCCACGCGATGAGCGTGAGTTCGGCGCAGTGTTCTCGGCCGCTTTGAAGGAGGCCATAACCCGGCAGATGATCAGCGACGTGCCGCTGGGTTTCTTTCTGTCCGGCGGCATCGACTCAAGTTTGCTCGTGGCCGTGGCCCGAGAGCAGGGCCGTGACCCGGCTAGCTTCACCATCCGATTCTCGGGCGACGGGCATGGCGTCGAAGCGGCCAACGAAGCGGAAGTCGCGCGCGCGGTGGCGGACAAGCTGGGAACCCCGTTCAACTGCATCGACGTCGACGAGTCCACGATCCGAGGGACGCTCGAAAGAACGCTCTCGTCGATGGACCAGCCGCTGGCGGATCCCGCGTGCTTACCGCTTCTGCTGTTGTCAGAGTTTGCCCGGGAGCAGGTTAAAGTCTGCATCTCTGGTGATGGGGGCGACGAATTGTTCGCCGGCTATCCCCGACACGCTCTGGCTCCGGCGCGCGCCACCTGGAGGCGCTTGCCGCCAAGCCTCAAAGCGATTGGAGGCCGCATCGCCGGCCTCCTGCCCGAAGCTCCGTCCACGGGGTTGGCGGAAGTCTCGCGGAAGGCGAGGGTCGCCTACGCCCTTCTCGACGCCGAGGAGTACATTTCGGGGCCCTTTGCCGACAGTGTAGCTCCGGACAGGTCACTCGAACCTTGGAACTACGATGCGCGGAGTGACGCCTACGCCCTGATGCGCGCGGATTTCGACGGGCAGCTCGTGGGCCAAATGCTGCCCAAGACCGACAATATGACGATGGCCGCCAGTCTGGAATGCCGGGTGCCATTCCTCGACCTCGAACTGGTGTCGCTGGCGGCAACCGCGCCAATCGCATGGAAACGGCATGGCCGGATTGGCAAAGTGCCGCTTCGCAATGAACTCGCGCGCTACCTTCCGCGCGAAATCACGGGGCGCCCCAAGCACGGGTTCCGCGTGCCGCTTACGTCATGGTTCCGCGGCTCCATGGCGAACGAAATACAAGACCGGGTAGCCTCTCGTGAGGACATGTTCGACGAGGTTCTCGGAGAAGGGGTTGCTAGAACCACGGTAGAAACGCACCTCGCGGGGCGTGCAGAACACTCCGTTCGTATTTGGGCGTTGCTGGCATTGGATAACTGGCTGGCGCGACTTGAGTCGGGAGCGGCCCGTTCATGAAGGAAGCGAGCGCACGGTTCCTTTATCGCGGCACCTCGCTTTCGCTCATTATTCGAGTCGGCGGGGTCGCCCTGCTGTTCGTGGCCAACCTGCTGTTGGCACGCAGCATGCCGCAGGCGGACTACGGCTTGTTCGCGTACACGATCGAGCTGATCGCTCTGTCCAGCGTGATTGCAGCCCTCGGTTTCGACCAAATTGCGATCCGCGAAGTGCCTGATCGTCTTGCGGGCAACGATCGATCCGGGCTCGCGCGATTCATCGTCTTCGGTCTGTCGGCCATCGCCGCAAGCAGTCTTGTCATTGGGGGGCTGTTGTACATCGGCCGCCTGTCGGGGGCCATGCCGCCGTCGATGACAAACAGCATGTTAGCGCTGGCGGTTATAGGGCTTGCAGCCCTCTCGTCATTGCGGCTCGCACAGGAAACTATGCGAGCAGCCAAGCGCATCGGGCTATCCCAAGTCGTTGAGCAGCTGGCATGGCCGGTCCTACTCATGGCGGCAGGGGTAGCCCTCGCTGCCGGCTGGTTCGCGGCGTCGGTGCCGGCCCTATTAGTGCTGCAGATTGCGCTATTCTTCGGAAGCGCGGCGTTGCTCTTCAGGAAGGTACTGGACCTGGTATCTACTAATGGGCCGCGCGCGATGCCCGCTGGGGGACTTGCCCGTTGGCTTGGCGCGGGAGTGCCGCTTGCGTTTGCTGCAAGCCTGTCGGTCTTATTAAACCGCGGGGACATTGTGGCACTGGGGACGGTTCTTACCGCCGAGCAGTTAGCCCCCTACACGGCAGCGAGCCGCTATGCCGCGTTTCTGGTACTGGGTCTTGCTGCAGCTTCCGCCGCAACGGCCGGCGTCATGCGAGATGCTTGGCGCGACGGCGATCAGATCGAGTTGCAGCATACCGTGAGCCGAGCGACGGGCTTGGCCACGGTCTTTGCGGTTCCAGTGGCGCTCGTCTTCATCCTGTTCCCGGAGGCTATGCTGTCGCTCTATGGCCCCGGTTTCGTTGCCGGCTCGGGGCCCCTCATTTTGTTGGTGCTCGCCCAACTGCTGAATGCGCTGACCGGACCGGTCGCACTGATCGTCATCGTTTGTGACCTTGGAAAAGCCTACACTGTTGCAATGGCGGGAGCGGTTGTCCTGTTTGCGGTGACGCTGTCGGTGCTGGTTCCCCGGGCCGGCGCTAACGGTGCGGCCATGTCCGTTCTCATCGCGCTCTCGGCGCTAAACTTGTCGCTGGCGGCGGTAATTTATCAGAGAACGGGGATCCGAGCTTGGATCACGCCTCGGGGGTTCGCCGATGCCCTGCGGGATTTATCCGGGATAATCATTAGCAGATGGCGGACCGCGTGATCCTCGACCTGGCGATCATTCCCGCGCGGGGCGGCTCCAAGGGGTTGCCAGGGAAGAACCTCCGGATGCTAGGCGGTATTCCGCTTATCGGGTGGACCATCAGGTCCGCCGTCGAGTCAGGTTTGTTCCGTCGCGTGATCGTGAGCACCGACAGCACGGAGATTGCTCGTGCGGCGGAGCTCGCGGGCGCCGAGATACCGTTCATGCGCCCCGCCGAACTGGCGAACGATAATGCAGGATCTATTGAGGTCGTCGAACATGCCCTGACCACCTGCGGCGTCAGCGGGAATTTCGCGTTGCTTCAGCCGACGTCGCCATTTCGCAATGCAGAACATTTGCGGAAGGCGGCGGCGCTTTTTGCTGCCAGGGCGCCGGCCGCAGTGGTGGGCGTGCTCTCGGCAAAGCCGATCTCTTGGAACTTCGTGGTCGATGACAAAGGAAGCATGAGTCCTATTGCGAACGGGCAATTGGCTGCTCGCAGGCAGGACAGCCTGCCGATCGTCCAGCCGAACGGCTCGCTATATATCACCAGTACGGCCACGTTCGAGCAGACGAGATCGCTCATCCCGCCAGAGGCGCTCGCATTTCCAATGAGCCAGATCGCCAGCTTGGACATAGACACCATCGGCGATGCACGAATTGCGGAAGGACTGGTCGCCATCGGCGCGGCGAGTGTGGACGCATGAAGATCCACTACGTCAGCGGAAGCCGGGCAGACTTCGGGCTGATGCGGGCCACTCTGCAGACTCTCGCGCGCCAGCCGGGCTGGAATCTGTCGGTCGTTTTGGTCGGTCAGGCGCTGATTTCGGATTATGGCGACGTGGAGAGCGAGGTGCGCGAAGCAGGTCTCCGTATCGCCGCGCGGGTTCCAGCTCATTTGAGCGGCGCCGACGGGGGGGAGATGGCCCGTGCCTTTGCCACTGAGATCGCTGGCCTCACCGAGTACTGGGAGGCGAACCGTCCCGATCTGGTGCTAGTGCTGGGCGATCGGGGCGAGATGCTGGCGGCTGCCATTGTCGCCTATCACCTTGAGATTCCACTTGGCCATATCCATGGTGGAGAACGCTCGGGAACCCTCGACGACGGGTTTCGGCACGCCATCAGCAAGTTGGCCAGCTGGCATTTTCCCGCAACGGAGGAGTCAGCCAAGCGCCTCGTTCGGATGGGGGAGGACCCAGCGTCGGTGTATCGCATTGGGGCTCCCGGGCTCGTCGGCATCGGTCTCGAGCCGTTCGATCACAAGCCGTGGCTGAACGAGCGCTTCGGGATTGCCGGAGATCAAAACGTTGCCTTGGTATTGTTTCATCCAGTGGTCCAAGAAGCCGAGGAAGCCTATTGGCAGACCGACGCCCTCCTGCGCGCACTGGAGATGGAATCGCTATTTGCGATCATGCTCAAGCCCAACTCCGATGCCGGCGGTAGGCACATTGCGAGACGTCTGGGAGAATGGGCGGATTCCGGCCCCCGCGGCGTCCTGCTGGATCACCTGCCGCGCGGCGATTATTTGCGGGTTTTGGCTGCCGTCGACCTACTTGCAGGCAATTCGTCTTCCGGAATTGTCGAAAGTGCGAGCCTTGGTACAGCGTGCGTGAATATCGGTTCCCGCCAGGCCGACCGGGAGCGAAACTGCAACGTTGTCGATTGTCCCGAAGCTGACGAAAACTCCATCCGGAAAGCTTTGCGGCAGGCGATGGAGTTGAAAGGACCCTTCGAGAACGTCTACGGCGACGGCAAGTCTGACGAAAGGCTTCGGGAAATCCTGTCGCGCCTGCCGCTGACAGGCGAGGCGCCGCGAAAACGGAATGCCTATTGATGTTGGACTACTTATCCCTGGCTATCAGCGCCGTTGCCGTCCTGCTGGCGCTGCCGATCATTCCAAACATCGAGCGTGCGCGCCTCGCCATCGTCATGGTGGCGTTGGGATGCGGCCAGATCTACATCGCAATCCTCGCTTTCGGCTTTTTCATGCTGGCCGAAAGCAAGTGGCGACTGAGCCCCGGATTCTCAAACTTCGCGTATCTGTGGGGATTCATGTTGTTGCTCGGCATCGGTGTCACGACTGCGGTGGTTCCGACGACCGGGCGCACCTACAATGAACTGGCGCAGCTCGGGATGTATGTCGTGCTGACGCTGTTGACCCTGACTTACCTCCGCAGCGGCGAGCATCTCTATCGCTTCCTCAGCGCGGCTTTGATAGGGTCGATCGGGGTGGCGATGTTGGCGCTCGCCTCGGTTCTGCTCGGGATCCAGTCCCCGCCATCCATCTTCCTTGCGCGAGGAGCCAACGAGGGCTCGATATTCCTATCCTTAATGGGCGCGGTGCCTGCCGCCATTCTGTTCGTTCGCAGTCGCAACCCCTTCTACATCCTTTGCCTGCTCCTATTCGTTTACGTGCAGTACCTGGCGACGGCGCGCGGCAGTCTCATCGTGTCGGGTATCGCAGGCTTGGCTGCGGTCTTCTTTGTGACCCGCGTATTTCTTTTGCGGGCCGCGCTCATCGCGATCGGCCTATATCTGGTTATCAACTACACGCCGCTGCTGAATGCTACTTATGAGAGCAATCTGAACTTCTCGGCGCGCGAGCGTCTGGCTTTGGCACAATACGGATACTGGCTCTGGGAGCAGCGCCCCATCACTGGGTGGGGATGGGGATCGACGACTTACCTAGCTGAAAGCGCCAGTACCACCGAGCTTGTCTACCCACACTTTCACAATTCGTACATTCAACTGATGGTCGAGGCCGGCGTCATCGGGTTACTCATCATTGCGACTTTCGTGCTAGCCTGCGTCCGGCTCGGCTTCTTGGCGACGGTGCGGTACCGGCAGCCCGCAATCAGCGTTCTCGTCGTGACTAACGCGATTGCGCTTGTGGTATCCGGTATGTTCGATGCCATGCTTTACGGTGCCGACCGCGCGATCCAGGTCATCATTCTGCTCTCCTTGATGTACCGTGCCATTAAGCTCGCAAGCGAGGAACAGACCGGGTCGGGAATGCCAGCCGCGATCGAGGCGCCAGCGTCGGCTGACAACCTGCCGGCGCCGAACCCAACGGGATAGGGCGCCCCAGTGAAAGACAATCCGGTCCTCAAGGTCCGATCAGTTTCGCGGCGCATCGCACTTCAGGGAATCGGTGTGGCCGCCGCCGCCGCGGCCGGGGAGTCGGTTGCGCAGCCATCAGCAACACCTCAGCCGCGTCCGCGCTCTGGTGGCAATGGACAGGCATCGGTACTCGACTTCGGCGCCGATCCCTTGGGCCGAAACGATAGCTCCGCGGCGTTTCGCCGCGCCATGCGTGAGTTGGCGGGCGGTCACCTCAGCATACCTCCGGGACGGTTTTTAGTGGAGCGTATCGGGGGACTCGGGCCGGCGGGTCAAAAAATAGTCGGCAGTTCGCGTTGGAACACCGTGCTGCTTTCGGAAGCGGGTGGTGGGCCAATCTTCGCCAATGAGTCTTCATCGAACGGGACATCCGCTTTTCACCTGTTGAGCGATTTTCTGGTGGATCTCAACGACAACGATATCGTGGCGATCGACCTGGCGAGCGTGAACTGTGCAACGATTCAGCGTGTCCACTTTAAGGGCGGCGGCCCGCAATCGCGGCGCGGCACCGGCGTCCGCTTCGCCGCGCCGTTGCGCCGCGGCGCTTACGACAACGCCGTTCACGATTGCAGCTTCGAATATCTTCGTCACGGCATTCGCTGGGACAGCGGTTCCAATAACAATGCGGTCTACAACTGCCGGATCAGCAATTGCGAGATCGGACTCCATGCCGATCCTCCGGGTTCGGTCGACACCCCGCGGGTGTTCGGTGGGCGGGTTGAATCGTGCGCCATCGGTCTGGCGGAAGGGGCTAATTGCGGCGCGTACTTCTCGGTGCGCTTCGAAGGCAATTCGCTTGCCGACATCCGCTTCTCTGAGCGGTCAGTGAATGCGGGGGTGTGGGGTGGCCTGACCGCCTCCACTCGCCCGTCGATTGTCGGCTTCGAGAACGCATCAAGCCCTTCTATCGAATCGAGCGATCTCGGCTTTCTCGCAATTGAAGAGTCCTCAGCGCGCCCTAAGATTTCCACCGGGAGGCATGTCTTCGCCAAGGCAGGCAAGGCACCTGACGTACTCCCGCAACGCGACTTTTCCGCGCAGTTCAGCGATTATGTCTTGTTCGAGAACGATGCGGGCATCGAATTCTCGAATGCATCGGCAAACGGGTCGATCCTGGGCATGGCGGCCACTCCGAACGACATCCTCTCCATCCCTGCCTACAATCGCTTTACTCGCCGATATGCGACGATTGAGTTAGGTGGCGGCGCAGCGGTAAGGCCGGTAACGGACGGAGCGACCGATCTCGGTACGAGCAGCAACCGTTACCGCGCGCTCCACCTTTCCGGCGGGGTGCATATCCGCGGCCGGCAGGTAGTGAGCGAGCAACAGCCGGCGATAGCTGATGACGGGTCAGGCACCCCCACTGCTGCGCGTTTAAACCAGATTCTCGCCGCGCTGCGCCGCCATGGTTTGATCGAGTCCTGAGAAAATGACCACTGCTGCTATACGCCTGTTCGACATCGTTGGGGCGTTGGTTTTGCTGGCGATTTGCGCTTTGCCGATGGCGGTTATAGCGGTCGCTATCCGGGGTTACGACGGCGGGCCGGCAATGTTCCGGCAGGTCCGCGTCGGCCGGGGTGGGTCCGTATTCTCGATCTACAAGTTCCGCTCGATGCGGGTCGACACCTCCGGTATCGGAAGCGGGGCCGTGGGCGGCAATGTCGAAACATTGGCTCAGGCAAACGCGCGCTTCCAGCGCACCGTACCTGGCGACCCCCGCATTACCCCGGTCGGCCGATGGCTGCGGCCGAGTCACCTCGACGAGTTGCCGCAACTGCTCAACATCTTACGCGGCGACATGTCTTTCGTCGGGGTCCGCCCTGACACACCGGTGCAGGAAGCGGACTACGAGCCCTCGTTCTGGCGCGTCCGGCATCGTTTCAGGCCGGGGCTCACCGGCCCGGCGCAGTTGCGCACCGATCCCATGACGTTCGACCAACGCAACGCCGAGGATCTCGCCTGGATCGAAGGCTACGGGGTTGGGCTCTATGTTCGGATTCTGGCCGCGACGGCATTGAAAGTAGTCAAGCGCAGCAGCTTTTGAACCATCGTCAACCCAGCGCGATATCCGGAGCGTCCTCCTGCTTCATGCCGACGGTGTGATAACCGGCATCGACGTGGTGCACCTCACCGGTCACCCCGCTCGAGAGGTCCGACAGCAGATACAAGCCCGCGCCGCCTACGTCCTCGATGGTGACGTTGCGCCGCAGGGGGGCGTTGAGTTCGTTCCACTTGAGGATGTAGCGGAAGTCGCCGATGCCGCTCGCGGCGAGGGTCTTGATCGGGCCGGCGCTTATCGCGTTGACCCGCACGCCGCCGGGACCGAGGTCGTTGGCGAGGTACTTCACGCTGGTCTCAAGCGCGGCCTTGGCGACGCCCATCACGTTGTAGTGCGGCACCACCTTCTCCGCCCCGTAGTAGCTCAGCGTGAGGATGCTGCCGCCCGGCCTCATCATCCCGGACGCGCGCTGGGCCACCGCGACCAGGCTGTAGGCGCTGATGTTCATCGTCATCAGGAAGTTTTCGAGGCTGGTATCGAGATACTTGCCGCGCAGCTCGTTCTTGTCGGAGAAGCCGATCGCGTGAACCACGAAGTCGAGGCTGTCCCACCGCGCCCTGATCCGCCCGAACGCCGCGTCGAGCGCCGCCATGTCGGACACGTCGCAATCGAAGCAGAAGTCGCTGCCCAGCTGCTCGGCGAGCGGGATCACCCGCTTGCCCAGCGAATCGCCCTGGTAGCTGAACGCCAGCTCGGCACCATGCTCGGCAAGCTTCTGAGCGATGCCCCAGGCGAGCGACTTGTCGTTGGCGAGGCCCATGATCAGCCCGCGCTTCCCGCTCATCAATCCGGTCATCCGATGCCCTCTTTTTCCATCTTCGCCAGCGCCCGCTCCGCAGCGCGCCGCGCCCGGTCGTCGGCCTGCCCGATGCGGTTCTCCGCTTCCTCGGGGGTCTCGGCCAGCGCCGCGTTGAGCTCCGCGCCCACGACCATCCCTAGGCCGACGAGGTAGAAAAAGAAAAGCGCGATCATGATGCCGGCCAGGCTGCCGTAAGTGGCGTCGTAGCTGAAGAAGCTGCGGATTGCCGGCGGGAGGGCCACGGTGACGCCAATCCACCACAGCGCGGTCGCCAGCGCGCCGGGCCACTTGGGGTAGCGCCGCTTGCGATAGGCCTTCGGGGTCAGCGAATAGAACAGCAGGTAGAGCGAAAGATAGAGCCCGATCGCGGGCACGATGCGGCTGAAACGCAGCGCGTCGATCGCGTCCGACAGCCGCGGCATGTAGGCGTCGATCACCTCCTGCGCCGTGCCGATCAGCACCTGGGCGATGAGGCTCGCCATCAGCAGCACGACCGCCCCGAAGATCACTCCCGCCGACCACACGCGGTATTTCCAGAAGGCGTGGGTCGCCTTGGTGCCGTACGCGCGGCGAAGGATGTCGCGGATGGTCTCGATCAGGCTCGAGACGGTCCACAGGCCGACGAACCCGCCGAGCCACAGCACCCACCCGCTCTTGCCCTCGAGCACGCTGCGCGCGACCGGCTCGATCACCTCGCCGACGATAGGGGGCAGCGCATAGAGGATCGTCGTCACGGTCGAGGCGCGCTCGCTCTCCTCGCCGATCAACGAGAAGATCGCCGCGCCCAGGATGAAGAAGGGGAAAATCGCGATGATCGCCATGTAGGCAAGATTGCCGGCGTGGATGAACCCGTCGTTGTAGGCGCCGATCAGCACGCGCTTGGCGACTTCGAACGCCCGAGTGCCGGGGCCGACCTCGCTGAGCACGCGGCTGCGGAAGCCCGGGCTGTGCCGGAGCGCGTCCTTGCGCCGTTCCTCGGGCGACAAGGTGTGCACCTGGCGCTCCTCGGGTGCAGGTAGGATTTCTTCGATCATGCTCCCCCGGGGGCGGCGGACGACCTTAAACCCCGAGCTTTGCGCGAGGGTTGCGGGTGTCGCTCCAACCATCGAGGCGCTTGGCCAGTTCCGCCACGTCCTCGGGCAGGTCGATGGCGAACTTGATCAGTTGATCGCCTCTCTTGCCGTCCTTCTTCGCGAACCCCTTGCCGCCAAGGCGCATGACCGTGCCGCTGGTGGTGCCCGGCTTGATCGTAAGCATGACCGGCCCGTCGACAGTCGGCACCTTGACCTTGCCACCATTGACCGCCTCGGCGAGCGTGATCGGCAGATCGAGGCGCACGTTGTCGCCATCGCGGCGGAAGAACGGGTGGCTGTCGATCGAGATGGTGACGATGCCGTCGCCCGCACCGCCGGGACCCTGCTCGCCCTTCCCCTTGAGCCGCATCTGGGTGCCATCCTCGACGCCGGCCGGGAGCTTGAGATCGATGGTCTTGCCATCGGCCAAGGTAATCCGCTGGTCGCGCCGCGCGGCCGCATCGGTGAAAGACACGCGCAGGCGATAACCGATGTCGGCGCCCCTGCGGGGCGGAGGCGCGCGGCGCTGCTGCTGGCCGAAGCCCGCCTGACCGAATGGGCTGCCACCCCGCGAGCGCGCCCCGCCAGCGCCGCCGAACAGTCCCTCGAACAGGTCGCCGAGGTCGACGCCATCCGCGCCGCCGCCGCCCATGCCGCGCAGGTCCTCCGGGCGGAAACCGGCGCCGCCGTTGAAGCCGCCCCCGGCGAATCCCCCGCCCATCCCCGCAAACGGGTTCGCGGGATTGCCGTCGCCGTCGATCTCACCCCGGTCAAACTGCGCGCGCTTGCCGGCGTCGGACAACAGGTCGTAGGCGCGGGTAACCTCCGAAAAACGCTCCGACGCTTTCGGGTTGTCCTTGTTGCGGTCGGGATGCAGCTCCTTGGCGAGCTTGCGATACGCGCTCTTGATGTCCTTCTCGGTCGCGCCGCGCGCGACACCGAGGATTGCGTAAGGATCGGAAGGTTTCGTAGCCATTGGGCGTATTAGCTAGGTGAGACGGTTGACGCGCGCAAGAAGCGCCCGCTTTCCTACATCGGCGGTGCGCGGTAGGGGCAGGGCATGGCTTTTCGCGCACCCGCTCTGCTGCAGTTCCACCCACCGTCCACAGGGGCGCTCCCGAGTGGTGCGATTTCTTCGCCAGAACAGTGTGCCAACTGTGCCAAGTCCTACAGGACCGCCAATGGAAGCTGACCGATCCGCGCTGCCTCAATCGGACCCGCTGGGCCTGTTCGCGGCCTGGTTCGCCGAGGCACGCGAGGCCGAGCCAAACGACGCCAACGCCATGGCGCTGGCCACGGCGACACCGGCCGGCGCGCCCTCGGTGCGGATGGTGCTGCTGAAGGAGTTCGGTGAGGACGGCTTCACGTTCTACACCAATGCGCAGAGCCGCAAGGGGGGTGAGATCCTCGCCAATCCGCAGGCCGCGCTGCTATTCCACTGGAAAAACCTCCGGCGCCAGGTGCGGATCGAAGGGCCGCTGAGCGAAGTCACGCCGGAACAGGCCGACGCCTACTTCCACAGCCGGGCCTTCGTCAGCCAGGTCGGCTCGGCTGCTAGCGACCAGTCGCGCCCCTTGGCCGATCGGCGAACCTACATCGAGCGGGTCGAGGCGCTCGGCGACGCCTGCAAGAACGCCGGCGAAGTGCCGCGCCCGCCGTACTGGACCGGCTTCACGCTCGCTCCCACGGCAATCGAATTCTGGCTCGACCGGCCCAACCGCCTCCACGACCGCCGCCGCTTTACCCGTGCGCCGGAGGGCGAATGGGCCAGCACGCTGCTCTATCCGTGAGCGCGACCTCGCATCAACTCAATCGCGGCGCGGCCTACGCCTCGATTGCGATCGCCGCGTTCCTTGGCGGCCTCAAGTTGTGGGCGGTGTGGAAGTCCGGCTCGACCGCGATGCTCGGCAGCCTGGCGGACACGGGTCTCGACCTCGTCGCCAGCGTAGCCACGCTGATCGGCGTATGGATCGCCGCGCAGCCGGCGGACCGCGAGCACCGCTTCGGCCACGGCAAGGCCGAAGCGCTCGCGGCGATGTTCCAGGTAGTGCTGATCGCGGTCTCCGCGGCGGGTATCGCGGCACGCGCCATTGGGGCGCTGCTGGCCGGCGAGCGGGTCGCTTCGGCCGACGAGGGCGTTGCCGTGTCGACGATCGCGATCGTCGCCACGCTCGGCCTGCTCGCCTGGCAGCGTTACGTCATCCGCCGCACCGGCAGCCTCGCCATCCGGACCGACAACGTCCACTACAAGTCGGATCTGCTGCTCAACCTGTCGGTGATCGCCGCCCTGCTATTGGACCGCACGGTCGGCATCCCCGGTGCCGACCCGGTGTTCGGCCTCGGCATCGCCGCCTGGCTCGCATGGGGCGCCTGGCGCGCGTCGTCCGAAGCGATCGACCATTTGATGGACAAGGAATGGTCCGATGACAGGCGCGAGGCATTCGTCGCCGCGCTCGCCGATCATCCCGAGCTGCGCGGCGTCCACGACCTGCGCACGCGAACCGCCGGGGCGCGCGATTTCGTGCAGTTCCATGCGGCGGTGAACCCGCGGATGACGATCGCCGAGGCGCACCGGGTAATGGACGAGCTCGAGGCGCGGATCGAGGCGCAATTTCCCGGGGTCGAGGTGCTGATCCATCCCGATCCGGAGGGCCTCGTCGACGAAGAAGGACCGGCGGCGGAAGAGTTGCTGCCCGCCGAGGCGCAGGGAGGAAACTCGTGAAGCTACCGTACTGGCACGTCGATGCCTTCGCCGCGCGGCCGTTCGCCGGCAACCAGGCGGCGGTAATGCCGCTCGACGAATGGCTCCCGGACGAGGTGCTGCAGGCGATCGGCGAGGAGAACAACTTCGCCGAAACGGCCTTCGTGGTGCGCGACACTACCGGCGAGGCCGATTGGGAGTTGCGCTGGTTCACGCCCACGGTGGAAATCCGCCTGTGCGGCCATGCCACGCTCGCCAGCGGCCACGTGCTGCTGCAGCGCGACGGTGGCGAGCGGGTGACGTTTCGCACCCGCAAGGCAGGCGTGCTCGAAGTGCAACGGAGTGCGGCGGGCTACGAACTGGCGCTGCCGGCGATCCCGACCGAACCCGGCGAGTTCGCCGAAGCGGTGGCGCTCCTCGGCGCGAGCCCGACGGAAGTCTGGCTCAGCCCCGATCGCTACGGCGTCTACCTGTTCGCCAGCGAGGACGAGTTGCGCGCGTTGAAGCCCGACCTCAGGGGGCTCGGCGCGCTCGGTGACCACCAGTTCATCTGCACCGCGCCGGGCCGGGAGTTCGACGTCGTCAGCCGGGTGTTTGTGCCCGGCGGCGGGGTCGACGAGGATTCGGTGACCGGCTCTGCGCACGCGGTGCTGACGCACTTTTGGGCTGCCCGACTGGGTCGCGATCGCTTCACCGCCCACCAGGCCTCCAAGCGCGGCGGCGACCTGACCTGTCGGCTGGACGGGAAACGCGCGTGGCTCGGCGGCCCGTGCGCGACGGTGGTGGAGGGAAGCTTCTACCTGCCGGGATAGAGCTCGACCACGTCGGCCAGCTCCTGCACCACGCGCGGGATTTCTTCGCTGTCCGAATGGCCGAGGCGCACCACGACCAGCTTGCGGTCGGGCGCGACGAGGATGAACTGGCCCATGTGGCCGATCGCGGCGAACAGGCTTTTCGGACCGCGGTCGGCGAAAAGTGGATCGTCGTTCCCTCCAGAATCCTTTGGCGGGGGATCGCGGTTGAGCCAGGTTTGCGCCCCGTAATTGCCGCGGCGCGGGCTCGGGGTGATCATGAACTCGATCCACCGGCGGGGTACGAGCTGGGTGCCGCGATAGGAACCTTCGTTGCGCAGGAAGTCGCCGAACCGCGCCCAGTCGCGCGCGGTCCCGTGGATCAGGCTGCCGCCGATCAAGGTGCCCGCGCGGTCGAACTCGGGGACCATGGAGGTCATGCCCAGCGGGCCGAACAGCCGGGTGTGGAGGTAATCGGCCACGGCCTTGCGCCGGACATCGGGGTCGCGGCTCCTGGTCAGCACGCGCGCGGCGATGTCGGCGAGGATGACGGTGGTGTTGCTCGAGTACTCGAACTTAGCCCCCGGCTCGGCCTCCAATGGCTGGCTCTCGGCAAAAGTCGCCATGTCGTTGCGCCCGTCGAGGAAGAGCATGCGAACTTCACCCGATTCGTACGGGATCTCGCCCGATTCGACATGCCGCAATCCGCTGCGCATCTGCAGCAGTTGCCGCAAGGTGATCTCGCCGCGAGGGTCGCCCGGCCGCTGCCAGCGCGGCACCGGCGGCGATTCGTCGAGCCGCAGCCGCCCGTCCGCGACCAGCATCCCGATCATCGTCGCGGTGACGGTCTTGGCCATCGACCAGCTGACGAAGCGGGTGTCGGGGCCATAGCCTGGGGCGTAACGCTCCGCGGCGATGCGCCCGCCGTGCATGACCACCACGGCCCGTGTTTCGCCGACGCCTTCGTTGGCGAACGCCTCGTCGACCGCGCGAGCTAGTTGCTCGGTCGGCGCGCCGGGATCGGCATTGACGGCAGCGAGTGCCTCTTGGCTCAGTTGCGGCGGGGCCTCGGGCTGCGACGAGCAGGCGGAGAAGGCTGGCAGCGCCGCGAGGGCGGCGATAAGGGGCAGGCGGCGCGGCATTGGCCGGGGCATTCGCACGGGAGGAATCGGCTTGGCAACCGCGAAGACAAGAGGCCGCAACCGGCTGCTGTGGCTCGGTGCGGTAGCGGTCGGCCTGCTGGCGCTGTGGGCCGCCTTCGGCTCGACAGCGATGGGCTACGCGCACGCCGGCACCGCTTACGGCGCGCGGGTCGCCTGTTCCTGCCGCTACGTGGCCGGCCGCGGGCTGGAGGACTGCGCCAAGGACAAGCTAGCGGGGATGGAGCTGGTCTCCTTCTCGGAAAACGCCGACGAGAAGAGCGTCACCGCGACCATGGTGCTCGTGAGCGACACCGCGCGCTTGAAGCCCGGCTACGGCTGCGTGCTCGATCCCTGGGAGAGCTGAACCGCCGCCTCGGTGGAATCGATCCAGCCGCCGCCGACTACCCGGTCGCCGGCATAGATCACCGCGGCCTGCCCCGGCGCAACACCGAACTCAGGCGCGGCGAAGCGGATCGTGGCGGAGGCGCCAGCTCCGAGAATCCCTACGAGCGAAACCGGCACCTGCCGCGCCAGACTGCGCACCTTGGCCGTCAGCGGGCCTTCGGGAAGCGGGCCGATACGGTTGGTCTCGACGAGATGCGCGGCGCTTACGCCGAGCATTGCCTTGGGCCCCACTCGCACTTCCGCGGCATCGGCATCGATTTCAATGACGTAAAGCGGCTCCGGCTGTCCGCCGATTTCAAGCCCGCGCCGCTGCCCGACCGTAAAGTGGATCACCCCCCTGTGCTCGCCGAGCATTTTGCCCGTCGCCGCGTGGACGATCCGGCCAGGCCGCACGCCTTCGGGGCGCAGCTTGGTGACGATCTTGGCGTAGTCGCCGTCGGGCACGAAGCAGATGTCCTGGCTGTCGGGCTTGGCCGCATTGCGCAGCCCAGCGCACTCGGCGAGGCGACGCACGTTGCTCTTCGGCAGCCCCCCGAGCGGGAAACGCAGAAAGTCGAGCTGCGCATCGGTCGTGCCGTAGAGAAAGTACGACTGGTCGCGGGCGGGATCCGCCGCGCGGTGCAGTTCGGGCCCCGTCTCGCTGCGAACGCGGCGCACATAGTGGCCGGTCGCGAGGCAGTCTGCGCCGAGTTCGCGCGCCATGCGGAACAGGTCGGTGAATTTGGGCCCCATGTTGCAGCGGATGCAGGGGACCGGGGTGCGCCCGGCGAGGTAGTCGTAGGCGAAGCGGTCGACCACTTCCTCGCGGAAGGCGCTCTCGTGATCGAACACGTAGTGCGCGATGCCCAGGCGGTCGGATACGGCCCTGGCATCGCGAATGTCGTCGCCTGCGCAGCAGGCGCCCTTGCGGCCGGTCGCGGCGCCGTAGTCGTAGAGCTGGAGGGTGATACCGATCGTCTCGGCGCCACTCGCCGCCGCCAGCGCCGCGACCACCGAAGAGTCCACCCCGCCAGACATCGCGACGACGATCCGGCACTTGTGCGCCGGGCGCGGCAGGTCGAACAGCGCGGCGGCGGCGCCGGGCTCGTAAGCCAGCGGGAAGGCGACGGGAGCGTTCACGGCCGCGCCCTTACACCGGCCCCGGCGAAGAGGCCAGTTCGGCGGCCCAATACCCTAAGCCAGAGTAAACGCGAGTTTTACCGCTTCTTGACGCCTGACCGATAGAAGGACGTCATGTTCGAAGCCGCCATCATGCCAGCCGTTGCCCCTACCGGACACGAGCTGCGTCCCCTGGACTGGGGCGAGCTGGTGGCTCGCTTTGCCGCGGCGCGCGATTTGCGCGATCTCGTGGCGCGTCCTGCCGGCGAGGCCGGCAGCTTCGTTTCGGGCGCTGCCGCGATTCGCAACTGGGACGGCGAACGGCCCGTTAACCTTGATGCTTTAGGGCGTGGCAAAGCGCTCGCGGCGATAAACGCCGGCACCGCCGGAGAAGCGGACGTGGGCGACCAGGGAACGCGATGATCGAGAACCAGAAAATACGTCCGGCACAGGTGATCGGCCCGCTCGGCGAAGCGCTGGGCATCGACGATCTGCCGCCAGCCAATACCAAGCGCTGGGTCGTGCGCCGCAAGGCCGAAGTGGTGGCCGCGGTGAACGGCGGACTGCTGTCGATCGACGACGTCCTCGAACGGTACGGCCTCACGCTCGAGGAGTTTGCCTCGTGGCAGCGGGCGGTCGATCGCTCGGGCATGCAGGGCCTGCGCGTGACGCGGATCCAGCATTATCGCGATCTCTACGAGCGTCAGCTCAAATACTGAGCATCCGCTGCGCGCCGCGATAATGTTGCGCGATAGTCCGAAAATCGGTTACTCCTGAAACCCGGTTCATCGCAACCGGGGAACGCCTTGCGCCGCCCGCCGTTCATCTTGGCGTGTGGTGCCAAATAAGAGGCGCCGAAACAGGAGGAATGTCATGGATGGCACCGGAATTCTCGTAATGATCATCGTCGGCGGTATCGCCGGCTGGTTGGCCAGCATGGTTATGGCGCGCGATGCGTCGATGGGCATTCTGCTCAACATCGTAGTCGGCATTATCGGCGGGTTCCTGGGTGGTTTCCTCCTCGGCGGCCTGATCCCTGGTGACGGCTGGGTGCACTATCTGATCACCGCCTTCATAGGTGCGGTAATCCTGTTGCTGATCGCCAATCTGATCCAGCGCCGACGCGTTCGCTAACGCGAGCTAGCTGGAGAATGAAAGGGGCGGCGAGGCTACGGCTTCGCCGCCCTTTCCTTATGCAGTCCGCGCAGGGCGGAACTTCATCGCGCCGCCGTTCATGCAGTACCGCTTACCGGTTGGCTTGGGGCCGTCGTTGAATACGTGTCCCAAGTGCCCGCCGCAGTCGGCGCACAGCACCTCGGTACGCGGGACGCCGATCTTGTAGTCGGTATCGGTCGCGATCGCGCCGGGCAGCGGTTGCCAGAAGCTCGGCCAGCCCGTCTTGCTGTCGAACTTGGTAGCGGAGGAATAGAGCTCGTTGCCGCAGCCTGCGCACAGGAACATGCCCTTGCGCTTCTCCTTGTCGAGCGGGTCGGAAAACGGCCGCTCGGTACCGCCTTCACGCAGAATCCAGTACTGGTTCTTGGTTAGCCGGGCCTTCCACTGCGCGTCGCTGAGCCCCTTGGGCCAAGACTTGGCTTCCGCGGGCGAACTGCCGCAGGCGGCGAGCACAGGGACGGCTGCGGTAGCGCTGAGCCACGACAGGAACGAGCGTCGGTTCGGAATGGTCATACCGCGCTGTAGCATCGTTCGCCTGAACCGCCTCAGAACTCGGTAATCTCCACCTCGAGCTTGCGGAAGCCATGGACGAAGTTCGCACGGACCCGCTCGACATCGCCTGCCACGTGCACCCGCATGCGGCGCGCGTGCATCTCTTCGAGCAGTACCCGCAGCTGCAGTTCGGCAAGCCGCGCGCCGACACAGCGGTGGATGCCATAGCCGAAGGCGAGGTGTCGCCTGGCATTCTCGCGCGTGATGTCGAGCTTGTCGGCGTTTTCGAACACGCTTTCGTCGCGGTTGGCCGAAAGGTACCACAGGATCAGCTTCTCGCCAGCCTTGACGGTATGGCCGAACAGCTCGCTGTCGGCCGTCGCAGTGCGGCGCATGTGGGCGAGCGGGGTCTGATAGCGCAGGCATTCCTGCACCGCGTTGGGGATCAGCTCCGGGCGATCCTCGAACAGCTTGCGCTGGTCGGGAAACTTGTCGAACGCGTGGATGATCCCGCTCATCGTATTGCGGGTTGTGTCGTTGCCGCCGACGATCAGCAGGACCAGATTGCCCATGTATTCCTCGGGGCTCATCTGGTTCATGGCTGGTGAGTGGATCATCATCGAAATGAGATCGCCCGTCGGCTCCTTGTTCGACCGTTCCATCCATAGCTTGGTGAAATAAGCGCCCATCTCGCGCAGGATGCCCTGCCGCTGGACGTCGAGATCTCGGATCAGACCGATCTCGGTGTCACCCGCCCAGTCCGACCAGAAGGTCAACAGCCGGCGGTCCTCCCAAGGGAAGTCGAACAGCAGCGCGAGCATGCCGGTGGTGAGTTCGATCGACACGGTGTCGACCCAGTCGAACACCTCGCGCCGCGGCAGCGAATCCAGCAGCTCGCCAGTACGGAGGCGGATGTCGGCCTCCATGTCGGTCATGTTGGAGGGGGTAAACTTGGGTGCAACCGTCCTTCGCTGGCCGGTATGCTTGGGCCGGTCCATCGCGATGAACATCGGTAGCTCGAAGCGCTCGCGGCCGAGTTCGGCCAGCTGCTCGTCGCTCATCCGGTCGAGGATGGTGATCGCGCCTTCGGAAGAATAAAGCTCGGGCAGCGCCTCGACGTGCTGGATGGCCCGATGGCTGACGACATTCCAGAACGGACCGAACGGGCTCGAAGTCACCTTGTTGAGATCGTCCGCGGCGCGCATTTCGGCGAAGATCGGCTGCCAGCGATCCTCGTAATAGATGTCGGAGCGGCTGACGTCCCACTTTTCGGTGTGGGTTGGGATGACCTGCGGGTTTTCCCGCAACGCCTTCTCTAGCGCATCCACCGCGCGGGGCGAGGTGGTCCAGGCGTGAGGGGCATCCGCCAGCTGCGTAGCCATCGAAACTCTCCTGCTTAGCGACTCTAAAACTGGCCGCTTCTAGTCGGGCGCTATCCTGCGCTTGCTTACCGCAGTGTCAATAGCGAGTTGCGATTTGCGACCGATCAGGCGGGCACCTTGCGGCGGGTGAACCAGCCGCGTCGGCCGGCGGCCGCGCCCGACTTCATCACACGCCGGCGGAACAGTCGCGCGCCGAAACGGACGAAAAGCATGACCCACAAGACCTGCCAAGCCAACGCAGCGAGATGCGGCCAGAGCGCCGGCTCCTGCGCCGCGCGCGAAACCATTGCGTAAGGCGAGCTAAACGGAAATGCTACGGCCGCCAGTTCGACCGGCGATCCGATATCGCTGGTGGCGTAAGTCGCGAGGAAGAACACTCCCAGTTGCAGCATGGTCGCCGGCATCGAGAGGGTCTGCACGTCCCGCACGGTGGGGGCCATCGCGCCGATAGTCAGGAAGATCGAGCCGATGAGCAGGTAGGCCATCGCGAAGTAGACCAGGAATAGCCCGACAAAGGTCGGCCAGCCGACGGCCGGCGTCGGGAATGCGCCGACGTCGAGGCTACCGGTAGCCATGGCGACCCCCGCGAGCCCGCCCCAGACCCCAATCCCGACGAAGCTGACCGCCAACATCGCGAACAGCTTGCCCATGAATACAGCGTCCATCGGGATAGCCGCGGCCAGAATCTCGATGATCTTGTTGGCCTTCTCTTCGACGAGGTTGGACATGACCATGCCGGCGAGCAGCATCGTCAGGAGGAACATCAGGGTGACGGCCGCGGTGGCGGTGCCGGCACGCGCATTCTTGGTGCTGGCGCCACTGGTGGCCGTTGGCTGGAGCGCGACATCGGGGTAACCGGTGCCCGACCCCCTCGCGGCGGCCGCGGCTATTGCCACTTCGCCGCGCCATCGCTCGATCCGTTCCTTGGTGCCGATCAGACGCGGCGCATCCAGGGTGCCGGTAACGACCGCGCCGATGTTTCGCGACTGATCCTGGAGCAGTTTGGCGGGATCGCCACCGACCTCGACGCGGTCCATCTGCGGCATATCGGTAAGCGGCGCGAGGTTCTGGCCGGCGTGGATCAAGGCGAGCGATTCACCGAGGCTCATCGACACAGCGAGGATTGCGGGTTCGCGGTTCTCGGCTGCCCGCGAACCGATTGAGGCGGCACCCAGGCTGACCAGGCCGAAGAACACCGGGCCGAGCAGGAAGAACAGGAATGCCTTCGAAAGCAGGATTGCGAGGAAATCGCGGCGGGCGACGACGAACGCTGCTTTGTGCAGCGGCAGGCGGGCCATTTCGGTCTCGCTCATCGAACCGCCTCCGTTGGGGTTTCTTCCTCGAGTGCGCGGGCGGCCGCTTCACCGGCGATGTGAACGAACGCGTCGTGCAAGCCCGCCCGCTCGATCGACAGCGAGAGTATTCCCGCATCGCCTTCGATCAACGCGCGAAGCAGCGGTTCGATGCCGCTTTCGGGCAGCGAAAACAGCCAGAACGATCCCTCGTGGCGGGCGTCGGCCGGCAATGCCGCGCGCCACCTGCCGTCCTCGGCGGCCGTTTCGAGCCGCACCTGCGCCGGGATACGATCGCGCGCGGCATCGACGCTGCCGGCGTAGGGGACCTTGCCGCCGGCGATGATCGCAACGCCTTCGCACAGCCGCTCTGCATGGGCGATGACGTGGGTCGAGAAAATCACTGTAGTGCCGTCCGCGGCAAGCCCGCGGATCATCCGCTCCAGCTTGCCCTGGTTGAGTGCATCGAGTCCGCTAAAGGGCTCGTCCAGCACCACGAGCCGCGGTCGGTGAACAAGAGTGCCGAGGAGTTGGACGGTTTGTGCCATTCCCTTCGAAAGCTGGCGAATCTGCCGTTCAGCGGCGTGACCCAGGCCGTGCTCTTCCAGCAACTCGCGTCCGCGGCGCTTGGCCTCCGCCAGCGGCATCCCGCGCAATGCACCGAGGAACCCGATAGCCTCGTAGGCTTTCATGGACGGGTAAAGGCCACGTTCTTCCGGCAGGTAGCCGATCAGTCGGGCGATATCATGGGGCCGCTCATGGCCGAACACCTTGCGCACACCCGCGTCAGGATCGATGATTCCGAGCAACATTCGCAGGGTGGTGGTCTTGCCCGCGCCATTCGGGCCAAGCACGCCGTAGATCGCGCCTTCGGGCACCTCGAGGTCGACGCCGTCGACGGCGGTGGTCCCGTCGAAGCGCTTCACGAGGCCGCGAGCCTCGATCGCCAGCGGGCGGTCATTGTGCGGCAAGGCCGGTGCGCTTAGCGGAGCATGCATAGTCGCCGCGTTAACCGTGGCACGTGAACGGGAGCAACCCTAAGATTGGTTAACGATGCCGGCCTCGACGACTTGCGGGCGCGGCTCGTCGCTCAGGCGCGGGAGCTGGGCTTCGTGGCGGCGGGCATTGCATCAGCCGGCCCGGACCCCGAGCAGGAAGCCCTGCTCGGGCAGTGGCTTGGAGAGGAGCGCCACGGCAGCATGGAGTGGATGGCACGCCGGGTGGCCGAGCGGGCCTCGCCGCAAGGTTTGTGGCCCGAGGCCAGGAGCGTGATTGCGCTGGGCATGAGCTATGCACCCGAAGCCGATCCGCTGGCGCTGGCGGCGCAACCCGACCGAGGGCGCATCTCGGTCTATGCGCAGGGCCGCGACTACCATGACACGGTGAAGAAGGCGCTGAAGGCGCTCGCCCGCTGGCTAGTTAGCGAGGTGCCGGGTGCCGAGGTCAAGGTCTTCGTCGATACCGCGCCGGTCATGGAAAAGCCGCTTGCCGCCGCGGCGGGGCTGGGCTGGCAGGGCAAGCACACCAACGTCGTCAGCCGCGAGCATGGGAATTGGCTGTTCCTCGGCGCGATCTACACCACGCTCGAGTTCGTGCCGGACGCTTCGCACGAGGACCGTTGCGGATCTTGCGACGCCTGCCAGCGCGCTTGCCCCACTGCTGCTTTCCCTGCGCCGTTCCAGCTCGATGCGCGGCGCTGCATCTCCTACCTCACGATCGAGCACGGGGGCCCTATCCCGCACGTGTTTCGCAAGGCTATCGGCAATCGCATTTACGGCTGCGACGATTGCCTGGCGGTATGTCCGTGGAACAAGTTCGCCAGCGCGGCGGCGGCCAACCGCGCGTTCCTGCCACGCGCCGAGCTGGCTGCGCCACGGCTCGCCGAGCTCCTCGCTCTCGACGATACGGGCTTCCGGCAGCTCTTCTCGCAAAGCCCGATCAAGCGCATCGGCCGCAACCGCTTCGTGCGCAATTGCCTGATTGCGGCGGGAAACTCGGGCGACCGCTCGCTATTGCCTCAGGCCGAGCGCCTGCGGGCCGACGACGACCCGGTAGTGGCGGAAGCGGCTGGCTGGGCCTGCGACGCCCTTAGAGCAAGTCCTTGAGCGCGACCGACGGGTCGCCGAGCAAGGCCGGATCGGGCGTCGCCCGCGCTTCGACCAGCTTGCGGCCTTGGACGTAGTCCTTGACCATGTTGACCGCATCGAGCGCGATGACCCGTCCTTCCTTGAGGTAGACGACCGAGAACTTCGCCTCGCCGGGATTGCCGCGGACGACGACCTCGTCGTGCCCCAGCGAGAGACCTGCGGTCTGCAGCTTGAGATCGAACTGATTGGACCAGAACCACGGAAAGGCGCGATAGGGTTCTTCGATGCCAACAACGTGCTTGGCGACGGTGGTCGCCATGTCGTTGGCGTTCTGCACGGACTCCAGGCGCATAACGGTTCCGTCGGCCCACGCGTTGGCGTGAGCTGCGCAGTCCCCGATGGCGTAGATATCGGACAGGGCGGTGCGGCAGAACTCGTCGACGTCGACACCGTTCGCTCCGCTCGCACCCGCCGCGATCAGCGGACCGGCGGCGGGCACGATACCGATCCCGACGACGACCATGTCGCACTCGATCGCCTCGCCGCCGTCGAGGACTACACGCCGGACCCAACCGTTCCCGCCTTCCAGCCGCTCGACTTTAGCGCCGAGCCGCAGGTCGACCCCGTGCTCCCGGTGATAGGCCTGGAAGAAGTCGCTCAGCGCTTCGCCGGCCACGCGGGCCAGCACCCGCGGCAGCGCTTCGAGCAGCGTTACCTGGCAGCCGAGCTTGGTCAGCACCGCTGCGGCCTCGAGCCCGATGTAGCCGCCGCCGACGACTGCCACGCGTTTGGCGCCGTTATCGAGTTCCGCCATGATCCGGTCGACGTCGACCTTGTCCCGCACCGCGTGGACGCCCGACAGGTCGGCCCCGCTGCATGACAGCCGCCGAGGATCCCCGCCTGCGGCCCAGATCAGCTTACCGTAGATCACCTCTTCGCCGTCGGACAGCTTGAGCGTGCGAGCGTCGGCGTCGACCGCGGTCACCGCAGTGCCAAGACGCAGTGCGATATTGCGCTCATCCCAAAAGGCGGGCGGGCGGATGTAAATCCGCTCGAACTCCTTCTCGCGCGCAAGATATTCCTTCGACAGCGGCGGCCGTTCGTACGGCGGCAGCGCGTCGCGCCCGATCATCAGGATGGAGCCGTCGAAGCCCTGCTGGCGGAGTGCGATCGCCGCCTGTGCGCCGCCATGTCCGGCTCCCGCGATGACGATGTCGGCCTGCTCCATCCCCGCTCGACTTGCCGCAAACGCGGGCGTCGTCAAGCGGCAGCGCTACCGTCCCAGCAGGTTGCGCGCCTGGCTGGCTATCTGGGCGAGCATCGCTGGCGCGACCGGATTGTGCCCCTGCGCACGGCCGATCATCGAGCGGAACTGGCCGATCGCGGCCGCGTGTTCCTCAGACCAGGCGGCGACCGCCGCCGAAGGGTCTTCCTTGGCTCCCTTGCGGCGCGACAACCGCCTCAGGAACTCGAGCCGCATCTGCTGAAAGTCGCGTGACAAGCCGGAAACGAGCACCCGCTCCCATACATCGGACGGGTTCATCATGGCCGCCGTGCTCTGAGCCCAGTCAAGGCCCAGCCGTTGGCCGAGATCGGTAAACGCCGCGGTCAGGTCACGAGCGTCGATCTCGGCATCCCGCGAAAGCGAGGCAAGACCGATCGTGCCGTCGAGATCGTAGAGGTGAGCCACTTTCGCCGCGAGCTTCTCGGAAGCGCCCATCTGCACGAATTCAGCGATCAACTTGTCCGACTGATGGCGCGACGCGGTAGTCAGCAAATCGCCCGTCGCCCCGGACAGCTGCTGCACACGTTTGTCGAGTGAGGAGATCAATGCGCTCGGCGCGATGGAACCGGAGCCGGCGCGGATGACGTCCGCCATCTGGCTGCGCAGCGCGCCCGCGGTGTGGCGAAACAGATAGATGCGCGCATCTTCCGGCATCTTGGCAGACTCGAGTTCGGACCAGAGCGCACCCACGTCGAACAGCCTCTCCGCCGCCACGAAGGCGGCGCAGATATTGGCGAGGCCCACGCCTTCTTCTTCTGACAGCTCGAACGGATGGACGATGCCCATCCGGTTGACGATCAGGTTGGCAAGCGCGGTGGCGATGATCGCCCGGCGCAACTGGTGCCCCTCGATCTGTTGCCGATAAGTCCTGCGCATCGCCGACGGGAAATAGTTCACCAGCAACTCAGTGAGGGCCGGATCGTCGGGCAGCGGGGACTTCTCGATCTCGTCCTGTAACACAAGCTTGGTCGAGGAGAGAAGAATGGCCAGCTCGGGGCGGGTAAGACCCAATCCATCGGCCGCGCGACGGGCAAGGACTTCGGCCGACGCCAATCCCTCGGTTTGGCGATCAAGTGCGCCGCGTTGCTCGAGCGCCTCGATCAAGTGCATCTGCGCCGCGACTGCCGGAGCGCCCCCGGCCTTGGCGATCGACAACGCGAGTGCCTGAAGCCGATTGTTCTCCAGCACTAGGTGGCCGACTTCTTCGGTCATCGACTCGAGCAGGGCGTTGCGCTTTTTCTCGGACAACTTGGCCGCACGGGTCGCGGCGGCGAGCGCGATCTTGATGTTCACCTCGTTATCGGAGCAGTTCACCCCGGCCGAGTTGTCGATAAAGTCGGTGTTGATGCGACCGCCGCGAAGCGCGAATTCGATCCGCGCCGCCTGCGTCATGCCGAGATTGGCACCTTCCCCAATCACCTTGGCGCGCAAGTCCAGTCCATCGATGCGCAGCGCGTCGTTGGCGGGATCGCCGACCTGGGCGGTCGCTTCGTGACTGGCCTTCACATAGGTACCGATGCCGCCGAACCAAAAGAGGTCGACCGGGCTCTTGAGGATCGCGTTGATCAATGCTTCCGGTTCGAGCTCGCTCGCTTCGATGCCCAGCACCTGGCGCACCTGCTTCGATAGCGGAATGCGCTTGAGGCTGCGTGCAAAGACTCCGCCGCCCTTGCTGATGAGGCTGGGATCGTAGTCCTCCCAGCTCGAGCGAGGCAGGTCGAACATCCGCCGCCGCTCTTTCCAGCTGACTGTGGGATCGGGGTCTGGATCGAGGAAGATGTGGCGGTGATCGAACGCGGCGACCAGCTTGATCGCCTTAGACAGCAGCATGCCGTTGCCGAACACATCGCCCGACATGTCGCCGCAGCCCGCAACGCGCACCGGATCGCTCTGCACGTCGATGCCCATTTCGAGGAAATGGCGTTGGACGGAAAGCCACGCGCCCTTGGCTGTGATCCCCATCGCCTTGTGGTCATAGCCGTTCGATCCGCCGCTGGCGAAGGCGTCGTCGAGCCAGAAATCGCGGCTTTCGGCGATCGCGTTGGCCACATCGGAGAACGTGGCGGTGCCCTTGTCGGCGGCAACGACGAAGTAGGGATCGTCGCCATCGTGGATGACGACGGATTCCGGATGTACCACCCGCTCGTTCACGATGTTGTCGGTGACCGACAGGAGCGTCCGGATGAATACCTGATAGCTCGCGCGGCCTTCGGCAGCCCAGCCCTCACGGTCGCGCACGGGATCTGGCAATTGCTTGGGATAGAACCCACCCTTGGCGCCTGTCGGCACGATCACCGCGTTCTTCACGCGCTGGGCCTTCATAAGACCGAGCACTTCGGTGCGGAAGTCGTCGCGCCGGTCTGACCAGCGCAGGCCGCCGCGTGCAACGGAGCCGGCGCGCAGGTGGATACCTTCGACGCGGCGCGAATAGACGAAGATTTCCCGCCATGGCACAGGCCGGGGAAGCCCGGGCACCAGCGAGGAATCGAGCTTGAACGCGAGCGCCTCGCGCGCGGCGGGGGCAAACGCGTTGGTCCGCAGAACGGCGGCAATCACGGCCTGGTAATTGCGCAGCAAGCGGTCGTCGTTGATTGCCGCAACCTGGCCCAGACCCCGGCGGATGGCTTCTTCGTGCCGCGCCCCCTCGGCGACGCGTTCGCCGGCGAAAGAGGGATCGTGCCGCGCCGCGAACAGCTCCACCAGGGGCTTGGTCACTTGGGGCGCACGGCGCAGCGCGTCGACCACCGTGCCGATGGTGAACCCGACCCCGGCCTGGCGCAGGTAGCGATAGAAAGCACGCAGCCAGTCAGCCTCGCGCGCCGAAAGGCCGGTTCCGACGATCAGGCGGTTGAACGGATCGTCTTCCGCGACGCCGTTGAGCACATCCCCGATCGCCTGCTCGATGGCATCGCTGCGTTCGAGCACGGGGGCCGCGGCATCGCCGTCGGCCAGCTGAAGTTCGAAATCGTCGATCGTCCCTTGGCTCGCCGCACCGCCGTCGGTCGCACCGAGAATAGTCGGAACCTGCTCGAGAACCCGGAAGCCGAAGTTCTCGAGCACCGGGACCGAATCCGAAAGCGAAAGCGCGCCGTGCAGTTGCACGACCTTTAGCCGGAGGCGATCGGGCGCGTCACCATCAAGGCGATAGAGGCGCGCGTCGCGCAAGGGGGCGGTCCCGGACTCTCCGGAAAGTGCGCTGAGGCGGCGAAGCCGGCGAATGTCCTTCGCCGCTTCGCTGGCACCATAGGAGGTGCGGTATGTGGGCGGGAAAGCCTCGGCATAACGGCCCGCGAGCGCCGCCGCTCGCGCCGGGTCCTCGCCCACCGCGAGTTCGCTTTCTACTGCCTCGCCCCACCCGCGCAGCAGCGCCTCGATCGCCGCATCGAGCGCCTTGGCGTCGACCGGCCCGGTATTCTCTCGGAAGTCGAGGACGTAGCGCAGCAGCGCCAGGTTGCCGCCTTCGACCTGCAGGCTCCAGTCGAGCGCCTTGGCGCCAGCGCCTTCTTCAAGTAGGTCCTCGATCCGCATGCGCGTCTGCGTTGAAAGCATGTCGCGCGGCAGCCAGACGAACGCGAACAGGTGGCGACTCAGCGGCGCCTCGACGAGCACCAGCCGCGGGCGCGGCCGGTCCACAAGGCTCATCATCGTCGTTGCGACCCGCTCGATGTCGCGATCCGAGAAACCGATCACGAGATCGTGTGGCAGAGCGGTCAGAGCGTGGACCAGTGCCTTGCCGGCGTGTCCATGCGGATCGAACCCGAACTTGTCGTTGAGCGCGGCGAGTTGGGTGCGCAACCGAGGCACTTGCGCAGGCGGAGTGGCCAGCGAGGCGCTGGTCCACACGCCCGCGTGGATCGACAATGCAGCGACCTTCTTCCCCTCGAAGATCGGAACGATGAACAGATCGAGCGGCACGCGGCGGTGTACGTTCGACAGCCGGTTCGCCTTGATGATCAATGGAGCCCGTCCACCGTTCAGCTTGGGGTCTTCGAACCACTTAAATGCACGATCGAAGCTGGCGTCGGCGAGAATCTGGCGGGCGCTCTTGCGGCAGATGCCAAGAACGCTGGCGTTGCTTCCGTCGCGCTTGCGGGTGACGTGGCCGAGCTGCGTAAGCATACCACCCTCAAGCCAGCGAAGCAGTTCGGTTCCCTCCTGGTCGGCGAGGCCCGCCGCGTCGTCGAGTATGACCTCGCGCATCTTGGGCCAGTCGGCCACTGCGGCCCGGACGTCACCGAGCGTCGTGCGGAGCTCGGCTTTCAGCTCGCGGCGTTGCCGGGCATCGGTCCGGGGCGTCTCGATGTAGATCATCGATTCGCGGGGTGTCTTCCCGCTGCTCTTGGACAATCCGGTCAGGTCGTGTTTGCCGTCGCGCTCGACGCCGACCACGGGGTGGAGCAGGCGGTCGATCGACAGGCCGTGCGCGGCGACCGTGGCGGCGACCGAGTCGACCAGGAACGGCATGTCGTCGTTGATGACCGCGATGCGCATGAAGCGGCGCTCGTCGTTGCCCGAAGCGATCGCGATGACGGCCTCGCCGGGTTCCCGGCGCGCGGCGGCTTCGCTCACGAAACGGGCCGCCTCTTCCATCCGAGCAGTCTCGAAGGCGCGATCTCCCGGCAGGAGCGACTCGGTCAATCGGGTCGCGATTCCGCGGGCCAGCGGCGAGAGCGTGGTCGCGCGGGAGTTGCGTTGCGAATCAGCGGCTTTGGCGGCCATCCTGCGTGCTCCGTCAGCCCGTCGGTGCCACGCGGGCCGTGTTATATTGTTGCCACATGTCGCAGCATTCTGGCGCCGTTAGGCCTCTCGGCCGAGACCCGCAACCCCTGCGCGCGTTCAAGGGAGACTACGCACGAACGTCTCGGTTTATCCGCCGAGTGCCTCCATGGTAAGTTCAAGCGAACGTTCGCGGGCAGCCGGATCGAACGTCGCACCCGAGACGATAATCTCGTCCGCCGCCGTTCGCTCGACAAAGCGCCCGATCGCCTCGCGCACCGTCGCAGGTGAGCCGATCGCGCTGGCCTGCCCGATGTGCGCTAGCAGCCCCTGCGCCACTGGCGGCAGGCCGTCGCGGTAACCGGGGGCAGGTGGCGGAAGCTTGCCCGGCTCGCCGGTGCGCAAGCGGACGAAGCTCTGCTGCTGGCTCGACGACAGCAGTTCGGCCTCGGCATCGGTTTCCGCCGCGAAAACCGTCATCGCCGCCATCACATGGGGGTTTTCAAGCCATTGCGACGGCTGGAACCGCTCTCGATACAACCGCAGCGCCCCGTCGAGATGATCGGGCGCGAAGTGCGAGGCGAAGGCATAGGGCATGCCGAGCTGCGCCGCCAGCTGCGCGCCGAACAAGCTCGAACCGAGCATCCACATCTCGACGTCCGCCCCGTGCCCCGGTGTGGGCCGCACCGGCGCACCGGGTTCCCCGGTTAGCAACGCGCGCAACTCGACGACGTCTTGCGGGAAAAATTCGGCGGCCTGGTGCAGGTTCTTGCGCAAGGCACGGCTCAATTCTGGGCCGGCCCCCGGCGCCCGGCCGAGTCCGAGATCGATCCGGCCAGGGAACAGGGCGTCGAGCGTGCCGAATTGTTCGGCGATCACGAAAGGATTGTGGTTAGGCAGCATGATGCCGCCCGATCCGATACGGATGGTCGAGGTCGCGTTCCCGACGTGGGCGAGCACGACTGACGTCGCCGCGCCGCCGATACCTTCCATGGTGTGGTGCTCGGCGATCCAGAAGCGCTTGTAGCCAAGCCGTTCCGCGGCCCGGGCGAGGCTGGCGGTTGCCGCATAGGCCTGGCCGAGCGAGCCGCCCTCGCGGATCGGCACCAGGTCGAGAACGGAAAGCGGTATCATTCGCCGAGCTGCTCGAGATACTTCCGGGCGAGCGCCGAGTACGGCCCCTCGGCATCCGCTGAGACAACCGATTCGAAGGACTGGCGGGCCGCCGCGTCGCGCCCTCCGAGCGCGGCGATGAGTCCCGCTTCGAGTCCGATCGCGGGGTCACGCGGATCGAGCGTCGCGGCGTGCTCGATGAAGCCCTGTGCGCCGGTGAGGTCGTCTTGCCGGCGCGCGAGCGTCGCGGATAGCAGCCAGGCATGCGGGTCGCCGGGCGTGAGCGCGCGCGCTTCGGCGAGTGCCGCTTTGCCTTCTTCGAGGCGCTCTAGCGCCACCAGCGCGGTCGCCCGGTCGATCGCGATTGGGCCGCCGAGCGCCTCATCGCCCGCCGCGTCCGCCCGCGCCGTCTCGAGCGCGGCCAGCGCCGCCGCGGGCTGTTCCGCGGCGAGGAGGGCGGACCCGGCTAGTGCGCCCATCCGAGCGCGGAAGCCGGTGTCGTTAGCTTCGTCAGATTCGTCGCGCGCTGCGATGAAGGCGGCCGCCGCGGCCGCCCAGTCGCCCTGATTGGTCGCCGCCACGCCGAGGCAGTGGCGTCCGGTCGCGCGTTGCAGGCCATCGGTGCGGGAAACCCATTCCTCGGCAAACTGCCGCGCCTTCGCCGGGTCGGAGCGCGCGGTATCGAGGCAAAGCTCGATCGCCGGGCGGCTCTGCGGTCGGTCCAGCATCGGCGCGGTACGCGGCGGTCGGTTCTGCAGTTCGGGCGGCACCGCGGTGACCGGCGAGGTGGTCGGCGCGGGGCCGACCTGCATCAGCGCGAGAGGAAGGAGAATGGGGAGCATGATGGCCTCTAGAGCGATGCGACTGTGCGCAGCAGCAGGGTGATATCCTGCTCGCGGCTAAGCCGGTGGTCGCCGTCCTTGATCAGTGTCAGGTGAATGTCGGACGAACGCAACTCCGCCGCCAGCCGCTGCGACACTTCCCATGGCACGTCCTCGTCCCGCATCCCATGGACCAGCCTCACCGGGCAATCGAGCAATATCTCGCGGTCGAGCATCCGGTTGGCCTGGCCATCGGCCCAGAAAGAAGGATGCATCGGCCTGGGTTCCGGGCCGTAGTGGTTAGGGTCGAACACCGTCACGCCGCGGGCAAGCTGCGCCTTCTCGGCCTCGGAACGGCCCCATTCGGTAAAGTCCGGCGCGGCGGCTATCCCGACCAAAGCGTGCAGCCGGTCGCCGAGCTTCTCGCCCGCCAGCAGCATCAGCCAACCGCCCATCGAAGAGCCCACCAGGATGACCGACCCGCTTGCCTGCGCATCAATTAGGGCCAACACCTCGCCACGCCAGCGCGACAGGGTTCCGTCGGCAAACTCACCGCTCGACGACCCACAGCCCGAATAGTCCAGCAACAGGCATTCGCGGCGCTCGCGCTCCGCCCAAACGCCCAGCGCGCCCGCCTTGGAGCCCGACATGTCGGACATGTACCCCGGCAGGAATACTACGCATGGCCCTGCGCCCGGCGTATGGCGAAAGGCAATTCGCCGGCCATCCCCCATGATGTGATGGCGCAGGCCCATGTCCCGGTCAGATCACCCAGTCGACGTTTTGCATCTGCGTCACCGCCTGTCCCTTTGCGCGGCGCTGTTCCACCATGATCTTGTTGAGACGCTTGATGGTGTCGCTGCCGGTCGTCACGCACCACCCGGGCACCGCCGCATGGACCAGCGCCGACAATCCGCCGCGAATCATCGTTACGCCGAACCGCGAGGCGACGGCGAAATGCTGAAAGTAGGTCTCGTCCACACTGCGTGGATGGTCGACGAAGAGGCGGCGGAGCATGACGGGGCCCTTTTGCGGCATGATGGCGGCAGGTCCTCTAGCAAATAGCAGGTGCGGGCTCCAATCGGGCAAAAGCCGCTTGTCACTACACGGCAATCTGCGGACAGTAGTCGGCGAGGGAGGGAAATGACCATGCCTGCACGCCAACCACCTGCGCTCATCCAGCTACCGTCGGTCTCGCGGCGCGCGCTGCTGCGCGGCGGCGCGCTCGGACTCGGCCTCGCCGCCGCGCCCCTCGGAGCGCAAGTGGCGGGCGGCTATACACACGGGGTTGCCAGCGGCGAACCGTCGGCAACATCGGTCCTGCTGTGGACCCGCTTTGCCGGCAGCCGGCCGGCGAAACTTCGCTTCGAGCTGTCCGAGGATGCCGGATTCGGAAAAGTCTCCGCCGGCGGGCAAGTGACGGCCACGCCGGAGAGGGACTGGTGTGCCAAGGCCGTCGCCCGAGGCCTCAAGCCCGGCAACTGGTACCATTACCGCTTCATCGCGCCGGACGGCTCGAAATCGGTCGTCGGGCGCACGCGCACGCTTCCCGAAGGACGCGCCGATCGGTTCCGCATGGCCGTGTTCAGCTGTTCGAACCTCGGCTTCGGCTACTTCAACGGCTACGCGCACGCGGCCGCTGCCGACGAGTTCGACCTCGCGGTGCACCTCGGCGACTACCTCTACGAATATGACTCGAACAATTATCCGAGCGAGCAGCAGCGGATCGCCGGGCGCCGGCCAGAGCCGCTGAACGAGATCATCCAGCTTGCCGACTATCGCCTGCGCTACGCCAGCTACCGCCGCGATCCCGATCTCCTGCGGCTGCACCAGCTCTATCCCATGATCTCGGTGCTCGATGACCACGAGAGCGCCAACGATTCGTGGCGCGGCGGGGCGCAGAACCACACGCCCGAAACGGAAGGATCGTGGGAAGCCCGCAAGCGCGCCGCCATCCGGGCACGCAACGAATGGCTGCCGATCAGCGATGATCCCTGGGCGCGGTACGACGTCGGCGACTTGGCGACGATATTCCGGCTCGAGACGCGGCTCATCGCGCGCGACAAGCCGCTCGATCTGGCGTCGGTCACGCGGGACTTGCCGCCCGAACAAGCCGACAGCGCGCTGCGGGCATTGCGCGAAGGGGCGTGGGTGGATTCCGCGCGTACGATGATGGGCCCGGTGCAGGAAAGGTGGCTCGCGAAGGGACTCGCATCATCGGTGCGATCCGGGCGCAAGTGGCAGGTGCTGGCCCAGCAGGTCGTCATGGGCGGCCTGTCGACACCTCCCGGACTGCT
This sequence comes from Tsuneonella sp. HG249, assembly GCF_053819205.1. NCBI lineage: Bacteria > Pseudomonadati > Pseudomonadota > Alphaproteobacteria > Sphingomonadales > Erythrobacteraceae > Tsuneonella > Tsuneonella sp. HG249. The sequence continues at coordinate 387,993 of NZ_JBSOQY010000001.1, forward strand.
AGATCGCGCCGGCAGCGATGTGCCCGACTACGTTCAGCGGCGACTGAAGGCCGCGGTTTCGGCGAGCCGCACCGGGCTCCCTGCAAACATGGACGCCTGGGACGGCTACCCCGCTGCGCGAGCGCGGTTGCTGCGGTCGGCGCGGGAGGCCGACGCCAATCTCGTCACGCTGACCGGCGATACCCACAATGCCTGGGCTTTCGAATTGGTCCACGGAGGCGAGAACGCCGGGGTCGAATTCGCCGGCCAGTCGGTCAGCTCGCCGGGATTCGAGGGTTCGCTCGGCAACATTCCGCCGGGCGATCTGGCCGCTATGCTTGTCGGCCATAACCCGCGTTTGAAGTGGGCGGATACCAGCCGCCGCGGCTACATGGCGGTCGAACTCACTCCACAGGCCGCGACGTGCGAATGGCGTTTCAGCGCGCCGGTCAGGCAGCGTTCGGCGGAGCTCGTCGGCACGCACCGGATGGTCGCGGCGCACAGCGCCCGGCGCTTCACGGGTTGAGCCGTTAACCCCCAGCCGCTATGGACGCCTCGATGACGCACCGCGCCGCCAGCACATCGACTACTACCACCCGGGTCCTCCGGGGGCGGTCGGTCGCGCGTTAGCACGATCTGCCGCCGCCCGGTTTCGGGCGGAGCGGCGTCACTCTCCCGAAGCCTCGATCACCTGACGCCTTTGCGGCCTTCGACCCTTTGTGCCAAGGGCCGCGCCAAAGAAACGAAGGTATTCATGAGCGAGCTTCTCAAGATCAGCCTGCCTGACGGTTCGGTGCGCGAGGTTGCGCCCGGCACCACTCCCGCGGATATCGCCGCCGCGATCGGCCCGGGGCTTGCCAAGGCCGCGCTCGCGGCGCGGGTCGATGGCGAACTGCGCGACCTCAACCGCGCGTTCGAGGGTGATGCCGAGCTTGCGCTGGTGACCAGCCGCGATGAGGCAGATGCGCTGGAACTGGCGCGTCACGATTTCGCCCACGTGCTCGCCGAGGCAATCCAGGCGTTGTGGCCGGGCACGCAGATCACGTTCGGGCCGGCGACCGACGACGGGTTCTATTACGATGTGATGGCACCCGCGAGCCGCGCCCCGTTCTCGATCGAGGACCTGCCGGTGATCGAGGACAAGATGCGCGAGATCATCCGCGCCGACAAACCGCTCACGCGCGAAGTGTGGAGTCGCCAGCAGCTGATCGAAAAGTGGCGGGCCGACGGCGAGACGTTCAAGGCCGAGTGGGCCGCCGAGCTTCCCGAAGGCGAGGAACTGACGGTCTATCGTTCGGGCCCGAAGAACTCTGAGGACTCTTGGCTCGACATGTGCCGCGGGCCGCATTTGCCCAGCACGGGCAAACTCGATCCTGCCGCTTTCAAGCTGACGCGTGTCGCCGGTGCCTACTGGCGCGGCGACCAGCGGAACGCCCAGCTTACGCGCATTTACGGGACCGGCTGGCTCAACAAGAAGCAGCTAGACGCGCACCTTTTCCGGCTCGAGGAAGCGGCCAAGCGCGATCACCGCAAGCTCGGCCGCGAGATGGACCTGTTCCACTTGCAGGAAGAGGCCCACGGCAGCGTCTTCTGGCACCCGCAGGGCTATCGCATCTGGCGCGAGTTGGAGGCCTACATGCGGCGCGCGATCGACGGTGCGGGGTATCAGGAGGTCAAGACACCGCAGGTGATGGACGCGCGCCAGTGGGAGCAGTCCGGTCATTGGGGCAAATACCGCGAGAACATGTTCGTCATTCCCGATGAGGTGCCCAACACCGAGGATGAAGGTCCGGTCATCAGCGGCGAGGCCGACTGGATGGCGCTCAAGCCGATGAACTGTCCGGCGCACGTGCTCATCTTCCGGCAGGGGTTGAAGTCCTATCGCGAACTGCCGCTGCGGCTCTATGAAAACGGATGCTGCCACCGCAACGAGCCGCACGGCGCGCTGCATGGGCTGATGCGCGTTCGCCAATTCACGCAGGACGATGCGCATATCTTCTGCCGCGAGGACCAGATCGTGTCGGAAGTGCGGGCGTTCTGCGAACTCGCCGACCGCGTCTACCGCGACTTCGGATTCACATATTCGGTCAAGCTCGCGCTGCGACCCGAACATCGCTACGGATCGGATGCCGACTGGGACAAAGCCGAGGCCGAACTGCGCCAGGCGGTGATCGACGCCGGCCTCGCGACCGAAGAATACGGCTGGGAAGAGTTGCCGGGCGAAGGCGCCTTCTACGCGCCCAAGCTTGAGTGGCACCTGACCGACGCGATCGGCCGCACCTGGCAGGTCGGCACGATCCAGTCCGATCGGGTCCTGCCCGAACGGCTCGATGCGAGCTACATCGGCGAAGACGGCGAAAAGCACCGTCCAGTCATGCTTCACAGGGCCATTTTCGGCTCGTACGAGCGCTTCATCGGCATCCTGATCGAGCATTTCGCCGGCAAATTGCCCGTCTGGATAGCGCCCACCCAAGCCGTGGTCGCCACGATCGTGTCGGACGCGGATGAGTACGCCCGAGACGTTGCCTCTCGGCTCGAAGCGGCGGGAATCCGCGTCGAGACCGACCTTCGGAATGAGAAGATCAACTACAAGGTTCGCGAGCACAGCGTGGCGAAAGTCCCGCATCTGCTGGTGGTCGGCAAACGCGAGGCAGACGAAGGGACGGTCGCCGTGCGTACCCTCGGCGCGGAGCACCAGAATGTGATGAAACTCGACGAAGCGCTGGCGATGCTGGTGGCGGAGGCGACCGCGCCGGACTTGCGCGCGGGTTGATCCTGGGGCTCACCGCCCTGGCGATCGCCACCGGACTCGCCGCAGCGCTCGTCGCTGGGTTCGTCCGCGGCCTCGCGGGATTCGGCCTTGCGATCCTGTTGGTGCCGGTGCTGGGCCTTGCCATCCCGCCCGCCGAAGCGGTGGTGGTGGGCAATTGCCTCGGGTTCATGATCAGCCTCGTGTCGCTGCGCAAGCAGGTCGCCGACACCGAACGGTCAGCCTGGCTGATCGCCGCGTGCGCGATTCTCACGATCCCGCTTGGGGTGCTTGCGCTCAATGCTGCCGGCCCGGCGCTCGCGCGCTTGCTGATCGCGCTGGTGGCGATTGCGGCGTTCATCGCCGTGGTGTTGCCCAAGCGGCCGCACGAGCGCGCGCGGCGGGGCGAAGCGGCCGCGACGGGTATCGCTTCGGGCGTGCTGACTGGGTTTGCCGGTATGCCGGGGCCGCCGGTGGTGCCCTTCTATGTCCGCCGTCCGATCCCTCCTGCGGTCGCGCGAGCCTCGATGATGTCGGTGTTTCTCGTTACGCAAGGTGTAGGGGCGATGACCGCGCTGGCACTCGGCCTAGCGACCTGGCGCGAAGGCGCGCTGGCTCTGGGCCTTTATCCGGCGGTATTGATCGGAAACTGGGCCGGTTCGCGGGCGTTCGGACGCATCAATCCGGATGCGTGGCGGCTGATTGCAGGGGTCGTCTTGGGCTTGGCCGCGGGAGGCGCGGTTCTCAAGCTGGCAAACGGCTAGAAAGGCAGCGCGCGGCCCGCGAAGATCAACGCGAGCGGGCAGCCGGTCACCAGCGCGAACCGGACGACTTCGCACAGAGGCGATTCGATCGTCAGGACTCGGGCGACGGCTCTGGCCATGACCGGATCGTGCGCGCGAAGAACTAATGTCCGGTTAAAAGCGGCATCTGCTGGCTGGCGCAATGAAATCCGCCTCCCCCGGCGAGAACCGCGTCTCCTGACAGACCGATGGTGGCACGGTCGGGGAACAGGGCGGCGATCGCCGCCACCCCATCGGTATCGTGAATCGATCCGAACGTCGGGACGACCACCAGGTTCGTCGTGATGGCGAAATTGGCGTAGCTCGCCGGTTCGACGAAATCACCGCGGGTGATCAATCCGGGCGACGGAATGTCATGGACCTTGAGGCCTGCGGCGAGCAGGCGCGCCCTGGCGTCGGCGTAGATGTTTCGGTTGGGGTCGTCCTCGCCGCAGGCGCGCGGCAATGCCACCTCGCCGGGCGCCACGAACCGCGCGAGGTTGTCGACATGCCCATCAGTATGGTCGTTCACCAGGCCGTCGCCAAGCCACACGACCCGTTCGAAGCCAAGATCGCGCGCGAGCCGGGTCTCGATGTCTTCGCGCGAAAGTTCGGGATTGCGGTTAGGGTTGAGCAGGCATTGCTCAGTGGTGAGCACGGTACCGGTGCCATCGGTATCGATCGCGCCCCCCTCGAGAACCCAGTCGGCCTGAGACACCGGTAATCCGGCATCGGTCGCCAGTGCCGCGCCGATGGATTGGTCGCCTTCCATAAGATACTTGCCGCCCCACCCGTTGAAGCCGCACCGCAAAGCGGTGCCGTCGGAACGCACCAGCGGCCCGGTATCGCGCAGCCAGATGTCGCCGAACTCCCGCCGCTCGAGCCCGACCGCTCCCGAAACGAGCGCTCGCGCCCGCCCCTCGTTGGCGGCATCGCGAACCAGCAGCCGCACCTCCTGCCCGCTCTCGGAGACCGCGTTCGCGAACGCGGCTATCTGCTCCTGGGCCTGGGCGAGATAACCGGGCCATTCCTCGGCCAGATGCGGGAAACCGATCCACAGCCACTGCTGCGGCGCCCACTCAGGCGGCATCGTCGAGGTCATCTTGTCAGCAGCCGGCTTGGGCTACCTTACAGCTCTCCTCGCGGATGCCGCGGAATTCGTCGCCTTCGACCCAGTTGGGCCAGCCGGTGGCCATCGCTATGCTGCGGCCGATACGGTAATAGAGCTGGAGCTGTTGCATCAACCCCGTCAGGTCCCAACCTGCGTCGTGTTCGTCCGACGGCTGGTGATAGCGATTTTCCTCGTAATCCTTGGCTGCCGCCTTGCCGGCGTCGACACCGCCGGCTTCGAGGTCCTCGCCGACGTCGATATACAACATCGGTACCCCGCGCTTGGCCATGCTGAAGTGGTCCGACCGGTAGTAGAAGCCCTTCTCGGGGGTCGGCTCGGGCGTGCCCTTGCGCTTCTCCGCACCGAGCGCCCAATCGAGATACTTGTCGAGATCGCTCTTCCCGCCGCCGACAATCGTAACGTCGTTAGAGCGGCCGCCGGGAAGCAGTCCGTCCATGTTCACCCCGCCGACCGTCTGGGCGAGGGGGAACACCGGGTTGGCTGCATAATACTCGCTGCCGAGGAGGCCGGATTCCTCAGCGGTGACCGCCAGAAAGATCTGACTGCGTCGCGCCGGCCCCGCTTTGACGTTGGCCTCTGCCAGCGCGACGAGCGCGGCGGTGCCGGTCGCATTGTCGACCGCGCCGTTGCAAATATCGTCGCCGCTTGCGTCTGCCTTGCAGCGCCCCAGGTGGTCCCAGTGCGCGGTGTAAAGCACGTATTCGTCTTTCGCTTCGCTGCCCTCCAGCAGACCGATGACGTTCTGCGATTCAAAGGTGCGAATCTTGTTGGTAAACCCGGTGGAGGCAGTGACTCCCAGAGGCACGGGCTTGAACCCCTTCTTCTTTGCCGCCGCGGAGAGTTTCGCGAGATCCTGTCCGCCAGCCGCCAGGATCTTCTCGGCGACGCGCTTCTGCACCCAGCCGTTGACCGTGGTCTGATTGGCGCCCTTGTCAGCTCTCTGGGCGTAGACCTGCGGGCCCGACCACGAGCTTTCGACAACGTTCCAGCCGTAAGCGGCCGGGAATGTGTCGTGGACGATGATGGCGGCGGCCGCGCCTTGCTTGGCAGCTTCCTCGTACTTGTAGGTCCACCGGCCGTAATAGGTCATTGCCCGGCCGCCGAATTCACCTTGCAGACCGGAAGCCTCGTAATCCGGATCGTTAATCAGGATGACCGCGGTCTTCCCTTTCATGTCGAGGCCGGCGTAGTCGTTCCAGCCTTTTTCGGGTGCGTTGATGCCGTAGCCGACGAACACCAGCTCGCTGTCGGCAAGGTCCACCGTCGGTGTTTCACGATAAGTCGCGCCGACCCAGTCGCTGCCGTAGGCGAAGCGTTGGATCGCACCGTCCTTACCGGTGATCGCTAGCGGCGCGTGGCCCTCGCCAGTGATTTCCACCAACGGCACCTTCTGCACCCAGCTACCCTTGTTCCCGGGCTTGAGCCCCGCCTTCTGGAATTGCTCGACCAAATAGGCGACCGTCTTTGCTTCCCCTGGAGTTCCCGGGGCGCGGCCCTCGAACTCGTCGGACGCGAGGCGCTCGGTGATCGCCTTCACCGTCGCCTCTGACAACGCACCGGCTGCGACCTCGGGCACATCGATCGCGGCGGAAGAAGAGCCCGCATCGCCGGTAGCGGACATCGAGCAGGCGGCCAACGACAAGGCAGTGGCCACGGCGGACATGGTGCGAAGAAACATCGGGCGATCCTTGGGAAATTGGTCCAGGTGCGTGGCACGCTTGTTGCAAAGCGCGCAGGCCATCGCAAGGCCCGGTGCTTGCGCGACAGGGGGCTAGCGGGCAGTGCGCCCGAGCATGGCGGCAGAATGGCAATCGGCAATGACTCGGGCGCGGGAACACGCGCCCTTCCTCGCCCGCGCGCTCGAACGCCAGCCCGATCTGGCGGCGCTACTCGAAGCCGGGGATGGCGATGCCGCCCTGGCATGGGCAAAGGCCGCCGGGGCCGAGGTCGAGAGCGTGGCCCTCGCGCTGCGGCGGGAAAGGCTGGCCTTGGCGACGGCCCTCGCGATCGGCGACCTCGCGGGCGCCTTTTCCCTCACGACTGTCATGACGGCACTTTCGGCCTTCGCCGACCACGCGCTCGATGCCGCGCTGGCGGCGGCGATGCGCACGCGGGTGAGCGATGCGGAGCCGGCGGGCATGATCGGCTTGGCGCTCGGCAAGCATGGCGCCGGCGAGCTCAATTACAGCTCCGACATCGACCCTATCCTGCTCTACGATCCCGGCTCGCTACCCCGGCGCGAGCGCGACGAGCCGGCGGGGGCGGCCCAGCGATACGCCCGCGAGGCCGTCCGCTTACTTAGCGAAGTGACCCCCGACGGCTACGTTTTCCGCGTCGACCTGCGGCTACGCCCGGCAAGCGAGGTCAGCCCTCCGGCGATACCGATCGAGGGCGCGCTCACCCACTACGAAAGTTCGGCGCTGGCATGGGAGCGTGCGGCATTCATAAAGGCCCGCGCCGCCGCGGGCGACATCGAGGCAGGCGAACGGTTCCTTGCCGCCATCCGTCCTTTCGTCTGGCGCAGGAGCCTCGACTTCGGGGCGATCGGCGATATCGGGCGCCTGACCGGGCGCATTCGCGCAAGCCATTCCGGGCCGCGCACGCCGGGGCCGGGATACAATGTCAAACTGGGCCGGGGAGGTATACGCGAAGTCGAGTTCTTCGCGCAGACTCACCAGCTCATCCACGGGGGCCGAGACAATTCGCTGCGTGTTCGCGGCACCCGCGCAGCACTCGACGCGCTGTCGGCAGCCGGCATAATCGACTCCGCCGATGCGCTGACTCTCGGCGAATCGTACGACCGCCTGCGCGTGGTCGAGCATCGGCTGCAGATGATCGGCGATCAGCAGACCCATTCGCTGCCCGCGGGAGCCGCGCTCGATGCCGTGGCCCGGCTGGACGGGCTCTCCGATGGCGCCGCGCTCATCGCCGACCTTGAGGCGGTCACGGAGCGGGTCGCGTCGCGTTACGATACTCTGATTGCGGAAAGCGAAGCCTCGGCCTCGGTCATCGTGGCGCGGGGCGACGGTCTCGAGAAACGGTTGAGCGAACTGAACTTCGCCGAGCCCGCGCGGCTCGCAGAGCGCATCGCCGGCTGGGGCGACGGCCGCATTCGCGCCCTGCGTTCGGAGCCGGCCCGAGCTGCGCTCGATGCCCTCCTGCCGACCATGCTGGAGCATTTCGCCCTCGCGCCCGACCCAGGCCAGGCGCTCAACCGCTGGGAGAGGGTGCTGGCCGCCGCTCCGAGCGCGCTGAATTTGTTCAACCTGCTGCTCCAGCGGCCCGCACTGCTCGACCAGCTCGCACGCGTTCTCGTGCTTGCACCGACGCTGGCCGACGAACTCGGCCGGCGTCCCGAACTTCTCGACACGCTGATCGGCCGCCAGGCGCTCGATACTCCCGGCCCTGTCGAAGAAATCGCCCGGTTGATGTCGGCGGGCGAAGCCGACGACGACTATGAACGGCGCCTCGATCGCATACGCCGTGTTACGGGCGAGCTCCGTTTCGGCCTTGGACTCCAGACCATCGCGGCCGTGCACGATCCGCTCGAGATCGCCGCTGCCCTGTCGCGTACCGCTGAGGCGGCGCTGTGCGTTGCCCAGGAGGCGGCTGAAGCCGAGTTCGAGCGCGCGCACGGAAAGGTTCCGGGGGGCGAGCTCGTGGTGCTCGGGCTCGGCAGGCTGGGGGGCGGTGCGCTGACTCACGCCTCGGACCTCGACCTGGTTTACTTGTTCACCGGCGGGTTCGAAGGCGAATCGGATGGACCGCGACCGCTCGGGGTCACGCACTACTTCAACCGCCTCGCCCAGCGGGTCACCGCAGCGCTCAGCGTACCGACGGCCGAAGGCGCGCTTTACGAGGTGGACACGCGGCTCCGGCCGCAAGGTGCGCAGGGGCCGCTCGCGGTAAGCTTCGATGCTTTCGCCCGCTACCAGCGCGAGGAAGCGTGGACCTGGGAGCATATGGCGCTAACCCGCGCGCGGCCACTCACCGGGTCTGGACCCGCGCGCGACAGCTTGCGCGAGATAATCGGCTCGGTGCTCGACCGCCCGCGAGAAGCTGCTTCGCTCAAGGGGGACGTGCTCAAGATGCGCGCCGAGATGGCCGCTCACAAACCGCCGCAAGGACCGCTCGATGCCAAGCTTCTGCGCGGCGGGCTGGTCGATCTCGAATTCCTCGTCCACTACCTGCAATTGCGTGAGCGGATCGGCTTCGACCCCGACCTGGGTTCGGCGATCAGGGTGCTGGCCGGTGCAGGGCTCATCCCCGCATCGGTCGGGGAATCGCTCCGGCTGATGACGCGTCTGCTCGTGGCGGCGAGACTGCTCGCGCCCGACCTCACCGAGCCGCCCCCCGTTGCCGCGACCGCGCTTGCCGAGGCGTGCGGCTATGCGGATCTTGCCTCCCTCTTGCACGCGCTCGATGGCGCACGGCAGGAGGTGGCGGCCGCCTGGGCCGATTCGTTCGGGCAGCAATTGGGAGAAATGGCATGACCTGTCCGACCGTAGGCGATCCAATGCCCGACATCGCGTTAGAGACGCCCGAGGGAGGCACGGTGCGGCCGTCGGAATTCAAAGGCAAGCCGGCGGTGATCTGGTTCTACCCGAAGGACAGCACCCTCGGGTGCACGAGCGAAGCCAAGGACTTCACCGCGCTCGCGGGAGAATTCGATGAGGCCGGAGTTGCCTTGCTCGGAGTCAGCAAGGACAGCGCGGCCAGGCACCGTGCGTTCATCGCCAAGCAGGAACTTACCGTGCCGCTGGCGACCGATCCGCCGGAAAATGGCCTGTCCGACGCGCTCGGCATATGGACCGAGAAGCAACTCTACGGGAAGAAGTTCATCGGCATGGTCCGCACGACGTATCTGCTCGATGCCGAGGGCCGGATCGCACGCGTATGGAACACGGTGAAGGTCAAGGGCCACGCGGCCGAAGTGCTCGAGACGGCGAAGGCATTGTGAGCCTTGGCGCTGCAATCCGGGGCGCGCTTCTGACTGCCGAACCGGCGCTCAAGGTAAAGGCTGCGCGCAATGTGGCACGCGACTGGCGGCTGGCACGGCTGGCGTTCGCTTTCGACGCGTCGATGCCCGCCCGGCCTGCCCGTCCGGCGCAACCCGAACTGTTGCCGCCGAACCGTATGCCCAAGCGGGGCAAGGGCGGCTCCGCACGGGGCCGGCAGGCGTTGTGGCATGCCCTGGCGCATATCGAATTCGTCGCGATCGACCTGGCGCTCGACATGGCCGGGCGTTTCGGCGGCGAGATGGGGCCCGCGTTCGTGTCGGACTTTCTGACAGTGGCGGCCGACGAGGCGATGCACTTCGCGCTACTCGACCGGCACCTGCGCCAGATTGGCAGCTTTTACGGCGCGCTGCCGGCACACGACGGTCTGTGGCAGGCCGCCGAAGAGACGGCGCATGACGTCGCCGCGCGGCTTGCGGTAGTGCCCATGGTGCTCGAGGCACGCGGCCTCGATGTCACTCCAGCAACCATCGAGCGGGTTCGCGAACAAGGCGACGAAGTGGGTGCGCGAATCCTCGAACGCATCCTTGACGACGAGATCCGCCACGTCGCGATCGGCGTCAAACATCTTAATGCGTGCGCTGCGGCGCATGGAGAAACGCCGGATTCGTTATGGATTTCGCTCGTGCGCAGACATTTTCGCGGGGGCCTGAAGCCTCCATTCAACGACTCAGCGCGTTCGACAGCCGGTTTATCGCTCAGTGCCTGTGCCGCACTTGCTTGTTAAATCTTTCGCCGGTTAACCCACAATCCACGAGACGGCGGGGGGTTCCGATCAGTCTCAGGAAATTTCGCGAAAGGCCGCTTTGCCGGTGATTTCGTGAAGGGTCGCGCGGCACCGGGGGGTGTCCGCATTACGAAGGACGGGTATTTTGGTCGCAAACCTTATCCAGCGCCGGTTCGTTGCTGCACTCGCGGCGGTTGGCATGTTTTTCTCGGCTGGCGCAACGCCGGCTCTCGCCAACGCCAGCGCAGCGGCCGCCGACATCGCCGCTCCGGTACGCGATGCCCGGGCCTCCGGGATCACCGCCGGCGACGAGCAGTTCAAGCAGCTCTTTGCCAGCTGGCAGGCCCTGGACACCGGCGTTCCCGCCACGGTGCAGAACCCGATCGCACCCAGCTCGACCGTTTCCATTCCCTCGCGCAACCCGCTGGCAGCTGGCTCGACCAGCAGCGGCTACGGCATGCGCACTCACCCGGTTCTCGGTGGCGCCCGCTCGCACAAGGGCATCGATCTAGCCGCGCCGACGGGCACTCCGATCTACGCCACTGCCGACGGCACCGTCGGCAAGGCCGAGTGGTTCTCCAGCTACGGCATGTTCGTCGCCATCGAGCACGGCGGCGACCTCGAGACCCGCTATGCCCACATGTCGCGTATTGCGGTCGCTTCGGGACAGCGCGTCCGCAAGGGCGACGTGATCGGCTACGTGGGCTCGACCGGCCGCTCGACGGGCCCGCACCTGCACTACGAGGTCCGCGTCGCCGGGACCGCCGTGAACCCGGTCCCCTACATGGCCGACAGCAGCGCCGCCTCGGGCTACGCACTAGCCGCCAAGTAACGCGGACAGACATACGGCCCGCCGCGCGAACGGCGGGTCCCGGACACTCGGGGAGGGTGCCGGATAAGGGCGGCGGGTGAACAACCTGCCGCCCTTTTCGCTTGCCCGGTTGCGAAGCGAAACTAGTCTCTCGCCCGGGAGAGACACATGCATCCGACGACTCACGCGAATACCCGGCCGGACCACCCGGCCATCATCATGGCGGGCAGCGGCCGCACCGTCTCCTTCGGCGAGATGGACGCCGCCGCCAATCGCATCGCGCAGTTGTTCCGCGCTCACGGCATCGGCCCGGGCGAGACCGTCGGGTTGTGGCTGGAGAACCGGCCCGAGTACCTCGAGATCGCCTGGGGCAACCAGCGCGCGGGCACCACGCTGGTGCCGATCTCCACCCATCTGACGGCGGACGAGGTGGCCTACATCTTGGCCGACAGCGGGGCGAAGCTGCTGATCAGTTCGGCCCAGTTCGGTCCGAGGCTGGAGGAACTGAAAGCGCTCTCCCCGCAAGTCGAGCAGCTCGTCTTCGAAGGCGAGCAAGGTGCCGCCGCCGCGATAGCGGCCATGCCTGCCGAGCCCGTCGCCGACCAGAGCGTGGGCCTTGCGATGCTCTACAGCTCCGGTACCACCGGTCGCCCGAAGGGCATAAAGCCGGTGACGCCGCCGGATCCCGACCACATGGCGGTTAGCCCGTTGCTGATGCTCGCGGCCCATGCGTTCGGCTGGCCGATCGACGGGAGCGTGATTTACCTTTCCCCCGGCCCGCTCTACCACGCGGCGCCGTTCCGCTGGACGATGACCGCGCACAGCCTCGGCGGCACGGTGGTGATCATGGAGAAATTCGACGCCGAGGCGGCGCTGGCGGCGATCGAGAAGTACCGGGTGACCGACAGCCAGTGGGTGCCTACGCACTTCGTGCGCATGCTCAAGCTGCCCGAGGACGCCCGATCGCGGTACGATCTGTCGACCCACAAGCGCGCCATCCACGCCGCCGCGCCATGCCCGGTCGACGTGAAGAAGGCGATGATCGACTGGTGGGGGCCGATCCTGCTCGAATACTATGCCGGGTCCGAGGGCAACGGGATGACCTTCCTCACCTCGCAGGCCTGGCTCGAGCATCCGGGCTCGGTCGGGAAGCCGATTATGGGGACGCCGCATATCTGCGATGCCGAGGGCAACGAAGTCGCGGTCGGCGAAGAAGGCGTGGTATTCTTCGAGAACGAGAACCAGTTCGCCTACCACAACGATCCCGACAAGACCGCCGAGGCGACGCACGCCAACGGTTGGACCACGCTCGGCGACATCGGCAAGCTCGACGAGGACGGGTATCTCTACCTCACCGACCGCCGCTCCAACATGATCATCTCGGGCGGGGTCAACATCTACCCGCAGGAGATCGAGAACCTCCTGATCACCCACCCCAGGGTGACCGACGCCGCGGTGATCGGCGCGCCCGATCCCGACATGGGCGAGCGGGTCGTCGCGGTGGTCCAGCCGGCCGACATGGCGCACGCCGGCGATGCGCTGAAGGCCGAGTTGCTCGAATACCTCGGCACCAAGCTCGCCCGCCTCAAGCTCCCCAAGGTGATCGACTTCCGCGCCGAGCTGCCGCGCGAGGCGAACGGCAAGCTCTACAAGCGCAAGCTGAAGGACGAGTACAAGCAGCGCGCCACGCAGGAGGCATGATTATGGCGACCGCCGCGTCAAACGTCGCCCCGAACGCAGTGGCCCGGGCCGTAATCGACCCCAACGCTTACGCCGAGTGGAACGGACTGCTCGACACGTTCGACTGGCTGCGCGAGCACATGCCGGTGGCGCGGATCGAGCCCGGTCCCGAGGCGCCGGGCCTGTTCCCGCCGTTCTGGCTGGTCACCCGCTACGACGACGTGATGCGCGTGTCGAAGGACAACGCGACCTTCCTCAACAACCCGCGCACCGTGGTGTTCAGCACCACCGACGGGATCGAGTTCGCCAAGAACTTCAGCGGCGGCAGCGAGCACATGGTGGCCAGCCTCGTCACCTTCGATGCGCCGCTCCACATGAAGTACCGCAAGCTGACCCAGGAATGGTTCATGCCCAAGAACCTGCGCACCATCGAGGACGAGGTGCGCGAGATCGCCTGGAACGCCGTCGACCGCCTGCTAGCGGGCGGTGGCGTAGTCGACTTCTGCAAGACGGTCGCCGCGCCTTATCCGTTGCACGTCGTCATGCAGATCCTCGGGGTGCCCGAGGATGACGAGCAACGCATGCTCACGCTGACCCAGCAGATGTTCGGCGGGCAGGACGAGGACCTCAACCAGTCGGGCATGAAGGACCTGCCGCCCGAGGTGATCACCCAGATCGTCGCCGGCGCGGTCAAGGACTTCGAAGCCTACTTCGCCCGGCTCACCGCGGAGAAACGGGCCGCGCCCACGGGCGACGTCGCCTCGATCATCGCCAATGCGCGCGTCGACGGCGAGCCGCTCAACGACCGCGACATGATGGGCTACTACATCATCGTCGCGGCGGCAGGCCACGACACGACCAGTGCCAGCACGGCCGGCGCCATGCTCGCCCTGGCGCAGGACCCGGAGCAGTGGGCGCGGGTCAAGGCCGACCGCTCGCTGCTGCCCGGCATCGTCGAGGAGGCGATTCGCTGGACCAGCCCGGTGCAGCACTTCATGCGCACCGCGGCCGAGGATACCGAAGTCGGCGGCCAGCCGATCGAGGCCGGCGACTGGCTGATGATCAACTACGTCGCCGCCAACCACGACCCGGCCCAGTTCGACAACCCGCGCAAGTTCGAGGCCGCCCGCAGCCCCAACCGCCACCTGGCGTTCGGCGCCGGCGCGCACCAGTGCCTCGGCCTCCACCTCGCGCGGCTGGAGATGCGCATCCTGTTCGAGGAGCTGCTCGACCGGATCGAACGCGTCGAGCTGGCCGGCCCCTGGGCGCGTTCGAAGAGCACCTTCGTCGGCGGGCTCAAGACGCTGCCGCTGCGAGTGACGGCGGCCTGATTCGCCGCTCCTTTGTTCAGCCAGCGCGGGTGCGGGTGCTTCACGCGCATCGCGCACGATGTCTCGATCACCGGGCAAGGTTGCGGTGGTCATCGGCCGCGAGACGTTCACTCCGACCGCGGCCAGTGACCTCGGCAAGGCGTACGGCGCGGTGCCGCTGCAGTGGCGCTACACCAACGTCTACCCGTGGGAAGGCGGCCGAGGGCAGCGGCTCGCGCGGCAGGCCGCCGTCATCCCGCCTCCGCGCTAGCCTAAAACGGAAACACCACCGGGATCGCCACACACGCCACCGCCCACGTGATCAGGTCCAGCGGCAGGCCCACCCGCACGAAGTCCATGTAGCGGTACTTGCCCAGCTGGTAGACCAGCGCGTTGGTCTGGTAGCCGAACGGGGTGGCGAAGGCGGCGCTGGCGGCGATCATCACCGCGGCGGTGAACGGCTTGGGGCTGACCGCGAGGCCTTCGGCGAGGCTCACCGCGACCGGGGTCAGCAGCACCGCCACCGTGGCGTTCGAGAGCAGCTCGGTGAGGAACAGCGCCGCGCCGTAGAACAGCACGAGCGCGAAGAACGGGCCCAACGGACCGATGCTGCCCACCAGCCGGTCGGTCGCGGCGGCGGCGAGGCCGGTTTCCTCCATCGCCACGCCGATCACCACCATTCCGGCGATGAGCATGAGGATCTCGGGGCGGAGGCCGTGGTAGGCCTCGTCGGCGTCGATCGCCTTGATAAGGATAAGCAGCACCGCGCCGGCGAACGCGGTCGCGGCGATCGGGGCGACGCCCATCGAGGCGGCGGTGACCGCGCCGATGAATACCCCGAGCGAGGCGATCGCGCGCCACGGGCGGAACTTGTGCTCAGGCGCGAACACGTCCGCGCTGCCGACCGAGGCCGAATGGTCGCCGTGGCGCGGCACCAGCATGGCGGGCGTGGCGGGCGCTTCCTGCGGATCGTCGTAGCGAATCAGCCGGCCCGAGAAGAAGAACAGGAAGGCCCCGCCGGCGAGCGCGACCGCGAGGCCCACCGGGGCGATCTCGAACATCGAGAACGTCGCGCTGCCGCTGCTGCGCGCCATGTCGTTGACAAGGAGGTTGGTCGAGGTGCCGATCAGCGTGCAGCAACCGCCGAGTACCGTGATGTACGACAGCGGCATCAGGTACCGTCGCGGGTCGCGTCCGGTGCTCATCGACACGTCGCGAATTACGGGGGCGGCCAGGACGACGATCGGGGTGTTGTTGAGGAAGGCCGACGCCGCGCCGCACAGCGTCATCACGATCCAGATGCCCGTCGCTCCCGCCTGCCTCGCCAGCCAAACCCCGCCGCGGATCGCGAGGTCGAGCAGCCCGGAACGCTCCATCGCGTAGGCGATCACGAACAGCGAGGCGAGCGCGATTATCGCCGGGCTGGCGAACGCGACCTGGACGTCCACCGGCCGCACCGCGCCGGTCATCAGCAACACCGCCGCGCCGGCCAGCGCGACCACGTCGGCGCGGAAGCGGTCGAGAATCAGCGCGCCCACAACCGCGACGAGCACCGCCAGCGTCACCGCCTGGTGCCCGGTGAGGCCGATGGCCTCGATAAAGGGCGGCGTGGGGATCACCGCCCGGCCAGCAAGCGCTCCGCCATCGCGCGCACTTCGGCGCCCATGTCCTCGCGTTCGAGTGCCAGCGCCAGCGTCGCCTCGACGAAGCCGGTCTTGCTGCCGCAGTCGAAGCGGCGGCCGGCGAAAGTCACCGCGTGGAACGGCTGGGTGCCGATCATCTTGGCCATCGCATCGGTGAGCTGGATCTCTCCGCCGGCGCCCTTCTCCTGCGCTTCGAGCGTGCGCATGACTTCGGGCTGGAGGATGTAGCGGCCCGAGATGATCTTGTTCGATGGAGCTTCGGTGCGCGGCGGCTTTTCGACGAGGCCGGTCACTTCGGTCAGCGTGTCGGACACGGTCGCGCCGGGCGCGATCACGCCGTAGCTGGAGACTTCCTCCTCGGGCACCTCGAGCACGCTGATGAGGTTGCCGCCGACTTCCCCGTACGCCTCCACCATCTGCTTCATGCAGCCGGTGCCGCCGCCCTTTTGCGCCACCATCAACTCGTCGGGCAGGAGGATCGCGAACGGCTCGTCGCCGACGACCGCGCGCGCGCACCAGATCGCGTGGCCCAGCCCGAGCGGCACCTGCTGCCGCACCGTGATGAGATTGCCCGGGGTGAAGCGCGTGGGCTCGAGCACTTCCAATGACTTGCCGCGCTCGGCCATCGTCGTCTCGAGCTCGTAGGCGATGTCGAAGTGCTCGACGATCGCGGTCTTGCCGCGTCCGGTGACAAAGATCATCTGCTCGATCCCCGCCTCGCGCGCTTCGTCGACCGCGTACTGGATCAGCGGCCGGTCGACGATCGGCAGCAGTTCCTTCGGGATAGCCTTCGTCGCGGGGAGAAAGCGGGTGCCGAGGCCGGCCACGGGGAACACCGCCTTGCGGATAGGTTTGCGACTGCTCATGCCAGCGCGATAGGCAGCCCCCGCGGCCCGCGCAACCGGCGCTTGCGGCGCGTCTAAATCAGGTTAGTGCGGCGCGATGGACAAGATCATCGTCGAAGGCGGCAAGCGCCTCAGTGGCACCATCCCGATCAGCGGCGCCAAGAATGCCGCGCTCACGCTGATCCCCTGCGCATTGCTGACCGACGAGCCGCTGACGCTGAGGAACCTGCCGCGCCTCGCCGACATCGACGGTTTCCAGCACCTGATGAACCAGTTCGGGGTCACGACCGCGATCCAGGGCAACCGGCCGGAAGATTTCGGCCGGGTGATGACGCTGGAAGCGACGCGGATCACCAACTCGGTCGCGCCGTACGACCTGGTGCGCAAAATGCGCGCCTCGATCCTTGTGCTCGGCCCGATGCTGGCCCGCAACGGCGAGGCCAAGGTCTCCCTTCCCGGCGGGTGCGCGATCGGCAACCGGCCGATCGACTTGCACTTGAAGGCGCTCGCCGCATTCGGCGCGGTGATCGAGATCGCGCAAGGCTACGTCGGCGCGCACGCGCCCGACGGCGGGCTGCCCGGCGGCGACTACGATTTCCCGGTGGTCTCGGTCGGCGCGACCGAGAACGCGCTGATGGCGGCCGCTCTGGCCAGCGGCACGTGCCGGCTGTTCAACGCCGCGCGCGAACCCGAGATCGTCGACTTGTGCAACCTGCTGGTGGCGATGGGCGCGGAGATCGAAGGCATCGGCACGTCCGACTTGACCGTGCACGGCAAGAAGCGGCTCCATGGCGCGACCTACCGGGTGATGCCTGACCGGATCGAAGCCGGTTCCTATGCCTGCGCCGCCGCCATCACCGGCGGCGAGGTAATGCTCGAAGGCGCGCGGGCGGAGGAGATGTCCTCGACCATCCACGCGCTGCAAACCATCGGGGTTCACGCGGAAGGCACGCTCGGCGGAGTGCGCATCGCGGCGGACGGCAAGCTCAAGGCGGCCAACCTGTCGACCGCGCCCTATCCGGGTCTCGCGACCGACATGCAGGCCCAGTTGATGGCGCTGCTGACAGTGGCCGAGGGGACCAGTGTGCTCAACGAGACGATCTTCGAAAATCGCTACATGCATGTGCCGGAGCTCAACCGCATGGGCGCACACATCGAGACCTCGGGCCGCACCGCAATCGTACACGGAGTCGCCAAGCTGACCGGCGCCGAGGTGATGGCCACCGATCTGCGCGCCTCGATGAGCCTTGTCATCGCCGGTCTCGCCGCCGAAGGGCAGACCCAGGTGCGCCGGCTCTACCACCTCGACCGCGGCTACGAGCGGCTGGAAGAGAAGCTCGCGCTCGTCGGCGCCCAGGTGGAGCGCGTCGGCGACGAATAGAGTCCGATTTCCGGGATACGACTCGCAGCCTCCGGAGTTAACCTTCCAAGCAACGGAGGTTCCCCATGGCACTGCTCAAACTGGCCGCGCTCGGTGCGCTCGGCTACACCGGATACAAGTATTATCAGAAAAATATCGCTGGTCATTCAGCGCGTCCCGCGTTCGCGGGCGGCGAAGGCAGCAAAGACAACATACATCAGGTGCGCGGCGCCGGTCCCGATGCTATGAGAGACGACACGGCGAAGGACTGGGACAAGGCGGACCAGGCCAGCGACGAGAGCTTTCCCGCCAGCGATCCCCCGGCGACCTATTAAGGAGCAACGGGACTGGATCGCTCCTGACGGGGCGAGAGGCGGGCGGACTTCTTCGGGAATCCGCCCGCTTTTCTTTGTCTTCCAGGCGCGTTAGACCTTGGCGGCACGGGGCGAAGCGGCCTCCCGTCCAAGCGCTTCGGATGCGCTCAAGCGTCGCGGTTCAGCGGGCGGTTCTCCGCCCGAAGGAGCGCGCATGAGTATCACCCCTACCCCATCGTTTGCCCAGCTGGTTCGCACCAGCGCCAAGATCGGCGCGCTGAGCTTCGGCGGTCCCGCCGGCCAGATCGCGCTGATGCACCGCGAATTCGTCGACGACCTCAAGTGGGTCGAGGAAGGCGCGTTCCTGCGCGCGCTTAACCTGTGCCACTTGCTGCCCGGCCCGGAGGCGCAGCAGCTCGCCACGTGGATCGGCTGGCGACTGCATGGAGTGCGCGGCGGCCTCGCCGCCGGACTGCTGTTCGTGGTGCCGGGCGCGCTGGTGATGCTGGCGCTGTCACTCTTGTACGTGGCGGCGGCGGGGCTCGGCTGGTTCGCGGCGCTGTTCCTCGGGATCAAGGCGGCGGTGCTGGCGATCGTCGCGCAAGCGGTCGTGCGGGTCGGCAGCCGTGCGCTCAAGACCCGGTTCAAGCTGGGGCTGGCGTTCGTTTCCTTCCTCGCGCTGGCGCTCGCGGAGGCGCCGTTCCCGCTGGTGATCGCGCTCGCGGCGGCGATCGGCGCGGTGGTCAGCAAGGTGCAGCCGGAGTGGCTCGGCGCGCACGCTGCGCCCATAGCGGCGGCCGAAGGGCCGCGCCGCGGCTCGCTGGTTGGCTCGACGCTCGCGACGATTGCCGTGTGGCTGGCGATCTGGGCCGCGCCGATGGCGCTCGTCGCGGCGACGCTCGGCACCGGCCACGTGCTGTGGGACGTCGGGGCGTTCTTTTCGCAGCTCGCAGTGGTGACTTTCGGCGGGGCCTACGCGGTGCTCGGCTACATGGCGCAGGAGGCGGTCTCCGGACTCGGCTGGCTCAGCGCGGGGGAGATGGCCGACGGGCTCGGGCTCGCCGAGACGACCCCCGGGCCGCTCATCATGGTCACGCAGTTCGTCGGCTTCCTCGCCGGCTGGCGCGAAGCCGCACCGCTCACGCCGCTCGCCGCCGCGGTGGCCGCCGCGGCCCTCACCACCTGGGTCACCTTCGCGCCATGCTTCCTGTGGATCTTCGCCTGCGCGCCGTGGATGGACCGGCTCGAACGCAGCCCCGCGCTGCAGGGCGCGCTGGCGGCTATAACCGCGGCGGTGGTGGGTGTTATCGCCAACCTCGCGCTATGGTTCGCCTGGCACGTGCTGTTTCCGGCGTTCGACACCTCGCAGCCCGGCCTCGGCTTCGATTGGCGCGCGGGGGTCATTGCGGCGGTCGGCGCGGCGCTGATCTTTGCATTGAAGCGCGGCATCCTGACGACGCTGGCGGTGTGCGGTGCGCTAGGGCTCGCGCTCGGGCTCGCTTTCCCGCTGTGACACCAGCCACAGGCGGATGGCGCCCGCCAGTCCGCAAGGTGTCGGAGAGCCGATCCGCTCCTCGTCGATTCGACCCACCAGTGCGTTGAGCGGGACCCCCTCCGCCGCGGCCGCTTGGCGCAGCATGTCCCAGAACAGAGGTTCGAGGCTGATCGAGGTCTTGTGGCCGGCAATCTCGACCGAGCGCTTTACCGGGGGGTGATAGGGCGCGGATGCGGACATCGCCCCAGCGCTACGGCGAACCTGTCGCTGGCACAACGGGGCGATACGGCGAGCGACAGGCAGGATTTGCTATGCCGCGCGAATGGACGAGGTGGGACTTCCATACGCCGCGCAGCGGCGGCGCTTTCTGGCCGGGGCAGGCATTGCCGTCGCCGGGCTGTCGCTGCCGTTGCTCTCGAGCGCCTTGCGCGAGGCCGCGCCGCGCGCCGCGATGCCCGCGACGCCGCGCCCTGCGCCCGACCTGACTATGCCCCGCCTCTATCCGCGCGCGATGGCCGCGCTCGAACGCCACGCGGACCTCATCGCGCACCGCGACCGGATCGCGGTGGTCGACTTCGCGCAACCCTCGCGCGAGCCGCGCTTCCATCTGATCGACCTCGAGAGCGGGCGAACAGACAGCCTGCTCGTTTCGCACGGCAGCGGTTCCGATCCCGACCGCAGCGGGTGGTTGCAGCGCTTCTCCAACGTGCCCGATTCGAAAGCCTCGTCGCGCGGCGCCTACCTTACCGGCCAGGCCTACGTCGGCAAGCACGGCCGCTCGCGCCGGCTCGTCGGGCTCGACCGCGACAACGACCTCGCCGAACCGCGCGCGATCGTGATCCACGGGGCCGACTACGTGAGCGAGGCGATGGCCTCGGCGCAGGGGCTCATCGGGCGCAGCCAAGGGTGCTTCGCGTTCGCTGAGGATGCGATCGAAGAGGTGTTGGAGCGTCTGGGTGAGGGGCGGTTGTTGTTCGCCTGGAAGTAGCCACCGGCCGCCGTCAGTACATGTGCTGACCGCCGTTGATGCTCATCGTCGAACCGGTCACGAAGCCTGCCTCTTCGGACGTCAGGAACACCACTCCGCGGGCGATTTCCTGGGCATGGCCGAGGCGGCCGACGGGGATCTTGGCGACGATCTTCTCGAGCACCGGGGGCGGAACCGCGGCGACCATGTCGGTATCGATGTAGCCCGGAGCGATGGCGTTGACGGTGACGCCCTTGCGCGCCCCTTCCTGCGCCAGCGCCTTGGTAAAGCCGTGGATACCGCTCTTGGCGGCCGCGTAGTTGACCTGGCCGTATTGCCCCGCTTGGCCGTTGATCGAGCCGATGTTGACGATGCGCCCCCAGCCGCGCTCGACCATCCCACCGAAGCAGGCCTTGGCCATGTTGAAGCAGCCGCCGAGGTTGATCCGCATGACGTCGTGCCAGTCGTCGTAGCTCATCCGCGCGAGCGTCCCGTCGCGGGTGATGCCCGCGTTGTTGACGACGATGTCGACCGGGCCGACTTCCTCGGTCACTCGCGCGCAGCCGTCGAGGCAGGCCTGGTGGGCGCCCACGTCCCACTTGTAGACCTTGATGCCGGTAGCCTCACTGAACTCGCGCGCCTTGGCGTCGTTGCCGCCGTAGTTGGCGACCACCGTGCGCCCTTGTTCCTTGAGCGCGAGGCTGATCGCCTCCCCTATGCCACGGGTACCCCCGGTGACGATTGCCACGCGTGCCATCCCAGCTCCTCTTTTTTTTGAGCGTTCTCTCCGCGGTCTTGCGTATAGGAACCGCACGCGAGCGCAAAGAAAAACCCCGCCGAAGCGGGGCGCGGCGACCGAGATTTCCGTAGCGTCAGAAGCGGAACTGGGTGCCCACATAAACGGCTTGATCGTCCCGCACCGCATCGGTCAGCGGGGCAAGCCGGTCGCGATCCTGGCTGAGGCGCACGCCCGCGGTCACGTTGAGATTCCGCGAGAGCCGATAACCTGCGCCGAGGTCGACCGCCTGCTCGCCGGCGCCCTGCAGGGTGCGTGGGCTGCTGCCGGCGCGAGAGGCCTCTTCCAGCGCGATGCGCGGCTGGAGCCGGCCCGGAGTTTCCTTCACGCCTTCGCGCGGCCGGAAGCTCGCCAGGTCGATCATCTCCACGCGCTTGAGATCGATCGTCGGTTCGGCAGTCTTGGCGAAGCTCTGGTAGCCGCGCGAAATACCGAGGTTGTAGCGCGCCGGGGCTAGGGTCGCGAGCGACGGGCCGAGCCCGGTATCGCCCTTCGCAGCGGCGATAGCACCGCGGACGGAAATGGCCCGCGCTTGTTCCGGATCGACGCGAATAGCCACGGTCACCGTACGGCCGGCTTCGAGGGTAGCCCCCGCGGGAGTGAAGCGCATCGCCTGTCCACGCGCAGCTATCTTGGCCGCTACGCGGCGAGCGATCGCAGGATCGCCGTTGGCCGGAGTGAACAGCCCAAGCCGGGTTATCGACGGGCGCGAAACGAACGTGTCGGTTACCGCGAGAACGGCCGTGGGCAGCCCGGTCAGCACAACCGCCGAAACGGCAAACGCAGCCAACCGGCCGGCCCGAGGATTCCTGCGGTCACGATTGCCGTCCAGCTTCACGATACCAGCCTTCGCATTCCCCAGAGCGACGCGTTTTGCCGCGCTTTCTAACCTGCCCGCCCTGAACGATCGATGAGCCGGGCTGGTTTCATCCGAAACCGACTCGCCTCGACCGACCCGGCGAACAACTGGGATAAGCCGACGCCGCCCCTTTCGCCAGCTTTTCCACAGGCATGCTCCCATTCCGGGGCAGGTGTTGCAGCGACCCCACAGAACCCCGCGCGCAGCCCGATTAAGGAGGCATTCACGGCGTGCCCCCGCTAGTGACGCACGACGCCTTGCCCGCATCGCGCGGGGGCACTAGAGGCTTTGCCGAATTATCATGAGGAACTCTCCTTGCGCATGACCGCCCTTTCGCGCGCCACCCGCATCGCGCTCGTTGCCGCCACCGCCACCGCCCTGTCGGCTTGCGCCAGCGGCCCGGACAAGCCGAAGGCCGACCTCGCCGCCAGCCAGGTCACCACGATCGGCGTCAACGCCTATCTCTGGCGTGCTGCGCTCGAGACCGTGAGCTTCGCTCCGCTGCTCCAGTCCGACAGCAATGGTGGCGTCATCGTGACGGACTGGTACACGAATCCGCGCAATCCGAACGAGCGGGTCAAGATCACCGTGTCGATTCTCGACCAGGATCTACGCGCCGACGCGGTGCGCGTGGCCGCCAGCCGCCAGGTCGCGCAGGCCGGCCAGTGGGTCGATGCCCCGGTCCAGGCCGCGACGGTTCAGCGCCTCGAGGACATCATCCTCAGCAAGGCCCGCGCGCTCCGGCGCCAGGCCATCGCGAGCTGATCGAAACAAAAGGTTCTCCCATGATTGACCAGCGTTTCGATCCGTCGGTGGCGGATGGGCGCTGGCAGCGCGCCTGGGACGAACGCCTGACGTTCCGCGCCGACAGCGCGTCGAACAAGCCCAAGAGCTACGTGCTCGAGATGTTTCCCTATCCTTCGGGGCGCATCCATATCGGGCACGTGCGCAACTACACGATGGGCGACGTTCTCGCGCGCTACAAGAAGCTGACCGGCCACGAGGTGCTCCACCCAATGGGGTGGGACGCGTTCGGCATGCCGGCGGAGAACGCCGCGATGGAAAAGGGCGTTCACCCCGGCGGCTGGACCCGCGCCAACATCGACCACATGAAGGCGCAATTGAAGCGTCTCGGCTTCGCGCTCGACTGGTCGCGCGAATTCGCCACCTGCGACCCGGAATACTATGGGCACGAGCAGGCGCTGTTCCTGAAGCTCTACGAGGCGGGACTCGTTTACCGCAAGGAGAGCGAGGTCAACTGGGACCCGGTCGACATGACCGTGCTCGCCAACGAGCAGGTGATCGACGGCAAGGGCTGGCGCTCGGGCGCGCCGGTGGAGCGCCGCAAGCTGAGCCAATGGTTCCTGCGCATCACCGACTTCGCCGAGGAACTGCTGGAAGGGCTGGGCAAGCTCGACACCTGGCCCGACAAGGTCCGGCTGATGCAGGAAAACTGGATCGGCAAGTCAACCGGCCTGCAGTTCGCCTTCGACCTTTCGAACGGCGATAGCCTTGAAGTCTATACCACGCGGCCCGACACGATCTTCGGCGCCACTTTCGTGGCGGTCGCGCCCGACCACCCGGTGGCGCAGGCCGTGGCGCTCAACAATTGCGAAGCGGGCAAGTTCATCGACGCATGCAAGCGCGGCGGCACGACCGCGGCCGAGCTGGAGACGGCCGAGAAGCTCGGCTTCGACACCGGCATCGGCGCGGTCCACCCGTTCACCGGAAAGCACCTGCCGGTCTACATCGCCAACTTCGTGCTGATGGAATACGGCACCGGCGCCATCATGGCCGTGCCCGGCCACGACCAGCGCGATTTCGAGTTTGCCACCAAGTACGGCCTGCCCATCCCGCGCGTCGTGGCGGCGAGCCCCGAGGACGCCGACAAGCCGTTTACGGGCGAGGCCGAGTCCGGCGAAGGCGTGGTCGTCAACTCCGACTTCCTCGACGGAATGAGCGTCGAGGACGCCAAGCGCGAGGTGATCGCGCGGCTCGAGGCGCAGGGGCGGGGGCAGGGCAAGACTGTCTGGCGGCTGCGCGACTGGGGTGTCTCGCGCCAGCGCTATTGGGGCACGCCGACTCCGTTCATTCATTGCCCAGCCTGTGGCATCGTCCCAGTTCCCGAAAGCCAGCTACCGGTAGTGCTCCCCGACAACGTCGACTTCGGGATGCCCGGCAATCCGCTTGAGCGGCACCCCACCTGGAAACATGTCCGATGCCCCGGCTGCGGCAGCTCGGCCACCCGCGAGACCGACACGCTCGACACGTTCGTCAATTCGAGCTGGTACTTCCTGCGCTTCGCCAGCCAGCCGGCCGACCGGCCATTCGACCGCGACGAGGTCGCCAAATGGCTGCCGGTGGACCAGTACATCGGCGGGATCGAGCACGCGATCCTGCATCTGCTCTACGCGCGCTTCTGGACCCGCGCGCTGCAGCGCATCGGCATGCTCGACTTCGCGGAGCCGTTCGCTTCGCTGTTCACCCAGGGCATGGTGACCCACGAGACCTACTCGCGCCGCGACGGCGACCGGGAGGTCTGGTTCGGTCCCGACGAAGTGGAGCGGACCGGAACCGGGGCGACCTTGTCGGCGGACGGCGGGCCGGTGACCATCGGCAAAGTCGTCAAGATGTCGAAGTCGAAGAAGAACGTCGTCGACCCCGACATGATCGTCGACCGCTTCGGCGCCGATGCCGTCCGTTGGTTCATGCTGTCCGACAGCCCGCCCGAACGCGACCTGCCCTGGTCGGAATCCGGCATCGAAGGCTGCTCGCGCTTCGTGCAGCGGTTGTGGCGGCTGTTTCAACAGTTCGATCAGACATCGAATGGCCCCGATCAAGCGCTTGATCGCAAGGTTCACCAGACCATCGACGCCGTCGGGCGGGACATCGAGGCGCTGGCGTTCAACAAGGCGGTGGCGCGGATTTACGAGCTCACCAGCGCCGTTGAAAAGGCCGAGGCCTCCGGCGTGCGCAGCCGAGCGATCCGCACGCTGGTCCAACTCGTCGCACCGATGATGCCTCATCTTGCCGAGGAAGCCTGGGCGATGATCGGAGGCGAAGGCCTCGTCGCCGAGTGCGCCTGGCCGGCCGTCGATCCAGCTCTGCTCGTCGAGGACGAAGTGACCGTGGCGGTGCAGGTCAAGGGCAAGCTGCGCGACACGCTGACTGTCGCCAAGGGCCTGCCCAATGCCGAGCTGGAGGCGCTTGCGCTGGCCTCGGACAAAGTCCAGCGTTCGCTGGATGGAGCGCAGATACGCAAGGTGATCGTGGTGCCCGACCGGCTGGTGAACATCGTCGCATGACCCGCGCTGCGCTCATCGCAGGGCTTGCACTCGCACTCGCCCTTGCCGGCTGCGGCCTGCAGCCGATGTATGCCGGCGGCGGCAGCGGCGTGGTAGGCCGCGAGCTGGCCGCCGTCGAAGTGCCGCCGATCGAGGGGCAGTCCGGATGGCTGGTACGCAACGCGCTGGTCGACCGGCTCGGCGCCGCCGGGCAGTCTGCGGCGCGCTACCGGCTTGACGTGCGCCTCGACGACAAGCTCGAAGGGCTCGGCGGGCTTAGCGACGACACGATAGGCCGCGAGCGCCGCACGCTTCGCGCGCGCTATCAGTTGGTCGAC
This sequence comes from Tsuneonella sp. HG249, assembly GCF_053819205.1. NCBI lineage: Bacteria > Pseudomonadati > Pseudomonadota > Alphaproteobacteria > Sphingomonadales > Erythrobacteraceae > Tsuneonella > Tsuneonella sp. HG249. Next base: position 414,082 of record NZ_JBSOQY010000001.1, read on the forward strand.
TTGTCCGACGGGGAGATCCTCGTCGATGCGACCGCGGGATCGGATGCTGGGATCGACGTCGTCTCGAGCGAATACGCGACGATCGCCGCCGAGCAGACGGCGCTCGAGAATCTCGCGCGGGAAGTCGCCTCGCAGATCACCACCCGGCTGGCGCTGACGCTGCGCAACCAGCAGTGACGGGCGGCCGATGAAGGCCAGCCAGAAGGATTTTGCCGCCGTCGCGCCCCGCGCGGTGCGGGCGTGCAAGACGTTCTTCTTCTGCGGCCCGGACGAAGCGGGCGCCGCGGCCGCGGCGCAGCGCGTCGCGGCCATGCTGGCGGAGCCCGGCGAACGGGTCGAACTGGCCGGCGGCGACTTGCGGCGCGACCCGGTCATCCTCGCCGACGAGGCGCGTTCCACTTCGCTGTTCGCCGGAGCGCGGCACATCGTCGTTCGCGCGACGGGGGACGAGGTGCATGACGCGTTGGCCAATCACCTGGCGGCGATCGATGCAGGCGAGGGCGAGCCGTGCCCGGTGCTGATCGTGGCGACCTCCGCCACCGACAAGTCGCGCACGGCCAAGCTGCTCGAGGCGCGGGGCGACGCGCTGGTGGCGATGTTCTACCCGCCCGACCTCAACCAGCTACGCGACTCGGTTCGCACGATGGGCGAGGAACTGGGCCTCAAACTGACGGGCGAGTTGGCCGCGCGCATCGCTCGCGCCGCCGGTCTCGACGTTCGGCTAGCGCGATCGGAAATCGAGAAGCTGGCGCTTTACCTCGACGCCAGCCCGACCGCTCCAGTCGCTGCGGATGCCGAGGCGCTCGATGCAATTGGGGCGCGGACCGAGGACGACGGCTCCATCCCGCTGGTGAACGTGGTGCTGGCCGGGCGCACCGATCGCCTCGCCGGTGAACTCGCGCGGATGCGCGAGCTGTCGCTCAACCCGGTCGGGCTGCTGCTCGCCTTCGAGCGCCGCACCGCGCAGCTAGCTCAGCTCAACGCTAAGCTGGGGCGAGGCGGAAGCCCGCGGGCGCTGGTCGAGGCGGAAACCAAGGCCCGCCGTGTGTTCTTCAAGGACCAGCACGATCTGGCCGAGCAACTCGAGCATTGGCGCGGGCGGAAGTTGGCGCGATTGGCGGCGCGGCTGATCGAACTCCACCGGTCGCTGCTCGCTAACAGCGCGGCCGGCGAGACCATGCTGGCGCAGGCGTTGGCGGGAATTGCCAGTGCTGCGCGCCGCTGAACTGGCTGACGCGAGGAGTGGACTCGGCCAAGGGTTGGTATTGTATAATTAACCTTGTTTCGGCACCCTCGTGCTCGACGGCGGGTTGGCCAGCACTCTTGCTCGCCGCGCCTCCCGGCGATGAATCGCGGAGCGTGAGATGAATGCCCCATTGAGACCGGGACCGACCGCGCCACGCACGATGCGCCCGCTCGCCCCGTCGCTCGAACGGCGGCGGGTCCGCCTGTATATCGCGGTGCTGCTTATCGACGTTGTGCTGTTGCTAGGCGCGTTCGGCTTGGTCGGCACACTCTACCGCGACGTTATCGGTGCGCGCTCTGTGCTTCAGGAGGGGCAACTGTTGTTGCCGTTGTACCTTACGCTGGCGCTCTATCAGCAAGCGTATTCGATCGGCGCCCTCAATGACTGGCGGTTCGGAGTGTGGCGCTCGCTGTGGGCTTTGGCCGTGGCCGCTGCGCTGCTCATCTTCATAACCTTCTTCACCAAGAGTACCGCCAGCTTCTCCCGGGTCCTGTTTACCGGCGGTCTGCTGCTCACCGCTCTGCTCATCGTCGCCAGCAGGCGTGCCGTGGCTGTGTGGATTGAGAAGACCTGGGGCACCGCCGTCACCAACCAGCTGCTGCTTAGGGCCGGTGGGGCCGGAGGTCACCCTTCGCGATGCCATCCGCATCGACGCTGCCGCGCATGGCTTGCGCCCCGATGCCGCCGATCCGCAGGCGCTGGACCGGCTCGGGCGTTACCTCGTCAACATGGACCGGGTCATCGTCAGTTGTCCGGCAGTCGACCGGCCCGCCTGGGCGCAAGTACTCCGCGCCGCAGGGGTGCGCGGAGAGGTGGTAAGCGACCGGCTGAACGAGCTCGCCCCGATCGGCCTCGCGGTCGAGGACGGCTGGACGTCGCTCATCGTCTCGGCCGGCCCCTTGGGCTTGCGGCAACGGGTGATGAAACGCGGGTTTGACATCGCCGTAGCGGTCGCCGGTCTCGTCGTCCTCTCACCGGTTATGTTGCTGACGGCGCTCGCGATCAAGCTGACTGATCGCGGGCCGGTGTTCTTCGTCCAGCGCCGGCTAGGCCGAGGGAACCGGTTCTTCGAGGTCTACAAGTTCCGCTCGATGCGGGCCGAGGGCAGCGACCATGACGGCGGCCGGTCCGCCGCGCGGGACGATGATCGGGTAACTGCCGTTGGCCGTTTCATCCGCCAAACCAGCATCGACGAACTGCCGCAGCTCATCAACGTTTTGAAGAGCGAGATGAGCGTGGTCGGGCCGCGCCCACATGCGCTGGGATCTCAGGCCGGCAAGAAGCTGTTCTGGGAGGTGCACGGCGACTACTGGCACCGTCACTCGCTGAAGCCGGGCCTGACCGGGCTGGCGCAGGTTCGCGGGCTGCGCGGAGCGACAGACATGGAGGTTGATCTCACCGACCGGCTCGGCGCCGACCTCGAGTATATTCGCGGCTGGAGCATCTGGCGCGATGCGCTGATCGTGTTGCAGACCGTGCGCGTGCTGGTGCATCCGCGGGCGTATTGAGCGCTAGTTCTGCGGCACGCTGAACGACCCGCTGACACGTCCGCTGCCGCTGCTGTTCACCGAACCGGTAACCGACGACGAGCCGTTGGCACGCCCATCGACACTGGAAATTCCGCTCCGGAGATCGATCACTAGCCGTCCGCCATTGAGCGTGTCGCCGCCGCGGTTGAGGCGCACGTTACCGGCCAACGTGATCAGTCGGCGATTGAAATCGTACACCGCGACCTCGCCCGCCGCGCGCTCGTTGCCCCGCGTGACCGTGACGCCCCCCGTGGCCGTGATACGCTGGATGCGCAGGCTGCCCGCGTCGGTGTAGTTCACCTGAGTGCGCGCCGCCTGCAGCCGCAGCCCCCCCTGAGTGATATCGACGCCGCCCGACAGCACCACGCGGTTCTGCCGGTCCTGCAGCTCGATGCGGTCGGCCGAGTAGTTGACCGGCGCGTTCGAGTTGTGCCCGGCGATGTCCTGCGCGCCCGCCTGGATGCAGGCGAAGGCCGCGGCGGTAGCGGCGAAGGCGCCCAAGCCCCAGCGGGCGGCGGTGTGGAGGTGAGCGTTCATCAGGGCATCCTCAGCTTGCCGGGCACCATGCGCAGCCGCGCATTGCCGGCGAGTGTCACTGTCCGGGCGTTGAGATCGGCCTCGAGCCGGTTGGCGGAGAAGGTTCCTGCGGGAATGCTGCCGGACACCCCGCCCGCGCCGACCAAGCGCTTGCCCGGCAGGTCCACCGATACCCCTCGCGCGGTCATCCGATAGCCGTCGGCCGCGGTCACGGTGACTCCGCCAGGCACGCCGACCACTTCCTCGCGAATATCGTACTGGCCCACCCCGGCGTTCACACTGGCTGGGCCTTCGGGCAGCAGGATGCGCGCGACGAGATCGCGCATGCGCACGATCCCCTCGGCGCCCGAGCGCTGGACGGCCTCGCCCGCGGTCAGCGAGAACGGACGGCCTTGAGCATCGGCGCCCCGGTACATCGCGTTGTCCACCCGCAGGCGCTCGTCGATCACTTCCACTTTGTTGCGGTCGAGCAGGAAGCTGATCTCGCCGCGGGGCGACAGCGGGGTGACGATCATCAGCGCCGCGATCACGCCGACGCCCATCGGCAGCGCGCGCGAGAGCACCCACACCACCTTGTCGTGCGATCCCCCGGGCGCGGCGAAGCGCCGCCGCGCGCCACGCAGCTCCTTGGCCTCCTGGGTCTCGATGCGGCGGGTTAGGATCATCGCAGTTGCCAAACGCCCCGGCGGCCTAATCGTGGCTGAATATGTCGCGATCGGCCCAGCCGGCGAGGTCCAGCAAGGCTCGCGTCGGAAGGAACGCGAAGCAGGCCTCGGCGATCTCGGTGCGGTGCTCGCGCTCGAGCCGCTGGGTCAGCACCTCGCGAAGCCGGTGGAGATACCGCACGTCGCTCGCCGCGTATTCGCGCTGCGCCTCGTTGAGCTCGGGCGCGCCCCAATCGGAAAGCTGCTGCTGCTTGGAGAGGTCGGCGGCGAGCAGTTCCGACACGAGGTTCTTGAGCCCGTGACGGTCGGTATAGGTCCGCGTGAGCTTGCTGGCGATCTTGGTGCAGAACACCGGCGCGGCCCAGAAACCCAGGTAGTGGTAGATCGCCGCAAGGTCGAAGCGGGCATAGTGATAGAGCTTCAGCCGCTTGGGATCGCCGAGCAGCGCCTTGAGCCGCGGCGCTTCGTATTTCGAGCCCGGCGAAAAGCGGACGAGATGCTCGTCGCCGTGCCCGTCGGAGAGCTGCACCACGCACAGCCGGTCGCGGTGCGTGATGAGGCCCAGCGTCTCGGTGTCGACCGCGATCGGGCCGTCGGCGAAAGTCAGCCCTTCGGGCAGGTCTTCTTCGTGAAAGTGAACGGTCATGCCCGCCGCACTTAGGAGCAATGGGGATAGAGGGAAAGGGGCGCTGGCGGCGCAGGGTGCCGAGTTCTATTTCCGCAGGATGGGCAGCGAGACCATCCCCGAGAGCTGGCGGCCGGTACTGGAGCCGGTGCTGGCGAGCCCCGAGGCGCGGCGGCTGGGCGGCTGGCTTCGCGCGGAAGAGGACGCCGGCAAGCGGGTATATCCACCCTCCGGATGCCGATTGAAGGCGTTCGAGCTCACCCCGCTGGAGGCGGTTCGGGTCGTCATCCTCGGGCAGGATCCCTACCACGGCCCCGGCCAGGCAATGGGGCTGTGCTTCGCGGTGCCCGAGGGGTGCAAGTTGCCGCCGAGCCTGGCCAACATCTTCAGGGAGCTCGCCGGCGACTGCGGCATCGACCGCCCCGCGCATGGCAATCTTAGCGGCTGGGCGCGGCAGGGCGTGCTGCTGCTCAATACCTGCCTGACGGTCGAGGAGGGCAAGGCCGGTAGCCATGCCGGGCGGGGGTGGGAGACGCTGACCGATGCCGCCGTTTCCGCGGTGGCCGCGCGGCCCCAGCCGACGGTGTTCATCCTCTGGGGCAGCCATGCGCAAGCGAAGGCCGGGCGCATCCGGTCGCTCGGCGACCAGCGCCACTGCGTGATCGAGAGCCCGCATCCCAGCCCTCTGTCGGCGTATCGCGGGTTCTTCGGCAGCCGCCCGTTCAGCCGCGCCAACGCCTTCCTCGAATCAAGCGGGCGGGGGACGATCGACTGGCGGCTGTAGGACTTGGGACAGTTGGCACACTGTTCAGGCGATGAATCGATGCCGGTGCAATCAGGCCGTGCTCTCGGCCCGCACGCCCGGCCGGAGCGGGCGCAAAGGAGGGGGCGACGGAGCTTGTGCATGGGCCGATTGATGCACGCTCGCGCCTTTGTAGGAAAACGATTTTCCGCCGCCAATCCCCGCTGGACAGGGACGGTGCGGCAGGCGACAAGGTGGCGATGGGTCGCGCCGCCACCGATGTCGAAGAAGCCCCCCGGCTAACCCACGCCGGGTCCATCCGCATGTCGCTGATCGCGCCTGCGGGAGCGGCGGCACCGCTGGCTACCACGTTCTTCCGCCTGAGCTGCGACGAGGAATGGATCCGCGATGTCCAACCCTCCAGCTTGGGCATCTTCGCGGTCATGGCGCGGGGGGGCGGCCACCTCCATTTCCTCGACGGGCGTGTCGAGCCGAGCCACCCGCTCACGGTGATAACCCCGACCGATGCCGCCGCGACATTCGTGGTGCAGGGTCCGTGGGAACTCTGCGGCGCGATGCTGAGCCCGGTGGGGTGGGCCAGCCTCACCGGCCGCTCGGCGGCCGTCGAGGGCAACCGGCTGCACGATGCGCGCGAATACCTGCCGGGCCCCCTAGTGGCAGCGGGCGAGGGAATCCTGCGCGATTTCGACCGGCTATCCGACGCCGAGATTAGCGAGCGGCTCTCGAACGGACTGCTGGCCGCCGCCCGGCCGTTGCCCGAAGCGCACGTGCGCTTCATCCAGACCATGGGCCAATGGCTCGCGCGTTCGCTGTCACCCGAGGTCGCCGACCTGCCCGCGATGACCGGCTACAGCGGACGACAGGTCCAGCGACTGGCCGAGCGCTACTTCGGCCTCACTCCGAAGGCGCTGGCGCGCAAGTACCGAGCCCTGCGCGCGGCGGTGCTTCTATCGCGGCCGGACGCTTCGGCAGACGACATCGCCCCGGTGCAAGAGCATTTCTACGACCAGTCGCACATGATTCGGGAATTGCGCCGATTCGCCGGGCGGACACCCGCGCGCATCGCGGATCCCGATACGCCCTATCTCGCGTCGTTCATGAGTCTGCGTGACTTCGGGGAGCCCGGCGTTCGCATGGCGCCGATCCCGAGCGACCTCAGGGCCTGACGGAAGGGCTCCTCGCGATCATTCGGCTGATTCGCGGTCCGCCTCTTCGCTTCGACCGGTCCCTAGCGTGACCTTGATCGCCACTTGCTCGGCCGGAACGCCGAGCGCCTTGGCGATGCTGTGCTGATGGCTCTCGAGCAAGGAAGCGACGCTATGGCCTGTCCTTGCCTTGTCGGCGCCGTTGAGAAGGATTTCGACGGGAATCTCGAGAATCTCGCTCAACCGGCCGAGCATCTGCAGCCGCGGGCGCGACCGGTCCATCTCCCAGCCCCATACGGACACCTTGGAGATGCCGAGCTTGCCGGCCAGCGTCTCCAGGCTCCACCTGTGCGCATGCCGCGCTTGGCGGATGCGACCGCCGAGGGTGTTTTCCTCAACGAACATGCGATCGAGCATGCTCACGAACGTGAAGCTTTGGTGCGACCCATGTCGGGTCGTCTAACGCCGGCTAACAGGTTGTGCAACTGAGATAAGTTAGTTGTGAAACGCGACCCGCGCCTTCTGGAAGGGCATGCTGGTGCTGGCGATCGGCACGGAGTTCGGGCATCAGCCGGGCATGAACCGATTTCTCGCCGGCATCCTCGCGCTTTCGCTCACTGGCTGCGCCGCCGCCTACGCGGCGCCCGAAGACGCCACGCCGACCGCCGCCGCGCAAGCACCGCCCAGCGACCGCGCGTTGTTCGACATGGGCCCGGCCTACCTCGGTGGGCCTCTACCGGATGGGGGTCTGCTCGTGGGGCCGCCGCCGGGCGAGGGGTCCGAAGCGCTGGCGCGCGACCGGGCGGCCAATGCAGCCGCGCTGCTGCTCGCCGGTTCGACGCGATTTGCGCTCGCCGGGCGCGATGCAGACCTCGGACCGGGCGCGTTGCCGCAGGCCCTTTCATGCGCTGCGGGCGCGACCATTTCAGACCAGGCCACGCCCGCAATTGCCCATTTGCTTCGCCGCGCGACCGCCGATTTCGCCACCTCCACGAGCGGGGTGAAGGCGCAGCACATGCGCGCGCGCCCGTTCACGCTGAGCGGCAGGGCAACCTGCACGCCCAAAGCGGAGGCGGCGCTGCGCAACAACGGTTCGTACCCCAGCGGTCATGCGGCAATCGGTTACGGGGACTCGCTGGTGCTCGCCGCGGTGTTTCCCGCCCGCGCCGCGGTGCTGGTCAGGCGCGGCGTCGAATACGGCGATAGCCGCCGCGTATGCAACGTTCATTGGCTGAGCGATGTCGAGGCCGGCCGCACGATTGCCGCCGCGACTTTCGCGCGCCTGCAAGCGGACCCCGGCTTCCGCGAAGACCTCGCCAAGGCCCAGGCCGAGGCCAAAGGCCCGCTCCCCGCACCCGACGCTGCGGCGTGCACGATGGAAGCGGCCGCGCTCGGCGGCCAGGCTTGACGTGATCGGGAGCCGCCGGTTTCCCGGCGGCCCCGCTTCACTCAGCGATTGTCCGGACGGTTGCTCTTGAAGCTGCTGACGCAATCACCCTGATTGCGGAAGCCGGCCGCCTGCCAGCCGTCGTTCTTGCACTGGTCGGCATTCGCCAAGCCGAGCCCGCCAGTGGCGAGGTTGATGCGCTGCCCGTCGATCGTGAGGTTGCGCACCTGGATCACGTCGGGGTTGGCGATCTGATTGTTGACGATGCCGACCTGCCCGGCCGCGCCACTGGTGATCCCGGTGATGGTCTCGGTGACCGTGAACCAGCCGTCACCGTCGGTATCCGTGCCGCACGCCGATCCGTTCGGGTCCTGGTCGAACGTGTTGTAGGCGCCGCCCTGAATGAACACCCGCGGTGCGCCGCCGCCGCATGGGCCTTTGTACTCGAAGCTGATGACGTCGCCGTTCTCGACCGCGAGGTTGAGGTTGGGAATCTCGTGAGATGTCCCAGCAGCCTGACCGCGCGCGTCGAGGGTAACCACCCCTCCGCTTACCGTAGTGCCCGGATTGAGGGTCTGCGCGTTGGCCGGAAGGGCAAGGGCGGAGGCAGCGACTGCTGCCATTGTCAGTTTCTTCATGGCGTCTCTCCTGATTGCAGGCCTTTGCCTGCGACGGGGTGACAACGCCCCGGCAACCCGATGGTGACTCAGCTCGGCCAGTGAAAACAACGCCCTAGCGGGAAATGCAACATGCGGCGCCGGCGGGAAGCCAGGCTAGCTCTTCATCTGCCGAACTGCTTCCTCGAGCTCCTCGCGGCTGCTGCCGTGACGCTCGATCAGCTGTTCGGCTTGCTCCATGCTGATCCCATTTTGCTCCGCGAAGTAGCGCACCTCGTGCTCCTGGCTGCCGGAAACGCGCGCGCGATCTTGCGGGCCGCGATTGTTGGTATCGTCGGACATTACTGTTCTCCTTCGCCTTTCGAATCCGCGAGCGGCGCCTTGGTTTCAGGAAACGTACTAACCCAAGTCAGTTTTCGTGGGTTTGCCTGTAATCATTGTTAAATAACGCGTTTCTCCCTTGGAACGTCGGTGCTCGCTCCGCTTTTCCGAGGTCCACGGATGGCGCGGAGAGACGATATGCCGCTTATCGCTGCAGCCACGTTCTACAGCAGGACGGACCTTCGCAACGCCATTGAAGGCCTGCGCGAAGCGGGGGTGCCGGAGGAGTACGTCGCGGTTGCTTCGCGCGACGTTGCCGGTCCCTTCGCCGTGACCGTCGGCGAGCATGCCGGGGTCGAACCCGACCGGGTCACGAGTATCCTCGAGCTGTTCGGCGGCCACTCGGAAATGCAGCCAGCGGTCCAGCCGATCAGCGCGGAAGCTCGCTGACTCCCATCAGCATCTCGTCCACCGCCCTGGCCGCCTGGCGCCCTTCGCGGATGGCCCATACGACGAGGCTTTGGCCGCGGCGCATGTCGCCGCAGGCGAAGACGCCCGCTTCGCTGGCGGCGTAGGAGAATGTGTCCGCCGCTACGTTTCCGCGCGGGTCAAGCTCAACGCCAGACTGATCGAGCAGGCCGCCCTTGAGTGGGCCGACGAAGCCCATCGCCAGGAGGATAAGGTCCGCCGGAACGGTGAATTCGCTGCCAGCGACTTCTTCCATTTGCCCGCCGCGCCATTCCACGCGCACGCATTCGAGCCCGGAGACCTCGCCGCCCTCGCCGATGACCCGCTTGGCGAGCACCGACCAGTCGCGCTCGACGCCTTCTTCGTGGCTCGAGGAGGTGCGCAGCTTCATCGGCCAGTGCGGCCAGGTGAGCGCCTTGTCCTCCTTCTCCGGCGGACGCGGCATGATCTCCAGCTGGACGACGCTCTCCGCGCCTTGGCGGTTGCTCGTGCCGACGCAGTCCGAGCCGGTATCGCCGCCGCCGATCACGATCACCTTCTTGCCGGTCGCCACCAGGCTGCCGCGCGGTGCGGCGCGGACTTCGTCGTCACCCGCATTGCGCTTGTTCTGCTGGGTGAGGAATTCCATCGCCAGACGCACACCGGGGAGCTCGGCGCCCGGGATGAGCAGGCGGCGCGGATCTTCCGCTCCCCCTGCGAGCACGACCGCGTCGAAGTTCTCTTTGAGGCTCGCGAACGAGACGTCGACGCCGACTTCGGTGCTGGTGCGGAATATGACCCCTTCCGCCTCCATCTGCACCGCGCGGCGATTGACGAGGTGCTTTTCCATCTTGAAGTCGGGGATGCCGTAGCGGAGCAGGCCGCCGAGGCGGTCGTTCTTCTCGAACACCGTCACCGAGTGGCCGACCCGGGCCAGCTGCTGGGCGCAGGCAAGGCCTGCCGGCCCGCTGCCGACGACAGCGACGCGCTTGCCGGTGCGGGTCTCCGGCGGCTCGGGGACGATCCAGCCTTCCTTCCACCCGCGGTCGGCGATCGCGCATTCGATGCTTTTGATGGTCACCGGCGCGTCGATGAGGTTGAGCGTACAGCTCGCCTCGCACGGGGCGGGGCACACCCGGCCGGTGAATTCGGGGAAATTGTTGGTCGAATGCAGGTTGTCGAGCGCGTCCTTCCAGTCCCCTTCGTAAACGAGCTGGTTCCAGTCGGGGATCAGGTTGTTCACCGGGCAACCGTTGTGACAGTAAGGGATGCCGCAATCCATGCAGCGGGCCGCCTGCTGGCGCAGATCCGGCTCGGCGGGCGGAATGGTGAACTCCTTGTAGTGCCGCAGGCGCGCCTTCGGGTCCGCGTAACTGCGGTCTTTGCGCTCGAATTCGAGAAAGCCGGTTTCCTTGCCCATTATTCGGCTGCCTCGAATTCATGCTCGAGGCGCTCGGCCTCGAGCTGGCGCAGGGCCTTGGCGTAGTCGGACGGCATGACCTTGACGAAGCGAGCCAGCGAAGCCTCCCAATCGTCGAGAATCTCGCCGGCTTTGGCGCTGCCGGTGTGGAGCTTGTGCCGCTCGATGAGCACACGCAGGCGCTCGGCATCGTGGCGTAGCATGTCGCCCATGCCGGCGTCATCCACGCTGCGCGCGCGCTGGAGCGGACGACCGGTGCCGTCTTCCTCGTCGCGCGCGGCGGATACCGAAGACAGCTCGACCTGCGCCTGGTTGCACAGCTTCGCGAACGCGCCGTCCTCGTCGTAGACGTAGGCGACACCGCCGCTCATCCCGGCGGCGAAATTACGCCCCGTCCGGCCGAGCACGACGACCACGCCGCCGGTCATGTATTCGCAGCCGTGGTCGCCGCAGCCTTCGACCACCGCGACCGCGCCGGAATTGCGCACCGCGAAGCGCTCGCCGGCGACCCCGCTGAAGTACGCCTCGCCCGCGACCGCGCCATAGAGCACGGTGTTGCCGACGATGATGTTCGCCCGCGGATCGCGGTCCACGCCGCCGGGCGGGCGGACGACGATGCGGCCGCCCGAGAGGCCCTTGCCGACGTAGTCGTTGGCGTCGCCGGTCAGCCGCAGGGTGATCCCGTGCGCGAGCCAGGCGCCGAAGCTCTGCCCGGCGACCCCGGTGAGCTCGATGCGGATGGTGTCGGGCTTCAATCCCTGGTGCCCGTAGCGTCGGGCTACTTCACCCGAGAGCATGGCCCCGGTGGCGCGGTTGGCGTTGCGGATGAAGCGCTCGATCTGCACTGGAACACCGCTTTCCAATGCTGACTCGCACGCTTCGATCAGCTCGACATCCATCGCCCCGCCGAGCGCGTGGTCCTGCTCCTCGGAATGGTACAGCGTATGGCCGTGGACCGGCTCGACCTGGTGGAGCAGGCGCGAAAGGTCGATGCCATGCGCCTTCCAGTGCCTTGTCGCGCGGGCCATGTCGATCCGGTCGACCCGCCCGACCATCTCCTCGACGGTGCGGAAACCCATCCCGGCCATGATCGCGCGCAGTTCCTCGGCGACGAAGAAGAAGTAGTTGATCACGTGCTCGGGGGTGCCGGTGAAGCGCTTGCGCAGCACCGGGTCCTGCGTCGCGACGCCGACCGGGCAGGTGTTGAGATGGCACTTCCTCATCATGATGCACCCGGCCGCGATCAGCGGGGCGGTCGCGAAGCCGAACTCGTCGGCGCCGAGCAACGCGCCGATCGCCACGTCGCGGCCGGTCCTGAGGCCGCCGTCGACCTGCACCGCGATCCGGCTCCTGAGGTCGTTGAGCAGCAGGGTCTGCTGGGTCTCGGCGAGGCCGATCTCCCACGGGCTGCCCGCGTGGGTCAGCGAGGTCAGGGGCGAGGCGCCGGTGCCGCCCTCGTAGCCCGAGATGGTCACGTGGTCGGCCTTGCACTTGGCGACGCCCGCCGCGACCGTGCCGACGCCGACCTCGGCCACTAGCTTGACCGAGATGCGCGCCTCGCGGTTCACGTTCTTGAGGTCGTGGATTAGCTGCGCGAGGTCTTCGATCGAGTAGATGTCGTGGTGCGGCGGCGGGCTGATGAGGCCTACGCCGGGCGTTGAGTGGCGGACCTTGCCGATCACCTTGTCGACCTTGTGCCCGGGAAGCTGGCCGCCCTCGCCGGGCTTGGCGCCCTGGGCCATCTTGATCTGGATATCGTCGGAGTTGACGAGGTACTCGGTGGTCACCCCGAAGCGCCCCGAGGCGACCTGCTTGATCTTCGAGCGCATCGTGTCGCCGTTGGGCAGCGGCTTGAAGCGGTCGATCTCTTCGCCGCCTTCGCCGGTGTTCGAGCGCCCGCCAATGCGGTTCATCGCGATAGCGAGCGTGGTGTGCGCCTCGCGGCTGATCGAACCGAAGCTCATCGCGCCGGTGCTGAAGCGTTTGACGATCTCGGCCGCCGGCTCGACCTCGTCGAGCGGTACTGGGGTCGCCGCCGGCTTCAATTCCATCAGCCCGCGGATCGTCAGCAGCCGCTCGGACTGTTCGTTGATCGCCCGCGCATAATCCTCGTAGCGCTCCAGGCTGTTGCCGCGCACCGCGTGCTGGAGGTCGGCGACGGTGCCGGGGGTCCAGGCATGGTCCTCGCCGCGCAGGCGGAACTGGTAGATGCCGCCGGGGTCGAGCATGTGCTCGTAGGCCGGGTTATGACCATAGGCGAGCGCATGGCGGCGCACCGCCTCCTCAGCCACTTCGGCGAGGCCGACGCCTTCGATGGTGGTCGCGGTGCCGGTGAAATACTTGTCCACGAACGCGCTCGACAGCCCGACCGCGTCGAAGATCTGCGCCCCGCAATACGACTGGTAGGTCGAGATGCCCATCTTGGACATGACCTTGAGAATGCCCTTGCCGATCGCCTTGACGTAGTTCTTGCGCACGTCCGCTTCGCTTGAGTGCGGCAGCTTGGTGCGGCGGATATCCTCGAGTGTTTCGAACGCCACATAGGGGTTGATCGCCTCGGCGCCGTAGCCCGCCAGCGCGCAGAAGTGATGCACTTCGCGCGCCTCGCCGGTCTCGACGATGAGGCCGGTCTGCATCCGCAGGCCCTGACGGACGAGGTGATGGTGCACCGCCGCGGTCGCCAGCAGGGCGGGGATCGGAATGCGGTCCTGCGACTGCGCGCGGTCGCTCAGCACGAGGATATTGTGATCCTGCAGCACCGCCTCTGTGGCCGCCCAGCACATCTCGCGCAGGGCCAGCTCGACGCCCTCGACCCCGGCGCCGGCATCCCAGCAGATGTCGATCGTCTCGCAGCGGAACGCCCCGTCGAGCGCCGCCTCGACCGAGCGGATCTTGGCGAGATCCTCGTTGGTGAGGATGGGCTGGCTCACCTCGAGCCGCTTGTGGGTGCCCGCATCGCGGCCGAGCAGATTGGGGCGCGGGCCGACCATGCTGGTAAGGCTCATCACCAGCTCCTCGCGGATCGGATCGATCGGCGGGTTGGTGACCTGCGCGAAGTTCTGCTTGAAGTAGTCGAACAGCAGGCGCGGGCGACTGGAGAGCACCGCGATCGGCGTGTCGGTGCCCATCGATCCGAGCGGGTCGTCGCCCAACTGCGCCATCGGCTCAAGGAACTTGGAAATGTCCTCTTGTGTGTAACCGAACGCCTGCTGCCGCTCCAGCAGGTCGGTCGCCGGCTCGGGCACGGCCGACAGCTCGGGCTCGATATGGTCGAGGTCTTCGAGCTTGTACTGTGCGTCTTCGAGCCACTTTGCGTAAGGCTGCGCGGCTGCGAGGCTCGCCTTCAGCTCGGCGTCCTCGATGATCCGGCCCTGTTCGAGGTCGACCAGCAACATTTTGCCCGGTTGCAACCGCCACTTGCGGACGATGTCGTCTTCCTTGAACGGCAGCACCCCGCTCTCGCTCGCGAGGCAGATCAGGTCGTCCTTGGTCACGCAATAACGCGAGGGGCGCAGGCCGTTACGGTCGAGCGTGGCGCCGATCTGGCGCCCATCGGTGAAGCACACCGCCGCCGGCCCGTCCCACGGCTCCATCAGCGCGGCATGGTATTCGTAGAACGCGCGCCGTTCGGGGTCCATCAGCCGGTCCTTCGCCCACGCTTCCGGGATCAGCATCATCATCGCGTGCGCGAGGTCGTACCCGCCGAGCAGTAGCAGCTCGAGCGCGTTGTCGAGGCACGCGGTGTCCGACTGGCCGTGCGGAATGATCGGCCACAGCTTGTCGAGGTCAGCGCCGAGAAGCGGCGATTCCATCGTCCGCCGGCGCGCGTTCATCCAATTCACGTTCCCGCGCACGGTATTGATCTCACCGTTGTGCGCCATGAAGCGGTACGGGTGCGCCAACTTCCAGCTGGGGAAGGTGTTGGTGCTGAAGCGCTGGTGGACGAGGCCCAATGCGCTGACGCAGTCGGGATCGCGCAAGTCGTCGTAGAAGCTGCCGACCTGGTTCGCCAGAAGGAGGCCCTTGTAGACGATCGTCCGGCTCGAGAAGCTCGGGATGTACATCTGAGTCAGGCCCGCGATGCCGAGCTTCTCTTCCTGCTTGCGGAGCGGGTTCTGGACCTGCTTGCGGATGACGATCAGCTTGCGCTCGAAGGCATCCTGGTCGGCGCAGTTGGGCCCGCGGGCGATCACGCACTGGCGCATCACCGGCATCGACGCGACGACCGCCCTGCCGAGGCCGTCGAGCGTGACCGGCACCTCGCGCCAGCCAATCATCCGCTGGCCTTCCTTGGCGACGAACTTCTCGAACTGCTCCTTGACGAACGCGCGTGCGCTGTCGCCCTGCGGCATCATGCATTGCGCGACCGCGTATTCGCCGGGCGGGGGCAAGTCGTGGCCATTGGCCTCGGCCCACTTGCGGAACAGCGGATCCGGGATCTGGATGAGGATGCCTGCGCCGTCGCCGAGCAGCGGATCGGCGCCGACCGCGCCGCGGTGATCGAGGTTGGCGAGAATTTCGAGCGCCTGGGCGACGATGGCGTGGCTCTTCATGCCCTTGATGTGCGCGAGCAAGCCGACGCCGCAGGCATCGTGCTCGTTACGCCGGTCGTACAGTCCCTGGTTGGGCGGAAAACCCATCGTGCTCGCAATCTACAACGCCTGGCCCGCGCGCCGGCGGGCAATGAAACGCGACTCGCCGTGCTGCCTCGCGCAGCAAAGTTATCGCAGCTTCGGGCCATGACGACACGAACGTTTTTCCGCAATCGCGAAGGGAATTGAGCGCGATAAAGCCCCGCTTTCGCGAGGCCGGCCGTCAGGCGGCGCCGCTCATGCGCTCCAGCTTTTGGAGGGCTTCGCGCAGCGCGCGCTCGTTGTCGCCCGGCTCGCGCGGGGGAGCGCGCCTCATCGACAGCAGCGACGGATAGTTCTCGGCCAGCGGCTCGGCCGTGTCGAATTCGGCCGGTTCTTCGGCGAGCGGGCGTTCCACCGGCGCGGCGCCCGGCATGTCCGCCGCGTCGCCGGCGCGGTCGCGATGCTGTTGCAACGCGCGGGCGAGACGCTCGACCAATTCGACCATGGCCAGTTCGCCGAGCGGGCGGCTATCTGCCGGCGTGGCCGTAGCCTCGGCGACAGTCCCCTCGGGCTCGCCTTCTTCGCGGTGCAGCGCCTCGCGCTTGCGGTCCTCGGAAATCCAGTCGCCCGCCGCAGAGATTTCGGCAGCTGGCGGCAGTTCTTCGCTGTCGAAGTCGCCGATGTCGTCGTCCTCGACGAGTTCGGCGCTTTCGAAGTCCTCGGCGACGGCGAGCGACGGTTCGGCATCGAACCCGTCCTCGCCCAGCTCATCGGGCGCGGAGAGCGGAGCCTTGGCGAAGTCTTCGCCTGCCGCTGGTGTTCGGCGCGCGCCGGTTGCCGCCGCCACGCGCCGGGCAATGGCCAGGCCTGCGAGGGCTCCGAGCGCCGCGCCGGCCAGCGCCACCGCTGTCCGCGCGTACTCGCCGAGGGAGGCGATGCCGCCGGCATTGCTCACACGCTCGATCACAACGGGGGGCATCACCATGCTGCCGAGACCCAACAGACCGGCAAACCACAGCGCGACGATCGCCGGAAAGGCCGGGTGCGCGCTGATCGGGGCCTTAGCCCCCTGTCGTCTGGTTTGGCTGCTCATTGGACACCCCGTTGGCGGCTGCCGCCGCGATCGCCGGTCAGGCGGCGGCGGACAATTTCCCGTTCGGGCGATGAGCTAACAGGTGTTGGTAAACGTCCTGATAACGACGAATGTTGCGCGACCAGTCGTGGCGCTCGCGCACCCGGGCCTGCGCGCGCGCCAGCATCGCCGGCCAGTCGTCGCGCTCGTCGAGCAGGCCTGACAAGGTATCGGCGCACGACCGGGCGTCGTCGGCGGAGAACAGCGCGCCGGTGACGCCGTCCTCGATCAGTTCGCGGTGGCCGCCGACGTCGCTCGCGGCAACGAGCCGGCCCTGCGCCATGGCTTCGAGCGGCTTGAGCGGGGTGACGAGTTCGGTCAAGCGGCTGGCCTTGCGCGGGTACGCGAGCACATCGATCAGCGAATAGTAGCGCTCCACTTCGGCGTGCGGGACCCGGCCGGTGAAGTGGATCGCGTGGGCCGCGGGCGAGGCGGCGGCGCGGGCCCGCAGCCGGGTTTCGCATGGGCCACCGCCGACCAGCAGCAGGCGGGCGCTGGGATGATGCCGGCGCAGCTGTGGCAGCGCGTCGATGAGCAGATCGAGCCCTTCGTAGTCGTAGAAGCTGCCGATGAACCCGATCACCGGGTCTTCGGCCCCGTAGCCGAACTCGTCCGCCAGCGCCGCGTCGCGCTCGGGCGGCGTGCCGAACAGGCCCAGATCGACGCCGTTCGGCGAGAGCCCGATCTTTCCCGGCGCGTGGCCCCGCGCCACGAGATCGTCGCGCAATCCATGCGAGATGGTGAACACCGCGTCGGCGTCGGCGACGACCCGATCCTCGAGCGCGCGGGTGAGGCGATACTTGACTGAGCCTTCGCGTCCCGTGCCGTTGTCGACCGCGGCGTCTTCCCAGAAGGCGCGGATCTCGTAGATCACCGGTATGCCGAGCGCGCGCCCCGCGCGCAGCGCGGCGTGGCCGCACAGGGCGGGCGAGTGCGCGTGCAATACGTCCGGCCGCCAATCCTCGGCGAGAGCGATGATTGCGTCGGCGAGGCGAGCGATCTCGCGCCATTCGCGCATTCCGGTGACGCCCGACGCCACCCCTGGCGTGCGGTGGAACAACAGCCCGTCGGCGACTTCCGCGACCGGCCCATCGGCCGCGTGACGCAGACCGGTCACCCCGCGCACTTCGAGCCCCGAGGCGGCCTGCGCGGTCATGATCGCGCGGGTGCGGAAAGTGTAGCCGCTGTGGAGCGGCAGCGAATGGTCGAGGACGTGCAGCACGCGGGTCATGCGGCGGTTTGTCGCACGACAGGCTTAACGGCGCGTCAACTGCGATGCGCTAGGCCTGCGCGCTCGATGATTGACCTGTTCTCCCTCGCGCTCGTTCACGGGTTGCTGTTGCTGATGATGCTGCGGCTGATCGGCCGCGACGACCTCGACCGCGATCCGCCGCAGCAGCCGGAACAGCCGGAATGATCGACCTCGGACTGTTCCTGTTCATCGCCGGGGTGCTGCTGCTCGGCATCCGCCGCCCGTTCGTGTGGGTGCTCGCCTACATCTACATCGACACGCTCAGCCCGCAGGACATCGGCTGGCAACTGGTCGCCTCGCTTCCGGTATCGCTGATCGCCTTCTGCGCCGCATTCGGCGGCTGGTTGCTCGCCGATTCCAAACACGGCGCGCGCTTCGCCTTCCGCCAATGGCTGCTGGTGATCCTGCTCGGGTGGTGCGCGCTGACCACCGCCAACGCCGATTTCCCGATCCCCGCGGCGGAGAAGTGGGATTGGGTGTGGAAAGCCCTCGTGTTCGCGATCTTCCTGCCGCTGACGCTCACCACCCGGTTGCGGTTCGAGGCGGTCGTCCTGACGATGGTCCTCACCGCAGGGGCGATCATCATCAATGGCGGGATCAAGACCGCCACCGGCGGCGGCGGATACGGGGTGCTCTACCTGCTGGTGAACAACAACACCGGGATGTACGAAAGCTCGACCATAGCCACCGTCGCCATCGCTATCATCCCGCTGATTCTGTGGGCGATGAAGCACGGCACGGTCTTCCCGCCGGACTGGCGGGTAAAGACCTTCGGCTATGCGCTGATCTTCGCCTGCCTGCTGATGCCGATCGGGACCGAGGCGCGCACCGGCCTGCTGTGCATGGCGGTGCTGGCGGTGCTGATGCTGCGCGACGTCAAGCGGCGCCTTGTCTATCTCGGGGCAGCCGCGGCGCTCTCTCTGGTCGCGCTGCCTTTTCTCCCGCAGAGCTGGCACCAGCGCATGTCGACGCTGGAATCGGCTGAGGAAGATACCTCGGCCTCGACCCGGGTGGCGGTGTGGCGCTGGACGGTCGACTACGCCAACAATCACCCGCTCGGTGGCGGGTTCGACGCCTATCGCGGCAACGAGTTCACCTACAAGCTGCCGGTCCGCAAGAGCGAGGGCAACACGAGCTCGGTCGAGTACGAGGACCATACGGACCGCGCGCGCGCCTACCATTCGGCGATCTTCGAAATGCTCGGCGAGCAGGGCTGGCCGGGGCTGTTCCTGTGGCTGTGGATCCACGCGCTGGGCTTGTGGCAGATGGAACGCATCCGTCGCCGCTGGAGGGGCCGCGAGCGGGCCGACCAGCAATGGCAGGCGCCGCTGGCGGTCGCGCTGCAGTTCGCGCAGGCGATCTACCTCGTCGGTTCGCTGTTCCAGGGGATCGCGTACCAGCCGTTCATCCTGACGCTGATCGGCGTGCAGTGCGCGCTGTGGAGCTGGTGCCGCCGGGTCGATTCGCCCGTGCGGAGGCGTTTGCGGCGGTCCAAGCAGGCGGCCGGCGGCGATGCCGTAACGGCAGGCGAACCGGCGTTGCGCTAAGCCGAGTCCTGCGCCTATGGAATCCGCGCATACCGCGGTTTCTAACGAGGAGAGGCGCATGACCCCGCAGGAATTGAAAGCCAAGGTCGGCCAGAACGTCGGCACGAGCGAATGGGTCGTGATGAGCCAGGAGCGGATCAACCAGTTCGCCGAGGCGACGGGCGATCACCAGTTCATCCACGTCAACGAAGAAGCCGCCAAGATGACCCCGTTCGGCGGGACCATCGCGCACGGCTTCCTGACGCTGTCTATGATTCCGTACCTTTCCGCCAATTCGGATCTGCCGAAGGTCGACGGCGTGAAGATGGGCGTCAACTACGGCGGCAACAAAACCCGCTTCATCTCGCCCGTCCGCAGCGGCAAGCGCATCCGCGGCCACTGGAAGCTAGTCGACCTCGAGGAAAAACGCCCTGGCCAGTGGCAGCAGACGCACGAGATCACCATCGAGATCGAAGGCGAGGACAAGCCCGCCCTGATCACCGAATGGATCATGCAGTTCTTCGTCTGAATGCCCTCCCCAGGCCCGGACCAACACTCGCTAGCTACAGGAATTGACCATGCGTGACGCCGTCATCGTCTCCACCGCCCGCACTCCAATCGGCCGGGCCTATAAGGGCGCTTTCAACAATACGCTCGGGCCCACGCTCGGCGCGTTGTCGCTCAAGCCCGCGATCGAGCGCGCCGGCATCGAGCCCGGCGAGATCGACGACGTCCTGTGGGGCAGCGCGCTGCAGCAGGGCACCCAGGGCGGCAATCTCGCGCGCCAGGTCGCGCTGCGCGCCGGCTGCCCCGTCACCGTCTCGGGCATGACGATGGACCGCCAGTGTTCGAGCGGCCTGATGAGCATCGCCACTGCGGCGAAGCAGGTCATCGTGGACCGGATGGATATCGTCGCCGCCGGCGGCCAGGAATCGATCAGCCTCGTGCAGACCAAGGACATGCGGGTGCAGCCCGATCCGTCGCTGATGGCGATGCACAAGGCCATCTACATGCCGATGCTGCAGACCGCCGAGAACGTCGCCAACCGCTACGGCATCGGCCGCGACCGGCAGGACGCCTACGGCCTGCAGAGCCAGCAGCGCACCGCCGCCGCGCAGGCGGCGGGCGTGTTCGACGACGAGATCGTCGAAGTGAGCACCGTCATGAAGGTGCAGGACAAGGCGACCGGCGAAATCTCCGATCGCGAGATCACCCTCAAGAAGGACGAAGGCAACCGCCCCGAAACCACCCTCGAAGGGTTGCAGGGGCTCAAGACCGTAGTCGAAGGGGGCTCCATCACCGCCGGCAATGCCAGCCAGTTGTCCGACGGCTCGGCGGCAGTGATCGTGATGGAAGCCGCCGTCGCGGCGAAGAAGGGTTTGACCCCGCTCGGCCGCTACGTCGGCATGGCGGTCGCCGGCACCGAGCCCGACGAGATGGGCATCGGCCCGGTGTTCGCGATTCCCAAGCTGCTCGGCCATTTCGGCCTTTCGGTGGACGATGTCGGCGTGTGGGAGCTGAACGAGGCGTTCGCGGTGCAGGTCCTCTACTGCCAGGACGTGCTCGGCATCCCCAACGACCGGCTGAACGTCAACGGCGGGTCGATCTCGATCGGCCACCCCTACGGCATGACCGGCGCGCGCTGCGTCGGCCACGCGCTGCGCGAAGGCCAGCGCCGCAAGTCGAAATACGTCGTGGTGACGATGTGCGTCGGCGGCGGCATGGGCGCGGCGGGGCTGTTCGAGGTCCTTTAACCGGCCTACCGCTTCGCCACTTGAGGCCGGAGGTGCAATGCGACTGAGCGAACCCCGGATTGCCCCGCTCGACCCCGCGGCGCTCGACGACGAGCAGGCCGAGGCGTTGTCGCCGGTCACGCGCGAGGGTGACCGGCCCCTCAACATCTTCCTCACGCTGGCGCACGCGCCGGAAGCGCTCAAGCGCTTCCTCGGCTGGGGCAACTACGTCCTGTCCAAGCGCAACGCGCTCGACCCTCGCCAGCGCGAACTTGCCATTCTGCGGACCGGGTTCAACTGCGGCTCGGGCTACGAGTTCGCCCAGCACACCGTTATCGGCCTACGCTCGGGCATTTCGTCCGAGGAGGTCGAACTGCTTAAGCAGGGCCCGGGCGCGGGCAAATGGAGCGAGCTTGAGCATGCGATCCTGACCGCGTGCGACGAACTGCACCACGATCATTTCGTCTCGGATGCGACCTGGACCAAGCTGGCGCCGTTGGGTGACAAGGGGCGCATGGACCTAGTGTTCACCGTCGGCCAGTACACCCAGGTCTCGATGATGCTGAACTCGTTCGGTGTGCAATTGGAAAAGGGCGAGCCTGACCCGGAGCTCGATCGGCGTTGAGCGGCCGGCTGGCGGGCAAGACGGCCGTCGTCGTCGGCGCCGGCCAGCAACCGGGCGAGACCGTCGGCAACGGCAAGGCGATCGCGCTGACACTCGCGCGCGAGGGTGCCGCGGTGCTGTGCGTCGACCGTGATCTGGCGCGGGCCGAGGAAACGGTGGCGGCGATCGCCGGGGTGGGCGGCACCGCGTTCGCACTGGCGGCCGACATCGTTAACGACGCCGAAGAGATAGTCGCCGCCGCGCTCGACCGCTGGAGCCGGATCGACATCTGCATCGACAACGTCGGCATCGGCCATCGCGGCGATGGGCCTGCGCACCGGCACGATGACGATGCCTTCGAGACGGTTTTCGCGGTCAATTTCACCGGTGCGCGGCGATTGGTGAAGGCGGTGCTGACGCCCATGCGCGAGGCAGGCGGCGGGTCGATCGTGCTGATCAGCTCGCTCGCGTCGACCGCGGGGGCCAACATGGTCGCCTACGAAGTCTCGAAAGCCGCGCTCAACCGGTTGGCGATCGCCACCGCGCTCGGGTCCGCCAAGCACGGCGTCCGTTGCAACGCCATCCTGCCGGGCCTGATCGACACCCCGATGGGCGTCGGCGGCACCGCCGAGCGCGACGGACGCGATCTCGGCGCCCAACGCGCCGCGCGCGATGCCATGGTGCCGCTGAAGGGCGGCATGGGCAGCGCCTGGGACGTCGCCAACGCGGCACTCTTTCTCGCCGGCGACGAGTCGCGTTTCGTCACCGGCGTGCTGCTCCCGGTGGATGGCGGCCAGGGAGCCCGGATCGGCTAGGCGAGCTCCCGCGCGTCGGCCGTCCGACCGGCCGCCATGCTACCGCTGCCGCTGCCGCCCGAGTAGCGCTCGAACTCCTCGCGGAAGCGCATGATCACATGCTCGTGCTGGGCCTGCGGAATTTGCTCGATCAGTTCGGGGAACCAGGTTCCTTCCTCCTCATACATGTGGTGCGCGACGGCGCCCTGGATGTGCTCGAGCTTGTCGCGCCATTCCTGGCTCATCGGGTCGATCATCTCGAGCTTTGCGAGCTGGATCTTGGTCATCGCCTGCTCTTGATAGGCCATGCCCGCGTGGCCCTTCTCGTGGTTGTCGGCCATCGCCGGATAGAGCACCGCCTCCTCGGCATTGGCATGTGCGCCGAGGATCGCGGCCAGGCGCTTGAGCGCCGCCGTGCGTGCGGCGGGGTCGTTGGCGGAGAGGCCGGCGACAAATGCCTGTTCGATCTGGCGGTGGTGGTCGAGCACGTCGGCGAGAAACGGGCATTCGGTTGCCATCGCTTCCGCCTTGCGGCGCGCTTCCGCGCGGTCTTCGGCGGACTCGGGCGGCATGACCGCCGAGGCTACCTTATCGAAAATAGACATCGCTCTCTCCTTGCTGCTTAGGCCGCGGCGCGCTCCATGCCGGGCTTGAGGACGACCTTGGTGTAGTTGTCCTGGTCGTCGTGGAATTTCTTGTAGCCCTCGGGGCCGTCCTCGAGGGCCATCGTGTGGCTGATCAGGAAGGTGGTATCGATCTTCTCTTCCGCGATCATCGCGTAGAGTGCGTCGCTGTAGCGCTGGACGTGGGTCTGCCCGGTCTTGAGCGTGAGCCCCTTCTGCATCAGAGCCCCGATAGGGAACTTGTCGAGGAAGCCGCCATAGACGCCCGGCATCGACACATGGCCGCCCTTGCGAGTGGCCATGATCACCTGGCGGATGACATGACCGCGGTCGGTACCGAGGAAGGTCGAGACCTTGATCTGGTCGATGATGTTGTCGACGTAGCCGCCGTGCGCCTCGAGGCCGACACAGTCGATCGAGGCATCCGGCCCGATACCGCCGGTCATCTCCCACAGCGCCTCGTAGACCTTCGATTCCTCGAAGTTGAGGCATTCGGCACCGAACTGCTTGGCGAGCTCGAGCCGGCGCGGGAAGTGATCGATTGCGATTACGCGCTCGGCACCCAGCAGGAACGCCGACTGCACCGCGAACAGACCGACCGGGCCGCAGCCCCAAACCGCCACGGTGTCGCCCGGCTGGATGTTGCAGTTCTCCGCCGCCATCCACCCGGTGGGGAGGATGTCGGTCATGAACAGCACTTTCTCGTCCGGCATGCTGTCGTCCGGGATCACGTAGGGGCCGATGTCGGAATAGGGCACGCGGACGTATTCTGCCTGCCCGCCAGAGTACCCGCCGGTAAGGTGCGAGTAGCCGAAAATCCCCGCCGCCGGCTCGCCGTAAGCCTCGCGGCCCATGTCCTGCTTGTCGGCGGGATTGGAGTTGTCGCAGCATGAATACTGCTGCTTCTTGCAGTGGTAGCATAGGCCGCACGAAATGGGGAACGGCACGATCACTCGCTGCCCGGTCTTGAGCGTGCTCTTGGGGCCGACCTCGACGACCTCGCCCATGAACTCGTGGCCGAGAACATCGCCCGGCTTCATGGCGGGCACGTAGCCGTCGTAAAGGTGGAGGTCCGAGCCGCAGATCGCGGTTGAGGTTATCCGCAGGATCGCGTCGCGCGGGTTGAGGATCTCGGGATCGTCGACGGTATCGCAGCGGACGTCGTGTTTGCCGTGCCAGGCTATCGCTTTCATGCCGCTTGCTCCGCTTGCGTGTCTTCGTTGCGCTTCTCGAGTTCGCGCCGGTTGCGCGCGCTGACGGTGATCTCGCCGGTCTCCATCAGCTGCTTGAAGCGGTGGAGGTCGCGGCGGGCCTGGATGCGCGGCTCGCGCTGGAACAGCTTGGCGACGGCCTGGCCGATCACGCCCGCAGGCGGCTCGTAAGCGATCACCGCGCGCACCACGGTGCCGCGCTCTCCGGCTTCGGCGAACGTGATCTTGCCGCTGTTGGCGACGTCCGCGCCTTCGACCGACTGCCAGTTCATCTCCCGGCCTGTCACTTCGTGGGTAATCTCGGCGTCCCAGCTCACCTCGCGCCCGAGCGGGGCCTTGACCGTCCAGCGGAAGCGGTTGCCGCCCGCCGGCTCGATGGAGACGACATTCTCCATGAACTGGGCAAGATTGGTCTGCTCGCGCCAGAAATCGTAAAGCTCCTCGGCAGGCCGGTCGATTGTCACGGCCTCGCCGAAAAGCGCCCTTGCGGACTCTGTATCCTTGGATGCGGTCACCGGCGCGTCGTCGCGCTGGAGATTATCGGTCGTTTGCGTCATTTCCACCTCGCGAAAACCGAATGATCGCAACGAGTTTGGGTTTCGCGGGAAACTCACCTAGGTTGGTTCGCGCGCTAGCTCCCGCGCCGTGCGGTTGCTTTCCCGCGACGAAAGGATGCGCGGCATGGGCATCATCGAAATACTCGGCATTGCGGGCAGCGTGAGCCTGCTGGCCGGATGGCGGCTTTACCTCACGATCTTCGCCACCGGGCTCGCCATGCGGCTGGGTGCGTTGCCGCTTCCCGAGCATCTCGCCGCGCTCGACGCGCTTGCCGATCCGTGGGTCATGGGTATCGCCGCGATCGCCGCGCTCGCCGAGTTCTTCGCCGACAAGGTCGCGTGGCTCGATAGCGCGTGGGACGCGGTGCACACGTTCGTGCGGCCGGTGGGCGGCGCGTTGCTGGCGTTGGCGGTGGTCGATCCGGGCGACCCGGCGACGCAGGTGGTCGCCTTCATCCTCGGCGGCGGCGCGGCGCTGGCGGCGCACGGCGGCAAAGCCGGCGCGCGGGCGGTCGTCAACGCCAGCCCCGAACCGTTCAGCAACATCGTGGTTTCGACCACCGAGGATATCGCAACCGCCGGATTGCTGTGGGCGGCTTACGAGTATCCCTATGCGGCGGCAGGTATCGCCCTGTTCCTGCTCGCACTTACCGTCGGCCTGCTGGTAGTGGCGCGGCGGGCGATCAGGAAGCTCTTCGGCCGGCGGAAGTCACCTTCGTCCGAGACGCTGCACTAGGCAGCGACCCTCAGGCGCCTCGCCGAGTGGCGCTCGATGAATGCTTCGACCACCGGGGCGATCTTGTCGCGCCAGCGGCTGCCGTTGAAGATGCCGTAGTGGCCCGCGCCTTCGGCGAGCAGATACTGCTTCTTGGCCTTGGCAAGCCCCGTCGCGAGATCGAGCGCAGCCATTGTCTGGCCGATGCCCGAAATGTCATCGCGCTCGCCTTCGATGGCGAGGATGGCCGTGTCGCGGATATCGCCCAGGTCGACGGGCTTACCGCGATGGACGAAAGTGCCATTGGGCAGCGAGTGCTTCTGGAACACTTCCTCCACCGTCTGGAGGTAAAACTCAGCGGTCATGTCGCACACCGAGCGGTATTCGTCGTAGAAATCCTTGGTCGCCTGCGCGCTTTCGTCGTCGCCGACGGTGAGATGCTTGAACATCTCGTAATGGCTCATCAGGTGGTTGCCGAGGTTCATGCTCATGAACCCGGCGAGCTGCAGGAAGCCGGGGTAGACCCGCCGTCCTGCGCCCGGGTACTGCATCGGCACGGTTGCGATCACGTTGTGGCGGAACCACGCGATCGGCCGCTCCATCGCGAGGTCGTTGACCGTCGTGGGCGAGCAGCGCGTGTCGATCGGGCCGCCCATCATGGTCAGCGTGGCGGGGCGAGCCGGATGGCGCGCGGCGCCCATCACCGCGGTCGCGGCGAGCGCGGGAACCGAAGGCTGGCAGACCGCCACCACATGCGTGCCCGGACCGATGAACTCGAGGAAATCGATGAGGTAGTCGATATAGTCGTCGAGGTCGAAGCGGCCCTCGCTCGCCGGCACCTGCCGCGCGTCCGCCCAGTCGGTGATGTAGACCTCGCTGCTTTCGACCATCCGCTCGACGGTGCCGCGCAGCAGGGTGGCGAAGTGCCCGCTCATCGGCGCGACGATGAGCACCTTGGGGGCGTCGCCGGCGAGACCGTCGTGGCTGAAGCGGCGCAAGTCACCGAACGGCCTGCGGCGCACCACGGCTTCGGTCACCGCGTACGAGCGGCGCCCGAGCTTGACCCCATCGATGCCGAAACCGGGCTTGCCGCGGACCTGCGTGGCGTGAGCGAAGACCTCCAGAGCGCTCGATGCTAGCGGGGCCAGCCCGAGGTACGCCATGGGATAACGGGGGTTGGAAAGCATCTCGGCGCTGACCGTGGCCCAGGCACTGACGCCGGCCAGCCAGGCCCGCTGCAACTCGTACGCATTGTAAAGCAACCGTATTCCCCTGCTTCGGCACCTCTCGGGGCGCTTGCTGCAAAGCATCGTGCCCGCATTCGTTTCATTGTGCAACGCACAAGAGAGAAGTCGGGTCCGGTGCTGGTGGATTTAGCCGAGCGGGCGTCCTATGAGGCCGCGGCGATGGACGAGAGAACCGAAGAAGCCCCCGGCGAGTCCGCCCCTCCGGCAAAGGCGCGCAGCATTCGCCCACTGGTGATGATCTGGCGACAGGCGCTGAATTACCCTGGCCGGGTGGCGCTTGCCCTCGTTGCGCTGACGATCACCGCCGCGGCAACGCTGGCGATTCCTTCGGGCTTCAAGCTTATCATCGACCGCGGGTTCGCCGCCGGCGGCGATCCGGCCGACATAGCCCGCTGGTTCCGTTACCTCGCGATCATCGTGGTGGTGCTCGCGCTCGGCACCGCGATGCGATTTTATTTCGTAAGCTGGCTCGGCGAGCGGGTGGTCGCCGACATTCGCCAGAAAGTGCAGGACAATCTCCTGCGGCTGGCGCCCGGTTTTTATGAAGAGAACAGCCCCAAGGAAATCTCCAGCCGGATGACCAGCGACACGACGCTGATCGAGCAGGTCGTCGGCACCACGGTCTCCGTGGCCTTGCGCAATCTGTTGATGGCGATCGGCGGCACGGCATATCTGTTCTATCTCGTTCCGCAGTTGACACTGTGGATGGTGCTGGCGATCCCGGCGGTGGTCATCCCGATCGCTATCTTTGGCCGTCGCCTGCGCAACGTCTCCCGTACCAGCCAGGACCGAGTGGCCGACATCGGGGCCATGGTGACCGAGGTGCTGGGCGCGATGAAGATCGTGCAGGCCTTCAACCAGGAGAAACGGGAGCAGGACCGCTTCCGCGACGCTGTCGAGCAGAGCTTCGCCACTGCGCACCGGCGGATCGTCATCCGCGCGAGCATGACGGCCCTGATCATCGCGATCGTGTTCGGGGCAATCGTGCTCCTGATGTGGCGGGGCGCCGTGGGCGTCGCCAGCGGCGAGATTTCCGGCGGCACGATCGCGGCGCTGGTGATCACGGCCGGACTGGTCGCGGGCTCGTTCGGCGCGCTGACCGAAGTTTATGGCGACCTGCTGCGCGGCGCGGGTGCGGCGAGCCGCCTTGCCGAACTGCTGCACGAGGAACCGGCGATCGCCCCGCCGGCCCGGCCCGAGGCGCTGCCCCTTCCGCCGCGCGGTTCGCTGAGCTTCCGCAACGTCAGCTTCCGCTATCCCACCCGGCCCGAGAGCCCGGCCCTTCGCGACTTTACCCTCGAGGTACAGCCGGGCGAGACGGTCGCCATCGTCGGCCCGTCGGGGGCAGGCAAGAGTACGATCTTCCAACTGGTCGAACGGTTCTACGACCCGCAGGGCGGAACCATCCGGATAGACGGCGTCCCCCTGACCCGCGCCGACCCGGCCGAGATCCGCCGGCGCATCGCCTTCGTCCCCCAAGAGGGCGTCCTGTTCAGCGCAAACGCGCGCGACAACTTGCGCTACGGCAACTGGGAAGCGACCGACGAGCAGATCTGGGCGGCCGCCCGGGCCGCCAATGCGGAGCGATTTCTCACCCAGCTGCCGCAGGGCCTCGATACTTTCCTCGGCGAAAACGGCACCCAGCTGTCGGGCGGCCAACGCCAGCGCGTGGCGATCGCAAGGGCGATCCTGCGCGAGGCGCCGATCCTGCTGCTGGACGAAGCGACCAGCGCGCTCGACGCCGAAAGCGAGCGGCTCGTACAGGACGCGCTCGAACGGCTGATGCAGGATCGCACCACGCTCGTCATTGCCCACCGGCTTGCGACCGTGCGCGCGGCGGACCGTATCGTGGTGATGGACGAGGGCCGTATCGTCGAGCAGGGCAGCCACGGCGTGCTCGCCACGGGCAGCGGGCTCTATGCGCGGTTGGCAGCGCTGCAATTCGGCGCGACTGAAGCGGCCTGACCCGCACGGGCGTTCGACCAACGACGCACTGCGCCCTGCGAGCGCGATTGCATTCAGCGTCCCGTCATTGGCATGATGCTCTGGCTCACTGCATCACGTGCATTTTCCGGGGGACCACCATGATCCGCATGCTCGTCGCGCTGGCCGCGACTGCCTCGCTTCTGCCGCTTGCCACTTCCGCCACTGCGCAACCCGCTCCCGCGGCCGCGGCCGAGCAGGCCGAATATCCTGTTCCGACCTACGGCGGCTGGGGTTTCAATCCCGCCGATCTCGACCGCTCGGTCAAACCGGGTGACGACTTCTTCGCTTTCGTCAACGGCAAGTGGATGGCGGCGGAAGAAGTCCCCGCCGCCTATCCTTACAGTGGGGTGGCGCTGGCGTTGCGGCTCGATGCCGAGCGCAACGTCCGCAAGATCGTCGAGGAGATGGCGGCCGGAACGCATCCGGAGGGCAGCCTCGAGTGGCGCATCGGCCAAGCTTACAGGACCTATCTCGATACCGCCGCGATCGAGGCGGCCGGTCTCGCTCCGGCCAGGCCGTATCTCGACCGCATTGCTGCCGTGAAATCGCGCGAGGACCTCGCGCGGCTGTTCGGCACGCAGGGTTACCCGGCTCCGCTCGGCGCGTTCGTATCGATCGACCGGCTTAACCCGGATGCGAATGCCCTCTACACCGGTGTCGGCGGGCTAGGCCTGCCCGACCGCGATTACTACCTTGTCGACAACGACAAGAACACCGCGATCCGCACGAAGTATAAAGAATACCTGGCGTTTCTGCTCGGCAAGGCAGGTTACGCCGACCCGGCGGCGACCGCGGAGCGGGTCTACAACCTCGAAAAGCAGTTCGCGGAAATCGCCTGGGATCGCGCCTTGTCGCGCAACCCGGACCTCACCACGAACCGCATAAGCCTTGCCGAGTTCAAGGCCATGGCGGGCGGGTTCCCGATCGAACCGATGTTGCAGGGCCTCAAGCTCGATAGCATCCCGACCCTCTACGTCGCGCAATTGCCGCCGACGCAGGATGAAGTCGCCAAGATCGGCCTCACACCCGACCAGCTCAAGAAGCTCGGCGGCGGAATGCCCGCGATGCTGGCGCTCCTCAACACCGCCCCGCTCGAGGACATCAAGGCGTGGAGCGCCGCCCGTTTCCTCAACAACGCCGCAGCCGTGCTGCCCAAGGAAATCGACGACGCGAACTTCGAATTCTACGGCCGCACCCTGACCGGCCGCACCCAGCAGCGCGAGCGCTGGCAGCGCGGGCTCGATTTCGTGCAAGGCGCGATGGGCGAGGCCATCGGCAAGCTCTATGTCGAGCGGCACTTCCCGCCCGCCAGCAAGGGCATGATGGAAGAGCTGGTCGGCAACCTGCGGCTGGCGCTCGCGGCCAATCTCAAGGACCTCGCCTGGATGACGCCGGCGACCCGCGTCGCCGCGCAGAAGAAGCTCGATGGTTTCGGGGTTAAGATCGGCTACCCCGAGAAATTCGAGACCTACGAAGGGCTCACGATCGTCGCGGGCAAGCCGCTCGACACCGCGATCAAGGTCGGTGAGTGGGGCTGGAACGACCAGCTTCGCGAGCTTGCCGAACCGGTCGACAAGACCAAGTGGCTGATGACGCCGCAAACGGTCAACGCCTACTACATGCCCCCCGCGAACGAGATCGTTTTCCCCGCGGCCTACCTGCAGCCGCCTTATTTCAATCCCAACGCCGATGCGGCGGTGAACTACGGCGCCGTGGGCGCAACGATCGGCCACGAAATCGGCCACGGATTCGACGATTCTGGTTCGAAGTACGGGCCGACTGGCGCGCTCGAGAACTGGTGGACCGACGAGGATCGCAAGACCTTCGACGCTCTCGGCGCCAAGCTGGCCGCGCAGTACGAACAGCAATGTCCGTACGATGACGGCAAGACCTGCCACAATGGCAAGCTGACGCTGGGCGAAAACATCGGCGATCTCGGCGGCCTGTCGATGGCCTATCAAGCCTACAAGCTGTCGCTGAAGGGCAAGCCCGCGCCGGTGATCGACGGGCTCACCGGCGATCAGCGGTTCTTCCTATCGTACGCCCAGGCATGGCGTTGGAAGTATCGCGAGGCGTTCGGCCGTCAATTGCTGCAGACTGACCCCCACTCGCTCGCCGAGGCGCGGGTCAATGCGGTGGTGCGCAACTTCGACCCTTGGTACGCCGCATTCGACGTCCAGCCGTCCAACAAGCTCTACCTGGCGCCCGCGGACCGCGTTCGTATCTGGTAAGGTTTGCTTCGAAACAGTGGCAAAGGCGCGGGGCGGTCGCTTGACTTGCCCCGCGCTTGCTCCATGAGCCCGCGCCCATGGGCCTGATCCTTACCGCCATTCTGCTCGGCATGCTCGAGGGGCTGACCGAGTTCCTGCCGGTCTCGTCGACGGGTCACCTGATCCTTGCCCAGGCGATCTTCGGTTACGATCCGGAGGAATGGTCGCAGTTCAACATCGTGATCCAATTGGGCGCGATCACCGCGGTGCTGGTGACTTACCGGAAGCTGTTCTGGTTCGCTGGGGTTGGGCTGCTGCGAGGCAAGGGCGAGTCGGTGCGCTTCGTGCGTAATATCCTCGCCGGTTTTCTGCCGGCGGCGGTCATCGGCCTTCTCGCCAAGGACGCGATCGACGTGATGCTGGGCAGCCCGACGGTCGTGGCCAGCGCGCTGCTTATCGGCGGGATCGCCATGCTGGTGCTCGAGCGGACCATTCCTCCGAGCGAGGACACCGGCGTGACCGAGATGCCCATGCGCACCGCGGTGCTGATCGGTTTCGCCCAGTGCCTGGCGATGATCCCCGGCACCAGCCGGTCGGGCGCGACGATCCTCGGTGCGCTGGCGCTCGGCGTCGGCCGCAAGACCGCCGCGGAGTTCTCCTTCTTCCTCGCGGTCCCGACGATGCTCGGTGCGGCGACCGTCAAGATCCTGGATGATCCGGCGCTGCTTGCCGGGCAGGCCGAGATCGGGTGGGGCGAGATCGCCGCCGGTTACTTGTCGGCCTTCGTGGTCGCCATGGTCGTGATCCGCGCGTTCGTCGCCTACGTCTCGCGCCGGGGCTTCGCGCCTTTCGCGTGGTACCGGATAGTGGTCGGCGGCGCCGCGCTCGCCTGGCTCACGCTGGCCTGAGGGCCCCGCTTCGTCGCTTTTCGCGGAACGATAACCTGGGTTATCGCTTCGTTGGCAGAAGACACTCTTATTTTCGCGGATTTTCCAAGGTGGGTTTTATCGTGCTGTTCGCTGTGGGCGGGGTCCTGGCTTGGCTGGCCTCGATTCTGACACGCGGAGACGATGGCCGCACAATCGCGCAGTATCTCGGCGCGGGAATCGTGGGCGCGCAAGTGGCCGGCGTGCTCGCCAGCCAAGAATCCCTGATGGTCGGGCTCTCGGCCTGGACATTGCTCGCCGGCATGGCGGGTTCCGTTGTGGCCCTAGCCGTGCTCACTTTTGCGCGTCAGCGAATGGCTCGATAGCGCTGCCACATTTTTGACTTACAACCGGGAGGC
This sequence comes from Tsuneonella sp. HG249, assembly GCF_053819205.1. Taxonomy (NCBI): domain Bacteria; kingdom Pseudomonadati; phylum Pseudomonadota; class Alphaproteobacteria; order Sphingomonadales; family Erythrobacteraceae; genus Tsuneonella; species Tsuneonella sp. HG249. Next base: position 446,233 of record NZ_JBSOQY010000001.1, read on the forward strand.
GGGCTTGTTATGCAGGCCTCCCATCCAAAAAGGGGAAGAGTGAAATGAAGAAGCTCATTGCCATTTCGTCGGCACTTGCCCTCGGTCTCGCTGTCGCTGCTTGTGACGGTCCTGCCGAGAATGCTGCCGAAGACGCAGGCGAAGCCAATGCCGAAGCCGTGAACGAGCAGGCCGAAGCCATGGAAGACGCCGGCACGATGACCGACGAGCAGGCCGACGCTGTGACCGACACCGCCGAGGACAAGGCCGACGCCATGGAAGACGCCGGCGAAGCCGCCGACGAGGGCGACGCTGCTGCTCCGGCTCCCGCCGCGACCTGATCGCGTCGTTTATTCGAACAAGAGACGGCCCCGGAGCGATCCGGGGCCGTTTTCTTATGCGGGCCGCGCCCCGCTGCCGCGCCCGCCGCGCAGCAGGTACTCTTGCGTACCCATGTGCACCACGTTGTCGAGGTCGATCACCGCGCTGTTGGCGTAGGTGAAGCCCGCGTGGAGGCTGCGGTAGAGCCGGTCGAAATCGCGCTCGACCGTCTGGCGGTAGAGATCCTCGAAGCTTTCGATCACGAAGTAGGTCGGCTGCAGATCATCGATCACGTAGTCGGTGCGCATCACTCGGTCGACATTGAGCATGATCCGGTTGGGGCTCTTCGCCTCGGTCGCGTAGACGATCTCGGTCGGTCCGGAGAGGATGCCGGCACCGTAGGCCTTGATCCCGCCGGCTTCCTCGATCAGCCCGAATTCGACCGTATACCAGTAGAGCGCGCCCAAGGCCTTCAGCCGGTTGTAGCGCATCGCTTTCCACCCGGCGCGGCCGTACTCCTGCATATAGTCGGCATAGACCGGGTCGGTCAGCATCGGCACGTGCCCGAACACGTCATGGAAAACGTCGGGTTCCTGGATGTAGTCGAACGTCTCGCGGGTGCGGATGAAGTTGCCCGCGGGGAAGCGGCGGTTGGCGAGGTGCCAGAAGAACACGTGATCGGGGATCAGCATCGGCACCGGCACCACCGACCAACCCGTCAGCGCGGAGAGGTCTTCCGATAGCTTGCCGAACTCGGGCACCCCCCCGCGGTTGAGATTGAGCTTTTGCAGTCCCGCCATGAACGCCGAGGCGGCGCGGCCCGGCAATACGTCCATCTGACGCGCGAACAGGTCGTTCCAGATCGCGTCGTCTTCGCTCGAATATTGCGCCTGTGCCGGCTCCAGCCAGTCCTCACCGACATGATCGGGCTTTTTGAGCGGCGCGGTGAACACGTCGCTCGGTAGGTCGAGCAGCGTTGTAAAGTCGGTTTCGGGCTGGGCGAGGCTGGCCATCGTTTCGGGTGAAACTTCTAGCACCCCCGCTTGGCTCCCGCAAATCGCAGTCAGCCGGCGCGCTCAAATACCGCCGCGATGCCCTGCCCGCCGCCAATGCACATCGTCTCCAGCCCGTAGCGGCTGCCCCGCCGGTGCATCTCGTGCGCCATGTCGGCCAAGATGCGGCCGCCGGTGGCGCCGATCGGGTGGCCGAGGCTGATGCCCGAGCCGTTGACGTTGAGGATGTCGCGGCGGCTATCGTTGTCCGACCAGCCCCAGCCCTTGAGCACCGCGAGCACTTGCGGGGCGAAGGCTTCGTTGAGTTCGACCAGGTCGATCCGGTCCCAGCTCATGCCGGTGCGGGCGAACAGCCGCTCAACCGCGGGGACCGGGCCAATGCCCATCCGGCTGGGGTCGCAGCCCGCGGCGGCATAACCGTTGAACCACAGCATGGGTTCGAGACCCAGCTCGTCGAGCTTGTCCTCGGCGACCACCAGGCAGGCGGCGGCGGCGTCGTTCTGTTGGCTGGCGTTGCCGGCGGTGACCACCCCGCCTTCGAGCGCGCGCAGCTTGCCGAGCGATTCCATGTTGGCGTCGGCGCGGAAGCCTTCGTCGCGGTCGAACACGAGAGCATCGCCCTTCCTCTGCGGGACCGGCACGGGAACGAGCTGCGCGTCGAACTTGCCGTCCTCCCACGCCTTGGCGGCGTTCTGATGGCTCCGCACCGCGAAGGCGTCCGCTTCTTCGCGTGTGATGCCGTAATCCTTGGCCAGGTTCTCCGCGGTCTCGATCATCCCGCTGATGACCCCGAAGCGCTCGACCGGCTGGCTCAGCAGGCGTCCGCGCGTAAGGCGGTCCCACAGCTCGACGTTGCCCGCCTTGACCCCGCCGCGCAGCGCGGTGGTGTAGTGCTCCACGTTCGACATGCTCTCGCACCCGCCCGCCACCACCACGTCCGCGTGGCCGCTCTCGATCATCATCGCCGCGTTGACCACCGCTTGCAGGCCCGACCCGCAGCGGCGGTCGAGCTGGTAGCCTGGCACCTCGAGCGGAAGCCCGGCGGCGAGCCACGACCAGTGCCCGATCGCCGGCGCTTCGGCATTGCCGTAGCCCTGGCTGAAGACGACGTCGTCGACCCGCTCGGGATCGATCCCGCTGCGTTCGACCAATGCTTTCAGGATCACTGCGCCGAGCGCACCCGCATTGAGCGGAGCGAGCGTGCCCTGGAAGCGACCGACGGGGGTTCGCAACGGGCTGACGATGGCGGCGCGGCGTTTGCTCATGCTGTTTTCCTGAGGTTGTCCTTGTCGCTGGGCGCGACCACCCCTCGATCGATAAGATCGCCGATCGCTCCCGTCGACAAACCGAGCCTTTCGGCCAGTACTTCCTCGCTATGCTGACCGAGGTACGGCGCCGCCGCGGGATCGGCCGCTGGCTTTCCCCCGAGATGCGCGAAGCTGCGCGGCGCGGGATAGGCGAAGCCGCTGGGGTTAGGGGGCGAGGGGCCGAACAGCGGGTTGTCCGCGACCAACACAGGATCGTTCGCCGCCTCGTACATCGTGCGGTAGCGTTCGAAGGTGGCCCCGGCCTTCGTCAGCCGCTCTGCGAGGTCGTCGTAATCAAGCTGGGCGGCGGCTTCTTGCACGATGGCGAACAGCGCTTCGCGGTGAACGAAGCGGTTGTGATCCGACCAGGCGAATTGAACACCGGTCTCGGCCTCGAGCTTGGCGATAGGCTGATCGATCTCAAGCGCGGCGACCATCGCATTCCATTGGTTGGGGGTCAGCACGGCGACCATGAACCGCTTGCCGTCGCGGCTGACGAAGTCGCGCCCGAGCGCCCCCCAGATGGCGTTGCCGAGCCGCGGGCGATCGGCGCCGCGATAGAGCATCTCGGCCATCGCGCCGGAGTTGGCCACCGTCCCCATTGCGACGTCGCCCAGCGGCACGCGAACCTCGCTGCCCTCCCCGGTCGCGGCGCGGTGGTGGAGCGCGGCCATCAGCGCGAAGGCGCAGTAAGCGCCGCAGATGAAATCCCACGCGGGGAGCACCTGGTTGATCGGCGGTGCGGTCGCCGGGTCCCACTCCTCCGGTCCGGTCATTAGGGGGTAGCCGCTGGCGGCGTTGACGGTGAAGTCCATCGCTTGGCGCCCGTCGTGCCAGCCCATGATGCGGACCGAAACCATGTCGGGCCGGCCTTCGCTCACCGCCGCGTGGCTGAGAAAGCTTTTTTCCGGCAAGTTGGTGATGAGTTGTCCGGTCTTGCGAGCGAGGTCGACGCACAGTTCGCGGCCCTCGGCGCTCCTCAAATCGAGCGCGACCGACTTCTTGGCGCGGTTGAGGTTCTCCCACGCCAGGCTGCGGCCTTCGCTGGTCTGCATGTAACGGTCGTAATCAAGTCCGCCGCCGATCTGGTCGACGCGGATGACCTCCGCCCCCATTTGCGCGCAGTATAGTCCGGCCGTCGGCGAGGCGACGAAGCTGGAAACCTCGACGATCGAGATGTCGCCGAGCAGATCGTACATCAGGCCTGCGCCTGGAAATCGCGCAGCATATGCTTGGCGATCTGCAGCTGGAGGATCTGCGTGGTACCCTCGTAGATGCGGTAGATGCGCGCATCGCGGAAGAAACGTTCGGCATCGTATTCGGCCAAGTAGCCGGCGCCGCCGTAGATCTGCACCACCCGATCGACCACCCGGCCACACATCTCGCTGGCGAAGACCTTGAACGCGGCGGCCTTGCGCAAGATGTTCTCCCCGCGGTCGGCCCGTGCCGTCACGTCGCTCATCATACAGTCGGCGGCGTAGATCTCGGTTTCGCTCTCGGCGAGCATCTGCTGGATCAGCTGGAAGTTGGCGATCGGCTCGCCGAACGCCTTGCGCTCGGTGGCGTAACGCAGGGCGGAATCGAGGGCGCGCCGGGCGTAACCGGTGGCCGCCGCGCCGACCGAGATGCGCCCGTTGTCGAGGCTCTTCATCGCGAACACGAAGCCTTTGCCAGTCTCGCCGCCGAGCAGCGCCTCGCCCGGGACGTGGACATCTTCCAGGATCACGTCGGCGATGTGGCTGCCCGACTGGCCCATCTTGTGGTCGGGACTGCCGACGGTGACGCCGGGGGTGTCCATCGGCACGATGAAGGCGGAAACGTGCGCGTTCTTGGGCAGCGCTTCCTTTTCGGTGCGCGCCATGATCAGCCCGACCGCGGCGTGCGGCGCGTTGGTGATGTATCGCTTGGTGCCGTTGAGAATCCACCCGTTGCCGCTAGGATCGGGCCGGGCGGTGGTCGCCATCGCCGCGCTGTCGGAGCCGGAGCCCGGCTCGGTCAGGCCAAAGCAGGCGATCTCGCCGGCGGCGATGCGCGGCCACCATTCAGCCTTCTGCGCCTCAGTGCCGCCGTTCTTGATCGCCGAGTTGAACATGCCAACGTTGATCGAGAAGATCGAGCGGTAGGCGGGCGCGGCGTAGGCCATCGTCTTCACGACCCGCGCGTATTGCGAAGTGCTGAGCCCCGCGCCGCCGTAGTCCTCGGGCACGGTCAGCCCGAACAACCCCATGTCTCGCATTTCCTGCACAATGGCATCGGGGATGCGGTCCGCCTCGATCACCTCGCGCTCGGCAGGGATCAGCCGTTCGCGCACGTAACGTTCGAGCTGGTCGATGAACTGCTCGAACAGTTCGGGGTCCATACCGCTCATTGTGTTTCGCCCTTCCCGGTGGTGGCGACCTCGGGTCGCCCAGCGGCGGGCGACGCTGGGCGTCGCTCCTCCAGCATCTCCGCCGCTTCTGCGAGCGCTTTCGCCTCCCCGGCGGTCGGCTCGCCTCGCGCGGGCCCCGCATCTCCTTGTCCGCAAGCGGCGAGCAGGGCGAGCAGGGGCAGAGCGAGACAGCGCATACCTCGCCATACCTCACCTGCGAAAAAGAAAAAGCGGGCGAATCGCAGCCGCGATCCGCCCGCCTTTCATCTGGAGCCAAGCTTACTGGGGTGCGTCGGTCGCTTCTTCCGCGGCCGCTGCGGCAGCCTGCGCTCGGGCGGCGACGTCGGCGGCACTTTCGCCCGCCTGCTCTGCGGTCGCTTCGACCGCTGCATCGGCGTCGACATCGGCCGCCGCGTCGGCGGTGGCGTTGGCGGCCGGATCGGCGGCGGGCTCGGCGGTCACCCCGGCCATCGCCTCGTCGGCGGGCATCTCGACGGTGTCGGCTTCCGCGGCGGTCGAGGCGTCGTCGGTGTCGCCGCAGGCGGCGAGCGCGACGAGCGCGAGAACGGGGGCGAGGGCAAACTTCTTCATCACGTCTCTCCTTGCGCGCCGGGGGAGGGTTGGCGCGGGCAGGACCGCTTTACCTTCGCCACAATCGCGCCGCAATCGGCGAACTGTCCACAAGCGCCGATTTCCCTCGCCTCGCGGGCTATGCAAAGGCGGCGCGCATGGCGACGGTCGCAGCCCCCCTCGATCTGGACAGCGCCAGCGCGCGCCTGCGCGAGGTGTTCGGCTTCGACGACTTCCGCGGCGTCCAGCCGCAGGTGATCAAGCGCGTGCTGTCTCGCCGCTCGACCCTCGCCGTCATGCCGACCGGGGCGGGAAAGTCGCTCACTTACCAACTGCCGGCGACGATGATGCTTGGAACCTGCGTGGTGGTCAGCCCGCTGATCGCGCTGATGCACGACCAGCTGCGCGCCGCGCGGGCCAACGGCATCGCCGCCGCCACGCTGACGAGTGCCGACGCCGACTGGCGCGAGACGATCGACGCCTTTCGCGCCGGCCAGCTCGACCTGCTCTACGTCGCCCCCGAACGGGCCAGCCAGCCGGGCTTTCGCGACTTGCTCTCGAGCGCGCCGGTCGCGCTGTTCGCGATCGACGAGGCGCACTGCGTCTCCGAATGGGGCCACGACTTCCGCCCGGACTACCGCCAGCTCCGCCCGCTGATGGACGCCTTCCCGCAGGTGCCGCGGCTGGCGCTGACAGCCACCGCCGATGCGCACACGCGGGCCGACATTCTCGTCCAGCTTGGCATTCCCGAGGAAGGCGCAATCGTCGCCGGGTTCGACCGGCCGAACATAAGGTACGCGATCCGTCACCGCGACAACTCGGTCCGCCAGATCGCCGCGCTGATGGCCGAGCAGCCCGGTCCCGGGATCGTCTACGCCTCGACACGCGCCAAGGTCGAGAAGCTCGCTGAGCAGCTTGGCGCGGCGAGCGGGCGGCCGGTGCTGCCCTATCACGCGGGGCTCGACCCCGCGGTGCGACAGAGCAACCAGGCCGCCTTCGTCGAGAGCGAGGACATGGTGATCGTCGCCACGATCGCCTTCGGGATGGGCATCGACAAGCCCGACGTCCGCTTCGTCGCCCACGCCGGCGTGCCCAAATCGATCGAGGCATACTATCAGGAGACCGGCCGGGCCGGGCGCGACGGGGACCCGGCGCAGGCGGTCATGCTGTGGGGCGCAGGGGATTTCGCCACCGCGCGCCAGCGGCTGTCTGAAGTGCCGGAGGAGCGCCGCGCGGGTGAACGCGCGCGGCTCGATGCGCTCGCGGGACTGGTCGAGACCCCCGGCTGCCGCCGCGCGGTGCTGCTGCGGCATTTCGGCGAGGACCCGCCCGAAGCCTGCGGCAACTGCGACAACTGCCTCGATGCGCCCGGCGTGACCGACGTTACCGAGCTCGCGCAGAAGCTGCTCTCGGCCGCCTATCGCACCGGGCAGAGCTTCGGTTTCGGGCACTTGCAGAAAGTCCTTACCGGCGTGGCCGACGAACGCGTCAGCCAGCGCGGACACGACTCCCTGAGCGTATTCGGCATCGTCGGCGGGGACGACGCGCGGCTGCTCCAGCCGCTCGCCCGGGCGCTGCAGGCGCGCGGCGCGCTGAGCGCGACCGAGCACGGCGGGCTGCAACTGGGGGGCGAAGCCAAGGCGATCCTCAAGGGCGAGGCGCGGGTCGAGATCGTCGTCCCGCCCGAACGTGTCCGCAGCCGCCGGCGCGGCGGCGGCGAGGTGAACCCCGTCGGCGACCCGTTGTTCGAGGCCCTGCGCGAGGAACGTCGGGCGATCGCGCGCGAGGCGGGCCTGCCGCCATACGTGATCTTCCACGACGCCACCTTGCGCGAGATGGCGGCGCTGCGCCCGCAAACCTTGCGCGAACTGGGCGAGATATCGGGCGTGGGGGCGAGGAAGCTCGAAGCCTACGGCCCGCGCTTCCTCGCCGTCCTCACCGCCTGAGTCAGCCGCCCGGGGTGGCGGGCAACTGCGGCGCGGCATCCTCGCCGTGGCGGGTCTTCCACAGCGAGTAGAAGATCCCGCCCGCGATCAACGCCGCGGTCACCCCGAGGCTGAGCACCGGCGGGAACTTGTCCCCACCCATCACGAAGTCGGCGACGAAGATCTTCGAGCCGATGAACACCAGCACCGCCGCCAGCGCATACTTGAGGTAGTAGAACCGGTGCACCATCGCCGCGAGCGCGAAGTAGAGCGCGCGCAGGCCGAGGATCGCCATGATGTTGCTGGTGTAGACGATGAAGGTGTCGGTGGTGATTGCGAAGATCGCCGGCACGCTGTCGACCGCGAACACCAGGTCCGCGAGGTTGATCACCACCAGCGCGAGGAACAGCGGGGTCGCCGCCCGCACCAGCTTGCCGGTCTTCTCGTCGGGCACCTTCACGAAGAAGTGCTGCGCGTGAAGTTCGGGCGTCACCCGCATATGGCTCGAAATCCAGCGCACTACCGGATTGCGCGAGATGTCGGGCGCATGATCGCCCGCGAAGAACATCTTCACGCCGGTCACGATCAGGAACGCGGCGAAGATGTAGAGCACCCAGTAGGCCTGGCTGACCAGCGCCGCCCCGCCCGCGATCATCAACCCGCGCAGCACGATCACCGCCAGGATGCCCCACAAGAGCGCGCGATACTGGTACTTCGCGGGGATCGCGAAGTAGGTGAAGATCAGGCTGATCACGAAAACGTTGTCGATCGACAGCGCCTTCTCGATGAAGAAGCCGGTGTAGTACTGCATGCCGAGCGCAGCCCCGCGCTCCACCCAGATCCACGCGCCGAACGCGATCGCGACCGCGATATAGAAGGCGCTGAGCTTGAGGCTCTCGCCGATGCCCATCTCGCGGTCCTCCTTGTGGAGGATGCCGAGGTCGAACGCGGTCAGCGTCGCGACAAGCGCCGCAAAAGCGAGCCAAAACCAGACCGGCGTTCCGAGCCAGTCGACAGTCAGAAATTCCATGCTGTGTCTCCGCCGTCAGGGGATGCGCGCAACAAAAGGGGGAGCGCCGAGCGGGCGCTCCCCAAGGCGGAGGATCAGTGGCTGAGGCTGCGCTGGCGTAGCAGGCGCGCCATGCGGTCCTTGATCGCGAGCTTGAGCTTCTTCAGCCGCAGCACTTCGAAGGGATCGCGATGGCGCCGCGCACCGGCGGAGCGGATGAGCGCGTCGAGCTTCTGGTGGCGCTCCATGAGGTGGAACAGGCGGTCGGACATATTGAACTCCCTAATCGAACGAGTTGGGTTCGATCGGATGCGCCGACGCCGGCCTGAGGCTTTGAGGGGGAGGGATACCCCGGGACCCGGCATCGGCAACATCCGATGCGGTCCGACATCACGTGGCACCGTGCCTTGCAGGCGATGGGTGCCGCGCCAGAGGGGCCCGGTCCGCATCGTGCATATCGGTGATCCGGCGGGGCGATTCAAGTGGGCTTGCCAAATATCAAGATGTGATACAAGTATGATATCACTTTGATAGGGAGTGATTCGCGATGTCGGTCGAGTTGAATGGGATGAACACCAGCCGCGAACGGCCCGCGAGCACGTTCAATGGCTACGTCATGCTGGCCATCTTCGTCGCACTGCTCGCACTGATCGCGTGGCGCACGATCGATCTGGCCGGGGAGCTTCAGCCGGATGTGCTCGCCGGCCTGCCCGACGCAAGCCCGGTGGGCTTCGTAATCGCCACGGTTCTTCGAATTCTGCTCCTCGTTCTGATCGTCGCCGGGTTCTACATGATCCAGCCCAACCAGGCGGTCGTCGTTACGCTCTTCGGCGCCTACAAAGGAACCGACCGAACCGAAGGGCTGCGGTGGGTCTGGCCGTGGATGGGCAAGAAGAAGCTCTCGGCCCGCGCGCACAACGTCCATTCGGACCGGGTCAAGATCAACGACCTCAAGGGCAACCCGATCGACATCGCCTGCAACGTCGTGTGGCGCGTGGCCGATACTGCGCAGGCGGCGTTCGACGTCGAGGATTTCAAGGAATTCGTCAGCATCCAGATCGAGGCCGGCCTGCGCACCGTCGGCGCTCGCCATCCTTACGACGATCTTGAAGAAGAGGAGGTCACGCTCCGCGGCAGCCCCGACGTGGTCAACGGTGAGCTGCGCACCGAGCTCAACGAGCGGCTCAACGTTGCCGGGATCGTGGTCGACGAGGCGGGCCTGACCCACCTCGCCTATGCCGCCGAGATCGCCGGGGCGATGCTCCGCCGCCAGCAGGCCGAAGCGGTCATCGCCGCGCGCGCCAAGCTGGTGATGGGCGCGGTCAGCATGGTCGAGATGGCCTTGAACAAACTGTCGAACGACGGGATCATCGACCTCGATCACGAGCGCAAGGCGACGATGGTCTCCAACCTGATGGTCGTGCTGTGCGGCGAACGCGAAGCGCAGCCGGTGGTCAACGCCGGGACGCTCTACCAGTAAGGCCGGCTTGCCGTGGCGGGTTCGCAGAAAAAGGCCTTCGCCCTCCGTCTCGACCCGGCTGTCCACGCCGCGGTCGAGCGGCTGGCTTCGGCCGAACTGAGGAGCGCCAACGCGCAGATCGAGATGCTCCTGCGCGAGGCGCTCAAGGAGCGCGGGGTTGCGGTGGGGGCGAACCCGCCGTCGCGGCTGGGCCGGCCACCCGCCGACGACTGATCGACAGATTTCCCATGGTGCGGCCACTGGAGCGGTTGAATCGCAACCTGTGTTATGAGAGCATCCCCCCATCGACGGACCGGGGGGTCTATCCATGTTCCACTTGTGGCGCGCGGCGATGGCCGCGGCGCTCTGCCTAGTTGCCGTGCCGGCCGGTGCCGAGGAGCTGACGATCGCGGGCCCGCAAGGGCCGCTCGCCGGGACGCTGATCCAGCCCGCCCCTTACGCCGCCACCGTAGTCATCGTCCCCGGCTCGGGCCCGACCGACCGCGACGGCAACAACCCGCTCGGGGTCACCGGCGCGCCCTATCGCCTGCTGGCCGAGGCCTTGCACGAGCGCGGATTCGGCTCGCTTCGCTTCGACAAGCGTGGGATGTTCGGCAGCAACGATGCGATCCCCGATGCCAATGCCGTGACCATCGAGGACTACGCGGGCGATGTCGCCGCGTGGGCGGCCGCCGCGAAGAACGCCACGGGCAGCCCTTGCATCTGGCTGCTCGGCCACAGCGAAGGCGGGCTGGTCGCTTTGGCGGCCGCGGGACAAGCCAAGGATTTGTGCGGGGTGATCCTGGTGGCCGCTCCGGGGCGGCCGAAGGGGCAGATGCTCCGCGAGCAGCTCAGCGCCAATCCCGCCAACGCGCCGTTCCTGACGCAGGCCTTCAAGGCGCTCGACAAGCTCGAGAAGGGCAAGCGCGTGTCCACCGCCAAGCTCGCGCCGCCCTTGCAGCAGTTGTTCGCCGAGCCCGTGCAGGGCTATCTCATCGACCTGCTGGCGCGCGATCCGGCGCCGCTTGCCGCCGCGCTGCCAGTGCCGCTGATGATCGTTTCGGGCGGCAAGGATTTGCAGGTGGGTGCGGCCGAGGGCGCCGCCCTGAGCGCGGCTCAGCCGGCTGCGCGCCACGCGGTGGTGCTGCAGATGAATCATGTGCTGAAGGACGTGGAGGGCGATGGTCCGGCGGCGAACTTGGCCGCTTATGGCGATCCCTCGCTGCCGATATCCGCCAAGCTGGTGAGCGTGCTGACCGAGTTCATGCTCGAGAAGGGGCCCCAGGTCAGCGGCTCGCTCGATCCCAAGCGCGGGAAGGAAGGGAGCGCGCGGCGCGCCGCTCTCCGCCTCGGCAGCCGCTCCGCCAAGTCTTAGCGGCCCGTTAACCATTCTTTCCTAACCCGGCCTGATGGAAAGCCGCGCCCGCATCCGCCGCCCGTCGCTCGGCCTTGTTTGCGCCCTGGCCACGCTGGCCGTGGCCGCAATCCCCGTCGCCGCCCTGATGGCGCAGGGCGCCCCGGCGCCTTTCACCCTGCTCGAAAGCGGGCGGGGATTCGCATCCCTGCAGCAGGCCGTCGACGCGATCGGCTCTGGCCGGGGAACGATCTCGATCGCGCCCGGAACCTACCGCCAGTGCGCGGTGCAGGAAGCTGGCGAAGTCACCTACTCCGCCGCCGAGCCGGGCACCGCGGTGTTCGAAGGCAAGGCGTGCGAAGGCAAGGCGGCGTTCGTGCTGCGCGGCCGCAACGCGCGCATTGCCGGCGTGGTCTTTCGCGGGCTGGCGGTCCCCGACCGCAACGGCGCGGGCATCCGCCTCGAGCAGGGCGATCTCACCGTGGCGCAGACCTGGTTCGCCGACAGCGAGCAGGGCATCCTCACCGCCGACGATCCCGACGGCACGATCGTGATCGACAAGAGCACCTTCACCGGCCTCGGCACTTGCGAGGGCGAGGGCGGCTGCGCCCACTCGATCTACATCGGCGACTACGGCCGCCTGCGGGTGACCCGCAGCCGTTTCGAGCGCGGCACCGGCGGGCATTACGTCAAGGCGCGCGCCGGGCTCGTCGAGCTCGCCGGCAACAGCTTCGACGATTCCGCCGGGCGCGCGACCAACTACATGATCGACCTGCCCGCCGGCGCGGCCGGGCTGATCACCGGCAACTGGTTCGTCCAGGGGCGCGACAAGGAGAATTACTCGGCGTTCATCGCGGTCGGGGCAGAGGATGTGCTCCATAGTTCCGATGGCCTCAAGATCGCCGACAACGACGCCCGCTTTGCCCCCGGCGTGCGCCGCTCGAGCACGTTCGTCGCCGATTGGACCGGCGCGCGGCTGGCGCTGGGGCCGAACACGCTCGGCACCGGGCTGAAGCTCTTCGAGAAGCGCTAGCGCGGAACCTGCGGCTGCCTCGATCGGTTGATGGACGAGGAGCAAGGCGATGGCTGGCGGTTGGACCCGCGATGGCGCGGTCCAGGATCAGATCGACGATACCGTAAAGGACGCGGTCGCGGCCGCCCGCGCGCGCACGCCTCAAGGCGAGAGCGCCGAATTCTGTGACGATTGCGGCGAGCCCATCCCCCCGCGCCGGCGCGAGGCGCTCCCCGGCGTCCGCACCTGCGTCGGCTGCCAGAGCGAGCGGGACGGGGCGGTGCGGCATTCGGCGATCAACCGGCGCGGCAGCAAGGACAGCCAGCTGCGTTGACGAACGCCGCGGCCCCGCCCATCGCCACGCCATGAGCCGAGCTTTCATCCGCGCCCAGCACCTCGCGCCGCAGCATGCGTTGTCCAAACTCGCCGGCAAAGTGGCCGATACCACTGTTCCATGGCTGAAAAGTCGCCTGATCGAGCGCTTCATTGACACCTATAATGTCGACATGAGCGAGGCGGCCGAGCCCGCCGGCGCCTATCCGAGCTTCAACGCCTTCTTCACCCGCGCCCTGAAACCGGGCGCCCGGCCGCTTGCCGATGCCGCGAAATTCGTGCTCAGCCCGGCCGACGGCGCAGTGAGCCAGGTCGGGCCGATCGCCGGCGGCCGCATCGTCCAGGCCAAGGCGCGCGACTATTCCGTAGCGGAATTGCTCGTCAGCGACCCCGAGGATGCGGCGCGCTTCGAAGGCGGCCGCTTCGTCACGATCTACCTCTCCCCACGCGACTACCACCGCGTGCACATGCCTGCCTCGGGGACTTTGCGGCAAACCCGATACGTGCCGGGCGACCTGTTCTCGGTGAACGCCGCCACTGCCGGCGGCGTCGAGCGCCTCTTCGCCCGCAACGAACGCCTCGCCTGCCTCTTCGACACCCCCCTCGGCCGGATGGCGAGCGTGATGGTCGGCGCGATGATCGTCGCGGGGGTCGAGACGGTGTGGGGCGGCCGCGTCGCTCCCCACGGGCCCGAGGTGATCGAGGAGCGGTTCGCTGAGGGCCCGGCGTTCGCTGCCGGCGACGAGATGGGCCGCTTCTACCTCGGCTCGACGGTGGTCCTGCTGTTCGAGCCCGCCCGGGTCGAGTGGCTTCCCGAGCTGGTCCCAGGGAGCATCGTGCGGATGGGCCAGGCGATCGGGAAGCGGCTCTAGCCGAAGGCCGGTGCGTAACGGACCACACCGCTCGGGGCGGGACCGGTGATCACCAGTCGCTGGAAGAATTCGGCCGGTGGGCCCGGATACGTCAGTCCCGGATCGTGCTCGAAGCCGAACCGGCGATAGTAGTCGGGGCTACCCAGCAGGACGACTCCTCGGGCGCCTTTTCCCGCAAGCGCCCGCAGGCCGTGTCGGATCAATTGCCCGCCGCTTTGGCGCCCCTGAAACTCGGGCAGCACGCTCACCGGGCCGAGCCCGTACCAGTCGCTTGTGCCGTCGGAAATCGTCACCCGCGAGAAGGCGATGTGACCAACGATCGCCCCTGCTTGCTGCGCGACGAGCGACAGCGTGAGATCCCCATCGCGCCGCAAGCGGTCGATCAAGTCGGGCTCGCTGCCATCGCTATATGGCTGGGTGCGGAAGGCCGCTTCGGTGACGGCATGTATCGCCGTCTCGTCGCTCGGGCGCTCCGGACGGATCGAGATCACGGCAGGAGGTGACCCGCCCGATCTCGCTTGGTGGCGAGATAGCGGGCGTTATGCGGATTGTCGGGCAGCTGGTGCGGGACACGCTGGGCGACCGGCACCCCCGCCTCCTCGAGCGCGGCGACTTTTGCCGGGTTGTTGGTCATCAGCCGGACGCGCCGGGCGCCGAGAAATTCGAGCATGCGGGCCGCGACCGGGAAGTCGCGCGCTTCATCGGGAAGGCCGAGGCGGCGATTGGCATCGATCGTGTCGAAGCCCTCGTCCTGCAGGCGATAGGCCCGCAGCTTGTTGACGAGGCCGATGCCGCGCCCCTCCTGCCGCAGGTAAAGCACCACGCCCCAGCCGCCGCGCCTCGCTTCCTCGGCGGCGGCGTGGAGCGCGGCATCGAGTTGCGGTCCGCAATCGCATTTGAGGCTGCCCAGGACGTCACCGGTCAGGCATTCCGAATGCAGCCGGACGAGCGGGGCGGCGTCACTCCGAGGATTCCCGAACACCAGCGCCACATGCTCGCGCAGATCGTCGACACTCCGAAAGGCGACGATCTCGCACTCCTCGCCGGCCGAGACCGGTAGATGCGCGCGGGCGGCGATGGTCAAACGCGTGGAATCTGCGAAGGCAGCGAGGTCGCTCGACTGGAACGGCTGCGCTTCACCGGCATCAGTCGGGTCCACGAGAAAGGCGGGCAGGATCCCCGCGATGCGCGCGAGCTCGAGCGCCGCCGCCCCCCCTGCTGCCCAATCGAGCGGTTCGGCCTTGAACGGCCCCTTGAGCGGATTGGCAAGGTCGAGTGCGGGGTCGGCGAGCGCCCGCGCGGCGGCAAGATCGAACCGTTCCGCCCCGCGAACCAGAACCGGCGCGTTGGGCACGGCCGCCTCGCGCTGGTTGGCCAGCTTGAGGGTTTCCGCGCGCGCCGCTCCGATCAGCATGCGGTCTGCCCGCGCCGTGCTGGCGATCGCGGTTTCGGCGGGGAGCAAGCAATGCCCGTCTGCCAGAATGATCGGCCAACCGTGGCGGAGGGCGTCCACCGCCTGCGCCGCGCGGCGCGAGGGCGACGGCTCGGTCAGAGGTCGAACTCCGTCACCAGCGGCACATGGTCGCTCGGGCTTTCCCAGCGCCGGGTTTCCTCCACGAAGCGATGGCTCTTGGCATGCTTCGCCAGATCGGGGCTCGCCCACATGTGATCCAGCCGCCGGCCCTGGTCCTGCTGCCGCCAGAAGCTGCGATAGGACCACCAGGTGTAGTTTCGCTCGGGAGCGGGAATGAAGGAGCGACCGAGGTCGGCCCAGCCGTGAGCATCCATCAGCCGCCCGAGCGCCTCGACTTCAATCGGGGTATGGCTGACGACCTTGAGAAGCGCCTTGTGGTCGTAGACGTCGCACTCGAGCGGTGCGACGTTGAAATCGCCCACCAGCAGTGTCGGCCGGTCCAGCGCGTCCGCCCAGCGGGCCATGCGCTCGAGGAAGTCGAGCTTCTGGCCGAACTTGCGGTTGACTTCGCGGTCGGGGACATCGCCGCCCGCGGGGATGTACACGTTTTCGATCACCATGCCGGCGCCCGGGCCGGTCAGCTCGACGCCGACATGCCGCGCCTCGCCATTGTCCTGCCAGTCGTGCCGACCAAGTTCGCGAAAGGGAACACGGCTCACGGTCGCTACCCCATGATAACCCTTCTGACCGTGGATGGCTTGGTGGACATAGCCAAATTCGGACAGGCGGGAGGCGGGGAACTGATGCTCCTGGCACTTGATCTCCTGCAGGCACAGTACATCGGGCGACTGCTCGGAAAGCAGCCGCAGGACCTGGTCAATGCGAAGGCGGACCGAATTGATGTTCCAGGTGGCGACGGAAACCATACGCGGCGGATAGCAGGGCGCCCGCTCGCCGCAACCGTCACGAAAAAACCCTCGCGCCGGGGGCATTGGCGCGAGGGTTCGTTCTGAGCGTTCGTCACGCTGTGCGAGCGGCCTCTGATGAGGTCAGGGCAACAGGGGGGAAACCCGCCTCGAACCGTCCCGCAAGGAGACGTTTACGCCTGCGCGGCTTTCACCTCCATGAACACGACCTGGCGGCTCGTCGCAGCCTGCCAACGAGGTAACGCCCAACCGTGGCCTAGCGGCGACCACCCGTGCGCCTGGGATCCTTAAAGTTGAACGCGCTGTCAGGCACGGCAGCGCCGTAGCGCTGGTTCGACAAACGGACCGTTGTGCGCCCGTTCTGCGAATCGAGCGCCACCCAGCTGACCAGCTCCAGCCCGCCGGGGGCCGAGGCGTCGCGTACGAAGACGAGGGTGATTACCCCGAATTCAGGGCGCTTCGTGTCCCGCACCTCGACGCCGACCACGTTGTTGCCCCCCGCGGGCACGAGCTTGCCGTAGCGCTTCACGTCCCGGCTCGGGTCTAGCAGGGCACCCAGCGGCGAGTTGGAGATCGGCCAGCGCTGGACTTGCTTTACCTCGTAATCGACCAGGTAGAGCGACTTGCCGTTGGACACGACGAGCATGTCGGCGCCCTTGCCGTACTGGAAGCGGATCTTGCCGGGGCGCTTGAGAGTCAGCTTGCCAGACAGCGTCTGGCCCTTGCGGTCGGTTTGGGTGAAGTCGGCCGTCATCGTCGAGATGCCGCGCAGTGCGGCGACCGCCTGGTCGAGCTTATCGGCCTGCGCGATCGCTGGGGCGGCGGGCAAGGTCAACATCGCCGCCGGAACCGCAACGCCAAGCGCGCTCGCAAGCGCGGCGCGCAGGGGAACTTTCGAGAATTTGATCAAGGTAAGCATGCTCCGGAATTAGACACGGAGCGTTGAACTGCCCGTGAACCCTCAAGGTTCCGGGCGTTCAGGGTCACTTGATCTTGGCTTCCTTGAACTCGACGTGCTTCTTCGCCACCGGGTCGTACTTGCGGAAGGTGAACTTCTCGGTGTGGTTGCGCGGGTTCTTCTTGGTCACGTAGAAGAAGCCAGTGTCGGCGGTCGAGACCAGCCGAATCTTAACGGTTGCGGGCTTCGCCATGGCAAGTTCCTGTAATTTCTAATTCGGCCCCAAACTCTTCGATCGGACCTTGGGGGCCACAAATACCAAAGGCGGCACACGCGCGCCGCCCGTCGGGGCGGGCCATTGGTCCAACAGGGGCGGAAAGTCAAGCGCGCGCGAAGCGCCTCACCATTCGACCTTGCCCCTGTTGGCCTTGATCGTGCCGCGCGTTTTCTTCTCCTTGATCCGCGCCTCTTTACCCACCCGATTGAGCCGGCTCTTCGCGCGTTTGGCCGGAGCGTCGAACGCGCCGCGAACCAGCGATTCCAGCCGCTCCCGGGCATCCGCGCGATTCGCTTCCTGAGTGCGGAAGCGCCGGGCCGTGAGCACGATTTCCCCGCCGCTGGTCATCTTGCTGCCTGCCGCGGTTTTCAGGCGCGCGAATACCTGCGGCTGGAGGCGGAGCGCGAATACGTCCAGGCGCACCTGCACGGCGGTCGCCACCTTGTTGACGTTCTGCCCGCCTGGGCCCGATGCGGCGATAAAGCTTTCCCGAGTGATCGACAGAGCGCGCGAAACCGCCTCGTCCGCCTCACTCATCGGCAAATCCGCGCGCAGTGAAGTCCGCCGGAAGTGGCGCGCGCGCGTCGATCGCCCGCTTGCCGTCGCGCTGGATGACCAGGCCGGCTGCGTGGAGCATGGTGCGCGGAGCAGACCCCTTTTTCCCATAAACGGGGTCGCCGAGCAGCGGCGCCCCCAGCCCGCTCGCGGCGTGGACGCGGATTTGATGGGTGCGCCCTGTTTCCGGCCGAAACTCGAGCAACGTCAGCCCCTCGTGCGTGGCGAGCCGGCGCCAGTGCGTAATCGATGGCTTGCCCTTTCTCGCCGGGATCATTCGCCAGCCCTTCTCCGCGGAGCTGATTTTCGAAAGCGCCAATTCGATTGTGCCGCTCTCCTGAGGCAGCTCCCCGGCCAGGATGCCAAGATAGCGCTTCTCGACCAGCCGCGCCTCGAATGCGCGGTTGAAGCGGGCGAGCGCCTTGGGATTTCGTGCGAGCAGCAGGCAGCCGCTGGTATCGGTATCGAGCCGGTGGACCGGTACGGGGTCTCGCTGAAACCCGAGCCGCAGATCGACAAGGTGGTCTTCGAGCGAGCGACCGCCAGCGCGCGGGCGCTCGATCGACAGGCCCGCGGGCTTGTCGATCACCAGCGCTTCGCCATCCTCAAACAGGATCGAGATCATGGCGCCAGCCGCGCCGGGATCAGGCCGCGTACGGCGTTGCCGACCAGAAAACCGGCCGCGAGGTCGTCGAGCTTGAGCTCGGCCTCGCGCGCGCCGCCCGCTTCGATGAGCGAGCGGCGCAGAACGCCTGGCAGCAACCCTAGCGATGCATGCGGGGTGAGCAGCACGCCATCCCGCTCGACGAATACGTTGGCGCTCATCGCCTCGGTGACCAGCCCGTCGTCGCGAACGAACAGCGCATCATCGGCGCCCATCTGCCTGGCGGCTTCGCGCCCTGCGTCGTAAAACCAGCGATCGGAGGTCTTGTGCAGGAGCCGCAGGTCTCCGGTATCGACCGGCAGCGGCAAGGCGAGGCAGCAAACCATCTCGGGCGGGTCGCCGAGCGGCTGCGCTTCCATGGCGGTGGCTCCGCTGCGCGCCAGCAGGAGGCGCAGCTTGGCTGGTGCCTCGAGTTCGAAACACAGGGCCTGGATGCGGTTTCGGGCGGCGTGGCGGTCGAATGCGAAACCCAGGGCGGCAGCGCTGGCCTTTAGCCGTTCGAGGTGGAGCTCGAGCAAAGGAATGCCCGCGTCAGGGTCGAAGTGCATTGCCTCGATCAGGTCGAACCCGGCCGCCGAGCGCCCCACGAAGGAGGCTTTCACAAGACTCTCGCGCCACTCGGGCATGGCCTCGCTATCGGCAACGATAGCCGAGCCCACACCGAGAACGGCGTTACCCTGTGCGTTTTCTATCTCGGCCAAGCGAAGCGTTCGGATGGCCACGTTGAAGGCCGCTTCTCCTTCCGGACCGATACGTCCGATGGCACCGCAATAGGGACCTCGCGCGTCGCGCTCGACCTCCGCGATAAGTTCCATTGCCCTGATCTTGGGGGCGCCGGTGATCGACCCGCAAGGGAACAGCGCGCGGACCAAGTCCATCGGCCCGTTTCCATCGGCGAGCCTCGCACGGACGGTAGTGACCATCTGGTGGATCGTAGGATAGCTTTCGATGGCAAACGGGGCTTCGACCCGCACGGTGCCTGGCTCGGCAACCCGCGACAGATCGTTGCGCATGAGGTCCACGATCATCAGGTTTTCGGCCTTGTCCTTGGCCGAATGCGCCAACTCATCGGACAACGCGCGGTCCGCGGCCGGATCGGCCCCGCGCGGGCGGGTGCCTTTCATCGGCTTGGCCTTAGCTTCGTTGCCCTTCAGGCTCACGAACAACTCGGGCGAAAGGCTGAGCAACCAGTGCTGCCCGTCGAATACGACCCCGCCATAGCCGCTGCGAGCATCGTCGCGCAGGGCGGCATACAGCGCGAGCGGTTCGCCGCGGAAGCTGCCGGCGAGGGGGAACGTCAGGTTGGCTTGATAGATGTCGCCCCCCGCGATGGCCTCCTGCAGCGTGCCGAAGGCTTCGGCATAGGCGCCTGGGGATAGCTGCGGCGTGAAGGGGCCAAGCGACGGCGCGCCATCGGTTCGCTCCACGAGCCAGTCGGCAACGTCCGCAGCGGCCAGCGTTCGAGGCTCGTCGAAGAGTCCGAGCCAAACCAGCGGCCCGCCTGCACCGCTGCGCGTGTCGGCCAATCGCTCGAGCTTTGGCTCGAGCGCGAGGGCCGCTTCATAGGCAATATAGCCCGCCAGTGTTCCGCCCGAACCGCGCGATTGCTCCGCTGCCGAAAGCACCGCTTCCACTTCGGCGGGGCGGCGGGCGATGAATACTTCGGACGGGTTCTCGAACAAATGCGCATCGGCTGCGCCATCGGCGCGCGCGTCATCCAGCAGTACGAATGGTTCGCGCCCGGCCATCGCTTCTGCCTTAGCGCCTCCCACCTTCGTGTCGAGGGCGCTTGACCGCATGGGGCGCGGTTGCGAGACGGTGCCCAAGCAGCGGGAGAATTTGCGCAGTGGGCCAGATATTCATCGGCCTTGCCGACAACGGCGAGAAGCAGTTTCTCGAGCTTTCGCGCGCCAACCGCCACGGCCTGATCGCCGGTGCGACGGGGACGGGCAAGACCGTGACGCTACAGGGTTTGGCCGAGAGTTTCTCAGCGGAGGGGGTGCCCGTTTTTCTGGCCGACGTGAAAGGCGACCTCGCCGGCGTTTCCATGCCTGGCTCGCCGACCTTCAAGCACGCAGCCTCGCTTGAACAGCGGGCTCGCGACCTCGGCATGACGGACTATGCCTATTCGGACAATCCGGCCGTGTTCTGGGATCTATATGGCGAAAAGGGCCACCCGATCCGCACGACGATCAGCGAGATGGGTCCTTTGCTGCTGGGCAGGCTGCTCAACCTCAACGACACGCAGCAAGGGGTGCTCGACATCGTCTTCCGCTTCGCCGACGAGCGGGGGCTGCTTCTGCTCGACCTCGAGGACCTCCAGGCGATGCTGGCGCATACGAGCGAGAATGCGAGCGAGCTATCGGCGCGCTACGGCAATGTTACCAAACCCTCAGTGGGGACCATACAGCGCGCGGTGCTTAGCCTCGATGCCCAGGGCGGGGCCATGTTCTTTGGCGAGCCTGCTCTGGAGATCACCGATTTCATCCGCACCGACGAACGGGGCCGCGGGATGATCAACGTGCTGGCGGCCGACAAGCTGATGCAGAGCCCCAAGCTCTACGCCACTTTCCTGCTCTGGCTGCTCGCGGAATTGTTCGAGACGCTGCCGGAAGTTGGCGATCAGGATAAGCCCAAGCTGGTGTTCTTCTTCGACGAGGCGCATCTCCTGTTCGAAGACGCTCCTGGAGCCCTGCAGGACAAGGTCGAGCAGGTCGTGCGCCTGGTGCGCTCGAAGGGTGTCGGTGTCTTTTTCATCACCCAAAACCCGATCGACATCCCCGAAAAGATAGCCGGCCAATTGGGTAACAGGGTGCAGCACGCGCTGCGCGCCTATACCCCGCGCGACCAGAAGGCGATCAGAGCGGCGGCCGAGACTTTCCGCATCAATCCCGATCTCGACGTCGAGACGGCCATCACGGAGTTGAAGACCGGCGAAGCTCTCGTCTCAACGCTGATGGAGGACGGCGCTCCATCGATTGTGCAGCGGACCATGATCAAGCCGCCCCGCAGCCGCCTCGGCCCGATCGACGCCAAGGAGCGCGCAATCATCCAGTCGATCAGCCCGTTCGCGGGCAAGTACGACGAGCGGATCGACCGTGAAAGCGCGGAGGAACTGCTCGCGCAGAAAAGCGCGGACGCCGCGGCCACGGCGGTCGAGGTTGAAGAGACGAGCCGCGAGGAAGTCGGCCAGCGCGAGCGGAAGAGCACCAGCATCTGGGGCACAATGTTCTCGAAAGCCGGCAAGCGAGCGATCGGCGCCGCCGCAGGATCCGGCGCGTCGATCGCCGCCGGTGCGATCCTCGGTAAGAAATCGCGCGCGAGCCCGATGAAGACGGCGGCAAGTTCGGCCGCCGGGTCGATCGCGACCGACCTCGGCGGTCCGCTGGTCGGCCGGTTCGTGCGCAATCTTATCGGGGGCCTGATGCGCTGATGGAATGGTTCGACGCTCTTACGGGGGATCACATCGCGATGATCGAGGCCCAACCGGTCTTCTTCGTCGCCACGGTGGCGGAAGGGGCGCGTATCAACCTCAGCCCCAAGGGCCTCCAGGGATCGTTCAAGGGGCTGGCATCTGACCGCGTGGCCTATCTCGACCTGGCCGGTTCGGGAAACGAGACGCACGCGCACCTCGCGGCCGATGGACGCATCACCTTGATGGTGTGCAACTTCCAACAGCCGGCCACGATCCTGCGCATCTACGGGCGGGGGAAGCCGGTCCTGCCGATCGATCCGGAGTGGGGGGAACTCGCCGATCATTTCACGCTCTTGCCCGGCACGCGGCAGATTTTCGAAATTGCCGTCGACAGCGTGCAAACCAGTTGCGGCTGGGGCGTGCCGATCATGGAATACGCGCACGACCGGGCGACCCTGGTCAAGTATCATGCGCAGGCGGAGCCAGCCCAGTGGGAAGCCAAGGTGGCCGGGCGAACCCGCAGTATCGACGGCCTGCCCACCCGGGCGACCGACCGCTATATCGCCGGCAACGACGGGACCGTTCGCCGATAATCGGCGTTCCCGTCCAAACGTGCAACTTACCTTCGCCAGCTACAACATCCACAAGGCCGTGGGGACCGACGGTAAGCGCGACCCCGATCGCATTTTGACCGTGCTCCGCGAACTCGATGCGGATGTAGTCGCCCTTCAGGAATGCGATCGCCGGTTCGGGACACGCGACAGCGTCATCGAGCGCAGCGCGCTCGATGAAACTCCGTGGCGGGCGCTTCCGGTATCGAGACGGGCCGCAAGCTTGGGTTGGCACGGCAATGCTCTGCTGGTCCGAAAGCAGTTCGCACAGCTAGAGGCTCACCCGGTCGCCCTGCCCATGCTCGAACCACGCGGGGCCGTGCGCGGCGATTTTTCGATCGAGGGCCGACGCCTGCGCGCGCTGGGGATGCACCTCGACTTGTCGGGCTTGCGGCGGCGCGACCAGATTAGGGCGGTCCTCAAACACCTCGACGGCTGCGAACACGGATGTCCCGCGGTGCTCATGGGCGATTTCAACCAATGGGGCATGGGCACGGGCGCCATGCGGGAGTTCGGTACAGGCTGGCACTCTCTCGCGCCGGGGCGAAGCTTCCCGAGCCGCCAGCCGGTGGCGCACCTCGATCGTATCGTGGTCTCGTCCGAGTGGAGGTTGGTTGAGATGGGCGTCCATCATAGCGCCTTGGCCGCGCGTGCATCCGACCATTTGCCAGTATGGGCTCGCCTTGAACTGCCTTCAATCTAGGCACCTGCCCGCAATTTGAACAGCCTCAGTGCGGTTGACTGCGACGGCAGCCAGCAAAGCGTTGCGAATGAACGGTTACGGTTTTTGGCACGTCTCTTGCTGCAGTTGCGAAGACCGGGCCTGTCCGGTGACAGCTGAGGGGGCAACGATGAAATTCATCATCGCGGTGATCAAGCCGTTCAAGCTCGATGAAGTGCGCGAGGCGCTGTCGTCGATCGGCATCGCGGGAATGACAGTAACCGAGGTCAAGGGATTCGGTCGGCAGAAGGGCCAGACCGAAATTTATCGCGGCGCCGAATATTCCACGAATATGCTGCCGAAGGTGAAAATCGAGGTCGCAACGAACGATGCTCTCGCGCCGCAAGTGGTCGAGACGATCCAGCAGGTAGCGCGCACCGAGGCCATCGGCGACGGCAAGATATTCGTCCTCGACCTCGCCTCCGCCACTCGCATCCGCACCGGCGAAACCGGCGACACGGCGCTCTGAAAACGAGGGGTACTCAGATGATTCGCAAATATCTTACCGGCGCGGTCCTGACGACGAGCTCCTCGCTCGCCGCGACCGCTGCCTTTGCGCAGGAAATGCCAGCGACCACCGCGGCCGCATTCGTGCCGACCGTTGAGATGGTCGACAAAGGCGATGTCGCCTGGATGCTGGTTGCCTCGGCCCTGGTGCTGATGATGTCCGTGCCCGCGCTCGCGCTGTTCTACGGCGGATTAGTGCGCGCGAAGAACATGCTTTCCGTGCTCATGCAGGTGCTTACTATCGTGTGCGTCGCCGCCCTGGTCTGGTTCGCCTGGGGCTATTCGATGGCTTTCACTTCCACCGGTACGCCGTTTCCGAGCATCGTCGGCGGGCTCGACAAGGCATTTCTCGCCGGAGTCAGCCCCTCCACATTCGCCGCAACGTTCTCGAACGGGGTCTACCTGCCCGAGTACGTCTTCGTCATTTTCCAGATGACCTTCGCGTGCATAACCCCCGCCCTCATCGTCGGGGCGTTTGCGGAACGCATCAAGTTCACCCCGTTGATCCTGTTCGTAGTGGCTTGGCTCACGCTGGCCTACTTCCCGATCGCACACATGGTCTGGTACTGGGCGGGACCGGACTTCCTCCACACCGCGCCCACCGACTACGGTTACCTGTGGGGCATGGGCGCGCTCGATTACGCCGGCGGGACGGTAGTGCACATCAACGCTGGTATTGCCGGGCTCGTAGGCTGTCTCGTGGTGGGTCCCCGCATCGGCTTCAAGTCCGAACCGATGCCCCCGCACAGCCTTGTGATGACGATGATCGGCGCGTCGTTGCTGTGGATCGGCTGGTTCGGCTTCAACGCGGGCTCGGGTCTGGAGGCGAACGCCTTTGCCGGTCTCGCCTTCATCAACACCTTCACGGCAACTGCAGCAGCCGGCGCGACTTGGGCAATCATCGAGCAGCTGGTCCACAAACGGCCCTCGCTGCTGGGCGGCGCAACCGGCGTGGTCGCGGGCTTGGTGGCGATCACTCCGGCAGCGGGATTCGCTCATCCCGGGACCGCGATCGTCCTCGGCGCGGTGGCTTCGCTGGTATGCTTCTTCTTCGTCACGACGGTGAAGAACAAGCTCAAGTACGACGACAGCCTGGATGTGTTCGGCGTTCACGCAGTCGGCGGGATCGTCGGGGCGATCGGCACCGGCATCGTTGCGGATCCCGCGCTCGGTGGGCAGGGGTGGATCGACTACACCGCCCCGGTCGCCGTCGCAGGCACCTATGACATGGCGGGCCAGGTCATCACCCAGATCTGGGCAGTCGGCACTACCATCCTGTGGACCGGCACGGTCTCGGCCGCGCTGTTCCTATTACTTAAGTACACGATCGGGCTGCGCCCCAGCGCCGAAGTCGAGACCGAGGGCCTCGACATCCGCGAACACGGGGAACGTGCTTACAACATGTAATCCAAGAGCTTGGCGGGGCTGGGGTCTCCTCTCCTTTCCCCAGTCCCGCCATCCAATGTTCCTCCTGCGAACAACGCCTAACACGGGCCGGAAGTCAGCGCTTTCGGCCCCCTTTTTTGTGGCAAGAAAGAGACACCCAGCGACGCAAAATGTTGGTGGGGGCACAAGCGAATTGCCGAAAAGCTCCGAAGAGCGAAACTTAATAAAAGATAACACGGTGGGGGGCTTATCAAATGACTTCTTGGAACCCGACGAGCCGCAGGACGCGGTTCGCTTTGCTGACTGGGGCCGCCGTCGCGGGGATCTGCGTTCCCGCCGCCGCGCAAGATGCAGTAGGCAATAGTCAGGACGAACCCGAGATCATCGTCACCGGTACCCGCCAGGCGGATCGATCGGCCGCGGACACGGTCGCCCCGGTTGACGTCGTCACTGGCAGCGAACTTCAAAACCAAGCGCCCAATGACATCGGCGATGCAATCCGCATCTCGGTACCGTCCTACAATGTCAGCACTCAGCCGATTTCCGACGCTGCGACGCTCGTTCGGCCCGCGAACTTGCGCGGTCTTTCACCGGACAACACCTTGGTGCTGGTCAATGGCAAGCGCATGCACCGGGCTTCGGTCATCGCGTTCCTCGGAGGCGGTATATCCGATGGGTCCCAAGGTCCCGACATTTCAGTCATTCCGACGATCGCCATCAAGCAGCTCGAAGTCCTGCGAGACGGCGCTTCATCCCAATACGGGTCGGACGCTATCGCGGGGGTCCTCAACTTCATTATCAAAGACGATCCTAGCGGGGTGGAGCTGACGGCAAAATACGGGCAGACCTACGAAGGCGACGGGGAGAACTTCCTACTGGGCGCCAATATCGGACTGCCGCTCGGGGACCGAGGTTTCGTCAACCTAAGCGCCGAGTACGGCGAATCCAACGCTACTGATCGCTCGACCCAGCGCGATGACGCAGCGGCACTCATCGCCGCGGGCAACAATGCGGTCGCTAACCCGGCCCAGATCTGGGGCCAACCCAATATCAACGACGACATCAAGACTTACGTCAACATGGGCTACGACCTGACCGACGACCTGACGCTTTATGCGTTCGGCAACTACGCCAGCCGCAACGTAGACGGCGGATTCTTCTATCGGAATCCGACCAATCGCGGCGGAGTTTACGCCGGGCCGATGGTCGATCCGGTGACCGGCTTCGCCTCGGCCGCGCCCAACGCCGTTCCCTCGGTCCTTGTGGGCGACTTGTCGATCAACACCGCCGGCGACTGCCCGGCGGGCATTCCGCTGACCGGCGGTGGCGGGCTCATTCCAAATCCGGCCGTGCTGGCAGCCGTAACTGCAAGCGCCAACTGCTTCTCGTTCGTCGAGCTCTTCCCGGGCGGATTTACTCCGCGCTTCGGCGGCGACGTGGAAGATTACTCCGTCGCGGCCGGGGTTCGAGGAAAGATTTTCGGCGCGCTAGACTTCGATCTCAGCGGGCGGCATGGGCGCAACAAGGCGGATTTCGCCATCCGCAACACCGTGAACGCTTCGCTCGGGCCGAATACGCCAACCGAGTTCAGCCCCGGCGGCTATTCCCAGACTGAGAATGTAATCAATCTTGATCTCGGGTATGAAATCCCGCTTGGGATCGGCAGCGTCTACGTCGCTACCGGCGGTGAGTATCGCGACGAAGAGTTCGCGATCTTTGCTGGTGATGCCGCGTCGTTCGAATTGGGCCCACTGGCACAACCGACCGCGGCCTTTCCTTTTGGGCAGGGCTTTTCGACCAGCTCAAACGGATTTCCCGGCTTCGCGACCAATTCAGCCGGATCGAGCAAGGAAGACAACAAGGCAGTGTATCTGGATGTGGAAGCGGACCTCTTCGAAACGCTGACACTTCAAGGCGCCGTGCGCTACGAGGATACCAAGAGCTTCGGCAACACCACTACGTGGAAGGCTGGCGCTCTGTACAGAATCAGCGATGCCCTGCGCGTCCGCAGCACTTATTCGACTGGGTTCCACGTGCCCACGGCCGGCCAAGCCAATGTGGTCAACGTGACCACCCAGTTCTCCAATGGCCAATTGCAGGACGAAGGCACATTCCCGCTTAACAGTGCGCCAGGCCTAATTGCTGCCGACTACATCGCGGCACCAGTCACAAGCGGAGGACTTGGCGGAACCAGGCCAACGCTGGGGCCTGAAAAGGCCACCAGCTTCACGGCCGGTGTGGCGGGCGACTTTGGCAACGTCACCGTCACCGTCGATTACTTCAACATCAAGCTCAAGGACCGCATTTCGCGTTCCTCCGCAATCAACTTCCCGTTGGCGCTATGCTATCTCGCGGCTCGTGAAGGGGTTACCAACAACTGCACAGCCACCAACACGCCAACGACGGCTGAATTGCTCACCCAGCTGGACAACGCGAACGAAATCGACCGAGCGGACTTCACCGGTTTCGAGGATCTGACGGCCTTCACGTTCTTCAACAATGACTTCGATACACGGACGCAGGGCGTCGACTTCGTGGCCAACTCGCGAATCGATCTGGTGGCAGGCGGAACCACTCGCGCTACCTTGGCGGTCAATTACACGAAGACCGACGTGACCAACGTGGGGGCGACGCTCAACAGCACCCGCGTTCGCCAGCTGGAGGAGGGCCTCCCGCGTTGGAAAGGGTTCCTCAACCTGACGCACGAGCAAGGAAGGTTCCGCGGCCTGCTGCGCGCGAACTACTTCGGCAAGTACTTCGAGGCGCACCTCGAGGACGACACCCTGCCAATCTTCGCCAAGGCAAAGCTGACCATGGACGCCGAGCTCGGTTACGAAGTCTTCGAAGGACTGGAGTTCGCTGTGGGTGCGCAGAACCTGTTCGACACCTACCCCACGCTGAATCCCTGGGCCGGAATCGTCGGCGCCAAGTATGGCGAGCGGTCGCCCTTCGGCTTCAACGGCGGCAGCTGGTACGTACGAGCGAACGCCAAATTCTGAGATAGGGCGGCGGCAGTCGGACCAGTTCCGACGGCCGCCCTGATGGACGGCTCGCTTTCCTTAACCCCTAGCCACCATCCCGTGGCGGCGATTGCAGCAGTCCAGACCAACACGATGGCGGCGGCGGCCGTGCGCGAGACGGGCCGATCGGCCAGTTGCGTGGCTTCCGCCCGGAATTCCGCAAGCAGCGGCGCCGGGACCATTCGGAGGACAAGCCAGACCCCGAGCGGTACGATAATCACATCGTCCAAAAGGCCGAGAACCGGAATGAAATCCGGAATGAGATCGATGGGGCTGAAGGCATAGGCGGCGACCGCCCCCGCCAGCAGCTTTGCACCTATCGGGGTCCGTGGATCGCGCGCGGCGACCCACAGCGTCAAAGCCTCCCGCTTCAGCGCCGCGGCGCGCTTGCGCAGCTCAAGCAGCCAGCGCTTCCTTGACGAAGTCCGCGCATCGCTCGCCGATCATGATGCTCGGCGCGTTCGTGTTGCCGCTTACGAGACGGGGCATGATCGAGGCATCCGCTACCCACAGCCCCTCTATCCCGCGCGCCTTGAGCTTGGGGTCTACCACACTGCCGGCGTCCGAGCCCATGCGGCATGTACCGACCGGGTGGTATACCGTGTCGGCGCGGTTGCGAATCAGTTCGTCAAGCTGGGCGTCGTCGTTAATGTCGATGGGATAACGGTCCTTTGGATCGAATTCCTGAAGTGCGGGCGCCTCGGCGATGCGATGAGACAGCCGCACTCCGGCGCGCAGGACTGCCATGTCGCGCTCCTCTGCAAGGAAATTGGGGTCGATGATCGGCGCCGCTCGTGGGTCGGAATTAGCCAACCGCACCGTGCCGCGGCTCTCCGGGCGGAGCACGCAGGCGTGGAGCGAGAAGCCGTGGCCTTTCACCTTGGTGCGTCCGTGGTCCTCGAGCATCGCTGGAACGAAGTGCCATTGAACATCGGGAGCCGGGGCGTCGGGCATTACCTTCCAAAAGCCCCCGGCTTCGGCAAAGCATGTGGTCATGATCCCAGTGCGCTTGCGGCGGTGTTCAAACACCGCCTTGGCCATGCGAATAGTGCCGGCCAGACTGTCGCCGAAGAAGTCGGTGCTGGTGCTTTCCCAGCTGGATACGTAATCGATGTGGTCCTGCAGGTCTTCGCCGACGGCGGGACGATCGAGCACCGGGTCGATGCCGCTTTCGCGGACGTGCGTTGCAGGGCCGATACCGGACAGCATGAGGATTTGCGGGCTGTTGAAGGCGCCGGCGGACAGGACCACCGCGCCTCGAGCCAGCACAGTGCGCTCCTTGTTGCCGACGAGGTAGGTGGCCCCGGCCACTCGGCCGTTGGCGATCTCAAGCCGTTTGACGATGACGCCGATTCGCACGTCGAGATTGCGGTTCTTGCGCAGCGGCTCGACGTAAGCTCGCGCGGCGGACCAGCGCTCACCACCCTTCTGAGTTACCTGGTACAGCCCAAACCCGTCTTGTCTCGCGCCGTTGAAGTCATCGTTGCGGGGCAATTGAAGTTGCGCCGCAGCTTCGACGAATGCCCGGCTGCCGACGTTGAAGTGGCACTGGTCCGTGACATTTAGCGGACCATCCGTACCGTGGAATTGATCGCCGCCCCGCTCGTTGCACTCGGCTCGCTTAAAGTAGGGCAGCACGTCGTCGTAGGCCCAACCTGCACAGCCGAGCGCTGCCCAATTGTCGTAGTCCCACTTGTTGCCGCGGATGTAGACCATCGCGTTGATCGCGCTCGACCCGCCGAGGCCCCGCCCGCGCGGCTGGTAACCGGTGCGGCCGTTCAGGCCCTTTTGCGGTACGGTTTCGAAACGGTAGTTCGACTTGTCGCCGATGAATGGCATGAACCCGGGCGTGGTGATCTTCATCGTGTTATTGCGCCCGCCGGCTTCGAGCAGGCAAACGGTCTTCCCGCTCTGTGCGAGCCGTCCCGCGACAGCGCTTCCGGCGCTGCCTCCGCCGATGACGATGACGTCGAACGTATCCATGACCTCTCCTCTACGGAAAGGTTAAGCGGCCTCGCGCGGCTCTGCAATCGGGTTTTGGGGCGCAACCGATTGGCGCCGCCGCGCTTGCCAGCGCTCGCGGATCATCGCGCTCGTTTCCCGGCTCCCGTCGTGAGTCCAGCCGGGTTCGCGCAGGAGATACGAGAGTTTATGCCTCCACGGCGCGCGCCACATGTCCTGCGCGATGCCGATCCACTCATGGAATACCGAGTAGACTAGGTTGAAAGTGCCGAGCTGGCGGACGATGCCGTAGCGGATGCGCTCCTCGTCGGGGCGCTCTTCCTCGAATGTGGCGAACAACTTGTCCCACACGATGAACACGCCCGCATAGTTGCGGTCGAGATAGCGCGGGTTGGTCGCGTGGTGGACGCGGTGGTGGCTCGGCGTGTTCATCACCGCTTCGAACCAGCGCGGCATCTTGCCGATCGCCTCGGTGTGGATCCAGAACTGGTAGATCAGGTTGAAGCCCCCGCAGATGGCGATCATCACGGGATGGAACCCGAGGAGCACTAGCGGCAAGGCGAAGGCGAAGCCGAGCGTCAGGAACCCGGTCCAGGTCTGCCGCAGCGCGGTCGACAGGTTGTAATGCTGGCTCGAGTGATGGTTGACGTGGCTCGCCCAGAACCACCGCACGCGATGGCCGAAGCGGTGGACCCAATAGTACTTGAGATCGTCGAGCACAAAGCAGGCGATCCACGCCCACCACGCCCAGCCGATATCCAACAGGCGGAACTGCCATGTCCACAGGAACAGCGCGAAGAACGCGCCGCCGGTTAGCAGGCCGGCGACGCTGCTGCCGAGACCGAATGCGAGGCTGGTGAGCGTGTCGCGCGGCTCGTAGGCCTCGCGCCGTAGGCGCCGCGCCCAGATCATCTCGATCAGGACGAGCAAGACGAAGCCGGGGATGGCATAGTCGACGGGCGAGAAGTCGGGCATCGTCGGTCTTATAGCCGCCTGAGGCTCGCGGCCCAAGCAGAAGCCTGATCACCCAGATCGAGCGTGACCTCGCCGAACCGCCGGTCGCTGGTACCGACGACCAAAAAATTGCGATCGAGCCGCGCGTTCGCGTGCCCGTCCAGCAAACGAGAGGCAAAGTGCGCCCCATGGCGGCGCAGGAGCATGATCCGGCCGTTGCCGTCGCGGGCGAGGGCCGCAAGGCCGGCCCGATCGATCGCCACCTCCACCGGCTCGAAACCGCACAATGCTTCTTCCGCCAGTTCGCGCAATTCGGCCTCGTCGCGGATGCGCCGATCGCCGCCGAGCCCAAACTTGAGCGCGAGCCACGCGAGCGCGAGAATCGCGAACAGCGATCCGCCCAATTGGAGAAGCTCTCCCATCGCGTGAGGGTTGCCACACCCGTGCGGGCGCGTCGAGCGGGGTTGCGATAGGCCCAGTGCGCGCTAGGCTGCGGGCGACAAGGGAGATTCCACTGATGCTCATCCGCCGCTCAGCGCTCGTCGCCGCCTTGCTCGCGTCCGCTCCGGCCGTCGCGCAGACGCCCGATCCAGTCGCGCTGGTCGATGCCCGAGCTGGCGATACCGCTCGAGTTGCTCGGCAGATCTGGGAATGGGCCGAACTCGGCTACCAGGAGGAAAAGTCGAGCGCGCTGCTCGCATCGGAATTGCAGAAGGCCGGGTTCAAGGTGACCAAGGGCGTTGCCGGCATTCCCACCGCATTTGTCGCCGAATGGGGAACTGGCGGGCCGGTGATCGGGGTACTTGGCGAGTTCGACGCCCTCCCGGGGATCAGCCAGGATGCGCTCCCGGTCCGCGACCCCATCGAGGGTAAGGCAGCCGCGCATGCTTGCGGGCATAACCTGTTCGGCGCGGGTTCGGTCACCGCGGCCATCGCCACCAAGCGCTGGCTGGAGGCGACCAAGACCCCCGGCCGCATCCGGTTCTACGGCACACCTGCCGAGGAAGGTGGTTCAGGCAAGGTCTACATGGTCCGCGAAGGGCTGTTCGACGACGTCGACTTCACGATTCACTGGCACCCGGGCGACGAGAACAGCGCCGCGGCGCGCACGACGCTCGCCAACCGCTCGGCCAAGTTCCGCTTCAAGGGCAAGGCTGCGCACGCTGCGGGCGCCCCGGAGCAGGGCCGCAGCGCGCTCGACGGGGTCGAGGCGATGAACATGATGGTCAACATGATGCGCGAGCACACCACGATGGATTCGCGCATCCACTACGTCATCACCGAAGGGGGCAGCGCGCCCAACGTCGTCCCCGACGAGGCCGAGGTTTTCTACTATGTCCGCCATTCGCAGACAGCCGAGGTAGAAGCGATGTGGCAGCGGCTGGAAGCTGCCGCCAAGGGCGCGGCGATGGGCACGGGGACCGAAGTCACCTGGGAGGTCATCCACGGTAACAACCCGTTGCTCGTCAATGAAACCCTCGCGCGAATGATGGACGGCAAGCTGCGCCAGCTCGGCGGAATGACGCTGACGGCGGAGGAAACGGCGTTCGCCACCGAGATCGGCAAGACGCTTGCCAAGGCGAAGCCCGTGTCGTCTGCGGGGACGGTCCAACCCTACGCCAAGGCGCTCGGTTACGGCTCGACCGACGTCGGCGACGTATCGTGGGCGACCCCGACGGTGGGGCTGAGCACGGCCGCCTGGGCTCCCGGTACGCCCGCGCACTCTTGGCAATCGGCGGCGGCGAGCGGGACTTCGCTTGGGTTCAAGGGCGCGCAACTGGCCGCCAAGGCGATGACAATGGCGGCAATCCAGCTGTTCACCGATCCGGCTCTACGGACGGCCGCCCGCGCCGAGTTCGATTCCTCGCGCGGCCCGGACTACAAGTACGTTTCGCTGCTCGGCGACCGCAAGCCGCCGCTCGACTACCGCAACTAGGGCCGGTCCTTGGCCGCCAGCGCGTCCATCGCCGCACGTATGGGGGCAATGTCGTAACCGGCGTTCGCTGCGGCTGCGGCGAGCGCATCCGGTTCGTCGCCCATGCTCGCCCGGGCGAGGGCCCACAGGAGCGTGGAGCGCGTTCCTGAGCGGCAGTAGCCGAGCACCGGCCCTTCGGTACGATTGAGCGCCTCGGCCATGGCCTCGACTTGGGGGTGGCTGAAACCGGCGTGGGTCACGGGTATCGCGAGATACTCGATCCCCGCTTCGCGCGCCGCGGCTTCGATTGCGGCGCCGGGGGTCTGGTCGTCGCTTTCGCTTTCCGGGCGGTTGTTGACGATCAGCTTGACGCCGATCGCCTTCGCCTCGGACACGTCGGCGAGACTGATCTGGGGGCTCGCCAGCATGTCAGGCGAAAGGCGGCGGAATTCGGTCATGACGTCGCTCCTTTGGCTGCCTTTCGGGCGCGCCTGCGGCGCTGGATAATGTTCAGAAGCTCGACCCCGACCGAGAAGCCCATCGCCGCGTAAATGTAGCCCTTGGGGACATGGAAGCCGAAGCCGTCGGCGATGAGGACCAAGCCGATCATCACCAGGAAGGCGAGCGCGAGCATCACCAGCGTCGGGTTGTGTTCGATGAACTTGGCGAGCGGATCGGCGGCAACCATCATGACCGCCACGGTGATCACCACCGCCGCAACCATGATCGGCACGTCGTCGGTCATGCCTACCGCAGTCAGGATCGAATCGACCGAAAACACGAGATCTATCGCGATGATTTGCGCGATTACTGCGCCGAAGGTTGCCTGGGCAGCGGTAGCCAGCCCGGGTGTCTTGTCGAGCAGGTCACCCGAATCGTCACCCGGCTCCATCGAGTGATGGATCTCCTTGGTCGCCTTCCATAGCAGGAACAGCCCGCCCGCGAGCAGGATCAGGTCCCGTCCGGAGAACTCTGTCTCGAAGCTGGGTTCCGCGTATGCGTTCGCTGCACCGACAAACCCTAAGTCGAACAGCGGCTGGGTCAGCGTCACCAGCCAACCGATCAGCATGAGCAGCCCGATCCGCATTATCAGGGCCAGCGACAGGCCAATTCGCCGGGCTCTCGACTGCAAGTGCTCGGGAAGCTTGTTGGAGAGGATGGCGATGAAGATGAGGTTGTCGATCCCCAGCACGACCTCGAGCGCGATGAGGGTCAGTAGCGCCAGCCAGGCGGCGGGGTCTGAGAGCAGGGCGAGAATTTCCATGCCCGATGCATGGCTTGGCGGGCAGTCGCTCGCAAGGGCCCGGATGGCCGAAATGGCACAAAATTGCGCGTGGCCGGCGACCGCCGTGAAATCATTCGCCAGTGTCAGAGTCTTGCGCTATGAACGGCGCCTTGTTGACGGGGCCGGATCGCGTAGATTCGACTATCCGCCTCGCCCGGTGCGCTCCGCCCGCGCATCCTCGGGGTTCGAATAACGGGCGGCGAGAATGCAAGGCACGATTTAGAGCATGGGTTACGACAGAGGGAAACGTCGCGGCGGCAAGGACAAGCGCGACGGCTTCGGTGAAGAGGGTGGCTTCGATCCCTTCGGCGGTGGTGGCGGCGGATTTGGCGGCGGCGACCGTGGCGGCTTCGGCGGCGGCGACCGTGGTGGGTTCGGCGGCGGCGGTGGTGGCGGTGGCTACTCCGGCGGTGGCGGCGGCGGTTTCCGCAGCGGCGGAGGCGGCGGCTTCGGCGGGGGGCGTCCGAGCGGCGGCTTCGGCGGCGGTGGCTCCGCTGGCGGAAGTGGCGGCTTCGGCGGCGGCAACCGGATGCCTCCTCAGGTCATCGGGACCGGCAAGGGCACGGTGAAGTTCTTCAACGGCCAGAAAGGCTTCGGCTTCATTGCGCAGGAGAGCGGCGGCGAGGATGTGTTCGTGCACATCAGCGCGGTCGAGCGCGCCGGGCTTGCCGGCTTGGGCGAAGGCCAGGAACTCGAATTCAACCTCGTCGACCGCGGCGGCAAGATTTCCGCTCAGGATCTTCAGATCGTCGGCGATGTCGTTCCGGTAACCGACCGGGGTCCGCCGCGCGAAGATCGCGGTGGTGATCGGGGCGGTTTCGGCGGTGGCGCAGGAGCGGGTGCTCCGCGGCGCGAGCTGACCGGTGAAAAGGCAACCGGGACGGTCAAGTTCTTCAATTCGATGAAGGGCTTCGGCTTCCTCGTGCGCGACGACGGGCAGCCCGATGCGTTCGTTCACATCAGTGCCGTCGAGCGTTCGGGCCTGTCCGGCCTCAACGAAGGCGAAAAGTACGAGTTCGATCTCGAGGTCGATCGACGAGGCAAGCACTCGGCGGTCAACCTGGTGCCTGTCCAAAGCTGATCCGTCGGCAAGGGGTGCGGTCGTTTGACCGCGCCTTCGCCTCACCTTACACGGTGCGAATGGCGGCCTTCCGGGGCCGCCATTTGTCGTTTCTCAGCTTTGCGCTTTCGTTGAAGGACTGCCCGGATGCCGATCACCCCGCTGATGCCCGTTTATCCCCGTAGCGGCGTGCGCCCGGTGCGCGGCGAGCACTGCCACCTGATCGACGAGGACGGCACGCGCTACCTCGATTTCGCCGCCGGCATCGCCGTCAACCTCCTCGGTCACAGCCACGTGGGGCTGATCGGTGCGATCCAGCGCCAGGCTGCCACGCTCATGCACGTGTCCAATCTGTATGGCAGCCCCCAAGGCGAGAGGCTGGCCCAGCGGCTCGTGGACCTGACCTTCGCGGACACAGTGTTCTTCACCAACTCGGGGGCCGAGGCAGTGGAGTGCGCGATCAAGACCGCGCGCGCCTATCATCAGCATGTCGGCAACGACGACAAGTTCGAGCTGATCACGTTCAAGAACGCGTTCCACGGACGCACGATGGCCACGATCAGCGCATCCAACCAGGACAAGATGCACAAGGGCTTCCTGCCGCTGCTCGCCGGGTTCAAGTACGCCGAGTTCGACGACCTCGAGAGCGCTAAGGCGCTGATGGGTCCCAATACGGCCGGCTTTCTCGTCGAGCCTATTCAGGGCGAGGGGGGCATCCGCCCCGCTTCGTACGAATTCATGCGCGGCCTGCGCGCGCTTTGCGACGAGCATGACCTGATGCTGGTGCTCGATGAGGTCCAGTGCGGCGTCGCCCGCACCGGCAAGATGTACGCTTACGAGCACTACGACATCGAGCCGGACATCCTAGCCACTGCCAAGGGCATCGGGGGAGGCTTTCCGCTCGGCGCGTGCCTCGCCACCGAAAAGGCCGCTCGCGGGATGGGCATCGGTACGCACGGCTCCACATATGGCGGCAACCCGCTGGCAATGGCAGCCGGCGAAGCAGTGCTCGACGCGGTCGGCAACGAGGACTTCCTCGCTGAGGTGCGCGAAAAGGGCGAGCGTCTACGCGGCCGGCTCGAGCAGTTCATCGGCAACTATCCTGAATTGTTCGAAGGGGTTCGAGGCAAGGGCCTGATGCTCGGCATCAAGATGAAGCAGGAAAGCCGCCCGTTCTACGTGCACCTGCGGGACAACCACCAGCTTCTGACGGTTGCCGCGGGAGACAACACGCTGCGCGTTCTACCGCCGCTCGTGGCCGGCGATGCGGAGTTCGACGAGTTCTTCGACAAGTTTTCCGCCGGCGCGGCGAGTTATCAGCCGCCCGAGCCGGCCTGATGATCCCTCGGCATTTTCTCGATTTGTCGGACGCCGGGGCCGGCGCGATCCGGACCATGCTGGCCGACGCGCATGCCCGCAAGGAGGCCCGCCGCACTTGGCCCAAGGGTCAGGCCGATGCCGATGAGCCGCTCTCCGGCCATGTGCTGGCCATGATTTTCGAAAAGAATTCGACCCGCACCCGCGTCAGCTTCGATATAGCAATGCGCCAGCTTGGCGGAACCGCACTCGTTATGGATGCAGGCTCGACCCAGCTCGGCCGCGGGGAATCGCTCGCCGATACCGCGCGAGTGCTCAGCCGGATGGTCGACGCGATCATGATCCGAACCGACGATCACACCAAGATGGAAGAGCTGGCGCGCCATGCCACCGTCCCGGTGATCAACGGCCTAACCGACCGCTCACACCCGTGCCAGATCATGGCCGATCTGTTGACGATCGAGGAACAGGGCAAAGCCCTGGCAGGACTCGAGCTCGCCTGGCTGGGCGACGGCAACAACGTGCTGCACTCTCTGCTCGAGGCGGCGGGCTTGCTGGGCTTCAATGTCCGCGTCGGAGCGCCGCAGGGCTATGAGCCCGAGGCCGAGTTTGTCGATCCGGCGCGTACGGCTGGCTCGGTGATCACAATCACCCGCGAACCATCGGTGGCGGCCGCTGGCGCTGACATCGTCGTTACCGATACTTGGGTGTCGATGGGTCAGGATCATGCGCACAACAAGCTGGCAGCGATGGCGCCCTACCAAGTCGATGCGCAATTGATGGCCGAGGCCAAGCCGGACGCGCGCTTCCTTCACTGCCTCCCGGCCCATGTCGGCGAAGAGGTCAGCGAGGAGGTGTTCGAGAGCGAGCAATCGGTAGTCTTCGACGAGGCCGAGAACCGCATTCACGCTCAGAAGGCGGTGTTGCTATGGTGTCTCGGCCGGTTGTGACTGACGCTTGAGCGCCCATATCGGCGCGCGATGAATAACATTCCCGAAACCTACGCGGGCCGTTTGCTCAGCTTCTCGATCCCCGAGCGTCACGCACGGGGCCGCGCGGTGCGCCTCGACGCGGTTCTCGACGAGATCCTCGCGGCGCATTCCTACCCGCCCGCAATCACGCATCTCCTCGCCGAGGCGCTGGTTCTCGCGGCGTTGCTGGGCGGCCTGCTCAAGGACGAGGGCGGGCAATTGACGATGCAGGCGCAGACCGAGAGCGGGGTAATCAAGCTGCTCGTCTGCGACTGGCGCGCGGGCGAGCTGCGCGGTTACGTGGACTTCGACCGCGAGCGGCTGGCGGCACTCGGCGCGAACCCATCGCTCTACGCCCTTTTCGGCAAAGGCTACCTGGCGATCACTTTCGACCTGCCGCCGTCT
The DNA here is from genome assembly GCF_053819205.1 of Tsuneonella sp. HG249. Lineage (NCBI taxonomy): Bacteria > Pseudomonadati > Pseudomonadota > Alphaproteobacteria > Sphingomonadales > Erythrobacteraceae > Tsuneonella > Tsuneonella sp. HG249. The sequence continues at coordinate 484,018 of NZ_JBSOQY010000001.1, forward strand.
GGTGGCGTGGCCGGGCAGCGATACCAAGGGATCGTCCCCCTGGAAGGGGAGTCGCTTGCCGAGGCATGCGAGCAATACTTCGGCCAATCCGAGCAGGTGCCCACGCTGATCCGGGTGGCGGTCAAATCGAGCAAAAGCGGCACCGAGGCGGCCGGGCTACTCGTCCAACACCTTGCGGATGGCGAAGAAGGGCGCGAACGCCTGCACGTGCGATTGGACCACCCCGAATGGGAGCACGTCGCGATACTTGCCGGTACGCTCCGGCACGATGAACTGCTCGATCCCAACCTCTCGCTCGAAGCGATCGTCTGGCGGCTTTTCCATGAGGAAAGCGAGATCCGCGTGCAGGCCGGGGCTCCGATCGTCAGGGGATGCCGCTGCTCGGTCGAGCACTACGCTGCCGTGATCGCCAACTTTCCGTCGGAAGAACGCGCTCAGATGCGCAATGAGGAAGGGGTCATCTTGGTCGACTGTGCGTTCTGCTCGCGGAGCTTCCCGATACGGGAATAACGGCTCATCGCGCCTAGAGAACACTTTATCGAGCACGGCATGTTGTGCTAAAGACTCGCTTGGGAAGTCGCGGGCGCGCGTTGGAGTTTAACGAATGCGTTTGATGACAGTCATTGGTTCGCGCTTGTCCGCGCTATTGGCTGGTCTGTTAGCTGTAGGGGTGCTTGCCCCGGCTGCCGCGCAGGGGCCGTCGTTGGCCATGTTGAAATCGCTGGAACGCGGACAATGGGACGTGCGCTACCGCGACAGCGGCGAGGCCCGCCGCGTGTGCTTGCGCTCCGGCCAGGAGCTGATCCAGCTCCAGCATGGCGAAAGCGGATGCAGCCGCTTCGTCATCGAAGACGGCGCCAATGCGGTCACGGTCCAGTACACTTGTCGCGGCAACGGGTACGGGCGCACCAGCATTCGCCGGGAAAGCCCCTCGCTCGTCCAGATCGAAAGCCAGGGAATAGCCGGCGGACTGCCGTTCGAATTCTCCGCGGAGGCTCGCCGCACCGGCGCCTGCCGCTGAGAGCGATTGCCGCTCCGCTCTTGAGCGACTAGCGGCGGCGCATGAGCGAGCCGCGCCCCGTTGCCGTTGTCCTGCTTTCCGGCGGCCTGGATTCGATGGTCGTCGCCGGCATCGCTCGCGAACGGGGCTTCGTGATCCATGCGCTGACGATCGACTATGGCCAGCGGCATCTGCGCGAACTCGATTCGGCGAAGCAAATCGCCGCGCGTCTCGGCGTTGAGCGCCATGTCCTACTGCCGCTGGACCTGCGCCGGTTCGGCGGTTCCGCCCTAACGGCAGACATAGCCATCCCCAAGGACGGATTGAGTGATCAAATTCCCGTTACCTACGTGCCGGCGCGGAACCTTGTCTTCCTTGCACTAACGACAGCCTTCGCCGAGAGCTCAGGCGCGCGCGACCTCTTTATCGGTGTCAACGCGCTTGATTACTCGGGCTACCCGGACTGCCGGCCCGAGTTCATCGCCAGCTTCGCCGAGACGGCCCGGCTGGGCACCAAGTCGGGCGCCGAAGGTGCGCCTTTCGCGATCCACGCGCCGCTCCAGCACATGACCAAGGCCAACATCGCGCGCGAGGCCGCGCGCCTCGGTCTCGACCCGGGTTGGAGCTGGTCGTGCTACGACCCTTCGCCCCGTGGCGAGGCTTGCGGTCTGTGCGACAGCTGCCGCTTGCGGCGAAAAGGCTTTGCGGAAGCGGGTTTGGTCGACACAACGGTGTACGCCGACGAGGGAGAGTTGCGAGATGGATGAAGCCGACAACGCCGATCAACGGGCCACCGGTTACAGCTGGTACGTGCTCGGCGTGCTGGTGCTGGTCTACATTCTCAACTTCATCGACCGGCAGATCGTAAGCATCCTGGCGGTCGACATCAAAGCCGATCTGGGCCTGACCGACGGGGACATGGGTTTCTTGGGCGGAGCCGCCTTCGCGGTGTTTTACGCCTTGTTCGGAATTCCGCTGGGCCGGCTGGCGGACAATTGGCACCGGGTGCGCCTGCTCACTATCGGGCTGTCGCTGTGGTCGGTGATGACGGCCCTATCAGGCCTGGCGCGCAATCAGCTTGCGCTGACCTTCGCCCGCATGGGGGTCGGGGTCGGTGAAGCCACCGCCAGTCCCACGGCCTACTCTTTGATTTCGGATTACTTCCCCAAGCGTCAACGGGCGACGGCGATCGCGATTTATTCGTCCGGGCTCTATCTCGGAGGCGGCGTTTCGCTTTTCATCGGCGCGCTCATCGTCGAGGCATGGAATACAGCCTATCCGGGCGGCGGACCCCTCGGCCTCGTCGGCTGGCAGGCCGCCTTCATGGTGGTCGGCCTGCCTGGGCTGCTGATGGCGGTGTGGGTCGCCACCCTGCGCGAGCCGGTGCGAGGCGCCATGGACGGGGTCGCCAGCCCGAGTTCACCCCAGCCCTTCCGCCAGTTCGTCTCGGACCTCTCCACCATCGTTCCACCTTTCACGCTGATCGGCGCATGGCAACGGGGGCCGTCTGCTCTCGCCATCAATCTGGCCGTCGCCGCGGCGGTCGTCGCGTTCGCGTGGGCCATGATCCAGCTCACGGGCAACCTGCCGCAATGGTCAGCGGTCGGCCTCGGATACTACGCGGTATTTTCCTGGGCCTCGACGCTGCGTGCGCGCGACCCGGCGGCTTTCCAGCTGATCTGGGGCACGCCTGCCTTCATCTGCACCACGCTCGGTTACGGCCTGATCTCGCTGGCGGCCTACGCGCTCGCGTTCTGGTCCGCGCCCTATGCCGAGACAGTCCTCAACCTCGACAAGCAGCAACTGGCTTTCGTGCTCGGCGCCAACGGAGCCTTGAGCGGCTTCCTCGGCGTGATCGCGGGCGGACGGCTCGCCGATTGCCTGCGCGCGCGCAACCCTGCGGGACGCCTCCTCGTCATCATGTTCGGTGTCGTTGCGCCGGTGGTGCCTATCTGGATCGGATACACGACCGAGAACGGGACCCTGTTCTACGCGATGAACTTCCTCGCCGGCATGTTTGGGGCGGCAGCGCTCGGCGCGGCTGCGGCTACTACCCAGGACCTCGTCTTGCCACGGATGCGCGGGACTGCCACCGCTGCCTTTTTCCTGGGCACCACGCTCGTCGGACTGTCCTTCGGACCGTATATGGTCGGACAGATTTCGGACCTAGCGGGTACCATGGTCGACGGCAGGCTGATGGGCGATCTGCGCACCGGCATTCTATCGCTGATTGCTGTCGCACCGGTGGCGATGGTGTTGTTGCTTTACGCCTACCGGGCGGTCCCGGCTGCCGAACGCACGCTCGTCGAGCGAGCTACAGCAGCGGGGGAACGGGCGCTCAAGCCGGTTTGAGAACCCCGCAGGCGATCCGCGCACCGGAGTTTCCGGACGGGTCGGTGCGGTAGTCGTCAGGCTCCGCATGAAGGACGATCGCGGTCCCGTCGGCATCGAACAGCCAGTCGACGACTTGTTGCCGGGTCCCGGGCAGGTCCACCGCCAAAGTGCCTGTGCGACCGGACCCGACCATGATGTTGGGCAGGTCACCGGCGTGTTGGCCATTGCTGGCCAGCGATCCGTGCTGTCGGCCCAGCGGATTGAGATGGCCGCCGGCCGAGGCAAAGTCGGGCCGCGCGCAACTGCCTACCGCGTGGAGGTGAATGCCATGAGCGCCCGCGGTGACCCCGGTAACCCCCACCGCGAGTGTGAGCGTGTCGCCGTTTGCCAGCACTTGAGCGGTCCCGGCGGGAATGCCGTCGCTTAGTAGCAGGGTCGCACTTGCCACGCGCTGGGCGGGGACATCGGCGACCGTGCTGCATCCCGCCAAGAAGCCCGCAGCGACAAGGCTGGTTGCGAAGAGGAAGGGGGATCTCATGAAGCAATCTCTCCGTTTGATGGTTCGTCACCTCACAACGAAAAAGGGGCCGGATTTCTCCGGCCCCTTTCCGATTCAGTAGAGCGAAGCTCTGGCTTAGAAGCCCGAACCCGGACCGTAGGTGACTTCCACCCGGCGGTTCTGAAGTTCGCGCACGCCGTCCGCGGTCGGAACGCGCGGCTGGCTTTCGCCGAAGGCTTCAGTGGCGATCCGAGTGTCCGGAACGCCGCGAGCCGACATGTACGAACGAACGTTCGCGGCCCGGCGCTGCGAGAGACCAACGTTGTACTGCGTCGAACCCGAACGGTCGGCGTGACCGGCGAGCATGACCGAAGCAGCACCGCAGTTGGCGTAAGCCGAAACCGCGTTGTTGAGGATCGTAGCGGCTTCCGGAGTGATGTCGTCCTTATCCCACTCGAAGAACACGATGTACGGGCCCTTGTTGCAAACCGGAGCAACGACCGGCGGCGGCGGCGGCGGCGGGGGCGGCGGCGGAACTGGACGATCCGGGCAAACCGCATCCATCGGCAACTGCGTGCCGTCCCAGCAGGTCTGCATCGGGGCAGGCGCGCCGCCGAAGTTGAACCCGATGGTGCCGAGCAGCGAGTGCGAGCGCAGCTTGGTAGTTACGTCGCGGCCGCGCGAATCGACAAGGTCCAGGTCGGTGGTGTTGAAGAAGCGATACTTCAGACCAACGTCGATCGTGTCGGTGAGCGGAGCGCGCACGCCCGCCAGCAGCTGCCATGCGAAACCGCTATCGGAATCGTCCAGGAAGCCAGGTCCAGAAGTACGAACGCTCGCGCCGTCGATTTTGGTCCGCGCGACACCGGCGCCACCGCCGACAAAGCCTTGCAGCCCGTCATCAGGCCCGAAGTCGAACAGGCCATTGAGCATGAAGCTCAGGACGCTGGCTTCGCCGTCAGCACCATATGTACCGGCGGGAGCGAAGAGGGTCGCGGTATTGGGCAGTGCCCCGGTCAGGCCGGCAAGCGACTGGAACTCGGCTTCGCGATAGCTGGCTTCGGCTTCCAGACGGATCGCACCGAAGTCGTATCCGACGATGCCGCCGAAATCGAAACCGGTGTGATTGTCCGAAGTTACGGCGTCAGCAGTCGCGCCGACATCGAACTCGATGTCTTCGACGATCATCGGTCCGCCGTCGAGTTCGACGTACCATGCGCCGTCGCGAGCGAGGGTCGGCGAAGCAATAGCCGTAGAGGCCATGGCCATGCCAATGACGAGTTTCCGCATTATGTAATTCCCCTTTTTGCGAATTTTTGAGCCATCGAGCGGCCCGATTTCTAACTTTTCCCCACCTGAGTGGCAAGCGGGCTTTCACGCCAAAGTGTTGCAGTTCGGCATCGTTTCAGTGCCAAGCTGAGAAATTTTCGCGTGAATACCCTCCTTGTGCGGCTGAAACGCGGCCAACCGGCGCCGGTTCCCGTCATTCTTGAGGCAATACTCCTGTTTGAACAAGGACGGCGATCAACTGGTTGATGGCCACCCTCGCTTCCTCATCGATGTTGGCTCCGCCCGCGGGCGGGGGAGGGGTCGCTGCACGTCGCCAGGCTCCGGCGTAAACGACCTGCTGCCCGGTCGAAAGGTCGAACGCGCACATTCCCGACCTTGGCACCGCATACAGCCATTGCCCTGCCTGGCGGCACGCCAGTTGACCGGCGCGATCGGAGAACTCCCCTGTGGCATCCACTCCTACCAGCCAGCAATCTCCATCCTCGGGATCCGTGGGCGGCGTAGCCGCCTCGCCCTTGATCGCCGGATGAAGAAGAGCATCACACAGGCTCAGGGCCTCGTTCAGGAACGCCTCTCGCTGGGCTTGGCCGGAGAAAAGCAAGGGCAGCGAATGGCGGGGGGTGACGGACGGGAACTGAAGCGGTTCGGTCATAGTAAAATCCTCTTAGGCATCAGGAAAGACGGGTGAGGAGCAAGGCTTCGGACTGGGCAAAAGTCCCGACCTGACGGACCCACAGGGGGGCACCGGGGTGCAGAACCGCCAGCGAAGCGAGCGCGTCGGCGGGTATCGTCAGGCGGGGCGACAGGCAGGACCATTCGGCGACGGGCGTCTCGACCGGGCCGACACCCACCCGGTAGCGCTCGTCCTGCTCCACTAGCGGCGTTTCGACCTCGACCTGCCACAGCCATACCCCGCGCGCCCGCCGGGTCCAGGCCAGCTCCAGCCCCGATTCAGTTCTGCGCGCGGCCGGGTGCACCGGGGACGGCGGGCGCCTGCCCAGGCCCGGATTGGCTAGAGTGGCCAACACCGGGTCCCGGTCGGCCAGCCCGATAGCCGCGAGCATCGTGGCCGGATCCGAAGGAACCTGCGCTCGATCGAGCGCCACCGGGACGTTGTCGAGCAGGACGATCGGGGTGCCGGCCGGATGGCCTGCCATGGCCGCGCTTTCGGTGGCGCCGCGACCTCTTAGCAATCCAGTCAAACGCCAGTTGCTGGGCCCGATTGGCTCAGCCAGCGCGAATTGCAGTACTTCGTCTCCGACCAGCAGCCGGTTCGCTCCGAAGGCCAGCGCGGCAAGATCCGCCGAAGCGAACCCGTGGGATTCGCCCCTAAGCGCGATGTCGACGGCCGCCCCTGCCTCGAACAACAGGGCGGACGAGGGCCCCAGCGGCTTCGCAAGCGCGCCGATCGTTGCCCGCGACCGACGGGTGTGACCAGCTGGCACAAGCTCTCCTGCCCGATCGAGATAGAGCGCCGCGCCTGCCCACCGCCCTTCGGCCGAAGTGGCCGCCGCGAACAGTGTCGGTTGATCGGACCCGAGACCGGCGGGCGGCACCTCGAAGAAGGCGAGGACGGTCCTTCCGTTTCGCACGTCGGCGGGCGGCGGGAGATGCCCTGCGTCGGTGGCGGCAGTCATCAGAGCGCGCGGATCCCGGCGAGCCAGCTCCAGATCGACCCCGCGCGAGCGCCATTCCCAGCCCACTATCCGCCAGATTCCGGTTCGGCCCGGCACGCGCACGTCGCGTCCGGGAGTAAGGGCGGGATCGAGTTCGGCAACGCGCCACATCAAGCGCTCGCGGTTCCAGCCACTGCGGCGAGCTGCGGCTTCCGCGAGCATGCGGGCGTCTTCGGCGGCGAGCGCGCCGGGAAACTCGATGGTCCACGTGCGCCCGGCACCGGCCCGGCCAGCCGGGCGCTGCATGCCTGGCTGGAAATCGCGTGCGACGTCGTAGTAGCGCACGGCATCCGGCCGTTCCGCGTCATTGTCGACGCGCCCCTCGCGCCGTCCGTCGTCGGGCCCGAAGTCCTCATCGCTCCACGCGCGTGCTGCCTGTGGCAGGAGCGGGGGCGCCAGGCTGGGCGATGCGGCCGTGGGGGCAACGGTCAGCCGCTCGCCACCGGCGTCGCAGGCGAGAGGGAACAGCTGGTCGATCGTCTCCAGCGTTGCCAGCAGGGGCCCGCCCTCGTTGGCGAAGCCGACGATCGGACGGAGCGCGGCGTCTTCAGCGGGCGCGGGGATCACGGGGTCGAGCAGGCTGGCGAGCGCGATCGGGCCTTCGTCGGCGATCACTTCGAAGGTCAGCGCCGGAATGCGATTGCCGAAATCGCCGAGCGCGAGATCTTCGAACACGGCGTAGGCGCAGCCGCGAAAGGCCGGGCAGGCGGACCCTTGCGCAGCGGCGATCAGCGGGTCGGGCAACTGGTCGCCATGCCCCGTGTGGATGCGTAGCGCTCCCGCAACCTTGAGGTCGCCCGCCGCGCCGCGCAGCAGGTTGCCGTCGGCCCAGATGCGCCCCACGCCCCGGATCGGCCGGCTCGACAGCGCGACTGCGAACGAGGTGGTGTAGGAGTAGCTCGTGAGCGAAGGCTGGCCCTTTTTGCCGCCCGCCTTGTCCTTGTGCTCGGTGAGCTCGGTCGCCCAGATGATCGTGCCGCCCGCGCGCATCCGCCCGTGATGGCGCGGCAGCGGCTGGCCGTAGCTCGAGGTTGTAAGCGACAGCTCCTTGAGACGGGGGCCGTCCCGGCGGCCCCCTCCGAGGATTGCGCTGTCGATCGAGCGCCCGGCGAGCGCGCCGATGGCGCCGCCGATCGGTCCGCCGAGGAGCGTTCCGGCGGCGGTGAGCAATATGGTTGCCATGTTTCAATCCTCTTGGGCGAGGCGCCAGCGGCGCGCTTCGGGCCAGGCCAGCGGAGCGGGCTGCGCCACCACGCGACGCAGGCCGGCGTGGGCGTGGACGAAGCGGCCGCCGGCCAACTGGACGAGCAGATGGTGCTGCCCCGCGCCCGGGCGGACGAGCACGACATCGCCGGCCTTGGCTCGACCACACACCTCGCTCAGCCCGCTCTCATCGGCGAGCGAGAGCCAGGGCTCGATCGACCGGTTGCGTAAGCCGTAGCCGCGCGGCGCGGCTATGGGGCGTCCACACTCCGCGAACGCCGCCGCGACCACGCCGACGCAGTCGAGGCCGGTCACCGGGTCGCGCCCGTGCAGGCGGAACGGCGCGCCCACCAGCCGCGCGGCGGCATGGGCGAGGTCGGCGCCGGTCATGCCGGGGCCGGGTAGCGGGCGAGGAGATCGTTCCCCGGCAGAAACGGCTCGCCGCGGAAGTTGAGCGCGTTGCCGAAGCGTCCTGCGCAGGTCGCCAGCGTATGGTCGCACCCCTCGCGCAGCCGCGCGCGCATTCCGGCGGCGAGCGCCGGGTCGAGCGCCGCGTCCACGACCAGCGCGCCGCCCTCGGCGGCGGCGACGTCCATCGTCTGTCCCGCGTGAGGGCCGTCGAGCCAGCGCACCGTGCCCGCCACGAGCGACGGGGGGTCGGGACAATCGAACACCAGCCGGCCGGCGTCCGCGTCAGCTTCGAGCAGCCGCGCGACGCGGGTGAAGCGGACCGCCGACAGTCCGCACCCGGGCCCGCAGAACGCGGCGCGACAAGTGGGGCTGGTGCGCGGCACCGGGTCGATCTCGAGCGCCGCCTTGGCGGAACGGAGCTCGGCGGTGAATCCGCCGCTCTCCTGCGTCAGGTTGCCGATCTCGCCGTTGTAGAACGTCGCGTGCGCGCCGGTCTCCCAGTCGACCGCGCCGACTTCCACCCGCGCGCCGTCGAAGCGCCCGGCGGCGAGGTCGTCGGCGCGCACCGAATCGTGGGCGAGCGCGCCCTGCATCTCGGCGCTGTCGCCGGTGAGTGCGGCGGTGCGCCGGATCGCGCTCGGCAGCATGCCAGGCGCAGCCCGATGGACCACCCCGCCGAACGCGAGGTCGCGGTCGTGGCCGGTGAAGCCTAGGGTGACGCCGTCCTTTCGGTGGATGCGCCAGAACGTCGCGACGCCCTCGAGCTCACGGGTGAAGAACGCCTTGCCGGCCGCGGGACTCATGCCGGGGTCTCGCGCACTTCGATCAAGGGCACCGAGGGCGCCTCGCCTGCGGCGAACGCCGCGCCCGTCACGTCGAGCCGGTCCTCGGCAAAGCGTACCGGCACGTCGAACAGGAAGCCCGCCTCGACCGGTGCTCCAGGGCCGGGGGCCGTGGCGAGCACCACCGTGCCGCCGGGCAAGACGGTGAAACCGCTCTCTTCCACGCCGCCGACGCTGACGCGCACCGTCTCGCCCCGCGGGCGGGTGATCGGGCGCACCTGCGGCTCGGGACCCTCGCCATAGCTCTTCACCAGCTGGAAGGTATCGCGCAGGCCGTCGCCCGTGCCGATGAGCTGGTCGCGCGGTCCCGGCGCCCCGGTCATCCCGTTCGAGCTGTGGTCGAACGGGTCCGACAGGCGAAAGCCGCGCGCCGCGCCGCGCCGGGCGCGGAAGAACGCGATCAGTACGCCGAGCTCGGCCTCCGAGCGAATGCCGGGACCGACATCGAACCGCAGCCGCGCATCCGACCACAACGAATTGCGGCGCTCGTGGCCCGAGGCGGTCACCGCCACGCTGGTCGAGAATTCCGGCGAAACCCCGGCGTCGCGGCCCAGCGCGAGCGGGTAGAGCACGTCGTCGAAAGCTTGCACGTCTGTCTCCTCGGGGGCGGCGAGCCGCGTGTACCCGTCGCGTGAAACCTGCGGCGCGGCCCACACGAAAGTGCGCGCCACGCCCCGCCCGATCGCCTCGTCGATCCCCGCATCGATCCGGGGCCACAGCCGCTCGGCGTCTGCGGGGTCGAGCACGAAGCCCGCCATGTAGTCCTGCCGCGCGAGCGGGTAGCCGAGGCGCTGGTCCACGGTGGAGTAGCCCGCCCGCCGCAGCGCCTGCGCGCCGGCGGTCAGCCAGTCGTAGTCTTCCACCTGCAACCGGTCGTAGGCCGGCCAGGCCCATCCGACGGGGAGATTGGCGATCCGGGCATCGGGCATCGCCGGATCGAGCACGGTGGGCGTGAATACCAGCAGCAGGACCTCGGCCTCGCCGGCGCCGGCCGCCCGCGCGGCTGCCCGCACCGTGTCGCGCAAGGCCGCGGTGGCCGCGGCGAGCAGTTCCCCGGCTAGCAGCAGCACGCCGCGCTGGTCGTCGGTCAGGCCGGCGCGCATGTCGGCTATCGTCGGCGTGGTGCCGAAGAACCCTTCGCTGACATAGTACCAGCGCGCGTCGGCATCGTAGATGCACGGGGCGCCGTCGGCGCCGATCCACCACCACGGCTCGCCGATCTGGAAGCGCACCGGCGCACCGGCGTCCACCATCAGCGCGACGAGATTGGCCGCCACCGCGCGCAGCCAAGCCATCGCCGGCGCGCTCGCCGGGGAGAGCAGCGCGGAGGGCGGGTCCCATCCCGTCCGCGCCGGCGTGCCGTCGTGCGAGCGCTGTTGCCATGCGTCGGGGCAGTGCTGCGCGAGCAGTTCGAAACTGAGCGAGACGATGGGCTCGAAGCCGAGCGCCAGCGCTTCGGCGAAGAACGCCCGGTGCCAGGTTCGCGCCGGTTCGCAGAGCGTGCCCTCGGCCAGCGCCAGCCCGTCCGCGCCGAGCCGGAAGAAGTGGCTCATGCCCACGTAGTGGATCAGCGGCCCGCGATAGCCGAGCGCTTCGGCGGTGCGCAGCAGCCGCGCGGGGGTCTGGTTGAAGGCGTCGTCGTAGGCAGTGGCGATGCCGGTGCCGTGCGGCGGCAACAGCACGTCGCCGATCTCGATCATCGCCCGCTCGCCGTCGCAATCGATCGCGCTGAGCTCGGCCCAGCCGTCCGCGCGCGACGGGAGAGGGGCGGCGCTGCCCGGTGCGTAGCCGGGCGGCACGAGGCTGATGAACATGCGGTCGATGTCGGCGGGATGGACCGGCTCGCCCGGCAGGGCGAACCCGCTTTCGAGCGCGGAAAACGGCAGCACGACAGTGGCGTCCTCGGGGGTACCCTCGGCGTAGTTCCACAAGCGCACGAACCACGTGCGGTTCTCGCCCGCCGCGTCGCGCCCCTCGATCGTCAGCGTCGGCCCGTGCGCCGCGTCGAGCGCGATCACGCCTTGCGAGCGCCAGCGAAACCTGAGCGTCGTGCGCGAGTAATCGCGATCGGTGGCGTAGGCGGCGAGCGGGTGGTCGAGCCGGTCGGCGCTTTCCCAGATGAGGCCGGTGAGCTCGCCCGCGTGGTGAAACTCGCAATCGACCCGCAGGCTGTCCGGTCCGGTGGTCACGACCGAGGCCATCATCGGCCGGGGAAAGTTGACGGTCCAGAACCGCGGATCGAATCGCTGGATCCAGTCGCTGTCCTGCCCGCGTCGTTCGCGGGCGAGCCAGAATGGCATTGGTTCGTCTCCTTTGGGGGGGGTCGGGAAGGTCAATCCGCCTGGCCGACGGGAAGCGCGGCCGCATTTATTCGAGCAGCGCCCTCCGCACCGCGCTCGCTACCTGGCGGCTCGACCGCTCGAGCGCGCGCGGCGCGCTGGCACCGCGCAGGCCGGTGAGGTTGATCGATACCCGCACGTCGCGCGCCCTGCCCGCACCGCCGGCATCGATCCGCCCGGCGCTGGTGGGCACGAACAGCTCCGGACCACGCTCGCCGACCAGATAGCCGCGCCCCGGGCTCACCGGTCCGCCCGTCGCACGGCCGGGCAGGCCGAACGCCGCGCCGAGCGCCCCCTGCAGGAAGCCGCCGATCCCGCCGCCCGGCGTCATGACGCCGGCGAATAGCTTGTCGAGACCCATCTGCATCGCCTGCCCGGCGATCTGGTCGAGCGCCGACAGGGCGGTGCGCTTGAGATCGTCGAACCCCAGGCTGCCCTTGCGGATGGCGGAAAGCAGGCCGCGCTCGAGGACGTCGCCCGCGCGAGCGAAGCCGTCGGTCAACGTGCCGTCGAACGCGGTCCGCATCGCGGCGATGTCCTGCTGGAACCCTTGCGTGCCGGCGCGGACCTCGACCAGCAGTTCGTCAACCATGTCCATCGGGATCGCTCTCCATCAGGCGGGTCAGGTCCGCTCGCCCGAGCGGGGCGGGCGGGGCGGAAGGATCGGCCAGGCACGCCGCAAGCTCGGCGGGGGTGGCCGGCCAGAACTCGCCCGGCCGCCAGCCGAGCGCGCGCGCGGCGAGGCCGCAGAGCGCGAGTGCCGAAGCGCCGAAGCAGCTCTCCCCTCCCGCTTGCGGGAGGGGCCGGGGGTGGGACTGTCGTGCACTCACGCCGCCCACCCCGCTGCGACTAACCTCGCCGTGAGCTCGGCAAGTCTCGCTCCCCTCCCGCAGGCCGGAGGGGCTTCTGTCAGCCACTAGCCCGACCTTGCAGGATCGCGCCGAGCAGTGCGCGTAGCGGCCTGGCGCAGGTGGCTAGACCCTGTCTGGTCACCGCTTCGCCGATGGCGTCGCGCGTCAGTCCGTCGCCGTCCGCCAGGCAATGCCAGAACAGCGCGGCCATTTCCGACAGGCGCAGCCGGCCTTCGCCCGCCCGCTCGACGAGCGCGAACAGCGGGCCGAGCTCTTCCTCGGCCGCGACCAGCGCGGCGAAGCTCGGACGCAAGGTGCGCTCCGCTCCGTCAACGACAAGCGTGGCCTCGCCTCTCAATGGATTGCTCATGCGGGCACCACCGCGCCCGAGCTTTCGAGCTGCAGGGTGTAGGTCCGCTCGCCGTTGAAATCGCCGGCGTAGTCGAGCCGCTGGACCAGGAACCGGCCGCGCATCTTCTCGCCGCCTTCGAAGCTCAGCTCGTAATCGGCGATCGTCCCGCTCAGGGCATGGCCGCGGACCGAAGCCTCGGCGCTGCCGCCGAGGAAGATCCCGCTGGCGGCGACCGAGACCGAGCGCGTGCCCGCGCCCGACAGCAGCTCGCGCCAGCCGCCCGATTCCTTGTGCGTGACGACCACGGTGTCGCCGTTGATGGTCATCTGGGTCGTCCTGAGACCGGCGACGGTCTGGTAGGTGGGCGGCTGGCTGCCGTCCGCGATCTTGAGCAGGAAGGTGGCGCCTGTCTGGGCGGTCATGCGGGGTTCTCCGTTGGGGTTGCGAGGCAGCGGAAGCGGTATTCGAGCAAGGTTGCGCGGGCGGCGTTGCCGCGGCGCTCGGTGCGGGCGCGCAGGAACAGGATGGAGGCGATCTCGAACCCGTCCTGCGCGCGGGGCAATGCCCCGACGCGTCGGTCGATTGCGCCGACCAGCGCGGCGTCGGCGAGCACGTCGTCTCCCCGGCCGCGCAGTTCGAGCGCGATGCGCACCTCGCGTCCGATGCGGTCCTTGGTGCTCCAGTCGGCGCTGGCGCTGGCGGCGATCGCCAGCCACGGCGGCGTGGCGCGCGGCGGGGTCTCCTCCTCGATTGCGGTTAGGCGATCGAGCGGGGCGGGCGCCGCGCGCAGCCATTCGAGCAGCGCGGCACGCAATGCGTTTTCCATCAGCGGTCTCCGAACAGGGGCCAGAGCAGGCCGGGCTCGCGCCAGCGCCGGTCGTCTTGCCGCGCCCGCATCCGGGCCTCGGCGACGCGCTTCGCCTTGGCGGCGAGGCCGGCGATGAACCGCGCGGTGGCGGGCCTGGTTGAACCCCGGATCACAGCCGTACCCTCCGCCACGGGCGCCACAGCGCTGCGACGGCGGCGGGCGGACTGGCGTCGGTGCCGCTGTCCCGCTCGCGCCAGTGGTGCGCGGCGAGGCGGATCACGCCGTGGCGCAGTCCCTCCGGCAGCAGCTCCCACGCCGGGGCGAGGCCGGCGGAAAAGCGCACCGCCATGCGGCCGGCGCTGCCCTGGCGGGTAACCCTGACTAGGCCGCTGCCGTCCGCCGCGATGTCGAGCTCGTAGGCGTCGGACGCGAGGCTGTAGCGAGCGCCTTCGGTCGGGATGGCCTCGACCCCGGCGATCGCCACCACGGGGCGGGTGGCGAGCGCCTGCCACTCGGAGGCCGCGGGCAGCACTTCCTCGCACAGGGCGGCGAGCGGCATGGCCCCGGTGAAGGCCTCGCACATTTCCAGCGCGACCCGCAGCTGGGCGGTGAGCGCCGCGTCGTCTCCGGTCGAGCGGATCGCCAACCACTGCTTCAATTCATCGAGAGCCGCAGCCGGCAGCGGTGCCGGCGCGACGATAGTCCGCTGCATGCGGCTTCTCCGATCTGGATTCAGGAAAGGGTGCCCGCGCCGATCCAGGGGCAAAGATCGGCGCGGGCGTGAGGGCCATCAGACGGGTTGGTCCGGGCGCCCGAACCGGGGGCCGCAAGCGCGAACGCGCGTTGGCCGGTTAGGCCGAAAGCCTAGCGGTGCGGACGCCCCGCGCCCGGCGTCTGAGGGCGCAACAAATTACGCTTCGATCTTGAGCAGCTTGATCGCCGCGCTGTCGAGCACCTGGCCGCCGACGCGCTTCGTCGCGTAGAAGTGCACGAACGGCTTGTGGGTGAACGGATCGCGCAGGATGCTCGTCGCCGAGCGTTCCGCGATAAGGTAGCCGTTCTTGAAGTTGCCGAAGGCGATCGGGAAGGCGTTCGCGGCGATGTCGGGCATGTCCTCGGCCTCGACCACCGGGTAGCCGAGCAGCCGGTCGGGCTGGCTTTCGACCAGGCCGGGCTGCCACAGGAACGCGCCGTCGGCGGTCTTGAGCTTGCGCACTTCGGCGAGCGTGGCCGAATTCATCACCCAACTCGCGCCTTGGCGGTGGCCGGCCTTGAGCGTGTGCACGAGGTCGATCAGCCGCGTTTCGGGCCGGGTGCCGAGATCGGTGGCGGCGCCGCTGCCGATGTACTGCAGCGTGCCGAACGGCCGGTCGCCGTCGAAATCTTCTGATACCGGCGCCGACAGGAACCCCTTGGGCTGGTTGACCCCGTTGCCGCTCACGAAGGCGGCGCCTTCGGCGCGGGCGAATTCGGCGGCGATCTCGCTTGCCAGCCACGCTTCGAGGTCGAAGGCGGCGTCGTCGAGCATCGCCTGCGAGGCGGCCGGGTTGGCGTAGAGCTCGCCGGTCGGCGGGGCGATCTCGGCGAACTGGGGCGTGTCGGTTTCGGGCCGGACCGCGGTCTCGCTGACCCACCCTGATGCCGTGCCGCCGGTCGAGACCAGCTTGCGATAGCCGCTGGTGCCGGT
The DNA here is from genome assembly GCF_053819205.1 of Tsuneonella sp. HG249. Lineage (NCBI taxonomy): Bacteria > Pseudomonadati > Pseudomonadota > Alphaproteobacteria > Sphingomonadales > Erythrobacteraceae > Tsuneonella > Tsuneonella sp. HG249. Next base: position 499,310 of record NZ_JBSOQY010000001.1, read on the forward strand.
CTGGACGACCTGGGCGATGGCCCGGATCGGCGAGATGTCGGTCAGCGCGCGGGCGATCATCGCATCGATTTCGCGCGGGACCGCGTAGCCGCCGTCGGCGAGCACGCCCTGGGTCAGCGACTTCAGCTCGGTGGTGCGGCCGGTGCGGAGGTAACCGTCGACGAAGCCTTTCACCTCGGGGCTGGCCTCGCTGGCAAGGGCCGGGCGCTGGGCGGCGCGGCCGACGCGGTCGAGGCGCGATTTTACCTCGTCGACATCGGTGCGCAGGGCCTTGATCTCGATGTCGGCCGCATCCTGGCGGGATGCGATGTCGAAGCTCTGGTCGAGTTGGTCGGTAACGACGATATCCATGGGTACTTACCTTTCTTCGGGGGCAATGAAATGAACCCGCGCGCCGTGCTGGAGCGGGTGGGTGACGAGGCTGACTTCGAGGAGGTCGACGTCTTCGAGCACGCGGCCTTGCGGCGACTGGCAGGCCGCGCGAGTGCGGTAACCGAAGCTGAGGCCGCTAACCGAATGGGTTCGCAACATCGTGGCCGAGCGGCTATCCGGGTTGTCGAGCGAGGCGATCACGCGCAGGCCGCGTGCATCCTCTTGCGCCTGTTCCACCCAGCCGATGCGCTGCTCGGGGCGGTGCTGCCAATAGAGCGGCAACGGGTCGCGCCGCTCGGCGAGCGTCCGCGCAAACGCGCCGGGGCGGATGGTATCCTGCGCGGCGTCGGCGACGTCGAACAACGCGGCGTATCCCGCGAACTTCACTTAAGCAGCTCCGGCACGCCCAGCCGCACCGCGATGCCGATCAGCAGCAGCGCCAGCAGGCCGCGCACCAGCCACTCGACCACCGCCTTCCAGGTAGCGGCTTTCGCGGCGCGCCACGCGGCGAGCAGCTCGCGCAGTTCGTCGATATCGTCCTGCGCGCTCGCATCGCTGAGGCCCAGCCGGCCAAGCACGCGGGTGGCGCCGACCTCGCTGGCTTCCTCGACGATCGCGCGCAGCGTGACCAGCTCGCCGCCTGCCGTGGCGGCTTGCGCGATCAGCCGCGCGAGCATGTCCTCTCGGGTCATGTCGATTCTCCGATGTTGAGCATCCGCCGCTTCTCGGCATCCGACAGGAACCCGGCGGCCGAGACTTGCGCCCACAGCCGCTCGCGGTCCTCGGCCAGCGCGGGCACCCGGTTGAGGTCGACCGCCAGCGTCGCCCGTGGGAACCACGGCGCGAGCCCCTCCTGCAGTCCGGCGAGGATTTTCCCCGCCAGCGGCAGCAAGGTCAGCCGCCACAGCGCGCGGTTGGCCTCGCGATAATTGGCGTAGGTATTGTCCCCCGGCAGCCCGAGCAGCATCGGCGGGACCCCGAAAGCGAGCGCGATGTCGCGCGCGGCGGCGGCCTTCAATGCGGCGAAGTCCATGTCGGCCGGGGTCAGCGCCATCGCCTGCCACTTGAGCCCGCCCTCGAGCAGCATCGGCCGCCCGGCGTTGCCCGCGCCGGAGTAGGCCCCGGCGAGCTCGGCCTTGAGGCGGTCGAACTGGTCGGGGCTGAGCACCCCGCCGTCGCCCGGCTCGAACACCAGCGCGCCGCTCGGCCTAGCGGCGTTCTCGAGCAACGCGCGGTTCCATTGCGAGGCCGCGTTGTGGATCGCCACGGCCTGCTCGGCCGCCGCGAGGCACCCCGCGCCGTAGTGATCGTCCGCCGGGTGGAAGCCGCGCAAGTGGATGAGGTTGGGCCAGCCGTCCTCGTCCTCCAGGGGAATCGTCAGCGTGCGTTCGGCGAGCTTGTAGGCGTAGGCCTGCGGCCAGCCGTCCGGCCCCGGCACCATCGAGACCCGCTCGGGCCTGAGGGCAAACAGCTCGACCGGGCGGCCGGCGGCGTCCTTGAGCATCTGGACGAACCCGTTGCCGTGCAGCAGCAACTGGCTGGCGAGGGTCTCGAGCAGCGCCTGGCCGGCCGAAGTCGCGCTCACCAAAGCGGCGAGCGCCTCGTCGGTCGGCGAGAGCGGCGCCGAGCCGACCCCTTCGGCCACCAGCCGCACACTGCGCTGCGCCACCGGGTTGTCGAGGAACGCGGCGCGCACGCTGCGGGCGTATTCGAACGGCGGCGGCCCGCTGTCATAGGCCGTGGCCCACGGCGAGACGAACCCACGCGCCAGCGGCACGCGATTGCCCCCGCCGCCGCCTTTGAAGGCAGCCGCGAGGCTGTCGAGGAACGACATTCGATTTCCTTTCGAATTAAGCTATTGAGGGCCGATGACCGACCCATCCGACTGGCGCGCTCAGACTTTGGCGCGCGTTCGCACCCTCATCGCCGAGGCTGACCCGGAAGCGACCGAAACGGTTAAATGGCGCAAGCCGACGAACCCGGATGGCGTGCCCGCGTGGGAGCACGGCGGGCTGATCTGCACCGGCGAAACCTACAAGGACAAAGTCAAGCTGACCTTCGCCCACGGCGCGAAGATCGACGATCCCGCGGGCCTGCTCGACCCCGGCAACGGCAAGACCCGCGCCGCGCTCGATCTACGCGAAGGCGATGCGCTCGACCCCGAGGCGTTCAAAACGCTGGTGCGCGCTGCGGTGGAGTATAATCTGGCGCGCAAGTGAAGCACCGGCCCCGAGCGCGAGGGCGCCAACTGGGCGACGATCCTATAGCTCGTCGGCCTGGCGGTTGGCGCCGCCGGCGGCGCGCCACACCAATGGGCGCGAGCCGATAAAGAACCCGTCTCGCTCGATTGTCGCGATAATCTCATCGGACGTCTCGCCGAACCGCCCGCGCCCGCCTTTGCTCACATCCGTTTGGCCATCGGCCTTCCAGGCGAACGACGACTTGGGCAGGTTCGAACCCGATCTGTCATTGGTAATAACGACGGCCTGGCCACCAGCCTCGTGGAACCGGAAATAGATCATGACGATCCTTGTTCTGGGCCGACTCGCGGCAGCCGCGCGCTAACTTGCCAACCTGGCGCGGTCCCGCAGAAGCGAAACCGCGACCCGGCACGCCCGCTCGGAGCGATAACCGCCGCCCTCGACCAACGTCCGATTGTCCACGTCGGTAAGACGCCAGCGCCAGTCACCTCCGACGAACTGAGTCGAAGTAACCTGCACCTCCTCGGCGCGGTAGATTTCGAATTTATCCGCGGACGGGGCAACGACGGAAGCCATGCCGGCGCCATTGGTGCGTATGCGGTGATCGACCCGCCGGGCCTCGGCGGCGTGTTCCGCCCGCAGCACCGCGGTGCTCGCATGCTGGGCCCGCGTCTGCGCGACGCCGTGGTCGTGGTATAGCTGGTTCAGGGTCACAACGTCTCTCCGCCGGGTTGGGAGCACGATCGTTGTCTCTCAGCCGCCCGTTCGGGGCAGTAACAGGAACATGGGGCGCCGGCGTCGGGATTGTAAGGGCGGCGAGGGCGCCAGGCCTTATGTGGCAATGTCTGCTTTCGACCTATTTGCGGACATCCGGCGGCAGGGGCGGGCGGATCACCCGCCCCCGGTGCATTTAGAACTCCCCGGCGATGCCCGCCCGTACGGCGGTGTTCTTTCCACCCGCGAAGGTGGCTCCAGCGGTAAAGGCAAAGTCGCCATCGAAGCGATGAGCTACCCCGGCCGAAACACCAACCTCGCCGCGAAACACCGCGACGTTGGAAGCATAGCTGGTCTTGCCGGGCTCCGAAGGAAAGTGCGGTTGAGCCATGGCTGCTACCGCCGCGATACCTTGCTTGAAGTCCTTTCGGTCATGCTGGCGCAGGTCGAACAGCGTGTTGACGTTTCCCTGCAGCGCCGAGAACTGACTATCGCTGACGGCGGCGATCAGCTCCACTTGCGAGCGCACGGCAGCTACAGACTGCGCTGAGGCGGCAGCTTGGCGGCCCAGCGTCCCCTTTTCATCGACCGTGACGACTTGCACAGCGCCCTCCTGCGCAGCAGTCGATGCCGCGATGTCACCGATGCGAACGGAGCTGCCTGCAGCCCCGAGCGTGACCTGATTAGCCTTAGTGGTCACGGCGCCGGCGCCAATAGCAGTGGACCCTGCCAAACGAGCTTCTGCCCCTGCGCCGAGGGCAGTAGAGTTGCCTCCGACGGCGACGGCTCCAGAACCGATGCCGGTTCCGCTATCGTAGCCCACTGCTTGGGCGCCCAATGCGGTGCCGTTGTTTCGAGCAGCGCTTTGGTACCCGATAGTCGTTGCCTGATTGCCTGAGCTGACGGACAAATAACCTACCGTGATTCCGTTTGCCGAGGCCGCGACGGCGCTGTTCCCGATCGCGATGGCCTGCGACTGTGTCGATGAGCTGTTTCCAATGGTAATGCTCTGGTCCCCGGATGCTTTTGCCGCGATCCCCATGGCGATGCTTCGCGCTCCGAGTGCCTCGGCCGACGGCCCCACGGAGACAGAATTTGCACCTGTCGCGGCGCTGCCGCTTCCAAGTGCCACTGCGGATTCGCCCGAACTGACGGAATTGGAACCCATTGCGATGCCCCCCGACTGTGATGATGAGCTAGTGCCGATCGCCACGCCCTGACCATTGGAGGATGCCAAGTACCCGATAGCCGTGCCGTTCTGGCCCAGAGTGCTCGCCTGGAACCCGATGGCTATCGCGCGGTCATGAGTTGCTCTGGATTGTGCGCCAAGTGTCGTCGATCCCACACCGAGAGCCGACGATTGAGAGCCGACAGCTGTCGCGGAATCTATCGCGTAAGACAGAGTTCCAAGGGCCGTACCTAGATTCCCACCTACCGTAGCCCGATCGCCGACAGCGGTGCCACTTGCGCCTGCGCTTCGCGCAGCGTTTCCTAAGGCCACCGAAGCCGTTTGATTGGCTACAGCGCCAGTTCCGATCGCGACGGATTGCTGACCCGCGGCTTGGGCATTAATACCCATCGCGGACGCCTGATAGGTGGCTGAAGCCGACGAGCCGATCGCGACCGAGTCGTTACCGCTCGCGCTTGCGAACCTGCCCAGTGCGACGCTTTGTGCGCCAGAGGCGACGCTCGCAGGGCCTACGGCTGTTCCGTAGTGTGACGCCCGGGCTGCTCTACCGATGGCGACAGATTCGATCCCGCTGGCCGTCGCTTCATTGCCGGCGGCAAAACTTCGAAGGCCAAGGGACGAGGTCCCGTAGCCCAGTGCGGTCGACTCTTGCCCGCCAGCGGTAGCGAATTTACCAACCGCCGTTCCGAGATAGGTCGCCTCTGAGTAGGAGCCGAGGGCGATGGAGTCGCTTCCTCGCGCCTCGGCGTACTCACCAATGGCGGTTCCAGCCGCGCCTGTAGTTACCGCGTTGGAACCCAGCGCCAATGATCGCGTGTTGCTTGCGACAGTATCCGCGCCGATCGCGGTCGAGTATTGGCCCGTCGCTTGAGGACCGAGCGCGTCCGCATCCGCCCCGTCATTGCCGCAAGCGAGACTGCCGGATGCGGGTCCGTTCGCTCCCCCATGGGTATCCGCGGTATTGATCACCCCATCGCCATTGGTATCGGTGTTGCCGAGTTCCAGTATGCACTCGTCCGCTTGCGCAGGGTTCGCAGATAGGGCGAGTGAGGACGCACCAGCCACGAGGCTGGCGTAAAAGAAAGTCTTGAATCTGTGCATGTTGCGCTCCCTTCACAAATGGAGCCACGACAAGCTTTCGAGTGGCGTCTGTCAAGCTTTCGTTCGGATCTAGAAACCAGCTTGGAACTCGGCGTTCGTTGTGACGTCCGTTTTCCACCCAAACTCGGACATTGGCCAACTCGGCTTACAATGGATGCAGCCGCCGCCTCTCCAGTCACAACACCCGCACCTTGGGCACCGCCTTGCGCCCCAGCATGAGCTCCGTCAGCGCCCACACAAGCGCATCGGCCCGGTCCGGACTCCGCCCCGGCCCCTCGTTGCGCCCCGCTGCCATCAGCCCGCACATCTGGTCCTCCAGCTTGGCGAACATCCCCGCGTGGCGGACTTTGCCGCCTTCGTAGAGCGCGGCGACCGGTTCGGCGCGGGCGACTTTGCCCTTGGAGGCGTGGACCAGCTTGATTGGCAGGACTTCGTCCGCCGCGCGCAGCACGCTTTCGACCATCTTGCCGCCCTGGTTGGCCTCGGCGACCACCCGGTCGGCGCCCCACACCCGCGCGGCGCCGGCCACCGCCCGCGCCCAGCGCTCGGGGCTGGCCCGTTCGATCGACGCATCGGCGAGCACCACCGCGGTCTCATCCGCCAGCAGGGCGGCGACCACGATCCCGCACGCGTCGCCCTTGTCGCCGGCCGGCGGATCGACCGCTACCACGGTGCGCACGCGCAAGGCTTCGGGCACCCCTTCGCGGCATCGCTCGAGCAGCGCGCGGCTCCACAGCGCGCCGTCGGCCTCGGTCATCATCTCGCCGTCGAGCTCCTGCCGGCCGAAGCCGCTGGCCGCGAACTGCTCGATCATCGAGGCGAGGTAGTCGGCCGGCAGAACGCTGCGGTTGTCGGCGGTGCCGCCGCGCGCGATCACCACCTTGCCGCGCCTGGCGTCATCCATCAGCCGGTGCATCAGCGGCGCGAGCCGCGGCGTGGTGGTGGCGAGCACGCGCGGGGTTTCGCCCAGCCGCATCGTCAGCTGCAGGTTGTTCCACGCGGCGGTCGCGCGCTCGTTGGCGTTCTCCCACTTGGCGATCTCGTCGCACCACGCGTGGCTGTGCTGCGGCCCGCGCAGCGTCTCGGGCTCGCCCGCCGAATAGAGCCAGGCGATCGCGCCGTTCTCCCATGTCAGCCTGCGCAGGCTCGGCTCGAACACCGGGGCGAGCGCGCCGGGCGCGGCGGCGAGCACGCCGCTGTCGCCTTCGACCATCACGTTGCGCACTTCGGTCAAGCTCGCGCCGACCAGCGCGATCCGCGCATTGCCATCGTGGCGCGCCACATCGCGCACCCATTCGGCCCCGGCGCGGGTCTTGCCGAAGCCGCGCCCGGCGCAGATCAACCAGGTGCGCCAGGCCTCCGCCGGCGGGAGCTGCGCGTCGCGCGCCCAGCCTTCCCAGTAATAGCTGCCGAGCGCGGCAAGCTCGTGCGGGGCGAGTTGCCGAGCGAGTACTTCGCGCTCGGCGTCCGCCTCGGGCCCCGGGCGGCGTAGCCAGGCGCCGCGCGTCGGGGCGGGCCTACGCCTCGCCATCGCCGCCTGCGCCCTTGGTGGTGGCCCTGCCGATCGCCTTGCGCGCGGCGCGGATCGCGGCCTCGCCTTCCTTGGCCTGCGCGCGCAGGGCATCGATCTTGGCGTTGATGCTGGCGATCGTGGCGGCTTCCTCGGCCAGTGTGCGCCGGCCGCGCTCGCGCGCCACGCTCTTGCGGTGCGCGGTGAGGCAGCGCAGCGCGGCGGCGGTGTCGAACTTGCGCTTATCGGGGCCCGCCGCCTCGCCCTCGCTGCCGCCGCGCAAGTGCGCCAGCAGCTCCATCTCGAGGTTGTCGTACCCTTCGGCGAGCGCGGCGTACCAGCGGCGGGCGAACTCGGGGTCGCTCCGGCGCAGCGCGTAGATCTTGCTCGTCGGCAGGCCGGCCACCGCCGCTGCCGCGGCGACGTTGGAGGTGATCGCCAGCTCTTCGAGGAACCGCTCGATCTGTGCCGAGCCGCGCGGCGCGGGCGGGCCGCCGCGGCGCTGCGTGCGGCCGTCGACCGGCTGGATCGCGCTCCACGCGGCGCGGAAAGCGTCGTCGGTGCGGCGGCGGTGATAGGGCGTCGAGCTGCATACCCCCGCAGCGCGGCAGGCCTCGCGCATGCCGCGCCCCGCGCGCAGCGCGTCGAGGAAGCGCGGCACCCACGCCGGCTCGCTCTTGCCTTGGCCGCCGCTCGTTCCATTGATTGTGTCTGGCATCGTTTCCGCTCCCGTCCCGGCGAGGGCGGACACGAAAAAGGGCGGCTCCCACCAAGGGGCCGCCCGTTCGAATCACACCATCGCGATGTTCCCGTTGTCTAACCAAACAGCGTCACGATGTCAAGTAGAAATAACCAAATAGGATAATTGTCTTCGGGAGCGGTCTCCTATCCGTGGTGGTCGGGCTCACGCGCCGCTTCGCGCAAGCGCCCCTGCAGCAGCGCTTCCTGCCGCGAGTGCTCGATGATCGCCCGTTGCCGGGCGTTGCCGAGCTCCATGCCCTCGAGCCAGTAGCGCTCGATGGCCAGCTCGATTCGGTCTTCGTGTTGATTTTGCACCCTTTGGGCCTTTCGCTTGACCCGTCCGGCAGCATCCATGCCGCGACGGCGCGGCGCCCGCACTTACCTAGGTAAGCGCACGGAAGTTCGGGCCGGCGGTCAGCGGTAACGCCGCGAGCCGCGCCGCATCGCGCGGTCCCGGCGCTGGCGGCGCACGACGTGCGCGGCCCCCCAGGCGAGGGCGAGGGCGAGCAGCGCGATCAGCGCGTAAGCGATCAGGGTACGAGTTTCCATCTGGCCACCAAAAAGCTCGCCCGTCCAGTTGGTTCCGGTTGGCGCGCCAGGGACAGAACGCTCGATGTCTGGCGCGCTGCAGTCGGCATGCGCGCCTCGCCGCCGGCGCGATAGCACATAGGTCAGTCCGCGCCGGTTTGCCGGTGGGCAGCGGCGATTGTGCGCCCGCCCGCTCTCGCCTAGAGGCGCGCGACGCCGGGAAGGGACGCCGATGCTGCGCAAGCTGTACGAATGGACGATGGAGAAGGCGGCGCACCGCCACGCGGTGTGGTGGCTGGCGATGTTCTCGTTCGTCGAAGCGAGCTTCTTCCCGATCCCGCCGCACCCGCTGCTCGGACTGATGTGCCTCGCCGAACCGAGGAAGGCGATCCGCTTTGCCGCCGTCGCCACTTTCGCCTCGGTGCTCGGCGGGCTGCTCGGCTACGCGATCGGCTGGGGGCTTTACGATACCGTCGGCACCCAGCTGCTCGCCTGGCTCGGGCTGACCGAAAGCTTTCCGGCGGCGGTCTGCTATCTCAACGAGTACGGCTTCTGGCTATTCGTCGCCAAGGGCGCGACGCCGATCCCGTTCAAGCTGCTCACGATCACCGCCGGGTTCATGGGGATGAGCCTCGCGCTGTTCGTTTTGGGCTCGATCGTGAGCCGGGCGATCAGCTTCATGATCGTCGGCGTATTGTTCCGCTTCTTCGGGGCACCGATCAAGCGCTTCATCGACAAGTATCTCGGGATGGTGACCGCGGGCTTCGTGGTGCTGGTGATCGGCGGTTTCATCGCCGTGACCATGCTCGGCGGCGGCGACGACAAGGCGGCCGACAAGTGCTCAGCCGCCACCGAAGTGACCCGCCCGCTCTAGAGCGCGCTCCACACGACGACCCCGCCGACCGCGATCACCGTCGCGGCGAACCCCCGCTCGAGCAGGTTCTTGCGGCCCGCCAGCCGCTTGCCCGCCACCCGCCCCGCGACCGACCCGGCGACCCCGCCGGCGACCAGCCAGCCGACCAGCGTCCAGTCGACGTACCCCGACAATGCGTAGGATCCGGCGGTCGTTGCGCCCAGCGCAGTGACGACCACCAGCGAAGTCCCGACCGCCACGCCGATCGGCATCGCGGTCGCGACGATCAGGCCCGGGACGATCAGGAATCCGCCGCCGATCCCGAAGAAGCCGGCCATCAGTCCCACCGCCAGGCCGTACCCCGCCAGCCTCGGCATGAGGTGGCGGGCGGTCGCGGCGGTCAGCCGGACGGCGGGGTCCGAGCCTCCCTTGCGGCCGCGCAGCATCAGCGCTCCGACCACGATCATCAGGCCGCCGAAGGCCGCGAGCAACGCCGCCCCGTCGATTGCCTTGCCGATCTCGGCCCCGAGCGCCGCGCCGAGCACGCCGGCTCCGCCGAACACCAGCGCGCAGGGCCACTTGACGTTGTGCGACCGGGCATGGCCGGCGAGGCCCGCCGCCGCGTTGAGCGCGACCGCGACTGCCGCGGTGCCGATCGCGGCGTGCGGGCTCTGCATCCCGACCACATAGACCAGCAAAGGCACCGCCAGGATCGATCCGCCGCCGCCCACCAAACCGAGGACGAAGCCGATCAGCGCCCCGCTGAGCAGCGCCAGCGCGATGGTGGCGGGGTCCATCCGGTCAGGCCGCGGCGCGACGGTTCCACGGCATCATGCCGAGTAGCGTTGCCATCCCGCACCACCCGGTCACACCGGCGAAAGCGAGCCCTGCTCCCACGAAACCGGAAAGGGCGAACCAGGCAGGTGCGACGGCAAATCCGAGGATCACGCCGAGCAGCACGAGCGTGCCAGCGGCGATCTGCACCTGGCGCATGATCTCCAGCGGGGCGCCCCTGGTCTCCTCGACCGGTAGCCCCGCCTTGCGCCAGCCTTCGAGGCCGCCCTCAACGATGTAGCTCTCGCCGCCGCAGACCCCCGCCAGCCTGTCGGCATGGGCCGCGGTGCGCATGCCCGAGCGGCAGTGAAACACCACGGGCCCGTCGTGGGCCACCGGCCCCAGCGCGTCGAGCGGGCGATTCTCGGCGCCAGGCAGGCGAGCGCGCGCGAATTCGTCGGCGCCGCGGATGTCGATCAGCTTGGCGCCCTTGCTCACGAGTTCGCGAGCTTCGGCTGGGGAGATGGTCCGGCAAGTCATGCGATCAGTCCTCGTCTTGGCAGTAAAGCTGGTACAGGGTTGCCAGCAGCGCCTCGCAGCGGGCGTCGGCAATGCGGTAATATGCGGATTGCGCCTCGCGCCGGAACGCGACCAGGCTCTCTTCGCGCAGCTTCGCCAGATGCTGGGAAAGGGCGGACTGGGACAGGCCGACTTCGTGGGCGAGGTCGCCGACGGTCATCTCGCCATGCTCGGCGAGCTTGCACATGATCATGAGCCGCCGCCCGTTGCCGAGCGCGCGCAAGAGATCGGCCACCGCCGCCGCGTGGCGTTCGAAAGTCGGCAGGTCGAGGGGCGGGTGCATCGGCTTGTCCATTAGGACTTGCTAAATAAGCATCTGCTTATATATGTCAAGCGCACCGGAGGAAATCATGAACTTACCCGCCATCCGCGCTTTCTTCGACGAGCCCACCAATACGGTGAGCTACCTCGTGTGGGATTCCGCGACGCACCGCGCGGCCGTGATCGACCCTGTCCTCGATTTCGACCTTCCGAGCGGGGAGGCCGATGTCCGCTCGGCACAAGCCATCCTGGCCGCCGCCCGGGAGGAAGGGCTCACCGTCGGCTGGGTGCTCGAAACCCACGCCCATGCAGATCACCTCAGCGCCGCGCCGTTCATCAAGGCCGAGACCGGCGCGGCGATCGGCATCGGCGAGCACATCCGCGACGTGCAGAAGATCTTCCGACCGCTGTTTCATGCCGACGATCTCAAGACCGACGGCTCGGATTTCGATCGTTTGTTCAAGGACGGCGAACGATTTGAGATCGGAAACCTCGAGGTCGAGGTGCTTCACGTCCCCGGCCACACCCCGGCGGACGTCGCCTACAAGATCGGCGATGCAGTCTTCGTCGGCGACACGATGTTCATGCCCGACTACGGAACCGCCCGGACGGACTTTCCCGGCGGCGATGCGCGCGAGCTCTATCGCTCCATTCGCAAGCTCCTCGCGCTGCCATCGGAGACGCGGCTGTTCCTGTGCCACGACTACAGGGCTCCGGGTCGCGACGACTATGCATGGGAGACCACGGTCGGCGAGCAACGCGCCCGCTCGGTCCATGTCCATGACGGGGTAAGCGAGGACGAGTTCGTCGCCATGCGCGAGGCACGCGACACGGGCCTCGCCGTCCCCCGCCTGCTGCTGCCCTCGGTGCAGGTCAACATCCGCGCCGGGCGGATGCCGCCCGCCGAAGACAACGGGGTCAGCTACTTGCGGATACCGGTGAAGCCGGTCCGCCGCCCGGTCGGCTGAAGGCCGAACGGCGGCGCTGGAACGCACGCCGCCGCGTGCTATTGAGCGAGGGAGGAGATTGCCCGCCATGAGCCGTATCGCCATCGCCGTCGGAAGCCTGCGCGCCGAATCCATCAACCGCCGCGTCGCCGAGGCGATGACCCGCTTGCCGCAGGCCGACGGACACGCCTTCGACTTTGTCGACATCGGCGACCTGCCGCTCTACAACCAGGACGACGACAAGAACCCGCCCGCCGCCGCGACGCGGCTGAAAGAGCAAGTCCGGTCGGCGGACGGGGTCATCTTCGTGACGCCGGAATACAACCGCTCCATCCCCGGCGTGCTCAAGAACGCGCTCGACCACGCCAGCCGCCCCTATGGGGACAGCGCTTGGGCGGGCAAGCCGGCGGGCGTGCTGGGCGTCTCGGTCGGCGCGGCGGGGACCGCGATGGCGCAGCAGCACTTGCGTAACGTGCTGGCCTATCTCGACATGCCCACGCTCGGTCAGCCTGAGGCGTTCATCCACTACACCGACGGCTCGCTCAACGAAGATGGCACCGCGGGCGAGAAGCTCGCACCCTTCCTCGGCAAGTGGCTCGCCGCCTACCTCAAGTGGGTGGCACGGCACTCGGGCTGAACAACATCGCGGGGCTAGATTATTCCCACCGCCTTGCCGGCGCGTTCGAACATGCCCAGAATCGTCTCGACTTCCTCGGCGGTGTGCTCGGCGCACAGCGAGCAGCGTAGCAGCGTCATGTTGGCAGGGGTGGCCGGCGGGCGCGCGAGGTTGACGTAGAGGCCTTCCTTGAGGAGCGCCTCCCACATCGCCGCGCCGCGCTCCAGGTCGGGCATGATCACTGCGACGATCGCGCTCTGCGGGGTCTCGGTGCCGAGCTGGAAGCCGAGGGCTTTGAGCCCCGCGTGGAGCCGCTTGGAATTTTCCCACAAGTGCGCGCGCTTGTTGGAGCCGTGCATCAGCTTGCGGATCGAGGTCGCGGCGGTCGCCACCACGCTCGGCGGAAGGCTGGCGGTGAACACGTAAGGCCGGCAGACCAGCCGCATGATCTCGAACTTGGGGTGATTGGAAACGCAGAAGCCGCCGACCGTGCCGACGCTTTTCGAGAACGTGCCGATGATGAAGTCGCAGTCGTCGATCACACCGGCGGCCTCGCACACGCCGCGGCCGTTCTCGCCGATGAAGCCCATCGAGTGCGCCTCGTCGACCAGCACCATCGCGCCGTGCTTCTTGGCCACCGCGACCATTTCGTTGAGCGGCGCGATGTCGCCGAGCATCGAGTAGACGCCTTCGAGAATTACCAGCTTGCCGGCACCTTCCGGGATGCGGCCGAGCCGCTTGTCCATCGCTTCGATGTCGTTGTGCTTGAACGGCACCACCTCGGCGTTGCCAAGCGCGCAGCCGTCCCAAATCGAGGCGTGGCTGTCGACGTCGAGCACGATGTAGTCGCCTTTGCCGGCGATCGTGCTGATGATGCCGAGATTGGCTTGGTAACCGGTGGAAAACACCATGGCGTGATCCATGGCGTAGAACTCTTTGAGCGCTTCCTCGACCGCCTTGTGGCCCTGGTAGGTGCCATTGAGCACGCGGCTGCCGGTGGTGCCGCTGCCGTAGTCGTCGAGCGCCTGCTTGCCCGCCTCGATCACGTCGGGGTCGAAGGTCATGCCCATGTAGTTGTAGGTGCCGAGCAGGATCGTGTCGCGTCCGTTGCACACCGCGCGGGTGGGGCTGAGCACGCGCTCCATCACCAGGTTGAAGGGATCTTCCTGGCCGGTCGCGAGCAAGCCCTCGCGCATGGCGATGAGGTCGTCGAACTTCGAGAACAGGTCCTTGCCGTGGCCTTCGCGCGCCTCGGGGCGGTCGGGCTCGTCGATGCCCTCGCTCACTTGGAGATCGACTCGTGAACGGCGTCGATGAGGTTGCCCCAGGTCTCGATCTCGGCCTGTTGGTTCATCGAGATGATGATGTCGAACTCATCCTCGATCGAGGCGACGAAATCCATCACGGTCAGGCTGTCGAATTCGAGGTCCCCGGCGAACGAGGTGTCCTCGTCGATCTCGATGCCCTTTTTATTGAACGGTTCGGCGAGGGCGCGGATGCGGGCGTCGACTTCGGCTCGGTCCATGGGGGTATCTGTCCTGTGGTTAGGCTCGCTCGCGGCGCTGCCATGGCAATGCGGCGGAAAAGCGGCTTGGCCGCGCGCTTGTCAAGCCGCGAGGGCACTGGCAAGCCCCCATGCGGGGGAGTAACGCGTCATGGAACCTGCGACCGACGGCAACGCGCCACTGATGAGCCAGTATTCGTCGCACGCGATCCATCTCGTGCGCACGACCCAGCAGATCACGCTTCAGCTATCGCAAATGGCCGACCAAAAGGCCTCGATCCTGATGGGCGCGAGCTTCCTGGTGTTCTCCATTTCGGTGAGCCGGGCCTTTGCCGGGCATCTCCCCGTTAGCCTGGCGATCCTCGCCGGCTTCGCGTTCCTGAGTTCGCTGTTTGCGGTGGTGGCGGTGCTGCCCTCGGTCTCGCGCAGCAAGGGCGCGGTCGGCGCCAACAAGCTGTTCTTCGGCCACTTCAGCGCGCGCGACGAAGCGGAATGGACGGCGGACATCCTCGAGCAGCTCAAGAACGACGAGACGGTGTTCCGCACGATGCTGCACGACATCTACCAGAACGGGCAGGTGCTCCAGCGCAAGAAGTACCGCTTCCTGGGTTACGCGTATCGCATGTTTGTGGTCGGCCTGATTGCAACGCTGGTGTCGTTCATCGCCGAAATGACGCTTCGCTAGGCGCGTACACTCCTTGCGGACTAAAGTCCGCCTTTGGGTGGAAAGGGGACTTAGCCCGATAGCGTCAGCACACTTCCAGTTGCCATACGCTCTGCTCTGATTCGCGGATGGCAACCTGTCCGGGAGGAAGCAACGGGACCGCGTCTGCGCCATGGAGTCTATCAGAGAAATGGCTAAGTCCTACAGCGTGCCAATCGCTGCCTGAGTGGGCATCGTTCCCGCAGGTGATGTGCAGATCGCCATCCTCATCGTGCGCGATCGCTAAGATGGGCGCCCCGTTCAACACGTGCCCACAAGCCACGCAGAACTTATGGACTTCGTAGGAGTAGCCGCCGAGAGTGATCATTGCGGCACACTACGCCCACGCCGAATGTCCGCAATGGAGTCGATAGCAGACAATAACATTCGGCCGACAACTAACCCTCGACCAACCCCCGCACCGCGGCCATGAAGGGGCCGATCGACACCGGCTTCGAAAGGTACCCCGTCGCCCCCGCATCGCGGATGCGCTCCTCGTCGCCCTTGCCGGCGTAGGCGGTGACCGCGAGCACCGGGGTGTCGGCCAGGATGCCGTCGCGGCGCATCGCGGTGATGAGGTCGACGCCCGAGACGTTGGGTAGCTGGATGTCCATGATCACGAGATCCGGCGCGAAGGCGCGCGCGGCGTTGAGCACCAGCTCGCCGTCGGCGACCGGCTCGACCTCGAACCCGCTTGCGCGCAGGACGTCGCAGAACAGCTTGCGGTTGAGATCGTTGTCCTCGACAACGAGAATTCGCTTTGCCACTGCGGCGGCTCTCCCCATCTGGCTCGCGCGCTTAGGGCTCAACGAGGAAGCTGACAATCACCACCGACACCCCCCATCACTCGGGCGACGCGGACACGCTGGCGCTTTCGGCGCTCGGCTGGGTCCTGGCCGATCAGGACCGCGCCGATCGCCTGCTCGCGCTGACCGGCCTTACGCCAGAGATCCTGCGCGAGCAGTTGACCGACCGGGGCACGCTGGCCGCGGTGCTCGACTATCTCGCGGGGCACGAGCCCGACCTCATGCTGGCGGCCGACGCGCTGAATGTGGCGCCGGAGAAACTGGTCGCGGCGCGCACGGAGCTTCTCGCATGAGCCGGCCGCTGATCATCTCCGACTGCGACGAAGTGCTGCTCTACATGGTCGCGCCCTTCAGGGACTGGCTGGCCGAAAGCCAGGGCGTCGAATTCCGCATGGTCGGCAACGATTTTTCGCAGTCGATGCGCTGGGAGGAAACCGGCGAGCTGCTCGAACCCTCCGAGATTTGGAGCTTCCTGCGCGGCTTCTTCGATACCGAGATGCACCGGCAGAATCCCATTCCCGGCGCGGTCGAGGGCATGACCGCGCTGTCCGAGCACGCCGACGTCGTGGTGCTCACGAACCTGACCGACCGCCACCGCGACATGCGGTTCGAACAGCTGGCTAACCACGGCATCCATGCCCGCGTGTTCACCAACCAGGGCCCCAAGGGTCCGGCGCTCAAGGCGATCATGGAAGAATACGCGCCGAGCCGAGCGGTGTTCATCGATGATCTCGCCCAACATCACGCCTCGGCGGTGGAAACGGTGCCGCACCTGCGGCGATTGCACTTGTGCGGCGAGCCGATGCTCGCCTCTCGCATCGCCTGTGCGCACGAGGCGGGTCACGCCCATGCGCGCATCGACACCTGGGCCGAGGCATTGCCTTGGCTGCTCGACGAACTGACCAAGGAAGACACCCGCCCTGAAGCAGCGCAGGGATAGGGCATACAGAGGAACCCGCATGAGCATCGAATACCGCCTTTCCGAACTCGGCATCCAACTGCCGGCGGCCGCCGCCCCGATCGCATCCTACGTGCCAGTGGTCGTCGCCAGCGGGCTGGCGCACGTTTCGGGCCAGCTGCCGTTCGTCGACGGGAACATAGTCAAGGGCCGCCTGGGCGAGAGTGTCACGGTCGAAGAAGGCGTCGCCGCCGCGCGTGCTTGCGGCCTCATGATCCTGGCGCAGCTCAAGGCCGCGCTGGGCTCCCTGGACCGCGTCGAGCGGGTGGTGAAGCTCGGCGCCTTCATCTGCTCGACCGGAGAATTCTCCGATCAGCCGACCATAGCCAACGGCGCGAGCGAGTTGATGGCCGAAGTGTTCGGCGATGCCGGCAAGCACGCGCGCAGCGCCGTGGGCGTGCCCGTGCTGCCGCGCGGCGCGGCGGTCGAAGTCGATGCGATTGTCGCCGTTCGCGCCGATTGATCGATGGTTGGCGCCGGCCCCCGATGCGGGGCGGGCCGGCTGGCTGCGGCAATGGGACTATGCCCATCGCGGCGTGCATGACGCCGCGGTGCCGGAGAATTCGCCCACTGCGTTCGCCGCAGCGATGACCCGCGGGATGGGCATCGAGTGCGATGTCCAGAAGAGTCGCGACGGGCGTGCGATGGTGTTCCACGACTGGACGCTGGAGCGGCTGACTGCGGAGAACGGTGCGATCGGCGCGCGCGACGCCGCTGTGCTCGAGACCGTGGCGCTGAAGGGAAGCAACGACCGGATTCACACGCTCGACACAATGCTTGATCAGGTAGCCGGGCACGTGCCGATCCTCGTCGAGATCAAATCGAAGCGCGAGCGCAATCCGGCGCCCTTGTGCCTTGCGGTGCGGCGGGCGATCGAGGGATACAGCGGCGACGTCGCGATCATGAGCTTTGATCCGCGGGTGCCCAAATGGTTTCGCATCCACTCGCCGGACACCGTTCGCGGCCTCGTCGTGACCGAAGAGAACACCCGCGGCGCCGCCGGGCACTGGCGACGGCACGCCGCTCTGTGGCACGGCCGGCCCGATTTCCTTGCCTACGACGTTCGCGATCTGCCGAGCGCTTTCGCCGAGGCGCAGCGAGACCGAGGGCTTCCGTTGCTCACCTGGACGGTGCGCTCGCCGGAGTTGCGCGCCCGGGCCGATCTTTTCGCCGATGCGCCGATAGCCGAAGGAGCCGGCCTCGCATGAGTGACGGTGCGCTGGTCGCGCGCATGGCCGGATCGGTCGGCGAGTTGCCCGCCGATCAGTGGGACGCTCTTTCCGGTGGCGGCAACCCGTTCATGCGGCACGCCTTCCTCTCTGCGCTGGAAGACTCGGGCAGCGTGGGCCAGGGCACCGGGTGGCTGCCCGCGCCGCTGGTGATCGAGGATGCCGGGAGGCTCGTCGGCGCGCTTCCGGCATATCTCAAGGGGCACAGCCAGGGCGAATACGTGTTCGACCACTCGTGGGCCGACGCATGGGAGCGGGCCGGCGGTAGCTACTATCCCAAGCTGCAGGTCGCCGCGCCCTTCACCCCGGCGAGCGGACCGCGCGTGCTGACCCGCGAGCCGGCGCTTGCTCCGCACCTGCTGCGATTTGCCGAGCAGTTTGCCGCCGCCAACAACCTCTCCTCGATCCACGCCACGTTCGTCCAACCGGAGCAGGTGGCGTTGTTCGAGGCGGCGGGCTGGCTGGTCCGGCGCGACATCCAGTTCCACTGGCACAACCGCGGCTATGCCTCGTTCGACGATTTCCTGGATTCGCTCGCCAGTCGCAAGCGCCGCGCCATCCGCAAGGAACGCGCCGCCGCGCAGGAGGGGGTCGAAATCCGCCGCCTGTCGGGCGTGGACATCCTTCCCGAGCATTGGGACGCATTCTGGCAGTTCTACCAGGACACCGGCAGCCGCAAGTGGGGCAGCCCCTATCTCACCCGCGCCGCGTTCGATCTCCTCGGCGAGCGGATGGGCGAGAGCATCGTGCTGGTGCTGGCGCTTCATGCCGGCAGGCCGATCGCGGGGGCGCTGAACTTTGCCGGCAGCGACGCGCTATACGGCCGCTATTGGGGGTGCTCGGAGGACCACCGGTTCCTCCATTTCGAACTCTGCTACTACCAGGCGATCGACGAAGCGATCGGGCGCGGCCTGGCGAGGGTGGAGGCCGGCGCGCAAGGCCAGCACAAGATCGCCCGCGGCTACGAACCGGTGCAGACGACATCGGCGCACTGGATCGCCGATCCGGGCTTCCGTTCCGCCGTCGCCGATTTTCTCCGGCGCGAGCGGGAAGGGGTGGCGGTCGACGCCGAATGGCTCGCCGCGCGGACGCCCTTCAAGCGGGGCTAGGCAGCGCGGCGCTCGCCGTCGAGCAGCCACTGCCGCGCACGGCGCTGGGCTTCGGCGATTTCGCGCGCGGTCATCTCGTCCGCGATGTCGGCGCGGCACCAGGCGGCTTCCTCGTGTCCCCGCGCGGCGGCGAGGTTGAACCACTTGTGCGCTTCGATGAGGTCGCAGCCGACGCCGTGGCTGCCCGTCGAGTAGGCCACGCCCAGGTCGTAGAACGCGGAGCAATCCCCTTGTGCCGCGGCGGCCAGGCAGTGGGCCACCAGCATGTCGGCGGCCTTTGCGCCGTGAAGAGCCCCGCCTCCTTCGATCTTGAGCAGTTCCATCGTCTATTTCCCCCGTTTCAGGCGAGCCCCCATGCCGCCGTCGAGGCCAGTTCACCTTCTTATGGTCAACAAGTCGTTAACGACGCGGCAGAAAATCAGCGCTTGTCTCGCAATCGTTCGGTTCGGCTTAAGTTTTTAACGCCTAGATGCGACGCTCTGCATGCCCGCTTGTGCGGCTCGGGAGCCATGCCTATAGGCCCGCGCAACGGCGGTCGGCGCTTTACCGGCAACAAGCCGGGACTGGTTGGGACAGGACTGCAAGAGGACCACGATGGCCAGTTTGGCGAGCGAAGACATCGACGTACTCGAAAAGGCGCGTCGCGCGCTCACCCCCGACTACGTTCCTTCTGAAAACGAAGAGTACATGAACGAGCCGCAGCAGGATTATTTCCGGCTGCTGTTGCTCGAATGGAAGCGCTCGATCCTGGCATCTGCCAATGCCACCCTACAATCCTTGCAGGACGGCCCGATCCGCGAAGCCGACCTCAACGACCGCGCCTCGAGCGAGACCGACTGGGGTATCGAACTCAGAACCCGTGACCGCCAGCGGAAGCTGATCGCGAAGATCGATTCGGCGCTCCGTCGCATCGATGCCGGCGAATATGGCTATTGCGAGGTCACCGGGGATCCCATCGGCCTCAAGCGACTCATCGCTCGCCCGGTCGCCACCATGACGGTCGAAGCGCAGGAAGCGCACGAGCGCCGCGAGAAAATTTCCCGGGACGATTGAAGGTTTTGCCCGGACGCGAACCGTCGGCTTAAATTTTCCTTAGACAATCCCGGCTAACCCCGCCGTCCAAGGCGAATGTCCGGACCCGTCCGGGCCAACCTAACGATTTCAGGAGCCGATGCGCGAATGTCTGGCGTCGATACCCGACACATCAACCGCGACAGCCTGTTCCTCATGGCCGACCTGCGCCTTGAAGGCGATTCGGTCTCGCACCGCGTGAGGGTGCGCAATCTCTCGGCCGGCGGAATGATGGCCGAGTCCGAATTGCGGGTCCTTCCCGGCACGCGGGTCTCGATCGAACTCAAGAATGTCCGCCCGGTCGAAGGCAGCGTCGCCTGGGTGCAGGATCAGCGTTTCGGCGTGGCCTTCGCGCAGGAAATCGATCCCAAGGCGCCGCGCAGCCCGGTGGCCGCGGGCGGGGACATAAACACCCCGCGTTTCGTCCGCCCTTCGTCGCTCGGACCGCTGGGCCATCAGCTCGACCCGAACCGGTTGCGCAATATCTGATCCGGCCCGCTGACGAGCCAGTGCAGGCCTGCTAGGCAGGCGACCATGGCTCGCTCATATCGCGCCCTCGCCTTTCTGTTGGCGCCATTGCTCGTCGCGGGATGCGACTCGGCGAGCGATGAAGGGGTCATCGGCATCGCGCTAATTGGCGAAGGCGGCGAGCTGTTCGAGCCAGGCCTGCGCCTGTCTATGCCGGCTCAGCAAATCCGCGCCGCCACCGTCGAAGGGCTCGTCTCTCTCGATGAGACCGGTGAGGTTGTGCCTGCCTTGGCCGAGCGCTGGATAGTCACGGACGACGGCCTCTCCTACATTTTCCGGCTGCGCAATTCCGAGTGGGCCGACGGCAAGCCGATAACCGCCGAGCAGGTGCGCGAAGCTCTGCGCCGCACGATCCGCGCGCTCGCCGGCACGTCGCTGGCGCTCGACCTCGCGCCTGTTTCCGAAGTGCGCGCGATGACCGGGCGGGTCATCGAGATTCGCCTGACGAGCCCGGTGCCCGATTTCCTTCAGCTCCTCGCACAGCCCGAACTCGGCGTGTTCCACAAGGGGAGCGGGACCGGACCGATGGCACTCGACAAGCGGAATGGCGCTGCGCGGCTGACCGTGCTTCCGCCCGAGGCGCGCGGGCTGCCGACGCGCCCCGACTGGCGCGAGGGCACGCGGCCGCTCGCGGTGCGCGCGCTCGAAGCCGGTCCCGCGGTCGCCGCGTTCCGCGAGGGATACGTCGATCTCGTGCTCGGCGGCACGCTCGCCGACCTGCCGCTGGCCGATGTCGGCCCGCTTTCGCGCGGCACCGTGCGTCTCGACGCGGCGCAGGGCCTGCTGGGCCTGCGCGTGGTGCGCACTGAAGGCCTGCTCGCCGAGCCCGAACGGCGCGAGGCGCTGGCGATGGCGATCGAGCGCGAGACGCTACTCGCCCCGTTCAATATCGCGGGCTGGCTGCCCAGCACCCGTATCGCCCCGCCGGCGGCCGCGGGGAACGCCCCCGAACGTTGGGCCGGCCAGTCGATCGAACTTCGCCGCGGGCAGGCGGCGCGCCGGATCGCTGGATATGCCGGGGACAAGTCGCTCCGCATCGCGCTGCCCGAGGGCCCTGGATCGGAACTGTTGCTGCGCGAGATCGCCACCGACTGGCAGGCCATCGGCGTCACAGTGACCCGGGCCGGCGAGGGCGAGCGGGCCGACCTCGAACTGATCGACGTACTCGCCCGTTTTGGCGGCCGGCGGTGGTATCTCAATCAGTTCGCCTGCTCCGTGCGGCGGACCTTGTGCTCCCCCGAAGCCGACGAACTGGTGCGAGACGCAATCCGCGAAGCCGATCCGGTGGCGCGGGAGACGATGCTTGCCGAAGCCGAAGCCAGGCTGACAGCCAAGCAGGGCTACATAGCGCTCGGCGCGCCGGTGCGCTGGTCGCTGGTGCGCGGCCAGATCGAAGGGTTCTCGGAGAACCGTTGGGCGTTCCATCCGTTGTTTCCGCTGGCGCTCGGTCCCAGATAGAAGGCGAACGAAGGAGGACCGATGGAACAGACCCCGCCGACCGACCCCGTGCGGCCCCGCGCCATGGGTATCGAAATGCCGCTCGGCACCGACCCCGTATCGGTCCGCCGGCGGATCGAGAGCATGGAGAGGCTGCTCGAGAACAGCTTCACTGTCCCCGGGATCAACTACAAGGTCGGCCTTGATTCGATCGTCGGCCTGGTGCCGGTCGTGGGGGACTTCGTAGCGGCGGCGATGGGGATGTACCTCGTGTGGGAGGCAAGGAACCTCGGCCTCCCGAAATGGAAGCTGTGGCGGATGACCGGCAACGTGGCGGTCGATACCGCGGTCGGTGCGATCCCGGTGGTCGGCGACGTGGTCGACTTCGTGTTCAAGTCGAACACTCGCAACCTCAAGATCGTCAAGCGCCACCTCGACAAGCACCACCCTGCGAGCCGGACCATCGAGGGGTAGGGTTTCAATCCTACCAACATCGTCATTGCGAGCAGCCCCCGGCTGCGCGGCAATCCAGCTCCGGAGATGGATTGCTTCGCTACGCTCGCAATGACGATGGTGAGGGGTTAAGCGGCATCCCATGCCCCGCGACGTCACTTATTCGAGCTACCTCGACCTCGACCGTATCCTCAACGCCCAGCACCCCGCCTCGGGCGCGCACGACGAGCTCTTGTTCATCATCGTCCACCAGGCTAGCGAGCTTTGGCTCAAGCTCTGCCTGCACGAACTCACCGCCGCGCGCGAGGAAATCGCTGCCGACGACTTGCGCCCCGCGTTCAAGATGCTCGCCCGCGTGGCCCGCGCTCAGGGCCAGCTGATCCATTCGTGGGAAGTGCTCAGCACGATGACCCCGGCGGATTACAGCCAGGTCCGCCCGCACCTAGCCAATTCCAGCGGGTTCCAGAGCGCGCAGTACCGGCTGATGGAATTCCTCATGGGCGGGCGCAATCCGGACATGGTGACAATGCACGAGGCGATCCCCGAGATCGCCGCAGCCTTGCGCGCCGAGCTTGCCCGCCCGAGCCTCTACGACGAGGCGGTGCGGCTCCTCGCCCGGCGCGGATTCGCGATTCCCGATGCGGTGCTGACGCGCGACCACCGCGGCGGCTGGGAGGCCTCACCCGAAGTCGAGACCGCCTGGGCCGCGATCTACCGCGAGCCGGAAGAGTACTGGGATCTCTACGAGCTCGCCGAGAAGCTGGTCGACCTCGAATACCACTTCCAGCGCTGGCGCTTCGGTCATTTGAAAACCGTCGAACGCATCATCGGCTTCAAACGCGGCACCGGAGGGACGGCGGGGGTGCCCTACCTCGAGGGCGTGCTCAAGCAGGTGTTCTTCCCGGAATTGCTGAGCGTGCGGACGGCGATTTAGCCCCACCTCGTCATCCCCGTGAACGCGGGGATCCAGTCAGCGAGAGTTCGAACCCGAAATCCTCCGCCAGATCGCGCCAGCCCGGGTTGCCCGCCTCGATCAGGTCGAGCTTCCACGCGCGGGTCCACTTCTTGAGCCGCTTTTCGCGAACGATGGCGTGCTCCATCGTGCTGTGTTGCTCGAACTAGACGAGGCGTTTTACGGCGTATTTGGCGGTGAAGCCGCCGAAGGTTCCTTCGCGGTGCTGAGCGATCCTTTGGAGCAGGTTCGAGGTGACGCCGATGTAGATCGTGCCGTTGCGGGCGGAGGCCATGATGTAGCCGGCGGGTTGGAAGTCCGGGTGCATGCACGAGTCTCTGTTCGCTGGATCCCCGCGTGCGCGGGGATGACGAGGTGGTGTTCAAATGTTCGTCATTCCCGCGAAGGCGGGAATCCAGCGCGCAAGAAGAACCCTAAGCCTCCAGCTCGATGTCCCAATAGAGCCAATCCCTCCATGTCTCGTGGAGGTACCCCGGCGGGAAGGCCTTGCCGTGTTGGTGGAGCTGCCAGCTGGTCGGGCGGATCGGGCGGACGTGGGGGTGCATCTTGGCCTGAACGGGGGTGCGGCCGCCCTTGCGCATGTTGCACGGGGCGCAGGCGGTGATGATGTTCTCCCACGTCGTCCGCCCCCCGAGACGGCGGGGCATGACGTGGTCGAAGGTCAGGTCCTTCTCGCTGCCGCAGTACTGACAGGCGAACCGGTCGCGGAGGAACAGGTTGAAGCGGGTGAATGCGGGAAACTCGCTCGGGCGCACGTATTGTCGCAGCGCGATCACGCTGGGGATCTGCATGTCGAGGCTGGGCGAATGGACGCAGCGTTCGTAGCTGGCGACGATGTCCACCCGCTCGAGAAACACCGCCTTTATCGCGGTCTGCCACGGCCACAAGCTCAAGGGGTAATACGACAGCGGGGTGTAGTCCGCGTTGAGCACCAGCGCCGGGCAGCTTTCCAGCTTGCGCGCAGGGTCGTCCTCGGCGCGGCGGAAATGCGCGGCTCGCTCGATCAGTTCGGCCTTGAACACGTGTCCGATGCCCTCCGATTGATGCGAAGGGAGCATTTGCCGATTCGCGAGTCAAGTTCATGACAATGGCTGAATCCCCGGCTGATTGCGGCTAGGCAGATGGCATGGAGGTCACCCGCTTCGCCCCGAGCCCGAACGGCCCGTTGCATCTCGGCCATGCCTATTCGGCGATCGTTGCGCACGACCTCGCGCGCGAGCGGGGCGGGCGGTTCCTGCTGCGGATCGAGGATATCGATGGCGCGCGGAGCCGGCCCGAGCTGGCCAAGGACTATCGCGCCGACCTCGCCTGGCTCGGCCTCGAGTGGCAGGAAGCGCCTTCGCAATCGCTGCGCCTCGCGAGCTACGAGGCGGCGGCGGAGAAGTTGCGCGCGATGGACCTGCTCTACCCCTGCAACTGCACCCGCGCCGAGATCGCGGCGGCGGCGACGGCCAAGGGGCCCGAGGGGCCGGTCTATCCCGGGACCTGCCGGAGGCGCGCGATCGATGTCGCCGGCGCTGCCTGGCGGCTCGATGTTGGCAAGGCGCTCGCATTCACAGGTTCGCTGACATGGGAGGACGAGCTGGCGGGCGAGCAACAGGCGCGCCCGGATCGCGCCGGAGATCCGGTGCTGATGCGCAAAGACGCGCCAGCGAGCTATCACCTGGCCGCCACGCTCGACGACGCCGCCGACGGCGTCACCCTGGTTACCCGGGGCATGGACCTGTTTTCCGCCACCCACATCCATCGGCTGCTGCAAGCGTTGCTCGGCCTGCCGGTGCCCCGCTGGCATCATCACCCGCTGCTGGTCGAAGCCGATGGCCGCAAGCTCGCCAAGCGGCGCGGCTCGCCGTCGCTGGCCGACCGGCGCCAGGCCGGCGAGGATGGACCGGCGCTGGCGGCCGATTTGCGCGCGCACCGCTTCCCCGCTGGCATTTCGCTGGGCCGCTCCCTAGATTAGCGCCATGCAAACCTTCCTCGTCATCATCCTCGTCGTCCTCATGGCCCTGGTGGTCTATTCGCTGGTGCGCGGCATCGTCGCGTTCCTGCAATCGCACCGCGCGGACATCGACACCGGGAGCACGCGGCAGCACGACATGCAGCTGCTGCAGAACAAGATGATGTTCAACCGCATCAAGTACCAGGCGCTCGCGGTCGTGGTCGTCGCGCTGATCCTCATGATGACCCGCTGACACGCGCGCGGCGTGGTCAAGCTCAACAAGATCTATACCCGCACCGGCGACGACGGCACCACCGGCCTGGTCGACGGCTCGCGTCGTTCCAAGCACTCGGCGCGGATCGAGGCGATCGGCGCGGTCGACGAGGCGAACTCGGTGCTGGGGTTTGCCGCGCTGGCGCTCGAGGGAGAGGCCAGGGTGCATGTTACCCGCATCCAGAACGACCTGTTCGACCTCGGCGCCGACCTTGCCACTCCGGGCGACGATTTCGCACCGGGTGAAATGACGCTGCGTATTGTAATTCAGCAATCGGAATGGCTGGAACAGCGGATCGATGCGCTGAATGAAGCGCTTCATCCGCTCACCAGTTTCGTTCTTCCCGGCGGCAGCGAGGCGGCGGCGCGGGTTCACTTGGCGCGCGCTTCGGTGCGGCGCGCCGAGCGGGCGATGACCCATTTGGCCGAGCACGAGCCGGTCAACCCGGCGGCGCTGGCCTACATCAACCGCCTCTCCGACTACCTCTTCCAGCTCGCCCGCCTGTCGAACGACGCGGGGAGAGCCGATGTGACATGGGTTCCGGGAGCCAACCGCTAGCCAAGCCCTGCTGCGCTCGCTAACGCCTTTGCTGCAATTGCGAAGGAACGGAAACGGGCATGCAGACAATCGGCGTCATTGGAGCGGGGCAGATGGGCTCGGGCATCGCCCAGACGCTCGCCCAGCACGGCTACAGCGTACTTTTGTCCGACATCGATCTCCCTGCGGCCGAGAGGGGCAGGGCCGGGATCGACAAGGCGCTCGGCAAGCTTGTGGGCCGTGGCAAGCTCGGGATTGCCGAGGCAGAAGCCACGCTCGCCCGCATCGAGCCTGTCGCCGATCTAGCGCGCATGGCCGAGGCCGCCTTCATCATCGAGGCCGCTACCGAGAACGAGCGGATCAAGCAGTCGATCTTCGAGAGCGCCGGCAAGGTGCTCGGCAAGGATGCCGTCATGGCGTCTAACACCAGCTCGATCCCGATCACCCGCATGGCCAACTGGACGCCCGACCCGGCGCGGTTCATCGGCCTGCACTTCTTCAATCCGGTGCCGGTGATGGGCCTGATCGAGGTCATCCCCGGACTGGCCACCGCGCCCGAGACCATCGCCCGCACCCGCGCTCTCGCCGCCAGCCTCGGCAAGGAAGTCGTCGAGGTGCAGGATGAGCCTGGCTTCGTGGTCAACCGCATCCTCATCCCGATGCTCAACGAAGCGGTCTTCGTGCTCGGACAGGGCACCGCCAGCATCGTCGACATCGACAAGGGCTGCCGGATCGGCCTCAACCACCCGATGGGCCCGCTGGAGCTGGCCGATTTCATCGGCCTCGACACCTGCCTCGACATCGTCCGGGTGCTCTACGCTACCACCGGCGACAGCAAGTACCGCCCCGCGCCCCTTCTGATGCGGTACGTCGAGGCGGGCTGGCTCGGCCGCAAGACCGGCAAGGGCTTCTACGACTATTCGGGGGAGGCGCCGGTCCCGACGCGCTAGGCGGGAACGCGGCGGGCCCGGCTAGCGTTCGGCAGCCAAAGGAGATTTTCCCGATGGCTACCGACCCCGATCTCGCCCCCGAAACCCACAATTCCGAGCAGGACGACGAGCAGGAACAAGCGCAATCCGTCGCCGACGAGGCGAGGGCGCTGCGCAAGGGCGACCCGACGGCCAGCGTGAAGGTCGGCGGCGGCGACGTGCAGGACCTGGTCGATCACATGCGCGACATGGAAAGCTCAGGCCGGATCGACATGGGCGCCTACGAAGGCGAGGAAAACATGGACGATAACGAGGACAAGTACGGCGAGAAGGAAGACATGAAGCGGCCTTCCGACGGCACTTACTGAGGTCTACTCGACTGCCTGCATCTGTGTGGGCGGTTCGGCGCTATTGGGAGAGACGAGGATGACCGTGTCGTGCGGCACCTCGTCGTCCTCCGTGTCCTCGGTCCCATCGCTCAGTAATTGATCGACCGGTGTGGGATCTTCTCCCACGGCCGGGTCGATCAGTTCGTCGTCGGGCGTGAACAGCACTTTCGCTTCCGGCGCGGCCAACTTGCTCTCGGTCGTCAGCCGCTCGGCCTGCACTTTCTGTTCCGCAATCTGTTGCTTGGCGATGTCGAGAGCGCCGTCGCCATTGCCCGTACCAACGAGACGCGTGACCCCCGCGAGCACGAGTGCCACGAACAGCAGGGCGAACCAGCGATTGCGAAACATGTAGCCGCGCATGGCGCTGGCATAGCCGCGATTGGTTAAGCGTCGCTTTCACCCGCCTCACGCTTGAGCGTATAGAGCGTTTCGAGTGCCTCCCGCGGGCTCAGAGCATCGACGTCGATCGCGCGCAGCATATCGCGCAAGGTGTCGCACTGCTCTTCCTCCGCCTGCGCCGCGGCGGCGAATAGGGGCAAATCGCCAAGGCCCGCCGCTAGGCCGCCGGTTTCCGCGCGGCCCTTCTCGAGCTTGTCGAGCACGGCCTTGGCCCGCGCGACGACGTGTGGCGGCACGCCGGCCAGTCGCGCCACCGCCAAGCCATAGCTGCGATCGGCGGGCCCCTCGGCCAGCTCGTGCAGAAGCACTAGGTCGCCCTTCCACTCGCGGGCGCGGACGTGGTGGAGGCTGAGCGCGTCGCAGGTTTCCGCCAGCCGCGCGAGTTCGTGATAGTGGGTCGCGAACAGGCAGCGGCTGCGGTTGCTCCCGTGGACTGCCTCGGCCACCGCCCAGGCGAGCGCCAGGCCGTCGTACGTCGAAGTACCGCGGCCCACCTCGTCCAGGATCACGAAGCTGCGCTCAGTCGCCTGCGCCAGGATCGCCGCGGTCTCGACCATTTCGACCATGAACGTCGAGCGGCCGCGCGCGAGCTGGTCGCTCGCGCCTACCCGGCTGAACAGGCGGTCGGTGAGGCCGACGGTGGCGCTCGCGGCCGGGACGAACGAGCCCGCCTGGGCGAGCAACACGATCAGCGCGTTCTGCCGCAGGAAGGTCGACTTGCCGCCCATGTTGGGCCCGCCGATGAGCCACAGCCGGTCGGTCGGCGACAGCCTGCAGTCGTTGGCGACGAAACGCTCGCCGCTCGCCGCGAGAGCGGCCTCGACGACCGGGTGCCGCCCGCCTTCGACCTCGAGGAGGGGCTCCTCGACTATCGCGGGTCGCGCCCAGCCCCCCTCGGCCGCGCGCTCGGCACTGCCGGCGGCGACGTCGATCCGCGCGAGCGCGGCGGCGGTGCGGGCGATGGCCTCGCGTGCGATACACACCTGCTCGACGAGATCCTCGAAATGCGCCTCTTCCGCGGCTAGCGCATGGCCGCCTGCTTCCGCGATGCGGCTGGCCTCTTCGTGGAGGCTCAGCGAGTTGAAACGCACCGCGCCGGCCATCGTCTGGCGGTGGGTGAAGCCGCTGTCCGCCGCCATCAGCGCATCGGCGCGGGCCGCGGGAACTTCGATGAAATAGCCGAGCACGCCGTTGTGCCGAATCTTCAGCGCGGCGACGCCGGTCTCGGCGCGGTACTTGGCCTCCAGCGCGGCGATCGCGCGGCGGGCATTGCCGCTGGTCCGCCGCAGGTCGTCCAGCGCCGCGTCGTAGCCTTCGGCGATATAGCCGCCCTGGCCGCGTTCGGTCGGCGGCGAGGGAACCAGCGCCCGCGACAGGAGGTCGGTCAGGGCGCCGTGCCCGCCGAGCTCGGGCAGGAGTAGTTCGAGCAGGGCGGGGCGATCGGCCTGCGCCGCGAGGTGGTCGCGCATGCGCCGGGCGCTGTCGAGCCCGTCGCGCAGCTGGCCGAGGTCGCGCGGGCTGCCCCGTCCGGCGACCACTCGGCCGAGCGCGCGGCCCACGTCCGGGAGCGCTCTCAGCGCGGTGCGCAGGTCGGTGCGGAGCAGCGGGTCGTCGTGGAGCCACGCGACCAGCGCGAGCCGCGCTTCGATCGCCGCACGATCGGTGAGGGGCGCCGACAGATCCTCGGCTAACTGGCGCGCGCCGGCCCCGGTCGAGCAACGATCGATCGCATCGAGCAGGCTGCCGGCGCGCCCACCGCGGGTGCTCTCGATTATTTCCAGGCTCGCCCGCGTCGCGGCGTCCATCGCCAGCGTGCCGGCGCTTTCGACCGCCACGGGAGGGAGCAGCAAGGGCAGCGAGCCCCGGCCGACATGGTCGAGATAGGCGAGCAGGCCGCCCGCCGCGGCGAGCATCGCGCGCGAGAAGCGCCCGAAACCGTCGAGCGTGGCGACGCCGTGAACCTTGCACAGCCGCTCGTGGCCGCCGTCGCTGGAATAGTCGGCGCGCCCGCGGGCGATGACGCCATCGGGCGCATCGGGCCAATCTTCGGGCGCGACCGCTTCGCTCGGCGACAGACGCGCGAGCACGGCTGCGAGGTCCGCGGCGGCGCACTCCTCCAGCGTCATCCGTCCGGTCGAGATGTCGACGCTGGCCACCCCGCACGTCCCCCGAACCTCGCACACGGCGGCGAGCACGTTGGCGCGGCGCGGCTCGAGCAGAGCTTCCTCGGTCAGGGTGCCCGCCGTCACGAAGCGGACGATGTCGCGCGCGACCAGAGCCTTCGACGACGGCGTTCCCTCGCGCTTGGCGCGGGTTTTGGCCTCTTCCGGCGTCTCGACCTGCTCGGCGATAGCCACGCGCTGGCCGGCCCGGATCAGCCGCGCTAGATACCCCTCGGCCGAATGCACCGGCACTCCGCACATCGGGATCGGGGCGCCGCCGTGCTCGCCGCGGCTGGTCAGCGCGATGTCGAGCACTTGCGCGGCCACTTTCGCGTCGTCGAAGAACAGCTCGAAGAAGTCGCCCATGCGGTAGAACAGCAGGCAGCCTTCGGCTTGCGCCTTGAGCGCGAGATATTGCGCCATCATCGGAGTCGAGCCGCCCGCCACCGATCGGGGTTAGCGCGTGGGTTGGCGATTCGGAACAAAACCTATCCGGCTTTCCCCTGTTGCCCCTGTCACCGCTAGTGAAGTTCCGTTACGGCACCGGTGAAAGCCAACAGAGGGGGCCCCATTGGCCGACGAGAAGCCCACCGCCTTCAGCGCCCGCGAGGCGCTATTCTATCACGAGACGATTCGACCCGGTAAGATCGAGATCATCGCCTCGAAGCCGATGGCGACCCAGCGCGACTTGTCGCTGGCCTATTCTCCCGGGGTGGCCGCGCCGGTCGAGGCCATCGCCGCCGACCCTGCCAACGCCGCTCGCTACACCGCGCGGGCCAACCTCGTCGCGGTGATCACCAACGGCACTGCCATTCTCGGGCTCGGCAATCTCGGCGCGCTCGCCGCGAAGCCGGTGATGGAAGGCAAGGCGGTGCTGTTCAAGCGCTTTGCCGACGTGGATTCGATCGACATCGAGCTCGACACCGAAGACCCCGACAAGTTCATCGAGGCGGTCGCGCTGATGGAGCCGACCTTCGGCGGCATCAACCTCGAGGACATCGCGGCGCCGGAATGCTTCGTGATCGAGCAGGCGCTGCGCGAGCGCATGAACATTCCTGTCATGCACGACGACCAGCACGGCACGGCGATCATCTCGGCCGCGGGCCTGATCAACGCGTGTTACTTAACGGGCCGCAACCTCAAGGACATCCGCATCGTGGTGAACGGTGCAGGCGCGGCCGCGCTCGCCTGCACCGCGCTGATCAAGGCGCTGGGCGTGCCGGGCGAGCACGTGATCGTGTGCGACCGCTCGGGCCCGATCTATCCCGGCCGCGAAGGCGTGGATCAGTGGAAGAGCGCGCACGCGACCGTGACCGAGGCCCGCAGCCTTGAGGAAGCGCTCGTGGGCGCCGATGTGTTCCTCGGCCTGTCGGCCAAGGGCGCGCTCAAGCCCGAGTGGGTCAAGAAGATGGCCGACAACCCGATCATCTTCGCGATGGCCAACCCCGATCCGGAAATACTGCCGGAAGAAGCCAAGGCCGCGCGGCCCGACGCGATCATCGCCACCGGCCGCTCGGACTACCCGAACCAGGTCAACAACGTGCTCGGCTTCCCCTTCATCTTCCGCGGGGCGCTCGACGTGCAGGCGACCGCGATCAACGAGGAGATGAAGGTCGCCGCCGCCGAGGCAATCGCCTCGCTCGCGCGCGAACGAGTGCCTGACGAGGTCGCTGCGGCATATGGCGTGAACCACAAGTTCGGCACCGACTACATCATCCCCGCCCCGTTCGACCCGCGCCTGATGGAAGTCGTTTCGAGCGCGGTGGCGCAGGCCGCAATGGACTCGGGCGTGGCGAAAGCGCCGATCGCGGACATGGCGGCCTATCGCCAAAGCCTCAAGGCGCGGCTCAACCCGACCACCTCGGTGCTCACCCGGGTCTACGAGGATGCCAAGGCCAATCCCAAGCGCGTGGTCTTCGCGGAAGCCGAGGAGGACGTGGTGCTGCGCGCCGCGATCCAGTTCCGCGACTTTGGCTACGGCACCCCGATCCTCGTCGGGCGAACCAAGGCGGTGGTCGACAAGCTGCACATGCTCGGCGCGAGCGATCCGGGCGGGTTCGAGATCCAGAACTCGGCCGACAGCGACCTGGTGCCGCAGATGGTCGACTATCTATACGACCGCATCCAGCGGCGCGGGCGCACGCTGCGCGACGTGCGCCGCATGGTGAACCAGGAACGCAACGTGTTCGCCGCCCTGCTCGTGGCGCTCGGCCACGCCGATGCGATGATCACCGGCCTCACCCGCACGTTCGCGCAGTCGATGCGCGAGGTGAGCCTCGTGCTCGATCCCAAGCAGGGCGCGCTGCCGTTCGGGATCCATTTGATGATCGGCAAGAACTACACCGTGTTCCTGGCCGACACGACGATCAACGAGCGTCCCTCGGCGGCCGACCTGGCGCATATCGCGACCGAGACCGCGGGGGTCGCCCGGCGCTTGGGACACGAACCGCGCGTCGCGTTCCTCTCCTACTCCACATTCGGCAATCCCCCGGGGCGCTGGCTCGAAAATATCCGCGAGGCGGTCGCCATCCTCGACGCGCAGCAGCCGCCGTTCGAATACGAAGGCGAGATGGCGCCCGATGCCGCGCTCAATCCCAAGGTGATGGAACTCTACCCGTTCCAGCGGTTGTCGGCCCCGGCCAACGTGCTGATCATGCCGGGTCTGCAATCGGCCAACCTTTCGGCAAAGCTGCTGCGCGAGCTCGCCGGCGCGAGCACGATCGGGCCGATGATGGTGGGCATGGAGAAACCCGTCCAGATCGCCCCGATGACCGCGCTGGCGCCCGACGTGCTCACGCTGGCGGTGCTGGCGGCGGCCGGAGTGGTCGGCTGACGGGCAACGCGTTAACCCAAGCCTGAGGGGCGATATTTAACCCTTCTGCGCCAGACCGCCCGCATGGTCATCGCAAAGCGGCCGAAGCTGGTCACCAGATATATCGGGCCGCAGGCCGGCGAGCGGGATCTCGTCTCCCTGCAAGCGCGCTGCCGGGTGGGCGAGGGCGAGGAAACCGCCGTGACGGTGCTCGATCTCGATATTCACGGCTGCCGCGTCCGCGGCATCACCGCCGCGGTCACGAAAGACGCGCCGGTGCGGCTCTGGCTCGGCTCGGTCGGACCGATCGCCGCGCGCCTGCGCTGGGTAAAGCAGGGCAGCGCGGGACTGGCGTTCGAAGGGCCCCTGACCGACGACCAGTTGGCCGAAGCCAACACAAGCGCCGCGTGGACCGCGCCAACACGCGTGGTCCCACTGCGCCGCTCGCTCAGCGACGCCGAAACCTGAAGTACCCCACCTCGTGCCCGTAGACCGTGCGGGCCTTGTGCTCGTATCGGGTCTCCGGCCAGCCCGAAGGGCGTTGCTGCCAGCTCGACTTGCCCTCGGTCACCCACTCGAAAACGTCGGCGAAGCGGCGCATCACCATCAAAGCGTGGCGCAGGTAGACCGGATGGTCGGTGCCGAAGCGGAACTCGCCGCCGGGCTTCAGCTTGTCCGCGAACATCGCCACCGGCCCATCGTTGATCATCCGCCGCTTGGCATGCTTGGCCTTCGGCCAGGGGTCCGGGTGGAGCAGGTAGAGCATGGTCAACGCCCCGTCGGGCACCCGGCGGAGCACCTCGAGCGCGTCGCCGTGATGGATGCGGACATTGGCGAGGTTGCCATCGCGCACATGCACCAGCGCCTGGGCAACGCCGTTGACGAAAGGCTCGGCGCCGATGAACCCGTGATCGGGCAGGAGATCGGCGCGGTAGGCGAGATGCTCGCCGCCGCCGAAGCCGATCTCGAAGTGGAGCGGGCGGTCGTCTCCGAACAGCGTTGCCGAGCAAACCGGTATTTCGGCCGGAGGCGAAATCTGCGGGAGCAGGTTGTCGACCAGATCCTGTTGGGCGGCACGCAGCGGCTTGCCCTGGCTGCGGCCGTAAAGGCGGTTGAGCGTGGTCGGATCGCCGGGTTTGTGCGCGGTCATGGCGAGACGCGCCTAAGCCTATTTCGAAAGCGCGGTCCACACGCTGTAGGCGCTGGTCACCGTCAGCACCACGCCGACCATGAACAGCAAGCCGCGCGTCGGCACGCGCTTGGCCACCACCGCGCCGAGCGGCGCGGCCGCCACCCCGCCGATCAGCAGTCCGAGCATCGGCTGCAGCACGTCGGGAGTGAGGCCCTCGAAGCCGATCGAGATCAGGAACGTCGCCGAAATCGTGATCGTCAGGAAGAACTCGGTCGCGCTCACCGTGCCGATGGTTTCGCGGGGCGGGGAGCCCTGGATGATGAGGTTGCTGGTGACCACCGGCCCCCATCCGCCGCCGCCCGCGGCGTCCAGGAACCCGCCGGCGAGGCCCAGCGGCTCGACGATCTTGGGCTCGCGCGGATGCAGCGGGAAGCCGAGCCCGCGATAGAGCAGGTAGAGCCCGATCCCGGTCAGGTAGATCATCACCAGTGGCCTCGTCACCGAGGCGTCGAGCGAGGTCAGCACGTAGGCCCCCAGGATGCCGCCGATCACGCCGGGTATCAGCAGCCGCAGGAACAGCCGCCAGTTGATGTTGCGATGAAGCGCGTGGCTGATGCCCGAGGCGCCGGTGGTGAAGCTCTCAACCACGTGGACCCCGGTAGAGGCAACCGCCGGGCTCACGCCCATTACGCCGATCAGCAAGGTGCTCGAAATTACCCCGAAGGCCATGCCCAGCGCGCCGTCGATCAACTGCGCGGCGAATCCGACGGCAATGTAGGGCAGCAGCGACAACAGGTCGATTTCGCCGAAATTCATCGTGCCGTTCCTTTGCCCGCCCGCACGATTTGGCCGGACAAGGGCGGCGGCGAAACAAAGATTTTCTACGCTATCCGGGCCGGAACCGTCGTCGCCCTAACGGAAAACGCCCGGAGTGCGGACACTCCGGGCGGCTCTCCCCGTCCAAAAGGAACTTGTGATTTAGGCCGCTTCGGCCTCTTCGCTCGGGTCGCGCAGCACGTAGCCGCGGCCCCAGACGGTCTCGATGTAGTTCTCGCCGCCGCATGCGTGCGAAAGCTTCTTGCGCAGCTTGCAGATGAAGACGTCGATGATCTTGAGCTCGGGCTCGTCCATCCCGCCATAGAGGTGGTTGAGGAACATTTCCTTGGTCAGCGTGGTGCCCTTGCGGAGCGAAAGCAGCTCCAGCATGGCATATTCCTTGCCGGTGAGGTGGACCCGCGCGCCATCGACTTCGACGGTCTTGGCATCGAGGTTCACCGCCAGCTTGCCGGTGCGGATGACCGACTGGCTGTGGCCCTTCGAGCGGCGCACCACGGCGTGGATGCGGGCGACCAGCTCTTCCCGGTGGAACGGCTTGGTCACGTAATCGTCGGCGCCGAAGCCGAAGCTGCGGATCTTCGAATCCATTTCCGAGATGCCCGACAGGATCAGCACCGGGGTCTGCACCTTGGCGACGCGCAGCTTCTTGAGCACGTCGTACCCGTGCATGTCGGGCAGGTTCAGGTCGAGCAGGATGATGTCGTAATCGTACAACTTGCCAAGGTCCAAGCCCTCCTCGCCGAGATCGGTCTGGTAGACGTTGAATCCCTCGGTCGTGAGCATCAGCTCGATCGCCTTGGCCGTTGTCGGCTCGTCCTCGATCAGCAACACACGCATCGCCAGGTCCCCCCTGAAAGCCCCGAAATTCCGCGGGTAATTCCCCGGTAAGGGGTGTTGTTCGCGGTTAACCACAAAACGTCTGAAGGAAAAAGGTTAACGCGCAGTAAAGCGCGCTGGCGAATTCGCGATGAGTCTTTCCGGCAACACCCGGGGTCAGTGGGCCGGAACGGCGGCGGCGGGAAGCTCATTGCCCTCGCCCTGGCGGTCCGCCGCTTCGAGCAGCCGCTGAATCGGGCCTGCGAAGATCAGCATCATCACGGCGCCGAAGGCGGGCATCGCGGCGGTGAGAAGGAAATAGAGCGACGCGCCGAGCGGCTCGTAGAAGCGGCCGAGATAGCCGAGCGCGAAGAAGCCCAGCGCACCGGCCAGAGCGGACATGGCGAACATGGTCCCGTTGACCGATTGCGGGGCGTAGCGCGCGATGATGCCCTTCGAGGGAGGATCGATCCAAGCGTAGGCAAACCCCAGCACGAGGTAGAACGCCAGCCAGAAAGCCATCGGTACTTGGGCCATCGATGCGGCAAGCCCGATGATGATGAAGGCCGAACCGATCATCAGGTTGCCGATCCCGATCTTGCGGATGTCGCCGGGCTCGCGCCCGCTCGCCGCAAGGCGCGCCCATACGCGGTTGGCGAACAGCACGCCCAGGATGGTCAGGATGCCGTCGGCGGTGAGGATCCAGGTGACCGGCATCTCGAAGCCGCCTACGGTCCGGTCGACCTCGGTGTCGGCCCACACCACCATGATGCCATAGGCCTGCTGCGCCGCCGCGAAGGCGAGAATGCGCGGAAGCAAGGTGAGTAGGATCGCGAGCACGGTGACCCATTGACCCCGCGTGAGCGGCGCGCGCTTCTCGCCGCGAGCGACGCGGTCGGGCGGGAAATGCGTGCGGCCGGCAAGGTAGGTGCCGAGCCCGATCAGCATGCCGATACCCGCGGCCCCGAAACCCCAGTGGTAGCCAATCCGCTCGCCCATCGTGCCGGCGATCAGCGGCGCGGCGAGTGCGCCGACGTTGAGCGCCATCAGGTAAATGCCGAAGGCGCGGGTTCGGCGGCTGTCGGTCGGATGATAGAGCCCGCCGATCTGCGCGGCCAGGTTGGCGATGAAGCACCCCCCGCCGAGGATCAGAAGCAGCAGCGCGAGAAGGAACAGCGCCTCGCTCGCCATCGTCAGGTGGCCCGCGCTCATCAGCAGGGCGCCCAGCGTCACGGTCTTGGTGCGGCCGAGGACCCGGTCGCCGAGCCAGGCGCCGATCAGCGGCGTGACCAGGATGAGGCCCGAATAAAGCCCGAAAGTCTGCGCCGCGAGGGCTAGGTCGGTCATCGGCCCGAACACATTCTCAAGCACCGAGCGATAAGTTGCCAGGCCCACCACCTTGCCGGAATTCTCCGGCAGCAGGAGGTACTTGGTCATGTAGAGCATGAGCAGCGACTGCATCGCGTAGAAGCTGAAGCGCTCCCACAGCTCGGTGCCGGCGAGATAGCCGAGCCCGCGCGGGTGGCCGAAGAAAGCGGTGTCGGCGCTGTGCCCGGCGTGCGAACCTGTGGGATCGGCGATAGTTTGCCCTTCGGCGCCCGTGCTCGTGTCGCTCGTGGTCATGCGTCGGCTCTCCCCGGGGCCGGTCTATCCCAAGCCTATGTCGCGGCAAGCGAATTCGCTCAGCGGACCCCGGCGAGCTTCTTCGCCCGGCGGCGCTGGACCGAGCTGCCGATGCCCATCGCCTCGCGGTATTTGGCGACGGTGCGGCGAGCCAGGTCGAAGCCTTTCTCCCTCAGCAGATCGACCAGCGTGTCGTCGCTGAGGATGTCCTTGGGATCCTCGGCCTCGACCAATGTGCGGATGGCCGCCTTCACTGCCTCCGCGCTGGCGGTGCCCTCGCCGTCGGCGGTGGCGACGCCGCTGGTGAAGAAGTACTTCAGCTCGAACGTCCCGCGCGGGCAGGAGAGGTACTTGTTGCTGGTCACCCGGCTGACCGTGCTTTCGTGGAGCTCGATCGCTTCGGCGACCGCGCGCAAGGTGAGCGGCTTCAACTCGGATACGCCGCGCCGGAAGAAGCCGTCCTGCCGCTTCACGATTTCGGCCGCGACCTTGAGGATCGTCCTGGCGCGCTGGTCGAGCGCCTTGAGCAGCCAGTTCGCTTCGGCCAGCTGCTCCTTGAGCCATCCCTGGGCGGCCTTTTCGCCGCCGCTGCCGCCGCGCAGCTCGAGGTAATAGGAGCGGTTGACGATGAGGCGCGGCAGCGTCGCCTCGTTGAGCGCGATGTCCCACCCGTCCGCGGCGGGCTGCAGGAGGATATCGGGCTCGACCGCTGCCTGGCCGCCACCGCCGAACTGCAGGCCCGGGCGCGGGTCGTAGGCGCGCAGCTCGGCCAGCATGTCGGCGAAATCCTCGTCGTCGACCTCGCACATGCGCTTGAGGCGCGACACTTCGCCGCGCGCGACGAGTTCCAGATTGTCGATCAGCCGCGCCATGCAGGGATCGTAGCGGTCGGCCTCCTTGGCCTGGAGCGCGAGGCATTCGGCGAGGCCGCGGGCGCCCACCCCGGTGGGATCGAGCTGCTGCACGACCGTAAGCGCGCGCTCGACTTCCGCGAGCGGCACGCCGAGCGCGCCCGCCACTTCGGCGAGCGAGAGGGTGAGGTACCCCGCCTCGTCGAGCTGGTCGATTAGCGCGCGGGCGATGAATTCCTCGCGGCTGTCGCCCGCCACCGCACCAACCTGGGCGTGGAGGTGCTCGGCGAGAGTGGGCCCTTCGCCACTGCCGCGTTCGTCGATTTCGGGACCATATTCACCAGTGCTCGCGGGCGAAGCACTCCAATCACCGGTGTCCCGGTCATTATCCAGCGCTTGATGGTCGATATCGAGCGCTTCATTGCCGTCGTTTGGCGCGTCGGCGGAGGCCTCCTGGGGCATGGCCTCGAGCGGCATCTCGGGTGCGTAGTCGCGGCTGACCTCGCCCAGTTCAAGCAGCGGATTGGCTTCGAGCGCCTCGCCGATAAAGGTCTCCAGCTCGAGGTTCGACAGCGCGAGCAGGCGTATCGCCTGCTGCAGCTGCGGCGTCATCACCAGCGACTGGGACTGCCGGAGATCGAGACGCGGACCCAGCGCCATCGCTCAGCTCACAACGTGAAATTCTCGCCGAGGTAAAGCCGGCGCACGTTCTCGTCGGCGACGAGAGCCTCGGGAGTGCCCGCGAACAGCACCTGGCCGCCGTAGATGATGCACGCGCGATCGACGATCTCTAGCGTCTCGCGCACGTTGTGATCGGTGATCAGCACGCCGATGCCGCGGGTCTTGAGGTCGCGGACGAGCTCGCGAATGTCGCTGATCGACAGCGGATCGATGCCCGCGAATGGCTCGTCGAGCAGCATGATCGAGGGCTTGGCAGCCAGCGCGCGGGCGATCTCGCAGCGGCGCCGCTCGCCACCGGACAGCGCCATCGCCGGGCTCTCGCGCAGGCGGGTGAGGCCGAATTCATCGAGCAGGCGGTCGAGCTCGGCCGCGCGGGTTGCCGGGTCGGGCTCGACCAGCTCGAGCACGCAACTGATGTTCTGCTCGACGGTCATGCCGCGAAAGATGCTGGTCTCCTGCGGCAGGTAGCCGAGGCCGAGGATCGCGCGGCGATACATCGGCAGCTTGGTGACATCCTCGCCATCCATCAGGATGCGGCCCGAATCGGGACGGACGAGGCCCATGATCGAATAGAAGCACGTCGTCTTGCCGGCGCCGTTCGGTCCGAGCAGGCCGAGCACCTCGCCTTTGCCCACGGTCAACGAAATATCGCTCAGTACCGAGCGCTTGTCGTAGCTCTTGGCGATCGAAATGACTTCGAGGCCGCCGTTGGGAAGCGGCGCCGTGGCGTCGGCTACGGGGAAAGGGCGGGCTTCGCCGGCGCGATCGAGTGCACTCATCGAGAGGTCGTTTAGCATCGTGCGAGGTCCTGAAAACCCCCGGCGATGGCAATTGGCAGGTTTCGTGCATGTCCTGAGACGGGCCGCTTTGCGCAACAAGGTTGCCGGCTCTTGCTCCGCAGCGCACAATTTGAGATAGTCCCGCTCGGAGAGAGTTACCTGGGAGAATAAGGCCGATGGCCAAGGCGATCGATCGCACCGCGTCCCCTGCGCGCAAGCTCGACTGGCGCAAGCGCATGAGCGACAACATCGCCTACGCGCTCCTGGTCTATACGGGCCTGCAAATCTGGGTCACCGTCCACGCCCTCAAATCGGGTTCCCCGTCGCTCCTTCCCTACCTCGCGCTCATCGTTCTCGTAGCCGCCATCATTCCCGCCTGCCGCGCCTTCGAAGGGCGTTGGATGAACATCTCCGACGAGGCGGCCGCGGATCCCGGGTACAAGCCCGCCTACCGCCGCGACCAGATGCTGCTCTGGGCCCTGGCTATCGGCCTGCCGTTCGCGCTGACGGGCATTTTCAAGCTCCTCGCCGCGGCTTTCTGAGCGCTGCGCTTGCCGCGCGACGCACCGCGCCTTAGCTGCGCGGGATGGATCCCCAGAACCTTCTCCACGCTGCCGAAGCGCTCGTTTCCGCCGCGCGCCGCCTCGGCGCCGACGCCGCGGACGCTGTCGGCCGGGCCAGTTCTTCGCAGGGCGTCGGCGTAAGGCTCGGCCTGCTCGAAGAGCTCGACAGCTCGGAGAATGTCGAGATCGGCCTGCGCGCGTTCGTCGGCCAGCGCTCGGCGAGCGTATCGAGCGCGGACCTGTCGCCGGCAGGGATCGCTGAGCTTGCCGAGCGGGCGGTAGCGATGGCGCGGCTCGCGCCGGAAGACCCCTATGCTGGGCTGGCGCCTGCCGAGGCTCTTGCGCGCGACCCCTTCCCCGACCTCGCGATCGCCGACGATGCCGAGCCGAGCCCCGAAGCGTTGCGCGAACGCGCGCTGGCGGTCGAGGACGCCGCACGCGCGGTTTCGGGCGTGGCCAATAGCGACGGCGGCTCCGCGACGATAAGCCGCGCCGCTTCCGCGCTGGTCACGAGCAACGGATTCTCCGCCGTTTACCGTGGCACGGCGCATGCGCTCGCCGCCAGCGTCATCGCAGGCGAGGGCGAGAATATGCAGCGCGACTACGCGTCCCGCAGCGCGCGCCATCTCGCGGATTTGCCGAGCGCGGAGGAAGTCGGCCGCTTGGCCGGCGAGCGCGCTGTGGCGCGGCTCTTGCCCGCCACGGTCCCCAGCGGACCGATGCCGGTTGTATTCGATCACCGGGTGGCCAGCTCCCTGATCGGCCATCTCCTCAGCGCGATGAGCGCGCCGTCGATAGCGCGCAAGGCGAGCTTTCTCGCGGGGCGAGAGCAGGACGCCCCATTCGCACCCGGCATCCGCGTGATCGAGGATCCGCTCAAGCCCCGCGGCCTGCACTCACGGCCATTCGATGGCGAGGGGGTAGCTTGCCGACCGCGTGCCCTGGTTGACGAGGGCCGGATCACCGGATGGCTGACCAACGTCGCGTCAGCCGCCCAGCTGGGCCTGCTGCTCACCGGTCATGCTGCACGCAGCGGCAGCGGCGCCCCTGGAGTGGGGGCGAGCAATGTCGACTTGCTCGCAGGCGACGTGTCGGTCGACGAGTTGATCGCCGACATCAAAGATGGCGTGCTGATCGACTACCTCATCGGGCAGGGGGTCAACCCCGTCACGGGGGACTACAGTCGCGGAGCCGCGGGGCGCCGGATCGTCAAGGGCAAGATCGAGGGGCCCGTCGCGGGCTTCACGATTGCCGGCAATCTCATCGCGATGTTCGGCGCGATGCGCGCCGCGAACGACCTCGAGAACTGGCGCTCGATCAACGCGCCCACCGTGCGGGTAGTCGGCATGACGGTCGCGAGCGGCTGATTACTTGGCGGCGTTCGCCCGCTCGATGCATTCGAGCACGATCCGGCGCGCTTCGGCAGCGTCGCCCCACTTGCCCACTCGGACCCACTTTTCCGCCTCGAGATCCTTGTAGTGGGTGAAGAAGTGCTCGATCTGCTGGAGCACGATCGAGGGCAGGTCCTGTCGCTCGCCGACATCCGAGTAATACGGGAAGGTGGTGTCGACCGGCACGCAGATGAGTTTCTCGTCCCCGCCGTGCTCGTCCTCGAGGTTGAGCACGCCGATCGGGCGGGCGCGCACCAC
This sequence comes from Tsuneonella sp. HG249, assembly GCF_053819205.1. Lineage (NCBI taxonomy): Bacteria > Pseudomonadati > Pseudomonadota > Alphaproteobacteria > Sphingomonadales > Erythrobacteraceae > Tsuneonella > Tsuneonella sp. HG249. The sequence goes on from NZ_JBSOQY010000001.1 coordinate 540,839, forward strand.
GCAGCCGGGGATGAAGGGAGACCGCGAGATGACCAGCGCATCGAGGGGGTCGCCGTCGTCCGACAGCGTGTGTGGAATGAAGCCGTAGTTGGCCGGATAGCGCATCGGCGTGTGCAGGATGCGGTCGACGAACAACGCGCCGCTCGCCTTGTCGAATTCGTACTTCACGGGTTCGCCGCCCGTCGGCACCTCGATGATGACGTTAAGGCTCTCGGGCGGGTTATCGCCCACGGGAATCTTGTCGATCTGCATGGCGCGCGCCCCTAGCGGCGCACCTGCTGCGCCGCAACACGAATGAGGCCAACAATGGTTAGGGCGTGGCGCGCTTGGGCTGCAGCAACAGGTCAAGTCCCGTTGGCGCGGTGCCGGGGACGGTGCGCTCGAGCCACGGGTAGCGCAGCCCGCCGCGATAGGTGATCGGCACCGTCTCGAATCGCTCGCCGCGCTGGACCAGCAGCTCGATCGGCTTGCCGCCCTTCGCCGCGGTGACCGCGCTCTTGAGTGCATCGGCGTCGTAGGCGATCCCGTTCACCGCGACGATCTTCGCGCCGGTCACGATGCCCGCGTTGAACGCCGGGCTGTCCCACTGCGTCGCGGTGACCTTCGCGTCCTTGTCGATGCTGAGCCCCAGCGAGTAAGTCAGCGACAGGCCCTTGGCGTCGGCATAGCGCGCCTTGTCGTACGGGTTGGGCTCCTCACGCCAGACGAGGCGGTAGCCGCCCTTCTCGATCCCGCCCAGCGGTGCGGGCTGACCGGGGGTCATCAGCTTACTGCGCAGAAACGGCTCCCACGCGTAGGGCTGCACCGAATTGAGGGTAGCGATCACATCCTCGAACTCGAAAGTCAGCTGGCCCCAGTCGCCGTCCCGCATGCCGAGGAAGGCCTTGGCGAAATCGTCGATGCTCTTCGCACCGCCCGACTGCTCGCGGATGATCTGGTCAACTTCGAGCCAGACCAGCGCGCCTTCGGTGTAGTAATCCTCGCTGCGCGACAGTGAGGCGTAGGGCTTGGCCTTGCGCGCGGCGAAGATGGGGTCGCTGCCAGTGTCCTCGACCGAGCGCCACTCCCGCCCCGGCTGGGTGGCGAAGTTGCCCGCCCACGCCGCGAGCATGCCGAGAACGGTATCCTTGCCCTGCAAGCCGGATCGTACGGCGAGCACGGCGCCCCAGAACTGGTCCTGCCCTTCGTATGTCCACAGCAAGTCGCCTTGCGTCGGCGTCTGGTAGTCGGGCGCCCATAGCCGCGCGGGGCGGCGGAACTTGCCGATCCAGGAGTGCGCGTATTCGTGGGGAAGCAGGTTGCGGTCCCACTCGTAGTCGTTCCACTTGGTGAAGGCGCCCGGCTCGAGCTGGTTCTCGCTGGAACGGTGATGCTCGAGCCCGATGCCGCCCATTCGGTCGGTCAGCGCGAGCAGGAAGTCGTAGTGATCGAAGTGATTGGCGCCGAACGCCAGGCGCGCTTCCGTGACGAGGTTGCGATGCAGCTCGATCTGCTCGGGCGTCGCGGCGAGCAGCTCGGGCTTGTCGGCGATGACATTGAGTGTGACCTTCTGCGGCGCGACTGGGCTGGTGATGTCGAACTTGCGGAAGTATGCGCCGGCGAAAATCGGCGAATCGACCAGAACCTCATAGCTGGTCTCGCCCCAGCTCCAGGTGTTCCCGGTGCGCTTCAAACCGTCGAGCGCGGTCGCCGCGGTCCAGCCTGCCGGCAGGGTCACTGTGGGCTTGACCCGGATCTGGCGGACGTAGTGACCGGCGGGATAGAGGCTCATTTTCTCCCACTGCAGGTTGAGCATCTCCTGGGTCATGGTGATGCGCCCCTCGCTCGTCTGGAGAGGCGAGGTGTGAAGGTACTTCGCCGTCACTGCGCGAGTGCCGGCGGGCAGCTCGATATGGAATGCGTTGACCTCGACCGGGTCGCGCCGCCAGGTGAGCTTCCTGTCGCCTGAGAAGAATTGCACGTCGACCAACTCGGCGAGCGGCCCGCGCGGGCCGTGGTTGCCCGGCAACCAGCGCGGGAACAGCAGCGTCAGCCGCTCGGCACCCCGCGCGACAGGGACCGTCTGGGTCACGCGATAGACCCCTCGTTGGGTGTCGCTCGCGTCGATGTTGAGCGTCATCGTGCCGCCGGGGTAAGGCGTATCGACTGAAGAGGGAAGCGACGGGCTGATCGCCACCGCCTCGGGGGCAGACAGTTGCTGGGCCGAAACGGGGGCGGCGGCCGCGAGCATCAGCGCGGCGACGAGAGAAATTCGCATGATCGGGCAATGCGCGAAACGCCTTGCGGGTTGCAAACAATCCACGCGCCTTTTCGACGAACGCCTTTCCGCGTAGGGGCCAGCGGCATGAAGACCCCCCAGGCGATACGCGGCACGCAAGACATCTTCGGCGCAGAGGCGGAGGCGTTCGTGTTCGTGGTCGAGACGTTCGAGCGGGTGCGCAAGCTCTACCGCTTCCGTCGGATCGAGATGCCGGTGTTCGAGCGGACCGAGGTATTCAGCCGCTCGCTCGGCGAGACGACCGACGTGGTGTCGAAGGAAATGTACTCGTTCGAGGATCGCGGCGGGGAATCGCTGACGCTGCGCCCGGAGTTCACCGCCGGGATCGCCCGCGCTTACCTCACCGACGGCTGGCAGCAGTACGCGCCCTTGAAGGTCGCCACGCACGGTCCCTTGTTTCGCTACGAGCGCCCGCAAAAGGGCCGCTATCGCCAGTTCCACCAGCTCGACGCCGAGATCATCGGTGCTGCCGAGCCGCAGGCCGATGTCGAGCTGCTGGCGATGGCCGACCAGCTTCTGAAGGAGCTCGGCATTGCCGATGGGGTGACGCTGCACCTCAATACGTTAGGCGACGGCGACAGCCGCGAAGCCTGGCGCGCGGCGCTGGTGGAGCACTTCGCTTCGGTGCGCGGGCAGCTTAGCGAGGATTCGCAGGAGCGGCTCGAGAAGAACCCGCTACGCATCCTCGACAGCAAGGACCCGCGCGATAAGGCGTTCGTGGCCGACGCGCCGAAGATCGACGATTTCCTTGGGGCTGAGGCGCAGGACTTTTTCGGCAGAGTGATGCAAGGGCTGGACGCCGCTGGCGTCGCCTACGAACGCAACGCGGCGCTGGTCCGCGGCCTCGACTACTACCGCCACACCGCCTTCGAATTCGTCACCGACCGGCTGGGCGCACAAGGCACTGTGCTCGGCGGCGGCCGCTACGATGGGCTGATCGAAACGCTGGGCGGCGGCCAAACGCCGGCGGTCGGCTGGGCTGCGGGAATCGAGCGGCTAGCAATGCTGGTGGGTGAACCCAGCCGAGAGTACGAGCCTCTCATCGTCCTCGTAAGTGAAGCCGAGGAAATCGACGAATACGTTCGGGTCTTTGCCACTCGCATGCGTCAAGCTGGCGTGATCGCAGACTCGATCACTGCAGGTGCTGTTAGAAAGCGCTTCGACAAAGCGCGGAAAGAGGACCCCGCCCTCATTCTGGTTTTCGACAATCTCACCACTAACGCGCTCCAGGTGGCAAACATCAGAGCGCGACCAATGAAGAATGTAAATTTCCACAAGGCCGAGGGCTTCTGGCGTGACACCTCCAACTATGTCGATACGCCGTGGCGTGATTTGATGTCCGGCAAAGAGGCTGTCGCGACGAAGCAACCACAATAATGACGATCCCCGCCGAACGCCTTAATCAGATAGCGCATCGCTTTGCCGAGCTCGAGGCGCGGCTGGCGTCGGGTACGCTCGAAGGCGCTGAATTCGTAGGCGCGAGCCGCGACTATGCCGAGCTCGAGCCGATCGTGCGGGTGGCCGAGCAAGTGGGCACCATGCGCGCCGAACTCGCCGAGCTTGAGCGCCTCGACGACGCCGATCCCGACATGCGAGCGCTCGCCGAGGAAGAGATCATGCGGCTGCGCAACGCGCTGCCCGAGGCCGAGCGCGCGCTGTCGCTGGCGCTGCTCCCGCGTGATTCCGCCGACGCCAAGCCAGCGATGCTCGAAATCCGCGCCGGCACCGGGGGCGACGAGGCGGCGCTGTTCGCCGGCGATCTCTACCGGATGTACGAACGCTACGCCGCGGAGCAGGGCTGGCGGGTCGAGCCGGTGAGCATGAGCGCGACCGACGTCGGCGGCTTTAAGGAAATCGTCGCCAACATCGCCGGAAGCGGCGTATTCGCCAAGCTGAAGTTCGAAAGCGGCGTCCACCGCGTCCAGCGCGTGCCGGTCACCGAGAGCGGCGGGCGCATCCACACAAGCGCGGCGACCGTCGCCGTGCTGCCGGAGCCCGACGAGGTCGACGTACAGATCGAGGACAAGGACCTCAAGATCGACGTCTATCGCGCCAGCGGCGCGGGCGGCCAGCACGTCAACACCACCGACAGCGCGGTACGCATCACCCACCTGCCCACCGGCACCGTCGTCACCTGCCAGGACGCCCGCAGCCAGCACAAGAACAAGGACAAGGCGATGCAGGTCCTGCGTGCCCGCCTGTTCGAGGCCCAGCGCGAAGCGACTCAGGGCGCCGAGGCCGAGGCGCGCAAGGCGATGGTCGGCAGCGGCGACCGTTCCGAGCGCATCCGCACCTACAACTTTCCGCAAGGGCGGGTGACCGATCACCGGATCGGCCTCACTCTGCACAAGCTTGACGAAGTGCTCGCCGGGCCGGGGCTGGGCGAACTGATTGGCGCGCTGACGGACGAGGACGAAGCCAAGCGGCTCGCAGCGCTCGGGGAATGACCGCCGTCGCCGAAGCGATTCGCGCGGCGGCCGAGCGGCTCGCAGCGACTTCCGACAGCGCGCGCCTCGACGCGGAGGTGCTGATGGCGCACGCGCTGGGCACCGGGCGGTCGGCCATGCTCCTCCACCGGTTGCGGGACGACGTGCCAGCAGGGTTCGGAACGTTCGTCGACCGGCGGGCCGCGCACGAACCGGTAGCCTACATCGTGGGCGAGCAGGAATTCTACGGCCGCAGCTTCCGTGTCTCGCCCGCGGTGCTCATCCCGCGCGGCGACAGCGAGACGACGGTGCAGGCAGCGCTCGAGGCGGCGCCATCGGCGCGGCGGGTGCTCGACTGCGGGACCGGTTCGGGCGCGCTGCTGGCGACGCTCCTCGCCGAGTTGCCGGACGCCGCCGGCATCGGCATCGATTGCTCGGCGGATGCGCTGGCGATCGCCCGGGCCAACGTCGAGGCGTTGAAGCTGGCGCCGCGCGCGGAACTGCGGCTGGCCGATTGGACGCGGGAAGGATGGCGCCACGGCCTCGGCCGCTTCGACCTCGTGATAGCCAATCCTCCGTACGTCGAAGTCGGTGCCGAACTGGCGCCGGACGTTCGCGGCCACGAACCCGCGAAGGCTCTTTTCGCGGGCACCGACGGCCTCGAGGACTATCGGGCGCTGGTCCCGCAATTGCCGCATCTGCTGGTGCCCGGCGGCGTGGCAGTGGTCGAGATCGGCTACCGACAGGCCGAGGCGGTGGCCGGCATCGCCGCCTTCGCCGGGTTCGCCAGCGAGCTGCGCCACGATCTCGCCGGAAGGCCTCGCGCGCTTATCCTCCGCCGGGATTGACTTAGGGGTTGGCAAACGCCGCCACGATGGCTACCTCTGGCGCCAGACCCACCGGTTCAAGGCATGAAGCCTCCTGGAAGGGTCTAGCTCCAACATTTGCATAACCGTCCGGGCACCAAGCCCTCTGGACAAGGCAAATGGGGAACCGCGCTCCGGAGGGGACTGCGGCGCTGGGGTCATGCGGGCCGAACCCGGAATCGGGACTGTCGGGCGGCCACTTAGAAGGAAGTATTTTTCCTTGAATAACAATCGTAATCAAAATCGTCGTCGCGGTCGCGGCAACCGCCAGCAGGGCGGCGGCAACCAGAATCGCATCGACAGCCGGGCACGTGGCAACGCGCCCCAGATGTTCGACAAGTACAAGAAGCTGGCCCAGGACGCCGCACACAACGGCGATCGGGTGCAGGCGGAGTACTACCTCCAGTTCGCGGATCACTATTTCCGCGTCATCGCCGACAACAAGGCCCGCATGGACGAGCAGCGCGGCGGCCCCCGGCGGGACGAGCGCGACTTCAACGCCGAGGAAGAAGGCGAGGACGACGATTTCGACATCCTGCGCCAGCCGCAGGGCCGCTACAGCGAGCGTCAGAACGAGCGCCAGGGTGGTGAACGCCAGGGTGGCGAACGTCAGTCGGGCGACCGCTCGAACGACCGCCAGCGTCAGCGCCCCCGCCGCGACGATCGCGACCGGGAGGACGAGGCTCGTCCGCGCGACGAGGGCGACCAAGGTTACGAGGGCGAGGAAGCGATGGACTTCGCGCCCGCGGAAAACCCCTTCGTCCGCCCCCCGCGCGATCGAGCCCGGGACAACGACCGGCCGCGCGAAGGCACCAGCCGCCGTGGCCGCGGCCAACGGGGCGGCAGTCGCGAGAATGCCGAGCCGAGCCCGGTGGACGACGGGGGCGAGATCGATGCCGCGGCCCTGCCGCCTTCGTTCTCGGCCAGCATCGCCGAAACGGACAGCGAGGAAGCGGCTCCCAAGCGCAAGCTGCCGCCGCGCCGGCGCCGCACCCCGATCGACGAGGCGGGCGACGATGGCGAAACGCTGAAGGCCGTGGGCTGACCTGAAGGATTGGCGGCGCGGTGAACGAGACGGTTTCCCGCGCCTGGGCCTGGGCTGCCGAGCATACGCGACTGACGGCGCTGCTGTGCGGCTTTCTCGCCGCGACCGGCTTCCCGCCGCTCAACCTCTGGCCTTTGGCCCTTCTCGGCCTGGCGGGCATGTGCGGGCTGATCGCGCGCAGCCGTGGCTGGGGCCATGCAGCACGGCTAGGCTGGCTGTTCGGTGTCGCCCATTTCACGTTCGCCAATAACTGGATCGCAACGGCCTTTACCTACCAGGCGGAGATGCCGGCATTTCTCGGCTGGTTTGCGGTCCCCGTCCTTGCTCTTTATCTTGCGGTCTATCCGGCGATGGCCGCCGGGCTCGCCCGCGCGCTCGGCGGCACGCGCGCCTTGCCGCTCGCCTTTGCTTTCGGCGGAAGCTGGGCGGTGGCCGAATGGCTGCGCAGCTGGGTTTTCACGGGATATGCGTGGGATCCGCTCGGACTCATGTTCCTCGGCCCGTTCGACCGGCCGGGCCTCGCGGCGCTGCTTCCGTGGCTCGGGACTTATGCGCTGTCGGGCCTCGCGGCGCTGATCGGTGGAGGTCTGGCTTTGTTGCTGGGGGCGACGGCATGGTTGCGGGTGGCCGCGCTGGTCGCGCTGGTGGCGACCGCGATGTATCTGCCCGGCCCGACGCAGCGGCCGGGCACCCTCGCCCTCACCCTGATCCAGCCCGGCTTCAAACAGGAAGACATCGACGATCCCCGCAAGTACGAGGAGCAGTTCCTGCAACTTGAACGGCTGACCGCATCCCGGCGCGACGTGGGAACCCGGCTCGTCCTGTGGCCGGAGTCGGGCCTGCCCGACTATCTGCGGCCCGGTTATCCCAAGCGATACTACATGGCGACGACAGCCGGGGCCGATCCGGACTTCGCGCGCGAAAGGATCGCCCGCACCATCGGCAGGGGCAGCCTCCTACTGACCGGGGCGGTGGATCTGGAGATCAAGGACGGCAAGGCGATCGGCGCCTACAACGCGGTCACCGCTCTCGACGACCGCGGCGGCTTCGTCGGGACCTACCGCAAGGCGCATCTCGTGCCCTACGGCGAGTACCTCGCCTTGCGCTGGCTTCTCGAACCTCTCGGCGCGACACGCTTGGTGGCGGGTACGATAGATTTCATCCCGGGGACGGGTCCGCAGACGCTCGATCTTGGGCGTTTCGGGCGCGCCGGGGTGCAGATTTGCTACGAGATCGTGTTCGCCGGCCAGGTCGTCGATCGGGCGAACCGCCCGGACTATATCTTCAATCCCTCGAACGATGGATGGTTCGGCAAGTTCGGGCCGCCGCAGCACCTGGCGCAGGCGCGGATGCGGGCACTCGAGGAAGGGCTGCCGGTGCTGCGTTCGACGGTCAGCGGCATCAGCGCCGTGATCGACGCGCACGGCATCGTGCGGCAGCATATCGGCACCGGCCCAGCGGGGCGGATCGACGACGTCGTTCCGCCAGCGCTGGCTCCGACCTGGTTCGCCCGCCTCGGCAACCCGCTGTCGCTTGGCTGGGCCATGCTACTTGTTGGCCTATCGCTGCTTGTCAGGCGTCGGCGGGGCCGCTAGTTCGCCCCGCATCCAGACATAAAGCTTTCCTTATATCGGGGTCTCAACTCAATGCGTTCCGACTTCCTGTTCACGTCCGAATCGGTTTCCGAAGGCCACCCCGACAAAGTGTCCGACCAGATCTCCGACGCCATCGTGGACCTGTTCCTGTCAAAGGATCCCGAATCGCGCATCGCCTGCGAGACGCTGACGACCACCCAATTGGTCGTGCTGGCCGGCGAAATCCGCTGCAAGCCGATGTACGACGAGGACCGGGACGAGTGGGCCGAGAACGGCTTCTGGGCCCCAGGCGCGAAGGAAGAGATCGAGCACACCGTACGCCATACGGTGCGCGAGATCGGCTACGAGCAGACTGGCTTCCACTGGCAAACCCTCCGCTTCGAGAACAACCTCCACGGCCAGTCGGCGCACATCGCGCAAGGCGTCGATGCCGGCGAGAGCAAGGACGAGGGCGCCGGCGACCAGGGCATCATGTTCGGCTTCGCGTGCGACGAGACGCCCGACCTGATGCCGGCCACTCTCGACTATAGCCACAAGATCCTCGAGCGCATGGCCGCCGACCGCAAGAGCGGCGCGGCGCCGTTCCTCGAGCCCGACGCCAAGAGCCAGGTCACCCTTCGCTTCGCGAATGGCAAGCCGGCGGCGGCGACCGCGATCGTCGTCTCGACCCAGCACGCCAAGGGTTACGACGAGGGTGCGAACGAGGTCGAACTGCACAATTACGTGCGCGGCGTAGTGGCCGACGTGATGCCGCGCGAGCTGCTGACCAACGAGACCGTCTATCACATAAACCCCACGGGCAGCTTCGAGATCGGCGGGCCCGACGGCGACGCCGGCCTTACCGGCCGCAAGATCATCGTCGATACCTACGGCGGGGCGGCCCCGCACGGCGGAGGCGCGTTCAGCGGCAAGGACCCGACCAAGGTCGACCGCTCGGGCGCCTACGTCACGCGCTATCTCGCTAAGAACGTAGTTGCCGCCGGGCTCGCCAAGCGCTGCACGATCCAGGTTGCCTACGCCATCGGCGTGTCGCAGCCGCTGTCGCTCTACGTCGACACCCACGGCACCGGAACGGTGGCCGACGAGCGGCTCGAGGCGGCGATCACCCAGGTGGCGGCCGACAAGCTCGGCGGGTTGACCCCGCGCGGGATCCGCGAGGGCCTCGGCCTCAACAAGCCGATCTACCGCAAGACCGCCGCCTACGGCCACTTCGGCCGAAAGGCGTCGGGCGACGACTTCCCGTGGGAGAAGACCGACCTCGTCGATGCCCTGAAGAGCGCTGCCGCCTAGGCGCGGCGTTCGCGAACCGCCGCAAGGTCGTCGGTGAGGGTGCGGGCAGCGCGCAGGTAGTGCGCCGCCGCCCACCAAGACATCAGTGCGGTCGCCGCCATCGCGTAACCGAGCGCCCTGTCGGCGGGCAGCCCTTGCGCCAGCAACGTATCGCTCAGCCATCCGACGACTACAGGGCCGAGGCCCCCGACCATTCCGGTGAAGATGTTCGCCAGCGCGTGGCCCGTGGCCCGCATCCGGGGGTCGAGCAGGTTCTGGATCGTCCCGGCCGTTGGCCCGAGGAAGGTGAACAGCAACAAGGTGGACAGCGCGCTAAGCGCGAAGAAGGTGCCGAACTCGCCGCGCGTCATGGCGACGGCGAAAAGCGGGGCAGACAGCAGCAGACACAGTGCGGGGAAGACCACGTAAGACGTGGGCCAGCGGGCCGACAGGCGGTCAGCGATGGCGCCCCCCGCAGCGACCGAGACCGCGGCGGGCAAGCTGGCGGCGAGCGCCGTCATCAAGCCGGCCTCTCCCACCGGCAATCCGAAGCGCCGGGTCATCAGGGCAGAGAGGAACGCGATCAGGCCGAACCCCACCATCGAGGCGAGCGCCCAGCCCATGATCAGGTGGCGCATGCTCTTCAAGCGCAACATCCGGGCAACGACGGCGCGCATCGGCGGCACGCTGTCGTCGTCGACCGTATCGTGCGCCCCGCGCGTCGGCTCGGCGACGAACAGCCAGACGACGGCCGCCAGCAGTATACCCGGGAGACCGGTGACGATGAACGCCCAGCGCCATCCCCAGTGCTGGGCGACGAAACCACCGCCGGCGAGGCCGATCAACGCCCCGAGCGGCGCTGACAGCAGGAGGATCGACATCGCGCTCGCCCGGCGACTGGGCGGGAAATAGTCGGCGATGACCGACTGGTTGGCGGGCAGGCCGACCGCCTCACCAATCCCGACCGCCACCCTCGCGGCAAGCAACTGGTACCAGGTGTTGACGTAACCGCTGGCGGTCGCGGCAATTGACCAAAGCAGGGTGCCCACCGCTGTGAAGGTCAGTCGGCGCTTGCTCTCCGCGAGGCGGGCGATGGCGACGCCTAGCACGATGTTGAGGGCGGAATAGGCGAAGCCGAGCAGGCCGATCTGCGCGTCGTTTAGACCGAACTCGTCTTTCAGCGGCTCGACCAGCGCGCTGATGACGATGCGGTCGACGAAGCCGATCGTGCCGATGGCCGTCAGGACGACAAGCGCCAGGGCGGGCGAATGACGGCGCAGGCGGCTCATGCAATCAGCCGAGCGAACCGGAGAGCCGCTCGACAGCTTCCACGAACTCCTCCCGGAAAGACTGCACCACGGCGCGGGCGGGGCGAACTTCCTCGACCAGTCCGACGCCTTGCCCGACGAAATAGCTGACGAGGTCCTTTGCCTCCGGCCGCCCCGCCTCGGCCGCGCGCTCGATCCGGTGGAACGCCGGTTCGGAGATCATGCCCATCAGCGGCATCGGCAGGGTGCCGGGGCCGTCGGGCGCATCCCACGCCTCATGCCACGCAGTCTTCAGCTGCCTCGCCGGCTTGCCCGTGCGGCTCTTCGAGCGGACGGTGTCGCGGCTCCGCGCCGAGACCATCTTTTCGCGAAAGGTCTCGCTGGTCTCGCTCTCCGGAGTCGCCAGCCAGACGCTGCCGGTCCAGGCGCCCTGCGCGCCGGCGGCCATCATGGCTGCCATCTGCCCGCCGGTCATGATGCCGCCGGCCGCGAGCACGGGCGTGTCGTAACCGGCGCGGTCGAGCGCGCGGACCACTTCGGGGATGAGGACCAGCGTCGAGACCTCGCCGCAATGCCCGCCGGCCTCGCCCCCTTGCGCGACGATGATGTCGACCCCGGCCTCGGCCTGGCGGAGCGCGTGCTCCTTGGCGCCGACCAGCGCCGCCACCGGTACGCCGCGCTTCTTGCCTTCCGCAATCATCGAGGCGGGCGCGATGCCGAGTGCGTTCGCGATAAGGCGGATCGGATGGCGGAAGGCCACCTCCATCAGCGCGAGCCCGTTCTCCGGCGTGATTCCCATCCGCTCGCGCAATGGCGTCACTTCGCGCGGCGCGTCGATGCCATAGCGCGACAGCACGTCGGCTGCGAAGTCAGCATACTTCGGATCGATGGCGGCGGCCCGCGTGGCATTGTCGGACAACCCGGCGACGCGCGGGTCGATCGTCTCGGGCACGATCACGTCGACGCCGTAGGGCGCCCCGCCGACGTGCTCGTCGATCCAAGCGAGTTCCTCTTCGAGCTGATCGGGCGAAAACCGGGTGGCCCCGAGCACGCCGAACCCGCCCGCCTTGCTCACTGCGGCAACCACGTCGCGGCAGTGGCTGAAGGCGAACAGGGGAAATTCGCAGCCGGTCATCCGGCAAACGGCGTTATTCATCTACGGCACCTCTCAGGCGCGGTAGTCTGCGACGATTCTCCCTGCGCGGGCAAGCTCTTCCTCGTGACCCGCCTCGCGCCAGCTTTCCGCAAGGGCCGCGGCTTCCCACTCCTGCATCGCGGGATGGGCGATTACGCGTTCGACCCACGCCTGTCCCGAACCAACGTCGAGTCCATAGGTTCTCACACGGAAGGCAACGGGAGCGTAGAACGCATCGAGCGCCGTGAACGGCTCGCCGCCAAGCCATGGGCCGCCGAAGCGATCGAGCGCCGTCTCGAATAGTTCGCGGACGCGGGCGACGTCGCGCTCCAGCGCGTGGCTGTGTGGATGCGGCTCGACCCGGACGCCGACGTTCATCGTGCAATCGTTACGCAGGGCGGAAAACCCGCCGTGCATCTCCGTCACTGCCGATTGCGCGAATGCACGCGCGGCATCGCCAGTCGGCCAGACACCGTCGTGCCGATCGGCAAGATAGAGCGTGATGCCGAGCGAATCCCAGACCGTGCGCTCATCGTGAATCAGAACCGGAACCTGCCCAGTGGGGGAGAAGGCGCGAAATTGTTCGTAGTTCGTCGACCTGGTGAACGGCTCGATCCGGTCGTCGAAGGCGATGCCGAGCGCCTTCATTAGCACCCAGGGGCGCAGCGACCAGCTCGAATAGTTCCGGTTGGCGGTGATCAGGGTGTAACCACCCATCCGATCAGGCCACGTAATGCGCGGTAGTCTTGGCCGCGATCTCGTCCGCGGTCACCCCCGGAGATGTCTCGATCAGCCGGAACGGACTGTCGTGATCGGGCCGCTGGAGCACGCACAGATCGGTGATCACCATGTCGATCACGTTCTTGCCGGTGAGCGGCAGGGTGCATTCGGGGATGAACTTGGGGCTGCCGTCCTTGGCGGTGTGCTCCATCACCACGATGATCTTCTTCACCCCTGCGACGAGGTCCATCGCGCCGCCCATGCCCTTGATCATCTTGCCCGGGATCATCCAGTTGGCGATGTCGCCGTTCTCGCTGACCTCCATCGCGCCGAGCACAGTGAGGTCGATGTGACCCCCGCGGATCATCGCAAAGCTTGCCGCGCTATCGAAATAAGCGCTGTGCGGCAGCTCGCTGATGGTCTGCTTGCCCGCATTGATGAGATCGGGGTCGACCTCGTCGTCGTATGGAAACGGCCCGATCCCGAGCATGCCGTTCTCGCTCTGCAGGGTCACCTGCATGCCCGCCGGGATGTGGTTCGCCACCAGGGTCGGGATGCCGATCCCCAGGTTGACATAATAACCGTCGCGCAGCTCGCGGGCGGCGCGGGCGGCCATGTCGTCGCGGGTCCAGGGCATGGGTCAGCTTCTCCAGTAGATCGGGTAGCGAATGATCAGGTGAGCGGGGCGGGGACGAGAAACCAGCGCTTGCCGATCAAACCGTCTAGCGCGGTGGCGGCGTTAGGGTCGCGCAGGTAGCCGAACAGCTCGTCGAAATCGGCGCGTTCGTCGCCCGCGATTGCCAGAACGCAGTTGGCCTGCGCAAAATCCACGCGGCGGGTCTGCTTGCGGTCGTCCGGCAGGCGCAGGAGGAGGAGCTGGTCCCGCCCCTCGGGATCGAGGCCAGAGGCGGCCAGCGCTTTCCTGAGCGCTCCGGCACGGTCGGCCGTCAGGCCCGAAACCCAGCCGATGGTTATCTCGTCGCGGCGCAGCTCCGCCAGCGAGGCGACGAGGGCCTGGTCGGCGGTCCGCACGTTGTCCGGGTCGAGCACGCCGCCCGCCGGATCGAGATCGATCAGCACGGCAGCCGGGTGAATCGAGCATTCCTTGGTCTTGGTGGAAAGCTGGCTGGAATCGGCGAGTAGCGCGGAATGGCGCTCGGCTCCCGTAGCGGGAACAGCGGCCTGCTCGCGGGCGAAACCGGCAAAGATGGCAACGGCCGCCGCTGGCGACGCGCCTCCGCTCAGCGCTACAGGGCCGCTGGGCGCAGGCAGGCTCGTAACGCCGGGGAGGTAGGTGAACTTGGGTTCGCCAGAGGCCGCTGCCGGTGGGGCGGAGCTGGTGACCGTAACCTTCGTGCCGTCGGTGTAGTCCCGGATGATCGCGCCCGGCCCGGCCCCGGCAGCTTCGCCCACAGGGCCGGCCGGATTGGCCCCCGGATCCACGATGGCTGGAGGCTCGGCGGGCAAGGCGACGCGCGGCCGCGCATCGTAGGAGGTTTGCGCTCTGTCGGCCCGCGATTGGACCAGCCCGCCCGCCGCCAACACGGGAATGGCTGCCGCCACGCAGCCGGACAGCGCCAGGGCCGCGGTCGCCGCCAGCAGCGGGCGAAGCGGCGCAATCACGCCGCCTGTCGCTCCCGAACGGTGCGGAATTCGATCTTTTTGTCATACGGGGCGCCGACGATCATCCGCTGGACGTACACGCCCGGCAGGTGGATGCAGTCGGGATCGAGACTGCCGGCGGGAACCACCTCTTCGACCTCGACCACGCAGACTTTTCCGCAGGTCGCGGCGGGCAAGTTGAAGTTGCGCGCGGTCTTGCGGAAGACGAGGTTACCGGTGCTGTCAGCCTTCCACGCCTTGACGATCGCGAGGTCGGCAAAGATCCCGTGCTCGAGGATATACTCCTCACCGTCGAACGTCTTGGTCTCCTTGCCTTCCGCGACTTTGGTGCCGACGCCCGTGCGGGTGTAGAAACCGGGTATCCCCGCGCCGCCCGCGCGCATCCGCTCGGCGAGCGTGCCCTGGGGGCAGAACTCGACCTCCAGTTCGCCGGCGAGATATTGCCGTTCGAATTCCTTGTTCTCACCGACGTACGAGCTGATCATCTTGCGCACCTGTTTGGTGCGCAAGAGCTTGCCGATTCCTTCGTTGTCGATCCCGGCGTTGTTGCTGGCGAAGGTGAGGCCCTTCACGCCGCTGTCGCGGATCGCATCGAGCAGTCGTTCGGGAATGCCGCATAGGCCGAAGCCCCCGCTCGCGATGAGTATGTCGTCGCGCAGGATGCCCTCGAGGGCGGCCGCGGCGGAGGGGAAGAGTTTTTCAGCCATCGCGCGCGTCTCTAACTATCCCGAAAGGACCTGTCACGATGCGTTGGGGCGCTTGGCGATGGTGCGGAAAGTGCAACGACGCGTGTCCTTTTCGCACTTGCACAAAGTGGTGCAGCGCAGCATATCTCGCCCTGCCTTTCAGGCATCCTCTCCCAGACTTTCCAAGGCCCGGCGGTTCTCTGCCGGGCCTTTTTCTTTGTCCGGGAACGGGCGGGGTCCTCGCCAGGGCACCTTATCGTGCTCCGTTCATTGGCAAAGCGGGGCACGCTTCCTAGCTGATGGAAGACGGACGATAACGAAGGAAGGGGCCGGGCTCGATGGCCGAAGGCGACAACGACAAGGCGGCTGGGGACAAGGCGGCCGGCGACAAGGCCGTGCGGCTGCAAGTGGCCCAGGCCCGCCAGGAAGAAAGCGGCAACGGCATCGCCCGCTTGCCGCGCACGGCGTTCCAGGCGCTCGGCATCACCGAAGGCGACGTGGTCGAGATCACCGGCAAGCGCACGACCGCCGCCATTGCCGTGCCCGCCTACGACGAGGACCAAGGTCTCGAGATCGTGCGGCTCGACGGGCTCCAGCGTTCCAATGCCGACACCGGCGGGGGCGAGCACGTGACGATTAGCGCCGCCAGCGCCCGCCCGGCCACGCGCGTGGTGTTCGCGCCGGCCCAGCGGGAGATGAGGCTCCAGGGCCCGACCGAGGCGCTCAAGCGCAACTTCTTCCGCAAACCACTTCTAGCCGGCGATGTGGTCGCCACCACGGGCCAGCAGCCGGTCCAGAACATGCCCCCCGAAGTGCGGCGGATGTTCAACGCGCCCGCCTATGCGCTCACCCAGATTCGCCTGACGGTCGTCTCGACGGTCCCCAAGGGCATCGTCTGCATCGACGAGAACACCGAGGTCGAGCTGCGCGCAGAGTTCGAAGAGCCGCGCGACGGCCGCGCGGTGGTTAATTACGACGACGTCGGAGGCATCGGCGACACCATCCAGCAATTGCGCGAGATGGTTGAACTGCCGCTGCGCTACCCCGAGCTGTTCACCAGGCTCGGGGTCGACCCGCCGAAGGGCGTGTTGCTGCATGGCCCGCCGGGAACGGGAAAGACGCGCCTCGCCCAGGCGGTGGCCAACGAAAGCGACGCGGCGTTCTTCACGATCAACGGCCCCGAGATCATGGGTTCGGGCTACGGGGAGAGCGAGAAGCGTCTCCGCGAGGTTTTCGAAGAGGCGGCCAAGGCCTCGCCGGCGATCATTTTCATCGACGAGATCGACTCGATTGCGCCCAAGCGCAGCCAGGTGGCGGGCGAGGCCGAAAAGCGCCTGGTCGCCCAGTTGCTGACCCTGATGGACGGACTTGAGGCGCGTTCGAATATCGTCGTCATCGCGGCCACCAACCGGCCCGATGCCATCGACGAGGCGCTGCGGCGGCCGGGCCGATTCGATCGCGAGATCGTCATCGGCGTGCCCGACGAGAAGGGCCGGCGCGAGATCCTCAGCATTCACACCCGCGGCATGCCCCTGGGCGACAAGGTCGATCTCGACGAGCTCGCGCGGACCACGCACGGCTTCGTCGGGGCCGATCTCGCCGCGCTCGCGCGCGAGGCGGCGATCGAGGCGGTGCGTCGGATCATGCCGAAGCTCGACCTCGACGCGCGGGAAATCCCGCCAGAGGTACTCGAGGAGCTCTACGTCGGCCGCGAGGACTTCCTCGAGGCGCTGAAGCGCGTGCAGCCGAGCGCGATGCGCGAAGTAATGGTGCAGGTGCCGAACGTCGCCTGGACCGACGTCGGCGGGGTCGGCGAAGCGATCGAGACGCTGAAGGAGGGGATCGAGCTACCGCTCAAGAATCCCGACGCTTTCCGCAGGCTTGGCATACGCCCCGCCAAGGGGTTCCTGCTCTACGGGCCTCCGGGCACAGGCAAGACCCTGCTGGCCAAGGCGGTCGCCAAGGAGGCGGAGGCCAACTTCATCTCGATCAAGAGCTCGGACCTGCTGAGCAAGTGGTACGGCGAAAGCGAGCAGCAGATCGCTCGCCTGTTTCAGCGCGCCCGCGCGGTGGCGCCGTGCGTGATCTTCATCGACGAGATCGACAGCCTGGTGCCCGCACGGGGATCTGGCGGCGGGGAACCACAGGTGACCGGCCGGGTGGTCAACACCATCCTCGCCGAGATGGACGGGCTGGAAGAGCTGCAGTCGGTCGTCGTCATCGGGGCCACCAACCGGCCGACGCTGGTCGACCCCGCACTGCTCAGGCCCGGGCGGTTCGACGAATTGGTCTATGTGGGGACACCCGACAAGGCGGGCCGGGCGATGATCCTTGGCATCCACACGCGCAACATGCCGCTCGCCAGCGATGTCGATCTGGGCAAGATCGCCGCCAACACCGAGCGCTTCACGGGCGCCGACCTCGAGGACGTGGTTCGCCGCGCCGGCCTAAGTGCTTTGCGGCGTGCCGGTGGCGAGGTGAAGGAAGTGACCAAGGCGGATTTCGCCGACGCGCTGGAAGATTCGCGCGCGACCGTCACGCCGGCGATGGAGGAGGAATACAAGAAGATGCGCGGTGAGCTGAAGATGCGGGTGGCGGAGGAAGCTACCGGCATCGGCTTCCTGCGCGAAGGGATGGTCACCCCCACGCGCGAGTACAAGCACGCTCCCGCGGCGGCGGAGCGCAAGCCGGAAGGCTAGATATCGGGCACGATCTTGTCGATTGCCGGAGAGAGTAGCGCCTTTGGCTGCTCTCGCCTGAGCCATTCGAGAATGTGTTCGCGCAACGCAAAGCGGAGGTCGCCGAGTTCGGCGACGCTGGCCGCGCTTACCGCCAGGCGAACCTCGATCGAGCCGGCCCGCGCCTCGTTCACGACGGCTTTGGCTGTGCGCTTGTCCCATTGCGGCTGCATTGCGACAAACCGCTCGAACTCCGCACGTAGCGGGGCGACTTCGGTCGACGGGTCGAGGTGAAGCAGGACCGCGCCCGTCAGCACCTCGTTGGCGCGGGTCCAGTTCTCGAAGGTCGTGTCGAGGAAGCGGCTGGTCGGGACGATGGCCGTGCGCTCGTCCCACAGGCGCAGTACCACGAAGCTCATGCGAATTTCCTCGACCCGCCCGGTCTGGCCGTCGATCGCCACCAGATCGCCAATCCGAATGGGTTCCGTGATAGCCATCTGCAGACCGGCGATCAGTGACTTCAATGCGGGCTGGGCGGCGGCGCCGACGAACAGCGCCGCGATGCCTGCCGAGGCCATCAAGGTCACCCCGACCTGGCGGACCACGGGAATGGCCAGCAACATCAGGCCGACCGTGACGACGACGACGACGAAAGTGACAGTGCGTGAAAGGATGGCGATGCGGGTCTTGCGGCTGCGCGTCGAGGCGAGCTCGGTCGAGGCGTCGGCCCGCCGCTCGAGCACGGCGGTGAAGGCGCAGACGATAGAATAGGCGATCCAGCCGATCAGCGCGGGAACGGCGAACGGCGCGAGTGCGCGCCAAAACGCGTCAATCGAGCGATCGGCCTGCGACGCCGCGCCCAGCGCGAGCGCGGCGAAGGCCCACCGGGCGGGTGATCGGAGTTGGTCGATGACGAGGCCGTCGACCTCGGTTTCCGTGCGGGCGGCGATCCGCTCGAGCATGGCGAAAATGATCCGGTGAGCCACCGCCGCGAAGAGAATCGCGCCGGCGAAATACACCGCGGCATGAATCATAGCCGACCAGTCGGGCGAGTAGCGTGTCGGATCAAGTTCGCGAAACATGCGCCCGCCCTATGGGGACCGAGCCCTGGTTTCAACCGCGGTTCAGTCCGTGATCGGGATCCGGAACACCACGCGGACACCTTCGGCCGTGAATTCGCGCTCGATGCTGCCGCGCAGTTGCCGCGCCGCGCCCGTCATCAGCAGGCTGCCGAATCCCTTCGTGTCGGGCTCGACGCCGTCGCCTTGGCAGTCCTCGATCCAGTCGAGGACCAGTTCGTCTCCTTCGCGCCGCCAGAGCACGCGAAGCTCGCCTTCCGAGGCCCAGCAGCCGTATTTGACCGCATTGGTGGTGAGCTCGTGAAGCACCAGGCCGAGCGGCGAGACCTGCTTCGCCGGCAGCTCCACCTCCGGCCCCTCGATGACAATCCGTCGGCTGGCGGTGAGGTAGGGCCTCACCGTCGTCTCGACCAGCACGCGCAGTGACGCCACCTGCCTGTCGGCGGTGCCCTGCGTCACCTCGTGCGCCGTCAGCAGGGCATGGATGCGCTCGGCGATGCGGTCGACCACCGGCTGCGCCCCGGGGGTATCCTTTCCGCTCATCCGGACGATGGCGAGGATCACCGCGAACAAGTTCTTGACCCGGTGGTTGAGTTCGCGCGCCAGCAGGTCCGCGCGGTCGCGCGCCTCGGCAAGGGCGGCCGCCTGCGAGGCCTCGGCCTCGGCGGTGGCGACGCGGGTGGCGAGGCGCAGGCCGAGCCAGAGCGTCACCAGGATGAGCGCGAGGAGACCGAGCAGCAGCGGCAGCACCCTGCTTTCGGCGCGGGCGGTGTCGCTCGACGCTTTCTCGAGCGCCGCGCGCTCGAGGTCTTCCATCTCGCGGACGGCGCCGCGCAGCCGCTCCATGACTTCCTGGCCTTCGTCGGACAGCAAGAGGCGCCGCGCGCCCATCAGGTCCCCGGCATCGACCAGCGCGACCGACTGGTCGATCTCGGCGAACTTGGCGTCGGCGAGGTTCTCGATCTCGTCGACCAGCTCGCGCTGCCGAGGCCCCATGTCATCGCCCAGCAGGCTGCGCAGCCGGCCGATCGCCGGGTCGTATTGCTCATGGCCGAGATTGTAGGATTGCAGATACCGGCGATCGAGCGTGATCAGGTAGCCCCGCTGGCCGGTCTCGGCATTGAGCGCCGCGCGGGTGACGTTGCGCAGCTCGAGCAGGATGTCGCCAGTGCGAGAAACCTGGGCGCGCTCGTCGCGCTCGGCCTCGATGGTCTGGAAAATCAGCAAGATCGCACCGATCAGCGCCCCGGCCACCACACCGAGCACCGCCAGCGTGCCCGACTGTCGCCCGATGCGCGAGAAGCCCAACCGCGGCATTGCGGAGCCCGCCGTATTGTTCCTCTCATCCACCTCGCCCGACTAGAGCCAGCCGCGCAGAGCGACAAGCACCCTTCGAGGCGCCCATGGCCGGTTCAGTGCGCCGCACCCCAGCTGAGGCCCGAGCCGATGTCGATGCCGAGCGGCACGTCCAGCTCGACCGCCGGCAGGGCGGCTTCCGCCATCACCCGCTCGATCACCGGCGCCGCCGCCGCGACATCGCCTTCGGGCAGCTCGAAGACCAGCTCGTCGTGGACCTGCAGCAGCATCCGCACATGACCGAGCCCTGCCTCCCCCAGCTCGGGCATCATCCGCGCCATCGCGCGCTTGATGATGTCGGCGCTGGTCCCCTGGATCGGCGCGTTGATCGCCGCCCGCTCGGAGCCCGACCGCTCGTTCGGGTTTCGCGAGTTGATGCGCGGAAACCACGTCTTCCGGCCGAACAGCGTCTCCGAATAGCCCTTCTCGCGCACGCTTTCGAGCGTGGCGTGGATGTATTGCTGAATACCGGGGAAGCGCTGGAAGTAGGTATCTATGATGGCCTGCGCCTCGTCCGCCTCGATGCCGAGCCGGCCGCCGAGGCCCCAGCGGCTGATGCCGTAGAGGATCGCGAAGTTGACGGTCTTGGCCTTGGCGCGCGTGTCGCGGTCCACCGTGCCGAACATTTCGAGCGCGGTGCGCGCATGGATGTCCTCGCCCGCGCGAAACGCTTCCTTGAGTTGCGGCACGTCGGCCATATGTGCGGCGAGCCGCAGTTCGATCTGGCTGTAGTCGGCGGCGAGCAGGACGTTGCCCTCAACGGCGACGAAGGCCTCGCGGATCTGGCGGCCGATCTCGGTGCGGATCGGGATGTTCTGCAGGTTGGGGTCGGTCGAACTCAACCGGCCGGTCTGCGCGCCGACGAGGCTGTAGCTGGTATGGACCCGTCCGGTCTCGGGATTGATCGCCGCCTGCAGCGCATCGGTGTAAGTAGACTTGAGCTTCGAAAGCTGGCGCCACTCGAGCACCTTGGTCGCCACTTCCGCCCCCTGCCCGGCAAGCCCTTCGAGGATCGCCTGGTCGGTCGAATACTGGCCGCTCTTGCCCTTGCGCCCGCCCTTGTAGCCGAGACGGTTGAACAGAACGTCGCCCAGTTGGGCCGGGCTGCCGATGGTGAACTCCACGCCGCAGCAGTCCCACACCTCGCGCTCGATCCGGGCGATTTCGCGGGCGAACTCCTCGGATAGCTGCGCCAGCCGCCCGCGGTCGACCTTGACCCCGTGGCGCTCCATGGCGGCGACTACCGGGATCAGCGGACGGTCGACCCGTTCGTAAACCCGCGTGCCGCCTTCTTCCGCCAGGCGCGGGCGCAGCAGCTTCCACAACCGCCAGGTCACGTCAGCATCCTCGGCGGCGTACTGCGTCGCCTTGTCGAGCGGCACTTCGCCGAACGGAATGGCCTTCTTGCCGGCGCCGCAGATGTCTTTGAAGGTCAGGGTGGTATGGCCGAGGTGGCGTTCGGAAAGCTCGTCCATCCCGTGCCCCCCGCCGATCCCGTCAGGGCTGCGCCCGGCGTCGAGCGCGAAGCTCATGATCATCGTGTCGTCGATCGGGGCGACTTCGATCCCAGCGCAGCGCGACAGGATGTTGAGATCGTACTTGATGTTCTGCCCGATCTTGAGAACCGCATCGCTCGTCAGCAACGGACGCAGCGCGTCGTAGGCGGCCTGGCGCGCGATCTGCACCGGCTTCTCGCTGAACATGTCGCTGCCGCCGTGCCCCAAGGGAATATAACAGGCATCGTTGGCGCCCAGCGCCATGCTGATCCCGGCGAGCTCGGCCTGCATCGCGTCGAGGCTGCTGGTCTCGGTGTCGATCGCGACGACCCGCGCCGCGAATGCGCGCTCGATCCAGTGCATCAGCCGCTCGAGGCTGGTCACGCACTCGTAGGCGGTGCGGTCGACCGCGGGAAATTCGGGCGGCGGCTGGCGGTTTCCTTGCGGGGAGGCGGGCGCACCGGCGTTTTGCGCCTTCGCGGGGTTGAGCTGGGTCGGGCGTTCGGGGCTGCCCCTGCCGCCGTCGAGTCGCTTTAGCAGGCTGGTGAACCCATGCTCGGCGAGGAAGGCGGCGAGCGGCTCGGGCGGTACCCCGTCGAGCTTCATGTCGTCCAGCGGGATCGGCAGCGCGCAGTCTTCCTTGAGCTGAACCAGCACCCGGCTGAGCTCGGCCATCGCGCGGCCTTCGACCAGCCGTTCCTGCAGCTTCGAAGGCTTCATCGCGGGCGCGGCATCGAGCGCGGCGGTGAGGCTGCCGTAATCCTGGATCAGCTTCGAGGCGGTCTTGGGGCCGATGCCGTAGATGCCCGGTATGTTGTCGACGCTGTCGCCCATCAGGGCGAGCACATCGCCGACCAGTTCGGGCGGCACGCCGAACTTCTCGACCACCTCGGGGATGTCGATCCGCTGGTTCTTCATCGTGTCGAGCATGTCGATGCAGCCGCCCTCGACCCCGTCGTGCGGTTCCGCGCAGCGGCCGACGAGCTGCATCAGGTCCTTGTCGGAGCTGACGATGGTGACGTCCCAACCCCGCCGCGTCGCCTCGCGGGCATAGCTCGCGATGAGGTCGTCCGCCTCGAGATCGTCCTCCTCGATGCACGGCAGGCTGAACGCGCGGGTGGCGTCGCGGATCAGCGGAAACTGCGGGACGAGGTCTTCCGGCGGCGGCGGGCGGTTGGCCTTGTACTGATCGTAGAGGGTGTTGCGAAAGCTCGTCGAGCCTTTGTCCAGGATCACCGCGAGGTGGGTGGGGCCGTCGGCCTTGTTCAAGTCCTCGGCGAGCTTCCACAGCATGGTGGTATAGCCGTAGACCGCGCCGACCGGCGTTCCCGCCGGGTTGGTCAGCGGCGGCAGCCGATGATAGGCGCGGAAGATGTAGGCCGAGCCGTCGACCAGATAGAGATGCTGCTTTTCTGCCATCGCGGCCTTGCTAGCAGCGCCGGAGGGGGCGGTCAGCCGGTTTCTCCCAGCAATGAAAAATGGCGGAAATCCGGCAGCTTCATGGCGAAGTGAGGCGGAATTCGGGCGAAATTGTGCAGTTTCGCTTGCAGTGCCACAAAGTCGCCATTATTTAGGGCGGGCACGGCGAGTTCGCCGGGCTCTGTTCAAAGGAACATCGTACTATGCGTAAGATCATCCTCGCCGCCGCCGCTGGCGCCGCCGCCCTCACCCTCGCCGCCTGCTCGGAAAAGACCGAAGACGCTGCTGCCGAGACCGCTGACGCCGCTGCTGCTGACGCCGCTGCGAATGCCGACGCCGCTGCCGAGACCGTCGACGCTGCTGCCGACACGACCGCCGAAGCCGCGACCGACGCCACTGCCGAGGCGACCGACGCCGCTGCTGCCGCCGAAGGCGAAATGCAGGAAGAGACCACCGAAGAAGCCAAGGCTGACTGAGCCTTCGCATTTTCGCGAAATCGGAAGGGCGGTGCCGCAAGGCGCCGCCCTTTTCGTTTGTTCACGGCGGACCTAGGGTGCTGCCATGACGATCGTGACTTTCGTGCTATTCCCCGGCGTCACCCAGCTGGACATGACAGGCCCGGCGCAGTTCCTCGCCCGGCTGCCGGGGGCCAAGGTCGAAGTGGCGGCCAAGTCGCTCGACGCAGTGCCCACCGACTCGGGCTTTTCCCTTCTCCCTAGCGTGACTTTCGCGGGAGCCGCTCAGGCCGATATCGTTTGCGTGCCCGGTGGCCACGGGGTCGCCGAGGCCGTGCGCGACGAGGAGACCCTCGCGTTCGTAAAGCGGCAGGCGAGCGGTGCGGCATGGGTCACCAGCGTATGCACCGGCGCCTTCGTGCTGGGCCGCGCGGGGCTGCTCGAAGGAAAGCGGGCGACGACCCACTGGGCCTACGCTCACCTGCTCCCGCTGGTGGGCGCTGTGCACGAGCGGGCGCGGGTGGTGGAAGACGGCAACGTGATCACCGCCGGTGGGGTGACCGCGGGAATCGACTTCGCGCTGACGCTGATTGCGCGACAGGCGGGCGATGCGGTCGCGCAAGCGGTCCAACTCGCGCTCGAGTACGACCCGCACCCACCATTCGACGCGGGAACGCCGTCGGCCGCAGGCCCGGAGCGTGTCGCAGCCCTTAAGAAGCGGATCTACGAGGAAGCCGCGAACCGGATGGCCGCGGCGCTCGCTCAGTAGTTGGCGTTGGCGTAGGCCCTCTGGGCAACGTGCTGGCCGTCCGCGGAGTACCCGTCGTAGAGCGCGCGGGCGATGCTGGCGATCTTGGCGTCTCGCGCTGGCTTCGATCCCTGGCCGGTGACGTAGATGGCCACCGCGATTGCGCGACCGTCCGGCGTCTGGATGATGCCGATGTCGCTTGCGGTGTTGCTGAGCGTGCCGGTCTTGTGTGCCACCCGGGCACCGTCCGGCAGCATGCCCGGAATACGGCGAGTGCCGGTCCGGCACCGGCTCATCGCCCCGAGAATTACCCGACGGCTGGATTCGCTGAGGAACTTGCCCTGGTGGAGCCCGGCGAGCAGCTTGACCATGACCTGCGGCGTGGCGCTGTCGCGCACGTCGATCGTGTTGACCGGATTGACCTCGCCGTCGTCGCGCACGAGCGTGGCGATGTCGCGAGTGATATTGAATTCGGGCATGCCGTTGCGGGCGGCCCAGGCGTTGACCGCGCTCGGCCCGCCGACGACCGCGAGCAGCGCGTCGGTAGCAGGGTTGCTCGACCGCGTGATCATGATCTCGATCAGGTCGACGGCCTTCATGTACTGGCCGGGCTTGACCGGGGCCTTGCTCCCCGCGAACCGGGCCGAGGCAACCGGCACCATGAGCGGGAATTCGCTCGACAGGCTCCAGCGACCCTTCTCGACGCCTTCCATGAAGGTCGCGGCAATCGCGATCTTGCTGGTGGACGCCATCGGGAAGCGCTGGTTGCCGAGGACGGACACTTCGCGCCCGCTGGCCAGGTCGACGGCATAGACGCCGATGCGCCCGGCTGAGCCATCGGCGATCCGCGCCACAGTTTGCTGCAGCGCTGAAGAATAGATCGCGTCGTAAGTCTGCGGCTTGCGGACTTCGGTCCCCAGCGCGGCGTCGAAAGCGGTCTGGAAATCCCTGTCGTTCGCCTGCGCGGCGGTGGTCAGGCTTGCCAGCCCGAGTGCGAATGCGGCTCCAAACCGCGCTATGCGTCCCAATCCCATGAGCCCCAATCTAATCCCGTCATGCTTTGCATCGAATTAACGGGCTGGAGAATTTATCCACAAGCTGCGCGCGACGAGCGGAGCCCTCAGCACGACGTGAGGTGGAACGTTATATTCGCCGAAGGGGAACGTGTCGGGAACACCGGCATGCGGCTCGTGCCCGGCGGGCTCCAGCGCTGTGGTCTCGTCGAACCAGACGAAGCCGTCGAACTGCTCGGGGAGGACCGCTTCGCTATAGTGGCTCCAGCGTTCGGTCTCGGGGCGATAGATCACCCCGATGAAGCGCTCGAGCCGAGGCTCCATGAGGCGCCGGCGCAACGCCTCGTCGGCGTGGGGCAAAAGCAGGAAGCGCCCCACTCCGCTGTCGTGGCATAAACGCTCGTAGCTGTCGGCCCGTGACGGGAGCACGCGCTTGACCTCGCGGTCGCCGTCCCAGTCGGTCGCCGCGGAGACCGTGCCGGTGTGCGTGCCGAACCCGATGAGGGCCACGTCGTCGCCCCACCGCTCGCGTGCGATCTGGCCGATGTTATGCTCGCCCCGGACCATGCCCATGTCGGTCGCCCGGGCGTCGCCGATATGGCTGTTGTGCGCCCACACCAGTGCTTTGGCACCTGGCCCGCCGCGCTCGAGCAGGTGACCGAGTGTGTCCGCCATGTTCTCGTCGCGCAGGTTCCAGCTCTCGGCGCCGCCGTAGTACATGATACGGTAGTATCGCTCGGCCGACGCTACGAGGCGGGCATTCATAGCTGCATCGAACGCTTCACCGTCCTTTTGAAGCGCTTCATTGAGCAGCTCCCGGCACTGGGTGACCACTGCCTGCTCGCACCGCT
The DNA here is from genome assembly GCF_053819205.1 of Tsuneonella sp. HG249. NCBI lineage: Bacteria > Pseudomonadati > Pseudomonadota > Alphaproteobacteria > Sphingomonadales > Erythrobacteraceae > Tsuneonella > Tsuneonella sp. HG249. Next base: position 566,845 of record NZ_JBSOQY010000001.1, read on the forward strand.
CGAACCCCGGATGCATCGCCGCCCGCCCGTAAACCGCCGGATCGGCCTGCCACGGGGTGAGGCAGCCGTACCGTTCGCGCGCCACCGCCGCCGCCTCGGGATCGTGCTCGTCGAGATAGGCCAGCACCGCGTCGATCGAGCCCGCCATGTTGTAGATGTCGAGCCCGAAGAACCCCGCCATCGCCTCGGGCCCCCGGTCCCGGTTGAGCGCGTGAAGGTCGTGCATCAGCTGCGCGATCACGGGATTGCGCCACATCCACGTCGGGAAGCGGCAAAACGGGCGCACTGCGTCGCCACGATGGGGGCGATGCCGGACCGCCCGGTCAAGCACCGCCGCGTCCGGCCAGTCGGCTTCGACTGCTATGATCGTGAAGCCGTGCTGCTCGACGAACCGCCGGGTGATCGCCGCACGGGCTTCGTAGAACTCGCGCGTGCCGTGACTGGACTCCCCGAGCATGACCACGCGCTTGTCGGCGAAGCGGTCGAACGCATCGGCGAAAGCCGGGTCGTCGATAGCGGGAAGCGGTACGGCGTGCTCGGCGATGAGCTCCGGCAGGGACTTCGCGCGGGCCGGATGATGGTTGGAAGCCGACCGCCCGCCATCCTCCGGCACAGCGCCGGGCAGGAGCGGAACGAAGCGAACCGGGGCGATGTCGTGGCTTTCCCACTGCTCGCGCCCGGTGCGCGTAATGCAGCGCAATTGCTGCACGTCTTCGCCGCCTACCGGGATGACCAGCTTTCCGCCGATCTCAAGTTGTTCCTTGAGAGGGCGGGGCACGTCCTCGCTGCGGGCGGCGACGAGGATCGCGTCGTAGGGGGCGTGCTGCGGAAGCCCCTGAAGGCCATCGCCCGCAATGATCTCGCAGTTGTCGTATCCGAGCTCGGCAATGCGTTTGGCGGCCTCCCTCGCCAGCACGCCGTGGCGCTCGATCGCGAAAACCTCGCTCGCGAGGCGTGAGATGACGGCGGCCGCGTACCCCGAGCCCGCGCCGACTTCGAGCACCCGGTCGCCTGGGCCGATTTCGGCCGCGTCGATCATGGCCGCCACTATGTACGGCTGGCTGATAGTCTGACCTTCGCCGATCGGCAGCGGGCCGTCCTAATACGCGAATTCCTCCATCCCCTCCGGCAAGAAGCGCTCGCGAGGGACTTGCTGAAAGGCGGACAGCAACCGACGATCGGTGAGACCGCGGCGCGCGATCTGTCGTTCGACCATCCGCGGTCGTTCGATCTCGGCGCGGTCGGTCATGGTGCCCTCAGGCTGCCTGGATCGCTCGAAGGATTTCCGGCGCGGGTAATCCGGTTAGCTGCTTGGCGATCTCCTCGACCACCACGCCCCGCGTTTCCTTGTGATAGTGTTGGCGCATTTCGCCCAGGGTATCGGGTCCGGCGACGACGATCAGCTTTTCGATCTCGTGCTTGAGCACTGCGCGATTGAGCCAGTCGGCGACTGCGGCGGCGTGATCGAGCTTCATCTGGCCGCGATAATCGTCGTTCTTGGGGTCGTTATGGCCGACCGCGGCGCTCTGATTCTCCAGTTCCAGGTCGGGCGCCGTCACCAGTTCAAGCCGCGGGTCGATGGCGTCCCCCGCGTTGCGCATGAGTAGAAACTTCTCGCCATCGGCGAGCGCGACATGGACGTTGGCGGGAACTTGCATCGAGGGCTCCTCTATAGAGTATGCCCCTCAACGCCCGAGGCCGCGGGGAGTGCCTAGCCCGGCTTGCGAAAGCGCAACGTGAACTGGTCGGTCTGACCGCGGATGGCAGGGTCGAAGACGTTCGCGGTCCGCGGGTCGGCCGGGCGCGCATAGAGGCCGCTTTCGGCTTCGAGCTTGAAGCCGGCGGCGGTGAACGCCTCCACCACTGTCGACTTCTCGATCCGATGCAGCGAATCGGAAAGCGTAGAGCCGGTGCCGGCGGCCGCACTGTGATCGACAACCACCATCGTCCCGCCTGGCTTGAGCGCCGCGTAAAGGTTGCGCGCGGCCGTCAGGCCAGTTCCGGCAGGAGCGGCCTTAAGATACAAGTCATGGAAATTCTGCACCGTAATGATGGTGTCGAGCGGCTCAGGCCATGCGGGCGCCGGCGCTGAGCCGGCAACCGCCAACACATTATCGTAAGCGCTGTCGACCGCCTTCTGGTCCTCCCCGTATTGGGACCGGAAGGCGATGAACTCGTTGGGCTGGAAGGCATAGACGCGGCCCCCCGGGCCGACGGCGGCGGCGAGGATGCGGGTCAGGTAACCACCGCCCATGATGTAGTCGCCGACTTTCTCCCCGCGCGAAACCTGCGCGAAGGCGAGCAGCTCGGCCGGCAGCCGCGCCGCGTCGCGCGCGCGCTGATCGGCGGGGCGCGCGGGATCCGCGAGCGCGGCTGCATAGTCGGCCGGCGAGGCGGTCGCGTCGGTCATCGCGGTGGTAGTGCAGGCCGAAAGGGCGATCGCGAGAAGCGAGGCGGTGAACGCGCGGATGCTCATGTCTATCTCTCCCTGTTTGGCCCAGCTTACCACTGCCTCCCAGACGCGAAAAGGGCCAGCGGATCGCTCCGCCGGCCCTTCGCATGTCAGGTGGATGACTGGGCTTAGAAGTCCATTCCGCCCATGCCGCCCATGCCGCCGCCGCCCATGGGCATCGCCGGCTTGTCTTCGGGCTTCTCGCTGATCGCCGCTTCGGTGGTGATCAGCAGGCCCGCCACCGAGGCCGCGTTCTGCAGCGCGGTGCGGACGACCTTGGTCGGGTCGATCACGCCGGCCTGGACGAGGTTCTCGTAGGTCTCGGTCTGCGCGTTGAAGCCCATGTTCTCGTCGTTGCCGTCGATCAGCTTGCCCGAGACGACCGCGCCGTCGTGGCCGGCGTTCTGGGCGATCTGACGCACGAGCGAGGTCAGCGACTTGCGGACGATGTCGATGCCGCGGGTCTGATCCTCGTTGGCGCCGGTGACGCCCTCGAGCGCCTTGGTCGCGTAGAGCAGCGCAGTGCCGCCACCGGGGACGATACCTTCCTCGACCGCGGCGCGGGTTGCGTGGAGCGCGTCATCGACGCGGTCCTTGCGCTCCTTGACCTCGACTTCGGAAGCGCCGCCGACCTTGATCACCGCAACGCCGCCGGCCAGCTTGGCCAGCCGCTCCTGCAGCTTTTCCTTGTCGTAGTCGCTGGTGGTCGAATCGATCTGGGTGCGGATCTCGCCCACGCGTGCCTTGATGTCGTCGGCCGAGCCGGCGCCATCGACGATGGTGGTGTTGTCCTTGTCGATCGACACTCGCTTGGCTTCGCCGAGCATGCTGACGGTCACGTTCTCGAGCTTGATGCCGAGGTCCTCGGAGATCATCTCGCCCTTGGTCAGGATCGCGATGTCCTGCAGCATCGCCTTGCGGCGATCGCCGAACCCGGGTGCCTTGACCGCAGCAACCTTGAGCCCGCCGCGCAGCTTGTTGACCACCAGCGTGGCCAGCGCCTCGCCTTCGATGTCCTCGGCGATGATCAGCAGCGGACGGCCCGACTGCACCACCGCCTCGAGGATCGGCAGCATCGCCTGGAGCGACGACAGCTTCTTCTCGTGGATCAGGATGTAGGGGTTATCCAGCTCGACCGTCATCTTGTCGGGGTTGGTGATGAAGTAGGGGCTCAGGTAGCCGCGGTCGAACTGCATGCCTTCGACGACATCGAGCTCGAACTCGAGGCCCTTGGCTTCCTCGACGGTGATCACGCCTTCCTTGCCGACCTTCTCCATCGCTTCCGCGATCTTGTTGCCGACTTCGGTGTCGCCGTTCGACGAGATGATGCCGACCTGGGCAATCTCGGCCGAGCCGGTCACTTCCTTCGAGCGGCTCTTGAGGTTCTCGACGACCTTCTCGACCGCGAGGTCGATGCCGCGCTTCAAGTCCATCGGGTTGGTGCCGGCGGCGACCGACTTCATGCCCTCGGTCACGATCGCCTGGGCGAGCACGGTGGCGGTGGTGGTGCCATCACCCGCGTTGTCATTGGTGCGCGAGGCCACTTCGCGCAGCATCTGCGCGCCCATGTTCTCGAACTTGTCCTTGAGCTCGATCTCCTTGGCGACGGTGACGCCGTCCTTGGTGATGCGCGGTGCGCCGAAGCTCTTGTCGATCACGACGTTGCGGCCCTTGGGGCCTAGCGTCACCTTGACGGCGTTGGCGAGGATGTCGACGCCGGCGAGAATGCGTTCGCGCGCGTCGCGCGAAAAGCGTACTTCCTTGGCAGCCATGATGTTGATTCCTTTATCGAAAATCTGGAAGGTTACACGAAAGCTACACCAAAAAGGGACTTCCGTCGGCTCAGCCGACGATCCCCATGATGTCGCTTTCCTTCATGATGAGCAGGTCCTCGCCGTCGAGCTTGACCTCGGTGCCGGACCACTTGCCGAACAATACGCGGTCGCCGGCCTTGACGTCGCAGGGGGTAACGACGCCCTGGTCGTTGCGCGCACCCGAACCGACGGCGACGACTTCGCCTTCGCTCGGCTTTTCCTGCGCGCTGTCGGGGATGATAATGCCGCCGGCGGTCTTGCTGTCGGCCTCGATGCGGCGGACGAGAACGCGGTCGTGCAACGGACGAAATGCCATCTTTGTTGCCCTCTCTGAAAGTTGAAGAAGCTCTTGGCACTCTCCCAGCGGGAGTGCCAGCGAGGGGGCATTTAGTGCTCGGAATCGCTGCGTCAAGCAGCCCGAGGGAAGATTTCTTTCAATTGGGCAACGGGAGCAGGCCGAGCCGTTCGCGCCGCGCCCAGCGCCAGGTAAGCAGCCCGGCGGCAAACACCAGTCCGGTGGCAAGGCCGATCCACACGCCAGTCCCCTCCAACGGAGTGAAGAAGCCGAGCCAGATCGCAATACCATATCCGGGCACCCAATAGCTGAAGATCGCGATGACCATCGGAATCCGGGTGTCCTGCAACCCGCGCAAGGCCCCTGCGGCAACCGCCTGGACCCCGTCGAACAACTGGAACCCTGCCGCCACCACCATGTAGCTGATCGCGAAGCCCACCATCGCCGCGTTCGCCGAAGCGGCAGGATCGACGTAAATCCGCAGCAACAGCGTCGGCGCGAGGATCATCAGGCCGGCGGTCAGGCACATGAAGGCGGCTGCGACAGCGATGCCGATCCACCCCGCACGGCCGATGGCCGCGCGGTCTCCGGCACCGAAGTGATAGCCGACGCGGATCGTCGCGGCCTGCCCGACCCCGAACGGCACCTGGAACGCGAGGGCGGCGATTTGCAGCGCCACGGTATGACCGGCGAGCTCCGATTCGCCGATCCGTCCCATCAGCAGTGCGGCGCCACTGAACAACCCCGCTTCGGCGATGATGATGACCATCACCGGCGAGCCGAGCAGGACGATCTCGCGCAGCCGCGACCATTCCGGCCGCCACCAGTTGCCGAAGATACGATAACGCCGGAGACGCCGATCCCAGGCGATCGCGACGAGATAGCTCGCCAGCACGAACAGCGAGGTCAGCACGCTGGCGAGCGCGGAACCTTCGAGGCCGAGCGCCGGCGCGCCGAGGTTGCCGAACACGAACATCCAGTTGAACAGTATGCTCGCGCCCAGTGCCAGCGCGGTGATCGCGGTGGCGAAGATCGGCCTTCCCAATGCTGAGACGAAGTTGCGCAGCACGCTTGCCGCGACCATCGGGACCATGGCCCACATGATGATCCGCAGGAAATCGCCCGCGCGGGCTGAAAGCCCCGCGTCCTGGCCGGTCGCGAGCATGAGGGCCTCGCCTTGCGCGCAGACCGCCATGCCAACGCCGCCCGCAACGATCGCCAGCCACAGCGCCATGCGAACCGACCGCCGAACTTGCCGCACCGCGTGCCGCCGCCGTCCGAGTTCTTCGGCGATCAGTGCGGCGACGATCCCGGTGAGGCCCGAGAAGGCCCACAACATCAGTCCGAAGAGGGCGATACCGAGCGCCGATGCCGCCAGCTCGCGCTCTCCCAGGCGGGCGACAAAAATCACGTCGACCGCATGGACGAGCATCTGCAGCAGATTGGCGAGCGCCAGCGGCCAGGCGAGACGCAGGGTCTCGACCAGTTCGATCCGCCACGGCGACAAGGCACGATCCCGCGTCATAAAGCCGGCCCGGATAGGCGCGGTCCCGCGATTGACAAAGGGCAAGAAGTCGCGCGCGGGGAATTGCTTTAAGCTTGCGGCAAGCTTGCCACAGCCAAGGCCCGAGACATGAACCGCACCTTCCTGGCCGCCGCCTTCGCCGCGCTGGCTTTCGCCTCATCTCCTGTCGCCGCCGGGGAGCTCTATGGCGGAGTGTACAAGCACGCGGTCGATACACCCTTCACGCTCGACACGCAGGAAAGCGGAGCTGACCTGCAGCTAGGCTATCGGCTCGACCCGATCCTGCCGGTGGCGAGGATCGAGCCATACGTGTTCGGCTCGGTCAACAGCGAAGAGGGTGGGACGGACTTCGTCGGCGCCGGCGTGAGTCGCAAGTTCGGGCTCGGTGGAGTCTACGTGCGGCCCGGCGTCGGGCTGGTCGTCCACAACGCGCCGGACGTGCGGGTGAATCCGACCACCGGGCTGCGCACCGACCTCGGCAGCCGCGTGCTGTTCGCGCCGGAGATTGCGCTCGGCATGGCGGTGGCCCCGCGCGTCAGCGTGGAGGCGAGCTGGGTGCATATCTCCAACGCCCGCCTGTTCAACAGCCAGCAGAACCCCGGCATCGACATGATCGGCGTACGCGCGAACCTCAAGCTTTGACGCGGGCGGCTTAGCGCTTAGAGGTGCGGTCGAACCGCGCCTGTGGGAGTTGCCGCCGATGTTCAAATCCGCCTTTCCCCTGGCATGTGTGATGGCTCTGGCCGGTTGCGGCCAGGCGGCGACCGAAAGCGACAACCCGCAAATCGATCCGGCGGCGGCTCCGCCGAGCGAGGCGGTGGCAGCCGCACCGTCCGCCGCGACCGCCGCCGCTCCGGCCTCATTCGTCCAATGCAAGACCTGCCATTCGGTCGAGCCGGGCCGCAACCTCATCGGGCCCTCGCTGGCGGGAATCCATGGCAAGCCCGCGGGTTCGGTGCAAGGCTACGCCTATAGCGCGGCCATGAAGGGCTCCGGGCTCGTGTGGGACGACGCCACGCTCGACCGCTTCCTCGACACCCCGATGAAGACCGTGCCGGGCACCAAGATGGTCTACCCCGGGCTCAAGGACCCTGCCAAGCGCGCCGAAGTCGTCGCTTACCTCAAGACGATCTGATGGATCATTCCGCCGCCTCGCTGTTCCTGCGCGACGGGGTGGTGATGCTGGGCTTTGCGCTTGGCTTCGTGCTGCTCTTTCGGCGCCTCGGGCTCGGCGCCACCCTGGGATACCTCGTAGCGGGCGCAGTCATCGGCCCGCAGGTGCTCGACCTCACGGGTGATGCCGAGGGCAAGATCGCGTTCGCCGAAATGGGGATCGTGCTGCTGCTCTTCATCGTCGGGCTCGAGCTCGCGCCTGCCCGGCTGTGGCGAATGCGCAAGGAGATCTTCGGACTCGGCCTCGCGCAGGTCTTGCTGTGCGGCGCGGCGCTCACCGTGGCGATCGGCCTGGCGACCGGCTTCAGTTGGGCCGCGGCGCTGGCGATCGGCCTGCCGCTGGCCCTTTCGTCCACCGCGCAGGTGCTGCCGATGCTGCAGTCGGCAGGACGTCTTCGCACGCCATTCGGCGAGCGAGCGTTCTCGGTGCTGCTGTTCCAGGACCTCGCGCTGATTCCGATGATCACGGTGATCGCCGCGTTGAGCCGCAATCCCGCGCAGGCGGAAGGCCCGCCGGGATGGCAGACTGTCCTCCTTACCGTCGGGGCGATCGCGGGGCTCATCCTGGCCGGACGCTTCCTGATCCGCCCGCTGTTTCGCCTCATCGGAGGGCTCGGCGAGCGCGAGATGTTCATTGTCGCCGCGCTGTTCACAGTCGCCGCCTGCGCCGCGACCATGGAGCTACTCGGCCTGTCGACCGCATTGGGCGCCTTCATCGCCGGCGTCATGCTCGCCGACACGCCCTTTCGGCACGAGCTCGAGACCGACGTCGAGCCCTTCCGCTCGATCCTCCTGGGGCTGTTTTTCCTGGCGGTCGGGATGATGCTCGACCTGGGCGCCATCGCCGAACGGCCCGTGTTCGTCCTCGCCGGCGCGCTCGGCCTCATCGCGATCAAGGCCGCGGTGATCGGCGGGCTGGGCATGCTCATGGGCATGGGCTGGCGCGGCTCGCTCGCCCTCGGCCTGCTCCTCAGCCAGGGCGGCGAGTTCGGCTTCGTCCTGTTCGCCCAGGCGCAGGCGGGGCTACTGATCGACCCGGAAGCCGCCAGCCTGTTCGGCGCCATCGTTACGCTGTCGATGGCGACCACGCCCTTCCTGATGATGCTGACCGCGCCGCTCCGGCAGGCGCCGCAGACCACGGAACGGCGCGAAGGCCCCCAGAGCGACGGCGCGGCGGCACTCGTCGTCGGCTACGGGCGGTTCGGGCAGACCGTGTCGCAAATGCTGATGGCGAACAACATCGCGGTGACGATGGTCGATACCGACACCGAAATGATCGACGTTGCCGGCCAGTTCGGCAGCAAAGTCTATTTCGGAGACGGGACCCGCATAGACTTGCTTCGCCAAGCCGGTGCGAGCGAAGCCGACGTGATCCTGTTCTGCCTCGACGGCCAGCAACTCTCCCCCGAGTTGCTGACGGCGGTGCGCGAAGCGTTTCCCCGTCCAAAGATCTTCCTGCGGGCCTACGACCGCCGCACGCTCATCGACTTGCGCGATGCGCCGTACGACTTCGCGGTGCGCGAGGTCATGGAATCGGCGGTGCAAATGGGACGCGCCGCGCTCGAAGCCATGGGCGATTCGGTGGCGGCGATCGACGATACCGAAGATCATTACCGCAAGACCGACCTCGGGCGTCTCGAGGTCCAACGCGAAGCGGGCGATTACCGGGCCGCCCGCGAAATGGTCATCCGCCAGCAGCCCCGACGGTCGCGGCCAAGGCCGATGGGCGGAACATAATCTGGGTTACAACCGTCTGACTTCCGCGCCGAAGGGCAACGGAGAAACTGACGATGCTGCCGGTGCTGTCGGAGGCCGCGACGATCGCCGCTCAGGCGCCCACCGTCGGAAAGTGGTATTTCGAAATCCTGTTCGGGCTGGGCGCGCTCATCCTGCTCGTCGCCTGGCTGCCGATCGCTTTGCAGCGGATGGCGCTTTCGCTCCCCATCGTCTGCGTGCTGATCGGCATTGCGATCTTCACCTGGACCCCGCTCGCGCAATGGGCGCCGCATCCCGAGAATGCGCCGACCCTCGTCGAGCGCTCGACGGAACTCATTGTGATAGTCTCGCTGATGGGCGCCGGCCTCAAGCTCAGCCGCACCATCGGCTGGTCGAGCTGGGCGGCGACCTGGCGCCTGCTCGGCATCGCCATGCCGCTGACCATAGTGCTGGTGATGGCGCTCGGCCATTACCTGCTCGGGCTGGGCCTAGCCACCGCGCTACTGCTTGGCGGCGCGCTGGCGCCCACGGACCCGGTGCTGGCCGGCGACGTCCAGATCGAGCACGACCAGGACGAGAGAGAAGCTGAGGCCAAGTTCGCGCTGACCAGCGAGGCGGGCCTCAACGATGCTCTCGCGTTTCCTTTCGTCCACCTGGCGATCGCCATCGCCACCGTCGGCGGCCTGACCGCCGGGATCGCGAAAGAATGGCTCCTGATGGCCGTCCTGTGGAAGATCCTTGCCGGGGCCGGGATGGGGGCGGCAATCGGCTGGCTCATCGGCTGGATGACCTATCGCCTGCCGGCCGGCACGCGCCTGTCGCGCACCGGCGACGGGTTCATCGCGCTGGGCGTTACCTTCCTCGCCTATACCGCCACCGAGTTCGTTCATGGTTACGGCTTCCTGGCGGTGTTCGTGGCCGGCCTGATGATCCGCAGGGCCGCGCACGGCAACGAGTTCAATCGCAAGCTGCATGACTTCGCTGACGAGGCCGAGCGGCTGCTGATGATGTTTATGCTGGTCATGTTCGGCGGGATGATCGCCGGCGGTCTGTTGGCCGACATCGGTTGGGAGGAGGCCGCGTTCGCCGCTGCGATGCTGCTGGTCATCCGGCCGGTCGCGGGCTGGATAAGCCTGATCGGCTTCGCGCGTCCCCGGTTCGAGAGGGGGGTCATCGCCTTCTTCGGCATCCGTGGCCTCGGTTCGGTGTACTACCTCAGCTATGGCTTCAATCACGGCACGTTCGACTACGAATACAGCTTGTGGGGTACCCTCGGGCTGATCATCGCCGCCTCGATCTTGATGCACGGTGTACTGGTGACCCCGGCGTTCGACCGACTCGGCAAGAAGCACGCGTTCAACCGGGTGTGGCCGCCCTTGGCTTCCCCTCCGCCGGTCGAGCCCCGGTGAGGATCGCCGCGCTTTATCCGGCACCTTCCATGCCGGCACGGGTTGGTGGCGCATGAGTGCGAAGAGAAAGGCCGAAAAGCTGGCAGCGCCCGTGTTCGGATTCGACCGCCGTGCCCGAAAGGCATTGCTGCCCTATCGCGACCACCCGCTGGCCAAGGGATTGTCATGGTTCAGCCAGGCCGGCGACCAATTGCAGCTGCGCCTTCTGAGCGGAGGAGTGTTGCTGCTCGGCCTCGCGCGCCGGGACTCTTCCCTGGTCCGCGCCTCGCTGCGGATGGCACTGGCCCATGAAATGGGCACGTTCACCAAGGACCAGCTCAAGGAGCGGGTGATCCGCAGCCGGCCGCGCAGCGCCAGCGGGAAACCCGTAAAGCCGCGCAAGGGGCATGACACGGCCAAGGAGGAATCCAGTTTTCCATCCGGTCATGCGGGTGGGGCCTTTGCCGCAGCCGGTGGCTTCGCGGCGGAGTTTCCCGCCTATGCCGGTTGGTCGCACGGCGCTGCAGCGGCGATCGGGCTCGCTCGTTTGCCCCGCAACGCCCATTACCCGACCGACATAGTCGCGGGCGCGCTGGTCGGTGCGGTGTCCGCCGCGCTGGTCAATGCGTTGTGGGCCGTCGCCAGCCGGACGCTTCGCCCCGCGCGGTAGGCCGCACACGCGAAAAGGGCGACCCATCGCTGGGTCGCCCTTCGCTGGTCTCGCGAAGAGACGAGGATCGTAAGCGAAGCTTACTTGATCTCGACGGTGCCGCCGGCTTCCTCGATCTTCTTCTTGATCTCTTCGGCCTCTGCCTTGTTGACGCCTTCCTTGATCGCCTTCGGGGCGCTCTCGACGAGGGTCTTGGCCTCGGTCAGGCCCAGCGCGGTGATCGCGCGGACTTCCTTGATGACCTGGATCTTCTTGCCGCCGTCACCGGTCAGGATGACGTCGAATTCGGTCTGCTCTTCGGCAGCCGGACCGGCGTCGCCACCACCGGCGGCAGGAGCCGCAACGGCAACGGCAGCGGCGGCGCTGACGCCCCACGCTTCTTCGAGCGCCTTGGCAAGCTCGGCGGCTTCCAGGACGGTAAGGGTCGAAAGGTCTTCAACAAGCTTGGCGATATCGGCCATGATGTTTCACTCCGTAATTGGGCTGGGGCAGCTGCCCCGGGAATCTTGCTTCAGGGAAAAACCGCTTATGCCGCTTCCTTGGCTGCGTAGGCTCCAAAGACTCGGGCGAGCTTGCTTGCCGGGGCGTTGACCAGCTGCACCACCTTGGTGGCAGGTGCATTGACCAGGCCGATAAGCTTCGCGCGCAGCTCGTCGAGGCTGGGCATCGAGGCGAGCGCCTTGATCCCTTCCGCGTCGAGCACCAGGGCGCCCATCGATCCACCGACGATTTCGAGCTTGTCGTTCGTCTTGGCGAAATCCACCGCGGCCTTCGCCGCCGCCACCGGGTCGGTCGACCAGGCGAGGCCCGTGGGACCGGACAGGAAATCGTCCAGACCCATATAGGGGGTATCGTTGAGGGCGATCCGGGTAAGACGGTTCTTCGCCACCTTGTAGGTCGCACCGGCGTCGCGCATCTTCGTACGCAGGGCGGTGGACTGGCCCACCGTCATGCCGAGGTTGCGGGTGACTACCACCACGCCGACCTCGTTGAAGACTTTGCTCAGCTCGGCGACCGCGTCGGCTTTCTGCGAACGATCCATGCCTTGCTCCTTCACTTGATCGCTCAGCGGATGCTGGGCGATCGGCTCACATTGCCACGAACGCCGAAGCGCGAGTGGGCGGGTCCATCGATGGGGAAGGAGCGGTGCCATACACCGTGAACAGGCATGGCCTTGGCCAACCTGCGAAAAATCTCGTTTCCCCGCCTAGGTTGCGAATTAAGAGGGAAGCCCTCAGCAACTGTCTCGGACGGACGCCCGGGAATCTCTCGCAAATGCAAAGAGGCCCGCCGGACGGGGCGGGCCTCTAGAGTAATGCACCGGCAAGTCAAGCCGGTGGCGTATTGGTAGCCTTAGCGCTTGGCGTCGCGCTCCTTCTGAAGAGCCTTAGCCTGCGCCTCGAGGCGATCGGCCTCGGCTTCATTAACGTCTTCCACCGCATCGGCGCGTTCCTCGAGATCCTCGGCGGTCTCGTCGGCGACTTCCGCTTCCTGCGCATCGGACATCCCGCTTCCGGCGGTCGTGGCGGTGGTGCCCGGCGTGGTATCGGTCGGGCCGACCGCACTGGTGTCGGTGGCCATGGCGTCGTCAGTCGCGGTCGCCGTGGTGGCATCGCCTTCGGCGGCCTCGCGGTCTCCGCCGCAAGCGGCGAGCGTCAGCGCGAAGGGCATCGCGGCGATAATAGCAATCTTCTTCATGGTTTAATCTCCATCAGGATTGCCACTAAATCGCCACATTCCCACATAGTTCCCGCCGGACCTGCTTGCGCGGGCCCGGCGGGCAACCCCGGCTAGGGGGAGAGTGACCCGGGAATCAGGCCGGGGCGGTTTAAGTCTAAGGCCGGTAGGCGAGCAGTTCCCCCGGCTGGCAATCCAGTTCGCGGCAGATCGCCTCGAGCGTGGAGAAGCGGATTGCCTTGGCCTTGCCGGTCTTGAGGATTGACAGGTTGGCGATTGTAAGGCCCACACGCTCTGCCAGTTCGGTGAGAGTCATCCGGCGGGCGTGCAGCAGGTCGTCGAGCGTGACCACGATGCTGGTTCCTTCTTCTGCTGGCATCACACCGTCCCCTCGAGGTCTTCCCGCATGGCGGCGCCGAGACGGAACACGCGAGCGAGGATGAACAGGACCAGCGGCATCAACAGGCTGCCGCCGAGATCGAAATCGGTGCTGACGTCGGCGTGAGCTTCCTTGGCGACGCTAGCCAACCACATCACCATTGCGCCGACGGGGAGCGTGGCAACGTAGGCGCCCAGGCTGATCCACGCCATGCGGTTGAGCCGGACGGCATTGATCGGCGCGAACGGATCGCCTTCGCCCACGCTGTCGATGATCCGAAGCAAGAGGCGCAGGAACCATATTGCCAGGGCCATCAGGCCGGCAACCGCGAGCAGGACCATGACGATCACGAAGGTAACTTCGCTGCCGACCTGGACGCCTTCCTTCACGAGTTCCGCCACGACCGTGGCGTTGTTGAAAGCGACGAACGGTGTGGCGACCAGCATGGCCGCGCCAACGAAGCCGAGCACGATGATGAAGAACCACGTAAGAACGCGCGCGATGGCGAGCAGCGGATCCTTGGGACGTATCGTCATGAATGTATTCCCTCTTAGGATTTTGCTTAGGCGAGGACGTAGCCGGTCGGCGACGGACGCGTGGCACCGGGCATTACGAGCGTTTGCTGGAATGTCAGGCCGGTCAGCACCAAGGCGAAAACCAGGGCGGTGAGATTGGAAGCGGTACGGGACATTTCTCGATCTCCAATAAGGTTGATGCCGATTATCGATAAGCACCCGGCGTGTTATCGTCAATCGATAAATATCGAAAAACGATAAATCAATGATCGATAAACGAAAAATCGCTTGGACAGAGCGACCGCAGAGCCGGATTTACGCTCAAGCGGCGTTTGACTCGCGCGAGTCGCAATCCTATATCGCTGCCCGAACGCACGCTTCGAGCAAGACTGGTCCATGCGCGGGGACCTGCCTACGAATGGAAGCGGCGCTCTCATAATCGCGATGCAGAAACCTGTAGCCGGCGGCCGGAAGCGGTTCGTCATGCGCTGCGGGCTTTTCGCGTCCCGGTTTCCCTCTCGTGCGAATTTGGACAGCCGCGCTGCGCGGCGACGATAAGGCGAACTATCTCCATGGCGACCAAGGCGAAGGCTCCGGCTCCGACCCGCAACACGCAGACAGGTACCGCGAAGAAGCGCATTCGACGCATTTTCGGCGACATCCATGAAGTCGTGCAGATGCCGAACCTGATCGAGGTTCAGCGCGAGAGCTACGAGCAGTTCCTTCGCTCGGACAAGAGCACCGGCTACGTGTCGGGGCTCGAGAAGACCCTGCGCAGCGTGTTCCCCATCCGCGATTTCGCCGGAACCGCCGAGCTCGACTTCGTTCACTACGAACTCGAAGACCCCAAGTACGACACAGTAGAGTGCCGTCAGCGCGGCATCACCTATGCCGCGCCGATGAAGGTTACGCTTCGCCTCATCGTGTTCGAAGTCGACACCGAGACCGAGACCCGCAGCGTCCTCGATATCAAGGAGCAGGACGTCTACATGGGCGACATGCCGTTGATGACGCACAACGGCACCTTCATCATCAACGGCACCGAGCGCGTCATCGTCAGCCAGATGCACCGTTCGCCCGGTGTGCTGTTCGACCACGACCGCGGCAAGACCCACTCATCGGGCAAGTTGCTGTTCGCCGCGCGCGTGATCCCCTATCGCGGCTCGTGGCTCGACTTCGAGTTCGACGCCAAGGACATCGTCAACGTCCGCATCGACCGCAAGCGCAAGCTGCCGGTCACCGCGCTGCTCTATGCGCTCGGCCTGTCTGGCGAAGAGATCCTCGCCCACTTCTACGAGACCGTCGCCTGGCAGCGCGTGTCCGGCAAGAACGGCGACGGCTGGAAGATTCCCTACAGCCCCGATGCATGGCGCGGTTCAAAGCCCGCGTTCGCGCTGGTCGATGCCAAGACCGGCGAGGAAGTATTCCCCGCCGGCACCAAGATCAGCCCGCGCGCCGCCAACAAGGCGGCCAAGGACGGCCTTACGGAGCTGTTGATCCCGACCGAGGAAATCTTCGGCCGCTTTGCCGCGAACGACCTCATCGACGAGAAGACCGGTCGCATCTGGATCGAGGCGGGCGATGAAGTCAGCCCCGAAAACCTCGAGGCGCTCGACAAGGCGGGTGTCGATCGGCTCGAGCTGCTCGACATCGACGACGTCAACACCGGCCCCTGGATCCGCAACACCCTCCAGGTCGACAAGGCCGAGAACCGCGACGAAGGCCTCGAGGCGATCTACAAGGTCATGCGGCCCGGCGAACCGCCGACCAAGGAAACCGCGGAAGCGCTGTTTGAAGGCCTGTTCTTCGACAGTGAGCGCTACGACCTGTCCGCCGTCGGCCGCGTCAAGCTCAACATGCGCCTGGGCCTCGACGCCGAGGACACCGTGACCACCCTGCGCAAGGAAGACATCCTCGCGGTGGTGAAGGAGCTCGTCGGGCTCAAGGACGGTAAGGGCGAAGTCGACGACATCGATAACCTCGGCAACCGCCGGGTGCGTTCGGTCGGCGAGCTCTTGGAAAACCAGTACCGCGTCGGCCTGCTGCGCATGGAGCGCGCGGTGAAGGAGCGGATGAGCTCGGTCGACGTCTCGACCGTGATGCCGAACGATTTGATCAACGCCAAGCCGGCGGTGGCCGCGGTGCGCGAGTTCTTCGGTTCGAGCCAGCTTTCGCAGTTCATGGACCAGACCAACCCGCTTTCCGAAGTGACGCACAAGCGCCGCGTCTCGGCATTGGGGCCGGGCGGTCTCACGCGTGAGCGCGCCGGCTTCGAGGTGCGCGACGTGCACCCGACGCACTACGGCCGCATCTGCCCGATCGAAACGCCCGAAGGCCCGAACATCGGCCTGATCAACTCGCTGTCGACCTTCGCCCGCGTAAACAAGTATGGCTTCATCGAGACGCCGTATCGCCAGGTGATCGACGGCAAGGTGACCGGCGACGTCAAGTACCTGTCGGCGATGGAAGAGCAGAAGCATGCGGTGGCGCAGGCTTCGGCGGAAACCAATGCGGACGGTTCTTTCGTCGAAGACCTCGTCTCGGCGCGCCAGAGCGGCGAATTCGTGATGCTGCCCAACGAGCAGATCACGCTGATGGACGTCAGCCCCAAGCAGCTCGTTTCGGTCGCTGCGTCGCTCATTCCCTTCCTGGAGAACGACGACGCCAACCGGGCGCTAATGGGTTCGAACATGCAGCGCCAGGCGGTGCCGCTGATCCAGGCCGAAGCACCTTTCGTGGGCACCGGCATGGAAGAAACGGTGGCGCGTGACAGCGGCGCGGCGATTACTGCCAGCCGCGGCGGCGTGGTCGACCAGGTCGACGCGACGCGTATCGTCATCCGCGCGATCGGCGACGTGGAAGCGGGCCAGTCCGGGGTCGATATCTATCGCCTCCAGAAGTTCGAGCGTTCGAACCAGTCGACCTGCATCAACCAGCGCCCGCTGGTGAAAGTCGGGGACACGGTCGAGACCGGCGACATCATTGCCGACGGTCCGTCTACCGAGTTCGGCGAGCTCGCGTTGGGCCGCAACAGCCTCGTCGCGTTCATGCCGTGGAACGGCTACAACTACGAGGACTCGATCCTGATCTCCGAACGCATCGTGAAAGACGACGTGTTCACCTCGATCCACATCGAGGAATTCGAGGTCATGGCCCGCGACACCAAGCTTGGGCCCGAGGACATCACGCGCGACATCCCCAACGTCGGTGAGGAAGCCCTTCGCAACCTCGACGAAGCGGGCATCGTCTACATCGGCGCGGAAGTGCACCCGGGCGACATCCTCGTCGGCAAGATCACGCCGAAGGGCGAGAGCCCGATGACGCCGGAGGAAAAGCTCCTCCGCGCGATCTTCGGCGAGAAGGCCAGCGACGTGCGGGACACCTCGCTTCGCCTGCCGCCGGGGGTGACCGGGACGATCGTCGACGTCCGCGTGTTCAACCGCCACGGCATCGAGGTCGATGACCGTACGCGCGCGATCCAGAACCAGGAGATCGAGGCGCTCCGCAAGGACAGCCAGGACGAGCGTTCTATCCTCAACCGGGCCACTTACAACCGGCTGCGCGAAATGCTTGTCGGCCAAGTGGTCAGCGCGGCCCCCAAGGGGGTCAAGAAGGGCGAGACGATCACTGAAGAGTTGCTCGAAGGCATCGAGCGCTTCGAATGGTTCAAGTTCGCCGTGGCCGACGACAGCCGCCAGGCGCAGATCGAGGCGATCAAGGGCCAGTACGACGAGGCCGTAAAGGTCATCGACGACCGGTTCGAAGACCGCCGCGAGAAGCTCGAGCGGGGCGACGAGCTTGCGCCGGGCGTGCTCAAGATGGTCAAGGTCTTCGTCGCGGTGAAGCGCAAGCTGCAGCCGGGCGACAAGATGGCCGGCCGTCACGGCAACAAGGGCGTCATCAGCCGCATCCTGCCGGCCGAGGACATGCCGTTCATGGAAGACGGCACCCCGGTCGACATCGTGCTCAATCCGCTGGGCGTGCCGTCGCGCATGAACGTGGGGCAGATCTTCGAGACGCACCTTGGCCTAGCGGCTCGCGGACTCGGACAGCAGGTTACCGCGGCGCTCGAGGAGTGGCGCGAGGCCAATCCCGATCCCAAGGCGGCCAAGGCGCCGACCGCGGTGATCGAGAAGCTGAAGGACGTCTACGGCGAGCAGTATCACGCCGACATCGAGAGCCGTTCGGCCGAAGACATCGTGGAAATGGCGGGGACGCTCAAGAACGGCGTGCCGTTCGGTACCCCGGTGTTCGACGGTGCCCGCGAGGCCGACGTTTCGGCGATGCTCGAGAAGGCGGGGCTCCCCACTTCGGGCCAGGTGACGCTCTACGACGGGCGCACGGGCGACGCTTTCGACCGGCAGGTGACCGTGGGCTACATCTACATGCTGAAGCTCCACCACCTCGTCGACGACAAGATCCACGCGCGTTCGATCGGCCCCTACAGCCTCGTCACGCAGCAACCGCTGGGCGGTAAGGCGCAGTTCGGCGGCCAGCGTTTCGGCGAGATGGAGGTCTGGGCGCTCCAGGCCTATGGCGCCGCCTACACGTTGCAGGAGATGCTAACCGTGAAGTCGGACGACGTCGTCGGCCGGCAGAAGGTCTACGAGGCGATCGTCAAGGGTGACGACACGTTCGAGGCCGGCATCCCGGAGAGCTTCAACGTGCTCGTCAAGGAAATGCGCTCGCTCGGCCTCAACGTCGAACTGTCCTCGCTCGATGTGGGCGAAGACGGCGAACCGCTGGCCGAGGCGGCGGAATAACGGGGCGGGGCTTCGGCCCCTCCCATCCGCCCCACAGAATTCACCCGTAAGGGACCAGAACCATGAACGAACTGACCAAATTCACCAACCAGCTCGCCAAGCCCGAGACGTTCGACCAGATCCAAATCGGGATCGCGAGCCCCGAGCGCATCCGCAGTTGGTCCTTCGGCGAGATCAAGAAGCCGGAAACCATCAACTACCGCACGTTCAAGCCGGAGCGTGACGGTCTGTTCTGCGCGCGCATCTTCGGTCCGGTGAAGGACTACGAGTGCCTGTGCGGCAAGTACAAGCGCATGAAGTACAAGGGCGTCGTCTGTGAGAAGTGCGGCGTCGAAGTGACGGTGACCAAGGTCCGCCGCGAGCGGATGGGCCACATCGAGCTCGCCGCGCCGGTGGCGCACATCTGGTTCCTCAAGAGCCTGCCGAGCCGCATCGGCCTGCTGCTCGACATGCAGTTGAAGCAGCTCGAGCGCGTGCTCTACTTCGAATCGTACATCGTCACCGAGCCCGGCCTGACCCCGCTCGAGAAGTTCCAGCTCCTCACCGAGGACGAGCTGCTCGACGCGCAGGACGAATATGGCGAGGACGCGTTCACCGCCGACATCGGCGCGTCCGCGGTCAAGACCATGTTGATGGACCTCGACCTTCAGGGCGAGCGTGACGCGCTGCTCGAGGAGCTCGAGACCACCAAGTCCACGCTCAAGCCCAAGAAGATCATCAAGCGGCTTAAGGTCGTCGAGAGCTTCATCGATTCAGGTAACAAGCCCGAGTGGATGATCCTCGAGGTGATCCCGGTCATCCCGCCCGAGTTGCGCCCGCTAGTGCCGCTCGACGGCGGCCGGTTCGCGACCTCGGATCTCAACGACCTCTATCGCCGCGTGATCAACCGCAACAATCGCTTGAAGCGGCTGATCGAGCTGCGCGCGCCGGACATCATCGTCCGCAACGAAAAGCGCATGCTGCAGGAAGCCGTTGACGCGCTGTTCGACAACGGCCGCCGCGGCCGCGTGATCACCGGCGCCAACAAGCGTCCGCTGAAGTCATTGAGCGACATGCTCAAGGGCAAGCAGGGCCGCTTCCGCCAGAATCTGCTCGGCAAGCGCGTCGACTATTCTGGCCGTTCGGTGATCGTGACCGGTCCCGAGCTTAAGCTGCACCAGTGCGGCCTGCCCAAGAAGATGGCGCTCGAGCTGTTCAAGCCGTTCATCTACGCCCGCCTCGACGCCAAGGGTCTCTCGATGACCCTCAAGCAGGCCAAGAAGTGGGTCGAGAAGGAGCGCAAGGAAGTCTGGGATATCCTGGATGAAGTCATTCGCGAGCACCCGGTTCTGCTCAACCGCGCGCCGACGCTTCACCGCCTCGGCATCCAGGCGTTCGAGCCCGTCCTGATCGAGGGCAAGGCGATCCAGCTTCACCCGCTGGTCTGCGCCGCGTTCAACGCCGACTTCGACGGCGACCAGATGGCCGTGCACGTCCCGCTGAGCCTCGAGGCCCAGCTGGAAGCGCGCGTGCTGATGATGAGCACCAACAACATCCTCAGCCCCGCCAATGGCAAGCCGATCATCGTGCCCTCGCAGGACATGGTCCTTGGCCTCTACTACCTGTCGATGGAACGGCAGGAGAAGACGCCCGAGTTCATCGATGGCGAGAACGGCGAGAAGATCGAGAAGCTGCCGCGCTTCGCCGACATCGCCGAGGTGCACCAGGCGCTCGAAACCAAGTTCGTGACGCTCCACTCCAAGATCATCACCCGCGTCCCGCAGGTCGATGAGCACGGCAAGGAGTACATGAAGCGCGTGATCACCACGCCGGGCCGAATGCTGATCGGCGAGTGCCTGCCGAAGAAGCACACGGTGCCGTTCGAAGTGATCAACCGGCTCCTCACCAAGAAGGAGATCGGCGACGTCATCGACCAGGTCTACCGCCACACCGGCCAGAAGGACACGGTGCTATTTGCCGACGCCATCATGGCGCTCGGTTTCCGCCACGCGTTCAAGGCTGGCATCTCGTTCGGCAAGGACGACATGATCATCCCCGACAGCAAGGTTGGCATGATCGAGGAAGCCAAGTCGCTCGTCGCCGATTACGAGCAGCAGTATCAGGACGGCCTGATCACCCAGCAGGAAAAGTACAACAAGGTGATCGACGCCTGGAGCCGGACCGGCGACCAGGTGGCCAGCGCCATGATGGACGAGATCCGCGCGCAGCCGATCGACGAGAACGGCAAGGAAGCGCAGGTCAACTCGATCTACATGATGAGCCACTCGGGCGCGCGTGGTTCGCCGGCGCAGATGAAGCAGCTCGCCGGCATGCGCGGCCTGATGGCCAAGCCCTCGGGCGAGATCATCGAGACCCCGATCATCTCGAACTTCAAGGAAGGCCTGACCGTCCTTGAATACTTCAACTCGACCCACGGCGCCCGCAAGGGTCTCGCGGACACGGCGCTCAAGACGGCGAACTCGGGCTACCTGACTCGCCGCCTGGTCGACGTGTCGCAGGATTGCGTCGTGATCGTGGACGACTGCGGCACCGAGCGAGCGCTGGAAATGCGCGCGATCGTGCAGGGCGGTTCGGTGATTGCCTCGCTCGGCGAGCGCATCCTCGGCCGCACCACCGCCGAAGACCTGGTCAATGCCAAGACAGGCGAAGTCATCGTCAAGGCCAAGACCTTGCTCGACGAGCCGATGGTAAAGGCGATCGAGGAGGCTGAAGTTCAGTCGGCCAAGATCCGCTCGCCGCTGATCTGCGAGGCCGAACAGGGTGTCTGTGGCACGTGCTACGGGCGCGATCTTGCCCGCGGCACACCGGTCAACATCGGCGAGGCGGTCGGGGTCATCGCGGCCCAGTCGATCGGCGAGCCGGGTACCCAGCTCACCATGCGCACGTTCCACATCGGCGGCGCGGCTCAGCTCAACGAGACCTCGCACCTCGAGGCGATCTCCGACGGCCGCGTCGAATACCGCGACATGCCCACGATCATCGACAAGCGCGGGCGCATCCTCAGCCTCGCGCGCAACGGCGAGATCGTGGTGATCGACGCCGAAGGGCGCGAGCGCGAGCTGCACCGCGTGCCTTACGGTACGGTGCTGATCCACAAGGACGGCGACCAGGTGAAGGAAGGCGAACGCCTTGCCGAATGGGATCCGTTCACGCTGCCGATCATCACCGAGCAGTCGGGCATAGTCCGGTTCCAGGACCTGATCGACGGCACGACGATGGAAGAGCGTGTGGACGATGCCACCGGCATCGCCCAGCGCGTCGTCACCGAGCTGCGCGCGTCGAGCCGCAAGAAGAAGGACGACCTGCGTCCGCGCCTCACCCTCCTGGGCGAGGAAGCCGGCAAGAAGGGCGAAGAGACCGAGGCCGCGCGCTACATGCTGGCGCCGGGCACCTCGCTTTCGGTCGAGGACGGCCAGCGGGTTGAGGCGGGCGACATTCTCGCGCGCGCCAGCCGCGAAGCCGCCAAGACCCGCGACATCACCGGCGGTCTGCCGCGCGTCGCCGAGCTGTTCGAGGCGCGCATGCCGAAGGATGTCTCGGTGATCGCCAAGATCTCCGGCCGGGTCGAATTCGTCCGCGAGTACAAGGCCAAGCGCAAGATCGCGATCGTCCCGGAAGAGGGCGATCCGGTGGAGTACCTGATCCCCAAGACCAAGGTGATCGACGTCCAGGAAGGCGATTTCGTCAAGAAGGGCGACACGCTGATCTCGGGCTCGCCGAATCCGCACGACATCCTCGAAGTCATGGGTGTCGAGGCGCTGGCCGAGTACCTCGTCGACGAGATCCAGGAAGTCTACCGGCTCCAGGGCGTGAAGATCAACGACAAGCACATCGAGGTGATCGTTCGCCAGATGCTGCAGAAGGTCGAGATCACCTACGGCGGCGACACCGTGCTGCTGCCGGGCGAACAGGTCGATCGCCAGGAGATGGACGAGATCAACGCCAGGCTGGGCAAGGGCAAGTCGCCCGCGACCGGCAACCCGGTGCTGCTCGGCATCACCAAGGCGTCGCTCCAGACCCGCTCGTTCATCTCGGCGGCGAGCTTCCAGGAAACTACCCGCGTGCTCACGCAGGCGGCGGTCGAGGGGAAGAAGGACTCGCTGATCGGGCTTAAGGAGAACGTGATCGTTGGCCGTCTCATCCCCGCCGGCACCGGCGCGGGCATGAACCGCATGCGCATCGCAGCCTCGGGCCGCGACGCCGCTCTGCGGGCTGCCTGGCGCAAGACGCAGGATGCTCTGATCATGGCAAACACCGCCGAGGAAGAGCATGCGGCCGAGCTCGAGCAGGGCCCCGAGGCGGCGATCGGCGACGATCCGCTGGCGGTGATGGAGGGCGAAACCCACGGGACCGACGCCGACGCGGGCGACTACCTCCAGCAGAGCGATGAAGCCCCGGTCGAGGATCTTCCCGAGGAAGCCGCGACCGAGGAGTAAGCCCTAAGGTATAGTGACACGATGGCCCCGCCGGAGCGACCGGCGGGGCCTTTTTTTGGCATGCAACGTTATCGTGGCACGAGGTGCACTATGCGAGCGATCAGCCTGGCCGCCATTCTTACGCTGGCCGCCTGCCAACAATCCGTGGTCGGTCCGGAACCGACGGCGACGCCCACTCCCGTTGCTGCGGCATCGACCGGTCCGGCGCCATCGCCATCGCCATCGCCCACGACCGGTTCGATATCTTCGCTAGCCGGCGCGTGGCGCGTGGCGGGGATCGACGGCAAGGATTTCAACGAACCCTATGGCCTCGCCCTGGGGGGCAGCGATCGCGAACTGTGGTGGGAACCGCGATGTGCCGGGGTCGCGCGCAGTTACACCATCGACGGCGGCAGGATCGCCTTCGGTCCCTATATCGGCGCGCCCCGTCTGGGCGAGATGCCTCCGCCGGTATGCGCGATCGGCCTGCATCCGCGTCTGACGGAAGTTACCCGCGCGCTCGATGCGGCCACCACGGTCGAACGCACGCCGGCTAACGGCGTGTTGATCTCGGGCGGCGGGCGGAGCTTGCTGCTGTTCGCGCAGTGACCCTATCGCACCCGTAGCTCTTGCTGGGTCTTGAGGACTCCCGCGCGCATCACGTGGGTGAGCGACCGGAATGCCTTCACGTCTCGCCTCGGGTCCTCGGCGAGAACCAGCAAGTCGGCGCCCTTGCCGGCCTCGAGCGATCCGACATCTTGCCCCAGGCCGATCGCCCGCGCAGCCGAAAGGGTCGCCGCGGCGATTACTTCGGCCGGCGTCATTCCGGCGGCCTGCATCGCCTCGAGCTCCCAATTGGCCGAGGGGCCGTGCAGGGTCAGCGGATTTCCGGCATCGGTGGCAAGCACGATCCGGCCACCCGCATCGCGCACCGCGCGCAGGTTCTGCGCCATGATGTAGGCCTCGCGCCCGACCGTCTCGAAGCGCCCCGCGAACGGGGTGACCTTGCCGCCCCAGTCCTTCTCGAACGCCGCCCGCAGCGCCTCGGGCTTGGCAATCCGGTCGAGAATGGCGGTATCGGCGCAGCGGTTGGGATCGTCGACCGTCGCCGCTTCGCCCGTGGCGATCGAAAGCGCCGCGCGCGACCAGTTGCGGCCGACCACCAGCGTCGGCGCATAGACCGTGTCGTTGGCCTTCAGCAGCTTGAGAAACTCGGCGTCGACCGGCTCGTCCTCCACGCTGTGGACGAGCATGTACGCGCCCGCGCGCAAAGCCGTCTTGGCATTGCGAAGCTCGGTCGCGTGGACGATCAACGGCAGCCCGGCCGCACGGGCGGCGGCGCCGGCTTCGAGCATCAGCGCGTCGAGCTCATCTTTCCGCCCCGCCGGCGGATCGAGAAACCATACCTTGATGGCGGCGGCGCCCATCCCCTTCAGACGGGCCACATCGGCCTTGATCTGCGCGGCGCTTTCCATCGGCAGGAACATCGGCTGGTCCGCGAGCGATCCGTAGGCGTAGAACTCGTTTCGCCCGCCATGCGTAATCAGCGGTCCGGTCGCTCGCGCCCGCGCGCGATCCGGCCGGTCGCTGTCCGACACCTGGGGACCGGTAAGGGTCCACGGGGCGCCGCCGGTGTCGAGCACCGCGGTGACTCCGCTGCACAAGTAGGAACGGTGCCAGCGACCGGGATCGGAACGCAGGGCGGCGACAGTCGCTTCGTAGGGATAGACGGCCTTGTCCTCGAGCCCGTCCGGTCGCCCGTCCATCCACCCGGTCTGGGCGAAATGGACGTGGGCATCGACCAGCCCCGGGGTCACGAACTTACCCGAGACATCGATCCGCCTGGCAGCGGCAGGCACGCGGCAGGTCTCCGCCGCGCCGACGCAGACGATCCGGCCGCGGTCGACCACCACAACGCTGTCATCGAACGAACGGCCGGTGCCGTCGATTACGGTGCCCCCCACCAGCGCCTCGCTCGCCAGCGACGGTGCCCCTATGGCAAGCAGCGCGGCGGCGGCAACATGCATCGTGGTCCTCATGCCTTCTCCCCTTTTACTTGTGGCACGGCCGTGACGATGGGAGCATGTCCCCAGTGCCGCAGCAGACGCAAGGCGTCGGCCCCCGCCAGTCCCAGCGTGCCGGTGTTGCGCAGGGGATGGACGTTAATCCGGTTAGCGGCAGCCAGCCCGGCATCGAGCACCGCGGTCACGCTAGCGGGCGCGGCGTTGATCATCGCCAGAGGTGTTACCGAACCGGGCGTTATCCCGAGCAGGCGAACCATGTCGTCCGCCTTGGCAAAGCTCACCCGCTTGCTGCCTATCGCGACGGGCAACGCCTTGAGATCGACCCTGGCGTCGGCACCCACGGTGACCAGCCAGAAGGCGTCCCCGGCGTCTTTCAGGAACAGGTTCTTGGTGTGCTCGCCGGGAAAATCGCGGTCGAGCAGGCGGCTCTCAGCGACGGTGAAAACCGCGGCGTGCTCGTGCGCCTCGTAAGGAATGTCGAGCGCGGCGAGGTCCGCCAGTAGGCCCGCCTCGCCGCGCATCGGAGATTGTCAGCTTTGGATTCGATGCAACGCGCAGAGCTTGTTGCCGTCGGGATCGCGTAGGTATGCGAGGTACATTCCCGAGCCGGGGCGCTCGCCCGGCGGATCCTCGATCGCCGTGCCGCCGTTGGCGACGCCGGCCGAGTGCCAGGCGTCGGCCTGCTCGGGCGACATCGCGAGACCGACGGTGCAGCCGTTACCGGCGGTCGCCGGCTGGCCGTCGATCGGCTTGGTAACGAGGAAAGCGCCGCCGTTGTGCAGGTACATAAGCCGGCCCTTGTCGTCCTGTATCGCTTCGCGCCCGCCGATGGCCTTGAAGGTGGCGTCGTAGAACTTCTTCGAACGCTCGATGTCGTTCGATCCGACCATCATATGGCTGTACATCGCTTTCTCCCTGGTTCCGTTGCGAGTTGCTACTCGTATAGGCCGCGCGGCCCCGGTCAATAGGGTGCGCCGATCAGCCCTCGTGCACCGTCTTCGGCACCATGCAGGCGAGCACGCCCTCGCGCCCGTCCTCGCTGCCGTAGCCTGACCATTTGACCCCGCCGAAGGGCGCATCGGCCGCCGAAACGCCGCCGGTGTCGATCGCCAGCATGCCCGCCTCGACTTCGGCGGCAAGCCGGCGGCGACGCGCCGCACTGCCAGTCCAGGCATAGGCGGCAAGACCGTAAGGAAGCCGGTTGGCTTCGGCGATCATCGCGTCCTCGCTCGCCATCGGATTGAGAATCGCGACCGGGCCGAACGGCTCGTCGTTCATGATGGCGGCTTCGGTCGGGACTTCCGCCAGCACGGTCGGCTGGTGGAAGTAGCCCTGGTTGCCGATCCGCTCCCCGCCCGCCAGCAATTGGGCGCCGTTCGTCTTCGCGTCGCCAATCAGGCTTTCCATCCGTTCGAGCCCGCGATCGGACGCCATCGGGCCCATCTCCGTCGCGGCGTCGAACCCATTGCCGACCTTGATCGCCTTGGCGCGCTCGACGAAGCCGTCGCGGAAACGCTCGTACACTGGCTGCTCGATGAGAAATCGCGTGGGGCTGACGCAGACCTGCCCGGCGTTGCGGAAGGCGTTGCCCGTCATCGTGTCGAGCGCCTTGTCGATATCCGCATCGGCGAACACCAGTACCGGCGCATGGCCGCCCAGTTCCATGGTGGCGATCTTGAGATCTTCGGCGGCGAGCTTCGCGAGGTGCTTGCCGACGGCGGTGGAGCCGGTGAAGGTCAATTTGCGGATGATCGGGCTCGCCAGAAGATGCTCGCTGACTTCCGCGGGCACGCCGAACACGCACTGCACCGCGTCCCCCGGGACGCCGGCGTCGATGCAGGCCTGCACCAGCGCGAGGCCGGCCGAGGGGGTTTCTTCCGATGGCTTGACGATCGTCGAGCAACCGGCCGCGAGCGCGCCGCCGATCTTGCGCATGACGTTGAGCGCGGGGAAGTTCCACGCCGCAAAGCCCGCGACCGGGCCGACCGGATGGTACTGGACCTCGACCCGCTGGCCCGCCGGGCGAACCAGCGTGCGCCCGTAGATGCGCTTGATCTCTTGCGCGTAGAACTCGAGCAGTATCGCGCAGTAGATCGTTTCGCCGATACCCTCCTTAAGGGGCTTGCCCTGTTCGCGGGTGATGGTGGTGCCGATGTCCTTCGCGCGCTCGCGAATGAGCGCGGCGGCCTTGAGCAGCACGGCGGTGCGCTGATCCGCGGAGGTCTCGCGCCAGGTCTTGAACCCGCGTTGCGCGGCGTCGAGCGCATGGTCGAGGTCCTCAGTGGTGGCGTGGGCGACTTTCCCGATGGTTTCCCCAGTTGCCGGATCGAGCAGATCCTGGCTGTTCCGGCCGGCACCGCCCAGTTTCTCTCCGGCGATCAGCAGATGGCAATCGGTCATGCGGAACTCCCTTGTGTTGCTGCCGCGTTGGCGCGCCGGGGAACCGGCGTCAATGCGGACTGGCGCGGTTCAGGTGCGTCGGGCTAGGCTCGCGCCATGTCGATCCGCCTCGCTCCTTTCGCGCTTTTGCTCGCCGCTCCCCTGTCCGCGCAGGCGCCGGAGCCCGCGCCTCTGACGCTCCAGCAAGCCAGCGCGCTCAAGTGCTCGGCCGTGTTCGCGCTCGGCGCAGCCGCCCAGGCTCGCGGGGAGGGCCGCCAATGGCCGCCGCTAGCCGTGCGCGGCCGCGAATACTTCGTGCGCGCGTCGGCGCAGATCATGGATGAAACGGGCTGGAGCCGGGACTTGGTAGCGCTGCGTCTCGCCGATCAGGCAAAGGCGCTGGCGCAAGCAGGGGCATTGAACGCTGCGATGCCGCCTTGCCTGTTGTTGCTCGACGCATCCGGCATTTGATGCGGCCGGTCGAGCGCTTGTTCAGGCCCGATCAAGCGCTTCATTGACATAGTTTTCGCACGAATCGCCCGCTTATCGGGAAGGACCAGTCATGCGTAATCTGACCGCTGCCGCAGCCGTCGTCGTTCTTGCCGCGCCCCTGCCGGCGCTCGCACAGGCCGCCGACACCGAGCAAGCCACCGCCGAAATCGAACGTACTCTCGGCGATCCTGCGACGCAGGAGGCCATGGCCGAAGGCATGGCCGCCGCCAGCGAAGCGCTGCTCGACGTGCCGCTTGCGCCCCTCGCGCGCGCGGTGGCCCAGGCCGCCGGCGAAGACCCGGACGAGGTCGATCCCGACATGACGCTGCGCAAGGTTTCTCCCGAGGCGGAGGATGTCCCTGGCAAGGTGCGCGAAAGTCTGCCCAGGATGATGGGCGCCATGGCGGGAATGGCCGGCGGCGTCGGCGCTATGATGCCCGCGCTGCGCGAAATGGCCGAGCGGATGCGCGAGGCGGTGGCCCGGGCCAATCTGCCGGACTGATTTTTTCGCCGTCTAAATCCGCTCCGCGCGGTGGATTTGCATCCGGCGCTGGTGCATGACCGGCGCGAATGTGGCGCCTCTATCAATTTCCGCTCTGCCCCTTCAGCCGCAAGGTTCGCCTGCTGCTCAGCGAGAAGGGCGTCGGCTACGAACTTTGGCGTGAGAACCCGTGGGAGGCTTCCGAAGGCTTTTGGCGGCTGAACGCGGCCGGCCGCACCCCGGTTCTCGAGGACCAGGCCAAGGGCATCGTCCTCGCCGATAGCCGCGCCATCTGCGAATATTTCGAAGAAACCGTCGACAAGGCCACGATGATAAACGGGACAGCGGCGAACCGGGCAGAGATCCGCCGGCTGGTCGCCCTGTTCGACGAGAATTTCTACGGCGATGTGGTCGCGCCGCTGCTGCACGAACGAATGAAGAAGCGCTTGGTCCTGCGTCAGCCGCCCGACAGCCGCGTGCTGCGCGAGGCGATGAAGCTGGCGCACGAACATCTCGAATACATCGACTGGCTGGTGGACACCCGCGCATGGCTCGCCGGTAGTACGATGAGCCTCGCCGATCTGGCAGCGGCGGCGCAAATCTCGGTCGCCGACTATCTCGGGGGGATCGACTGGACGGGGCACGAGCAGGCCCGTGGCTGGTACGCCGTTTTCAAGAGCCGGCCCAGCTTCCGGCCTCTGCTCACCGAGCGAATGGAGGTCATCCAGCCGCCGGTCCACTACGCTCAGGTCGATGGTTGAGCCGCGCCGCGGCGCTTCCCATATTCCGCCTGAAGGAGAATTCCGATGGTCGATCCCAAGCAGATGAGCGATGCCGACTGGCGACAGAAGCTCAGCCCGGAGCAATACCAGGTGCTTCGCGAAGGCGGCACCGAGCGCGCGTTCACCGGCAAGTACGACAAGAACAAAGGCGACGGCGAGTATCGGTGTGCCGGATGCGGGCAGGTGCTGTTCGAAAGCGACGCCAAGTACGATAGTGGATCCGGCTGGCCGAGCTTCACAGCGCCCGCAGCGGATGGCGTGGTCGACGAGCACCGCGACGTCACTCTCGGAATGGTTCGCACCGAAGTGGTCTGCTCGAATTGCGCGGGACACCTCGGCCACGTCTTTCCCGATGGCCCGCGCGACGCCGGAGGGCTGCGCTATTGCATCAACTCGGCCTCGCTCGACTTCAAGCCGAAGGAATAGCCGTTCACGCGGCGTTACATCTGGCCTATGCACCCCCGTGTCGAGAGGCATGAGGGTGCGGATAAAGCTAGATGGCTCAGCGGGGTAGCCGGCGCGCGGCGGCCGAGGCGCAGCGCCGCCGGCCAGCAAAGCCCAAGCGGCAGGAACGCGTGGGCTGGCGCCTGTGGGTCCGTCGCGGGCTGATCTGGGGCGGGGCCGCGGGGATCCTCGCCGCGCTGTTCCTGGGTTTAGCCGTGCTGTTCGCCGCACGCTCGCTGCCGAGCTACTCGGCGCTCAAGGCCACCCAGCCGGGCCAGACGATCGTCGTCCGCGCGCGCGACGGGACCGAGTTGATCGAACTCGGGCCCAGCTACGGCAAGTGGCTCAACAGCTCGCAGATTCCGGAAGTGATGAAGGACGCGATGATCTCGGTTGAGGATCGCCGCTACTTTTCCCATCCCGGGGTCGATCCGATAGGCCTCGCCCGTGCGGTTTACATCTGGGTTACCGGCGAGCGCCGTCTGCAGGCGACGTCGACGATCACGCAGCAACTCGCCCGGAACCTGTTCCTCAATTCGAACAGGTCGATCGACCGTAAGCTGCGGGAGATCGTTCTTGCGCTGGCGCTGGAGAGCAAGTTCTCCAAGCAGCAGATCCTCGAGCTCTATCTCAACAAGGTCTACTTCGGCGGCGGGGCGTACGGCATCGACTCAGCGAGCCGCAAGTTCTTCAGCCACGAGGCGACCGAGCTCTCGACCGCGGAGGCTGCGATCATCGCGGGCCTCGTAAAGGCGCCGAGCCGCTATTCTCCCACCGCCGACGTCGATGCCGCCGTGGGTCGGGCGAACGTGGTGCTGCGCCTGATGCGCGAGCAGGGGCGGATCAGCGCCAGCGAGGCCGACGTCGATCCCGGTGCAGTCAAGCTCAAGAAGGACACGAGCCAGAACTCCGTCCGCTACTTCACCGATTGGGCGCTCCCCCAGCTCGAAATCCTCCTGCCGGAGACCTTCGAACCGATCGAGGTATGGACGACGCTCGACGTGGGCATGCAGCAGGCGGCAGCGACGGCGATCAAGGCCAAC
This sequence comes from Tsuneonella sp. HG249, assembly GCF_053819205.1. Taxonomy (NCBI): domain Bacteria; kingdom Pseudomonadati; phylum Pseudomonadota; class Alphaproteobacteria; order Sphingomonadales; family Erythrobacteraceae; genus Tsuneonella; species Tsuneonella sp. HG249. Next base: position 597,272 of record NZ_JBSOQY010000001.1, read on the forward strand.
GTTCCGCGCGGCACCCAAGGCGCTCTCGTCAGTCTCGATCGCGACGGAGCGGTGCTCGCAATGGTCGGCGGCACCGACTACGTGGCGACCAATTACAACCGCGCGACCGAGGCCGTACGACAGCCGGGCTCGGCATGGAAACTGTTCGTCTATTTGGCGGCGTTGGAAGCGGGCTACACCCCCGAAGACAGCGTCAAGGACGTGCCGGTCACCATCGATGGCTGGAGCCCGCGGAATGACGGCGGCGCGTACGCCGGGCAGATCGATGTACGCACCGCTTTCGCCTACTCCAAAAATTCGGTCGCCGCGCAACTCGGGAACGAAGTCGGTTTTGGCACCGTCGCCTCCATGGCTCGGCGGTTCGGCATTACTACGCCGATCTCGACCTACCCTGCGATGGTGCTCGGCAGCAGCGAGACCCGGGTGGTCGACATGACCCGCGCCTTTGCTGCCGTTTCGGCCGGGGGCATGGGCATCGAACCCTTCGGGATTGTCAAGGTGACGACCACCGGCGGCGATGTGCTCTATCGCCATGAGCGGCGAGCCGGCACGCGGCTGGTGCCGGACTACGTCGCGGCCGGGATGACCGATCTCCTGCAGACCGCGGTGAGCACCGGGACGGGGCGCGCGGCACAGATCGGGCGCCCTGTGGCGGGCAAGACCGGCACGACCAGTTCCAATAAGGACGGCTGGTTCCTAGGGTTCTCGAGCGGCATCACCACCGGTGTATGGATGGGCCGCGATGACGCTAAGGCAGTGCCCGGCCTCCAGGGTGGCACCGCGCCGGCGCGCGCGTTCGCGGCCTACATGCGCTACGCCGTTCGCAATCGCCCTGTCGAACAGTTCAAGACGGACCTCCAGCTTCCGGAATGGCAGCTCGAGCCCGACGAAGAGTATATGTTCGGCGGTGATCCAGACGAATATTACTACATCGACGAGCAGGGTAATCTGGTCGAGCCGCAGCGCCCGGGGACAGGGCAGGACGATCCGTTCCCTGCCGAGGGCGAGCAAGTGCCGGGCCAACCGGCGCGGCGCCCGGCACCTCCGAGCGACGAAGCCACTCAGGCGGCCAGCGACGATTTCCTCAACAGTGCGACCGGCGCCCGCCCCGCCAATCCCCCGCCGGCACCGACCCAGCGGCCACGGGCCACCGGCCTGCCTCCGCCGCAACCAGCCGCTACGGCCCGACCGGGGAACTAGCCGGCTGCGCCAGACAGGGTCGCATAACTGCAAAAACCCGCCAGAAAATCTGCGCATATGTTAAGGGGCTATTCGTAACTCGCCTTTAAATCCCCGACATAACGGTCGCATTCTCAATGATGTAGGAGCTTGGACCGTGGGTGAGTTGGGCAATGGCAAGGATCGGCGAGCATCTGTTCGTTTTGACACCCGCATCGACGGGGCCTTGGCGTCGAGCCGCGGCGCCAGGCAGTCGATCGAGATTACCGACCTCTCGACTGAAGGTTTCAACACCAGTCTCGGATCGCATACCGTGACCGACAAGGCGGGTTACGCTGTACGCTTTGCCGGACTCGAAGTACTAGGCGCCGAACTGCGGTGGTCGGCCGCCGACGAGGCAGGCTTCAAGTTCGATCGCCCGCTTCACCCCGCGGTGCTCGATCACATCGTGCGCGAGAACCCGCCCGCCAACGACGAGGAGTCCGATGAACCCGGCCGCGACGGCTCGGGCCTCGGGCGTCCACGGTAAGGCTCGTGTGAGGGGTCGCACCGTGGAACGACGCAGTGATGAAAGGCTCGAGTGTGACGTGTCGGCGGTCTGCCGTGTTCCCGCGACGCCATGTCGCGCGCGCCTGATCGACGTCTCCCGCACTGGCTGCCGGTTCCGTACGCTGGACGTGATGGCGGTGCCGCAAGGCTCGACGGTGCATCTCGATTTCGGCCCGGGCCGAAGGGTGACCGGCCAGGTGATGTGGTCCGGTCCCCGAGCCGCGGGACTGAAGTTCAATCGGCCCTTGTCACCCGATCTGCTCGTAATGCTCGGCCTGGAAGAAGCCCCCGTCGTCGAGATCGAGCCTGAGGTGGTCGAGGAAACGCGGTCGATGTCGCTGGCGCCTATCGCTCACTGGCTGCGGCGTCTTTTGCGGCCGGCCGCCTGACTCGGCGAAAACCCCGCCGCGGGTTTCGCCGGGCGGGGTCTCGATAGCTCGGTTCGGAACGAAAGATCAGCGCAGGCGGATCGGCACGTAGGTCAGCGGGCGGCCGCGCCGCTGGATCCGCAGAAGCACGCTTTCGCGGCCCGCTGACTTGGCCTCCGTGACAATGGCTTCCAGCTGCGTAACGGCAGCGACCGGCCGGTAGTTAGCTGTCACCACGATATCGCCTGCCTGCAGTCCCTTCTGGCCAGCATCGGCATTGGGATCGACGCCCAGGATGACGAGGCCGTCGGTATCCGCCGAAACGCCAAGCTGTTGGGCATAGCGGGGCGTCATCGGTGCCACCTGCAGGCCAAGGCTCTGCGCCAGCGCTTCACCGCTTCCACCGGTGTTGGGCGTGGGCCGGTTATCGTCCGTCTGGTTGTCGTTGTTGAACAGTTGCGCCTGGGCGAGTTCCTCGTCACTCGGGCGCTTGCCGACGACCGCAGTCACCGTCCGGCGCTCGCCGTCGCGATAAATCTCGACGGGGATGCGTGTTCCGGGTGCGACGTTGGCGACGATGAAGGAGAGTGTCTGCTCGCTCGTCACGTCGCGACCGTTGACCTTGGTTACGACGTCGCCCGGCTTGATGCCTGCCTTGTCGGCAGCCTGGCCGGGCTCGACCGACTGGACGAACTCGCCGCGGTTCTGCGGCAAGTCGAGCGAATCCGCGAGGTCGCCGCTAACCGGCTGGATGGAAATCCCGAGATAGCCGCGTTCGATATCCTGCCCGGCGCGCAGCTTCTGGACGATGGGCGCGGCGATCTCGGCGGGAATGGCAAAGCCGATGCCGACGCTTCCGCCCGAGGGCGAGAAGATTGCGTTGTTGATGCCGATGACGTTGCCCTGCATGTCGAACAGCGGGCCGCCCGAATTGCCGCGATTGATGCTGGCGTCCGTCTGGATGTAGCGGTCGTAAGCACCGCCCGAGCCTGTGTTGCGATAGACTGCCGAAACGATCCCCGAGGTGACCGTGCCGCCCAGGGCAAACGGGTTGCCAATGGCGATCACCCAGTCGCCCACACGGGCCTGGCTTGAATCACCGAAACGCACGAACGGGAATGGCTCGCGCCGGTCGATCTTGAGCACTGCCAGGTCTGATGAGGCGTCGTTCCCGATCAACTTCGCCGGGAGTTCCGTTCCATCCGACATGGTCACGGTGATTTCCTCGACCTCGCCCCGGCCCTGAGGCGCGATCACGTGGTTGTTGGTCACGACATAGCCGTCGGCCGAGATGATGAAGCCGGACCCGAGCGACTGCGCTTCGCGGGTCTGCGGCTGGGCGGGATTGCCGCCACGATTGCCGAACAGGCCTTCGAAAGGCGTGCCGGCGAAGGGGTTCTGGGTTTGCACCTGGATGCGTTGGCGGGTCGAGATGTTGACCACCGCCGGCTGGAGTTGCGCGGTAAGGTCCGCAAAGCTTTCCGGTGCTCCCGCACGCGGCACAACACGGGCCATCTGGCTATCGTCGTTCTGGGCGACCTGTGCCCCGGCGGGATACCCGGTCGCTAGGGTAAAGGCTGCGCCGCCGAGCAGCAGCGCGGAAGTCAGTCCGTAAGAATATCGCACGAGGGTCTCGTCCTTCTCAAAAGTCTCGTCAGTCCCCGGCGCGAAAATCACGCCCATGGGGCTTAACCGCGATTGAACGGTTAGGTGCCGGTTCAGCGTGCTCCGCGGAACTGGCGCAGGTACTCGTTGTCGGGATCGAGCACGAACGTGCTGCCCGATTTCGAATCTGCCGCAAACGTGGTGTCGTAGCTCTGCATTGCCCGGTAGAAATCGTAGAAGTCCGGGTCTTTGCCATACGCCGCCGCGTAAATCTTTGCGGCCTGGGCCTCGGCTTCGGCACGGATGATCTGGGCGTTCTTCTGCCCTTGCGCGCGAAGCGTCGCAGCCTCCTGCGCACGCGCGGACTGCATGCGGCGGAAAGCCGATTCGAGCGGCGTGCCGTCGGGCAGGTCGGCCTGCTTGATCCGTACATCGATCACTTGCGCACCGTATTTGCGCGCCTGGGCATCGAGCAGGCGGGTGATGTTGGCCATCGTCGTCCCGCGTTCCGCGGCGAGCAGCGATGCGAAGGAGCGCCGCCCCAGTTCCTGCCGCACAACCGAGGAGAGAATCTGCGACAGCTGAGCATCGACCGTCGTCAGTGTGCCCGCAGTCTCCACCATCAGTACCGGATCGATTATGCGATAGCGCGCATAAGCATCGACGTTGAGCCGGAGCTGATCGGTCGAAAGGACAGTCTGCGGCTCCATGTCGACGTTAAGCACCCGCTTGTCGATACGTTCGACCCGTTCGTAAAAAGGAATCCGCAGCACGATCCCCGCACCTGTTTCACCATAAGGCGCGTTGGGCTGGAAGCGGTTGGCGACGCGGTCGGGCCGGCCGGCCTGGATGATCACCGCCTCCTCGGTCTCCGGCACGACGACCATGCTCGACCACGCGGCGACGAGCGCCACCAGCACGGCGATGATCGAGGTCTTGTGAGTTTCCCAAAGGCTTTCCATCACTGCGCCTCCTGAGCGGGACGAGCGCGCTTCTGGATCTCGGGCAGCGGGAGGTAAGATGTGACCCCGCCCGATTCGATCACGGTCTTGTCGTTCTGGCGCAACACGCGCTCCATGGTTTCGTAGTAAAGGCGCCGGCGCGTGACCTCGGGAGCCAGCTTGTACTCGGCATAAATCTTGTCGAACGACGCGGCATCGCCCTGTGCGCGGGCGAGAATCTGCTGAGCGTAGGCCTCGGCCCGGTTGATCTCAGCATCGGCGTCCTGCTGCGCGGCGGATACATCCTTGAAGGCTTCTTCGACCTCCTTCGGCGGATCGGTCTTGCGGATCTGCACGCCCTGTACCTGGATTCCCGAGCGATAGCCGTCGAGAATCCCCTGCATGCGGGCCATGACCGCACCTTCGATATCAGCGCGGCCCGAGCCGGACAGCACATCGTCGAGCGTCTTTTGAGCGACCGAGGCGCGCATGGCCGCCTCGGCCACGTCCCGCACGGTCTGCTCGGGCTCGGAAAGCTGGAAACGAAACTGCTTCAGGTCCTTGATCGACCAGCGGACGTTATAACTGAGGTCAACAAGGTTCTGGTCGCCCGTCAGCATCAGCTTTTGCGTCGATCCTTGCGGAATCTGTTCGTCGCGGAACTGGCTGACTTCCTCGATATCGACCTGCTGGATCGGCCAGGGCCATGTCGTGTTGAGGCCGGGAGTGAGCGTGCGCGAATACTGGCCGAAGGTGGTGACGATGCCTTCTTCCTTGGGACCGACCTGATGGAACATCGAAAAGCCCAGCCAGACCGCCGCGATCGCGCCGACGGCCACCGGGAACCAGCTCTTGCCGCCGGGCCGCTCAGGAAGCCGGAACCCGGGACCGCCGCCGCCGCCGAACGGCCCGCGACGCGGGCCTTCGGGTCCGCGGTTCTTGAAGATATCCTCGATGCTCGCCGAACGGCGAGGCTCGTCACTGGGGGGAAGCCACGGGTTGCGGGGGCCCTTCGGCTTCGCAGGCTTTTCCGCGGCTGGCTCCTCTGGCAGCGCCGGCGTCTCGCCGGTCCCCGCCTTGTCCGGCCCTGGAGCATCGCCCGGCTTCTTGCCGCCCCACGGGCTTTTCCCGGCCATCGCGAGGCCGATCACGCGTCCCAACCCATCCTTCATGTCCATGCGGTCACTTATAGGAAGCGCAGCGGGGAAAAACAGGGGTGGCCGCGGCGAATTTGCTGCTAGTGCCCCGGGCCGATGGACGAGAACACGATGAAGGCCCGCTTGCCGGAAACCGTGGCAGGGCGGGTACGGTCGCTTAAGCTGCGTGATGGCAGGGTGACCGCGATCCTCGACGGGGCGGGCCTGGATGCTCATGGCCGCGCGGACATCGAGACCGCTGTCCGCGAGATTCTCGGCACCAGCGAGGGGGTGACGGAAGTTCGCGTTGCCGTGATGGCCGATAAGCCGGGGGGCCCGGTCATCATCGCGGTCGGCTCCGGCAAGGGGGGAGTGGGCAAGTCGACGCTCACCGCCAACCTAGCGGTCGCGTTGGCAAGAAGCGGACGCAAGGTCGGGCTCGTCGACGCTGACATCTACGGGCCGAGCCAGCCGACATTGCTTGACACCGAGGGTGTGCGGCCGCTGGCCGAGGGCGACAAGCTCGTCCCTGTAGAAAGTCGCTTCGGCGTTCGCATGCTGTCGATGGGCCACCTCGTGGAGCCCGGCAAGGCGCTCGCGTGGCGCGGGCCGATGGCGAGCGGCGCTCTCGGCCAGCTCGTCGATGCGGTGTGGGGCGATACCGAGGTGCTGCTGCTGGATCTGCCGCCGGGGACCGGCGACGTGCAGATCACCATGCTGCAGAAGCATCGCCCGGCGGGCGCGGTGATCGTCTCCACGCCGCAGGACCTGGCGCTGATCGACGCGCAGCGCGCCGCCGAACTGTTCGCCAAGGGGCCGGTCCCGATCATCGGTCTGGTCGAGAACATGGCCGGTTACACCTGCCCGCACTGCGGCGAGGTCAGCGATCCCTTCGGACGGGGCGGGGTGGAAGACGTCGCGACTGCCGCCGGCATTCCGTTCCTCGGCCGTATTCCGCTCACGCTGTCGATTCGCGAGGCAAGCGACGCCGGTGAACCGCCCGCCGCCGGCGAGGGGCCGGCCGCGGACACGTTCGCGGCGATCGCCGCCAAGGTTTCCGCGTGGCTCGACGCGAGGGCCGCGTAACGATGCGGCTCAACCGACGGGGGCTCCTGGCCGGTGCCGCAGTCGGTGGCGGCCTGTTGCTAGCCTGGGGGCTCTGGCCGCGTAACTATGGCACCCCCCTCACACCCGGTCGAGGCGAGTGGGCGTTCTCAGCCTGGCTCAAGCTCGCCCGCGATGGCGTGCTAACCGTGGCTGTGCCGCAGCTCGAGATGGGTCAGGGAGTGACCACGCTAATTCCCCAGATCGTCGCGGCCGAGATGGGCGCTGACTGGCGGCAGGTGGCCGTTGAGCCCGCCCCGGTGTCGGGCGCCTACCCCAATCTTCCGCTCGCTGCGAAATGGGCGCCGTTGTGGATGCCCTTTGCATCCGGGGCCGCTGACGAACCCGGCGACTTCTTCACGCGTCGCTGGGCCGAAGGAGAGGGCTTCACAGCGACGGCCGAGGGAATGTCGCTTGCTGCCTTCGAGGCGCCGGCTCGGGAGGCTGCCGCGGCCGCACGCGGCATGTTGTGCATGGCGGCGGCCGACCGATGGAGCGTCCGGTGGGAGGAGTGCGAGGTACGCGCGGGTGTGGTCTACCATAAAGGTAAGCACCTGACCTTCGCGGCACTTGCCGAGGAGGCGGCAGGCTACGATCCGCCCGATCCACCACCGCTGAGGACTGTGCCGTTCGCCGACCCTCCGGGCAACATGGGCGAAGCGGGCCTCAACACCGCATGGCCGCGCCTGGATCTCCCGGCGAAGGTCGATGGCACGTTTCCATTTGCCGGCGACGTCCGGCTGCCGGGAATGCTTTATGCCTCCATCCGGCACGGCGCGATCGGCGACAGCGAGCTGCTCGGATTGGACGAGGCGGCGGGGGCTCAAGTGCGCGGCTTACGCAAAGTGGTCAAGGCGCGTGGGTGGATTGCCGCCGTTGCCGATACCTGGTGGGCCGCAGAGCAGGCACTTTCCGCGATGGCGCCGGTTTGGCGCACAGAGGATCGTGCAAGCAGCGAACGAATCGCACACGCCCTCGATATCGCGCTCACCGAAGGCGAGGCGAGCCGCATCGTGACCCGCGGCAACGGCGACGCTGGCCGCGGTGCGCCGACGGTGACCTACCGCTACGAAGTGGCGCCGGCGACGCACGCGACGCTCGAAACCGCGACGGCCACCGCGCGAGTGGCCGACGGAAAGCTCGAACTGTGGGTGGCGAGCCAGGCGCCCGCCCAGGCGAAGGCAGCCGCCGCGAAGTCGGTGGACATCGATGCGGCCGATGCGGTGCTCTACCCGATGGCGGCCGGCGGGAGCTTCGACCGGCGACTGGAGCACGATCATGCCATCGAAGCGGCAGTTATCGCCGCTGAAGTCGGCGCACCCGTCCAGCTAATCTGGTCGCGCTGGCAGGAGATGGTCGCCGGCCGGCCCCGCGCGCCCCTCGCGTGCCTCGCAAGTGCCTGGACGGCGGTCGACGGGAGCCCGGCGGCGCTGCGACTGCGAGTGGCAATGCCCTCAACCACCGCGGAGTTCGGGGAGCGCCTGTTCGGCAACAAGACCGCCCTGTCGGCAAGGGTTGCGACGGTGGGGGCACCGGACCCGCTAAGTTTCGAGGGCGCCGCCAGCCCCTACACCGTCGCCGACGTGGCTATCGATCATGTGCCGGTCGACGTCGGCCTGCCCTCCGGAAGACTGCGCGGCAACGCCCACGGATATCTGGCCTTCGTAGTCGAAAGCTTCATCGACGAGCTCGCCGCGCGTGTCGGGCGGGAGCCCCTATCTTTCCGCATGGCGCTGCTCGGCGAGGACCCTAGGCTGGCAGAATGCCTGCAACGTGCAGCGCGGCTCGCCCGGTGGGACGGCGGCGCCAAGCAGAGCGGCAACGGCATCGCCTGCTGGCGGATCGGCGACCCTGCGAGCGGCGGGCCCGTTGCCCGCATCGCCTGCGTCGCGACGGCCAGGGCCGGCGAAGGCGGCGTGCGGGTCGAGCGGCTTTCAGTGGCTGTGGATCTGGGGCGGGTAGTCAACCGCGACATCGCGCGCCAGCAGATCGAGGGTGGGCTGGTGTTCGGCACAAGTCTGGCGACCGGCTCGGCGCTGCAATACGAAGCCGGCCTGCCGACCGCGAGTCGGCTCGCCAGCCTCAACCTGCCGACACTGGCCGATTGCCCGGAAATCTACGTCGAATTGGTCGAGGGGGAAGGTGACCCTGCCGATCCGGGCGAGGTCGGCGTCGCCGTGGCCCCTCCGGCGATTGCGAATGCGCTTCATTCCGCGACCGGCCTGCGCCTGCGCCGGCTGCCGCTGCTTTCGGAGGGTTTATGATACCGTCAGCGGATCATCCACTGGTGAAGACCGGCGAGATCGGCGTGTTGCTGGTCAACCTCGGTACGCCGGACGCGCCGGACGCGCCCTCGGTGAAACGGTACCTTGCCGAGTTCCTTTCCGACCGGCGCGTCGTGGAGATTCCCCCACTGGTCTGGCAGCCGATCCTGCGAGGCATCATCCTCAACACCCGGCCGAAGAAGAGCGCGCACGCCTATCGTCAGGTGTGGACCGAAGCGGGCTCGCCGCTCGCGGCGATCACCGCTGAGCAAGCGGCAAAGCTGCAGGAGCGACTGGGCGAAGGGGTGAAGGTCACCCACGCCATGCGCTACGGCCGACCCGAAATTGGCGCGTCCATTCAGATGCTTATGGACGCCGGGTGCCAGCGTATCCTGCTCGCGCCGCTCTATCCGCAATACAGCGCGGCTACGACGGCAACGGTTGTGGACAAGGCAACGGAAAAGCTGCGGACAATGCGTTGGCAACCCGCCTTGCGGACCCTGCCCGCTTATCACGACGATCCGGCCTATATCGCGGCGCTGGCGACCGATATCGGCGCGCAACTCGACGCGCTCGACTTCGTCCCGGAGGTGCTGCTGCTCAGTTTTCACGGCATGCCGCAGCGTACGCTGCAGCTCGGCGACCCCTACCACTGCCATTGCCGCAAGACCGCCCGACTGGTCGATGAAGCGCTTGATCGGCCCGGGTTGAAAATTGAAACGACGTTCCAGAGCCGCTTCGGAAGGGCCAAATGGCTCGAGCCGGCGACCGATGTAGTGCTGGCGGAGCAAGCGAGAGCGGGAATCAAGCGGCTCGCCATCGCTGCCCCTGGCTTTTCGGCCGACTGCCTCGAAACCCTCGAAGAGCTGGCGATCCGCGGGCGCGAGCAGTTTCTCGAAGGTGGCGGCGAGCAGTTCGCCGCGCTGGCCTGCCTCAATGCGCGCGAACCGGGCATGGACATGCTCGAAGCGCTGGTGCGGCGCGAGCTTGCCGGGTGGCTCTAGGCAACTTACACTGCGGTAAGTAACTAAGGAGCCTTCTGTGGCCACGCTCGCGGAACCGACACTCGCACCCCATCAGGCGGCCGAACCCCGGCCGAGCCACTGGTCCGATTGGCGCACTACCGACGCCGACCTCGCCCACATTCCGGGCGACGCGGGGCCGCCTGTGATCGGCAACCTGTTCCGCATGCTGGCGGACCCGCACGGGTTCCACTGGAGCATGTTCCGCAAGTACGGCCCGGTCTACAAGAACAAGACCATCGGCCATTGGCACGTCATGCTGATCGGCGCCGAGGCGAACGAGCTGCTGCTGTTCGACCGCGACAAGATCTTTTCCTCCGAGCAAGGCTGGGGCCCTACGCTTCACCGGCTTTTCCCGCGCGGGCTGATGCTGCTCGATTTCGAGAAGCACCGCGCCGACCGCCGGGCGCTGTCGATCGCCTTCAAGCCCGAGCCGATGCGGCACTACGCCGACGCGCTCGATCGGGGCATTGCCAAGGACGTGGCGAACTGGGGCGGCGAAATGCTGTTCTACCCGGCAATCAAGAAGCTCACGCTCGAGCTCGCCGCCGACAGCTTCATCGGCGTGCCGTGGGGGCCGGAATCGGACAAGATCAACCAGGCCTTCGTCGACATGGTGCAGGCCTCGATCACCCCGGTGCGCAAGCCACTCCCCTTCACCCAGATGCGACGAGGCGTGAAGGGGCGCGAGTTCCTGGTCGACTACTTCACCCGCGAGACGCTCAAGCGCCGCGCGGGCGAGGGCACCGGGCAGGACATGTTCAGCCAGTTCGCCACCGCTACGGACGAGGCGGGTAACCTGCTGCCGGTCGACGAGGTGGTCGACCACATGAACTTCCTGATGATGGCGGCGCACGACACGATAACCTCGAGCGCCACGAGCTTCGTGTGGATGCTCGCCAAGCATCCCGAGTGGCAGGAGAAAATCCGGCAGGAAGTCTTCGCGATCACGGGCGGCCCGGACGCCAAGGGCACGCCGCGCGGCGCGACGTACGACGACCTGCCCAAGTTCGACCTGATGGAGATGGCGTTCAAGGAATCGCTGCGGCTGATCCCGCCAGTTCCCTCGATCCCGCGCCGCGCGCTGCGCAGCTTCGAATTCAAGGGCGTCCGCATCCCGGCCGGCACCGCGTGCGGCTTCAACATTCACCTGACGCATCACATGGAAGAATACTGGGATCGCCCCGAGACCTTCGATCCGCTGCGCTTCACGCCCGATAAGGTGAAAGCGCGTCACAAGTACGCCTGGGTCCCGTTCGGCGGCGGCGCGCACATGTGCCTCGGGCTGCACTTCGCCTACATGCAGGTAAAGATCCTGATGGCGCAGCTGCTCCAGCGGTATCGGATCGAGGTGGCCGAGGGTTACGCGCCCGAGTGGCAGCCGTGGCCCATCCCCAAGCCGAAAGACGGGCTGAAGGTGACGTTCAAACCGCTCTAGAAATCGATCGCGATGCCGTTCTTCACCCAGTCGCCATAGCGGGTGGGGCTCAGTTCCTCGTCCACCTCGGGCGGTTCCGGCTTGGGCGCCGGCTCGTTCGACCAGTGCGCCGGCTTGGCGAATTCCTCGGGGCGCTTGGTCGCACGTTCCATTCTGCAAAGATGGGCGTGCTGGCGCGCGAGCGCAATCGCCGATAGGGGCGCAGGCATGGCGAAAGTTCAGGGATTGGCCGCGCGCACCGCGGCGCTGCGGATGCTCGACGCGGTCATGCGCCGGGGCGAGACGCTCGAGCTGGCCGAGCGGGCCGTGGCGAGCGGCCTTACCCAGAGCGACCGCGGCCTGGCCCGGGCGATCGCCGGCGAGACCTTGCGCTGGCTGGTCGATCTCGATGCGCTGATCGACAGTGCCACCCCGACCAACCTGCCGCCCGACGCCAAGCCACGTATGGTGCTGCGCATGATGCTGGCGCAGGTCCTCCGGCTCGACACCCCCCCGCACGCCGCCATCGCCACTGGGCTCGAGCTGCTCGCGGGCGGACCCCGTCGATTGGCGCACGGCGTGTTCTCGGCCGTGATGAAGGCAGGCGCCGCGCTTCCTGCCGTGCCCACGCTACCGTCCGCCGTCGCCGAGCGGTGGCGCGCGCGCGCGGGGACGATCGCCGCCGCGCTGGCCGAACCGCCGCCGCTCGACCTGTCGCTCAAGGATTGGCGCGCCACGGACCGGTGGGCGGAGGAACTGAGCGGCACCAGCCTCGCACCCGGCCATGTCCGCCTGCCGCGTGGAACCGCGATCGAGCGGCTCGAGGGGTTCGATGAAGGCGCGTGGTGGGTGCAGGACCTCGCCGCCTCGATCCCCGCGCGACTGCTCGGGGCCGGCCCTGAAGCAGGCAAAGGCAAGCGCGTGCTCGACCTGTGCGCCGCACCGGGCGGCAAGACGCTCCAGCTCGCCGCCGCCGGCTGGCAAGTCACCAGCCTCGACAAGAGCGCCAAGCGGCTCGACCGGCTGGTCGAGAACCTCGATCGTACCGGGCTGACGGCGGAAGTCGTCGCTGCCGACGCGCTGACCTGGGAGCCCACCCGGCCCTACGACGCAATCCTGCTCGACGCGCCGTGCACCGCAACCGGCACCTGCCGCCGCCACCCCGACGTGCTCCACCGCATCGGCCCGCGCCAGATCGCCGAGATGGCCGATCTGCAATCCGCGCTACTCGCCCGCGCCCACGCCTGGCTCGCTCCGGGCGGCGCGCTGGTTTATGCGACGTGTTCGCTCGAGCCCGCGGAGGGCGAAAATCAGGCCGTGCGGGTCGCGCTCGACCGGCTCCCCATAATGGCATCCGAGCTGCCCGCGGGCCTGGCGCCCACGCCCGAGGGCTGCCTGCGCACCGATCCGGCGATGTTGGCACAGTGGGGCGGACTGGACGGGTTCTTCGTCGCGCGGTGGATAGCGTCGGAGTGAAGCGGGTACGTCTCGGACGTATCCAGGGTTAGCGCCTGGCGTAACGCGCCGGGCCGCCATCCGCCGCTCGATATCCGGCAACGCAGAGGGCCAGCATGGCCAAGTTGGCGATCAGGTCGAGGGCCATCCATTCGTTGAACACCGGCACCACGAAAACGAACCAGTAGTTGAACCAAAAGAATGGCAGCAGCGTTATCCCGTAAACGAGGAAGGTCGTTCGGGTGAACACCGAGAAGGCTGCGAACAATCCGGAAAGAACAGCCTGCGCCCCGAAGCAACCGATCAGCAAGGCTGTCTCGGTGGTGCCGTGGTAGTGCGCCGGGGTGATCACGATCGCCTCGACCGCGTGCGGAAAAAACAGACACCAGGCCCCCAACGTGAGGAACGGCACGGCAATCAGTCTTTGGGCAAGTAGCTTAGTCACTGAGGTAACCTCGCACCCTCAGCCGATGACAGCAAGCGGCGGTTTGCTGCCTGTCCGCTCTCTGGCTCGGGCGTCCTTGCCCGAATATCCGGTGGATATGTCGCGGGCGTTGCGCCCTGCGCCGGGTGGGCTAGGCTGGCGCGGGCCGCTTCCTTCGCTGGAGAGCGTGATGCGCGTCAATCCACTGTCGTTCCTGCCCCTGGTGCTACTGGCCCTGCCCGCCGTCGCACAGGTGCAGCTATCGAGCGCGGACAGCGCGGCCGCTTTTCGTGCCGCGGGCTTCAAGCTGTCAAAGGGAAAGTGGCGAGCGTGCGACGCGCCGCCGGACAGCATCTACACGCCGGGCACGATCGAACAGGTCCGCGACCTCAACGGCGATGGCCGGCCCGAAGCGATCATCACCGAAGGCAGCACCTTCTGCTACGGCGGCGATGAAGTCGGCTTCGCTATCGTCAGCAAGCAGGCCGATAAAAGCTGGAAGCTGATCACCCGAAGCCAAGGCATACCGACGGTGCTGAACTCAAAAGGCGTGAAGGGCTGGCCCGACATCGAGATCGGCGGCCAGGGCTTCTGCTTTCCGGTGCAGCGCTGGAACGGCAGCGAGTATGCCGTCGTGCGCTTCCAATACGAGGGGAAGGCCTGCAAGCGGTAGCGGCACGGCAAGAGGCGGAGGGGGCTGCGACCAGGCGAATGCTTTTCGTCTGGCGGAAATGTCTAGTTGGCTGCAACCGGACGGTGACCGCCGGATTGATGTCAGAAGCTAGCTAAGGCTGCGCAAGATCGGCTTGCCGGAGCGTGGGTCAGTCAATGTGACGTTTTCCGCCGCTTGAATGCGCCACTGCTGGTCGCGCAGCGTGAGAACGGCCAGAACAGGTGTGTCTGTCTCGTGAGGACCGGCCGGGTGCGCTTTGCCAGTAGTCAGCCGAGTCCAGAAGTGGGCGATAGCTAGGTCCTCGGAAATCATCTTCACGTCAGGCGGATCGATAACGAGGCGAGAATCGCTGTAGACAGTTTCGTGGATGGCGCGGTGGCCAGCTACAATGGCATCGGCACCTTCCCAGAAGGTTCCAAAGCGATTCACGAAGGTCGCGTCCGGGTGAAACACCGTCGCGAACAAACCCATGTCATGAGCATTTCAAGAAGCTTCGTATCGGGCAGTCACGTGCGCTGGTGTCAGCAAGTCGGTCATCGGCTGTTTTCCTCGGCCGACTCTACCTGTCGCACCAATGTCCGCAAGCGCTCAATCCGGACCCTCGCCGAGACCCATCTCGGCCGATGCTTTAGGCCTTAACCTTGGTCTGAAAGCTCTTCCTCAGCTTCACCAGCTTGGGCGGAATAGTCGCAAGGCAGTAGGGGTTCCGCTGGCGCTGTGTTGCCTGCCGGCCTTACGCCGACGACTGGCGGAACTCTTTGAACCACTCCTGCCGAACTGGCCGAGAGTGGGGGGACTTGACGCTTTCCTTATCGCTCGATGGAGGCGGTTGGACTAACCCCGAACGGTCTGCCCAACTTCGGCTCGCCGCAGGCCCTGCTCGGATGGGCATTCCGCAGGCCGCGTCGGACCGTCCCGTTCATCTGGCAGTAAGGTTCGCGGCAACAGCGGGACGCCGGAAACGTGGCGCCGCTGATGCACGCCGCGCTTTCGAACGAATGGGGCGCTTTTCGACGGCCGGGCGGGCCGCATCTGGGAGTGAGGCCGATTGGCCGCAGCGCGTACGCCCGACCGTCATGCAAGGACGGGAAAACCCGATGATGAAAATGACCAATGGCGTGGGCGCTCTGGCATTGCTTGCGCTTGCCGCTCCGAGCGGCCTGTCCGCCCAGCAGGCGTCGAACCAAAGCCAGTATATGACTACCGTGATCGGTGAGGTGCCAGCTGACCTTACCGGCCTGCCGGCCGGCCCGGACGTGGAGGGCATCATCACCGCGCGCAGCGGCGAAAAACTGCAGGTCACCGGCAACGATGGGAGCAACACCGTCGTCCACGTCAGCCAGGCGACCCAAGTGAAGGGGAGTGGCGGATTTCTCGGCCTCGACCGGGACGAACTGGATGCCAAGTCGCTGCTCAATGGCCTGCCCATGACAGCCAAGACCGTGCAATGGGGAGGCGGCCTCGTCGCCACGCAAATCAAACTCAAGAGCAAGGACCTGCGTACCGCCTCGATGATCCGCGGCGGCACGGTGCAGGGCTTCGCCGAACAGACGGCAGCGACGGAGGCACTGCGCGGGCGCCTTGGGGACATCGACAAGTACAATCTGAAGGGCACGACCAACGTCAACTTCGAGGTTGGCCGGTCGGAGCTATCCGAGCAGGGCAAGGCCGATCTGTGTGCGGCAGCTGCCCAGGCCGAGGCGATGGACAACGCTCTTCTGCTGGTAATCGGCTACACCGATTCCACCGGCAGCGAGGATTTCAACCAGACGTTGAGCGAGAAGCGCGCGAGCCGCGTGGTGAATTTTCTGCAGCAACGCTGCGGCTGGAAGCCCTACCGCATGTTGACGCCCACCGGGATGGCCGAAGCCGACCCGCTGGCCGATAACTCGACGGCAGAGGGCAAGGCGCAGAAC
This sequence comes from Tsuneonella sp. HG249, assembly GCF_053819205.1. NCBI lineage: Bacteria > Pseudomonadati > Pseudomonadota > Alphaproteobacteria > Sphingomonadales > Erythrobacteraceae > Tsuneonella > Tsuneonella sp. HG249. The sequence continues at coordinate 613,325 of NZ_JBSOQY010000001.1, forward strand.
CGCCGCGTGGCGGTCAACATCCTCGTCAGCAAGAGTGTCGACGGGCTTTAGGAAAGTGGAGGGGGGATCGCACGGGCGATCCTCCCGATCCGACTGCAAAGCAAACAATCGACTTAGTCGTCCTCGGACGACAAATCGGGGAGCAGGCGGTTCGAGTACTAGAAGATCTGTCGCGTCTAAGCCTTGACCTTGTTCTGAAAGCTCTTCCTGAGCTTCATCAGCTTGGGTGGGATGGTGGCGAGGCAGTAGGGGTTTCGCTGGCCTTCGCCTTCCCAGTATTCCTGGTGGTAGTCCTCGGCCGGATACCAGTCGGCGGGGCCTTCGATGGTGGTGACCGCAGTCCCGTCATGCTCGGCATTCCAGCGTCCGATCGCGGCTTCGGCCTCGGCGCGTTGGGCGTCGTCAGCGACGAAGATCGCGCTGCGGTATTGCGTGCCGACGTCGCCCCCCTGGCGGTTGAGCTGGGTCGGATCGTGCGTGCCGAGAAACACGTCGTAGAGGTCGGGGAGCGGCAGCACCTCGGGATCGTAAGTCACCCGGATCGCTTCGGCGTGGCCGGTGTTGCCGCCGCACACCTCCTTGTAGGTGGGGTTCGCAACGGTGCCGCCGATATAGCCACTCTCAACTTCGCTCACGCCGACCACGTCGCGGAATACCGCCTCGGTGCACCAGAAGCAGCCGCCGGCAATGATCGCCTGTTCGCTCATCGGAAATCTCCTTCGGCGGGGCAGATAGGCACGCGCGGGGCGCTTGTCACCGCCGCGCGGGCGGATAAAACAGGCCGGGATAGAACCAACCGATTGGGAGAATACACGATGCGACCTCTTGCGCTTCTCGCGCTGCCTTTCCTCGCGCTCGCCGCCGTTCCGGCTGCTGCCCAGTCACCGGTAGCAGCGCTGCCCGCGGTCGCGATCGACTCCGCGCTGGCCGCCGCGGTTGCCGACCCCAAGCGCGATACCGACCGGGCGCGCGACCAGTGGCGCAAGCCCGCCGAAACGCTCGCCTTCTTCCAGGTCGCGCCCGACATGAAGGTCGGCGAGTATGCTCCGGGCGGCGAGTGGTATTCGCGCTTGCTCGGGCTCTACCTCGGACCCAAGGGCAAGCTCGTCGGGCTATACTTCGATCCCACCTCGGGGGCGTTCAAGCCGGAAAACCAGCAGGGCATCCGCGACGGGGCGGCGAAGTATCCGGCCGACATCGCCGGCTGGTCGGGCCTGCCCGCCGAGCGCTTTGCCGGCATGACGCTCGAGGCGATCCCCGAAGCCGAGAAGGGCACCTTCGATCGCATCCTGGTGATGCGGATGATGCACAACCTGATGCGCTGGAACATCGCCGATCGCGAGATCAAGGCCATGCGCTCGCTGCTCAAGGATGGCGGCATGCTCGGCATCGAACAGCATCGCGCCAAGCCCGATGCACCGTTTTCATACGCCGACGGCAGCAAGGGCTACTTGCGCGAGGCGGACGTGATCAAGTTCATGGAAGTGAACGGCTTCGAATTTGTCGGCAGCGCGGACTACAACGCCAATCCTAACGATCCCGCAAACCATGCGGGCGGCGTGTGGGAGATGAAGCCTTCGTGGAGCACCAAGAAGCCGGAACTCGAAGGCCTGGGCGAAAGCGACCGGATGACGCTGCTGTTCCGCAAGCGCGCCTGACCGGGATTGCCAACTCCTTCGATCGATGTAACAATGTCACATCGATCGAAGGAGTCGCATCCATGACATTTCGTTCGGCCATCCTGACCCTGCCGCTCGTATTGACTGCTTGCGGCGATCGCGCCGCCGACCCACGCGGCATCGACCGAGACGAGACGCTGCTCTCGGTGAGCGCTTCGGGCCACGCCGAATCGCGCCCCGACAAGGCCGAGTTCCAGGCGGGCATCGAGACCTGGGCGCGCACTGCCCGCGAGGCGAGTGCCGCCAATGCGAAGAAGATCGCCGAGATCGTCGCCGCGCTGAAGACCGCTGGCGTGGCTGAAAAGGACATCCAGACCCGCGCCGTCACAGTCCAGCGGATCGATTACGGCGATAGGCGCGGCCAGTTCCAGGCGTTCAATGTCGTCAACGTGACGCTGCGCAACGCCGACAAGACCAGCGAAGCGGTGACTGCCGTGACCGAAGCCGGCGCGAACATCGTCTCGGGGCCCAACCTTTCGATGACCGATCCCGAAGCGACCGCCAACATCGCCTACGCCAATGCCTACAAGGCCGCCCGCAAGCGCGCCGAGGCCTATGCCAAGGCAGCCGGTATGGAAGTCAGCCGCGTGCTCTACATTCGCGACGCGGGCGGACAGCAGGGCAACACCTACTTCCGCGCTGCCGATGCCACCGCCGTCGAAGCGCAGGCCTCCGTTCGCAACACAGCGCCGCCACCAGTGTCAGCGCCTCCCCCGCCACCCGAGCAGGGGCCGCCGCGGGTGATGATCGGCACCACCAGTTCGGACGTCTTCATTCAGGTGGACTTCGCCCTTCGCGCTTCCTAACTCGCCGCCCATGGCAGAAGTCACCGTCGCCGCGCTCCAGCTTGACCTCTCATCGCACGACGAAGGGGAGAACATCGCGGCGGTTTCTACGCTCGTCGAGGAGGCGGCGGCAAAGGGCGCGCAGATCGTGCTTCCGCCCGAGCTCTTCTCGGGACGTTACTTTTGCCAGGTCGAGGATGAGGCGCTGTTTGCGCTCGCACGGCCCGTTGCCGACCATCCCTCGGTCAAGGCGATGCAGGCGCTCGCCGCGAAGCTGAAAGTCGCAATCCCGACCAGCTTCTTCGAGCGCGAGGGGCATCACTATTACAACACCCTGGCGATGATCGACGCCGGCGGCGAGATCCTTGGCACCTACCGCAAGAGCCACATCCCCGACGGGCCCGGTTACGAGGAGAAGTACTATTTCCGCCCCGGCAACGACGGTTTCAAGGTGTGGGGTGTCGCCGGCACCCGCATCGGTGTCGGGATCTGCTGGGACCAATGGTACCCCGAATGCGCGCGGGTCATGGCGCTGATGGGCGCCGAACTGCTGCTCTACCCCACCGCGATCGGCAGCGAGCCGTACGATGCCGAGCTCGACACCAGCCGCATGTGGCGCCGTGCGATGCTCGGCCATGCGGTATCGAACTGCATGCCGGTGATCGCCGCCAACCGCATCGGCGACGAGGACGGCGCAAAGTTCTACGGCCACAGCTTCATCGCCGACGAGTGGGGCGATTTCCTGTGTGAGTATGGCGCGAGCGAGACCGGCGCGCTCACCGCCACGATCGACCTCGCTCGCGCGGCCAAGCACCGCGCCGGGATGGGCTTCTTCCGCGACCGCCGACCCCAGCTCTACGGCCGCATCTGCGAGGACATCTGAGGCACCGCTACCTGATCGCGCTGGGCTCGAACCAGCGGCACCCGCGGTACGGCAGTCCGCCCCGCGTGCTCGCCGCCGCGCTGAGCGAGATCGAAGCCCGCGCGTTCGGAATCGAAGCCGTCTCGCAGATAATGCCTACCGCGCCCTTGGGTCCCTCGAGGCGGCGCTATGCCAACGCCGCGGCGATCGTCGGCACGGACCTCGCTCCGCCGGCGTGCCTCGTGCAATTGCAGGAGGTCGAGCGCCGCTTCGGCCGCGAACGCCGGGGCCAGCGTTGGCGCCCACGGGTGCTCGACCTGGACATCGTCGCGTGGAGCGGCGGACCGTGGTCCGGCGAGCAGCTGGTAATCCCGCACCCCGAGTTCCGCGGCCGCGCTTTCGTCGTGGGCCCCGCAGCCGCCATCGCCTCCGCCTGGCGCGACCCGATCACTGGCCTCACGCTTGCCCAGCTTCACGCCCGCTTGACCCGCACGACACCGCTGCCCTAGGGCCGCACACAGTCGGGCCCTTAGCTCAGTCGGTAGAGCAACTGACTTTTAATCAGTAGGTCGCTGGTTCGAACCCAGCAGGGCTCACCACTCCGCGCCCGAGCGAATCGTCAACGCCTACGCGGCCAGAGCAAGTGCGGGCCGGGGGGCGCGGGGCGAATCGTGGAATAGGCTGGGGCGCAGCCAAGTGGAGATCCGGCGGGTAAGCTGCGGCTCGCCTTCGACGTACATGTCTTCGCTCTGGATTGCCTCCTGGTACGAACGATCGCCCATCCAGACGTCGTGCATAGTCAGCAGGGTCGTGGTCACGTAAACATCGATGTCGCGCCCCGGGTCGGTCAGGCAGACATCGGACTTGTCGCCACACACGACCAGCCACCAGTCTTCGGTGGGGGCCCCGCGAAACCTGAAACGGATCACGGCTTCGCCGCCAGGCAGTGCCGTCGAATCCACGCTGCGTTGAAGATAGAGCATCAGAAATTCGGGATCGAAGTCGTCGACCGTCAACGTGTGCCTGACCCACTCCATCCCCCAGTCACCCAGCGCCTTCAACACCGGCAGGAGCGCTTCGCAAGCAGGCGTTGGCAAGTAGGCGAACCCCTTGTGCCCGTTGACGCGCCGCCGGGTGATCAGCCCTGCTTCCTCGAATTGCCTCAGGCGTGCGGTCAGGAGTGCCGGCGAGATATCGCCCAAGCCCCGCTGCAGCTCGCTGAAGCGGCGTGCGCCCATGAGCAGCTCGCGAACGATCAGGAACGTCCATCGCTCGCCGAGGATCTCGGTCGCCTTTGCGACGGGACAGAACTGTCCATACTGCATGGCTCACTCCCTTTCCTGGCCTACCTGTCTACCCCGGTTTGAGGAGGACATCCACTTCAGATTATGTAGTCCATTGCTTCAGAGGCTGAACTGGAGGGGCGGCGCGAACTGGCTCACAAACCAGCCATCGAAATGGTCGGTCAAGCCACGACGAGAACTGTGATAGCATGACCAAGGGAACCGATATCGCCCCATTTGCTATCGCAAACCGAAATGCCTTGGCCGGTCCGGTTTGTCGAATGGATGGAACATGTCATGCAATCAGTAGTCAATCTTGCACCCATAAACTGGCAAGCGCGCGCCGAAGACGTCGCCGAGGCCGTGGCCGAATGTGCCGCACGGCACGACGCCGAGGACAGCTTTGTCGCCGAAGGTTATGCGCGACTGAAGGCTGCCGGCCTGTTCAGTGCCCTAGTCCCGGCCGAGTTGGGCGGAGGCGGGGCATCGTTGAGCACGATCGCCGAATGCATTCGCATCATTGGCCGTTCGTGCGGGTCGACGGCGCTGGCGTTCTCGATGCACAGCCATCTCGTGGCGGTCGCGGCGTGGCGGCGCGAGCACCAAGGGGCGCCGACAGAAGCAATGCTCAAAAGAGTCGCATCGGAAGGCCTGGTGCTGGTCTCAACGGGCGGCAACGACTGGCTATCGAGTGGCGGGTCGGCCGTGAAGGTCGAAGGCGGATTCCGGGTGACCGCCCGCAAACCCTTCGCGAGCGGTTCGGTGATGGGCGATCTCGTCAACACCAGTGTGCTGTACGAGGACCCGGAGGCTGGCCCGACGGTTCTCCACTTCGCGGTGCCGATGTCGGCCGAAGGGGTCACCATCGAGCCGACCTGGCAGGTCATGGGCATGCGGGGGACGGGTTCGAACGACATAGTGCTCGACGATGTCTTCGTGTCGGATGCCGGCATCGCCGGTCGCCGCCCAGCGGGCGAGTGGCACATGCTGTTCCACGTGATCTGCAAGATGGCCTTTGCGCTCATCTACTCGGCTTACCTGGGTGTGGCCGAAGGTGCGCGCGACATAGCCGTGGGGGCAGCGGGGAAGCGCGCCCCCAACCCGTTGACCGCGCTGCTCGCGGGGGAGCTGGAGAACGACCTGATGATCGCGCGGCTCTCGCACGAGCATGCGCTGTCGATCGCCGAGGAATGGAAGCCCGGGCCTGAAACGACGAGCGCCGCCATGCAATGCCGGCAGATAACGGGTCGTCACGCCATATCGGCGGTGAGCAAAGCACTCGAACTCGCAGGCGGATCGGCTTTCTATCGCCGCGGCGCCCTGGAACGCATGTTCCGCGATATCCAAGCGGCTCGCTTCCATCCGCTGCAAGACAAGCCCCAACTCGTAATGGCTGGTGAAGTCGCGCTCGGTTGGCCCATTTCGGCGTAACCGCACGCGGAACCCCGCCGGGTATCGGCCCTAGCCGGGCAATGACAGCGCGCTCAAGCGGCTGACCGGGAGCAAAGCTCGCGGTCAGCCGGCTGGCTTCTCGCGCATACTCTTGAGACCGACATCATGACGAGCAAAGCACTGGCCTGCCTTTTGGCAGGAACGGCGGCCATTTGCCTCACGGCCGTGACCTTTATTCTGCCCGGATCCGCCACTTGGCCGAGCGGGTGTTCGCCTGACCAGGATGCCGACCTGGCCTTGTCCTTGCGAACGGTCTGGTGAGCGAGGGGTCGATTGATGGAGATGACCCCTGTTCGCTTCCCGGAAGCAGATGGCGAGAACTTTGAATGTTTGGAGTCGACGCGAGAATCCGCAGTTCCAACCGGGCCCTTTGCCGACCGGCAATTCGCCGACCAAGCACTGGCCGAGCACATTCGCGCTGTCCGGCTCTACGCCGGCTCGGATTACGTACCCGCCGGGGCGAACCTCCATTGGGTGCCGTAACGGCGCCAGGGACCGTGTCAGCCGGAACCAAAATCCGATCTCCCGCTTTTGAAAGCAAAGGAGTTTACCATGCTGGGAAAAATCATCGGCGGTGTGATCGGGGCGAAAGCGGCGAAGCATAGCCGTGGAGTCAACGAGCCGGGTGGGGCGCTGATGGGCGTCGCATCGGTCGCGCTGGCCCGCCGCTTCGGGCTGCCCGGAATCCTGGCCGCCGCGGTCGGCGGGTATGCCCTGAAGCGCTATAACGAGCGCCGCCGCGCTACCCCGACCCGCTGAGCCCGCCTTATGTCGGCTGATCGGTTGGCCGGTAAGCGCGTGCTCATCACGGGCGGCGCGGGAGGGGTCGGCAGGGAAACCGCGAGCCGGATGCTCGCCGCCGGCGCACGCGTGGTTTCGGCCGACATCCCCGGGGCCAACCGTCACGCCGAGGGGTCGATCACCTTCTCGGGCGATCTCGCACGCGAGGAGGAAATCGACCGCGTCTTCCGCTTCGTCGACGAGCAACTGGGCGGGCTCGATATACTCGTGGCATGCGCGGGCCTTCCGGCCGACTCGCTTACCGAGATCTCCGAGGCCGGTTGGCGGCGAGTGATCGATGCCAACCTCGTAAGCTACGTGGGCTGCGCGAAGAGGGCGATCGAACGCATCCGGGCCAGCGGCAGCGCGGAAGGTCATCTGATCTTCGTCGGCTCGATCAGCGTCCATATCAAGGCGGTCGGCGAGAGCGTCTACAACGCCTCGAAGGGCGGGGTCGCGTTGTTCGCCGAGACGCTGCGAAAGGAAATGATCGGCGAAAAGATCCGGGTCACGCTGCTGGAGCCGGGTGCTATTGCCACCAGCCTCCAGCCTTTCTCCGAGGAGAAATTGCAGGAGTTTGCCGATAGCCACGAGATGCTGCCGCCGGGCGAGGTCGCGGAAGCCGTGATGTTCGCCGCCACCAGGGCGCCGAGCGTGGACGTGGTGACCTTGCGAATCGAACCGATGGTGCAGAAAATTTACTAGCGAGAACTGCGGAGAACCTGGGATAGGAGCGAGCCAACGCGCCGCTTTCACAAGGGGCGTCTAAATTTCCCCATCAGTGCGGGAACCTGCTGCCGGGGCACTCCGTTTCCTGCTCCGGGGAGGCGCGCGTTCGCGCTTGCCGTGGAGGGGTCACCGTGAACATTCACGCCGATTTGGGCGAAGCCTCAGCAAACCGCCGCGAACTCGTTCTGGCATTGCGCAAACTCCGGCAGGGCGACTTTTCGATCCGCATGAGCGAGGCCGGCTCAGACGCCGACATCGAAGTGGCGATGCTGTTCAACGAGGTCGTCGAGCTCAACCAGCAAATAACCGAAGAATTCGACCGGCTCGCGAGGGTCGTCGGCAAGGAGGGCAAGATCGGCCAGCGCGCGAAAGTGCGCGGGGCGACCGGCGGCTGGGAAAGCAAGCTGCGCGCGGTGAACGAGCTGGTGGACGACATGGCCCAGCCGATTACCGAAGTGTCGCGCGTGCTCGGCGCGGTCGCGCAGGGCGACCTGTCGCAATCGATGACCGTCGAGAGCGACGGGCGCCCGCTGAAGGGCGAGTTCCTGCGCATCGGCAAGGTCGTGAACACGATGGTGGAGCAACTCGGCAGCTTCGCCGCCGAGGTGACCCGCGTGGCGCGCGAAGTGGGCACCGAAGGCAAGCTCGGCGGCCAAGCCCGGGTGAAGGGCGTCGCCGGAACGTGGAAGGACCTCACCGACAACGTGAACCTTATGGCCGCGAACCTGACCGGGCAGGTTCGCAATATCGCCGATGTGACGACTGCGGTGGCGCTCGGCGATCTTTCCAAGAAGATCACGGTCGACGTTAAGGGTGAGATCCTCGAGCTGAAGAACACCATCAACACGATGGTGGACCAGCTTAACGGCTTTGCCAGCGAGGTGACGCGCGTGGCGCGCGAAGTGGGTACCGAGGGCAAGCTCGGCGGCCAGGCGCAAGTGCCGGGCGTCGCGGGTACCTGGGCAGACCTGACCGAGAACGTGAACTCGATGGCGGCGAACCTGACGGGCCAGGTGCGCAACATCGCCGAGGTGACCACCGCGGTCGCCTCGGGCGATCTCTCCAAGAAGATCACGGTGGACGTGAAGGGCGAGATACTCGAGCTCAAGAACACCATCAACACGATGGTCGATCAGCTCAACGGCTTCGCCAGCGAAGTGACGCGCGTGGCGCGCGAAGTTGGCACCGAGGGCAAGCTCGGCGGCCAGGCGCAGGTGCCGGGCGTCGGCGGCACGTGGAAGGACCTCACCGACAACGTGAACTTCATGGCGGCGAACCTCACCGGCCAGGTGCGCAATATCGCCGAGGTGACGACGGCAGTGGCGCTCGGCGACCTGTCCAAGAAGATCACGGTGGACGTGAAGGGTGAGATCCTCGAGCTCAAGAACACCATCAACACCATGGTGGACCAGCTGAACTCGTTCGCCTCGGAGGTCAGCCGCGTGGCGCGCGAAGTCGGCACCGAGGGCAAGCTGGGCGGCCAGGCGCAAGTGCCCGGCGTGGCCGGCACCTGGGCCGACCTTACGGAAAACGTGAACTCAATGGCGGCGAACCTGACGGGCCAGGTGCGTAACATCGCCGAGGTGACGACGGCCGTGGCCCGCGGAGACCTTTCGAAGAAGATCACGGTGGAAGTGCGGGGCGAAATCCTCGAACTCAAGAACACCATCAACGTCATGGTGGACCAGCTCAACTCGTTCGCTTCGGAAGTGACGCGCGTGGCGCGCGAAGTGGGTACCGAAGGAAAGCTCGGCGGCCAGGCCCAGGTGGAAGGCGTCGGCGGGACGTGGAAGGATCTCACCGAGAACGTGAACGCCATGGCCGGCAACCTCACCGGCCAGGTGCGCAACATCGCCGAAGTGACGACGGCGGTGGCCCGCGGCGATCTTTCCAAGAAAATTACCGTGGACGTGAAGGGCGAGATTCTCGAGCTCAAGAACACCATCAACGTCATGGTGGATCAGCTCAACTCGTTCGCTTCCGAAGTGACTCGCGTGGCGCGCGAAGTGGGTACCGAAGGCCGTCTCGGCGGCCAGGCGCAGGTCGAAGGCGTCGGCGGCACGTGGAAGGACCTGACCGACAACGTCAACGCGATGGCGGCGAACCTCACGGGCCAGGTACGTAATATCGCCGAGGTGACAACGGCCGTGGCGCTGGGCGACCTTTCCAAGAAGATCACCGTCGACGTGAAGGGCGAGATCCTCGAGCTGAAGAACACCATCAACACGATGGTGGACCAGCTCAACTCGTTCGCATCCGAAGTGACTCGCGTGGCGCGCGAAGTCGGCACCGAAGGCAAGCTAGGCGGCCAGGCGCAAGTGCGCGGTGTCGCGGGCACCTGGGCGGACTTGACCGACAACGTCAACCTGATGGCGGAAAACCTCACCGGCCAGGTCCGCAACATCGCCGAAGTGACCACGGCTGTGGCGCGCGGTGACCTCTCCAAGAAGATCACGGTGGACGTGAAGGGTGAGATTCTCGAGCTCAAGAACACCATCAACGTCATGGTCGATCAGCTCAACGGCTTCGCCAGCGAGGTGACGCGCGTGGCGCGCGAGGTCGGCACCGAAGGCAAGCTGGGCGGCCAGGCGCAAGTGCCGGGCGTCGGCGGAACCTGGAAGGACCTCACGGACAACGTCAACCTGATGGCGACCAACCTCACCAACCAGGTCCGCGGCATCGCGGGCGTCGTGACGGCGGTGGCCCAGGGCAACTTGAAGCGCAAACTGACCTTCGACGCCAAGGGCGAGATCGCCTCGCTCGCCGAGACGATCAACGAGATGATCGAGACGCTATCCGCGTTCGGCGACCAGGTGACCAACGTGGCGCGCGAAGTCGGTGTGGAAGGCCGCCTCGGCGGTCAGGCGCGCGTGCCGGGCGCCGCCGGCCTGTGGCGCGACCTCACCGACAACGTCAACGCCATGGCCACCAACCTCACCAACCAAGTGCGCTCCATCGCCGAAGTGGCGACCGCGGTGACCAAGGGCGACCTCACCCGCTCGATCGCGGTGGAAGCGTCGGGCGAAATGGCTGCGCTCAAGGACAACATCAACGAGATGATCCTCAACCTGAAGGATCAGACGCTCAAGAACGCCGAGCAGGACTGGCTCAAGACCAACCTCGCCCGGTTCAGCCGCATGCTGCAGGGCGAACGCGACCTGACGACGATCTCGAACCTCATCATGAGCGAGCTCGCGCCGCTGGTGAACGCGCAATACGGCGTGTTTTACGTCGCCAACGAGAACGACAAGGGGCCGGTTCTCGACCTCGTTGCAAGCTACGGCGCCGACAAGCGAGCCGAAGTGAAGGACCGCTTTGAATTGCGCGAAGGCCTCATCGGCCAAGCCGCCGCCGACAAGCGCCCAATGCGCCTGACCGGGGTGCCGGGTGACTACATTCGCATCGGTTCGGGTCTCGGCAGTGCCACGCCGGCCAACATCAACATACTCCCTGCGCTGTTCGAGGACGAAGTGAAGGCAGTGATCGAACTGGCCTCGTTCGAGCAGTTCAACGAAACACATCACAGCTTCCTCAACCAGCTGATGGAAACTGTCGGCATCGTGCTCAACACAATCGCCGCCACTATGCGCACCGAGGAATTGCTGAAGGAATCGCAGCTCCTCACGCAGGAACTGCAGGCTCGCCAGACCGAGCTGACCACCAAGCAGGAAGAACTCCACAACACCAACGAGGAGTTGCAGGAAAAGGCCCAGCTTCTCGAGAACGAGAAGAAGCAGGTCGAAGCGAAGAACTTCGAAATCGAAATGGCCCGCCGCGCGGTCGAGGAGAAGGCCGAGCAGCTGGCGCTCACCTCGAAGTACAAGTCCGAGTTCCTTGCCAATATGAGCCACGAACTGCGCACGCCGCTCAACTCGCTGCTCATTCTGTCGAAGCTCCTGGCCGACAACCAGCAGGGCAACCTCAATACAAAGCAGACCGAGTTCGCGCGCACGATCCACGCGGCTGGGACGGACCTGCTCAACCTCATCAACGACATCCTTGACCTGTCGAAGATCGAGTCCGGCACCGTCTCGATCGAGCTCGGCGACATGCCGATGACCAGCCTCAAGCAGCACATGGAAAGGACTTTCCGCCAGCTCGCCTCGGAGAAGCGTCTTGCGTTCGAGGTCGACTTCGCACCGACCTTGCCGGCCGCGATCCGGACCGACGAGAAGCGCCTTCAGCAGGTGGTGCTCAACCTTTTGTCGAACGCTTTCAAATTCACCTCTCACGGCAGCGTCCGACTGGCGGTGAGAAACGTTCAAAGCGGCTGGACTGCCAACCACCCGATCCTGCGCGATGCGGAAGAAGCGATCGAGATCGCGGTCACCGACACCGGCATCGGCATCCCGGAAGACAAGCAGCGGCTGATTTTCGAAGCCTTCCAGCAAGCCGACGGCACGACCAGCCGCAAGTATGGTGGCACCGGCCTCGGCTTATCCATCAGCCGCGAGATCGCGCGTCTGCTGGGCGGCGAGATCCGCGTTCACTCGGAGGTCGGCAAGGGCTCCACCTTCACGCTCTATGTACCCCTGCAGTCGCCCGGCATCAGCCCGGCGCTGGCCGCGCCGCCCGTTCCCGAACCCGGTGCCGTTCCGCTCGGCCCGATGGCTCAGACGGATGATCGGGACGAACTCGGGGAAGAGCCGTTCGTGCTCATCGTGGAGGACGATCCGACTTATGCGTCGATCCTTCTCGAGCTTGCGCACGAGCAGGGTCTGAAAGGCGTCATCTCTTCGGCCGGGTCCGGCACCACCGCGATGGTCCGCAAGATGCGTCCGACCGCGATAACCCTCGACCTAGGGCTCAGCGATATTGACGGGTTCGTGCTGCTCGACCTGCTCCGGCACGAGCCGGAGACGCGCGACATCCCCGTGATCGTGATTTCAGGCGCCGAGCAGGCACCGCACGCGCTTACCCTGGGCGCGGCCCAGGTCATCGAAAAGCCTGCAGAGCAGAAGGAACTGTCCGAACTTTTCGCGCGGATCGCGCGGGAAGCCAAACCGGTCAGGCGCAAGGCGAAGAGCGCGCCGCGCAAGCCAAAGTCAGCGGCGAAGAAGGAACCCGTTCTCGAACTGCCCGGCGTCAAGATCCTCATCGTCGACGACGACATTCGCAACATCTACTCGCTGGCAAGTGTTCTCGAGGCACAAGGGGCCGAAATCGTGCATGCCGAGCGGGGGGCCGACGGCATTGCAATCCTCGAGCGCTCGCGCGACATCGACATCGCCCTCGTCGACATCATGATGCCCGAGATGGATGGGTATGAGACGATGCGGCGAATTCGGGCCAATCCCGAGATAGCGCACGTGCCTTTGATCGCCGTCACGGCCAAGGCGATGAAAGGCGACCGGCAGAAGTGCCTCGACGCAGGGGCCTCCGATTACATCTCCAAGCCGGTCGACATCGATCTGCTGCTCGCATTGACGCGTGTCTGGATCGGCCGTGCGCGCGCTTCCGATCCCGTCGAGGCCGCAGCCGACTGGGCCGCATGACAGTTCCCCTCAAGAAGCTAACGACGGTGCCCGAAGTCGAGCGGCCCAGTTCAGCGAAGATCCTGATCGTCGATGACGATCAGCGCAACCTGCTCGCGCTCACCGAAGTGCTGGCCCCCCTGGCGGAGGTGGTGACCGTCTCATCGGGCCGGGACGCCCTGCGCGCGCTGCTGCACGACGACTTCGCGGTTATCTTGCTCGATGTCTTCATGCCCGACATGGACGGGTACGAGACCGCCGGCGTCATCCGTCAGCGTGAGCAGACCGCCCGCATACCGATCATTTTCCTCTCGGCGGTCAACAAGGAAACCGAACACCTGATGCGCGGCTACGAGATGGGCGCGGTGGACTACGTGTTCAAACCGGTCGATCCCCTGATCCTGCGTTCCAAGACCGCGGTCTTCGTCGATCTCTACGAGCTTCGCCAGGAAGTAGAGGAACGCAATCGCGCCGAGCAGCAGGCCAACGAGGCCAAACTGAGGGCCGAGCAGCAGCGGCTGGAGATCGACCGCGAACTGCAAGCAGCGCGTCTGCGGCAGGCGGCCATCCTCAAATCCTTGCCGGTGGTCCTGTTCGAAGCCTCCTTCTCCCAGGAAGAAGGATTGCGGCGCAAGGTCGTTGGCGACGAAAACGCCGCCCAGATCGAGGGGGACCTGGGGCAGGTCAAGATCGACGATCCGCATTGGGAAGATCATATCCCCGCCGACGATAGGGCCGAGATCGAGCGGGCCTACTCGGCGAGCACCGGAGACGGCAGCCGGACTTCGGTCCGCTATCGCTGGGCCGCGGATTCCGCCACGACACGCTACTTCCTCGAGCAAGCGGTGCGGATCGACGAACGCACGTGGGTCGGCTCCATCACCGACGTGACCGCTCAGAGCGTACTCGAGAGTCAACTGCTCCAGGCCCAGAAGATCGATGCCCTTGGCCAGTTGACCGGGGGTGTGGCGCACGACTTCAATAACCTGCTCGCCGCCATTCTCGGGGGCCTCGAGTTGCTCGGACGACGCGTTCAGATGAACGAGCAGGCCGAGCAGATCGTCGCCCAGATGCGGCAAGCGGCCAACCAGGGCGTGGCACTGGTCAAGAGCCTGCTGTCGTTCGCGCGCAAACAGCCTCTCCTGCCGGTGGCAGTCGACCCGGAAGGTCTTCGCCACTCCGTGCTGCCTCTGGCCGAGCACGCGCTGGGTAAATCCCACCGCATCGAGTGGCGCTCCGACTGCGGCAACTGCGAGTTTTTCGCGGATCCCGCGCTGTTGACGCTGGCGGTGCTCAACCTGATCATCAACGCGCGCGACGCCATGCCCGAGGGGGGCCTGGTCGAGGTCGATGTCACTTACCCGGAGGAGGGCGGGGCGGAATCCGACAGCTTGCGTATCGCGGTGCGCGATCACGGCACCGGAATTCCCGACGAGATCGTCGAGAAAGTGACCGAGCCATTCTTCACCACCAAGCCTGCCGGCAAGGGCACGGGCCTCGGCCTCTCCATGGTGGCCGGCTTCGTGGAACAGTCCGGCGGCAAGCTCGCATTCCGCAAGCCACAGGGCGGCGGCACTTGCGTCGACATAATTCTGCCGACCGCAAAGGCATGCGGCCCGGCCGATGACAAAGCAGGCGATCAGGCAAGCAGCGGCACGGGGCGGGGGAGCCCGGAAGCCAAGACGCCGTCCAGCGACCGCGTGCTCCTGGTGGATGACGACGATATCGTGCGCACCATCCTGGCGGATGTGCTCGAGGATCTCGGTTTCGCGGTGTCATCGGCGGCTGACGGTGAGCAGGCCCTCGAGATATTGCGCGGCGAGGGCGCGCAAATCCGGCTGGTTTTGTCCGACATCACCATGCCCCGCATGAATGGGATTGAGCTCGTCAAGGCAATGGACGCCGAACGAATGGAAACGCCGATCGTCCTTATGACCGGTAATCTCAGTCCCGATCTCGTCGCCCAGTTGCCGAAGGAGATCGAAGTGCTGACCAAGCCTCTGACCGAAAAGGTTCTGCAGGAATTGCTGAGCGCCTGAGCAGTACCCGGACTGCTCTTCCTGAGCGCGGCGGTTTCAGCCGGCAGGAAGCGGTAGCGCCCACGGGCTTCGTGGGGCAGAAGGACGCCGCATGACTACTCGCATCGTTGGCATCGGCGGAACCGTACACCCCGGAAGTTCGACCGAGCATGGCCTTCGCCTCGCCATCGCCGCCGCAGAAGCGGCCGGCGCAGAGGTCACGGTGTTCGGCGGCGATTACCTGCGCGCTCTGCCGCACTATCGCGGCGAGGGCTACGGTGTCGAAGATGGCACGGAGCTGGTTGAGGCAGTGCGCCGAGCCGATGGCCTGATCGTGTCCGCTCCCGGGTATCACGGGACGATCTCGGGGCTTGTGAAGAACGCGCTCGACTACCTTGAAGACCTCGCCCGCGACGAGCGTCCATACCTGGAGGGGCGGGCCGTAGGCCTTATAGCCACCGCTTACGGCGACCAGGCCACCATGAGCACTATCCATACGCTACGCAGCATCGTCCATGCACTGCGCGGCTGGCCGACCCCGATGGCGGCGACGCTGCGTGTTCATGACGGCATGTTTTCGTCCGATGGCAAATGCCTCGACGTAAAGGCTCGCGCGCAGATCGAACTTGTTGGAGAGCAAACCTACCGGGGCGCGCAGGCGCTTTCGGCGTCGCCCTAGAGCGGCTTCGCGTCGAGCCGGCGCGCGATGCTCACGCCAAGCGCAATCAGCGGCGGCACGAGCACGACAGAAAGGGCGACCTTGGCCAACACTTGCCCGATCAGCAGATTCCGGATGTCGAATTCACCGTAGAACGCCAGGGTGATGAAGATGACCGAGTCGATCGCCTGGCTGAGGGCGGAGGCGATTGCGCCGCGCACCATCAACCCCAGCGTTCCATCGCCGCCGGCCCCCCGCAGGCGGGAGAATATCCATACGTTGAGCAGCAATGAGACGATGTACGCGGCCGGCCCCGCCAGCCAGACCCGCCAGAGCTGCGAGTGGACGCGCTCGAACGCGGCAAGGTCGTCGGCGCGGAACTCGACCATCTCGGCCGATGCCGGGAGGTTGAGCACCAGTTGCATCAGCAGCGAAGAGATCAGGAGCGGAAGGAAACCCCACCACACGAGCCGCCTGGCGAGGGAGTCGCCGTAAAGCTGCGACACCGTGCTCGAAATCACCACCAGCATCAGAAACGCGAAGATGCCCGATTCCACCGCGAGCGAGGTGGGCCAGAGCGCGACCTGTTTGTAGGCCATCACGCCGGCGACGACCGTCATGCCGCCGTATAGCAGAAGATAGACGAATAGGGCGCGCGGAACCCGCAGTTGGGCCGCGGCGGGGGAAGTTTCGTTCATCGGCGGCGGTTTGGCATCGGCCTTGAAAAAAGGGAAGGCGCAGCGCGGGACGGCTGTGGAGACCCGCTTGGGCAGGCTGGCCCTTTCCGCGAAACAAGTTTCCTACACAACCACTTCGAGCTAACGGGGGAACTATGCCGCCAATCGTCGCCAGCGTCCTGGGGATCGTCGCGATCCTCGCCATCGCATTCGTGTTGTCGAACGCCAAGCGGCGCATCAGCTTGCGAGTGGTCGCCGCCTCCTTCGCGCTGCAAGCGGCAATCGCTTTCATAGTCCTTCGCACCCCGTGGGGCGTGGCTGCCATCCAGGGTATGTCTAACGGCGTCGCGGCGCTGCTGAGCTACGCGAACGAAGGTACGGCATTCCTGTTCGGGCGGGAGAACCCGCTCGCGAACACGTTCGCATTGGGCGCGCTGCCCGTGATTGTCTTTTTCGCGGCGCTCGTCTCGATCCTCTACCACCTCGGCATCATGCAGCGCGTGGTGCGCTGGGTTGGCGGGGCGATCGGCTGGGTCACCGGGGTGAGCCGGGTGGAGGCTCTGGGCGCCGCGGCCAACATCTTCGTCGGTCAGTCCGAAAGCCCGCTCGTGGTGCGACCCTACCTAGCCGCGCTTAACCCAAGCGGCCTGTTCACGCTGATGACCGTCGGCATGGCGGGGGTGGCCGGCACAATCCTGGCTGCCTACGCGGGTTTGCTCGGCGAAGAGTACCTGCCGTTCCTCCTCGCCGCGGCGTTCATGTCGGCGCCTGGTGGCATTCTGATGGCCAAGATCATCATGCCCGACACGGAGGACCAAGTGCCCGCCGTTGAAGGAAAGATCGAACTTCCCGAAGCACGCATCAGTGCCGAAGGCCCTGCCGCGCTCGTCGAAGGCGGCAAGCCGCACGAGGTGGAACTGGCCGAGACGTTCGAGGAAGGGCACAAGCCCGCCAACGTGATCGAGGCGGCAGCCCAAGGGGCGCAGACCGGAGTAAAGCTCGCAGTCGCGGTCGGCGCCATGGTCCTCGCATTTGTGGCGCTGGTGGCCCTCGCCAATGGAATTCTCGGCGGGATCGGTAACATGCTGGGTTTCGAGAATTGGAGCTTCCAGGCGGCGCTTGGAGCTGTCTTCGCACCGGTTATGTTCTTGATCGGGGTGCCGTGGGACCAGGCGCCCGTCGCCGGCGGTCTGTTCGGCACCAAGATGGTGCTCAACGAATTCGTAGCATTTATCGACCTCGGCCAACTGGGGCCGGAGGTGCTCGACTCCCGCAGCCGCGCGATCGTGACATTCGCCCTCTGCGGCTTTGCGAATTTCTCTTCGATCGCGATCCAGATGGCGGTGACCGGAGGGCTCGCTCCGAACCAGCGTCCTGTCATTGCCCGGCTCGGCCTTCGCGCTCTCGCGGCGGGCAGCCTCGCCAACCTCATGAGCGCCGCACTGGCCGGCCTGTTCCTTCCCGCATAAGAGCTTACCGATGTCCGAGATTGCTTCCGTTTCGATCGCCCGCCCGCTGAACGAAGTTGCCGACGAGCTTGGCCGCAGCTTCCGCGAATATGGTTTCGCGGTTGTCACTGACCATGGAATTCCGGCGGAACTGATTGCCAAGGCGGAGACGCTGTCGAAGCAATTCTTCGCGCTGCCGGAAGAGGCGAAAAAGGCGTATCACCTTCCTGGCGGCGGCGGTGCGCGCGGTTACACGCCTTTCGGCACCGAGCGGGCGAAGGACGCGCAGGTTCATGATCTCAAGGAGTTCTGGCACGTCGGCCGTGAGCTGCCGGCGGGGCATCCGCTCGCGAAGTACATGGCCGCTAACGTGTGGCCCACGGAGGTCGCGGGATTCCGGGAGACGTTCAGCCAACTCTACTCCGCCTTCGAGAAGGCTGGCGAGCGCGTGCTGGAAGCGATCGCCCTGCATCTCGGGCTCGATCGCGACTATTTCAAAGCGACGGTCGAGGATGGCAACTCGGTGATGCGCCTACTGCACTACCCGCCGCTCGACGGTCCTCATGCCGAAGGCGCGATCCGCGCCGCGGCACATGGCGACATCAACACCATCACCTTGCTGCTAGGTGCGGAGGAGGCAGGGCTGGAGCTTCTCACCGCGAGCGGTGAATGGAAGGCGGTCGATACTCCAGATGGGGCACTGGTGGTCAACATCGGCGACATGCTCGACCGGCTTACCAATCATCGGCTCAAGTCGACCACGCACCGCGTGGTCAATCCCAAGGGTGCGGCGGCGTATCGCAGCCGGTTCTCAATGCCGTTCTTCCTGCATTTCCGGCCCGACTTTACCATCAAGACGCTGCCCGGCTGCATAGATCCTGCTCGGCCGGACGATCATCCCGAGCCGATCTCCAGCCATGAATTCCTCCAGCAGCGGCTGCGCGAGATCAATCTGGCCTGATTCGGCCCCGGCTCGGCATTTTTATCCATGTGAGTCGAATCTGCATCGATGTTGCATCCCCGCAACATCGAGTTATCGTTTGTATTCAATACCTTGCCGAGTTCTCCCGATGTGTGGAAAACTCGGCGCCGGTTTGTCATTGCAACGCAACAAAACTTCCGCCTTGGCCGCAATGTCATCCGGTCACAGGGTCTGGCCGGCGCCATCACATCATCGAATGCATAGGGACCGTCATTCCATGAAGCTCAAGTATCTGCTGGCTGCGAGCGTCGTCAGCCTCTCCGCCGCCGCTGCCATCGTTCCGGCACCTGTCGCCGCCCAGCAGATTACCACCGGCATCGAGGGCACCGTCAACGACGACGCGGGCAACCCGATCGCCGGCGCGACGGTCACGATTACCGACATGCGCACCGGCGCTTCGCGGGAGATCACCACGGATTCGAGCGGCCGCTTCACGGCAACCGGCCTGGTAACCGGCGGTCCATACGCCGTCGCCGCGGCGGCCAGCGGTTTCGAGGGCCAGACGGTCAACGACATCCAAACCACCCTTCAGGGCAACACCAGCCTCACCTTCGCGCTCTCGTCGGGCGGCGGCGAAATCGTCGTCACTGGTACGCGCGTGCAAGTGACCCAACTCGCGGTTGGCCCCGGTACCAGCTTCACCGCCGAAGTGCTCGAGAATGCGCCGACCTTTAACCGCGACATCCGCGACATCATCCGCATCGATCCCCGCGTCAGTCTCGATCGTGACGATGGCGGTTCGGGCGTCGACCGCATTTCATGCCTTGGCGGCAACGACCGCGGCAACGCTTTCACCGTCGACGGCATCAGCCAGGGCGACGTTTACGGTCTTAACGACACCGGCTTCTCCTCGCGTTCGTCGACTCCGATCCCTTACGACGCCGTGCGCGAAACCCAGGTTCAGTTCGCCCCGTTCGATGTGGACTATTCGAACTTCACTGGCTGCGCAATCAACGTGGTCACCAAGTCAGGAACCAATGATTACCACTTCGGTGGCTTCTTCGAATACGCGAACAACGACCTTCGCGGTGACAAGCTCGACGATCGCGGCGTAATCAAGAACGTCCCCGCCATCGGTCCGGAGAAGCGTTACGGTGTCTACCTCGGTGGCCCGGTGATCAAGGATCGGCTGTTCCTGTTCGGTGCTTACGAGCACCAGGAAGCCGGCCAGTCGCAGGACGACGGCCCGTCAGGCGCGGGGTTCGTGAACGAGGCCAACGGCGTCTCCGCGGCGCAGTTTGCCGAGATTTCGGAAGTGATCCGTTCGGTCTACGGCATCGACACCGGGCCGTTAGTGACCAACCGCGAGTTCACTAACGACCGTTACTTCGTCCGTGCGGATTTACAGATCAACGACGACCACCGCTTGGAAGCGACCTTCCAGCGGCTGGAAGAGGGCGTCGTCCGTCCTGACGACCTGACGCTTACCGGGACTTTCGGCCCGACCATCGTGGGTCGCAATACCTTCCTGATCAGTGGAACCGAGTCGAACTACTATTCCGGCCGCCTCTACTCGAACTGGAGCGACACGTTTTCGACCGAGCTGCGCTATTCGCGCGCTGAAGTGCAGGATCTGCAGGACCCGATCGGCGGCGGCGAGGCCCAGGATGAGAACCCGATCCCGCGCATCATTGTCGGCGTCGATAATGCGACTGGCCCAGACGGCGCGGTCCAAGCGGGCCCAGGCTTTTCTCGGTCGGCAAACGATCTTCAGACCACTATCCAGCAGTACCGCGCGATCGCAAGGCTCGATGCGGGAGCGCACCAGTTCAAGATCGGTGCCGAACTAAATAGCGCGGACCTTTTCAACCTGTTCATCCAGAACGGCACTGGCGCGCTGCACTTCCGCAACATCAACGACCTTCGTGAAGGGCTGCTTTCGCCCGGAACCGGCAACTTCAACACCACCTCAAGCCCGGCGAACCTCACTTCAGGCGCGGTCGAGGCTGCCATCGGCAATTTCTCCTCCACCGGGGACCCGCGCGATGCTGCGGCCGATTTCAATCGGAGCATCTACTCAGTATTTGCACAAGACGATTGGCAGGTAACTGATCAGCTGAGCGCTGTCCTCGGCGTGCGGGTAGACTGGTTCGACGGCGGTCGGCCCAAGCTCAATCCGCTGTACCTCCAGCGCTACGGTTTCCCCAACACCTCGAGCTTCAGCAATCTCGATCCGATCGTGATGCCGCGGCTGGCGCTGACGTACGATTTCGATGACTTTGCGGTGTTCAGTCGGGCGCAGCTGCGCGGCGGCGTAGGGATCTTCTCAGGAGGCGACCCGCTGGTTTTCTATGCCAATGCCTTCCAGAACGATGGTCGTGGCTTCGCCCAGGGAACGACCCAGGACGCGGGCTGCACTCCGAACAACAACGGTCGCTTCGACGTCGTCGTGAACGGCCAATTTACGGGCCTCCCACAATGCATCGTCACCTCCGGCGCGGCTGCGGCGGCTCAGGGGCGAGGCGATACCCAGTCGATTGATCCGAACATCAAGCAGCCGAGCGTGCTTCGCGCGAACATCGGCTTCTCTTCGGAACTGAATTTCAACGATACCGGCCTCTTCAGCGGTTGGAACCTCAACCTCGACTATATCTACAGCAAGTACCGCGATCCCCTGACGCTGGTCGATCTCGCAGCGGTGCCGGCCACCGCGACGTTCATTAGCGCCGCCAACCCGAACGGGCCGGCAATCGGGCTCAATGGCTTCACTGTCGATGGTCGTCCCATTTACCGGTCGATCGATCCGAGCGTAGCCGGATGCAGTGCCAAGCTGGTCGATATCACGCCAACGCCGATCTACACCGGGGTGACCGGGGCGTGTTTCAACACGCAGCGAGACGACGAACTCATGCTGACGAACGCCGGAAGCTTTCGCAGCCATATCGCTTCCGCCATCTTGTCCAAAAACTTCGACGGTGGACTGATGACCGAAGGCGGCAGTGTCTATTTCAGCCTCGGGTACGCTTATACGGATGCTCAAGACCGCCGGAACATGTTCCGTTCGACGGCGGGTTCGAATTATGACGGTTCGGCCGCCTTCGATCGGCAGAACCCTGCGGCGTCGCGTGGTTTCTTCGGCAGCAAGCATAACATCTCGACACAGCTTAGCTTCCGCGAGGAGTTTTTCGAGGATCTCGACACTCGCTTGGGCATCACATTCATCGCTCGCTCGGGGCGCCCCTACAGCCTAACCTTCTCGGGCCCCAACGGCACCGCACTATTCGGGGACAGCGTGTCGGGATCCGACAACTCGCTGGTTTACTTGCCCACGGGCGTGAACGACCCGAACATTGCTCCGACGTCGAATATGGCAGCGGTGCAGGGTCTGGTAGACTTTGCCAACGGCCTTGATTGCGCACGGCCGTACATCGGCACGTCCATTCCGCGGAATACCTGCTCGAATGACTGGTACTACGACATGGATTTGTCGCTTTCGCAGGAAATTCCCGGCCCGGGCCGGTTCTTCGGGCGGGACGACAAGATCAAGCTTTATGCGACCATGGACAACTTCCTGAACTTCCTCGACTCGGGTTGGAATATTCAGCGCCGTCGCAACTTCGAAGGCTTCCAGGACGTTGCGTCCGTGAGCGGTTTCGACTCACAAGGGCGCTACATCTTTGTGGCCTCTCCGGCAGGCCAGGGGTTCACGACGTTCAATAACGACAATCAAGTCAACGTTAGTTCGTCGGTGTGGCGCCTAAAGGTCGGTCTCAGCTACGATTTTTGATCCTCCTGATCGAACAGCGGCGGCGGCGCTCCAACCCGGAGTGCCGTCGTTGCTTTGCCTGCTTGCGGAACGGCGGCACAGCGCGCACCGTTGAGGGGCCATGGCGGCCAACGACAACTTCGCCTCGACATCGCGGCGTCCCAAACCAGGCACGCTCGCGCTGATCGTGCTGCTGCACGCGCTTGCGATCTACTCGTTAGCCAAGGTCTTTGCGCCGCAGATGACCGCCTCGATCCAACAATCTGTGCTCTCCAGCATCACGGTGACGGTCGAGACCAAGCAGTATACGCCGCCACCCGAGTCTGAGCCCGACTCCGGAGCCGAGGGCGAAGAAGGCAAGAAGGCCATTCCAAAGGCTTTCGTCGCGCCCGAGACCAAACTGGTGAGCAAGCCCAATCCGCCAGCGCCCAAGGTAAGTTCCACCGGTTCCGCAGACACCTCAGGCGCCCGCGAAGCCGGATCCGGCACTGGCGCAGGCGGCGCCGGCAACGGCACAGGCAGCGGCGCTGGCGGCGGAGGGGCAGGCGGCGGCATCGCTACCAACCCGGTGCATATATCCGGCGCGATCAACAATGCGCGCGATTACCCGGTCCCTGCGGATGGGCGTGATGCGCGCATCGGCTCGGAAGTGATCGTTAAGGTAACCGTGAGCCCCGAGGGGAGGGCCTCGAACTGCAGCGTATTCAGGCCCAGTCGGGATCCCGAAGCCGATCGCATTACCTGCCGGCTGGTCGTCGAGCGGCTGCGCTTCCGCCCGGCAACCGATTCTGCCGGAAATCCAGTGTCTGCGCCCTTCTACTGGCGCCAGCGATGGTTTTGATTTCGCATTCGCAGCATAGATAAATATCATACGTTAAGGGTAAGTTGAATCGTCCTTAAGAGGGCGAAGCTCAGCCTATTCATCTGCGGTTTATTGTGCGTCGCGGCGGAACTTTCGTGCTACTGAATGCGTTCGGGTTTGAAGCTTTCCACTGATCTCAGGGGACTTCAATTTGCATGGACGACCGCGCGTTCGCCTTCATCGCTGACAAAGCCGAGCCGGATGGCTCGCACCTCGTTGCGTTTCGCTCGCACCGCCCTGCGAGGCGCATCGCTTTGGTCGGCAACTATGTCCCTCGCAGATGTGGAATTGCGACCTTCACGGCGGACGTATTCGAGCAACTCGGCCGATTCCGGCCCGAGATATCCGTCGATGTGTGGGCGCTTGAGGATCGCGGCGCCCCGCTCGCGTACAATGGCGTTGCCGGCACGATCGATCGTGCGGATCCTGCCGACTACGCGCGCGTGGCCGAAGCCATCAATGCTAGCGGGGCGGAGGCTGTTTGGCTGCAGCACGAATACGGTATCTTCGGCGGACCCGACGGAGAAATGGTGTGCGATTTCGCCGATCGCCTCGCTGCCCCGCTCGTTCTGACCTGTCACACGGTTCTGACGGAGCCTTCGGCCAATCAGCGCCGGATCCTGGAGCACCTGATCCAGCGCGCAACCCGCATCATGGTCATGTCGCAGCGCTCACGGGATTTGCTGATCTCGGAGTTCCGTGCGCCGGGTGGTGTCGTCGAGGTGATCGAGCACGGTGCGCCCGACCGACCCTTCGGCCGCGAAGCCACGTTCAAGGCACGCCGGGGAATCGACGACCGGATAGTTCTCACGACCTTCGGGCTGATCGCGCCCAGCAAGGGTCTGGAAACCGCGATCGAGGCACTCGCGGCGATAAGGGATCGGCACCCCAACGTTCTTTACCGGATCGTCGGTGCCACCCATCCCAATCTCGTGGCACGCGAAGGCGAGGCCTATCGCGACAGTCTTAAGGCCCTCGCCGAGCGGCTGGGCGTCGGTGACATGTTGGAGTGGGACGACCGTTTCCTCGAAACGGACGAGCTTCTCGACCAGCTCGAAGCCTGCGACATCTATCTCACGCCCTATCCAAACCTCCAGCAGTCCACCAGCGGCACGCTGAGCTACGCCGTCGCTCTGGGCAAGGCGGTCATTTCCACTCCGTATGTTCATGCCTGTGAGCTTCTGGCTGACCGAGTAGGCATCATCATCGAACCGCGTTCCTCGGCTGCGATCGCCAACGCGGTCTGTCACCTGCTCGATGATCCGGTGGAACTGGCGGCGCTCAAGGCGCGTGCATACGCCAGAGGCCGCGAGACGATCTGGCCGCGCTTCGCCGCGGCGTCGGCGGCGCTCATCGAGCATGCGGTGGCGGCCCCGGCGCGCAAGGCGGATCGCGTGCATCCGTCGTTTGCAGCGGTCGCCGCGATGAGCGACTCGACCGGGATGCTGCAGCACGCCGTGGGCGTCGTGCCCGATCGCCGCCACGGCTACTGCATTGATGACAACGCCAGGGCGTTGATGCTGGTTAACGTCGCGCACGGCCTCGATCCCGCCGAGCGGCATGCACGTTCGATGATACACGCCGCCTTTATGGAGGACGCGTGGAACCCTGATGCAGGGGCTTTCCGTAACTTCATGCGCTTCGACCGGAGCTGGTGCGAAGACCGCGGTTCGGACGATTCAAACGGACGCGCGGTCTGGGCGCTCGGCCGTACCGCAGCCGATAATCCCGATGCGAACATTCGCGACTGGGCCGTGCATCTGTACGACCGCGTTCTGCCGGCGCTTTCCTCGATCGATAGCCCTCGCGCGGTCGCTTTCATCATGCTTGGCGCGGCGGCAACTTTGCGCAAGCGCGCCGGACACCCGGGCTCAACAAGGGCGCTCGAGCGCGGAGCGGACCTTCTCGAGCGCCTCTTGGGCGGCGCCCGCCGGCCCGATTGGGCCTGGTTCGAGGCGGTCCTCGGCTACGACAACCCCCGGCTGCCCCAAGCCCTGATCGAGGCTGGAGAGGCGCTCGGCCGGCAGCAGTGGATCGACACCGGCCTCGAAACACTCGCGTGGATTGCCGACCGTCAGACCGCGACTGAAGGGCATTTCCGGCCGATCGGGTCGGAAACCTTCGGCCGCCCGCACGCGCAGTTGCCCTTCGACCAGCAACCGCTGGAGGCACAGGCTGCTATCGAAGCGGCGCTATCCGCTTGGCGAGTGACGCACGATGCGCGCTGGCGGGTGCACGGCCAGGCAGCGTGGAACTGGTTCTTCGGAGCCAACGATCGCGGCGTAGTTCTGGCCGATCTGGAGAGCGGGCGCTGCCGTGACGGCGTCACGCCGCGCGGGGCGAATCTGAATTGCGGGGCTGAATCGATCCTCGCGTTTCAACTCGGGCATTATTCCATGCTAGCGCTCGCGCCGGAGATTGCCGGCGATTCGGGGAAGCGGGTTGAAGACCGAACAGAGGCCGGCCGCCGGCCCCTTGCATATACTTGACACTCGGCTTCACGCTGACCCTTCGCGCGTAGTCCTCCGGCCGTTCCATCTGGGATGGCAGGCAAAGAATGCCGCGGGTAATCGGGCCATGAAGCTGGTCGAGGATGTCGGCGCGCTGAGCGAGAATCGAGTTAAGTCCGAGTATCACAAGGTGCTGACGGATTTCCGCGAGCGTCATTGGCAGACCGAGGCCATGTTCGAGGAGCGTTGGGGCGAGGTCGAAAGCTCGCTCGGTGTCGATGGACGCAGTTTCTCGCCCATGCGCCGCAAGCTGGTGGGCGCCTACTTTTGCCACGAGTACACATACTCGGCGGCAGCCTTGATGAATCCGTCGATCGTGCCTCACCCCGACCAAAGCGGTTGTGCGGGCGGCGCCGTGCGCTTCGTGATGAGCCTGCGAGCGGTGGGAGAGGGACACATCAGCTCGATCGCCTTTCGCGAGGGCATCGCGTTTCCTGACGGACGTTTCGACTTGTGGCCCCAGAGTGCTTTCGCGACCTCGGTCGAACTCGACGACGCGAGCTTGTCGGATGCAGACAGTTCGGTCCTCGTACATCGCCACGCCGAGAGCAG
The DNA here is from genome assembly GCF_053819205.1 of Tsuneonella sp. HG249. NCBI lineage: Bacteria > Pseudomonadati > Pseudomonadota > Alphaproteobacteria > Sphingomonadales > Erythrobacteraceae > Tsuneonella > Tsuneonella sp. HG249. Next base: position 639,782 of record NZ_JBSOQY010000001.1, read on the forward strand.
CCTCTCGAACACGGTGATCTTTCCCATCACGGAGCAGCAACGGGGGGGGCTCGAAGACTTGCGGCTGGTCCGGTTCGACCACGGCAGTGGGGATTACGAGTTCATAGGCACGTACACGGCGTACTCCGGAACCACGATTCGGTCGGAATTGCTGCGCACGGCCGACTTCCGCCGCTTTCTACTCGAGCCGATCGAAGGCCGGGCAGGACGCAATAAGGGCATGGCGTTGTTCCCATCGAAGGTCGACGGGTACTACGCGATGGTCGGACGGCAGGATGGGAAGAATCTGTATCTCCTGCGCTCGCGCCGCCTTGATCGCTGGGATGGGGAGGGGACCTTCCTGATGGGCCCGAAGTATCCTTGGGAGTTCATTCAGATCGGCAACTGCGGCAGCCCCATCCGCACCGAACACGGCTGGCTGCTTTTCACGCACGGCGTGGGCGCGATGCGCAAGTATGCGCTCGGCTGTGCGTTGCTCGACCTCGACGATCCATCCAAGGTGATCGGGCGGACGAAAGAGCCGGTCTTGACCGCCGAGAATGCCGACCGCTCGGGTTACGTGCCCAACGTGGTATATACTTGTGGGGCGCTAAAGGTCGGAGAGCGACTGCTGGTGCCCTACGGCATTTCGGACAGTTCCGTGGGCTTCGCAACCGTGACGATCGACGATCTGCTGCAACTCATGGTGGGATAGGCGCATTGGAAGCTCCATGAACCGCACTCCCTTGATCCATCCCGTCATTCTCTCAGGCGGCAGCGGCACGCGCCTCTGGCCCCGCAGCCGCAAGGCCAAGCCAAAACCCTATCTGCCCCTGGTCGGTGAGCGAACGCTGCTCGAGGCCACGCTCGACCGCTGCATCGGCGAAGGACTGTTTGCCGAGCCGATGATTGTCGCCGGCGCCGCGCATGTTCCGCACATCGCCGACCAAGCGGGAGAGACGGCCACGATTGTCGTCGAGCCTGCAGCAAAGAACACCGCGCCAGCCATCGGCCTTGCTGCCGCGCTTTTACCAGCCGATGCAATCATGCTGGTCTGCCCGAGCGACCATCACATTGCCGATTGCGAAGCGTTTGCCTCTGCTGCCAAACGTGCTGCCCGCCTCGCGGCGAACGACTGGATGGTCGCGTTCGGGATCGCCCCGGCGCGGCCAGAGACCGGCTATGGGTACATTCGGACCGGTGAGCCGATCGAAGGCGGAAACCGTGTCGCTCGGTTCGTCGAGAAGCCCGACCTGTCGACGGCCGAGCGTTTCCTCGCCGAGGGAGGCTACGCCTGGAATGGCGGAATCTTCGCTTTCCGCGCAGGTGCTTTCATGGAGGAACTCGCGGCACACCGGCCGGCTATGGCGGATGCCGTTCGCCGTGCCATTGCCCGCGGTCGGTACGAAGGGCGAGAATTCCATCCCGCTCCCGAACCGTTTGCGATGATCGAAGGCGAGTCCGTAGACTACGCGGTGATGGAAAATACGCGGCGCGCTGCCGTTGTACCCGCCGACATGGGCTGGTCCGACATCGGTGGCTGGGATGCTCTGCGCGATGCACGCACTGGGGACGAGGCGGGCAATCGCGTGCTCGGCCCTGCCGAGTTGGTCGAATGCACCAATGTTCTGGTCGAGACCGACGGGCCGCGGGTGTCGGTTATCGGTTTGCATGATGTCATCGTGGTCGTCGATGGCGGCGAGGTGCTGGTCACGAGCGCCGCCGGTGCGCAGAGGGTCGGGAAACTGTCGGGAGCGGCCAACCAGTGAACGCGGGTCGATCCCTCGAAACAAAGGTCGTCGAAAAGCCTTGGGGCCGGGAAAATCTGCCGCCGCCGTTCGTCGCCCCCCAAGGGCAGCGCATTGGCGAGATCTGGTTCGACCCGCCGCCGGAGCTGCCCGAGTTGCTGGTGAAATACCTTTTTACCAGCGAGAATCTCTCGGTGCAGGTCCATCCCTCGGACGACCAGGCCCCGGCCGGCAGCAGGGGCAAGGAAGAATGCTGGCTGGTGCTGTCCGCCGAGCCGGGCGCGCGCTTGGCGGTGGGATTCAAGGAAGAAATCTCGGCCGCAGAGATGCGATCGGCGGCTTTGGATGGCTCGATCGAGAACCTGCTCGAATGGCACGAGGTGAGTGCGGGCGATTTCATCTATCTGACGGCGGGGACGGTGCACGCAATCGGAGCGGGCCTGTCTCTGATCGAGGTCCAGCAGAACTCAGACATCACCTATCGACTTTATGATTATGGCCGCCCGCGCGAACTTCACCTCGACGAGGGCATCGCGGTTGCGCTGGGCGGTCGACATCCCGCGAACCTTCGCCGCCACCTGCCCGAACGTGGCGCGGTGGCACTCGTCGATGGCCCGCACTTCCGGCTCGATAGGCTCGAGGGGCCTCCCGACCCGGCCTCGGTTGCCCGGTACGCGGGCGGGCCGCTGCTCGTCATTCCCACAGGCGCGCCCGTGAATATTGGCGACGCAATGATCGAGTCCGGAAGCTGCGGTTTGGCTGAATCGATCGCCGACCTTCGTATTGAGGCGGGCGCACGCTCGCTCATCGCTCAGCCTTTCTAGTCCAACACATCCTCTTGGCTTGACGCGGCCGCGATGCGTGGCACCTTGCAACCGGGTTGCCTTGCCGGGGGGGGGTGGGCGATGAGAGATGGACGAGCGAAGTTTGCGGTCTGCGCGCTGGCCCTGATGCTGGCGTCTTGCGACATGACGGTGACCGGCGCGGGCGGTTCAGCCAGCGAGGCGTCGCGCGGCGACGGCAGCGGCACAGTGCGGGTCGCGGCATACCCCGAGCAGGTGTTCTGGGGCGATACCCATCTGCACACCGACAATTCCATCGATGCGTTCGGCTTCGGCGTCAGGCTCGGACCTGAGCAGGCGCTTCGCTTTGCCCGCGGCGAAAAGGTTACGGCGACCACCGGAACCCCTGCTCAGCTCGACAGCCCGCTCGATTTCCTCGTCATTGCCGATCATTCCGACGGATTGGGCGCCACCAAGCGGCTCTACGACGCGCCGCGGCTGATGATCCGCGACGAAACGCTACTCCGCTGGCACGACATGATGCACGAAGGCCCGCAAGGCTCGCAGCGAGCGGTGTCCGAGCTCATCACGGCGGCTGCGAATGGCACCCTGCCGGAAGCCTTGCGCGATCCCGAAAACCAGGCAAAAGCCACCGAGGAGATCTGGACCCGGCATCTCGACACGATCGACCGCTTCAACGAACCTGGGAAATTCACGGCCCTGGCCGGCTTCGAATACACCCTGATGCCGGACGGCAACAACCTTCACCGTGTGGTCGTCTTCCGAGACGGTAGCGCACGGACCAAGCAAGTGCGGCCCTTCCCGGGGCTTGGCGGCCATGTCGACGAGTTGTGGGACTACATGGACGGCTACGAGAAGAAGACGGGCGGGCGATCGCTGGCCATCCCGCACAATTCAAACGTCTCCAACGGGTTGATGTTCGAGCTCACCATGCCCGGCGGGGGGCCTATGACCGCAGCCTACGCGCGCCGCCGCGCGGCACGCGAGCCGGTAGTCGAGGCGACCCAGATCAAGGGCGATAGCGAGGCGCACAAGCTGCTCAGCCCCAACGACGAGTTCGCCAGCTTCGGCGTGGCGGGGTGGGATCTGGGCAACCTCCCGCTCACCCGCCGCAGCACGCCGGACATGTTCGGCGGCAACTACGTGCGCGAGGCGCTGAAGCGCGGGCTGACGATCGAATCGCAGACCGGGGCGAATCCCTATCGTTTTGGCCTGATCGGCTCGACCGACTCGCATACGGCGCTCGCGACTGGCGACGAAGACAACTTCTTTGGAAAGCACACCGGGAACGAGCCCGGCCCAAGCCGCGCCAACAGCCCGCAGAACCTCGGGACCGACCAGGGCCGGTTCGGCTGGCACTATCTGGCGGGCGGATATGCGGGTGTGTGGGCGAGGGCCAACACCCGCGCCGAGATATTCGACGCCTTCGTGCGGCGCGAGGTCTATGCTACCACCGGCCCACGCATGACCGTTCGAATGTTCGGCGGCTTCGATTTCACCGAAGCCGATTTCGTCGGTCAGGGCTGGGTGGCCGCCGGCTACAAGCGCGGCGTGCCCATGGGCGGCGAGTTGCGCGAGGCCGGAAAGGCGCCGGTGTTCATGATCGAGGCGTTGAAGGACCCGCGCGGCGCGAACCTCGACCGAGTGCAGGTAGTGAAGGGCTGGATAGACGGCGCGGGCCGGACCCAGGAGAAGGTTTACGACGTCGCCTGGTCCGATCCGGAAAAACGACGAATGGTCGGCGGCCAGGTGCCCGCGGTGGGCGATACGGTCGATCGAGCGAAGGCGAAATACCGCAATTCGATCGGGGCGAAGCAGCTTCGCAAGCTGTGGCGCGACCCCGACTACCGCGTGGGCGAGAACGCGTTCTACTACGTACGGGTAATAGAAATCCCCACCCCCCGATGGGTGCTGTTCGACGCGCTGCGCTACAAGATCAAGCTATCGCCCGAGGCGATGAAGGAAGCGGTGGCGCAAGAGCGCGCCTATTCTTCACCGATATGGTTGACCGGAAGGACGCCGCCCCGCACTTGATGTTGGCATGACTTGGAAACGCTGGGCGCGCGAGCCGCTTGTTCATTTCCTGCTCGCAGGCGTCGCGATTTTCGTGGTGCTCGGTTGGCGGAGCGAGCCTTCCGACCCGGCGAGCCGGGAGATCCACCTTACGCGTGAGGACCAGGCCCGCCTCTCGGTCAACTTCGCCGAGGTGATGGGGAGGCCGCCGACCGACGCGGAACTCAAGGCCGTAACAAGCCGTTGGATTCGCGAGGAAATTCTTTATCGTGAGGCGTTGCGGCTGGGGCTCGACGAAGGCGACGCCGTGGTTCGCAAGCGGCTGGCGCAGAAGATGGACGTCATCGCCGCCAGCGCCGCGGACGCCGAAACACCCAGCAATGAAGCGCTTGAAAAGTGGCGAAACAGCCATCCGGAGCGCTTTGCCCAAGATATGAAACTTTCATTCGACCAACTCTACTTCACTTCGCGTGGGCGGGCCGTGGTCGCCAAGACTCTGCTGGGCGGCGGGGCTGACTGGACCAAGGTCGGCGATCCGGTCTCCCTCCCTCCGCACTTCGAGGAAGCCCGCACGTCCGCCGTTGCTTCGGAAATGGGCGACGAGTTCGCCCGCGCGGCGGCGCGGCTCACGGCCGGCCGCGAGTGGCAGGGCCCCATCGAAAGCGCCCTCGGCTGGCATCTGGTCCGCTTGACCGCCCGCCAGCCCGGCACGCTCCCGCCACTCGCCGCGATCCGCCAGCGAGTGGAGGACGACTGGCGCGCCGAGACCGGGCGGGGGCGGCAGGACGCCGCTTACCGCACGCTGCGCAGCGCCTACACGGTGAAGATCGACGAGTGAGGTGGCTGCTCGCCGCGCTGCTGATGCTGCTCGGGCCAGCCGCTCAGGCGGACGAGCTGCGGCCGGGCTTCGTCGAGCTCCGCCAGACCGGCGAAAGCCGCTGGTCGCTCGGCTGGAAACAGCCGCTGGTGACGCGCGGCGAGCCGAAGCTGGTGGTGCCCTTGCTGCCGGCGAACTGCCGTCTGGTCGATGGGCCTCACCAGCGCCTGGCAGCGCTAGCGCTGATCGGCAGTGCGGCGCTCGAGTGCCGCGGGGAGCTATCCGGCAAGCGCGCAGGATACAGCGTGATCCTCGGCGGCGGGGACGCGCTGTTGCGGGTCGCCCCCCTCGGCGGGCCGGTCCAGAGCTACCGGCTCACGGTGGATGCGCCATCGGTGTTCGTCGCGGGCCAGGCGCCGCCCGTGCAGGTCTGGCGCACGTACGGTCTACTGGGGATCGAGCACATCCTGGCCGGGTGGGATCACCTGCTGTTCGTGATCGCGCTGGTCCTGCTGGTTCGCCGCGGGTGGGCGGTGGCCCAAGCCGTGACCGCGTTCACGATCGCGCATTCGCTGACCCTCGTCGGCACCACGCTGGGGCTGATCGGCCTGCCCGGCCGCCCGGTCGAGGCCGTTATTGCGCTGTCGATCTTGTTCCTGGCGCTGGAACTGGTGCGGCCCCGCGACGGTCCGAGCCTTACCGTGCGCTACCCCTGGGCGATCGCCTTCGCCTTCGGCTTGTTCCACGGGTTCGGCTTCGCCGGGGCGCTGCGCGAGATCGGCCTGCCGGAGGGCGAGGTGCCGGCCGCGCTTCTCGCCTTCAACCTTGGCGTAGAAGCCGGCCAACTGGCGGTCGTCGCGGGCGTGCTCGCCCTGCTCGGGGCGGTGCGCCGGATCGCCCTGCCCGCGCTTGCTCCCGGGGTGCGTATCGCCGGTTACGGGGTCGGGATAACCGCTTCGTACTGGCTGATCGAGCGGCTGGTCGCTTAGCCGAGGTCGTTGTCTTGCCATTCACCCTCTCGCGCCTACATTCAGGGGCGAAAGGACGGCCCATTCGATGAACGACGAGAAGGACCCGCGCGAGCCCGGACCGGGGGGCAACCCCTGGATCAAGAGCATGATGGTGTGGGGCGGAATTTTCCTCGCCCTTCTGCTGGTCGTCTCGATGTTCGGCCAGGCGGGGCAGACCCCCGGTTCGTCGATCCGCTATTCCGACTTCCGCGACCGGGTCGCCGCGGGGAGCGTCAAGGACGTCCAGATCGCGCCGAATGCGATCACCGGCACGATGAAGAACGGGGAAACCTTCGCGACCACCCCGGTGGCGGGCGATACCAGTCTGCCCAAGATGCTCGACGATGCCGGCGTGCAGTACAGCGGCAAGGAAGCCGAGACTCCCAATGTCTTCCTCTACCTGCTCATCCAGTCGCTTCCGTTCATCCTCATTCTCGGCATCGCCTTCTTCGCGCTGCGCCAGGTCCAGAAGGGCGGCGGCGCGGGCGGGGCGATGGGCTTCGGCAAATCGAAGGCCAAGCTGCTCACCGAAAAGCAGGGCCGGGTGACCTTCGCGGATGTCGCCGGGATCGACGAGGCGCGTGAGGAACTCGAGGAAATCGTCGAATTCCTGCGCGACCCCAACCGTTTCTCGAAGCTCGGCGGACAGATCCCCAAGGGCGCGCTGCTGGTCGGCTCGCCCGGCACCGGCAAGACTCTCCTTGCCCGCGCGATCGCCGGCGAGGCGGGCGTACCCTTCTTCACCATCTCGGGCTCCGACTTCGTCGAGATGTTCGTCGGCGTCGGCGCCAGCCGCGTGCGCGACATGTTCGAGCAGGCCAAGAAGAACGCGCCGTGCATCGTCTTCATCGATGAAATCGACGCCGTGGGCCGCCACCGCGGACATGGCCTGGGCAATTCGAACGACGAGCGCGAGCAGACGCTGAACCAGCTTCTGGTCGAGATGGACGGGTTCGAGGCCAACGAAGGCATCATCATCATCGCCGCGACCAACCGGCCCGACGTCCTCGACCCCGCGCTGCTTCGCCCGGGCCGCTTCGATCGCCAGGTCGTGGTGCCGATCCCCGACATCGAGGGCCGCGAGAAGATCCTTTCTGTGCACATGAAGAAGGTGCCCCTGGCGCCCGACGTCAACCCGCGCACGATCGCGCGCGGCACGCCCGGTTTCTCCGGGGCCGACCTCGCCAACCTCGTCAACGAGGCCGCCTTGCTCGCCGCCCGCCGCAACAAGCGGCTCGTCGCGATGCAGGAATTCGAGGACGCCAAGGACAAGGTCATGATGGGCGCCGAGCGCCGCTCCATGGTGATGACCGACGACGAGAAGAAGATGACCGCCTATCACGAGGCCGGCCACGCGCTCGTCTCGATGCACGAGCCGGCATCCGACCCGATACACAAGGCGACGATCATCCCGCGCGGTCGCGCGCTCGGCATGGTCATGCGCCTGCCGGAGCGCGACAATTACTCATACCACCGCGACAAGATGCACGCCGACCTCGCGGTCAGCATGGGCGGCCGCGTCGCCGAGGAAATCATCTTCGGGCACGACAAGGTTTCGTCGGGCGCCAGCTCGGATATCCAGTACGCTACCAGCCTTGCGCGCAACATGGTCACCAAATGGGGCATGAGCGACAAGCTCGGCCCGCTGCAGTACGAGGCCACCCAGGAAGGCTACCTCGGATACGGCGGCAGCCAGCGCACGATGGGCTCGGACGAAACCAACAAGCTGATCGATGCTGAGATCAAGGGCCTCGTGGAAGGCGCCCACCATCGCGCCACCGAGATCCTTTCCGGCGAGGAGGCCAAGCTTCACCTGCTGGCGCAGGCGCTGCTCGAGTACGAGACCCTCACCGGTGACGAAATCAAGGCGCTGCTCGACAATGGCAAGATCGACCGGCCGGATACGCCGAGCATGCCGGCGGCAAAGCCAGTACGCGGCTCGGCCATTCCCAAGGCCGGAAAGCGCTTCGGCGGAGAGGCGCCGGCCGCGTCGTAGGGGTTTCCTGTTCGCTTGGCGCGGGGTGGATCCGGCCAGTGATCTCGGCGGCGTCGGCGAGAAGGCAGCACCGGCCCCGGATCAAGTCCGGGGCGACGATTCACATAGGCGGTTTGTCGGAAAACCGCCAAGGCTGACCCAATCACTCAAGGTCGTAGGCCCGGGCTTGACCCGGGCCAGTGCTTCTCTTGGCGATGTTCGCAATACGGCGATGCGCCGCCCTTGTCAGCGTGCGATCCCAAGCTGACTCGCCGCCTGCGCCAACTGCGCCAGGCGAGCTGGATTGGCGGCCACCGCGTCTGCCAGCGCTTTGGCCGCCGCCGCATCCTGCCCCAGCGTCTTGCGGCTGCGCATCAGCATGATCCAGCCGTCGACATTGCTCGGGTCGGTGGCCAGCCTACCTTCAAGCTTGGCCACCATGCCTTCCGCCATTGCCCGCTGCTCGCCTGGCGGGATCGAGCCCGCCGCGGCGAGCTGTTCCTGCGAGGGGCCCGGAATGGCGTCGAACGCCGGGTGCGACGTGGTCGAGGCCGGGCGGCCTTCTCTCGCCGCCGCCAAGCGGCCGGAGACATCGATCTTGTTGATCTTGCCGACCTGCTCGATGGTGCGGATCAGGTCCGCCTCCCACGGCGCGCCGGGCGGGGTGTCGCCGAGCAGCGCCAGCCAGGCGTCGATCGCGCCGGGGTGGTCGCCGGCAAGGTCCTTCTCGACCGCCTGGAAGTACCGCGCGCGAGGGTCTCTGGGATCGAGCTCGATTGCCTTGGCGAAGGCCGTGCGAGCGCCGGGGGGCATAGGGTCTCGCTCGCTCGCCATGACCAGCGCCTCGCCAAGGCTCGACCACAAGGCGGCATTTTCCGGCGCGGCGGCAGCCGCCTTCTCGTAAGCGTCGGCTGCTTCGGCGAACCGCCCGGCATCGAAGTAGGCAAGGCCGAGGCGTTGCCAGGCGCCCGAGTCCTCCGGATTCGACCTCGCATCGCTTTCCAGCGCGGCCAGCGGGTCCGCGAGTGCCCCGGCGGCGGGCGCCGTTTCGCGCTCGTCATAGAGGCGATAGCCGATGGCGCCCGCCGCCAGCACCAGCGCGCCTGCCGCTATTGCTCCGCCTTTGCCAATCCGTCCCATGCTCGCCCCTTCGTTTCGCCCGGCAAGTGCCTAGCAACCGCGTGATATTCCCGCAAACTCGGCTGGATATCCTCGGGGCTACAGCTATGATGCGCTGACTTGCCGGGGGGGTAAGATGCCGGAAGGCGACGCGGGAATCTTCGATGTGGCCATTGTCGGCTCGGGCCCCGCGGGCCTGAGCGCCGCAGCACACGCCGCGACGAAAGGCATGCGCCACGTCCTCCTCGAGAAGACTGACCACCTGTCGGACACGATCTTCAAGTACCAGAAGGGCAAGCACGTGATGGCGACGCCCTCGCATCTCGTGCTGCGTGCAGACCTCGATTTCGACGCCGGCAAGCGCGAGGCGATCCTCGAGACCTGGAACCGCCAGATCGCAGAAGGGAAGGTCGAGGTCATGCTCGACGCCGAAGTCAGCGCGATCGAGGGGGCGGCGGGCGACTTCAAGCTGACGCTCAAGCGTGGCGCGACCGTCCGCGCAAAGGCGGTGGTCATGGCGATCGGCACGCAGGGCAACCCGAACCTCGTGCGCTGCCCGGTGGGGGAGGGCGCCGTCGTCCAGTACCAGCTCGACGACCCGGCCGAGTACGTCGACGAACATATCGTCGTGATCGGCGCCGGCGACGCGGGAATCGAGAACGCGATGGGGCTCGCTGCCGACCCAACGCAGGGCAACAAGGTCACGATCGTCAATCGCTCGCGCGATTTCGCAACTGCCAAGGCGGCGAACGTGCAGGCGCTGCTGGCGATGCAGTCCGAAGGCAAGATCACCGTGATGCTCGAGACCACGACATCGGCGATCGACAAGGGCGAGATCACCTTCGACACCCGCGACGGCGAGCTAAAGGCGCGGTGCGACCGCGTGATCGCGCGCATGGGCTCGGCGCCGCCCCGCGCGTTCGTCGAGGCCGCTTGCGCCGAGTTCGAAGAGCGGGAGGGCAAGCGCGCGATCAAGGTCGGTACCGGAATTGAGTTTTCCAGCCCCGACCGGGTAGCCTATCCCAAGCTCTCGCCGACGTTCGAATCCACCGTGCCTGGAATCTACGTCATCGGTGCGTTGGCCGGCTACCCGCTGATCAAGCACTGCATGAACCAGGGCTACGACGTGATCGAGTTCCTGTCGGGTAACACCAGCCTCAAACCCGCAGACGAACCGATCCTCGAGCAGAAGTTCGCCGACTTGCCGGGCGGGCGGCCGGTCGACGAATGGCTGGCGTTGTTCGGCCGCAACGTGATCATCCTGCAGGAGCTTTCCGCGCTCCAGTTGCGCGAGCTGATGCTCGATTCGACCGCGCGCTATTTCGAGCAGGGCGAGGTGATCTTCACCCGCAACGATCCGGGGTCGTCGATGTTCGCCATCGCGCAAGGCTCGGTCGCGGTCGAGGTCAATCCCGACGACACCTCGATCACCGTGCCCATCGGAGAGGGCTCGATCTTCGGCGAGGTCGGGCTGATCTCCGGCCGCCGCCGCGGTGCGACCATCCGTGCCGCCGAGCCGACGATCGCGCTCGAATTCTCGCGCAACGCCGCGCTCAAGCTGCTCGCCACCGCGCCGAGCGCGGCGCGGGCGGTCAATCGCATCTCGATCGAGCGCCAGTTGCTGCAGATGTTCGGCTCCGGCCTCACATCGGAAGATCTCACCGAAATCACCGAGGCGGCGGTAGTCGAGGATAAGCGTGCCGGCGAGGTCGTCATCTCCGAGGGGGGCGACGACAAGGATGTGTTCGTCATCCGCCGCGGCTCGATGGTGGTCGAAAAGGCGATCGGCGGACACCCTGTTTTCCTCAGCTACCTGCCGGCGGGATCCTACTTCGGCGAGATGGCGGTGATCGACGGCTCGAAGCGGTCCGCTACCGTGAAGGCCGCGGTGAAGAGCCAGGTCGTCCGCTTCCCCGGCGAGGCGTTCGCCGCGCTGCTCGAGCGCAAGCCGCGGCTGCGTGAAAAGGCGCTCGCCGACATGGCCGGGCGGCGCAAGCTCAACGCCTTCGTCGAAAGCCGCAAGGACAGCTTCGGCGATGCCGCCGACTATCACTCGCAGACCGCCAAGTTCCTCGTCGACAACGGCATCGGCGAGGCGACCGACGTCCTGTTGATCGACGAGACGCTGTGCGTCGGCTGCGACAACTGCGAAAAGGCCTGCGCCGATAGCCACGATGGCCTCAGCCGCCTCGACCGGGAGGCCGGGCGGACTTACGCCCATCTCCACGTGCCGACCTCGTGCCGCCACTGCGAGCACCCGCATTGCATGGCTGACTGCCCGCCCAACGCAATCAAGCGGGGGCCCGACGGCGAGGTGTTCATCGACGAGACCTGCATCGGCTGCGGCAACTGCCAGCGCAACTGCCCCTACGGCGTGATCCGGATGGACGCCAAGCCGCCCAAGAAGCCCGGGCTCCTGTCGTGGATGTTCCTCGGGCTCGGCCCCGGGCCCGGGGAAGCCAGCTACGCCTGGCGCAAGAAGAAAGCCGAGAGCGCCGGCAAGGAAGTGCCCAAGGTCGCGATCAAGTGCGACATGTGCTCCGGCATCGACGGCGGCCCTGCTTGCGTGCGCGCCTGCCCCACGGGCGCCGCGATCCGCGTCGGGCCGGAGAAGTTCCTCGCCGTGAGCCAGGCCGAGAAAGCCGGCTGATGGCGAGCCTCGCCGGACAGACGGGTGGCGGGCACGGGGTTCGCCCGACCGAGCACGAAAGCTTCCTCGTCCACAAACGCTTCCGCTGGCTCAAGGTCGCGCTGGCGGTGAGCCTCGTCGCCGGCCTCGGTTACGCGCTGGCGGACGTCACCCCGCGGCCCAACGGCGGCAGTTGGTACGGTTACCTGCTGGGCACGATCGGCGTGCTGCTGATCGTCTGGCTCGCGCTGCTGGGCATACGCAAGCGCGCGATGACGGAGGGCCGCTGGTCGCTGAAGGCGTGGACCTCGGCCCATGTCTATCTCGGACTTTCGCTGGTGGTGATCGGCACGCTTCACACCGGCTTCCAGCTCGGCTGGAACGTCCACACCTTGGCGTGGAGCCTGATGATGCTCGTCATCGTCTCCGGCATCTACGGTGTGGTGGTTTACGCGACGCTGCCGGAAAAGCTGTCGAACAACCGAGGCGAGATGTCGAAGAAGCAGATGGTCGAGAGCCTGGCGGCCATCGACCGCCAGCTCGACGCCGCCGCCCAGCCGCTACCGCGAGAAGAGACCGACCTCGTCATCGCCGCGCTTGAGCAGGACCCGTTTCGCGCCGGCGTGATTGCCCGGCTGACCAACAGCTATCCGGGCTGCCGCACCAACCGCGCGCTCGCCGGTTTCTCCGAGTTCCCCCAACGCAGCGCCGATTCGGAGCGTGCCTACAGCCTGCTCCAGCGCCGCGCGGCGCAGCTGGGGCAGATCCGTCGGCAGATGCGGCTGCGGGCGCTGCTCGATATCTGGCTCTACATCCACATCCCGGCGACGGTCGCGCTGCTCGGCGCGCTAACGGCGCACGTGATCAGCGTGTTCTACTACTGGTAACCCGGATTTGAGCTTCCGCGTCCGCCAGATCCAGACCACCGCTACAGGGCGCGATATCGTCCGTGAAAGGGTGGTGGAGGGCGGGCGGCTGACCATCGGCCGCTCGGCCGAGAACGACATCGCGATCCCCGATCTCGCGGTCGAGCAGCACCATGTGAACGTCAGCAGGGGCGACCACGGCGTGCTCACGTTCGAGGCCGCCGGCACGCTTGGATTCACGCTCGATGGCCGCACGCGGATGCAGGAGACCGTCGACGACGGCGGCGCAGAACTGGTCCTGGGCGCCTACCGCATCGACTTTGCTTCGGGGCCCGGCGGCGAGACCGAAGTCACCGTGCGCCCGCGCGAAGAGCGTGAAAGCGGCAAGGGAGCGGGCGGCCACGGTTTTACTCTCGGCAGCACCCTCCTGCCCTCCAAGCGCCCGGTCGCCTGGACGCTCCTGATCGCGATCTTCCTGGCGTTCCTGATTGTCCCGATCTGGTCGCATCTCAACCGCGAGCCGATAAGGCCCGACTATCGCAAATCCGGCCGGGTGGCGATGGACGCAAGCTGGACCACCGGCAAGCTCAGCCTCGCGCATCGCGGCCTCGAGGACAATTGCGAGGCCTGCCACTCCCAGGCGTTCGTGGCCGTGCGTGACGACACCTGCCTTACATGTCACGAGAAGATTGGCGACCACTCGGCCAAGCCCAGGCTGACCCTGGCACGCGGGCCGCTCAGCTGGGGCGACCAGGTTCAGCGAGACGTCGCCGACCTGTTCCACAAGCCGGGTGCCGGCGCGTGTACCGACTGCCATAGCGAACATGAAGGCGAAGGACGCATGGAGCCGCCGGCGCAACAGTTCTGCGCCGATTGTCACGGCACGATGGACGAGCGGCTGAAGACACCGCTCGGCAACGCGGCGGACTTCGGCAAAGCGCATCCCCAGTTCCAGGTCGCGGTGCTTAACCGACCCGGCGCGAAGGAGCCGATGCGGCTGTCGCTCGACCGCAACCCTAATGAATTCAACGGCCTGAAGTTTCCCCACGACCTGCATCTCGGCGTCCGGGGAGGGCCGGCGCAGATGGCACGCCGGCTCGGAACAGGGAAGGGCTACGGCGCGCCGCTCGATTGCGCCGACTGCCATACGCCCACGGCCGACGGCGTCCGCTTCCAGCCGATCGACATGGAGGAGGACTGCGGCTCGTGCCACAGCCTCGTGTTCGACCGCGTTGGGGGCACCTTCCGGACGCTGCGGCACGGCGACATCGACCAGATGCGCGCGGATCTCGCGGCGGCAGACCGGGTGCCTCGCCGCCCGATCGCCAGCGGGCGCAAGCGGCCCGGGGACTTCGCGCCGGGTGGTCTCTACTATGGCAATTTTGCTCCTCCGCAGCGGGCTTCTGTGCCGCTCGCATCGCGCGTTCTTTCGACACGCGGCGTGTGCACCGAATGCCACTTCCCGAGCGGGGACGGCGTGATGCCGGTCGTCCAGCCGAAGCGCTATATCCAGCACGGCTGGTTCGACCACGAGGATCATACGCGCGAAAAATGCACCACCTGCCACGTGGCGCCGGCCTCCAACAGCGCCACCGATGTCCTGCTACCCGGTATCAAGACTTGCCGGACCTGCCACCTCGGCGAGGATGCCGCCAAACCCAAGGTGCCCTCGACGTGCGCCATGTGTCATAGCTATCACCCGCGCGGCGAGGCAGCGCCGGCGCGGACGGGTGTCGGTCGCAAGAGGACGGAGACATAGCAGCGCACCGCTTTCTCGGTGCGCGAAAGGGGGCGGGGCGATGCTGATCGCGCAGATGACCGACATCCACATCGGGTTCGATCCCGAAGAGGAGCCCGAGGAGCTTAACCTCAGGCGCTTTCGCGCGACGCTTGCCCGGCTTCTCGGCGGTCCTAACCGCCCGGACATGCTGGTGGTGAGCGGCGACCTGACCGACCGTGCGGACCTCGAAAGCTTCATCGACGTTGCGTCCATGCTGTCCGGCTGTCCGTTCCCCGTTTGGCCGATGGTGGGCAACCACGACAGCCGGGAAGGCTTGTTCCAGGCGTTCCCCCACGTGACCGGCGAAGGCGGCTTCGTCCATTATGCGGTGGATGCCGGCGGGCTGCGGCTGCTGCTGCTTGATACACTCGAGCCGGGCCGGCACGGCGGCGCATTCTGCGAACCGCGGGCGAATTGGCTGGCTCGACAGCTTGCCGCGTACCCTGACACGCCGACGGTTATCTTCATGCACCATCCCCCCGTGGTCAGCGGGATCGACTGGATGGACCCGGGAGCGGGTGAGGACTGGATCAGCCGCTTCGGCGAAACCGTAGAGGGGCAACGCCAGATCCTGGCGATCCATTGCGGCCATCTACACCGCCCGATCACCACGACCTTCCGTGGCATTCCCCTCAGCGTCACCGGCTCGGTCGCTCCGCTGGTGGCGATGGACTTGCGGCACGTGGATCTCGACCATCCCGACGGCCGCGACCTCATCACGACGGAGCCACCCAACTATGCGCTGCATCGCTGGGATGGGCGCACGCTGGTCAGTCACTACGAGGATGTCAGCGGCTGGCACGCGTTGGCGCACTACACCGACAAGCTCCAGCCGATGATCCACGATATGTTCGGCGAGCGCGGCGGCCGCGACTAACGGGCGACGACCGGTCCTGCGCCGGATACCCAGCGGCTCATGTCCGGGGTGTCCGACACTCTCCACGGCACGCCCTTCGAAGTGAGGAACAGCTTCTCCATCTCCGGGCGATTGAATGGCCGCGAGCCGAGACGGCCGAACACGGCGATCTGCCCGCCGGTCTCGTCGACGGCGCGGTCACGGTCGAGGCCCTTGGACATCGCCAGCGCCGGTGACGGGGTCTTTGCCCACGCGATCAGCTCGGGCATCGGTGCGGGGCTGAAGCCGTAGAAGTTGGGCTGGCTGTCGGGGCTCGTCAGCTGCACCACCTTCATGCCGTTCCGCCCATCCGCGACATAAGCGAACAGCGAGGCGTTGGTGGTCGCGACGACCACGTCCTCGACGTCGTTCATTCGCCCTTCGAATGTCTCCTTACGGTAGACCGACGGCGTGGCGGGATTGGTGATGTCGAGGATGACCAGTCCTTCACCCTTGGCGGCGACATAGGCGTAAGTCCGCGCGAGATAGAGCCGGCGCGCGTCGGCAAGCGGCACGGTCCCTTCGGGGACGGCAACCGGCTGGCGCAGGTTGGTGACGTCGAACAGCTTCACGCCCTCGCGATCCGTCACCCATAGGAAACGGAATTGCATGGCGCTCGCGCGAGCGTCGTCGAGCGGCGCTACCGAGGCAAGCTGGGGCTTGAGCGGGTCGCGAAGATCGACCGTCACCAGGCCCTGGCGAGCCGTGATATAGGCGACCTCGCCGGCGAGCACGATGTGGCGTGCGCCGTCGAGCACGCCGTCCGGGTTCCAGGCAACGGCACGCTTCAGCTTGTTGTTGCGGAATTCGCCGTCGGCCATGGTGTCGACGTTGACGAGGATCAGGCCTTCCTCGGCGTCGGTGATCGCGGCGTAGCTGTAGATTGGCAGAAACGGCTGCTCTTGGTTGATCTCGCGCAGTTCGGGCGTGCTGCGGGTGGGCGCGATCGGCTGGTTGGTGGGCAGCGCCATGCAGGTGGCGTTCTTCGATTTGACGTGGGTGTCGTGGCCCAGCGCCGAAAACGGCCCGGTGGTAATGCGTTCGGAGAAGCCCTTGTTGGCGATCGACGCCACGTCATAGACGCGGAAGCCGCCCTTGCCCTCGGCGACGTAGATGTACTCGCCGCGGATCTGCAGGCAGCCCACCTTGTCGCGCGTGCCCTCGACGACGTTGGCGAAGCGTTCGAACGCGTTGGTTTCGCCCGAGAGCTTGCCGTCGAAAGTAGCGCCGCGGGTCCAGTCCTTGAGCTCGCGGCCCTGGCCCTCGACGAACTGGCGGTAGAAGTCGGGGTAGGCGTACTTGTGGAGGTAACTGCCGAGCACCGCCTGGGGCTCCTCCCACTCGGTCACGCGGGTCGCCTGGAAACCGCCCTCGAGCCCGGTCCACGCGTTGAGACCGAGGAAATTGACGTAGTTGGTTCCGAGCAGGAGCAACTGCGCCATGATGGCGTTGTTGTCGTCCTGGTCGCTGAGGTGGCAGTCCGAGCAGGTCTTCGTCTCGGTCGTGCGCACGGTGTGCGGGAAATGCGGGGCGAAGGCCTGGCTGGAAAAGCCGATGCCGCTGATCGGCGGCTGCTGGACGTAGATCCGCTCACGGTTGATGTTGGTGGAGCTGAGCACCAGCGCCGAGCTTGAACGAACAGGGGCGGTCTGGTTGCCCTTGGTCGTCATGTGCTTGCCAAGCTGAAACATCTCGTCGCGCGCCACCTGCGGGTTGTAGGTCGCGAAGTTGCGGGTGCTCTCCCCATCGAAGTGGTGATCGGGCGTCTTCCAGTTGGCCTCGATCGGCAAGTGGCAACCGCCGCAGCTGGTGGTCCAGCTCAAGTGGCAGGTGAAGCAGGCCATCTCGGGGTCGCGGTGGGCGCGTTGATCGGGGGCGATGCCTGAGCCGAACGCGAATGTGCCGTCTTCGGCCCCCGCGCGGCTCATCAGCTTGGCGCGCGCGGCCTTGGCGTTAAACCCGGGGGAACCCGGATCGACCGTATCCTTGACCAGGCTCACCCGCCATTCGAGTTCGGGATCGATGATCGAGCGTTGGATCAGCTGCCGGCGGCCGAGGCTGTCTTCGCCCCACTCGAACCGGCGCTGGCCGTCGGGGTTACGCAGAAGCGCCAGGTTGTTGCCCTTGGGCGGGGCGGCCGGGCCGCTGGTCAGCAGGTTAGGATAGGCATCGGCGGTGCCGTGGCAGTCCTTGCAGGTGATCTCGATCGCGTTGGCGACTTCGCCGTAGATGAGACCGTTGCCGTGGCTGTCCTGCGAGAAGTGGCAGTCGGCGCACTGCATGCCCTTCTCGGCGTGGATGTCCATGAGGTGGACTGTCTTGCCGGGGTTGACGCCTGCGGGGACGAATTTCCCCTCGCCCTCCTTGCGCCATTTTTCCGGATCGTCGTTGGCGACGATGTCGCCTTCGGAGTCGAGCAGATTGCCCTGGCGGTCGCGCTTGAACACCCCGCGGAAGTTCCAGCCGTGGCCGTGGTAGTCGGCGAACTGGGTGTCCTTGAGCTCGGGGTTGAGGTCGTACACGTTGCGCAGGAAATCGACGTCGGCCCACTTGCCGCGCGGAGCGGCGCCCTCGGGATTGCGCTTGGCGACCTCGCGCACTTCGGCAGCAGTCGGGTATTTCTGCTTCTCGGGCCACATCGCGGGCGCATCGGACTCGTAGTCCCACATGGTGTAGCCGAGGAAGGAGTTCAGGAAGATGTTCGGCTGGTGCATGTGGCAGTTCATGCACTGCGCGGTCGGAATCGAGCGGGTGAAGACGTGCTGGAGCGGGTGGCCCTTCTCGCGCTTGTCGGCCGTATCGTCCACATGATCAGCGAGTTCGTGCCCGTCCTTGAGCGCGCCGTGCTCGCTCTTGTGCTCCAGCTTGTCGGCGATGGTAGGGTCGGCGGTGATCGTCTGCCCATCGCGGCCATACTGGGCGTACGTCAGCGAATGGCGCGGCTCGCGGTCGTTGGCGTAAACCACGTGGCATGAGGCGCAGCCCGAGTGGCGATAGTCGCCCGGCTGGTCGTTGGTCCCCATGAACCAGGTGAACGGATCGTTGAGCCGGGTCTTGTGGATATTGAGCACCGGGATCGCCACTCGCAGGCCGGTGCCAGGGCCGCGGTTCGACTGCTTGAGGTCGGGCCGGCCGGGCTCCTCCAGGCGCTGGATCGAACCGGTTGGATTGGGGAGGCCGATCTCGGGGAAGGTCGGGTTGATCGTTCGTCCGCCGCGCTCGAATACTCGGAACACGTCGCCCGGCGGGACCACGTGCCAAGTCGGCAGTGGATAGAGCTCGCCAAGTGCGCCCCGCGCCTTCTGCCGCTCGGTCAGCTGGCCCGGGGGGCTGCCGGGGCTGACCACCTTGGCCGGCTCGCCCTCACGCGTGAACGCCTCGCCGAAGATGTAATTCTTGAAGGGGACGATGCCATTGTTGTAGCTCGCCCCGCCCCAGAGCATCGCGCCCGAGGCCATCAGGCTGCGCTCGGCCGCTTCGATCACCGGCAGGTGGCATGCCCCACACGCCTCGCGCGCGACGCGGTAGTCGCTGGGATTGATGAAGCGCACGAACTCCGGCGCTTCCTTGTTGAGCAGCGCGTAGCTTTGCTTGGGGTTGGCCGAAGAGGGGAAGTGCCAGCTTTCCGGATACTTCGGCAGCACGTGCGCCGCGTCGCGTGCAGCGACGTATGCCGGATCTTCCCGGTCGAGCAGCGCATCGCCGATCACCGCCGCGTCGCCGCCGTGGCAGTCCGTGCAACCCAGCCGCACCGCTGGCGAAAGGTGCATGGTGGGCGCGTCGCTGGCGACGTGGCACGTGGTGCAACCGTCGCTCTTGCTCGCCATTTCCTCGATGGTCTGCGTAAGCGGCGCCGCGGGATAGCTGGGGTAATCCCGCTCGACCGGCTTCTCGCCCTCGGCGGCGCGGCTGGTCGACCAGCCGACGCCGCAGACCAGCACCAGCAACGCGAACAGAGCTAGGAGGCGATCGGAACGCATCAGTAGCTGAGGACCACGTTGGCCAGCACCGAGAAGTACTGGCGGTTGTCGTGCGCATTATCGAACAGGTCCTTGAAGCCCGCTCCAGGCAGCAGCGCAGCGGCCGACAGGCGAGCGACGATGTTCTGGGTCGCCTTCGGCCGCCAGATCGCCGCCGCCGACAGATCCCAGCCGATGGCCTTGGGGACCGATCCTTCGTTGCGCAGGGCTTCTAGCGAGCTCGTGTTCTCGAACCACAGGTGATTGGCATTCGTCGACAGCCGCAGCTCGGGCGTGAGGTCGAAGTCCGCGCCTGCGCCGGCCAGCATCGTCCCGGGGTTGTTGAAGTTCGACTGCCCTTCTTCCTTGCTCGAGCGCAGCGAGGCGAGCACCCCGTTGCGATTATTGACCGAGACCGCGCGGCCCCCGCCGGCGAAGGGAATCGACTGGCGTATCCAGTAGCTGGTATCCGCGCCGGCGAAGATCGGGTTCTCGAACACCGCGTCGTAGCCGCTCTCGGTATCGTCGTATGGATCGCCGTCGCCGCTGGCGTAGAGCCCGGAAAGGCGGAAGCGCATCCAGTCGCGGTCGTAGCTTGCCTCGGCTGCCGCAAAGAACGCGCGGATTTCCGCTGCGCGGCTGGTGAAGAAGCTGTTCCGGTCCTCCCCCAGCGCGCCGTAGAGGCTAGCGGTGAGGTTGACCCGGCCTACTCGCCCATCGGCATTATAGCCGAGATAGACCACATCGTACTCGTGCGGGCGCAAGTCGCCCAGCAACGCCGGGCGCGCGGGGAAGCCGTTGTCGTCAATATGGATGTCGCCGATGCTGCCCTCGCGGTTGCGGTTGTAGGCGACCGTGACCTGGCTGGTGAGGGCGGGGATCAGGAAATCCTGACGGTACACGTTGGCAACGAACAGGAAGTCGTCCCGCGGTGTCTGCAGGATCGCGTTGAGGCCGGAGTTGGTATCCTTCTCCAGCCGCCAGAACGCCGCGAGATTGTATTGGAAGCGGTTGTTGTCGCGGTCGCCGAACAGCCGCACGCCTAGCTGCTGATCGTTGAACAAGAAGCCGCGAAAGTCGGCTTGGAACGGCTGGATGCCCACCCGAATGGAATCGAAGTCGTAGCGGTCGGATACATCGCGCAGGTGATAGTCTATGAAGGCTTCCTGCACCCCGACGAAGTGGTCGAAGCGGTGGCTTGGCTTGGAGGGTAAAACGGACAGAACCCGGCGTTCCGGCACGTCGGCGTAATTGAGGTTGACCGCCAGCGCGACGCGATACTCGACGTGCGGTGGCTTGAAGGCAGTCGAGCCCTTCGTCAGCGCGGCCCCCAGGATAAACGTTTGCGAAAGGACGTAGCTGGCGTCCTTCCCGAACACGTCGAGGCTGCCCGGCCGCTCGGTTGTCTGCACGCCCACCGGTATGGGAAAAGTGCGCGGCTCGATCACGGTGTCGCTGATCGCGCTCGCCTGAAAGAACCAGTCGTGCCCAGTGATGAGCGGCCAATCGGCGGGATCGAGGGGCCGGTCGCCCTTGAGAGTGTTCTGGTTGTAGGGATCGAACCAACGCTCCTTGACCACCCCCAGCGTCTCGATCAGGCGCCAACGGTCCGGAATGGGAATCTGGTCGGTGGGGAAGGCTTCGGGCGGCGGCGCGCGCACGGCGCCGGGGTTGTCCTGCGTGACCGCCTCCGGCAACGGCGAGTCGTAGCCGGGGCGCCGCCGCCCATCGATCGACTGGTTGTCGACTGGCGGCGGGCCGGCTTCCTCGTCGGCAGGCGCCGGCTCGTCGGCCTGGGGTGCGGCCGCCGGCATCTCTACCGGCTGCGTCAGCACGACGAGCAAGAACACCGAAGCGGGGGTTACAGCCCCTGGCATACGTTCTGCTGCGCGGTATCGAGGAAGGGCGCGAAAGGGCAGTTGACGTAGCGCAGGCGCACGCCCGCGCCGACTTGCACCACGATCTGATCCGCGCGGATGGCCGCCGGCGCGTTGCCGACCCCGCCGACCCGTGTGCCACCGTTGTGCGCACCCAGGAAGCTGATCATGTCGTCTTGGTCGATGCCGTCCCCCGACACACCGATCGCGCCAACCAGCTGGTTGCCGCGGTAGATCGGCACCCCACCCGAGAATATCTGAATGCCGTTGGCAAGGCGCCGCTGGCCTGTCGGCGCAGGGGGCACGCGGGTGCACTGCTGCTCGGTATCGGCGGCAGAGGCGCCTGCGACGAACTGGGCATGCTCCACGAGATTAGCCGCTACGAGGGCAACCTGGAGGCCCGTCGCGAAAGGATTGAAATCGGCGATGGGCCGCGAGAGCGGGCCTTCCGGCCTGGCGGCTTCCCCGTCCGGAAAGTGGGGGCGGGCGAGGTTGCCGATCGAGCGCGCGCCGAACGCCGTGCCCCCGGTCAGCGCCGTGGGGTTGCCCAGGAAGGTGCGCATGCGCTGTACGAACAGCGGCACTTCCGGGTCTGGCGTGGCTGAAAGCTGCTGTGCCGCTACCGGGTTGGAGAAGAACGCGACGGTGCGAGCTTTCTGCAGCGATACGTCGGTGCCGAAAACCGGCGCGTCGGGCGAGCGCACGAGGCCGAGGACCGTGCCGTAAGTATCAACTACGCTGATGGTGACCTGGGCCGGACTGTCGAGCGGTCGGCGAATCTGCGCCCGGGCGCGGCTCATGGTCCGGTACGCCTCCTCCAGCACGGCGCGGCTTTCATCCGCGCTCAGCGGCTGGCCCACGGCTGCCACATCGGTCCCGGGGCGGACCGGATAGCGGTTGGCGCCTGCCCCGTTGGAGAGCACGAACGCATCCGAAAACGCAAACTCGCTCGCGGCACGCAAGCGGTATCCGCTCGCTTCGCTGCCGTACGGCGTTCCCGCGACGATTGTGCCCGCGGTGTAGCCGGTGACCGCAACTAGCGCGCCCGGAGCGGCAGCGAAGTCGGTGCGCAGCGGCGACAGTGCCGCCGCGCCGATGTCGCTGAAGCGTAGCGATGTGCCGTCCGCGGTGATTTTGTCGGCGGTAATGGCGTCTGGCGGAGCGAAACCTTGAATGCCGGCCAGCGCGATGGCTTCCTCGGCATCGTTGTCGAGGTCCAGCACGTTGGGATCGAAGGCATAATCGCCGTCACCCATCACTCCGACGCCGCCGACGAGCACGCCGTTCTTGTAGAGTGGAAAGCCCCCGGGATCCGCGGCGAGGCCAAGCGGCGAGCGCTTGGGACCGATGAACGCGCCCGCCCCGCCGCCTGGGGTGTAGCGGGTATTGAGATCGGAACAGGGTAGTTGGCTGAACTGGACCCCGAACAGTGGCCCGCTTTCAAGGCCCACGGTGTTCGGCGCCGGCGGGAAGTTTGCCTGGACGATCTGGCTAGCGGTGCGGGTGGAAAACGCATTGCCGCCGCTCGAGAGATACGCGCCGGTGATCGCCTTGGCTATGGCCCCGATGGTGGCGGGCACCGTCAGCCCCTGCGCATCGACCGGGGGATCGTTGACTACCCCCGTCGCGGTCAGCCGGCTGGTGGTCATGGTCGGCCGAGCGCCGGGCATAGCGAATACGCCCAGCACATTGCCGACCCTATCGGTCACCGCGATGATGGCCGGCAGCCCGCGCACCTGGGCCTCGCCCGCCGCCTGCGCGATTACCCGCTGCACATCCGCGACGGTGAGCGCCTCTTGCGCGGGGATGGCATAAGTCGCAGCCGGCGCGGGGCTCGGGGTGGGGGCGGGCGAACCGCCGCCTCCGGCATTCCCCCCGCCGGAGCCGCCACCGCCGCCGCACGAGGCAAGCAGAAGTGCGGCGATGGACAGGGCTGCGACCTCCCGCGATCGTATCATTGCAGCGCACCGATGCCGCGGGCGGCCTGGCCGAGGGAGGCGCGGAAGCGCGCTGGATTGTACCGTTCGGGGCTTTCGACCGCGGCATAGGCGCGGTTCACGGCCGCGCGGATCCCCGCCGCGGCCCCGACTGTCACGCGCCCCTCGCGGACCATGGCATTGAGCAGGGTGTCGACCGCCATTACCGCCTGCGCGGAGCCGGCGTAGTCGGTAAAGCGAGGGGAGGTCGTCCGATCGCTGATCGCCGCAACCACCCGGAATGCGTCGTCACCACTATAGCCGCGCTGCGACAGCGCGTCGGACAGCGCGCCGGCCGCCGCCTCGAGCCGCTGCGCCGCGGCGACAGTCTGCGCGCGGCCCTGTCCCATCGCCTTGTGGAAAGCGGCGGTCGCAGCGTCGAAGGAGCCCGCCTGACCGGGAGCGAGGGTGCGCGCGGCGGTCGAGAGCATGATGATGTTCTCGTCGTTGAAGGGTGGCGTTCCGAAAAGAATCGGCCGGCCGGGGTTGGTTTCGAACGTCAGTCGTCGCTGCGGACCGTCGGTGATGGGCCGGTGGCACGAATGGCAGTCGAAGAAGAAGAACTCGGGGTAAAGTCCCTGGCTGGACCGCGCCGGATCGCGGAAGACCGCCATTTCGCGCCGAACCGCCTCCGCCTGGCCTACCGCCCACAGGCGCACGCTGGAGATGTCGCCCTTGCGCGCGACGTAATCGGCGTCGATGTCGTGGTGCTGTTGGAGCGCCGAGAACAGGTCGAGCTCGAACGACAGCCGCGGATGGCCCGCTGCCATCACCCGGTGAGTGACGAACTGCCCCGCCTCCGAGCCGGCGTAATGGCAGTCGAGGCAAACCCGGGCGCGCACCTGCGGGTTGTCGAGCGGCGTCATTCCCGCCGCGACGTTGGCCGCGTGATTGCCCGAAACCGCGTAGTGGCTCGCGAGCCACCCCTCGGCCGGGCCATGGCAGCCTTCGCAGCCGACGCCGTCACCAAGCTGGAAACGCGGACCCCGCTGGGCGGGAGCCGCTGGAGTGGCGTGGCATTGCAGGCATTCGCCAGACGACGTCGCTTCGATGCCGAGGGTCGCACCGATTTGGCGGCCCCTTAGCGAACTCAGCACGGCATAGGCGCGGCTGTGCGCGCCGGTGCTGCTGCTGGGCTCCTGCCAAGTGGCGATCTCGTCCTGCCGTACCACCGCGCCGTTGCCCTCGGCACGGCCATGGCAAGTGGATCCGGCGCAGCTGGCGACGCCCATGTATTGGCCGCCGGCGGCGTAGGCGGCGCCGGCCGCGAGCACCGCGCCTATCGCAGCCAGAACGATTGAAAGCGGGCCCCGAACCGCTTCGAACGTCACTAGTCGGTCTCCCCCTCCTCGCCCGAGCAAGAACTCTTATCGTCTTCGTCCTCGCAATGCACCTGCCATAGATCGTCGTTGCCGATGCCGGTGATCGGCTCGTCGACCAAGGGCGGGGTGATCAGGGGCTCATTGTCGTCGAGCTGGATCAGCTGGCGTGCCTGGAAGCCCATCCCGCTATCGCCCGCGTTGCCTCTATCGCCGGCATCGTCCGGATCGGCCGGCGATTCGAGGTCAGAGCTCGTCGGAATGCTCTGCGAGGTGCAAGACGAACCGATCAGGCACCCATTGATAGTGGACAGCGGGTCGAATGCGCCGCGACGAATTGCGGTCTCTCCGTTGATCGTGATGCCGTTGGCGGCCTGCCCGCCGGTCAATGTGCCGGTCGATCCGGTAATCACGCCGTTGATCGAGATCCTCGTCTCGCTCGATGAGGTGTCGATGTTGACGGCGCCAGCAGTGAACCCGCGCCGCGCATTATTGGCGGTGCTTGTCCCGGTATTCTGAATGTAGAGAGCGCTTCCCGCGAGCAGGTCGATCGAGCCCGCCTGCAGGAATCCGTTTTCGGAGCGGGTGGCGGTCGGCTGGTCGAGCAGCTTGTTGATAGTCATCAGGTCGGTCGAGGATTCGATGGCGTCGATCACCGACTGGTCCGCGACGACCGTTGTGCCGCCTTCGAGCACCAATGACCCGAGTGGCGTGCTGCCGGTGCCGAGCATCGCTATCGAGCCCGTCCCCGCGACAACCTCGATGCGGGAGGGATCGATCGAGAAAGTATCGTTGGCTGAGGACGTCGTCAGCGCCACCGCGCCGTTAACGAACACGTTGCCCGCGGTATCGATCTTGAGCGTTCCGCCGCTGCCGATATTGGCGGTGCTTGCGGTCCCGTAGTTCATGGCGAGATTGCCGATACGGATTTCGCCCCCCGTCCCCTGGCTGCTGGCCACGATGGCGATCTGCTGGTCCGCAAACAGACGAGTGGCCTCGCTGCTGTCGAGGCTGAACTGACCGCTTGCCCCGGTGCCGCCAAAATAGATCGGCCGCGCGGCATCGCGATTGGTGATCGTCAGCGAGCCGGTGAGGCCCCTGCTGCCCAGCCGGCCCGTCGCGCCGATGGCTATGTCTGCCGCCGCGGCGGTGATCGCGCTACCAGTGGCGAGTGCGTTCACCGTTAGCAGCTGGCTCGCCGTCATGGTGAGTGCTGCAGAGGACTGTACCGGCCCGCCGGTCGTCACGTTCGTGCCGCTCAAGGCGATACCCGCGCCGCTCACCGCGCCTGTCGTAGCCAGAATGCCACCGGCACTGAGCGTGAGGGTGCCGGTGGCCGATGCTGCGCCCACCGAGAGTGCTTGGGCGGTCGTAATCGAAAGGTTCCCAGCGGTGGCCTGGGCACTCGCCACCGAGAGCGCTCCCGGCGAAGCGATCGTCACCGACCGTCCGCTGGCGGTGACCGCGCCCGGCGACGTGAGTGCTGATACCGCGATGGCACCGTTAAGCGCGCTCAGCGTCGTCGTTCCGCCGCTGGTGGCGGTGCCGAGCGTGACCCCGGCGAAGCCCGCGACGGCAAGGTTGCCGGCCGCGGTTACCGGGTTGGCGGCGGAGACCGAGCCGTTGGTGCTCGTCAGGCTGATCGCGCCGCTGGTCGCCAGCGCGTTGGCCAGCGTCAGATTGTTGAACGACCCGAGCGTGATCCCGACCCCGTTCAGCACACCGCCGGCGAGCAGCGAGCCGCCGGTGCTGATGAGGGTGATCGAGCCGGTCGCATCGACTGTACCGACCGCCAGGTCACCCGCTGTCTGCACGCTCACGTTGCCCGCGGTTGCGTCGAGGTCGGCAAACGAAAGCGCGCCGCTCGAACCGATGGTAACCGCAGTGCCCCGCGCCGTCACCGGCCCAGCCGAATTGAGGTTGGTGACGGCGACCGTGCCGAGATTGCCGAGAAGCGATGTGGTTCCGCCGCTCGTCAGGGTGCCGAGGGCGATGCCGTTGGCGGCACTTATCGCCGTGGTTCCGCCCACGACGATTGGGCCGGTGCCCGAGATAGAACCGCCGCTACTGGTCAGGGAGAGGTTTCCGCTAGCTCCGCCTTGAGCGACCGCGAGGTTGCCGCCCGTCGTCAGCTGAAGGTCGCCGGCCGTCGCCTGCGCGGAGGCGAAGTTGAGCGCCCCGGCCGATGTGATGGCGACTGACCGGCCCGAGGCGGTCACCGCCCCCGGGGAGGTTAGGCTGGCGACGTTCACCGCACCGGCGTCGGCCTGGAGCAACGTCGTGCCGCCCGAGACGACGCTGGCCAGGGTGAGACCAAGATCGGCTGACAGGCTGACATTGCCGGTCGCGGAAGCGCTCGAAGTGGGCGTGATGAAGAAACCGCCAGCATCGACCGTCAGGTTGCCATTGTACGAGGCGACGGTGTCAGTGATGACGTCGCCCGCGGCGATGAAGGTGAGGTCGGTGCCGTTGACCGCGCCTGTACTGTGGATCGTCCCGCCGGTGCTGTTGAGTACGATGGCGCCGGTCGAATCGACGGTCACGACATCGAGGTTGCCGGCGGTGCGGATCGAAAGCGGGCCGGCCGTTGCATCGGCATCGGCGAAGCTCAGGGCGCCCAGCGAGACGAGATTGACCGTTCGGCCGAGCACAGTGACCGGCCCACCGGATACCAGGTTCGTCGAAACCGTGACCGGGCCGTTCAGAGCGACCAGTTCCGTCGTGCCGCCGGCCGAGAGATCGGTCATCGAGATGCCGCCGGGCGCCAACACGCTGGCGTTTGCGAGCGTGGAAATCGGGCCGGTGCTGGTGAAGGAGCGGCCCACGTCGATCGTAAGATTGCCGTCCACCGCAAGCGCCCCCGGCGCGGTGATCGCGAGGGCGGCGTCGCGAGGCGTAAGGATTTGGGCCGTACCGCCAACAGTTACCGGGGCGCCCGAAATGGTGCCGGTGAAGCCATTGCCGGCCGGGGCGATCGCCCCGCTCGCGTCGAACAGCAGATCGCCGTCGATCAAGAGGCCGGATGCGACGTTGCCGGCTTGCGACGCGAAGACGATCGAGCCCCCGACGCCCGAAGGCGTGACGTCGACGAAATTCGCACCGAGCGCCAGTAGCGTGAGCTGCCCGATGCTGCGCGTCGCAGCCGCGCTACCGCTGTCGATAATGCTGAATTCCGCGCTGCCGCCGGTACCCGTGCCGCCTGGCGCCCCGAAGCCTCCATAGCCCGAGCCGCTGACGAAAACTTGGTCGAACGCGAACGGGATGTCGGCCAGGCGGATCGCGGCCGAGCCCCCGGTCGCGTTGCCGCCGACACCGAAGGCCTGGTTGATCGACAAGCCAGCGCTTCCACCGATGCCTTCCGCCACCACCGAAATGGGGCCGGGTATCATCAGCGCTGCCGTGCTTCCGGGGGGCGCGCTGAACAGGGCGCTGCCACCCGAGCCCGTGCCGCCCGTCCCGCCCACGGCGCCGTTGGGGTTGAACGCGCCTGCGCCGCCGATGCCCGAACCGTCGATCTGGAGCGTAGTGGCCTCAACCTCGCCCGAAAGGACAAGCGTGCCGCCGCTGGCAGTGAAGCTGGCGTCTCCGCCGACACCGTTGCCGGCAAGCGATGGCGTCGCGCTGCTGTTGAAACCGACGCCGTCAGCGCCCGAGCCTACCGCCGAAACGCCGACGGTAGTCGTCTCGACCCGCCCGCCCGAAAGGATGAAACTGGCTGTTCCGCCTTGACCATCGCCACCTGCGAAAGCGCTCGTTCCGTCGCCATTCTCTTCTGCCGCGCCGCCGAGCCCCTCGGCGAGCACGCGCAGGCCGAAGTCGACGGTGAGATCGCCTTCGGCGACCGACAGGGTCGCGGTGCCGCCCGTGCCGTCGCCGCCGTCGCCGGGAATCGATCCGATGCTATCCGAAAGGCCACTGGCCGAGATGGTG
The DNA here is from genome assembly GCF_053819205.1 of Tsuneonella sp. HG249. Lineage (NCBI taxonomy): Bacteria > Pseudomonadati > Pseudomonadota > Alphaproteobacteria > Sphingomonadales > Erythrobacteraceae > Tsuneonella > Tsuneonella sp. HG249. The sequence goes on from NZ_JBSOQY010000001.1 coordinate 668,477, forward strand.
AGGGATGGAACGGTGATGGCACCTGTACCGGACCCGCCGGCGCGCATCTCCACCGAGGCGGTGCCGCCGGTCGTGTCGAAGCCGCTTGAAGGAATGCCGAACTCGTCGAATTGCCCGGCGGACCCGCTCGCCATCGCATCGGCGCGCACTTCGAGCGCGTAGGGCGAAGTGATTGTGCCGCCCTGGGTATAGACCGTGGCGGTACCTCCGAACGCGTGCGCCGCCGATGGCCCTTCGGTGCCGTATCCGTTGGCACCGATTACCAGCCCGCCTTCGGAAGTGCCGGTGATGGCGATCGACCCACCGTTGGCTGCACCCAGAATAGCGTTGCCTCCGGTGGCAGTGCCCGCGGCCGTGAGCGCGCCCGAGGTATCGCCCTCGGAAAGGATCTCGATATATGCTGCGCTGACCGATCCCCCGTCCGCGACGAGCGAAGACGTGCCGCCCCGGACAGTCGGCGTGGAATCGGCGTCGAGCGGGTTGAATTCGCCCTCTCCAAGGTAGCCGGTGGAGCCGACATAGATCGCGTCGGCGGTGAGGCTGGCTCCGCCGTCAACCAGTACTCCCGCGGCACCCCCGATCGCTTGGTTGGCGCCGCCGTTGGAGCCGGTGAAAGCGGTCGCGTCGAGTGAAAGGGTGCCGCTTATCAGCAGCGATCCACCACCACCGACATGGAACTGCACGCCGACGACGTCGCCGAAGGCCGAGCCCGCCAGCGAACCGATGACCTGCGAGCTTGCGCCCCGCGCGTACGCGCTGAGGTCGGCGGTGGACCAGGAATGCGTTCCCCCGATGATATCGATTTGTGCGCTACCGCCGAAACCGTCGCCCCCGGTGCCTTCGGCCGCCTGGCCGCCCTGTCCGTAGCCGTCGAAGTCCAGCGAGAACGTCGTGAACGTGGCCGAGGCATCGCTCGTAAGCGACAGCGATCCGCCGCGTCCGTCGCCGCCGTCGCCCGAGGTCAGCGACTGCCCGCCCGTACCGTAAGCTTGCGCGATGAGCGTTCCGGTGATCTCGCCGCCTTCGAGCACGCGGACGGCGATGGTCCCGCCGGTGCCCGATCCGCCATCGAGGTCCGCCGTGCCCCCTTCGCCGAATGCGTACGCTTCGATCGGGGCGGCAACCGCACCGCCGATCGCGTCGATCGCGATAGATCCGCCAAAAGCGGGCGCGCCATTCGTGCTCGGAGCCGAGATGATGCCGGTCTCGCCTGCCGCTTCGAGTACGATGTTGATGCCAGGGGCGACGATCGAGCCGCCGCTGAGCGCCGCGAGCGATATGCTGCCGCCTCGCGATTCCCCTACCGCCTCACCGACCCCGGAATAGGCATCCGCCGAGATCTCGAACTCAGGAGTGGCCTCGCCGTCCTGGGCGCGCGTGCCGACAGAACCGCCATTCGCGGCTGTCACGGAAACGGTCCCGCCGTGCGCGAAACCTGCTCGCGTGGTGGCACCGTAGTTGTAGGCCCCCACATCGATGTCGATGAAACCGGCCTCGATCATCCCGCCGTCGGCGGTGACCGTAATATCGCCCCCCGTCAGGTCGGCTGTTGAATTCGGCAGGCTATCAAAGAAAAAGAACACCGTGTCCGCGCGAGAAACGAGACCGAGGCTGAACTCGGTGCGCAGGACTGCACCCTCGGTTACCGAAAGATCGATCGTACCGCCGCGGGAGAAGGACCCTTGCGGCCCGTTGATACCGCTCGAGGCGCTTGTATCGAGATACAGTTCCGACAGATCTACCGAAATTCCGCCGCCCACGGCGAACGTGATGTCGCCACCAATTGGATCGAGTGCGGCGTCGCCGTCGCGCGCGGTGGCGTAGCCGTAGATCGACGATAGGGATTGATCTCGCCGATCGAACAGTACGTCGATGGTGCCGCCAAATGCATCGCCACCAAGCCCCTCACCGAACGAACTGTTGCCGCCGACCGCCGAGGCGGACAGGTAGAGGAATTCCAAGTCGAGCGCACCGCCATCGGGGTCCGTCGTGAGATCGCCGAGGCTGTCCGCCAGCTGGATCGATCCGCCGCGGCCGACACCGCCGCGTCCCAAAACGAACTCGTCGTTTACGAAGCCCGACGCTTGGCCGCCGTCGCCGTTTGCGTAGATCGCCGTCGAGCCGGTCGTGATCGTCCCGCCGAAACCTGACGCGAGTTCCACCGAACCACCGGTACCATCGCCACCTTGAAGGGCGCCGTAGCCCCCTCGAGCCGACGCGGAGGCGTAGATGCTGCCCGCAGAGATGGTGCCTCCGATGGCGCGGACCGCGACCGTGCCGCCTTGGGCATCGGTACCCGTAAGGCCGTCCTCGCTCGTGCCGCCCTCATGCTGAGCAATCGCGGTAAGCTCGCCCGTGACGGCAATCGTGCCCGACCCCAAGCCGGCGCCGATTGCCTCGACGGTGATGGCGCCCGCCGCGGCATCGTTCCCGGTGCTCAGATTGATCCCGTTATCGGCCTGAATGCGAGTGCCGCTGGCGGCCGTCAGGTTGACCGACTGCCCGCCTTCCAGGTTGGTGGACGAGCGAAAGAAAGTAGTCGGCGCACCTTCGCTGGACGGGCCCGGGGGCGCTGGAGCCACGGTCAAATCGCCCGTCGCGCGCCCGTTCACCCCGTTGACGAATTCTCCCTCGCCGATGCGGATGTTGCCGGCGGGCGAGTTCGCATCGCCCGCCACGAGGACGATCGTTGAGCCGTCAGAAAAAGCATTGGATGCGGGCGCGTAGCCAATATTCCCCGACAGCAGCATCGTCATCGCTTCGTTCTTGGGAATCGCGACAAAGGAGATGGTCTTCGTATCGGCAGATCCGGTCGATGCACTTCCTGTCGTCGTGCCGGTGTGGACTACCCCGTTGGCATCCGTAGTGCCGCTCAGAACGGCAATCTCGAACATGCCCGCGTTGATGGTCAGATCGACTTGCTCGCCAGCCACGTAAGCGATCGATCGGCTGGCACTGATCAACCCGTTCTGCTCGATCCGCGGGGAGACCATCGCGACATAATTGCTCGCCGAGATCGTGCCGTTGTTGATGATCGAGGCGGTGGACCCTGCCGGGCCCCGCAGCTCGGTCGCTCCGTTGGCGTTCGTGAAGCTAACGCCGCCGTTGGCGTTGACCGAGTACGAAATGTCGTTCGTGCTCAGCAGCAGGCCGCCGACAGTGATCACCGCCCCGCCGCCGATCACAAAGCCGTTCGGCGTGTAGAACCAGACGTTCCCTCCGGTGACGGGAAGCTGCTCGGCGCCGGGCGAGACGAAGCTCCGGATCGTGCCGTTAAGGCCGATAGTCGCGGTGCCGCCGGGAATGATCCGGTTGAGGATCGTGTAGTCGCTCAGCGAAGAAGTGAAGGTTGCCGTCGTCGTGCTGGGTAAGAAATCGATTGTCCCACTCGTGGTTGTGCTGGACGGAGTCCAGGTCACCACGGCCTGACTGCTGCCGACGTCAACTGTCGTCGCGTTAACACCCGTGCTCACCGTGACGGATCCCGCGTTGACCGTCGGCGTGCCCTGGAAGCCGCGGTCGAAGGTCTGCCCCTGCGCTCGCTCCGGCGCAGCGGCAAAGACCAGCGCTAGCGCGGAGGCGCTCAGCAGCGCGGTGCGCCGCGCTCTGTGTGAGTTGGTGCGATCCATCAGCGGTCTCCCCAAGGCAGCAACTGTGCCGTCAGAGTAAACAGCACGCGCGGATCGCTCCGCTCGAGCTGATAACCCGCCCGCTGCAGCGGTGCTGCGAAAGTCACTCCGAAATCGAAGCGGTTACTCCATCGTCCGCGGAGGCCGGCGCCCGCGGTAAGCACGGCGCGAGGATCCGGGTTCAGGCCTCCGTCGTCGATCCAGGCCTTCGCCCAGTCGACAAAGCCGAACGGTTCGATGGCCAGTTCGCTCTGTGCGCCCGACGTCAATGAGCCGAACCGCATCTCGAACGCCGCGCCGACCGCACGATCGCCGAGCGCGATACCAGGGTCGAGGCCGCGGCCGATCGTGTAGTTGCCGAGGCTCACCTGCTCGTAGGCGAGCAGGGGGTTGTCGGACCATTGCGCCAAGGGAGCGAGCGCCAAGGTCACTCGCGGTGCGGGACGGAATTCCCATTGCCCTTCATAGCGTACCACGAACGCCTGCGGATCCGCGAGCACATTGCTGATCGGCACGTTGGGAGGCAGGCAGTTTGAAATCGGCGAACAGTCGCTGCTCGCGCCGAGGAAGCCGAGGCCCTTGCGCAGTTCGACCGAATTGGATGCCCGCCATCTTGGCTCGGCCGCCGAGAACCCTGTGCGGCCCCCCACGCTGCCGGCATCGGTCATCCCGTGATCGAGCCGGGCGAAGGCCACCCGCAGCTTGTCGTCGCTGAGCGGCACGGCGCCGAAGGTCAGTTCCTGGTCGACGAACTCGAGGCCGCCGGTGGCGTAGATCGAGCGTGCCAGGCCGCGTTCCAGAACCGCGCGCAAGTGAATTTCGGCCGCGAACGTGTCCGTCTCGAACCCGCCGCCCGCGAGATCTGGCTCGCTATGGCCGAACAGGGCGCTGCCGCCGAGCCGCAGCCCATTCGCGCCGAGCGCCAGTTCGTGGCTGAAGCTGATGATCCGCTGCTCTTCCCAGTCGATGGTATTGTAAATGCTCGCCGTGGTCCGGTCGCCCATGCCGAGCAGGCCGTTGAATGCGACTTGCGCGAAGATGCCCTCCCGGCCGGTCGATTTGGCGCCGAGGTTTTGCGCGCCAACGACCAGCTCCACTGGCACCCTGGTGACCTGGATGTCTCCGATGACCTCACCTGGATTGCGCTGGGCGGAACGAAGCGTCAGCCGCGCGTCGTAGCCAGGAAGGTCGTGGAGAAGCAGGAGATTGCGCTCGGCTTCGCGGGTGTTGAACCAGGTCTCGCCGGTCATCGGCTCGAGGTGCTCGGCGATCAGCCGCTCGGCACCGCCAGCGTCGCCGCGAACCTCCAACTCGACCAGCTTGGCTGCAAGCACGTCCATCCGCACGATCCCGCCCTTTTCGATCCGTTGCGGCGGAATCTGCACGGCGGCGAGGAAACCGCGAGCGCGTAGCAGCGTCGCCGCGCGGTCGCGCACGTCGCAGAGGGAGGCGATGGGCAGGTCCTGGCCGGTCAGGGGGCGCCAGATTGGCTCGAGCTCGCTCGCGGGAATGCCCGGAAGGCCGGTGAACTCGACGGCGGAGAAAGTGACCCTGGCGGCGGAGAAAGCTTGATCGGAAAGGGGGCAGGGACCTCGCTCGATGCCGTCCTCGACCCGCAATCGTTGTACGGGCGCGGTATCCTCGCGGCCCACTTGCAAGTCGTCGCGGCTGGGCGGGGCGACTTGAGCGTGCGCAGCGATGGGCGTGAGCGTGAGCGCCGAGCCCAGCGCGAGGCAAGCGCGAAGCCAACGCCGCGATACCGCACGTTCTTTTGACGCAGGCCCCATCCCTCACTCCTCACCTGTCGGCGCGGGCCTCCCTTTGCGGGCCTGGCCTCGCCGAACTCAAATATGCTTCGAAGGGGTCGTTGCCCCCGGGTGCGACCCGTTTCTAGCTCCGGCGATTAACCGTCGGCGTCTGCCATCGCCGAAGAGAGCACCTCCAACTGGGCAGTGCAGCCCAATTCAATGAGCTTGGAAGCGAGCGCCTCGGCTGTTTCGGGCACCGGATCGAGCACGCGGAAGGTGACTTCGTTCGGCTTTCCGTCGCCGCCGGCGATGACATATGTCGAGCCGTCCGTGATCGGGGCCTGGCTGAGGTCCCACACCGTCAGCATGTCGCCGTCGCCGAAACTGGCTCTGCTTGTCCCCTTCGTGCCGCCGAGCCCGATCGCGTACATCTGCTCGCCGCCGGTGACGGGGCGCCAGAGACGCACTTCGGAAGGATCGGCGAGACACATCGTGCCCGACTGCCGCACATCGACGTACCACAAGTTGGGGCGGGAAATCGCCGCCCCGCCGATGTCCCGTACAGCCCCCGTGCGCATGCGCTGGGCGGAGCGCTGGCGAGTTAGCAGCGCGAAAGCGCCGCTGCGGTCGGCGTTAGCCTTGGTCGAAAGGGTGTATGTGCCTGCACCGCGCAATACACGGGTGCCTTTCTCATCGAGAACGCTGAGAGTGTCGCCCGCCTGAAGGACGATCTTGTCTGTCGCACCAATCTTTCGGCCCACCGGGTAAGTCTTCGCAGACGGTCCGCTTACCGCCACTACGACGCCAGCCTGAGCATGAGCCACCGGGATAGCGGCAGCCAACAGCGCGGCTGTAAAGGCGCCGAGCCGGATTTTACGAAACGACATAGGCCCCCTCCTCATTCAGTTGTTGAGTCCTTAGTAGCAAATTCAGCAATGCATTGTCAGCGTTATAGCGCTTGGCGAGGTCATTTATTTTCCCCGCGGCCGCATCGGGGTGAGTCTCGCCAAGCGACAGCGCGTGCCCCAGGGCCGATCTCTCTTCCGGAGTCCATTCGGGCGCGATGTCGAAAACATCGACCGGCTGCTTGCGGCCCCGGAGAACGATCCGCCCCATCGGCCGCCACCAATCGAGACCGCTACGCTCGACGACCTCACGGCTGACAAGGAGCTGCGTTTCCAGGTTCTTGTTGGCCGCTTCAAGCCGCGCCGCCGTGTTCATGCTGTCCCCGAGCGCAGTGTACTGAATTCGGTTCTCGCCCCCGAAATTGCCCACCACGGCATCGCCGAAATGCAGCCCCACGCGGGTTCGGCCAATGGGTGGCAGCGAAGGGTCCATCTTGGCGACCTCGGCGCGAAAGGCCTCGCCCGCCTGCCACAGCGCGTAGCACGCCCGGGCGGCCCGTTCAGCGTCGTCCGCGCGCGCGATCGGGGCGCCCCAGAACGCCACCACCGCATCGCCGACGAACTTGTCCAGAACGCCGCCGTGATCCAGCACGACCTTGCTCAGCATCGACAGGTAACGATTGACCAGCCGTGCGACCTGTTCGGGCTGGAGCGCGTGGCTCATCTTGGTGAACCCCTCGAGGTCCGAGAATAGCACGTAAATCTGGCTCTTCTCGCCATGCAGCTTGAGCAGCTCGGGATGCTCGATGATCTCGCGTGCCATCTCCTGCGGCAGGTATTTGCCAAGGGCACCCTGGGCGAAATTGCGCTGGACCGCGCCAGCAGTCCGCGCCGCCGAGGTGACGGCGGTGAACGCGAGAATCCATCCGAACACCCAGCCCACTGCCGGCAGGCCATAAGTGTCCACGTTGTTGAACTGCATCGCAAACGGCGCGCCGATCATCACGCCGAACTGCGCGGCCAGAAGCACATAGATGCGCCAGCTACCCCATTCGAGCAGGCCCGTGAGGACCGCCATCAACACGAAAAGGAAGGCAAACGCCCATAAGGTCACGGGCAGCGGCTTATTCGGCGCTTTTCCGTCGAGCATCTGCGAGATCATTTCCGCGTGGACCTGCAGACCCGGCGGGGGCTCATCACCCGACCATTCGCTCATAGGTGTGGGAACGCGGTCGGTATCGACGATATCGCCCCCTATGAGGACATACTTACCGGCGACCGCCGGGGCGAGCGCTTCGGCGAGCGCGGGATCGGTGAACGTCTGGATCGGCAGCGAAGAAAACACCGGGAGCTCGTCGCTGACGGGCAAGCGATAAGTCACCGAACCGACATATCCGGTCAAGGTGCGGCCGCCCTCTCCCGCGAGCTCTAGCATCTTGCGCCCCAGCACCGGAGGAAGGCCGGGATGTGTCTCGGGCCATAGCCTCGTCACGCCGAACTGGTCGCTCAACCGCACGCTTCCAGGATGCGCGTTGCTGCCTTCGAGCCTGGCAAGGAACGACCTGAGATATTGCTCCTGCTCGTACTCGATACTCCCCTCGTTGGTCGCAACGTCGGCATAGCCGACCGCGACCGGGGTCTTCATGGCACGCAGCGCCGAGATCAGTTCGTCGTCTTCGTCTTGAGGCTGGTCGAACAGGATATCGATCCCGATCGCTCTCGCGCCCATCGCGTCGAGGTTGCGGAGCGCTTGCGCCAACAGGCCGCGGTCGAGGGGAGAACGTTTGCGAAGCTGGGCGAGCGTCTGGTCGTCGTAAACCACCAACACCACCCGCGGGTCCTGCCCCACCCGGCGACTGTCGGCGACGAGGTAACTGCGGAAATCGTACATCGCCCTCTCGGCCGGGCTGACCACCGGTAGCTCGCTGTCCGGGGTCAGGCCCCACCCGAATCGAGCCAAAGTCAGGGCGATGACGATGAGGACTCCGGTCAGCACCAGCCGCCGGGTGCCGGCCTCGCGGACGTTCCGCCAGCCGCGCCGCAGCAGGCCTCCGGCGAAGCTACCGCTCACTACGCCTCGCTCAGTTCGCGTGAAAAAGCGGGCGCTCGCCGTCGCCGATGAGCGCGAAACCGGACCAGTAGAATGGGTGGGAGGTGCGGGGATCGTCCATCAGTTGGGCCTGTGCCGCCAGCAGCGCGTCGCCAACTGCGGCGCCCGGCGCGGCATCGAACATGCTCTGGAACAGTCGCTTCGTAGCATCGAACTCGTCGGGCGCCGGCCAGTGGCTGGCGATCACCTGCCGTCCACCGGCCCCGATGAAGGCGCGAACGAGCCCGTCGAGCGCTTGGCCGCCGCCGCCCTCGACACCGGCGGCTTGCGTGGCCTCGAGCCCTGCCAGGCTGGCGGTATTACAGGCCGAAAGGATGACCAGATCGGCATCGAGCTCGAGGTCGAAGATGTCGCCGAACTGGAGCAGGCCGTCCGAACCGGGGCCGCCGAATGACGTCAGCAAAGCTGGCCGGATCGGGCACGAGGGACGCGGCGCGGTGACGATGCCGTGGGTTGCGAAATGGACGATGCGGAATCCGTCGAGATCGCCGCGCCCTTCGATGGCCGTGTCGGTGAACGCCGACCCCGTTATCAGCTCGGAGCTGCTTTCCCCCAGTTCGCGGCTCGCGGTGACGAGCTCCTCTTTGGAGATTGGCCGGTTCCATGCCGCTAGGGGAATTTCGCAGCCCAACTCGTCCCCGGTACTCGCACTCCGCACAAGCGAGGCCTGGGTTATCGGGCCGACCGGCTGGTTCTGTCCCAGCCCCAGGTAGAGCGACGCCGCCTTCGACGATGGTGCCTTGCGCGCATCGCGGAAGCTCGCGGGCGAAAGTGACGTGCTTATGGCCCGATCCCGGCCGAGCCAATCTACGCCCCGGAAGTCGTACTCGTCCCCGCCTTCGTCTACCCGCCGATTGTACGCGTCGACACCCCCCTGGCCCGCGACCAGCAAGTTGACCGGCAGTTCCATGAGCGCCCCGTCCGGTTCGAAGACGAGATGCTTCACGCCGGCAAGGTCGCCCGCAATCGGGCTCATCAGGTCATTGAACAACGCGCGGGCGGTGTCGATGTCGAAGGGGAACGTCGCGTTGACCCCGCCCAAGGTTACCGAAATGCTGTCCCGCAAGCGATTTACGAGCCCGGCCACTTCCGCTGCGCTGGCGCCCACCTTCCATCCGGTTGCCTTAGTCGGAGAGAGATAGACCGAATACATCGAGCCGCCGACCTTTACGAGCTGTAGGTAGGCCTCGTCCGCGCTCAGAATAGACCGTAGCTCGTCTGCCGTCATGTTCTCGCGCGCCTGCGAACGATAGGCAGGATAGGCAGACAGCTTGTCCAGCAGTTCGACCTGGCTCTGCTCGAGCCGCGTGCGGCGAGCGTCAAGCTCGGCCAGCGCCGCGGGATCAGGCTGCTCGGCACCGGGCGCAGTGTATTGCGCGCGGGTGAGATCGATCCGGTTGATCTCCCGCCGCACCGCCGTTTCGCGGCGGAACAAATCGGAAGCCTCGCCGTCGCCCGCCTCCAGTCTGCGCGAAAGCTGTGCAAGAGTCTGCGCCGCGCCCGGTCGCTCGATCAGTTGCGCAGCCGCAAACAGGTCCGACACCAGCTCCGGCTGCTGCGGAACGCTTGCCGCGAGCATGTCGAAATAGGGCACTAGCTGGTTTTCGAGCCCGATGAGCGCGGCACGGTCTTGGGCGGTCTCGGCGACAATCGCCTTGTAGAAATCCATCGCCTGCGCGGCCTGTCCATGTCGCGCCAGGAAGGCCGCGAGTCGCGCCTTCGCGGCACTGACCGAGGCGGTTTCGGGATAGCGCAACTCGGTGAGCGCGAGCGCTTCGCGCAACAGCCCCTCGGCCTGCGCATCCTGGCCCAGCGCCTCGTGAGACAGCGCCATCTCACTCATGAGTTGCGCTTCCAATCGTGCGGCTGAGATTACTCGCCCTTCGCGGATCGACGCGATGCGCTGGCGGGCGTCGGTGAGGGTCGCCAGTGCATCGCCTGGCTTGCCTTCGAGGCGGTCGGCTGTGGCCGCCAACTGGCGGGCCTGGGCATCGATGATCGCGGCACGCTCGACCGTCGTGAGCCGTGTGTCTTGGGAAACCGCGTCGGTCAAACCGGCTGCAATGCCCGAGTTAAGGCCATTGGACAGCGCAGGGTCGATCATTGCCGAGCCGTCCCCCGTTGCCACGGGGTCGACGAGTTCGGGGACCGCTCGTGCGAAAATCTCACGCGCGGCGGCCATGTCGCCGCGGTTGATCGCGTCAATCGCCTCAAAGTTGCGCAGCAGTCGCGACTGGATCGGGTCGCGCAGCTCCATCGCCCGCGCATTTTCGAATACGCGAGCGGCCTCTTGGTAGCGCCCGAGATTGGATAACTGCAGTGCCCGGTTGACCAGCACTTCGTGCCGCGCCGTCGCGGCGGCAGCCGGGTCCTGGGGTGCGCTTGCAGCCAAGAGGTCGGGGCGGAAGTATTCCTCCGCGCCGGAAAAGTTTCCCGCGTTGTTTTGGCGATAGCCCTGTCCGATCAGCAGCGATGTTTCGCCGAGGCTCGCGCGCGCCAGTGCCAGCGACCCCGCTCCCCCGGTAGTGACGATTTCGACCTGGCCGGGGACCACGCGGTCCTCCGCGATGCTCGCGAGCGCCAGGCGCAGCGCGCTGTCGAACGCCGCGAGGCCTTCGACAACTGTGGTCCGACCGCCCGAGGCGACCTGGTAGCTCAGCCATTCGAGGCCGCTGCTGCCTTCGCGGCAAGTGCGCACGGTCGCGCCGGCCGTTCCGCCGGCGGCTACCTGGGCCTCGCCACAGGCGAGCGCCACGCTGCGGTCGCGGGCAACCCGGTCGAGAGCGTCTCCGGCGCCGCGCCAGCTGTAGGCGGTGCCGACCGGGCGCGTCACGTCGCGGCATATCAGCGCCCACTTGCGGTCGTAAATCGAGCTGCGCACGGCGCCCAGCCGAACGCCTTGCGCTTCGCACACGGCCCCGGCATCGCCGATCGCGAAGCGCTCGCCGGCCAGCGGCGATCCGGGCTCGGCAAGCGCACCGTGCGCTCCGAGCGCAGCCGCCAATGCGGCAGCCATGCGAAATAAAGTGAAGTGCACCGTTTCCCCTCTCAAACAGCGACTCCGAAGAGGCGGCCGGAATCTGCGCCATGCCCGCGCACAGGGCAAGGGCCCTATTTATACAACTGCACTTCGCTTGCGGACCGGCCGATTTTGGTATGTCATTGCCCGCACAAGAAAAGCAGGGTCGAGTCGCGCCAAGCAGGGGGGATAACCATGGCCGTTTCGGATCACGTTGACTTTGTGCAATTCATGGAAGGCGTGAAGCGCCGCAATCCGCATCAGCCGGAGTTCGTCCAGGCGGTACAGGAAGTCGCCGAAGACATTTTCGACTTCATGCAGGACAAGGAGGAATACCACCAGGCCCAGATCCTTCGCCGCATTGCCGAGCCCGACCGCGTGGTCAGCTTCCGCGTCTGTTGGGAGGACGACGCGGGTAATATCCGCGTCCAGCGCGGCTGGCGGGTGCAGAACAACAATTCCATCGGCCCCTACAAGGGCGGCATCCGCTTCCACCCGAGCGTGAACGAGAGCGTGCTCAAGTTCCTGGCTTTCGAGCAGACCTTCAAGAACGCGCTCACCGGGCTACCGATGGGTGGGGGCAAAGGCGGCTCGAACTTCAACCCCAAGGGCAAGAGCGTGCGCGAGATCATGCGCTTCTGCCAAAGCTTCATGACCGAGCTGTACCGGCATATTGGCGCGGACGTGGACGTGCCGGCCGGCGACATCGGTGTCGGCGGGCGCGAGATCGGCTACATGTTCGGCCAGTACAAACGCATCACGAACCACTTTACTGGGGTGCTGACGGGCAAGGGGCTCGAATGGGGCGGTTCCCTCATCCGCACCGAAGCCACCGGCTATGGCGCAGTCTACTTTCTGGCCAATATGCTGGCGACCCGCGGCCAGGACCTGACCGGCAAGACGGCGGTCATCTCCGGTTCGGGCAATGTCGCCACTCACGCGGCAGAGAAAATCGTGCAACTGGGTGGCAAGGTGCTGACGCTCTCCGATTCAGGCGGTTTCGTCCATGATCCAGACGGGTTCTCGCAGGAGAAGATCGACTGGGTGAAGACTCACAAGACTCACCGCCGCGGGCGAATCGAGGAATATTGCGAGGCGTTCAAGGGCGCGACATTCCATGCGGGCAAGACCCCGTGGGCGGTGAAGTGCGACGTCGCGCTTCCCTGCGCCACCCAGAACGAACTGCTCGGCGAAGACGCGCGCACCCTGGTTGCGAACGGCTGCGTCGCCGTGAGCGAGGGTGCAAATATGCCCACCGACCTCGAGGGGGTGCATGTCTTCAAGGCCGCGAAGTTGCTTTATGCGCCCGGCAAGGCCTCGAACGCGGGCGGCGTCGCTGTGTCGGGCCTCGAAATGAGCCAAAATTCCGAACGCCGCGCGTGGAAGGAAGATGAGCTCCAGCAAATGCTCAAGGACATCATGCTGGGCATCCATTCGACCTGCCAGCGCTACGGCGACCAAGGCGGCGGTTATATCGACTACGTCAAAGGCGCCAACATCGGCGGTTTCAAGAAGGTTGCCGATGCCATGCTCGCGTTCGGGGTGGTCTAGCCGTACATTCCCCGCTTGGGGCCGAGATAGCCGAACAGGTACGCGCCGACCTTGCGCATCTGGATCTCCTCGGCCCCCTCGGTGATGCGGTAGCGGCGGTGGTGGCGGTAGATGTGTTCGAACGGCTTGTGCCGTGAGTAGCCGATGCCGCCATGCACCTGCATCGCCCGGTCGGCCGCCTGGCACACCAGCCGGTTCGCCCAGTAATTGCACATGCTGACCTTGTCGGAGATCGTCCGTTCGATGTCCTCGTGCGGCATGTTGTCCATTTCCCAGGCGGTCTTGTAGATCAGCAGCCGCAGCATCTCGCACTGGGTGGCAAGCTCCACCAACGGGAACTGGATTGCCTGATTGCGCGCGAGTTCTTCCCCGAAGGGCTTGCGCTCCCGCGCGTATCGCACGCTTTCTTCGACGCAGTAGCTGGCCGCGCCCAGGCTGCTGGCGGCCTGGCGGATCCGGTTCTGGTGGACGAAGCTCTGCGCGAGCGAGAGCCCGCGTCCCTCGGCGCCCAGGATAGCGCTTTCTGGCACCCAGACATTGTTGAACGAAAGCCGAGGATGGTCGGTGGGCATGTTGAACGTCCACATCCATTCCTCGATCTCGAGGCCGGGTGTCGGATTGGGCACCAGGAAGCAGGTTATCCCACGCGCGTCTCCCGGCTCCCCGCTCGTCCGCGCAAACGTTGCGCAGTGCGTGGCGACGTGCATGCCGGTGATCCACATCTTCTCGCCATCGATCCGCCAGCCGTCGATCCCGTCGCGCGTCTCGCGAACCGCGCGGGTCTCCATCCAGGTCGCATCGCTGCCATGGTGCGGCTCGGTCAGGCCGAAGGCGACGCGGCGACGGCCCTCGAACCCTCCCAGGATGTACTCGTGCTTCTGCTCCTCGGTCCCGAACGTCTCGAACATCGCCACAAACGGGAAGTTGCCGACGATCGAGTGTTCGTTCTGAAGGTCGTTGTGGAGGCCAAGACCGCGGGCAGCAAAGCGATCGCGGATCACCGCCATCGCCAAATTCGACCCTTCCTGGCCGCCGTATTTCTTGGGGGCGGAGAAACGCCAGTGACCTGCCTTGTCCGCGATCTTGCGCGACTGTCGCAGAAGGTCCTCCCAATCGCGGCGAGGCAGGCCGCCCTTGTCCCAGTCCGTGCGAGAATGCTCTCGCCGGTGATCGAAAAACCGAACGTTGTCATCCTTTGCTACCAGCGGCTCGATCTCGGCCTCGATGAAGGTCGCCAGTTGGGCGTAGTATTCCTCGATCTCGCGCGGAATCGTGAAGTCCATTCGGCTTTCTCCCTGCGCGGTGGGTGGACCGGGTGCCGCTTTTAGGCAAGGGTCGCTGCATGCCTGCCGACGCATCGCCGCCTGTCGCCGCCTTGGGAAGCGCTGGAAGCGCGCCGGTCGATGTCGAGGCTCTCGCGGTAGCCTTGCTCCAGTCCGCACGCGATTCCGGGTTGGCGGCTACAGCGGTCGACGGACTTGCCCGCCTGGGGGGCGGCGCGAGCAAGGAGATGTGGCGCTTCGATCTGAAGGTCGAAGATGGCGACGCGCTTCGGCTCGTCCTGCGCCGCCAGCCGCCGGGCCGCATGCGCGCCAGCCAGGGCTTGCCTAGCGTGGCGGCGGAGGCCGCACTCGTGCGGCTCGCCGAGCGGGCCGGAATCCCGGTTCCCGCGATCGCCTTCGAGTTGCCTGAAGGATCGCCCGCCGGAGACGGCTACGCAATGGCGCGGCTCGACGGAGAGACTGTCGGCGGTAGGGTGTTGAAGCTGCCCGAACTCGCAGAGGCGCGCACCGGAATGGCGCGTCGCTGCGGCGAGATTCTCGCGCGCCTTCACGCTTCCACGGGTCATGAGGACCTCGGCTTGCCCTCGCGCGGAGCGCGCGATGAATTGAATGCGCTTGAGGCGCGGCATCGCGAGACGGGCCAGGATCGCCCGGTGTTCGAATTCGCGCTGCGGTGGCTGCACGACAACCTTCCGGAGGAGCGCGGGCGGACGCTGCTGCATGGCGACTTCCGCAACGGCAACCTGATGGTCGGTCCGGAGGGCATTCGCGCCGTGCTCGACTGGGAACTCGCCCATGTCGGGCCTCCCGCCTACGACCTGGCATGGATCTGCGTGCCGAGCTGGCGCTTCCAACGGCCCGAGCTGCCGGTCGGCGGCTTCGGCAGCCGCGAGGACCTTCTCGAGGGCTACGCGGCGGCCGGCGGCGCGCCGGTCGACTTGGCAGAGCTGCACGCATGGGAGGTGTTCCAGACCATGAATTGGGGCGTCATGTGCGCAGGGGCCGCGAAGGCTTTCATGGATGGCGCTCGCTCGCTCGAAGGTGCGGTCATCGCGCGTCGGGCCTCGGAGACCGAATTCGACCTAATGCGCATGCTCGCGCCCGATCACCCTGCCTGGAAGGAGGCGCTGGGTGCAGGATGATCCCCCCGCCGGCCTGCTCGTCGCCGAGGCGAGGAAGGCACTAGATGCAGGGCTTGCCCCGGGCTTCCCGCAGAAGGTCGCGGCCAACGCATTGGGTATCTCGCAGCGCGAACTCGAACTCGGACCTTCCTACGCGGACGAGGAACTCGCGAGGCTCGCCGAGTTGCTGGGGGAGACGGGCCGCATCGAAGACCTCAATGCGCAACTGGTAAATACAATTCGGGCTGGTGACGCCATGCGCGAGAGCGACGTCACGCGGCACCTGATCCTGACAACCTTCGCCAAGCTTTCCATCGACCAGCCGGGATATCGCGGCTTCCGGGCGCTCCGGGGTGAGCTCTAAGCCAAACCACTGGGGCC
This sequence comes from Tsuneonella sp. HG249, assembly GCF_053819205.1. Classification (NCBI taxonomy): domain Bacteria; kingdom Pseudomonadati; phylum Pseudomonadota; class Alphaproteobacteria; order Sphingomonadales; family Erythrobacteraceae; genus Tsuneonella; species Tsuneonella sp. HG249. The sequence continues at coordinate 684,164 of NZ_JBSOQY010000001.1, forward strand.
CTGGGTGCGAGCGCCACTCTCGGCGGGGCCGCCATCGAGCAACTCCGCGAGCAAGGTGACCAGCATCCTTTCGTTGGCCGGTTTTTGCAGTCGCGGGACCCGCCCAAGGCCCGAGGGGATAGATCCTTCGTCATAACCGGTAAGGAATGCGAACGGCACTCCCTCTTGGCGAAGATAGTCGGCCGTCGCGAAGTCCGGCCCCGCGCCGAGGTTGATGTCGAGCAAAGCGGCGTCGATGGTCCCCCCTTCGAGAAGCTCCGGAACATCCTCCGCCCGCCCGGTGGGGCCTACCACCGTTGCCCCCCGGCGTTCGAGCGCATCCTTTATGTCGCGCGCCTGGAAGTATTCGTCTTCCACCAGCAGGATCGTCCGGCCCTGGAGGTGCGGTGAGATCATGACACGTGATCCCGTGCGGGAGTGGTCTCCAGGATGCTGGCGCCTTCGAGAAGGGGGAAGCCGATCTTTGCCAACACGCTTTCGCCCTCTATCCGAAGACTTGCCTCACCGTTAAGTTCATAGGGAACACGCTCCTCGATCAATTCGGTTCCAAAGCCCGCGGTGATCGGTCGTGGCGTCAGCCGAATGCAGCGTTCGTTCCAAACGAGTTCGACCCACTGCTGTCCGTTGCGCGTCGTGGTGTCCCAAGTGACCGAAAGTCGGCCGTCCTGATTGGACAGTGCCCCATACTTGAGCGAATTTGTCGCCAGTTCGTGAAGCGCGAGAGTCAGCACTTCGGCTGCCTTGGGTGACAGGCCCACGGCTGGCCCGCCGACCTGCATGCGCCGTTCGTCGATCAGCTGGGATTCCAGCTCATCCCACACGAGGCCCTCGAGATCGACTCTGGCGCCGGGTTCGCGGGTCAGCAGCACTTGTGTGCGCGCCAGCGCGTCGAGCCGGCCCACGAGGTGCGCGGAGAATTCGTCGATATCTTCGTGCCCGTGCGCGGTGAAACGCACCATCGAGCGGATCATCCCAAGAATGTTCCGCACGCGGTGCTGGAGTTCGGCAAGGAGCAGTTCCTGCCGCTGGCCCGCCGCATGCTGCTCAGTGACGTCCTGGCCGATCTTGAGGAAGCCGATGAGCTTGCCATCGGGGTTGCGCAGCGCAGTCGATACGCCGTCGATGAACACCCGCGCCCCGCCTTTGCGGACGTGCCAGCGCACGTCGCCCGCCTTCCCGTGCTCAGCGGCGGTCGCGCGCTCCCGCTCTGGCTGCTTTGCCGCGCGGTCCTCCGGCGTGAACAGGATATGGCAGCTCTGCCCGACCATCTCCTGCGCGGAGTAGCCGAAGACGTTCTGGGCCCCCTCGCGCCAGTCGGTGACCATCCCGTCGACGTCGGTCGTGAAAATCGCGTAGTCCTCGGCATTCTCGACTATCAGGCGCATGCGCTCTTCGCTCTCGCGCAAGGCGGCGTCGGATTCGTGCCACTGGGTCGAGTCCTCCATGACGCCGATCATCCGGCACGGCTCGCCGTCGTCGTCATAGAAGAATCGCCCTCGGGCCGAGCACCAGCGTATGGCCCCATCCGGATGTAGGATCCGGAAGGTCTGTACGTAGGGCTCTCTGGCATCGCGGGCCGCTTCAATTGCAGCGACGGTGCCGGCGCGATCGGCGGGGTGGACGCGGGCCAGCCAGGCTTCGAAGGTTGAGGTGCCTTCGCCCTCTTGGTCGCATTCGGTCCCGTTCTGAAGATCGTTCCACGTTAGCACGCCGCTGCGCAGGTCCCAGTCCCAGCTCGCAAGTTGCCCGACGTCGAGCGCAAGAGCGAGCCGCTCCTCGCTCTCGCGCAGGGAGGTCTCTGCCCGTCTGAGGTCGGTTACATCCTGGGCGATGCCGCCCGCGCGCTTCACCTCGCCGTTCTCGCGGATGGGAAAGCCGGTATCGCGAATCCAGCGGACCGATCGATCCGGCCGGATGATGCGGTAGTCGGCGACACAGGGTTCGCCGGCCAACACTCGCGGGAGCGCTTGCACGGCGAGCGCCCGGTCGTCGGGATGTATGAACTCCGCCCAGCGGGAGAGGTCGTCCATCACTTCATGGGGGGCGATGCCCCAGATTCGTTCGAACGCAGGGCTTAGATATTCGAGCCGGCGTGTCTCGGCGTCGATGATCCACAGCGCATCCTGACTGTTGTCGGCGAATTCGCGAAAGCGTCCTTCGCTTTCCCTCAGGGACAGGCCTGTTTCCGGAAGCAGGCTTGCCTTTGAGGCGCGACCGTCAGCCATTGGCGTCCAGTTGCCGCCCTTCGTGGTCGAGGTGCAGATAGTTCGCGTTGAACATCGACAGCCTCGATAACTCATCGAGGTCGAAAATCTTGAGCCGCTTGGCGCGCAACTCGATCAACCCCTGTCGCCGCAATTCCTGCAGGGTGCGGTTGAGATGAACCGAGGTGACCCCTGTAGCCTCAGCTAGGTCGTTCTGGGTGAGGGGGAAATCGATTGTGTTGTCACGCGCAAGCCCGACTGCACGAAGGCGGTAAAACAGTTCGACGAACAAGTGGGCCAGCCGCTCGAGAGCGCTGCGCTGACCGATGTTGAGCAGCCATTCGCGCTGGACGGAGGATTCGACGAGGTGATGCCACAGCAGCGCCTGCGCTACGCGAGGCCGGGCATGAGTGAGCTCTTCCATCAAATCCGGAGGAATGGCGAGGTATTTCACCGGCGTTATGGCGCCGATCGAATGGTCCATGTGCTGCAGGATGTAGACGTTTAGGTCGCAGAAATCGCCCGGAATGAAGAATCCCACGATCTGCCGGCGGCCGTCCGGCAGGTCCTTGTAGCGGCACGCCCATCCAGACACGATCAGCCGCACCACGGTAGGATCCTGCCCTTCGCGCACGATGTCTCCGCGAGCCTTCGCCTCGCAGAGCGGGGCGGCCTTCAACTGGTTCAGTGCCCGGCGATCGTCGGCCGAGAGACGGACATAGCGCTCGAGATTGAGGATCAGGGTTCCCACCAACGAAGAAAACGATGTTATCATCGGCAGATATCCGACTTTGTCAGCAACGCAGTTACATACGTTAAGGGCGCTTCGCGGCCTCCCAGTGAGGTAACAAATGTGAGCCAAATACGTGCCGGCTGGGGGCAGGCTGATCCTAGCGGCGGAGGTCAGCGCGAAGGCGATCGAATGCTGGCGGAGACGGAGGGATTCGAACCCTCGGTACCGGATTTACCAGTACGACGGTTTAGCAAACCGTTGGTTTCAGCCACTCACCCACGTCTCCGGATCGCAGCGGCGAGCGGGCCCTATAGCGAGGGGTCATGGGAGCGGCAAGGCCCGGGCGCGCGAGAAATGGCCGACTCGTTTCACCGCAAATCAGACTCGGCTCGCCGCGCATTCATTGCCGCTTCACCGGCGAAGGAGTCTCCTGACGCCTGGACGCATCCCGGGGTCGGGAACGGAGGGAAATCATGAGTTTGTTGACTGGCTTGTCGCGCCGCGGCTGGATTGCCGCGCTGGGCGCTGCCGCATTTCTCGCCGCGCCGGCGGCGGCGCAGATCGAGACGATCGATCCCAATTCGGGCATCGATGCCGACCTCGCCCAACCGGCCGAGACGCCGGGTGAGCCGGCGCCGTACGAGAACTCGACCACCTACTCGCAAACCCCGCCGCCGGGCGCCCCGGCCGAAGTCGCGCCCGAGTGGACCGACCCGGTTGTCACCAGCGCCGACCCGTCGACCGCCGCGACCCAGGCTGCGGCCGATCCGGCAGTCGCGGCTGCACAGGGCGACACATACAAGAAGGACGACCTGATCGGCGCCGCGGAGGGGGTGTTCGGCAAAGGCGCGGAAGGCGTCGCGCGGATGATCGAAGACCTGCTCGCCAAGCAGGGTGAGCCCAATGCCTACATCGTCGGCCGCGAGGCGGGTGGGGCGTTCGTCGTCGGCGCGCGCTACGGCTCGGGCACGCTCTATCACAAGGTCGAAGGGCAGAAGCCCGTCTATTGGACCGGCCCCTCGGTCGGGTTCGACGCCGGCGCCAACGCCGGCAACACGTTCGTGCTGGTTTACAACCTCTACGACAGCGAAGAGCTGTTCGAGCGCTTTCCCGCCGGGGAGGCGGCCGCATATGCAATCGGCGGCCTCAATGCCTCTTACATGCGCAAGGGCAACGTCGTGCTGATCCCGATCCGTGTCGGTGCCGGCCTGCGGCTCGGGGTTAACGCGGGCTATATGAAGTTTTCCAAGAAGCAGCGCTGGCTGCCGTTTTGACCCACTAAACTTATTATAGGGTCACCTTCCCGGGGGCTGCGACGGCTTAGCTGTTGCGGCCCCTTTCGCTTGCGGTAAACGAGCCGCGCCATGCTCGAACGCCTCGCCCCGCAAGCCCCCGACGCGCTGCTCGCGCTGATCAAGCTCCACAAGGCCGACCCGCGCGCCGACAAGATCGACCTCGGCGTCGGCGTTTATCGCACCGGACAGGGCGACACGCCGGTATTCGGCGCGATCAAGGCGGCCGAAATGCTGCTGGTGCGCGATCAGGATTCCAAGGCCTATCTCGGGCCGGAGGGCGATATGGCCTTCGTCGAGGCTTTGCTGCCCTATGTGTTCGGGGCGGAGGACCCCACTATGGGCGGGAGGATCGAGGGGTTGCAGACGCCCGGCGGCACCGGCGCGGTCCGCCTGGCGACGGCAATCGGCAAGGCTGCGGGTGTGACTCGCGTGCACCTCGGCATGCCAAGCTGGCCCAACCATGCGCAGATCCTGGCCGATCTCGGCCTTGAGACAGTGCCCTTCCAGCATGCTTGCGTGGACGGCACCGCCGATATCGATGCAGTCCTGGCGGCCATCGAGGGAGCGGAGGAAGGCGACGCCGTGCTGCTGCATGGCTGCTGTCACAACCCCACCGGCATCGACTACGACGCCAGCGACTGGGCGCGGATCGCCGCCGCCTTCGCCGCAAGCAAGGCGCTGCCGATCATCGACCTGGCCTACCAGGGCCTTGGCGCGGGCATGGAGGAAGATGCCGCGGGCCTGCGGACGGTGCTCGCCGCGGTGCCGGAGGCGCTGGTCGCTTATAGCTGCGACAAGAACTTCGGCCTTTATCGGGACCGGGTCGGCGCATTTTACATCGTGGCGAACGAAGCCGGCCAGCTGCCGGCGATCGTCTCCAATGCGGCAGCGCTCGCGCGAGCGAACTGGTCGATGCCGCCGGACCACGGCGCGGCGGCGGTGCGCTTGGTACTGGCGGACAAGGCGCTTACCGCGCAGTGGCAGGACGAGCTCGACACGATGCGCACCCGAATCCGCCAGGTCCGCGAGCGGCTGGCGGCGGCGGGCCGCATCGGCACGGTCGACCTCGCCCCGGTGGGCGCGCAGCACGGGCTGTTCTCGGTGCTCGCGTTGTCGAAAGAGCAGATCGCCGCCCTGCGCGAGGATCACGGTATCTACATGGCGGGTTCCGGCCGTATCAACGTCGCCGGCCTGACGGGGGGCAACATCGACAAGTTCGTCGACGCGCTGCGCGAGGTCGCGGGCTGACCTTGGACCGCCAGCCGGTCCTCGAAGGTGAGCGGCTGCTGCTGCGCCCGCTGCGGCCAGAGGACTGGCCGGCGCTTTTTGCCGTCGCCTCGGACCCGCTGGTGTGGGAAGTTCACCCGGCGCACGACCGCTGGCAGGAGGCGGTCTTCCGCGCGTTCTTCGACGAGGCGCTGGCCGAGGGTGGGGCGCTGGTGGCCATCCGTAAGGACGATGGAAAGATCGTCGGCAGCTCGCAGTTCCGCGCTTGCCCGATCTCGCCCGAGGACATCGAGATCGGCTGGACTTTCCTCGCCCGTGAGTGCTGGGGGACCGGTCTCAACCCTGCAATGAAGCGCTTGATGCTGGCGCATGCACTGTTCGATTATCCGCGTGTACTGTTCCGCATCGGTGAAACGAACGGTCGCTCGCGCAAGGCGCTCGAAGCGATCGGTGGACGGCTGACCGACATGGTCGAGGATGGCGAGTACAAGGGCGCGCCTGTGCGCCACGTGGTCTACGAGATCGACCGCGGGAATTTCGCGAGCGGGCCGCTTGGCCGCTGAATTGAAACGGGCGGGGCGCATCGCTGCGCACCCGCCCGCCGTGTTCCCTCCGGAAGCAGCGCCTAGCGGCGCTGGACCGGCTGCTTCTCCGGCGCGACCGAGATGCGAACGGTCTCGCCTGAACGGCCCGGGAAGTCGGTGAACATCGCTTCGACCAGGTTGGGCACGAGATACTGCAGGCGGTTCGAGGTCGACAGCGCCTCGGCCTTGCCCTCGAACAGGCGCTGGCCGCCGCGGTTGTCGATCTTCAGCTCGATCCCACTGGTGTAAACCGTCTGGATGTCGATGCCGTTGTCGAAGAACGGATCGTAGAAGCCGTAGCTCCACGGGCGGGCGCCGTAGAAACCGCGGCCGTAACGAGGGCCGTAAAAGCCCCGGCCGTACCCGAAGCGGCTGTACCCGAGCCGGCTGTAGCCGAACCAAGGATCGTAGAACGGATCGCGGAAGCCCGTCTCGCGGACGCGCTGACGGCCCTTGTCGATTCCGTAGTCGAACCGGACGATCATGTCGGCGCCGTCGGTGCTGTTGACCGGGCGGTAGCCGAGCGAGGCCATTCGGTCGGCGACGTAGGTCGCGTACTGGCGGAACTCGAGGCCGCCGGCGAGCGCCGGATCGTCGGCCACAACGGTGAAAGTCTGGCCCTGCGGTGCCGGCAATGCGCTCTGGAAGCGCTGAACGTCCGCGTTGAATGGGGTGGCACAAGCCGCGAGCGCGCCTAGCGCCAGCGGCGCGGCGACGAGCTTGAGCGTGCGACCCCAATTGGTCTGAATGGACATCGTGCGAAACCCTTCTGTGATGGAGGGACGATGCTCGGCACCCTCAGAAAGCGGGCACAAGCTGTCACCTATGCGGCGGGGTGTAAAGGATTCGCGGTGAACCGAGTTTGAATGGCGCGGTTAGCAAAAGTTATACCAGTCAGCGGACGAGACCCAGCGCGCTATAGGTCCTGTCGAGCGTCGGCGCGCCGATTTCGCGGGCGCGGGCGGCACCGCGAGCGAGGATCGCATCGAGCGCCTCGCGGTCGGCGAGAAGCTCGCGAAAGCGCGCGGAAATGGGCCGCAAGGTTTCGACCAGCAATTCCCCCAGCGCCGGCTTGAAGGCTCCGAACCCCTGGCCGCCGAAACGCGCCAGAACGTCCGCCGCACTCTCGCCCGTCAGCGCGGCATAGACGGTCACAAGATTGAGCGCTTCCGGGCGCGCTTCGAGGCCGGCCGGCTCGCTCGGGAGCGGCTCGGCGTCGGTCTTCGCCTTCCTGATTTTCTGCATTACGAGGTCGGCGTCGTCGATCAGGTTGATCCGGCTCATGTCGCTCGGATCGGACTTGCTCATCTTGGCGCTGCCGTCGCGCAGGCTCATGATGCGGGCAGCCTCCGGCGGCACGATCGGCTCGGGCAGGGTGAAAATCTCCTCGCCCGCGCCGAAATCGTTGTTGAACTTCTGCGCGATGTCGCGGGCGAGCTCGAGGTGCTGCTTCTGGTCCTCGCCAACCGGCACGTGGGTAGTCTGGTAGAGCAGCACGTCGGCGGCCTGGAGGACCGGGTAGGTGAACAGCGCAGCGGATTGGCCTTCGCGGTTCTTGCCTGCCTTGTCCTTCCACTGCGTCATGCGATTGAGCCAGCCCATCCGCGCTGTGCCCGAAAGCAGCCACTGCAATTCGGCATGCGCGGGAACCTGCGCCTGGTTGAAGAGCACCGAGCGGGCAGGGTCGATGCCGCAGGCCACCAGCGCGGCGGCCATCTCGAGCGTCGCACGCTTGAGTTCGTCGGGAGAATGAGGCTGCGAGATCGCGTGAAGGTCGGCGAGGAAGAACAGGCACTGATTTTCCGACGCGCTACCGCCTTCGGCCGCTTGAGAGCGATTGGCCGTCTCCATCGCGTCCTGCATCCGCACCCAGTTGCGGATCGCCCCGAGGTAATTGCCGAGGTGCAGGTTGCCCGTGGGCTGGATGCCGGAAACGACGCGCATGATTACTCCGCCAGGTCGACCGGCGCTTGCTTGCTCGGGGCCGGGCGCCGGCGCCGTAGCTGGGCCACGAGGTCCTTGTCGAGCGCCCCGATGAGGTAGGCGACCGCGAAGAACACCGCCAATCCGCCGAGGACCAGCGCCAGCAGCGACCACGCGCGCTCTAACACGCTGCCGCCGAAGCGGTCGGCCAGCAGGGGCATGAGCCAGTAGAGGAACCCGCCCATCACCGCGGTCGCAATGGCCTGGCGCGCTACGCGGCCGGCCAGGCGGGCCGAAAAGTGGAACCATCCGCGCAGGTGCAGGATGCAATAGAGCAGGACGACGTTGAGCGTGGCAGTCACCGCCGTCGCGGCGGCGAGGCCGACGATGCCGTAGCGCGGCACGACCCAGAAATTAAGCGCGACGTTTACCGTCAGCGCCGCTGCCGCGGTCCACACCGGGGTGCGGGTGTCTTCGCGGCTGAAGAACGCCGGCTGAAACACCTTTACCAGGACGTAGGCCGGCAAGCCGCACACCAGCGCGACGACGATATCCGCCATGATGGCGCCGTCGGCGAGGGTCATCTTGCCGCCTACGAAGAAGGCGGTGACGAACGCCGGCGCGCAGATCGCGAGTGCGACCGCCGCCGGCAGGGTGAGCAGGGTACCCACCTCGACAGCGTTCCCCTGCAGGCGCTGCGCCTCGGCAGCGTCGCCGGTCTGGATATGCCGCGCGAGCATCGGCAGGATCGCCGTGCCGAGCGCGATGCCGAAGATGCCGAGCGGCATCTGGTTGAGGCGGTCGGCGAGCTTGAGCAGGGTCAGCGACCCCTGCGGCAGGCTGGTGGCGAAGAAGGTGTCGACCAGCTGGCTGATCTGGTAGATTCCGGCGCCGAACGTGGCCGGCAGGATAAGAAGCCCCAGCCGTTTCACCTCCGGCGAGAAGCGCGGGCGATTGACCTGCAAGCGCACCCCGGCGCGCCGGGTGCACAAGAACATGAAGCCGAGCTGGACGACGCCCGCGAGGCACAGCGCGACCGCCAGCGCCCAGGCGACCACCGCGTCGTCGCCCTCGGGCCCGCGCCAGTACCACCCGACCATTATCCCGCCAATCATGACCAGGTTGAGGAACACCGGGGCGAAGGCGCCCGGCGCGAACCGGCTACGGGCGTTGAGCAGTCCCGACAGCATCGCCACCAGGCTGACGAGCGCCAAGTAGGGGAATGTTACCCGGCTGAGCAGGACAGCCAGTTCGAATTTACCCGGTATTTCCGAGTACTCGCGCGCCAGCAGCCACACGATGCCCGGCATCGCGATCATGCAGACCGCACTGAAGACCAACAAGACCCAGACGAAAACCGACAACACGTCACCGGCGAACTCGTCGGCCGAGGCTGAGCCTTCCTCCGGACTTTCGGCGCCGTGCAGCTTCTTCGAATACATCGGCACGAACGCCACGCTGAACGCGCCTTCAGCGAACAGCCGGCGGAAGGTGTTGGGCAGCGTGAAGGCGAGCTGCCAGGCGTCGGCCGCCATCCCCGCACCGAGCACGCGGCTCAACAGCATGTCGCGTACGAAACCGAAGACGCGGCTGACCGCGGTCAGCGCGCCGATCGTTCCGACATTGCGGACGAGATTGCTCATCCCGCCCCCCGGGATTGGCCGATCAGGCCTGGCCGGCCGGCGGCGGTGCGTCGCCGCCCGTTGCCGCCTGCTCTTCTGCCTTGCGCTGGAGCTGCTGCACATAGAGCCCATTGAAGTCGATCGGGTCGATCATCATGGGCTGGAAGCCGAGGTCCCGCGTGGCGTCGGCGATCACCCGGCGGGCGAACGGGAACAGGAGCCGCGGGGCTTCGGCGAACAGGAACGCGTGGGTGTGCTCGTCGGGCAGGTTGCGGATGCCGACGAGGCCGGCATAGGCGAGTTCGACGAGATAGAGGTCGCCCTCGTCGGTCTTGGCGGTGACCTTCACCTTAAGCTCGACCTCGTGGACCTCGTCGCTCACCTGTTCCGCGCCGATGTTGAACTGCAGGTCGATGTTGGGCGGGCTCTGCCACTGGAAGCACGCCGGCGCGTTCGGGTTCTCGACCGAGAGATCCTTGACGTATTGCGAGATGATGCCGGCCACGGGCTGGTTGTCGGCACCGTTTCCGGTGGCGGCGTTGTCGAGGTTGAGGTCGGTGAGCACGTCGCCTTCGTCGGCCATGATATTCGGGTATCCTGCTGGTTGGCGCGGAGCTTTGCCGCGCGTGAAACGCGGGCGCGCCTAGCACCCTCTACGGTATGCCGCAACGGCGCACCCGATTGCCCGGTTCATGCGTTGTTCGTTTGTAATTCGTAACTATGTAGGGCACGATTGAACAACGCCTGGCAGCGGTGACAGCGCAAGCGGGCCATAGCGGAAAACGGACAGAACCGGTGATACTCCAGATCGTCATCCTAGCCATGATCGCAGCCTTCCTGGGCCTGCGGCTCTATTCGGTGCTGGGGCGGCGTGCGGAGCACGAGGAAGAGCCCGTGCCGACCCGCTTCGACGCCGGCGACAGCGCGCCCGCGGCCCAGCCGCAGCTCCGCTCGGCGCAGCCGGTTCGGCCGCCTGCGCTCGAAGGTGCGCTGCCAGCCGTCGAACGCGGGGTGCGAGAGATCGCTGCGGTGGACAAGCGGTTCGATATCTCCGGCTTCGTCGAGGGCGCCAAGAGCGCCTACGCGATGATCCTCGAGGCCTTCTGGCAGGGCGACCGCGAAACTCTCAAGGAGCTCTGCGACGGCGACGTCTACGCCGGGTTCGACGCCGCCATCACGGCGCGCGAAGCCGCGGGCGAGACGCTGGAGAACCGCCTCGTCCGGATCGAGGACGCGACCATCGACATGGCCGAGTTGGTCGGCAAGACTGCCCGAGTGCGTGTGCGCTTCGTTGCCGATATCGCGGCGGTGACCCGCGACAAGGACGGCACGGTGGTCGCTGGTTCGCTCGACGACGCGGTCGAGGCGCGGGACTTGTGGACCTTCAAGCGCGACGTGCGCGAGGTGGATCCGCATTGGCTGCTCGACGAAACCGACGAGGCCTGATCCAGCTCAATCGTTAGCGGAGGAGGGGACATGCGCACCAAGCTTGCGATGGCGCTGCTGTCGGTTGCGCTCGCCGGCTGCCGGGTGATCCCCCAGGGCGAAGTCCCGCCTGCCACGCCGCTGCCACCTAGAGCGCAACCGATGCCGCCGTCGTCACCGCCGCCCGTTCCCACCACCGCCCTGGCGGCCGGTTTGCGCGCGGGGCCCGCGTTCTCCTCGCTTCCGGTCGGCCGCTCGGACGCAGCCGCGGCGCTGGCGAGTTTCCGTGAAAGCTGTCCCCGGCTGCTCGCCCGCGCCGATGCCAGCGGACTGACCACGGGCTCGCAGTGGGCGCCTGCCTGCACCGCGGCGGGCGGATGGACTGGCGAGCCGTCGGCATTTTTCGAGCGCTACTTCGAAACCGTTCGGGTGGGCGAGGGCTCAGCTTTCGCCACGGGCTACTACGAGCCCGAGATCGCCGGCAGCCGCGTGCGCCTGCCCGGCTTCGACGTCCCGGTCTACGCGCTTCCCTCCGACCTGGAGCGTGGCTGGCCGGACGAGATCCCCGAGGCCGAGCGCACGGGGCGCCCGCCGCTCGGCCGCCGCGATGCCTCGGGCAAGTTCGTGCTCTATCACGAGCGAGCAGAGATAGAGGCAGGGGCCCTCGCCGGCCGCGGGCTGGAGATTGCCTGGGCCGCCGACCCGATCGAGTTCTTCTTCCTCCAGATCCAGGGCTCCGGCCGCCTGCGCGCGCCGAACGGCGAGGTCATGCGCATCGGTTACGCGGGCCAGAACGGGCGCGAGTATCTCGGCATCGGGGCGGTGATGCGCGAGCGCGGGCTGATTGGCGGCGACACCGGCTATCCCACCTCGATGCAGGGCATCATGGCCTGGCTGCGCGCCAATCCCGAGGCGGGCCGGGCGCTGATGAACGAGAACAAGAGCTGGGTGTTCTTCAAGGAGCTGACCGGAGACGGGCCGCTCGGCGCGCTCAACGTGCCGGTGCGTCGCGAAAGCTCGGTCGCTGCGGACCCCGCCTACGTTCCGCTCGGAGCGCCGGTGTGGCTCGACATGGACCGACCCGAGGCCGACGGCCTGTGGATCGCGCAGGATACCGGCGGGGCGATCAAGGGCGCGAACCGATTCGACACGTTCTGGGGCGCGGGCGACGATGCGCGGACGATCGCAGGGGGCATGAGCGCGCGGGGGAACGCTCTCGTCCTCTTGCCCAAAGGGACGCTCGAGCGCCTCGGCGTCAGGTGAAGCCGCCGCGCGGGTTGAGCGCCGAGGAGGCGGCCGCTTGGGCGCAGGTCGCGGCGACCGTGAAGCCTCTCCGGATCGTCGCGGCGAAGAAGCCGCTCCCATCCGTCACCACCGGCAAACCGGTCGCAGCGGCTCCGCCGGTCGCGGCAGCATCTACGCGAGGCCCGCCCCGTCCGGCGAAAGCCGCGACGCCCGAGCGGCCTAACCCTCCGGGCCTCGACTCTCACTGGGATCGCCGCTTCCGGGCCGGCTCGGTCGAGCCAGATTTCACTCTCGATCTTCACGGCCACACCCTCGACCAGGCGCATGCCCGGCTCGATTCCGGTCTCGGCCAGGCCAAGGCGATGGGCGCGCGGGTCGTGCTGATAATCGCCGGCAAGTCGCGCCCGGTCGATGCCGCCGATCGCGGCACGGCACGCGGCGCGATCCGGGCCAAGCTGCTCGACTGGCTCGCGGCGGGTCCGCACGGCGGCGATGTCGCGGCGGTTCGCAAGGCTCACCGTCGCCACGGGGGCGATGGTGCGCTCTACCTGGTATTGAAGCGCAAAAGCTGACCGGTCAGCCGGCCCGCAGGCCGTACGTCCAGGCAAAGGCGCCCGAGAAACTGAGCACGGGCGTGTAGTCGGCGATGGCCTCGGCCGGGAGCATCTTGTCGGTGCGGTTGTCGAGGACGAACATCGCGCCGTCGCGCTTCACCGCCAGCACCGCATGATCGTTCTGGCGCTGGTCGCGCAGTACCACCAGGTACATGTCGTCCGACGGGACGCCCAGCGCGAGCAGCAGGCCCATTTTGGCGAGCGCAAAGTCCTCGCAGTCGCCGAAACCGCGCCTGAGGGTTGCCGACGCGGGGGCCCATTCGTCCCCGGCAGGGTCGTCGCGATAGCTGACGTGCCAGTTCACCCACTGGTTTACCATGGCGACGGGGTCGGTCCCGGGTATTTTTCCGGCCTGGGCCAGAAGCTCGTCCCACGGGCCCGGCTCGCTGATCGCGTCCTCGCGGGCACTGTGCCACTTCTGCGTCGGCGCGCCGTTCCCGAAGGGCAGGGCGATCATGCGGAACAGGCTGGGCGCGGGCGGGCGCACGGGGGGAGGTGGCAGCGGAACAGCGCAGTGGGGCGCCGCCGCTTCGTCGTCCGGAGGCAGGGTGAAAGGCACACCGGTGGTCGGCATCACGACCGGGGCCGGTTCAGTGGGGCAGGGTATAGCGACCGAGGGCGCGGGTTCGGCCACGACATCTTGCGCCGGCGCAGGCCCCGCGAACAATGCGATCGCCGCCAGCAGTGGCATCTTGCCGCGCACTCGGTCGCTCACCCCATCCCTGCGATCGTCCTCGGCAAGGATGCGGCCGACTGCGCAGGCCCGCAATGGCGGCCGAACCGGTTCGACTCGATTGCAGCACCGCGCGGCGCACGGATGCGGTTGGCCGATAGCGAAAGGCCCCCGGCATCGCGTCGACGCCGGGGGCCCCGTGCAAGGCGAACCCTGAAAAGGGGGTCAGGCCGCCTTGTGGTATTTCGCGCAGCGGATGTCGAAGCGGTCGGCGTCCATCACCTTGGTCCACGCCTTGACGAAGTCCTTCACGAACTTCTCCTCGTGGCCCTTCTCGGCATAGACCTCCGCCACCGCGCGCAGTTCCGAGTTCGAGCCGAAGATGAGGTCTGCGCGGGTTGCTCGCCAGGTCTCGCCGCCGCCGGTGCGGTCGGTGGCGATGAACTCCTGGTCGTCGCTCCCTTCGACCGCCTTCCAGACATTGGTCATGTCGAGCAGGTTGACGAAGAAGTCGTTGGTGAGTTGACCCGAACGCTTGGTGAGGTGGCCGTGGCCGCGCTCGCCGTGGTTGGCGCCGAGCACCCGCAAGCCGCCGACCAGCACCACCATCTCGGGCGAGGACAGGCCGAGCAGGCTGGCGCGGTCGAGCATCATCTCCTCGGTCAGCACCCGCAGCCGTTTGGGCTGGTAGTTCCGGAACGCATCCGCTTCGGGTTCAAGCACCTTGAAGCTGTCGACGTCGGTCTCCTCCTGCGTGGCGTCGCCGCGCCCGCCGGTGAACGGCACTGGCACGTTGAACCCGGCGTCGGCGATCGCCTTCTCGAGGCCCACCACGCCGCCGAGCACGATCGCATCGGCGAGGCTCATCGAGCCGCGCAGTCCGTTGAGCGTATCGATCACCTTGGCGAGCATCTCGGGCTCGTTGACGTCCCAGGTCCTCTGCGGCTCGAGCGCGACGCGCGCGCCGTTGGCGCCGCCGCGGTGGTCCGACTTGCGGTACGTCGAGGCCGAGGCCCAGGCCGTCTTGATCAACTGGCTGACGGTCAGCCCGCTGTCGCGGATCTTGGCCTTCACGGCCTGAACGTCGGCGTCGGACGGCGTAGTGCCGGCCGGAACCGGGTCCTGCCAGATCAAGTCCTCGGACGGGACTTCCGGGCCGAGGTAACGGACCTTGGGGCCCATGTCGCGGTGGGTCAGCTTGAACCACGCGCGCGCGAAGGCGTCCTTGAACGCCTCGTGGTCGTTGCGGAACTTCTCGCTGATCGCGCGCAGCTCGGGGTCCTCTCGCAGCGCCATGTCGGCGGTGGTCATCATCGTCGGGACCTTGATGTTGGGATCCCAGGCGGCCGGCGCCATGTCCTCTTCGCGCTGATTGATCGGCTGCCACTGCTGTGCGCCCGCCGGGCTACGGACGAGCTCGTATTCGTAGTCGAGCAACAGGCGGAAGTAGTTCTCGCTCCACTCGGTGGGCGTGTTGACCCACGATCCTTCGATGCCGCTGGTCACGGTGTGCTCGCCGATACCGCCGCTCTCGTGGCTCGAGACCCAGCCGAAGCCCAACGCGGCGAGATCGCCGCCCGCCGGGGCTGCGCCGAGCAGCGAGGCGTCGCCGTTGCCGTGCGCCTTGCCGAAAGTATGCCCGCCGGCGGTGAGCGCGACAGTCTCTTCGTGGTTCATCGCCATGCGCTCGAAAGTCACCTTGATGTCGCGCGCGGACTGGAGGGGATCCGGGTTGCCGCCCGGGCCTTCTGGATTGACGTAGATCAGGCCCATCTGGATCGCCGCCAGGGGTCCGTCGAGCTCGTGGTAGCCTTCCTCGGGGCGCAGGCGAGTCTCGACGCCTTCGTTGACCCACTTGTCTTCCTCGCCCCAGTAGATGTCCTTCTCCGGCTCGAACACGTCGGCGCGGCCGCCGCCGAAGCCGAACACCGGGCCGCCCATCGACTCGATCGCGACATTGCCGGCGAGAATGAACAGGTCAGCCCACGAGATGTGGCGGCCGTACTTCTGCTTGATCGGCCACAGCAGGCGCCGCGCCTTGTCGAGGTTGCCGTTGTCGGGCCACGAATCGAGCGGGGCGAAGCGCTGCTGGCCGCTATTGGCGCCGCCGCGGCCGTCGCCGGTGCGATAGGTGCCCGCCGCGTGCCAGGCCATGCGGATAAAGAACGGGCCGTAATGACCGTAGTCTGCCGGCCACCACGGCTGGCTGTCGGTCATCAGCGCGGTGAGGTCCTGCTTCAGCGCGTTGTAGTCGAGAGCGTTGAACGCCTCGGCGTAGTCGTAGTCGTCGCCCATCGGATTCGACGGGCCATTGGGGGCGAGGATGTCGACCGCGAGAGCCTGCGGCCACCAATCGCGGTTGGTGCGGCCGAGCAGGCTACGCACGCTGGAGTCGAACGGGCAGCCCCCATTGCTGTCGGGGCCGCCTCCGTTGCCGATCGATCCGGTTTTGGCGTCCATGGTCAGGCTCTCCTCTTGCTCTCGAGGCGCTGCTGCGCCCCGTTTGTGGCAAGACGATGCCCCTTGCCGGATCAATCGTCCAATCGATTAATTGGGACTTATTGAGCGATGCAGACGATAAATGGACGCTCAAGCGGCCTGGGCGACCGGCTCGTTCCGGATGAGGTAGTCGAACGCCGCCAGCGCCGCCTTCGAGCCCTCTCCCATCGCGACGACGATCTGCTTGTAGGGAACGGTGGTCGCGTCGCCCGCAGCGAACACGCCAGGGATGCTGGTGCGCCCTTCTTCGTCGGTGACGATCTCGCCGAAGGGCGACAGCTCGAGACCGCTGTCTTTCAGCCACTCGGTATTGGGCACCAGGCCGATCTGAACGAACACGCCGGCGAGATCGATCGTCCGCTCAACGCATGTCGCGCGATCCTTCCACACCAGCCCGGTCACTTTCCCCCCGGCTCCGAGAACCTGGGTGGTCTGGGCGCCGGTCACGACGTCGACGTTGCCGAGGCTGCGGAGCTTGGACTGGAGCACCGCATCGGCCCGCAGCTTGGTGTCGAATTCGATCAGGGTGACGTGATCGACGATCTTGGCGAGGTCGATCGCCGCCTCGACTCCCGAGTTGCCGCCGCCCACCACCGCGATACGCTTGCCCTTGAACAAGGGCCCGTCGCAGTGGGGGCAGTAGGCGACGCCCTTGTTGCGATACTCGGCCTCTCCCGGCACCCCGAGCGAGCGCCAGCGCGCGCCGGTGGCGAGGATCAGGCTACGCGTCACGAGCGTGCCGCCGCCGGCGAAGTGGACCGTGTGGAGGCCGCCCGCCTGCCGTGCGGGCACCAGCCGTTCCGCCTCGGCCAAATTCACGAGGTCGATCGCGTTGGCGTCGACCTGGCCCTTGAGCTCGCCCGCGAGCCTGGGCCCTTGGGTGTAGACGGTGCCGGGCAGGTTTTCGATGCCGAGGGTGTCGTTGAGCTGCCCGCCGAAACGCTCGGCGGCGATGCCGGTCGTGAAACCTTTGCGCGCCGTGTAGATCGCCGAGGCGACCCCGGCCGGGCCGCCCCCGATCACCAGTACCTCGAACGGCGGCTTGGCGGAAAGCGTCGCGGCGAGCTTGTCGCTCGCGCCCGTATCCAGCTTGTCGAGGACCTCGGCCAGCTCCAGCTTGCCGTTCCAGAACGGCTCGCCGTTCAGGAAGGTAGCCGGCACCGCCATCACGCCTCGTTCCTCCACCTCGGCCTGGAACGTCCCGCCTTCGATCAGGGTGGCGGTCACGCGCGGGTTCTCGAATGCCATCAGCGTGAGCGCTTGCACCACGTCCGGGCAATTGTGGCACGACAGCGAGAAGTACATCTCGAACGCATAGTCGCCCTCTAGCTCCCGCGCTTGTTCGAGCAGTTCGGGCGCGACCTTGGGCGGATGCCCGCCGGCCCACAGCAGCGCTAGCACGAGCGAAGTGAACTCGTGCCCCATCGGCAGGCCGGCGAAGCGCACCCACTTGGCGGGATCGTTCGCGCGGCGGATGATGAAGCTCGGCTTGCGCGCATCGTCGCCGTCGAAGCTGGCGCTGACCATCTCGTGCAGTTCCGCGATCTCGCCGATCAGCTCGCGCGTCTGCGCCGATTTGGCGTCGTCACCCAGCGATGCGACGAGATCGATCGGCTCGCGCAAGTTGGCGAGGTAGCTCTTGAGCTGGGTCTGCATCGCGGCGTCGAGCATGGTCTTGCGAATCCTGTTTATTCCTGAAGGCAAAAGGCCCGGGGCGCGTTTCGAGGGATCGCCCCGGGCCTTCCAGCGACCCGAGTTCGAACTCGGGCTCTTGCCGGGGCGCCTTGCTTGAGGGGGGAGGGCGCCCCGGGTACTCGTTAGAGCTTGCCGACAAGGTCCAGGCTTGGGGCGAGGGTCTCTTCACCCTGTTCCCACGCGGCCGGGCAGACCTGTCCGGGGTTCTCGCGCACGTACTGCGCGGCGCGGATCTTGCGGACCAGTTCGTTGGCATTGCGGCCGACGCCTTCGCTGGTGATCTCGACCAACTGAATCACGCCGTCGGGGTCGACCACGAACGTCGCCCGGTCGGCAAGTCCCTGGCCTTCGCGCAGGACGCCGAAGTTGTTCGACAGCGCGTGGTTCTGGTCGCCGAGGAACGGGAAGGTCAGCTTGCCGATCCGCTCCGAGCTGTCCGCCCACGCCTTATGGCTGAAGTGGGTGTCGGTCGACACAGCGAACACTTCCACCCCGAGCTTCTGCAACTGGGCGTAGTGCTCGCCGAGGTCTTCCAGTTCGGTCGGGCAGACGAAAGTGAAGTCGGCCGGGTAGAAAAAGAACACCGCCCACTTGCCGAGCACGTCCTGCTCGCTAACGTCGTAGAACTTCTCGCCAGCCTTGAACGCGGTGGCGGTGAACGGCTTCAGGTTGCTGCCGATGATACCCATTGTTGTCGATCTCCAGTTCGGATGCGGTTGAATTCCGAGGCGGAGATAGGGTTTACCGCTTCGCAGCAAAGATCATTGTTGCGATTGCGAACATCGAAATTTTTAATCAGTGGCGCGCACTTTTCGGAAAGTGGGCTGCCCCTGTGCACTACAGCGGCGGCGCGAACCTCTCCATCGCGTGCAAGGCCAGCCTTCGTCCGAGGTCGTCGCTGATATCGTTGGTCATGCGGAAGTGGACCCCTGCGAGAATCCGGGAATAGGACACCTCGCGCGCATAAGTCGCGAGGTCGGGGACGGTGATGCGGACGCCCGGCATCCGTTCGGTGGTGAAGGCGTATCCTCCTGGCGGCGGGGGCCCTTCCGCCGCCAGCACGGTCGCAGTCAGGTTCGCGAACATGCAGTGGCCGCACGGGTACTCGGGCTGGTTCGGGGTGTTCAGCAGTGGCACCCAACCCGGTTCCGCCTCGGTCGCGTCGTTGCCGTCGCTGTCGGCGGTGCGGATCGCGTTGATCGGCCGCCAGAACATGTGGTGCAGCTTCCCTTCCGCCATGACGAAATCCATGTCGTCGGCGGCCATCGCCCACTGCGCGTACATGCGCGCGTTGCGCACTACGCTACGGCCGGGCTGGCTGGCGATCTGGCGCAGCACGGGGTCGAGTTCATAGAACGCCCAGAAGCGCGCCTTAATGGTTTCGGCGGGAGTGCGCGCCTTGCTCTCGCGCGCGCCGATCTTTTTCACCTCGTTGAAGGACGCGGCCCACGCCCCGCTGGCGAGCGGCGGCGGCTCGGCGATCCGGAACTGGGTCAGGCTGGTGAGGAACCACGGCCGACCGGCCGACATCTCGGCGGGGAAGGGCACGTTGCTCGGAGCCCAGCGTCCGGCGGGGCCGGTCGGGCGGTAATACGACAGCCTGGCCTTGTCGTCCCACCCGCCGCGTTTGAGCGCTTCCTCGGCGGCCCTCTTGCCCAGCGCGACTCCATCGGCCTTGGCCTTGCCTTCGGGAACATTGCCGAGCGCGAGCGTGAGCGCGTCGTCGAGCGACTTCTTCTGCCCTGCGTAGAGATTCGTCAGTACAGCATGCGCCGCGCTCGCGACGGCCGCGTCCACCGATGCGCCTCGCGGGGCGCGCTCGATGCCGAGGTAAGAGCGGTAACGGGGGTCGGCCGCATTGGCCGCTTCGAACATCGCCAGCGTAAGCCGGCCATAAGCGGAAATCTTGGCCGGGTCGAAAGGGGCCATGGGATCGGATTCGGCCCGGTCTGCAATGGTCTGCAACTCGGCCCAGTCGCTGACGACATCGGCGCTGGCAGGAGCCGCGACGGCGCACGCCGCGACGGCGCCCAGGATGGCTAGCTTCATCTCCCGTCCCCTCAGATAAGAAGTAGGACGACCCGCCTGTTTATGTGGCCTTGGTTCGCATGCCGCAGGGGCCGCGTAAAGAGCCCGTTTCCGTTAATTCGGCCTGACGGTGGCTACCCGCACTGCGCTCGGTGCAGCAGCTTGTGGTCGGCGAGTACCAGCGCCATCATCGCGGCGACGACGGGCGTTCCGCGAATGCCGACGCAGGGGTCGTGGCGGCCCTTGGTGCGGATCTCGGTGGCGTTGCCCTCGCGGTCGATCGTTTCGACCGGGGTGAGGATCGAGCTGGTCGGCTTGAACGCCACGCGCACCACCACCGGCTGGCTGGTCGAGATGCCGCCGGCGATGCCGCCCGCATGATTGGCCTCGAAACGGGGGCCGTCGTTTCCGGGCCGCATGGAGTCGGCGTTCGCCTCGCCAGTCAGGCGCGCAGCGGCGAAGCCGTCGCCGATCTCGACGGCCTTGACCGCGTTGATCCCCATCATCGCTGCGGCGAGGTCGGCGTCGAGCTTGGCGTAGATCGGCGCGCCCCAGCCGGCGGGAACTCCGTGCGCGACGCATTCGACCACGGCGCCGAGCGAGGACCCCTTCAGCCGCGCCTCGTCCACCGCCTGGGCCCAGCGCTCGGCGGCTGCGGCGTCGGGGGACCAGAACGGGTTGTTGCCGGCTTCATCGAAGTCGAACGCCGCGCGGTCGATGGCGTCGCCGCCGATCTCGACCACATAGGCCTCGATCCGCACTTCCGGGATCACCAGCCGCGCGACCGCGCCCGCCGCTACCCGCGCCGCGGTCTCGCGCGCCGAGCTGCGCCCGCCGCCGCGGTAGTCGCGGAAGCCGTACTTGGCGTCGTAAGCGTAGTCGGCGTGGCCGGGGCGGTACGCCTTGGCGACCTCGGAGTAATCCTTCGATCGCTGATCGACGTTCTCGATCATCAGGCTGATCGGAGTGCCCGTGGTCTTGCCTTCGAACGTTCCCGAGAGAACGCGCACCGCGTCGGGCTCCTGCCGCTGGGTGGTGAACTTGTTCTGCCCCGGCCGCCGCGCGTCGAGGAACGGCTGGATGTCGGCTTCGGACAAAGTCAGACCCGGGGGGCACCCATCGACGATCGCGCCCAGGGCCGGCCCGTGGCTTTCGCCCCAGGTGGTCATCCGCAGCGCGCGGCCGAAAGTGTTCCAGCTCATGGGCCCCACTTTGCTGAAAGCGCGGTGTGTGTCGAGCGCCCACGCGAAACGCATTGCTAGGGCGGGCGAAAATTTTCCTACACGCCTGCATTCTGCCAACACGGCTGGATGCTGCAGATCGCCCATTCCCCGACCCGAATTCTGGCGAGCTATGCGAGGGTGAAATTTCTTGCCCTGAACAGTGTGCCAGGTGTGCCAAGTCCTACAATACCGGCGCGGTGGACGAGTCGGGCGCGGCGCTGGCCAAACGCGCAAGGCTCGGGCAGGAACAAAGCATGATTGCCAAGCTGAAGGGCCTGCTCGACGAGACCGGTGCCGACTGGGCGGTGATCGACGTCGCGGGCGTGGGCTATCTCGTCCATTGTTCGGCGCGCACGCTGTCGGCGCTCGGCGAAACGGGTGAGGGTTGCACCGTCTTCACCGACCTGCAGGTTTCCGAGAACGACATGCGCCTGCTCGGCTTCGCCACCGCGGGCGAACGCGACTGGTTTCGCCTGCTGACCCAGGTGCAGGGCGTGGGCAGCAAAGTCGGCCTGGCGATCCTCTCCGCGCTCTCGACCGAAGATCTCCAACGCGCTTGCGCCGCCCAGGATGCTCCCACGGTGGCGCGGGCGCAAGGGGTGGGGCCGAAGCTGGCGAGCCGCATCGTCAATGAGCTCAAGGACAAGGCCGGTGCGCTGCCGACCGCTCCCGGCGCTGCCGCCGCGCTGCCGAAGGGCGGGGCTAGTGCCGACGCCCTCAGCGCGTTGCAGAACCTCGGCTTCAAACCCGCCATCGCGGCGCAGGCCGTGGCTCGCGCGATCGATGAACTTGGCGAAGGTGCGGGCGAGGGCGACTTGATCCGCGTGGCGCTGAAGAGGGCGGCGGGGTGAGCCATCCGTCGAGGAATCCCGCATACCGGAAGATCCGACGCTTCATTGGGTCTGCCACGGCGTTATGCGTGGCGCGTCAATGGAGGGGGACCACATGAAAGCTCTAATGCTAAACCACCTGTCGCGCTGGAGCGACCTTACCTTGTTCGCCTTGCGTGCACTCACCGGCGTCTTCCTCGTACACGAAACCTGGGACAACGTCTCAAGCGCCGCGCGGATGGCGGAGTTCGTCAAGTTCCTCGACCAGTTCGGCTTTCCTGCCCCGGCGGTGATGGCGCCGCTCTCGGTGGCGGTGCAGTTCGGCTGCGGCGTGCTGCTGATTCTCGGGCTGTTCACGCGGCTCTCGGGCCTGGTGATCGCGGCGAACTTCGTGGTTGCGGTGCTGATGGTGCACTTCAATGAGCCCTTCCGCGGGTGGTGGCCGGCGCTGATCCTAGTGTTTCTCGGGCTGCACTTCGCCGCCGCCGGCTCGGGCAAGTTCGGGCTCGACGCGATGTTCGGATCCAAGCGCCGTTGATCGACGACGACCGCCTCACCGCGCCGGAGCGGCGCCCCGACGATCCCGACGCGGCGCTGCGTCCGAAGAGCCTGGGCGAGTTCGTCGGGCAGGAGGCGGCGCGGGAGAACCTGCGGGTGTTCGTCGATGCCGCGCGCGGACGCGGCGAGGCGATGGATCACGTGCTGTTCTTCGGCCCGCCCGGGCTGGGCAAGACCACGCTGGCGCAAATCGTCGCGCGCGAACTGGGGGTGGGATTCCGCGCCACCAGCGGGCCGGTGATCGGCAAGGCAGGCGATCTGGCGGCGCTGCTGACCAATCTCGAAGCCAACGATGTGCTGTTCATCGACGAGATCCACCGGCTCAATCCGGTGGTCGAGGAAGTGCTCTATCCAGCGATGGAGGACCGTGCGCTCGACCTGATCATCGGCGAAGGGCCCTCGGCGCGGAGCGTGCGAATCGACCTGCCGCCGTTCACCCTGATCGGCGCGACCACGCGGCAGGGCCTGTTGACCACGCCCCTGCGCGATCGCTTCGGCATCCCGGTGCGGCTGATCTTCTACACCGTCGACGAGCTCGAACGTGTGGTGACGCGCGGTGCCCGGCTGCTCGGGCTGGAGCTGGGCCCGGGCGGGGCGCGCGAGATCGCCCGCCGTTCGCGCGGCACGCCGCGGGTGGCGGGGCGGCTGCTGCGCCGCGTACGCGACTTCGCGCATGTCGGTGGCGACGGCGCGGTGACGGCCGGTGTCGCCGACGCAGCACTCACCCGGCTTGAGATTGACAATCTCGGGCTCGACGCGATGGACCGCCGCTACCTCAAAATGATCGCCGGGATCTACAAGGGCGGGCCAGTGGGGGTGGAAACGCTTGCCGCCGGCCTCGCCGAGCCGCGCGACACGATCGAGGAAGTGGTCGAGCCGTATCTCATCCAGCTCGGACTGGTCGCGCGCACCGCGCGCGGGCGGTGCCTCAACGACGCGGGATGGACTCACCTCGGCATGACCCCGCCGACAGGGAGCCAGACCGGCTTGTTCGACGAAGGGAAGTAAGTCCCGTTAGGCGTTAAGGCTTAATCGGGAGCCTGAAGCGGTTCCGTTATGGGACAACCCCTCGCCGCGGGGCACCCCGGAACCCCGAAATCGCCCCATGCGACGGTAATTCTTGGTTAATTCCGTTGCCGTTGCGCATCCGGCGGCGTTTCCTTGCCAGACAGGGCGCATCCACCGGACTCACCCGGCGGGCGGCCCGAGAGGAAACGAGAGCTCAGCTTATGTCGGTCAAGATGGCCCTGGCAAAACTGTCCGCCACCGCTGCGGGCACTGCGCTCCTTACTGGCGGCGCGCTCCATGTCGCCGAGACCCAGGCCAATGCCACCTCGCTGCGATCGGTGAAGTCGAGCAAGGTCCAGCCGGTCCGCTACGTCAAGAAGCGCCCGGTGGTGCGACGCCAAGTGGCCCGCCCAATCCAGCACAAGCGGCGTATCGTGAAGCGCGAAGTCGAATGCGTGCCGGCCGGCCCGGCGCAGATCGGCGCATACGGCGCGACCTCGGGCGGCATCTACTCTGAAACCGAGATGGCCTGTCCGCCGGTCTATCAATACGCCATGGCGCCGATTGCCCTTCCCGCACCGGCGCCGGTCGCCGGTGGCAGCGGCGGCGGCGTCACCGTCATCGGCGGAAGCGGCGGCTTCGGCGGCGTAGGCGGCGGGTTCTTCGGCGGCTTCTTCGGCGGCGGATCGAGCGGCGGCGGCAGTGTCGTCGTCAGTACCTCGACTACCACCAGCGGTTCGAGCTCGGGCAGCTCGAGCTCATCGGGCGGCATCGTCATAGACATCGACAACTCGAACAATGGGGGCTCGACCTCGACATCGACGGGCGGCTCTAGCACCAGCGGTGGCTCGACCTCGACGTCGAGCGGCGGGTCCAGCACCAGCACCAGCGGTGGCTCGACCTCGACCTCGACCGGCGGTTTCACTTCTACCACGACAGGCGGGTCGACCTCCACCTCGACCTCCAGCGGTGGGATTACTAGCACCAGCACATCGAGTTCAGGCAACGTGACGAGCACGAGTTCGTCATCGACCTCCGGCAATGTGTCGTCGAGCTCCTCGGGCAACGTGTCCTCGTCGACATCGACCTCGGGCAATGTCTCCACCAGCACGTCAACCTCGGGCAACGTGACAAGCAGCACCTCGACCTCGTCGTCGACCTCGTCGTCCAGTTCATCGAGCGGCGGGCATCACGGATCGAGCGGCTGGCATGGCACGAGCAGCGGGACGCCGGTCCCGGCGCCGCCGATGACCATCCTGTTCGGTGCGGCCGCCGCGGCGGTATTCGCCCGGCGCAAGAAAAAGGCCAAGCAGGCGGACTGAGCCTCGAAGCAGACCGCCGAGCGGAGGGGCGGCTTCCCGCAAGGGAGCCGCCCCTTTTTCGTGCCTGAGCCTTAGGCGGCCAACTTGCGCAGAACGTAGTGCAGGATGCCGCCGTTGAAGTAGTATTCGAGCTCGTTTGCGGTATCGATCCGGCACCTGGCGATGAAGCTGGTCTTGCTGCCGTCGGGCTTGGTTACCTGGACCTCGACGTCCTGGCCCGGCTGGATGTCGGCAAGCCCGGTGATGGTGAAGGCATCATCCCCCGTCAGGCCGAGCGAGCTCCGACTCTCGCCGTCGCGGAACTGCAGCGGCAGCACGCCCATGCCGACAAGGTTCGAGCGGTGGATGCGCTCGAAGCTCTCGACGATCACCGCGCGCACGCCCAGCAGGTTGGTGCCCTTCGCTGCCCAATCGCGGCTGGAGCCGGTGCCATATTCCTTGCCCGCCAGGATCACCAGCGGCGTGCCGTCTGCCTTGTGCTTCATCGCGGCGTCGTAGATCGCCATGGTCTCCCCGTTGTAGCGGGTCATCCCGCCCTCAACTCCGGGGACCATCTCGTTCTTGATGCGGATGTTGGCGAAAGTGCCGCGCATCATCACCTCGTGGTTGCCGCGGCGGCTGCCGTAGGAGTTGAAGTCGGCCTTGGCGACCTGGTGCTCCTGCAGGAAGGTGCCTGCCGGACTATCGGCCTTGATCGAACCGGCGGGTGAAATGTGATCGGTGGTGACTGAATCTCCAAGGATCGCCAGCGGCTTCGCATCGATGATGTCGGTCACCGGCGAGGGGGTCATTTCCATCCCCTCGAAGTACGGCGGGTTGGCGATGTAGGTGCTGCCGGCGCGCCACTGGTAGGTGTCCGACCCGGTGACGTCGATCGCCTGCCAGTGCTTGTCGCCCTTGTAGACATCGGCGTAGCGCGACACGAACATCTCGCGGTTGATCGAGCTCATACGAAGCTGGGAGATCTCTTCGTTGGTCGGCCAGATGTCCTTGAGATAGACGTCCGCGCCATCGGTGCCGATACCGATCGGGCTGTTGATCAGATCCTCCGTCACCGTGCCCTTGAGCGCATAGGCTACCACCAACGGCGGCGAGGCGAGGAAGTTCGCGCGGACGTCAGGGCTGACGCGGCCTTCGAAGTTGCGGTTGCCCGAGAGCACGCTAGCGGCGACGAGATCGTTCTGGTTGATCGCGTCCGAGATCGGCTCCGCGAGGGGACCGGAGTTGCCGATGCAGGTGGTGCAGCCGTAGCCCACGAGGTCGAACCCGATGGCGTCGAGGTGCTTCTGCAAGCCGGCCTTGATAAGGTAATCGGTGACGACCTGCGAACCTGGGGCGAGGCTGGTCTTGACCCACGGCTTGGGCTTGAGGCCGCGCTCATTGGCCTTCTTGGCGACGAGCCCCGCGGCGATCAGTACGTCCGGATTCGAGGTGTTGGTGCAGCTGGTAATCGCCGCAATCACCACGTCGCCGTCGCCGATGTCGTGGTCTTTGCCTGCTACCGGCGTACGCTTGGGGGACGACTTGCCGTAGATCTCCTTGAGCTGGCCATTGAACAGTTCGTCGACCTCGGTAAGCACCACCTTGTCCTGCGGGCGCTTCGGTCCCGCAAGGCTGGGAACCACCGAGCCGAGATCGAGCTCGAGCGTATCGGTGAACACGGGATCCTCCGCGGTGGGATCGATCCACAGGCCCTGTTCCTTGGCGTAGGCTTCGACCAGCGCGATCTGGTCGTCGGCTCGGCCGGTGAGGCGGAGGTATTCGAGCGTCTTGTGGTCGATACCGAAGAAACCGCAGGTGGCGCCGTATTCGGGCGCCATGTTGGCAAGCGTCGCGCGGTCGGCGAGGCTGAGCGAGGCGAGGCCCGAACCGAAATACTCCACGAACCGCCCCACGACGCCGCGGGCGCGCAGCATCTGGGTGGCGGTCAACACGAGGTCGGTCGCGGTGACACCCTCGGCAAGTTCGCCCGTCATCTTGAAGCCGACGACCTCGGGGATCAGCATCGAAACGGGCTGGCCGAGCATCGCCGCTTCGGCCTCGATCCCGCCCACGCCCCAGCCCAGCACGCCGAGGCCGTTGATCATCGTCGTGTGGCTGTCGGTGCCAACGCAGGTGTCGGGGTAGGCAACCATCGCGCCGTTCTGGTCCATGCTTGTCCACACGGCCTGTGCAATGTGCTCGAGGTTCACCTGGTGGCAGATGCCCGTGCCGGGCGGCACCGCGGCGAAGTTGTCGAGGCTCTTCGAGCCCCACTTGAGGAAGTCGTAGCGCTCGGCGTTACGAGCATATTCGAGGTCGACGTTCTGCTCGAACGCCTTGGGGTGGCCGAACTCGTCGACCATCACCGAGTGGTCGATCACGAGGTGCACCGGGACCAGCGGGTTGATCTTCTTGGTGTCGCCGCCGAGCTTGGCGATAGCGTCACGCATGGCCGCGAGATCCACCACGCAGGGCACTCCGGTGAAATCCTGCATCAGCACTCGCGCCGGGCGGTACTGGATCTCGCCCCCGGTAGCGGGATTGCGCTGCCAGTCCGCGAGCGCCTGGATGTGCCCGACCGAGACCGTGAAGCCGGCGTCCTCGAACCGCAGCAGGTTCTCGAGCAGCACCTTCATGCTGAACGGCAGGCGGCTGACGTCGCCGATCGTCTCCGCCGCCTTGGCAAGCGAGTAATAGGCGTAGTCCTTGCCCCCCACCGTCAACGTGCTGCGGGTGCGGAGCGAGTCCTTGCCGACCTGGGTCATGCCTTGCCGTGTCCTTCGAAATATGGGGCGAGATTTTCGCTCGCGCACCTGCGCGCAAGCCGCTTTCAGGTCAAGGGGAGCGGCGGCGAGGAAAGCTTGGCGCGAGCGAAGTCAGGCGACCGCATTTTCGGGCTCGGGCACCTTGCCGCGGGTGGCTATCCAGCACCCGGCGACGATCAGAACCGCGCCCGCAACGGTCGCTGCACTCACGCCTTCGCCGAAGAACAGCCAACCGAATAATACTGCCCAGAGAAAGCCCGTATATTCGAGCGGCGCGAGGCGCTGGGTCTCCGCGCGCGCATAGCCCCACGTGAACAGCATCGCGCCCGACAGCGAGAGCAGCGCACTGACGACGATGTCGCTCCACTCTCCCGGCTCTGGCATCTCGAAGAACCACGGCGCGAAGCCGACCAGGACCAGGAAGGTGATCGCGTTCTGGAATGCCGCCACCTCGAGCGGCTTGGCGACCAGGGCCTGCTGCCTCGTCAGCACCAGGTTCCAGGCGTAAAACATTGCCGAGGTCAGGACCGCGCCGATTCCGAGCAGCGCACCCTCGGGCATCGCTTCGCGCCAGATCTTGCCCGCGAGGATCACGCCGACCCCGAACAGTCCCAGCAGCGCCCCGATCACCGCGCGCCGCCCGACCTGCTCGCCCAGCAACACGCTGGCAAGGAACAGCGCGAACAGCGGCGCGATGAAGCTCAGCGCGATAGCCTGCGCGAGCGGCAGCAGCGTGAGCGAGAAGAAGAACAGGAACGCCATCGCGGCCACCACCACGCCGCGAATCAGGTGGATGCGCAGAACGGCGGGAGCGGGCCACTTGCCGCCGCTGAGGCGCCAGGCCGGCCCGGCGATGAGAAAGCCGATCGGCGCGCGCAGCAGCAGCGCGCTGTAAGCCCCTACCGCGAGCGCCGCCGCCTTCATGAACGCATCCATCCAGCTCAGCAGGCCGATCGCGGCAATCGCGGCGAGCACGGGCATGATGGGATGGTCGCGGCGCGGCATGACCAGCCGGTTCGTGGCAATCGTGCCACCGGTCAAGGCAGATTCAGCCTAGCGACAGGCGTATTCGTTGAAGGAAGGGGTGGTTCGGCGCTATCATGCGCCGTATTCGAGGTCGGCCGCTTTGCGGCGCAGATTCAAGGGGCTTTGGTGGTGATCGTCGGTTTCAAACGCGCGTGGCTGGTGAGTGTGGCCGGGCTGGCCATGTCGGGCGCTGCTTATGCGCAGAACAGGGGTCCCGAGAACCTCCTTCCGTCCGAGACCGCCCCGGCGAAGGCGACCGCTGCGCCGCAAGCCGCCGAACCCACGGCGACCGTCCAGCCCACCGAGCCGCTGGTCCAGGTATGGACGGTAGCCGACGCCCGCGCCCTCGCCGCGGTGGTGGAAGGCATCGGTGCCGAAGGCCTCGATCCCAAGGATTACAAGCCGGCCGCCCTTCAGGCCGCTATTGCCGGCGGTCCCGGCGACGCGCTCAACGAGACGGCCAGCCGCACTTTCGCCTGGCTGGTCGAGGACCTGCGCGACGGGCGCACCCCAATGGAAGCGCGCAAGCAGTGGTTCGTCGTCGATCCCGATCCTGACCGCTACCGCACGGGCGACGTCATGGCCCAGGCGCTCAAGAACCGCTCGATCGCCGCGACCCTCGCCTCGCTCAACCCGGAACATCCGGACTACGGCGCGTTGAAGGCTGAACTCGCCAACGCGACGAGCCCCGCGCAGCGCAAGCTCATCCGCGCCAACATGGACCGCTGGCGCTGGCTGGCGAAGGACCTCGGCAACCAGTATCTGATCACGAACGTGCCTGAATATCAGCTGCGGCTGACCGTCAACGACAAGATCATCAGCACTTACCGGACGATCGTCGGCAAGCCGGGCCGCACCGCGACACCGCAGTTGGCCGAGACGGTAGAGGGCGTGATCTTCAACCCGACCTGGACCGTCCCGCAGTCGATCGTGAAGGGCGAAGGCCTGGGCGCAAAAGTGCTCGGCAATCCGGGCTGGGCCAAAGCCGCCGGCTACAAGGGCACGCGGGATGCCAAGACCGGCTTCGTTACCGTCGTCCAGCAGCCGGGGCCGGGCAACTCGCTTGGACTGATGAAGCTCGACATGCCCAACCCGCACGCGATCTTCCTGCACGACACCCCCAACCGCAACCTGTTCGCGCAGGAGAACCGCGCGCTGAGCCACGGCTGCATTCGCACCGAACGCGCGCAGGAACTGGCGATCACGCTGGCGATCCTGGGCAACCTTGCGACTACTCCCGAGACGCGCAAGGCGGCGGCCGACGAAGCGGTGGCGGTTAGCAAGTCGGGCAAATACACCCGCGTGCCGATCGAGAAGTCGATGCCGGTGTACATCACCTATTTCACGATGGGCCGCGACATCACCGGCAAGCTGCGCCAGTTCAACGACATCTACGCCCGCGATGCGCCCGTGCTGGCGAGCTTCGATGCCCCGCGCCAGGAAAACCGCGCTCGAAGCACGAGCGAGGAAGCCGTCGAGATCGTGGACGACCTGCAGACGACCTGAGGGCGTTGGGCGACTCTCAATCGAACCGTCACCCAGGGTTACGGCTCGGTATAGGGCAGCTTGATTAAAACACGCCGGGGGTGGCGCTCGGCTGTGGTGAGCCTTGGGGGACGAGCAATTGCAGGTCCTTCGGCGGCTCGGTGACGTGCTCGCCGCTGGGGCCGATGCCAAGCTTGTCCGCGAACAGGAGCCGCCCTCCGGCCAGGCGCACGAGGGCGATCTTGAAATCGGCGTCACTCATCGCGAAGCAGCCGTTCGAGCGGCCGAGCTTGCCGAACTTCGCGATGTGCCCGGGCTCGCAGTAGCTGGCGCGGTGCATCACGATCGCGCGATCGAGCGCGTTCGAATTGGTCGGCTCGCGACCTTCAAGCCGCATCGAGGTGCCGAATTGGCCGCTGTACCAGCCGAAGGTCATGTACGCGCCGCGGCTCGAGCACCACGATTCATGGACATTCGAGAACCAGTTGAGCCAGCCGTCGTGCTCCGGGTCCGAGCCCATGCCGTGGGCGCAGTGGTAACTGTCGACGGTGGAGCGGTCGAAATCGACCAGGTGGAGCCGTGGCTCGCGCGAATGGAGGCCGAAGTCGACCACGCCGACGACGTCGCGGTGCCACAGGCCTCGCCCGTGCCGCGCCATCTGCTCTTGCGCGATCGCGAACAGCCGGCGATCGCGCAAACCAAGCGGATTGGGCGTCGCAGGCACTTGGGCGCGCACCGCGGGAACCGCCAGCGTCGCGCCGACGGCAATGGATCCGGCCAGGAGATCGCGCCGCTTCATGCCCGCCACTCTAACGAAGGAATCCTAACGACAGGCTGAACCTCATTCCGCGGCCTCGGCCACGTCGGCCTGCCCGGCATCGCTCATCCCGGCCTCGATCTCGGCGGCCTTGGCCTCGACCAGACTGACGATGTGGTCGAGCATGTGCTCGCTCTGCACGTGATGATCGGTCACCCCCGAGAGATAGACCATGTGCTTGCCCGCACCGCCGCCGGTGAGGCCGATGTCGGTCTCGCGCGCCTCGCCGGGGCCGTTGACGACGCAGCCCAGCACCGAGAGGCTGAGCGGCGTCTTGATATGCTCCAGGCGCTTTTCCAGCGCCTCGACCGTGCGGATGACGTCGAACCCCTGCCGCGAGCAGGAGGGGCAGCTGACGATGCGCACGCCGCGGGTGCGCAGTCCCAGGCTCTTCAGTATCTCGAAGCCGACGCGGACTTCCTGCTCGGGCTCGGCCGAGAGGCTGACACGAATGGTGTCGCCGACCCCGGCCCACAGCAGGTTGCCGATGCCGATGCTGGACTTGACCGTGCCGCCGATCAAGCCGCCGGCTTCGGTGATCCCGAGGTGCAGCGGGCAGTCGACCGCATCGGCGAGCTGCATGTAGGCGGCGACCGCGAGGAACACGTCGCTTGCCTTCACGGCGACCTTGAATTCGTGAAAATCGTGGTCCTGCAGCAGCTTGATATGGTCGAGTGCGCTTTCGACGAGCGCCTCGGGGCAAGGCTCGCCGTACTTCTCGAGCAGGTCCTTCTCGAGGCTGCCGGCGTTGACCCCGATGCGGATCGCGCAGCCGTTGGCCTTGGCGGCGCGAACGACTTCCGCCACCCGTTCCCCGGACCCGATGTTGCCCGGGTTGATGCGCAGGCAGGCGGCGCCCTTGTCGGCCGCTTCGAGCGCGCGTTTGTAGTGGAAGTGGATGTCGGCGACGACGGGCACGTTGGCCGCGCGCGTGATCCGGTCGAAATGCCGGGTGGATTCTTCGGTCGGGCACGAAACGCGGATGATGTCGACGCCGGCGTCCTCGCAGCGGCGAATCTGGTCGATCGTCGCCCCCACGTCCTCGGTCGGCGTGTTGGTCATCGTCTGCACGCTGATCGGCGCATCCCCGCCGACGGGAACCTTGCCGACCATGATCTGGCGGGACTGGCGGCGCGCGATGTCGCGCCATGGACGGATCGAGGACATGGCCGCGCATATAGGCCGCAGCAGGTGAAGGGGCAATGACAGCGGGCTCGACTTGCGGCATGAGCCGCCCGCATGAACGCTCCCGACCCGGTCGACGATGAAACCTGCGATGGTCCCCTGCTGATCGGGCGCGTGCTCGATGGCAAGGGCGGCGCGCGGGAAGTTTCGTGGAAGCATGCGCAGGGCTGGCAGCAGGCCACGCCCACCGAGGTGCTTTGGCTTCACGTCGACCGGACCCAGCCGGAGGTTGGCGAGTGGCTGCAAACCGAATTCGGCATACCCGAGAGCATCGCCGAACTGCTCACCAGCGACGACACCCGCCCTCGCGCATTTCGCGACGGGGAGGTACTCGTGGCCACCCTGCGCGCGATCAATTTCAACCCTGGAGCCGACCCGGAAGACATGGTGTCGATGCAGCTGTGGTCCGACGGCAAGCGCGTGATCACGCTCCGCCGCCATCCGCTGCAGACCACCCGCGACATGCTCGACGAGGTCGATTCCGGTCATGGCCCCCTGGACGCCGGGGCGCTGATCACCTCGCTTGCCGAGCACATGGTCCACCGGATCAACCGCGTCATCGTCGACATGAACGACGAGATCGACCGGCTCGAGGACCTGGAATTCGCCGATGTCGACCATGAGCAGTTGCTGGCCGACGTCGTGGCGATCCGCCGCAGCGCCCTCGCCCTGCAGCGCCACATGGGCCCGGAGCACGTCGCGCTCGAATCTATCAGCCGCGATGCACCCGGCTGGTTCGAGAAGCACGACCGGCAGACGATCGGCGAGACGATTGCCCTGCTTCGCCGCTTCATCGACGATATCGACATCAGCAAGGAAAGCGCAGTCGTGCTGATGGACGAATTGCGCAGCCGCGCGCTCGCCCGGTCGGAGAAGACCAATCGTCGTCTGACTCTCGTTGCGACCGTCTTCCTGCCGCTGAGCTTTCTCGTTGGCCTGTTCGGCATCAACGTCGGCGGGATGCCGTGGGCCGACCTCGAGGGGCATCCTTACGGCTTCTGGCTGGTCACGGGCCTGTGCGCGGTGTTCGGAGGAATTATCCTGTTCCTGTTCCGCCGCTGGAAATGGCTCTGACCGTATCACCCCGGGACAGCGGCGAGGGCGGGGCGCGTTAGCCACGTCCGTTAACCGACAGCGGTTTGGCATGCCGCTAGCGCGGCTGCTCGCCATTCTCGGGAAGACTTGTCGATGTTCCGCGTACTCCGCGCCTGGGTTGCCTCATTGGCGGCGGAAGCCGCCGGCCAGGCCCGGCTGCTCGCGGCAAGCGAGGCAGTGCGGCGCGCGATCATGTGGCTGTGGCCATATGCGGGCGTGCTGGTCGGCCTCGATGTTGCGGCGCATTACGGGGACGCGACGGGTGCTGCTCTTCCTGTACAGTTCTTCATCTCGCAAGATCATAGTTTTGGTGAGGTGTTCGAGTACGCTTTAAGCGCTTCATCCGCACTCATGCTGTTCGTGCTCTGGCGCCGGCTCGGGCCGACCGCATACCTCGCCAACGCGGTCATGATGGTCTGGCTGACGCTCGACAACATGCTGGAATTTCACGAGAAGTTCGGTCACTGGGTCGCGCCGATACTGCCGTTGCCGGCGGATTTCCCGGTCGCCGCCCACCACATCGGCGAGGCGCTCTTCTTCGCACTCGCCGGCAGCATCTGGCTCGTCGGACTCGCCACCGCGCTGCTCGGCGCGAAGCCCCGCGCCGCGGTCCGCAGCCTGTTCATCGCCGCCGGTATCGGCGGCGCCGCGGTGTTCGGCGTGGCCGTCGACATGCTCGTCACCTGGGGTCCGCACACGTTGGCGATGCTCGATTTCCAGACTTGGCTCGAAGACGGCGGCGAGTTCGCCTTCCTTAACCTGACATTCCTGATGGTAGTCGGGTTCTTCCACGCTGAGCGGACCGCATGGCACACCCGATCATGCGAAATGTCAGAGCCGCAGCTCGTATAGGAATTCGTCGTCGCGGTGATTGCCGACCCAGAAGTCGATGTCCGCGACTTTCGCGAATCCGTAGCGCCCGTAGAGCCGCTGGGCGCCGAAGTTCTCGCTGTAGACGGAAAGCTGTACCGCGTCGCATCCGTGCGCGCGGGCCTCGTCGAGGGCGTGCTCCAGCAGCGCGGTGCCGATGCCACGCCCGGTCGCCTCGCTGGCGCAATAAAGCTGGCTGAGGGTCGCCGGGTGCGTTGGGCGGGGCGGCGGGCGCTCGTCGAAACCCCTGCCAAGGTAGACGGTCGAGTATCCCAGAAAGGCGCCGCTAGCATCAGCCACCGTCACGACCACATTATCGGATCGGATATCGGCAGCGAGCTTTTCTGGCGCTCGGAATGCATCGAGGAACGCGGCGAGGTCCTCGGGCCGGTAAAGATGACCGAACGCACTGGTGAAGCTCTGCCGCCCGAGTTCCACCAAGGCGTGAATGTCATCGGAGGTCGCTGTTCGCAGGATCATAGAAGCCTCCCTAGAGCGGAAAATGCTGGCCCGGCCAATGGTGCATGGTAGACCGCGACATGCGCCTGATCCTGTTCATCGCAGCGCTGCTGCTGCCGTCCGCCGCCATTGCCGAGGAGAAACCCATGACGCCGAGCTGGAGCTTAGCGATCCATGGGGGCGCCGGAACCCTGGAACGCTCGCGAATGAGTCCCGCGCAGCAGGCGGAATATAAGGCCGCCTTGCGGGCCGCGCTCGACGCTGGGGCCAAGGTCCTGCGCGAAGGTGGAACGGCGCTCGACGCGGTCACCGCGGCCATCACGATCCTCGAGGACGATCCGAAATTCAACGCCGGGCGCGGCGCGGTTTTCACCTGGGACGGCACCAACGAGCTCGACGCCTCGATCATGGACGGCAACGGCCGGCGCGCGGGTGCGGTGGCCGGATTGCGGACGGTGCGCCACCCGATCTTGTTAGCAAGGGCGGTGATGGACGACGGGCGCCATGTGTTCCTCTCGGGCAAAGGCGCCGAGGAGTTTGCCGGAGACCGCAAGCTCGAGATCGTATCGCCCGAATGGTTCGCCACCGACGAGCGCCGGCGGCAGCTCGAAGAGTTGAAGGCGAAAAATCTCTCGGCGCTCGACGTCGAGTTCAAGTACGGCACCGTCGGCGCGGTCGCCCGTGATAGTGCCGGCCACCTCGCCGCCGGTACCTCCACCGGTGGAATGACGGGAAAGCGCTGGGGGCGTATCGGGGACTCGCCCGTCATCGGCGCCGGGACCTATGCGGACGACCGCTCCTGCGCGGTAAGCGCCACGGGATCGGGTGAATACTTTATCCGGGTCGGCGTGGCTCACCAGGTCTGCAATCGCATGCTGCTCGCGGGCGAAGACATGCAGACCGCCGCCGATGCGGTGATCGCCGAGGTCGGCGCGCTGGGCGGTGATGGCGGCATCATCGCGGTTTCCAAGGATGGCGAGGCGGTGTTCAGCATGAACACCCCCGGGATGTACCGCGGCCGCGCCAACTCGGCGGGGCTCAACGAGGTAGCGATTTTTGCCGACGAATGAGGGGAGCTTCGTGCGGCCGCCACTAGGTATGGACTGGTTGCGGATCGCCCCTGTCGACCTCCTGATCTGCTACCTGTTCTACATCATCGAGAAGAACGATATTTGTCTTGATGGCGTGGTCCTTGTGTCTCCGATTGAGACTCGACAAGCGGCGGAATCCGCCTAGCGTCTCCCTCGCCGAGGGGCCGGCCCACAGGGGACACGTGAGGGTCGCCCGACTCCAGAGCCATGCCGGAGGCGCAGTTCGCGCCTGCCGTGCTTTGAGAGGGCATAAAATGAAAAAGCTGGGACTGGCTGCGCTTGGCGCGGTAGCGATGACATTTGCCGTTGGGGCATCGGCACAGGAAAAGGATCCTTACCCTTTCGACGGCGGGGATTACATGGAAGTGACCGGCATCGACATCGCCGACGGGTCCGAGCTCAAGTATGCTCAATGGCTCGCGGGCGAGTGGCGGTCGAACGAAGACTTCTTCGTCGCTCAGGGCTGGAATACCCGTTACGAGATCCTCAGCAACGTCCATCCCCGCGAAGGCGAGCCCGACATCTATCTCGTGCGGTACTTCAAGGCTTTCGTCGACAATGCCGAAGGTGAGCGTCGGCGTCAGGCGATGGCTGCACGGTACAAGCGCACCGAGGAAAAGCTGATGGAGGAATCGGCGGGCCGCGCCGCCTATCGCACGGTGGGCAGCACGACGCTGCTGCGTAATCTCCAGTGGAAGAAGTAATCTAGTGATAGCGGGGCGGACGGGTTCAGCTGAACTTGTCCGCCTTTCGCTTCCCGAAACGCATCCCACCTTCGAGCCGCGCTCGAAACTGCGCGTAATAGGCCTCGAGGAAGGCGCGTTCGTCGCCCGCCCCGGGATTCCATCCGATCTTCCGGCAGATCGCCTCGTGCACGGCGGCGAGGGCATCAGGCCGGTTATCGCGCAGTATGCGCTCCAGCGTCTGCAGCTCGTACTCGCCATAGACGGCCAGCTCGGCCTCTCCGAAGCGATAGGTCGCCCCAGTCACACGGCTCGAGCCTCGCGCACCCTCGGCGACCGACAGAATGGCCGCGAGCTTCTTGCGCGGCGCTTCGACCACCCACGTCCCTGCGACCAGGTCTCCGGCGCGCAGTGCATCCCGGTTGAAGAAGGGAAAGAAGGCGAAGACCAGAAACCACAGCAACCCCGCCATGCCGGCGGAACCGGCCTGCCCAGTCGGCGCGACCACGAGAAAGATCAGCGGCAGGAACAGTTCGATATCGCGGAGCAGGTTGCGCGCGATCACCGCTTCGGCGGTGAGGCGGCCCCCGTCCCGCGCAGCGACCCTGATGCCGGTGATCCGCTTGCCGGGAGTGGCGCCGCGCGGCGACAGCTCGAAGGCCATGAAGTAGCCGTTCCACGCGACGAACCAGAACAGCATCCAGACGACGCCTAGAAATTCACCGGAGCCCCCTTCCGCTTTCCCGGCCATCATGCTTAGCCCCCCGGCGACGTAAGCGACGAACAGGGTCACCGCGAGCGTGATGATGAGCAGGATCAGGTAATCGAGCAGCAGAGCCCCCAAGCGTGCACCGCGGGTCGCGATTTTGAAGGGCAGGGCGATGCCTTCCGGCGTAACGACCGTGCGTGCGCGCTTGGCGTCGTGCTGAAGGAGCCTGGTATTCAACGCGCGGATTGCCCCGCGGGCACGCGGCGAAAGACGAAGAAGTAGGCCAGCCAGGCTGCGAGCGTCGATCCGCCGATAATCAGCCGTTCCGACGTTTCGCCGACCAATTGGCGTGGAAATGCCTCGAGCAATGCGGCGACCACCAGCATCAGCACGACCCCCACCATGACGGTCGCGGATCGCCGTCCGGCGGCGGCGGTCGCGGCCATGATCGAGCGATCACCGGGGAAGGCCATCGCCCTCCCGACATGAAGGCCCGCTGCGCCCGCGAGCAGGATGGCGAATAGTTCGGTCGTGCCGTGGACCGATAGCCAGGCAGCGAACTCGAGAGAAAGCTCCTGGGTCGAGAATAGCCAAACCATCGCCCCGAGAGTGGCCATCTCCTTGAGCAGTAGGAGCAAGGTGGGGATCCCGAAGGCGAAGCCGAGCGCAAAGGCGAGGATCGAGACCCCGGCGTTGTTCTGGAACAGGAATGCGGCAAAGCCGGAAAGGCCCGCGGCGCTGTCCTCCGTAGCGAGCGTCTGCAGGAGTGCTTCGCGGCTGGCGCCCGGCACCCGGGTATCGGAGAACTGGCTGGGGACGAGGGTCCAGTACCATTCCTGATCCTCGCTCACGAGCAGCCATCCCGCGATCCCGCCCGCGATCATAACCGCAAGAGCGATGCAGATATCCAACCAGATGCTGCGCACGGCCGCGGATAGTCCCCCGCCGAGGAAATCTGCGAACCAGCGGGCGAACCCCTGTCGGGGCCCGTAGACCTGGAACCAGGCACGCTGGACGAGCCCCTCGAGGTAGCTCAGGGTGGCGCCGTCGAGCGATGTCTCGCGCGCCACCGCCAGGCTGGAGGCCGCGGTGCGGTAAAGCGCCGGCAAGGCGAGCACGTCGTCGTCGGAGAGGCGGCGCAGACGACCCCGCTCCATCGCTGCAACGATCGCCTCGAGCCGCGCCCACTCGCCTTCGCGGGCGATCCGGAACCTGTCCGATCGCAGGACTGCCGCTTCGAGGCTGGTGGCCGGAGAGGGTGCGTTCACCCGATCCCCCCCTTGCGCTTGATATCGAGATAGCGGTCGATCAGTCGATAGCCGATGACCTGCCAGGGGGCTTCGAGCACATCGATCCCCAACTGCCGAAGGCGCCGTAGAACGAGCGCGCGCTGGCGGGCGAGGGTATCGGCGGACACCGCGGTCGCCAAGGCGTCAAGGTTGGTGGGTTCCGCCTGCTGGAGTGCGGAAAGCTCGGTGTCCTCCATCGTCACGAAAAGGATCAGGTGGCGGTCGATCAGCCTGCCGAGGCTCTCCACCATCAGTTCCGCGCTGGTGGGATCCGTGAAATCCGAGAAAAGGACGATGAGGCTGCGCCGCTTCAGCCTTGCCGACAGCGTCGCCAGCGCGAGCGTGAAATTGGGTTCTTCGGCATGGTAATCGAGGCCGGCGGCGGCCGATTGCAGCCGGTGAAACGCACGCGTTTCGCCATAGAACGGTGTCATGACCTCGGGCCGGCGGGCGAAGCCGAACAGGCTCACCCGGTCGCCACCCTTGATCGCCACCCATGCTGCCGTGAGTGCGGCCGATACTGCGCGGTCGATCCGCGGCAGGCCGTCGACCGGCTCGCACATGGCTTGGCCGCAATCAAATGCGAACACGATCTGGTTGTTGCGCTCCGCCTCGTTCTCCCTCGCGAACAGACGGGTGTGGCGCGCGCTGGTCTTCCAGTCGAGCCGGCGCCGATCCATTCCCGGGTGGTACTCGCTCAGCGCCTCGAATTGGGTGCCTTCGCCGCGAATGCGCCGGGCAACCAGGCCGAACGCGGCGTCGCGCAGGAAATGCTGAAGCGCCGGGCTGCGCACGGGGGAGAGATCCGGCCACACGCGCACTGCCTGATCGAGCCGATGGGAGACTTGCCGCGCGCCTAGCCCGAGCGGACCAGTCCAGCGCAACCAAACGCGCGCGAGTTCGCCCTTTCCGCGCCGGTTCGGCACGATGGTCGCCGCCCCCTGCCAGGCATTGTGCGAAGGGTGTAAGCGGACCTGTGCGCGGCCCGAGCCGCCAAGACGGGGATCGAACCCGAGGCTGGCTTCCACCAGCCCGCCGCCCGATCGGCCGGCAATGTCCGCCATCACCGCAATCGCCAACTGCTCGCCAACTTCCGCGTCGGCGGGTGCGGCTACCTTCCACTCGGTCAACCGTCCGGCCAAGAGCACGTCCGCCAGGATCAGCACTAGCAGACCGAGCGCGGCGAACGGCGCAACGAGCCACGCGGCCGGCGCTGCCGCTGCAATGACCAGCGCGACGGGGGCCGCAAGCGCGGCGATCAGGACCGCCCGGGCGGTCGGCAGGATCAACGCGGCGCCTCGGTTCGCTCGATTAGCTCGGCGACGAGGTCCTCCACCAACCGGCCTTCGATCTCCGCGGCGGGACTCAGCACGAGGCGGTGACGTAGCACCGCGGTTGCGAGCGCCTTGACGTCGTCGGGTAGAACGTAGTCCCTCCCCTCGAGCGCCGCGCGGGCGCGGGCGGCGTTGGCAAGGCTCACCGCGGCGCGGGGGCTCGCGCCGTTGGAGAGATCGGCGCTCTCGCGCGTTCCCCTGACCAGCCGCACGACGTAGTCGACGACTTCTGCCGCGACCGTGATCTGATTCAACGCCTCGGTCGCGGCAGCCAGCCTGACAGCATCGGCCACATGTTCGATACCGAACTCGGCCGGCCGTGGCGGACCTTGCCGCTGGGCGAAGCGGGTAACGATCCGGGCCTCGTCCTCGACCGAGGGGTAAGGCACGATGAGCTTGAACAGAAACCGGTCGAGCTGCGCTTCGGGCAAGGGATAGACCCCCTGGCTCTCGATCGGATTTTGCGTGGCGACGACCATAAAGCGCGGCGGTAGCGAGTGCGTTTCGCCGTCGAGCGTGACCTTGCGCTCTTGCATCGCCTCAAGCAGCGCGGCCTGGGTCTTGGGAGGCGTGCGGTTGATCTCGTCGGCCAACAGCAGATCGCAAAAAATCGGCCCTCGGGTGAGCGTGAACTGGCTGGTCTGGAAATTGAACAGGTTGGAGCCCAGGATATCGCCCGGCAACAAGTCCGGCGTGAACTGGATCCGGCCGAAGTCGAGGCCCACGGCGCAGGCGAAGCACTGGGCCAAAAACGTCTTGGCGGTGCCAGGCGGTCCCTCGAGCAGGACATGGCCCTCCGCGAGCAGGGCGACGAGCAGGTGCTCGACCGTTTCCTCCTGACCGACGATCGCCTTGCCGATTTCGCTACGAATGGCAGAGGCGAGCGAGCGGACCTCGTCGAGCGTCATGGTCATCGGCGAAGTGTCCTTTCGAGCGTGTAGAGAGCGTGCGCCGCCCGAAGCGTTTCGTTCGCCCCGCGTGACTGTTCAAGCCTCGCGACGAGAGCGGAATAGGAAAGTTCGTCTGGCCGTCGGGCAAGGGCCGCGTCGATTGCCGACGCGTCGGAACCCCGCAGCCCGAGGACCGCGGCGAGCCTTCGACCGACCAGCCCGGCGTACGGACGTGCCAGCAAATGATAGCGCCGGCTCCGCCGGACTAGACCTGCGGAGTTCGAGGCCAACTGCGTCTTGCCGAACGCGATCTCCGGCACTTCCGCGAACGGCGGCCCGAAGCGTCCGAACGCCCGCCAGCCGACCGCGACTAGAGCGGCGATGAGGCACAGTGTTGCCGCCAGGAAGGGCGGAGCGAACGCCAACGTGAGCAAGTTGCGCTGTCCGCCCAGCCCCGCCAGGGTCAGATCGAAGATCACGGGAATGTCCTGCCCCTCGCGGGCAATATCAACCAGTCGGGCAGCGAGCATCGCGCGGTTGCGCTCCGCAAGGCCGTAGTTGTTGAGGATATCGGGCTCGAAGACGACCATGACCGTCCACCGCCTGCCATCGCAATCCTGCTCGTCCGGCGTGTCGTAGCCGGCGGCAGTGTCGAGCACGGGGTAGCACCCGTCGTCGTCCGTGTAGGCGACAAGGTCTCGACCGGACGAATCCCTCACCACGCCTGCCCACAATCCGTCGCGCAGGGCTTGCACCCGGGAGCGATCGGGTAGGCGGCCCGCCAATTCGCCCGTCCCGCGCCAGTCCGGGATGGTGCTCTCGGCAAGCGTCTCGATGCTTACGTCCATCTCGAGCGCATCGTCGAGTTCGCCCGCCCAGGGGGGCGTTTGCGCGCTGATGAGCGAGACCCAGCCACCGCGTCCGTCCTTGGTGCCCGGCGGTAGCGGGGCGGCGAACCACTTCGGCAGAATCAGGAGGGTAGGCCCCTGGTATCGCCGGCCCTCGATAACCTCGATGATGTCGTCGGGGTCGGCGGACATCGTTGGGGTCAAGATCAGAAGCGCTTCGTCGCCGAACCGGGCCGGGGTGCGCGACAGCGAAACGCTGTGGCCCTGTTTCTGCAACAGATCGGCAAGCCCGGCATAGCCAGTCAGGCCGTGCCCGGCCGCGTGCGCCTGCCCGTTCTCAGGCCCCGGACCTGTGTCTCCTTGCCCGATGAACCACAGCATCGCCAGAAAGGCCACGGCCCCGAACACGATCACAGCGAGCACTGTACGGGGATTGAAAACCCCGCTCATACCGCCTGGGGCAGTGTGGCGAGAGCAAATTCTGCATAGGCCGCGCGTGCCGCTTGCCAGTCGTCGCGGTCGAGCGATCGCAGGGCGAAGAGACTCCGTTCGACGCGGGTGGCAATGGTGCCGAAGGCGGCGCGCGCGGAGTCCGTCAGCGCGCTTAGAGCCGACAGCTCGCGCGCGGTGGTGGCGGGTTCGACGAGATCGGGCCGGACATCGGCGATCTGGCCGATGCTGCGCTGGAGCAGCAGGTGAGTGGCCTCGTCGTAACGCCCATCAGCGGCCAGCCGGTCCGCATCCTCGAGTAGAGCTAGGGCGGCACCGGCGTCAGGCGTCCAGTCGGCTTCCTCAGCGCCCGCTTCGCCCGGGCGCGGCCGCCAGCCGAGTGCGGGCGCGAGCATGCGCCACAAGAGCAACAGGGCAGCCCCGACGCCGATCGCCAGAAGCACCCATTTGAATACCGGCCAACTCAGCCCCAGCGCTCGGCCCAGGGGTTCGAGGAGGCTGCCGAGCCATTCGAAGAAGGCGTCGAGCCAGCTTGGCGGCTCGCGGGGTTCGGGCGGCGCCACTTCGACCGGAGTGAACTGGATCGCCTCGTCGGCGCGGACGGCTTCCCAGGCCTCGCCCGCTTCGCCGATTTGCTGAGCCCCCGTCGTCACCGTGCGGTGGTGACACGCCGCGTGCTACGAGACAACTACCCCCGCACCCGCTCCTGCGGGTATGTGCCGAGAATGCGCAGCTCCTTGCAGTGGAACGCCAATTCCTCGAGCGCCCGGTCGACCGGCGCGTGGCCGGGTTTGCCGATTATGTCCGCGAAGAACATCGTCGCGGAGAAGCTCGCCCCTTGCTGATAGCTTTCGAGCTTGGTCATGTTGACGCCGTTGGTGGCGAAGCCGCCGAGCGCCTTGTAGAGCGCTGCGGGCACGTTTTTCACCTCGAACACGAACGTCGTGATCGTCGGCCGGGCGATGGTCGCGGGCTCCAGCGGCTCGGGCGCCAGCGCCAGGAAGCGCGTGGTGTTGTCGGGCGCGTCCTCCACATCGTTGTCGATGATCCGAAGCCCGTAGAACTCGGCGGCGAGGGGGGGCGCGATCGCGGCGATGCCAGGGTCTCCGCGCTCGGCGACGAAAGCGGCCGCGGCGGCCGTGTCGGCGTAGCTCAGCGGCACGATGCGGCGCTCGCGCAAGTAGCGGCGCGACTGCCCCAAGGCCTGGGGATGGCTGTAGGCGGCCTCGAACGGGCCGGGACCCAGCGCCATCAGCGCGTGGTTGATGCGCAGGAAATGCTCGCCGACGATGCTGAGCCCGCTTTCGGGCAGGAGGAAGTGAATGTCCGCCACCCGGCCGTGCTGGCTGTTCTCGATCGGGATCGCGGCGCACGCGGCACGTCCGGCCTTCACCGCATCGATCGCGTCCTCGAAGCTGAAGCAGGGTAGCGGCAACCCGTCGGGACGCATTTCGAGCGCCGCGCGATGCGAGTTGGCCCCCGGCGCTCCCGAGAACGCGATGGCGCGGGCAGGGTCGGCAGCGGCCGCCGTCTGCATCGCTTCGACCATCGAGCGGGCGGGAGCGGGAAAGCTGTCCATCGTCGCGCGGCGGGTAGCTGTGCATCATTCGCGGGGCAAGTCGCATCGGAACCCTTGCGCCGGCACGGTCGTCTCACTAGAGCGCGGCGCAAACCCGCACCTTCCATTCCAAAAACGCGGATAGCTTAACGCATGGACGACCGTTTCAACACCGCCGCCGGCTGGGTTCTGTTCTCCGGCATCGTCGCGCTCGGCCTATCGAGCGTGAGCGCGAAGTACTTCGAAGCCGACAAGCCCCATCGCCCTCACCACATGGGCTTCGTGCCCGAAGGCGTGGTCGAGGAAGGCGAAGGCGGGGCCGACGAGGGACCTGGCCTTGCTGCGCTCCTCGCGAGCGGCGATGCCGCTGCGGGCGAGAAGGCCGCGACCGGCCGCTGCGGAACCTGCCACACGTTCGACCAGGGCGGCGCGGTCAAGCAGGGCCCGAACCTGTTCGGCGTGATGGGCAAGCCGATCGGCAAGCATGCAGCCGGCTTTGCCTACTCGAGCGCCCTGTCGGGGCATGGCGGCGATTGGTCTTACGAGAACATGGACGCCTGGCTTTCGAACCCGAAGGCTTTCGCCCCAGGCACGAAAATGAGCTTCGCAGGCCTGTCCAACGGGCAGGACCGCGCGAACATCATCCTGTACCTGCGCCAGCAGGGCGGCGGGCCGGCACTGCCGACTCCCGAGGCGGCTGCACCCGCCGGAGAGGAAGCCGAAGCCGCCGCTGCCGGCGACCCGAGCGCAACCGCCGGGCCGGCGGCGAAGCCAGGCCAGGAAGCGGCCGGCGCGGTGGCCAATCCGGTCGGCGACCAGCCCACCCAGACCAACAAGGGCGAGAACTAGGCCGGTTCCGCCTCCTCTTCGCGAGGCGCCTGCCGCTCGCCCTTGAATCCCTGGGCGATTACGTACCACTCGCTGGAGCCTTTGCGGCTCGCGGGCGGCTTGGCGTGCTTCACGGTGCGAAAATGCTTTTTGAGCAGCGCCAGGATCTCGGCGTCGGTGCCGCCGGCGAAGACCTTGGCGACGAACGTGCCGCCGGGTGCGAGGTGTTCGACCGCGAACCAGACCGCCGCCTCGACCAGGCCCATCGTGCGCAGGTGATCCGTTTGCTTATGACCGACCGTATTGGCGGCCATGTCCGACAGCACCAGATCCGGCAGCCCGCCCAGCGCCTCGGTTAGCGCCGCGGGCGCGGCGTCGCCCATGAAGTCCATTTCCAGCAAGGTTACGCCGTCGATGGGCTCGGTCGGCAACAGGTCGATGCCAATGACAGTAGCCTTGGGGCGCATCTTCCGCACCAC
This sequence comes from Tsuneonella sp. HG249, assembly GCF_053819205.1. Taxonomy (NCBI): domain Bacteria; kingdom Pseudomonadati; phylum Pseudomonadota; class Alphaproteobacteria; order Sphingomonadales; family Erythrobacteraceae; genus Tsuneonella; species Tsuneonella sp. HG249. The sequence goes on from NZ_JBSOQY010000001.1 coordinate 728,715, forward strand.
CTGCGCCCAGCCGCCGGGCGCCACCCCGAGGTCGATGATGCGGTTGGCGCCTTTGAGAACGGCGAACTTCTCGTCCAGCTCGATCAGCTTGTAAGCCGCCCGGCTGCGATAGCCTTCGGCCTTGGCCTGCCGCACATACGGATCGTTGAGCTGCCGCGAGAGCCAGCGGTTGGACGAAGCGGTCCGGCCGCGCGCGGTCTTAACCCGCTTGCCGACGTCCTTGCCGCCGCGCGGCATCAAACGTTGCAGGGGGCAGGGTTGCCCGCCATCAGGCTGCGCAGGATACCCTCGCGAATGCCCCGGTCCGCTACGCCCAGGCGGTCGGCCGGCCAGATGTCGAGGATCGACTCGAGAATGGCGCAGCCGGCAACGACGAGGTCGGCCCGATCCGGCCCGATGCAAGGGAGCGTGCGGCGTTGCTCGAGCGACATAGCCGACAGCTTGTCGCTGATCTGGCGCATAGCCACCGAGGGCACGATCAATCCATCAACGGCCCGGCGATCGTATTGCGGCAACCCCAGATGCAGGCTGGCGAGCGTGGTCACGGTACCGCTGGTGCCGAGCAAACGGATGTCCTCGGCGCCACCTGCGTCTTGGATCCGCCCGGCGAAGGGAGCGAAGCTGTCCGAGACCAGCATCCGCATCCGGGCGTACCGCTCCAGGCGCGCCGCCTCGTCGTCGCCCTCGGGGCGCCCGACGGTGTCGGTAAGCGAAACGACGCCCCACGGAACGCTGGCCCAGTCGATGATGTGGGGTACCCGCTCGCCGGGCTCGATCAGCACCAGTTCGGTCGATCCGCCTCCGATATCGAAGATCACCGCGGGGCCGTGGCCCTGCTCGAGAAGGATATGGCAGCCGAGAACGGCCAGGCGCGCCTCCTCCTGCGCTGAGATTATGTCGAGCGCGATCCCGGTCTCGGCGCGGACGCGCTCGATGAAGTCCGCGCCGTTCTCGGCGCGCCGGCAGGCCTCGGTCGCCACCGACCGCGCAAGGAAGACGTTGCGCCTCTTGAGCTTCTCCGCGCAGACCTGCAGGGCGCCGAGCGCGCGGTCCATCGCCGCTTCGCTCAGTCGCCCGCTGGCCGCTAGCCCTTCGCCCAGGCGGACAACCCGGCTGAAGGCGTCGATCACCGTGAAGTGTTCGCCTTCGGGCCGCGCGATCAGCAACCGGCAGTTGTTGGTGCCCAGATCGAGGGCCGCGTAGGCCTGCCGCCGCGGCGACCCGGGTCCGGTGGCATGCCGCGTCATATCGTCGCGGCCCGGGAGTGACTTGCCGTTGCTTCGGGCTTCAGACTGTGCGGGGCGCTTGTAGCGAAAATCGGCTACCTTGCCGGACGTTTTGCCCCGTTTGATGCCAGTCTTCCTGCCGAGGCTCCTTTGTCCGTCCGGCGGAGATTGATCCGCCATTACAACGCTTTCTGTTCCTCTCGCGGGCAGAGTGATAAATCCCACGAGGACCTGACGCCCACGCTAGCGGCGAGTCAGCGGAACGGCAAGCGGGGCGCGCAGCCGGCCATGCGCGGCGCCCTTGACCTCATGCTCACGCGAAACTAAGTGCGCCCCCTCGCCAGCGGGCCGGTGCCCGCGCGCCGATGCCCCGTCCTCTAATGGTAAGAGAGCGGACTCTGACTCCGTCAATCAAGGTTCGAATCCTTGCGGGGCATCCAATCACTTGACGACTCCTTGTGCGGCCCCCCGCCGCCGCCTATCGGCGAGCCAATGACAGATAGAGAAGAGCGCGACCTTCAAGGGCGCAAGTTTTACGGTGCCGACCAGGAAGCGGCGTTCAGCGAAAAGGCCAGTCCGGATACGCCGCAGACGAGGCATCCGGCCTATCGGCTCGCGTTCCAGGACACCGATTTCCTCCTTCGCCAGGAACTGCGCCCGGTCCGCTTCCAGCTCGAATTGCTGAAGCCCGAGATGCTGCTCGACGAAGCCGGGGTCGGCTCGACCCTGGTGATGTACGGTTCGGCCCGGATACCTTCGCCCGACCACGTCGATGCGCTGCTGAAGAATGCGAGCGACGACAACCGCGTCATCGCCGAGCGGCTGGCCGAGAAGGCCAAGTATTACGACGAGGCTTATCGCCTTGCGCGGATGGTGAGCGAGCGCGCCATTATCCAGGAAGGGAAGCGCCAGTTCGTGATCTGCTCGGGTGGCGGACCTTCCATCATGGAAGCCGCGAACCGCGGCGCAAGCGATGCCGGCGCCGAATCGATCGGGCTCAACATCGTGCTTCCGCACGAGCAGGCGCCGAACCAGTACGTCACGCCGTACCTGAGCTTCCAGTTTCACTACTTCGCGCTGAGGAAGATGCACTTCCTGCTTCGGGCGAAGGCGGTGGCGGTGTTCCCGGGCGGTTTCGGTACGTTCGACGAGTTCTTCGAGCTTCTCACGCTGGTGCAGACCGGCAAGATCAGGCCGATGCCGATCCTGCTGTTCGGCAAGGATTTCTGGACGCGGGTAATCGACTGGGAAGCGTTCGCGGAAGAAGGGGTGATCTCGAAGGCGGATCTCAATCTCTTCCGCTGGTGCGAGACCGCCGATGAGGCCTGGGGCCACATCAAGGCCTTCTACGAACTGAAGGACTAGTTCCGCACCGCTTGGTGACCGAGCGGGCCGTTGCCCGCCCCGAAGCCGGGAGCGGCCTGGATGGCGCGCCGAGTGAACTGACGCCCGATACGGACCGCATGCTCCAGCGGCTGCCCGTAGCCGAGCAGTGTGGCGATCGCCGCCGACAGCGTGCAGCCGGTACCGTGGGTGTGGCGGGTATCGATCCGCGGATCGTCGAACGCCACGGCGCGAGTGTCGCCCGGGCCGACGAGCAGGTCGATCACCCGCGCATCTTCGGTATGGCCACCCTTGGCGAGCACGTGGCAGCCGAACTCTTCGGCCAAGGCCAGGGCGGCGCCGGTGATCTGGTCGGTGTCGCGCAGGGTGCGGCGGGCCAGATGCTCCAGCTCCGGCAGGTTGGGCGTTATCACTGTCGCGCGCCGGAAAAGCCGCTCCTTCATCGCGGCGATGGCCTCTTCGGCGATCAGGGGCGCACCCGAAGTCGCGATCATGACCGGGTCGAGGACGATCGGCACCGTGACCGAGCTCAGCGATCCGGCGACCGCTTCGATGATCTCGATGTCGTGCAGCATGCCGATCTTGATCGAGTCCACCCCGATGTCGTCGACACACGAGGCGATTTGCTCCGCCACCACGTCGCCGCTGAGCGGAGCGATCGCCTGGACGCCGACGGTGTTCTGCGCGGTTACCGCGGTAATCGCGGTCATTGCGTAGCCACCCAGCATCGCGATAGTCTTGATGTCGGCCTGGATACCCGCGCCGCCCGAGCTGTCGGAGCCGGCGATCGCAAGCACGCGGGGCGGCGCGTTCACCCCTTGAACTTCCGTTCGGTGCTGGGCGGGTACTTGTCTTGCAGCTTTTTGGCGCGGGTGGGGCGGTCCATCAGTTCGCCGCCGCAATTGGGGCAGCGGTCGTCGAGCGCCTCGGCGCAGTCGGCGCAGAAGGTGCATTCGAAGCTGCAGATGAACGCGCCGGGCGTGTCAGCCGCAAGATCGTTGCCGCACCGCTCGCAGTCGGGCCGCATCTCGAGCATCAGACCGCCTCTCTCACCGCGTCACAGATGGCATCGACCACTTGCTCGACCTGCCGCGCGTCGTCGCCTTCGGCCATCACGCGGATGAGCGGTTCGGTGCCCGAGGCGCGGATGACCAGGCGCCCACGGCCGGCAAGCTCCGCCTCGCCAGCGGCGATGGCGTCCTTCACCCGCGGGTTTTCCAGCGGCGCGCCGCCGGCATAGCGGACATTCTTGAGGAGCTGCGGGACGCGGTCGAACTGGTGCAGCAACTCGCTCGCCGGTTTACCCGAGCGGACCAGCGCGGCGAGGACGTTGAGCGCGGCCACTGTGCCATCGCCGGTGGTCCCGTGGTCAAGCAGGATCATGTGGCCCGATTGCTCGCCGCCAAGGTTGAAGCCGCCCTCGCGCATTCGTTCGAGCACGTAGCGGTCGCCGACCTGGGTGCGTTCGAGGGTGAGCCCGAGGGCGTGCAGGAAACGCTCGAGCCCGAGGTTCGACATGACCGTCGCGACCACGCCCGCGCCCTTGAGCAGCCCGTCGCGCTGCATGCCGAGCGCGATGAGCGCCATGATCTGATCGCCGTCGACCGTCTCGCCCTTTTCGTCGACGACGATCAGCCGATCGGCGTCACCGTCGAGCGCTAGGCCGATGTCGGCGCCTTCCTCGACCACCTTGGCCTTGATCGCCTCGAGCGAAGTGCTGCCGACGTCCTTGTTGATGTTGATGCCGTTGGGCGAGATCCCGAGCGGGACGATCTTCGCGCCGAGTTCCCAGATTGCACTGGGTGCGACCTGATATGCTGCACCATTCGCGCAATCGAGCACTACTTTGAGATCATCGAAGCGTATTTCGGCCGGAATCGAGCGCTTGATTGCATGGATATAGCGCCCACGGGCGTCCTCGATCCGCCTCGCGCGGCCGACATGCGGCGCGTCGGCCAGCACCGGCTCTTCGGCCAAGAGCGCCTCGATCGCCAGCTCATCGGCGTCGGAAAGCTTGAATCCGTCAGGGCCAAACAGCTTTATCCCGTTGTCTTCAAAAGGATTATGGCTGGCGCTGATCATCACGCCGAGGTCGGCCCGCAACTCGCGCGCGAGCAGCGCGATCGCCGGGGTCGGGAGCGGGCCAGTCATGACGACGTCCATCCCCACGCTGGTAAACCCGGCAACGAGCGCACTCTCCATCATGTAACCCGACAACCGCGTGTCCTTGCCGATCACGACTCGATGGCGGTGGTCGCCGCGGAGGAAGTGACGGCCGGCCGCCTGGCCCACTTTCATGGCGACCGCAGCCGTCATCACCCCTTCGTTGGTGCGTCCCCGAATGCCGTCGGTGCCGAAGAACTTGCGTGTCATGTAGCTGTGCCGGGACCTTCTCTTGCCGAAAATGCCATGGCGGGAAGCCTTTGCGTTGTCACTAGGCCGTGAGACGCTATCAAGCGAGCAATGAACCAGACGATCGAGCAAAGGGCCAGCGGCCCGCAACTGATTAGTGTGCGGATACCGGCGGGTTGGACGCTGGCCGGGCTTGTCGCCGGAATCGTGGTGGGCTTCGCCCTTACCCGGACGAGTGTGCTCGAGCCGGCGCTCGCGATCGCCAAGCCGGTGGGCACCCTCTGGCTGCGCGCGCTGCAGGTGACCATCGTTCCGCTGGTGGCCTCGCTCCTCGTTCTCGGCATTTCTCGCATGGCCGAAGCCGCGCGCGCCGGTGCCGCGGCCCGACGAATGATCGGCTGGATCTTTGCCATCCTGCTGTTCTCCGGCACCATGAGTGTGCTGATCACTCCGGCACTGCTAACGCTATTTCCGCCGCCAGCGGCCGCGTCCGGAGTGCTGTCCGCTGCCGGCCAGGCACAGGAAGTGCCGAGCCTCGGGGCCTTCATCGAATCGCTAATCGCGCCCAACGTGGTCGCGGCAGCCGCCGAGACGGCCATGCTGCCCCTCACCTTGTTCTTCGCCGCGTTCGCGCTCGCTCTGGCCAGCCTTCCAGCAGATCAGCGCGAGTTGCTGGTGGGCTTCTTCCGCGCCGTCGCGAATACCATGCTGCGCATTATTGGCTGGGTCTTGTGGATCGCGCCGGTGGGTGTGTTCGCCCTTGCCCTCGCGGTCGGAGCCGCGAGCGGGGGAGCAGCGTTCGCAACCCTCATTCACTACATCCTGATGGTCGTCGCGGTCGGCACTGTAGTGTTCGTCGCCATGTTCATGTTGACGTGGCTAGGCGGCGGAATCGGGCCGGCGCGCTTTGCGAGGGCGCTGATCCCGGCACATGCCGTGGCCCTTTCGACCCAAAGCTCGCTCGCGAGCTTGCCGGCGATGCTCGATACAGCGCGGCGATTACATCTGCACGAGGAGACCGCGGAATTCGTGCTCCCGCTCGCTGTCGCGGTGTTCCGCGCGACCAGCCCCGCAATGAACCTCGCCGTCGCCATCTACGTGGCCCACCTCGCTGGCGTTGAGCTGACTCCGGCCGCCTTGGCCGCGGGGGTTGCCGTTGCGTTCGTCATTGCGATCGGCTCGGTAAGCCTGCCTGGTACGATCAGCTTCGTGGTGTCCGTGGGCCCGATCGCCCTTGCCATGGGCGCACCGATCGGGCCCCTCGCCCTTTTGGTTGCAGTCGAGATGCTACCGGACCTCATGCGGACGGTAGGCAACGTCACCGCCGACGTGGCACTTGCGACGGTAGTCGACCGGGGCGAAAAATCCGGGCCCGTTCTGCAACCCTGAGCCCGCCTCGCGCGTTGCGGGAGAGAGCGACCGCTCACCCATTTTCCCTGACCGGAGATTTTCATGGCTTTTCAAGTCACGCCGCTGCCCTACGCGGACACCGCGCTGGAGCCGGCGATCAGCGCGAAGACGCTGAGCTACCACCACGGCAAGCATCACAAGGCATACATCGACAAGACCAACGCCGCAGTCGCCGGTACGGCGTTGGCCGACTCCGACCTCGAAGCGGTTATCGCCGAAGCCCGTGGTAGCAATGGAGCGCTATTCAACAACGCCGCGCAGAGTTGGAACCACGGGTTCTATTGGCATTCGCTGTGTGAGAGTCCGGCTGAGGTGACCGGTGAGTTGGCAGGGAAGATGGAGGCCGCTTTTGGTTCGTTCGACGACCTGAAGACGCAGTTGAAGGAGCGTGGCGCGGGTCATTTCTCGAATGGCTGGGTCTGGTTGCTAGAGCGTGGTGGCCGCCTTGAGATCGGCGAGACGCATGATGGCGACACTTTTGCCGACCAGGATGCCAATCCGCTCCTGGTGGTGGACCTGTGGGAGCACGCCTATTACCTCGACCACCAGAATCTGCGGCCGGCCTATCTTGCGGCGGTGATCGACAGCAAGCTCAACTGGGAGTTCGCCGCCGAGAACCTCGCGCGCGGAACGACCTGGAAATACCCGGCGTAACTGGATGCTAGCCCGAAGCCCCGGCCGGTCCAGGGTCTACATCGGATCCGGGATCGGGGCCTTCGACAGGAAATAGGGGCTCGCCGAAGACGAAGCCTACGAGATTCGGCCGGCCCACATGATCGAAGAAGGCCGTGAGGGTCAGCAGGATCGGCACCGACAGAAGGCCGCCGAAGACGCCCCAGATCCATGAAAAATAGCTCAGCGCGATGAGGATGAGGACCGGATTCATCGTGAAGCGGGCGCCGAGTATGGACGGCGTCACGACGTTCGACTCGACGGCATGGAGTCCGAGATAGGCCGCGGCGGGGATGATCCCGAGCAGGGCGGTATCCGCGGTCCCGACCCCGAACAATGCCAGGATGGCCACCATTATGAGCGGTCCAATGTAGGGGATGAAGTTGAGGATCGCGGCCAGACCGCCCCACATGACCGGAGCTTCCAAGCCGAAGGCCCAAGCGCCGAGCGCGACTACGACACCCACTGCTGCGTTGATCCACGTCACCGTCAGAATGTAGGCGGCGACCCTGTCCTGCACGTCGCGAATAACTCGGGCGGCCTTGAGGCTCGCCCCAAAGTCGCTCCGTTCGAGCAGCAGACGCCGCCGCATCCGAACCCGCGCCTCCACCATGAAGAACGTCATCAGGACCGTGAGCAGGGTTTCGAGAACCACGCTGGGCGTCGCGTAGGCAAACTGCTCAAGGGCGGAGGGGCCTGCGAGGACCACTTCGTTGCCGGACTGGCCGGTGAGATCAGACAGCCGGTCGTTGGCTTGGGCCAGCCAAGCAAACTGACGCTGGAGTTCGGTGAAGCGCTGGCCAAGCTGATCGATGATCGCCGGTAGCGAGTCGAACAGGGTGATCGCCGGCTGGAGAATCAGAATACCAGCCAGCGCGACGGTAGCTATCATTACCAGCAGCGCGATAAGCGAGGCGAGCACGTTCGGCAGGCCCCAACCCGCCAGCTTGTCCGCCAGCGGCGAAAGCACGATCGTCAGGATCAAGGCGGTCACGAGAGGAAGGAAGACGACCGAACCGATCGACAGGACGAACGGTAGTGCGAGGAACAGGCCCAACCCGAGGATAACGACAAGCGCCGATATCAGCCGCAGTTCCTGAGCGGCGAACGTCATCCGCGCCGTACGGCCGGAAGGGCGGCCCGTGCGCGGCAGCGCGTCCGGTTCGCTACCGGTCGTAGTCCGCGCTTCATTCATGATGTTCAAAACCCCCTGCACTCGGGAGCGAGTCTGCCGCGAAGGAAGGAAGGGTGCAAGCCGCTAGCGGGTCGGCTCACTGACGCCATTGCCCGCGGCCACGACGTCGAGTTCCTCGAGGATCGCGCGGTGAGCACCTGCGTCGTCGATCGAGCGCTTGGGCATGGAGCCATCTTCGAGCATCGTAGTGAGCGCGGCCCTGGCACGGCCTACCCGGCTCTTGATCGTACCCACAGCACAGCCACAAATCTCGGCCGCTTCCTCGTAGGAGAAGCCGCCCGCGCCAACTAACAGGAGAGCCTCGCGCCGCTCGGGCGGTAGCGTAAGCAGGGCGCGGCGCATGTCGCTGAGATGGATCGGCTCTTCCTGGCCGGCCGGCGCCGTCAGGATGCGCTCGGCGACAGATTCGTCGTAGTCCCCGCGGAAGCGGTTGCGCCGCATGTCGGTCAGATACGCATTGCGGAGTATGACGAAGGTCCACGCCCGCATGCTGGTGCCCGGCTCGAACCGCTCCTGCGCGGCCCACGCCTTCAGCAAGGTTTCCTGAACGAGGTCGTCGGCCATGTCCGGGCGGCCGCACAGGCCGCGCGCGAAAGCGCGGAGATGCGGTACCACCTCGGTCAGTTCGCGTTTGAAATCGGCCTCGTCGGAGGCCGTCCGCTGTGGGTCGGCCATCAGCTCTTGCTGTCCAGCTTCGACAACAGATCCTTTAGACTGTCCGGCAGCGGCTCGTGCGCCACGGAATCGTATAGTTGACGCAAGCCCGAAGCCCATCCTGGTGCCTGGTTCTGTTTATTCTTTCTCACGGTCGAATTCTTGCCTAGCCCCCCGCGCGGCGACTTGCCGGTTGATCGCTTGTCCAATGCCGTTCCCGCCCCAATGTGGTGATCCCTACGGAAAAGTCCCGCGCGCGCGCGAAAACCCGTCCTGGTGATGGACCTATAAAGCGGGGAACGAAGGTTGCGCGCCTTTGTTCCCTTCTCACTTCCGCGGTATCGACTAGGCCGGGACAGAAATCGAAGGGGCGGGGGCATCGCTTTGCAAGTGACCGACCAAAACCGGCGCCGTACGCGGCGATGGCTGGTCTCTTATCCACGCGCCACGCCGCTGACGATTTTCATGCTGATCGTCGCGATCACAGCGCTCAGCGTCTTCGCCATCGAGCGCGGCGAGAACCGCCGCGAGGAAGCCGAACTATCCGAAACCGCCCAATCTATCGCCTCGGCGATCGAACGGCGCGGCAACACGTCGTCGGCATATCTTCGTGCCGGCGCGGCGCTGTTCAGCACTGTCGAGCGAGTGCCGGCCACTCTGTTTCACCGCTTTGTAAGCGAACTGCGCCTCGACTCCGACTACCGCGGAGCGGAGGGCGTCGGGTGGGCAGAGGTGATTTCGTCCAACGAGATCGACGAGTTCGAACTGCGTACTAGCGCCGAGGTAGCAGGCATGCCGAGAGTGCGCCCCCGCCCGCAAGGTGGCCGGGGTCAGTTGCTTCCGGTCACCTTCCTGCAGCCCGACACGGCACGAAACCGGCGTGCGCTGGGCTACGACATGTACTCCGATCCAGTCCGTCGTGCCGCCATGGACGAGGCCGAGCGGGCGATGCGTCCGACAGCGAGCGGCCGAGTTCTGCTCATCCAGGACGATTCCCCTGGGTTCCTGATCTACATGCCAGTGTTCGACCAAGTCGACGGAACTCGCCGCCTCAAGGGATTCATCTACAGCCCCTTCGATGCCCGCGACTTCCTGGAGTCTGCGGTGCAGCAAAGTAACGACAGCGGGATGGGCGTACGCCTCCATGATGGGAGCGACAGCGATCCTTCGGCGTTGCTGGCAGAGATTGAGCCCGCCAGCCGAAGCGGGCGCACTATTACTCAGATCGTCACTATCGCCAACCGGCCAATGCTGCTCACGGTCGAATCAACCCGCGGCGAAACATTGTCCATGCTGTCGATGCTGACGCTGCTGTTCGGTCTCTTAGTGGCGAGCTTGCTGATGGTGGTGGCCCGGTTGCTGACCCAGCAAGCGGTCGAGGACCAGGCCTCGCTCGACTGGCTGGCGGAGCAGAATTCCATCCGCGACACGCTCACCCGAGAACTCAATCACCGGGTAAAGAACACGCTGGCCAACGTGCTTTCGATCGTCAGCCTGACCCGCCGTCGCGCGACCAGCCTCGACGAATTCGCCGAAGGTCTCGACGGGCGCATCCGCGCGCTGTCGGCGACGCACGATCTTCTCACCCAGTCGGACTGGAGCACCACGCCGGTGCGATCCGTGGTCGAAGCGGAGCTCGCGCCCTATGCTCGCTCCGAGGGCGCGATCGAACTGGCTGGCCCCGAGGTCGAGCTTGCCCCCAACGATGCACTGTCGCTCGGATTGGCGATACACGAACTGGCTACCAACGCCAGCAAGTACGGGGCGCTATCCGCGCCCGGCGGGAAAGTGCGCGTGACATGGGCGTTGGACCGGCCGGATCTCGCCAGCTTGCGCTGGGTGGAAAGCGGCGGTCCGCCCGTCCCCCCACAACGCTCGCGCGGGTTCGGGACCGATCTCATCGAAAAGATCGTGGCTCACGAGCTTCGTCACCCGGTGGATCTCAGGTTCGAGGAAACTGGCGTGTCGTGTACATTGCATGTGCCGGTGCGGTCACCGAGCGAGTTCGAAATTCGCGCACGGAGGCGCGCACGGCCCTCATAAAGGAAAGGCCCGCCACAAGCGGATTTGAACTAGGCTATCGGCACACTTCGCCGATTATCCGAGCGGACGGCTGGACCCGAAGAACAGCGCCTGGCTGATCGCCGCGCGAACGGTCGATTCTTGGAATGGCTTGGTGACCAGATAAGTGGGCTCCGGGCGATCGCCGGTAAGCAGCCGCTCGGGGTAAGCCGTGATGAAGATCACCGGTACGCTGTCGATCGCGAGGATGTCGTCCACGGCATCCAGCCCCGAAGAGCCGTCGGCAAGTTGGATGTCGGCGAGCACCAGTCCCGGAGTGCGCTCGGCCACGACTTCCTGGGCTTGCGTACGAGTTGCCGCGGTCCCGCAGATTTCGTGCCCTAGCGAGCGGACGAGATCCTCGAGCTGCATCGAGATAAGCGGTTCGTCTTCGATAATCAGAACGCTCGTGGTCGATTCGCGATCGATTTCATCGACCGCTTCCTGGACCATCGTTTCCACGTCCCGAGGGTCCATCTCCATGATTTCAGCGGCGTCGGACACCGAGAAATCCTCGAGCGTGGTGAGTAGCAGCGCCTGACGGTTAAGCGGCGTGATCGTACGCAGGCGATCCTGGGCGGCATTCTCGTGGTGGGAGTCGGCCTCGGCATCGGCCACCTCGAGGTAGGCGCTCGACCACACTTTATTGAAGGCTTTGTACAGGGGCACCCGACCACCAGCGAGCGACTGTTTCACCTCATCGTCGGCCAAGGCGGCTTCTAGCGTGGCGCGTACGAACGCGTCGCCTGTGTGCTGTGAGCCAGTTAGCGCGCGCGCGTAGCGGCGCAGATATGGCAGGTTAGCGGCGACTTGATCCCCGAGCGACATGCAATCCCTTCCGTCAATTTCTGCGCACAGAACGTGGCCCCGCGCCTATGGTTCCGCTGCGGCTTTGACAAGCGCCCTACGGGCATCCCGGTCACAATCGCGCATGGCCTGTGGGTTGGATAGGGTGATGGAGAAGACGAACGAACGCGGCTGCGCTAGCGCCTATTGAGTTCAAGGATATTGAGGGATTTCAACGCTGATGTGTCGCGATGCGAAGATTTGCAAAAAAGTTTGAACGGGGTGGGAACGCTGCTGGGGGTGGGGCATTTTACCTTTGTCACCGCCGAGACCCCCCCTCCCGTCCAAGCGGCTGGTGATACGATCCCGAAGGGCCTCCGCTCTGTAAGCAGAGCGGAGGCCTTTTTTTGTTCGGGCGAGACGTTGAGGATGTGGTTCTCAATACCCACTTCGTAGCTATGACGAGCGAACGAGACAAAGCCGCTGGCGAATTTCGTCGCATGATCAAATGGGTTGCGCTGGCGGGCGTGGCGATGGTCATTGCCGCTCTCGTTTATCTGCGTCTGGTGGGGGAATGGAGCCCGCACGCAGTCGTCGCGACCGTTCTGGGGGTTTTCTTCTCGGTATTGCTGGGCAGCGGCCTGTTCGCCCTGGCGTTCTTCAGCGACAAGAGCGGCCACGACGCGTCCGCCAGCCGGAGTGCCAGGCGGGACGACGAATAAGCGTCAGCTCAACGCATGCTTGATGCGCGCGAGGAGGCCCGCTCGCGGCGGCCGGCGCAGCGCTGCGATCAGCTCTGCATGGTCGTACGGTTTCTCAAGCACTGGTCCGAGCTCCGCAATCTCGGAAGGTATGTCTTGCGGGGAGCCGGTCGAGAACACGATCCGCGGAGGGTTGGGCCCAACCGAATTGACGAGTTCTGCGATCGCCCAGCCGTCGTCGCGATCGGCCAGGTGGATGTCCAGCACCATCGAGTCCGGCTTGTGATCGCGCAAAGCAGCGAGCGCCTCCGCGGTCGTCGTGCAGATCGTCACCGACTTGGCACCGGCGTCGAGCAGCGAGCCTTCTAGAGCTACCGCGATCAGTGCATCGTCTTCGACGAGCAGAACGTCACCCAGCGCCCGCCTGGTCTTTCCCTCGGATGCTGCTTTCGCCAAGTCGCCCGTCTCCCTGCGCCGTAAGGCATCATAGCCTCTTCAAGCACTATGCGAACAGCGCCCATTACCGGCGGTTCCACCGGCTTCTTCGAATTGCGCTACCCCGTGTCGTCCACGCCACCAAAGTGGCTTCAGAGGGTCTTTCCGTACACGACATACTCGCGATTCACCCTGCTCTCGATTGCCTCCGCGATCGCGACCATCCCCTGATTGTCGTCGAGAATCCATCCGATCTCGCCCCTTTGGGCTCCGTAGCGAGATACGGCATTTCGCCGGATATGCTCGATCATCATGAACGCCAGTTGGCTTGCCATGCGCGAGGATTGTAGCTTCTTGCGCACACCCATGAGTGGCACGCGCATGGTGCGCACCTTTGGCCGGCGTAGCCACCATAGCAATTTGACCCAACCGAACGGGAGGAGCCTGCCCTGAAGCGGAGCGAGCACCTCGTTCAAGTTCGGCAATGTCATCATGAAAGCGACGGGCTCCCCATCGTATTCGGCGATCATGATGAGATCCTCGAAAACGATGGGTTTGAACTTCTTGCCCGCGTAAGCGATTTCCGCCTCGGTAAAGGGCACGAAGCCCCAGTTATCCGACCAGGCATCGTTCAAGATCTCGAGGATCAGCCTTGCTTCGGCGTCAAAGTGTTTCTTGTCGACGTTGCGGATGCGGATGCGTTCATTCCGCTCCCCGGCCGATACTATCCGCTGGATCAGCGGGGGAAATTCCCGGGTGACATCGAGTTCGTAGGTCAGGAGCGATTTCGCGGGCTTGTAGCCGCCGGCGCTTTTGATCCAGTCGGCATAGTCCTTCTTTTGGTGCCCCATCATCACCGTCGGTGGGTGGTCGTGTCCGCGGACGAGTTGCCCCGGTTCTTCCCAGATCGACATGCTCAACGGGGCAAGAACTCGGGTCATTCCACGAGCGCGAAGCCAGGCCTCTGCCCGCGCTATGAGCTCGTGCGCGACTTCCTCATCCTCGGCCTCAAGCAAGCCCCAATTGCCGGTACCGGGCCCCATTCCCTGCTCGGCAGGCTGCGACAGGGCGAGACGGTCGATGTGGGCAGAAATGCGGCCAACCACCCGGCCATGCTCGCGAGCAAGCATGAGCTGGACATCCGCGTGCTCGAAGAACGGATTGCTGCCCGGAGTGATGAGCTCCGACGCCTCGCTGCGCAGCGGCGCCACCCAGTTCGGGTCTTTGCCATTGAGGCGATAACTCAGATCTACGAAATCGCGCCGGTCCCGCTTGCTGGTGACTGGAGTGACCTCTATCTTCCGCATCGATCGCTCCGCCCTCGTTCATCCCGGGTCGAGTGCAACACGGTTATGGCCCGCGAGGCCCGGGTGCGCCGGATAGGACGCGCGCTCGCTTCGGAAAAGCAGGAAATGACAGCCAGTGTTCCTCCCTCGCAGACTGAGCCGGTTTCGCCGGGGTACTCAGGCGCGCGCGATCAGGATGACAAAGCGCTGCTACGCGCCGCCGCGGAGATGACCCGCGACCTCGCGCAGGCGAAGGGGACCATCTACTGGCCCGACATGTTGGGTTCGGCTGCCCTTGGCTATGCCGCCTTGGTTGGCGCCATCTTCCTTCCGCTGGGCTGGGCGACGCTAGCGCTAGGCGTGATATCCACCCTGGCGCTCTATCGGGCGCTGTTGTTTATCCACGAGCTGACGCATCTCCATCGCGACGCGCTACCTGGGTTCCGCACCACGTGGAACCTGCTCGTCGGCATTCCCATGCTGACGCCTTCCTTCATGTACGAGGATGGCCACACCATACATCACTCGCGCAAGCGATACGGCACTCCGGAGGATCCGGAGTACCTGCCGCTGGCGCTGATGAAGCCGTGGAGCTTGCCGCTTTTCCTGCTCATCGCACTGCTGGCTCCGCCGGCGCTTGTGATCCGGTATGGAGTTCTCGCTCCGCTGGGACTGATATTCCCCAAGATCAGGCGCTTGAATTGGGAGCGCTTCTCGACGCTCGCCATCAATCCCGACTTCCGCCGGCGGGCAGCCGATCCGAAGGACAAGCTTCGTTTCGTGCTGCTTGAGACTGGCGCCGCGCTATGGGGTGTCGCCCTGATTGCGAGCATCGTCGCTTTGGGTTGGCGGCCGCTAGCGGTGGCACTGGCGGTATTCTCGGCAGTGGCGGTGCTCAACCAGCTTCGCACGCTCGTTGCCCACCTGTGGGAGAATGAGGGGGAGCCCATGAGCGTGACCGCGCAATATCTCGATACGGTGAACGTCCCGCCACCGGGTTATGTCGCCGAACTCTGGGCGCCGGTTGGGCTTCGCTACCATGCCCTGCACCATTTGTTGCCGTCGCTGCCTTATCATTCACTGCCGGAGGCCCATCGCCGCCTAGCCGCTCATGGCGGGGCGCAGGCGACATATGGCCGCGCGCACTATCGCGGCATGGCGCCTCTCGTGGGGCGGATCGCCGCCAACACGATGCGCGCGCCCCGAGGCGCTAAGCTGCGCGACACCCGCGAAAAAGGGGCCGCCTCTATAGAGACGGCCCCCTCGAGCGCCGGTAGCGGCTGAGCATCAGCCCCACCGCGCGCCGCGCGTGACGATGCTGATTACTCCGGAGTCGCGCCGGTTGTCGGCGTAGCAGTCGTGCCACCGGTTGTGGTGGTGGTCGTGCCGGTGGTGTCCGTGCCGGTCTGGGTGGTGGCCGGGTCGCCCGCCATGCCGGTGTCGGTTGCCATCGGATCGGTGGTCGCCGTCGTATCGGCCGGCATCGGCTCGGTTATCGTGGTGTCGGCAGCGGCGTCGGTTGCCGTCGCGTCTTCCGGGGTGCTGTCAGCGCAAGCGGCAAGCGCGAGCGAGGCAGCGAGGGCGGTAAAAGCAAGCTTCTTCATAAATGTCCTCCAGCGTGGGGATTCCCGAAACTGGCGACATTTGCCAAAGTTCCGCCTTATTTCACTCTTCGGTACGAATGAGCACAGTCTCGCCGATGAGGGCGAACAGCACGAAGGGTGCCCATGCCGCGAGCAGGGGAGGGTACCCTCCGAAATTGCCCATCGCGAGTGCGGCATTGTCGACGACGAAGTATGCGAACCCGAGCGCCATGCCGATCACGGCTCGTACGAACACTTGCCCCGATCGAGCGAGCCCGAAGGCAGCCACCGCGCCGAGCAAGGGCATGAGGACTGAAGAGAGCGGACCAGCGAGCTTGTGCCACCACTTGGACTTCATCTCCGCCGTCCGACGCCCGGCTGCTTCGTAGTCGGCGATAGTCTCGCGCAGTTGCCAGAACGACTGCGAGTCCGGATCTGCCCCTCCAAGGGACACCTGGCGAGGGGTCAAGGCCTGGCCTATCACGACATCGCCCAGTCGGTAGCTGCGCGCGCCCGCGATTTCGAAGCGGACCGCATCTTCAAGTCTCCAGCCCTCGCCGGTCCATGTCGCGCGCGAGCCGCGGATTTGGTCGGCGATGGCTCCGCTCGGGGCACGTCGATACCAGGTCACGCCAGTTAACTCGGTGGCCTCGCCCGCCCCAGAAACGGTACTGGCCGACAGAATATCGGATCCCTCGGTCACGTAGACATTCGCTCGCACGCCGGAGTCCCTCGGCACCTCGGCGAACTTCACCGCATCCCAGGCTTTCAACGTGGCGTTGGCGCGAGTCACGACCCGTTCGTTGAAGGCGAAGCTGGCGATCCCGATCACCAGCGCCGTGAGGATCAGCGGGGACAGCACCTGGTGCGCGCTCATCCCGGCGGCCTTCATGGCCACAACCTCGCTGTTCTGGTTCAACCCGACGAGGGTGATGATCGTCGCCAGCAGTACGGAATAGGGAAGGAAGCGGGCGACGAGCTGAGGCATGCGCAAGGTCGCGTAAGTCCACACTTCGGACTGGGTGTTGCCCGGCACGGCCAGAATCTTTCCGCTCGCGGTGAGCAGATCGAGCATAAGCAAGACGAGCACCAACATCACTAGGACCGCAAAGATGCGCACTACGAAGAGCTTCGCGAGGTAAAGCGTCAGCGTCCGCGAAGGAAAGAAGTCGAACTGCATCGGGGTTTACTCGGCCGGCGCCAGCATCGGTGCGGCGCTGGGGGCAGTGCGCCGGAGCAGTTTGCGCAGCCGCTTGGCGGCCTTATTGAAGCCGGACTCGAGGGCGCCGATCGCCTGACCTCCGGGAACATAGGCTACCCGCCAGTACATCCACAGTATCAAGGCTCCGAAAAGCGCGAATGGCAGCCACAGGGCGACTGTGGGGTCGACCCGGCCCAGACCGGCGAAGTCTTCGGCGTACTGATTGATCTTATGATACGCGACCACCATCACGATGGCGACGAAGACGCCCAGCGCACTGGTCGATCGCTTGGGCGGGATCGCCAAGGCCACCGCGAGCAGCGGCATCAGCAGCATCATGACGACCTCGACGAGCCGGAAGTTGAAGCTGGCCTGGCTGCTGGCCTCGGCCGAGCGCGTTTCCGCGTCTCCGCCCCAACCGATGCGGAGCAGCTCTGGCAAGATGTACTCCCGAGTTTCGTCGCCGCGGGCGCGGAACTTGGCCACGGTGGGCAGATCGATCGGCAGGTCGTGGCGGCTGAAGCTCAGAACGCGCGGCGTCGCCGTACCGCCCATGTCCTGGACGATGATCCCGTTCGTGAGACGCAGGATGATCGTGTCGGGACTGTCGCTGGTGGCGAGGAACGATCCCTCGTTGGCCGAGATGGACAGGACTTGCCCCTTATCGTTGGCCACGCGGGCGAAGATGCCGATCAGCCGCCTTCCCTCGTCCTCGCTGCGCTCGATGCGCAGCGCCATCCGGTCCTTGAGGGTAGTGAACTCGCCTACCTTGATTGAGGCCCCGAGCGCGCCGGATCTCAGCTCGTAATCGAGCCGTTCATACCAGTAGCGGCTGACCGGCTGGACGTAGAACACCAGCACGACGTTCACCGCGATCAGCAGCGCGCCGATCATGTACGGCACCCGCAGCAGCCGGGTGTAGCCGAGGCCGACCGCACGCATCACGTCAAGCTCGCTCGAGGTCGCCAGTTTGCGGAATGCGAACAAGGTGCCGAGGAGCAGGCCCAGCGGGATCGCGAGGCTGGCGTACTCCGGCATCATCGTCGCCAGCATCTTGAACACGACGCCGATGGGCCCGCCCTGCACGGCCACGAAATCGAGCAGCCGGAGCATCTTGTCGAGCACGAGCAGCGAGGCGGCGAGCGCGAACACCCCGAGCATCGGCATGATGGTCAGCCGAAAGATATAACGGTCGATGGCGGGCAGGAATGTGAACAAGGGGGCGGCGGTCTCTCGGTTCCGGCGCGCCTTTAGCGACAAACCGCCGCAAGGTCATGCCCTGTCATCGACGGCGGGGGCGGCAATGCTGCCTCAAGCTTTCTCCAGTGTGCACTGCAGCGGGTGCTGATTCTGCCGGGCAAAGTCCATCACCTGGTTCACTTTGGTCTCGGCCACTTCGTAAGGGAATACGCCGCACACACCGACGCCGCGCTGGTGGACGTGGAGCATGACCCGCGTTGCCTGCTCCAGATCCATGCGGAAGAAGCGCTTCAAAACCATCACGACGAACTCCATCGGGGTGTAATCGTCGTTGAGTAGCAGCACTTTGTACTGACTTGGCTTCTTCGGCTTGGCGCGGGTCTTGGTGGCAACGCCGATCTGATCGCCGGTATCAGCGCCATCGTCCTGCCCGGCGGACGTAGTTGGCAGCGGGAGGTCGGGGAAGCGATCGGTCATCGGGTTCGCAATATCGTATCGAAAGGGCAGGCCGCAAGATGCGCGGGCAAGGTTAAGGCTGCACGAACGGCAACGGGCCGGACGGTCTGCACCGTCCGGCCCGCTATCGTTTTCGTTTCGCTTGCGCGAGGGTCGCTTACGCGGCCTTCGAGAGGCGCTCGGCGGCGAGGCTCATGCGGCTCGAGATCGGCGCGAATGCGTCGTTGGCGAGCTTCATGCCGACTTCGGCGTTCTTCGAGGTGCGAGCGACCAGCATGTCGAAGTTGCGGCGGGCGATCTCGCCCTGCAGCTTGAACAGCTCGGTCGGGCTCTTCACCGCGGCCATCGCCTTGAGGTCGGCGGTCAGGGTCTCAAAGGCACCCTTGGCGGCTTCGACTTCGCTGCGCGCGATATCCTGCACGCCCGCGCCGAGGATCTTGCCCGACTCGACGACGGCTTCGACGTTGCCCTTGGTGACTTCGGTCATCTCGCCGGCATAGGCCTGCAGCTTCTCGTAGGCTGCCTTCGCGCGGGTCTGCGCTTCGGCGGTAGCATTCTTCACGGAGGCGGTGAAATCGGTGGTCTTGGCAGTGGCCATGATACGGTCCTTCAGCTTGGAAACGGTTGTGGTGGTGGAAGGCTTAGCGGCCCTCGGCGCGGCGGGCTTGGCAGCCGGCTTGACCTTGGCAGCGATCTTCTTCGGCGTGGCCGGCTTGCGCGGCGCAGCGACCTTCTTGGCGGCGGCCGGTTTTGCCTTGCGGACGGTCTTTTTCGCCTTTTTCGGGGCGGCCTTCACTTCGGCTACGGCGGCGTCGATCTTGGCGGCGGGCTTGGACGCCTCGTCGGTCTTCTTGGGGCTGACGGTTTCGCTCGCGGCGGCGTATGCCTTCTCGGCGGCGGCGTCCGCCTTGGTCTCGACGGTCTTTGGTTCAGCCTGGGTGGCCATGGAACTTCGCTCCTAATGTTGCACTGCACAAAATAGGCATTGCACCCGCGAAGTCAAGCGGATTTTGTGCAGTGCAACATAGTACCGGATATGGCTGTTACGCCAAGGGGTTAGCGGGCTCTGACGTACCGCCCGGGTGCGTCTTCGATGACCGTATCGCCTTGGCCGCCCGGAGCGCGTTTGCCGGTCGCGGGGACAGTCTTGCCTCCGCGTGCCTCGAGCCACTCGCGCCAATGCGGCCACCAGCTACCGGGATGCTCGGTCGCGTTTTCGACGAACTCCGCCAGGCTCGGTGCCGCGCTGTCGCCCGTCCAGTACTGGTATTTGCCCGCGTCGGGATGGTTGACCACGCCGGCAATATGCCCCGAGCCGGCCAGCACGAAGGTCGTGTCGCCGCGCACATGGCGGGTCATCCGCCACACGCTCTCGGCCGGTGCGATGTGGTCCTCCTTGCCGGCTTGGATGTAGATCGGGGTCTCGATCCGGGTAAGGTCGATCGGCGTGCCGTCGGCCTCCATCGCGTCGGGCACCACCAGCTTGTTGCCGCGGTAGAGGTCGCGCAGGTAGTCGCCGTGCCACTTGGCGGGCAGGTTGGTGACATCGCCGTTCCAGTGGAGAAGGTCGAAGGCCGGGTAGTCTTCGCCCAGCAGGTAGTTGTTGACCACGTAGTTCCAGATGAGGTCGCGCCCGCGCAGCAGGTTGAACGTCGCCGCCATGTAGCGCCCGTCGAGGTAGCCATCCTTGGCGACGTTACCGATCATCTCGAGCTGGCCGTCGTCGATGAAGTGCTTGAGCTCGCCTGCCTTCTCGAAGTCGACCTGCGCGGTGAAGAAGGTGGCGGTCGCCACCTTGTCCGCCTCTCTGCGACGGGCGAGGATCGCCAGCGTAGCGGCGAGCGTGGTTCCGGCGACGCAGTAGCCGATCGCGTGCACCGATTTGACCGACAGCCGCGCGCGAATGTGGTCGATCGCTTCGATTTGCGCGCGGATGTAGTCGTCCCACACTACGTCCTTCATGGTCGCGTCGGCCGATTTCCAGCTTACGACGAACACGCTGAGGCCCTGGTCGACCGCCCACTTTATGAAGCTCTTCTTTGGTGTCAGGTCGAGGATGTAGAAGCGGTTGATCCAGGGCGGGAAGATCACCAGCGGCGTTTCCAGCACGCTGTCCGTTGTCGGGCTGTATTGGATGAGCTGGTAGAGCGAGCCTTCGTGGATCACCTTGCCCGGGGTGGTCGCGATGTTCTCGCCGAGCCGGAAGGCGTTGGCGTCGGTATGCGTCAGTTGGCCGCGCCTGAGATCGTTGATCAGGTGCTGCATCCCCTTGACGAGATTGGCCCCCCGGGTCTCGATCGTCCGCTGGAGCACGACTGGGTTGGTGGCGAGGAAGTGGTCGGGGCTCATCGCCTCCACCAGCGATTTCATCGCGAAGGTGAGCTGTTCCTTCTTCTCGGGATCGACCCCTTCGATACGCTCCGCGGCCTGCACGAAGTACTCGGCCAGCATGAGATAGGTCTGGTGGAGCAGCGCAAAGGCCGGGTGGTTGCGCCACGCAGGGTCCGCGAAGCGCCGATCCTTGCGGGGCAAGTCGGGCTCGGCCTCGCCGCCACCGAAGGCACTGCCCATTACCCCTTGCCACAGCTTCATGCTGTCCTCGGCAAGCTTCGCCTGCGCCGCGAACCCGTCCTGCGCGGCCTTGGCGAGGCCTTGGCTGATCAGCATGAACTGCGCGGGGTCGACGGCGGGGCCACCAGTGGCGGTGGCCTTCATCTTCTCGCCGATGAACTCGAGCCACATCGCCTGCAGCTTCTGGCCGGTCTCGGCCCAGCCCGACATCTCGGCCCATTCCTTGGGCAAGGACGCGCTCTGTGGCACGAATTGGCCCCACAGCTCGCGCATCGCCTCGCCCTGCATGTCGAAGAATCCCGCGAGCGGATCGTTGGGACGGTCTTGGTCGGCCATCGGGCACTCCTGGCAGCAAGGCGGTTTCGCCGCAGCGCGGAATCGCATACAGCCAATCGCTCCGGGACGCACCCCATCCAACGCCACGAGATCGATGACCGACGAATTCTACCGCATGAAGCGCTTGCCGCCCTACGTTATTGCCGAAGTCAACGGCATGCGGGCCGCAGCACGCGCCGCGGGCAAGGACATCATCGACCTCGGCATGGGCAATCCGGACCTTCCGCCGCCCCAGCATGTGATCGAAAAACTGTGCGAAGTGGCGATGAAGCCCAACGCTCACGGGTATTCGCAATCGAAGGGCATCCCCGGGCTTCGCCGCGCGCAGGCGAATTACTACGGCCGCCGTTTCGGGGTCGACCTCGAGCCCGAGAGTGAGGTCGTGGTCACCATGGGCTCGAAGGAAGGGCTCGCCAGTCTCGCCACCGCGATCACCGCGCCCGGCGATGTCGTGCTGGCGCCCAATCCTAGCTACCCTATCCACACCTTTGGCTTCATCATCGCCGGGGCGACGATCCGCAGCGTGCCGACAACGCCCGACGAGAATTACTTCGCTTCGTTGGAACGGGCGATGGCGTTTACCGTGCCGCGGCCGAGCATCCTGGTGGTCAATTATCCCTCGAACCCGACCGCCGAGACTGTCGATCTGGCGTTCTACGAGCGGCTGGTCGCCTGGGCGAAGGAGAACAAGGTCTGGATTATCTCGGACTTGGCCTATTCGGAGCTCTACTACGACGGCAACCCGACCGTCTCGATCCTGCAGGTGCCCGGCGCCAAGGACATCGCGGTCGAGTTCACCTCGCTCTCCAAGACCTTCTCGATGGCTGGCTGGCGGATCGGCTTCGCGGTCGGCAACAAGCAGCTGATTGCGGCGATGACTCGAGTGAAGAGCTATCTCGACTACGGAGCCTTCACCCCGATCCAGGCGGCCGCCTGCGCCGCCCTCAACGGGCCGCAGGACATCGTCGAGAAGAACCGCGCGCTCTATCACAAGCGCCGCGACGTGCTGGTCGAGGTTATGAGTCGCGCCGGCTGGGAGATTCCCCCGCCGCCCGCGAGCATGTTCGCCTGGGCCCCGCTGCCCCCGGCGCTGACGCACATGGGCAGCCTCGAATTCTCCAAGCAGATGTTGCTCCATGCTGAGGTCGCGGTCGCGCCGGGCGTAGGCTACGGCGAGGACGGCGAAGGCTTCGTGCGCATTGCTCTCGTCGAAAACGAGCAGCGACTCCGTCAGGCTGCCCGCAACGTGAAGCGCTGGTTCCAGCAAATGGGCGTCAACAGCTCGGCCGCGTGAGCCTCAGCCCTTGAGCAATTCCGGCAAGGCGCCGGATACCCCACGCGCCTCATCCATGAACCAGTGTTTCAATGGGGCAGCGCGCTGAACGCCTGCCATCCCGAGCCGCCTGATCGCGCTCGCGGTCTTGCCGGGAATCCCGAACAGGCGGGTGAGGCTGTCGGTCGCCAGCGCCACAGAGAACGCATCGAGCCCGCGCCACCGCTCATAGCGGGCGAGCAGCTGCGCGTCGCCCGGCTCAAGCCCCAGACGCATGCCGTCCGCGAGCACCTCCACGAGGGCGCCAACGTCGCGCAGGCCGAGGTTAAGCCCCTGGCCGGCGATCGGATGGATGCCATGCGCGGCGTCGCCGACCAGCGCGAGCCGGTCGCCGACCACGGTCGCGGTGTGATGAAAGCCGAGCGGGTAGGATGCGCGCGGACCGATCGCAGTCACTTCGCCGAGTATGTCGCCCATGCGCCTGACCACTTCGGCGTGGAACGCGCGCTCGCCGAGCTTGAGGACGCCGGCGGCATCCTGCTCACTCACAGTCCACACCAGCGCGCTGCGGTGCAGCCCCTCGGCGCTGTCCTGCATCGGCAGCAGGGCGAACGGACCGGCCGGCCAGAATATCTCCCATGCGGTGCCGCCGTGCGGCTGCGAGTGTGTGAGCCCTGCTACGATAGCCCGGTGGCGGTAGTCCCAGGTCGCCACCGCGATGCCGGCGGCTTCGCGCGTGGGGGAGCGGCGGCCTTCGGCGGCGACCAGCAGACTTCCGGCGAGGGCGGAGCCGTCAGCCAGCCGAACCGCGACGCCATGCGGGCCTCGCTCGCGCTCGACTACCTCCGCGCGTTGGTGGAAGTCGATCAGCGGGTCGCCTTCCGCTGCCTCATAGAGCGCCAAGCGCAAGCGGCGATTCTCGAACATCCGGCCCAGCGAGCCCTCGTGCGGCTCGGGGACGAAATCGATCTCGCCGGGCTTCAACTGATCGCTCACAGCGATCCGCTCGATGGGGCAGGCGTAGCGCTCCAGTCTCTCTGCCAGCCCGATGTTCCCGAACAGGTTCCAGCTGGCGGTGGAGATCGCGCTGGCGCGGCCATCGAAACCTTCCGCGGTCAACTCGGCAGGGTCGGCGCGGTCGACGACGTGGCTCGAGATGCCTTTTCGTGCCGCCGTAAGGGCGAGAGTCATGCCGACCAGTCCGCCGCCGAGGATCACGAGGTCGCGCTTGTCGTTCATATCCGTGCGCCGTAGAGCCGGCGCCACCATGCGCGCAAGGTTATTGCCCCTGTTGGCCTCCCTCTGCGCGCTTTTGGCCGTGCTGCTGCCCGCGACCGTGGTTGCCCAGTCGCGCACCAACCACATTGCCGCGCGCCTCGTCGCTGATGGACCGGCTTCGCCTGGCAAACCGCTGACGCTGGCGATCGCGTTCGACCCCCAACCGGGGTGGCACGGCTATTGGTCGAACCCGGGCGACGCGGGCTATGGAATGGAATTGAAGTGGCAGCTTCCGGATGGCTGGCGTGCCGGCGAGCCCCGGTACCCTGTGCCGCAGCGTCTGGTCATCGGCGGCCTGATGAACCACGTCTACGAGGGGCCCTACGCGGTGCTCGTGGAGGTGGCCGTTCCGGTCCAAGCGGCGGTGCAGAATATCGTCCCGATCGCTCTCGATGCCCAATGGCTCGCCTGCACGGACAAGATTTGCGTGCCCGAGCGGGCGCGGCTCGTTCTCGACCTGTCGCAGCCGGGGCCCAGTGGCTCGTTCGATGCCTGGCGAGCAGCAATCCCCGCGCTCCTCGATGCGCGCGGAAGCTACGAGATCGATGGACGGTACCTGCGCATCGCGATCCCGCTACCGGCGTCGATGGACCTTCCCGATCCGCATGTCTTCGTCGGCCCGCGCGACCTCGTGAAATACGCCGCGGTGCAGACGTTCTCGCGCGACGGCGATCTGCTGGTGGCGGAAGTGCCGCTGGCCGACACGGTCGTCACCCCTTCGGAAATGGAGGGCATCCTGTCGCTCGGCGATCGCAACGGCGTGCGCTTTGTTGCCGAGCCTGGTCCCGTGCCGGCGAATGGCATCCCGGTGCGCAAGCTCACCGGCGGTCAGGCCGCCCCTGACCTGTGGCTGCTGATCGTGGGGGCGCTTGCGGGCGGGTTGCTGCTCAATGTGATGCCGTGCGTGTTTCCGATTCTGAGCCTCAAGGCGCTGAGCCTCGCCCGGGCCGGCGAGAGCGACGCCAAAGCCCGCGCGGAAGGGCTCGCCTATACCACCGGCGTGATCATGGCGACGCTGGCGCTGGGCGCCTTGCTGCTCGCCCTTCGCTCGGCTGGGGAGATGGTCGGCTGGGCGTTCCAGTTGCAGGAGCCGGCAGTGGTGGTCGCGCTGCTGCTCCTGGCGGTGGCGATCACGGCGAACCTGGCCGGACTGTTCGAGCTACCGTCGCTACCGGTTACACGGGGCGGCGAGCCGGCCGGCGCCTTCGCGACCGGGCTGTTGGCGGCATTCGTCGCCACCCCCTGCACCGGCCCGTTCATGGCTGCGGCGATGGGTGCGGCGCTCCTTCTGCCTCCGCTGCAGGCGCTGCTGCTGTTCGCCGCGCTTGGATTGGGGCTGGCGCTGCCCTTCCTGCTGCTGGGGCTCATTCCCCCCCTACGGCGACTGCTGCCAAGGCCCGGACCCTGGATGGAGCGTTTTCGGCACTGGATGGCCCTTCCCATGGGGCTCACTGCGCTCGCGCTGATCTGGCTGTGCTGGCGCCTCGGCGGCCCATGGTTCGCTATCGCCGGGGTCGTCGCCTCCGGCGGGCTGGTGCTCGCGCTATGGGCCGCTGGCAAGCGGCAGCGGAGCGGGGGGCGGGCGGCGCCTACTTTCGCGTTGCTCGCCGC
This sequence comes from Tsuneonella sp. HG249, assembly GCF_053819205.1. NCBI lineage: Bacteria > Pseudomonadati > Pseudomonadota > Alphaproteobacteria > Sphingomonadales > Erythrobacteraceae > Tsuneonella > Tsuneonella sp. HG249. The sequence continues at coordinate 754,346 of NZ_JBSOQY010000001.1, forward strand.
CCCGTTCGCCGTTTTCGCGGCCGTCGCACTGCCGGCCGCACTCACCAATCGGCCCTCGATGGAGCGGGAGCAGGGCGTGATGCCCGCCCAGCAGTTCAGCGAGGCGCGCCTCGCTGCGGCGCGGGCCACGGGTCGGCCGGTATTCGTGTGGTTCACCGCGGACTGGTGCCTGAGCTGCAAGGTCAACGAGCGCGTCGCCATCGAGCGCGAGGCGACGCGCGAAGCCTTCAAGAAAGCCGGCGTCGTCGCGATGGTCGGCGACTGGACCCGCCGCGATCCGGAAATCACTCGCTTCCTGTCGCGCCACGGGGCTGCGGGCGTGCCGCTTTACTTGTGGTACCCCGCGGGCGGCGACGCCCGAACGCTGCCGCAGGTGCTGACGCCCGACGCACTCGTCAATCTGGCGCAGGGGTCGCCGGGACCACGCCCACCGCCGGTCCCTTGAGCCGGCGGCAGCGCTCGATCAGCTCCCCGGGCATCGGGCTCGGGTGAAGCACGAGAGTCCCCGCACCCGGGATGGTCAGTTCGAAACGCCGCCCGCCGGTCAGGGCATCGAGGCGGGTATCCTGCGGCGTGAAGCGCCCTTGCCACAGCGAGCCGCGATTTTCTCCCAGCGCGAGGGCGTCCACCTTCAGCCGCTCGACATGGCCGTTGCCAACGAGCGCCATCATGCCCTTGGCGCCGGGATCGGTCGGGGCGTAGCGGGTGACCTTGAGCATGTTTCCGCCATCGGCGCATTCGATCGCCAACAGCGGTGGGCTACCCGGCTGCCCGAAGACGATACGACCGGGAGCCGCGCTGGCGGCCCAAACCGCGTCCGTCGTATCGGGCGAGGTCATCATCACCTGCGGCCCCTTGTGCGCATCGTCGAGGGCGATGCGCTCCACATAGCCGTCGCTGGCCGGCGGGCGGCAGGCGGCGAGCAAGGCAAACGCGACCATGGCAATCGAACGGGCAACCATTGGGCGGGCGCTATGGCAGCGCATCCACACAGGGTAAACGCAAGACGTCAATCTGACTCGCAAACCTGACGAGAAACCGGCCCGTCGTGCCGCCGACGGTGACCTTCTCTACGGCCGGCCGTGCATCTTCTTGTAGCGCGTCTTGCCAAACCGGTCCTTGCGCGTGCCCGGCTTGCCTTCGTTACTGCGACCCACGATCGGCGCTTTCTTCTCCGCGTCCGGTAGCCCGAGTTCGTCGGACTCGAGCCGCCGGATTTCGTCGCGAAGTCGCCCGGCTTCCTCGAATTCGAGGTCGGCGGCGGCGGCACGCATCCGTTTCTCGAGGTCCTGGATGTAGGCGCGCAAGTTGTGACCGACGAGATTGTTGCGCTCTGGATCGCCAGTGTCGATCAGCACGCTGTCGCGGCTGGCGGTGTGCGCAACGATATCCTGGATGCCGCGGATGATCGTGGTCGGCGTGATGCCGTGCTCGGCGTTGAATTCCTCCTGCTTGGCCCGCCGACGTTCTGTCTCCGCCATCGCCCGCTCCATGCTGCCGGTGATCCGGTCGGCATAGAGGATGACCTTGGAATCGACGTTGCGCGCCGCGCGGCCGATAGTCTGGATCAGCGAGGTTTCTGAGCGGAGGAAACCTTCCTTGTCCGCATCGAGGATGCAGACCAGCCCGCACTCGGGGATGTCGAGCCCCTCGCGCAGGAGGTTGATGCCGATCAGCACGTCGTACACGCCGAGGCGCAGGTCGCGGATCAGCTCGATGCGCTCCAAGGTCTCCACGTCGGAGTGCATGTAGCGCACGCGCACGCCCTGCTCGTGCATGAACTCGGTCAGGTCCTCGGCCATCCGCTTGGTGAGCGTGGTTACGAGTGTCCTGTAACCCTTCTGCGCGGTCGCCTTGCACTCGGCGATGCAGTCTTGCACCTGGTCCTCGACAGGCCGGATCTCGACCGGCGGATCGATTAGCCCGGTCGGGCGGATCACCTGCTCGGCGAACACGCCGCCGGTCTGCTCCATCTCCCAGGTGCCTGGCGTCGCGCTGACCGCAAACGTCTGCGGGCGCATCGCATCCCATTCGTTGAAGCGAAGCGGGCGGTTGTCGATGCAGCTCGGCAGGCGAAAGCCGTATTCGGCCAGCGTGATCTTGCGGCGATGGTCGCCCTTCGCCATCGCGCCGATCTGCGGCACTGTCTGGTGGCTTTCGTCGACGAACAGCAGCGCGTTTTCAGGCAGGTATTCGAACAGCGTCGGCGGCGGTTCGCCCGGCAGGCGGCCGGTGAGGAAGCGGCTGTAGTTCTCGATACCGGCGCAAGAGCCGGTGGCATTGATCATTTCCAGGTCGAAGTTGGTGCGCTGCTCCAGCCGTTGGGCTTCGAGCAGGCGGCCTTCGCCTTGCAATTCCTTCAGCCGTTCTTCGAGCTCGAACCTGATTGCCTGGCTGGCCTGTTTCATCGTAGGGCCCGGCGTCACGTAGTGGCTGTTGGCGTAGACCCGCACCGAGTTGAGGCTTGCCCCCTTCTGCCCGGTCAACGGGTCGAATTCAGCGATCCCCTCGATCTCGTCGCCAAAGAAACTGACCCGCCAGGCCATATCCTCGTAGTGGCTGGGATAGATTTCCAGGCTGTCGCCGCGCACCCGGAAGTTGCCGCGCTGGAAAGCGGCGTCGTTGCGCTTGTACTGGAGGGCAACCAGCTTCCTGATGATTTCACGCTGGTCGACGCTTTCGCCCTTCTTGAGGTCGAAAATCATCGCCGAATACGTCTCGACCGAACCGATGCCGTAAAGGCACGAGACTGAGGCGACGATGATCACGTCGTCGCGTTCGAGTAGCGCGCGGGTGGCCGAGTGGCGCATACGGTCGATCGCCTCGTTAACCGAGCTTTCCTTCTCGATGTAGGTGTCCGACCGCGGCACGTAGGCCTCTGGCTGGTAGTAGTCGTAGTAGCTGACGAAATACTCGACCGCGTTGTTCGGGAAGAAGCTCTTGAATTCGCCATAGAGCTGTGCAGCGAGGATCTTGTTCGGTGCGAGCACGAGCGCGGGGCGCTGCAGCTCCTCGATCACCTTGGCCATGGTGAAGGTCTTGCCGCTGCCGGTAACGCCCAGCAGCACTTGCGTCTGCTCCCCGTCGCGCGCGCTGGCCACCAGCTCGGAGATCGCGGTCGGCTGGTCGCCCGCAGGTTGGTAATCGCTGACGAGCTCGAACCGCCGTCCGCCCATGGATTTTTCGGGCCGGGCCGGCTTGTGGGGGACGAATTTTTCGGAAGTGTCGGGCTCTTCCAGCCCGCGGCGGATGACGAGTTCAGCCATATCCAGCCATATGGGCGCGGATGCTGTTTTGTTCCAGCCTTCCGCGCTGCGATCCGCCGATATCAGGACGTCAGTAGTAGGATCCGGTCTTGAGGCAGGTCTGCCATTTGCGATATTCGCGCATCTTGCAGGTGCTGTCGGAACACAGCGCCTGGCTGGAATACCACCGCTGCTCGCAAAGCTTTTCCCGCGGGCTCTTTGTCGCCGACGCTGAGGCGCTCGTGCTGGCTGCCGCCGCCGGGCGGGGGCTGAAGGCGGGCTTTGCCGGAGCCATCGGGTTGATACCGGTCTTCGCTTCGACGGCCGAAGCGATTGCGGCCTTTACCATCGTGCTCCCGGCAACCTCGTAAGGTAATGACCCGTATTTTGTCTTGAGCGTGGGGTCCGCCCCGCGCTCGAGCAAGGCTTTGACCATCTCGAGATTACCGGCCTCCGCCGCGTAGTGCAGCATCGTCCAGCCTTCGTAATTGCCCTGGTCGATCGTGAACGCTCCGCTGTCGATCAGCTCGAGGGCCTTTTCGTTCTGCTTGATGCCGATGTAATAACGGGCGCTGTCGAACGGGTCGGCCTGCGCCATGGCGGGCGTCGCGATCGGATAGGCGAACTGCAACCCCGTTGCCACCGCGGCGGCAAGCGCCACCGCACTCAAAATCCTTTTCATTCGCGACCCCCGTAGCTTCAGCTAGCAGCTCGGCGGTTAGCGGACAGCGGTTCAAAGATATTGGAAGAACGCGACTTTCACGTCTTCGGATGACGAGCACCGTTTCATGGGATAGCCTGCGGCTGTCTGGTAGATACCCGAGAAAGAGATCGGCATGATGTTTCGAACCGCCCTGACGGCCTCAGCCGCCTTCTTGATCCTCGCCGCCTGCGGCGAAGAGAAGAAAGAGCCCAGGACTGCGGATGAAGTTATCGCGGAGGCCGGCGAGCTGGCGAAGCCGCTGCCCGGCCAGTACCGCACGTCGGTCGAATTGCTCGAATTCTCGGTACCCGGCTTGCCCGCGCAACAAGCTGAGCAGCTGAAGTCGATGATGGGCAACGCCTCCGCGCAGGCAAGCACGTATTGCCTCACCGAACAGGAAGCGGGGAAGGGCTTCGAGGAATCGATCCGCAAGATGACCGAAGGCAGCGGGGAGATGAAGTGCGAGTTCGGCCAATTCGCCGTCGATGGGGACGAGATCGACGCGGCGCTGACCTGCAAGGGTCCTCAAGGCGTCGCCGCGGACATCGCGCTCGCCGGAACAGCCGGTGCGGAAAGCTCGTCGATGCAGATGAAAATGGTGCAGAAGGCAGCCATGCTGCCCGGCGGCGAGATGCGGATGGAAATGAAAATGGACTCTCAGCGCGTCGGCGACTGTCCCTGAGCCCTTCATGAAACCCGCGCCTCGCCCCCGCGTTGATGGGCAGGATAACAGCGAGGCCGAGCGATTGGCGACACGATTCGATTACGGTCATCTGCGGGACGCCCGCGAAGCGCTCCGGCATCGGGTTGCGCTTGCCCGCGAGGACGGGGCGGAAGGCGTCGTCGGTCCGCCCCTGCGGCGATTGGTCGGCGAGTTGGAATGGGTCGTAGAACCGTTTCGCCGCGCGGTGCGGCGGCATGAGCCGGTCACCGCGGCGCGGCCGCGCACCGTAATGCTGCTCCCCGGGTTCGCCACGCACCCTGTGCGCATGCGCTATATGGCGCGCCGGCTCGAGGCTGCAGGGCACCGGGTCAAACGATGGGGGCTCGGGTTCAACTGGGGGCCGACGGCCGCCAATATCGCTCTGCTGGAAACCCGGCTCGCCGACATCGCGGAGCGTCATGGCGAGCCGGTCGCCCTTGTCGGCTGGAGCCTCGGCGGCCTGTTCGCCCGGGAGCTCGCCAAGCGGCGCCCACAGGACGTCGCCAAGGTCGTCACGATGGGGTCGCCATTTTCTTGGAGCCCGCGCGCCAACAATGTCTGGCGCGCGTATCACTTCGTCACGGGCCACCGGGTCGAGGAACCCCCGGTCGAGGTCGAGCTTGCCGGCAAGCCGCCGGTCGAAACGATCGCATTGTGGAGCCCTCGCGATGGCATCGTCCACCCGCGGGCGGCGCGGGGCCTCCCGGGTGAGCGCGATCGCGAAGTAGCCCTGCGGTGCACGCACATGGGCTTCGCCTACGACCCGCAAGTGATTGCCGCGGTTCTGCGCGAGCTCGACGCCGAATGAGCATTCACTTTCGTTGCTGCAATTCGCGCTCGCCCGTCTAACAAGCATCCATGGGGCAAGTAAGCGGCGAGGCCGCCCTTTTCGACGAGATGCGGGCGCCGGACGGTTCCATTCGTCCGGCATATGCGGGATATTCCAAGTGGTTCGAGGAACAGGACCGCGACTGGCTCCGGCGTAAGGATCGCGAGGCCGAGGGCGTGTTCCGCCGGACGGGGATCACCTTCAACGTCTACGGCGAGGATGCGGCGGAAGAGCGGCTGATCCCGTTCGATATGGTCCCGCGGATCATCTCGGCCACCGAGTGGCGCCGGCTCACCCGAGGCATCGAGCAACGGGTGAGGGCGCTCAATGCCTTCATTCACGATCTCTATCACCGGCAGGAGATCATTCGGGCGGGCCGCGTGCCCGAGCGGCTGCTCAAGGACAACGCGGCGTGGCTTCCTGACATGGTAGGCTTCACGCCCCCGGGCGGGGTCTACACCCATATCGTGGGCATCGACATCGTGCGCACCGGGACGAACGAGTTCTTCGTCCTGGAGGACAATGCCCGCACCCCTAGCGGCGTCTCGTACATGCTCGAGAACCGTGAAACGATGATGGCGATGTTTCCGGAGCTGTTCACGCGCGTCGGGGTGGAGACAGTAAGCGATTACCCGAGGAAGCTTGCCCGCAGCCTCGCGGCCTGTGCACCCAAGAAAGCCGGCGGCAAGCCCGTCGTCGCCGTGTTGACCCCCGGCATCTACAACAGCGCCTACTACGAGCATGCCTTCCTCGCCGACCAGATGGGCGCCGAGCTGGTGGAGGGAACGGACCTGCGGGTGATCGATGGCCGGGTCGCGATGCGCACGACCGGGGGCTACCAGCCGATCGACGTGCTCTATCGCCGGGTCGATGACGATTATCTCGATCCGCTCAGCTTCAACCCGAACAGCGTCCTCGGCGTGCCCGGGATCATGGACGTCTATCGGAGCGGCGGCATCACCATCGCGAACGCGCCGGGGACCGGCATCGCCGATGATAAGGCGATCTATTCGTTCATGCCCGAGATCGTCGAGTTCTACACCGGCGAGAAGCCGCTGTTGCCCAACGTCGAAACCTTTCGCTGTGCCGACGCGGACAGCCTAAAGTACGTGCTCGATAACCTGGGGCAGCTGGTGGTCAAGGAAGTCCACGGCTCGGGCGGATACGGCATGCTCGTCGGACCAACCTCGACGCGGCGCGAGATCGAGGATTTCCGCAAGAAGCTCGTCGCCCACCCCGAAAACTATATCGCCCAGCCGACGCTGGCGCTCAGCACGTGTCCGGTTTTCGCGCGCGCTGGGCTATCGCCGCGGCACGTCGACCTGCGGCCGTTCGTCCTGGTTTCGCCCGAGGGCATCGAGATCACCCCCGGCGGGCTCACTCGCGTGGCGCTCAAGAGGGGCAGCCTGGTGGTGAACTCCTCGCAAGGTGGGGGCACCAAGGACACCTGGGTGCTCAAAGACTGATGCTGGGCCGTACCGCCAACCACCTGTTCTGGATGTTCCGCTACCTCGAGCGGGCAGAGAACACCGCGCGCCTGCTCGAAGCGGGTTTGCGGATGGCGCTCACCCGCGACCTGGTGACCGCCGAACAGGAATGGCGCTCGGTGATCCATGCAGCCGGGCAAAGTCGCGCCTATCGCGCAAAGCACGGCACTTTCACCGGCATCCAGGTGTGGAACCACATTCTGCGCGACAAGGACAACAACGGCAGCGTCCTTGCCATGATGCGCCAGGTTCGCACCAACGCCCGCTTGGTGCGCAACGCCATCTCGGGCGAGCTATGGAGCGTCGTCAACGAGAGCTGGATGCAGATCGACGAGGCGCTCTCGCGCCCCGTCGGGCAGGGTACGGTAGGCAGCATCATCGCCATGATCCGTCGGGCGGGTACGCTGGCGCACGGGGCGATGGTCAACTCGATGCTGCGCGACGCCGGGTACAACTTCGCCAATACCGGGACGTTTGTCGAGCGGGCTGACAACACCGCCCGGATCCTCGACATGAAGTACTACCTGCTGCTGCCGTCGTTGAGCTATGTCGGGACCACGCTGGACAGCGGGCAGTGGGATCATGTCCTGCGATCGGTTTCGGGTGACCGAGCCTATCGCTGGCTTAACGCCGGGCAGGCCGACCCGCGGGGAATCGTCGAGTTCCTGATCCTCGACGAGCGCTTTCCGCGCAGCCTGGCCTATAGTCACACGCGGCTACGCGAGCATCTCGGCTGGCTGGCCCGCTTCCACGGTCATGAGGGGCACAGCAGTACCTTGATCCGCCAGTCTTCGACCATGCTCGGCGACCTCACGGTGGAGCAGGTATTCGACAAGGGGCTGCACGAATTCCTCACCGAATTCGAGCGTGCCAACGTCGAGATTGCTCGCGCCATCGCCGCCGACTACCGGTTCCTCGGTTAGCGCAATGCGTCTCGCGATCCGCCACACAACCAAGTACACTTTTGCGGCCCCGGTGGCGCACGCGCTCCAGCGGCTCCGGCTGACACCTAAGCATACTCAGGGACAAGTCGTGCTCGACTGGGCGATGAAATTCGTCAACGCGAAAGCTGAGCTCGAATATGAGGACCAGCATCACAACATCGTGACCTTGGTCTCGGTCGAGCCGGGCGCGCGCGAGGTCACCGTCACTTGCCACGGCACGGTCGAGACGCAGGATCACGCTGGCGTAATCGGTCGGCACTCCGGCCATCTGCCGTTGTGGTGCTTTACCGGTCAGACGACGCTGACCCGGCCCGGTCCGCGGCTGCGCCAGCTTGTCCGCTCGCTCGATTTCTCGGAAGGCCGGCGGCTTGAGTTTCTGCACGCCTTGTCTTCCGCGGTGCGGGGGGAAGTGGCCTATGTGACCGGATCGACAGGGGTCACCACCACTGCCGAGCAGGCGATCGAACTGGGCTGCGGCGTGTGCCAGGACCATGCGCATATCTTCATCAGCGCTGCACGCAGCGTCGGCATCCCGGCGCGATATGTCTCGGGCTATCTCATGATGAACGACCGCATCGAGCAGGAAGCAACGCATGCCTGGGCCGAGGCGCATGTCGACGGGCTCGGTTGGGTCGGCTTTGACGTATCCAACGGCATCAGCCCCGATCCGCGCTACGTGCGGGTTGCCACCGGGCGGGATTATCGCGATGCCGCGCCGATCACCGGAATTGTCTTCGGGACCGCGACCGAAGACCTCCACGTCGCCGTGGCTGTGGAACAGCAGCGCCAGGAACAGTGACCCTCGCGATGGTTTGATTACACTCTATTGTTGACCAGACGCCGGCCGGAGGGGTCCGAACATGACCTATTGCGTGGGGATGGTGCTCGAAAAGGGCCTCGTGTTGATGAGCGACACACGGACCAACTCGGGCGTCGACAACATCTCGGTGTTCCGCAAGATGATTCATTGGGAAGTGCCGGGCGAGCGGATCATCACGCTTATGACCGCCGGTAACCTCGCCACGACCCAGGCGGTTATCAGCCAGCTCGAGGAGCGAACCAAGGCGCCTGAAGAACGGCACAACACCGTCTACGAAGCGCTGACGATGTTTCAGGTTGCGACGGAAGTCGGGCGCCTCCTGCGCGAAACGATCGACGACCGCCAACTGGCCAATGGACCCGCCGGGCAGGGGCGCTTCACGGCTTCGATGATTGTCGCCGGCCAGATCAAGGGCATGGAGCCGCGGCTGTTCCTCATCTACCCGGAAGGGAATTTCATCGAGGCGAGCTGGGACACGCCGTTCTTCCAGATCGGAGAAACCAAGTACGGCCGGCCGATCCTCATCCGCGCCTACGACCGCACGATGAGCTTCGAAGATGCTGTCAAGCTGATGATGGTTAGCTTCGATTCGACGCTCAAGGCCAACCTGTCGGTCGGGCTACCGCTCGACCTGATGGTGATAGAGCGCGACACGTTCTCGGCCACCCATCACCGCCGCATCACCCACGAAGACCGCTATTACCAGGCCATTTCAGCAGGTTGGAGCGAGGCGCTGAAGAACGCCTTTATGGAATTGCCGGACTACTCGTTCTTCCAGTCGGAGAATGAGAAGGCCTAAGTTCCTTTGCATCGGGGCAATTCCGTAGGACTGCATCCGAAATGGACGTTGTCTCGCATTCGCTATCGGCGAGGCGCGCGGAAAGCCGAGCAAATCGGAGACATTCCGGATTGAATTGAAATTGTCGCGTCGGTGTTCGCGGTGCCAGCAGGTCACTATGAACGAACGACAAGTCATCCATTTCATCGACCCGGACACGCGGACACGGGCAGAGCTCGCGCGCACGGCATTCTCTCTCGGTCACCACGCCGAAGTTTATGCTGACCTTCTCGAGATATGCGAGCATCCGCCGCAACGGGGCATTGTCATCTTGCGCGACGACTTCGAGCATGGCGGGGTGGAAGCGGCGGTCGAACTGTTCGCTCGCTGCGGGATATGGTTGCCGCTCATCGCAATGGACGAAGCGCCGGGCACGACCCGCGTTGTCGCGGCAATTAAAGCTGGCGCGCTCGATTACCTTGCGCTGCCGGTCCCGGCTGAGCGCCTGGCCGACGTGCTGGCACAGATCGACGAGGAAGCGCGCGAGCATTCGGAGGCCCGGCGGCGAATGATAGAGGCGAGAGGCAGGATAGGCCACCTCTCTGCTCGCGAGCGCGAAGTGCTCGACTGGCTAGCGCAGGGTAGCAGCAACAAGGCGATCGCGCGCGAACTGCAGATCAGCCCGCGTACGGTCGAGATCCATCGGGCGAACATGATGGCGAAGCTGGGCGCCGCTCACTCCGCGGACGCCGTGCGCATTCGCCTCGAGGCGGGGCTCTAGCTTAGCGGCAGAAGCCGCGGCCGGTCGCTTCCAGGTGAAAGTGATCGCGGTGAGAGGCATTGTATTCGGGCCCCAGTATCGTGCCGAAGCGCTTGCAGGCGCTGGCGTGCACGAGGCGCAGGAAGCGCTGCTTGCCGGGATTACCCATGCTCCAGTCGCCCAGAACGCTTATTCGCCTCCCGTCGGCGAGAATGAAAGCGGATATGTCCACGGCGTTGGCTGTCGCGTGCGCCGAACGCCGCCCGCTACCGGCCACGTCACGGCACGAGTAGCTGCCCATGGTCTCAATGCGAGCGAGCGCGCTGCCGAGCACTTCGCGGGCTGCACGGTCGACACCGAAGCGCACCCATGCTGCCAGGGTCTCCGCCAGCGGGCAGGATACGGGCCCCAGGTTCGATAAGGCGAAGCGCGTGTCGTCGCCCTGAAGCGCCGCAAGATCGACCGTACCCACCGTCGAGCACCCAGCTCCGTAGAACCGGTCGGGCACAGCGGTGAAGTTCGCCCCCCGGGCGCCCAGTTCGCCGAGGCACAGCCGGTTCGCCGGGGCAAGCGCGACTGCGCGGGGTGCGGCCTGGCTCTGCGGCCGAGACGGGGCGTTGCTCTCGGGGACCAGCGAGCCACAGGCGGAGAGCGCGAGCAGGGCAAGCGAGGCGAGGCGGCGGAGCACGTCCGCCAGTGTCGCTTGGCTTGGTTAACAGGAACCTAATGCAGCGTCGGTGCTGGGGCGGGCGCGGGTGCCCTACGCCGGCTCACCAGAATGATCGCGAGCGAGGAGGCGAGGAAGCCCGGCATGATCTCGTACACGCCCGGTCCGCCGAGGAGCGACTTGTCCCAACCCAGCGCGATCCAGCCGATTACCACCAGTGCGCCCGTCACCAGTCCCGCGACGGCACCCGCTCCGGTCATTCGCCGCCAGGTGAGGGCCAGCACGATCATCGGCCCGAACGCCGCGCCGAAGCCTGCCCAGGCATGCGCGACGAGGCCAAGCACCCGGCTATCCGGATCGGCGGCGATGGCCATGCCCATCAGCGCGACCAGAAGCACACTGATCCGCCCGACCATCACCGCTTCGCGCTCGCCCGCCTGCTTGCGCAGGAACAGCCTGTAGAAATCCTCGGTCAACGAGCTTGAGGAAACGAGCAACTGGGAGCTTATCGTGCTCATGATCGCTGCCAGCAGCGCCGCGTAGAGGAAACCGGTCACGAGCGGGTGGAACAAAAGGTTGGCGAGCAAGATGAACACCGTTTCGGGATCCTCGAGCACGATGCCGTTGCCCTGCACGTAGGCGCGGCCCGCCAACCCCACGCCGATTGCTCCCAAGAGGCATACGCCCATCCACGCCATGGCGATGTTGCGCGCGGCGGGCATCTCTTCGACCGAGCGGATCGCCATGAAGCGCACGATGATGTGCGGTTGCCCGAAATAGCCGAGCCCCCACGTCACCGCGGACAGCCATCCCGCGAAGGTCAGGCCGTTCGTCAGGCTCAGGAACCCCTCCTGGGGCACTGTCGCCAGCTCTGCGTCACTACCGAACAGGATCACCAGCGGCATGATCACCAGTGCGGCGAACATGATGATGCCCTGCACGAAGTCGGTCAGGCTAACCGCGAGAAAGCCGCCAATCATGGTGTAGACGATGACCACGCCGGCGGTGACCCAGACGCCGGTCATGTATTGCCCGCCGAAGGCCATTTCGAACAGCTTGCCCCCTCCAACCATCCCGGCCGCGGTGTAGACGGTGAAGAACACCACCACGATGATGGCGCTGGTCAAGCGCAGCGCCACGGCTTTGTTGGGAAAGCGGTTGCCGAGAAATTCTGGGATTGTCAGGGCGTCGCCCAGCTCCTCGGTTTGGCGGCGCAGTCTGGGCGCCACCACGATCCAGTTCACGAGGGCTCCGACAAATAGCCCGATGGCGATCCAGGCTTCGACCAGTCCGCTGGCGTAAAGCGCGCCGGGAAGCCCCAACAGGAGCCATCCGGACATGTCTGAGGCCCCGGCCGAGAGCGCGGTAACCGACGGCGACAGGTCGCGCCCGGCGAGAAGGTAACCCTCGCTGTCGGCAGAGGATTTCCGCCAGGCGTATACGCCGATCGCCAGCATGAGGATGAAATAGAGTGCGAGAGAAACAAGGACGCCGGTCTGCATGGCGGGGTGCTATCATCGGCGCATCATCTTGGCTATCGACCTCGATGTTGCAGGAAAGGCACAGTTCGAAACCTTTGCGCGGCTGGCCGGAACGCACCCTGTCGGCGGGCCGTTTGAGCTCCATCGGATGTACAGCCCTGCGGGTCGCAGGCGGGGTTTCGAAAAGGGGAAAGGGCGTTCTTCGGAACGCCCTTTTTAACGACCGAGCCGGGACGGCGATGGTCAACGAGAAGCTTGCACGCTGGCGATTTTGACCGCATCGCCAATGAATTCAAGACGATCGCTGCGAGAGAATCGAATGAACAACTGTTCGACAGGCGTACAGGGGCTCGACGACATCCTCGCAGGAGGATTGGCCCGCGGCCGCTTGTTCCTGCTCGAGGGGAGCCCCGGCACCGGCAAGACCACGATCGCCAGCCAGTTCCTGATGGCCGGCGCCGACGCGGGTGAGCGCGGTCTCTATGTCACCCTGTCGGAAACTGCCGAGGAACTGCGCGCGAGCGCCGAATCCCATGGCTGGAAGTTCGGCGAAAACTTTGAAGTTTACGAACTCGTCCCGCCCGAAAGCCTGCTCGATCCGGAACAGCAACAGAGCCTGCTCTATTCATCCGACCTTGAGCTCGGTGAAGCGACGCGGCGGATCTTCGATGCGTTCGAAAAGGTCAAACCCACCCGGATCGTACTCGACAGTCTGTCGGAAATCCGGCTGCTGGCGCAAAGCTCGCTGCGGTACCGACGCCAGATCCTGGCCTTGAAACACTACTTCGCGCACAGCGATGCCACCGTGCTGATGCTGGACGACCTGACGGCCGATGCGATGGACAAGACCGTTCACAGCGTGGCCCACTGCGTAATCCGGCTTGAGGAACTGTCGCCCGATTACGGTCCGGAAAGGCGCAGGCTTCGCGTTCTCAAGTATCGGGGTCGGCGCTACCGCGGCGGTTATCACGATTTCGTGATCGAAACCGGCGGGGTGCGAGTCTTTCCGCGTCTCGTCGCGGCCGAGCATCGCACCACCTTCGTGCGCGAGACCGTCCCGGTTGAGAACTCCAGACTCAACGATCTGCTCGGAGGCGGCCTGGAGCGGGGCGCGAGCAACCTCATTCTCGGTCCCGCCGGCACCGGCAAATCGCTGTTCACGCTCGGCTTTATCAAATCCGCGGTCCAGCGCGGCGAGCACGCTGTCATGTTCGTCTTCGATGAAGAGCTCGGCTTGCTGTTCGACCGGGCCAAGGGCCTTGGCATCGATCTCCAGGATTTGGTTGGCTCGGGCGGCCTCACCATCGAACAAATCGACGCGGCCGAACTGACTCCGGGCGAGTTCTCCGAGCGTGTGCGGATGTGCGTCGAGCAGCACGGTGCGAGGACAGTGGTGATCGACAGCCTCAACGGATTCCAGTCCGCCATGCCCGAAGAGCAGGCCCTCGTGCTGCACATGCACGAGTTGCTCCAGTACCTTAATCGCCAAGGCGCGACGACCTTCCTCACCATCGCCCAGCACGGCTTGGTCGGCGACATGAAAACGCCGGTCGACGTGACCTACCTCGCCGATACCGTTATCCTCCTGCGGTATTTCGAGGCCAAGGGGCGGGTGCGGCGCGCGATATCGGTCGTGAAGAAGCGCACCGGTGCGCACGAAGACACTATCCGGGAATACATGATCGGGCCGAACGGGATCACGCTGGGCGAGCCGCTGACGGAGTTCCAGGGCGTGCTCCGCGGCGTGCCGCACATTGTGGGCGAAGAGGCCCCGCTACTCGATCCAACCGAAGCGTGACCGCCTCTTGAACCGAACCCTATCGAAGGCTGCCGTCATCCTGGCGCCAGTAGGGCGCGACGCAGCGGTGGCCGAACTCATCCTGCGGGAAGCGGGCTTTGATACGCGTGTCGCGGAGGATGCGGCGTCCTTCGCGAACACGCTGCGCGAAGGCGCGGGCTTTGCCATCGCCACCGAAGAAGCCTTGCGCGACGGCGGCCTTCAGGCGCTCTCCCGGTTCATCGCCGACCAGGATGAGTGGTCGGACTTCCCCTTTATCGTCCTGACCGGGCGAGGCGGCGGCCTCGAACGCAATCCGGTCGCGACGCAGATGCTCGAGGTTCTCGGCAACGTAACGTTTCTCGAGCGGCCCTTCCACCCGACAACCCTCGTCAGCCTGGCGAGAGCGGCATTGCGTGCCCGCATGCGGCAGTACGATGCGCGAGCGAGGCTGGAAGACATCCGCGAAGGGGAGGGTCGGCTGCGCCTGGCGCTGGTCGCGGGCGGGCTGGGCGCCTGGTCGATCGAGCTCAAGACCGATGCTCTGACGGTCTCGCCGGAGGGCAAGGCGCATTACGGCCGCGGCGCGGACGATCCATTCACTTACCAAAACTTTCTCGCATCCATCCACCCAGCCGACCGGCCGCGCATGCTCGAGGCGGTGCGGCGGGCGATCGAGACGCGGACCGATTACGACGTCGAGTACCGCACCGTCTGGCCTGACGGGTCGACGCATTGGGTGCAGGTGAACGGCCGGCTCGAGTTTGCCCCCGGCGGCAAGCCGGCGCGCATGGTCGGCGTGACGCGCGACGTTACCGTGAGCCGGCGGCGGGAAAGCCGCAGGGCCGCGCTGCTGACCCTGGGCGACGGACTACGCCAACTCGTCGAGCCGGCCGACATGTCCTATCTCGCGGCCAGGATTTTGGGCGAGACGATCGACGTCAGCCGCGCGGGGTATGGCATCATCGATCCGGTGGCGGAGACCATCCGCATCGATCGCGACTGGAACCAGCCTGGCACCGAGAGTCTCGCCGGCGTGCTGCATTTCCGCGACTACGGCTCGTACATCGAGAACCTCAAGCGCGGGGAAACCGTCGCGATCGCCGATGCGCGCGTCGATCCCCGGACGGCCGAGACCGCCGCCGCACTCGAAGCGATCCATGCGCGCGCGGTGCTCAACATGCCGCTGATCGATCACGAGAACTTCGTCGCGCTGCTCTATCTCAACCACCGCGACGCGCATGTCTGGACCGACGACGAGTTGGCGTTCGTGCGGGACGTTGCCGACCGCACCCAAGCGGCGATCGAGCGGCGCGTGGCGGAGGCCGCGCTGGCCAAGCTGGCGGAATCGCTCGAACAGCAGGTGGCCGAGCGCACCCGCGAGTTCGAAGCCGCGCAGGAGCAGCTGCGGCAGGCGCAGAAGATGGAAGCGGTCGGCCAGCTGACCGGGGGCATCGCGCACGACTTCAATAACCTGCTGACCGGCATCTCGGGGAGCATGGAGCTTATCGCCCGCCGGATCGACCAGGGGCGGACGGACGAGGTTGGCAAGTATCTCGAGATGGCGCAGACCGGGGTGACCCGCGCGGCCGCGCTGACCCATCGCCTGCTGGCCTTCTCGAGACGGCAGACCCTCGATCCCAAGCCGAGCGACATCGGCCAGCTGATCCGCAATACCTCCGAGTTCCTGAGCCGCACCGTCGGCCCTTCGATCGAGATCCGGATCGGCGGCGACGCGGCCGTCTGGACGACGCTGATCGATCCCAACCAGTTCGAGAACGCGCTTCTCAACGCCAGCATCAACGCGCGCGACGCGATGCCCGATGGCGGCACCATCCGTATCGACACCGAGAACCGCACCCTCGCCGAACCGGAGGCCCGCGAGCTCGGCCTCAGCCCCGGCGACTTCGTGGTGACGACCGTCAGCGACACCGGCACCGGCATGTCGCCGGAGACGATCGAGCGCGCCTTCGACCCGTTCTACACCACCAAGCCGCTGGGCGAGGGGACGGGGCTGGGCCTGTCGATGATCTACGGCTTCGTGCGCCAGTCGGGCGGCCAGGTCAGCATCCGCTCGACCCCCGGCAAGGGCACCACCCTGGCGCTCTACTTCCCGCGCGCCTTCGAGGAGGCCGGCGCTTCCGAAGAGCCGCGCGCGGCGGACGTGGGCCGTTCGGCGGACGGGCACGGCACGGTGATGGTGGTGGAGGACGAGTTCATCATCCGCGCGCTCATCACCGATGCCCTGGCGGAGCGCGGGTTCCACACGATCGAGGCGGGCGACGGGCACGAGGCGCTGACAGTGCTCGAGACCGCGCCCCCGCTCGACCTGCTGATCACCGACGTCGGCCTGCCCAAGGGCATGAACGGCCGCCAGCTCGCCGAGGCGGCGCGCTCCCGCCTGCCCGACCTCAAGATCCTGTTCATCACCGGCTACGCCGAGAACGCGGTGATCGGCGGCCGCCAGCTCGAGCCGGGGATGCACCTCCTGACCAAGCCGTTCGAGATCGAAACGCTCGCCGCCCGCGTGCAGGAGCTGACCGCCGGCTAGCGCTTCTCCCCGTTCCCGGCGGGCGGGGCGACCGCCCAGTCGGGCATTTCCTGGCCGATCTGGGTCCAGTGCGCCTCGCCTTCGGCCATCTCCACTTCTTCGTACTGCACCGCCGGCTCGAACGTGCCCTGCCAGGGCAGCGCGCCGTGCGGCAGCGCCAGGTAATCCTCGCCGGTGGAGTCCTCGGCGGCGAGCTCGAAGCCCTGGCCCGGGCCGCGCGCGTAGGCCGCCTCCACCGCCTGCTCGCGCGCCGCGCAGGCTTCGAGCGCGGCCATGATCTCGGCCCGCGCCTCGTCGTCGAGCGCCATCCCCGCGAACCCCTCGACCGCCGCCGCGGCCTTGTCCGCCCGCGCCGCGCGCTCCTCGCCGCCGGCCTCGCCCGCGCCGCCGCCGGTGATCACCGTCGTCACCGTGGTGTGCGAGGCTTCCGCGCCCGCCGCCGCGCCGCCTTCGCCCGATCCCGCCACCGCGAGACTGCCCGCTTGGGCGCTCGCCCGCGAAGAGAAGTAGTTGATCGTGGTCCGCTTGCCCGCGGCGTCCTTGCCGTAGTGGCGCAGGCAGAACATCAGCAGCGCGTCGTTGCGCTTGCGGCGGAAGCCCATGTGCTTGCCGTTCGCGAACACCGGGATCAGCTCGCCCTCGATCGCGCGTTCGAAGGCGATGTCCTTCATCTGCTGCAGCCCGCAATCGAGCGCCGCGTCCCACGCGCGGCGGAACTCCTCGGCTCCGGGCGAGCGGCGCAGGGTGTAGCAATTGGCCTGCGCCATATTGACCATCCGCGCCGCCCGGCTGACGCATCCGGTATCGGCAAGCGCCCCGATGAACGCCCGCTGCCGCTCGGGCGTCCACCCGTCATGGCGATAGGTCGCGCGCGGAACGGGGGTGAACGCCGGGACGGGCGGCGCGCCCTCGGGGCGAGCGGGGAGGGCAAAGGCGTTCTTCGGCGTGCGGGGGCGGCGCTTGGGGGCCGGGGGCTTGGGTTGGGACAAGGTGGACCCCTGGGGTGGCTGGACGGTTCGGAACAAAAGGCGAATCGATCAGCGTATGCGAGAGGTGGGGGTGTGTAGGAAAGTGTTTTCGGGCGTGTGCAGAGCCGAGCCCTTCGACGACACGGCTTGCCGCGGCGAAGTTTTCCTACCTTTGCTCTGAAGCTAGCGTCGTCCGTGGCACCGTTTGAATTTCTTTCCGCTCCCACACGGACATTGCTGATTGACCCCGATCTTCCCACGAGCTTTCGCCAATTCAACCCGCCGCTGGCCGAGGCGGCGGCCCGCTTCCAAATGTCGCGCTGCTTCTTCGTTCGGGAGCCCCTGAAGGCTTACCCATCGCCAATGGACTTCGCAAATCGCTCCACTTCCATCACATTCAATCTCGATAAGCAGGCGATGTTCTTCCCCCGACTGTCCGACAACGTTTTGTGTGTGGATCAATGCAACGATGGCATCGCGGGGAACGAGGGGAGACCAAACAAACATTGTGAAGGCGTGCTCGCCATAGCTCGAGAAAGGGCGCACTCGGCCAAGCTTCTCGTGGTCCATTAAAGCGTCATCGATTGCTTTCGAAATTGCTTCCCGGTGATCTCCCGCAGCATCGAGAAGAAAGCTTGCGAGCATAGAGCGGCCAGGCTTTCCGCTCTCACTCAGTTTCGAACGATTTCGCTGATCCGCTCCGGCATCTTCTGCCTTGGATGTGGGGGAGACTCGCCCTGGATTAGTTCGCTGAAATAACGATCGATATCAGTCCGATAACCATGAAAATCGATCTTTGACTTGTCTCGCCCGCGCAACTCCGTTGCATAACGAACATATTGATTTTCAACGAGATACATACCTAGGTGATCGAGTTCATCATCTAGCTCGATGAGTTCCGAGTTCGCCGCCTCAGTTCGCTGTTCAGCATAATGGAGGAAGGTCAATGGATCGTCGAATAGATCGACATAGGCCCGCAGATCATCGATTGAGAGGGCCCAGATTGGCCTTTGCCCAATATCCAATCCGACGTTTCGCAGGTGCTGTGCGCGCGCAGCCAATTCTGTGAATGGATCGAGTGTCACCGTGCAAATGGAAATTTTGCGGAACTGTCCGCGGCTTAGCCGACCGACTTCGCGGTGTTCCGCATCGTGGATCGTTATCACGTCAGCGCTCTCAAGATAATCGACAAACCTGCTGCCCTGACGTGCGGGTCCGAGCACCAGGTTCCGAAGCGACTCGATGTGCGCCTTAAGGTCAGTGGAGGGCGAAGTGTAGGTAAACGCTCCTGCCTTGACCTCGACTACAAACAAGTAGTCGTCATAGATGAGGAGACCATCTGCCTCATGCCACTGCGCTGGACCTTCGCCGGTTCTCCATCGATAATATACAGGGTTATATATAGTTGGCCCTGGGAGCAACTTCTCGAAGTATTCAAACGGCAACTTTTCGGATACCGTTTTTTGTCGATCATTCCAGTCTGATCTATATTCAGGGTATATTCTGAAAATTGCCCTCTGCAACACGCGGTAAAAATTGTCGAAAAGCGAAAACATGTCAAAGCAATAAGTTCGGCCTTCAACGCGAATGAATGGTCGCTTCATCACTGGCCATTGACGCAACGGCCAGCCAGAGAAGTCACCTGGAGCGAAAAACTCCTCGTCTTCGCCGGGCTCATAGCTCAATTCGTCAACTAGGGTTCGAGGCAAGTTCGTGACAAGTTCGACATCGAAGAGATCGTACGCAACGAACCCCCGAGCGACGCGCGCATTGGCTTCCCTCAGATCATCGTCCTCGAAAACCTTCTCCCGAACGGCTTCAACGTTTTCGAAGTCGCCTTCGTTGATCACCTCCTCCATGCGAGCGAGCGTGCGATCCCGCACCTCTTCCAGCTCCTGGTACAATTCCTGGAGACCGCGAGTGAGCTTGCCGAGAATCTTGTCGAGTTCGGCAATCAGCGCACCGGCGCTAATCCCGAAAAGCTTTTCTAGAATATCGCTATGCGGCGTGATTACATCAATCAGCGCCTGCCGCTCGTGTAGTTGATAGCGGCGGCCGCGGACATGAACCCACATGAGTTCCGCCCGAACTCGGAACTCCTCAAGCGCCATATCGAGGTCGGGCGTCATAGCCTTGTTGTGGGCTGATGATGCCACTTGAAAGGACCACGCTAATGTCTCGAAAAGTTTAGCAACGTCCCCTCTAAGGGTCTGCCACTCCTCCTCATTCACGTCGTCGGCTTGATCAGGGCTGGGCGGAACTGAGACGATGACGCTCTGAACATAGTCGAGCATTCTCAATGCCTCAGTCTGCGCCGCAGCATCCGACCCGTTCATGATGACAGCGGCGCTATGCTCCCACCACGCCCGATGAAGCAGCCGCAGAGGAGGAAGGCGCGAAACGCGCGCCGCAATCGATGCGACCAAAGCATCGATGTCTTGCACAATACCAGGATAAGCAGCTGCCATTCTCGCTTGGATTTCGCGATGCTGGCTCTCAGTCGCGTTGTTTCGCGCGACCATAACCCGGCCAAATCGGGCAAACTCAAGTGGGCCATGTGAGAAATAGTCGTCCGGTTTTCGTCCGCGCGTTTTGCCACTTTTCCGTTGACGGCCCATTTCACAACCCGACTCAAATGGATACTGCTGGCCTCGTAGCGGCCAGCCAGCCCACACTGTCATAAAAGCGTGAGGTGCGCACTGTTTCGAAGCAAGGACGCGCGATGACCGAGCTCTTCGATCTGGCCCTTTCATTCTTCATCGAATCTGGGCTGCGTGGATCGTTTAACGGCGTTCGTGCCGATCTCGCGCTCGCGCAATGCGGACTACCTGCTGGCTCAAGGCAAGAGATTGCAGCTTTGGTGGCCGATGAGCGCCTAGACTGCGTGTTTGCGAATGTAGACCTCAATCCTCACATCAAGCGCATGCCCGAGTTGGGCCGCAACAAGCAATTGGAGCTGCTTGATACAGAGGGGTTGGAAACAATCTGTCTATATCCAACGAGACTGGTGTTGAGAGAGGCTGTGGCCGATGAGTGGCTGCGCGACAAACCTTTTTCGCGTGCGATGTTACTAGGTGAAGCCCAACTCAATTATGCAGCGTTCGATCTTGCGGTACTTGGGCGCTATCGTATGGATCCACGCTTTGACCTGACGTTTCAGGATTATGTCGGCACGATGTGCGTGACAAGCGCGGCCTACGAGGATGATGCCTTCCCGGACCGCGACAAAATAAGTGTTCAGTCCTTTGGTTTGGGCTTTGACGAAGATGACCTGCCTTACGTGGTCGCATTCAATCGCTACCTGGCGAACTTGACACCCGAGCATCAACAGTCTTGGAATAGCTTCCGCACGGAAAAGCCCGTTCGAATATCCGATCCGTATTATCGGTCGGCGATCATCGGAGATTTTTGGAGCAACAGGTCAATTCGCCATGCCATTTCGGAAGAGATGCGACTCATAAACGCACTTGCCTTATCGAGCGTAGGACGGTCACTCTTTCGTCGACTTCTGACCTCCGATCTCCCCTTCGATTTGTCCGCATTTCTTGTCCCAAGTGCGGAAAATTTGATCTATTTATGCTGAGCTGGGATAAGATACTATCTGACAACATCGATGCCGCATTCTTTGAAGGTGCCGTTGCGTTAGAGCGAGAAGTGCATCGCAACGATGGCAAGATCATTGTCGTTCAGAAGGGAACTCTGGCACTTCTCCGTGAATGGCTGGAAGCTACTCTCAGTGGCCCGGATATCGAGGCCAAAGTTTATCAGATCGTCGGACCTCTTCGGGCAGTGAGATCGGGACGACAGCATCCCGCCCACCGCTTTCGCAAGAACAGTTTTTCAAAGGATTTTCACGAGCAACGCCGCGATGTGCTTCGGTCGATCTTCCAATCGTTGACTGAGCTGCGCACGGTGCTGTCTGAGCTACCGGGCGCGGAAGGCGTAAAGGCGCCTAAATGGTTGCGAGAAGAACGGATAGACGTCTTTTGAGCGGTCCGAGCGACGCGGTTCCGGTTTACTACGCGTCCTTCCGCCGCGCCTTCTTCCGCTCATGCGGGTCCAAAATCGCCTTCCGCAGCCGGATGCTCTTCGGCGTCACCTCGACCATCTCGTCGTCGTCGATGTAGGCGATCGCCTGTTCCAGCGTCATCACGCGGGGCGGGGTGAGGCGGATGGCGTCGTCCTTGCCGGTCGAGCGGAAGTTGGTCAGCTGTTTGGACTTCATCGGGTTGACCTCGAGGTCGTCCGGCTTGGCGTTCTCGCCGATCAGCATGCCTTCGTAGATCTTCTCCTGCGGGCGCACGAACAGGCTGCCGCGCTCTTCCAGCATATTGAGCGCGTAGCCGACCGCCTCGCCGGTGCCGTTGGAGATCAGCACGCCGTTGGCGCGGCCTTCGATCGGGCCCTTGTAGGGGCCGTACTTCTCGAACAACCGGTTCATGATCCCGGTGCCGCGCGTGTCGGAGAGGAATTCGCCGTGGTAGCCGATGAGGCCGCGGCTCGGGGCCGAGAAGGTGATCCGGGTCTTGCCGCCGCCGCTCGGGCGCATGTCGGTCATCTCGCCCTTGCGGTTGGCCATCTTCTCGACGACCGTTCCGCTGTGCTCGTCGTCGACGTCGATCACGACGGTCTCGTAAGGCTCGGTGCGGTTGCCGCTGTCGTCCTGGCGGTAGAGCACGCGCGGGCGGCTGATGCCGAGCTCGAAGCCTTCACGGCGCATCGTCTCGATCAGCACGCCCAGCTGGAGCTCGCCACGGCCGGCGACCTCGAAGCTGTCCTTGTCGGCGCTTTCGGTGACGCGGATGGCGACGTTGCTCTCGGCCTCGCGCTCCAGCCGGTCGCGGATCATGCGGCTGGTGACCTTGGTCCCCTCGCGCCCGGCGAACGGGCTGTCGTTGACCGCGAACCGCATCGACAGCGTCGGCGGGTCGATCGGCTGGGCGTGGAGCGGCTCGGTAACGGCCGGGTCGGCGATGGTGTTGGAAACGGTCGCCACCGCGAGGCCGGCGATCGAGACGATGTCGCCCGCGCGCGCTTCCTCGACCGGCACCCGCTCGAGCCCGCGGAAGGCGAGCAGCTTGGAGGCGCGGCCGGTCTCGACGATCTTGCCGTCGTTATCGAGCGCGTGGATCGGCGAGTTGACCTTGACCGTGCCCGACTGGACCTTGCCGGTGAGGATGCGGCCGAGGAAGTTGTCGCGATCGAGCAGGGTGACGAGAAACTTGAACGGCCCGTCGAAGTCCGCCTCGGGCGGGGGAACGTGGTCGACGATCTTCTGGAACAGCGGCGTCAGCGTGCCTTCGCGCAGGTCCGGGTTGTCGTTGGCGTAGCCGTTGCGCCCGCTGGCGTAGAGGACCGGGAAATCGAGTTGCTCGTCGCTCGCGTCGAGGCTGACGAAGAGATCGAACACTTCGTCGAGCACTTCCTGGATGCGCTCGTCGGGCCGGTCGATCTTGTTGACCACGACGATCGGCCTGAGGCCCAGCGCGAGCGCTTTGCCGGTGACGAACTTGGTCTGCGGCATCGCCCCTTCGGAGCTGTCGACCAACAGGATGACGCCGTCGACCATCGAGAGGATGCGCTCCACCTCGCCGCCGAAGTCGGCGTGGCCCGGCGTGTCGACGATGTTGATGTGCGTCGTCTCGCCGCCGGGCGGGGTCCACTCGACCGACGTGCACTTGGCCAGGATCGTGATGCCACGCTCCTTCTCCAAGTCATTGGAATCCATAGCTCTTTCTTCAACGCGCTGGTTGTCGCGGAAAGTGCCGGACTGGCGGAAAAGCTGGTCGACGAGCGTGGTCTTGCCATGGTCGACGTGGGCAATAATCGCCACGTTGCGAAGGTTCATCTGGACGGGTCTCTTGGATTGGACGCGGGTGATCGCGAAGTCGGGCGCGCCCCTAGCCGAGCGCGGCCTCCGGGGCAAGGGCAGCTGTGTCGCCCGCGCCACAGGTCGACAAGCAACTGACCGCATTCGACAAGTGCGCTTGAGCCGGCATATGCGTCGCCGTATTGACTCATATGTCAGCTACGGGTCGCTCCGCCTGCGCGAGGGTTCGCGCGAGGACGGGCGCCCATAAGGACGAGGATCTGATAACCCCCATGACCAAGAAATCCGCCGGCTTCGCCGGACACGCCCGCTTCGCCCTGCTGGCTGGCGCTGCCGTGCTCGCCTTCCCGGGCATTGCCCAAGCGCAAGACACCGACGAGCAGGAAGCGCAAGCCGCGGCCGACAGCGATGGCGACAACATCGACGACGCGGCCGACGCCGGGACCGGTAACGAGATCATCGTCACCGCCACCAAGCGCGAGCAGACCCTGCAGGAAACCCCGGTCGCGGTCAGCGTGACCACCGCCGAGACGATCGAGCGCGCGCAAATCCGCGATATTGCCGACCTCGCCTCAGTCGTGCCCTCGCTGCGCGTTACCCAGAGCCAGAGCCAGTTCGCCACGACGTATTCGATCCGCGGTTTCGGCACGAGCGGCAACAACATCGGCCTCGAGCCGTCGGTCGCGATGTTCGTCGACGGGGTCTATCGCAGCCGCGCGATCGCTCAGATCAGCGATCTTCCGGACATCCAGCGCGTCGAAGTGTTGCGCGGGCCGCAGTCGACGCTGTTCGGCAAGAACGCCAGCGCCGGCGTGATCTCGATCGTTACCAAGTCGCCGCAGTTCGATTTCGGCGGCATGGTCGAGGCGAGCTACGGCAATTACGATGCCATGGTGGTGAAGGGCTACCTAACGGGCCCGATCACCGAGACCATCGCGGCTTCGGTCGCGGCCGGGATCAACAAGCGCGACGGCTACGTCACCAACCTGTTCAACGGTGACGATGTCAACAACCGCGACCGCTGGTTCACCCGCGGCCAGCTGCTGTTCGAGCCGAGCGACAGCTTCAAATTCCGCGTGATCGGCGACTACGACAAGATCGAGGAAAAGTGCTGCGCGGCATTCAACCTGCAGCGCTCAGCGGCGACGTCGGCGATCAATGCCATCGGGGGCCAGGTCAATCCGACGCCGTTCGATCCCGGCGCCGACGTCATTTATTCGGACGTCGTGCCGTTCAGCAACGTGCGCAACTGGGGCGTGTCGGGTCAGGGTGATCTCGAGCTCGGCGCGGTTACGCTGACCTCGATTAGCGCCTATCGCGACACCAAGCTCGACGGCGACCAGGACGTCGATTTTACCAGTGCGCGGCTCGCTACCGGCGCCACTATCGGCCAGGTCCGCCTTAAGACCTTCACGCAGGAACTCCGCTTCGCTTCGGACTTCGATGGTCCGTTGAACTTCCTCGTCGGCGGCTATTACTTCAACGAGAAGGCGCGCTCGGCCGACCAGATCGTTTATGGTGCCGACTTCCGGAACTATGCGAACATTCTGATTGGCGGCCCCATCACGAGCCCGCCGAACGACGCCGCGGTCGACAATATCGAGGCAACCATCACCGCGCTGACTGGCACCAGCTACATCAACCGGTTTTTCCAGGCCGGGCAGGGCTTCTTTAACGAGATGCGCCAGGACAACGAGGCGTACTCGCTGTTCGGCAACGTCGATTTCGAGATCACCGACGGCATCACGCTGACCCTGGGCGCCAACTACACGCACGACGCCAAGGACGTGGTGACCAATTCGAACAGCACCGACGTGTTCTCGAGCGTCAATCTGGTTGCGGTCGGTCAAACGGCGATCTTCCAGCAGGCACTGGCCACCCAGATCGGCACCGCGCTCGGTCTGGGGCGCCTTGCCACAGGCGCTGAAATCGGCGCCTTCGCCGCGGCCCAGCCCGCCATCTTCGGTCAGATTCAGACCGGGGTGACTGCCTTCGCGCAGCTGAATGCGCCGCTGACCCAGCAACAGGCGGCTGCCGATACCAACCCGCAGACGGTCGGCAACCCGCTGCTGGCGCTTCGTCCCTTGCAGTTCCTGCCGCCGTTCCAGAATTGCCCGAACGCGGTGGAAAGCTGCAGCACGCGTGACGGCGACTGGAGTTGGACCGCCCGCCTCTCCGGGGAGATTACGCCGACGCTCAACGCCTATGTCAGCTGGTCGACGGGGTACAAGGCGCCGAGTTTCAACCTCTCGCGCGACAGCCGGCCGACGGCGATCGATCGCACGGCGCTAATTACCCAGGGTATCGCGGTGACCAACCTGTCGGCGGGCTCGCGTTTCGCCGCGGCGGAGAACTCGGAAGTCTACGAGCTCGGCCTGAAGGGTAACTGGGGTCTGGCGGCGGCCAACCTCACTTTCTTCAAGCAGTCGATCAAGAACTTCCAGACCAACGTGTTCACCGGCACCGGATTCGCCTTCGGCAATGCCGAGCGGCAGTCGACCGTGGGCGTGGAGTTCGACGGCTACGTCCGCCCGACCGACCAGCTGACCTTCAACCTGGCGATGACCTATCTTGACCCGAAGTACGACGTCTACACCGGCTCGGTGTTTGGCGATTTGTCGGGTCGCGAGATCGTCACCATTCCGAAGCTGTCGGCGGTGTTTGGCGCGCAATACGATCAGGAGCTCGGCAACGGCGACCGCATTATCGCGCGCGGCGACTTCAGCTACCAGGCGCCCGTCCAGGTGGCCGAAGGCCTTCTCGGCTTCGATCTGGCGACCGATACACCAGCGCAGGGACTCGCCCGCAACCTCGCCGCGGCGCGCCCGTTCCGCAGCGAGGTCAACGACCTCAATGCCTCGTTGACCTACGCGATGGAGATGGGCCTCGAACTCACTGTGTGGGGCCGCAACTTGCTCGACGACCGGAACATCACCGGCATCTTCGACTCGACCGCGCAGGACGGCTCGGTGTCGGGCTACACCAATCAGCCGCGCACTTACGGCGTCAGCGCGCGCTTCCGGTTCTGAGCTTCGCGCGATCGACCAAACAGGAAGGGCCCCGTTCGCGGGGCCCTTTTTTGTTGCGCCTGCCACCCGCTTGTGATTCCTTGTCATCCGGAAACACGAAGGGGGAGTACTTCGCATGGAATGGATGATCCTGCCGTTTAAGCGCTACGCGGAGTTCAGCGGCCGCTCGCGCCGGATGGAGTACTGGATGTTCACGTTGCTGAACGTCATCGTCGTCACGGTGCTGATGTTCGTCGTACTCGGCGCGGGCGGAGCGGCCGGCGTGCTAGAGGCCGACGCGGCGGGAGATCCGACAGCGGGCCTGGCTGCCCTGTTCGGCGGCATGGGCCTGCTCATACTGCTCTACATCCTGGCCATATTGATACCGAGCATAGCGGTCACTGTCCGCCGGTTGCATGACCGGGACATGTCCGGATGGTGGTATCTGGGCGCCGTCGTCGGAGGGATGATCCCGTACATCGGGTTCATCATTTCGATCGCGTTCGTCGTGCTCATGGCATTGCCGGGAACAGTCGGGCCCAACCGCTTCGGGCCTGATCCAAAGGGGGAGGGCGAAGCCGAAACCTTCGCCTGAGCGGGCGACGATTGACGGCCCGCTCCGTTCGGCAGCGGGCCGTTCCTTTTACAACTCGCGCAGGGCCTGCGCGGGCTTGGCGCGAAGCAGGGGGAGTGCGCCGGCGAGCGCAAAAGCGACGACCAGCGCCAGACCCGCGCCCAGTACGCCGAGCACCGCGTCCCATGCGGGCAGCCAGTCGAACTCGAACATCTGGGTCACGACGAACCAGGCCGCGGCGAGCCCGATCGCCAGCGCGACGCCGGCCAGCACAGCGGCCAGCGCTCCATATTCGGCCAGCGCCAGCAGCAGTACCTGTCGCCGGCTGGCGCCGAGGACCCGCAGCACCACGGTATCGTAAGTGCGCTGAGCGCGAGCCGCCGCTATCGCGCCCAGCAGGACGGCAAGCCCGGCCAAGACCGCAACCGACGCGGCCGCGAGGGTCGCAAGCCCGACCTGGCCCAGCAGTTCGCGTGCCTGAACCAACACGGGCCCCGTCTCGATCACGCTGGAGGAGGGAAAAGCGCGCACCAGCGAGCGCAGAAGACCGCCCTTGTCTGCCGATGCCGGCAATTCCACGGTGGCGGCCAGGTTGTGCGGCGCATCGGCGAGGGTGTTGGGGCTGAACACCAGCACGTAGTTGAAGCCCATCGTCTGCCAGTCGATCCGACGCAGCGAGGCTATGCGTGCCTGTCGCTCGACCCGGAGCACACCGATGGTAAGATAATCGCCGACTTCGAGGCCGACGGCGCCGGCCAGTTCCTCGTCAACCGAGACGAGCGGTTCCCCCGTGTACTCCTTAGGCCACCACTCGCCCTGGATGACGGTGTTTCCGGGCGGCAAGTCGGGCGCATAAGTGAGCCCGCGCTCGCCGCGCAAAGCCCATGCGCCTTCCGGCAGGTCTTCACCAAGGTCGGCGACGCGGGTCATCGAATCCTTCGGACCGTAGGCGAGGATCGCGCCCCGCAAAGCCGGAACCGTGCGGACGACTGCGCCCGGCGTGCTTTTCTGGACCAGTTCGCCGAATGCGGCGGCCTGCGTCTTGGGCAGATCAAGCACGAAGTAATCCGGCGCGCGTTCCGGAACGCGGCGCGAGATGGTGCCGTCTATGCTCGTCTGGACCGCGGCGAGCAGCACGAACGCGCCCAATCCGAAGCCGAGCGCTGTCACCAGGGTACCGGTCGCCGATCCGGGTCGGTGAAGATTGGCCAGTGCCGCGCGCCAGAGGGGATCGCGCGGGCGCGGTAGCCGTGCGGCGCCCTTGCGGATGCCCCAGCCCACGAGCGCCAGCAGCGCGAGGGCCCCCGCGGCGCCCGCGAGAAACCCGGCGGTCAGCAGCGGATCGCGGGCCGTTCCGAGAGATAGGGCGGCGATGGCTCCGAGGCCGGCGAGGACCGGGATCAGCGCGGCCGGGTCCCGGGCTAGCGGAGAAACCCGTTCGCGCATCAGTGCCATCGCCGGGAACTTGCGCGCTCGCATCAGCGGTGGGGCGGCAAACACCAGTGCGACGAGCAGCCCGTATGCCAGCGCGGTGAGCAGCGCTCCCGGGGCGAAAGCAATGCCGCGCCCCACCGGCAGCAACCCTTCGAGCGCGCTGGCCAGCAGCGGCGTCAGCGCCACACCCGCGGCGATGCCCGCCACGCTTCCTGCGAGGGCGGCGGCACCGATTTCCAGCGTGTAGATCTTGGCGATGTCCTTGCTGGTCGCCCCCAGCACCTTCAAAGTGGCGATACTTTGGCGCCGGGCATCGAGATAGGACGACACGCCACCGCCGATCCCGATCCCGGCAATGACGAGGGCCGCGAGCCCGACGAGGGTGAGGAATTCGCCCATCCGCCCGACGAAACGGTCGGCACCCGGCGCCCCGCGGTCGCGGGTCCGGATTTCGAAACCCGCGTTGGGGAACCGAACCTTGAGCGTATCCTCGGCCGCTTCGGCATCGCGCTCGGAGGTGAAAGCGACATTGGTCTTGCTGCGATACATCGCGCCGGGCGCGGCGAGCCCGGCGGCAGCGGGCACGTCGGCGCGCACCAGCACGGTCGGACCTAGCTGGAAGCCTTCGCCGAGCCTGTCCGGCTCCTGATCGAGGATCCCTCCGACGCGCAGTTCTTCGGTACCGACCGAGAACCGATCACCCGGCCGCACACCGAGCCGATCTGCGGCGCCCTGCGCCAGCCAGGCCTGTCCAGCTGGCGGGGCGCCGACGGTCTTGCCCCCGACCAGTGTTGCGCGCCCGTAAAGCGGCCACTTGTCATCGACGGCCTTGAGCTCCACCGGTGCGGCGGCGACTTCGGTGGTCGCCATGGCCTGCATCCGCAGACCCTGCGAGACGGTGCCAAGTTCGGCCAATGCCTTGAGTTCGTCAGGGTTAGGCTCGCGCTGCCAGAGAGAGACCTGGACGTCCGCGCCCAAAAACTCGCGGCCGCGTTCTGCCAGTTCGCGCTCGATCGTGCCGGTGAGCGTGCCGATGGCCGCCAGCGCCCCCGTGCCCAGGAACAGACAAACGAGCAGCAGCCGCAGCCCCTTAAAGCGCGCATTGAGATCGCGGCGCGCGATGTCCCAGGCTGCTCGCCAAGTCATGCGCGGACGTCGCTCGCGATGCGTCCGTCGGCCAGAGTGATGACCCGGCCGCAGCGTTGAGCGAGTTCCGGATCGTGAGTAATTACCAGCAGCGTCGCGCCCGTGTCGGCTGCTTGTTCGAACAGCAGGTCGACGATCGAGTGCCCGGTGGCGCCGTCGAGATTGCCGGTCGGCTCGTCGGCGAAGATTAGCGCCGGCCGCGCCGCGGTGGCGCGGGCGATCGCGACGCGCTGCTGCTCTCCGCCCGAGAGTTGCGCCGGATAATGGTCGAGCCGGTGGCCGAGCCCTACGGCTTCGAGCTCGGCTTTCGCCCGCTCACGCGCGCCGGCCATCCCTGCCAGTTCCATCGGAGTGGCGACGTTTTCGATCGCGGTCATCGTCGGCAGCAGATGGAAGGCCTGAAGGACGATACCGATCCGCCCGCGCCGCGCGTGCGCCAGCGCATCCTCGTCCATTCCGGCAAAGTCGGCGCCGGCCACGGCCAAGGACCCGCCGCTGGCCCGCTCCAGCCCGGTCAGAACCGCCATCAGGCTCGACTTGCCGGAACCCGAGGGGCCAAGCAGCGCGACGACTTCCCCCGGCCACACCTCCAGGTCGATCCCCTTGAGGATTTCGACGGGTGCCGCAGCGGTGCCGAGGGTCAGGGTGAGGTTGCGGGCGGAAATCGCCGAGATAGAGGTTGTCACGTCCATGCGATGGCATAGCTGGGGTGAGGCAGCAACAATGCGAAGGAACTGGTCGATGCGGGTAGGTGGCTTGTCGATAGCGTGGGTCTCGATGGCGCTGGCGGCGTGCCAGTCCGAGGTGCCCGTCCAGAAGGCTCCGGACGAGAGCGCGCCTACCAATGCGACGGCAGATGTTTCCGGCCCCGAAGTGCGCGTGCTCGCCTTCGGCGATTCCCTGTTTGCCGGATACGGCCTCGCCGACCCCGAGCTCTCCTATCCGTCGCGCTTGGAAGCCGCGCTGCGCGAAGACGGTCGCAACGTCCGCATCGCCAACGCAGGCGTATCGGGCGACACGACGGCCGCCGGGCGCCAGCGGCTGGCATTCACGCTCGACAGCCAGCCCGCCAAGCCCGATCTCGTCATCCTAGAACTCGGCGGAAACGACCTCCTTCGCGGGCTCCCGCCCGAGCAGACGCGCGCCAATCTCACCGCCATGCTCGATGAACTGAAGAAACGCGGAATTCCGGCCGTGCTGATGGGGCTGCGGGCGCCTCCCAACTATGGCGCGAAGTGGCAGGCCCAGTTCGACGCCATCTTCCCGGAACTGGGGGACCGGTACGGAGCCAAGCTGGTGCCGTTCGTCACAGAGGCGGTGTTTACCGACCCGAGCCTGCTGCAGGCGGATCGGGTCCACCCCACCGCGCAAGGCGTCGAGGTGCTGGTCGATGCGACCGCCGACAAAATCGCCCAGGCCCTGCCGGCGGCCGGTTGAGTGCATCTGACTTTCCCCGCGATCGTGGTTGCCGCTCGCCAGCACGGCGAGACGGCGGTCATCGCGCGGGTGCTGAGCGAGCAATTCGGGATGGTCGCGGGCTATGTCGCTGGCGGTCGCGGACGCCGGCTGCGGCCTGTGGTGATACCGGGCAACCGCGTCGCCGGCGAACTGTCGGCGAGGAACGACAGTCAGTTGCCGTTCCTCAAGCTCGAGCTGACCGAGAGCCGCGGCCCCTGGCTCGGCGAGCCGCTCGCGGCCTCTGCAATCGGCTGGGTGACCGCGCTGACCGCCCTCGCGCTGCCGGAGCGCAATCCTTACCCGGCTTTGTACCAAGCGCTCGGCGCCACGCTCGATGCGATCTGCCACGCCCCGTCGGCGCGGGGGTGGCTGCGCGCCCTCGTTGGCTACGAGGCCTTGTTGTTGCGCGAGCTCGGGTACGGCGGAGACCAACCCGCGACAGAAGCGGACCTTGAGGCGCTCCTGCAAATGTTTGCCCGGGGAGCAGCTCCGCTCGAGCGCTACCTGCTTGCTGACCGGAGGAGCGATGGTATGGCCGCCCGCGCCATCCTGGGCGAGCGACTGGAGAAATTGAGGGCATGAAGGTCGCAGTGTTCCCGGGTGATGGGATCGGCCCAGAAGTCACGCGGCAAGCCGTCCGGGTGCTCGAAACGCTGGACTTGCCCGCACTGACATTTTTCGAAGGCGATGTGGGCGGGATAGCCTACCATCGCCAAGGACACCCGCTGCCGGTCGAGACTCTTCAAATGGCACAAGCGGCCGATGCGATCTTGTTCGGGGCGGTTGGCGATCCGGCGTGTGACGGCCTAGAGCGGCCGCTCCGGCCGGAACAGGCAATCCTCGGCCTGCGAGCCGAACTCGGCCTGTTCGCCAATTTGCGTCCTGCGACCACTTTCGCGGGCCTCGAAGGCATGAGCGCACTGCGGCCCGAGATCGCCCGCAGCATTGACCTGCTGATCGTCCGCGAGCTCAACGGCGACGTTTACTTCGGCGATAAGGGCACCGATACGCTGCCGGATGGCCGGCGCCGCGGATGGGACCTCATGTCCTATGCCGAGGACGAAGTGCAACGCATCGCGCACGTTGCGTTCCGCGCGGCACAGGGCCGCAAGGGCAACTTGTGCTCGGTCGACAAGGCGAACGTACTCGAAACCAGCCAGCTCTGGCGGGACGTTGTAATCGAGGTCGCGCGTGAATATCCCGACGTCTCGCTCGCACACATGTACGTCGACAACGCGGCCATGCAACTCGTTCGCGAACCGGGCCGCTTCGACGTCATCGTGACCGGGAACCTGTTCGGCGACATCCTGTCCGACCAGGCCAGCATGTGCGTGGGCTCGATCGGCCTTCTGCCAAGCGCCGCGCTCGGAGAACGGCAGACCGAATTCGGCACGTTCGGCCTCTACGAGCCGATCCACGGCAGCGCCCCCGACATTGCCGGGCAAGGCAAGGCGAATCCGATGGCGACTATCCTCTCCGCGGCGATGATGCTGCGCCATTCTTTCGGGCGCAAGGCGGAGGCGGCACGGATCGAGGCCGCCGTGGCCCGGGCCTTGGCGGAAGGGGTGCGCGGGCCGGATCTCGGCGGGGATGCGAGCACGGAAGAGATTGGGGGCGCCGTGCTGGCGCGACTTTAGTCGCGCTGCTTTAGGCGGCTTTAACCAAGCCGGGCCCAAACGAGGCCATGCTCACGGCGCACAGGTTTTCCGATTGGAGCGCGGCATCGGCGCGGCTCGTCATGCTCGCGTTGCTGGCGTTGATCCTGTTGACCGCTATCCGTCCGACCGTGGATCCGGCCTCACCGACCGCCCCTTCGGCGAGATCGCCAGCCGAGGCGACCAATGCTCGCGATGCCGACCTGCGGTTGTATGATGCCATTGTCCGGCGCGTGGCCAGCGGCGAAAACTACTACGTCGCAGCGGTGGATGAACAGCGTGCGCGCTCGTTTCCGGTTCGGCCGGGATTCGCCCTTCGTTTGCCGACGCTGGCGGTCGTTCAGGCACGCCTTGGAATTCTCGGATCGATCGTGGCATCCTCGTTGTTATTTGCCGCGATCGGCATCGCCTGGTGGCGCCGTTGCACTGCCGAAGGCCTGGTCGGCACACAGCGCCGAGTCGCGGTTGCGCTGATCCTTGCCGGATCGTCGCTGCTGCTCAACCCCTACTACCACGTCCTCCACGAATTGTGGGCGGGCGGCTTGATCGCATTGTCGCTTGCGCTTCACCGGCCGGGACGGTGGCAGGCGGCGCTAGGGGTCGCGGCATTGGCCCTGGCGATCCGGGAACTCGCTCTTCCCTTTGTCCTCTTGATGGGCGCAATGGCATCGTGGCGCCGGGACTGGAAGGAAGCATCGGCATGGGCTGTGTTGGCCGCCATGTTCGTAGCGATGCTTGCGTATCATCATGCGCTCGCTGCCAGCCATACCACGACCGCTGACCTGGCGGGTCCGAGTTGGCTGACGCTTCGCGGCCTGGCGGGCTGGACCGCCAATGTCGTCATGTCGAGCCAATTGCATGCACTGCCGATAGCGATCGCGGGACCGATACCTATCCTCGCTTTGCTCGGCTGGACAGGGTGGCGCACAACGACCGGCGCCACTGTTACATTGCTATTGCTGGGTTATGCCGCCGCGTTCATGATCGCCGGGCGGGACGGCAATTTCTATTGGGGTTTGATTGTCACGCCCATTGTGTTCGCGGGGCTCGTCTTCCTTCCAATGTCGCTTCGAAGTCTCTGCCAGGCCGCCGTAGATGCCACCCACGCCAAGCGCTGAGTCCTCGCCCGGTACCGACCTCGGGTTATGCGTCGTGCTGCCGACGTTCAACGAACGCGACAACGTCGAGTTGATGATGACGCGGATCGAGCAGGCGCTCGGGCCTTGCGGTTGGGAGGTTGTCATCGTCGACGACGACAGCCCCGATGGTACTGCCGAGGCCGCGCGAGAGCTCGCTCGCGGCGACCCGCGCGTGCGGGTCATCCAGCGCTTCGGCCGGCGTGGGCTCGCCAGCGCCGCGATCGAGGGGATGTGCGCCACTGCCGCGCCGCTCGTGGCCGTGATGGATGCCGATCATCAGCACGATCCGGTGCTGCTGCCGGCCATGCGCTCTGCCGTCGAGAGCGGCGCGTGTGACATTGCCGTCGCCAGCCGCTTCGTGTCGGGCGGAAGCGCGGCAGGGCTCTCCAGCGAGACACGCGAGAAGGGAAGCCGTCTCGCCAATCGCCTCGCGCGCAAGGTGACAGGGATCGAACTGACCGATCCGATGAGCGGCTATTTTCTACTGCGGGCGGAGGCCCTGCGGGCCGTAGCGCCGCGGTTGTCCGGCATCGGCTTCAAGATCCTGCTCGATCTACTGGCGACTGCCGATCCGCCGCTCAAGGTAAAGGAGTTTCCTCTCGCTTTCGCGGAGAGGCAGGCCGGAGAGAGCAAGCTTGATGGCGCGGTGGCGTTCGAATTCCTCGTCGGTCTCTACGACCGCGCCTTCGGCCGCGTGATTCCCAGCCGCTTCGCACTGTTCGGTACGGTCGGGGCGATGGGTGTGGCGGTGCACATGGCTGTGCTGACGCTTTTCTATCGCCTCGCCGGAGAAGGGTTTGCGCTCGCGACCGTATGCGCGACGCTTGCGGCGATGACGTTCAACTTTTGGCTCAATAACCGGCTGACTTATCGCGACCAGCGGCTTCTTGCCCTCAATGCGTGGTTAAAGGGATGGTTGGGCTTCTGCGCCACTTGCGCAGTTGGTGCGCTGGCGAACGTGGCCACCGCCAGCCTGTTGCAGGGTCGCGGCATCCACTGGGTGCTCGCTGCACTGGCCGGGATAGTCATCGGCTCAGTGTGGAATTATGCCCTTTCCAGCCGTTTCGTCTGGGGCCGGTTCTAGTCAGCGCCAGCTGTCCACCCACATCCATTTTTCGAATGCCCGTCCGCCGTCCAGCGGGGCGCTTGAAAGGATGGGGTAGAACCAGGCGAACACCGCGAGCGAACCGGCAAGGATGCCCCATGCCGCGACGTGCCAACCATTGCGCCGCAACTGGTCGAGCGCGAGCGCGAGCGCCGCGAGCAACGCCATGCTCGGCACGTAATAGTGGTAATAGAACTGGATCGGCTTCCCGGCGATCATCCACAGCCCGAGACTGGCCACGTAGATCAGCGTGACGCCAAGCGCATCCCACCGGCGGCGCATGATCCCGGCCCAGGCGCACCAGAGAAGTGCGGGCAATCCGGCCAGCATTGTCAACGGATTGCCGATCAGAAGTACTCCCCGCTGCGCTCCGTCGACGGATTCGTAAAGGTACCAGATCGCCCGGCGGTCAATCACCCAATCCGGCCAGGTGCTTTGGTACGGGTGCGTCTTCACCACGCTTTCCTGCATCCGGAGCATCATCTCGTGAATGCCCATCAGCCCGCCCGTCGGCACTTGATCGGGCGCGACGAGATAGGCCGGCAGAAACGTGAGGGCATAGACCGCCAGCGGCACCACGCCGAGCCAGAGTGCGGCCTCGGCCAGCCGCATGCCTGGGATCGGTGGGGCGCGGCGGGTAGTCAGGCCGCGCCAGCCGACACTTCCCATGCGAGCCGCAAGGAACGCCAGGCCCGGGAGAGGAGCGAGGGGAATCACGTTCCACTTGGCACCCAGCGCGAGTCCGAGGGCTATCCCCGCGATCGCCAAGCTTCTCCGGCCGTGTTCGGGCTCGCGGACCGCCGCGGCGCTCTGCCAGAACGCGACCGCGAGGAAAGCGACCATGAACGCATCGAGCATGGCGATCCGGGCATGCACGAACAGGAAGAAGCCGCTCGCCAGCAGCACGCCGAAAGCGATCGTCGCAAAGGGTCTTTGCGAGGCATGCCACAAGGCGCGCATCGATGCGTAGAGCGCGACCACGCTGGCTAGCGCGCTCGGGAGACGCCAGCCCCAAGGATTGTCGCCCAGCAGTGCGATGCCGGCTGCGATCAACTCCTTGCCGACCATCGGGTGCTCCCGATTGAGCCAGGCACTGCCATCGAGCAGGCTGCGGGCAGCTGGAAGGTAGTGGACTTCGTCGAAGTACGGCTTGGTCGGAATTCCGAGCCGAAGGACCACTATTGCGAGGAAAGCGAGGGCGATGCCGGCGCCCCAGTGTACCGGATCGCGCGGGTGGTGCGGTGCCTCAGTCATCGGTGGGGCTGGTAGCTTTCGGGCACGAGCAGGAAAAGGTGCGCAGTGCCCAAGTTCATGGTTTTTTTGCGATTGTAAAATAACGGGAACGAACCTAGGATACTCACTCAGTCGGTTCAAAGCCAAAGTTGGCGTATTTTAATGAGGGATTTAGTTATGAGGAATGTTCTCGCGCCCGCAATGGCAGCGCTTGCGCTGGTTGCCGCACCGGTCGCCGCGCAGGCGGCTCCTGCTGAACGTAGCGCCGCTCCTGTGGCTCAGGAAAGCGAACTCGCCGGCAGCCTGCTGTGGATCGCCATCGCGATCGCGGTTGTGGTCGGCGCCATCCTGTTGCTCGACGACGACGATGCCGTCAGCCCGTAAGGCGAGCCTGCCTTTCTTGATACGAAGCGGGGCCCTGGCGGCCCCGCTTTTCGTTTGCGGGCCTTTCAGCATCGACAGGCCTTTTTGTTTGCGCTGGCTCTGACGTCGCCCCTAGAGCTGCGCCCGCGATGAAGAAGACCACCGGCATGGACCGCGCCGCCACGGCAAACTGGCGCCCCGCCACCCGCGCGATACGCGGCGGGACGTGGCGGTCGGCGCATGGCGAGACCAGCGAAGCCCTGTTTCTCACCTCCGGCTATACGTACGACGACGCGCAAACGGTAGCGGATCGCTTCGCCGGCGATGCGGAAGGAATGACGTATTCCCGCCTCCAGAACCCGACGGTGGCGATGCTGGAAGAACGCATCGCGCTCATGGAAGGCGCCGAGGCGTGCCGCACCCAGGCGAGCGGCATGGCGGCAATGACCACTGCGCTGCTCTGCCAGCTCTCGGCAGGCGACCACGTGGTCGCCGCCCGGGCCGCGTTCGGCTCGTGCCGATGGCTGATCGACCACCTTTGCCCGCGCTTCGGGATCGAAACGACCGTGATCGACAGTGGGGTCGACGCGGAGTGGGAGCAAGCGATCCGGCCGAACACCAAGGTGTTCTTCTACGAGACTCCTGCCAACCCCACACTCGACGTGGTCGACATCCGCTTCGTCAGCGACTTGGCTCGCGCGCACGGCATCGTGACCGTGGTCGACAACGCGTTCGCGTCTCCTGCCTTGCAGCGGCCGCTCGAGTTCGGGGCGGACGTGGTGGCCTATAGCGCGACCAAGCTGATGGATGGCCAGGGACGCGTCCTCGCCGGAGCGGTCTGCGGCAGCCGCGAGTTCATCGACGAGAAGCTCCTGCCGTTCCAGCGCAACACCGGGCCCAACCTCAGCCCGTTCAACGCCTGGGTGGTGCTCAAGGGTCTGGAGACCCTCGACTTGCGCGCTAGGGCACAGAGTGCCGCGGCGATCGAGGTCGGCAAGTTCATCGAGCCGCGCGTGCAGCGGATCCTTCACCCCGGGCTTCCCAGCCATCCGCGCCACGAGCTCGCGGTGCGCCAGATGCCCGCCGGTGTCGGCCCGATCTTCGCGTTCGAGGTCCCCGGTGGCCGCGCCCAGGCCTTCGCGCTGCTCGACGCGCTCGAGCTGATCGACATCTCCAACAACATCGGCGACCTGCGCAGCCTGGCCTGCCATCCCGCCAGCAGCACCCACGCCAACATGGGCGCGGAGGCGCGGGCCGAGATGGGCGTCACCGAAGGCCTGCTGCGGATCAACATCGGGCTGGAAGACCTCGACGACCTCAAGGAAGATCTCGATCGGGCGCTCGAGGCCGCCGGCCTGTGACGGGCGCCGCGCTGATCGTCGGCGCGGGAGATGGAAACGGGCGCAGCCTTGCCCATGCCTTTGCCGCCGAGGGGTTGACGGCTTGCGTCACCCGCCGCGCGCGGCACGCTGATCAGCTGGATGGCTTGGTCGCCGAGATCGAAGCCATCGGGGGAAAGGCGCGCGCCTTCCCTTGCGACGCGCGAGACGAGGCCGAGACCGTATCGCTGGTCGACACAATCGAGGCCGAGGTCGGGCCGCTCGAAGTCATGGTATTCAACATCGGTGCGAACGTGCGTTTCGGCATCCGTGAGACGACCGCGCAGGTCTACCGCAAGGTGTGGGAGATGGCGGCTTTCTCGGGATTTCTCGCGGGGCGCGAGGCGGCGCGCGTGATGGTTCCGCGCGGGAGGGGCACGATCCTGTTCACCGGCGCGACCGCATCGGTCCGCGGGAGCGCAGGCTATTCCGCCTTCGCCGGAGCCAAGGCGGCGCTGCGCGCACTGGCTCAGTCAATGGCGCGCGAGTTGGGGCCGCAGGGCATCCACGTCGCGCACGTGGTGCTCGATGGCCCAGTTGACGGCGCCTTTATCCGCGGTCTCTACCCCGACTGGGAGGCGCGGCTGGCCGAGGACGCGCTGCTCCAGCCCGAGCATATCGCCGCCGAGTACGTCCGCCTGTGGAAGCAGCCGCGTGACGTGTGGACCCACGAGCTCGATCTGCGGCCATGGAAAGAGACGTTCTGATGGCCGGAAAGACGCTGGAGTTCATCTTCGATGTGATCAGTCCGAACGCTTACCTCGCGTGGTGGCCGCTCAAGGAGGTTGTCGCGCGCACCGGCGCCACGCTCGAAATAACGCCTGTCCTGCTTGGCGGGATGCACAAGCTCACCGGCAACGCCCCGCCGATGGTCCGCGACGCCGACGTGAAGGGCAAGGTCGAGTATTCGATGCTCGAGATGCGGCGGTTCATCGAGAAGCACCGCCTATCGCGGTTCGCGATGAACCCCCGGTTCCCCTTCAGCACGGTGACGCCGCAGCGGATGTTGCTCGCTGTCGACGGGAAGGAGCGCGCGCGTCTTGCCGAGCACTTGCTGACGGCAATCTGGGAACGCGGGCTCGATGTGTCGGATGAAGCGGCGTTCGCGGCCGAGCTGGCAACCGGGGGTTTCGATGTCCCGGTACTCACCGCCGCGGCGCAGGACCCTCTGGTCAAGCAGCGGCTGATCGACAACTCGGCCGACGCTGTCGAGCGCGGCGCGTTCGGCATACCCACCTGGTTCATCGGCGGCGAAATGTTCTTCGGCAAGGAACGGCTCGCCCAAGTTGAGGAAGAACTGGCCTGAGGGCCTTGCACCGCGCCAGCGCCACGCTACTTTTGATCTACGATGAAACAGCTGTTCCAGCACGCCGCGATCACCGACGGGATCACCGTCCGGGTAGCGGTGAACTTCCTTCCCGAACAATCGCGTCCGCAGGACGGCAAGTGGTTTTGGGTTTACCACATCCGCATCGAGAACGGCTCGAACGAGCGCGTGCA
Organism: Tsuneonella sp. HG249; assembly: GCF_053819205.1. Taxonomy (NCBI): domain Bacteria; kingdom Pseudomonadati; phylum Pseudomonadota; class Alphaproteobacteria; order Sphingomonadales; family Erythrobacteraceae; genus Tsuneonella; species Tsuneonella sp. HG249. The sequence goes on from NZ_JBSOQY010000001.1 coordinate 793,883, forward strand.
GCTGGTCAGCCGGCATTGGCGCATCACCGATGGACGCGGCGGGGTCAGCATCATCGATGGCGAGGGGGTCGTCGGCGAACAGCCGGTGCTGGAGCCAGGGCATAGCCACGACTACGTTTCGGGGTGTCCGCTGACCACGCCGCACGGCACGATGGAGGGGTTTTACACTTTCCAGCGCGCGGGCAGGCAGCCGCTCGAAGTCCGCATCCCCTTCTTCCCGCTCGCGGCGCCGGCCGAGGCGGGGTGAAAGTAAACATACTACCGTTTCGTCAGCTTGGGCGCTAAAGGCGCGCGGCCATGAAGCGCACGCACTTGCCCCTTAACGCCCTGCGCGTCTTCGATGCCGCGGCGCGGCACCTGTCGTTCACGCGCGCGGCTGACGAGCTGGCGGTAACGCCGGCTGCGGTCGGCCAGCAGATCCGCGCGCTCGAAGATCATCTGGGCACTGTGCTCTTCCGCCGTACCAGCAAGGGCCTCGAACTCACCGACGAGGCGATCGCCGGGCTCGATGCGCTGCGCGAAGGGTTCCTCAAGTTCGAGGAATCGGTCCAGGCGATGCAGGCCTCGCAGGCAAGCGACCGCTACACCATTGCCGCCCCGCGCGAGTTCTACGCCCAGTGGCTCAGCCACCGGCTGGCGAAGTTCCTCGCGGCCAACCCGGGTGTTCGATACCAGCTGATCGCCGACGAGAACGCCGACTTCACCGAGACCAATCTCGACGTCGCCATTCGCCTGGTGGACGGGCCGGGCGACCTCGAAGGGGTCGAGCTCGCGCCGGCGCAACGGGTGATCGTCGCCGCGCCCGGGGCGCCCGACCAGTGGATCGCCTGGCCGGGCGCGCCGCTTCCCGATGGCGCCGAAGGCATGGTCCTCGTCGCCAACCCCGGCCAGGCGCTGTCGAGCGCTGTGGCGGGCCTCGGCAAGGCGATGCTGCCGGCCTTGCTGTGCGAGGAAGCGGTCGGCCGTGGCCTCCTCGAGATCCTCGAAGGACCCGACGAGGGCCGCCGCGCCTATTGGCTGGTCGCCCCGCTGCCGCAATGGCGGCAGAAGAAGGTCAAGGCGCTGGTCGCCTTTCTCACCCAGGCCTGAAGGCCGCGAACACTTCAGCCAGCCCCGGGGGATCGCAGTTCTCGCGCAGCGCGGCGATTGCCCCTTCGATCGGCAAGTTAAACTCGAGGACTTGGCTTTCGCGTCCGGTAAGCTGCGCACCGAGCGATTTGACGAAGGCGATTGCGCCGGCATTCTCGGCCAGGGTCCAGGCCTGGAACTCCTCATAGCCCGTCGCGGCTGCGTCGAGAAGGATCGTGGCCGTCAGCAACCGCCCCAATCCGCGCCCTTGGAACTTGTCGACGATTGCGACGGAGAACTCGGCGCAGTCCTGGTCCCGGCCCTCGTCCGCGGCGTAGGCATGCACCGCGCCGATAGCCGGTTCGCCGGGCAGGTCGCTGGCGATGGCGCCCCATGCGATATGGCGCTGCCCATCGGCGTCGAGCAGCCGGTCGATCACCCGGTCGGGCGGCACCTTCAGTGCGGTGAAAAACCGCAAGTAGCGCGAGCGCATCGACATCTGCGCGATGCCGGCGCGCATTCTTTCCTCGTCCCCGGGTCGGATGGTGCGGATGCACACCCGCGTCCCGTCGGTGAGATGGGTGTGAATTACTCGGCCGGAAGCTGGCGGCGGCATGACCGTCTCCTGCGCGGTGCGATCCCTCCGTGTTGCTGTCGCATCGCCGGCCGCGCCGGGCAATCTCGGCAAAGGCGGTCATGCAGCCACAGATAGCGCCCACAATCTAGCATAAGTTGGTCGCCGGAACCTGACGCCACTCCGCGTCTTGATGCACCATGCGGTCAATAAGGGGCAACAACCATGGCCAACACAGAGGACAAAGCCGCCAGCCTGGGGGTACTAGGCAAGTACGCCTATGCCTGGATCACCCTGGCGTTCTTCCTGATCTCGCTTCTGCTTCACTGGTACTTCGGCTGGAAAGCCTATGTCGACGAAGCGGTCGAGCACGGGTCCGATCCGCAAGTCGCCGAATATCTGACCGAAATGGGCCGCGACACGTTTGAAAACTGGCAGTCCGAATTCCTCCAGTTGCTGTGGCAGGTCGTCGGGCTGGCCTACTTCCTCTACCTCGGCTCGCCTTCGTCGAAAGAGAACGACGACCGGCTAGAGGCGAAGATCGACGCCCTCCTGCGGCTACGCGGTGACGAGGGCGAGGCGATCATCCGCGATCTCGACGAAAGGTTTCTTCGCCACGGCGGGCACGCCAAGCCGCACGGGCACGAGCAGGACTTCAACACATGAATGCCGAGACTTCCCTCGCAGTGCGCGAAGGCGAGCGCGCCCTCGATGCCGGGCGGCGCTTCGCAACGGTGCATCACAACGACCTGAAGCTGGAGGCGCGGGTGAGCGAGGGCGACTTCTGGGTCGTCTTCTACCGTGGCCGTGAAGGGGGAGGGGTCGCCTGGCGGACGCCGTTGTTCACTGAAGACGCCCGGATCGAGCGGGTCGACGGTTCGGGGCTGGCCCATTTCGTCGCCATCAGCCACCTCGGCCGTCACCGCATCGACATCGAAGCGTGCGAGGGCGAGGCGGCTTTCTTCACCCTGACCGTCCGCTTCCGGCCCGACCGAGCGCTTCACGTCCCGTTTATCCCTCGCGATCTTGTGGCGGTGGGGCCCGACGGGCGCGCCCACAAGCCCAAGGGCCGGATCGAGGCGCGTCAGCGGCGCCTCAACACCGGCTTGTGCTATTTCGAACTGCGCGAGCCCGATCTCGGCAAGGTCCTCTACGTGCAGGATCTCACCGCGTTGAACCCCTACTTCGAGGCCACCGGGACGAAGCCAGAGAACGCGGTCGGCGGCGAGTGGCCGGAAGTCGGCTACCTCGCGCCCACCCAGCCGCAGGATACCGGCAAGGCGTTGCCGGGAGGCCGCGAGATCGTGCTCAACCGCGCGTTCCTGATGGTCCGCCGGTTCCCGCAGGACGAGGAAGCCGCTTCGGCGTGGCAATTCCTCGATATGCTGGGGGCGATCTACCGCCGGATCAAGCGGCCAAACGCGGCCCACCGCGACTGGATCGAGCGCACTGGCCGCACGCTCGACGACTTGCGCTCGAGCCCCAAGGCGCGGACGAAGCATCTCGGCCACACGTACTTCCACCCCTATACGGTGAGCGAGAATCCGGACTCGATGGTGCAGCTCTCGCTGCTGTCGGCGATCCACGATTGGGGCCGGTGGAGCGGCAAGCGGGATCCACTCGAACGCGAGATCCGCAATGGGCTCGCCGGTTTCCACGACCGCGAACTGCAGACGCTGCGCCGCTACCTGCCCGATGTGAGTAAGGACAAGGATGCCGACGCCGTCGATAGCTGGTATCTCTACCACCCGATGGCGATGCTCGCGCACCTCGCGCTCGATGGGGAGGAGGATGCGCGCGAGCTTTTCTTCGCGACCGTCGACTACGGCATCAAGGCCGCGCGGCATTTCAAGTATCGCTGGCCCATCCAGTACAAGATCGACACCTTCGAAGTCATCACGGCCGTCGCGGCGGACGACCGCGGGCAGACCGACGTTGGCGGAATGTACGCCTGGGTAATGCTGCAGGCCTTCCAGCTATCGGGCGAAGGACGCTTTCTCGACGAAGCCAGGGCAGCGATCGACGCCGCCGAAGGCATGCGGTTCGATCTCAACTACCAGGCCAACCTCACGGCATGGGGTGCGGCGGCGTGCATCAAGCTGTGGCGGATCACTGGCGAGAAGCGCTACCTCACCCAGAGCTATGTCTATCTCGCGAGCTTCTTCCACAACTCGCAGATGTGGAACAGCGATATCGGGATCGCCAAGGAATACAGCAACTTCATGGCAGTTACCTGCTTGCAGGACGCCCCCTACATGGCGATCTACGAATGCTTCGACAGCTTCGCCGCGTTCGAGCAGTACCTCGACCTGGGCGGCCCCGATCTCATCCCGGCGGTCCGGCTGCTGGTGAACGAATACTGCCGCTACGCGCTTGACCGTGCGTGGTACTACTACCCCGATGCCTTGCCCGAGGACGGGGTCGCGAAGGACAACATCCGCAACGGGCACATCGACCGCGCGCTCTCGTTTCCGGTGGAGGACCTCTATCCCGACGGACAGCCGGCCGGGCAGGTGGGCCAGGAAATCTATGGCGCAGGTGCGGCGATGGTCTTCGCGACCCGTGCTTTCCACCGGATCGAGGGGGCGGGCTTTCTCCTTTACTGCGACCATTTCGTCCGCACGCTGACGCGGATCGACGAGAAGGCGGTCTCTTTCTCGCTCGACGGCCCGACGGGGTCGACTGCGCGGATATCGCTGGCGATGGAGGCCAGCTCGCGCAGAGCGCCGGGCGCTACGCTCCGGGGGCCTGACGGAAAGCCGGTTGCGCCTTCCACCGATTCCGCCGGGGTGCTGTGCCGCTTCGAGGTGCCGGCGCAGGGGGCCTACACGCTCAGCTGGTGATGGAGGCGGCGAGCGGCCTCAGATGCGCACCCAACCGAGGAGGATCAGCAGACCGAGCGTGATCGCCGCGGAGAGCAGCAGCGAACCGAGGCACCCGAGCTTGTTCGAAAAGAAGAAGAACATCGGTCCTTCGTCCTAGCGGGCGAGCATGCTCGGCCCCGCGGGGGTGGCGATCATGAGGTAGAGGATGAACAGTACCGCGGCGCCGACAAGCAGCCAGATCAAGCGCTTCATTGCCGACGCTTCCTCCAGTTGAAGCGCCCCGCCGCGTCCGGAAGGATGCGGCGGGGCGTTTCGGTTCAGGTCAGTTCGGGCTCGGCGATCCGGCTACGGGTCGAGCTGTGCCCACCGTAGCGGTAGAGGACGTCCTCAACCTGGCTGCGGTCCGCGCCGGCGCTGTCGTCGACGGAGACGAATACGCCGCCGCCCTTGATCCGCTCGCCGTAGTAGTCGGCGTCCTCGTCGCTGACGCCGTGCTTCTTGAGGCTTTCGTTGATCGTGCCGGTGAGCGCCCCCACCGCCGCGCCGACGCCAATCGCTTCGGGAACCGCACCAGCGGCGATCGCGCCGGCGGCGGCGAGCGGGCCCACGCCCGGGATCGCCAGAGCTGCGACGCCGAGCCCGGCGCCAAGCGCGCCGCCGCCGAGAATGCCGCGCAGCAGGTTGCGGTGGTCGTCGTCGGTGACTTCGCCGTCGCCCGAGGTGGTCGTGGTGCGGTTGCCGTGCTTCGCGATCACCGACATCGACGTATCGGCCACGCCGGCGTTGCGCAGCGCCGCGACGGCTCGCTGGGCTTCTTCCTGACTGTCAAAAACTGCAGAGGCGGTAAGTGCCATGAAATATCTCCGGTTGATCCCCGTCCGATGACTTAGGAATCCTCTCGCGCACTCGGCGTTCCCTCAAAAAATAGATACTTAACAATGATTAGAAGTGGCTCGGCGGCATGACGCAAGGAACCCGCATCATGATTAGGAATACCTAAACCAAACATACGTTATCTCACGAGTAACTCTAGCCCGAGGTCTTCATGAGCCGATCCCCGGACAGTCTCCATGCGAGGCTATCCTTCACCAGTTCGATCACGATCACCACGACCGTGGCGCTGGCGGCGATCGCGCTGTTCGCCGTGTCGGCCTGGCAGATCGTCCCCGCGCTGGTTGCCTCGGCTCGCAGCGGCCAGCCGGTTTCGCCGCCGCTGTTGACGGCGTTCCTGCTCAACATCGCGCTCGTTCTGCTGGCGTGGCGCCGTTCGGTGCAGTTGCGCGATACCTCGCAGGAGCTGGTCGCCGCCGAAACGCGCGCGGAAGACCTCGCCTACCGCGACGAGGTGACCGGGCTCGGCAATCGCAGGCGGCTCAACGAGGTGCTGAACGAGGTCTGCCGCGAGCAGCGCGGGCCCGCGGCGCTGCTGCTGATCGACCTCGACCACTTCAAGAACATCAACGACCTCTACGGCCACGGCGTGGGCGACGAATTGCTGACGACGATCGCCGGGCGCCTGGTCGCCGCGGCGCCGCCCGGCTCGCTGTGCTTCCGCCACGGCGGCGACGAGTTCGCGGTGCTGCTCACCGGCACGCCGGCGGCCGGCGAGGAACCCGAGGAATTCGCGCGCGATATCCAGTTCAAGCTGGCCAAGCCGGTCAAGATCGCTGGAACCTATGTCGCGGTGGGCACTTCGATCGGCGTCGCCGCGCGTTCGGCCAAGACCAAGGCGTCGGGCGACCTGATGCGCCGCGCCGACCTGGCGATGTACGAGGCCAAGCGCCGTGGCCGGAACCGCACGGTGGCCTTCTCCGAGCAGATGGAAGTCGAACTGCGCGAGCGTAACCAGCTCGAACTCGGCATCCGCGCCGGCATCGAGGCGGGCCATTTCGTGCCCTACTTCCAGCCGATCATCGACCTTCCGAGCGGCGATGTGCGCGGCTTCGAGGTGCTCGCGCGATGGAAACATCCCAAGCGCGGCTTGCTCGCGCCCGGCGAGTTCATCGCCCGCGCCGAGGCGACGGGGCTGATCTCGGACCTGTCGTTCTCGGTCATGCACCAGGCGCTGGTGATTGCGCGCAGCTGGCCCAGCCACTTCATCATCGCGGTCAACATCTCGCCGGTGCAGTTCAACGATTCCCTGCTCGCCCAGCGCGTTCTCAAGGTTCTTGCCGAGACCGGCTTTCCGGCCGCGCGGCTTGAAATCGAGGTCATGGAAAAGAGCCTGCTCAACGACCAGTCGCTGGCGATCGCGACGATCACGTCGCTGCGCAACAGCGGGATCCGCATTTCGATCGACGATTTCGGCACCGGCTACGCCCTGCTCACCGAGCTCAAGGACCTGCCGTTCGACCGCATCAAGATCGACCGCCGGTTCATGCAGTCGCTGATCGACGACCAGCAGTGCGATGCGCTGGTGCAGGCGGTGTCGTCGCTCGGCAAGGGACTGAAGCTGCCAATCACCGCCGAAGGGGTCGAGAGCGAAGCGGTCCACTCCAAGCTCGCCGGTCTTGGTTGCACCGATGCGCAAGGATGGCTTTTCGCCGAAGCGCTGACGGCCGAGGAAGTGGCGCTCGGGTTTCTCGACCGGGCAGCGCCTGCCGCGAAGACCGAGGCTGCGGTAACGCCGCGCGCCGCACGAGCGGCCAAGGGCTGAGCTGACGCTAGCCGCCGGGCGCCCCGCGCTCGGCAAGAACCTCGCCGCGAATGCGCTCATAGACCGGGTGGCCCGGCACGAGATCGCGCTCGTCGATCCGGAACCGGCTGCGCTGGCGCAGGACGAAGCACAGCATCGCATCCCCATCGCTGCCGTGCGCGCCCGCCAGCGCGCGCTCGAGCGCGCAGTCTTCCAGCCGCAGCATCCCCCACTTGAGCGCCTCGTCCCACGCGGCCGCGAACTCCTCAGCGCCCGCGCGGGCGCGCAGCTTATAGAGCGCCTCCAGGCTCTTGCCGATTACCCGCGCGGCCTGGTTGACGATGCCGGTCGCGGCGAGCGCGGCGACGAACCGCCGCTGCAACTCGGGCGTGATCGAATTGCGCCGCGGCTGCGGGTGCAGGAAGGGCGCGAAAGCGAGCAGCGGATCGTCACCCGGCAGCGGCGGGACAGGGGTGAAGGCCAGCGGGGAGGTTCCCTGCCTTGGCGTTGCGCGGGTCGATCGGGACATGGCGCGGCAGCAGATTGCACAAGGCCTGCTTGTAGGAAAACGTATTCGGACCGGCGTCCACGGCCAACGCGATCGACCACCAGAAACAGCTTCTCAATGAACAACATGGATTGGCTTATTTGCTATACAACCTAGATAGCGTTTTGTGTTATGAAGTTAAAATCGCGAGCAACGCAAATGGCGCTCGCGGCTGAGAGACCGCCCGCGCTCCCGCCGTAGCGGGAGTCGCGCAATGCCTCGATATTTCATGCACCTCAGGGACGGCCACGAAGAGGTACTCGACCCCGAAGGGGTCGAGGCGAGCAGCGCGACCGTCGCCGGGCTCGCCCTGGCCGCGGCGCGCGATTGCATGGCGCACGACGTCCAGAGCGGCCGGCTGAATTTCGCCTACCGCATCGATGTCCACGACGCGGCGGGCAAGCTGGTCCACTCGATCGCCTTCCGCGATGCGGTCGCGATCACCGAAAGCTAGACGGCCGAGACCACCTCTCCCGGGCGTGTCGGAACTTGTAGCCGGGCGTCGAACGTTTCGTTTTGCCAGGCAAGGTCGGCGTGACCGCCCAACTGGCGCTCGACGATCGCTTTTACGAGCGACAGCCCCAGCCCGGGCTTGGGTTCGGCTGCGATGCTGCCGATCTCCTCGTGCCAGCTGATCGTCAGGCCGTCCGGGACAGTCTCCCACCCGATGTCGATCGCTCCGTCGCGCCGCAGCAAGGCGCCGTGTTGCTTGGCGTTCGAGACGAGTTCGTGCATCACAAGGGCAATGGGCTGGGCGAGACGGGGCGAGACCTTCACCGGCGGCCCCGCGAGATTCATTCGGCGATCGGCCTCGCCCTCGACGATCAGTTCCACGAGCCGCGAACCCTTCCAGCTCGACCGGGCGAGTATCCGGTGCACCCGGGCGACCGCCTCGATCCGGCGGCGAATCGCCTCGGAATAGCTCGAGACGTCGGTCGCCTGGGTAAGGCTGAGGATGCTCTGGACGAGAGCCAGGGCGTTCATCGCCCGGTGATCGACCTCCATCAGAAGCAGGCGCTCGATCGCCTCGAGCTCCTCGGCCCGGCGCCGCGCGGTGACGTCCTTCTGCGATCCGAAATAGTAGATCGTCTTGCCATCGCCGTCGTGCACCGGGCTGATGGAAAGCTGGTTCCAGAAGGTGGTCCCATCCTTGCGATAGTTGAGCAGCTCCACCTCGATGAAGTGCCGGTCCTCGGCGAGACCTTGGCGGATGGCATCGATCGCTGCGGGCGCCGTGTCCGGCCCCTGAAGGAACCGGCAGTTGCGCCCGATCACCTCGGCGGCGGAATATCCGGTGAGATCGAGGAACGCCTGATTGGCCAGAACGATCGGCGCGTCCGGTTGGCCCGGATCGGAAACGACCATCGGCATTCGCGTTCGTTCGACGGCGACCAGGGCCAGTTCGCGTCGGTCGGCGATGACGCTGTCCTGAAATGCTGCGGGATCGTCACCTACGAACGATGTCGGCGCATCGAGTGTGCGGGTCATCATCGGATAACGCTATGGTAGCGCGGCAGTTTCTGCCGACTGCATCTTTTTTCTAATCTGGGACAATCTGTCCTTACATAATCTATGATTAGTTAATGCAGCGGTCCTATGTTATGGCTGCCTCATCGCCAACCGCATACAATTCGGGCGTCGGCGACTGAGAGATACGCGTGCTCCCGCCCTCTGCGGGAGACATTCGATGCCAATGCGGACAGGTTCACCCCTCGATCCCCTCATCCACCTCCTCAAGACATTCTATCCGATCACCGCGAGCGAGCAGGAAGCGTTGTTAGGCTTGCCGTTCAGGATGAAGGTCCGCGATCCGCAGTCCTATCTCGTGCGGGAAGGGGACAGGCCTGAAGTCTGCGACATGCTGGTGAGCGGCTTCGCCTTTCGTCACAAGGTCACCGGCACCGGCGACCGCCAGATCCTGGCGATCAATATTCCCGGCGAACCGCTCGACCTCCAGCACCTGTTTCTCGCCGAGGCCGATCATAACATCCAGATGCTGACCCGCGGCGAGGTGGCCGAGGTGCCGATGTCCGCGCTCGAGGACCTGGTGCTCACGGCGCCGGGCGTCGCGCGTGCCTTGCAGGTCTTCACCTTGGTCGAAGCGTCGATCTTCCGCGAATGGACCGTCAATGTCGGACGGCGCCACGCGCGCGAGCGGCTCGCGCATCTGCTATGCGAATTGGCGGTCCGGTTGCGGGCCCAGGGCATGCTGCACGACGGATCGTACCATCTGCCGATGACGCAGGAGCAATTGGCCGATGCCACCGGCCTGACCCCGGTTCATGTCAATCGAACCCTGAAAGGCCTCGAAGCGGAGGGCCTGATAGAGCGGACGCGGCGGTCGATTCACATTCCCGACTGGGAGCACCTGCGCGAAGCCGGGGATTTCAGCGAACGGTACCTGCATTTGCAGCGCGCCGCCTAGCCCGGGCACCGGCCAAGCACTAACCCGTTATAAGGAACTGTTGTCGTTCGAAAGTTAAGCCGCCCTTTCACGAAAAGGGGGCCGCGTTGGTTCTATGCCCACATCCGGTATCGATTTGCTCCTGCAGCGATGGGAAAGGAGCACCAGCCTCTCGGAGGCTGATCGAACCGCTGTGCGGCAGCTTCCCTTCGTCACCCGGTCGTTTCGCCGCGACGCCTACCTGGTGCGCGAAGGCGAACCGACCCACCACTGTCTGCTGCTTCTGAAGGGGCTCGCCTTCCGGCAGAAGATCCTCACCGACGGCAGCCGCCAGATCATCTCGTTTCACATCCCGGGCGAGTTCGTCGACCTGCAGCATACCCTGCTGTCGTTCGCCGATCACAACGTGCAAAGCCTCAGGAACGTCGAAGCGGGCCAGGTGCCGAAAGACGCGCTGATCGCGCTCATGCGCGAACGCCCGCAGGTCGCCCGGGCGGTCTGGCTCGATACGCTGATTGATTCCTCGATTTTTCGCGAGTGGGTGGTCAATGTCGGGCGCCGCGACGCGCGCTCGCGGATCGCCCACTTGCTCTGCGAACTGGCCCTGCGCCTGCGCGCCGCGGACCAGTCCGACGCGCAGACCTGCGACTTTCCGATGACCCAGGAACAGCTCGCCGACGCCACCGGGCTCACCAGCGTCCACACCAACCGGACCCTGCAGGAACTGCGGCGGAGCGGCCTGATCACCCTCAGCGAGCAGAAGTTGACGGTGCTCGACTGGGAAGGGCTGGCGGACGTGGGCGACTTCAACGAACGCTACCTGCACCACTCGGTGTAGCGCGCTCGCCTTGACCGCGGACCCGAATCCACCTAAGGGCCCGCCCATCCAAGGCCGGCTCTCGCCGGTTTCGGGCAGATAGAGCTGAACATTGGCGGTTGAGTTCCGGGGCCTGGCGCGGTTGCGCATTGGGCTCTTTTCTATTGGAGCGGTCTCGGCTGAGACGCTCTCGGGGCGGCCGTCAAAGTAACCCGGTGTCCGTGACACGGGTGGAGTGTTTCAGGCTCGTGCGATCGTTTCGCCTCGCGGCGCCCTCGGGCTTCCGCCGGCAGCGCGCATGATCCTTTCTCCTTCATCCCAGCGATGGCACCTCCATACGGTGAAGAGAGAGAACTCCTTTAATGCCGACGATCAACCAGCTGGTCCGCAAGGGCCGCGAACCGCAGAAGGCCAAGTCCAAGGTCCCTGCGATGGAAGCGAACCCGCAGAAGCGCGGCGTTTGCACCCGCGTCTACACGACGACCCCGAAGAAGCCGAACTCGGCGCTGCGCAAGGTCGCCAAGGTGCGCCTCACCAACCAGCGCGAGGTCATCACCTACATCCCGGGCGAAGGGCACAACCTGCAGGAGCACAGCGTGGTCCTCATCCGCGGCGGCCGCGTGCGCGACCTTCCGGGCGTGCGCTATCACGTGCTGCGCGGCGTGCTCGACACGCAAGGGGTCAAGGATCGCAAGCAGAGCCGTTCGAAGTACGGCGCCAAGCGTCCGAAGTAAGCGAACCGCTTTTTCGAGGTTTCCGGCCGCGCGCTTTCGTTCGCTGCGGCCCAGCACAAGGAATACGAGAATGTCTCGTCGTCGTCGTCCCGAGAAGCGGGAAATCCTGCCTGATCCCAAGTTCGGTGATCAGATCCTGTCTAAGTTCATGAACAACCTGATGCTCGACGGGAAGAAGTCCGTCGCCGAGAGCATCGTCTACGGTGCGCTGGATACGGTCGAAGGTCGTGCCAAGGCCAACCCGCTCGAGGTGTTCCACACCGCCCTGACCAATGTCGCCCCGCAGATTGAGGTGCGTTCGCGCCGCGTCGGCGGTGCCACGTACCAGGTGCCGGTCGAGGTCCGTCCGGAGCGCGCCCAGGCGCTGGCGATCCGCTGGCTCATCACGGCCGCTCGCGGCCGTGCCGAGACCACGATGTCGGCCCGCCTCTCGGGCGAGCTGATGGATGCCGCCAACAACCGCGGCAACGCGGTCAAGAAGCGCGAAGACACGCACCGCATGGCCGACGCCAACCGCGCCTTCTCGCACTACCGCTGGTAACACCCTATATGGGGGCCGGCTCTCGCTGAGGGCCGCCCCCAAGACCCCCGAGGAATTCACAATGGCCCGCGAATACCCGCTGGAGCGCTACCGCAATATCGGCATCATGGCGCACATCGATGCCGGCAAGACCACCACGACCGAGCGCATCCTTTACTACACCGGCAAGTCCTACAAGATCGGCGAAGTCCACGACGGCGCTGCCACCATGGATTGGATGGAGCAGGAGCAGGAGCGCGGGATCACCATCACCTCGGCTGCGACCACGACCTTCTGGACGCCCGAGGACCCGGCCATGGATCCGCGCTCGGACCCTGAGGCGCTGCGCGCGAACATGCCCAAGTACCGCGTCAACATCATCGACACCCCCGGCCACGTCGACTTCACCATCGAAGTCGAACGGTCCTTGCGCGTGCTCGACGGTGCGGTCGCGGTGTTCGATGGCGTAGCCGGCGTGGAACCGCAGTCCGAGACCGTATGGCGCCAGGCCGACAAGTACGGCGTGCCGCGGATGTGCTTCATCAACAAGCTCGATCGCACCGGCGCCGATTTCTACTACTGCGTTCAGTCGATCATCGATCGCCTCGGCGCCAAGCCGTTGGTGCTTTATCTCCCGATCGGTGCTGAGAGCCAGCTCAAGGGCGTGGTCGACCTCGTCAACAACCGCGGCATCGTGTGGCAGGCCGAAGACCTCGGCGCCAAGTACGAGTTCATCGACATTCCCGCCGACCTTGCCGACAAGGCCGCCGAATACCGCGAGCAGCTGATCGAGCTCGTCGTCGAGCAGGACGACGATGTGATGGAAGCGTATCTCGAAGGCAACGAGCCCGACGTCGCGACCATCAAGTCGCTCATCCGCAAAGGCACCATGGCGCGCGCGTTCGTGCCCGTGACCTGCGGCTCGGCGTTCAAGAACAAGGGCGTCCAGCCCCTGCTCGACGCGGTAGTCGACTACATGCCGAGCCCGCTCGACGTGCCGGCGATCAAGGGCGTTCTTCCCGACAGCGACGAAGAAGCCGAGCGTCCCTCGAGCGACGATGCGCCGTTCGCGGCGCTCGCGTTCAAGATCATGAACGACCCATTCGTCGGCAGCCTCACCTTTACCCGTATCTATTCGGGCAAGCTCACGAAGGGCCAGGTACTGAACAGCGTGAAGGACAAGAAGGAAAAGATCGGCCGCATGCTGCTGATGCATTCCAATAACCGCGAAGACATCGATGAGGCCTTTGCGGGCGACATCGTCGCGCTCGCGGGCATGAAGGACACGACCACGGGGGATACCCTGTGCGACGTCGCGCACCCGATCATCCTCGAGCGGATGGAATTCCCCGAGCCAGTGATAGAACTGTCGGTGGAGCCCAAGACCAAGGCCGACCAGGAGAAGATGGGCATTGCCCTTCATCGCCTCGCGCAGGAGGATCCGTCGTTCCGCGTGTCGACCGACCAGGAAAGCGGGCAGACGATCATCAAGGGGATGGGCGAGCTCCACCTCGACATCATCGTCGATCGCATGAAGCGGGAGTTCAAGGTCGAGGCCAACGTCGGTGCGCCGCAAGTGGCTTATCGCGAATACCTCGCGAAGCCGGTGGACGTCGATTACACCCACAAGAAGCAGTCGGGTGGCTCGGGCCAGTTCGGGCGCGTCAAGGTAAAGGTCGAGCCGGGCGAGCGCGGCCAGGGTTTCGTCTTCCAGGACGAGATCAAGGGCGGCAACATCCCGAAGGAGTACATCCCGGCGATCGAGAAGGGCTTCCGCGAGCAGGGCGAAAGCGGCTACCTCGTGGGCTTCCCGATCATCGACTTCACCGTCACGCTGTATGATGGTGCGTACCACGACGTCGACTCGAGCGCGATCGCGTTCGAAATCGCCGGTCGCGGCGCGATGCGCGAAGTCGCGCAGAAAGCGGGCATCAAGCTGCTCGAGCCGATCATGAAGGTCGAAGTGGTGACGCCCGAGGATTATCTCGGTGATGTCATCGGCGACTTGAACAGCCGGCGCGGCCAGATCCAGGGCACCGACACCAGGGGCAACGCCCAGGCGGTCGAGGCCATGGTGCCGCTCGCCAACATGTTCGGCTACGTGAACGAGCTACGTTCGTTCAGCCAGGGCCGCGCGAACTACTCGATGCAGTTCAGCCACTATGACGAGGTCCCGGCAAACGTCGCGGCCGAGGTCAAGGAGAAGCTTGCCTAAGGACAGGCAAGGTTCTAGGGGCGGCGCCTGATTCACCGGGTGCCGCCGCCGGCTTGGTGAAATTCAATCCCAGACAGAGGTTTTAGTCAAAATGGCCAAGGAAAAATTCCAGCGGAATAAGCCGCACTGCAACATCGGCACCATCGGTCACGTCGACCATGGCAAGACCACGCTGACTGCGGCGATCACGAAGGTCATGGCCGAAGTGTACGGCGGCACCGCCGTCGACTTCGCGAACATCGACAAGGCGCCCGAAGAGCGCGAGCGCGGCATCACCATCTCGACCGCACACGTCGAGTATGAGTCGGAAGCCCGCCACTACGCGCACGTCGATTGCCCGGGTCACGCCGACTACGTGAAGAACATGATCACCGGCGCTGCCCAGATGGACGGCGCGATCCTGGTCGTGAACGCTGCCGACGGCCCGATGCCGCAGACCCGCGAGCACATCCTGCTCGCCCGTCAGGTCGGCGTGCCGGCGCTGGTCGTGTACATGAACAAGGTCGATCAGGTCGACGACGAGGAAATTCTCGAGCTGGTCGAGCTGGAAGTGCGTGAGCTGCTGAGCTCTTACGACTTCGACGGCGATAACATTCCGATCATCAAGGGTTCGGCACTCGCCGCCCTCGAAGGTCGCGATGACCCCATCGGGAAGGATTCGGTCGTTGCGCTGATCAAGGCGGTTGACGAGTTCATCCCGCAGCCCGACCGTCCGGTCGACAAGCCGTTCCTGATGCCGATCGAGGACGTGTTCTCGATCTCGGGTCGCGGCACGGTCGTCACCGGCCGTATCGAGACCGGCATCGTCAATGTTGGCGAGGAAGTCGAAATCGTCGGCATCAAGGACACCAAGAAGACGACCGTCACCGGCGTCGAGATGTTCCGCAAGCTGCTCGATCGTGGTGAAGCGGGCGACAACGTGGGTGCTCTGATCCGCGGCGTGGCTCGCGAGGAAGTCGAGCGCGGCCAGGTTCTCTGCAAGCCGGGTTCGGTCAAGCCGCACACCGACTTCGAAGCCGAGGTCTATGTGCTGTCGAAGGACGAAGGCGGCCGTCACACGCCGTTCTTCGCCAACTACCGCCCGCAGTTCTACTTCCGCACCACCGACGTGACCGGCGAAGTTGTCCTCCCCGAGGGCACCGAGATGGTCATGCCGGGCGACAACGTGACGATCGGCGTCAAGCTGATCGCTCCGATCGCGATGGACGAAGGCCTTCGCTTCGCGATCCGCGAAGGCGGCCGCACCGTCGGCTCGGGCGTCGTGTCGAAGATCACCAAGTGAGCTTGGCGATCTGACCAGGTTCAGGGCCCGGTTCTCTTCGGAGAGCCGGGCCCTTTCCTTTTAGTGAGAGCACATGTGCTCTTGCGCCATTTCGGGGGTTGCCACTCAGGGGCCTCAACCGTATAGGCGCGCCACCGGACGGGGATTCGTCTCCATCCAAAGGAATTCAGGAAGGCCGCCCGTTGCCGGGAAACCGGAGCAAGCGGGGCGGGCTTTTCTTTTTTTGCGGGTTGGTGACAGCTCGCTTGGCTCTTTCGCATCGGTAGGGACATGGAAGCTCAGAATATCCGCATTCGCCTGAAGGCGTTCGATCACCGCGTGCTCGATCAGGCAACCGGCGAGATCGCGGATACCGCCCGTCGCACGGGCGCGCTTATTCGGGGCCCCATTCCCATGCCGACGCGCATCGAGAAGTTCACCGTGAACCGCGGCCCGCACGTCGACAAGAAGTCGCGCGAGCAGTTCGAGGTGCGCACCTACAAGCGGCTGCTCGATATCGTGCAGCCTAACGCCCAGACCGTGGACGCGCTGATGAAGCTCGACCTCGCCGCTGGCGTGAACGTCGAGATCAAGCTCGCTTGATTTGACGGCGGGCTGAAAGGTCCGCGGACAAAGGGATACCTCCGGCAAGTTGCCGGGCAGCGTCCCCCGTCTCGCTCCTCGCAAGGGAGCACTTTGGCCCGGACGGGGCGATGCATGAATTCTGGGCCGAGCACGCACCGGGGATGGTCTCCGGTGCCTCTGTAAGGAGAACGGATCATGCGCTCCGGCGTGATCGCTAAGAAAGTCGGGATGACCCGCCTCTTCCAGGAGGATGGCCGGCACGTGCCCGTTACCGTCCTGGCGCTCGAGGATTGCCAGGTCGTTTCGCATCGTACCGCTGACCGCGACGGGTATTTCGCCGTCCAGCTGGGCGCGGGCGAAGCCAAGCAGAAGAACGTCAACAAGCCGCAGCGCGAAGCATTCGCGAAGGCGGAAGTTGGCCTCAAGATGCGCGTCGCGGAGTTCCGCGTCGACGGTGAGGACGGACTCATCCCCGTCGGCTCCACCATCTCGGCCGAGCACTTCCTCGCGGGGCAGAAAGTCGACATCACCGGCTGCACGCAGGGAAAGGGTTTCCAGGGCGCGATGAAGCGCTGGGGTTTCGGCGGCATGCGCGCGACGCACGGTGTCTCGATCAGCCACCGCGCCCACGGTTCGACCGGTCAGCGCCAGGATCCGGGCAAGGTCTTCAAGAACAAGAAGATGGCCGGTCACATGGGTGACAAGCAGCGCACCCAGCAGAACCTCGAAGTCGTCCGCACGGACGCCGCTCGCGGTCTGATTTTCGTCAAGGGTTCGGTCCCCGGCTCGAAGAACGGTTGGCTGATGATCCGCGATGCGGTGAAGCTTCCGCTTCCCAATGGCGCGCCGTTCCCGGCCGCGATCCTCGAGAAGAAGAGCACTGCTCCCGAACATGAAGAAGCTCCGGCCGGCATGGTCGAGGCGGCTGCCGAGCACGAAGTGATCGAGCAGGTGACGCCCGAGATGCAGGAGCAACTCGCCGAGGAACAGCAGGCTGGCGCCGACACGGACGCCGAAGCTGGTCCCGACACCAACGCTGAGGGCGATGCGCCCGCCGGCGATGAAAACAAGGAGGGCTGATCCCGTGAAGGTGAAGGTCCAGAATCTCGACGGTAGTGAGATCAAGGGCGCCGCTGGCGACCTTGAACTTAGCGATGCCGTCTTCGGCGTCGAGCCGCGGCAGGACATCCTGCACCGCGTGGTGACCTGGCAGCTGTGGAATCGTCGTGCGACTGCGCGGCCGACCCGCGAGCGCAGCGAAGTATCACGCACCGGCAAGAAGTTCGGCCGCCAGAAGGGTGGCGGCACGGCTCGACATGGCGACCGCGCGGCCCCGATCTTTGTCGGCGGCGGCAAGGCGCATGGCGCCAAGCTGCGCGACTTCAATATCTCGCTGAACAAGAAGGTTCGCGCACTCGGTCTGCGGATGGCGCTGTCGAGCAAGGCGAACGGTGGTCTCGTGATCGTCGATAGCCTCGAAGTGAAGGACGCCAAGACCAAGGCGCTGAAGGGCCAATTCGATAAGAATGGCTGGGGCAACAAGGTGCTCGTGATCGATGGCGACGCGGTGGAAACATCGTTCGCCCGCGCTGCCGGCAACCTGCCGGGTGTCAACGTGATGCCGGCCGCCGGTGCCAACGTCTATGACATCCTGAAGCACGACACGCTGGTCCTCACACGGTCGGCGGTCGAGAAGCTGGAGGCGCGCTTCAATGGCTAAACAGCAGTCAAAACAGGTCGATGCGCGTCACTACGACGTGATTGTCGCGCCGCACATTACGGAGAAGTCGACCCTGGCTTCGGAATTCAACGCGATCGTCTTCAAGGTCGCGGGCGATGCCACGAAGAGCCAGATCAAGGAGGCTGTCGAGGCCATCTACGATCGCAAGGTGGCGAAGGTGAACACCATCGTCGTCAAGGGCAAGACCAAGCGCTGGAAGGGCAAGCCCTACACGCGCACCGACATGAAGAAGGCGATCGTGACTCTGGCCGAAGGCCAGGACTCGATCGACGTCACGAGCGGGATCTGAGGCAATGGCACTCAAGAACTACAAGCCGACCAGCCCGGCCCGCCGCGGCCTGATCTTGGTCGACAAGTCGGGCCTGTTCAAAGGCAAGCCGATCAAGGCGCTTACCGAAGGCAAGCGTAAGACCGGTGGCCGCAACAACAAGGGCCACGTCACCTCGCGTGGGATCGCCGGGGGCCACAAGCAAAAGTACCGCTACGTCGACTTCAAGCGTCGCAAGTGGGACATGCCGGCTACCGTCGAGCGTCTGGAATACGACCCTAACCGCACCGCTTTCATCGCGCTGGTAAAGTACGAGGACGGCGAGCTCGCCTACATCCTCGCGCCGCAGCGTCTCGCGGTGGGCGACAGCGTGGTCGCGGGTGAGAAGGTCGACACCAAGCCCGGCAACGCCATGCTGCTCGGCACGATGCCGGTCGGCACGATCTGTCACAACGTCGAGATGAAGCCAGGCAAAGGCGGCCAGATCGCCCGTTCTGCGGGGACCTACGTCCAGGTCGTCGGTCGTGACCGCGGGATGGTGATCGTGCGCCTCAATAGCGGCGAGCAGCGTTACCTGCGCGCTGACTGCATGGGCACTGTTGGTGCGGTGTCGAACCCCGACAACCAGAACCAGAACTTCGCCAAAGCCGGCCGCAGCCGCTGGATGGGCCGCCGTCCGCTGACCCGCGGCGTCGCGAAGAACCCGGTCGATCACCCGCACGGCGGCGGCGAAGGCCGTACCTCGGGCGGCCGTCACCCGGTTACTCCGTGGGGCAAGCCGACCAAGGGTGCCCGCACCCGTCACAACAAGGCGACGGACAAGATGATCATCCGTTCGCGTCACGCCAAGAAGAAGAGGTAATCGAGATGGCTCGTTCCGTCTGGAAAGGTCCGTTCGTCGACCTCCACCTGCTGAAGAAGGCCGAGGACGCGCAGGAGAAGAACGCGCGCGGTGCGATCAAGACCTGGTCGCGTCGTTCGACGATCCTGCCGCAGTTCGTTGGTCTGACGTTCAGTGTCTACAACGGCCAGAAGTTCATTCCGGTCTCCGTCAACGAAGACATGGTCGGCCACAAGCTCGGGGAATTCTCGCCAACGCGCAGCTTCCCCGGCCACGCCGCCGACAAGAAGGGCAAGCGCTGATGGGCAAGCAGAAAGCTCCCCGCCGCGTCGGCGATAACGAGGCGCTCGCTGTCGGGACCACGATCCGTGGCTCCGCGCAGAAGCTCAACCTCGTTGCCGGCCTGATCCGCGGTCGCAAGGCCGAGGACGCGATGAACATCCTCGCGTTCTCGAAGAAAGCGATGGCCCGCGACGCATCGAAGGTGCTCGCGAGTGCGATCGCCAATGCCGAGAACAACCACAACCTCGACGTCGACGCGCTCGTCGTCGCCGAGGCGTCGGTCGGCAAGTCCGTCACCATGAAGCGCTTCCACACGCGTGGTCGCGGAAAATCGACCCGCATCCTCAAGCCGTTCAGCCGGCTGCGGATCGTGGTTCGCGAAAGCGAGGAGGCTTAAGTCATGGGTCATAAATCGAACCCCATCGGCCTGCGCCTGCAGATCAACCGCACTTGGGACAGTCGCTGGTACGCCGAAGGGCGCGACTACGCCAAGCTGCTCAGCGAGGACATCGAGATCCGCAAGTACATCGTCGAGAGCCTGCCCCAGGCGGCGATCTCGAAGGTGGTCATCGAGCGTCCGGCCAAGCTGTGCCGCGTGTCGATCTACGCGGCGCGTCCGGGCGTGATCATCGGCAAGAAGGGCGCGGACATCGAGAAGCTTCGCTCGAAGCTGGCAACGATGACCGCGAGCGAAGTGAAGCTCAACATCGTCGAGATCCGCAAGCCGGAGATCGACAGCAAGCTCGTCGCGCAAGGGATTGCGGACCAGCTGGTTCGACGCGTGGCGTTCCGCCGGGCGATGAAACGCGCGATGCAGTCGGCCATGCGCCTAGGTGCCGAAGGCATCAAGGTGATGTGCGGTGGTCGTCTCGGCGGTGCGGAGATCGCCCGCGTCGAGCAGTATCGCGAGGGCCGAGTGCCGCTCCACACGCTGCGCGCCAACGTCGACTATGCCGAAGCCGAAGCACTCACCGCCTACGGCGTGATCGGCATCAAGGTGTGGATCTTCAAGGGCGAGATCCTCGGCCACGATCCGACCGCGACCGACCGGCTGATGATGGAGGCCCAGACTTCTGGCGTCCGTCCGGCTTCCGACCGGCGCTAAGGTAGAGCAAGAACAATGCTGCAACCGAAGAAAACCAAGTTCCGCAAGGCCTTCAAGGGCCGGATCAAGGGCGACGCCAAGGGCGGCACGACGCTGAACTTCGGCTCGTACGGCCTCAAGGCGCTCGAGCCGGAGCGGGTCACCGCCCGCCAGATCGAGGCCGCCCGCCGCGCGATCACGCGCCACATCAAGCGCCAGGGGCGCCTGTGGATCCGCGTGTTCCCCGACGTGCCGGTGTCGAAGAAGCCGGCTGAAGTCCGTCAGGGGAAGGGCAAGGGCTCGGTCGAATACTGGGCCGCGCGCGTCAAGCCGGGCCGGATCATGTTCGAGCTCGACGGCGTTCCAGGTCCGCTGGCGGCGGAAGCATTCAGCCGCGCGGCCATGAAGCTGCCGATCAAGACCAAGGTCGTCGCTCGCCTCGGCGACACCAGCCACTTGGGAGCCGAGTGATGGCGAAGAAGCCCACCAAGGACGCGAAGGCGACAGGCGGCAACGCGAAGGTCGCCGACCTGCGCACCAAGACCGACGACCAGCTGGGTGACCAGCTCGTCGAGCTGAAGCGCGAGGCTTTCAACCTGCGTTTTCAGGCCGCGACCAACCAGCTGGAGCGCCCCGCGCGCATCCGCGAGGTTCGCCGCGACATCGCGCGCATCAAGACGCTGCAGACCGAGCGCACGCGCTCGGTCGAAGCGAAGTAAGGACCAGGCAGATGCCCAAGCGTATCCTCACCGGGACTGTCGTTTCCGACAAGACCGACAAGACCGTGACCGTTCTGGTCGAGCGCAAGGTGAAGCACCCGCTCTACGGCAAGATCATCCGTCGCTCGAAGAAGTACCATGCTCACGACGAGAGCAACGAGTACCACCCGGGCGATGTCGTGCGGATTGAAGAGACCCGCCCGATTTCTAAGACCAAGACCTGGGCCGTGAAGGACCGGGTCGTCGCGGGTGGTGTGCAGGCGGTGGAAGCCGACCTCGACGTCGCCGAAGCCGGCAACTGAGCCGGAATTTTTAGGAACTGCCGGACTGGTTCCGGCAAGCCGAACGAGAAGGAACCGGATCGATGATCCAGATGCAATCCACGCTCGATGTCGCTGACAACAGCGGCGCGAAGCGCGTCCAGTGCATCAAGGTGCTGGGCGGATCGAAGCGTCGGACCGCCGGCGTGGGCGACGTAATCGTCGTCTCTGTGAAGGAGGCGCAGCCGCGCACGCGCGTCAAGAAGGGCGACGTACACCGTGCGGTGATCGTGCGCACTCGCAAGGACGTGCGCCGCGCCGACGGCAGCGTGATCCGCTTCGATAGCAACGCCGCGGTGCTCGTGAACAAGAACGAGGAGCCGATCGGCACCCGTATCTTCGGCCCCGTGGTGCGCGAGCTCCGCGGCCGCGGTTTCATGAAGATCATCAGCCTCGCTCCGGAGGTGCTGTAATGGCCGGCGCTAAGATCAAGAAGGGCGACAGCATCGTCGTGCTCTCGGGTAAGGACAAGGGCCGCACCGGCACCGTCCAGTCAGTGATGCCGAAGGATGGCAAGGTCGTCATCGACGGCGTGAATATGATCGCACGTCATCGCAAGCCGAGCCAAGAGAACCCGCAAGGTGGCATCGACCGCAAGCCGGCTCCGATGCACATCTCGAAGGTGGCGCTGGCCGATCCCAAGGACGGCAAGCCAACCCGCGTGCGGTTCGAGACGAACAAGGACGGCCGCAAGGTCCGCGTCGCCGTCAAGTCCGGGGAGACCATCGATGGTTGACCAGAAGTATACCCCGCGCCTCAAGGCCAAGTACGAAGCCGACATCGCCAAGGCGATGACGGAGAAGTTCGGCTACAAGAACGCGATGGAAGTGCCCAAGATTGAGAAGATCACGCTCAACATGGGCGTGGGCGAGGCGAGCCAGGACAAGAAGAAGGTCCAGACCGCCGCCGAGGAAATGGCACTAATCGCCGGCCAGAAGCCGGTTATCACCAAGGCCAAGAAGTCGATCGCGCAGTTCAAGCTGCGCGAAGGCATGCCGATCGGCGCGAAGGTGACCCTTCGGCGCGAGCGGATGTACGAATTCCTCGACCGCCTGGTGACCGTGGCCATGCCGCGCATCCGCGACTTCCGCGGGCTGAACCCGAAGAGCTTCGACGGGCGCGGCAACTACGCGATGGGCCTCAAGGAGCAGATCATCTTCCCGGAAATCTCGTACGATCGTATCGAGAAGGTCCGGGGGATGGACATCATCGTCACCACCACCGCGAAGACCGACGACGAGGCGCGCGAGCTGCTGCGCCTGTTCGGTTTCCCGTTCCCCCGCGAGGAAGCTGCCGAAGAGCAGCAGGCCGCCGCGTGATCAAGATTTGAAGAAGAGAGCTTAAGTCCATGGCGAAACTGAGTTCCATCAACAAGAACGAGCGGCGCAAGGCGCTCGTGAAGAAGTACGCGGGCAAGTATGCCAAGCTGAAGGCCATCGCTGACGACGAGTCGCGCGACGATGGCGAGCGCCTGATTGCGCGCCTGAAGCTGGCCGAGATCCCCCGCAACGCGAACCCGACGCGGGTGCGCAACCGCTGTGCCACCACTGGTCGGCCCCGCGGCGTCTACCGCAAGTTCGGCCTCAACCGGATCGAGATCAGGAACCTTGGCAACAAGGGCATGATCCCCGGTCTGACCAAGTCGAGCTGGTGAGGATTCGATAGATGGCTATGACCGATCCCCTGGGTGATATGCTCACCCGCATCCGCAACGGCCAGCAGGCGAAGAAGGACTCCGTCCTGACCCCCGCCAGCAAGCTGCGCGCGAACGTGCTCGAAGTGCTCCAGCGCGAAGGCTACATCCGTGGCTACAGCGAAGACGCTTCCGGCAAGCACCCTGCGCTGCGGATCGAACTGAAGTATTTCGAAGGCGAGCCCGCGATCAAGCACGTGGCCCGCGTTTCCAAGCCGGGCCGGCGCGTCTACTCGGGGTCGAAAGAACTCCCGACGATCCGCAACGGCCTGGGCATCACCATCGTCTCGACGCCGCGCGGCGTGCTTTCCGACGCGGAAGCCCGGGTGCAGAACGTCGGCGGCGAAGTGCTGGCGGAGGTGTTCTGATGAGCCGCATCGGCAAAGTTCCGGTCCCCGTGCCGTCCGGCGTATCCGCGGATGCCGCGGATGGCGTACTCACGGTCAAGGGTCCGAAGGGAACGCTTACGCTGAGCATGCGTGAGGAAATCAGCTATACGGTCGAGGACGGCCGGATTCTGGTGCGCCCCGCCAACGATACCAAGCAAGCGAAGGCTTTCTGGGGCATGCAGCGCACGCTGGTGTCGAACCTGGTCGAAGGCGTGACCAACGGCTTCACCAAGACGCTCGACATCAAGGGCGTCGGGTATCGTGCCGCCGCGCAGGGCAAGAAGCTGAAGCTTCAGCTTGGCTTTTCGCACGACGTCGATCTCGATGTGCCTGAAGGCCTCGAAGTGAAAACGCCTGACCAGACCACGGTCGAGGTTTCGGGCATCGACAAGCAGGCTGTCGGCCAGTTTGCCGCCGAGGTTCGCCGCTGGCGCAAGCCCGAGCCTTACAAGGGCAAGGGTATCGCCTATCGCGGCGAGTACATCTTCCGCAAGGAAGGGAAGAAGAAGTAAGATGGCCAAGCTTTCCCTTTTCGAGCGCCGCCGCCGCCGCGTGCGCACCGCGATCAAGACCCGCGCCGGAACTCGGCCGCGTCTGTCGGTGCACCGCACCGGCCGCCACATCTACGCTCAGATTATCGACGACGCCCAAGGCAAGACAGTTGCCGCGGCGAGCACCCTGGGCGCGAAGTCCAGTGGCGCAAACGTCGATGCCGCTGTGCAGGTGGGCAAGGAAATTGCCGAAGCCGCCAAGAAGGCCGGCGTCTCGACCGTCGTATTCGATCGCGGCGGGTTCCTGTTTCATGGCCGCGTGAAAGCGCTGGCCGACGCCGCCCGCGAAGGCGGGTTGGAGTTCTGATTATGGCTGAAAACGAAAACAAAAACGAAGCGACCGCTGAGACCGAGAACGCGGTCGTTCTGGAGCAGCCGGCGATTGCCGACACGCCTTCGGTCGCGGCCGACACGCAGAGCGTCGAGCAGGGTGTGGATCAGCCCCGCGGTCGCGGTGCACGTGGCGGCGGTGACCGTGGCGGCAATCGCGGCGGCCAGGGCGGCCGTGGCGGGCAGCGTGGCGGGCGTCGTGACGATCGTCGCGGCGGACGCGAGGAAGAAGACGACGGCATCATCGAGAAGCTGGTTCACATCAACCGCGTCTCGAAGACGGTGAAGGGCGGCAAGCGCTTCGGCTTCGCGGCGCTGGTCGTCGTGGGCGACGGCGCCGGCCGCGTGGGCTTCGGCCACGGCAAGGCGCGCGAAGTGCCGGAAGCCATCACCAAGGCGACCTCGGCGGCTAAGAAGAAGATGATCCGCGTGCCGCTCAAGGAAGGCCGCACGCTGCACCACGACGGCAAGGGACGTTTCGGTGCCGGCAAGGTCAACGTGCGCAGCGCTCCCGCAGGTACCGGCATCATCGCCGGTGGCCCGATGCGGGCCGTGTTCGAGAGCCTGGGCGTGGCCGACGTGGTGACCAAGTCGGTCGGCACCAGCAACCCCTACAACATGATCCGCGCCACTTTCGACGCGCTGCAGGACCAGACTTCCCCGAAGTCCGTCGCCCAGCGCCGCGGCAAGAAGATCGCCGACCTTCTCGGTCGTGGCGGGGCGAACGCAGCCGAGGCGGAAGCCGACGCCGCCGCGATTGTGGAGTAAGCCAGATGGCCAAAATCAAGCTCAAGCAGATCGGCAGCCCGATCCGCCGTCCGGAAAGCCAGAAGAAGATTCTGGTTGGCCTCGGCCTCGGCAAGATGCACCGCGTGGTGGAGATCGAAGACTCCGCTGAAGTCCGCGGGGCGATCGCCAAGCTGCCGCACATGGTGGAAGTCGTCGAGGGCTAAGGCTCCCGACTCAATAACGGGGTGGCTCGTCCACCTCAGCGCGACCAAAGCGAAAGCGAGTGCACTGACATGAAACTGAACGATCTCCGCGACAACGAAGGCGCCCGCCACCGCAAGATGCGGGTCGGCAGGGGCATCGGTTCGGGCAAGGGCAAGACTGCGGGACGCGGGCAGAAGGGCCAGAAGGCGCGCTCCGGCGTCGCCGTGAAGGGCTTCGAAGGCGGCCAGATGCCGCTTCACATGCGTCTGCCGAAGCGCGGCTTCAACAACCCGAACGGCAAGGACTACGCCGAGGTGAACCTGGGCATGATCCAGAAGTTCATCGACGCCGGTAAGCTGGACGCCAAGAACGTGCTTGACCACGACGCGCTCAAGGCCGCCGGTGTCGCGCGCGGCGCCAAGCACGGCGTGCGCCTGCTCGGCAAGGGCGCGCTGACCAGTAAGGTCAGCTTCCGTGTCGCGGGCGCGAGCAAGGGTGCGATCGAGGCAGTCGAAAAGGCGGGCGGTGCGGTCGAAGTGATCGAGACCGGCAAGCCCGAGGCCGAGAAGAAGGCCGAGCGGGCCGCGGCCAACAAGGCCGCCAAGGCGAAGTAAGCGAAAAACGGGTGGCCGGGGGTTCGACATCCGAACCCCCGCTACCTATGTAGCCTCCCTGTGCCGGGAGGGACCGGCGCCAAAACAGGATTTCGAGCAATCCCATGGCATCACGCGCCGACAACATCGCGAGCTCGCTGAGCCTCGCGAACTTTTCCAAGGCTACCGAACTCAAGAACCGCATCTGGTTCTCGATCGGTGCGCTGATCGTCTTCCGCTTCCTGAGCTTCGTGCCGCTACCGGGAGTCAACCCGCTCATCCTGGAGTCGCTTTACGAGCAGACTCGTGGCGGCATCCTCGATCTCTTCAACACTTTCTCGGGCGGCAGCCTCGAGCGCATGAGCCTCATTGCGCTCGGCGTGATGCCCTACATCACGGCGTCGATCGTGATTCAGCTCGCCGCCGCCCTCCACCCCGCGCTGGCCGCTCTCAAGAAGGAGGGCGCCACCGGCCGGCAAAAGCTCAATCAATATACCCGCTACGGCACGGTTTTCCTGTGTGCGATCCAGGGCTGGTTCCTCGCCTCGGGCCTTGAGGCCTATGGCGCGTCCAGCGGATTGCAGGCCGTCGTTATGCCTGGGCTCATGTTCCGCATCACTGCGGTGATCAGCCTTGTCGGCGGGACGATGTTCCTGCTGTGGCTCGGCGAACAGATCACCAGCCGCGGAATCGGCAACGGCGTGTCCCTGATCATCATGGCCGGTATCGTCGCCCAGTTCCCGAGTTTCGGCGCGAATTTGTTCGAGGGCGCCCGCTCAGGCTCGATCAGCGGCTTCGCGATCGTCGGCATGATCCTCATGATTATCGGGGTTGTGCTGTTCATCTGCTTCATGGAGCGGGCTCAGCGCCGCCTGCTGATCCAGTATCCCAAGCGCGCAAGCGCAAAGGGCATGATGCAGGCCGACCGCAGCCACCTTCCGCTGAAGCTGAATACGTCGGGCGTGATCCCGCCGATCTTCGCGAGTTCGTTGTTGCTGCTCCCGCTGACGATCAGTCAGTTCGCCGGCCAGTCGATCGACCCCGAAAGCACCGCCGGCAGTGTGATCAACACGCTGAACTTCTATCTGCAGCACGGGCAGCCGCTCTATCTCGCGCTCTACGCGATCGGGATCATCTTCTTCTGCTTCTTCTACACGGCCGTGGTGTTCAACCCGGAAGAGACCGCGGAGAACCTGAAGAAGAACGGCGGGTTCATCCCAGGCATTCGTCCGGGCAAGCGGACGCAAGACTATCTCGATTACGTCCTCACCCGCATCACCGTGATCGGTGCGATTTACCTGACGCTGGTCTGCGTGATCCCCGAATTCACTTTCACCCAGACGGGTGTGGCGATGGTCATGGGCGGCACGAGCCTGTTGATCGTCGTGAACGTGACGGTGGACACCATCAGCCAGATGCAGTCGCACCTGTTGGCGCACCAGTATGGCGACCTTATCAAGAAGGCCAAGTTGAAGGGCCGCTTGCGCTAGGGGGAGCGCCGCCGTGAACATCATTCTTCTTGGCCCTCCCGGTGCGGGCAAGGGCACCCAAGCGCAGCGGCTCGTCGAGCATCATGGCATGCGCCAGCTCTCGACCGGCGACATGCTGCGCGCCGCCGTCAAGGCCGGAACTCCGGTCGGGCTGGAGGCGAAGGCGGTCATGGAACGGGGCGAGTTGGTGTCCGACGCGATCGTCAGCGGGCTGATCGACGAGGAGCTTACCGCAATGGGGCCTTCGGTCGGCGCCATCTTCGACGGCTATCCGCGAACCGAGGCCCAGGCTCATGCGCTGGACGCGCTACTCGCGAGCCACGGCCGGCAACTCGACCGGGTAATCGAACTCGAAGTCGACGAGGACGCGCTGGTGGAGCGGATCACTGGCCGCTTTACCTGTGCGAACTGCGGCGAAGGATATCACGACGTTTTCAAGCAGCCGCGCGTCGAAGCGACCTGCGACCGGTGCGGCGCGCGCGAATTCAAGCGGCGGCCCGACGATAACGAAGATACCGTCCGCACCCGCATGGCCGAGTATCGCGCCAAGACCGCGCCGATCCTGCCGATCTACGAAGCGCGCGGCATCGTTCACCGGGTCGATGGCATGGCGGATATCGGCGCCGTATCCCAAGCTATCGAGAGCATTCTCGAGGACTGAGCGCGCTTTCCCGCCGCCCCACGTTCTGGGCGGATATCTTATGCTGCAGTTCGAGCTTTGCGAGATATAACGCTCATTGAATGAGAGCGGTGGGGGGGGTGAGCATGGATAGAGTTTGGGTATTGGGTCTGGCGACGCTGGCCTTGGCGCAGCCGGCTTGCGCCGAGGTGGTGGAATCCTCCGCGGACCATTTCGTGACCCGGGATAGCGCGACAGTGAAGTCAGCGCCGCGCGCCACATGGCTCGCCCTCATCGAGCCGGCCCAATGGTGGAACAAGGCCCATAGCTGGTCCGGCGACGCCGCGAACCTGACGATCACGCCCCAGGCCGGCGGCTGCTTTTGCGAGCGCATTCCCGAGAAGGACGGCGCGGCCGAAGTCGGCCTGGCGGGAAGTGCCCAGCACATGACGGTGGTGATGGCCGAGCCCATGAAGGTGCTGCGGATGCGCGGTGGGCTGGGGCCGTTGCAGAGTGAGCCTGTCGACGGGGTCCTCACCATCACGATGCAACCGGACAAGGCGTCGGGCGGCACGAAATTGACCTGGGAATACATCGTCGCGGGACACATGCGGTTCGAAGTCGCGAAAATATCCAAGGCAGTAGATGGCGTGATGAGCGAGCAACTGGGCCGCTTGGCGGACAAGCTCGGCACCGTATCCGCGGCCGCCACTGCTCCGGCGGCCAAGCCGGCCGACCGGCCCACTGACGAACCCGCTGGAGACGACGTGGGTGCGGCTCTCGACAAGATGGACGACTAGGACGCCCGACGCCGGCGATCGGCTTTGACCCCAAGGCCGATCGGGTGTAGATAATGCCTCTCAGCGGGAAGCGGGGCCGTTTGGGGCCCGCTCGTTTTCGCGCGCTCGGCCATTGACGAGGCGGCCGAATCGCCGTAAGCGCGCCCCTCATTCGACACCGCGGGATGAGTCCGGCGGCGCGCTCGCGCCACCCGGGCTTTTTGCCGTCAGGCCGATCGGCCGCCGTCGAATGCAAAGCGATGAGATAGGGGCTGCCGTTGGGCTTCGTCCCTGTGGAGCATGGAGAATTAAGTGGCACGTATTGCCGGGGTCAACCTCCCCACCAACAAGCGCGTAATCATCGCGCTCACCTACATCCACGGGATCGGCCGCACGACCGCGGTCAAGATTGCCGACAAGCTGGGTATCGATCACAGCCGCCGCGTGCAGGACCTGTCCGACGCGGAAGTGCTGCAGATCCGCGAGACGATCGACGCCGATCACTCGGTCGAGGGCGACCTCCGCCGCGAGACGGCGATGAACATCAAGCGCCTGATGGATCTGGCCAGCTATCGTGGCCTGCGCCACCGCAAGGGCCTGCCGGTCCGCGGCCAGCGCACCCACACCAACGCCCGCACCCGCAAGGGCAAGGCCAAGCCGATCGCCGGCAAGAAGAAGTAAGCCGCGCCGCCAGGCTGCAGCTGCTCTCTTGGATCTAGGACAGGAATTCCCACATGGCACGCGAACCCCAGCGCATTAAGCGCCGCGAACGCAAGAACATCTCCAGCGGCGTCGCGCACGTGAACGCCAGCTTCAACAACACCATGATCACCATAACCGACGCGCAGGGCAATGCGATCAGCTGGTCTTCGGCGGGCATGATGGGCTTCAAGGGCAGCCGCAAGTCGACTCCCTACGCCGCCCAGGTCGCCGCTGACGACGCCGGCAAGAAGGCTGCCGAACACGGTGTCCGGACGCTCGAGGTCGAGGTCAAGGGCCCCGGCTCGGGCCGCGAGAGCGCGCTGCGGGCGCTGCAGGCGGTCGGCTTCACGATCACCTCGATCCGCGACGTGACCCCGATCCCGCACAACGGCGTGCGGCCCAGCAAGCGCCGCCGCGTCTGATACCTGCCGGCGGCAGGGTCGCTCCCCGCCGCCGATTTTTCGCAGGATCGGACGCTCCGCCGCGCCGGTCCCGCACCCGATTTGAACCCCAGGGGATATCCATGGCCGTCAACACCAAGAACTGGCAGGAACTCAAGAAGCCCAACAGCCTCGAGGTCAAGGACGCCGCGAAGGGCCGCAAGGCCACTTTCGTCGCCGAGCCGCTGGAGCGCGGCTTCGGCCTGACGCTCGGCAACGCGCTGCGCCGCGTTCTTCTCTCGAGCCTCCAGGGCGCTGCGATCACTTCGATCAAGATCGAGAACGTGCTGCACGAGTTCTCGTCGCTCGCCGGCGTTCGCGAGGACGTGACCGACATCGTGCTCAACGTGAAGCAGATTGCGCTCAAGATGGAAGGCGAGGGGCCGAAGCGGCTCCAGCTCGCCGCCACCGGCCCGGGCGAAGTCACCGCCGGTGACATCGCCGTGTCGGGCGACATCGAGGTCATGAACAAGGATCTCGTGATCTGCCATCTCGACGAGGGCGCCAACCTCAACATGGAGCTCACCGCAGACACCGGTAAGGGCTATGTCCCCGCCGTCGGCAATCGTCCGGTGGATGCGCCGATCGGCCTGATCCCGGTCGACTCGCTCTACTCGCCGGTTCGCCAGGTCAGCTACAAGGTCGAGAACGCCCGCGTGGGCCAGGAACTCGACTTCGACAAGCTGAGCCTGACCGTAGAGACCGATGGCACCGTTACTCCGGAAGATGCCGTGGCCTATGCCGCCCGCATCCTGCAGGATCAGCTCGCGCTGTTCGTCCACTTCGAGGACGGCGTGCCGGTTTCCTCGAGCCCGATGATCGGCATGGCCGCACCGGCCGAGGAAAACGACGCCAACCAGCTCAACCGCTACCTTCTCAAGAAGGTCGACGAGCTCGAGCTGTCGGTGCGCAGTGCCAACTGCCTCAAGAACGACAACATCATCTACATCGGCGACCTGGTGCAGAAGACCGAGGCCGAGATGCTCCGCACGCCGAACTTCGGCCGCAAGAGCCTCAACGAGATCAAGGAAGTCCTGAGCTCGATGGGCCTGCGCCTCGGCATGGACATTCCCGGCTGGCCGCCGGAGAACATCGAGGAAATGGCCAAGAAGCTCGAGCAGGAACTGCTCGGCTGATCAAGCCAACGGGGCATGGGCCGGACCCAATCTTCCGGCCTGCATCGGGCTACCTGACACGGGCCCCCTACGAACGGAGTACAAGATATGCGCCACGGACATTCGGGCCGTAAGCTGCAGCGCAAGAGCGGCCACCGCGCCGCGCTGCTGCGCAACCTGGCTGCCGCGCTGATCAAGCACGAGCAGATCATGACCACCACGCCGAAGGCGAAGGAGCTGCGGCCTTACGTCGAGAAGCTGGTCACTCTCGCCAAGCGCGGGGGGCTGAGCAACCGCCGCCTGGCGCAGAGCCGCCTTGGCGACGACGCGCAGCTCAAGAAGCTGTTCGACGTCCTGGCCGAACGTTATGCCGGCCGCGAAGGTGGCTACATCCGCATCATCAAGGCAGGCTTCCGCCAGAGCGATGCCGCCCCGATTGCGATTATCGAGTTCGTCGACCGTGACGTCACCGCAAAGGGCCAGGATTCGGGCCCTGTCATGAACGCCGACGAAGATGAGTTCGAAGACGCCTGATCACTTCGGAACTCCCGCGACATATCAAAAGGGCCGGATCATCTCCGGCCCTTTTCGTTCGTGACCAGCAGTTTGCATATTCATCAGAACGGTATTTTACCTGAATGGGAGCTAACGCTGCAATTCAGGCTCGCCTCACGCCGACTCACGTAGACAGGCACCACAAGGCGGCAGAATCGTTCTTTCGCCAACTGTGAGGTGAGCCATGAAGACCATTTCGAAAGCCCTCGTCGGAACCGTCGCGGCTGGCGCGATGGCTCTGACTGCAGCAACCCCCGCGATGGCGCAGAGCCGCCACCGCGACAATGACGGCATTGATGCAGGCGACATCATCGCCGGCGCATTGGTCATCGGCGGCATCGCCGCCGTCGCGGGCGCGATCGGCAAGAACGATCGCTACCGCGGCACTTACGGCGAGCCTTACTACGGCGACCGCTATGACAACGGTTACGGTTACAATGGCGGCAGTTCGCGCCAAGCGGTCGAGCAGTGCGTCAGCGCCGCTCAGCGCGGGGCGTACGGTGCCCGCGTTACCGACATCCGCGACATCGATCGCAACCGCTACGGCTACCGCGTGAAGGGCACGGTCATCGTGAACGAACGTGGCAGCGGCTGGGGCCGCGACTATAACTACCGCTACAGCGGTCGCAACTATGACCAGGGCAGGTTCACTTGCGACGTCCAGTACGGCCGGGTCGTGGATCTCGATTACAGCGGTCTGCGCAACCAACGCTATCGCGGCGCCTACGGCTGGTAAGCCGAGCGTCACCTGACTGATATGATGGGCGGTTCAGGCTGTTGCAAGCCTGAGCCGCCTATTCGTTCGGCACCATGCGGCATTTTGCCGCACGATCTGGATTGAGGGGTCACAGATCATGTTCTTTAGAATCGCTTCCGCTGCCGCTCTCTTGGCTTCCGCATCGATGGTTGTAGCTCCATTGGCTGCCGCCGAGTTACCCCGAATTTCACCGCAAGGTGCCGGCGTGTTCGACCCGGACGCGGCCGACGTGCAGAACCATCGCCGTTGGCGTAGGGACCGCGTGGATGCGGGGGACGTGATCGGCGGGTTGCTGGTGATTGGTACGATAGCTGCGGTTGCCAGCGCGGCGAGCAAGGCCAGCCGGAACGACCCCTACCGCGATCGCGATTACCGCTATCCCGGCGGGGACTACCGCTCCGACTATCGCACCCGCCGTTACAACTCCGGCTGGGGTGACAATCACGGCCTCGATCGTGCGGTCGACCTGTGCGTTCGCGAGGTCGAGCGTAACGCCAGGCTCGAAACAGTCGATAGCGTAAACCGCACCGGCGCCGGGTGGGACGTATCCGGCCGCCTGCGCACAGGGGGCACTTTCCGCTGCACCATCGGCGACGACGGCCGTATTGACGACGTCGATTACGGACAGGGAAGCGCTTATCGCGGAGTCGCCGAGGACCAGCAGTGGGACGACGACCGCTATAGTGCCGCGCGCTCGGCGCAGGACGCGGCCGGAGAGCAGATTTCTGTTTATCCCGGCGGTCCGATCGAAAGCGAAGCCTTGCCGGAATCTAGCGAGGATGATCGCTACGAGACCGCGCAGGCGCCGGACTTTCCCGGCTGAAGTCAGCCTTTGCGATAGGCCGGCAGCGCCAGTCGCCAACGGATGGCCGCCCCGCGCAGTCCGAACCCCGCTAGCCAGGCGAGCCCCCACGCGGCTTCGTCGCGAATGCCCGCGGCGACGCCGATCATCGTCACGACCGCGGCCAGCGCGGCTGCCGTCACATAGAGCTCCGGCCGCATGATGATCGAGGGCACACCGGCGATCACGTCGCGCGCCACACCGCCCGCACAGCCCGTGACTACCCCCAGCACTGCCGCCGGCACCGGAGCGACACCGTAGGCGAGCGCCTTGGCTGTTCCCAGCACGGCGAATGCGGCCAGCCCCGCCGCGTCGGCCCATTCCAGGAGCTCGTTCTCCCACCAGCGTCGCGGCGTGAACCAGGCGATGAGCGCGGTGGCGAAGATGACCGGCGCCACCCAGGGGTCGTGAAGCCAGAACGCCGGCGCGCCCAGCAGCATGTCGCGCAGGGACCCGCCGCCCACCCCGGTCACCAGCGCGAAAAAGGCCATCGTGACGAAGGTCTGCTTCAGACGCGCAGCCAGCAACGCGCCGGTGAGGGCGAACACCGCGGTGCCGATGAGGTCGAGAGCCGGCGGGAGGACTTCGGGGGTCACGACCGCCTTCTACAGTGCCTCGCCGCTCTGTGCGAGGAGCGGCCAGGGGAATGGCGCAATGTCCGGTCCGACCCAGCGCCGCCGTGCTTCGGCCGACATCAGCCGGGCCTCGCTCCAATAGCTAAGCGGCCAGCGCTTGTCCCCGAGCGGCCCCGCCATCAGACGCTCCAGCACCGCCGCGAGCGGGTCGGTCTCTCCCTCGGCCAAGTACACGGCCGCCCCGCTTAGAGAGGCCTGTGTGATAGTCTCGTGGTAGCCACTGGTATCGGTGTTCGCTACGCCGGTCGCCTCGTTGTACCGGCGGATGATCGGCGCCATGCCCCCTTCGCGCGCCAAGACCGCCGGATGCGCCAGAAGCCAGAGGGCCGCGGCGAAGTGGGCGCGGTGAGTCCATTCGGGTTTGGGCAAGCTGAGGTCCAGCAGACCCCGCGCGATGCGTCTGATGTCCGCTTCACCGCTCTTCTCGCTGTTTTCCAAGGGTTAGCGGTCCATCAACGTGCCGATGGCGCCGGCCACGGCGATGCAGTCGAGGTCGTTCCATGCGGCGCCGATCACCTGCATTCCGCATGGCAGTCCGCCGCTCTCTCCGACCGGCACGACGGTCGAGGGCAGGTTGGGGAAGGTGGCCAGGCCAGCCCAGGCGAGCGCGTCGCCGA
Source organism: Tsuneonella sp. HG249 (assembly GCF_053819205.1). Classification (NCBI taxonomy): domain Bacteria; kingdom Pseudomonadati; phylum Pseudomonadota; class Alphaproteobacteria; order Sphingomonadales; family Erythrobacteraceae; genus Tsuneonella; species Tsuneonella sp. HG249. The sequence continues at coordinate 828,362 of NZ_JBSOQY010000001.1, forward strand.
AAGCGGTGTCCTTGCCGTTGATCGCGATGCGGCGCTGCGGCAGCGGCGTGTCGTCATGGGGATAAGCGACGAAGGGAAGGGGCGGGGCGAGCACGAAATCGTACTCGGCGAACAGGTCCGCCCATGCATACTCGTTGCGCGCTTGGGTATCGAGCAAGAGGTAATAGTCCGCGAGGCTGATGGTCTGCCCGTTTGGCCCCGGCCGCCCGCGCGCCATCGCTGCGTTGAGGAGACGCATGTAGTTGGCGTGCTGTTCGGCGAGATCAGGGAGAAGGTCGCTCGAGCGGTCGACTTGCGCGCCGGCTCGCTCGATCTCGTTTAGTGTGGCCTCGATTGGTCCGCGGACCGCTCCGTCGACCTCGCTCGACGGATGGTCGATCACGGCGAGGAAGCGCATCTCCCGCAAGGCCTTCTCGCGGCGCGGCAGCGGCCGTTCCGCCGTTACCTCGAGCAAGAGCGCGAGGTCCTCAGCCGAACGAGCCAACGGCCCGGTGACCGAAAGCGGTCCATCGTGCATGTCGCGGCCGCCGGCCATGGGATGCCCATGACCCCGACGGCTGACGAGGCCAAAGGTGGTCTTGTGCCCGTAAATGCCGTTGAAATGCGCGGGATTGCGGATCGAGCTGCCGATATCGCTGCCGTACTCGGCCGGCACCATCCCGCTGGCGACCGCCACCGCTGAGCCGCCCGAGGAACCGCCGGACACCCGCGAGCGGTCGAACGGGTTGTTGGTGCGCCCATATACCGGGTTGTTGCTCTGCAGGTCGGCAAGATCGGGCGGCACGTTGGTCTTGCCGAGAATGATCGCGCCCGCTTCCTTGAGCAGGGCGACCACTCGCGCGTCGCGCCGGGCGCGCTGGTCCTTGAATTGCACATGGCCCCAGGTGGTCGGCAGCCCGGCGATGTCGAAACTTTCCTTGACCGTCATTGGCACGCCGAACAACGGTCGGTCGTCGCGCGATGCATCTTTCAGCGCATTGGCAGTGGCTCTTGCACGTTCGAAATCACGCACAACGACAGCATTTAGCGGCGGATCAAGCGCTTCAATGCGCGCAATCGCGGCGTCCACCGCCTCCAGCGGCGATAGCGCGCCTGAGCGAATTTGCGCCGCGACCTCGATCGCGCCGGGTTCGCTGGTCAGCTTCGGAATCATAGATCGCCCTCCCGTGTCGCGGGATGGGCCAGCCGTGCGGCCGCGTCAAATGTGGATCGGCTTCCCCTGCACCGCCATCGCCGCTTCCTTGATCGCCTCGCTGTGCGTCGGGTGGGCGTGGCAGGTGTAGGCGATGTCCTCGCTTGTCGCGCCGAACTCCATCGCCTGCGCGGCTTGGGCGATCATCGTGCCAGCGACGCTGGCGATGCACCAGACACCCAGCACGCGGTCGGTCTCGGCATCGGCGATGATCTTCACGAAGCCGTCCGGCTCGTGATTAGTCTTGGCGCGGCTGTTGGCCATCATCGGGAACTTGCCGACCTTGACCGCGCCCTTCGCCTTGGCGTCTTCCTCGGTGAGCCCGACCCCCGCGATCTCCGGCCACGTATAAACGACGCCAGGGATCACCGCATGGTTCACGATACCGGTCTGCCCGGAGATGTTCTCAGCGCAAGCGATGCCCTCGTCCTCGGCCTTGTGCGCGAGCATCGGACCGGGGATGACGTCGCCGATCGCCCATACGCCCTCGACCTTGGTGCGGAAGTCGTGATCGGTCTCGATTTGACCGCGCTGGTTGAGCTCCAGCCCGATCTTGTCGAGGCCGAGGCCGTCGACGTTGGGCCGGCGGCCGATCGAAACCAGCACGCAGTCCGCCTCGAGTGTCGTGGCTTCGCCGCCCTTGGCAGGCTCGAGCGTGAGCGTTGCGGCATTGCCCTTGACCGCGCAGCCGGTGACCTTGGTCCCGAGCATGAGGGTCATGCCCTGCTTCTTGAAAATCTTGGCCGCTTCCTTGCGGATGTCCATGTCCATTCCGGGAAGCAACTGGTCGAGGAATTCAACGACGATCACTTCGGCCCCAAGGCGCCGCCAGACCGAGCCGAGTTCAAGGCCGATTACGCCGCCGCCGATGACCACCAACTTTTTCGGCACCTTGCGCAGCTCGAGCGCGCCGGTGCTGTCGACCACGATCTGCTTCTCGTTGTCCACTTCGACGCCGGGCAGGGGGGTGACTGAGGACCCGGTAGCAATGACCACGTTCTTCGCCGTCACCTTCTCGCCGCCCACATCGACGGTCTGCGCATCGACAAAGGTCGCGTGACCCTTCTTCCAGTCGATCTTGTTCTTCTTGAACAGGAACTCGATGCCCTTGGTCAGCCCGCCGACCGCGTCAAGCCGCTGGGCGTGCATCTTGTCGAGGTTGAGCTTTGGGCTGACCTCGATGCCCATCTCGGCCATTGCGCCATTCTTCGCCGCATCGAAATACTCGCTCGCGTGGAGCATCGCCTTCGAGGGAATACAGCCCACGTTGAGGCACGTGCCACCCAGCGTCGCCCGGCTTTCGGCGCAGGCCGTCTTGAGACCCAGCTGCGCCGCGCGGATCGCGGCCACATAGCCGCCTGGGCCGGCGCCGATGACTAGCACGTCATAGTCGTAAGTCTGTTCGGGCACGTCGGGTCTTCCTTCAGGTCTGGACGAGCAACCGCGTAAAACACGCATCGAGATCGGTCTTGTCGTAGTGGCGCCAGCGTGGGGCGATGGCTAGGGGAGCGGTATCGGCGCTGGTCACGATTTCCTGTGCCAGCACCGTGAAGCCGTGATCGCGAAACAGGCGGACATAATCGCTGAGCTGCCATCGATTGATGTGCTGGACGCCATTATCGAACCAGCGCTGCCACTGATTGTCGGTATAGCCGAGGTAGGCTTTCCGGTGCGCTGCGGGATCGTATAGGCACAGGTGGTCGGCCACCACGATGTGCTGCGCAACGAGCCCCCCGGAACGGAGAATGCGCCGAAAATCCTCGACCAGCTCAGGCAGCCGTTCTGCCGGCACGTGTTCTAGTGCGTCGCTGCCGAAAACGAGGTCCACGGAGCCGTCCGTCACGGCGTCCAGGCGCCCTCCTGCATCGACGAGGTAGCGCCAGCCAAGCAGTCGATAGACTTCCGAGAAGTCTGCGCAGTCAATCACTCGGCTGAGCAGGGCAACAGCCTCCTCGCGGGCCTCTGGCCGGCGGGTTGTCAAGGATGGGATCGCATCACGCAACGCCGCGGCATGGTGGCGGAAACCAGCGAATTGGCGGTTGTCCCACATGTCGAACAGGATGATCTCAACGTCGTAGAAACACCGCGCGAACAGAGCTTCCCAGTGCACCCACCCCGAGCCGAGTTCGAGCAGGCGCATGCGATCACGGATGGCGCCATGGCTTTCCATGAAGCGCAAGCTGCGATCCGCCTTGCCGACCGCGTTGGCCTTGATTTTGCGCGAGCGGGCCTGTCCGCCAATCGCGTTGCCCAGCCGGCGATAGGCGCGGCGCGTGGTGTCGTTCAGCGAGAACGCCTTCAGGGCGCCGGCCGCCAGCCTGTATCGGAGCATTGCGGCGGGTTCCGGGGTCACAGGTCGATCAGCATCCGCATGGGATCCTCGATCGCCTCCTTTATAGTCTTCAGTGCGGTCACCGCCTCGCGCCCGTCGATCAGGCGGTGGTCGTACGATAGCGCGATGTACATCATCGGCCGGATCACGACCTGCCCGTCGCGGACAACCGGCCTGTCCTCGATCCGGTGAAGCCCCAGCACCGCGCTCTGCGGCGGATTGATGATCGGGGTCGACATCAGGCCGCCGAACACCCCGCCGTTGGAGATCGTGAAGGTGCCGCCCTTCATGTCTTCCATCGTCAGCGTGCCGTCCTTGGCGCGCTTGCCGAAGTCGGCGATGTCCTTCTCGATCTGGGCGAAGCTCTTGCTGTCCGCGTCGCGCACGACCGGCACGACAAGCCCGTTCGGAGCGCTGACCGCCACCGAGATATCGACGTAGTCGAAGTACACGATCTCTTCGCCGTCGATCTGGGCGTTGACCGATGGGATGTCCTTCAGAGCCAAGCACGCGGCTTTGGCAAAGAAACTCATGAAGCCCAATTTGATGTCGTGCTTCTTGGCGAAAGCGTCCTTGAACTTCTCGCGCGCTTCCATGACCGCGGTCATGTCCACATCATTGAAGGTCGTGAGCAGCGCGGCAGTTTCCTGCGCGCTCTTCAGGCGCTTGGCGATCGTCTGGCGCATACGAGTCATCTTGACCCGTTCCTCGCGGCGTTCGCCATCGGAAGCAGCCGAGGTCGGCGCCGAAGCTGCCGCCGGAGCCGGGGCCGGCGCGGGTGCCGTGGTCTTGGCCTGTGCTGCTGCCAGCACATCTTCCTTGGTCAGCCGCCCGTCGCGCCCGCTGCCTTTGATGCTCGAAGGGTCCACGCCGTGTTCGAGTACCGCGCGGCGCACGGCGGGGCTGAGTGTCTGCGTCGCGTCGCCGGTGGCCTCCTTGGCGACCGCCGGAGCGGGGGTGGGGGCCTGTGCCGGCGCCGAGGTCGCTTCGGCGGGCGGAGCTTCCTCGCGCCGCTCAACCTGCGTGTGCTCTCCGGGGGCGACGTCGTCCTCGATGGTCGCGATCACCGCACCTACGAGAACGTTGTCCCCGACCGCGACCGAGTACTGTCCCATCACTCCCGCAACGGGAGCCGGAACCTCGACCGCAACTTTGTCCGTCTCGAGGCTGGCGACCGGCTCGTCCAGTGCGACGGCCTCGCCCGGCTTCTTCAACCACTCGCCGATTGTCGCTTCCGCAACCGATTCACCCAGAGTGGGCACTTTGATTTCCGTGGACATCAGGCTTTCTTCCTACGGCGAATTTCGGAGCGGACCGACAGACCCAGCGCGTTGCCGATTAAAGCGCCCTGTTCGGCTTCGTGCCGCTTGGCGATTCCGGTCGCCGGCGAAGCGCTTGCTAGGCGACCGGCGAAGCGCGGCCGGGTGACGCCGCGCTTGGCGGCGATTAGCGATTCTTCGATCAGGCTCTCGACGAAGAACCACGCACCGTTGTTGCGGGGCTCTTCCTGGCACCAGACGACGTCTTCGAGCAAGGGCATCTTCGCCAACCGTTTCGCGAGAGGATCGCCGGGAAACGGATAAAGCTGCTCGATCCGGATTATCTGGGTGTCGGTGACGTCGGCCGCGTCGCGCGCCTCCATCAGGTCGTAGGCGACCTTGCCGGAGCACAGGATCGCCCGTTTGGTCGCCTCGTCGGGCGGCCCATTGCGGTCGGACAGGATGCGCTTGAAATGCGCTTCGCCCATGAACTCGCCCGCCTCGCTCTTGGCCATCGGGTGGCGCAGCAGCGACTTGGGGGTCATGATGACGAGTGGTTTGCGAAACGGCCGGTGCATCTGGCGGCGCAGCACGTGATAGTAGTTCGCCGGCGAGGTGATGTTGCACACCTGGATATTGTCCTGCGCGCAGAGCTGCAGGAACCGCTCCAGCCGCGCGGACGAGTGCTCCGGCCCCTGACCTTCGTAGCCGTGTGGCAGCAGCATCACCAGACCGTTCGCGCGCAGCCACTTGGCTTCCGAAGCGGCAATGTACTGGTCGATGACGATCTGCGCGCCGTTGGCAAAGTCGCCGAACTGCGCTTCCCACAACACCAGCGTCTTGGGATCGGCACTGGCGTAGCCGTACTCGAAACCTAGCACGCCGTATTCGCTCAAGGGGCTGTCATGCACTTCGAACTTGCCGTGGGGCACAGTCGCCAGCGGGACGTACTTGCGCTCGTCCGTCTGGTCGACCCACACGGCATGCCGCTGGCTGAAAGTGCCGCGACCGGAATCCTGGCCCGACAAGCGAACGTTGTAGCCTTCCGACGCGAGACTGCCGAAGGCCAGCGCCTCCGCCGTGGCCCAGTCGAAGCCTTGGCCGCTTGCGAACATCTCACGCTTGGCGTCGAGCACCCGCGCGAGCGTCTTGTGGATCGTCAGACCGTCGGGGACCGTGGTCAGCGTTCTGCCGAGGCTGTCGAAAAGCTTGCGGTCGATGCCGGTCTCGATGTTCCGGCGCGCACCCTCCGGATCGGCCGGCTTGCTGAGGCCAGTCCAACGGCCGGCGAACCAGTCCGCCTCATTGGCCTTATAGCTCTTCGAGCCTTCGAACTCCTGCTCCAGCACCTGCGTGAACCGCATCTCCGTCTCACCGGCCCAGCTCGGGTCAATCACGCCCTGTCCGACCAGCCCCTCCGCGTAGAGTTTGCTGACCGCCGGATGCGCGCGGATGCGCTGGTACATCAGCGGCTGGGTGAAGCTCGGCTCGTCGCCCTCGTTGTGACCGAAGCGGCGATAGCACCACATGTCGACCACCACGTCGCGCCCGAAGGTCTGGCGATAATCGGTCGCCAGCTTGCAGGCGAAAGTCACCGCTTCCGGATCGTCGCCGTTGACGTGAAGAATCGGCGCCTGGACGCCTTTGGCGACGTCCGACGGGTACGGTGACGAGCGCGCGAACTGCGGACTCGTCGTGAAGCCGATCTGGTTGTTGATGATGAAGTGGATGCAGCCGCCGGTGTTATAGCCTTTGACGCCCGACAGCCCGAAGCACTCCCACACGACGCCTTGGCCCGCGAAGGCCGCGTCGCCGTGGATGAGCACCGGGAGCACCTGCTTGTGCTTGCCGGCGCCAATGTCGTCGCGGAATGCCTGCTGCGCGCGCACCTTGCCGAGCACGATCGGATCGACCGTCTCGAGATGGCTGGGGTTGGGCACCAGGCTCATGTGCACCTTGGTGCCGTCGAAATCGCGATCGGTGCTGGTGCCGAGGTGATATTTGACGTCGCCCGAGCCCCCGACATCTTCCGGGTTAGCGGTGCCGCCGGAGAATTCGTGAAAAATCACCCGGTAAGGCTTGGCCATCACGTTCGCGAGCACGTTCAGCCGGCCGCGGTGGGCCATGCCGTAGACGATCTCCTTCACGCCGCGGCTGCCGCCGTACTTGATGACCGCTTCAAGGGCGGGGATCATCGCCTCGCCGCCGTCAAGCCCGAAGCGCTTCGTGCCGACGTATTTCTTGCCGAGAAACCTTTCGTACTGCTCGCCGCGGATCACCGCCGCGAGGATCGCCTTCTTGCCCTCGGGGGTGAAGTCGATCGACTTGTCGCCGCCTTCGATCCGATCCTGGATGAAGCGCCGCTCCTCGACGTCGGCGATGTGCATGTACTCGTAGCCGACCTTGCCGCAGTAGTTGCGCTTGAGCACATCGACGAGCTCACGCACCGTGGTCCACTCAAGCCCGAGGGTCCCGCCCACATAAACCTTGCGGTCGAGCGCTGCGCCGGTGAGCCCGTGGTAGGCTGGATCGAGGTCGGCCGGCAGATCCTGCTTGGAAAGTCCAAGCGGATCGAGGTCCGCGCCGAGGTGACCGCGCACGCGATAGGTGCGCACCAGCAGCATGGCACGGATCGAGTCCGCCGCCGCTTGCTCGATCGCCGCCGGGTCGATTCCCACGCCGCCTTTCGCCACAGCGGCCTTAATGGCGAGCTGCATCGCGGTCGGGTCGAGCGCCTGGGTGAGGTCGTCCTCCTCACTCCGCCAAGGCTTGCGCGCCCACGACGGGCCCGGTTGCGGGTCGTCGGGGAGGAAATCGTGTGCTTCGTTACCCATCGGGGTGCCTACCTTTGATGAGGTAATGGCCGAACCGTGCGGACGCTCCCGGGGAGGAGATGCGCCGGCCTCTCGGTCAGGCGAGTTCCTTGAGGAGCGCGTCGAGCGTGGTGCCGAGCTCGGCGGGCGAAGGGCTGACGCGAATGCCGGCGGCTTCCATCGCGGCGATCTTGTCGTCGGCGCCGCCCTGGCCGCCGCTGACGATCGCACCGGCGTGGCCCATCCGCCGACCCGGCGGCGCGGTACGCCCGGCAATGAAGCCGACCACCGGCTTGGACCAGCCACGCTTAGCCTCGTCGGCGATGAACTGCGCGGCTTCCTCCTCGGCGCTGCCGCCGATCTCGCCGATCATGATGATCGACTTGGTCGCGTCGTCCTTGAGGAACAGCTCGAGCACGTCGATGAAGTTGGTGCCGTTGACCGGGTCGCCGCCGATGCCCACCGCGGTGGTCTGGCCGAGCCCGACCTGGGTGGTCTGGTGCACCGCCTCATAAGTGAGCGTGCCCGAGCGGCTGACCACGCCGACCGAGCCCGCCTTGAAGATGCTGCCGGGCATGATGCCGATCTTGCACTCGTTCGGCGTCAGGACGCCGGGGCAGTTGGGGCCGATCAGGCGGCTCTTGCTGCCGGTGAGCGCGCGCTTCACCCGCACCATGTCGAGCACCGGAATGCCCTCGGTGATGCAGACGATCAGCGGCACCTCGGCATCGATCGCCTCGAGGATGGAGTCCGCGGCGAACGGCGGCGGCACGTAGATGCAGCTCGCGGTTGCGCCGGTCGCCTTCACCGCCTCGTGCACGGTGTCGTACACGGGCAGGCCGATGTGCGTGGTGCCGCCCTTGCCGGGGGTGACGCCCGCGACCATCTGCGTTCCGTAGTCGAGCGCCTGCTGGGTGTGGAACGTACCGGTCTCGCCGGTCATCCCTTGCGTGATGACCTTCGTGGTGCGGTCGACGAGGATGCTCACGCGAGGTCTCCGTCGAGGTTCTTGCACGCCACCAGCAGTTCCTCAACCGCGTCGGTCGAGACCTTGAGGTTGGCCTTTTCCTCGTCGGACAGGGCGATCTCGACCACCTCTTCCAGGCCGGCCGCGCCAATCACGGCGGGCACGCCGACATAAAGCCCGTTGAGCCCGTACTTCCCGTCGACATAGGCGGCAACTGGCAAGATCCGCTTCTGATCGCGTAGATAGGCCTCGGCCATCGCGATCGCGCTGGTGGCTGGGGCATAATAAGCGCTGCCGGTGCCGAGTAGCGACACGATCTCGCCCCCGCCGCCACGCGTGCGCTTGACGATTTCGTCGAGCTTGCCGGCATCGACGCCTTTGATCTTGGCGAGATCGTGGACAGGGATGCCGCTGATGGTGGAATAGCTCAACACCGGAACCATCGTGTCACCGTGGCCGCCCAACACGAACGCGTTGACGTCGCGCACAGATACCCCGAATTCCCACGCTAGGAACGTGGCAAACCGTGCGCTGTCGAGCACGCCTGCCATGCCGACGACCTTGTGGTGCGGCAGCCCCGAGAACTCGCGCAACGCCCAGACCATCGCGTCGAGTGGGTTGGTGATGCAGATCACGAACGCGTCCGGCGCGTTGTTCTTAATGCCTTCGCCGACCGACTTCATCACCTTGAGGTTGATGCCGAGCAGGTCGTCGCGGCTCATGCCGGGCTTGCGCGCCACGCCGGCAGTGACGATCACCACGTCCGCGCCAGCGATATCCGCGTAGTCGTTGGTGCCGGTAATTTTCGCGTCGAACCCTTCCACGGGGCCGCACTGGCTGAGATCGAGCGCCTTGCCCTGAGGGATGCCCTCGGCGATGTCGAACAGGACGATGTCGCCGAGTTCCTTCTTGGCGGCGAGGTGGGCGAGCGTGCCGCCGATCATTCCAGCGCCGACGAGCGCGATCTTCTTGCGAGCCATCTGGGAAAAGATCCTTCCGTCGCGCGGGGAGCGGCAACCTGAGGGCTGCCGCCGTCCCGCGGGCGGGGCAGTCCGTGATTTCGACGGGGACCTAGGCGCGCGGGCAGGGCATTGCAACCGGCAAAAGGACGGTAGCTCAGACTATCTTTGCAATTAGTTCGCAGTAGCAAGAAGTTGGCAAAGGGTCAAATTCCCCAGTCCCCGCTGCTACGCTGCTCAGGCGAAATGGCCGCCGCATTGCTGCGGGATATCCGGTCAGCGGCCCCCTGTAGGTCGGCAGGGCGATAGCCCATGAACCACAGAGCACCCAAACCTAAGCCGGCGAGCAGGAGGAGTTTCCCAATCATTCGTCGATCATAGGCATCGAAGCATGAAAATCGGTCAAACAATCATGCTTGACAGCCCTTTCAGCCCGCCGCGCGCATTCTTTGCTCATCACGTTCCTGTGCGAGAAGCATGGCCGCGAGGTAATCGGGGACCGCGCGGCTAAAGTAGTACCCTTGCCCAAGCGTACAGCCGGCGGCGCGCACCGCGTGGACCTGATCGAGTGTTTCTAGCCCTTCCGCGACGATGTCCATGTCAAGCTGCGCGCCCAGCTCGGCGACGGCGCAAATGATAGCGTGGCTCTTTCGCCCGACGTTGGGCCCGGAAACGAAACTGCGATCGACCTTGATCCGCTGGAACGGGAATTTGTCGATATATCCCAACGAGGAGTACCCGGTGCCGAAGTCGTCGAGCGCGAACTGCACTCCCGCCGCCGATAGCTCGTTGATGAAATGAGCCGTCGCGTGATTGTCCTCGAGGAATAAGCTTTCGGTCACTTCGAGCTCGAGCCGCCGCGGATCGAGCCCGGCTTCGCGCAGCGCCGCCAAAATGCCGAGTGCCGCGCCGGGAGCCTTGATCTGCATCGGCGATAGATTGACGGCCAGGGTGACGTCGTCGGGCCAATGCGTGGCCGCCCGCGCGGCCTGCGCCGTGATCCAGTTGCCTAACGTCACGATAAGGCCAGTCTCCTCGGCCACAGGGATGAACTCGTCGGGCTTGAGCTCTCCTTTCTCCGGATGGAACCAACGCACCAGCGCCTCAAAGCTGCGGATGCGCCCGCATTCGAGGTCGACGATTGGCTGGAAAAAGACCGATAGCTCGTCGCGCTGGATGGCCCCACGCAATTCCGCTTCGATCTCGCGCCGGCGCAGCAGACTGCGGCTCATCGACTTGTCGTAGAATCGGCTGTGATTCTTTCCGCCGATTTTGGCGTGGTAGAGTGCCAGATCGGCCGATTGCATCATTGCGTCGGCGTCGAGTCCATCCTCCGGCATGATCGCGATGCCCATCGAGGCGGGTACTTCGAGGCGGTGGTCGTCAATCCGGAGCGGACGAGTGACGTTGTCGAGCACGCGCCCCGCAAGCCGTTCGCAGTCGGCCCGACTGTCGACCTTGCAGAGCATGATAAACTCGTCGCCGCCGAACCGAGCGATCGCAGCGCCCGCGGGTGCGACCTCGCGCAGGCGGGTGGCCACCTCAGCCAAGACCCGGTCGCCGACTGTGTGGCCGAGGAGGTCGTTCACCTCTTTGAAGCGATCCAGATCGAGCCAGAACAACGCAAGAAGCCTGTCCTCCTCAAGGTCGCAAAGGGTTTCGGCCAGCAGGTGGTTGAGGCCCGCCCTATTGGCGAGCCCGGTGACCACGTCGGTCCGTGCGAGGATCTGCATCTTTTCGGCCAGCAAAGCGCTCGTCTCCGCCGCAGAGATGGAATTGCGCAGGGTTTGGAACAGCACGCTGACGATCGATGCCATTGTCGCCAGCAGCACGAAAATCGTCGCCGCAAGGAAGGTGAATGGGAGGGTCCCCCGTCCCATCGCCGCGACCACCAACGGCAGCGAGGTCAGAACCAGTTGTCCGATCGCAACGAGGGGCCGACCCGCGTTGCGGGCGCAAACCCCCACGCCATAGCCGACCGCATTGACCAACATGAGCGAGCCAACGCCGTCGCGAATGTCGAGAGCAATGGTTAGCGCAGCACCCACGCCGAGCAGCAGGGCGTAAGTGAACGCCCCCGCTAGATAGATCATCTCGAGCTTGATCGTGCTCGTGGCCTCGTCGTCCGGCGAAAGGCCGTAGGCGAAAATGATCCGGGCAATGGAAACCAGGCTGGTCAGCCCCGCTACGACGTAAAGAGCGATCGATCCGCTGGCATAAGCGGCAATTCCACTGGCGATGACCCCCGCTGCCGATCCGGCGGCGAGGCTCATTGGCTGTGCGTAGAGCGACCGAACGAGCGTTCGCTTTACCTGCTCGCTCAGCGCATCCCCCTGGCCGAGGAATAGCATGAGCGACCGCCCCCAGCCGATCGCGCGCGTCCCTTTCATGGGCGCTGCCCTAGCCGCGAACACGTCACCGCGCGGTTAACGCTATGCTTACTATGGAAAATGTTCGGCCGCGGGAGCTTAAGTGTGCGCGAGAGCGGCGGGCTCGCCGACAAGCGGCGCGTGCCGGCGGACCAGCCGCCCTGCCATCCTTCGATCGAGTGTGTGGCAGATGCCGAGCCAGTAGCGGTAGCTAGCTTCGTTGCCCGCCGCATGGGCAAGCTCCGCCTCGCCCCTCGCGGTACGTGCCGCCCCGAGCCCATGCGCGGCAAAGTGAAGCAATGCCGCGCGGAGCTCAGAACATAACTCCGCCTGTCCGGCAAGAGCGACAGCGTTGTCGTTCGTCGGTTGAGCGGGCCCTTTGCGAACGAGCGCACGTGCGAGCGGGGAGGCGGTGCTCGTGCGAGCGGCGGCAAAGCGCAAGGTCATGAAAGTATCCTGTGCGACCGAGGGAATAACCTGCGTTAGGCTCGCGCCCGCTAAAGGCTGGTTCGCCGATAGGGTTACCGCGTGGTAACTTTGCGCTATTTCCGCGACTTGGCGCGCGGAGGGGCTGTCATTTGGGTTCGGCGATCCAGCGGCCCGAGTTGGCGAATTCGGCCTTGATGCCGCTGGCCTGCGGCAGATTCTCCGCCGCATAGAGCCGCTCGCCGCCGCGTGCCGCCACGGGTTCGGCGTAGATCGGCGAAGGGGCCGGCACAAATACCTCGCTGCCCGCAAGCGCCTTGCGCCGCGCGGCTTCATAGGCCTGGGCGAGCACGACCGGATCGGGCGCCGAGCCTGCCGGGTCCGAGAAATGACGCGGGTGCGGCGCGGCCGTCGGCTCGCCCCCACGATAGCGTGCGGCGAAGGCGTCTGCGCGGCCAGCGGATCCGCGCCACTTGTAGAATGTATGGAGCCCGATCGTACCGACGTTGGTCAGGCTGGAGGCCCAATAGGGCAAGACGTACGTCGCGTGGTAGTGCGTCGCCAGCCCGATGGGGGCGTAGACCGATCCCGATAGCGCCACTGCCGCCACGCTGCGCGCCCGGTCCCAGGTCGCCTGCATCGGCTTGCGAGCAAGGCTGCCGTCGCAGGTGAAGCTGAACTGGCAGCCGGTGCGCCGCTCGCTGCCCTGGAAGACGACGCCGCAAACGCTATTCGGATAACTGGGATGAGCGACGCGATTGAGGATGACCTGCGCCACTGCGCGCTGGCCTTCGGTCGGCTCGTTCGCCGCCTCGTAGTAGATCGCAAGGGTCATGCATTGCAGCGCGCGCGCCTTGTCGAGCCCGCTGCCCCCCGGGACGAACGCGCGGGCTGCCGGACCCACGGCCGGCTGGGCGTCGGAGTATGACCCGGTTTCCAGAGGCGGCGGCAAATCGTCAACCGTCGCCAAGTGACTGTCGGGTAGTCGGGGCAGATCCTCGAGGTAGAAGAACGCCGAGCCCGGGAAGCTCTCGCCGGCAGTCTCGAATGGCATGGGCCGGGCGGTGGGCGCAGATGGATCCAACAAATCGAGCGTGCGCCAATCGCCGGGCGCGGCCATTGCCGGAACCGCGACCGCCATCGCCAGCGCGGCCAGGCGGCGCCCCCGATGCGGACCCTCGAACCGCAGGAGGGCACGCAGCCCTGCGCGGCGCCGTGGGCGGCGCGATCGGCGAGCAAGGAGGACGTGGGCGTCGTTCAAGGAGATTCCTGAGGAGGCGCTATCGCTAACGGCGGTCTACCGCGAGCCGCATGGCGGCGCCTGTCCCTTAGCGGAACACGGGCAAGGCGGAGGTTAAGCGGGGTGCTTGCCGCGGAGTAAACTTGGCAAACCTGGCCGCCCACTATAGGGCACGCGGCACGTCATGGGTTGTCCGGTTTGCTGCCGGACCGAAGAGGGAAGCGGGTTCGATGCCCGCGCTGCCCCCGCAACTGTGACCGGGGAGCGACCTCGCCACGAGCCACTGCGAAAGCGGGAAGGCGGCAGGAAGCGGCGATCCGGGAGCCAGGAGACCTGCCCGCGACGGTCGTTCCGCAGCCGGGCGGGGTGTACCGGAATGCAGCGAGGGCCCGGCCGAACGGCCGAACCTCCCGCCATGAACGGCGCGATCGTTCTTGACGGAGGTTTCATGTCTAAATTTCTTCTGCTTTTAAGTTCTGTAGCGCTTTCCGCGCCGCTTGCCGCGCAGAATGAGGAGCCGGTTTACGATCCCGCCGATGAGACGGCGATAACGGTCACCGCGACGGGCGTCCGCGGAAATGTCGAGGACACCGGCCAACCGGTCACTGTCATCGGCGTCGCGGAAATCGAGGCGGTGCAGGGACCTGACCTTGCCCGCGTCCTTCGCCGCGCGCCCGGGGTTACCATCACCCGCAACGGCCCGCCGGGCTCGTTCACCGGCGTGCGGCTGCGCGGCGCCGCGGCAGAGCAGCTGTTGGTGCTGGTCGACGGGGTGCGGGTGGCTGATCCCGCGGCACCCGGGGGCGGGTTTGACTTCGGCAACCTCGGTGCGGGCGAGATCGAGAAGATCGACCTGCTGCGGGGCTCCAACTCCACGATCTGGGGCTCGGATGCCATCGGCGGCGTACTGATCGTTTCGACGCGGGCCGCTCGCGGCCTTTCGGCGAGCGCCGAATACGGCGGTCAGGACAGCAGCTACGCGACCGCCAGTGGTGGCGCTGGATCGGACACCTTCTTCGTGGGAGGCTCGGCCGCGCGGCAGCGCACTGACGGGTTTTCGGCCGCCGCGACGGGAACCGAGCCGGATATGTTCCGCCAGTGGTCGGCCAATGCGCAGGCGCGCGCCTACCTCTCAAGAAGCGTCGAATTGTTTGCCCGGGGCCGCTACGCCAAGGGAGAACTCGACCTCGATGGCTTCCCCGCACCCGCCTACTCTTTTGCCGATACACCGGAGACGCAGGACACCCGCCAGTACACCGGCGCCGCTGGGGTCGTATTCGACGGCAACCTGCTCGACCTTGCAGCTACCTATTCGCTGGCCGATACCGAGCGCGCCAATTTCGATCCTGCCTTGGGTAGCGCACCCACCTATATGACCGACGGTCGTTCGCAGCGGGTCGATCTGCGCGGCGAGTGGAGGCCGATCGGGCCAGCCGTGCTGCACTTCGGTGCGGAAGGAGAATGGGCTCGGTTCTCTACCTTGTTCGACGCCGTTCGGAAGTCGCGCATCTGGGGCGCATACGCGCAGGCCGGGATCGAGTGGGGCGGGGTCTCGGCGCATGCCGGGTTGAGGCATGACGATCATACCCGCTTCGGTGGCGTCACCAGCTTCGGCGCCGACGCCAGCTTCTACCTTGCCCGCGAGCTACGCCTGCGAGCCTCGTATGGCGAGGGGTTCAAGTCCCCCACCTTGTTCCAGCTCCTGTCGGACTACGGCAACGGAGCGCTGCAGCCTGAGCGCAGCCGAAGCCTCGACCTTGGCCTGGTTTGGCGCAATCGCGCGGCACCGACTTGGGGAGCGATCACGCTCTTCAGGCGGGATTCGAGCGATCTCATCGACTTCGTCTCGTGTTTCGGCGTGACCGGCGGCATCTGCGCTGGACGTCCTTTCGGAACCTATGACAACGTCGATCGGGCGCGAGCCGAAGGTTTCGAGATCGAACTCGGGCTCTCTCCCAGCGAGAACCTGCGGACTCATCTGAGCTACAGCCACATCCGGGCGGTCGACCGCATGGCGGGTACGGACCTCGCGCGCAGGCCGCGCCATGCCTTGAGCGCCGCGCTTGATTGGCGGACACCGCTGACCGCAACCGTCGGCGGGGACGTGCGGCTGGTCGGCGACAGCTTCGACGATGCGGCAAATCTCAATCCGATCGACGGGCATGCCTTGTTCGATCTGCGCGCCAGCGTGCCTCTCGGCGAGCGCCTGGAGCTTTACGGCCGAATCGAGAATGTGCTTGACGCCAAGTATGTCGAGGCTGCTGGTTACGGCACCCGCGGGCGGACCATGTTCGTCGGTGCGCAGCTCCGGCTGTGAGACTGCTCGCCGCTTGCGTCCTGCTGGCAGGGTGCGCCGCGCCCCCGGCGGATCGCGCGCGCGGCGAGCGCCCGACCATTGTCAGCCTCAACCCGTGCACCGATGCCATTCTGGCCGAGGTGGCCGATCCGGCGCAGATCCTCGCGGTCAGCCACTACAGTCACGACCCCCGCTCGACTTCGATGGATCTGGCCAAGGCGCGCCGTTTCCGCGCCATCGGCGGCACCGTGGAGGAAATAGTCGCGCTCGATCCGGACGTGGTGGTCGGCTCGACCTTCATGCAGCCGGCCACAAGCCAGGCGCTTGGCCGGTCGGGATTGGCGGTGGCAACGGTCGACATCGCCACGACGGTTGCCGCCAGCGCGGCGCAAGTTCGCCAGTTGGCCTCGCTCGCCGGCCATCCGCAGCGGGGGGAAGCGCTGGTGGCGAGGATGGAGGCATCGCTGGCCGCAGCACGCAGCGAGACGTCACCGGTGAACGCAATCGTCTGGCAGCCCGACGGCATCGTGCCAGGGGAGCATGAGCTCATCAGCGATCTCTTGCGCCGCGCGGGCTTCGTCAACCAGAGCGCCGCCCGCGGTATGCAGCAGGCTGATTACCTCTCGCTCGAGCGGCTGCTGGCCGATCCGCCGGACATGCTGCTCGTGGCCGGAAGGGAGCGGGCCCAGCAGCACCCGGTGCTCGATCGCTTGCCCGGCATGCAGCGAGCCACGCTCGATCCGGCGCTGCTCTATTGCGGCGGTCCGACGATCATCCGGGCCGCCAAGCGATTGTCGGCGCTGCGGCGGAATGTTTCATGAGCCGGGCGACCGCATGGTTACTCGGGCTGCTGGCGCTGGCGGTGCCGCTCTCGCTGCTCGCCGGCCGCGTCTGGCTTGATCCATGGGCCACTCCGAACGCTGCCGCAATCCTGGCCGAGCTGCGCGTACCCCGCGCGCTGCTGGCGATTGCCATCGGTGCGGGTCTGGGCGCCAGCGGGGCGGCAATGCAAGGCTACCTGCGCAATCCGCTCGCCGATCCCGGCCTGTTCGGCATTGCTCCCGGCGCTGCCCTGGGCGCGGTGGCGAGTCTGTGGTTCGGCTATGCCGCCTCGCCTTATCTGCTGCCGCTATTCGCTTTGGCCGGCGGAGCAGGAGCCATGGCGCTGCTCGCGGCGATCGCCGGTAGGACGGGTGGCATCGCGCTGTTCACCCTCGCGGGGATGATGATCGCCAGTCTTGCGGGAGCCTTGACCAGCCTGGCCATCAGCCTCGCGCCCAATGCCTTCGCCATGAGCGAGATCGTCACGTGGCTGATGGGCGCGCTGACCGACCGCTCGTGGGACGATGTCTGGCTGGCGGCTCCCTTGACGGTCGCCGGGGTCGGATGCCTGCTGGCCGCCGGACGCGGGCTCGACGCGTTGATCCTCGGCGAGGTGGCGGCGCGCAGCCTCGGGATGGCACCGCGGCAGCTTCAGGTGTGGCTGATCGCCGGCGTCGGGCTGACGGTCGGCAGTGGCGTGGCGGTCGCGGGTATCGTCGGCTTCGTGGGTCTGATCGTGCCGCACCTCGTGCGTCCGTTTACCGACCGTCGCCCTTCTTCGCTGACATGGCCGAGTGCGCTGGCGGGGGCTCTGCTCGTGCTGGTCGCCGACAGCCTTTGCCGCGTGCTGCCGCTGGTGACCGAATTGCGGCTGGGCATTGCGCTCAGCCTGGTGGGCGCCCCGTTCTTTCTCTGGTTGCTGCTGCGCATGCGGCGGGGACTGGCATGATGCTCCAAGCGAACGGAATAGCCATTGCAGGCCGCTTGGGCGATGTCTCGCTTGCGCTCCACCCGGGCGGGATCACGGCGCTCTGCGGGCCGAACGGGGCCGGCAAGTCGAGTCTGCTGCAGTGCCTGGCGGGACTGCTACGCCCCGACTTGGGGACCGTCGCGCTCGACGCGGAGGACATTGCCTCGCTGCATCACCGTGAGCGGGCCAAGGCCATCGGCTATCTGCCACAGGAAGGAGAGGTGGCCTGGGATGTCGCCGTGCGCAATCTCGTGGCGCTCGGCCGCCTGCCACACAGGGACCGTGGCGAAGCGCAAGTGGCACGAGCCATCGCCGCGCTCGACTTGGCCCATCTCGTCGATCGTCCGGTCTCGCGCCTGTCGGGCGGCGAGCGGGCGCGTGCGCTTTTGGCGCGCGTGCTGGCGGGGGAGCCACGCTGGATCCTCGCCGACGAGCCGCTCGCTGCGCTCGACCTGGCCCATCAGCTTGCGCTGCTTGCCCATATGCGTCGCTCGGCGCAGGCGGGAACCGGCGTCGTGCTGGTGCTGCACGACCTTGCGCTGGCAATGAACCATGCCGACCGAGTGATCGTTCTTTACGAAGGGGTGAAAGTGGCGGACGGCAGTCCCGATGAAGCGCTCTCCCCGGCGGTCATCGAGCAAGTCTGGGGCATACCCGCGCGCTGGCTCGGCGAGCGCGGCGCGCGGGCGCTTGTCGCCGGCTAGTTGCTGGCGCCGCCGCCGTCCGCCGGAACATTGGCGCCGGTAAGCCCGCGTGCCTCGAGCATCGGCCGCACATCGGGCGCGCGGCCGGCGAAGTTCCTGAACATCTCGAAGTAGTCCATCGTCCCGCCACGGCTGAGAACGGTCTTGCGGAAGTGGTCGCCGTTGGCCCGGGTCAGTCCGCCGTTGTCGAGAAACCACTTGCGGCTGTCGCGGTCGAGCATCTCGGTCCACAAATAGCTGTAGTAGCCCGCCGAGTACCCCGCCGGGTCGGAGAAGATGTGGCGGAAGTAACTCGAGCGGTAGCGGGGCGGGACGAGATCGACCGCCAGGCCGAGTTCGCTCAGCGCCTGGGCCTCGAAGGCGTTCACCTTCGCGGGCGTGTCGATGGCCGCCGCCTCGCCTGGTGTCAGCGCGTGCCACTTCATGTCGAGCAACGCCGCCTCGACGACCTCCCCGAAGCCGTAGCCCTGGTCGAACTTCTCAGCAGCCTGCATCTTCTCGATCAGCGCCTGCGGAATCGGCGCGGCGGTCTGGTAGTGCTTGGCATAGTTCGCCAGCACTGCGGGGTAACTCGCCCACAGCTCGTTCACCTGGCTGGGATATTCGACGAAGTCCCGGGCCGTCGCGGTGCCGCTCAGCGAGGCATATTCCTGGTCGGCGAAGAACCCGTGCAAGGCGTGACCGAACTCGTGAAACATAGTCTCGACGTTGTCGAAGCTGACGAGCTGCGGCTGCCCTTCGGGTGCCTTGGGGATGTTAAGGACGTTGTAGATCACCGGCTTGGTGCCGTCGCGTCGCGTCTGGTCGACGAAGTTGCCCTTCCACGCGCCGCCGCGCTTGTTGTCGCGCTGGAAGGGGTCGAAGTAGAACAGGCCAAGTTGACTGCCGTCCTTGTCGAAGACGTCGTATGCCCACACGTCGGGATGATAGACAGGGATGTCGGGCCGCGGCTTGAAGCTCAGGCCATAGAGTTGGCTGGCGGCGAAGAACACGCCGTCCTCGAGCACCCGGCGGACCTCGAAGTAGGGCTTCATCGCTTCCTCGTCGAGGTCGAACTTCTTCGCTTTCACCCGGTCGGCATACATCTGCCAGTCCCACGGCTTGACCGTAAAGTCGCCCCCGCTCGCCTTGATTTCGGCATTGAGCATGGCGGCGTCAGCGCGCTGGGTCGCGGCGAGGGCGGGGACCATCTGCTCCATGAACGAGAGGGCGGTGCGGGGGTCCTTCGCCATGCGATCCCACATCTGATAGGTCGCCCAATCGGGGTTGCCGAACAGCGCGGCTTTCTGCGCGCGCAACTTGACGATCTCGGCGAGAAGCGTGCGGGTATCGTTCGCATCGCCGCGCTCGGCACGGTTCCAGCTTTTCTCGTATAGCGCCTCGCGTGTCGGGCGGTGGGAAAGCGAGCCGAGCGCGGGCTGCTGCGTCGTGTTCTGCAGGGCGATCGCGTAGCTCCCTGGGGCGCCGCGATCGACGGCGGCCTTGGCCGCGGCGTCGATTCCGGCGGGAGACAGGCCTTCGAGCTTGACCTTGTCGCTCACCACCAGCGCGCCGTTCTTGGTCGCCCGGGTCAGCCGCTGGCCAAACTCCGTGGTCGCGGTCGACAGCTGTGCGTTGATTGCCTTGACCTGCTCCTTTTGCGCATCGGTGAGCATGACCCCGGCATGCACCATCCGCTCGTAAGTCCGCTCGAGCAGCCTAGCGTCCTCCGGCGTCATGTTCATCGCGGCGCGGTTATCGTAGACCGCCTTGACCCGCCTGAAGAGCGCCAGGTCGAGGTTGGTCGTGTCCTCGCTAGCGGCGAGCTTGGGTGCGACCTCGGCATCGATCGCATCGAGCGTTGGATTGGTGTTGGCCCCCTTGAGCGCATTGAACACCGCAGCGACCCGCTTGCGCATCTTGCCTGACTGCTCAAGCGCGGCGATGGTGTTCTCGAAAGTGGGTGCATCGCGGCTGCCGGCGATCGCGGCGACTTCGGCACGCTCGATGGCGATAGCCTGCTCGAAGGCGGGCCGGAAGTCGGCGTCGGAGATGGCGCGGAAGTCGGGCGCGTTGAGATGGAGAGTCGAGGGCTGGGCGAAGTAGCCCGTGGCCTCCGGGGCGGCGATGCGAGTGTCGGCCATGGTGGCGCATCCTGCGAGCGAGGTGCCGGCGAGCGCGACGGCTGCGAAAAGTCGAAGATTCATCCTGTAAACGTCCCCTGCTCGGCGATACCCGCCACTCTATGGTTACGCTTCAGGCAAACATTGGTTGCCGTTTCAAGCCACTGGCACGGCGTTGGTCGAGGCGAATCGGCCGCCTGCCGGTTCGAGCGGCCATTCGGCCAGCGGTGTGTAAACCGACCCCCCGTGGCCGAGGCGGCTTTCGTACAGCCGGAACGAACCGACGTTCCATTCTGGCGCTGCGAGCGCGCCGTAGCGTGCTAGCCATTCGCCTATGCCCTGCGCCGCTCCGCCTATGCGGGCGAGCGTTAAATGAGGCGCGAATTTGCGCGGCTCAGGTGCTTGACCGGCTGCGCGGCAGGCCCGCTCCACCCGCCGCTGGAGACGCTCCAGCGCGGGGCACGGCGCCAGGCCGGCCCACAACGTGTGTGGCCTACCCTTGCGTTCGAAATGCCCGACCCCGCGCACCGCGAGCTCGAATGGGGCGGCGGTGAAAGAGCCCAGTGCCGCTACGAGATCGTCGGCGGTGCGTCGGTCGACCTCGCCGCAGAAGCGGAGGGTCAAATGAAGCTGATCCTCGTCCTGCCAGCGGGCACCCTCGACGCCGCCTTGCGCTGAAAGCAGCGCGTCGCGAACTGGGCGGGGCGGGCGGAGCGAGACGAACAGGCGGGCCATCGCGGAAAGCTAGACCCGCCCATGCCGGCTTACCAGATGCGCGCGCGCTCTTCGGGCGGGATGTAGTTGGCGTCACCCGGTTTGACGTCGAACGCCTTGTACCAGGCGTCGACGTTCCGCAGCGGGCCGATGGTGCGGTAGCGCTCGGGGCTGTGCGGATCGGTGGTGACCTGGCTGCGCAGATCGTCCTCGCGCGCCTTCGAACGCCACACTTGCGCGTAGGCGAGGAAGAAGCGCTGGTCGCCGGTCAGCCCGTCGATGACCGGCGCTTCCTTGCCCCCGAGCGACTTGTGGTAGGCGTCGTAGGCCACCAGCACGCCGGCGAGATCGGCGATATTCTCGCCCATCGTCAGCTCGGGGTTGATGAACGCGCCGGGCACCGCCTCGTACTTGGCGTACTGTTCGCCGAACTTCTTCGCCTCGGCGTCGAAGCGGGCGGAATCCTGCGCCGTCCACCAATCGCGGACCGCGCCGTTGGCGTCGATCTTGCGGCCCTGATCGTCGAACCCGTGGCTGATCTCGTGGCCGATCACCACCCCGATCGCGCCGTAGTTGACCGCCGGGTCGGCATAGGGATCGAAGAACGGCGGCTGCAGGATGCCGGCCGGGAACACCATCTTGTTTTCCAGACCGCCGTTGTAAGCGTTCACTTCCTGCGGGTTCATGGCCCATTTCTTGCGGTCGACCGGCTTTCCGAGGTCGCTCAACGCGTAATCTGCGTTGAACTTGGTCGCGTTCCTCACGTTCTCGTAAAGGCTGGTGGGCGAAACCTGCAGGGCATCGAACCTACGGAACTGGTCGGGATAGCCGACCATGACTTCCATCTTTTCAAGCTTCTCGAGCGCCGCTTCCTTGGTCGGGCCGCCCATCCAGTCGTTGCCGCGGATGCGGTCGGCCATCGCCAGCTTGAGGTTCTTGATGAGCTCTTCCATCCGCTGCTTGGCAATCGCGGGGAAATACTCGTGCACGTAGTCCTGGCCGATCAGTTCGCCGACCGAGCCGTTGACGTTATTAATCCCGCGCTTCCACCGGGGCTGTTGCTCGGTCACCCCCGACAACGTGCTGGTGAAGGCGAAGCGGCTGTCGACCATCTTCTTGTTGAGATAGGGCGAGGCCTGGTGCGCCACGTGGAACTGCTGCCACAGCTTGAGTGTGTCGAGATCGGTCCGGTCGAACAGCTCGGCGAGCGCTTTGATGGCGGTGTTTTCATTGACGATGATGCGCTCTTGCTGGGGGATATTGGCGCCATCCCAATAAGCCGCCCAGTCGATCCCCGGTGCGTAGGCAGCCAGCTCGGCGGTCGACATCGGGTTGTTGATCTTGCCAATGTCGCGGCGTTCTTCCGCCGGCCACGAGAGCTGCGCGACGTACGTCTCGAAGCCCATCACTTCCTGCGCCGCTTCTGCCGGGTCGGCGACACCGATCGCGCGGAAAGTGCGCTCGATATAGGCCTGGTAGGCGGCGCGCTGCTTGGCGAACTGCGGGTTCAAGTAATAGTCGCGCTCGGGCAAGCCAATACCGGCTTGGCCGAACCACAGCACGTTCAAATTCGGATTGCCGGTGTCGGCATAGGGCCCACCGGCGAACAGAGTTGTGCCGAACTTGTCGTAAGTGGAGCCCATGAAGCGGGCGAATTCGGCTTTGTCGTCGATCGCCCGTACCACCGCGACGTCCTTCATCAGCGGGGCGATGCCGGCGCGCTCGATCGCGTTCTCGTCCATGAAGGTTTTGTAGAGCATGCCGTACTTCGACTGAGTCGAGGCGGTTACCAAACCGCGTACTTGCTCTTGCGCGCGCTCGCCGAGTTCGACGAACGAGCCGGTGGAGGGCTTGTCGGCCGGAATGTCGGTGCGGTCGATCCACGCGCCGCTGGCGTAACGCTCGAAATCGTCACCTGGCTTGGCGCTCAAGTCGCGGGTAGTGAGGTCGAGGCCATAATCCCCGATCTGCGCGCGACCGGTGACGACGATCTGCTGGCTGTCGTCGGTCTGGGTCGAGGTGTCCTGCGCGATCGCCGGCATGGCAAGGCTCGCGGCAAGCGCGAGTGCCGAGGCGGCGGAAAAGGCGGTCCTGGCGAATGTCATCAGATGTTTCCTGCAAGCTCGCTGCGCGCTCAACACGCGAAGCGGTTTCCCGTGAAACCAGAGGTTTGTTGGCAGGAACGCCCTCTCGACGAAGGCAGATGAACGCTCGACGAACGTCGCTGGCGGGGTTGGTCTTGTCAGGCGGCGGCGGCCATCACCCGGTCGCGGCCCCGTGCTTTGGCCTGGTAGAGCGCCGCGTCGGCCCGGCTGAGCACCTCGTCGAGCGATTCACCGGGTCGCCACAGGCATATGCCGATTGACGCGCTGGTGGCCATTTCGGGCAGGTCGATTTCGCGCCCGACCAGCGCGATCGAATGGCGCACCATCTCGGCTATATTGCGCGCGGCCACAGGGCTGGCGATCTCGAGTACCATCGCGAACTCCTCGCCGCCAATGCGCGAAGGATAGTGCGCCCCCCGGTCGAGGGAGGCGATCGTCTCGCGCAGGGCATGGCCCACCGCCACCAGGACCTGGTCGCCCACGGCGTGACCGTAGCGGTCGTTGATCGCCTTGAAGTGGTCGAGGTCGATCGTCACGACGTGTCGGTCGCCCCCCTCGTGCACCAGTCCTGCTCGGTGGAAGAACGCCCGCCGGTTGAGCAGGCCGGTCAGAGGATCGCGCATGGCGAGGAACTCGGCGTGCGCGAGGGAGTCGGCGAGTTCCTCGCTCAGGCGGCGATTGTCGACCACCCTTTCGGCGGCATGGCGGTGGCGCAATGACGCCGCGACACCATAGATCAGCACGATCAGCATCAGCGCACACAGCGCCAGGGTGGTCACGGCTCCGCGCAGCCCTTGGGCGGGGATCATCACCGCCGCGAAAGTCGCCAGGAACCCCCCTATGAAAGCAGCGGCCAGGCGGGGAGTGGGAGCGAGCAGGCTGAAGACGATGGTAACCCCGACTATCACGCTGCCGGCGACGACCATGCGCGCCGGATGGAGATAGGGGTCGATCAGGATCGGGGTCAGGAGGGGTGCGCAACTGGCGCCGCCTACCACCAGCGCCATCATCAGCCAGCGCAGTTCACGCTTGTAATCGGCCCGGGCGGCGATTTTCGCCCGAAGTCTCGCGAACGCGAGACGGGCGGTGAACATCGCCACCAATCTACCGGTGAGCGGGAGCAGGAATGCGGCGGCGTTGGGCAGCACCATTGCCGCGCAGCCGGCGAGGAACCATGCTAGCAGGTTCGCCGCGATCCCGCGGTATTCGATGTCGAGGATGGTCTGGAGATTCTCGCGAGAGACTTCGGCCGACCAGCCGGCATCGCGCGCCACTAGCGGGAGCCCCTGCTCGTCGAGTGTGATTCTCTCGGCCATCCCGCCGCCCTTGACCCCATGCCCTCAGTTGCGGCGTCAGGAGTACTCAACAGTTATTAAGTTGAGGTTTTACTAGGCTAGGTAGCGGCTCGCCCGCGTTGCAATCCGGCTGTTGCTCACCACATCGCTTGCCTTGGCGGGCGCGCGCATAGTGCAGCCCTTGACTTGCGCGAACGAAACCGGAACACGAGTCTCTATGTCTCTCACTCATATTTCGGTTCGCGGGGCGCGGGAGCATAACCTCAAGGGCATCGACATCGACCTTCCGCGCGATGCGCTGATCGTGATCACCGGGCTGTCGGGCTCGGGCAAGAGCAGCCTCGCGTTCGACACGATCTATGCCGAGGGGCAGCGGCGCTATGTCGAGAGCCTTTCCGCCTACGCGCGGCAGTTCCTCGAGATGATGCAGAAGCCCGATGTCGAGCATATCGACGGGCTGAGCCCGGCGATTTCGATCGAGCAGAAGACCACTTCGCGCAATCCGCGCTCGACGGTCGCCACGGTCACCGAGATCTACGACTACATGCGCCTGTTGTGGGCGCGCGTCGGGGTGCCGTATTCACCCGCAACCGGGCTGCCGATCGAGGCACAGACGGTCAGTAACATGGTCGACCGGGTCATGGCGCTGCCCGAGGGGACGCGGCTCTACCTGCTCGCCCCGGCGGTGCGCGGGCGCAAGGGCGAGTACCGCAAGGAACTCGCCGAGTGGCAGAAGGCGGGTTATGCCCGCGTGCGCGTCAACGGCGAGATGCTCGAGATCGGCGAGGCGCCGGCGCTCGACAAGAAGTTCAAGCACGACATCGAGGTGGTGGTCGACCGCCTCGCGGTGCGCGAGGGGATCGAGACGCGGCTCGCCGACAGTTTCGAGCAGGCGCTGAAGCTCGCCGAGGGGCTGGCATACGTCGATCTTGCCGATGGGGTGGTGCCCGGGCGTGGCGCGGGCGATGCGGCGGGAGGGGCGATGAAAGGCGCGGGACTGCCGCCCAACCGCATCGTGTTCTCCGAGAAGTTCGCCTGCCCGGTCTCCGGCTTCACCATCGAGGAGGTCGAGCCGCGGCTGTTCAGCTTCAACGCCCCGCAGGGCGCGTGCCCGGCGTGCGACGGGCTCGGCGAGAAGCTTCTGTTCGATCCGCAACTGGTGGTGCCCAACGAGCACCTCTCCCTCAAGCAGGGCGCGGTGGTGCCGTGGGCCAAGTCCAACCCGCCGAGTCCGTACTACATGCAGGTCCTCGCCAGCCTGGCGAAGGAATACGGCTTCGACCTCACCACCCCGTGGGACGCGCTGGGGGAGGCGAACCAGGACGTCATCCTCCACGGCACCAGGGGCAAGGCGATCCCGCTCACCTTCAAGGACGGGCGCAAGGAATACACCGTGCGCAAGGGGTTCGAGGGGGTAATCGGCAACCTCAACCGCCGCATGCTGCAGACCGAGAGCGCGTGGATGCGCGAGGAGCTCGGCAAATACCAGACCGCGCAGCCGTGCGAGACCTGCCTCGGCAAGCGGCTCAACGACAAGGCGCTCAGCGTCAAGATCGCCGGTACCGACATCGCCACGCCCACCCAGATGAGCGTGACGATGGCCAAGGAGTGGTTCCTCGCGCTGCCGGAGAAGCTCACCGCCACCCAGCAGCAGATCGCCCGCGCGATCCTCAAGGAGATCAACGAGCGGCTGGGCTTCCTCGACAACGTCGGGCTCGACTACCTCAACCTCGACCGCACCAGCGGCACCCTGTCAGGCGGGGAGAGCCAGCGCATCCGCCTCGCCAGCCAGATCGGCAGCGGGCTGTCGGGCGTGCTGTACGTGCTCGACGAGCCCAGCATCGGCCTCCACCAGCGCGACAACGACCGGCTGCTGGAAACCCTCAAGCGCCTGCGCGACCTCGGCAACACGGTGATCGTCGTCGAGCACGACGAGGACGCGATCCGCACCGCCGATCACGTGGTGGATCTCGGCCCCGGCGCGGGGGTCCACGGCGGCGAGATCGTCGCGCAAGGCAGCCTCGCGGACGTGCTCGCCTCGGAGAACAGCCTCACCGCCGACTACCTCACCGGCCGCCGCCGGATCGAGATCCCGCCCCAGCGCCGCAAGGGCAACGGGCAGAAGATCACCGTCCACGGCGCGCGGGCGAACAACCTGCAGAACGTCACCGCCAGCATCCCGCTCGGCACCTTCTGTTGCGTCACCGGCGTCAGCGGCAGCGGCAAGTCGAGCTTCACCATCGACACGCTCTATGCCGCCGCCGCGCGCACGCTGAACGGCGCGCGGATGATCGCCGGCCCGCACGACAAGGTCACCGGCTTCGAATTCTGCGACAAGGTGATCGAGATCGACCAGTCGCCGATCGGCCGCACCCCGCGCTCGAACCCGGCGACCTACACCGGCGCCTTCACCCAGATCCGCGACTGGTTCGCCGGCCTGCCCGAAAGCCAGGCGCGGGGGTACAAGGCGGGGCGCTTCAGCTTCAACGTCAAGGGCGGCCGGTGCGAGGCGTGCCAGGGCGACGGGCTGATCAAGATCGAGATGCACTTCCTGCCCGACGTCTACGTCACCTGCGAGGAATGCCACGGCAAGCGTTACAACCGCGAAACGCTGGAGGTGAAGTTCAAGGGCCTCAGCATCGCCGACGTGCTCGACATGACGATCGAGGACGCGGAGGAGTTCTTCAAGGCCGTCCCCCCGATCCGCGACAAAATGCACATGCTCAACGAAGTCGGGCTCGGCTACGTCAAGGTCGGCCAGCAGGCGACCACGCTATCGGGCGGCGAGGCGCAGCGCGTGAAGCTCGCCAAGGAACTGAGCCGCCGCAGCACCGGGCAGACGCTGTACATCCTCGACGAGCCGACCACCGGCCTGCACTTCGAGGACGTGCGCAAGCTGCTCGAAGTGCTCCAGCGGCTGGTCGACCAGGGCAACAGCGTGGTGGTGATCGAACACAACCTCGACGTGATCAAGACCGCCGACTGGATCTTGGACCTCGGCCCCGAAGGCGGGGTGCGCGGCGGCGAGGTGGTGGCGCAAGGCACCCCCGAGCAAGTGGCGGCCGAGCCGCGCAGCTATACGGGGGGCTACCTCAAGCCGATGCTGGAGCGGCAACCGCCGAGCGCGCAGCCGGCGGCGGCGAAGCGCAAGGCGAGGGCGAAGGTGGCGGCAGTGTAAGGCACAGCTATGCGGGCCTCGCTCTAGAGGCGACCATAAGCCAGCACATCCCAAAGTCAGAAAGCTGTGGAAAGCGCTCCAGCGCTTTGTGAACTAGCGTAGCTCGTGATTAAGCCTACGCTGGAACTGATCAATATTCGCCGAAGGTCCTCTACCTTCTGCCCCGATTCGTGGCGCGAGCGACTGGTGACGGGTGCAAGTCGCCAAGGTGAGACGATCCCTCTGTCGTCTCCAACTTTTCATCGACATTGCCGGCTATTCCTATCATCTAGTCTCAAAATTCGGCAGCAGGGGGTTAGAATGCCGGGCAGAGTTGTTTCCGTGTTGAACATGAAGGGTGGCGTTGGAAAGACCACCGTGTCCGCTCATCTGATGCATCAGTTTTTTTGGCATCATGAAATATCGGTACTGCTTGTAGATCTGGACCCTCAGTTCAACTTGACTCAGACGTTAGTGAGGCCAGGCGTCTACGAGACGGCCAAAGCGGACAACAAAACAGTCTTTACGGCCATGGAGCCGCCTCCTAAAGCAAATCTTCTCGATGTTAAGGTCACAACTGCGGCTCCACCAAAGGCTTGGGATTTGGCGCCTAGGCTAAAAACGTGGAACGAGCAAGTATACGTAGATTTAGTATACGGAGATTTCGATCTAGTTAAGTATAGTTTAATCCCAGATAAAAGGACATTAGATAAGGTACAAGATAGATTTCTGCGGTTTATCGCTCAGGCTAAGGATGACTACGATCTGATTGTAATTGATTGCAATCCAAGTAGTTCGTTTATAACGCAATGTGCGCTCCACGCGTGTGATTTTGTCTTGGTTCCCGTCAAAGCTGAGGTCTACTCTCTGCTGGGAATTAAACTTCTAAAACGATATATTGAAGAAGTTCCAACAATTCATCCGAAGCCGCCGATCTCGATCTTGCTCAACGCATCGCCCGTTAACGGGGTGACGGACGTGACCAAGGCTCAGATTAACGGTGATCCTGAGCTGGCAGGCTTGCTGTTGCAGAATATTTTCCCTTACTCCCTCTTACTCGCAGCCCGACCAGATCAGTTTGGGTTTTTTATGGATCAGCGCAGGCCCCACAAGTATGCCGTAGCGAGTCGACTGAACATGATCGTCGACGAATTGGTGCCTCGCTGGGGAATCTGATGGCCGAAAAGTTCGACAGCTTTCTGTTTTTTCTTCTTGGGGCAGGCTGGTCCGACAGGAAAGTCCGCGACCTGTTGAGTGAGGTTTCGGCTTCTGATCCAGACAAGATCGTCAAGCGCTTCCGCGCGCTCAAACGGGCGACATCTGCGAAGGTGAAGACGGTTACGAAGCCGAAAACCTTCGTGGATCGCGATCGAGCGATCAATCAGGCCCTTAAGCTCTTGCGTTCTGTAGGTCCCTACTCTGAGTCAGAGCTACGCGACCTCTTAGTCTTCCGGCGCGGCGCTTCGGCGGGTTCGAGTGACATTCCTAAAGGGGGGATGCGCGCGCTCCTGGAAGCTATGGTGGATGAGAGTAGCCCAGAAAGCATGTTGGCGGCTGTCAAAAGTGTGCGGAATGACCTCGTGCACAACCCGGCCGGTGGGTGGACCACGCGCGACCTTCGATGACACCGAAAAAGCAATCAGACGATCTGCTCGCTGCAGTAGAACGTATGAGCAAGTCTGAAGGCGAGGGTAGCGTCGTCAAATTCGAAGATGCAAGTCAGCTTGTTCTCAACTGGCTCGATTACTTTATTACCGAGATTTCCAATCACCATTGCGACGAGTTGCTAGCATCTTGTCGGGCGGCTCTGATCGAGGCGGCCGGTTGTTTGTCGCTTGGATTGGTTCGTCCTGCCATAGTTGCCCTAAGGCTCCAATATGAGCTATTTATCGCTTGGATATATTTCAATGATCATTCTGTAGAATGGGAAAGTGTAACCAACGGCACCGTTGACTTTCCGCTTAGGAAACAGAATATTAATTACGTTTCATCGTATTTTCCTAAGTTCAAGTCCCGTTTGGCAATGCTTGATGGGTGCGCACACCGTTCCGAAGCTGAGCCTTATCGCACACTTTCGAAGTTCGTGCACGGTTCTGATCTTCAAGCGATGCCAAATTTTGAGGACTTGCCCTCAATGGTTCAAGACGTGGCGGCGATCGAAGCCTGTGTGCAGTTGCAACGCGAAGTCTCCGAGTATCTGTCCGATTTCGCAGCAGCTTGGTTGGCCGATAAATGGCATGACCTTCCGAATACAGTAAAGGCGGACATCAATGGTAGACTGGGTCCGCAGGGATTAAAGGCTTTCTGCAAGTAACTCCGTTTAGTCAGGTGTGGTGGCTCTTCAGTTCCCGCGGAAAGCAGACGTTGCCGCAGTTTCGGCCGACGCCTTTGAGCGGCGAAGCCTGATCTCGCACCGTCTCTCCCAATCATCCGCCGCCCTCTATTTTCCCGATTTCCCCACGAGCCCCCGCATCCCCGCATCCCCGCGAACGCCGGCAGCCAGTCCTCCCGTCGCACGGTCCAGCTTTCGTAGGTCGGGGTGAAACGGCTCGGCTCGTCGAGAGTGCCGAGGTGGCCTTCGATCTCGTCATCTCAGCGGGCGAAGATTCACCGTTCGACACCCCCCACCACGGACAGACCCCATGAAATCCGCCCTCCACACCATCACCGCCACGCTCGCGCTGGCGGCTTGCGTCACCGCGCCCGCCGCCTCCCCGCTTACGGGCGGAGAGTGGCGGGTGGTGCAGGTGGGCGGGGCGGGCGTAGTCGCCAATTCGCGCGCCGCGCTGGCCTTCGGGCCCGACGGGCGCCTGTCGGGCAATGCCAGCTGCAACCGGCTGACGGGTAGCTACACGCGCGACGGCGCGCGGCTGACGATCGGCCAGACCGCGCTCACCCGCATGGCCTGTCCGCCCGCCGAGATGCGGCAGGAGGCGAGGGTGGTCGAGGTGCTGGAGGACGTGACCCACTACGAGATCGACCCGACCGGCGCGCTGATGCTGCGCACGCCTGCGGGTGTGGGGCTCGTCGCCCGGCGCTGACGCGGGGGCGGATGACTGCCCGCCGCAAACCCGCCATATTAGGTGATCCCCCCGACCTGTGCTAAGGCCTCCCCATCGCCGGACCGAGTTGGCTTTCCGGCGACTGTGAGAAGCCTCGCGCTATGCTCCCGCCGTCCGGTCGCAACGGAGCAACGCGATGAATTCCTGGCCTTCCATCATCCTGCTTGTCCTGGTGGCGCTCGCCGCCAGCTACCTGCTCGGCGAATGGCTCGTCCGCCGCTCGGTGGCGGTGCGGTCGCGGCGGGAGGACTGATCTTTTTTCGGCGCGCCTTAACGAGGTTAAGGAAGGCGGGGGCAGCGAGGCGTAGCACGGCAGGGTGCCTCGGGATCGGCACGCATGCGGCGGCGAGAAGCGCGATAGGCTATCGCGGCGGCGCCGCCTTTGGGAGCCTGTCGCGTGTCGTCCACTCTCTTGGTCATCCTGGCGATCGCACTCGACCTGGCGATCGCGTGGCCCGTTAGCGAATACCTCGCCTGCGGCCGTCTCACGCGTCAATAGCCTGACATTTCTTGGGTATGCGCCGATAAATCCATGTGATTGCCGGGTCGGCCAAATGCGCGCCAAGCTCGCCGCGTGACCTACGATACTGCCGCTGAGCGCGTTGCTTATGCAGCTGGTGCCGCCGAAGCCGTCGAGGCGGTGTTTCTCGAGATGAGCGCGACCGGGTACCGCGAGCTCGAACAGTGGCTCCTGGAATTGCGGGCGTGGAGCGAGGGCGAGCCGCCGCCCGCGCCGCATCACTGGACTAGCGACGAGGACACGCTCCCCGACTAGCCGGCTCCCCACGCGACAAACCATTTTCCTACAGCCCCGCGCATCGCATAGATGCATCGATTCGCCTGTTCCCCAGCAAAGGACGCGGATCGATGCATACCCCCAACCTCCCCGCCGTGATCGAAGCGCTCGCGGCTGCCCCCCAGCCCGGCCAGTGGACCGAGTTCACCCGCGCGCAGCAGGTGCAGTTCCTCGAAGCGCTCGCCGAATGCGGCAGCGTGCGCCAGGCGGCGCGCCGCGTGCCGATCGGCGCCAGCACCGTCTATCGCGCGCGGCGGGCGGACCCGGCCTTTCGCACCGCGTGGGCCGGGGCGCTGATCGCCGCGCGGGTGCTGGCCGAAGACACGCTCGCCACCCGCGCGATCGAGGGGCTGGAGGAGGAGGTGCTCTACCACGGCGAGGTCGTCGCCACCCGCCGCCGCTATTCCGACCGCCTGCTGCTCGCCCACCTCGGCCGCCTCGACCGGCTGACCGAAGACGCGCGCGCGGCCGCTTTCGCGGAGGATTTCGAAGGCGCGCTCGGCCGGTTCGCCGAAGGGGCCGGCGCGCCGGAAAAGGCGCCCGCGGAAACTTCGCCTGAACAGTGTGCCAACTGTGCCAAGTCCAACAGCGAGCCGCCATCCGCCGCCCCGCCCGGGGAAAGACGAGGAGGCGCTGGAGAAGTGCCTCGTCACCGGCGAGATGCTCCCGCCCGACGAATGCCTGCGCAACCTGATGGAGCACGAGCGCCCCGCCGGGGCGCGGACGCCGCGCGAGCTGGCCGGCCGCTTCTCCGCCGAGGAGATCGCCGACGAGCAGCTCGCGGCGTACCAGGAATGCGTCGATCGCTGGTGGCTGGTCGTCCCGCCGGGGCCGCTGGACGATCCGGGGGAATGAACTTTCGCCCGCGAGGGCTAGCGCACGGGGGCTAGCTGTGCGGCGGGGGCGTCCCGCTCTCGATCTCCTCGCGCACTTCCACCGCGCCGGCTTCCGCCCGCTCGACATTGGCGCGGCCCGCGGCGCGGTTGCGCATGAAGCCCCACACGATCACCAGGAGGAGCACGAGCGGGCCGAGGATCAGGACGACGCCCCAGAAGTCGCCGGGCATGGGCAGTTCCTTTCGCTGTTCACCCGATTCAGCGCACGAGCGGCCAAGGCGTTCCGGAACCCGCCTTCGCGCGGCGCGCTGTCAGGGGCGAAAGGATCGCATCATGACCCAGACCCTCAAGCCTGGCGACAAGGTCGCCTGGTCGAGCCACGGCGGCACCGCGCACGGCAAGGTGGTGAAGAAGCTCACCTCGTCGACCGAGATCAAGGGCCACCACGTCGCCGCCTCGAAGGACAACCCCGAGTACCTGGTTGAAACGGCGGAGGGCAAGCGCGCCGCCCACAAGCCGGGCGCGCTCCGGAAGGGCTAGGCCCCTAGTTCAGGATCTCGAGCTCGACCCGGCCGCTGCCGCGCTGGACGAGGCCGAGCTGGTTGGCGGCGTTGCGCGAAAGGTCGATCACCCGGCCGCCGTGGAACGGCCCGCGGTCGTTGATGCGGACCACCACGCTGCGGCCGTTGGCGGGATTGGTCACGCGGACCTTGCTGCCGAACGGGAGCGAGCGGTGTGCCGCGGTCATCGCCGCGTTGCTGAACGATTCGCCGCTGGCGGTGCGGCGGCCGTTGAACTTGTCGGCGTAGTAGCTCGCCACGCCGCCGCCGATCGCCCGCGCCGCCGTGTCGTCGAGGCCCGGCGCGGGTTCGTCGGCCGGGTCGATGGCCGTGATATCGACCGCGCCGGCGGTCGGAATCGGGCTCGCGACGGGGGAACCGACGCTCGCGAAGCTGGTTGAGAAGGTGTCGCCGGTCTCTGCGAGAGCCGGTGCTCCGGCCGATGCCGGCAGCATCAGCGCTGCCGAAAGAGCCAGGGTGCGCAGCGCCCGAAAGCGCGCGATGGTCGTCGTCCGTGCCATGCGGGGCGGTTTACGCTCCCAGGACCGGCTGCGGGACCCCTTCGGGCTCACCTCGCCTTGGTCTTGCCACTATTCATCGTGGAGGCCGGGAACATTAACCATGTTTGGGTGCGGGCAGGGCCGAGGCGCTTTCCTACACTGCCACCCCTCGGCATGAACCGGGACCCCGATTCGCCGACTGGGAAGGCTCAATGAACAGCGCCATTCTCCCGCCCTTTCGGGGCAGAAATGCAAATGGGGCCGACCCGAAGGTCGACCCCACTCTCACCAGCGCGTGGTCCTTCCGAGGAAGGCACTTGGCGCCCAGTGTCGTTGCCGTTGGTTTCCGATCCGAGGATCGGTCTCCGCTGGCTCTGTCACCGGCGCTCGCACCGGCATCCGGTTCCGTCGTCGGTTTGGGTCCGACTGCCGAGCCGAAGCTCCTGCTATCGTTCCCGCGACGTCGGCGGTTCCGAGACCGATCTTCCGTTTTGGCCCCTTGCCTGGTGTGACGTCCACTAAAGCCGAAACCTTCGCGATCGCCTCTTTGGCAAGTGACCGGGAGAACCGGCCGATGACGACGTTGCTTCGCGTTTCTCTCGAACGACCGATCTTGTCTTGGACCGAAGTCCTCAACATGAGCGATCTCGAAAACCGCGCGGACAGTTACCGCCATCCCGATCGATTGAGGAAAACTTCGAACTTTCAAACCGTTAAGTCTGTCTGTCCAGTGGCTTTCCGCGCCCTCTCGATGACTGCAAGGTGCCCCCACCGACCGAGTCGCACAAGCGCGCAACGGCGGGCTTTTCCACTTTTCTCAGTTTTGCCTGTGGACGTGAGTGGATAACTCAACGTCTCGTCGCGTTTATCCGCGATCGCGCTGCGCCAGCAGCCGCAAACGCAACGCATTGAGCTTGATGAAGCCCTGCGCATCGAACTGGTCGTAGGCGCCGGCATCATCTTCGAACGTCACGTGCCGCTCGGAGTACAGCGAATTGGGCGACTTGCGGCCGACCACCATCGCCTGGCCCTTGTAGAGTTTGAGCCGCACGGTGCCGCTGACTTTCTCCTGGCTGTGATCGATCGCCGCCTGCAGCATCTCGCGTTCGGGCGCGAACCAGAAGCCGTTGTAGATGAGCTCGGCGTACTTGGGCATGAGCTCGTCCTTGAGGTGCGCCGCGCCGCGGTCGAGCGTGATCTGTTCGATGCCCCGATGTGCGCGAGCGTAGATCTCGCCGCCGGGGGTCTCGTACATCCCGCGGCTCTTCATGCCGACGAAGCGGTTCTCGACGAGATCGAGCCGGCCGATGCCGTGCTTCTTGCCGAGCTCGTTGAGCGCGGTGAGCAGGGTGGCCGGGCTCATCGCCGATCCATTGAGCGCGATCCCATCGCCCTTTTCGAAGTCGATGGTGATGTAATCGGGTGCGTCCGGCGCATCTTCCGGGTTGTCGGTGCGCGAATACACGTAGTCGGGCACTTCCTCCCACGGATCCTCGAGGACTTTTCCTTCGCTTGAGGTGTGGAGCAGGTTGGCGTCGGTCGAGAACGGGCTCTCGCCGCGCTTGTCCTTGGGCACCGGGATCTGGTGTGCCTCGGCCCAGGCGATGAGCGCGGTGCGGCTGGTGAGATCCCACTCGCGCCACGGGGCGATGACCTTGATGTCGGGGGCGAGCGCGTAGGCCGATAGCTCGAAACGAACCTGATCGTTGCCTTTGCCGGTCGCGCCGTGGGCGATTGCGTCTGCCCCGGTCTCGCGGGCGATCTCGATCAGCCGTTTGGAGATCAGCGGGCGTGCGATGCTGGTGCCGAGCAGATAGTCGCCTTCGTAGCGGGCATTGGCGCGCATCATCGGGAACACGAAGTCGCGGACGAACTCTTCGCGCAGGTCGTCGATGTAGATGTGTGCGTCCGGAATGCCCATCAGCTTGGCCTTGGCGCGCGCGGGCTCGAGCTCCTCGCCCTGGCCGAGGTCAGCCGTGAAGGTGACGACCTCGCAGTTGTAGGTCACCTGCAGCCACTTGAGGATCACGCTGGTGTCGAGCCCGCCCGAATAGGCGAGAACGACCTTGTTGATGTCGGACATGGGCGTTTCCTGTAGGCTGGCGCGCGGGGCCCCTATGCCAAGCCGGGGCGAGCGGCAAGAAAGGATGGCTATGGCGAACTACGAGGCCAAGACCAAGGCGACCGAGGTTGCGCCCGAGGACTACATCGCCGCGCTGCCCGATGCTCGCCGGCGCGAGGAGGCCGCGGTGCTGGATGCAATGCACCGCCGGGTCACCGGGCTGGGGCCCAAGATGTGGGGGCCGTCGATGATCGGTTATGGAAGCTACCACTACCGCTACGCCAGCGGGCACGAGGGCGAGGCGATGCGCGGCGGCTTCTCACCGCGCAAGACGGCGCTGACGGTCTATCTGATGGGCCACTACGGCAAGCAGCAGGCCGAGGCCGAGGCGCTGTTCGCCCGCCTCGGCAAGCACAAGATGTCCAAGTCGTGCCTCTACATCAACAAGCTCGCCGACGTGGACGTGGAGGTTCTCGAGAAGCTGGTGCGGCTAAGCTGGGACTCGATGAACCAGCGCTATACCGACTGATCGGCCAGGCCCGCCTGCCGTGCGGTGTCTAGTATCGCGTCTACGAAACCCAACGGATCGTCCTCCTGGATGAAGTGACCGCCTTTGAGAGTCCGGTGGATGCCCTTCGCGGCTCCGGGAACGCGCGTCTGGAAAAGCGCGTCGCCCCCACGCGTGATGGGGTCGCCGTCGGAGAACGCCAGGGTGAAAGGCTTGTCGAAGGTCTCGAGGACTTTCCACGCGGCACGCTGATCGGGTACTGCACCGTTGTTCTCGAACGGCACCAGCCCCGGAAATACTCGCGCGGCTGCCTTGCTTCTGCGGTCCGGAGACGGCGCATCGTAAGCCGCCACCTCGGCGGGTGAGAGCGTCCGCCTCGTCCCACGCTGAATGATCCCACCGATGGGGAACACGGGGCTCCACCGGGAGAAGGCTCGCCATGCCGCGAATACCGCCGGCGCCCTCTGACCCTCCGGAAGTCCGCCGTTCGAGAGGACCACGCCGGCAAACCGTTCAGGCATGAGCGCCACCAGTCGGAGCCCGATCAGCGAACCCCAGTCCTGACAGGCGAGGATGACATTGCGCAGATCGAGCGCCGTCATCCATTCGGCCATCCACTCAACGTGACGCGCGTAAGTGAACACCCGCCGGTCCGTCGGCTTGTCAGAACGACCGAAACCGATGAGATCGGGCGCCACCACCCGGAACCCAGCGGCGGCCACCGGCGGGATCATCTTGCGGTAGAGGTAACACCAGCTCGGCTCGCCATGCATCATCAGCACGGGTGGGGCATCGCGTGGGCCCTCATCGAGGAAATGAAGCCGCAATCCGTCGGTCAGGTTGCGATAATGGGGCTCGAACGGAAAGTCCGGCAGCCCCGTGAAGCATTCGTCAGGGGTGCGGACAATGTCCACCTTACTCCGCCGCCTCGCGCAGTTCGGGATCGAGGTGCCAGGCCGGCGCGGTATCGCTCTCTCGCAACCGTGCGCTTTCTTCGTACATGAAGTCGCGCGTCATGGGGATCGCCGCGCGGTCCTTCACGTAAACGATCTGCCAGTTGACCATCTTGCCGTGGCGGAAGCTCTGCTCGGCCCCGGCGAGGTAGAACTGCCACATGCGGTAGAACCGCTCGTCGTAGAGATCGACGATCTCTTGCCGGTGCATGACGGTGCGGTTGTACCACTCCTCCAGCGTGTGGCTGTAGTGGAAGCGCATCGCCTCGACGTCCATCACCTGCCAGCCGGCCTTTTCCGCGTGTACGACGAGCTCGCTCAGCGCCGGGATATAGCCGCCGGGGAAGATGTACTTGCGGGTCCACGCGTCGGTCGAGCCGGGGGTGTTGGCGCGGCCGCAGCAGTGGCTGAACATCACGCCGCCAGGCTTCAGGAGCCGTGCGGTATGCTCAAAGAAAATGGGATAGTGCGGGGTGCCGACGTGTTCGAGCAGGCCAACGGAGCTGATCCGGTCGAACTGCCCTTCCACGTCGCGATAGTCCATCAGCGCGAACTTGACCTTGTCGGCCACGCCAGCGGCCTCAGCGCGTTCCTTGCAGAAGGCGATCTGATCGTCCGCCAGCGCTACCCCCAGGACTTCCACGTCGTAATGCTTGTGGAGGTACATCGCGAGCCCGCCCCAGCCGCAGCCGATGTCGAGCACTTTCATGCCGGGCTTCAAGTTCATTTTGGCGGCGATGTGCGCCTTCTTGTCGAGCTGCGCCTGCTCGAGCGAGGTGCCGGCGTCGGGGTCGCGGTAATAGGCCATGGTGT
The DNA here is from genome assembly GCF_053819205.1 of Tsuneonella sp. HG249. Lineage (NCBI taxonomy): Bacteria > Pseudomonadati > Pseudomonadota > Alphaproteobacteria > Sphingomonadales > Erythrobacteraceae > Tsuneonella > Tsuneonella sp. HG249. The sequence goes on from NZ_JBSOQY010000001.1 coordinate 866,174, forward strand.
ATTGCCGGTCCTCGTCGAGGAACAGCTCGTAGAGCCGGCGGGTGAGGTTGTAGGTGTGCTTGGCGTTGCGCGCCGCCTTGCCGGGCGGGTTGAAGCTGTCGATCTTGGCGAGCAGCTTCTGTGCCGTCTTGCGCAGCGGTCCCTTGGCCGAGAGTGACTGGTCGCCCAGCTTCTTGGTGTTCATGGTGACGAACAGCACCATGTCCCGGATGTCGTGCGGGTCCTCCACGACGAGCCAGCCCCACATGTACGCCTCGCCCGCGCCAATCTGCGGGTAGCGGGCGATGTGGTTGGCGGCCTTCTTGGTTGTCAGCCGGATGTGGATCGGTCCGCGCTCGTCGGCGGCGGGTCCGGGGCCGTACTCGTATGTCTTCCCATCATAGTCGGTGACGATCAGCTTGCCGCGCTTGATCGCCCGTGAAAGAAACTTGTCGAGCAGCCACATTCCTGTCCGTCTCCCTCAGATGCCGGCATACCACTGGTAGCCGCGGTCTTCCCAGTAGCCACCGCGGCCCTTGCCGATCCCTTCAAGGCTGGCGACCGCTTCGATGCCGGTCAAGTACTTGGCATGCTTGTACCCGAGCTGGCGCTCGACCCGCAGGCGCAGCGGGGCACCGTTCTTCTCGGGCAAGGGCTCCCCGTTGAGCAGGTGAGCTATGATCGTCTGCGGGTGGAAGGCGTCGTCGAGGTCGATACTCTCGTAGTAAGCGGAGCCGCCGAGTGTGTCGGCGCAGCGGAAAACGATGAAGCGCGCCTCGGGTAATAGCTGCGCGGCCTTCAAAATGATTGAGAGCTGAGGTCCCGTCCACTCGCCGATCGCGCTCCACCCTTCGACGCAGTCGTGCCGCGTGATCTGGGTGCGCTGAGGGAGGCGGCGGACGTTGTCGAGACTGAGCGATAGGGGGTGAACCACCAGGCCGGACACGGCAAGACGCCATTCACCAAAGCCGCTCGCCAGCGATGCGGCGTAAGCCGGCGTGCCGACCGTCTTCGACCCGTTGCCGCGGAATACGGGCGAGATCAGCGAGCGGTCGAATTCAGGTGCGAGGCCGTTGCCGGTCAGCGCCCGCTGGCTCTTGCGGTGAAATCGCTCGGCAGCGCCGAACACCGCGCGCCCCGCGCTGCTGTCCGCCACCTTCGAGCAACCGGCCACCATGAGGGCGCCGAGACCCGCGATAAGCCCTCTACGCCGCATCGCGCCCGCCGGTGATCATGTCCCGCATTTGCCTGGCCGGGTTGGCCAGCAACACGAGCGCAACGTGAAGGACGAAGAACGCAAACAGAGCCCATGCGAATATGAAATGCAGCGAACGAACCGATTGGCGGCCGCCCAAGAGGTCCACAAAAGGGGCGAAGGAGGGCGCGATGCCGGGGCTGATGCCGAGCCCGGTCAGCACCAGGCCCGGCAGCAGCAAACCGAGCACGAGGCCGTAGGACAGCTTCTGCAGGAAATTGAATTTGGCGCCTGCATGATCGAAGTCGAGCCGCAGGTGCGCGGCGACGTCGGCGCGGATGGCGGACCACCGCCACTCCTTGCGCGTCGTCAGCATGTCGCGGCGGAAGTGGCCGTTGAGCAGCATCGCGATCCACGCGAACAGCAGCGCGAACGCGAACAGCAGCGCGGCGGCGCTGTGCCAGTCACGCGCCTCGGATAGGCTGTAGCGCCCCGGAATTGTCGCCCAGCCGGGGAATTTCGGAATCACGAGCCAAGCGTCCCCCACCGCAGAACCGGCCTCTCCCCAATAGAGCCGCGGGTGAGCGTTGGAGATGTTGAGGCCGCTCATGAACAGGATCACGACCGCGAGGACGTTGATCCAGTGCCACAATCGGGTCGAGAGCGCGTGACGCTTCAAGCTTCGCCTCGCGCCAGATAGATCACGTCGCGCGGCTGCGAGAGCAGGTGCTGGCCGCTGTCGACGAACAGCGTCTGCCCACTCGCCAACCAGCCTTCCGCCAGCCACAGGCAGGCATCCGCCAGTTCCTCCGGACGGGTGCGGCGATTCAGCAAGTTGAGGCGATGGCTTGCCTCGGCTTCCTCGTCGGTCTGGTCGTGGCTTGCGAGGATCGCTCCGGGTGCGAGCCCATAGACGCGGTCCTTCGGACCCGCCGCCCCCATCGCGAGCATCGGGATCGACGCGGCGAGGGCGTGCTTGCTCATCGTGTAGCTGAAGAAATCGGGGTTCGGGTTGGCGAGCTTCTGGTCGGTGAGACTGATTACTCGCTTGCCGCCATCTGATTGCGCGCGGGTGAGAAATATCTGCGCCAGCCGCGCCGGGCCGGCGGCGTTGACCCGCAGCGCGCGGCGAAACACGTCGATGTCGATGTCGGTGGCGCTGTCGGCCTCGAACACCGATGCGCAATTCACCAGGCAGCGCCAGTTGGGGAGCCGCGCTACGAGCATGGCGCCAAACTCCGAGACGGCATTACTGTCCATCAGGTCGCAATGGACTGCGTTGGCGCTCGGCAGGCTCGCCGCCAGAGCCTCGGCCTCGTCAGCCGAATGGCCGTAATGGACGATGACGCGCCAGCCCGCGTCCGCGAATGCCCGCGCGATGACGGCGCCGATGCGTTTGGCGCCGCCGGTTACCAGGACAGCGGGTAGCGGAGTGGCTTCCATGCCTGTGCATCAAAGCACGGGTAGCGCGGCAATGGAAAAGAAAAGGCGCGCCGTCCGGACTGGACGGCGCGCCTTCGATTATCCCGGTGCGACCCGGGGACCGATGTTTTAGCGGCAGCGCGCCCGGGCGCGGCTCTTCTGGACCTCGCGGCCAAGCAGCGCACCGGCGGCGGCGCCGACGATGGTGCCAGTGGCACGGCTACCGCGGGTATCGATCGCGCGGCCGATCAGCGCGCCGGCAGCGCCGCCGACCAGCAGGCCGACCGTGCCGTTCGAGCGCTTGCAATAATAACGCCCGTCCTGGCCCTGCCAGTAGCCTACGCCATCCGAAACCTGGTGGCTGTGGCGATAGCCGGTGTTGTGCGCCATCGCGGGGACGGCGGGGATCGCCATGCTGGTAGCAGCAACGGCCATGAGTAGCTTGTTCACGGGGTCTTCCTTTCCCTCTTGAGTTGTAATCTGACGACGCTTGGGGTGCTCTTCGGGTCCACAACCTCAGATGAACACATTTTCGCCATGCGAAATCCGCGACGGAACGGGCAACCCGAGCGATAAATCGCTCTATCTGGGACAAAGAAAAGGGGGCGCCATCCGAGGACGGCGCGCCCTTGCTGGGGTCAAGTAGCCTTTTAACGGCAGCTCATCGACTTCTGCACTTCGCGGCCAAGCAGCGCGCCGGCGGCGGCACCGAGAATGGTCCCGGTCATCCGCTCGCCGCGGGTGTCGATCGCGCGGCCCGCGAGAGCGCCGGCTGCGCCGCCGACTATCAGGCCGGTCGTGCCGTTCGAGCGGCGGCAGTAGTAGCGGCCGTCATCGCCCTGCCAATAACGGAGGCCGTTGTCGGAGGTGTAGTAACGTTGCTGCTGGCGATACTGCTTGGCGCGCTTGCCGTGCGCGGGAGCCCAGTGCGGCGGGTCAGCAAGCGCCGGCGTGGCGACGGGAAGTGCGAGGCCGGCAGCGGCAATGGCGAGGAGGGTCTTCTTCATTGTTCGGTTTCCTTTTCCCTCATGGAATCTGGAATCCCGAACTGCCGCCGGACGCCTCAACCTGCGCTGAACGAACAAGATCACTGCCGGTCAGGAAACTTTGCGCAGCGTCAACGTGTGCCAGTCGCGAACGACGCCATCTGCGCCGCTCCCTCGGTAGGTCTGAGTTTCGGCGATCTCGAACCCGGCTGCCATGTAAGCCTCGCGGAGCCATGTCTCATCGGGAAAGTTATGCAGCCGCCCGAGTGGGTCGCGGCCCTCGCCGCCGCCGAGCTTGAAATTGGCAAAGTGCCAGCCGCCCGGGGCCAGTGCGCGGTAAATACGGGCCAAGACGGCGGCGAAGTCGGTGCGCGCGACATGGATGAGGCAGGCGTGCGCCCAGATCGCATCGTAGGCCTGCTCGGCATTCAGCTGGTCGAACCGCATTTGGCGCGCAGGCACGCCGCGTCCGCAAGCTAGTGCCACCATTGCATCCGTGGCGTCCGTCGCGTCGACCGCGAAGCCGCGTTTCATCATGTGCGCTGCGTCCTGCCCTGCTCCGCAACCCAGTTCGAGGATCCGCGCACCTGGCGGTAGCCGGTTCAGAAAGGGATCGAGGTGAGCGTTTGCCGATCCGCAAATCTTGGAAACATAGCGCGGCGCTTGCTTCTGGTACCAGACGAGCGTCGCCGGGTCGTTCACGCGGCCGCCGCGGCCTCGCGATCGAGCTGCGCGCGGCTCTTCCTTTCAGCGGCGGTCTTGAGCTGGCCGCAGGCGGCGTCGATGTCGCGCCCGCGGGGGGTCCGCACTGGAGCGCTGATGCCCGCTTCGAAGACGATCTCGGAAAAGCGCCGGACCCGCTCGGGCGTCGAGGTCTCGTAAGGAGCGCCGGGCCATGGGTTGAACGGGATCAGGTTGACCTTGGCGGGGAGCTTGTACTGCCTGATCAGGCGAACGAGTTCGCGCGCGTCGTCGTCGCTGTCGTTCTTGTCCTTGAGCATCACATATTCGAACGTGATCCGCCGTGCGTTCGAGGCGCCGGGATAGGCGGCGCAGGCGGTAAGCAACTCGTCGATGCCGTACTTCTTGTTGAGTGGGACGATCTCGTCGCGCACTTCCTTGGTCACCGCATGTAGCGACACCGCGAGGTTAACCCCGATCTCTTCCCCGCAGCGATCCATCATCGGCACCACGCCGCTTGTCGAGAGCGTGATCCGGCGCTTTGAGAGCGCGAGGCCCGCGCCGTCCATCACCAGCTTCAGCGCGTCGCGGACGTTGTCGAAATTGTAGAGCGGCTCGCCCATACCCATCATCACGATGTTGGTCAGCAGGCGGCCGTCCGACGAATAGTGACCCGCATCCTCAGCGTCCTCCAGCCCGGCCATAGAGCCCTTGGGCCACTCGCCGAGCGCATCTCGCGCGAGCATGACCTGGCCGACGATCTCGCCCGGCGTCAGGTTGCGCACGAGCTTCATCGTCCCGGTGTGGCAAAACGTGCAGTTCAGCGTGCAGCCGACCTGGCTGGAAACGCACAGGGTGCCGCGGTCTGCGTCAGGAATGAACACCATCTCGAAGTCGTGGCCGTCGGCGGTGCGCAGCAGCCACTTGCGCGTGCCGTCGGTCGAATGCTGCGCCTCGACGATCTCCGGGCGGCCAACGACGAACCGCTCAGCGAGCCAGGGGCGCATCGTCTTGGCGATGTCGGTCATCGCCTCGAAATCGGTGACTCCGCGATGGTAAAGCCAGTGAAACACCTGCTTTCCACGCAGTTTGGCCTGCTTTTCATCAAGCCCGGCCTCGCCGAACAGCTCGATCAAGCGCTTCTTTGACAGCCCCAGGAGGTCGATCTTGCCGTCAGGACGCGGCGTCACGTCTCGCGCCACAGGCACGGGATCGATCGCGCCGGGGATCGGCATCAGGGCGGTGTCGGCCATTTCGCTGATATAGGGCGGGCCGCCTCCGGCGCAAAGGCGTTCGCCGCACAACTATGTTGCGCAAACGCAACGCATTGTTGTTGTGTGAGGTTCATGAAACCGACCGCTCCACGCCCCGTTGAGGGGGTCCAGACCGGGCAGCGACCCGATGGACAATGGAACGGAGTACCAATGATGAATACCAAGATCGCCATGCTCGCCGTCGCATCGTTGGCCGCGCTAGCCACGCCGGCGATGGCCCAGACGGCCGACGAAATCCCGTTCAGCGGGGTCCGCGTTGGTGGTGAGGTCGGCTACGACCACATCCGCTCGGGCAGCACCGAGGATGTCGACGACACCCGGGATCTCAAGCAGTCGATCGACGGCGTCACCTTCGGTGCCGTGGTCGGCTACGACGCCCCGGTTGGCGAAACCCTTCGCCTGGGCGCTGAAGCTTCGTTCTCGGGCAGCAGCGCAGGACGCGACTTCGATAACGATCGTCCCACCGTCTTCAACCTCGGCAACGTGAAGGCCGACCAGGAGATCTATGTCGGTGGACGCGTCGGTCTGGTCACCAGCCCCTCGACGATGGTCTATGCCAAGGGCGGCTACACCAACCAGCGCTTCTCGGTCACGGGTAGCGACGGCACCACCACGCTTGACCAGAAGCTCGACCTCGACGGTTGGCGCGTGGGCGCCGGCGCCGAGTTCGCGGTCGGCCGCAACGCCTACATCGGCGCGGAATACCGCTACTCGAACTACGGTGAAGGTGAGGTGGACTTCGCGGGTGACACCCCCGACAGCAGCCGCTTCAACCTTGACAGCGATCGTCACCAGGTGGTCGCGACCGCGGGCGTTCGCTTCTAAGCGAGTTGAACTGCGACAAGGGAAGGGCGGGGCTTCGGCTCCGCCCTTTCTTTTATCAGCGGCGCACCCGCGCGCAGCCCAAGGTGGCGGCGTCCATCGCCGTCGCCGCGCCGCGGAGGTCGTAGCGGTCGCTGAAGCGCCGTCCGCGCAGATCGCGGGCCGAGATCGACATCGACCCAGCCGAGCGCATCGCGGCTATTACGGACGCGTCCATGGTTCTGTCGCGCGTCCACGCGTCTCCGCCGCCACCCGTCAGCATGAAACGCTGGCCACCGATGGATAGCGTGATGGCCGGCTCAGCGGGGAGCTTGCGTGACAGGCGAAAGTGAACCTGGCCGCGCACACCGCGCTTGGGCCAAGTGCCGACGCTGGCGAAAGCGCGATAGTCGCGCGCAGCCCGGCTCGGCTCGGGCATCGCGATGGCGTAACACCGGCCCGCCCCGGGGTCGCGAAAGGCACCCCAGTTCTCGAACACGCCCAGGCTGTCTCGCGCTGCGAGAGGAGCGGCCACAGCGATCAGACCGAGTGCGAGCAACCTAAGCATACGTGATGCCGACTACTTCCCATTCCTTCTCGCCGCCCGGTAGACGGACCGTGCGCAGATCGCCCACGGCGGCGCCGCGTAACGCGCGGGCGAGGGGCGAAGACCAGCCGATCCGGCCCGCGCTCGCGTCCTGTTCGTCGTCGCCCACAAGCGTGACGGATCGCTCCTGTTCGTCCTCGTCGATCAGGGTAACGGTCGCCCCGAAGAATGCGCGCGACTTGTCCGGTTGGGAGGCGGAGTCGACCACCCGGGCGGCCTTCATCCGCCGCGCGAGATGGGCGAGCTCGCGGTCGATCTCACGCATTCGTTTGCGGCCGTAGAGGTAGTCGCCGTTTTCGCTACGGTCACCGTTGCCCGCCGCCCAGCTTACGATCTCGACGATCGCCGGACGCTCGGTGCCAAGCAGCAGGTCGTAGCGAGCCTTTAGAGCGGCTAGCCCCGCCGACGAGATAGGATTGGAAGGAGTCACGCCCGGAGCACTAGCGTGCACACGCGGGCAATCTCAACCCGGGGTGCGCTTTCCGATGAACTGGCTGACGCCCTTCGGGGCCGCGCCATAACGAATGCGCTCGGGGTGTAGCGCCTCGTAAACGACCGCGTTCTCGATGACGCGGGCGACATAGTTCCGGGTCTCGAAGATCGGAATCTCCTCGATCCAGCGCAGCCAGTCGACCGCGCCGGTCCGCGGATCGCCGTTCGCGCGCAGCCACTTGTTCACGTTGCCGGCGCCGGCGTTGTAGGCCGCGACCGCGAGTGGGTAGCTGCCGCCATAGTAATCCATCATGCGCGCGAAATAGCCGTCGCCGAGCTGGATGTTGTACTGCGGGTCGGCGGTCAGATTATAGCTCATGTAGGCCATGCCCATCTTGCCGGCCTGTTCCTGGGCGGTACCGGGCATCAGCTGCATGACCCCACGCGCGCCGGCGTGACTCACCCGGTTGCGATCGAACTCGCTCTCCTGGCGGGCAATAGCATGGACCATTGTGTAGTCGGCTCCCGCGGGCGTCTGCACGACCGGAAAGCCCACCGTTGTGAACCCGTTCAGATCCTTTTCGGGTGCGACACGACCGATCACCACCGCCAGTTCTGGCAGGCCCAGCTCGTTCGCGAGGTTGGCTGCTAGGCTTAGCTCAACCGCGTCCCTAGCCTGTTCCGCCAGCGCGACGAAGAAGTAGCGCCGTGTGCGCCAGTCAGTGCCGTTGCGGGCAGTGGCGCGGATCGCCTGGGCGAGGGGGCTCGTGGCAAACGCCGCGGCCTGCTGCGGTGTCGGCGTCGGCAGCGCGGCCTGCTTGAGCGGTGGTAGAGGTCGGCCGAGCCGCTCCAGGGCGAGCTGACCGTAGAAGTACTCGGGGTACTTCGCCGCCATCTCGAAGTAGCGGTTTGCCTCGACGGCATTGCCCGCGCGCGCGGCGGCGTTCCCAGCCCAGTAAAAGCCTTTGGAACGGGTCTGCGGCGTGCGCGCGGCATTGCCATATCGCCAGAACAGCGGCGCGGCCCGTGCCGCGTCGCCCATGGACCAGAGCGCCTTGGTGCCTCCCAGCCACATCAGCGACGTATAGTCGTCTCGCAGCTTGAAGCCGAGGCCGGAGATATCGGTGCCGGGCGCGAACAAGTCGTCGAGCTTGCTGGCGATCGCGACGGCGTTGCCGGCGCTGGCCGCGCGCGCCTGGACGAGCATCTCGGTCACCAGGTCCTGCGCATCGTGTGGCGGGCGGGCGAACGCCGCGCGGGTGGCGAGGAGCTGCTGACCACGCGAACCTTCCCCGTTGCGCCGGTAAAGCCGCGCGAGATTGTACACGAACCCGGGATCCGAATAGAGATCGGCAGGAACCGAGAGACCGATCAGCGTGGGCTGGTTGCCCTGCAGCACGGCGAGCTGTGCCATGTAGCGCTCGCGGTTGCTTAGCACTCCGGCATTCAGCAATCTTGCCGCTGCCTCCGCGTCGCCTTGCCAGAGAAGCGCGCGCATGCGCTCTTCGTGGTCGGCCGCGGTGAACGTCGAAGCGTAGAGCCCTTGCAGGTAGGCCTCCGCCGTGCTGCTCATCTCACCGCCACGCCATGCGGCACGGGCTACTTCGAGTGCTTCCGGACGTCCGAGAGTCCCCAAGGCAAGCGCCTGCCGGGCGCGAGCCGGGTTGGATTGCGGCGGGAAGCGATCGAAGAACGCCGCCACTTGCTGCGGTGTGGTCGCCAGGTCCCGCTCGAGCGCCTTTTCGGCATAGCCGCGGATCAATTCCATGCGCGGGAAAGTGGGATAGGCAAGTGCGAACCCGGCGTAGTCGGAAAATGACATCCGGTCGCTCGCGGTCAGTTGCTGCCAGCGCGAAACGGCAGCCGATACCTGGCCGGGCTGCATGGCGACCATCTGCGCCCGCCCGTCTTGCGGCACGACTTGCGCGGCAAGTGGTGCCGAACCGATTGCGGCGGCGGAGAGAAGCAGGAAACGAAGCGGCGACAGACGATTACCAAGCATGCTGGACATTCTGGCCACCGGCTCCTTATCACGCGATGAATACATTATCCCGGGGCACGCGACTGCGACCCCCGTGGCGCTTATGAACCCAACGAAAGAAACACGGCAATGTTCTCCGGCTCGATTCCCGCTCTGGTGACTCCTTTTCGCGACGGATCGTTCGACGAAGCGTCCTTTCGCATGTTGGTCGACTGGCAGATCCAGCAGGGCTCGAATGCGCTGGTGCCCTGTGGGACCACCGGCGAGGCTTCAACCCTCTCCAACGCCGAGCACCACCGGGTGATCGAAGTGTGCATCGAGCAGGCCGCCGGAAGGGTTCCGGTCATCGCCGGTTGCGGAAGCAACGATACGATGAACGCGCTCCTTCACATGAATTTTTCCAAGAAGGCCGGGGCAACGGCCGCGCTCTGCGTTGCCCCCTACTACAACCGGCCCCGCCAGCCCGGACTGATGGCCCATTTTGGCTATCTTGCCGAGCACAGCACGCTTCCGATCGTGCTCTACAACGTGCCCGGCAGGACCGTCACCGATATCGAGCCAGATACGGTGTGTGCACTGGCAAAGAAGTATCCCCAGCGCATTGTCGGCATCAAGGACGCCAGCGGCGACCTAAGCCGCGTAACCGACCACCGGATGGGGATCGGGAAGGAGTTCTGCCAGCTGTCGGGAGACGACGAGCTGTGGCTTCCCCATTCGGCCGCCGGCGGGGTCGGATGCATCTCGGTGACCGCGAACGTCGCCCCGGGCCTCTGCGCCGAGTTCCACGCCGCGATCGCCGCCAACGACCTGGCCCGCGCGCGCGAACTCAACGATCGGCTCTACCCATTGCACTACGCCATGTTCGAGGATGCCAGTCCGGCGCCGGTCAAATATGCACTGAGCCGCATTTTTCGCGAGATCAGCCCCGCAGTCAGGCTGCCGCTGGTCGAGTGCAGCGAACCTGCCAAGAAGGCCGTCGATGCCGCGCTTGAACACGCGGGGCTGCTTTGATGCTGCGGGCGCTCGTCGCGGGAGTCTTGGCCATGTTGAGCGGCGCGTGCGCAACCACGAACTCGTCAGCGGACAGCCTCGATGCGATCGCTGACGACTACGTTCTGTTGCAGCTGACCATCGGCGAGAAGGAGGCGGGCTACATCGACGCCTTCTATGGCGACGAGGCGATCATGCAGCGCGCCAAGCAGGAGGCCGGCGCGGCCACGCTGGCCAACTTGTCGCAACGCGCTACCGCACTAGAGGCGCGGACTGCTCGCTTTTTTGCCGAGGACGGCCGTGCGACGACCACCATGGACGAACGGCGAGCCCGCTTCCTCACTGCGCAGCTGGTGGCCGCGCACACGCGGCTGCGGATGCTGCAAGGCGAGACGCTGCCATTCGCGGACGAGGCCGAAGGATTGTTCGGTGTCCGGCCGTCGCTCCCCGCCCTTGCCAGTTTCGAGCCGGTGATCGCTCGGATCGAGAAGCTCGTGCCCGGCGAGGGCGCCTTATGGCAACGCATCGACGCACTTCAGCGCAAGTTCGATATACCTGCCGATCGCCTCAAAGCTGTGATGGATGCCGGCATAGCCGAATGCCGCCGCCGCTCGGCCGCGTACATTGGGCTTCCAGCCGAGGAATCGTTCGAGCTTGCCTTGGTTACCGACAAGCCGTGGAGCGGGTACAACTACTACCAGGGCAATTATCGCTCGAAGATCGAGATCAATACCGACCTGCCGGTGCGACTGGAGCGGGCGATCGACCTGGGGTGCCACGAAGGATACCCGGGCCACCATGTGTACAACACACTATTGGAGCGCGAACTGGTCAACCGGCGCGGCTGGAGGGAGTTCACGGTCTATCCGCTCTATTCGCCGCAGTCGCTGATCGCCGAGGGATCGGCCAATTACGGCATCGATCTCGCTTTCCCGGAGGGCGAGCAACTGGCGTTCGCCAGTGAGGTCCTTGCCCCCCTTGCCGGGCTGCCGACCGCCGATCTGCCGCGCTATTTGGCTGTCAATGAAGCGCTTAGTGAGCTGTCCGCTGTACGTTACACGGTCGCTGCGAAGCTGTTATCGGGCGAAATTGATGATGCACGGGCGCAATCGCTGCTTCAGCAGTACCAGCTTCAGTCGCCCGAGCGTGCCGCTCAATCGGTCAAGTTCATCCGCGCCTATCGCAGCTACGTGATCAACTACGGCCTCGGGCAGGACATGGTGCGGGCATACGTCGAAGCGGCCGGGCCGGACCAGGACGCGCGCTGGAAGCGGATGGAAGCCCTGCTTTCCGAGCCGACCCTGCCAGGCGATCTGCTCGCCCGATAAGCTTCGCTCAGCCCTTGCCCTGCTTGCGGCGGGTTTCCCACCCCTTCTTGGCCGCGGCGGAGCGATCCGCGGCGCTGCGGCTTGTGGCGGCCTTGCGCCCGCCGCGCTTGGCGCTGGCGTTGGTGTCCGTCTTGCCGCGGCCGGAGCCCGACTTGTTGCCGCCGCCGCTATCCTTGTTGACGGTCGCCCAGGCACGGCGCTCGGCTTCCTTCTTCGGAACGCCGCGGTCCTCGTAGCCTTCTTCGATGTGTTCGGCCTTGCGCTTCTGCTTGTCGGTGTAAGCGCCCTTGTCGCCTCGTGGCATGTCTCGTCTCCTCTCGAGGACGTAAAGAGCATGTCCGCGCCGGGTTCCCGTCCGGTCTTTCGCAATGCGCATCAAGCGCCTACATGCCGCCGCCCATGGCCCGCCCGAAACCCGAGACGTTCGACAAGCAGAAGACCGTCGCCGAGAACCGGCGCGCGCGGTTCGACTATTTCATCGAAGACAAGTTCGAAGCCGGCCTGATGCTCACGGGCACGGAAGTGAAAAGCTTACGCGCTGGCGAAGCGACGATCGCGGAAAGCTACGCCGAGGTGCGCGGCGGCGAAGTGTGGCTGGTCAACGCCAATGTGCCCGAATTCAGCCATGGCAACCGCCACAACCACGAGCCGAAGAGGCCGCGCAAACTTCTGCTCAACGAACGTGAGATCGACAAGATGACCGGCGCGGTCGAACGCAAGGGCATGACGCTGGTGCCGCTGTCGATCTATTTCAACAGCCGGGGGCGAGCGAAGGTCGAACTGGCGCTCGCCAAGGGCAAGCAGGCGCAGGACAAGCGCGCCACCATCAAGGATCGCGACTGGAAGCGTGACAAGGCTCGCCTGATGCGCGACCGCGGCTAGCCGCGCCCCTGCCGATTCCCTAAGACCAGCACCGAAACGATGTTCGCCAAAGCTTCCTCCTGGATTCACCGCAATCTGCCGACTCGCGAGCAGATGGAAGGCAGCCGCTGGACGCGGCCGTTCGCCAACAGGATCCTTCGTTCGGAACTGTGGCGCTTCACCCGCCGCTCGGTGCCGCGCGGGGTCGCGCTGGGCATGGTGGTGGGGATCATCGTGCCGTTCGCGCAAATCCTGATCGCTTCGCTGCTGTGCTTGTCGGTACGGGCCAACGTCCCCGTTGCCGCGCTGACGACCTTCATCACCAATCCGGTAACAACACCGCTGATCTGGGTGCTTTCGTACAACGTCGGCGCGTGGATGCTGCGAGTCGACGCCATGACGGTGGTGGCGCCGGTCAACAAAGCGATGGAACACAGCGAGGTTGGCGAGATGCTCCAGTGGTTGACCGGCGCTACGCTGGTGACCGCGTTCGGGCTGGTGGTAGTCGCGGTGGTGGCCGCCGCCGTGAGCTATCTGGTGACCGGTTTTACCTGGCGCTTCGTGGTCGCCGGCAAGCGCCAGCGGCGGCTGGGCGAGCGCAAGGCGCGGCGGGCGCAAGCGCTGTCGGACGAGGCATGAACGGGCCCGTTCAGCGCCCCGCGCCTTTGTACGGTGTCCTTGGCGCCGCAGTAGCCGCAAGCGCCGCGGTCATCTGGCTGCTCAGTGGCGATGGAGTCGCCGCCGCGGCCTTCCTTGGCGGCGTCGTGGCGATAGTCGCCGCCGTCTCGGTCTTTGCGCGCATGCGGCCTGCAAGTGCTAGCGATGACTTGGCGCCGCCCGACTGGTCGGTCACAGTAACCGCGATCGAGCGGCCGGGCGAGGCGGTTGCGATCGTCGACCGGGCCAACCGCCTCGTCTGTGCCAACCGCGCGTATTCGGAGTGGTTCGGGCCCGGCACGGCGCCACCGAACTTGCCCCTCGACCGGCCGGCACTCGAGGCCCTCACCCGCATGGCTCGCGAGGCCTGGCGCGACGGCGCCGGCCGGGCCGAGGGCATCGAGGCAGCCGACGGATCGCGGCGGTGGTCTGCCAGGGCTGAACGGGCGGGCCGGGGCGAGGACTATCTCGTCTGGAGATTCGAAGGGCAGGCCGAAGAAGACTTCGTGGCCGATCTGGCGCGCGCGCTCGCGGGCCCGCTCGGTCATCTACTCTCCCGCGCAGGGATCGAAGCGGCACTCGTCGGCTCCGACGGGCTGGTCCGAGCCGCCGCGCCCGGCTTCGCCAGCCGAGCGGCAGGCGATGCGGCGGCGACCTTGGCGGGACAGGACTTCTCCAGCCTTTTGCGTGCAGACGAGCGCGACCGGATATTTTTCTCCCGCGAAGGGCGCCGGGGCAGCCCGCAGACGCTCATCCACGTCCCGCTCGGCGAGGCCCAGGCGAGCCGCGCGCCGGATGCCGACGCGGGCCCGAGCCTGATGCTACTCGTCGATGCCGGCGTCGGCCTCGGCGGCGGCGTCGAAAGCGCCAACGCGGCGGCCACTCCACAGCTCGAGGCATTGCTCGGCGCGTTGCCGCTTGGACTGGCAATGACCGACCGCGACGGACGGTTTCTTTTCGCGAACATTCCGTTCCGCCGCGCAGCGGGGCTGGAAACAGAACCACTTCCGCAATTTCCCTCCGACCTCGTTGTGCGCGAGGACAAGGCGGCGATCGTCGACGCGGTGCGCCGCTTCGGCAAGGGTCCGGCCAGCGCGACCGACATGGCGGTGCGGCTGCGGGGCCAGCCGGAAGAGCCCGTTTCGCTCGGGATCGCCGGGGTCAGAGGTTTGGGGGAGGCAGCCGTACTTCTCAGCCTGGTGGATTCGACCGAGGAGACCCGCCTGAAGCGGCAGGTGGCCCAGGCCACCAAGATGCAGGCGGTCGGCCAGCTCGCGGGCGGGGTGGCGCACGATTTCAACAACGTGCTGACCGCCATCATCGGCACCTGCGATCTGATGATGCTGCGCCATACGCCGGGCGACAGCGACTACGACGACATCAACCAGATCCGTGCCAATTCCAATCGCGCGGCGGCGCTCACGCGGCAATTGCTCGCCTTCAGCCGCCAGCAGACGCTGCGCCCACAGGTGCTCCAGTTGCCCGACGTAGTGAGTGAGGTGAGCCAGCTCCTGAAGCGGCTGCTCGGCGAAAAGATCGAACTCAAGGTCCACCACGATCGCGAGCTCGGCCCGGTGCGCGCCGATCCGCAGCAGCTCGAGCAGGTCATCGTCAATCTCGCGGTGAACGCGCGCGACGCCATTCAGGCCAAAGGCGACGGCAGCGGCAAGCTGTCGCTCGCTACCCGCCGGGTGACCGCGCGCGACGTGCGCAAGATGGGCAGCGAGATCGTGCCGGAAGGCGATTATACCGTCCTCGTCATGCAGGACACGGGCGGCGGCATCCCGCCCGAGCATCTGTCCAAGATCTTCGAACCGTTCTTCACCACGAAACAGCAAAGCCGCGGCGCGCCGAGCGGTGCGCTGGGCGGTACCGGCCTTGGCCTCTCGACCGTCTACGGGATCGTCAAGCAGTCGGGCGGGTTCATCTTCGCCGACAATACGCCCGCCACCGCGAAGACACGCGCAGGCGCCCGCTTCAGCGTTTATCTGCCGGTGCATCAGGGGGAGGCTCCCACCGCCCCGGTGGCCGAGAGTAAGCCCGCCACCGAGTGGTCCGGGGGCGGCCGCGTCCTGCTCGTCGAGGATGAGGACATGGTCCGCGCGGTTGCGGAACGGGCGCTGGTTCGCTCGGGCTACGAGGTGACGGCATGCGCCGACGGCGAGGAGGGGCTGGCTGCGGTCGCCAACGGCGGGGAATTCGACGTCGTGGTGTCGGACGTGGTGATGCCGGGGATGGATGGCCCGGCGATGGCCCGCGCCATCCGGCGCTTGAAACCGGCTCTGCCGATCCTGTTCATGTCGGGCTACGCCGAAGAACAGCTTCGCAACGACATCGACATCTCGGACATGCATTTCATTCCCAAGCCCTTCAGCGTGCAGCAGATTTCCGACAAAGTTGGGATGGTGCTGGGGGCCGCGAGACGATAATCCCGTATCGTTCAGCCTAGGGAAAGGCGCAGGATACATTGTTACATACAAGCGTCCTTGTGGGTTCGCTGACGGGAGAGATCATGCGCCTGAATCGCTTATGTCTGGCCGGCGCCGCCGCCGCCGCTTTTGCCGCGACCGCTTACGCGCAAACCGCCGAGACCGAACCGACCGCGCAGGGCGATCTCGACATCACGATCTACAACGATAGCCAGGCCTTGGTGCAGGACGTGCGCCAGCTGGCGATCGCCTCGGGCCGTAGCCGGATCGAGTTTCCCGACGTGTCGGCGCAGATCCGCCCCGAAACCCTGAGCTTCAACGCGGCGGGGGCCGGGATCGTCGAGCAGAACTTCGACTTCGACCTGCTGACACCCGCCAAGCTGATGGAAAAGGCGATCGGCCAGACCGTTACCCTGATCCGCACCAATCCTGCCACGGGCGCCGAGACCCGCGAGCGTGCCACGGTGCTCTCCACTGCGGGCGGGGTTGTGGTGAAGATCGGCGACCGGATCGAGGTTCTGCGCGACGATGGCCTGCCGGTGCGCACGGTGTTCGACCGCGTACCGCCTAACCTGCGTGCGCGGCCGACGCTTTCAGTGACCGTCGAGAGCGACCGCGGGGGCGCGAGGCCTGCCTCCATCCGCTATCTGACGGGCGGGCTCGGCTGGGACGCCGACTACGTCGCGCTCTACGACGAGGCCAAGGGCACGACCGATATGCAGGGCTGGATCACCCTGACCAACCAGACCGGCACCACTTTTCATAACGCCGATACCGTGCTCGTCGCCGGCAGCCCTTCGAATGGCAACAACGGCGCGACCTACCGGCGCCCGCCGCCGCCGCCGCGCCCGGGCGGTTTCGTCCCGGGGACCGAGACCGCCGATCGCGAGCGGCTGGCCGATTATTATCTCTACCCGCTGCCCGGCCGTACAACGATCGCCAACGCGCAGACCAAGCAGGTGAGCTTCCTCGACGTGCAGGGCGTGGCGGCACGCAAGGTCTATGCCCGTAACGTGGGTTGGCTGGTTAGCGACGGGCAGCCCGTGAACGTGTCGAGCGCGATCGCTTTCTCCACCTCGCGCGAGCAAGGTCTCGGCGACGCGCTGCCTGCGGGCACGGTCCGCTTCTACCAGCGCGACCGCCAAGGCACGCCACAGTTCGTGGGCGAGAGCCGGATTGGTCACACGCCCATGGGCAGCGCGCTGACCCTCACCACCGGCGACGCATTCGACGTGTTCGTTCAGGCCGATGTGGTCGCGCGCGACAAGATCACGCCCGGCGAATGGGAGGCGAGCAGCCGCTACCGCGTGATCAAGGACGGCGAGGTCGTGCGCGAAGTCACTGCCGAGCGGGCAGTCGAATATTACCGCACGACTATGCGCTACACCTTCACCAACGCCAAACCCACGCCGGTCGACGTCGAGCTTACCCAGAGCGGTCTCGACCGCGGCTGGTGGAGCCGCGACTTCCGGATCACTAGCGAAGATGTCCCCGGGGAACAGCTCAACGCCGACACCCGCAAGTACCTCGTGTCGGTGCCCGCCAACGGCAAGCGCGAGGTCCGCGTGACCTACGAGACGCGGTACTGAGGAGTCGGCCGGTGCGCTGGACGCTCTCGACCTTGCTGCTGGCGGCGGTCGTCCAGCCACTCGCCGCGCGCGACGCGGTCGATGCTTCGCCGCCCGAGAAGCTCGCGGTGACGGTGTACCGCGATCCTAATCGCGGGACCGACGGCGTGATGGATCGAGATTGGCCGCGCGGGTTTGCGATGATCAGCGAGACCCGGCAGGTCACCCTCCCTCCTGGCGAGACGACGATCCGCTTCGAGGGTGTTTCGGAAGGCATGGTGGCGGTCACCGCAATCGTCACCGGCCTTCCTGGGGGCACGATCGAGAAGAACCGCAACGCCGCCTTGCTGAGCCCAGGCGCGCTGGTCGACGGCACGCTCGGCAACCGCGTGACGCTCACCCGCACCAACCCCGCGACCGGGCGCGAAACGCGCGAGGATGCGATCGTCCGCACCCGCGCCGACGGGGGCCTAGTGTTGCAGACCAGCTCGGGGTTCGAGGCGGTGCGTTGTTCGGGCCTCCCGGAAAAGCTCACGTTCGACCGCGTGCCCGCGGGTCTTTCGGCGCGGCCGGTCTATTCCATCGACACTTCGTCGCCGGCGGGCGGGACCTATACCGTCACGCTCACCTATCTCTCGTGGGGCTTCGATTGGCAGGCTCACTACGTCGCCACGCTGGACGACGGGGGTTCGGCCGACAACGTCAAGATGCGGCTCACCAGTTGGCTGACGCTGGTGAACGACAACGGCCAGAGCTTTCCCGACGCCGAACTGATGGCGGTCGCCGGCAAGCTACGCGTGGAAAGCGACTACGAGAGCCTGTCCGACCCGCCGGAAGGCAAGCCCTTGCGATTGATGTGCTATCCCTTCGGCAGCACCGCGGCCGGGTCGCCGGTCCGCCATCCCGTGCCGCCGCCCCCGCCGCCTCCACCCCCAGCCGCGGCCCCGGCGATTATGCTGGAAGCGCAAGACGTCGTCGTGACCGGCACTCGGGTGTCGCGCGCGGCGATGGTGGCGCGCGAGGAAGACCTCGCCGATCTGAAACTGTATCGCGTGCCCGAGCCGGTGACAGTGGCAGCGCAGAGCCAGAAGCAGGTCGCGTTCCTTGACCGTGATGCGGTCAAGGGAAGGCTGCTGCACACCGCGAGTTGCAGCCCGTGGGGTAATCTCGACGAGGTGGGCCAGGCCGGACTGCTGCTCGCATCGGTGAACGACGCCAAACATGGGCTGGGAGTCGCCCTGCCCAATGGGGGCATCACGGTGTTCGAAAGCACTTCGAAAGGCGAACTTCTCGTCGGCGAGCAGCGGTTGCGAGACTATGCCTCGGGGCAAGATTTGGAGATCGCGCTCGGCGAAAGCCCCCAAGTGGCGGTATCGTGCGCGGCCGAAGGTGACACCGATTTTGAAGCAGGCCAGCGTATCCCGATGAAGCTCGTGGCAAGCAATGCAAACCCCTCGCCGGTCCGCCTGCGACTCACGTTGGGGGGTGGGGCCGCGAAGATCGGTGGCTTGCGAGGCACCCGGGTGAAGGACGGAGCGCGGATTTACGAAACGACCGTGCCTGCCAATGGCCGCCGCGAACTACGGTGGACGATAGGCAACAACTAAGCATCTGCCGTTCCAGCACAAAAATTTTTGTTCACTCCTTGTTCTATTGGAACAAAGCAGATACATACCGCTTCGGGTGACAGGTGGCCTGCGGGCCTAGGCAAAACGCGAAAGGGTGTGTCATGGCGGCTTCGAATCTCAAGCTGGTGGAAGGCAAGGACTTGGATACGGACCGTCAGAAGGCGCTGGACGCCGCGCTCGCGCAGATTGACCGCGCGTTCGGCAAGGGCTCGGCGATGAAGCTCGGCCAGAAGGAAACGATGCAGGTCGAAACGATTTCGACCGGCAGCCTCGGCCTCGACATAGCGCTTGGCGTAGGCGGCCTGCCCAAGGGCCGCGTGATCGAAGTGTACGGTCCGGAAAGCTCGGGCAAGACCACGCTCGCGCTTCATGTGCTGGCGGAAGCGCAGAAGCTGGGCGGCACCGTTGCGTTTATCGACGCCGAGCATGCGCTCGACCCCGGCTACGCCAAGAAGCTGGGGGTCAACATCGACGAGCTGATCGTCTCGCAACCCGACACCGGCGAGCAGGCGCTCGAGATCGTCGACACTCTTGTGCGCTCGAACGCGATTGATGTGCTCGTGGTCGATTCGGTCGCCGCGCTGGTCCCTCGGGCCGAGATCGAAGGCGAGATGGGCGATAGCCACGTCGGCCTTCAGGCTCGTTTGATGAGCCAGTCGCTGCGCAAGCTGACCGGCTCGATCAACCGTTCGAAGTGCATGGTCATCTTCATCAACCAGCTGCGCATGAAGATCGGCGTGATGTACGGCAATCCGGAGACCACCACCGGCGGCAACGCGCTCAAGTTCTACGCCTCGGTCCGCCTCGACATCCGCCGCACCGGCCAGATCAAGGACCGCGACGATATCGTCGGCAACTCGACCCGGGTGAAGGTCGTCAAGAACAAGGTCGCGCCGCCGTTCAAGCAGGTCGAGTTCGACATCATGTACGGCGAAGGCATCTCGAAGATAGGCGAAATTCTCGATCTCGGGGTCAAGGCTGGGTTGGTGGAAAAGTCGGGAAGCTGGTTCAGCTACGACTCGATCCGCATCGGCCAAGGCCGCGAGAACGCCAAGCAGTACCTGAAAGACAACCCCGAGGTTTGCGACAAGTTGGAAGCCGCCATTCGCGGCCGGACCGACGCCGTCGCCGAAGAGATGATGACGGGCCCGGACGCGGAAGACGACATCTGATCTTCAAGTGAAGGGCGCACCCCCCGCGCCCGCCAAACCGGAAAGCCGGTGCGTGTGCCCAGGCGGCCCGCACCGGCTTTTCCCTTTCGGCAGACGTATGTCGCTTGCAATCCGCCGGACTCACCGCAATCCCGTCATCTGCAGGGAGGGCGAGATGACGAGCCGAAGCGACTGGGAAGGCCGAACGGGCAACAAGTGGGCCCAGGAATGGCGGCGCACCGACCGTAGCTTTGCCGGCCTCACCGAACGCCTGCTCGGCCGCGCTCGCACCGAGCGTATCTCGGCGGCGCTCGACGTCGGTTGCGGTGCCGGGGAGCTCACCCTCGCTCTCGCCCGCGGGAACCCTGATGCGCAGATCGTCGGGATCGACATCAGCGTACCGCTCGTCGAGGCCGCAAGAGAGCGCGGGGAGCATCTCGCCAATGCGTCGTTCGAAGTGGCCGACGCGTCGCACTGGTCACGCCCTGGCTTCCACCCTGACCTCGTCGTCTCTCGCCACGGTGTGATGTTCTTCGACCAGCCAGTCGGCGCATTCGCTCATCTGGCGCAATTGGTTGCGCCGCGCGGCGGGTTGCTCTTCTCGTGCTTCCGCGCCCGGGCGGAGAATCCCTGGGCTACGGAGATCGCGGAGCTGCTGCCCCCGGGCACTCTGCAGCATCCTGCCCCCGGCGCCCCCGGCCCCTTCGCCTTCGCCGATCCCAACGAAGTCGAGAGCATCCTGACGGCGGCCGGCTGGAGTGACATTGCCTTCGAGGCGGTAGATTTTGCCTATATCGCCGGAATGGGCGAAGACCCCGCCGCCGACGCCACCGAATTCTTCCTGTCGATCGGGCCGGCTGCAGCGGCCGCCACCGAGTTACCGTCCGACGAGCGCGCGGCGTTCATCGAACGGCTAGAGCGCTGGCTACACAGCCGGCGCGAAGGCAACCTGGTGGGATTTCCGGCCGCCGCTTGGATCGTGACCGGCCGGCGCGGCTGACGCTGCCACTTTTAGACCGCAATTCGCTTGTCCGCCCTAGCCCCAGCAACTACCTGCCAAACAAGATGACCTCGACGAACGAAATCCGCCGCAGCTTCCTCGACTACTTCGCGGGCCAAGGGCATCGTGTGGTGCCGAGCGCGCCGCTGGTTCCGTACAACGATCCGACGCTGATGTTCGTCAACGCTGGCATGGTGCCCTTCAAGAACATCTTCACTGGCCTGGAAGCGCCTCCCGGACCCACCGCGGCCAGCAGCCAGAAGTGCGTCCGCGCGGGCGGGAAGCACAACGATCTCGACAACGTTGGCTATACCGCGCGCCACCACACATTCTTCGAGATGCTCGGGAATTTCAGCTTCGGCGACTATTTCAAGGAGCGGGCAATCCTCCATGCGTGGACCCTGCTCACCAAGGAATGGGAGCTTAGGCCCGACAGGCTGACGGCGACTGTCTATCACACCGATGATGAAGCGTTCGATCTCTGGCGGAAGGTCAGCGGATTGCCAGAGGAGCGGATCATCCGCATCCCGACCAAGGACAACTTCTGGGCGATGGGCTCGGAAGGTCCCTGCGGCCCCTGCTCGGAAATCTTCTACGATCACGGCGATCACATTCCCGGTGGCCCCCCTGGATCGCCTGACGAGGACGGCGACCGTTTCGTGGAGATCTGGAACCTCGTTTTCATGCAGTACGAGCAGGCGGCCGACGAGATCGTCGGCGAGCTGCCGAAGCCCAGCATCGACACGGGTATGGGATTGGAACGCGTCGCTGCGGTGATGCAGGGCGTTCACGACAACTACGACACCGACACGTTCAAGGCGCTGATCGGCGCTTCCAAGAGTCTCACGTCTACTAAAGCCGGTACCGAGGCCGAGGTGAGCCATCGGGTCATTGCCGACCACTTGCGCTCGACAAGCTTCCTGCTCGCCGACGGCGTCCTGCCGTCGAATGAGGGGCGCGGCTACGTGTTGCGCCGGATAATGCGCCGTGCGATGCGCCATGCGCACCTGCTGGGCGCAAGCGAGCCTTTGATGCACCGGCTCGTGCCCGCGCTGGTGGCGGAGATGGGGCAGGCCTACCCCGAGCTCGGTCGTGCGCAGCCACTGATCGAAGAGACGCTCGAACGCGAGGAGACCCAGTTCCGCCGGACGCTCGCCAACGGGCTCAAGCTGCTCGATGAAGCGACCGGCAGCATGGCCGAGGGTGGTGAGCTCGACGGCGCGACCGCCTTCAAGCTCTATGACACGTTCGGCTTCCCTTACGACCTGACCGAGGACGCACTTCGGAGTCGCGGTATCGCGGTCGATCGCGCCGGGTTCGATGCCGCGATGGCGCGGCAGAAAGCCGCGGCGCGGGCCGCGTGGAAGGGCAGCGGCTCGGCGGCTGACGGCGAGTTGTGGTTCGACATCGCCGAGCGAGAGGGCGGCACCGAGTTCACCGGATACACCTCCACCGAAGGCGAGGGCCGGGTCACCGCCATCGTGCAAGATGGCAAGGAAGTCGACCGCGCCGACGCCGGTGCGGAGATCGTGGTCCTCACCAACCAGACCCCGTTCTATGGCGAAAGCGGCGGCCAAAGCGGAGACGCCGGCACCATTAGCACCCCGGGGGGGCTCAAGATTGCGGTCGAGGATACCTCGAAGCCGCTCGGGCGGCTCCATGCGCACCGTGGCCGGATCGAAGCCGGCACCATAGCGGTGGGCGATACGGTGCACTTGTGGGTGGACGCCGACCGCCGCGACCGTATCCGTGCCAACCACTCGGCCACGCACTTGCTTCATGCCGCGCTGCGCCGCCGGCTGGGGGAACACGTGACGCAGAAGGGCTCGCTGGTCGCCGACGACCGGTTCCGCTTCGACTTCTCCCACCCTAAACCGTTGACGGCGGAAGACATCGCCGCGGTCGAAGCCGAAGTGAACGCCGAGATCCGCGCGAACGAGCCGGTCACGACCCGCCTGATGAGCCCCGACGACGCGATCGCCGCGGGCGCGATGGCGCTGTTCGGCGAGAAGTATGGCGACGAGGTGCGTGTGCTCAGCATGGGCCGCGACACTTACTCGGTAGAACTGTGCGGCGGCACGCACGTTCGCGCCACCGGCGATATCGGCATTCTGCGCATCGTGTCGGAAAGCGCGGTGAGCTCGGGCGTGCGCCGGATCGAGGCGCTAACCGGCGAGGCGGCGCGGCAGTGGCTGGTCCACCGCGAAGACGCGCTGAAGGAGGCCGCGGCTGCGGTCCGCGCGGCTCCCGAGGACGTCCCCGCCCGACTTGCGGCGCTGCTTGATGAACGCAAGCGGCTCGAGCGCGAGCTGGCCGAAGCGAGGAAGGCCCTCGCGCTGGGTGCGGGCGGTCCCAAGGCGGCCGCGGCCGACGAGGACGTGGGCGGGGTGAAGTTCTCCGGCCAGGTGCTGGATGGCCTTGAGGCAAAGGCGCTGCGGGGCCTTCTCGACGAAGCCAAGTCGCGCTTGGGCACGGGCGTCGCGGCCATCGTGGCGGTCAACGACGGTCGCGCGGCGATCGCGGTGGCGGTGACCGACGATCTAGTCGGCCGCTACGACGCGGTCTCGCTTGTCCGTGCCGGAGTAGCGGCACTCGGCGGGCAGGGCGGCGGCGGCCGACCCGACATGGCCCAGGGCGGGGGGCCTGACGGCAGCAGGGCGGCCGACGCTATCGCCGCGGTTCGCACCGCGCTGGCGAGCGTACCGGCCGCCTGAACGAACGGACCGTTCCGGCGACGCGGGCCTCAGCTGCGCCGGCTCGCTGCCGCGCGCGTTTCCACTTCGCTGCCGCGGGCCAGATCGACCATCTCTCGTTCGCTGCGCTGCGGCTTCTTGATCCGTCCGTTCTCTTCCCCGGCCTGCTGCGCCGGCGACTGGTCTTCGGGCTGGTTCGGCTTGGTCATAGTCTTCGTCTCCTCTGCCCGGTCAACGGCTCGGAGCGTCAATCTATCCCCGGTCGAACGCACCGGTACGCAACTTGGGCGTATGCGAGAGCTCCGCGTCGCTGCGGATCTGTTCGCGGAATTCGTCGCGCTTTTCGTGGATCGAGGCGATCACCGGGCCCATCGGCAGACCCAGGTCGACCAACACCGCTTCGCTCAGTTGCAGCGAGCTTTCGAGGGTTTCCGGCACCGCGTGGCTGGCGCCGGCGCGGTATAGCGCCGAAGCGTGCGCCAGATCGCGGGCCCGGGCGATTATGGGCAGATCGGGATAGGCCCTGCGCAGCTTGCCGGTCAGGCGTTGCGCCAGCACGGGCTCGTCCATCGTCAGGATGACCGCCGGAGCACGGTCTATCCCCATCCGGTCGAGTGTGTTGCCGCGGGCGGCGTCCCCGAAAGTCGCGCGATAACCCTTGCGGCGGGTGCGTTCGATGAGGTCCGCATCGCTGTCGATTGCGACGTAGGGAATGCCGTGCACCGTGAGCATATCGGCGACGAGTTGCCCGACGCGGCCGGCTCCCACAATGATCGCCCGCGCCTCGCCGAGGTCGTCCTCGAACGGGGGCATCGGCTCGACCCGGCGGGCGACGAGTGCACCCAGCCGTGCGAGCAGGGGTGTAACCGTCAGGCCGATGGCGGTGACGATCTGCCAGAACTGCGCGGTTTCGCGATCGATCACCAGCGCCGCGGTCGCCGCCGAGAGGACGATCAGGGTGGTCTCGCTCGGCGAGGCCATCAACAGGCCGGTCTCCGCCGCGGTGCCGCGCCGGGCGCCCATCATCCGCAGGAGCACCCCGGTCACGATGGCCTTGGTCACGAGCACGCCGACCACCGCCAGGCCAATCGCCCAGAGGTTGGCCCAGATCATCGCGAGGTCGACGCTCATGCCGACGGTGATGAGGAATATGCCCAAGGCGAGACCCTTGAACGGCTCGATGATCCCCTCGACCTCGCCCTGGTACTCCGTCTCGGCGATCAGCAGACCGGCGATGAGCGCGCCGACGATGGGCGACAGGCCAACCGCGGCGGTGGCGAGCGAGGCGCCGATCACCACCAGCAGGCTGGCGGCGAGGAACAGTTCGGGGCTCTTGGTGCGGGCCGCCTGGCTGAAAAGGCGAGGCAGCGCGAGCCGGCCGATGACCAGCAGCGCGACCACGACGGCGAGCCCTTGCCAGACTGTGCTGAACAGTCCGTCGAGTCCTTCGCTTCGGGCATAAGGCGCCAGCGCGCCGAGCACGAAGATGATGGGGACGATCGCAATGTCCTCGAACAACAACATCGAGAGCGCGGCGCGCCCGACGGGGCTCGTGGTGCCCGAGATCGGCAAGACGATCGCCGTCGACGAGAGGGCGAGGGCAAAACCGAGCGCCAGAGCCGCGGTCCAGCCTTCTCCCATCACCGCGAGGGCCGTCGCGAGCAGCGCGCCGCCAATGATCATTTCCAGCGCGCCGAGACCGAACACCAGCCGGCGCATGGTCCACAGCCGGTTGAACGATAGCTCGAGGCCGATCGTGAACAACAGCAGCACGATTCCGAATTCGGCAAAAGGCTCGAGCGCCTCGGGCTCGGTGATGGTCACGTGATAGAGCCATGGCTGCTCGGCAACGAGCCGGCCGAGCCCGAACGGGCCCACCAGAATCCCGATCAGGATGAAGCCGATGACCGGCGTGATGCGAAATCGGTGGAACACCGGAATCACGATCCCCGCCGCGCCGAGAATCACGAGCCCATCGGACAGCATTGTCGACTGGGTCAGGCCTTCGGTCATCCGCGAAAGACCTGCCCGGATGGCACACCGACCCCGGCTTCGCGAAAAACTTCCGAAGGGCTTCCCTCATCCGTAAAACGCACGCTTGAAGCCGTTTTGGAGTGACATTTCGAATCTGCGGTGTGCAGGCCGAAGACAAGCATGGGGGAGGGCAGCGGGCTCATGCCGCCCTGCTAACCCGTTCTGAGCCCTGTAGGAAAATCAAATGTCCTGCGGGGCAGTGAAATCGGCTATGCCTAACCTGATGGAGCCGGACGTGATCATCGTCGGCGGGGGCCCTGCGGGCATGATGACCGGGCTGCTTCTGGCCCGCGCCGGGGTCCGAACGCTCGTGCTCGAGAAGCATGCCGACTTTTTTCGCGACTTCCGCGGGGATACGGTCCACCCCTCGACAATGCAGGCACTCGACGAACTGGGCCTGCTCGAGCGGTTCTTGCAGCGCCCGCACAACCGGATCGATCGCGCCGAGATCAACTGGAACGGCTGGCCGATGACGTTAGGCGACCTTTCCCACCTCAGGATGCCGGCCCCGTTCATCGCCATGATGCCGCAATGGGAGTTCCTCGATTTCGTTCGCGATGAAGCGGCGAAGTATCCTTGCTTCGGGTTGCGAATGGAGGCGTCGGTTGAGCGGTTCGTGGAGGCGGATGGGCGGGTCGCAGGCGTTCTATTGCGGTCGGGCGAGGAAATCTGCGCTGGCCGGGTCGTGGTCGCCTGCGACGGCCGGGATTCGATCGCCCGCCAAGTGCTTCCGCTCGAAAGGCTCGGTGTTCCGATCGACGTGTTCTGGTTCGCGGTGCCGAAAGCGGCTCGCGGAACCGCTTTGCGCGGAAGTGTTGTGGGAAACCGGCTCCTCGTGATGATCGATCGCGAAGATTATTGGCAGTGCGCGTTTGTCATCTCGAAGGGCGGGGCGGATGCGATCAAAGCGCGCGGCATCGAAGCTTTCCGCGAAGACATCCGCGCGGCCGGCCCCGACTTGGCCGATTTGGCCGGGGCGCTGCCCGACTGGGAGCGCGTTTTTCTCCTGTCGGTTTCACTCGACCGATTGACCGAATGGAGCCGACCGGGATTGCTGGCCATCGGCGACGCGGCGCATGCGATGAGCCCAGTTGGTGGCATTGGGATCAATTTGGCCGTTCAGGACGCAATCGCCACCGCCAACCTGCTCGGGGCGCCGCTGGCCCGCGGAGATTCGGTCGATAGCCTGCTGCCTAAGGTGCAGCGGCGACGGCTATTCCCGACGCGATTGATCCAGTCCGCCCAGCGAACGGTTCACGAAAGCCTGCTGACGCCGGTGATTTCAGGCGTTCGCTCTTTGCCCGAGAAGCCGCCGCTACCGATGCGGTTGCTCGACCGCTACCCACTGCTGCGCCGCATTCCCGGCTGGTTCATCGGCCACGGTGTGCGGCAGGAGCACGTCCGCTCCCCTGTCGCCGGGAACGCCTAGCTCAGGCCGACGCGGCCATTTCCTTCTCGAGGTTCTCTACGATCGCCTCGAAGAACTGCTCGGTGGTCATCCACGCCTGCTCGGGCCCGATAAGAAGCGCCAAGTCCTTGGTCATCTTGCCGCTTTCGACGGTTTCGATGCACACCCGCTCAAGCGTTTCGGCGAACTTCTGCACTTCGGGCGTCCCGTCGAACTTGCCGCGGTAGTAAAGCCCCCGGGTCCAGGCGAAGATGCTGGCGATGGGATTGGTGCTGGTCGCCTTGCCCTGCTGGTGCTGGCGGTAGTGGCGGGTGACGGTGCCGTGCGCGGCTTCGGCCTCGACGGTCTTGCCGTCGGGCGTCAGCAGCACCGAAGTCATCAGGCCGAGCGACCCGAAGCCCTGGGCCACCTGGTCCGACTGCACGTCACCGTCGTAGTTCTTGCACGCCCAGACGAACTTGCCCGACCACTTGAGCGCCGATGCCACCATGTCGTCGATCAGGCGGTGCTCGTAGACGATGCCGGCGTCCTTGAACTTCTGCGCGAAGCCTTCGCGGTCGAACACTTCCTGGAACAGGTCCTTGAAGCGCCCGTCGTAGGCCTTGAGGATGGTGTTCTTGGTGCTGAGATAAACCGGCCAACCGAGGTTGAGGCCATAGTTGAACGACGAGCGGGCGAAGTCCCGGATCGAATCGTCGAGGTTGTACATCGCCATCGCGACGCCGCCGCCGTTGAAGTTGAACACCTCGCGGTCGATCACCTGGCCGTCGGCCCCTTCGAACACCAGCCGCAGCTTGCCGGGGCCGGGCACCACGAAGTCGGTCGCGCGGTACTGGTCGCCGAATGCATGACGGCCCACCACGATCGGATCGGTCCAGCCGGGGATCAGCCGCGGCACGTTCTGGATCACGATCGGCTCGCGGAAGATCGTGCCGCCGAGGATGTTGCGGATCGTCCCGTTGGGGCTCTTCCACATCGACTTTAGCTTGAATTCCTCGACCCGCGCCTCGTCGGGCGTGATGGTCGCGCACTTCACGGCCACGCCGTACTTCTTGGTCGCTTCGGCTGAATCGATCGTGATCTGGTCGTCGGTCTCGTCGCGTTTCTCGACCGAGAGGTCGTAATACTTCAGGTCGATGTCGAGGTAGGGCAGGATCAGCCGTTCGCGGATCCACTGCCAGATGATGCGGGTCATCTCGTCGCCGTCCATCTCGACGACGGGGTTCGCTACCTTGATCTTCGCCATTTTGGTCCTGCTGTGTCTTTGAGTTGGGCGCGCTTTAGCAGGGCGCGGCGGGGGTGCAAGGGAGCGGCCGCAAACGAAAAAGGCCCCGCCTAGCGGGGCCTTTCGATGGTGGGCGTAGCAAGGATTGAACTTGCGACCCCTACGATGTCAACATAGTGCTCTACCACTGAGCTATACGCCCACACCATCGAGCGGACGCGCATCTAGCGAGCGCGTTGCCGCTAGGCAAGAGCCTCAGACGCGGGCTGCCGCTTCCGAGTGAAACATACGGTCGACTTCCATCACCAAGTCCTTGAGATGGAAAGGCTTGGACAGGACCTTGGCGCGGGGTTGCTCGCGGCTCGCCTTTAGTGTGACCGCGGCGAACCCTGTGATGAACATGACCTTCGTGGTTGGGCTCACCTCGTTGCAGCGCTGGGCGAGCTCGATCCCGTCCATCTCCGGCATGACGATGTCCGACAGTAAAAGATCAAAGTGCTCGGATTCCAGCAGCGGCACCGCCGCCGTGCCCCGGTCGACCGCTGCCACGCTGTAGCCGGCATTCTCGAGCGCGCGCGCGAGATAGGTGCGCATGGCTTCCTCGTCTTCGGCGAGGAGAATGCGGATCGGTTGGTGCTCGTTCATCCCATTCCCATAGCGCAAGGCGCTTAAGAAATCTTTCGCGTTGTTCGCCGCGACCTGCTTTGACACAAGGGACTGCATGGTTACTCTGGCGTCCATGACGACAGGGTTGATCGAGGGCGAGCCAGGCGGTGAAATCCCCGGAAGCCGGGCGGCGGCCTTCACTATCCGCCGGCCGCCGGGCACTCCTGTGCCGGTGCTGATCGCGGCGCCGCACGGCGGGCGCGCCTACCCGCCGGAACTGCTCGGCCGAATGCGCGATGCGCCGTACGCCCAGTTGCGGCTGGAAGACCGCCACTGCGACGCCATGGCCGATGCGATCGCCGAACAGACGGGGGCTGGCGTGCTGGTCGCCCATGCGCCGCGCGCAATGCTCGACCTCAACCGGGCACCGGACGACATGGACTGGTCGATGGTTATCGACGGCGCGCCGCAGGGCGCCCGGCACTCGCTGGCCAACCGGCGCGCGCGCAGTGGCCTGGGCCTCGTCCCGCGGCGGCTGCCGGGGCTCGGGGAAGTGTGGAAGCACCGCATGACCCGCGCGGATCTCGACGCGCGCATCGTCGGTATCCACGCGCCCTATCACGCGGCTCTCGCCGCCGCGCTCGAGGACATACGGGATCGCTGGGGAGCTGCGCTACTTATCGACCTCCATTCGATGCCGCCCCTGCGTGCTCGCCACGCCGGGGAGCAGCCCGGCGAATTCGTGCTCGGCGACCGTTTCGGCGCAAGCTGCAATCCGCACCTGGTCGCGAGCGCGTTCGCCTGGTTCGAGGCGAACGGGCGGGTGGCGGTCCACAACCGGCCCTACGCGGGGGGATACGTACTCGATCGCCACGCCGCCCCGGCGCGGGGCATCCATGCGCTACAGGTGGAAGTCTGCCGCGCGACCTACCTCGACGCGCGCCTGGCGGAGCCCAGCGGCCGGTTCGCCGGGGTCGTGCGGGCCCTAGCCGGGCTCGTCCGCCTGCTGGCCGGCGAAGTGGCGCAGATGGGCGGCAGTCGGCTACCGCTCGCGGCCGAGTAAGAAAAAGCCACCTCGTGCAAACGCACGAGGTGGCCAAGGTTCAGGGAGGAGGTGCACCGAAGCGCACCAGCCCGATTCGGCCATGAGGGAAGCGCGAACCGGGTATTGCAAAGGTAGGACCGTGACAAATCGGTTTCAAGCCCCATCCGGTCGTGCGGAAGGGGCATTTTGTCGCGTTCAGGCGGCGGGTTCGGCCTGCGGTGCGGGCATCTTGCCCTGTGCGATTTGGCGTTCGAATACCACGCTCATACGGTCGAGGGAGAAGAGATGGGCGAACAGCAGCGCGAGCAGGCCGTTGCCGGTCCATTCCTTGACGACGTCACCGTCGAGCGCGCGAAGCTTCTCTTCGTTGACCATGCGGAAGCCACGATAGACGTAGGGCTTGTCGGGGTTCGCGCTCTGCGTGATCGCGACTTCGCCATCCATCAGCAAATCGTGCTTCTTGAGCTCTTCCAGGAACGCCTGGGTGCGGGCCCCGGCTTGCTCGAACTGCTCGCAGAACTGCAGCGCGGCTTCCACCGGGCCGGCGGGCTTACCGTCATCGCTGAACAGCGCTTCACCTTCGTCGAAGGCGCCGAGCAGGTCGGTGGTCGGATCGAAGCACAGCGAGAGCTCTTCCGCGTCCGGGTTCAGGCGGGCGAGCATGTACGGATACCGGCGCGCATACGCCGGCACGTAGAAAGTGCCGATCGGCTTGCCATCTACCTCGACGAAGGTGTTCACGCCCTCGTTAAGGCCCATCAGCGCGAGCGGAACGGGGTTGTCGCCGGCGCTGAAGACAATGGGATAGTCGCGCTGCGCCTGGATGAACTCCTCCGCTGTGAGGGGGACTGCGTGCTCTTTGGCCAGCCACTTGAGCGTGTCGGTCGGCTTGGTGCGCCACTTCGCGTGGTCGCGGCTGTTGAGCGGCATCAGGTCCTGATAGAAAAGGGGCAGGGTAGGTTGCGGCGCGCTGGCCATCGGTATCTCCGGTTAAGCGTGATCTGGGTCGCACTTCGGCCGGAGCCGGGCGCGGGAAGCGCGCGCTTTAGTTGCTGGAGTTCCCAGGCGCAAGCGCGAGCAGTTTCCCTGGGTTGAGGATGCCCAGCGGGTCCAGCGCGTCCTTCACGGCGCGCATCATTCCCAGCGCAACCGGGTCGCCCAATCGTTCCAGCGTGTCGCGCTTCAATTGCCCGATACCGTGCTCGGCACTGATCGAACCGTTCCAGTCGGTGACGATGCCGTAGACCTCGTCGCTGATCGCCTTGCCGTCGGTCACCTGCCAAGCGATGGGCTCGGCCCCGGGCGGGGCGATCACGTGGAAGTGCACGTTGCCATCGCCAAGATGACCGAAAGCGATCGCCCTGGTGCCAGGCCAGCTTCGTTCGATCTGCCCGACCGCTGCGCTGACGAAGGCGGGCATCCGTTCGACCGCGACCGAAATATCGTGCTGCACTGCGGGGCCCTTGGCGCGCTCGGCCGAAGCGATCGAATCGCGCAGCAACCAGAACGCCTCGGCCTGTGTTTCGTTGGCGGCGATTGCGGCGTCCTCGAGCAGATTCGCCTCGAGCGCGGTCGACAGCAGTTCCTCCGCCATTCCCGGCAGCCGCTCGGCCGAAGCCTTGTCCGCCACGAGTTCGATCAATGCATGCCACTCGTGTCGCTCTTCCAGTGGGGGGCGGGCGTTCGGCAGGTATTCGATCACATCGTCGAGGGTCTCCTGCGCGAGCACTTCGAAGCCCTCGAGGGCCGGCCCGGCTTTTGCCTCGGCGTGGAGCAGGAGCGCGCGGGCGGCTTCGAGGGAGGGCACCCCCACCCACAGCACTTGTCGGTCCGCGATCGCGGGAAGCAGCCGCAAGGTCGCGGCGGTGACGATGCCCAGCGTGCCCTCGGAGCCGATCAGCAACTGCTTGAGATCGAACCCGCGGTTGTCCTTCTTGAGCGGCGTCAACGCGGAATATACCTCGCCGGTCGCCACGACGGCCTCGAGGCCAAGCACCTGCGCGCGCATCGAGCCATGGCGCAGCACCTGGGTCCCGCCGGCATTCGTCGAGACGAGCCCGCCGACGGTCGCCGAGCCCTTCCCGCCGAGCGTGAGCGGAAACCGCAAGCCTTCAGCCTGTGCGGTCTCATGGAGTGTCTGGAGGACCACCCCCGCCTCGCACACTACTTGCCGCGCCTCGCTAACGAATGAGCGGACCGCGTTCATTCGCCGCAGCGACAGGAGTATGGCTCCGCCTTCTTCATCCGGCGTCGCCCCGCCGCACATGCCGCTGTTCCCTCCTTGCGGCACGATCGGGACCCGGTTGCGCGCGCACAGGGCTACGAGCGCGGCGACCTCGGCCGTCGAGGCCGGAGAAGCCATAGCCAGAGCGCGGCCGGTGAAACGGCCTCGCCAGTCGGTCAGCCAGGGCGACATCGCCTCGGCATCGGTGGTGAAACCCTTCGGGCCCAGCAGGTCGGCCGCTTCGCCAAGGAAAGAATCGCGCGCAGTCATCGGGCGCGGTTGATGCACGATGCGCCTTGCCGGGACCAGCGCTTGCGGCCTTTCCCGTTCGGATTAAGCCGCTATTCAAGCGTATGCGCTATCCGCGCTGCAACCGACGCCATGCATCCATCCCTAGCTCTTCTCGCGCCCCTCGCGTTGCTGGTCCCCACGCTGGGGGCAGACCGCACCGTGCCGGACGAAGCCGAGCTGCTGCCGCAGCCTTCTCCGGCCCCGGTCGCCGTCGGCGAGGCGCTGACGATGGTTGATCCAACGGAGGACCCGCTGGCGAACCAGGTGCGGATCGAGCAGCGGGTGACCATCCGCATCGCGCCCCGCGATCCGGCTATTCGGCCCTCGATGCTGCCGGAGATGTCGCTTACTGCTCCACCCCGGGTGATCGAGCGCAAGATCGGCAAGTGCGTGCCCGTCTCCGGGATTGCGGCCGTGCAGCCGGATGGCGGGCGCCTTCTGCTGTTCATGCGCGACCAGCGGCTGGTGGCTGCCAGTCTCGAAAAGGCCTGCAGGGCGCGCGATTTCTACAGAGGCTTCTATCTCGAGCGCACCGGCGATGGGCTGCTGTGCATCGAGCGGGACAAGCTCCATTCCCGCGCGGGCGCCAGTTGCGAGGTGAGCAAAATCCGCCAGCTCGTCAACGTCGACGACTGAGCGCGCCATTCCTTGACTTTTCGTGCGCTCGCGCGCAGGGGCGCGCGCGGAACGGGGAGGGGGCTTTCCTCGTTCAAACCGGGCTTTCCCAAGGCCCGCCTAACCCGGACATCGAAACCCGCATGACTTTTGCCGACCTCGGCCTCTCTCCCGAATTGCTCAAGGCGGTCGAAGCGGCCGGCTACACCGAGCCGACGCCGATCCAGGCGCAAGCGATCCCGCCGGTGCTGATGATGAAAGACATCGTCGGTATCGCCCAGACCGGCACCGGCAAGACGGCCAGCTTCGTGTTGCCGATGATCGACGTGCTCGCCCACGGCCGCCGCCGTGCGCTGATGCCGCGCTCGCTCATCCTCGAGCCCACGCGCGAGCTCGCGGCGCAGGTCGCCGAGAATTTCGAAAAGTACGGCACCAACCATAACCTCAAGATGGCGCTGCTCATCGGCGGCGTGCAGATGGGGGACCAGCTCAAGGCGCTTAGCGAAGGCGTCGACGTGCTGATTGCCACGCCCGGCCGGCTGATGGACCTGTTCGAGCGCGGCAAGATCCTCCTCAACGGTTGCGAGCTGCTGGTGATCGACGAGGCGGACCGGATGCTCGACATGGGATTCATCCCCGACATCGAGTTCATCTGCTCGAAGCTGCCAGAAACCCGCCAGACGATGCTGTTTTCGGCCACGATGCCCAAGCCGATCGAGAACCTCGCGAAGAAGTTCCTCAACAACCCCAAGCGGATCGAGGTCGGTCGCCGCGCGTCGAACAACGAGAACATCACCGCGTTCAAGGTTCCCGTGAAGTCACGCGACAAGCGCGACACCCTGCGCTGGTTCCTCAACAACGATCTCGTCGAAACTGCGATCATCTTCGCCAACCGCAAAACCACGGTTCGCGAGATTAACAAGAACCTGCAGAGCTACGGCTTCGCGAGCGCCGAGATACACGGCGACATGGATCAGGCGAGTCGGATCAAGGAGCTCGACCGCTTCAAGAAAGGCGAAGTCACCATTCTCGTCGCGTCGGACGTTGCCGCCCGAGGGCTCGACATCAAGGGCGTGAGCCACGTGTTCAACTTCGACACGCCCTGGCATCCCGACGATTACGTGCACCGTGTCGGCAGGACGGGCCGTGCCGGCGCGAAGGGACGCGCCTTCACTTTCGTGGCGGAGGACGACGCCGAGGCGATTTCGAACGTCGAGAAGCTGACCCAGTCGCCCATCCCGGTGTTCGGCAAGAACGACGTGCGCGTTGAGCTCAAGGCGGCGGAGCCGACGTCCGAAACACAACCGGAAGCCGCGCCGGCGCAGGCGGAGCGCGAGGAACGCCCGCGCCGTGCCCGCGAGCCGCGTGAAAGCCGCGAAGCGCGCCCGCCGCGCGAGCCACGTGAGCAGCGCGCCCCGCGCGAAGAGCGCCCGCGCCGCGACGAGCGGACCGAGCGCGAGCCTCCTGCTCCCCGGAATGTGGATGACGGCGCTCCAGCGGCACCGGGCGAGTGGAACGGCCCCGTGCCGGGCTTCCTCGGTTTGTCGGCCCTCTAGCGGCTGCGGTCAGCTTACTTCGATCGCCACGAACACCGCCCCGGTGTTTTGCTTGTCCTGTGCGACGTCGAATGCCTGGTTGATTTCATCGAGTTTGAAGTGGTGGGTAATCAGCTTGTTCACCGGCAGCTTACCTCTGGAGATAAGCTCGATCACCTCGCCCTGCTCGGCGTAAATCTCGCGATAAGCGAAACTCGCGGTCGGCACGAGCTGGATCTCGGACATCTGGATACGCTGCCATTCGAGCGGGATTGCGGTCTCCCCTTCGTCGAAGCCGCCGATGATCATCACTTTGCCGCCCCGCCGCACCATCTTGGTAGCCAGGGGTAGAGTGACCGGCATCGCCTCCCCGCCCGCGCATTCGAAGACGATGTCTGCGCCCCGACCCTCCGTCCACTCCATGGCCTTTTTAACAACGTCCTCGCCGGCGGGGTTGCAGACAACGTCGGCGCCGAGGTCTTTCGCCAGTTCGAGCGCGCTGTTGACCAAGTCGGTGATCATGACGTCGGCACCGCTGGCCTTCGCGAGCATGAGTTGGCCGAGGCCGATCGGTCCGGCTCCGATGATGCATATCTTGTCGTTGATCGTCAGACCGGAAAGATGCTGCGCGTGGAGGCAAACGGCGAGGGTGTCGACCAGCGTGGCGTCGTCGAAGCTCACGTTGTCGGGCAGGCGGTACATCTTCTCCGAAGGGCCCACGAGGTACTCGCCGTAGGCATGGTAGACGTACTTCATGCGCACGTCGTAGAGATGCTCACAGATGTTGTAGCGCTGGATGCGGCAGTAGGGGCAGACGCCGTCGCCCATTACGGTTTCCACCACTACGCGGTCGCCCGGCTTCACGTTGGTGACCGACTGCCCCACCGCCACCACTTCGCCGGCGACCTCGTGGCCCGTGATCTTGCCGCACAGCTTCTCGTCGGGCTGGCGCCAGTGCCGCAGGTCGGTGCCGCAGATGCCCGCCACCCGGACCTTGACCTTCACGAAGTCGCGGGTGAGGAGGACCGGCTCCTCGACCTCCTCGATCGCGAAGGTTCCCTCGGCAGTCTTAATCGCGGCCTTCATCGGCTATTCAGCTCCGTCAGCGGGATTTCGGGGGCAGCGCGGCCCTCCCTCCGATGGCCAACCGGGACCGAGCAGCGCGGTTCCGCTAACAACCTAGGTTAGGGCGACCTATAGTGACCCGGAGTTGTCGCCGCCCTTGCGATTTTCGCGGTCGCGGGCGTTCGACTTGTTCGGGTCGCGGCCTTCCATCTCTTGCTCGGCCTGGTTCGGCGCGCCGCTGCCGCGGTTCTCCTTACGCCCTTGCGCGTTGCCGGTTTCACTCGACATTCTTCTTCTCCTTCAGCCGGTCAACGAGTGGGCGCGGTGAGGTTTCCGATTCCCCGCGCGGCTCAGCCGCTGACGCGCGCCGAACGGAGGATGCGGCCCGCTGTGTTGGTGACCACCTCGTAAACGATGCCGTCCGCACCGCGCAGGCGCCGCACCGTTTCGCCCGTGGCATTGACCGTCTCGCCGACCACGGTCAGCCCGGTGCGGGCGATGTCGAGCACCGCGCCCGAGCGCAGCACGCCTTGGGTGAGGTCGCCGACGTTGCGCACCGTGCTATTCACCACGCCGCCGGTGGCATTGACCGCGTTGTCCACAGTGCCGGTCAGTTGGGTGATAATCTGAGGGTTGTTGTCCAGTGTCTGCAGGGTGCGCTCGATGATCGCTCGAACGTTGTCGAGCCGAACGATCAGCGCGGCTTGGGCCTGTACACCCTTGATATCGAGTTTGACCGAATCGAGCTTGGCATCCGCGCCCGCGGTGAGATGCAGCAGGCTGGCAAGCCTCGCGTCGAGCGCCACGTGGGCCTCGAGCCCTTGGACTTCGAGCGTGATCGATTCCACCGACAGGTTGGGAATGTCGAGCACTACGTCCGGTTGCTGATCGGCCGGGACCGCGGTGAGAATCGCCACCGCCGGGCTGCTACCGCTTGCTTGCGTGCGCGCTCGGTTCTGCGCCGCGGCGGGCTGGGCCAGCAGAGCCGCGGAAACGAATGCGGTAGCGACAATGCTAGGGCGGAGTGGCTTCATCTGTATTCCCCTGTTGCGTGGTATTGGGCGGCACGAACGGATCCGCGATGCGGACGGCCCCGCGGACCGTGATCGTGAGATTTCGATAGTTTTGGGCTCCGGCCGGCGCGGAGCGCTCGACCTCGACAGGTGGCGCAACGCCGGGCGATACACTAAGTGCCAGCGAAGCCCGACCTTGTTGCCGCACCGCGGCTTCACGTGCGCGCGCGCGAGCGGATACTTCGATGTCATGTGGAAAGGTGCCGGTTTGCGTTGTGGCAAGCTGGAGCAAGGCAAGTGCGAGGCCGGGCATTGACGCGTAAACGACGGTTATTGCAGGCAGTTCCGCGTCATTTGGTGATTATCGGCGGTTGCATGCTAGAGACGGAAAGCGGAACCTTTCGGGGGTCGACCGATCGTCGGGAAACCAACCAGGAATTTTCCCGTTGCTGCGTTCGAACTGAAGTCTAATTATTGGCAAGCAACGCTGGGTTAAGCCGCGCGCGGGCTCGGATGGTGAGCTTACAGAAAGGGGCCCGTGGACACTTCGATCGCCGATCAGACCGGTCAGACCGCTGGCCAGATTACCTTCCGGGAACTCGCCGACGCCATGCCGCAGATGGTCTGGTCGACGCTGCCCGACGGCGCTCACGATTACTACAACGCCCAGTGGTACTCGTTCACCGGGATGCCCGAGGGTTCGACCGACGGCGAGGGCTGGAACGACATGTTCCACCCCGATGACCAGGAACGAGCCTGGGCGGTGTGGCGCCATAGCCTCGCGACGGGCGACCCCTACGAGATCGAGTACCGCCTGCGCCATCATTCCGGCCAGTATCGCTGGACGCTCGGTCGTGCGTTGCCGGTGCGGGGTGAGGGCGGCCGGATCATCCGCTGGGTCGGCACCTGCACCGACATCCACGAGCACAAGGAAACCGCGCAGCAGAACGAGATTCTCAGCCGCGAACTCAGCCACCGGATCAAGAACATCTTCGCCGTGCTGAACGGCTTGATCGGCCTCTCGGCGCGCCAGTTTCCCGACATGAAAGAGTTTGCGCGCCAATTGCAGGCCCGCGTTGCCGCGCTGGGCCGGGCGCACGACTACGTCCGCCCGCACAGCGAGGAAAGCACGCCGCACGATGGGCCACGAACGCTGATCGAACTCTTGACGCGATTGCTGAAGCCCTATCCCGCGCTCGACGAGGGGCGCCTTACGATCGAGGGCGACGATATCGCGGTAGACGATCGCGGGGCCACGCCGATCGGGCTCGTCTTTCACGAACTCGCGACGAACTCTTCCAAGTACGGTGCCCTGTCCGCGCCCGAGGGAACGGTCCGCATACGGATCGACAATCACGCCGGGAAGGTCGTGGTCACTTGGGAAGAACTTGGCGGCCCGCCGATCGACGGGGAGCCCAGCTACAAGGGGTTCGGTGCGCGATTGACCGATCTCAGCATCACCGATCAGCTCGGCGGGAAGATCGAGCGAACGTGGGCGCCGGAAGGCCTGCGGGTCCGCGTGGAAGTCGCGGCCGACCGGGTCAGCCGCGGCTGATCAGCCGAAGCAGCGGATAAACGGCGGCGCTTCGACAGAGTCGCCCACCTTTCGGCGAAGACCGTACCGCACGGCCGACAAGAGCACGTTTTCATCGGTAGGCTTGGTGATTACCCCGATCGTGCCGGAAATGCCCTTGCCGAGGAGACGCGGGTTGGCAGTGACGAAT
The DNA here is from genome assembly GCF_053819205.1 of Tsuneonella sp. HG249. Classification (NCBI taxonomy): domain Bacteria; kingdom Pseudomonadati; phylum Pseudomonadota; class Alphaproteobacteria; order Sphingomonadales; family Erythrobacteraceae; genus Tsuneonella; species Tsuneonella sp. HG249. The sequence goes on from NZ_JBSOQY010000001.1 coordinate 904,622, forward strand.
AGCACCGCAGCGTCATGCTCCTTGGCGAGGCGCTCGCCGATCTCGGGCCCGGTGAGCCCGTCGCGCAAGTTGAGATCAACCAGAGCGAGATCTATGTTGCGGTTCGTGTAGGCGAGCGCGCCTTCGAGATCGGCGGCGATCCCCAACACGTCGTAGCCCTCGTCCTCGAGGATGCATTGCATCTCAAGTGCGACGAGGAACTCATCTTCCACGATCAGAATAGTCTTCGACATCACGGAGGAACGCGGAGGAACACCCTCGGTTCCACCGATTTCGCCTGAAATTAGTCCTTTGCGTCGAAGCGAGGTCGGCGGCTCAGGCGACAGACACGAAGCTGTCGATGACCCGCTTACGGCCAGCCTGCTCGAACTCGATCTCGAGCTTGTTACCTTCCTGGTCGACCACCTCCCCATAGCCGAACTTGTCGTGGAACACCCGCTGGCCGACCGCGATGTCGCCGCGCGGCTTGGCGGCGAAGCTGGCGGCGCTGCGGATATTCTCCTTCACCCGATGGGGTGTGGCGTCGTAGCCGGTGGTCAGAGCCCTCTGCCACCCCGGACCGCGCGTCAGGGTGCGCGCGGGCTGCGCCCGCGCGAGGTGGGCGAATGGGTCGTCGTGCTCGCTCATCTGCGCGCGCCACAGCGAAGCGCCGCCGGTGAGCGTGGTTTCTTCCGAGATGTTGTCGGCGGGCAGCTCTCCGACGAAGCGACTCGGGATCGAGCTGGTCCACTGCCCATAGATGCGGCGGTTGGCGGCGTGGAGGATCGTGCAGCGCCGCCGCGCGCGGGTGATCGCGACGTAGGCTAGGCGACGCTCTTCCTCGAGCGAGGCGAGGCCGCCCTCGTCGAGCGCGCGCTGGCTGGGGAAGACGCCTTCCTCCCAGCCGGGGAGGAAGAGGTGGTCGAACTCGAGGCCTTTGGCCGCGTGGATGGTCATGATGGTGACCTTCTCGCCCCCGTCGTTGCGGTCATTGTCCATTACCAGCGCGACGTGCTCGAGGAAATCGCCGAGGGTGTCGTATTCCTCCATCGCGCGGGCCAGCTCGGAGAGGTTTTCGAGTCGCCCGGCGGCCTCGGCGCTCTTTTCCGCTTTGAGCATCGCCTCGTAGCCGCTCTCGGCGAGCACCAGGCGGATGAGCTCGGCGGACGCGGTGGTCTCGGCCATGTCCCGCCAGCGAAGGAACTGGCCCATCAGCTGCGCGATCGTGCCGCGCGCGCGGGGTGGCAGCTCGTCGGAGTCCGCGAGCTGGAGCGAAGCGGCGGCAAGCGGCATCCCGGTGGCGCGGGCGTGGCGGTGCATCTGCTCGAGCGTCTTGGCGCCGAGGCCACGCTTGGGCTGGTTGTAGATACGCTCGAACGCGAGGTCGTCGGACGGGCTGGCGATCACCCGCAGGTAGGCAAGGGCATCGCGGATCTCGGTGCGCTCGTAGAAGCGGAAGCCGCCGATGATGCGGTAATTGAGGCCGATCTGGATGAAGCGGTCCTCGAACTCGCGCGTCTGGTATTGCGCGCGAACGAGGATGGCGACCTGGTCTAGGCCCGCGCCCTCGCGCTCGAGCCGCTCGATCTCCTCGCCGACGCGGCGCGCTTCCTCGGGCCCGTCCCAGACGCCGATCACGCGAACCTTTTCGCCCGCGGGAACCTCGGTCCACAGCGTCTTGCCGAGCCGTTCGCTGTTGGCGTTGATGAGGCCCGAGGCGGCAGCGAGGATGTGCGGGGTCGAGCGGTAGTTCTGTTCGAGCTTGATCACCGCCGCGCCGGGGAAATCCTTCTCGAACTTGAGGATGTTGGCGACCTCAGCACCGCGCCACGAGTAGATCGACTGGTCGTCGTCCCCCACCACGCAGATGTTCTTGCGCTCCTGCGCGAGCAGGCGGAGCCATAGGTACTGGACCTGGTTGGTGTCCTGGTATTCGTCGACGAGGATGTACTTGAAGCGCTGCTGGTAGTGCTGGAGCACCTCGCGGTTGCTGCGGAACACGTTGAGCATGTGGAGCAGCAGGTCGCCGAAGTCGCAGGCGTTCAATGCCTTCAGCCGGTCCTGGTAGAGCCGGTAGAATTGCTGCCCCTTGCCGTTAGCGTAGGCTTCGTTCTCGATCGCATCGAGGTCCTGCGGATTGAGCCCGCGGTTCTTCCACCGGTCGAGTAGCCCAGCGAGCTGGCGCGCGGGCCAGCGCTTTTCGTCGAGGCCTTCGGCGACGATCAGCGTCTTCAGAAGGCGTAGCTGATCGTCGGTGTCGATGATCGTGTAGTTCGATTGCAGTCCGACGAGCTCGGCGTGGCGGCGCAGCATCTTGGCGCCGATCGAGTGGAACGTGCCGAGCCAGGGCATTCCCTCGACCGCTGGGCCGATGTGCCGCCCGACACGCTCGCGCATCTCGCGGGCGGCCTTGTTGGTGAAGGTGACACAGAGGATCTCGCTGGGCCAAGCTCGCCGCGTCGCGACGAGGTGGGCGAGTCTTGCGGTGAGCGCCGCAGTCTTTCCGGTACCCGCGCCGGCTAACATAAGCACGGGGCCCTCGGTGGTCAGAACTGCCTCGCGCTGTGGCGCGTTAAGTCCTTGCGCATAGGCCGGAACTTGTTCGTCGGCGGGAGGCGCAGGGATGGCGGGATCGGACGTCATGGGGATGCGAACAGCTAGGGAACATCGCCCGTGGGCGCAACCCGCCGTCGGAACCTGCGGAATGTTTAGTGCGTAGTCAAAGGGACACCCCATCAGGAGAGAACCGATGAACAAGCTGATTTTCGCCGGCGCCGCCGCGCTGGCGCTGGCCATTCCGGCCGGAGCACAGGAACTCGCCGTCGCCGCTGACGGCGACGTGTATGTGCTGACCCCGACGCAGAAACCAGTCTACGACGCGTGGCCGCTCGAGCGACGCTCAGGCTACGACGCATGGTCGAACGACTTCAAAGTATATTACTGGACGCTCACGCCCACCCAGCAGGAAGGCTGGTGGATGCTAAACGACGAGCAACGCACTCGACTCTACGCGATGGCCCCAGAGGCGCGCGTCGCTGCTTGGGAATCGATCGCAAAGCAGATGGCGAGCCTCCCGTCGGCCAATGCCTCGGCTACCGCGCAAGTTGCTACCACAGCGGCGGCCGCGAATGCCGTCGCCGGCCGCGACCCGCAGATGGTCAGCAACGCAGTCACTCAGACCACCCCAGCGGCGACGGCGGGCGAATATCCGCTGTGCAGCGCGACCGTGACCGACAGCTGCATTAACCCGCGTGAAGCGGGCAAGAACTACGGCAACCGTCCGCTCAACTACTGGCCGGGACGGCCGGCCAGCGAGATCCCGGGCAAGAAGCCGCAGAAGTAATCCGTCCGGGTCGCAGAAACGGGGAGGGGCGCTCTGCGAGGGGCGCCCTTTGCCCATCTGGGCACCGTGTCGCCTAGCTAGCGAGGCGAAGCAGGGTGAGCTTGGCTTTGCCGACCTTCCTCTCCGCATCGACGGTCAGCCGGTCCACTTCGACCGCCTCCTTGCTTCCCGTTTCGGCTGCGATCCAGGTCGCGGGGCCGATCCAGCCCAATCGCAGTAATCGGTCGCAGGCAACCGCCGCCGCGCCGGTGCCGTATGGCGGGTCGAGCAGGATGAGGTCGAAGGGGGTCCCCACCGCGCCGAGCGCCATCACCGACCCGGCGCGCACATCAGCCCGGCCGCGCGCGCCGAACGCCGAAATGTTGGCGCGGATCGCATCGAGCGCGCTCTTGTCGCTGTCGGCGAACAGGCACGATGCCGCGCCGCGCGACAGCGCTTCCAGGCCGAGGGCTCCCGACCCGGCGAAGAGATCGGCGACCGCCAGCCCCTCCAAGCTGCCGACCCGGCTCGTGAGCATGTTGAACAGGGTTTCGCGCGTCCGGTCGGCCGTGGGCCGCGTTGCCTCTCCCTTGGGCGCGACGAGCTTGCGGCCGCGCCATTCGCCGGCGATTATCCTCATGCCTTGAGGCTCTTGCGCAGCCTCTCGACCTGCACTTGCGGAATTTCGGCAACCGTGCCGCGCGGCAGGTCACCGAGATTGAACGGGCCGTAGCCGACGCGCAGCAGGCGGCTGACCTGGAGCCCGAGATGTTCCAGCACGCGCCGCACCTCGCGGTTCTTCCCCTCGGTCAAGGTGAGCAGGATCCACCGGTTGCGCCCGGCACCGCGCTCGAGGTCGGCTTCGATCTTGCCGTAGCGCACGCCGTCGATTTCGACGCCTTCGATCAGCTCGTCGAGATCCGCCTGGCTGACATCGCCGAAAGTGCGGGCGCGATACGTGCGGGGCACGTTGGACGATGGCAGCTCGAGCGCACGCTTCAGGCCGCCGTCGTTGGTGAGGAGGAGCAGGCCCTCGGTATTGAGATCGAGCCGCCCGATCGGCATCACCCGGGGGGCATTGCGCGGCATGGCGTTGCGCAGCGCGGTGTAGATCGTCGGCCGGCCCGAGAAGTCGCGCTCGGCGGTGATCAGACCCGCCGGCTTGTGAAACGCGAACACCCGCGTGGGCTCGGCGCGTTCGACCGGCTTGCCGTCGACGGTGACGCCCTTGAGATCGGGCAGGATCGTTGCCGGCGTGTCGAGCACTTTGCCCGCAATCGACACGCGGCCCTCGGCGATCATCCGCTCGACCTCGCGCCGGCTGGCGACGCCCGCGCGCGCGAGCAGCTTGGCGATGCGTTCGCCTTCGGGTCGTGGGCTATCGGGCATGGCGGGGCGACTAGGCTTTCAGTTCGCCGCGCGCAACGCCTCGCTGACGGTCTGGTGGAAGCGCTGGATGCCGCCTTCGAGGGTGCCCAGCGTCAAGTGCGGAACCGCGCCGGTCGAGAGACCCTGTTGGCCGAGCTCGGCGGCGCGGAAGTCCTCGGCCGCGAACACCCCGCCGTCGAGCAGCGCCCAACTCCGTTCCCAGTGGTCGCGCGCCTTGTCGGTGGCGGGAGGCTCAGGGATCAGCATGAAATCCTCGACCAGCGTGCGGTCGTGCGAGGTGGGCCACAGCGCCATCACGTTGATGTAGTCGGGGCTGGGGATGATCACCGTCGCGGGGAGTAGCTGGTAGGCGAACGTCACCCGGCGACGCAGCGCGGCCATGTCGGTGAGGTCGATCCCGTCGAGTTCGTCCACTCGGCCAACGGCACTTCGGGCGTGCGGCCCGATCATGTCGCCGCTGGTCACCCCATCCTTGAAGAACGGCCCGATCGTCTTCGCGTGGAGGCGGGTGACGTGGTAGCTTTCAAGGAACGCGTCCATGATCAGCTTCCAGTTTCCACGTACCTCGTGCGTCTTGCGGCGAAAGTGGAAGTGGTCGGCCGCCCCGAACGCGTCCATGTCCTCGCCCAGCGTGCGGGCGAGTGTGAAGTCTGCTTCGTCTTTCGGAGAATACCAGATCAGCCCGCCTGCCTCGCAACTCGGCAGCTCGACGAGATGGTAATCGGCTTTGTCGAGGCCCGGAAACGCATCGGGCCGCGGCAACGCGAGAAGCGCGCCGTCGAGCCGATAGGTCCAAGCGTGGTAGGGGCACACCAGACGCGCGGCGCACTCCGCCTCGGTACCTTCGACCAGCCGCGTGCCGCGATGACGGCACACATTGAGGAACACGTGGGCTGCGCCCGCCTTGTCGCGAGTGACGAGCAGCGGCTTGCCGGTCAGGTCGTGCGGCACCGCCATGCCCGGTTCGGGCAGGAGCGCGCTGGGGCAGAGCACCTGCGGCAGTCGATCGAAAAGCGCTGCCTTCTCGCGCGCGAAATGGTCTGGGTCGGTGTAAACCGATGCGGGAACCTGCGTAATCCCGCTCGCGGGCCGCGTCTCGCCGCGCGCGAGGGCCTCGGCGAGCGCGAGCTGGCCGGCGGTGGGGCTTTTCCCCGGCGCGGTTACGGCCTCGTTCATGGCCATCTTCCCTATTCCTCTGCCGGCGCTAATTGTCGCACGAAACAACGATATCGGGAAGGACGCTAGGGAATGGCCGAAGCCGCTGCGAAGAAACCGGGGTTCCGCACGCTCGTGCGCGCATTGGGCAACCGCAAAGTCGGATTCATGGCGCTGTTCGGCTTTGCCAGCGGCCTGCCCTTCGCGCTGTTTCTCGGCACGCTCTATGCCTGGCTGACCGAGGCCGAGGTCGATCTCGAGACCATGGGCGTGTTCAGCCTGATCGGGCTTTCCTACGCCTTCCAGTTCCTGTGGTCGCCGCTGGTCGACCGGATCGACATCCCGTTCTTCCGCAAGCTCGGCAAGCGCAAGCAGTGGATCGTCCCGGCTCAGCTGGTCCTGGGCGGCGTGCTGGTGGTCATGAGCCTGCTCGACCCGCGCAGCGCCCTCGGGCTGTTCAGCCTGCTGGCGGCGATCGGCGCCTTCGCCAGCGCCACGCAGGACATCGCCATCAACGCCTGGCGTATCGACATCGCCGACGACGATGCGCCCCTCGACATCTTGTCGACCGTCTACCAAATGGGCTTTCGCCTCTCGTCGCTGGTGGGCGGCGCGCTGGCATTGATCCTGGCAGCGCGGATCGGCTGGCCGCAGACCTACCTGCTGATGGGCGGAATCCTGCTGGCGATCGGTATCGCTGGCCTGTTCGCGCCCGACGCCGACGTCGTTGCGCCTACGGCGGAGCAACAGGACGCGATGCTGGAGTTGCGCCGCAAGGGTCAGCTATCGCCGAAGGTCCGCATGCAGGCGTTGCTGGCGATCGGAACGCTGTGGGCCGCCGCGCTCACCACCGTGATCGTGTTCATGGTCATGTCGATGACCGCTGCGCCCGACGACCGGCCCGACCCGACCGCGTTCACCGCTACCGCCGGGCCGCTGATCGTCATCGCGACCATCGTTCTTCCCGCGCTGATCGCCGGCTGGCTGGTCGGCAAGCAACGCAACCCCGACCTGCTTTTGCAGGAGGACGTTCCGGTCGCCACTGGCGGTGCAGTGGTCGCCGACCATCTCTACCGCGCGCTGGTTCTCCCGTTGGTCGAGTTCGTCGGCCGGCTCGGCTGGTCGCTGGTACTGATCCTCGCGCTGGTGCTCACCTACCGCATCTGCGACGCGATCTGGGGCACGTTCGCTTACCCATTCTATCTCGGTGAGTTGAAGTACACCAACGACGAGGTGGCGCTGGCTTCCAAGTTCATCGGCGTGGGGGCGATCGTCGCGGGGCTCGCTATCGGCGGCACGCTGCTCACCACGATCGGCCGGATGGCGACACTCACTCTGGGTGCTGTGCTCGCCTCGCTAACCAACCTCCTCTACGCGGACCTCGCGGCGGGCGGGCATACGATGGGCGCGGTAAGCGACGGCGTGGGCTTGACCGCCATGGTGGAGAGCTTCGGCGCACGGCCCGAGCTTGCGAAGCTGATCATCACGATCGGCGCCGAGAACCTCGCCGTCGGCATCGCCGGGGCGGCGTTTGTTGCGTGGCTCTCGTCGATCGTCGCCAAGGGCTACAGCGCGGTGCAGTACGCGCTGTTGTCCTCCCTGACCCTGCTTGTCGGCACTCTCGGACGCGGTGCGCTGGGGCAGGCGATCGAGGAGCGTGGCTTCTACGACGTGTTCATCTTCACCACCGCCATCGGCGGGATCGCAGTGGTGCTCTGCCTGCTCGAATGGGCGCGCGAACGGCGCTCGGCCAATTCCGGAGTGGTAGCCCCCGAAGCGGCTTAGTCGGGGATCTCGCCGTTGGCGCGCAGCACTTCGCCGGCGAGGTAGAGCGACCCGCAGATCAGGATGGGTTTTCGGTCGGCGGGAACGCTGCGCAGTGCGTCATCCACGGTAGGGTAAGCGCGCGCGCGAGATCCGAATGCCTCGGCTGGATGGCTCTCGCTGCCTGGCACCGGGACTACGGCTATGCCGGCGATGCGATCGCCGAGCGGATCGACGATCGCCAGCGGGTTCTTGCTCGCCAGCATCCCGATGACGAGGTGCAACGGGCGATCGAAGTGCCGCGCGATCGCGGCGCCCGCATCGGGGTTGTGCCCGCCGTCGAGCCAGACCTCGGTGCCGGGAACGAGCGAGGTCAGCGGCCCCTCGCCGAGCCGTTGGAGCCGGGCGGGCCAGCGAGCGTCGGCGATACCTTCGGCCAGCGCTCGGGCGCTCACGGGTACGAAGTCCTGGTGGCGCAACATCGCTACCGCGAGCGCGGCGTTGTCGGCTTGGTGCGCTCCGGGCAGCGCGGGGTAGGGGAGTGCGAGGCGCCCATGCCGGTCCTCGTACTCGATTTCCTTGGCCAGATGCGCGGACCAATCCCGCCCGCGCATATGCAGCGGAGCGGCCGCGATAAGCGCGGCGCGCTCGATCTCGAGCTCGGCGGCCTCCGGATAGGCTTGCGTGATGAGCGGACGGCCGGAGCGGACTATGCCCGCCTTTTCAAAGGCGATACGGGCCAGCGGATCGTCGGGCGTGCCTTCCTCGGGGGCGAGCAGGAATGCTTCGTGGTCGATGCCGAGGCTGGCGATGCCGCAGGCCGCCGGATGCTGGATCACGTTGGTCGCGTCGAAGCGGCCACCGAGGCCGACCTCGATCACGCAGGCGTCGGCCGGGCTTGCCGCGAAAGCGAGGAAAGTGGCGGCCGTGGTGACCTCGAAAAAGCTCGGGCCGAGGTCTTCGCCCGCGTCGAGCACTTCCTGTAGGCGCGCGGCCAGCTCGGCGTCCGAGATCAGCGCGCCGGCGATCCGGATGCGCTCGTTATAGCGAACCAGGTGCGGCTTGGTGGCCGCGTGAACGGTCAGCCCCTCGGCCTCGAGGATCGCGCGCAAGTAGGCGCAGGTCGAGCCCTTACCGTTGGTGCCGGCGACGTGAAACACCGGCGGAACGCGGTCCTGCGGGTTGCCGACGCGGGCCAGCAGCGCGCGAATCGTCTCGAGCCCGAAGCGCCCTTGCGGCAGGGAGAGCTTGGCCAGCCGGTCGAGCTGCGCCTGGACCGCCGGATCGCCGGAGCGCGCGAAGTCCTTCAAGGCCGTGCCCTCAGGCTGCTTTGGAGGGCGCCAGGTAGTCGATCAGCGTCGCCAGTGTCGATCTGAGGTCTTTGCGCGCCACGACCATGTCGACCATGCCGTGCTTGTGGAGGTACTCGGCGCGCTGGAAGCCTTCGGGAAGTTGCTCACGGATGGTGTCCTGGATCACTCGCTGACCGGCAAATCCGATCAATGCGCCCGGCTCGGCAATGTGGACGTCGCCGAGCATGGCGTAGCTGGCGGTGACGCCGCCGGTGGTGGGGTCGGTCAGAACGACGATGTAGGGCAGTCCGGCTTCTCTGAGGCGGCGGGTCATCACCGTCGCCTTGGGCATCTGCATCAGGCTGAGGATGCCCTCCTGCATCCGCGCGCCGCCGGCCGCGGTGACGACGATGTAGGGGCAGCGGCGGCTGAGCGCCCGCTCGGCCCCGGCGCAGAAGGCGGTGCCCACTGCCATGCCCATGCTGCCCCCCATGAAGGTGAAATCCTGCACCCCGACGACGGCTGCGCGGCCGTCGATGCTTCCGGAGGCGACGCTGAACGCATCATGGTGCGGGTTCTTGGCGCGCGCCTTTTTGAGGCGGTCGGTGTACTTGGAAGTGTCCTTGAACTTGAGTGGGTCTTCGCGGACCGAAGGCTGGGGCAACAGGTCGAAGCCTGCATCCATCAGGATTGCAAGCCGCGTGTCGGCGTCGATCCGCCCGTGATGCTCGCAGCGCGGACAGACGTGGAGGTTCTCCTCGTATTCCTTGACGAACAGCATCTCCTGGCAGCTCGGGCACTTGACCCACAGGTTGTCGGGCGTCTCGCGTTTGGGCGCGAAGGGCAGCGCGTTGCGGACGCGGGTGATCCAGCTCATAGAAGTTCCTTCCGTGCGGCGTGGACGGCCTCGGCTAGCGAAGCGGTCAATGCTTGCAAGCGTTCCGGTGCGCCGGGCTGGGCGCACAGCTCGACCAGCGCTGAGCCCACGACCACGCCATCCGCGACCCGCGCGATGGCGCCGGCCTGCTCGGAGGTGCGGACGCCGAAGCCCACCGCGATCGGCAGGTCGGTGGCCACCTTCAGACGGGCAACCGCGCTTTCGATCGAACCGGTGGCAGCCTGCTGCAGACCAGTGATCCCGGCGACCGAGACGTAGTAGACGAACCCTGAGGAGCCTTCGAGCACCGTCGGCAGGCGTGCCGTGTCGGTGGTCGGGGTGGCGAGGCGGATGAGGTCGATGCCTGATGCGCGCAAGGCGGGGCCGAGCGAGTCGTCTTCCTCGGGTGGGATGTCGACGCAGATCACACCGTCGACCCCGCACCCCGCGGCCTCGGCGGCGAACCACTCGGGCCCGCGGCGGATCATCGGGTTGGCATAACCCATCAGCACGAGCGGAACATCCCGGTGGCGCTCGCGAAATTCGTTGGCGATCATCAGGACATCGCGCGTAGTCGTGCCGGAGGCTAGGCTGCGCAAGTTGGCCGCCTGGATCGCCGGCCCATCGGCCATCGGATCGGTGAACGGCATGCCCAACTCGATCACGTCCGCGCCCCCCGCGACCAGCGCGTCGAGATTGGCCGCAGTGTCACCGTCGCCTGCGGTGATGAAGCACACGAGCGCCGGGCGCCCCTTGGCGAAGGCGGCGGCGAGGCGGGTCACATCGCGACCCCGAGATGCTCGGCCACGGTGAATATGTCCTTGTCGCCGCGCCCACAAAGGTTGGCGAGGATGATCGCGTCGCGGTCCATCTCCTTCGCTCGCTTGGCGACCGCCGCGATGGCGTGGCTGGGTTCGAGCGCGGGGATGATGCCTTCGGTGCGGCAGAGGAGCTGGAAGGCGTCCAATGCTTCATCGTCGGTTATCGAGGTGTATTCGACCCGGCCGGTGTCCTTGAGCCAGGCATGCTCTGGGCCGATCCCGGGGTAGTCAAGGCCAGCGCTGATCGAGTGCGCCTCGGCGATCTGGCCGTCCTGGTCCTGCAGCAGGTAGGTCTTGTTGCCGTGAAGCACGCCGGGCGATCCGCCGGCGAGGCTGGCGGCGTGTTGCTTGTCGAGCCCGTGCCCTGCCGCCTCGACGCCGAGCATTTTCACATCCGCATCGTCGAGGAACGGGTGGAACAGCCCGATCGCGTTGCTTCCGCCGCCGATCGCCGCCACCAGCAGGTCGGGCAGGCGGCCGGTGCGATCGAGCATCTGCGCGCGGGCTTCCTTGCCGATCACCGACTGGAAGTCGCGCACCAGCTCGGGGTAAGGGTGTGGGCCTGCCGCGGTACCGATGATGTAGAACGTGTTCTCGACGTGGGCGACCCAGTGGCGCAGCGCCTCGTTCATCGCGTCCTTCAGCGTCGCCGCGCCGCTGGTGACCGGGATCACTTCGGCGCCCAAAAGCTTCATGCGGAACACATTGGGCTGCTGGCGGGCGACGTCGGTCGCACCCATGAAGATCGTGCAGGGCAGGCCGAACCGCGCGCAGACGGTGGCGGTGGCGACCCCGTGCTGGCCCGCGCCGGTTTCGGCGATGATCTTCTGCTTGCCCATGCGGATCGCGAGCAGGATCTGGCCGATGCAGTTGTTGATCTTGTGCGCGCCGGTGTGATTGAGCTCGTCGCGCTTGAACCACACCTGCGCGCCGCCCAGCGCCTCGGTCAGCCGCTCGGCGAAGTAGAGCGGGCTGGGGCGGCCGACGTAGTGCGCCATCAGGTCGTCGAACTGCGCCTGGAACGCCGGATCGGCCTGCGCCGCGCGGTAGGCCGCCTCGAGTTCGAGGATCAGCGGCATCAGCGTCTCGGCGACGTAGCGGCCGCCGTAGTCCCCGAAGTGACCCCGTTCGTCGGGCATGTTGCGATATGAATTGGGTGCGCTGTCCATCACTGCTCCCATTGGCCCGCCGCCTGAGTGAAGTCGAGACAGGATTGGTGCGTCAGGCCGCGCGGGCAGCTTGCACGAATGCACGAATGCGCCCGGCGTCCTTCACCCCCGGTGCAGTCTCGAGCCCGCTGGAGGCGTCGACCAGTGGGGCGTCGGTCACCCGGATAGCTTCAGCCACGTTGTCCGGCGTCAGCCCCCCTGCGAGGCCCCACGGAATCTGATGCTGGAAGCCCGCCAGCAGCGACCAGTCGATGGTCAGGCCGTTGCCGCCAGGCAGCGCGCCTTTGGCGGAATCGTAGAGTATGCGGTGCGCCGCGTCCTTGAACCGCAGCGTCTTGGTCAACGTCTCGGCATTGCGGAGGCCGACAGCCTTCCACAACTCGTGCGGCACCGCCTGGCGGAGCAGGCCGAGCCACTGCTCGGTCTCGCCACCATGGAACTGGACCACATCCGGCTTCACCGTGTCGACCGCTTGCGCCGTGGGGATCGGTTGCTGGTTGACCAGCAGCAGCACGACCTTGGTCGAGGGCGGCACGCGGGCCCGCAGCCGGGCACCCTGTTCAAGGGTGACGTGGCGCGGCGAAGATTCGAAATGAACCAGGCCGATGTAGTCCGCGCCCGCGTCGACCGCCGCGTCGACCGCTTCGGAGGTGTTGCACCCGCATACCTTGACCAGACGTCCGCTCATGGCCCGCGCAGATAGCGAGCCCACGCGGGACCGCAAGCGCTCAGCGGGGTGCGAGCTCGAACTGCATCGTGACGCTGGTTGTCATCTGCAGCTCGCCGGGCTGCACCGGCGCGGGCGGAGGCGGCGGGGCCGAACCGGTCACCATGATGTCGCGCGCGAACTGCACCTGCGGCGGGCCGTAATAGCCGCCCGATTCGTTGATCGAGAGGATGCGCACGATCCTGAGGCCCGTGGCGTTCGCATAGAGCTCACCGCGCGCGCGCGCCGTCTTCACCGCTTCGAGCCGCGCCTGGTCGAGTGCGGGATCGGGCTGGTCGAGCTGGAACATCGGCCCGCTGATCTGGTTCGCCCCGGCGCCGGCCAAGGTGTCGATCACGGTGCCGAACCGTTTGAGGTCGCGCTGGCGCACAGCAACGTTGTTGCTCGCCTGGTAGCCTATGATTTGCGGGATCCGCTGCTCGGGTGGCGGCGGAATGTAGGGCTGCCCGCTCATCCGCGAGGCCATGATCGCATCGCGGTTCGGGTCGGCGTAGACCGGCTGGATCGACAGGTTCGACGTCTGGATATCGCGCTCGGCGATGCCGGCGGCGCGCAGCGCGGCGATGACCCGTTCCATCGCGCGCGAGTTCTCCGCGAGCGCGGCAGCGGCGGTGGTGCCCTGCGTGGTCACTCCGGCGTTGAACACGGCGAGGTCGGGCTCGCGGATCGTTTTGCCTTCCGCGGTCACCGTTAGGACGCTGTTGCCGGGCGCGACTTCCAGCGGCCGCTGGGCGGGCTGGGCAGCTGCGGGTACGGCAAGCGCTGACAAGGCCAGGCTGGCAAGAAGTGCTGCGGTCCTCATAAACGTTTCTCCCACTTTACAGCGGGTAACGCCCGACAGGGCGTTCGGGTCCTAGAGCGTCGCCTCGATCGCGCGGGCGGCGGCGAGCGGGTCGTCCGCGCGGCTTATCGGGCGGCCGACGACGAGCACGCTGGCGCCGTCGTCGCGCGCCTTGCGCGGGGTGACGACGCGTTTCTGGTCGCCGACCCCGGCATCGGGCAGGCGCAGGCCCGGGACGACGAAAAAGCCGTCCTTCCACTGCTCGCGCACGGCCTTCACTTCGTGGCCGGAGCAGACGATCCCGTCCAGCCCCGCCGCGTGCGCCAGTTCCGCCAGCCGCATGACCTGGTCGTGGGAATTGCCCGCTACGCCGGTCCGCAGGAGGTCGCGCTCGTCGAGGCTGGTCAGCATCGTCACCGCGACGATCCTCGTTCCGTTGGCAGCGGCGGCCTTGGCATCCTCCATCATCGCCCGCCCCCCCGAGGCGTGGACCGTCACGATCGCCGGCTCGAGCACGTGAATCGCCTGCATCGCGCCGGCGACAGTATTGGGAATGTCGTGCAGCTTGAGGTCGAGGAAAATCGGCAGACCGACCCGCGCGATCTCGTGAACGCCGTGGTGTCCGTGGGCGCAGAAGAACTCGAGACCCAGCTTGAGCCCGCCGACGTGGGACTTGACCTTTTCCGCCAGCGCCCTCGCGGCGTCGAGCTTCGGAAGGTCGAGGGCCAGGTAGACGGGGTTGGTCATTTGAGGATTTCGTCGCGCGGCTTGGGCGCGCCATCGACCGGGGTCGCCGGCACGGGCGGTTCGGCGGTAGGCGTCGCTGCCACAGTAGTTGCCGTCGTGCTGGCGGGGGCCGCGGACGTCGGGACCGCCACGGCGGCGTTGCGCGCCGCTGTTTCGAGGTTCGAGATCCGCCGCTGCAAGCGCCACTTCGTGCCGCGGTGGATCATCCACATCGGGATGAGGCCGAGCAGGAAGGAGACGACCACCACCGCGGGCAGGCGGGTATCCCACACCAGCTCCGGCCAGATGTGAACGCTTAGCGCCTTGTCCCAATTGAGTACCGTGAAGGCGACGAACACGACCAGCAGGGCGACCCAGATGATGGTGCGGACGATTTGCATCTTGTCTCTCCCGATGTTTGTCCGAGGCTTAGGGCGGCCCGCCGGCAAAGTGAAGGGAGCTAGCCGCCGAACACGCGCGCGAAAATTGTGTCCACTTGCGCGTAGTGGTAGGCGAGGTCGAACTTGTCCTCGAGCTCATCCGGAGACAGCGCCGCGGTCACCTCCGGATCGGCCTTGAGCAGGTCGAGCAGCGAGAGCGCGCCGTCCGAATCCCACACTTTCATCGCGTTGCGCTGGACGAGGCGGTAGGCGTCTTCGCGGCTCACGCCGGCCTGGGTTAGCGCCAGCAGCACGCGCTGCGAGTGGACCAGCCCTCCCATCCGGTCGAGGTTCTTCCGCATCCGCTCGGGATAGACGAGCAGCTTGTCGACCACCCCGGTCAGGCGAGCGAGCGCAAAGTTGAGCGTGATCGTGGCATCGGGCCCGATGAAACGCTCCACCGAGGAGTGGCTGATGTCCCGCTCGTGCCACAAGGCGACGTTTTCCATAGCCGGGATGACTGCGCTGCGGACCATGCGCGCGAGCCCGGTGAGGTTCTCGGTCAGCACCGGGTTGCGCTTGTGCGGCATCGCCGAGCTGCCCTTCTGCCCAGGCGAGAAGTATTCCTCCGCCTCGAGCACTTCGGTCCGTTGCAGGTGGCGGATCTCGGTCGCGAGACGCTCAATCGAGCTCGCGATTACGCCCAGCACCGCGAAGAACATCGCGTGCCGGTCGCGCGGGATGACCTGGGTGGAGATCGGCTCGATCGCGAGACCGAGCTTGTCCGCGACATGGGCTTCCACCCGCGGATCGACATTGGCGAAGGTGCCGACCGCGCCGCTAATAGCGCAGGTAGCGATCTCCGCTCGCGCGGCGACCAGCCGCTCGCGGCAACGGGCGAATTCGGCATATGCTTGCGCAAGCTTCAAACCGAAGGTCACCGGCTCGGCATGGATGCCGTGGCTGCGGCCGATGGTGGGGGTGTACTTGTGCTCCTCGGCCCGCCGCTTGAGCGCCGCGAGCAGCTGGTCGAGGTCTTCGATCAGCAGGTCGCTCGCGCGGGCGAGCTGGACGCTGAGGGTGGTATCGAGCACGTCGGAGCTGGTCATGCCCTGGTGCATGAACCGGGCTTCGTCGCCCACCTGCTCGGCGACCCAGGTGAGGAAGGCGATAACGTCGTGTTTGGTCACCTCCTCTATCGCGTCGATCGCCTCGACGTCGATCTTGGGATCGGTCGACCACCAGTCCCACAGCGCCTTGGCCGCGCTTTCCGGCACCACGCCCAGCTCGCCGAGCTTTTCGGTCGCGTGCGCTTCGATCTCGAACCAGATGCGATAGCGCGCCTCGGCCTCCCAGATCGCGGTCATGGCTGGGCGGGCGTAACGGGGGACCATCGTCGACTCCGGTTGGGCAGTTGCGGCTGCGGCTAGGGGCCGCGCCGGGCTATATCAACCCCTTGGCCTTCAGGCTCACGTGCCCGTCGCGACCGACGATCACGTGGTCGTGGACGACGATGCCGAGGAGACGCCCGGCTTCGGCGATGCGGCGGGTGATGTCGATGTCGGCGCGGCTGGGTTCGGGGTTGCCGCTCGGATGGTTGTGGACGAGGATCATCGCGGTCGAACCGACGTCCATCGCCTTGCGGATGACCTCGCGCGGATGGATCGCCGCCTCGTCGATCGAACCGTCGCCGACGTGGTGATCCACGATCAGGCGGTTCCGCGTATCGAGATAGAGCACGCGCACGCGCTCGACCGTCAGGTGCGCCATGTCGATGGTGAGGTAGTCGAGCAGTGCCTGCCAACTACCGAGGACCGGCTTCTGAACGACTTCCCCGCGCGCCATCCGGCGGGCGGCGAGGGCGACGGCCTTGAGCGCGGCGGCGCCCGTCTCGCCGATGCGGGGCACCTGCGTCAGCGCGCCCGGTTCCGCGTTGAGGACCGCATTCAGCGAGCCGAACCGTTCGAGGAGCGCCTTGGCGAGCGGCTTGGTGTCGCCGCGGGGGTTGGCGGCAAACAGCAGGTATTCCAGCACCTCGTAGTCGGCGAGCGCCTCCGCCCCGCCGCCGAGCAGCCGCTGCCGCAGGCGGGACCGGTGTCCGGAATGGCCGGGCACGGCCCTTTCGTCTTCAGGCTGCGGCAACCTTTCCCCCGGCAACGCGTTGACCTTTCAGCGCCTTGCCCATGCCGGCCGATGCGCGCAAGTGGGGTGCATGGCGAACGCGCAAAGCGAGCCTGACGCGGAGATGGTCGTCGCCGAAAGCGCGCGCACGCGCCGCTTGTGGCCGCGCGTCCTTCTGACGCTCGGGCTGATTTTCCTGATAGCGATCGCCATCGTGTGGTTTTCGCGCGAGCGCATCGCGGGCAATTTCATCGAGGATCAACTCGAGACGTACGATATCCCGGCGACGTACGAGATCGAGAGTATCGCACCCGATCGCCAGGTGCTGACCGATATCGTAGTCGGCGACCCGCGTTCTCCGGACATGACCATCGAGCGCGCGGAAGTCGCCATCCTCTATCGGCTGGGCACCCCGCAACTCGGCCGCATTACGCTCGTCCGCCCCCGCCTCTATGGCACGCTGCGCGGTGGCAAGTTGAGCTTCGGGTCGCTCGACAAGGCCTTGTTCCGCGACACCCGCGAGCCGCCGGGCCTGCCGGAGCTCGATGTCCGACTGATCGACGGCCGCAGCCTGATCGAAAGCGATTGGGGGCGTTTGGGGATCAAGGTCGAGGGCGTCGGGCGGATCGATAGCGGCTTCGCCGGCATACTTGCGGTGGTGGCGCCCACGCTCGACGGCGGCGGCTGCGCGGCACAGGGGGCCTCGCTCTATGGCAAGGTCACCACCTCAGGCGGCAAGCCGACCATTGAAGGCCCACTGCGGCTGAAGGAGCTCGACTGCCGGGCGCAGGGCATAATGATGCGGGACGCCGCGATCACGCTCGATGCCACCGCCGACGCGGACTTCGGCGGCATTGAAGGTGACGGGCGGATCGCGACTGGCGCGCTCGCGGCAGCGGGGACCCGCGCCAATGGACTGACCGGCACGATGCGCGCGACCTGGCGCGATTCGGCCCTTACAGCGCGCTATTCGCTCGCCGCACGCGGGCTTGCCCATCCGCAGGCCCGCGCGGCGCTGCTGACCGCGGAAGGCTCGTTGCGCGGACGCGATGGATTGCAGGCGCTCGAACTGCAGGCAGACCTTGAAGGCAACGGGATCCGCATGGGCGATGGCCTCGACCGGGCGCTGGCGAGCGCGGCGGCTTCGACCGACGGGACCTTGCTGGCTCCGCTGCTGCGGCAGGCGCGCACCGCCCTGGCTCGAGAAGGTCGGGCGAGCAGCTTCGTCGGCAGCCTGTCCGCGCGCCGGACGGGAGACGTGCTCAGCCTGATCGTCCCCAAGGCTTCGCTGCGGGGAGGCAGCGGGGCGACCCTCCTCGCGCTCAGCCGCGCACAGATCAGCCAGGCGGGCAGTGGCGCGCCACGTTTCTCCGGCAACCTCGCGACGGGGGGTGCGGGGCTGCCGCGCTTCGTCGGGCGGATGGAGCGTTCGCCCGGCGGCAATGCTGTGCTGCGGCTGGCGATGGCCGAATACACCGCTGGTGGCAGCTCGCTCGCCATACCCGAACTGGTCCTCGCCCAAGGCGCGAACGGAGCTCTAGGATTTTCCGGCCGGGCAAGGGCGAGTGGTCCGCTGCCCGGGGGATCGACCCGCAATCTGGCCGTCCCCCTCAGCGGGAGCTGGTCGCCACGCGGCGGTCTCGCCTTGTGGAACCGCTGCATCGACGTCCGCTTCGATCGGCTCGCGGTCGCCTCGCTCACGCTCGAGCGGCGCGGGCTGACCTTATGTCCCAGTCGAGGTCAGGCGATAGTGCGGCAGGACGCTCGCGGGCTACGCATCGCCGCCGGGGCACCCTCGCTCGACCTTTCCGGACGGCTGGCCGACACGCCGATCCGGCTGCGCAGCGGCCCGGTCGGCTTTGCCTATCCGGGCGCGGTGAGCGCGCGCGCGGTCGACATCGCGCTCGGACCGGCCGCTACGGCGAGCACGTTCCGCATTTCCAACCTGACCGCCACGTTCGGCAGGGAGATCGCCGGCCGCTTCGAAGACGCGGACGTGCGCCTGTTCCAGGTTCCACTGAACCTCGTGAACACGTCGGGCGACTGGAACTACGCGGGCGGCGTCCTGCGCTTATCCGAGGCGTCTTTCCGTCTGGTCGACCGGCAAGCCGATCCACGCTTCAATCCGCTGGTGGCCGAGGGCGGTACGCTGACCTTGCGCGACAATGTCATCCGCGCGGAGGCGATCCTGCGCGAGCCCTCGACCCAACGCGAAGTGACCGACGTCGACATCGTCCACAACCTAGCCACGCAGGCAGGGCATGCCGATCTCGCTGTCGACGGCGTGCTGTTCGACCGCAGCCTGCAGCCCGACACGCTGCTGCCCCGCGCCAAGGGCGTCATCGCCAACGCGCGCGGAACGGTGCGCGGCACGGGGCGGATCGACTGGACCGAAGGCGGGGTGACGAGCCGCGGGAGCTTCTCCAGCGACAACTTCGATTTCGCCGCGGCCTTTGGGCCGGTTCGGGGCGCGAGCGGGACGGTCGAGTTCACCGACCTTCTCGGCCTGACGACCGCGCCTAACCAGCGCCTGCGCATCGGCTCGGTCAACCCGGGCATCGAAGTGCTCGAGGGCGAGCTGGTGTTCTCGCTACGCGGCGGTCAATTCCTGTCTGTCGAGGGCGCCACCTGGCCGTTCATGGGCGGAACCCTGACCTTGCGCTCCACCAGTCTCAATCTCGGCACCAGCGAAGAGCGGCGCTACGTCTTCGAGATCGAGGGCCTCGAAGCGGCGCAGTTCATCGAGCGCATGGAGTTGCCGAACATCGCCGCCACCGGCACATTCGACGGCACGCTGCCGATCATATTCGATACCAGTGGGAACGGGCGGATCGAAGGCGGCTTGCTGATCGCCCGGCCGCCCGGAGGCAACGTGTCATACGTTGGCGAGCTAAGCCGCGAAGACCTGGGCACGATGGCGAACTTCGCGTTCGACGCGCTTAAGTCGCTCGACTACCAGCAGATGTCGATTGCGATGGACGGCAACCTCACCGGCGAGATCGTCACCCGCGTGCGCTTCGACGGGGTCAAGCAGGGCGCGGGCGCCAAGCGCAACTTCATCACCAAGCGGTTCGAGAACCTGCCGCTGCGCTTCAACGTCAACATCAAGGCGCCGTTCTATCAGCTGATCACCTCGTTGAAGGCGATGTACGACCCCTCCTCGGTGCGCGACCCGCGCGAACTGGGTCTGCTGACCGACGACGGCCGCGTGCTCAAGCGCCAAACCACCGCGCCTCCCCCCGCCATCAAGCCCGACGACATCATTCCAGATGAAGCACCCGTTCAGACCTCGGAAAGCGAGAAAAGGCCATGATCCGAACCGAATTGACCCGGCCCCTCGGGCTTGCGACAATCATCTCGATGATGAGGCGTGAGCACAAGCGTGGATGGCGACGGGCGCTGCCGCTGGCGATGCTGGGCGCGGTTATGATCGGGGGGTGCGTCAATGTGACCGCACCCGACAAGCCGATCGTGATCGAGCTCAACGTCAACATCCGGCAGGAAGTGATCTACCGGCTCGCGGCCGACGCGGGCAATACGATCGAAGAAAACGAGGACATCTTCTGATGCGCAAGTTCCTGATCATCGCCGCTGCCGCAGGCCTGCTCGCGACCCCAGCGCTCGCCCAGCGGGATCCCGCTTACGACGCCGCGCGCGCGGCCGGCCAGGTCGGCGAGAAGATGGACGGCTATCTCGGGATCGTCGGCGCGAGCACGCCGGCTCTCCAGCAGATCGTCAACGACATCAACATCAAGCGCCGCGCCGTCTACGCCGCGAAGGCGACAAGCGCGAACGCGACGCTGGAGGAATACGCCCTCACCGCGGGCTGCCTGGCGATCGCACGCACCTCACCCGGCGAGAAATACCAGGCGCCGGACGGCAGCTGGCAGACGCGCACCAGCGCTCCCCCGATGCGGGACAGCCGCTGCCCGGCCTGATCCGGGATACTCTCAAGGTCTTGAGCCGTCGCGGCATCGCGCCGCGGCGGCTTTTTCGTGAGCTCAGCCGACCCAGTCGGCGACCTGGCCGGCCACTTCGTTGGCGGCCTGATTGAGCGCCGCGCCGATCGGCGCCGCTTCGGGCAGCACGCCGGGAACGGTGGCGGAGAAGCGCCTGGTGCGTACCTGCGTTCCGTTGACGTCGCGCACCGCGTCGTAGGTCACGACTACCGCCGAGCTGCGGGCATCGTAACCGAAGTCGATCAAGGTGCCGCGCAACTGGTTGGTCGGCGTGAGCGCCGGGTCGTCGTGGTCGATCACCAGTCGGTTGCCCTTGGCGCGGATCGTCTCGCCTAGCAGGCGGCGGAACAGGCGGCTGGGTTTGTCGACCCACATCGCGTCCTCGACGTAGGCGATGTTGGTGTCGTCCACCTGCACGGGCACGCGGTTGTTGGCGAGCTTGGCGGGCGTCTCCGGCTCTTCGACCGCGATCGCCTGCGCAATGTCGCCGTTGATCGTGGTGCCGGCGGCGACGGTCGACGTCGGGGTGAGGTTCAGCAGGCTCTCCGGGGTCTTCGGCCCGAAGCTGAGGCAGCCCGCGAGCAGTACGCTCGCGCCGAGGGCCAAGGCGATCCTGGTGCGTTTCATGGCGTCTCTCATGGCTTGTAGTCGGGGAGCTTGGGGCCGCCGAGCAATCCGCCCGCGCCCTCGCTCTCGAGGCGTTCGGTGACGCTGCGCAGCGCCTGGCTGGTCGCGCGCAGATCGCGCAGCGTCGCTTCGGCGGCCGGCAGGGTGCTCTCGGAGAGCTGGCGCGCCGCTGGGCGGGCATCGTCGAGCGTCGCCGACAGCGACTTGGCCGCGCCTTCCGCCGAGTTGAGAGTCTGCCGGAGCTGGGCGGCGAGGTTCTGGCCTTCCTGGTTGAGCAGGCGGTCGGTCGAGGCGGTGACCTTCTCGAACTGGTCGAGCGCCTCGCCCGCTTCCCGCAGCGTTACCTGCAGCTCGGCCATCGTGCGCTGGACCTGCGGGGTGGCCTGCGCGAGGTCGCCGGTCATCCGCTCGGTATTGGCGAGAATGCCCTGGATCGATTCCTGATTGCGGTCCGACAGCATCAGCGTCAGCCGTTCGGTCAGCGTCGCCAGCCGCTCCATCAGCAGCGGCGCGTTGGCGAGTAGCTCGCCCAGGCCGCCTGGCTTGGTCGGGATCACCGGCACGCCTTCGGGGCAAGCCGTCTTGCCGACGCCTTCGCCTTCGCACGTCAGCGCGGGCGCGTTGCGGCGCGCGCCGTCGAGCAGGATCGTCGAGACCCCGGTAAAGGAGCCCTGGATGGTGGCTGTGGTGCCGACGAGGATCGGCGTCGTCTCGTCGACCTTGATCCGCACGCGGACGAACTCGGGATCCTTGGGCCAGAGCTGGATCTGGGTCACCTGGCCAGAGGGTACGCCGGAGAAACTGACTTCGGACCCGTTGGCGAGGCCGGCGACCGACTGCTTGAAAAAGATATCGTATTCGTTCTGCTCGCCCTTGTTGAGCCCGGCAAGCCAGACGATGAACAGTGCAAGCGCGGCGAGCAGGGCCAGGGTGACCGCTCCGACCCAGACATGATTGGCCCGTGTTTCCATCGCCTTGCCCTATGCCTTGCCCGCTGGGGCGCTGTCCAACGATTTGGCGCGGTCCTGGCTCGCCCTGGCGGCGCGGCCGCGCGGCCCGTTGAAGTATTCCTCGATCCACGGGTGACCGGTCTCGAGCAGTTCGGGGATCGTCCCCACCGCCACCACCTTCCTGTCGGCCAGCACCGCCACCCGGTCGCAAATCTCGTACAGCGTATCGAGGTCGTGGGTGATCAGGAATACCGTGAGACCGAGCGTCTCCTGCAGCGCCTTGGTCAGCTCGTCGAACGCCGCGGCGCCGATCGGGTCGAGCCCCGCGGTGGGCTCGTCGAGGAACAGCAGCTCCGGGTCGAGCGCCAATGCGCGGGCGAGGCCGGCGCGCTTCTTCATTCCGCCCGACAGCTCGCTTGGGTACTTGGCGACAGCATCGGCGGGCAACCCCGTCAGCATCACCTTGTAGCGCGCGATCTCGTGCATCAGCTCGGGCGCGATGTCGGGATAGAACTGCTTCAGCGGCACTTCGACGTTCTCGCCCACTGTCAGCGTCGAGAACAGCGCGCCGCCCTGGAACAGCACGCCCCAACGATTGCGCACGCCGACCACTTCTTCCGGGTCGCCGTCGGTGATCGAGCGCCCGAACACCTCTATGTGGCCCTCGTCCGGGGTCTGCAGCCCGATGATCGAGCGCATCAGGACCGACTTGCCGGTGCCCGAGCCGCCGACCACGCCGATGATCTCGCCGCGGTTGACCTTCAACGACAACCCTTCGTGAATCACTGCCTCGCCGAAGCTGTTCTTGAGGCCATCGACAACGATCGGGTGCTCGCCCTTGAAGCGCTCGAACCGGCGGTTGACGTCGGGATCGCCGAACTCGGCTTCGCCATCCGCCACGCCTGCGACCGGCTGGCCTTCGTCGACCTCGTCGTCGGTCATGCCCAGCCCACGTTGGTGAAGAACACCGCGAAGAACGCATCGAGCACGATCACGGTGAAGATCGCGAACACCACCGCGTTGGTGGTCTTGAGGCCGACTTCCTCGGAATTGCCCTGGACCTTCATGCCCTGATAGCAGCCGGTCATGCCCACGATCAGGCCGAACACCGGCGCCTTCACGAGCCCTACCCACAAGTCGTAGATCGGCACCACTTCCTTGATCCGGGTGAGGAAGCTTCCGAACGGTATGCCGAGGGACAGCTCGCCGACCACCGCGCCCCCGATGATGGCCACCACGGAGGCATAGAAACCCAGCACGATCATCATGAAGGTCACCGCAAGCACGCGCGGGACCACCAGCGCCTCCATCGGCGAGATGCCGATCGTGCGCATCGCGTCGACTTCTTCAGTCAGCTTCATGGTGCCGATCTGCGCGGCAAACGCACTGCCCGAGCGGCCGGCGACCATGATCGCGGTCATCAGCACGCCAAGCTCGCGCAAGGTGATGCGCCCCACCAGGTTCACCGTCAGCGTCTCGGCGCCGAACTGGGCCAATTGGACCGAACCCTGCTGCGCGATAACGATGCCGATAAGAAAGCTCATCAGCCCAATGATACCGAGGGCGGAGACCCCCACCAGCTCCAGCTGGCGGACGAACGCCTTGGTGCGGAACCGGCGCGGATGGCGGACGATCATGCCGACTGCCATGATGAACTGGCCCATAAAGGCGATCGAGCCGACGGCACCGCGCCTTGCGCCGTCCATTCGCTCGCCGGTCGCTTCAAACACCCGCTCGAACAGCGGCGGGCGGTCGGGATGGACTTCGCCGCCCGACTCGGTTTCGCTCAGCGCTTCTATCAGCCGGGCCGCGCGCTCGTTGGCGCCGACGATCTTGCCGCCGGTCTCGCGCGAGAGCCGCAGCGCGATCCACGCGCCCACGGTATCGATCTCGCGCACACCCTTGAGGTCAATCTCGGCCAGATTCCCGTCGAGCGAAAGCAGCCGCTGGTCGATCGGGCCGATGGTCGAGACGAGGTAGTTGCCCGTCAGCACCAGCCGCCGGCCGCCCTGCCCGTCCTCGATCGCGAAGTCTGCCCCGTCGCTCATGCGCGGGAAGCTATGGGGCGAAACGCGTGAGCCTACAAGCCGATGCGTCATCTACATTGCACCTGCGAACAGGCGCTGGCATGGGCCTCGGCCTTATGACGAGCGAATTGCCCAAGACTTTCGACCCCGCCGAGATCGAGGCGCGATGGTACCCGCATTGGGAGGCGAACGGCTGCTTCCGGCCGGATCGGCCCGAGGCGCCGCCGTACACGATCGTCAATCCTCCGCCGAACGTGACGGGCAGCCTCCACATCGGCCACGCGCTCGACAACACGCTGCAGGACGTCGTGATCCGCTATGAGCGGATGCGCGGCAAGGACGCGATGTGGGTGGTTGGCATGGACCACGCCGGGATCGCCACTCAGATGGTGGTCGAGCGCAACCTCGCCAGCCAGGGCGTCAAGCGCACCGATATGTCTCGTGAGGCCTTCGTCGAGCACGTCTGGGAATGGAAGGAACAGTCCGGTGGCTCCATCACCCGCCAGCTCCGCCGGCTGGGCTGCTCGATGGACTGGAGCCGCGAGCAGTTCACCATGGACCCGCATTTCACCGGGGCCGTAGTGAAGGTATTCGTCGACCTCTACAACCAGGGGCTGATCTACCGCGACAAGCGGCTCGTGAACTGGGACCCGGCGCTCAAGACCGCGATCTCCGACCTCGAGGTCGAGAGCCGCGAGGTGCAGGGCCACATGTGGCACTTCAAGTACCCGCTCGCGGACGGGGAAACCTACACTTACGTCGAGCGCGATGCCGACGGGAACGTCGTTCTTGAAGAGACCCGCGACTACATCTCGATCGCTACCACCCGGCCAGAGACGATGCTCGGCGACGGCGCGGTCGCGGTGCACCCGAGCGATACCCGCTACGCCCCGATTGTGGGCAAGCTGTGCGAGATCCCGGTTGGGCCCAAGGAACATCGCCGTTTCATCCCGATCATCACCGACGATTATCCCGATCCCGATTTCGGGTCGGGCGCGGTCAAGATCACCGGCGCGCATGACGAGAACGACTACGGCGTCGCCCAGCGGAACGGCATCCCGATGTACCGGCTGATGGACGAAGTCGCCGCGATGCGGGCCGACGGCGTCCCCTATGCCGAAGCCTCGGCCCGCGCCCGCGAGATTGCCACGGGCGCTTCATTCGACGCCAAGGAGGTCGACGC
Source organism: Tsuneonella sp. HG249 (assembly GCF_053819205.1). Lineage (NCBI taxonomy): Bacteria > Pseudomonadati > Pseudomonadota > Alphaproteobacteria > Sphingomonadales > Erythrobacteraceae > Tsuneonella > Tsuneonella sp. HG249. The sequence continues at coordinate 929,871 of NZ_JBSOQY010000001.1, forward strand.
ACTCAACCTCGTCCCCGACGAATACCGCGGCCTCGACCGCTACGTCGCGCGCGAGCGGGTGGTGGCGGACATCGATGCAGAAGGCCTGATGATCGCAGTCGAGGACAAGGCGATCATGCAGCCGTTCGGAGACCGAGGCGGCGTGGTGATCGAGCCGATGCTCACCGACCAGTGGTATGTCGACGCCGCCACACTCGCCAAAGAGCCAATAGCGGCCGTCCGTGACGGGCGGATCGAGATCGTCCCCAAGACTTGGGAGAAAACCTTCTTCAACTGGATGGAGAACATCCAGCCGTGGTGCGTCAGCCGCCAACTGTGGTGGGGACACCGTATCCCGGCATGGTACGACGAGAATGGGAAGATCTACGTCGCCGAGACCGAGGCGAAGGCCTACGCGCTTGCCGGGCCCGGTGCTGTGCTTGCGCAAGACGACGACGTGCTCGACACGTGGTTCTCCTCCGCTCTGTGGCCCTTCGCCACGCTCGGCTGGCCCGAGCAGACCGACCTGCTCCAGCGCCACTACCCTAACGATCTGCTGATTTCCGGCTTCGACATTTTGTTCTTCTGGGACGCGCGGATGGCGATGCAGGGGATGCATCTGATGCATGAAGCTCCGTGGAAGCGGCTCTATCTCCACGGGCTGGTGCGCGCCGCCGACGGTCAGAAGATGTCCAAGTCGAAGGGCAATGTGGTCGATCCGCTGTTGCTGATCGACAAGTTCGGCGCCGATGCGCTGCGCTTCTTCATGTGTGCCATGGAAAGCCAGGGCCGCGACGTCAAAATGGACGAGAGCCGGGTCGAGGGATACCGCAACTTCGCCACTAAGCTGTGGAACGCGACCCGTTTCTGTCAGGCCAACGGGATCGGCGCATCGCAGCAGATCGCCGCGCCGAGCGCGACGCAGGCGGTCAATCGCTGGATCATCGGCGAGGTCGTCGCGACCCAGGCCGCGCTCGACAAGGCGATGGCCGAACTGCGCTTCGACGCCGCCGCGGGCGCGATCTACCGCTTCGCGTGGGACACGTTCTGCGACTGGTATCTCGAGCTCATCAAGGGCCAGATCGACGACGAAACCCGCGCGGTTGCCGGCTGGGCGCTCGACCAGATCCTGGTCATGCTCCATCCCTTCATGCCGTTCATCACCGAAGAGCTGTGGCACGCGCAGGGCGAGCGGCCCTATGAGCTGATCGTCGCCAAGTGGCCCGACCCGCGCGCCGAGGCCGATGCAGCGGCGAAGGCCGAGGTCGAGTGGCTGATCGATCTCACCCGCTCGCTGCGCACGGCCAAGAACGAGCTCGGTTTGCCGCCGGGTGCCAAGCTCGAAGCGTGGCTCGCCACCCCATCGGATACGGCTAGCAAGATGCTCTCGGGTAGCGCGGCGGCGATCGAACGCGTGGCGCGGCTCAGCGCCGTGCATGTCGCCCCCGCTCCTGAGGGCGCTGCGATGCAGATTGGCGCTGGTAGCGATGCGCTGGTCATCCCCCTGGAAGGGCTGATCGACATCGAGGCTGAAAAGGCCCGCCTGACCAAGGCGCTCGCCACTTCCGAAAAGGAAGCCTCCGCGCTTGCCGGACGGCTCGGCAACGCTTCATTCGTAGAGCGAGCCAAGACCGAGGCGGTGGAGAAGGCCCGCGCCGACCACGCGCACCACGCGGCCGAAGCCGAGCGGCTCAAGGCGGCGCTGGAACGACTGGGCTGACCGCATGAAGCTCGATCACCTGGTGATATTGGTGCGTTCGCTCGAGGCGAGCTTGCCGTGGTACGATAATTTACTTGGCCTGCTCGGCTTCACCAAGAGCCGCGATCACGTCTGGGGCAATTCCGACGGCGTCTTTGTTGATCTCAAACAGGCGAAGCCGGGCACCCGCGATTACGAGAGGTACGGGCCCGGCCTCAACCACCTCGGCTTTACTGCTGTCGACGAAGCCGATCTCGACCGGGTGCGCGATAGGATGTCGGCGGCCGGCTTCGAAGTACCGGAAAAGCAGCGGATCGGTAGCGAGCTGGCGACCTTCTTTCGCGATCCCGACGGGATGCGGATCGAGGTAACGGTCTACTGCTGACTGCTCCGCGTTTTCCTACAGCGGCGGATTATGCAAAGGCGGGCGAATGCGCGCTTTCGCCCCGGCCTGTCAGACGATTGAACCCGTACTACGGCTGGGCCTGATTCCTTCGCCAGAACAGTGTGCCATGTGTGCCAAGTCCTACAAGCCGTGCCGCTGATCCTCGCCACCGACGACTCGGGCGGACCGGAGATCTTCGCCTCGTTGCAGGGGGAGGGTCCCTCGGCGGGCCAGCCGTGCGCGTTCATCCGCCTGAGCCGCTGCAACCTCGCGTGCGTGTGGTGCGACACGGCCTACACCTGGCGCTTCGAGGGCGACAACCGCCCGCATCGCGACGGCGTGGCCTTTGATCGCCTGGCCAACCAGGTTTCGCTCTCGGCGCTTGAAGCGGCGCGCACGATCGACCGCTTGCCGCCGCGACGGCTGGTGGTCACCGGCGGCGAGCCGCTGCTCCAGGCAGGCCCGCTGGCCGAACTGGCCGCTCTGCTGCCCGAGCACACGATCGAGGTTGAAACGAACGGCACGGTGGAGCCGAGCGCCCGGTTCGACGCCTATGTCGAGCAGTACACCGTCAGCCCGAAGCTGGCACACAGCGGCAACCCGGCGAGCCTCGCACTGCCGCCCGAGCGCCTGCGCCAGTGGGCGGCCGAGCCGCGGGCCTTCTTCAAGTTCGTGATCGCCGCCCCGGGCGACGTGACCCAGATCCTGGCACTGCAGGCCGGCTTCGGCATCGCGCCGGGCCGGATCTACCTGATGCCCGAGGGCACCGACAGTGCCATTCTGCGGATGCGCGAGCAATGGCTCGCGCCGCTATGCGTCGAGCACGGCTTCCGGCTGTCGGATCGCCTCCACATCCACCTATACGGCGATACGCGGGGGACCTGACGGCGCCCCTACTTGCCCTGGGACCGCCAGCGCTGGACAATGCGGTGGACCCGCTCCTCCTCGCCGCCCGACTGGCGCCAGAGGTCGACGAAGCTCGGGTCTTCCGAGGCCGGCCGCTTCTGTTCCTCGAGCGCGTCGAAACTGACGCGAATGGGAATGGCGACACCCTCGCCGCAGATGATGCACTCGCGGTTGCGCAGCGCGGGGATGGAGTCGAGGAAGCCGCGCGCGCCTTCGGGCATGGCGGCCTTCACGAACGCCTGGTCGCGGTCGTTGTTGAGGCGCATCGAGATGATCGTGCCGCACTGCGACAGCACCCCTTCGGCGAGGTCCGACGGGCGCTGGGTGATGAGGCCCAGGCTGATGCCGTACTTGCGGCCTTCCTTGGCGATGCGGCTGAGGATCTTGCCGACCGAGGAACCGTCGGCGTTCTTCTCGTTCGGCACGTACCGGTGCGCCTCCTCGCAGACCAGCAGAATGGGACGGGTGCGTTCCTCGCGGCCCCAGATGGCGAAATCGAACACCAGCCGCGCGAGCACCGCGACCACCGTCGATGTGATGTCGCTGGGCACGCCCGAAACGTCGACGATCGCGATCGGCTTGCCGGCGCTCGGCATGCGGAAGATCTTGCTCAGGAAGTCCGCCATCGTGTCGCCGACCAGCATGCCCGAGAACATGAATTGGTAGCGGGGGTCGGCCTTAAGCTCGTCGAGCTTGGTCTTGAGCCGCTGGTAAGGCGCCGAGTTGGTCGCCTTGTCGAGCTTGCCCATCTCGTTCTGGATCTCGTTGGAGAGGTCGGAAAGGAGATAGGGGATCGGCGAATCGACCGTGATCTTGCCTTGCATCTCGGCGAGCCGGTTCTTGCCGCGCGCCTTGAGCAGACATTTGGCGAGAATGTCGGCATCGATCTGCCGGTCGTCTCCGTTGGCGGTCAGCAACACCTCGCAGTGTTCCTCGAAGTTCATCAGCCAGTACGGCATCTGCAGGTTGCCGACGTCGAGGATGAGCCCGGTATTGCGGAACGCAGCCGAATATTCGCCGTGGGGGTCGATCATCACGATGTGGCCGTCAGGCGCGGCATCGCAGATCCGGTGGAGGATCAACGCCGCGCTGGTCGACTTGCCGGTACCGGTCGAGCCAAGCAGGGCGAAGTGCTTGCCGAGCATCGCATCGATGTAGAGGCCGGCGCGGATGTCCTTGGTGGGATACACGGTACCAATCTGGATGTTGCTGCGCCCGTCGCTGGCGTAGATCTGGCGCAAGTCGGCGGTCGTGGCGGGGTAGATCAAGGCACCGGGCACAGGATAGCGCGTGACGCCGCGGCGGAAGCCGCTGATCCGTCCAGTAAGCTTTTCCTCGTCGCCCTCGCCGAGGAAGTCGATGTTGGCGATGACCCCGCTGCCGTTGCGGCGGTCCTGCTTCTGGTTGCGCACGCTGGCGAGCAGCCACTGGTTGCCGACGCGGATCTTCACCTGACTGCCGACCTGCCCGGCGAGCGCGACCGAGGGATCGTCGTCGGCCATGCATTCGTTGAGGCGTTGCAGGTCGAGCGCGATCTGCGAGCCCGAGCCGGCAATTTCGAGCACGACCCCGATGGGCTGCAGCGCATTGTCGGCCGGCGCGACGATAGCCTCGCCTGCCGGGATAGCCTGCGCAGAATCGAAACCCTGCCTGTCCATATCGCTCATCGTCGCGCTGTCTCCCTAGTCGATCCCGCGCGCACCCTGCGCTGGACGCGGTTAAGATCGGGTCAACGATAATGCGCGGCTTGCGCTCAAATGAGAGCGAACAGGCGCCCGGCGATCCACCCCATGCCGACCGACAACGCGACCGCAAGCAACCCGTAGAAGAGCGACTGCGACTGGGCGAACACTTCGACGAAGCGCTCGAAACCGACCTTGCGCACCTCTACCTCGGCGACGGCGGAGGACACCACCCGCCCGTCGGTCACCGCAAACGTCTCGGCGGTATAGGTTCCTGTCTGCACGTTCGACGGCAGCACCATGCGCGCCTGGTAGAGCACCCCCTCGCGGATCTGCACGCCGCGCATGTCCTCCTGATAAAGGCCTTGCCTTCGTTTGAGGTCGACCAGCCCGTTCGAGAACCGCCCCTGTTCGACAGGGTCGATCTCGCCGGTGGGGGAAAGCTGGATGAAGTCCGTTCCGAACTCGTAGATCGCCGCGGTCTTCTCGTCGACAATATCGGCGATGGGGCGCGAGGCCGCGACCGCGAAGTAGGACGGCGCCGAGCGGAAGTCCGTGCTGGCGACGTTGACCCACATGCCGCCGACTTTCTCCTTTTCCCGAAGGCGGATCGCCTGCGATGGCCCCTTCAGCACCACCACGACATCGTAACCGCGCGCAGACCGGGTGCCTGCCGGGTCGAGGATCACTCCGAAAAGCAGCAACTCGGTGCCGACGAAGCCCTGTCGGACCCGCACCTCGTGCTGGCTCACCTCGGGCACCAGTATGGGATCGCGTTGAGCCCCTGCTGGCTGGAGAGGCAGGAACGCCAGCAAGACCGTCAGCATGAGCAACCGCCTCATAGCGGGCTCACCGTGTAGATCTCGTCGGGGCGGACCCCGAGGCCGAACAGCATCCGCAGCGCCACCAGGAGGACGACCGTGGCCAGCACCAGGCGCAGGACTTCGGGCTTGGCTTTCTGAGCGAGCTGAGTGCCGTACTGAGCACCCATCACCGATCCCAGCAGGAGCAGGCCGGCGAGAACGATGTCGACCGCCTTTGTGGTCAACGCGTGCATCATGGTGGTGACCATCGTCACGAACAGGATGTTGAACAGGCTAGTGCCGACCACCACCCCCGCACTCATGCCCAGGATGTAGAGCATCGCCGGCACGAGTATGAATCCTCCGCCCACGCCCATGAGCATCGTCAGCGCGCCGACCCCGGCGCCGAGGATGAGGGGCGCGAGCGGGGAGATATAGAGACCGGACCGATAAAACCTCCACCGCCCCGGGAGCGCGGCGACCAGGGGGTGATGGCGGCGCTTTGCTGCTCTCTGACGCTCCCCCGCTTTGCCGGCCCGGATCGTCAGCCACGCTTCGCGCGCCATCAGCGTACCGATCGTCCCGAGCATGACCACGTAGAGGATCGAAATAACGGTATCTATCTGGCCCAACGCCTGGAAAAAACGGAACAACAGGGCGCCCACGCCGCTGCCAATCGCCCCGCCGACGACGGTAACCGCACCCATTCGATAATCGACGCCATTGCGGCGATTGTGTGCGAGCACGCCGGAGACGCTCGCTCCAGTTACCTGGGTGGAGGCCGACGCCGCGGCGACTGTGGGCGGAATGCCGTAGAAGATCAGCAAAGGCGTCGTCAGAAAGCCCCCGCCGACTCCGAAAAGACCGGACAGAATGCCGGTGAGCGCCCCCAGGGCGACGATCACCAGCCCGTTGACCGACAGGTTGGCGATCGGGAGGTAGACGTCCATGCAGCCGGTTCTAGGCAAAGGGCGACGGGGTGGGAAGGCGCGGGGACCTAGAAACCCGTCGAAAGCGTGACCGCCACCCCGCTCCCGGGACGTGCATCTCCGGCGACCTGATAGCGGTAGTCGACTGAGAGGCGGGCGGGAAACGCGCCTTCTCGCAAGTCGAGCGTGACCGTCGGCCCGATGTCGACTCGCTCGGCGAATTTCTGCGCACCCCCCCATGCCCCGACGCCGAGACGGATTTCCGCGGTACCATCCGCAATGACAGCCCGGTCAACACGGACCTGGCCGTCGGCGAAGCCGGTGGAATAACGGCCGCCGATCCATCCGGCCTGACCGTATCCCTCAGCTTGCAGACCTAACGGCAAGTCGAACACGGGCAATTCCGTTACCGCCAGAACCGAGGGACGCACTGCCGTGACCCCCGCCGACTGAGTGACGCGGCCCTCTGCCTGCAAGCGCACGGGGAGCCGCTCCAATGGCCTGACCCCAACCCCGAGGGCAAAATCGGCCTGACGTGGTCGCTCCGGTGCCCACACGGCGCGCAAGTAAGCCTGCGGACGTATCGCCGATGATCCCAGATCTAGCCTGGCGAGAATTCCGGCTTGCGATCCGCCATAACCCGCCGTGAGCGGCTGGCCCGGTGCGGCGAGCGGCAACCCGGTGCCTTGCCGCCAGGCAGACCAACCGTCGACACGCCATCGCTTCATTGCAGGCAATCGCTGCGTACTCGAGGACTGGGCGGCGAGGCTCGACGCTGGTCCCCCGATCTGCGCGCTCGAATTGGCCTGCGAGAGCAGTTCGCTCGAAGGCGCGGGAGGCGATGTCGAAGCATAGCTCTGCGCGGCCATTCGAAGACCATCGCGCCCGGGAGCGAGAGGACCGATCTTGGACGCCGGCGAGGTCAAATCGCCAACCGGCCCGGAAGGTGTGGTCTCGGAGACCAAGCGCGGGCCGCGCTCGGTGACGGCTGGAGCGGCGTTCGACCGCGGTAAAGGATTAGTTAGAGCGGGCGGCCAGGGCGATTGCCAGGCGAACGCGCGGATGGTGATCCAGCACAAGGCGATCGCGGCGAGAGCAAGCAGCGGCTCGCCGCGGCGGCGGACTTGCTCGCCAGGTCCGGTCACCGGGCGCCGCCGCTGTCGAGGGCAGGGTGTACCGTGTGGCGGGTCTTGTCCCATTGCGGGGCTCGGCCGAGCAAAGTCGCCAGATAGTCGCGCACAGCCCGTCGGCCCGCCATGATCGCGATAACGTTGGCAACCGGTATGCGCAGCACCGCACGCAGGCCTTCGCGCCAGCCATACTCACGCGCCGTGAAAGCAAAGCGCCACACTGCCCGCCAGGCGAAGCCGGCAAGGTTCACCGCCAACAGCACTGCGACCGTCGCGTCGACTGGCGCGCTCGGCAGGACCCCGGTCACATGCCCGAGCCAACCGAGCGACACGAGCACCAGCAACAGGTATCCCACTGCCAGCACCAGCGCCGTCAGGGGACCTCGACGGTCGCGCAGGCGCATCCATAAGTCCGCGGGGCGCGAACCCCAGCCGAGCCTGTCCCAAGATTGCAGGGCGATGCCATGCACCCAGCGAGTCTTCTGGCGGACTGCCCAGTCGAGCCGGGCAGGAAAGCATGCGCGGGTGGCCACCAGGCGCCCGTCGCGATGCCGCGCGCGGAGGAACCGCGTCCGCTTGCCCAGCATTGCCAGACCGATGCCCAGTTCGTAGTCTTCGGTCAGACTGTCAGCGTCGAATGGCCCTCCGCCACCGCGCCGCGCCGCCAGTTCGGCGAGCGCTCCGCGCGAGATGGCGCAGCCGACACCCGCGGTGGGGATGCCGGCGCGAAGCCAGTCGCGCACGACCATAGCTTTGCCGTGCGCTTCGGCAAATTCCTCGCAATAATGCGACGCGACCCATCTGGACTTCGCCATGGGCTCGGGCAGGACGGGCAATTGGGCGAGATCGACCTCGTCTAAGGCCGCGTCGAGCAACGACAGCGCGGCCGGATCGACCATGTCTTCGGCGTCATGGATCACCACCATGCGCACTTGGTCACCGGCATGACGTTCGTCCGCCTCGAGCGCGCGGTACAGGCAGTTCAGGCAATCGGCTTTGGTTGTCGGCCCGTGCCGGTCGTGCACCACGAGCCGCAAGCGGGGGTCCTCGCTGGCCGCGGCAAACGCGGCTTCGGCAGACTGGGGGTCGTTGCAGTATGTCCCCACGTAAAGACGCAAGTTGGCATGTGGCCACACCGAAAGGGCGTGACGCACGGTCGCGCCAATCACCGCCGCTTCGCGCCAAGCCGCGATGAAGACGGCTGCCTCGCCCTTCAACTGCGTGGGTGGCTCGATCGGCTCCGGCAACCAGGCTGTGCGGTGACGTCCCGTTAGCTTGAGCGCGGTCCAGATGAGGTCGACGGCGAGCTCGTCGATCGCGCCGATTAGAAAGAAAACGGCTGCGAACAGCAGCAGTTCGTGCTCGACGAGCACGAGCCATTCTCCAGGCGTGAATATCCCCCCAGGCACGTGCGACCCCGTTCTTGCCCGCCGGAGCGGTTAGCGGCGCAAATCCCACTTGGCAACGCGCAAGCTATTGAGAGACAAGGTTTCTGCGTGGTTACCGGGCTTGTCCGGCTAACCGGTAGCAGCGCGCGCGAACTCCGTGGCGCGCAGGAAATCGGCCTTGCGCCGTTCCCTGCGCTGTTCCGCTTCCCAGTCCGAGCCCCACAGTTCCATCTGCCAGGTCTCTTCGAGTTCGGCGGCCGCCCATAACTCATCGATGTCGGCCTCAGCGTCCAGTGCCGAGAGCGCGACGACAAGTGAAGCGCTTAGCGAGGCCATGGCCTCCAGCGGGGCAAGGACGAAGGCATCCATCGCTTCGAGCCGCAAGCGGATGGCTGCTAGCGTCGCAGGGGGCTGGGGCTTGTGGAGCACGCCGCTGACCCGTTCGAGCCGCACGCCTTCACGCTTCTCGAACGCGCTCACGATCGGCTCCCACGCGCTCCACTGGCGCTTGTGCAGCGGTTCGTCGGGATGGGCGCGATAGCAGAGAGTGTCGGTTTCGGCGAAGCGCAGCAGCTTGCCGATCGCGCCGGCGCGGTCGGCGGCGATCATGTCGATGGCATAGTCGGCCATGTCGCGCATCGGGAAGGCGGCTGGGTCGATCGTTTCGCCTTGCGACGACCACTCGCCCGCCAGCAGCTCGGCGAGCGCTCGGGTCGGCACTATTTGCTCTGCGCGGTTCTGGGTCTTGATCGCACGCCCGTCGAGCAGCACCCGCCAGCCGCCGTCAACCTGCTCGAGCGAAACTTCCTTCCAGAAGCGCCTCATTCGGGCGGGGTCCGCCATCGGCGCGCCAACACGCGCGGCATCACGAACACGTCGATCAGGCCGACGGCAAGGAACACCCATCCGACCACGTCGGGCCAGTCGACTTTCCCGTTGAGGATGAGCAGCCCGATAACGATGAGCGCGACGCCTGTAATGCGGGTAGCGCCGATGATGAAGAACCGCGCCCGCGCCGCGTCGGGAGCGGACGGGACGTGTTCGGGCGGTCGGCTAGCCATCGATGAGACCTCTCAGTTCGGCAACGTCGGCCGCTACCGCATGCGCTCCGGCGACGAGCAATTCCTGTGCGCCGTGATAGCCCCAGGCTACCCCGATGGCCCGCACTCCGGCCGCGCGCGCCATTGCCATGTCGAAACTGGTGTCGCCAATCATCACTGCTTGGTCTGGAGTGGCGCCAGTTTCCAGCATCGCCGCCTCGAGCATCGCCGGATGCGGCTTGGAGGGATGATCGTCCGCAGTCTGCAGCGAGCCAAAGCGATCGGCGATGCCATGCCCGGCGAGGCATGCGGAGAGCCCACGACTGGACTTGCCGGTCGCCACCGCGAGCGTCCAGCCGCTCGCCTGCAAGCCTTCGAGAAGGTCCGCGATGCCGTCGAACAGCGGCTCCTCGAGCCGACCCTCTTCGCGCGTGGCGCGAAAGGCGGTCTTGTAGGCCGCGACCGCCGCGGCCTGGCGTGGAGGGTCCGCCGCCGGCGCCAGGTGACGTACCGCCTGGGGCAGGCTCAGGCCCACGATGCGCCGTATCGCGTTGCGCTCGGGCCGGGGTAGCCCGGCCTCGGCGAAGGCGGCCTCCATGGCATCGCAAACAGCCGCCTGACCATCGACTAGAGTGCCGTCGCAATCGAACACCGCCAGCTTCATGCCTCGATAGTGCGCATCAGTTGCGCGAGCGCGGGCGATCCCGCTTCCTCGAGCCCGGCGGCGATCGAGGCGCGTTCGTGTGCCGACTTTTTCTGTGACAGCTTCAGTGTCGGCCGCCACGCCAGGACTTCGAGTTCGAAGCCGACGATCGCTGCGATCAGCTTGTCCCACAATTCGCGAGGGGTCTCGCTCGCCGCCCACTGATCGCCGCCGAGCCGCGCTTCGTGCTTTTCGATCAGGGTGTAAAGCAGCGGGTCGAGCCCATCGCGGTCCATCTTGCGCACTCGGCCTTCGAGTTCGAGGGAAACGTAGTCCCACGTCGGTACCGTTGCCCGGTCGGCGTACCATCGCGGGCTGATATAGGCATCGGGGCCGTTGACGGTGACAAGCGCGGTCGCCCCGTCGAGCCAACGGGTGATGCCGTTGCCCCGTGCGAGATGGAACTGCACCCCGCCGTCGCCCGTGGAAAGCAGCGGCGTATGCGCCACGCGAGGGCCATCGGGGGTGGTGAGAAACACCATACCGAAGCCGATCTCGTCGATCAGCGCCTCCAGCAGCGCGCGGTCGTCGCTGCGAAAGAGTGGGTTGGGATGCATCAGCGCTTGCCCCGGCCGGAGGGCTTCCCCGCGGGCTTGGCGGTCGCCCGGCCGCGGCGGGTGGGGCGGTCCTTGCGCGCCTGCTTGGCGTGCTGGCGCGCCGCCTGCTTCTTCTGTTCTTTCGAGGGCGGGGGCGGACCCTGCGTGGGCGATGCATCGCTGAGATTTTCGTCGAAGCCCAGTTGCACCATGCTGGCCGCGAAGTGCTCCGGCAGGGGCGCGGTCACGTCGAGCTTCTGCCCATCCGGGTGGTCGATTATCAGGCGGCGCGCGTGAAGATGCATTTTACGGCTTATGCTGCCGGTGAGGAACGCGTCGTGCCCGCCGTACTTGCCATCGCCGACGATAGGGTGGCCGATAGCGGCCATGTGTGCCCGGAGCTGGTGGGTCCGCCCCGTCAGGGGCTCCAGCTCGACCCAGGCGGCGGCATTGCCGGCGCGCTCGACCATGCGGTAGCGCGTCTTCGCGGGCTGCCCGTTCTCCTCGTCGACGTGCATTTTCTCGCCGCCGGTGCCCGGCTGCTTGGCGAGCGGCGCCTCGATCATCCCGTGCGCCACGTCGGGGACTCCGGCGACGAGGGCCCAGTAGACCTTCTTTGCGCTACGGCCGGAAAAACGCTTGGAGAAGAATGCCGCGCTGCCCGGCGTGCGGGCGATGAGAAGCACGCCCGAGGTATCCTTGTCGAGCCGGTGCACGAGCCGCGGACGCGGGTCCTGGCCGAACGCATCGAGCAGTCCGTCAACATGGCTATGCGTTTTGGTTCCGCCCTGCGTGGCCAGCCCAGGCGGCTTGTTGAGCACGATCGCGGCGTCGGTCTTGGTGAGGACCATTGCTTCGGCTTCCGCGATCTGATCGTCGCTGAGCTCGGCGCGCGGCTTGGCTGTCTTGGTCTTGGGAAGGTCGCCTCCGGGTGGAACCCGCAGCACCTGGCCCGCCGCGAGCCGATCTTCGGGCTTGGCGCGCTTGCCGTCGACCCGAATCTGGCCGGTGCGGGCCCAGCGGCTGACCGTGGCGAAGCCCACTTGCGGCAGATGGCGCTTAAACCAGCGATCGAGCCGAATGTCGTCGTCGTCGGGCGCGACCGTGAACTGGCGGACCTCGTCGCTCATGCCAGTCGCATCGCGATCAGGCCGATGTAGAGGCCGGTGAGGGCCGCTAGCACCGAGACCGCGGCATAGGCGAACGCGGTCCCCGGCTGACCCCGCTCGATAAGCAGCATCAACTCGAGGCTGAAGGCGGAGAAGGTGGTGAACCCGCCGAGCAGACCCACACCGAGGAACAAGCGCCAGTGTTCGCCGACAGCGCCGGATTTGGCCAGCCATCCGGCCAGAAGGCCCATCGCCAGGCTGCCGGAGACATTGACCGCCAACGTCGCCCAGGGGAACGCGCTCACGACCACCGGACCCAGCCATCCGGTCATCGCCCGCCCTACCTGGTGGCGCAGCACGGCGCCAATGCCGCCGCCGGCGAAGACGATCAGGCTGGCGGACATTGCGGAAGGGGTGCTCATCGAAGCGCGCCTTAGCGGCGGCGGTGTTACATGCAAAGCACGGCCTCGCGCTTGCAGAATCATGCCAACGGGGTTAAGGGCGCCCGGCTTGCGGGACATCCGGCATGGATGACTCGCCGTTTTTTCGTTATGTATCAAGGGTGCATCCCCGCCGAGGACGCGGGCTTTGTGCTTCTTGCAATGAGGTGTGAAGGCTACATGCAAATCATCGTTCGCGATAACAACGTCGACCAGGCTCTGCGCGCGCTCAAGAAGAAGCTGCAGCGCGAAGGCGTCTATCGCGAAATGAAGCTGCGCCGTCACTACGAGAAGCCGAGCGAAGTGCGCGCCCGCGAGAAGGCCGCCGCGGTGCGCCGCGCGCGGAAGATGGAACGCAAGCGGGCGGAGCGCGACGGCTCTAAGTAAGCCGCGCTTGCGCCTCGGCAGGCACTAAGGCATCGGGGCGCGGAGCAATCCGCGCCCTTTCCTTTTCACAGGAACCAGCATGACCGAGATCACCCGCGTTCCCCTTCAGCCGATCGCCAAGGGATCGCTCGCCAAGCTGTGGATCGGTCTCGCCGCCGGGGTGCTCGCCGCTGGCGGTCTTGCCTGGGCGAGCATGCCGGCAGGCGTCGAGGTCGAGACGCTGACCGCTGGGACAGGACCGAGCCCCAAGGCTTCCGACGTCGTGTTCGTGAAGTATGTCGGCAAGTTGGAGGACGGCACCGAGTTCGACCGCTCGAAGGACCTCCCGTTTCCCACCAACGGCCTGATCCCCGATGGAATGCCGATGCAGGTATCCGGCGTCGTCCCTGGTTTTGCCGAAGGGCTTCAGCAGATGCAGAAGGGCGGCAAGTACCGCCTCAACATCCCCGCCGACAAGGCATACGGCGCCACGCCCCCGCAGGGCGCGCCGATTCCGCCCAATGCCGATCTCGTGTTTGACGTCGAGCTGATCGACTTCATGACCGAGCAGGAAGCCCAGCAGCGCTTCCAGATGCTGCAACAGATGATGCAACAGCAGCAGGGCCAGCCGGGTCAACCTGGGCAGAACCCCGGCGCGCCGCAGCCCGGCCCACAGGCTGGGCCCGACGCGCGGCAGTAGGCTTTTCACCGATTGCTCACCGGCCGCTCATGCATTGCCTGGGCGAATAGACTAGTGCAACTCCTTGAAATCGAGGAGCACGCATGACCGAGCAAACGATCGATCAACACGAGTGGCCGATGCGCCCGTGGGTGCTTGCCGCGCTGCTCGGTGTTGCAGGGCTGCTCGTCCACTTCGCCAGCGGCGGCGATGGACCGGACACCAGGGACGGCTGGCGCGCGGCGCTGACTGCGCTGTTCTTCTTCGGGCCGGTCGCATTGGCGTTCACTCTCGATCGCGGCGCGTGGAAGGAGCCGCTGGCATTTGGGGCGATCGTGGGCCTGGTCATGGCGGGGCTCGCATGGCGCGCCGTGTCGGGCGCGGAAAGCTATGCCTCTCCCGAGTACGGTTTCATTGCCGGGTTGGTCGCCACCGCGATCGCTTTGCCCCTTTTCCAGTCGGGCTTCCACCGGACCCGCTTTGCAACGCCGTACCCGCTGATCCACGGCCACGCCTGGAGCGACGCCATCGGCGCGGCTGGAGCGCTCGCCTTCACCGGCGCCTCGTGGCTTCTGCTGCTCGTGCTCAGCGAGCTGTTTCGCCTGCTCAAGATAGATTTCCTGCGCGACCTCATGGGCGAGGGATGGTTCGGCTGGGCATGGTCGGGTGTGGCTTTCGGAGCGGCTCTCGGCGTGCTTCGCAACGAATCGAAGATTCTCGGCACGCTTCAGCGGGTGGTCATGGTCGTCATGTCCATCCTCGCAGTACCGCTTGCGGCCGGCCTTGCTGTGTTCCTAATCGCGATGATCGTGTCCGGTCCGCAAGTCCTGTGGGAAGCGACCCGCAGTGCGACACCGGTGCTGCTGCTCTGTGCAGGCGGAGCCTGGCTACTTGCCAACGCGATCGTGCGCGACAGCGACGAGGAAACTAGCGGCAACCGCCTGCTCCGTATTGCCGCTCTTGCTCTGACGGTCGCGGTCCTGCCGCTTACGGTATTCGCGGCGGTTTCGCTCGGTACGCGTATCGCGCAGCACGGCCTCAGTCCCGAGCGGGTATGGGGGTTGATCGCAATCGCTGTCGCCTGTGCCTACGGCGTTGCGTGGTTGGTGGCGGTGGCACGCGGCTGGCGCGGGCAAGCCTGGCGCGAGAACATGCGCCGGGCCAATCTCCACCTTGCGGTAACAATCAGCCTGATCGCTCTCTTGCTGGCGCTGCCGATCTTCGACTTCGGCGCGATTAGCGCGCGAAATCAGCTCGCCAGGCTCGACCGCGGCGCCGTGAGCGCGGACGAGTTCGACTATTCGGCTTTGCGGTGGGATTTCGGCGGCGCGGGTCGCCGTGCGCTCGCCCGACTGGAGAAGAGCGGCAACGCGACCGTCGCCAAGCTGGCGAAGGAAGCGGGCGAGGAAACGGCCAGGGTCTGGCGTGGTTATCCGGTGCCCGATGACGTGGATCTCCGCGTGCAGCCCGAGGATCCCGCCCTGCAACGTATGGTCAAAGCGTATCTCCGGGCCAATCCCTGGCCTTGTACGGACCGATGCGTCGCGCTCGAACTCGCGCGCTATCCGGACGGGCGGCGGCGTGTGGCGTTGATCCAGAGCAACAGCTACATCGACGTGACTCTTCCGACCGACAAGTCCTACGCCGAGGTCGCTCCCGCTCCGCGCAACGTGGTCCTGCTGCCGGACAGCAAGATCGAGGTCCGCACGCTCCCCAGGCGGTACATCACCGTGGATGGCGTGCCGGTCGGGCAGCCGCTCGACGATAGCCGGGTTGAAGGCGCGCCGCCCCCCCGCTAGGGCGCGCGCCATGTCCGTTTCCCGAAAGACCGTGGCCAAGGTCGGCAGCCTCGCGCGCATCAAGCTCGATGACGCGGCGCTCGACCACATGGTGCCCGAACTGAACAATATCCTCGCCTGGGTCGAGCAGCTGGCCGAGGTCGACACCAGCGGCGTGGAACCGATGACCGCGGTAATCCCCAACACGCTGCGCCTGCGCGACGATGTGGTCGATGCCGATCCGCTCACCGGCGGCGGCATCCGCGACAAGGTCCTGGCGAACGCGCCCGCGGCTGAGCACGGCTTCTTCGGCGTGCCCAAGGTGATCGAGTAATGGCCGACCTTACCGATCTGGGCGTCCAGGCGATCCGAGACGGGGTGGCCGGGGGCGAGTTCTCCGCGCGCGAGGTGGCCGAGGCGTTCAACGCCAACGTCGCCGCCGCGCAGAGCGCCCTCAATGCATTCATCGTCGCCACGCCTGAAAAGGCGCTCGAAGCCGCTGATGCGGTCGATGCTGCGCGGGCTAAAGGGGAAGCGCTCGGGAAAATGGCCGGCGTGCCGATCGGCATGAAGGACCTTTTCGCCACCCAAGGCGTGCAGACCACGGCCGCAAGCCACATCCTCGAAGGTTTCGTGCCGGAGTACGAGAGCACGGTTTCCGCCAACTTGTGGCGTGCGGGCGCGGGGATGCTGGGCAAGCTCAACCTCGACCAGTTCGCGATGGGTTCGTCGAACGAGACGAGCTATTTCGGCAACGTCATCTCCCCCTGGCGCAAGGCGGGCAGCAACGCCGGCCTCGCGCCCGGCGGCTCATCGGGCGGCAGTTCTACGGCGGTGGCCGCGCGGCTGTGCCCGGCGGCGACCGGGACCGATACAGGCGGCTCGATCCGCCAGCCGGCCGCGTTCACCGGCATTTCGGGCATCAAGCCGACCTATGGCCGCTGCAGCCGCTGGGGCGTGGTCGCCTTCGCCAGCAGCCTCGACCAGGCCGGGCCGATGGCGCGCGACGTCACCGACTGCGCGATCATGCTCGAGGCGATGGCCGGGTTCGATCCGAAAGACGCCACCAGCCTCGATATGCCGGTTCCTGAGTGGGAAGCGGGCCTGAACCCCGACATGCGCGGCAAACGCGTTGGCGTCCCGCGCGAATACCGGATGGACGGCACCGACCCCGAAATCCTCGCCAGCTGGGACCGCGGGATCGAGTGGCTCAAGGATGCCGGGGCCGAGGTGGTCGAGGTCAGCCTGCCACACACCAAGTACGCGCTCCCCGCGTACTACATCGTCGCCCCCGCCGAGGCCTCGAGCAACCTCGCCCGTTACGACGGGGTCCGCTACGGCTTGCGCGACTTGCCGCCGGGTGCGAACCTGCAGGACATGTACGCCGCCACCCGCGCCGCCGGGTTCGGTGACGAGGTCAAGCGCCGCATCCTCATCGGCACTTACGTTCTCTCGGCGGGCTTCTACGACGCCTACTACAACCAGGCGCAGAAGGTCCGCACGCTGATCGCGCGGGACTTCGACGAAGCCTTCACGCAGTCCGACGTGATCCTTGCGCCCACGACGCCAACCGCCAGCTTCCCGCTCGGTGACAAGGTCGACGATCCGCTGGCGATGTACCTCAACGACGTATTCGCCGTCCCCGCCAGCCTCGCCGGCCTTCCCGCGATGAGCGTCCCCTGCGGCCTCAACGGCGACGGCCTGCCGCTCGGCCTGCAGCTCATCGGCCGCGCTTTCGACGAGCAGGGCGTGCTCAACGCAGGGCTGGCCATCGAGCAGCGGGCGATGTTCAACGCCAGGCCGGAGAAATGGTGGTGAACATCGGGGCGATGGAGACGGTAGCGGGGATCGCTGTGGTAATCGTTCTGTCCATCATCCCGGCGATTGTCGCACGTCGGGTGAAGCACGGCGAGGCGCGCTTCGATAAGGATGGAAAGCTGATTGACGATGAGTAGCTACCGCATCCAAGGCGCCACCGGCGAATGGGAGGTCGTGATCGGCCTCGAGGTTCATGCGCAGGTGACCTCGAACGCCAAGCTGTTCTCGGGAGCCTCAACGACGTTCGGGGCCGAGCCCAACGCACAGGTCTCCCTCGTCGACGCTGCGATGCCGGGGATGCTGCCGGTGCCCAACCGCGAGTGCATCCGCCAGGCGGTGCGCACCGGGATGGCGATCGAGGCGCAGATCAATCGCTGGAGCCGGTTCGACCGCAAGAACTACTTCTACGCCGACCTGCCGCAGGGCTACCAGATCAGCCAGCTCTACCACCCGCTGGTGGGCGAGGGCGCGCTGTCGATCGAGGCGGACGAGAAGGCGGGCATCCCCACCGACAAGACCATCGGCATCGAGCGCATTCACGTCGAGCAGGACGCCGGCAAGCTGATGCACGACCAGCATCCGTCGATGTCCTACGTCGATCTCAACCGCAGCGGCGTGGCGCTGATGGAGATCGTCAGCAAGCCGGACATGCGCTCGCCCGCCGAGGCGGGGGCCTACGTGCGCAAGCTGCGCGCGATCCTGCGCTATGTCGGTAGCTGCGACGGCAACATGGAAGAAGGCTCGATGCGTGCCGACGTCAACGTCAGCGTACGCAAGCCGGGTGACGAATTCGGCACGCGTACCGAGACCAAGAACGTCAACTCGGTGCGCTTCGTCATGCAGACGATCGAGCACGAGGCGCGCCGCCAGGTCGATGTGCTGGAGGATGGTGGTTCGATCGTGCAGGAAACCCGTCTGTTCGATCCCGGTACCGGCACCACCCGCGCGATGCGCAGTAAGGAAGACGCGCACGATTACCGTTACTTCCCCGATCCGGACCTCCTGCCGCTGGAACTCGACGATGCGTTTCTGAGCGAGTGTCGCGAGAGCCTGCCCGAACTGCCCGACCCTAAGCGCCGGCGCTACGTCGAGGAACTAGGTTTGAGCGCCTACAATGCGGGCCAGCTGACTGCCGACGTCGAGGGCTTTCGCCGCTTCGAAGAGCTGCTCGAGGCCACCGCCACGGCGCTCGGCAAGCCGGGCAAGGAAATCGCCACGCAGGTCGCCAACTGGACGCTGTCGGTCGCTCCCGGGGTGCTCAACGCGCTCGGCGCCGAGGCGGACGAGGCGCACGCCACCGCCGATGCGCAAGCGGCGATCCTCAAGATGCAGGCCGCAGGCGAGATCAGCGGCGGCCAAGCCAAGGAAATCTACGAGATCGTCCTCAAGACCGGCCGCGACCCGGCCGAAATCGCCGACACCGAAGGCCTCAAGCAGCAGTCCGACACCGGCGCGATCGAAGCGGTGATCGACGAGGTGCTCGCCGCCAATGCCGACAAGGTCGAAGAATACCGCGGCGGCAAGGACAAGCTGTTCGGCTTCTTCGTCGGCCAGACGATGAAGGCGATGGCTGGCAAGGGTAATCCGGGGGTGGTCAACCAGCTGCTCAAGGCCAAGCTCGACGGATGAACGGGTTTTTCATGGCGCATTAAGCGCTTGCGATGCAATTTGGCGCCTTCCGTGACTGGGGGGTCGCACACCCGATGAAACCGATTCGACTGGCTCTGGCTTTGTCCGTGACCGCGGCGATCGTGCCGATCGCGCCGGCCCATGCCCAGTTTGGTGGAGGAGAATCCACCGCGGTGCAGGAAGGCTTTCGACTGCCCGCGGGCGAGGTGAAGATTCTCGTCTTCCGCCCCAACGTCGCCGTCGGCGAGCAAACCACCGGGGGGATGAATGAGCCAAGCGTCGAGTGGACCGAAGCGGCCAAGACCCATTTAATCGCCGCGCTTACCCGCCAGCAGGCCGCGCGCGGCACTAGCCTGGTGATGGTTCCCGAGCTCGAAGGGCCGCAAAACCAGCTCGTCTCGGACTATACCGCGCTGTTCCGCACGGTCGCGGAGGCGGCTTTCAACCACAAGATGTTCCCGGGCAACCGTCTGCCGACCAAGAAGAAGGAATTCGACTGGACGCTGGGTGACGAGGCCGCGCAGCTCAGGGCGCTGGGCGGCGACTACGGGTTGTTTTTCTACACTTACGACTCCTACGGCTCGACCGGCCGCAAGGTGGCGCAGATCCTCGGCGCGGTGATGGGCTTCGGCCTGATGCCGTCGGGCGTTCACGTCGGCTACGCGGGGCTCGTCGATCTCACCACCGGGGACCTCGTCTGGCTCAATGCCGACCTGGCCATGGGGGGCGACGTACGGACCCCCGACGGCGCCGACAAACGCGTCGCGCAGTTGCTCGAGGAGTTTCCCGCGAAGGCCACCGGTCCGGTGCTCGCCGCTCCGGAACCCGTCCCTGTCCCTGATCCGAAGGGAGCGGCCACGATCGAGTTGCCCGGCACCGGGACGGTCGAAGACAAGCAGGATGGGCCGAAGCCGGAGCCGAAACCGTGAAGGCGCGCCAACTCGTCGCCGCGCTGATGGCCGGTACGCTGGCCGCGCAACCACTCGCGGCCGCGGATACGGCTCCGAGCACCACGGGCTATCAGCCGAGCGACGAGCTCGAACGCGGGCTGTGGTACCAGATGGACGAAGCCGAACGCGAGCTGAAGACGAGCAAGTTCCTCGTCACCGACCCCGCGCTCAACCAATACGTGCGCGAGGTGCTGTGCCGGGCCGTGAGCGAGGAGCGGTGCCGCTCGGTGCGGCTCTACATCGTGCGCACGCCCTATTTCAACGCGAGCATGGCGCCTAACGGGCTGACCATCGTCAACACGGGCCTGCTCCTGCGCATGCGCAACGAAGCGCAGCTGGCCGCCGTGCTGGGACACGAGTTCACGCACTTCGAGAACCGTCATTCGCTGCGGCTGTTCAAGGATATCCGCAAGAAGACCGATGCGCTGAGCTGGCTGAGTTTCATCCCGATTCCGTACCTCGGGATGGCGAGCCAGATCGCACTCATCGGTAGCGTCTATTCCTTCAGCCGCGACATGGAGCGCGAGGCGGACGCCGGCTCGATCGACGAAATGGTGCGGGGCGGTTACGATCCGCGCGCGGCATCGGCGGTATGGTCGCAACTGGGCGCGGAGCTCGACGCGACGGCGGCGGCGCGCCATCACAAGAGCCAGAAGGACAAGACCGGCGGCATGTTCGCGACTCACCCGCGCTCGACGGAGCGGATGGGCACGCTAGCCAAGCTCGCCGAGGCCAAGGCAGGTGCCGACCCGGGGGAAACCCGTGCCGACGAATACAGGTCGGCGATCGGCCCATGGTGGGCCCGCCTGATCGACGATCAGATCTCGCTAGGCGATTTCGGCGGGACCGAATATCTGCTGGCGACGCTGGCGGGAACCGAGCCCTCCGGCTGGACCGGCGACCTGCTTTATGCCCGCGCCGAGCTCTACCGGGCGCGGGGCAAGGGTGATGACTTCGCCAAGGCGGCTGAATTCTACCGACAGGCGATCGCCAAGGGCGACGCCCCTGCGGAAAGCGGCCGCGGGCTGGGGCTTGCGCTGCTGCGAAGCGGCGACAAGGCGGGGGGGCAGGCGGCCCTGCGCGATTACCTGGTGCAGAACCCGGAAGCCTACGACTACGCGATGCTCAAGGCGATGGCGGGAGAAGGCGCATGAAGCGGATCCTCATGGCGCTCGCGCTCGCCAGCGCAGCAGTGTCCAGCCCCGCCGCCGCGCAGTGGCGGCTCGTCGAGTCGGGCACGCCGCGCGAGGTGGTGGGCGGCGCCCTCGTGGTGACGCCGCCCGATGATTGGAACCGCGCCACCGAGCGGCCCACCCGGCGCACCGAGATCTGGACCAAGGACGGGACGACGCTCGGCGAACTCGATTTCTGGCTCGGCGTGAGGGCGGGCGAGCCGCTGTTCAAGGAAAAGAGCAAGAAGAAGGCACCGCTCCCGAAGTTCGACCCGAAGATGCTGCCGACAGATTTGGTCGAATTCTTCGAGGATACCGCCCGCACGGTGCTGGGTGGATCGCTTTTCGAGGTGAACTACGTCCGTCCCGCCACGCTCGCCGGGCATCCGGGGGTGGAATTCGAGCATACCTTCACCGGGGCCGACGAAGTCGCCCGTAAGGGGCTGGTGCGCGGCGCGATCATCGGGGACCGCCTATACCTGATCAACTGGGACGCCCCCAAGTTGCACTACTTCGACGCGCATCTGGGGGAAGTCCGCGCGATCATGGATAGCGCGAAGCTCGGCAAAGCGGGGCGATAGCCCGGGCGGCCACGACGCCGCGATGCTAGTGCGCGCGAGCCCGCGGGAGAGCCCGCTCGACCCGGTTGCGGCCCCGCGATTTCGCCGCGAGGAGCGCCAGTTCCGCTTCCCGCAGCGTCGCATCGGCGGAGCCCGCGAACCGTGCGACCCCGGCACTGGCGGTGAGACGGGCCCGGCTCGCCCCTTCGTTGAGCTCCGTCATGGCCGCTATCACCCGCGCGCAGGCCGAGTGCGCCGTCGCTGCATCGACATCGGGCAGAAGCACGCCGAACGTGCCCCCACCCATCCGGCTGACGATGTCGTCGTCCCGCAGGAGGCTGCGGAGCAGGCGCGCGAATGCCACCAGCACCCGGTCGCCGCCGCTGTGGCCGTGATTGAGGTTGATGGTGCGGAAGTGATCGAGGTCGAACAGGCCCACATGCCCGGCAGTCCCGCTCTCCACCAAGTGCGAGAGCATGCGGTTGAAAGCCTCCCGATTCGAAAGGTGAGTGAGCGGATCGGTCATCGACGCGACGAACAGCCGATCCTCGAGCGCGCGGCGGTCGTCGATCGAGCGGAAGATGCCCAAAGCCCCGTCGTGATCGGGTAGCGCGCCGAGCTTCATCTCGAGCCAGCGATGGCCGCCGTCCTGCGCCAGTGCCAGCACTTCGAGCCAGCCGCTGCGCGCGTCACCGCCGACCGCCGCGGCATGCTCCGCCAGCACGATCTCCGAGTACGAGGGGTGCAGCAGTTCGAGCAAATGCCTGCCGACCGGGTCGCCCGCCAAGGCGAGACCGAGACCGGCGGTCGCCGGCGTGGCATGGACGATACGCCCCATGCGATCCGTCTTGAGCACAAGGTCGGTCGGGCTTTCCGCGACCAGCCGATAGAGCGCCGAGCATTCGCCCGGCGAAATATTGCCCCACATATTCAAATCGCCCCTGTTCGGCGCCCACACCAACCGATTCGCTGGTATGGAACTAACGAAGACCCCCAGTTGCGTGAGCCGAAACTAACGCAAAACGATCGAAAAGAGTATTGCCCCTCTGTCCGGTCAACAGTACACGTTAGAAGTCGTGTTAGCTTCGGCTAACGATTTGAGTTATCGACAGAAAAACGCGATTTGTTAACTACGTTTTCTTTTATCAGTTGGGGAAAACTTGCAAGGGGATTTTGACAATTGGGCCGTTGTCAGAGCTCGATCATGATCCGCACGCGCGACGGTTCGACGCCGTAGGCCTCGGCGATCTGGCGCCGGCCCCGCTCGACTGCCTGGGGGGAGCCCGCGGGTGCCGGCTCCAGGCCGCCCGGAGTGACCCCAAGTGCTTCGGCAAGGCCGGTGAGCCGCCGCTCGACCGGGCGCGACTTGCCATGCTCCCAGGCCCATACCGTGGGTTTGCTGACGCCGAGGCGGTCGGCGATGTCGGCCAGCGAGAGTCCGCGCTCGATGCGCAGGCGACGCAGCCGGGTGCCGAAGTCTTCGGCTGAGATCGCATCCTCAACCTCGCTGGGGCGGACCGCGCTTTGGAGTTGCGCGGCGCTCAGCGCACCCGAGGAAAGCGGTTCATCGAACCGGCATCCGTGCATCGGTACGTCGGACCAGACGACAATGGCGCTCCGTTCGCCCGCCAGTGGCAGGTCGACCGAAATCCGCTCGCCTTCGGCTAGGGGAGTCTCCGTTTCCAAAAGCAGGCCAGTGGCAGACAGGTTGTGCACGGTGACGTGGCCTTCGCCGCCGGTGCTGAAACGCCCGCTGACGCCAAGCTGCAGCGTGCGCCGCGCGGCTTGGCGCTCGTCCGCCGGACGTTCTTCGAAACGGGCCTGGATACTCAACCGCCGACTCCTTGCGCTGTGCCAACCGCACAGTCGCCGGACGGGGTTAAAGGCGAGTTAGCTCGCGACCGATTTCACCGCTGGCGCGGCTCGTTTCGCCGGATCATGCCTTCCTGCGCGACGCTGGCCACGAGCCGTCCGTCCTGGAATATCTGTCCCCGGTTGAAGCCCCGGCTGCCGCCGGACCACGGGCTGTCGCAGGTGTAGAGCAGCCATTCATCGGCGCGGAACGGTGCATGGAACCAGATCGCGTGGTCAAGGCTGGCGCTTTTCACCTCGCCGCGCATCCAGCTGAGGCCGTGAGGCATGATGCTGGTACCGAGCAGTTGCATGTCGCTGAGGTAGGCCAGCACCGCGCGGTGTATGCGTGGGTCGTCGGGCAGTGCACTGCGCGCGCGGAACCACGAGTTCTGCACCGGCTCCTGCGGGCCTTCGCTCAGCCAGTGGCGACTGGTGGTGGCCTTGATCTCGATCGGGCGCGGCTCGGTGAAGATGTGCCGCACGCGCTCGGGCATCTTGTCAGCGACGCGCAGGCGGAGGACTTCATCGCTTTCGAGATCATCCGGGCCAGGGACTTGCGGCGGCACCGCACGCTCGTGCTCGAGGCCGGGCTGGTGCTTCTGGAAGCTGGCCGCGAGATTGAGGATCGGCTGCATCGAGCCGTCCGGTCCCGGCTGGGCGGCGACGACGCGGCGGTTGGAAAAGCTGCCGCCGTCGAGTTGGCGGTCGACGGTGAGGTCGATCGGATGATCCTCGCTCCCGCCGCGCAGGAAGTACGCATGGAGCGAGTGCGCGGCGCGGTCCTCGTCGACGGTACGTTCCGCGGCGATAAGCGCCTGGGCGATCACCTGTCCGCCGAACACGCGGCCGACGCCACCCTTTTTGCGGGGCCCCTCGAAACGATCGTCGCCCAACGGGGTGGGATCGAGCAGGGTCAGGAGATCGGCGACTAGTTGTTCGTCGGTAGGCTTGTCGGTCATCGGCGCGGCATTGAGCCGCCTTTACGCGCCCGTCAACCGGCGCGAGATGCGCCAGGCGTAGGCTTTGCCCCGGTTGGTCGCGGGCCAGCGGCCGGGCGCGCGCGGGGTGAGGCCTGCCTTGCGCATCAGCCCGTTCCAGCAACGCGCGTCGGCTTCGGCGAACGACCAGTCGCTGCGCCAGGTGATCGACAGCGAGATCGAGCTTTGCGGCCCGTTCTTGACGTGATGCGGTGCCATCACCGGCACCATCAGCGCCTCGCCCGGGCCGAGCGCAAATGCGGTACCGCCTTCGGCGAGCTCGTCACGCCAGGTCAGCTCGCGCGGGCCGCCTGTGTGGTAGCCTTCGTGCAAGGTATCGGGCGCATATCGGTCCACGCCCGCGGGGAACTGGGTCATCACCTTGTTGCCGACGAGCTGGAGCAGGATGTTGTGCTCCGGATCGAAGTGGTACGGCGTCACCGCGTTCGGGCTTGAGATGAACACGAATCCCTGCGGCCGCAGCATGGCCCCGGTGCGCGCCTCGATGGTGGGCCTGAGCTCTTCCAGCAGCGACAACAGCAGCGCCTGGTATTCGGGCACCGCTTCGATGTTCTTGAGCACGGCCCAGCTATTGCTGGTGGCGATGTGGCGGATGGTGTCTTCGATCGAGATGCCGGTGGCGCCGGGCTTGCCATCGACCCCGATGGGGAGATCGCCGCGGTTGTACTCGATCGAGTGCTCGGGGAGCTGGGCAGCAAGGCCGGCGAGTGCGTCGAGCGTCAGCAGCGGGTGATCGCCGAGGCGTTGCGGAATGACTGCGGGCTTTTCCGGATATGCGGCGGCGAAGGCGATCCGCGCCTGCGGGCCGAATACCGCGTTGTCGAGGGCGGTGAAACCGGTGCGGGCGTCCATCTCTACAATCCTTCCAGCGGGCGGCGGGTTTCGGCGCGGAACAGCGCGGAGGCGGCCGCGCGGCGCAGAGGACCGCCGATGGCAATGCTGACCCGGACGATCCGCCGCTTCTCCCGCCAGATGCGTTCGATCATCGGGTGGTCGGCGGCGGCGCAGCTATCGGCCCATGCGATGTCCTCACGCGCGAGCAGGTCGAGATTTTCCCGCTGGAGCAGCACCCCGGGGGAAAACCGGGCGAAGCGCTCGTCGTAGGCAGTCTTGAAGCTGTAAGCGCCGGGTGGGGTAATGAAGTTCGCCAGCATCGCGATCGGCGCGCCGTCGAGGATGATGGCGAGCCGCTCGAGGCGGCCGTTGGCAGCCGCGCCCGCCAAGGCGTCATGGAAGAACGCCGTCTTGGCGGCGTCGGAGGCCAGCGCGGAGCCCTCCTTGCCTTTCCATCCCGCCGCTTCGAGTTCGAGAAACTGGTCCGCCCACGCGCGCAAACCGGTGGCGCCATGCCGCCGTTCGAACCGCACCTCGCCCTCTTCGGACAGGCGGGCAAACTGCCGGCGCAGCTCCTTGCGCTTCTTGGCACTGAGCGACGCGTTGAAGTATTCCTCCGGCGAAAGATCGGAAGCGAGCAACGCCCGCTCGGTGCGTTGCACGGCCGCGGCGGCGCGGCCCTCGGCGGCGCAGACGTCGCGCAGCGCGGTGTAGAGCGGACCGTCACCGGGTAGCTGTTCCAGATGCAGGAACAACGCAGCGCCCGCGTGACGGTCGCTCCACGAGAGGAGTTCGCGCCAGAACGCGTGCTCGTGCCCGCTCGCGACGAGCGGGGCGCCGCAGAAGGCGTTGGCGTGGCCCCAGTTGCCGAGGTGAGGGAAGGGGTACTGCTCGTAGCGCCATGAGCGCTCGAGCGGAATCACTCCGGCAAGCTCTCCCTCGACCGTAAGGGCGGCAAGGCTGACCTGGGGACCAAATGCATTGAGGCCCGCTTCGAGGCACCAGCGCTCGGCGAACGGGTTGGGCTCGGTCGCCCGCCTCGCCAGCGCATCCCAACCGGCAGGGTCGGCGAACTCACGCCACGGCACCACCGACAGCGTCGCGTCGCCGGCGAGCGAATGGTCAAAGGCGAGCGGCTGTTCCAACTCCTCCGCGCGTAGCGCAACGCGCTGGAAGAAGGCTTAACGCGGGCAGCAAAAACCCCGCCCCGTCCGGAAACGGGGCGGGGTCTGCTGATCCCGTTAACGGTGAAGCGTAGGCTTAGCCCGCGCCCCCCGCCGCCAACGCCGCGAGCAGCAGCAGCGCGACGATGTTGGTGATCTTGATCATCGGGTTCACGGCCGGGCCGGCGGTGTCCTTGTAGGGATCGCCGACCGTGTCGCCGGTCACCGCGGCCTTGTGGGCTTCGGAGCCCTTGCCGCCGTGGTGGCCGTCCTCGATGTACTTCTTGGCGTTGTCCCACGCACCGCCGCCGGCGGTCATCGAGATCGCCACGAACAGCCCGCCGACGATCACGCCGAGGAGCAGCGCGCCGAGCGCAGCGAAGCCGTTGGCCTGCCCCGCGATCGCGGCGATCACGAAGTAGACCACGATCGGCGCGGCGACCGGCAGCAGCGAGGGGACGATCATCTCCCGGATCGCCGCCTTGGTCACGAGGTCGACCGTGCGCGCGTAGTTCGGCTTGGACTCGAACGTCATGATGCCCGGGTCCTTGGCGAACTGGTCGCGCACGTCCTTGACCACCTCGCCCGCCGCGCGGCCGACGGCGGTCATGCCCATCGACCCGAACAGGTAGGGCAGCAGCGCGCCGAGCAGCAGCCCGACGATCACGTACGGGTTCTCGAGGCTGAAATCGACCGTCAGGTTCGGGAAGAACTCGCGCAAGTCGGTGGTGTAGGCGGCGAACAGCACCAGCGCGGCAAGGCCGGCCGATCCGATCGCGTAGCCCTTGGTCACCGCCTTGGTCGTGTTGCCCACCGCGTCGAGCAGGTCGGTCTTCTCGCGCACGCTGTCGTCGAGGCCCGCCATCTCGGCGATGCCGCCGGCGTTGTCGGTGACAGGACCGTAAGCGTCGAGCGCGACGACCATGCCGGCGAGCGCCAGCATCGCGGTCGCCGCGTAGGCGATGCCCATCAGCCCGGCGAGCTGGTAGGCGATGATGATCCCCGCCACGATCACCAGCGTCGGCAGCGCAGTGGCTTCCATGCTGATGGCGAGGCCCTGGATCACGTTGGTGCCGTGGCCCGTTTCCGAAGCCTTGGCGATCGAGCGCACCGGGCGGTAGTTGGTGCCGGTGTAGTACTCGGTGATCCAGATGATCAGCCCGGTGATGACCAGGCCGAGGATCGCGCACAGGAACAAGTCCCACCCGGTGAACGCGCCGGTGAGGCTCTCGGTCACAGTGCCGTCAGCATTGGCGGTGAAGGCCTGGGTGCCACCGATGGTGGCGCCAAGGTCGTCGCCGAGCGCGAGGGTCATGGCGAACCAGATCGCCGGAACCGCGAGCACAGCCGAGACAAGGAAGCCCTTGTACATCGCGCCCATCACGTTCTTGCCCCCGCCGAGACGGACGAAGTAGGTGCCGATGATCGAAGTGACGATGCACACGCCGCCGATCAGCAGCGGTAGGCTCATCATCGGCATCAGCAGGTCGCCGAGGCCCTTCATGAGCAGCGCGGTAAGCACCATCGTGGCGCCCACGGTGACGACGTAGGTCTCGAACAAGTCGGCGGCCATGCCGGCGCAGTCGCCGACGTTGTCGCCCACGTTGTCGGCGATCACCGCCGGGTTGCGTGGATCGTCTTCCGGAATGCCTGCCTCGACTTTGCCGACGAGGTCGGCGCCGACGTCGGCCGCCTTGGTGAAGATCCCGCCGCCGAGACGCGCGAAGATCGAGATCAGCGAAGCGCCGAAAGCGAGCGCGACCAGCGCGTCGATCACTTCGCGGCTGTTGGGCGCCTTGTCCATCGGCCCGGTGAGGACCCAGAAGAACACGGCGATGGCGAGCAGCGCGAGGCCGGCGACCAGCATCCCGGTGATCGCGCCGGCGCGGAAGGCGAGGGTCAGCCCCTCCTGCAGCCCGACCGAAGCGGCCTGCGCGGTCCGCACGTTCGAGCGCACCGAGATGTTCATCCCGATGAAGCCCGCCACGCCCGAGAGGATCGCGCCCAGCACGAAGCCGGCGGCGCTGATCTCGCCGAGGAAGGCGAAGACGATGACGGCGACGACCACGCCGACGATGGCGATGGTGGTGTACTGCCGGCGCAGATAGGCCTGCGCCCCTTCCTGGATCGCCGCGGCGATCTCCTGCATCTTTGCACTGCCGGGCGACGAGCGCAGCACCTGCATGCTGGTGAGCCAGCCGTAAACCACGGCGAGCGCGCCCAAAGCTATCGAAATAAGAACCAAGTCCACGGGTAAGTCCCCTCCTGCTTAACCTGGAAAAGCCGCATCTCCCGCGCGGCATGGAGCGGCGAGCTATAGGGCCGCGACTCGGGCGCGCAAGCCTGAAACCGCCCGTTTTCCGCCGTCAGGCGCCGTGCGAGTAGCCAAGCCGGTCGCCCGGTGCGGGCGGTTCGCCGTCGACCAGCAGCGGTTGCTCGCCGCGCTCGAGGACGATGCCGATCCGTTGGGCAGTCACCCGAGGCCGGCAGCCCGCCGGAGCCGTGAACAGCAGGGCGTAATCATCGCCCCACCGCAGGGCTTCGGCGCGCCGATCTTCCGGTGCGGCAACGGGCACCGCGCGGGTGTCGATATCGAGCGTGACCCCGCTCGCGGCGGCGATCCGCGAGGCATCGAGCAGCACCCCGTCCGACACGTCCATCATCGCGCTGACGTGCGGCGCCAGCGCTCGGCCTTCGGCCAGCAACGGGCAGGGGCGGCGATAGGCCATGCTGTCGCCGCCGCCGCCGTCGCGCACGGCCTCGAACCCGAGCATTGCCGCGCCCACCTGGCCGGCCAGCCAAACGCCATCTCCTGCCTGCGCGCCGGCTCGCGAGGGCACAGGTAGGTGCGTCGCCCGCCCTATAGCGGTCAGGCCCAGCGTCCGCGCTCCGCAACCGGCCACGGTATCGCCGCCCAGCAGCGGTACATCGTATGCGCGCAGCGCTTCCTGGAGCCCGGCAATGAACCGCTCGTCGCCTTCGCCAAGCGTGTGGCCGAGCAGGACGCCGGCCGGCTCCGCCCCCTTCGCCGCGAGATCCGACAGGTTCACCGCCACCAGCTTCCACGCCACGTCGGCCATGTCCTGGCCCGGCAGCCAGTGGACCCCCTCGACCATCGTGTCGTGCGTCAGGACGAGCGTCTCGCTGCCGAAGGCGAGAACCGCGCAGTCGTCTGCCAGACCGCGAGCGGCGGGATGGGTCGCCAGGCGGCGCAGGGCTTCGATGAAGGCGGCCTCGCCGCTCAGCGCACGCTCTTGGCGACGGCGTCCAGCACGCCGTTGACGAACCTGGCCTCGCGGTCGTCGAAGAAGGCCTTCGCTACATCGACCCATTCGCTGATCGCCGCGGCAACCGGCACGTCGGGGCGGGCGAGCAGTTCGTAGGCGCCGGCGCGGAGGATTTGCAGCATCGTCTTGTCGAGCCGGGCGAGAGTCCAGCCTTCGGCGAGGCGTGCGGTGAGCAGGTCGTCGATCTCGTCACGCCGCGCGAGGGCGCCCTTGACCAGGTCGTCGAAGAAATCAACTTCGGCATCGGCGAACTCGGTATCGCCCTCGTCGTCGGTCATGCCGAGGCGGTGGCGGTGGAACTCGTCGAGCAGGCGCGCTTCGCCTGTGCCTTCCATGTGCTGTTGGTAGAGCGCCTGGACGGCGGCGAGGCGGGCGGCCGAACGGGCCTGGCTGCGGGGATTGCTCATTTAAGTCTCATCTCGATCGACAGCGCGTGCGCCGGAAGCCCCTCGGCGTGCGCCAGGGCGGCGGCGGCGGGCCCGATGGCGCCGAGCGCATCGGCGCCGAGCTCGATGAAGCTAGTCCGCTTCATGAAGTCGAGCACCGACAATCCGCTGGAGAACCGCGCGCGGCGTCCGGTGGGCAGGACATGGTTGGGGCCGGCGACGTAATCGCCCACCGCTTCGGGTGCGAGACGGCCGATGAACACGCTGCCGGCGTGGCGAATGCCGTCGAGGAACGGTTCGGGGTCCGCGACCGCGAGTTCGACGTGCTCGGCGGCCAGCGCGTTGGCGAGGGGGATGGCCTGCTCGAGCCGCTCGACCACGATGATCACGCCGTGGTCGTCCCAGCTCTGGCGCGCGACCTTGCGAGTCGAGAGCATGGCGCACTGAACGTCCAGGCGGTCCTCGACCTGTTCGGCGAACATCGCGTCGTCGGTGATCAGGATCGACTGCGCGTCGGGATCGTGCTCGGCCTGGCTCAGGAGGTCGGCGGCAATCCAGTCGGGATCGTTGGCATTGTCGGCGATGACGAGAATCTCGCTCGGGCCGGCCACCATGTCGATGCCTACCACGCCGAATAGCTGGCGCTTGGCTTCGGCGACCCAGGCATTGCCCGGGCCGGTGACGACGTCGACCCGGTGGATGCGCTTGGTGCCGTAGGCGAGCGCCGCGATCGCCTGCGCCCCGCCGATGCGCCAGACTTCGTCGACCCCGGCGATGTGCGCGGCGGCCAGCACCAGCGGGTTGGTCTTGCCGCCCGGCGTGGGGGTAACCACAGCGAGTCGCTCGACCCCGGCTACCTTGGCCGGAATGGCGTTCATCAGCAGCGAGGAGGGATACGCAGCCCGCCCGCCCGGCACGTAGAGCCCGGCGGAATCGACCGGGCGCCAGCGCGCCCCGAGGCGAACCCCCGCGGCGTCGGTCTCGTCGCGGTCGGTAGGAAGCTGCCTTTCGTGGAAAGCCCGGATGCGGTCCGCCGCGAGGTTCAGGGCATCGCGAATGTTGGGATCCAGCGCGTCGAATGCCGCCCGGCAATCGGCCAGCTCGATGCGCCAGTCGCCTTCTTCGGTCAGCTGGTGGTCGTCGAACCGCTGGGTGTATTCGCTGAGCGCGGCGTCGCCGTTGTTTCTGACCCGCTCGATAATGTCGGCGACATCGGAGGCGACGTCGTCGTCACTCTCCCTGCGATTGTCCACCAGGCGCTGGAACGCCTTTTGAAACGCTGCATCGCTGGCGATCAAGCGCTTCATTGCACGTTTCCACGGAAGCGCTCGACCAGCGCGGCGACGCGCGGATCGGTCTTGAGCGCGGCGCGATTGACGATCAGCCGGGCGGTAATCTCCATGATCGTCGCCGTCTCCACGAGGCCGTTGTCCTTCAGCGTCTGCCCGCTCGAAACGAGGTCGACGATGCGCCCCGCCAGCCCGAGCGCGGGCGCGATCTCCATCGCCCCGTTGAGCTTCACGCACTCGGCCTGCACCCCTCGCGCCTCGAAATGGCGGCGGGTGAGATTGGGATACTTGGTCGCCACCCGCACGTGGCTGGCGCCGTCGATCGAAGCCGCGCCCGCGGCCGGTTCCGCGACGGAAAGGCGGCAGTGGCCGATGCCGAGATCGACCGGCGCGTAGAGATCGGAGTAGTCGAATTCCTCGATCACGTCGGCGCCGACAATCCCGGCCTGGGCGGCACCGTGGGCGACGAAGGTCGCGACGTCGAACGCCCGCACCCGGATAATTCGCGCCTCGCTTCCTTCGCAATCGAACGCCAAACGCCGGTCGCCCTTGTCGTGGAAAGCGGCTTCGGGCACCACACCCGCGCGCGCCATCAGCGGCAGCGCCTCGTCGAGGATGCGCCCCTTGGGCACGGCGAAGGTGAGCGGCTGGCGCATGGCGGCGCGCTTAGGGCGCACTATGCGAAAGGGCAACGCAAGATGGCCGAAGGCGCCGACAAGCCGAAGTACCAACCGATCGACATGCATGCACAGGGCGGCGGGGCGGTCGCGACCGCGTTCGCCAACCAGGTCGCCTACTGCTCCCACGCCGACGCCCCGATCACCGCGCGAGTGGTGTCAGCGGTCGGCACATTGCTCGCGAGCGACACTCAGGGCGAATTTCTCGGTCGCATCCGTGATTGGCAGGGCGCTCCGCTCGCCGATGCCCTACCACTGCGGGTCGCGGGCGGCATCCACTCGCTCCACCTTTCGGATGCGGAACCGTCGCTCGGGGCGATCTATCGAGGCGAGGAAGCGGATGACCTTGCGCTGATCGCCGCAGCGATCGAGCGCCACGAGGCGGCGCTGCTGCCGTGGCTCGATGGCCCACCCCAGACCAACGAGGCGGGGCGTTCGAGCAATTTCGCTGCGGCCATGCTGTGGCTGGCGGGCCGGGGGTTGCCCCCGTGCTTCGAGTGCCTTGAAATCGGCTCGTCGGCGGGGATCAACCTGATGATGGACCGCTATGCTTACGATCTTTGCGGGGTGCTGGTCGGTCCGGAGCGGCCGGTGATGGCGTTCAAGCCCCATTGGAAGGGCAATCCGCCGCCCGCGGCCGATGTCGAGATTGTCAGCCTCAAGGGCTGCGACGTCGCCCCGGTCGACCTTACCGACCCTGCGCAGGCGTTGCGGTTGACGGCCTACGTCTGGCCCGAGCACACGGTCCGCTTCGGGCGGATCGAGGCGGCCGTCGCGGCTGCCCGCGCGCAAGCGCCCGGCTTGGTGCAAATGAACGCGGCCGATTTCGTCGAGGCAGCGCTGGCCAGGCCGCAGGCGGAGGGGATCACCCGCGTGCTAATGCATTCGATCGTGTGGCAGTACGTGCCCCACGACCAGCAGGCGCGGGTGACGGCTGCGATGGAAGCGGCCGGCGCCCGGGCAACCAGTGAACGGCCGCTCGCATGGATCGCGCTCGAAGCGAACCGAGACACCCATCGCCACGAAATGGTCGTGCGCTATTGGCCCAGCGGGGGTGAGGGATTGCCGCTATCCGAAGCCCATCCACACGGCGCGTGGATCAAGTGGCTGGGCTAGACCGTTTTCCTACACGGCTTGAGTGCGCTATCGCTACGCCCTGCTCTTTGACATCGGCGGTTGAACCCAGCCTAGCTCGGTTGAGGCTGTTGGAGATCCAAAGGTCACAAATGCGACGATACCACTGGGGAATAATTATCTGATTGGAAAGATAATTTAACGCAGCGCGGTATTTTGAAATCACCCCGCTTCAGTGTCCCACCTATTCAGCTCGTGCGATCCAGGAACTCACCGATTGCCTTATTGACCGCATCGGGCGCCTCCCACGGCACGAAATGTCCGCTTCCGGGCACTTCGACCACGTCAAGGTCGTCGATGATCGCGTCGAGCCCCTCGAGGTTCTCGGGCGGTAGCGCGAGGTCGTCCATGCCCCAGATCACGAGCGTCGGGATGGTCAGGTTCGGGAGCGGCGGCGGAGCCCAGCCGTCGGGCACCTCGTAAGGCGCATCGAGCGGCGGGATATCGATCGGGCTGGCGCGGTACCAGTTGAGCATCGCGAACGCTGCGTCGCGGTCCTGCCAGTCGGCGAAGAGCTGCGCGCGCTCTTCCGGCTCCATGGCGTCGGCCCGGTCCCACTTGATCTCCTGCAGCAGGATGCCGGCTAGGCCGTGCTCGCGCACCAGCGCATCGTTCTTCGGGTCGCGGAAGCCGCGCATGTACTGGCTGGACTCGCGTTGATGCGGGTTGGTGTAGAGCAGCTTCTGGAAGATCGCCGGGTGCGGCGCGTTGGCGACCACCGCGCGGGTGACGCGGCCGTTCATTTGCCCGGCGATGGCGGTTCCCCACGCGATGGCGCCGCCCCAGTCGTGGCCGAGGATGGTGAACCGCTCGATCCCCAGCGCGTCGGCGAGCTGGAAGATGTCGCCGATCAGCTTGTCGGGCGTGTAGTCGGACACCTCGGGCGGCTTGGACGACCCGCGATAGCCGCGCTGGTCGGGCGCGATGCAGCGGTAGCGGTCGGAAAAATGCGCAATCTGGTGCCGCCACGTGCGGTGGCTTTCCGGAAAGCCATGCAGGAAGATTAGCGCGGGTGCGTCGGTGGGACCCTCATCGATGGTGTCGAGCTCGATCCCGCTCGCGAGTTTGACGCGCTTCATCGCTTATCCTTCCCTGAGCCGTTCCATGTAACCTGCGGCGACCATCGCCGCGACCTGATCGAACAGCGCATCCGGCGTGCGCCGAGCCTCGCCCATCGCGAGTTCGGGCCCGCGGGCGACGATGATCTCGCGCTGACCCGCTGCGATCGCATCGAGCATCGTATTCGCCGCCTCGTCCGGGTCGATCCCTTCGTCGATCGCCTTGTCGCTCTTGCCGCGCACCGATCCATCGGCGGTCAGCGCATTGCGGCTCACGTCGGTGCGGATCGAACCCGGATAGATCGCGTGGACGCTGACCCCGCTTTGGGACAACTCACCGCGCAAGGCATCGGCGTAGCCGGCAAGCCCGAACTTGGCGGCGCTGTAGGCGGTGCGCATGGGCACCCCGACCTTGCCCGCGATCGACGATATGAAAGCAAGCGCCCCGCTGCCTCGAGCGGTCATCGGCCGGACCAGGCTTTGCGAGAAGGCGATCTGCGCGACGAGGTCGACCTCGATGATCTCGCGGTAAACGCGCATGTCGGTATCGACCGCTGCCGAGCGCTGCGAGATGCCCGCGTTGGCCACCGCGAGATCGACCCCGCCCTTCCATTGAAGCGCCTTGGCGGCCGCAGTAGCGAGACCTGGTTCATCGCGAACGTCGAAAGGCAGCACCAGCGCCTCGGTTGGCAATCCCTCGGCCACGGCCTGCAGTCGCTCGACATCGCGGCTCGACAGCA
This sequence comes from Tsuneonella sp. HG249, assembly GCF_053819205.1. Classification (NCBI taxonomy): domain Bacteria; kingdom Pseudomonadati; phylum Pseudomonadota; class Alphaproteobacteria; order Sphingomonadales; family Erythrobacteraceae; genus Tsuneonella; species Tsuneonella sp. HG249. The sequence goes on from NZ_JBSOQY010000001.1 coordinate 964,972, forward strand.
CCGCATGACCGCCGCGCCCCGCCCATTGTCGCGCCAGCGCCGCCCCGATGCCGCTCGAGGCGCCGGTGATCCAGGCGACTTTGCCGCCGAAGTTCATGGGTAGCTTACCGTGTTAGGCTGGTCGGGAATGGGAATGAATTCCTCGCTGTCGCCGGGGACCAGTGGGAAACGGCCCGCGCGCCAGTCGTCCTTAGCCTGGTTGATGCGGTCGCGGCTCGAGCTGACGAAGTTCCACCAAACATGCCGCTTGGTCCCGAACGCCTCGCCGCCCAGCAACATCACCCGGCCGCCGCGATCCGAGCGCAGCGCCATGCTTGCGCCGGGCGACAGCACTGTCAGCACGTAGGTATCGAGCGGATGGCCATCAAGCGAGGCCTCGCCGCCGACCAGCATAACCGCGCGCTCGTCGGCGTCGGGATCGACAGGGACAAGGCCGCCGGGGCCAAGGTTGATCTCGGCGTAGATGGTCTGCGAATGGCAAGTAGTGGGCGCGGTCTTGCCCCATAGCGTGCCCATGATGATCTGCGCGCTGCTGCACTCGTCGTCGAGAAAGGGCAGATCGGTCCGTGCTTCGAAGGCCGGGTCGATCTCTTCCGCGCCATCGGGCAGCGCGAGCCAGGTCTGCATGCCGTAGAGCTTGCCGCCATTTCGCTCTTCTTGCGGACTGCGCTCCGAATGGACGATCCCGCGCCCCGCGGTCATCAAGTTCACTTGCCCCGGACGAATCGTCGCCAATGTGCCCAGGCTGTCCCGGTGATCGATCGCCCCTTCGAACAGCCAGGTGACGGTGGCGAGGTTGATGTGCGGGTGCGGGCGCACGTCCATTCCCGTTCCGATTTCGAGCTGTGCGGGCCCGAACTCGTCGACGAAGATGAACGGGCCGACCATCGTCCGCCCGCGAGAAGGCAGTACTCGGCGCACCTGGAACTGGCCGAGGTCGTGGGTTACCGGCTGGATCGTGTCGGTTACACTCAAGGCGCATCTCCCGGAGCAAATGCCCGAATGGCCAGAGCGTGGACGCGGTTGCCCGGAATGTCGCCCAGCGCGGCATTGATCATGCGTTGGCGTTCGAGCCGCGACTTGTCCTTGAAGGCAGCGCTCTCGACGACGACCGTGAAATGGGATTCGCCGCTACCGTCGTCGCCCGAATGACCGCGGTGCTGGGCGCTGTCGTTGATCACTTGAAGGCGGCTCGGCGCAAACGCGGCGGTGAGCAGCGATTCGATTTCGCTCTGCAACTGGCCTGGCATGGGCGTTTTCTGGGGGTTGCGAGGCTGCTTGTCCATGCCCACTTCGCCTCCGATGCGGTCGATGCGATTTCACGGGCGGCACGAGGACCGCGTTCAGGAATGCCAGGCACCCGGGTGCGACGAAGCGGGCCAGTTCCGTGCTCCCGGATTGCGCACTGCGGGGTTCGACGGGCCGGGCGAGAGCCTGTGGTTCTGTCTCGATCACGTGCGCGAGTTCAACGCCGCGTACAACTGGTTCGACGGAATGAGCGCGGACGAAATCGTCGCCGCGCAACACCCGGCGGCCGGCTGGGCCAACTCGAGTACTACGCGGGCCTTTCGCGCAGATGCCGGAGTGGGCGGGGCGCCGCGCTGGGCCGACTTCGACGATCCGCTCGAAGCCATCGGCGCCCGGGCGAGCGATATCCGCAAGCGAGCCCAAGGCAGGGCGCAGGCGAGCCGGTTCACACGCGACGAGCAGGACGCGCTGACCACATTGGACCTGACCGCCGAGGTCGACCGCCATTCACTGCGGCGACGATACTATGAACTCGTTCGCCGTTATCACCCCGATCGCAATGGCGGCGACCGGAGGCATGAGGATCGGTTGACGAAGGTCGTCGAAGCCTACCAACTGCTACGGAAGAGCACCGCGCTGGCCTAGTTCTTGGCCTGCGCTTCGGCGATCAGGTTGCCGTCGATTGCCTTGGCCGCTTTATAGGCTTCGCGTTGGCGCAAGCGAGCGGCATACGCTTCGAACGAAGGTCGGGTAGGGATAGAGCCGAATTGAAGGCCCCAGTCGATCTGGCTGCCGACGTAAACGTCGGCCATCGTGAACCGTTCACCGCACACGTAGTCGTTGCTTGCCAGCCACCCTTCGATTGCGTCGATCGTCCGGTCGAAGTTGCCGAAGCCGGCCATTACTTCGCGATCCTTGGCGACCTCCCATCCCATCGACTTTGCCACCACGGCCTGTTCGAACGGCCCCGCCGCGAAGAAAAGCCAGCGGAAGTAGCTCGCCCTCTCGTGGTCATCGGGAAGAAGGGCGGGCGCGGTCGCCTCGGCAAGGTAATGGCAAATGGCCGCCGCCTCGCTCACCACGTGATCGTGCCCTCCGTGATGGTGGACGATCGTCGGTACCTTGCCCATCGGGTTGGCGTTCAGAAAGGCAGCGGGCTTGGCCTGCCAGTCGACCAGCACGGTTTCGTAGTCGGCAGCCGCCTCGTGGAGCGCCCACCGGGCAATCTGCCCCCGGCTCATGGGGTTATGATAGAAGGTGTAGTCTGGCATCTCGAGTCTTCCCTCTGCAGAACGGCAAGTAACTTGCACCATCAATCGCGGTCGGGCGCCCCCGGCGGGAAGTAGGAGCGGTACGGACGCGCATCGTCGACGCAGCGAACGACCGCCGGCAGCGCGAGCAGCTCTGCCCGCAATCCCGCCAGGCGCCGATGATCGACTGGGATCGGCTCAACCCAATCGGCATAAAACAACGACGGCGCCGCGGCGCAGGTAACCAGGCTGACTTGCGCGGGCAGGGCGTTTCGCTCCAGCCAATCTTCCAGCCACCGGTAGACGCGGCGCAGACCTTCCTTGCCGCTCGCGATCTCGGACCGATCGGGGTTCTGCCCGCCCGCGATGTGCGCGAAGACGACTCGGTTCATATTGTGCATCACGTAATTGTCGAACACCCGGTCGAGCATTCGCGCCGTCGCTGCTTCGGCGGGATCGCTTGGAATAAGCGGAGCGGCGCCGGCATGATGAAGCGCCAGATACTCGACGATCGAGGTGGCCTCGACGATGGTTTCATCGCCATCCACCAGCACCGGAAACTTGCCCGCCGGGTGGGCCGCGGCGACGAAAGCGCTGTTGTCGGGCCGATCTGGGCCCACCATGCGAAATTCGAATGGGGTGCCGTTGGCGTAAAGCGGGATCAGGCCCTTCCAAGTGTAGCTGGAGAAAGGGTGCCCATAGAGAGCGAGGCTCACCAGGTACCGTCCTTCATTCTTTGCTGGCGGACCTTCTCGCGCTCGCTATTCGCTCCGATCGGGCCCTCGGGCGGGTAGGGCGGCAGCTCACCACCGGGGCGATACTTGGTGATCACGGTGCCTTTTTCCGTGACTCTGTGATCGGTCATTTCGAGCTTTTCGACCGGCGCTTCATCGCCGAACAGCCGCTTGCCGGCGCCCAGGATGACCGGGAACGTCATCAAGATAAGCTCATCGATCAAACCTGCTTTCAGCAGCGCAGGATAGATCGTGCTCGAGCCTTGGATGATGATGTCCGATCCCATCTGAGCCTTGATCGTCGCTACGTCTTCAACGGATGAAAGCCGATGGCTGTTCTGCCATTCGAGAGGCTGGTCGCCTCGGGTGAGCACATACTTGTTCGCTCGGTCGAAGGCCTCGCTCATCGGCCTATTTTCGGGTTCCTCGGCATAAGGCCAGAAGGCGGCGAAAATGTCGTAGGTACGGCGGCCGAGCAGAAGGTCGTAATCGCCGGAGAAAAGCGAGCCCAGCGTCTCCTCGATGCCCGGGTCCCAAATCTTGAACATCCAGCCGCCTTCTTCGAAGCCTCCTTGGGTGTCCTCGGTCGGCCCGCCGGGCGCCTGCATCACGCCGTCGAGCGAGAGAAATGCGGCTCCAGTGATCTTACGTGCCATTGTCTCAGGCCCCCCGCCGGGCGGCGTCGATCGCCGCGACGTCGATCTTCTTCATGTCCATCATGGCGGCAAACGCGCGCTTGGCCTCCTCGCCGCCGGCTTCCATCGCTTCGGTAAGCGTGCGCGGAGTGATCTGCCAGTTGACGCCCCATCGGTCCTTGCACCAGCCGCACATGCTTTCCACCCCGCCGTTGCCGACGATGGCGTGCCAATAGCGGTCAGTCTCTTCCTGATCCTCGGTCATGATCTGGAAACTGAAGGCTTCAGTCTGGGGGAACTGGGGTCCCCCATTGAGGCCCAGACAGGGGATGCCGCAGACCGTAAACTCGACGGTGAGTTCGTCGCCCTGCTTGCCGTCTGGGAAGTCGCCGGGTGCGATGTGGACCGCGGTCACTTCGCTGTCAGGAAAGACCGAGGAGTAGAACTCGGCCGCCTCGCGAGCGCCTTTGTCGTACCATACGCAAATCGTGTTCTTGTGCGCCATCGCGTCCTCCTATTGCCCGCCGACGAGCGAGAACATCGCGCCTTGCGGGTCGATGCCCTGGACGATCCAGCCGCCGCCCGGGACCTCCATCGGGCCGTTGACTACCTGGCCGCCACTCGCCTCGATCCGGTCTTTTGCTGCAGCGATGCTCGGCACCCAAAAGTAGTGGTTCCACATCGGCTGAGGCGCACCTGGCATGGTTCCCATGATCGCGCCAACGGTCACGTCATCGTGGGCAATGAACTGGTATTTGCCCATCTCGCCCATATCCATCGGCTCAGGCAGCGACCATCCGAACAGGCCGGTGTAAAATTCGGTTTCGCGCGCCGCGTCGGCTGCCATCAGTTCGTTCCAACCGCAGTGGCCGCAATTGATGTCCGCCTGAAAGGCGGTACTCTCGCCGCCTTCCGAGCCCTCCGGAGGGCGAGCGGTCATGATGTAGAAGGGCGCGCCGCCCGGGTCGGCGACGATTGCGATGCGTCCGGCCATTTCGACATCGCGCGCAGGCATCAACGCCTTCCCGTCTTTGGCCTCGATATCGGCCAGCGCGGTGTCGACATGTTCGACTCCGATGTAACCGAGCCATCCCGACTTTGCGCCGTGCGCCGTCATCTCGCTCGTAAGCCGCAACAGCCCGCCGACCATGTTGCCGTCCGGCGCCGTCAGGAATCCGTAATCATCGGTATCACCGTGGCCGGTGGTCATCTGCCAGCCGACGACAGGCTCGTAGAAGGCTTTCGCGCCCTCTGGGTCGGTCGTCATCAGTTCGTACCAGACCCAACTACCTTGCAACGAGGCCATCACTTGCCTCCCAGCTCGACGACCGGCTCGAACCCGCCCCAGACCATGCGCTTGCCGTCGAAAGGCATCTCGAACCCTTCGGGCATCTGCATGGCGGGGTCGTTTTGCATCTTCTCGGCTGCCGCATCGCACACCGCGCGGTTGGGCCAGGTCATGTAGCTGAAGACGACCTTTTCGCCCGGCTCTGCCTTCACCCCGCGGTAGAAGTCTGTCTGCTTGCCTTCCGGCACGTCGTCACCCCATGCCTCGACCACGCTGGTTGCTCCATAGCCCTTGAACATGTCCCAGGCCTCGTCGGCCATCTTGCGATAGGCCTCTTTCTTTTCTTCAGGGACGGGGATCATGAAGCCCTGGACGTACTCGCCGGTCGAGGCCTGGCCATGGCTCACTATCGGCTGGAAACCGCCGAAGATCATGCGCTTGCCGTCGAACGGCATCGGGTTCCTTTCGGGATCCATCCGCTCGTCCTTGAAGTCCGGCGCCATGATCTTGCTCATGCAGGCGTCTCGCGTGGCCTTGTCCGGCCACTCGATCCAGCTGAAGACGATCGTTTCATCCTCCTTCGCTTCGACTGCTCCCTGGAAGTCCGTGGTGTGGCCCTTCTTCACATCGGCGCCCCAGGCTTCCAGGATGCGCGTCGCGCCGTGGTCGAGGAACACGCTGTCGCCCTTGTTGGCGTGGGCGATGAATTCGACCTTCCTCGCGGTGGGTACCGCGATGACGAAGCCGTCGAGGTAAGTCATGACATCTCTCCTTAGTGTGTTTGTTCGAGCTCAGGACGCTCGCTCGTGAACGGTGCTTTCATCACCCACCGGCACCTGCGACATGTCCATCCAGAACGCTTCCCAGACGTGCCCATCGGGATCGAGGAAGTCCCGGCCGTACATGAACCCATGGTCCTGCTTTGGATTGACGTCCGGAGTGCCGCCGGCGGGCCCCGAGGCGTCGGTAATCCGGTCGACCTCCTTCCGGCTGTCGAACGAGATCGCCAGCATCACTTCGCTCGAGCCTGGATCGGGGATTGGCCGAGACGTGAACTCAGCCCACTTGGGATGGGTCAACAGCATCACATAGATCGTTTCGGACCAGACCATGCATGCCGCCGTGGCGTCAGTGAAATTGGGCTCGTTAACGAACCCGAGGGCCGCATAAAACGCCTTCGCGCGGTCAAGATTGGCGACCGGAAGGTTCACGAAAATCTGCTTGGCCATCGGGACTTCCTCTCATCTTTTCGGCGGCTTGCGAATCAGCTCTTGCCCTTGGTTACCGCATAAGTTACAAAACACAACTGTGAAGTTACAAAAAGAAACTAAACCGGATAGGCAGAGTCACGGTCGTTGGTATGCGGACGCTTGCGGAACTGCGTTCGCGATGGAAATGATCGGCGAGCGGTGGACGTTGCTCATCGTAAGAGAACTTATGTTAGGAGCGCGGCGGTTTTCAGACCTTCGCGTCAGCCTGCCCGGAATCAGCGCCAAAACGCTGACCGAGCGCCTGCTCGCGCTTGAGGAGAGCAGGATCGTCAAGCGTCGCGAGCTGCCGCCTCCGGGCAAGGCGCAAGTCTACGAATTGACCGAATGGGGCTACGCCGCGGAACCGCTCATCCAGGAGGCAGGTCGCTGGGCAGCCCAATCGAGTGCACACGATCCGACCTTGCCACTGTCGCCTGTCTCTTTGATGATGTCGCTGCGGACGATGGTCCCGCACCAGCGTCTGCCCCAGTTCGCCAGGCGCACCTTTGGGTTCGCCATCGGCGAGGATGAGTTCGTGGCCGAACCGACAGCGCGAGAATTGCCGATCCGCCGTGGGTCGGTGCGCCTCGCCGAAGCAGTGATGCGCGCGCCGGATGCGTCCGTCATTGCCGGTGGTATCTATGCGGGCGTGCCGTGGACAGATCTCGAACGCGACGCTGGGTTGACGATCGAAGGTAACCGCGAGCTCGCCCTTCGCTTTGCTTCAATATTCAAACTTCCGGCAAAGCTAACCTAGCGCTGCCGAAAGGCCCATCGCAACGCCTCGGACATTGTCCGCGTGGCTAGTCGCGCGGGCATCGCGGTGGCTGTCGGCCGTGACAGGCCCAGCATCATCCTCGCGTAAGGAGGCAGCAGGTCGACCGCCGCCGTGCCGAGCGTGCGCTGGATGGCGACGGGCGCACCCTCTGGCCGTTGGGTGAGAACGAGGTCCGCAACCTCCCGCGCGGCTTCGCTGGCAGAGAGATCGTCCCGAAGTTCTGCCGAGATCGCATCGGCCTCGACGCGCGTCAGGGGGACCGGATCCGCCCCCAGCGCGCGGGCGATCACTGCAAACTGGCGGAAGTACTCATCCTGCTCCTTAAGAGGCATGTCCGGCCGCACATAGGCGAGATACGCTTCGAGGAAGCTTGTCGCCTCGGCTACGTGTACCCAGGCCAGCGTACGCGGATCGGTTGCCGCGTAAGGAGTCCCGTCGGGTAGGGTGCCGGTGACCTTGGTATGGATGCGATTGACCCGCTCGATGGCGGTCATTGCCTCGTCGCGATGGGCGAACGTCGTCAATGCAATGAACCGGGCGGTTCGTCGCAGTCGGCCATGCATGTCGGCCCGGAAATCCGAGTGATCGAGCACTCCCTGCAACGCGTGCGGGTGAAGCATCTGCAGCAGCAGCGAGCGAATCCCGCCGACCATCATCGAGACGACGCCAGAATGGACCATGCGGATCGGCGAGTCGCGCTCGAACAACGCGTTGTCGCTTATTGCAACGGGTCGTTCTCCCGAAGCGACATCGTTGAACACGCCGCGCACCTTGCCGACCAGGCGTCGGCGGAAAAATTCGGCTGGTGAAGGCGGTAGCATCGTGAGCTGATATCGGAGCAAGATAAGTTGCTAGCAAGGACGCTTGCGGGGTCCGGTCCCCGCGTATAGGCGTTCCGCCGAAATGAACGACATGACCGACCATCTCGACACTGCGCAGCGCACCCTGCTCGCCGCGCCGGACACCACTGTCAGCGCCCGCGAAACGTTCGGCGTAGATGTCGACTGGCAGGTACCGGCCTTCAGCAAGGCCGATGCGCGCGTTCCCGACATAGACGAAAGCTACGTGTTCGATCCGGACACCACGCTGGCGATCCTTTCGGGCTTCGCATTCAACCGCCGGGTGATGGTGCAGGGATATCACGGCACCGGCAAATCGACTCACATCGAACAGGTCGCGGCGCGGCTCAATTGGCCGTGCATCCGCATCAATCTCGACGCACACATCAGCCGCATCGACCTTGTCGGGCGCGATGCCATCGTGCTTCGCGATGGCCTGCAGGTGACCGAGTTCCGCGAAGGACTGTTGCCATGGGCTCTGCAGCATCCGGTTGCGCTTGTATTCGACGAGTACGACGCCGGGCGCCCGGATGTTATGTTCGTCATCCAGCGCGTCCTAGAGCAGCAGGGTAAGCTGACCCTGCTCGACCAGAACCGCGTTATCCGGCCCGATCCGCATTTCCGCCTCTTCGCCACTGCAAACACCGTGGGCCTCGGTGACACCAGCGGGCTCTATCACGGCACACAGGCGATCAATCAGGGCCAGATGGACCGGTGGAACATGGTCGTGGCGCTGAACTACCTGCCGGCAAAAACCGAGCAGGAGATCGTCGCGGCCAAGAGCCCGGGCACGGACCGAAAGGTCATCGCCGACATGGTCAAGGTGGCCGACATGACTCGGCAGGGCTTCATGGGTGGTGACATTTCCACCGTGATGAGCCCGCGCACCGTGATCACTTGGGCGCAAAATGCATCGATCTTTGGCGATGTCGGATTCGCTTTCCGCCTGACCTTTCTCAACAAGTGCGACGAGGCGGAGCGGGTGCTGGTGGCTGAGTACTATCAGCGCGTGTTCGGTGTCGATCTGCCCGAGAGCGTCGTCGGCAAGAACTGAGATTTGTTGCTGAATGTTCAGCAGAGCGCAGCTAGTCATTGCTGTATTGAGCTGATAACACACCGCTAATGTCGTCGCCCTGGTTTCGCCGAAAACCGGCATCCGGATCCGCCCCCCATGGCGGCTATTTCGCGTTGCACGATCGAGCTGCCGAATGGCCGGAAAAATCGCACGACATTGACGGCCGGTTTGACGAATGGGATCGCCAGCTCGACAGCATTGAGCCGGCCCGGAAGCGGACCTGGTTCGGCCGGCGTAAGCGCTGGTGGATTGTACGGGGCGCGGCGGTCCTCATTGGCTTGTTCATTCTGATCGTGGTCTGGCTCGCGGTTACGGCACCTCTATCGAAATCGCTGGCCCCGATCGCTCCTCCCCAACTGACGTTGCTGGCCGCCGACGGCACCCCGATCGCGCGCAACGGGGCGGTGATCGACAAGCCGGTCGAGGTGGAAAAGCTCCCGGATCATGTGGTCGAGGCCTTCCTGGCGATCGAGGATCGCCGCTTCTATTCCCACTGGGGCATCGATCCCCGCGGCCTCGCCCGCGCCGCCTGGACCGGGTACGGCGGAGGTTCAACGATCACCCAGCAGCTTGCCAAGTTCACCTTCCTCACCCCCGAGCAGACCCTCACGCGCAAAGCCCGGGAGATGCTCATCGCCTTCTGGCTGGAAGCGTGGCTGACGAAGGACGAGATCCTCGAGCGATACCTGTCGAACGCGTACTTCGGCGATAACGTATACGGCTTGAGGGCGGCGAGCCTGCACTATTTCTATCGCCAGCCCGAGCGGTTGAAGCCGGAGCAGGCGGCGATGCTGGCGGGTTTGGTCCAGGCACCTTCGCGTTTGGCACCGACCAAGCATTACGACCGCGCGCTCAAGCGCATGGCATTGGTCAAGGGCTCCATGGTCGACGCAGGTTACCTCACCAAGGCTGAGGCCGCCGCCATGCGCGCGCCGAAGCTCGACGTGCGACCGGCACCGAGCCTGCCCACCGGCACGTACTTCGCCGACTGGGCCCTTCCGCAGGGACGCCGGCTGGCGGAAGCGGGTTACGGAGGGCAAACGCTGACGACCACGCTCGACTCTCGGCTTCAGGCGATCGCCCGCCAGGTCACCGCACGCGCCCCGGGCAAGGCCCAGGTCGCGCTGGTGGCGATGCGGCCCAACGGAGAAGTGGTGGCGATGATCGGGGGCACCGACTACGCCAAATCGCCCTTTAATCGCGCAACTCAGGCGCGCCGCCAACCGGGCTCGACGTTCAAGCTGTTCGTCTATCTCGCCGCTCTAAAGGCAGGCATGAGTCCGGCCGACCGAATAGACAACCGGCCGATTGTGGCAGGTGGCTACCGTCCCAAGAACGCGGGCGGCAGTTACTCCGAAAGCATTACGCTTGAGGAGGCCTTCGCACGATCGAGTAATGTCGCTGCGGTACGTCTCTTGCAGACGGTCGGCAGCGACAAGGTAATCGCCACCGCTCGCGGTCTCGGGGTCCAGTCTCCGCTTGAGGAAGGCGATCCGAGCTTGGCGCTCGGCACTTCGACGATGACGCTGCTCGAACTCACGGCTGCATATGCCGGGATCGCGGCGAACGATTTTCCGGTCATGCCAAGAGCATTCGCCCAAGCGGACCAGGGCTGGCTCGCCCAGGCTTGGGATTGGAGCAAGCGCGAGCGGCTTTCCGGACGTACGCAGGCCAACATGGAGCGCATGCTCCGCGCGGCGATAAATCGGGGCACTGGGCGTGCCGCCGCGCTGCCCGTCGCGAACTACGGTAAAACGGGCACCAGCCAGGATTATCGCGATGCCTTGTTCGTGGGCTATGCGGGGGACCTCGTGGTCGGCGTATGGGTCGGCAACGACGACAATACGCCTTTGAACGGTATCACCGGTGGCAGTGTGCCGGCGCGAATCTGGCGCGACTTCATGATCCAGGCACTCGGTCGAGGTGCCAGCCAGCCGGCACCGGCGCCTGATGTGCAAGAGGATCCCGGCACGCCGATAGAACCCATGGACATGCCAAATCCTGATGCCATCCCGACCGCCGAGTTTCCGCTCGACGAGCGTTCACGAGTACGCATCGGAGGAGAGGGGGTGACCGTCACAACTGATGTCGGAGGGGTCCCGTTCGATATGCAGGTTGGCCGTAACGGGCTGCGGGTAGAGCCCGCGCAGCCCCCGCCGCGCCCTACTCCGTCACCTTCGCAGTAGGTTCTGCAGAGCCTTCCTCTTCGACCATCAGCACATTCATGACGGCGGTGGCGATCGGCCGACCGGGGTCGTCCTGCCATGCTTCGACCGCGAGATTCGCGTTGCGCCGGCCGAGGCGGATGATCCGCGCCCTTGCGTGGGTCGTGCGGGTCTTCCCGGTCGAAAGATACTGCACGGTGACGTTGATCGGCTTGAGAAAGGGCCTGCGCCCTCTGCTCGACAGCTCGGTCCGCAAGGCAGCGTAGGCAGCCGTCTCCAGCAGTCCCGCGATCGCACCACCGTGCCAGGCGCCGGGTCTTCCTTCGAGGTGGTGTTCGAACGCCAAGGACAAAACGGGCGCACTGTCCGTCGCGTCTTCCTGCGCGAAGATGCCCAACGACCGGGCGTATGCGGTCAGGTGCTCGTTCACGACGCGACCATTCGCGAAGGATCGAGAACCATGAATACGCCCGTCGTTTCAGCCACCGGATTGCCGGGATCGCCATCATGCGCGCTTCCGCGCACGAAAGCCGCGGATCGGGTCTGGCGATAGCACGTCACGCGGCCGATTACCGACGACCGTTCTCTTGCTGGGCGCAGGTAATCGACTCGCAGGTCGAGCGTCGCCACCGGGCGAAAGTTGCCATTAGAGACCCAGATCGCCATTCCGGCGGCCATGTCCAGCATGCTGACGATTGGGCCGGAGGCAAGGGCAGGAAGCCCAGCTTCGCCGACGAGGTCAGACCGCCACGATAGCTCGAGTTCGCACCAGTTCGTCCCGTGATCCCGATACCGCAGCCCGAGCCATCCGGGATGAGCGCGAGTCAGAACGTAGCGCGACAGAACCTCGGGATCGAACTTGCCTTGGAAGATTTCCGCCTCGGATTGCTTGCGAGATTGGGGATTTGGACGTCATGCAACTTCGCCGAACGCTTGCGAAGGGCAAAAAAAACGGGGCCGAAGCCCCGTTTTCAATTCAAGAAGACGACATCGGCCTTACGGGCTGACGGCATCGTCCTCGTTACCGGTGGCGACGATGATCGCAGCGATGAAAGCGGCAAGAGCGAGCACGCCGAGAATCCATCCCGAACCGCCCATCTCGCTACCTTCTTCGGTCGGAGCAGCGGCGCGCTGCGGAGCGGCCTGAGCGGCGACCGGGGCTGCCGTGAACGACAGAGCTGCGGCGGCAGCGGCAAGAGTGCGGAACTTCATACGATATCTCCTCGAAACCTTAGTCTTTAATTCATTCCGTCCCGGTCGCCCTAAGCGAAGCCGATAACGGATTCAACCCAGATTTTGGCCGGATTGTGCGAAAATTACAGGCGTTTGCCCACAAGGATTGAATGTGCTGCCTTTCGGCAACGGTCACCATTTTTGTCGCTAACCCGAACGCAGCCAACGGTTTTCAACCTCAGTGGTTCCCCGCGTCGGGAAGTCCCTCAGAGATTGGAAACTTTCGACGCTCTCGCATGACAAAGGTTGAGAACGGATTAACGACCGACGGCGGAAAGACCTTCGTCAGCCAAGAACACCCGCTCGCCGCCTATCCAGGTCTGCAGAACTTGCGCGCCACGCAGGCTCTCCGGAGAGGCCATCAGCGGGTCCCGATCGATGACGACGAAATCCGCGCGCAGGCCCGGCTTGAGTTCGCCGAAGCGCGATTCTCCGAAGCCCGCATAGGCACCTGCGACCGTGTAAGCGGCGAGCGCACCTTCGCGGGATACTGTTTCTCCAGGAAACCAGCCGCCGAAGGGTTGGCCGCTGGGGTCGGTGCGGCTGATTGCGGTGGCAAGGCCGGCAAACGGATCGGGCGATTCGACGGGAGCGTCGGTGCCAAAGGCGAGAGTTGCACCGGCGTTGGCGACAGTCCGCCACGCGTAGGCTCCTGATAACCGTGACGGGCCAAGCCGGGCTTCGGCCATATTCCGATCTGAGGTTTGATGGACCGGCTGGAACGAGGCAATGATGCCGTGACTGCCGAAAGCGGAGATGTCCGCGGGATCGATGATCTGGGCATGTTCGATGCGCCAGCGTCTATCGCCCTGGTATGTTTGGGCGAGTTCTTCGATGGCGCCGAGTGCTTCGGCGTTAGCGGCATCGCCGATGGCGTGAACGGCGACTTGAAACTTGTCGAGAGCCGCCCTGCTCATCACGTTGCGAAGCTGGGTAGCGCTCATCAGCGGAAGGCCCGTGTTGCGTGGATCATCGGCGTATGGGGCCTTGAGCCACGCACCCCGCGATCCCAGTGCGCCATCCAGATAGAGCTTCAAGCCGCCCATCCGCAGCCTGTCGTCGTACAACCAGGGGGTCGGTCCCGGGCCGCCGATCACTTCCATTGCTTCGGGGCCGGCCGCATAAGACATGATCCGCAGCCGAAGCCAGCCGGCATCCCCCGCACGGCGATAGGCTTGCCAGGCCTCGATCGTGGTGCCCATGTCGGCGACGGCGGTGACACCCTGTTTGAGCAGTATTTCCTGCGCTTTGCCCAGCGCCAAGTCCCAGTCATCCGGCCGGGGTGCCGGCACGACCCGCTGAACGAGGTCGGTCGCTTTGTCGACGAAGACGCCCGAGGGCGTCCGCGACCCGGAAAGCCGCTCGATCCGGCCCCCCGCCGGATCAGCGGTGGAAGCAGTTATCCCTGCAGCCCGAATGGCAACCGTGTTGGCCCACGATGCGTGGCCGTCGACCCGTTCGAGCAGCACCGGTCGATCGGCCACGGCCGCGTCCAGTTCTGCTGCAGTCGGAAAGCGTCCGAGGCCCCATGTTTCCTGGTTCCAGCCGCGCCCGATGATCCATTTGCGGTCGGGAAATTGTGCGGCGTAAGCGCGGATCGCCGCTTGGGCTTCGGCAAGCGAGCGAGTGGCAGACAAGTCGAGCGTCAGCGCCCCGAAACCGAGAGGCATGACGTGGAGGTGTGAATCGATGAGCCCGGGAATGACAAATGCCCCTTTGCCATCGACGGCGAAGTCGGTCCGCTGCGGCCGCCTGTCTTTGCGCTCGAGAAGCTGCTTCACCCGCCCTTCGTCATCGATCCACAGCCCGGTGAAGCGCGTGACTTTGCCTTGGCGGTCGACAGAGACGCCCTGGACATTGTCCACCAAAGTGTCGGCGAACGCGGGAGATGCGAGGCACAAGGCCAGTGTAGCGACGATGATGTTTGTCTTCATGCGCTATCGCCTAAGCAAGATTCGCTGTGATGCAAATGAACAAGCTGCAGTTTCCCCGCGTCTTCAATTGGCCTAGGGCCCCTCGAATGAGCCAGACCAAGACCATGCCCGGCGAACAGGTCGCTGCGCTACCGCTGACCATTGACGACATTCACGCCGCGGCGAAGCGAATCGAAGGGGCGGTGGTGCGCACGCCCACGCTGCATTCGCAGACTCTTTCGGCTATCGCGGGCACCCAAATTTGGCTCAAGTTCGAGAACCTGCAGTTCACCGCCGCATACAAAGAGCGCGGGGCGCTCAACGCTTTGATCCAGCTCTCTGATGAACAGCGCGCGCGCGGCGTGATCGCGGCCTCGGCGGGCAACCATTCGCAAGGATTGAGCTATCACGGGACCCGGCTCAACGTGCCGGTCACGATCGTGATGCCGCGCACGACCCCTAGTGTAAAAATCATGCAGACTGAAAGCGTCGGCGGGAAGGTTGTTCTCGAAGGCGAAACTTTCGACGATGCCTACGCGCATGCCCGCAAGCTTGAGGGCGAGCTTGGGCTGACTTTCGTCCACCCTTTCGACGATCCACACGTCGCAGCCGGAGCGGGGACCGTAGCCCTCGAAATGTTGGCCGACGCGCCGCAGATCGACTGTCTCGTGGTGCCGATCGGCGGCGGGGGACTCATCTCCGGCATGTCGACGGTGGCCAAGTCTCGCGATCCGGCCATCGAGGTCGTCGGGGTCGAAGCTGCCCTGTTCCCATCGATGTACGCACGAATCAATGGCCGTTCGATGACCTGCGGTGGAGACACCCTGGCCGAGGGCATCGCGGTCAAGGAGCCTGGTGAATTCACCTCCCGCGTGATCGCCGAGCGCGTCGACGACATATTGCTGGTCGAGGAAGACGCGCTCGAGCGGGCCGTCAGCTTGCTGCTGCAGATCGAAAAGACGGTCGTCGAAGGCGCCGGCGCCGCCGGGTTGGCTGCAGTGCTTGCACACCCGGGACGTTTTGCCGGCCGGACGCTAGGTCTCGTTCTTTGCGGGGGCAACATCGACACGCGACTGCTGGCCAACGTACTGCTGCGCGACCTGGCCCGGTCCGGTCGCCTCGCTCGCTTGCGAGTCACTCTGCAGGACAGGCCGGGTGCCCTCTACAAGGTGATGCGTGAATTCGACGAGCACTCGGTCAACATCATCGAGATTTACCACCAGCGCATCTTCACGACCTTGCCGGCCAAGGGGCTGATCACCGACATCGAGTGCGAAGCGCGCGACAAGGAGCAGATCGACGCCCTGGTTACGGCGCTGCGAGCAAATGGGTATTCTGTGAGTTTGGTGGACGTGAACTGACCGGCCGTCGCCGCTGGAAACTACTTCGCAACTGTGCAAACTAAGTTTCCGTTAACCGAGATAGATGGTTAAAGGTATTTTACCGACGGCCTGCTGCGGGCATACGTCGGTAGAAATCGCGACCCGACTCAACCCGCGCGAAGAAGAGGAACCTGGCAAAGCCGTGACGGCACCCGTTCGCTTCCCCCGCTTTTTTGTTACGAGCCCCGCGCCGTGCCCTTATCTGCCGGGCCGAAGCGAGCGGAAGGTCTTCACGGAACTCAAGGGTCCGCATGCCGACCAGTTGAACGAAGCGCTCGGCCGGATCGGTTTCCGCCGCAGCCAGACGGTTGCCTACCGGCCAAGCTGCTTAGAGTGTCAGGCATGCGTTTCGGTTCGTGTCCCGGTCGGCGAGTTCTCGCCGTCGACGACGCAGAAGCGCAACCTGCGCCGCAATTCGGACCTCGTGGCGAGCGAATGCCGCCCGTGGGCCACCGGCGAGCAATTCGATCTCCTTCGCAAGTATCTCGGCACTCGCCATCCGGGCGGCGGAATGGCCGCGATGGACGAGATTGACTACGCCGACATGGTGGAACACACCCCGGTAACAAGCTATGTTATTGAATATCGGGAGCCCTCCGAGGGATTAACACCGGGCCGCCTGGTTGGCGCATGTCTGACAGACCGGCAGGGTGACGGGTTGTCGATGATCTATTCTTTCTACGACCCAGAACATGAGGCGCGGACGGGTCTTGGCAACTACATCATCCTCGATCACATCCGGCGGGCTGCTGCCGACGGACTCGGGTACGTCTATCTCGGCTATTGGGTCGAGGGGTCTGACCGCATGCAGTACAAGATCCGCTATCGGCCAATCGAGCTTCTCGGGCGGGACGGATGGCGCCGGGTTTCGCCCGAGCGGCATGAGGCTCTCATCGCCTCCGCAGCCAACGCCAGAACGGGTCCACGCCCCAGTGCCAGTCCTGCCAAGGACGCCGCGCTGCCTCAATTCGGTCTCGCCGAGTAGCCGGGCTCTTCTGGCGCTTGCCTGTGCGGCTTTCGCGCTCGCGCCCGCATCAGCTTACGCGCAAGATCGGTCGGCGCCGCTATCGCTTGAAGATCTGATACCGGATGCAGCGGTAGAGAACCCGGAGCAATGGGCGCAGCAGGGGGCCCCCGCGGCACCCGAGGAAGACGCTGCAGCCGAGGCGGCGCTGGCCGAGGAAGTCGATCCCAATTCACCGCTGGCCGATCTGCCGCCGATCGACGTCCCTTGGCCCGACCCGCTCGAACTGCCGCTGCTCGCTCCGCTCGAACCGGATGACAGCATCCAGTTCGCCGACGCCGAAGATGATGGCGGGACCCAGCCCGGCCTCGCCGATGCGGACGTCGTACAGATAACCCCGGAACTTGCGCTCGCCTTCCCCCCCGAAGAGGAAGCGTTCCCGCAGCGTGAGGAATTCGCAGAGCGCTTCGAGCAGCTCTCGACCATCGCCGAGCTCGACAGCGACGAAGACAACATCGCCCAGATCGCCGCGCGTGCGAAATCGGACCAGGATCTGCTGGGGACGATGCTTCGGGTCTACGGCTATTACGACGGCCAGGTCATCCGTACGGTAGGAGGAGGCATCCCCGGCGAGGAGCCGGGCGCCGAGCAACCGGTGGTGCGCTTCGACCTGATCCCTGGAACGCGCTACCGCTTCGGCGCAATCGACCTCGGCGAACTGTTGAGTGCCGTCGACGGGTCGGTGTTGCGCTCGGTGTTCGAAATCGAGAGCGGCGATCCGATCTCAAGCGACACCATCGTTACCGAGCAGTTCGATCTCGATCGTGCGCTCGGCGAGACGGGCTATGCCTTCGCCGAGATCGACGAGCCGGAGCTCCTGATCGACCATGCGCGAAGCGAAGGCGATCTGACGCTCAAGGTGAGGCCGAATGGCAAGTTCGCCTTCGGCGAAGTCGTCTCGAACCTGCCTGATTTCATGTCGGGGAAGCATCTGGCGACGATTGCCCGATTCGAGCCCGGCGACGTTTACCAGCGCAGTCTGGAATACGACCTGAGGCGAGCGATCATCTCGACAGGGCTCGTTTCCTCGGTGACGGTCACTCCCCGGAAGGTAACCGAACCTTCCGCCGACCGGCCGGGTGAAGTGGCGCTGGACGTCGAGATGACAAAGGCCAAGCTACGCACGATTGCCGGCGCCATCGGTTACGGAACGGGCGAAGGATTCCGCGCTGAAGCAAGCTGGGAGCACCGTAACCTGTTCCCGCCAGAAGGCATGCTGCGCGTGCGGGGAATTGCCGGCACGCAACAACAACTTGCCGGGGTGACGTTCCGCAAGAACAACTTCCGCGGACGCGATAAGGTCCTGACAGTGGACGCTTTCGCCTCCACCATCTCGAGCGACGCGTACGACGCACGCACGCTGTCGATGATCGGCACGTACGAACGACTGTCCACTTTGCTGTTCCAGAAGCCGTTCGGCTGGTCCGTCGGTCTGGAAGCGGTCGCCACGTCGGAGCGACCCCAGCCAGTGAATGGCCTCGAGCAGCCGCGCGAGACCTTCTTCGTGGGAGCGATCCCGCTCTACGCGCTCGTCGATACCACCGACAGCCTGCTCGATCCGACCAAGGGCTTTCGCGCCGGCACCCGGCTATCCCCCGAAGTCTCACGCAATGAAGGCATGGAGAGCTTCTATCTGCGCGGCCAGTTTGATGCCTCGTACTATCAGCAGGTCACCGACCGTGTGGTTGTGGCGGGCAGGGTACGATTGGGCGCCATTCCCGGGACCGAGCTAAACAACATCGCGCCGTCGCGGCGCCTCTATTCGGGCGGCGGCGGGTCCGTGCGTGGATATGGCTATCAGGCGATCGGCCCGCGTGACGCGGGTGGCAACCCCACGGGTGGCCGCTCGCTGGTCGAAGGTGCCATCGAAGCGCGGATCGGAACGAAGTTCTTCGATGGCGCGCTGTCGGTCGTACCGTTCCTGGATGCCGGGACCGTGAGCCAGTCGGTTACTCCCGACTTCGACGTCGTTCGCTTCGGCGCCGGCGTGGGCGTGCGATACAACACCGGGTTCGGCCCCTTGCGGTTCGACGTCGCGACACCGATCAACCCGGGCCCGCAGGATAGCCGCATCGCGGTGTACGTCTCGCTCGGACAGGCATTCTGATGGCCGACGACGCGGCAACCACGGCAAGTCCCGAAGGGACGGCACCAGTGCGCCGCAGGTTTCACCGCGCTCGAAAAGCGAGCAAGTGGCTCGTCGGCATCGTCGGCGGTCTGTTGCTTTTGGCAGTCGCTGCACTGGCCCTTTTGAACAGCCCCATCGGGCAGCGCTGGGTGGTCGATCAGATTGCCCAGGTGTCGCCTGCCTCGGGGCTCGAGGTCTCGATCGGCCGCATCGACGGCAATCTTTATGGCAAGGCGCGTCTGCACGACGTGACGCTGTCGGATCCCAAGGGGCGTTTTCTCACCATCCCGCTTGTCGAGCTGGACTGGCGCCCGATGAGTTGGTTCGCTCGCGGTCTCGATGTGCGCGAACTCACCACGCACCGCGGCACACTCAATCGCCTACCGCAGCTTAACCCGGGAGACCCGGACGCCCCGATCCTGCCTAATTTCGACATCAGGATCGATAAACTGCAGATCCGCGACCTCACGATAGCCAAGGGCGTTGCCGGTCCCACCGCGCAGAAGGCGAACCTGCTTGCCAACGCCGATATCCGGGACGGTAAAGTGCTTGTCCGGGCCGACGCACGCCTGGGCCGCTTCGATCGGTTGCGCGCGCTGGTGGATGCCGAGCCCGATGGAGACAAGTTCGATCTCGAACTCGACTATCTCGCGCCGAAGGGCGGCGTGATCGCAGGACTGGTCGGGACCAAGGCCGGATTCCGCGCACGTTTGTTCGGCGATGGCAGGTGGAGCCGTTGGAACGGGGGCGGGTATGTCACGCGCGACGGCGCGAATTTCGCTGCGTTCCGGGTGACCAATGCCGCAGGTCGCTACACCATCCTCGGCCAGGCACGTCCGCAGCCGGCACTCGAAGCGGGCCTGCTGCGCGACGCGCTGGGAACGCTGGTGTCCTACAAGGCGACTGGCACTTTGGAGGACAGCGTGATGGAGGGCTCCGTCCGGCTTGTGGGACGCGGCGTAGCGGGATCGGCACGCGGGTCGCTCGACCTCGGCGAGAATGTCGCGGGGCTCCAAGTCACCGGGCGGATCAAGAACCCCGAGCTGTTCGGTCCCGGAACCCGCGTGGAAGGTGCGCGGGTCTCGGCAACCATCGACGGGGCGTTTCGCGACCTCACGATCGATCATCGTCTGCAGCTCGCCCGGTTCGTCACCGGGACTACGCAGGTCGTCGGACTGACCCAGCAGGGGGTCGCCAACTATGACGGAACTCGCTGGACGCTCCCGATCGCCGCGAAAGTGGCGCGTGTGGTGACAGGCATTGCTCAGGTCGACCCCCGACTGTTGAACGGTACCGCAACCGGCACCTTGATCTATCAGGGGACCCGGCTGGCTTCCGACGGAATATCCATCGCATTTCCCAATGCCACCGCGCGGCTCGCAGTGGCCGGCGATACGGCGGCCGGTGACTACCGCGTTTCCGGACCCGTCACGGCCAATGGCCTCACCCTTGCCAATATCGGCACCGTCAACGGCGGGGCGACAATCGCCGCAACATTCGGCAGGAACCCGTGGACGCTGACCGCGGACTTCCGAGGACGCATCCCGCGCGTGACGAATGCCACTCTCGCCAACCTCGCGGGGCCCGCCATCGCCTTCAGCGGCGGCATCACCACTGGGGGCGCGCGGCCGCTCGACTTCCGCGGCGTGCGGATCGATGCGGCGAAGCTCGATCTGGTACTCGACGGCATGATCAGGCCCGGGCGCACGAGCGTTGCCGGCCGGGGGCGACACATCGATTACGGGCCGTTCACGGTCGAGGGGGCGTACACTGCGCGGGGTCCGGAGGCGGTCCTTGTTTTCGCTGATCCGCTTCCATCAGCGGGCCTCAAGAATGTCCGCGTCGCGATTGCCCCGATCGACGATGGCTTCGCGATAGAGACCCGGGGCCAGTCGCTACTCGGGCCGTTCAACGGCAATATCGACCTGTTCGCCCCGGCGCGCGGGGCGACCCGGCTGGTGATCCGCAAGCTCGACGTTTGGAAGACCTCGGTCGCGGGCGAGTTGACGCTCGGAACAGGCGCGGTCGCCGGCACGCTGGCGCTCAATGGCGGCGGGCTCGATGGAACCATCGCACTGGCACCGCGCGCCGGCGGGCAGGCGTTCGACGTCAACCTCACCGCGCGCGAGGCGACCTTCGGCGGCGAAACGCCGATCTCGATCGGCCGCGCCGACATCGAGGCCAGCGGCTTGCTGGTCGACGGGCGCAGCACGATCGGTGGCAATGTCTTCGCGCAAGGCATTTCCTACGGCAGGCTGTTCATTGGACGGCTCGCCGCGCGCGCCGACCTCGAGAACGGCAGCGGTATCGTCACCGCCTCGATCGCCGGGCGGCGCGGCGGGCGGTTTGCGCTTCAACTGAATGCTAACGTCGCACCCAACCGTGTGGCAGTGGCGGCTCGCGGTGAGTTCGCCGGGCGCGCGATCTCGATGCCCCGCCGTGCCGTGCTGGTGAAGCAGCGCGACGGCGGCTGGCAGCTCGAACCGACGCAAGTCAACTTCGCAGGCGGCTCGCTCATCGGCTCCGGCGAGTTCGGCGGGGGACGCACGGTCGCGCGGGTGCAGATGGCCGACATGCCGCTGTCGGTCGTCGATATCTTCACCGATCTCGGCCTCGGCGGCAAGATTTCCGGGGTCGTTGACTATGCGAGCGTCGCCGGCCGCGTGCCAACCGGCGAAGCCCGTGTAAAGGTCGCCGGCCTATCCCGCTCCGGCTTGGTGCTTACGTCGCGGCCGATGGACTTGGCGCTGGTGCTCCGGCTGACTCCCGACCGGCTGGAAACCCGCGCGGTGATCGACGAAGGGGGGCAGCGCCGGGGCCGCCTTCAAGGGCGTATCGCCGGCCTGCCCGCCTCGGGCGCGCTGATGGACAGGCTCCGCGCGGGCGACCTGTTCGCGCAGCTGCGCTACAACGGCCCGGCCGATGCTCTTTGGCGCCTGGCGGCGATCGACACCTTCGACCTTACGGGGCCGCTCTCAGTGGCTGCCGACGTCACCGGGACGCTGGCCAACCCGCGGGTTCGCGGCTCGCTCGCGAGCAACGATCTCCGCCTGCGCTCGAGCCTGTCGGGCACGGACCTGCGCAATGTGCAAGCCCGCGGAACCTTCTCGGGTTCGCGCCTGCGCATCACGAGCTTCCGCGGAATGACCCCCAACGATGGGGCGGTAAGCGGCAGCGGCACCGTCGTGCTGGAGAATCTCGGCCAGCGGGGGGCCCAACTCGACATCCGCATTGCCGCCCGCAATGCGCGCCTGCTTGACGCCAACGGGTTGAGCGCGACGGTCACGGGCCCCATGAGGATCGTGTCCGACGGGATCGGCGGAACCATCGCCGGGCGCCTGCTCGTCGACCGGGCGAGTTGGCGCCTGGGCACGGCGGCGGCCGACCAGCGGCTGCCGCAGATCAAGACGCGCGAGATCAACCTGCCTTATGATGTCGCGCCGCGCGCCGTTGCCAGCCAGCCCTGGCGTTACCTGATCGACGCGCGGGCGCCGGCCCGGGTCGACGTCGACGGCATGGGCCTGGAGAGCGAATGGGCCGCCGACGTGCTCATTCGCGGCACCACCGAGAACCCCCGCATCGGCGGCGAGGCGCGCGTTGTTCGCGGCGACTATTCGTTTGCCGGGACCCGCTTCGAACTGACACGCGGCGTCATTCGCTTCGACGAGAACACGCCGATCGATCCCCGCCTCGACATCGTCGCCGAGACCGAGGAGGACGGCCTCGACGTGACGGTCAAGGTGCAGGGCAGCGCGCTGCAGCCAGAGATCACCTTCGCCTCGAACCCCGGTTTGCCCGAAGAGGAAATCCTCGCCCGCCTGCTGTTCGGGGGCTCGATCACCGAACTTTCGGCGACCGACGTCCTCCAGCTCGGCTCGGCCGCCGCGTCGCTGCGCGGGGGCGGGGGAATGGACCCCATCAACCGCCTGCGCACGGCCATCGGGCTGGACCGGCTACGGATCGTCAGCGCGGACCCAGCGCTCGGCCGAGGCACCTCGATCGCGCTGGGCAAAAACATCGGCCGCCGCTTCTATGTCGAAATCATCACCGATGGGCGAGGCTACAGCGCGACCGAGGCGGAATTCCGCATCACCTCGTGGCTGTCGATCCTCGGCAGCATCTCGACGATCGGCCGCGAGTCGATCGAGGTCGAGGCCAGCCGCGACTACTAGCACCGCGCAAAACGCCCGGGCAGCCGAAGCTGCCCGGGCGTCTCGCTGGAAACCTAGGAGCGATTATCCGGCGGGCGCCGACGGCACCTGCTTGATCAGCCCGTCGAGGGGCAGGACAACGCCGTTGCTGGCGACCACCGGCTCTCCATTGATGGTGGCCTTGGAGCCGTCGGCGGCCGTGACGGTGATGGCATCGCCCGCCGCGCTGAAGGTTACCTCGGCATCGGCGAGGGTAGTCATCGTGACCGGTCCCTTCTTGTCGGCGATCGCCTTCTTGATGGCAGCGGGTGTCAGGTGCCCGGGCAGGACATGCCCGCGCAAGATGGCGACGAGTTCGGCCCGCCGCGCGGGAGCGGTCAATGCCTCGCGGCCTTCCCCGAGCTTGGCAAAGGCGTCGTCGTCGGGCGCGAGCACCGTATAGCTACCGGGCCCGTCGAACACACTGGCGAGGCCGGCCTCGGACAAGGCGCCCGCGATGGTGGTCAGCCCGGGCGCCTCGCCGATGGCCGCCGCGAGCGTCTGGTCGCCCGCGTCGGTTGCGTTCGCGGTTTCCTCGGTCGTCGCCGCCTTCTCGCCGCAAGCCGCGAGTGGGACGACGGCGGCGAGCAGCGCGGCAGCGGTAAGCCGGCGAACGTTGCGCAACCCAGTCATACCAGCAACTCGATGATCGCCTGGATCAACTGGGTCTGCGGATCGACCTGGTACACGTAGCCGTCGGCATATCGGTAGTTGGCATCGACGCTGTCGTAGTAGCGATCCTGGTACCCGTAGGGCACGTTGTAAACATCGTAGCCCCGCGGAAGCGGCTGACCGACCGCGAACGAGTCCCCGGTCAGGAGGGCGGCGATGGAATCGATCACCCCGCTCTGCGGATCGACGCGATAGAGCACGTCGTCGGCATAGCGATAGCCGTTGTCCGGTCCGAGATTGTAGTAATCGACGTAGTAATCGGGGACCGATACCGGTTGGTAGTAGCTCGGCCAGGGGTTGCCGACCGACAGCGCGCCACCGAGCAACGGGATATACCCAAGGACCGAATTGTTGCTGCCCATGCGGAACAGGTAACCGTCGTCGTAGAAGTAGCGCCCGTCGCCGAGACGATCGTAGCCCCACCACGACGGCTGGTAATACGGATTGCGGCCGTCGAACCCGCGCTGCTTGGCGAGCCCCGGCGGCATGCAGCCGTTGTTCTTCTTGGCGAGGCCCGGGGGACACCCGTCGATCAGCCCGCGACGCCCGTCGTCGAAGGCTACGCGGCGGACGTCGCGGATGCGGACGCCGTCGTCGTCGAAATGGTCGACCTGGCGGTCGATGCGAACGTCGCGATCCACCCGGCGCTCTTGGCGATCTTCCTTGAACTGGCCGCCGCCGCGATTGTCGCCCTTGTCCGCGCGGGCCTCGTTACCGCGGTCGGCCTTGCGCTCGGCGCTCATCGAGGGGCCGCGGTCGGGCTTGGCGGCTTTTGCTTCGCGAACGGCGGGGCCTCGTTCGGCCTTGGCCTCCCGCATTGCTGGGCCCTTGGCGGGCTTGCCACCGCCGTGGTTCATCCCAGCGTGTTCCTTGCCGCTGCCTTTGTCGCCGCCGCCTCCCTTGCCGGGATCGGCGATCGCGCCCGTGGCAGCCATGGCGATTGCGGCAGCGCCAATCAGAAAGTTGCGCATTGTGTATCTCCTTCGCGCTGAGGAACGGCGTCGTCGCCCACTAGGTTCCATGAACGTCGGTTAAGGCATTAACATGGATTACCTTGACCGGTAGAGGTGCGCTTCGGCCGCACGCCGTCGAACGAGCCCCGCAAGGACCCGCCCCCCGCCGCGGTTCCATCGTCCGAACTCGCGCTGGGCCGCGGCGTAGTCGCCTTCGCAGTGCCGACGGGTGAGCGTTGCGCGGGCGATCGCCCCGGTATTGTAGTGGAAGCTGACGAGCGCATCGAATTGCCCCTGGGTAGTCGGCGCATCGCCGACGGCGCGGACGACATCGGCCGCGTGCCGCGCGACGTCGGCAGCGAGCCGCTCGTCGCATTCCTCGGGGGTCCAGACCGTGTCAGGCCCGATGTCCGGGCCGGTGGCCCCCCATCCGATCGTCCACGGCAGGCCGCCGGTGCCGGGGTCGGGGTAGGCTTCAACCAGTCCGTCAGGGCGGAGGCGGGCGCAACCTTCGAACTGCTTGATCAGGGCCAGGCCACGCCGCGAAACGGCCAGCGGGCTCGCTGTTGGATTTGGAACGCATGGTGCACAGTCCAGACAATCAAACTCCGGGGCCGGCGTGGTGCTATCGATGGCCCGGTCGAGTGTGCGCACCTCAGCCTGGGTGAACCCCCGGCCGAGGATGCGTCGAATAGCGTCGAACAGTGTCTTGCGGTGCATGCGGGGGGCCTCCGAGGAAATCGAGGCCGGGCAAGTAAGCCGGATTGCCCGCTGTAGGAAAATGGTTTTTTTGGGGCGCCGGTCAGAGCGCCGCGAGACTGGCCGCAAGGTCGAGGTTGCGGAACGGTTTGCCGAGGCGCGCGAACCCGCTGGCGATCTCGCTGTTGTCGGCATAGCCCGTGACCAGCAGGATCCGGCACGAAGGAAAGTCCTGCCTCACCCGGCGCGCCAGTTCGGTGCCCGAAATGCCGGGCATCATGTGATCGGTCACCAGGAACTGCGGCTTGAGCCCATCAGCCAGCAGCTCGATCGCCTGCTCGGCCGAGCCGGCTTCGACCACCTCGTAGCCGAGGTCGCTCAGCATGTCGGCGGTACTCATGCGCACGAGCACCTCGTCCTCGACCAACAGGACGGTCCCCTGGCCGGGCGCCCACTCCTGTGCCTGGCTGGCGGTCGCTTCCGCCACCTCGCTCCCGCCCTCCGGCAGCCAGACCTCGACCGTGGTTCCTTCGCCGGGCGCACTGCGAATTTTCACCGTGCCGCCGAGCTGCGAGGCAAGGCCGTGGACCATCGATAAGCCGAGCCCGGTGCCCTTGCCGATCCCCTTGGTCGAGAAGAACGGTTCGGTTGCGCGGGCGAGGGTCGCCTCGTCCATGCCCATGCCGTCGTCGGCGATGCACAGCCGGACGTATCGACCCGGAGCCAGCTCCCCCGGGCTTTCGCGGTCGACCTCAGCCGCTGCCGCCGCGATGGTGAGCCTGCCGCCGCCGGGCATGGCATCGCGCGCATTCACCGCGAGGTTGAGGATCGCCATTTCGAGCTGGTTGGGATCGACGTGCGCGGTTGGAATGTTCTCGCCCACCTTCACCTCGATGCGAATTCGCGAGCCGATCGTGCCGGCGATCAGCTCGGCCATGCCTTCGATCAGCGGACCGACGTCGACCTGCTGCAACTGCAGCGGCTGCCGCCGGGCGAAGGCCAGCAGGCGCTGGACCAGCGTCGCAGCGCGTTCGGCCGATTTGATGGCTCCGTTGAGCAGCCGTTGCTCGCGCTCGCCGCCCACGCCCCGGCGCTGGAGGACGTCGAGCGCGCCGACGATCGGAGTGAGCAGGTTGTTGAAGTCGTGCGCCACCCCCCCGGTAAGCTGGCCGATCGCTTCCATCTTCTGCGACTGGCGCAGCGCCTCTTCGGCGAGCACCTGCCGCGACACATTGCGGCTTGAGCCGATCAATCGCACGATCCGTCCGCTGTCGTCGCGCATCGGAACCAGCGCGGTATCCCAGTGCTCGGGCACGCCGTTGAGGTCGAACACTTCGCGGTACTGCAGCATCGTGCCGGTCTCGGCGACCTGCCGGTACGTTTCGATGACCCGCGCAGCAATCGGCTCGGGAAGAATCTCATCGACGCGCCGCCCCTGCATGTCGGCGAGCTTCATGCCGAGGCCGGCCTCGTGTGCGGCGTTGGTTTCCTCGACGACGAATGAGCCGTCAGGCTGGACGCCGATTACGAACAGCGCCTCGGGCGTGTTCTCGAAATAAGCGCGGTAGAGCGCGTCGGCTTCCCTGCGGGCCGCATCGATCTCGGCGCGGTCGGCCAGCGCCTGCTCGATCCGCTGCTCCAGCACCTGCTCGGCGGCTTTGCGCTCGTGGATGTCGATCACCGAGCCGATGTAGCCGAGGAATTGGCCGTCGGACGCGAAGCGCGGGGCGGCGGCGTCGATCGCCCAGCGATATTCGCCATCGTGCCGCCGAAGCCGGTGTTCCAGCTCGAATGCTTCTTGCCGCACGTTTGCCGCCAGGAAGGCCTCGCCCGACCACTGGCGATCGTCCGGATGCACCGCATCGAGCCAGCCGAACCCCTCGGCTTGCTCGCGCCTCTGACCTGTGAACGCGTACCAGGCGCGGTTGAGATAAGTGCAGGCCCCCTCGTGATCGGTCACCCACATCATCACCGGTGCGTGGTCGGCCATGTTGCGGAACCGCTGTTCCGATTCCTGCAGCGCGTTCTCCGCCGCCTTGGTCTGCGTGGTCTCCTCCGCCGAGAGGACGACGCCGACGATCTCGCCTTCCGCATCGCGCCGGGGCAGCCAGTTGGAGTGCCAGGTGCGCACCACGCCCGGCTGGGCAGGAGTGACCCCGGCGAACTCCAGCCCCCAGATCTTCTCACCTCGGAGCACCCCCTCCATGGCAGCGACGGCCTGATCGTTGAGATCGGGCACCACTTCGTGGATGGTGCGGCCGATATGCGCCTCGACCGGAATGCCGTTGATCTCGGCCAGCCGCTCGTTGACGCGCAAGTAGCGCAAGTCGCGGTCCAGCACGCCGAGGCCGACCGGGGCGGAATCGTAAAGCGACGCCAGCTCGTCGGCCTGCGCGCGGGCTACCGCCTCGCTCGCGGCGAGGGCGCTTTCGGCGCGCTTTTGATCGGTGATGTCGGACACCAGGACATAGAACCCCATGACCTCGCCGGAGGGCGCGAGGCGAGGAACGTAAGTCCCGTCGATGAACCGCTCACCGCCATCACGGTAAGGCGTGAGCGCCTGGAACTTGACGGTGTGGCCCGCCAGTACCGATTCGATCCGCCCGCGCAGGACCTCGTGGGCGGGCTCGCCCAGCACTTCGCGCATCGTCCGGCCAAGGATGTCCTGGCGCTGCACCCCGAACCACTCGGTGTAGGCGCGATTGACGAAGCGATAGCGCTGCTCGCCGTCGACATAGGAGACGAGCACCGGAAGCGAATTCGCGATCAGCCGCAGCTCGGCCTCGTTATCCTCAAAGCGGGCGTCCACGCGGGGGGACCCGGAAATTCGATCCGACAAACTGCGCTCCGCCGTACCCTCGAAGGCCGTGTTAGCGAGGGAAAGCGCGCGCCGCTAGTCGCAGTAACCGGCGGGCGCGGCCGGCTTCTCCGTCCGGTACCGGGCCTCAACGCGTAACGATTGGTTGATGGTGCGCGGCTAAGGCGGGCTCATGGAGGATTTGCCCTTCCTGCCACAGGCCTGGCGTTTGGTGATCGAAAGCGGACAAAGCGCCGCTGGCGCCTTCGCGAAGATGCTGCTTTCGGCGGGGTCGAGCTATTCATTGCTCGCGCTGGGGGTGACGCTCGCCATCGCCGCCGCATGGACGCTGCACGGCCGGCGCGCAGACCGCCCCGTTCGCACGGGCGCATTATGGCGGGCGCTCGTCCCGCGACGGATCTGGCGCAGCCCGTCGGGGCGGACGGATGCCGCCTTCGCCGTGTTCAACATCGGCCTCGGCATGATCCTGTTCGGATGGCTGGTGGTCGGCCAGGCGGCGGTGTCGTCATGGGTCGGGCTGGCGCTCGATCAGGTATTCGGGGAAGTTGATGGCCCCCCGCTCCCGGCGGCGGTCCTCGCGACGGTCGCCACCGTGGCGATCTTCTTCGCCTACGAGTTCGCCTACTGGCTCGACCATTTCCTCAGCCACAAGTTGCCCGTCCTATGGCAGTTCCATCAGGTCCACCACAGCGCCGAGAGCCTGTCGCTGGCGACCAATTTCCGGGTGCACCCGGTGGACACGATCGTGTTCTACAATATCGCCGCGGCGTTCACCGGCCTGGCGACGGGGCTGTGCGACTATCTTGCCGGCGGAGCCGCTCGGCCGTTCACGATCGCCGGAACCAATGTGCTGCTGCTGGGCTCGGCGGTCCTGCTGACGCATCTCCATCACACGCACTTCTGGATCGGCTTCGGCGAGCGCTGGGGCCGCGTCTTCCTGAGCCCGGCTCATCACCAGGTGCACCATTCGGCAGATCCCGCGCATTACGACCGGAACTTCGGCAACAGCCTGGCGATCTTCGATCGCTTGTTCGGGACGCTCTACGTGCCCGGGGCCCGGCCCGAGGTGCACCGCTTCGGGGTGCCCGACCTGCCGTACAGTCCGCACAGCTTCGTGCGAAGCATGGCCAAGCCGTTCGCCGGAGCGGGCGGGATCCTCCTCCGTCGCTTGAGAAGCCGCCGCCCTTCGCCCCCGGCTGCGGCCCCGGCGAGCGCCACCGCCGTGACCTGAGCAAGCAAAAGGGCGCCCGGATCGCTCCGGACGCCCGCTTTTGTCGCCCTGTCGCTTCGCTGCTTGATGGCGTGCTTTACGCGCTGAAGTACATGTCGTACTCGACCGCGCTTGGGGTCGTTTCCCAGCGGCTGACGTCGTTCCACAGCAGTTCCGCGTAAGCGTCGATCTGGTCCTTGGTGAACACGTCGCCCTTCAAGAGGAAGTCGTGGTCGGCCTCGAGGCTCTCGAGCGCCTCTCGCAAGGAACCGCACACGGTCGGCACTTCGGCGAGCTCGGCCGGGGGCAGGTCGTAAAGGTTCTTGTCCATCGCGTCGCCGGGGTGGATCTTGTTCTGGATCCCGTCGAGCCCCGCCATCAGCATCGCCGCGTAGCACAGGTACGGGTTGGCCATCGCATCGGGGAAGCGGAACTCGACCCGCTTGGCCTTCTCGCCCGCGCCGTAAGGGATGCGGCAGCTCGCCGAGCGGTTGCGAGCCGAGTACGCCAGCAGCACCGGCGCCTCGAACCCCGGGACCAGCCGCTTGTAGCTGTTGGTGGTGGGATTGGTGAACGCGTTCAATGCCTTGGCGTGCTTGATGACGCCGCCGATGAAGTAGAGGCACATGTCGCTGAGGCCGGCGTAACCGTTGCCGGCGAACAGCGGCTTGCCGCCGTCCCAGATCGACATGTGGGTGTGCATGCCGCTGCCGTTATCGTCCTTGATCGGCTTGGGCATGAAGGTCGCCGTCTTGCCGTAGGCGTGGGCAACCTGGTGGACGACGTACTTGTAGATCTGCATCCGGTCGGCGGTCTCGACCAGGGTGCCGAAGGTGAGGCCGAGCTCGTGCTGCGCGGCGGCGACCTCGTGGTGGTGCTTGTCGCACGGCAGGCCCATCTCGATCATCGTCGCGACCATCTCGCCGCGGATGTCGACCGCGCTGTCGACCGGGGCGACCGGGAAATAGCCGCCCTTGGCGCGCGGGCGGTGCGCCATGTTGCCCGCCTCGTATTCGCGGCCGGTGTTGGTCGGCAGCTCGATATCGTCGATGCGATAGCCGCTCGCGGAGTAACCGTCCTCGAAGCGGACGTCGTCGAACATGAAGAACTCGGCTTCCGGGCCGACGTAGACGGTGTCGCCGAGGCCGGTGGACTTGAGGAAGTTCTCCGCGCGCTTGGCGGTCGAGCGCGGGTCGCGGGCGTACCACTCGCCGGTCGAGGGCTCGACGATGTCGCAGAAGATGATCATCATCGGCGTGGCGCTGAACGGATCGACGTAGACCGCGCCGAGGTCCGGCTTCAGGATCATGTCGCTCTCGTTGATCGCCTTCCACCCGCCGATCGACGAGCCGTCGAACATCAGGCCGTCCTCGAGCTGGTCCTCGTCGAGAGTCGAGCTGACCATCGTGAGGTGCTGCCACTTGCCGCGCGGATCGGTGAAGCGCAGGTCGACCCACTCGATCTCCTGCTCCTTGATCTGGCTGAGGACTTCCTTGGCGTTCGACATTTCACTTCCTCTTTGGTGTCCGCTCCCGTCCGGGGAGAGGGAGTTTAACTAGATGGCGGCATCGTCCTTCTCGCCGGTGCGGATGCGCAGGGCGGAATCGATAGTGGAGACGAAGATCTTGCCGTCGCCGATGCGGCCGGTCTGCGCGGCGGCGGCGATCGCCTCGACCACGCGCTCGGCCTGGCTATCGGGAACGACGACTTCGAGCTTCACCTTGGGCAGGAAGTCGACGACGTATTCGGCGCCGCGATAAAGCTCGGTATGGCCCTTCTGGCGCCCAAAGCCCTTGGCCTCGGTGACGGTGATGCCCGAGACACCAACTTCGTGCAGCGCTTCCTTCACCTCGTCGAGCTTGAACGGTTTGATGATCGCTTCGATCTTTTTCACGTGACCCCCGAATGCGCACAATGGCGCGCGTCGAGCCGGTCGCGCCCCGTGCCGCAGCACCGGACGCCCGGCGGTGGTTGAAATCCCTACGGCTTGAGTATCAAGAATCGTGCCAAGGGAGCTCGCGAGTGGCTAGGCCATCGCGCTTGCGGATTAAAGGCGCTTTCAGGCGAAATCGAACCGCCGACCGGCCCCCGCGCGAAAGATTCTTCCGCCCGCCAAACCGGCCTGCGCATTGCTAAGGCAACTGCTGCCTAAATTTAGGGCAGCCGCAGCCCTGCGGTCTCGTCGAGACCGGCCATCAGGTTGAGCGATTGGACCGCCGCGCCGCTGGCTCCCTTGCCGAGGTTGTCGAGCACCGCGACCAGCCGGGCCTGCGCGCCATCCGCCGAGGCGAAGACGTGCAGTTCCATCGTGTCCGATGGCCGGCGCGAGCGGCGAAGGAGGATTTCGCCTTCGGGCTCGGCGCCAATGCGGACGACGACGCCGCCGGCGTAGTGATCGGACAGGGCGGCGCGCAATTCGGCCGGACTCGCCGCTCCAGCCATCGCGGCGAGGGGAAGCGGCACTTCGACCACCATGCCCCGGTGAGCCGGCACCACGGCGGGGGAGAACAGCGGCGGTTGCGCGAGACCGCAATGGGCCTGCATCTCGGGCACGTGCTTGTGGCCGAGTTCGAGGGCGTACCCGCGCCAGGCAATGTCCAGGTCCTGCTCGAAGCGGGCGATAAGGCTTTTGCCGCCGCCCGAATATCCGGACACGGCATGGCAGGTGTAGGGCCAGTCGGCCGGCAGCAATTCGGCGGCTACCAGCGGGGCGACGAGCGCGATGAAGCCGGTGGAATAGCAGCCCGGGTTGGACACCCGCACCGCGCCCGCCACGACATCGCGGCCGACGATTTCCGGAAAGCCGAAGGTCCAGCCTTCGCTGACCCGGTGCGCCGAGCTGGCGTCGATCAGCCGCACTTTGCTGGCCGGATCGATCAGCGCCACCGCTTCGCGCGCGGCGTCGTCGGGCAGGCAGAGGATGGCGAAATCAGCGGCGTTGAGCGCATCGGCCCGCGCGGTAGGATCCTTGCGCCGGGCATCGTCCAGCACGAAGAGCGTGAACTCGCTGCGGCCCGCGAGCCGGTCGGCTATCTCGAGCCCGGTCGTTCCGACCGCGCCGTCGATGAAGACGGTCGCCGCCATCGTATCAGTCCTCGGGCTCGAGCTCGGTCGTGTAGAGATAGCCGGACGGTCCTTCCGGCGCGAGGCAGCCCCAGCACCAGGGGCCGGCGTAATCGAGCGCCTCGAATGGAGTTCCTGCGGCGAGCCGGATCACCTCGTCCGACCCCTCGCGCGGCTGGCACAGCAGCACGGCGCCCTCCGATCCGATCGCGCGCACTTGGGGCACCACGTAGTGGGCACACAAATACCGCTGCGCGAGCGCGATGTGCGCCAGATCGCCGCGGATGGCGATCGTTCCGACAGCTGGCCGCGCAACCGGTCCGGAAAGCGACAGCTGGCCTTGCGGCAACGGGTACTGGCCGGCGTCGGTCACGATTCAGGATAAGCCTCGAGGTGCACGCCGGCGCGCTTATAGTGCGCAGTCCTTATCGGCAAGTTTACCCGTAGCGCGCCTGCAACATGTGCCACGCGGCGCGCAGGCCCAGCGCGGCACCGCCCTTGGGCCGGCCCGGTTTGGCGCTCGGACGCCAGGCGAACGTGTCGAAGTGCGCCCAGTCGATGCCGTCGCCGACGAAGCGGTCGAGAAACAGCCCGGCGACGCTGGCGCCCGCGAAGGCGTTGGTGTGGCTGTTGTTGAGGTCTGCCGTGTCGGACTTCAGCCATTCGCGATAGCTTTCAGGCAGCGGCAGGCGCCAGACAGGGTCGTCCACCGCCTTGCCCGCGGTCGTCAGCGCCTCGGCGGTTTCGTCCCGCCTGGTCATCAGCGCGGGGAGATCCGGGCCCAACGCCACCCGGGCCGCCCCGGTGAGGGTCGCGAAGTCGAGGATCAGGTCCGGCTTCTCTTCGCTGGCGCGGGTCAGCGCGTCGCCGAGGATCAAGCGGCCTTCGGCATCGGTGTTGCCGATCTCCACCGACAGGCCCTTGCGGCTGCGCAATACGTCGCCCGGGCGGAAGGCGTTGCTGGAGATCGCGTTCTCGACCGCGGGCACGAGCAGGTGCAGCCGGACCTTGAGACCTGCGCCCATTACCAGGCCGGCGAGCGCCAGCGCGTGCGCGGCGCCGCCCATGTCCTTCTTCATCAGCAGCATGCCGCTCGCCGGCTTGATGTCGAGCCCGCCGCTGTCGAAGCATACGCCCTTGCCGACAATCGCCAGCACCGGGTGTTTTTCGTTGCCCCATACGAGATGCATCAGCCGCGGGGCATGCTCCCGCGAGGCGGCGCGCCCGACCGCGTGGACCATCGGGTATTCGCGCTCCAGCGCCTCGCCCTTGGTCACCGACAGCTTGGCCTTGTAGGCCTTGGCGAGCGCCTCGGCCTCCGCCTCCAGCGCGGCGGGGCCCATGTCCTCGGCCGCGGTGTTGACGAGCGTGGCGACTTTCATGCTCGCCTGCGCTTCGGCCACCATCGGCTCGATCGCCTTCACATCCTTCGTCAGCAGCACGCGCGGACCCGGGGCGTCCTTGTCCTCGCGATAGCGGACGAAGCGGTACTGGGCGGTCTGCCAGCCGAACAGCGCGGGGCCGGGCTCGCCGCTCGCCAGGCGGTACGTGCCGGCCGGCAGCGCCTCGGCGAGCTTGGCCATGCACCAGCTCGACAGCGAGGCCGGATCGGCCACCCCGCCCACGGCGAACCATCCGTCGCCGTCCGGAACGATTCCCACCTGGTAGCCGCCGCCGTCGAACTTCTGCGCGGCGAGAGCCGCCTTCTGGCCGGTGCCCAACGGCTTGGCCCAGGTGGCGAAATTGTCCTTGTTGACCAGATGGATCGCGATGGCCGCCTGGCCGCGATCGGGCTGGATTAGCTCGACGGGTTTGCTCATACGTGGTTTCCTAGCGCCTCGCCGGAGAATGCCAATGGATTGTCGCCCGCTGGTCGTGATGTTGCTGGCGGCCTGTTCGTCGCCCGCCGAAGTGGCCGAGCGGACCGGCCAGCGCGACCCTTCGGCGCAATCGACCGCCTCGGCATCCGCGATTTCATCGACCGCGCAGGGCAAGAAGGTCGCCGAGGATAGCGACCTCTTCAGCTTCGAACTGTCCTACCCGGCCGCCGTGGCGCGCATCCCGGTACTCGCCAGGCGGATCGAGGGCGATGCGACGAAGGTGAAGGACGAGATGACTGCCGAAGCCCGTTCTGCGCGTGCTGATGCCCAGGCCAACGGCTATCCCTTCAATCCGCACAGCTACGGCGAGGAATGGGAGGTCGTCGCCGACTTGCCCGGTTATCTGAGCCTGTCCAACGCGTTCCACAACTACTCGGGCGGCGCGCACGGAATGTACGGCCTGGAAGGGCTGGTGTGGGACAGAGCGAAAGGCCGGGCCTTGTCATCGGCCGAGCTGTTCCTCTCGCCACGGCACCTCGGAAGCGCGATGGGCGATGCCCTCTGCACCGAGCTCGGCAGGGCGCGGGTGGAGAAGGGCATGGAGCCCGCCGGCGGCGGCTCGGTGTTCCCGGAGTGTCCGGGCCTCGACGAAGCGACCGTGCTGGTGGGCTCGTCCAACGGCAAGACGTTCGACAGGATAACGGTCTGGTTCGGGCCCTATGTCGCCGGATCCTACGCCGAAGGCGCCTACGAGCTCGACTTTCCGATCACCGCGGCGATGCTCGAAGCGGTCAAACCGGCTTATCGAGCGGCTTTCAGCAAGCAATCATAATACTCCGGGTCGCAATCGAGCGCTTCATTCGCTATCTGACGGCGCATGACACAGTACCAGGTCGTCACCGGCGACGAGACCGTCATCCGCGACGGCACGATCAAACTGCACGGCCCGGCGGGCTTCGAAGGCATGCGCAAGGCCGGGCGACTGGCCGCCGAAATCCTCGACGCGCTGGCGCCGATGGTCCAGCCCGGCGTGACCACCGGCGAGCTCGACGACGTGGTGCGGCAGATGACGCTCGACGGCGGCGCGGTGCCGGCGACGCTCGGCTACCGCGGTTACACCCACTCGTGCTGCATCTCGATCAACCACGTCGTGTGCCACGGCATCCCCGGCGACAAGGCGCTGCGCGACGGCGATATCGTCAACATCGACGTGACCCCGCTGCTCGGCGGCTGGCACGGCGACAGCAGCCGGATGTACCTCGTCGGCGACGTGCCGCTGAAGGCCAAGCGGCTGGTCGAAGTCACGTACGAATGTCTTATGCTCGGGATCGAGCAGGCGAAGCCCGGCAACCGCCTCGGCGACATCGGCGCGGCGATCCAGGCGCATGCCGAGAAGCAGCGTTATGGAGTGGTGCGCGAGTTCTGCGGCCACGGCCTCGGCCGCCTGTTTCACGACGCGCCCGAAGTGGTCCACGCCGCCAAGGCCGGTACCGGGCCGGAACTGCGCCCCGGCATGTTCATGACCATCGAACCCATGATCAACCTCGGCCGGCCATGGGTGAAGCTCCTCAACGACGGCTGGACCGCGGTGACGCGCGACAAGAGCCTTTCCGCCCAGTTCGAACACTCGATCGGGATTACCGAAGACGGCTGCGAAATCTTCACCCTGAGCCCGACGGGCAGGCACAAGCCGCCCTACGACTAGTGTTCGCGCGCTGCTCTCACCGCAGCGCCGGCCGCGAACGGAGCCACCGCGCACAGCGCCAAACTGATCGCGCCGCACAGCGCGAGGCCCGCGTTATCGGGCCGGGCGAGGGCGCCTGCGCCGAAGATCAGGATCGGCACGGCCAGCGGAATGAGCAGCATGCCGCCCAATGCCGCCCCGCCTCGCACGCTTGCTGTCAGCGCCGCGATGACCAGGCCGATCGCGGCGAGCCCGGGCGTGCCGAGCGCGAGCCCTAGCAGCAACGTCTCCGTCGCTTCCCATGGAACCCCTAGCAGCGCCGTTGCGGGCACCGTGGCAATCAGGAGCAAGGGGCCGAAGCTCAGCCAATGAGCCAAAAGGCGCACGAAGAGGACCAGTTCCTCCGAAATGCCGCGCAAGGCCAACTGATCGAATGTGCCGCTCTCGATATCGGGTGCGACCAACCGGTCGATGGGAAGGATCGCGGCCAGCAGCGCGGCGATCCACAGCACCCCGCCGCCGGTCCGCGCGAGGAGCGGCGCGTCAGGCCCGACCGCGAACGGAAACAGCACCGCCACGGCGACGAAGAACAGCGTCGGCAGCCACGGCCCGCCGCGTCCACCGCCGAACGCTTGGCCGAGGTCGCGGCGGAGCAAGGCGGCGAATGCGCTCACGCGGCGAAGTCCCTCAACTCGATCCGGCGCGCGCCACCCGGCAGCGCCATCGGCTGGTGCGAGGCGACCACGCAGATGCCGCCGCCCCCGCAATGCAGCGCGACCAGCGCCTCGACCTTGGCGCGGGCGGTGTCGTCGAGCCCGTTCAAGGGCTCGTCGAGTAGCCAGATGTCGCGCAGCGCATCGAGCAGCCGGGCGAACGCGAGCCGCTTACGCTGGCCGGTCGACAGGAAGCGGACCGGCACGTCGGCGAGGCTTTGCAGCTCCATTGCGCTGAGCGGCATGGTGGGATCGGTACAACCGTCGAGCCGCTCCCAGAATCGCATCGCCGCGCTGAGCGGCAGGTGCTCGTCCATCGCCAGCCGCTCGTCGATCAGGCCGACGCTGCCCGATAGACCGACGGTGCCCTCGAACGTGCGCGAGAGCCCCGCGAGCAAGCGGAGGAGGCTAGACTTCCCCACCCCGTTCGCGCCCGCGACGTGGAGCACATCTCCGGCCCTGAGATCGAACGACAGCCCCCGGAACAGCACCCGGTCGCCGCGGCGGCAGGCGAGGTCTTGCACGGTCAGGCGCGGCTGCATCGGCGCGGGCATAGGGGCGGCGACGAAGTGTGCCAAGCAATCGCTTGCCCGCTAACGCGATGCGGGGCACACCGGTCCCCGGTCGCGCTCCGGGGGGAAGCGCCATGAAGTCTCACGCCAATCACTTGCTGCGCGTACTGGGGCTGGCGTTCGGGCTGGCCGCAGTGGTCGGCAGCGTCGTCGGCCAGGGCATCCTGCGCTCGCCGGGAATCGTCGCGCAGGCGAGCGGGTCGGAGGCGGTGCTGATCGGCCTGTGGGCACTCGGCGCCGCGCTGGCTATTCTCGCCGCGCTGCCCCTTGCCGAGCTGGCTGCGGCGATCCCGCGGGCAGGAGGCCCGATCGCG
The DNA here is from genome assembly GCF_053819205.1 of Tsuneonella sp. HG249. Classification (NCBI taxonomy): domain Bacteria; kingdom Pseudomonadati; phylum Pseudomonadota; class Alphaproteobacteria; order Sphingomonadales; family Erythrobacteraceae; genus Tsuneonella; species Tsuneonella sp. HG249. Next base: position 1,002,622 of record NZ_JBSOQY010000001.1, read on the forward strand.
TTCGCCGAGCGCGCGTTCGGCCACCCCATGCGCGCGGTGACCGCATACACGATGGTGTTGCTCAACCTCGCGTCGGTCGCATTGCTGGCGTTCGTCACCGGCGAATTCCTCGTGCGCCTCGGAGTCGGCGGCGGACGGTGGGGGCCGGGCGCGATTGCGAGCCTGATACTGGTTCTGTTCCTCCTGCTCAACGCCATCGGCACGCGCGCGAGCGGTGTGGTCCAGATCGTCTTCTCGACCCTTAAGGGCGCGGTGCTCATCGCGCTCGTGGTCGCGCTGTTCTCGCAGCCCGGCGCGGTCGACGCCGGGCCGCCGCCGGCCACGATCACCCGCGGCTGGTTTGGCTTCGGCGCGGCGATTCTGGTGATCGTCAGCGCTTACAACGGGTGGGGCGACCTGTCAGTCTACGGCGAGGAGATCGACGACCCCGGGCGGGCGATCCCGCGCGCGCTGTTTGGCGGCATCCTCGGCATCGCGGCGCTCTATCTGGCGGTCAATCTGGCGCTGATGCACTCGCTGACGCCCGAGGCGCTGGCGGCATCAGACTTCGCCGCCGCTGATGCGGCGAAGGGCGTGTTTGGGGCCAACGGCGATCTGATCTTCACTGCGTTCGGGGTGCTGTCGGTCGGGGCGATCGCCAACCTCAGCTTGATGACTACCACGCGGGTGGTTTTCGCCAGCGCCAGAGCCGGTATGTTGCCCGGCGGGCTCGCCTGGGTCGACAGGCGCGGCACTCCGCTGCGCGCGCTATTACTGGCGACGGTGTGTTCGGCCGCATTCCTGTGGTCGGACGCTTATATCGCGCTCAACGCCACCGCCACCGCCCTGTCGCAGGGGGTGTTCGTGATCGTCGCGCTGGCGGCGATTGTTCTGCGGCGGACCGAGCCCACAATGCCGCGGCCCTACCGGATGCCGCTCTATCCGCTGTCTGCGTGGGCGGCGCTGGCGTTCAACCTGATCCTGCTGCTAGTGTTCGTGGTGCAGGAGCCGTTCTACACCTTGCTAGGGCTGGTGCTGGTCGCAGCGCTTTCGGCGGGCTATCTGCTGCTTGCGCGCGCCGGCGGTGAAGCGCCTGAGGAGAACGCCGAGTGGCCGTTGCCGAGTTGACTGCAGTCGAGCGCGAGGCCGCGCTCGCCGATCTGCCCGAATGGGCCGCCTCCCGCGAAGGCAAGGCCATCGCGCGCAGCCTCCGCTTCGCCGACTTCAACGAGGCGTTCGGCTTCATGACCCGCGTCGCCCTGCTGGCCGACAAGGCCGATCACCATCCCGAATGGTCGAACGTCTATAACCGGGTCGAGATCGAGCTCACCACCCACGACGCCGGCGGGCTCAGCGCGCGCGATGTCGAGATGGCCAAGGCGATTGACGCGTTACTGGCCTAAGGGCCTAGCCTGGCCGCGCGCCTGCTTGCGCACGCGACCTGGCATCCAGCGCGCGCCGAACGCCATCCGTCTCGCGGTCTTGCCGACAAGCGTGTGCAACTTGTCGCCGTGCACCGCATCCCAAGCAGCCCGGGCGACAACCAACGCTGATGTAATCTCGAGCCCCGCCTCGGTCACCCGGGCGCGGATCGCTTCGTTGCTGCCCTGGTTGGGCGAATGGTCGAGCAGGGGCGTGTCGATGAACCCGGGCATCAGGTCGCGTACCTTGATGCCGTGCTCGGCCCATTCGGCGTCGAGCGCTTCCGTGATCCCGCGCACCCCGAACTTGGTCGCCGAATAGACGCTCGCGCCGCCGGTGCCGTAGATGCCCGCCGCGCTCGCGGTGTTGAGCAGGCACGATCCCGGCGCAGTCTTCTTGAGGTGCGGCAGCGCGGCTTGCGCGCCGAACAGCACGCCCTTCAGGTTGATGTCGAGGCAGCGCTCGATCTCCTCGGTAGTGTTGGTGTCGAGCGAGCCGCCCAGCGGGATACCGGCGTTGTTGGCGAGCACGTCGATCCGCCCGCCCGAGGCCATCGAGAACGCCTCGAGCGCGGTGTCCCACGCCGCCCGGTCGCGCACGTCGAACTTGTGCGCGAAAGTGAACCCGTTGCCGATCCGCGCCTGCGTCTCGGTCATCCCCGCGGCGTCGATGTCGCCGAGCCCGACGAACCACCCGGCCTGCGCGAAATGCTCGGCGATCGCCCGCCCGATGCCCGATCCGCCGCCGGTGATGAAGATCGCTTTCCGCACGCTCATGCCCACACTCCCTTTGGTAGCGGGTTAGCGCGGTGAGTGGCGGATTGCTACGCGTTCGAGCGTGCGTTCAGCAACTGCTATGGATTACTGCAAACGACCCACTGCGGACGTTACAGGTTCACTAGGAGAACGTGGTCGCGATACTATTTCGTAATGCGGTCTACGGCTAAGCTCAGTTTGCTGTAGATGCCTGCAAGAAGCCCCAGGACCCCCAAATAGAATGCTGCTTCAGCCCAGACTGGCATACGATTCCCTCCTTCGTTCGGCCGGAGGATGGACGCATACGGGACGGGAAGCAAATGGGGGCTCCACCTGTCTTGCAACCGTAAACCTAAGCCTCCGAGCTAAAGCGCCGGATTGTTGTAGCAGTGCCAGGTGAAGATCGCCGCCGCGCCGCGGTGCGGCCGCCAGTCCTCGGCCAGCGCGCGGGTTTCCTTTTCGGTGGGCCGTTCCTCCAGTTTGAGGATCTTGCCGAGGCCCGCCTGGACCGCGAGATCGCCCGCGGGCCAGATGTCGGGGCGGCCTTCGGCGAACAGCAGATAGATCTCGGCGGTCCAGCGACCAATGCCTTTGATCTGCGTGAGCTGGGCGATCGCCTCCTCGTCGTCGGCGGGCAGCGCGTCGAAGTCGATCGCTCCCGCCGCGACGAGCTCGCATAGCGAGCGGGCGTAGCCCTGCTTCTGCCGCGAGAGGCCGCAGGCGCGCAACGTGTCGAAATCGCGCGCAAGTAGCTCCGTGGGATCGACATCCTCACCCACCTCGGCGGCGAGCTTGTTCCACATGCTCGCCGCCGCCGCGACCGAGACCTGCTGGCCGACGATCGCACGCAACAGGGTCACGTGGCCGCGCTCGCGGATCCGCGGTTCGGGGTAGCCCGCCGCCTCCAGCGCGCGCGCAATCGCCGGTTCGCGCGCGGCGACCGTGTCGAGACTGTGCTTGATCTGCCCGGCGCTGAGCCCCATCGGATGTCCCATTCTTGCCAGAGTGGCGTTCTTGCTAAAATTGTTGGCAGTGCCTAGCAGCCGCGCCGAAGCAAATCGACAAGGACGCAAGTTCCCATGCCCAAGCTGATCGTGGTCAACCGAGCCGGCGAAGAATCGACCGTCGATGCGGCCGACGGCCTCACCGTAATGGAGGCTATCCGTGACAACGGCTTCGACGAGCTTCTCGCGCTGTGTGGCGGTTGCTGCAGTTGCGCGACGTGTCACGTTCACGTCGATCCGGCCTTCAAGGACCGGCTTCCGGCAATGAGCGAGGATGAGGACGACCTGCTGGAATCGAGCGACCACCGCGATGAGAACTCGCGCCTCGGTTGCCAGGTCCCGCTGACTGCCGACCTCGACGGTCTCAAGGTTACCATCGCCCAGGAAGACTGAGGGCAAGACTGAGTAGCGGTTCGCAAACCGGAACTGCGTTGTCCGCCGCGGGACCAAACTCTAGCTAGCGCGCTATGACTGGCATTCCCGTGCGCACCACCACGCTCGATCTCATCGGAAACACCCCCCTCGTCCTTCTCGCCGGCCCGAGCGCCGAGGCGGGCTGCGAGATCTGGGGCAAGTGCGAATTCCTGAACCCCGGCGGCAGCGTGAAGGACCGAGCGGCGCTCGGCATCGTCCGAGATGCCGAAGAAAGCGGCGAGCTGAAGGCTGGCGGCACAATCGTCGAAGGGACGGCCGGCAACACCGGGATCGGCCTTGCCCTTGTGGCGAACGCGCTCGGGTACCGCACGATCATCGTGATGCCGGACAACCAGTCGGCGGAGAAGATGGCGACGCTCCGGGCGCTTGGGGCCGAGCTCGTCCTCGTGCCGCCGACCAAATATTCCGACTGCAACCACTTCGTTCACACGAGCCGTCGGCTGGCGGAGGAGACGCCGGGCGCCATCTGGGCGGCCCAGTTCGACAATACGGCCAACCGCAAGGCGCATATCGAGACCACCGCAGTCGAGCTGTGGGACCAGTTGGAAGGGCGCATCGACGGGTTCACCTGCGCCGTCGGCACCGGCGGTACGCTGGCGGGGGTCGGCATGGGGCTCAAGCAGCGTAACGAAGACATCGTCATCGCGCTAACCGACCCACACGGGGCAGCGCTGTACAGCTACTACGCGACCGGCGAACTCAAGGCGGAGGGCAGCTCGGTCGCCGAGGGCATCGGACAGGGCCGGGTTACAGGAAACCTCGAGGGCGCTCCCGTCGATATGCAATTCCGTATCTCCGACGAGGAGGGGCTGGCGTGGGTCGCCCGGCTTCTGCGCGAAGAAGGACTGTGCCTCGGTCTCTCGTCGGGGATCAACGTTGCCGGAGCGGTCGCGCTGGGCAAGCAACTTGGGCCCGGCAAGCGCGTGGCGACGATCCTGTGCGATACCGGCTTCCGCTACCTCTCGACTCTCTATTCCGCCGATTGGCTGGCTGCGAAAAAGCTCCCTGTCTTCGACTGGCTACGGCCTGACTGCACGGCGGTTTGACCCGCGGAGAAGTTGACTGGGGCCGGTCTGCGACTAGCTTAACGCAATGGCCGACCGCATCCCAGGAGAGGCTCCGCTTGACGAGCCGCCCCTTTCGCCGCTCGCTGGAACCCGAGCGCAAGCCCTGCAGCGCCTGCAGGTAGGGATTTCGTTGCTGCTCGGGATCGTGCTGATCGTCGGTCTGGCCAACGTGATCGAGGAGCGGGCCAAGCAGAGCGAGCAGACGGCCGTGCCGCAGGCTGAAGCGTCTGTCGCCGCCGAAACGGCCATCCCTGCGAACGATCCGCTAGCTGATGCCGGCGTGCTCCCGGCAGATGGGGCCACCACCGGCCCCGCCGACGATGGCACATAGATTCCGCATTGCCGCCGCAGCCGCCGCTACAGCGCTGGCCGCCACAATGGCGATATGGGCGACGCCTGGGTTGCAGAAGGAGGACCAGAGGCCGGCGCTGGGCTTGTTCACGTCGCTACCCATCTTCTGGGCGGAGAGCGCCAGCGTCGCCGAAGCGCTCGACAGCACCAGCGACCTGCATTGGGTCCGAATTTTGCTCGAGGAAGAGAACCGGCTGGTGCCGGTGGATACCCTCGATGGAGATGCGTTGGTTGGCCTCAAGCGGCTGATCATGGCCCAGCCGCGGCCGCTGGCGCCTTCCGAGAACGTCGCGCTCGACGACTGGGTGAACGGTGGCGGGCGCTTGCTTCTGTTCGCGGATCCTCTGCTCACCGAGGAGTCGCGCTTCGCGCTGGGAGACAGGCGCCGGCCGCAAGACATGGCGGTTCTTTCTCCGATCCTTGCCCGTTGGGGATTGGAATTGCAGTTCGACGAGAGCCAGCCTGACGCCGAGCGCCGAGTACCTTTTCGCTCGGTGACTATCCCCGTTCGCCTCGCTGGAAGTTTGAAGCGCATGAAAACCAACGCGCAGGCCAAGTGTGTATTCGAAAGCGAGTCACTCGTGGCGAGGTGCCGGATTGGCGAGGGCGCTGTTCTGGTAGTTGCCGACGCCTCCGTTCTTGAGAGTGCGCGATCCGTGGAACGCCCGGAAGAAGCGCTGCGCACGATGAACAAGGCCGCATTCGCGGACTGACGCGGGATTTTGCGGAATATAGCCTGCGGCCCTTTAAGTACTTGTAAAACAATAGGTAAATTTCGAATGCGGACTGCCTCGTGGAGCTCTGGCACGCGCGTTATCCACATGGAAAATCGATATTAACCGCTTCTTCCCGCAATTTCCCGCACTTTTCCCTTCCATCCCGGGGCGCGAAAAGTTAATACGCTGACCCATCGGACATTTCGATCCAAGCACACCGGGACCGGTCGTTGCCAAGCTTCCGCGCCTGCGCGGGCGGCTGCGGGAAAGTCATGTCTGCGGGGTGGGCCTTCGGGCTCGAGAGTGGACGTAAGTGCGGGGGGAAGTGGCGGCTTCAGGCTTCAGCGGTTTCAGTGGACAGGCCTTTTCGCCGGCGGGCGACAAGGGCCGGTTCGTGCTGCCTCCGCTGTTCCGCAACGCAGTGAAATCATCGAGCGACGGCAAGGTGCTCTGCCTCGACAAGCACGCCAAATTTCCCTGTCTGGTGGGTTTTGGCCTTTCGCGCATGAGCGAGCTCGAGCAGCAGCTCGACCGCGAAGAGGACCGCGCCGGACCTGAGTTCGACCGCGATACCCGTGCACAGCAGCTGTTCGGTTTCGCCCAGATTCCCTTCGACGACTCGGGCCGCTTCGTGCTGCCAGACCATCTGCGCATGCTCGGCAACATCGACGGGGCGATGTTCTTTCAGGGCGGCGGGCGCAACTTCACCGTCTGGAACCCTGCGGAATTGATGAAGATGGACGACGCTTGGGCGGCCGCGAAGGCCGCCTGCGTGCAGTTCCAGGCTGAAGGGAAGGGCAAGTGAGCGATGCCCCGCATATTCCCGTTCTTCTTGATGAAGTGATCGCCGCGCTCGCGCCGCGGCCGGGCGACGTGATCGTCGACGCGACTTTCGGCGCGGGCGGCTATTCGCGCGTGCTGCTTGATGCAGGCGCCACGGTGCACGCTTTCGACCGGGACCCGGATGCTATAACCCAGGCTAGGAAATGGCCCGAAGCTGCGGAAAAGCCGCCGCGGCTGGTTCTATACCCCCGCCGCTTCTCCGAGATGGTTAACGCGCTCGCCGAGTCGGGGCTCGCGCGGGTCGACGGGATCGTAATGGATATCGGCGTGTCATCGATGCAGCTCGACCAAGCTGAGCGCGGGTTCGCGTTTTCCGCGGAAGGCCCGCTCGACATGCGCATGAGCCGGGAAGGGGCGAGCGCCGCCGACTTCCTTAACGAGGCCGATGAGGCGGCAATCGCCGACGTGCTCTACAACTACGGGGAAGAGCGTCAGAGCCGCCGGGTCGCGCGCGCCATCGTTGCCGCGCGGCCGCTGTCGACAACCGGCGAACTCGCCCGCGTCGTGCGCAAGGCACTCGGTTACCGCCCCGGAGCGCCGAAAGACCCCGCGACTCGCAGCTTCCAGGCCATCCGCATTCATGTGAATGCCGAACTGACGGAGCTGGAGGAAGGCCTCGATGCCGCGGAAATGCTGCTCGGGGAAGGCGGCCGGCTGGCGGTGGTGAGCTTCCACAGCCTCGAGGACCGTATCGTCAAGCGCTTCCTGCGTGATGCGTCGACACTCCCCTCGAGCTCGCGCCACATGCCCGCCGCTCAGGTTGAGCCGGCCGTATTCACCCGGGTTTCCAAAGGTATCAGGCCGTCGGAGGCGGAGCTAACCCGCAACCCGCGCGCCCGTTCCGCGACCCTTCGCCATGCGGTCCGCACCGCCGCGCCGGCGCGGAGGGCCGCCTGATGGTCGCCGGCAGCCGTCTTCGCCAACTGGGTTGGGCCGTGACGCTGGCCCTCTGCGTGACCCTGTTCGCGGCGCTCACTTTCAAGGTCAATTCGGTGCGCAGCCAAGTGCGCCTCGCCGAGCGGCAAATCCTCGCGCTTCAGCGGGAGAAGGTGCTGCTCGAGACTGAATTCGAAACGCGCGCCAGCCAACAGCAGCTTGCCCAGTGGAACGCGGTGGACTTCGGCTACCAGGCACCAGGCGCGGATCAATACCTCGAAGGTGAGCGCCAACTCGCTCGCCTCGGTGAACCACGCGGCGCCACGGCGCCGACACCGATCCGGGTTGCCCGCGCGCCCGGCGAGGCAGCGGATCGTGAGTTTCCCGCGATGGTATCGCCGCTCACCGGCAAGCCCGTGCGCCCGGTGGAAGCCGCCCAGAGCCTGGCGGACCGGCTATCGAATGGCGGTGATTTTCTCGCCGAGGCCGCAACCCAGTGAACGCGCTTACCTATAGCACCGCTGTTCATTCCGGCCGGGTCCAGCTGGTGACCTTACGTCAACGGTCGTTGACGGTCGCCCGCCTGCGGGTCTTGCTGGTGGCCGCGATCTTCGCTCTACTGGCAATCGCCGCGGTGCTTCGCATCGGCTACCTCGGCATTACCGGGCACTCTCGCGCGGCCACCTCGTTCGAAGAAGCGCTCCTGCCCCCTCGCGGCGAGATCACCGACCGCAACGGTGAGCCGCTCGCCCGCGCGTTCCCGGCCTTCGCGCTGTGGTATAACCCCGAGGCGCTCGGTGGCGGTCCGCTCGTCAGGTCGCCGAAGCAAGTCGCGGCTGAATTGGCGGCGATCTTCCCGGATATCGACGAGACCCAGATGGCCGACCGCCTGGCCAAGGGTAAGGCGGGATACCTCCGCCGCCGGGTCCTGCCGGAAGACGCCAACAAGGTGCAGGCGATCGGCGAGCTCGCGCTCGAACTGCCGCAGGAAACCGATCGCCACTATCCCCAAGGCTCCATGGGCGCGCATGTGCTGGGGTACGTTGGTGCCGACGGGCACGGGCGCATCGGCATGGAAGCCGTGCTCGACGACCACTTGCGTGATCCGGCCCGGCGGGGCCGGCCGGTGCCCCTCTCCATCGACGTGCGCGTGCAGGGTGCGCTCGAGGACGAGCTCACCCGCGGCATGCGCGCGACCAATGCGCTCGGTTCGGCGGGGATCGTCCTGGATGTCGACACCGGCGAAGTGATCGCGCTCGCCTCGCTCCCTTCCTTCGACCCGAACAAGATCGACGCGGCGGGGGTCGATCTCATGTTCAATCGGGTGACAAACCAGGTTTACGAGCTCGGTTCGACCTTCAAGCCCCTGGCGGTCGCAGCGGCCATCGACGCCGGCACGATCACCGATTTCGGACGCCGCTACTCCGCCCGCCCATTCCCGATCGGCAAGTTCACGATCAAGGACAGCCACCCCCTCGGCGACTCGCTCAACACTCCGGAGATGCTGATGCATTCCTCGAACGTGGTCACCGGGCACATCGTGCAGGACCTCGGTCCCGCTCGGCTGAAGAAGACCATGGTCGATCTGGGCATGAACGCGCGGCCTGAAATCGAACTTCCTGCTAAGGGCTTTCCCCTCTGGCAACCCGGCGAGTGGCCCCTGATCACTGCCGTGACGGTCGGCTACGGCCACGGCATCTCCGTCACCCCTCTGCACCTCGCGAGCGCTTACGCGGCCATGGTGAACGGCGGGATCTACCGGCCCGCCACCATGCACAAGCTCGCCCCGAGCCAAGTGCCGAAGGGGCGCCGCGTCTTCAAGGCCAGCACGTCGGCGCGGATGAACCAGTTGCTGCGGATGATCGCGGTGTACGGGACCGGCCGCAAGGCCAACGCGCCGGGCTTCCGGGTAGGCGGAAAGACAGGCTCGGCCGACAAGCCGAGCGGCGGTGGGTACAACCGTACGTCGGTCGTCGCGACCTTCGCCGCCGCGTTCCCGATGGACCGCCCACGCTACGTCATCATCGCCATGCTCGACGAGCCGAAAGGCACTGTCGCCTCAAGCTTCCAGCGGACGGCGGCGTGGAATGCGGCCCCGGTCGTCGGCCGGCTCGTCCCGCGGATCGGCCCTATCCTCGGCGTGGCGCCGGACTCGAGCCGAGATGTAGATCTTTCCGACCTCGCCCCGCTTGTGCCCAAGAAGGGCGGCGAATGAAGCTCGCCCGCATCGCCGCCGTTGCCGGTTTCGACGTCGGCAGCGCGCGCGAGGAGACCGTCACCGGCTTCGCCATCGACCATCGCAAGGTTGCGCCCGGTACGATCTTCGGCGCCTTCCAGGGCGCGACCGTGAATGGCGAGGACTTTATACCGGCGGCAATCGCGGCAGGCGCCGTCGCGGTGGTGGCCCGGCCGGAAGCGAAGGTCGAAGGGGCGCTCCACCTCGCCGACGCAACACCCCGCCGTGCCTTTGCCCGGCTTGCTTCGACATTCTTTACGCCGATGCCCGCGACCATCGTTGCCGTGACGGGCACAAACGGCAAGACTTCGACAGTCGAGATGACGCGCCAGCTATGGCGCATGGCCGGCATCAGCGCCGCATCGATCGGAACGCTCGGGGTGACCACCCCCGATGAGAGCGTATCGACCGGTCTGACCACGCCGGATATTGTCACGTTCCTGGCCAACATGACGGGTCTCGCGCGCGAAGGCGTCACTCATGTGGCCTACGAGGCTTCGAGCCACGGGCTCAGCCAATACCGCAATGAGGGACTTTCGGTTGCGGCGGGTGCCTTCACCAATCTCAGTCGCGATCACCTCGATTACCACGGGGACATGGAGGAATACTTCGCTGCCAAGATGCGGCTGTTCGATGAGGTTGTGGCGCCGAGTGGCGCTGCAGTAATCTGGCGCGACGGCGATGGATGGGCCGAGCGCGCTGATGAACACGCGAGAAAACGGGGTCTGCGCGTGTTCACCGTGGGCGGCGAGGGGGAAGCGATCCGCCTCGCCGCCCGCAAACCCGGAACGCTTGGCCAGGAACTCGAGGTCGAGCACGCGGGCGCAGTCCGGAAGATCCAATTGCCTTTGATCGGTGCATACCAGGCGTCAAATGCGCTGGTCGCGGCAGGGCTGGTTATTGCCACGGGAGGGGACCCTGCCGCCACCTTCGATGGGCTCGCCCGCCTGCAACCCGTGCGTGGTCGCTTGGAGCGCGCCGCGCTCAATCGTGCTGGCGCGCCGATTTACGTCGATTACGCGCACACGCCCGACGCGCTGGAGGCCGCCATTGCCGCGTTGCGGCCACACGTATCGTATAGCCCGCGCGGGCGGCTGATCGTCGTGTTCGGAGCCGGTGGCGACCGCGACCAAGGCAAGCGCGCCGAGATGGGCCGCGTCGCGGCGGAGCGCGCGGACGTGGTGTTCGTGACCGATGACAACCCGCGCGGCGAAGATCCGGAGGTCATTCGGCGGCAGGTGCTCGACGGCGCAACCGGCGCTCGCGAGATTGGCGACCGCCGCTCGGCGATCGCCGCAGCGGTCGCGCTGGCGCAGGCGGGCGACATCGTCCTCGTCGCCGGCAAGGGACATGAACAGGGCCAGATAATAGGCTCGGGAGAGAATATGCGGGTTTTGCCATTCGACGACGTGACCGTGGCGCGCGAGGCGGCGGCAGCATGAGTTCCCACCCGGCTCTTCGGGCCTGGCCCCGCGAGAAGCGTGATGCCCTGCGCCTTGCCCTTTGGACGGCGGAGGAGCTTGCCATTGCCACCGGCGGCACGGCAAGCGGCGCGTTCCAGTGCGCGGGGGTCGAGATCGACAGCCGCGAAGTGCGCTCGGGTGATCTGTTCGTCGCCCTGAAGGGCGAGGCAACCGACGGTCACCGTTTCCTCGACAAGGCCTTTGCCAATGGCGCCGTCGCAGCGCTCGTGAGCGAGCCGACGGACTGGCCGCATATCCTGGTCCCCGACACTTCCGAAGCGCTGGCGAAACTGGCCGCGGCGTCCCGGCATCGCGCCGATGCCGTCCGCGTCGGTGTCACCGGCTCGGTCGGCAAGACCGGGGTCAAGGAAGCGATCTTCGCTGCATTGGACCGAGCCAGCCGCGGGGCGGCGCACCGTTCGGTGCGAAGCTACAACAATCACGTCGGCGTGCCGCTGAGCCTCGCACGGATGCCCTCGCGCTGCCGGTTCGGCGTGTTCGAGATGGGCATGAACCACTCGGGAGAAATCTCGGCACTGGCCGAGCACGTTCGGCCTCACGTGGCCGTTATCACCACGATCGCGCCGGCGCACATCGAGAACCTCGGCAGCGAAGAGGCCATCGCCGATGCCAAGGCCGAAATCTTCACCGGCCTCGTCGAAGGCGGCACCGCCGTGATCCCGTCCGACAGCGTGCACTACGACCGCTTGCTCGTGCATGCCCGTCAGGCTGGCGCGCGAGTGATCACGTTCGGGCGCGCTGCCGGCTCCGACGCGAAGTTGCTGGATGCTATTCCGAGCGCTAACGGCGGGTCGCTGGTGACCGCCGATATCGACGGTACGCGGCTATGCTATTCGGTCGCCGAGCCCGGTGATCACTGGATCATGAACTCCCTTGCCGTCATGGCCGCTGTGAAGGCGGCAGGCGGCGACCTCGCGGCCGCCGGTCTCGCCCTTGCCGAAATGGGCGGCCTAAAGGGCCGCGGCGCGCGCCACCGGGTTGCGGTTCCGGGCGGGCATGCACTCCTGATCGACGAAAGCTACAACGCCAATCCGGCCAGCATGCGCGCAACGCTGCGCCAACTCGGACAGACGCCCGCCACCCGCCGTGTGGCGGTCCTGGGCAGCATGAAGGAGCTGGGCGACTTTGCACCGGGTTTCCACGCCCAGCTCGTCGAGCCGCTGGAGGAAGCGCACGTAGACTTTGCGGTGCTGGTAGGCGACGAGATGAGGGCTCTGGCGGGCGAACTGGGGAAAGGGGGCGCGCACTCGCTTGCCGCGCCCCTCGGCTTCGCGCATTGCGACGGGCCTGGCGAGGCGATCGCGGCCCTGGAAGCGTTCGGCCTCGCGGCGGGCGATGCGGTCCTGATCAAGGGTTCCAATTCGGTCGGGCTTGGAAGGGTGGTTGCGCGCTTCGTCGATCGCGCGGGTTAGAAGGCCTGGATGGCTGAATGCTCTATTTGCTAGCCGAGTGGATGGGTTTCGAGGGGCTGTTCAACCTCGTCCGCTACCAGACCTTCCGCGCGGGTGCCGTGTTGATGACGGCGCTTGTGATTGGCCTCATCATCGGGCCCCGTTTCATCGACCTCCTCCGGGTGCGCCAAGGCAAGGGCCAGCCCATCCGCGAAGACGGACCGCAAACCCATCTCGCCAAGCGCGGCACGCCGACCATGGGCGGCTTGATGATCCTTACCAGCTTGATGCTTGCCCTGCTGCTCTGGATGGACCTATCGAACCCGTTCGTCTGGGCCTGTGTCGCGGTGACGATCGGGTTTGGTATCATTGGCTTCCTGGACGATTACGACAAAGTGCGAAAGGCGAGCCACGCTGGCGTGTCGGGTCGTGTGCGGCTGCTACTCGAGTTCATCGTGGCGGGGGTGGCGAGCTATATAGTCGTCAGCCAGATTAGCACGTTCCTGTACGTGCCGTTCATGGTCGGCGTGGGGATTCCGCTGGGACCATTTTACTACGTCTTCGCCGCGATCGTTATCGTCGGCGCGGGCAATGCGGTGAACCTCACCGACGGGCTCGACGGCCTCGCGATCATGCCAGTGATCATCGCTTCCGGCGCGTTTGCGATCATCGCCTACCTCGCGGGCCGGGCCGACTATTCGGAATACCTCGGCATTCCCCATGTAGCGGGAGCCGGCGAGCTAGCGATCTTCTGCGCGGCAATAATGGGCGCCGGGCTTGCGTTCCTGTGGTTCAACGCGCCTCCGGCGGCGGTGTTCATGGGTGACACAGGCAGCCTGGCGCTTGGCGGCGCACTGGGGGCGATCGCGGTGGCAACGCATCATGAGGTCGTGCTGGCGGTTATCGGCGGGCTGTTCGTGTTCGAGGCGCTCTCGGTTATCATCCAGGTCTTCTGGTTCAAACGCACCGGAAAGCGGGTCTTTCGAATGGCCCCCGTGCACCACCATTTCGAGCAACTCGGCTGGAGCGAGAGCAAGGTCGTGATCCGCTTCTGGATCGTCGCTATTGTGCTCGCGCTCATCGGCTTGTCGACGTTGAAGCTGCGGTGATTACCTCGCCCGCCTTCGCCGGCAGGAAGTATGCGGTGCTCGGTCTTGCGCGGTCGGGGCTGGCAACGGTGGAGGCGCTGGTCGCGGCTGGCGCACAGGTGACGGCGTGGGACCGGCAGGACAACGCTCGAACCAAAGTCGATCCGGCTCACGTCCTCGTCGCCGATCCGCTGGAGATCGACCTCACGGGTTACGACGCGGTCGTCATTTCTCCCGGTGTACCGCTCAATACCCATCCAATCGCGGCGCGCGCGGCCCAGTTCGGGGTGCCGGTGATCGGCGACATCGAATTATTTGCGCAGGCCCGCGCCAGCCTGCCCCCGCACAAGGTCGTCGGCATCACCGGCACCAACGGAAAGAGCACCACCACCGCGCTTGTCCATCACATCCTCCACACTGCCGGTGTGCCAAGCACGATGGGCGGCAACATCGGCCTCCCAATCCTTGCGCAAGACCCGCTACCCGACGGCGGAGTTTATGTGCTCGAACTGTCGAGCTACCAGATCGACCTTACCCAGAGCCTCGACTGCGACGTGGCGGTGTTGCTGAATGTGACCCCAGACCACCTAGACCGCTATGCGGATTTCGACGCTTACGCCGCGAGCAAAGCGCGGCTTTTCGAGATGTCGTCCGGGGTCCATGTCACGGGGCCAACCGACGCTTCGCCTCCTGAACGGGCGCCGTCACTGCAGGGTCCGCACAACGCACAGAACGCGGCAGCCGCCGCGCAAGTATGCGCCGCGCTCGGAATTGGCGAGGACGTTATTACGCGCGGCTTCCACAGCTTCACCGGGCTGCCTCACCGCATGGAGCAAGTCGCCACTCATAAGGAGGTGATGTTCGTCAACGACAGCAAGGCGACCAACACTGACAGTTCCGCCCCCGCGCTCGCGGCGTATTCGCCCGAAAGCAACGGCCCGCGCATCCACTGGATCGTCGGCGGGCTGCCCAAGGAGGACGGGCTTGGCGCGTGCGAAGCACACCTCGGCAACGTGAAGACAGCCTATACCATCGGTGAGGCCGGGCCGCGGTTCGCCGAGCTGCTGGAAGGTCGGGTGCCGGTCGTCCGGGCTGAAATGCTATGCGAGGCCACTCGCCGCGCGCTGGCCGGGGCGGTGCCTGGCGATGTGGTGCTACTCAGCCCAGCGTGCGCCAGCTTCGACCAATTCAAGGACTATGAGCAGCGCGGCGAACGCTTCAAGCAATTTGTCGCAGCGCTGACCGAGAACCCGACCGCCGATCCCTGCCACGAAGAACCCAACGCGGAGTCCGCCGCATGAGCATCGAGCGGCCCTACATCCCGCGCAACGGCGTGTCCGCTCAAGCAGCAGCGCCGCGGTACCCAGGGTCCCGGCGAGCGGAACTCAAGATCTGGTGGCGCGAAGTCGACCGCGTTCTGCTCGGCCTGGTACTTTTGTTGATGGCACTCGGCACTGCGGCGGTCTTTGCCGCTTCGCCCGCGAGCGCACATCGGCTGTCGACCGCGAACGTCACGTTGCCCGAGCTCTACTTCTACTGGGCGCATTTGCGCTGGCAGGCGGTCGGTCTGATCGTCTTGATCGGCGCTTCCACCCTGACCCGCGAGAATGCGCGCCGGTTCGGCATCGTGTTGGCCGGTACGATGCTGGTCTTCTTGTTGCTGGTCCCTTTGGTCGGCGGCGAGGTCAATGGCGCGAAGCGCTGGATTAATCTCGGCATCGCCTCTTTCCAGCCGTCGGAATTCCTCAAGCCGGGGTTTGCGATCCTGCTGGCCTGGATCGTCAGCTGGCGCACGCGCGATCCCAATCTGCCTGTCGTCGCGGCAGTTAGCGGGATCATGGCTCTAGTCGCGGCGCTGATGATGCTGCAGCCCGACCTCGGCGGGACAATCCTTTTTGCCGGCGTGTGGTTCGTGATCGTCCTGCTCGCGGGCATCCCCCTCAAGCGCGTCGGCAGCATGGCCGGCTCCGGCGTGGTAGGCCTCACGGCGGCATACTTCCTTTACGACAACGCCCGGCACCGGATCGACGCGTTTCTCGGCGGCGGCACGGCGTTCGACCAGGTCGATCTCGCCAGCCGCACTCTGCTTGCCGGCGGATGGACCGGCAGCGGCGTGTGGCTCGGCGTGCGCAAGATGAACCTTCCAGAGGCGCACACTGACTACATCTTCAGCGTAATCGGCGAGGAATTCGGGTTGATCGTTTGCGCGCTGGTTGTGCTGCTCTACCTCGCGATCGTCGTGCGAGTGCTCACTCGACTGGTCGACGAGGAGGACTTGTTCACGCTGCTGGCCGCGGCCGGTTTGACCACGCAGATCGGCGGCCAGGCCTTCATCAACATTCTCGTGAATCTGCAGCTATTCCCCTCGAAGGGCATGACACTGCCCTTGGTCAGCTACGGTGGTTCCTCCACGATCGCCGTTTGTCTCGCCGTCGGGTTGCTAATCGCCCTCACGAGACGGAATCCCTTCCTTTATCGCCAGACGCCCGGCCTCAAAGAATTGATCGCGAAGGAGATCGGGACGTGACCGGTGCCACCCGCCACTATGTGCTCGCGGCCGGAGGAACCGGGGGACACTTGGTCCCCGCCTACGCCTTGGCGACCGAGCTCTCGCAGCGTGGGCACCACGTCGCGCTGCTCACCGACAAGCGGGGGGCCGAGCTTCCCGGCAAGCCGAGCTTCCTGCCGGTCCATGTCATTCCGGCGAGCACGTTCGGCAAGAACCCGCTTCGCTGGCCGGCGGCGATTTCCGCGATTCTTGAGGGCCGAAGGATGGCGCTTCGGCTGTTCGAGAGCTTCCAGCCCTCGGCGGTTGTGGGCTTCGGCGGCTACCCGGTGTTCCCCGCGCTCCTCGCCGCCATGGCCGCCGAGATCCCCAGCGTGGTGCACGAACAGAATGCCGTTCTCGGTCGCGTGAACCGCTTCTTCGCGCGCAATGTCGACGCTATCGCCACCGCCTATCCGGAAGTAGCCAAACTCTCCCCCCAGCATGCGGGCAAGGTTCACCTCGTGGGCAATCCCGTGCGGCCGGAAGTCGCCGCGCTGCGCGACCAGCCATTTCCCGCTTTCACCGCCGATGGACTGTTGCGGGTGCTGGTGACCGGGGGGAGCCAGGGCGCGCGGGTGCTGAGCGAAGTGGTGCCGGATGGGCTGGCAATGCTCCCACCCGCGCTGCGCCAGCGGTTGCAGGTCACGCAGCAGTGCCGCGCGGAGGACCTCGACGCGGTGCGCCAACGCTATCGCAACCATGACATTCCTGCCGAGCTCGGCACCTTCTTCGAGGACATGCACGTCCGCCTCGCCGATGCGCATCTGTTCATCGGCCGCGCGGGTGCGATGACCATCGCCGAGTTGACCGTGGTCGGCCGCCCCGCGATCCTCGTTCCGCTGCCGATCGCCACCGACGACCATCAGGCGGGCAATACGCGCGAGATCGTCAAGGCTGGCGGCGCGCGGATGATCCGGCAGGAGAAGTTCACTGCCAAGGAGCTTGCCAAACAGATTCAGGCGCTCGCCCAGCGGCCCGACACGCTGGCGACGGCTGCCCATGCTGCGTGGAACTGCGGGCGGCCCAAGGCAGCCCAGGACCTCGCCGATCTCGTCGAAAGTTTCGGCGGGGCCGAGTTGATGGACGTCATCCGCGTCGAGGGGGGCAGCGGACAAACCGCGGCCAACGGTCTCGCGACGGCACGGGACTTGGCGGGGTGAAGGGTGTTCCCACGGATATCGGCACCGTCCACTTCGTCGGCATCGGCGGGATCGGTATGTCTGGCATCGCCGAGGTGATGAAGAACCTCGGCTACAGCGTGCAGGGCTCGGATCTCAGCGAAGGGCCGAGCGTCGAACGGCTACGCAAACGCGGCATTCCGGTGCACATCGGTCACGCGGCGGAGAACGTCGCGGGGGCGGGCGTGGTGGTCATTTCGACCGCGGTCAAGCGCTCGAACCCCGAGGTCGCCGCGGCGCTCGAAGCGCGCATCCCGGTGGTCCGCCGCGCAGAGATGCTCGCCGAGCTGATGCGGCTAAAGAACACGGTGGCGGTCGCCGGCACCCACGGCAAGACCACCACGACCAGCATGATCGCTGCATTGCTCGATGCCGGCGGGATCGATCCCACGGTGATCAACGGCGGGGTGATTGAACAGTACGGCTCCAACGCGCGGCTCGGCGCCAGCGACTGGATGGTGGTCGAAGCCGACGAAAGCGATGGCAGCTTCCTGCGGCTCGACGGGACGATCGCAGTCGTCACCAATATCGATCCCGAGCACCTCGATCACTACGGCGACTTCGATTCGGTTCGCCGCGCGTTCGTCGAGTTCATTCACAACGTGCCGTTCTACGGCGCGGCGGTGCTGTGCATCGACCATCCCGAAGTGCAGGCGGCGATGGCCAAGGTGCGAGACCGCAAGGTGGTGAGCTACGGCTTCAATCCGCAGGCGGATGTGGGCGCTGAAAACGTGCGGCCCGAGGCAGGCGGAAACCTGTTCGACGTAGTGATCCGCCGCCGTGGCGAGGAAAACCGCCGAATCGCGGACGTGTGCTTGCCGATGCCGGGCCGCCATAACGTGCAGAACGCGCTTGCCGCTATCGCGGTGGCGATCGAAATGGAATGCCCCGATGACATCATTCGCACGGGCTTCTCGAAGTTCGGCGGGGTCCGCCGGCGGTTCACCAAAGTGGGCGAGGCGCACGGCGCGACCATCATCGACGACTATGCCCACCACCCGGTGGAGATCCGCGCGGTGCTCGCCGCGGCGCGCGAGAGCGCGGGGGCGAGCGGGGGGCGGGTGATCGCAGTCGTCCAGCCGCACCGCTTCACCCGGCTGCGCGACCTGATGGACGACTTCCAGAACGCCTTCAACGATGCGGACCGGGTATATGTGACCCCGGTCTATACTGCGGGCGAGGAGCCCATCGCCGGCATCGACGCGAACGCGCTGGTCGCGGGACTCAAGTCGCGGGGACACCGCTCCGCCGCCACTGTGGTGGACAAAGACGACCTCGCGCACCGGCTTTCGGCGGACCTCGCCCCAGGCGACTATGTCGTGTGCCTCGGTGCGGGGGACATCACTCGATGGGCAGCCGGACTTGCCGACGCCATCACTGTGGAGAAAGCGGCGTGAGCCGGCAGATCGGCGACGTGCGCGGCTGGCGACACGGCTCGGCGCCGTGGTCGGCGGTCGAAGAGCGCAAGAGCGCTCGCCTCGGCCCTGAAAACATTCGCGGACGACTGACCGAGAACGCGCCCTTGGCGCCGCTCGTGTGGTTCAAAAGCGGCGGCAGCGCGGACTGGCTGTTCGAGCCTGCCGACCTCGAAGATCTGAAGGATTTCCTGCAGCGGCTTGGCGGCCGCACCCCCGTGATGGCGCTTGGGCTGGGTTCCAACATGATCGTGCGCGATGGCGGTGTGCCGGGCGTAGTGGTCAGGCTCGGCAAGGCGTTCGCGACGGTCGAGGCGCGGCGCGACAAGGTGCTCGAATGCGGCGGGGGTGCGAGCGGAATCCTTGTCTCTTCCAAAGCGCGCGATGCGGGGGTCGCCGGGGTCGAATTCCTGCGCGGTATCCCCGGCACCGTCGGTGGGTTCGTGCGGATGAACGGCGGCGCGTATGGCCGCGAAGTGTCCGACGTGCTGGTCGATTGCGACGTTGTGCTGCCGACCGGCGACTTCGTCACGCTGCCCGCTCGCGATCTCGAATATTCCTACCGCCACTCGAACCTGCCCGAAGGCGCGATCGTCGTCGCCGCGCGCTTCCAGGGGCGCGAGGGCATCCCTGCCGAAATCGGCGAGGAAATGGACAAGATCGCCGCGGCGCGCGAGGCGAGCCAGCCGTTGCGCACCAAGACCGGCGGCTCGACCTTCAAGAACCCCACCGGCCACAAGGCATGGCAACTCGTCGACGAGGCCGGGTGCCGCGGGCTCATGCTGGGCCAGGCGCAGGTCAGCGAAAAACACACCAATTTCCTCATCAACACCGGCGAAGCGACGAGCGCCGACATCGAGGGCCTCGGAGAACTGGTGCGCGAGAAAGTTTATTCGAACAGCGGCGTAAGCCTCGAGTGGGAAATCCAGCGGGTAGGGCGTCCGTGAATAAGAAGCATCACGTTGCCGTCCTGATGGGCGGCTGGGCCAACGAGCGGCCGGTGTCGCTGATGAGCGGCGAAGGTGTCGCCAAGGCGCTCGAAGCGCGCGGGCATCGCGTCACCCGGATCGACATGGACCGCCAGGTAGCGGCGCGCATCGCGGAGGCTGCGCCGAACGTCGTCTTCAACGCTCTTCACGGCGTGCCGGGCGAGGACGGGACGGTCCAAGGCATGCTCGACCTGATGGGGGTGCCGTATACGCACTCGGGCCTGGCGACCTCGGTGATCGCCATCGACAAGGAACTGACCAAGCACGCGCTGGTGCCGCACGGGGTGCCGATGCCGGGCGGGCGGATCGTCCAGAGCGAGACGATTTACGAGAAGGACCCGCTGGCGCGGCCATATGTGCTCAAGCCCGTCAACGAGGGCAGCTCGGTCGGCGTGGCTATCGTGACCGACGAAAGTAACTACGGGAATCCGATCCGGCGGGACGTGAAGGGCCCGTGGCAGGAGTTCGATCGGCTGCTCGCCGAGCCCTACATCCGCGGGCGCGAGATGACGGTCGCAGTGCTCGACGGGCCCGACGGGCCGCGCGCGCTGGCGGTGACCGAGCTCAAACCGAAGAGCGGGTTCTACGATTTCGATGCCAAGTACACCGAAGGGTTGACCGACCACATCTGTCCGGCCCAAATCCCTGAAAGGATTACCGAACTGTGCCTCGCCTACGCGGTACAAGCGCACACGCTGCTGGGTTGCCGGGGCTGCAGCCGCACCGATTTCAGGTGGGACGACGAGCAGGGCGAGGAGGGTTTGTTCGTGCTCGAGACCAACACGCAGCCGGGGATGACTGCGCTCAGCCTGGTGCCCGAGCAGGCTAAGTACTGCGGCATCAGCTACGAGGATCTGGTCGAAACCCTTGTCGATGAAGCGCTTGATCGAGGGGCGAACAGGGCTGAACATGGCTGAAACGATCAACCGCAATGGCAAAGGTGTCCGCCGTTCCACGGCCGCTCGCAGCCGCGCCGATACCGCGCGCAAGGCCAAGGCGCGTACTTCGGGTGCCGTAGGCCGTGCGCTTGCCCTGCTGCCATTCACCGAAGAGCAGTTGCACAAGGTGTTCCTCGCGATCATCCTCGGCGGCGCCGTGGCGCTGGCGTGGTTCGTCGCCAGCCTCGCCGGGGTGCCCGCGCTGGCGCAAGCGCAAGTGGCAGCGGTCGCCGCCGACGCCGGGTTCGAGGTGCGCCGGGTGCAGGTCACCGGGATCGAGCGGATGAACGAGCTGAAAGTTTACGAGCGCGTGCTCGCCGAGCGCGACCGGCCGATGCCGCTGGTCGATCTCCACGCGATCCGCGCCGATCTGCTGGCGCTGTCCTGGGTCGAGGACGCGCGGGTCAGCCGCCAACTGCCCGAGACATTGGTGGTCGACGTAATCGAGCGCACGCCGCGCGCGGCGCTCAGGAAGCCCGGCCGGCTGGTGCTGATCGACGGGACCGGGCACGAACTTGAGCCCGTCACCGAAACCAATGCCAAAGGCATGCTCAAGGTTGCCGGGCCCGGCGCGGCGAGGCAGATCGCGGGGCTCGACGAGTTGCTCGACGCGGCGCCCGCGCTGAAACCGCAAGTGGCCGAGGCCGAGTGGGTCGGCAACCGGCGCTGGAACCTGACCTTCAAGACCGGGCAGGTGCTCGCGCTACCCCACGGCGACGATGCCTCGGCCGGCGCGCTGGTGTCGTTCGCGCGGCTCGACGGGGTGAACCGCCTGCTCGGCGGCAAGGTCGTCGCATTCGACATGCGCGCGCCCGACCGGATATACATGCGAATTCCAGGCCGCGCGCAACAGGCGCTGGAGACCGCCAAGGCCGCTGCAGCCGAAGGGACCGAGTAATGGGCCTCCCCCGCATCGCCAAGGTTTTCGGCGCCGTCAACGTCGGCAGTTTTCGCATCTCGGCGATGATCATGGGCCTGTCGGAAACGGGCGAGATGATCGTGCTCGGCAGCGGCAATCGTGCCAGCCAGGGCATCAAGCGCGGCTACGTTACCGACATGGCCGCGGCGACCTATGCCATTCGTGACGCGGTCGAACGGGCCGAGAAGAACGCCGGCACCAGCATCTCCAGCGTTTGGGTGGGCTGTTCGGGCGCGGGTCTGGCGAGCCGCGTCGCCAAGGTCGAGATCGACATCGGCGGCCGGCGGATCGAGGAAGACGACATCGAGCACCTGCTGGTGGCCGCGCGCGACAGCATCCAGCCCGATGGGCGGATGGTGCTCCATGCCCAGCCGGCACACTACACGCTCGACGGGGCGCACGGCATCGCCAACCCGCGCGGGCTCCACGCCGAGCGGCTCGGCGTCGACATCCACGTCATGCTCGCTGACGGCGCCCCGGTCAGGAACCTGATCGAGGCGGTGCAGAACGCCCACCTCGACGTCGAGGCGGTGGTCGCCGCGCCAATCGCCGCGGGCCACGCCTGCCTCACGCCCGAAGAGCGCGAACTGGGCACCGCGCTGGTCGAGATCGGCGGCGAGGTGACGAACGTGGCGCTTTATGCGGGCGGCATGCTGCTCGGGCTCACCGCCATCCCCTTCGGCTCGTCTGACGTGACCGATGCGGTCGCCAGCGCGTTCGGCATTCGCCGCTTCCAGGCGCAGCGCCTGAAGAGCCGTTACGGCTCGGCGATCGCCAGCCCCAGCGACTACAAGGACATGGTCCCGGTCAACGGCCCGGGCGACGAGGGCGGCCAGCCCGCGCGCGGCGCCGACGAGCAGAACCGCATTCCGCGAGCCGAGCTCGTGTCGGTGATCACCGAACAGCTTTCCAAGCTCACCGACGAGGTCGGTCGAGCGCTCAAGGGCATGGGCTTTTCGGGCGCGAAGGGCGGGCAGGTGGTCGTGACCGGCGGCGGGGCCGAGCTCGCCGGCATCGCGGAGTTCTTGCAAAGCGCACTCGGGCGCCCGGTCCGCGTGGGCAAGCCGCCCGCGCTGCGCGGCCTCGGCGAGGCCAACGCCACGCCCGGCTTCGTCACCCTCGCGGGCCTGTGCCTTTACGCCGCGGACGATCCGGTCGACATCCGGGCGGTTGCCGCCAGGCACACCGCGACCACGCGCTACACCGGCCTCGGTCTGGTAAACCGCGTGGTGCAGGCGATGAAAGAGTACTTTTAGTGGTTAACTCTCGCTGTGGATAAGGAAATTGGTCCTATCCCGAGACGAATCGGTTCGTGTAAGACTGTCAGCAAGCAATTTCTTCCCCGGAGGGGCATCCAATGAGCATCAACATCGGTCCGCCAGCCACCGACGAACTTCGCCCGAAGATCATGGTGATCGGTGTCGGCGGCGCCGGCGGCAACGCGATTGCCAACATGATCAATGCGCAGATCGAAGGCGTCGACTTCATCGTCGCCAACACTGACGCGCAGGCGCTGAGCAACGCCTCGGCCGAAAAGCGTATCCAGCTGGGCCCGGACATCACCGGCGGTCTCGGCGCCGGCGCACGGCCCGAAGTGGGCAAGGCCGCCGCCGAAGAGACCGTGGGCGAGCTGGAAGACGCGCTTGACGGGGTGAACATGTGCTTCATCGCGGCGGGCATGGGCGGCGGTACCGGAACCGGGGCGGCTCCGGTGATCGCCGAGGCCGCGCGCCGCAAGGGCGTGCTGACCGTCGGCGTGGTCACCAAACCCTTCCTGTTCGAAGGCACCCGCCGCATGCGTGCGGCCGAAGCGGGCATCGAAGAGCTGCAGAAGCACGTCGATACGCTGATCGTCATCCCCAACCAGAACCTGTTCCTGGTCGCCAAGGCGGAAACGACGTTCAAGGAAGCGTTCATGCTGGCGGATGAAGTCCTCCAGCAGGGCGTCCGCTCGATTACCGACCTGATGGTCATGCCCGGCCTCATCAACCTCGACTTCGCCGACGTTCGCTCGGTGATGCAGGAGATGGGCAAGGCGATGATGGGCACCGGCGAGGGCGAGGGCGAGAACCGCGCGCTCGAAGCCGCCGAGCGGGCCATCGCCAACCCGCTGCTCGACGGGGTCAGCATGGCCGGCGCCAAGGGGGTGATCATCTCGATCATCGGCGGCGAGGACATGAAGCTGCTCGAAGTCGACGAAGCCGCGAACCACATCCGCGAACTGGTCGACGAAGACGCCAACATCATCTGGGGCTCGGCCTTCAATCCCGACCTCCAGGGCAAGATCCGCGTCTCGGTGGTCGCCACCGGCATCGACGGCACCGGGGAGCCGATGGCCGCGCAGCCGCGCTCGTTCTCGCTCGGCGCCGGCCGCGGGCCCAAGCGCCCCGTGCTCGAGCTTCCCGCGGCCGACGAGGTCGAGGACAGCTATTCGCCGGCTCCGCTGGTGGCACCCGAACCCGAACCCGAACCCGAGCCGATCGCAGCTTCCGCCTTCGACGAGGAGGATGAAATCGAGGCCTACGGCGAACCCGCGGAAACTCCGGTGCGCGCACCGCTCGATCTCGGCGGGCTTTCGTCTAACTTCGGCGACAAGGACGAGGAAGAGTCCAGCGAGGATTACGACGACGACGTCGACGAGATCGTCGATCCGCTTGCCGGCCTGCGGCGTGAAGAGCCGGCCGACCCGGGCATCGGCGACAGAGCTGCCCCGGGCGACGACGAATGGGGCGCGGGCGCCAGCGGGCAGGACGAAGACGCTCCGCTCGATCTCACCGGCGGCACGACGCCCGCCGGTGGCCAGGACGAACTGCTTCTCGATGCCGACCGGCTCGCCGAGCAGGACGAACCGGTGCGGGCCCAGCTCGGCGGCGGCCGTCGCCGCGGGCTCGTCAGCGGCGAGGGCAGTGCCGCCACTCCGAGTGCCGGGAGCACGCTGTTCGAGCGCATGGCAAACCTGTCGCGCGGCGGCACCAAGTCCTCCGACGACGAGGACGATGAGGATGACGATGGCGGTTCCGCTTCGCTCAGCATTCCCCGTTTCCTCGGCCGGCAGAATAACCAGTAAACCGCCGCTGAACCCGTTTCGCGGCGGTTCAGCCGCGGGCGGGTAAGGGGCGAGCAATGGTTCACAGCCTGTCATCCCGCCGGAGCCGCGCCGCGGCCGAGCTTCTGGCCACCCTGCCGGTCGCGCTAGTCGCGAGCCCGCTCGCGGCGCAGAGCTACGCCGTCGTGCAGCCGGTGCCGCCGCCGGCGAGCGCGGAACTCAGCGCGGCGCTCCAGCGGCTGGCCCGCAACCCGAGCGATTTCGACGCGCTGGTCCAGGCGGGGCGTGCTTCGCTCGCCCTCAACGACGTCGATGCCTCGATGGGCTTCTTCCGCCGCGCCGAGACCCTTCGCGTTGGCGATCCGCGGGTGAAGTCCGGTCTCGCGTCGGCCAACCTCAAGTCGGGCCGGCCGATCGAGGCGCTGCAACTGTTCGAGCAAGCCGAAGCGGCGGGCATCCAGCCGGCCAACATCGCGGCGGACCGCGGGCTCGCGTTCGACCTCGTGGGCGACAACAACTCGGCCCAGATCCAGTACCGCCTGGCGCTGTCGCAAACGCGCGACGAGGAGGTGATCCGGCGGTTGGGCATCAGCCAGGCCATCGAGGGCGATACCAAGGGGTTCGAGGCGACCCTCTTGCCGCTGCTGCAGCGGCGCGATCTTGCCGCCTATCGCGCACGGGCCTTCGGCCTGGCGATCCTGGGGCAGGAGAAGGAAGCGGTCGCCATCGTCGAAGCGGTGATGCCGCGCGACATGGCCGGCCGCATGACGCCCTACCTTTCGTACATGCCCAAGCTCACCCGCGCGCAGCAGGCGGCGGCCGCGAACCTCGGCAACTTTCCCCGCGCCGCGCAGATCGGCCGCGACGATCCGCGCTTCGCACAATATGCGGGCCCGGCGAGCGCTGCTCCGCGGACTACGGCCTCGACCGACAGCCGCCTGGCGCCTGCCGGTGAGCCGCTCGGCCCTCGCAAGAGGGTCGGTTCGCGCCCGGAACGCGGCCAGTCGCTGGCGGACCGGACCCAGTCGCGCCGCACGACGCCGACGCCTGCGCCCGCCGTAGCCAAGACTCCGGTGACGCTGGCGCGCGCCGAGCCCGCGGTCCAGCAGCCCGCGCGTGTCGTTGCCGCACCTCCGCCGCCTCCGCCGCCTCCGCCGCCTCCTCCACCGCCACCACCGCCGCCACCGCCGCCTCCTCCACCGCCACCACCGCCGCCTCCGCCTCCGGCCGCGCCGGTGATCGAGTTGCCGTCGGCGCAAGTGAGCCAGCCGGAAGTGGTCGCGACTTTGCCGTTGGAAAACCCAGTTACGGGTTCGGCGCTCGACCTCGCGCCCGCGATCCAGCAGCCCGGAACCCCGCCGGTTACCATCGTGCCGGTCCCGGTGCCCACCGCAGCCAGCGCGCCGATCGTGCCCGAGCCCGCCAACCTGGCGGACGCGTTCGCCGATTTCGCCAGTGCGATTGCTGTGCAGCCCGCCGCCGGCGCGGTCGATATCACGGCGATCAAGCCCAAGCGCGAGGTGGCCAAACCGCCGCCGCCCCCGCCGCCTCCGCCGCCTCCCCCCAAGCCCAAGGCGCCGAGCCGCGTCTGGGTCCAGGTCGCGACCGGCAAAGATGTCGGCGCGCTGGCATTCGACTGGCGAAAGTTCGGCAAGAAGGCGCCCGAACTGCTGGGTAAGCGAAGCGCCTACACCGCCAAGTGGGGCGAATCCCGCCGCCTGCTCACCGGCCCGATCGATTCGGCCAAAACGGCGCACAAGCTGGTGGCAGATCTCAAGAAGGCCGGCATCGACGCGTTCGCCTTCACCAGCGCCGAGGGCGAGGACGTGGCCCCGCTGAAATAGGCGCGGCGCGTATCCAGCGCTTTTGCACAGGCTTTGAACAGGGTTATCGCGTTGTCCCCAGCCGTTAACCTTGGCCCGATTGCGGGCCGGGTGAGCGGTCGGCATCCAGCGCTCGTAACGACAAGGACGGGACCGCTATGATGACAACCGAGCACGACGACTACGAGGTCGCGGGTGACGACGCGGCGCCGGTCGACATGCTCGCGGCGCTGTTCGAGGCGCGCGGCTGGGCGCACGAGGTGGTCTCCGCCGACGAGATTTCCGGCGAAATTCAAGGCAGTTGGACGAGCTACCAGGTTCGCGCGATCTGGCGGGCGGACGACAACGTGCTCCAGCTGCTGTGCCTGCCCGACATCCGGGTCGCTGAGGCCAAGCGGGCCGCGGCGTACGAATTGCTGGCGCTCGTCAACGAGCAGCTGTGGCTCGGCCACTTCGACGTGTGGTCGCAAGGTGGCATGCTGGTCTATCGGCACGGCCTGTTGCTGGGCGACGAGGGTTTGCTGAGCCTTACCCAGGCGCAAGGGCTGATCGAAACCGCGGTCGACGAATGTGACCGCTTCTACCCGGCGTTTCAGTTTGTGTTGTGGGGAGACAAGACCCCGCAGGACGCGCTCTCGAGCGCGATGGTCGACGCCGCCGGCGAGGCCTAGCGCGCCGCAGCCGCGCGCCGTAAGCTGGGGCATGAGCGGGTTTCACTCGATCCTGATTGCCGGTTACGGCGCGATGACCGGGGCCATGGTCGAAGGCTGGCTCGCCTCCGGCCTGTCGCCGGCTATGTTCACCACTTACGGGCCGCGCGAGAAGGCTACCCCGGCGGGGGTGCGCTTCGTCACCGCTGTTTCGCCGGGGGACTTCGACGCGATAGTCCTCGGCTTCAAGCCGCAGATGTTCCCTGAGGCCGCGCCGCCGCTGGAACCGCTCGCCGGGCCGGGGACGGTGGTGATCTCGGTGCTGGCCGGGGTCGAGCTGCAAGTCCTCGCGCGGCATTTCCCGCGAGCGGGGGCGATCGTCAGGCTCATGCCCAACCTCGCCGCGGCGTTGCGCAAGTCGCCCAACGCACTGGTCGCGCGCGATCTGGGGGACGAGAGCCGTGCGGCGGTGACCGACCTCGCCGAACGGCTGGGCAGCGCCGAATGGCTCACCGACGAGAGCCGGTTCGACCTCGTGGCCGCGCTCACGGGCTGCGGCCCGGCGTTCGTATACCGTTTCATCGATGCGCTCGCGGCAGGCGCCGCCGAGCTGGGCCTTGACCGCGCGCAGGCCGAGCGGCTGGCGGTAAAGATGGTGGAAGGGGCAGGGGCGCTGGCGTCGTCGTCGCCTTATCCGCCGGTTAAGCTGGCGCGGCGGGTCGCCAGCCCCGGCGGCATGACGCAGAAGGGTCTCGACGTGCTCGATGCGGACGAAGCGCTCACGCGCCTGCTCACTAAAACCCTAACGGCCGCACGCGATCGGGGCCGCGAGATGGCTGCGGAAGCCACCGAAAACGGTTAATCCGCGCCCGTCCGGTTTTCCTTGAATCTGCGGCGCTAACCCCCGATATTGCGGGCACCGGCTTGTCGTCGCTCGGCGCCGGAATGGAGATTGTAATGGCTGATTATAACGATCCCCGCACTACGACGACGGCCGGCCTCGGCTCGGTGCCGCGCGCGGGCGGGCAGGTCGTATTCGATGCGGGCCTGCGCAAGCATATGCTCGCGATCTACAACTACATGACCAGCGGCGTGCTGCTGACCGGCATCGTTGCGCTGCTGACGTACAATTCGGGCCTGGCGATTACCTTCGCCTCCGGTCCGATCATGTGGCTGGTGGCGCTATCGCCCCTCGCGATCGTGTTCGCGATGAGCTTCGGTGCGAACCGGTTCAGCAAGACGACGTTGCAGATGTTATTCTGGGCGTTCGCCACGCTGATGGGCCTGTCGCTGTCGACGATTTTCCTGCGCTTTACCGGCGGGTCGATCGCGGTCACGTTCTTCGCGACCGCTGCCGCGTTCGCTGGTCTCAGCCTGTTCGGCTATACCACCCAGAAGAACCTGACCGGGATGGGGACTTTCCTCATCATGGGCGTCGTCGGGCTGATCGTGGCGATGATCGCGAACATGTTCATCCAGAGCCCGGCCTTCATGTACGCCATCAGCTTCATCGGCGTGCTGATCTTCGCTGGCCTCACCGCCTACGATACGCAGCGGCTCAAGAACGAATACGCGGTGCTTCGCGGCACTGAGTTCGCCGGCAAGGCGATCGTGCTCGGTGCGCTTACGCTGTATCTGGACTTCATCAACATGTTCCAGTTCCTGCTCAGCTTCATGGGCAGCCGCGAATAGTCGCAGCCAAGACTCGTTTCATCGTGCCCGGGGTGCCCAGCGCGCCCCGGGCATTTTCTTTGTCAGGACGCGGCGATAGGGAGCCGTCTTCAGCCGCGCGAAAGGCGCGCGCTGGCAAGTTCTATGCGGGCTAGGAGGGCCGCGCCGCATGCATTCCACGTCACCTGTTCGAATTCGAATGATCTCGCTGGCCACCGGGTTGGCGATGCTGGGCGCGTGCGCGACCCCACCCCCTCCGCCGCCGCCTCCTCCCCCGCCGCCGCCGCCGGTCGAGGTCATTCCGTACCGGCCGCTGCCGCCTTCGAGCGCGGCCTACATCATGAGCATCCCCGGCCGAGGCCCGGATGGGCAGCGCCTGACGGTTCTCAAGAACCTCACCGACGATCAGCGGTTGTGGTATTTCCGCTCGGCCTGGAACGTCGCGGCGCTCAATTGCACGGGACCCGGCGACGAGCCGATCCTCGAAGGCTACCGATCGTTTCTGACGGACAACGCGAAGACCTTGCGGGCCGTCAACCAGCGGCTCGATAAGAGCTATGCAAAAGAGTACCGCACGTCTCGCGAAGCGATCGCCGCGCGCGAGAAGCTGATGACGATCGTCTACAATTACTTCGCGATGCCGCCTGCGCGTGTCGAGTTCTGCCAGGCGGCGCATCGCGTGGCCGCGGCCCAGGCAGCGATGCCCAAAGCAGATGCTGCCGCGCTCGCGGCAGCGAATTTCGTCCAGTTCGAGCTGCCGTTCGAGAACTTCTTTACCGCCTATGAGCAGTACGAGCGCGACTCGGCTGCATGGGATGCGCAGTATGGCGCCCGCTACGGGGCCTCGCAGCCGGGCTACGTCGCGGTCCAGGCGGCGCGAATGACCGGCATCCCGCAAGTGGGGATCAGCGATGCCTCGGCGACTACTTCGCAGCCCGTGGTGCAAGCTGGGACCGTGACCGATACGGAAACCGGCGCATCGATCCCGGTCGTCCCGGTGACGCAGGAGCAGTCGGTGCCTGTCATCCAGCCGGTCCCACAAGCTTCTCCCAAGCCCTAGGGCGGCTGCGTACAAAGCCCTTTTCTTGGCGGGCGCGGCCCGCTAAGCGCCGCGCTCCGCGCGGGGTAACCGGCGTGGAGGGAACTGGAACGGGGCCGTAGCTCAGATGGGAGAGCGCGTCGTTCGCAATGACGAGGTCAGGGGTTCGATCCCCCTCGGCTCCACCATTTCCTGATCGAAAATCAGGAAACTGGCAGGTTCTTGTTCCGCCCTCGGACGCCGGGCGCCGGGTACCCGCCCGGCTTGGCTTCCGGCCTAACCGGCCGGGGCGCGTGCGCTTGCGGACTTGCTGGTCGCAAGTCCAGTATTCGCCTAAGCCCAGCGTTATGAAATTATCGGTTCGCGACCAGCGATCCGCAAGGCCGACCGGCCGCCCGCAACGGCCCGGACCCGAACTTCTTCGGGCGAGGGACAGCCGCGGAGGATAGCCAAGGTCGCGGACGCGGCCGCTGGCGCTTGAGGCTAACAAAGAATGCATTTTCTCGACCAGGCCAAAATCTACGTGAAATCCGGCGCGGGCGGCCCGGGCGCGGTGTCATTTCGGCGCGAGAAGTATGTCGAATACGGTGGCCCCGACGGCGGCAACGGCGGCAAGGGCGGCGACATCGTGTTCGTCGCCGTACCGGGCCTTAACACCCTGATCGACTTTCGTTACACGCAGCATTTCAAGGCGTCGCGCGGCGGCCACGGGATGGGCAAGGACCGCACCGGGGCCTCTGCCCCCGATCTCGTGATCGAGGTGCCGGTCGGCACTCAGATACTTTCCGAGGACAAGGAAGAGGTTCTCGCCGATTTCACGGAGGTTGGCCAGCGCGTCGTCCTGCTTGAAGGCGGGATGGGCGGCCGGGGCAACGCGAGCTACAAGACCAGCACCAATCGCGCGCCTCGCCAGCACCAGGAAGGCATTCCCGCGCAGGAGATGTGGGTTTGGCTGCGGCTTAAGCTGCTGGCCGACGTGGGCCTCGTCGGCCTGCCTAACGCCGGCAAGAGCACCTTTATCAACCAGGTTTCGAACGCACAGGCGAAGGTGGGCGCCTATGCATTCACCACCCTCGTGCCGAAGCTTGGGGTGGTGCGCCATCGCAACCGTGAGTTCGTGCTCGCCGACATTCCCGGGCTCATCGCGGGCGCGGCGGAGGGCGCCGGGATCGGCGACCGGTTCCTCGGCCACATCGAGCGCTGCCG
Organism: Tsuneonella sp. HG249; assembly: GCF_053819205.1. Classification (NCBI taxonomy): domain Bacteria; kingdom Pseudomonadati; phylum Pseudomonadota; class Alphaproteobacteria; order Sphingomonadales; family Erythrobacteraceae; genus Tsuneonella; species Tsuneonella sp. HG249. The sequence continues at coordinate 1,033,691 of NZ_JBSOQY010000001.1, forward strand.
AGTGCTCATCCATCTGATCGACATCTCGGGCGTCGACCCGGCCGAAGCGCTTCACATAGTCGAGGAAGAACTGGCCGCGTACGGCGAAGGTTTGGAAAACAAGCCCCGCCTGATCGCGCTGAACAAGATCGACCTCGCCGACGCCGAGCTGGCGGAAGACTTCGCCAAGGAATTGAGGGCCGCCGGGGCGGCCGCGGTCTTTCCGATTTCCGGGGCGACGGGCGAAGGGATCGAAGCCATGCTCGACGCGGCGCTTGCCTACCTCCCCGATCGCACCGCGACCGAGACCAAGGGCAACGAAGTCGAGGATATCGCCGAGCAAGGCGGCGACTGGTCGCCGATCTAGGTCCTCACCTGAAAGGGCGCAGTGGATTGGACTGTCGGCGAGGCTGAGCTAAGCGGCCTGCCATGTCCGTCGCCACTCTCGTTCAACTGACCAACCCCGCCGCATGCCGGCGGCTGGTGCTCAAGGTCGGCTCGGCGTTGCTGGTCGAGCGCGGCGGAGCGTTACGGCGCGAATGGCTGGCGGAGCTGGCCGGTGAAATTGCCGAAGCGCGAAGCCGGGGCCAGCAGGTCGTCGTTGTAAGTTCGGGCGCGATCGCGTTGGGCGCATCGCGGCTCGGCCTGCAAGGGGGTGGGCGGGCGAGCCTCGCCGACGCGCAGGCAGCCGCCGCGGTCGGGCAGATCGCCCTCGCCGGCGCGTGGGCGGAACTGCTGGGCGCGCAGGGTCTCGTCGCCGCCCAGCTGCTGCTTACACTCGACGATCTGGAGGACCGCCGCCGCTACCTCAATGCTTCGTCGACGCTTGCGCGGCTGCTGGAGCAGGGCGCCGTCCCGGTGGTCAACGAGAACGACAGCGTCGCCACGGCCGAGATCCGCTTCGGCGATAACGATCGCCTTGCCGCCCGGGTCGCCCAAGCGGCGCAGGCCGACGCGGTAGTGCTGCTGAGCGACGTCGACGGCTTGTTCGACCGCGACCCCAGGGACCCATCGGCCGAACTGGTGCGCGAGGTTCACGGGGTTGACGAGCACGTACGCGCCATGGCCGACGGCGGTTCGAGCTCGGGCCTGGGGTCAGGTGGGATGGTCTCCAAGCTGCAGGCAGCCGAGATCGCCGGGCGCGCAGGCATCGCGCTCGCAATCGTGAACGGTACCCGCGAACGGCCGCTGGCGACGGCGGTAGATGGCCAGCGGGGGACATTGTTCCTGCCGCAACGACGTGACGGGGGGCGCAAGGCCTGGCTCGGCGGGCGGCTCGCGCCAGCTGGGGTGCTGACCGTAGATCAAGGATGTGCTTCTGCTCTCGGGCAGGGCTCGAGCCTTCTGGCGGCGGGTCTTACGGCGGTGGATGGCGAGTTCGCGCGCGGTGATCTGGTGACGATCCACAGCGCCAAGGGCGATCGTCTGGCGCAGGGCCTCGTCGAGTATACGTCCGCCGAATGTCGTGCGATCGCTGGACGCAAAGCAAGCGAGCAGGCCGAACTGCTCGGATACGCACCCCGCGCGGCGGTCGTCCACCGCGACCATATGGTCTTGCTATGAGCGCGCCGCTCGTCGCGCTGACCGGTGCCACCGGGTTCGTCGGCAAATCGACGCTCGCCGCGCTCGATCGTGCCGGCGTTCAGGTCCGAGCGCTCGCACGGACGGTGCCCAGGGATCGCGGCGCGGCGCAATGGGTCGAAGGGGATCTCGGCAACTCCCAGGCGCTGGCGAAGCTCGTCGATGGGGCCGAGGCAGTTCTGCACATCGCGGGGCTCACCACGGCGCGCGATCCGGCGGAGTTCGAGACGGCCAACGTCGCCGGTACGTTGGCGCTGGTCGAAGCTGCGGCCAAGGCCGGCACGCCGCGCTTCGTGTTCGTTTCTTCGCTTTCCGCCCGCGAGCCGGGCCTGTCCGCCTATGGCGCATCGAAGGAGCGGGCCGAGCGGCTGGTTGCGGCAAGCGGGCTCGACTGGACTACCGTCCGCCCGCCCGGCGTCTACGGACCGTGGGACGTCGACTATCTCGAGATGTTCAGGCTGGCGCGGCGCGGGCTCGTCCCGGTCCCGCCGCCCGGGCGCAGTTCGCTGATCCACGTGCAAGACCTCGCCGAACTGCTCGTCGACTTGCTGCCGGGGGGCGAAATGGTAACGCACAAAACGTTCGAGCCGGACGACGGCCACGCCGGCGGGTGGTCTCATCGTGAGCTTGGCCGCCTGATCGGCTGGGCAGTGGGGCGGAGGCCGTGGGTTGTGCATCTCTCGCGCGGGATGCTGGAGAATGCCTCGCGCGCGGACCGGTTGGTTCGCCGGGGCCGGGCGCGGCTGACCGCCGACCGCGTGGGTTACATGGCGCACCCGGACTGGGTCGCGCGGCCCGAGTTCCACGTCCCACCAGCAGTCTGGCGGCCGCGCATCAATACGCGCGACGGGCTCAAGGCCACCGCCCGTTGGTACCGCGAGCGTGGCTGGTTGTGACTATCTCGGCGCAGGCCTAGCATCCTCTCGGGATCGCGAGTCGCAAAGGCGGGAACGGCCGCTGCGAGAACTCGAACAGGGGAACATCTATGAAGCGCATCGTACTCGTCGCCGCGCTGGCGACACTGGCGGCCTGCCAGCAGGAAGCCGCGCCGGCTCCCGAAGCGACAACCGAAGCAGCCGCCGCGGTTCCGGAGGCAGCCGCGGGGACCGTCGCCGCCGACGGCAAAGCCTCGACCGGCAAATACCAGGTGACCACCGCCGAGGGCTTGGTCTTCACCGAGGAGGTCAAGGCGGACGGCACCTATGTCCAGACGGACAAGGACGGCAAGGTCGTCGAGACCGGCAAATGGGTTCAGAAGTCGCCCACCGAGTATTGCACGACCAAGGACGAGGAAGGCGCCAAGGAAAAGTGCAACACGGAAGGGGTCGACGACAAGGGCGTGTGGACCTCGACCAACAGCGAAGGCCAGACCGCGACAGTCGTTCGCCTCGAAGGCTGAGACCGGAATTCAAGGCGCCGCCGGGACGAGGATTCCGGCGGCGTTTCACCGCCTAGAGGAAAGGCTCGTAACCGGGGGGCAGCTCGCCATCGGGGCCGAGCTGGACCGGCGAGTGGATGCCGCATTCGGTCTTGTCCCAGCCCTTCCAGCGGCCCGAACGCGGGTCCTCGCCGGGCGCGACCTTGGTGGTGCAGGGCGAGCAGCCGATCGAAGGATAGCCGGCCTCGACTAGCGGGTGCGGCGGGAGGTCGTGTTCGGCGAGGTAAGCCGCGAGATCGTCCGCGGTCCAATCGATCAGCGGGTTGATCTTGAGCCGGCCGCGCGTGTCCGACTGGTCGAGCTCGAACCGCGGCAGGTTGGCGCGGGTGCTCGCCTGGAACGCCTTGCGGCCGGTGAGCGAAGCATCGAATTTGGCCATCGCGGCTGCCAGCGGACGGACCTTGCGAATTTCGCAGCAGCCATCCGGGTCATACGACCAGCGCAAGCCCGTGCCGTCGCGCGCGGCGAGATCCGCCTCGTCCGGCCTCAGGGTCTGCAGGTTCGTGAGGCCGAGCCGCGCGACCAGTGCGTCGCGGTAGGACAGGGTCTCGGGAAAGTGCTTGCCGGTGTCGAGAAACAGCACCGCCGTATCTGGCGCGACTTGCGCCACGAGATGCAGCAGCACGGCGCTCTCGGCACCGAAGCTGGAGACCACCGCCACCCGGCCGGCGACGCCATCCTTGAGAACCGCTTCCAGTACCGCCCCGGTGTCCGCCGCGCGGTAAGTCTGGTTGAGCCGGATCGCATCCGCCGCGCTGAAACGCGGATCGGTGTCGATCCTATCAACAATCCGCGCGATGCCGAGGTCAGCCATGCCGCAGCTTCCAGATCGGCACCCTGTCGTCGGCGGCGGGCACGTAAACATGCTCCCAGCGGGTCAGGGCGGCCTCTGCGTCGGCGGGGTCGAACGGCTTGTCCGGCGCGAAGCTGTCGAAGCCGCAGCGGCGCATGAAGAAGATGAGATCGACCAGCACATCACCGGTGGCCTTGATCTCACCGGTGTAACCGGCTTCCCGCAGCATGCGAGAGGTCGAGAAACCGCGACCGTCGCGGAACTTGGGGAAGTCGACCTCGATCAGCCGCACGCGAGCAAGGTGCGGAAAAAGAACGGTGACGTCCTCGCCCGCCTCGATCCGCACGGAATCCGCTTCCTCTTGCTCGAGGAAGGCGTCGAGCGAGACCGATGGCTCGTCGGCCGCGGCGTCGTCGCGGAAGCGCAGGGCGGTGGGGAAGGCCTGGTTGCCGGGCTCAGCCATAGATCGCCTCCTTGAAGCCATCCATGCCGACGCGGCGATAGGTGTCGATGAAGCGCTCGTTCGGGGCTCGTACAGTGCGATAATGTTCCACCGCGCGTTCAACCGCGTCGACGATACCGTCTTCATCGAAACCGGGCCCTGCGATCTTGGCCTGGGTGGTGTCCTCGTCGCCCGATCCGCCGAGCAGCAGCTGGTAGCTCTCGCTGCCCTTCCGGTCGACGCCGAGAATGCCGATATTGCCGGCGTGATGGTGCCCGCAGGCATTGATGCAGCCCGAAATCTTGATCTTGAGCTCGCCGATGTCGGCCTGCCGCGCCGGCTCGGCGAAGCGCTCGGCGATCTTCTGCGCGACCGGGATCGAGCGGGCGTTGGCGAGGCTGCAGTAATCGAGACCGGGACAGGCGATGAGGTCGCTGATGAGGTCGAGGTTGGCATCGGCGAGCCCGGCGGAGACCAGCGCCTGCCACACCGTGTAGAGGTCAGCCTTGCGAACATGCGGCAGCACGAGGTTCTGCGCGTGCGTCGCGCGCAGCTCGTCGAAGCTGTAGCGTTCGGCGAGGTCGGCGACGAGGTCCATCTGCTCGGCCGATATGTCGCCTGGGATACCGCCGACAGGCTTCAGGCTGATGTTGGCGATTGCGTAGCCGGGCGCCTTGTGCGGCGCGACTTGCCGCTCGACCCACTGCGCGAACACCGGGTCGGAGAGATCGATCTCGTCGCTGAGGCCGTGTTCGAAAGCCGGCGGGGTGAAATACGCGGCGATGCGGTCGTACTCGGCCTGCGGGAAGTCCTCGCCGAGTGAAAGGAAGTGCTCAAACGCCTCCTCGACCTGGCGCGTGAATTCCTCTTGGCCCAAGTCGTGGACGAGGATTTTCATCCGCTGCTTGTGGATGTTGTCGCGCCGCGCGTGGCGATTCCACACGCGCAGTACGGCCTGCAAATAGCTGAAAATCTGCGAAGTCGGTAGGAACTCGCGGATATTGTAGGCGATGAACGGGGTGCGCCCCATGCCGCCACCGGCAAATACCTGGAAACCGATCTCTCCCGCCGCGTTGCGCACAATTCGCAGCGCGAAATCGTGCCAGCGCAGCGCGGCGCGGTCCTCCGCCGTTGCGATAACCGCGATCTTGAACTTGCGGGGGAGGTAGCTGAACTCGGGCATGAACGTGGTCATCTGCCGCAGCATTTCGGCCCAGGGACGCGGGTCGATCACCTCGTCCGCGGTGGCGCCGGCATACTGGTCGGCGGAGATGTTGCGGATCGATTCCCCGCTGGTCTGGATGGCGTGCATCTCGACTTTGGCGAGGTCGGCGAGGATGTCCGGAGCCTCGGCCAGCTTGATCCAGTTGTACTGGATATTCTGCCGGGTGGTGAAATGCCCGTAACCCCGGTCGTACTTGCGCGCGATCTCGGCCAGGGTGCGCATCTGCGCGCTGCTCAGCGTGCCATAGGGAATTGCGACCCGCAGCATGTAGGCGTGAAGCTGGAGGTAGAGCCCGTTCTTCAGCCGGAGCGGCTTGAACTGGTCGTCGTCCATCTTGCCTTCGATGCGGCGGCGCACCTGGTCGCGGAATTCCTCGACACGGGTGTCGACCATCGCCTGGTCGTATTGGTCGTAGCGGTACATCAGATCACCCATTCGCGGGCGTCGGGATCCGCCGGCTTCAATGTCAGGTCGGGGCGCACGGTGGGGCCGAGCGCGCGGATGCGGTCCTTGATGTGCGCGGGGCGCACGCCGCCATCCGCAGTCTTTTCGCCGTCGATCGCATAGGCGCCGTTCACGCGGCAGGCGGCGATCTCGCGAGCGAGGATTGCATCAGCCTGGTCGCCCGCGTCCACAGCGTCCTCGACATGGAGCGACCAGTCGTAGCCGGTCCACCAGGTAACCGCGCCGCTCTTGAGGTCGTTGCCGGTGAGGATTTTCACGCGTGCGTCTCCACCAGCGCGACGACCGCGGCGTCCTCGCGCGCGGTGACCTCGCCGATGACGATCAGCGCCGGGCTCTTGACCCGCGCCCGCACGACGAGGTCGGGCAGCGCGGCGAGCGGCCCGCGAATTACGCGCATTTCGGGGCGGCATGCATTCTCGATCACCGCCAGCGGCATGTCGGGCGCGAGGCCATCGGCCATAAGCTTTTCAGCAATTTGTGGGGCGGTCTTCACGCCCATGTAGATCACCAGCGTCCGACCCTTGCCGGCGAGGCCCGCCCAATCCTGCTCGGCGAGGCCCTTGCATTGGCCTGCCACGAAGCTGACGACGCTCGAGGCGTCGCGGTGCGTGAGCGCGATCTGTGCCGCTGCCGCTGCGCCGTTGGCGGCGCTGACCCCGGGGACGATCTCGACCGGCACGCCGGCGGAGCGGCACGCCTCGGCCTCCTCGCCGCCACGACCGAAGACAAGCGGATCGCCGCCCTTGAGTCGCATGACATCGCGGCCAGCGAGCGCCTCGCGCACCAACAGCGCGTTGATCGCGTCTTGCGGCAGGGTATGCCGCGCACGGCTCTTGGCCACGGAGACCAACTCGGCAGAGGGATGGGCCAGCGCTAGGATCGCGTGTTCGACCAGACCGTCGTGCACGATCAACCCGGCACGTTCGATCAGCCGCGCGGCGCGCAAGGTCAGCAGGTCCGGATCGCCCGGGCCCGCGCCGACCAGATAAACGGTTCCTGGTTTAATCATGGCGGGGAGATGCGCCTCGCCCCCCGTGGTCGCCAGCCAGATTGCCTGTGAGGCTGAAAAGGCGCGATTTTGAAAGCTGGGATACTCGGGCGCGAAGCTAGGCTTCCGGGCGCGTCCCGCGCTCGGCCAGCGCATCCAGCAGGGCGCGGAACTGCGGGTTGTCCTTCAGGTTGATGTCGCGCTGCGCGAACGGAACGTCGACGCCGTTCTCCTGGAACAGCGCCCACAGCCGCTTGAGCACGTCGGAGCGGACGTTGCCGATCCCCTGCTCGGGATCGTTGATCCAGCAATGGATGATGAATTCCATCGCACTCTCGCCGTAGCTGTCGAGCCACACCACCGGGGGAGGAGAGTCGAGCACGCGGGACGTGTCCTTCGCTGCCTGCAGCATCAGCTTCTCGGCCATGACGATGTCGCAAGTGTAGGCCACGCCCACCGGCACCTGAATGCGCACGTCGCGCGAACTGTAGGACCAGTTCTCGACCTGATTGATCATCAGGTTTTCGTTCGGGATCAGGTATTCCTTCTTGTCGCGGGTCGTCACCGAAACCGCGCGGATGCCGATCTTCTTCACTTGGCCCACGGTGTTGGTGATGCCGTCGTTGACCGCGATGACGTCGCCCGGCTTGATTGAGCGGTCCATCAGCAGGATGATCCCGGCAAGGAGGTTGCCGAAGGTTTTCTGCAGCCCGAACCCGACCGCCAGACCAAACGCGCCCGAGAACACCGCGAGCGCGGTGAGGTCGATCCCCAAGATGTCGATCGCGACGAGGAACGTCGCCGCCCAGATCGCCAGCGATACCAGTTTCTGCGCGAGCAGCCGGCGGCCGGCGTCGAGCGCGGTCACCCTGCCGATTATCCAGCACGCGAGGTGGATCGCGAGGCGCCCCAGCAACAGCGCCAGCAGGATGACCGCGATGACTACCAGCGCGCTCCACACCGAGATGCGGCTGTCTGCGACGGTGAAGCCCCAACTGTCGAGGGTGGCGATCAGCCGCCCGAGCCCACTCGTGGGATCGAGCCCGCGGAAGAGCGCCGCGCTCGTCACGCCTGTGCCATCGCGGCGAACCCGGCCTCGAGATCGCGCATCAGATCCTGCGGGTCTTCGAGGCCGATCGACAGGCGTATGCCGAGGCGGTCCTGCGGATCCCGGCCGGCGGGCGGCCATGGGGCCGCGGTGCGGATGTTTTCCGGGTCGAAGGGAATGACGAGGCTCTCGTAGCCGCCCCAGCTATAGCCGATACCGAATAGTTCGAGCGTATCGATGAACAGTGCCCGCGCGGACGGGTCGCTGCCCTTGAACACGAAGCTGAACAGTCCGCAGCCGCCGGTGAAATCTCGTGCCCATAGCTCATGGCCTGCGGAGCCCGGCAGCATCGGGCACAGCACCTGCGCGACTTCGGGCCGCTCCGTTAGCCACTGGGCGATCGCCAGCGCGCTTGCGGAGCTCCGCTCGATGCGAACGCCCATCGTCCGGAGGCCCCTGAGCGCGAGCGCGGCATCATCGGGCGCGACAACCTGGCCGAGGCTCTGCGAAGTCTGTCGCAGCCGCGAATACCATCGTTTCCCGGCGGTGGCCGAGCCCATCATCAAGTCGGAATGGCCGCCGACGTGCTTGGTCAGGCTCATCACCGATATGTCGCAGCCGTGCCCGAGCGCCGCGAAACCGAGCGGGCTCGCCCAGGTGTTGTCGAGCACGCTGGCTGCGCCTTTTTCCTGAGCGATGCGGGCGAGCGCGGGCACGTCGCTGACTTCCATCGTCAGGCTGCCGGGGCATTCGAGCATCACCGCCCTCGTCCGCTCGCAGAAGGCCGCGGAGTAGGCATCCAGGTCGAGGGGATCGAAGAACCGCGCGCCGATGCCCATCCGCTTGAGCAGGCCGTTGGCGAGGGTGCGCGTCGGCTCGTAGGCGTTGTCGGTCACCAGCAACACGTCGCCGGGTCGCAGCACCGCCAGGAGCGCGCCGGCGATCGCCGCGACGCCGCTGGGGTAGAGCACGGTGCCTTCCGCGCCCGGTTCGAGTTCGGTGAGCGCTTCGGCGAGGGCCCACTGGGTGGGGGTCCCGCGGCGACCGTAGTAAAAGTGGCCGTCGGCGTTGGGGCGGCCCTCCGCGAGATCGGCGCTGTCGGCATAGAGGTGCGTGCTGGTGCGCCAGACCGGCGGGTTGACCGCGGCGCCCGTCCACTCGGCGCGCCGGCCGGCGGTGACCAGCCGTGTGCCCAGACTTTGCGCGCGCGCTTTTCCGGCCATCAGGCGGCGGCCCCGTGTTCCTTGGGGGTGGTGGGATCGGCGCCCCATTCGCTCCAGCTGCCGTCATAGAGCGCTGCCTCGTCGATGCCGAGGCGGTGCAGCGCGAACAGCAATACAGAGGCCGTTACGCCGCTCCCGCAAGTGGTGACGATCGGCTGCGTCAGGTCGATGCCGGCGCGTTCGAACGCGGCGCGCAGTTCCCCCTCGGAGCGGAAGGTTCCGTCTGGGTTGTAGAGATCTCGGAAAAACAGGTTTCGCGAGCCCGGAATGTGGCCCCCGGGCAGTCCATGCACCGCGTCGCTCGTTTCCCCGGTGAAGCGGCCAGCGTCGCGCGCGTCGATGAGTTGCTCGGTGCGGCTATCGAGGTTGGCGAGGATGTCGGCCTTTGAACGGACCCGGCTGGTATCGGCGGCGGCAGAAAGGGGGAAGTCGCCTAGTGCAGGCAGTGCTTCGCCCGTCTCTAGCGGCCTTTGCTCGGCGCGCCACTTGGCGATTCCGCCGTCGAGGATGGCGATCTCGCGCATGCCGTTCATCCGCAGCACGAACCACGCCCGCGCCGAGGTCTTCACCGCGCTGTCGTCGTACAGCACGATCCGGGCATCGGGCCGGATCCCAAGCTCGGCCATCTGCCGAGCGAACTGCTCCGTCGCCGGAAGGGCGTTGGGCACGCTCGATCCTGTGTCCTTGAGGCTGGCGAGGTCGAGGAAGCGGGCCCCGGGAATGTGCCCGGACGCGAACTCGGCAGCGGCGTTCCGAGCGGGCTCGGTCGGGTGGGCGGTTGCGTCGAGGACGACCAACCCCTCGGTGCCCAGCACCTTCGCCAGCCGGTCGGTGGATACGAGGCTGTCCATGCCCCGGTTGCTAGCGGGCCGGAAAGGCCGCGTCGAGCGTCAGTCGAGCGCCTTCTGACCAACGGTGCGATACGTCTGCGGCATCTCGTCGAGCCGGAACGGCTGCAGGCGCTGGCCCGCGGAGCCGGGAGGCTTCAGCCCGACGATGAAAGTCCGCGCAATGGGCTCCATCCCTTGCGCGGTCGCGCGGACCCGGAGGAGGGGGACATAGACCACCGCCTTGCCGTGCGGGATGGGGCGGATTTCGCTCACTGGCAGCCGGAAATCGCCGGCGAACGAAGCGCTTTCGCCCGGATCGAGCCGCGTCAGCGATTGAACCGGGGTAAGCGGCGTGGCGGGATCGGCGAGCTGCTGCTCGGCCGGCACGCGGGCGTGGGCGGTGACGAGGTCGCCACCGAAACTGACGTTCTCGAGCGGCACCGGGCCGCGGTTGGTGACTCTCAGTTCGTACGACAGGGTAGCGAACATCATGCTGCGGGCCAGTTGCTTAGCCTGCGCCTCGATCATCAGCGGCGGGCCGGCCAGCGGCGCCGGTGGCGGCGTGGCGGCCGTTGGCTTGCCGACCGGGGGCCGCTCGATAACGGGTGCTTCCACTTCGGCGGACCCGCGACGGCGGCGAAGGAACACAGTCGCGCCGATGCCGAGCGCGGCGAGCGCCCCGACAAGGGCGAAAAGCCAGCCGGGGAGGCCTTCGTCGCCGCTATCCGGTGCGGTGGATACGGCAGGCGGGGGGGAGGGCGCCGCAGTCGGGAGCGGTAGCGGCGCGGTGCCGGGTACCGCCTCGGGGAAGGGAGTATCGCCAGTCGTCACCGCGGCGGATTCTTCCGCCGTCGGTGCGGCGGGCGGGGTGAAGCGCGGCGGCAGCGTGCTGCTGCCGGGCGGCAGGACCTGGCGCGGGGTGGCACGGGCCGAAGGCTGCGCGGTTGGCGTCGGCGTTGGCGCGGGGGCGCTCGTTGCACGCGGCGTGGGCGTCGGGGTGGGCGCGCGCGGACGGGTTAGGATCGGCGCGTCGGGATCGACCGGGCCCTGCACGTCGGTCGGCGTGGGCGTGGGGGCCGTCGGCAGGCGGAAGCTGCCGGGCGAGGGCGCGGAATCCTGCGCCGCCAAGGGCACGGCTGCGGCGGCAAACGCAATCAGGCTGGCGGTCGCAAGGTGTCGCATGTCTTCCCGGAAGCGCGTTTTTAAGCGTCGCTGGCGCTGAATAGGCACTGAACCCAACGAGTCCACACCCGCCTTGCAGACCCATGCAATTAGGGCCAGATGCGCGGCATGAGCGACACACCCCCCGTCGATGCTCGCGCGCCGTTGCACCTCGGGCAGTCGAGCCGGCTGCCGGCCTCGCCCGAAGAGGCAACGCTCGATTACGTGCCGAACCCGCGCGACGACGCGCTTTACCTGGTGCGCTTCGCCGCGCCCGAATTCACCTCGCTGTGCCCGGTCACCGGGCAACCCGACTTCGCGCACCTGGTCATCGACTACGCGCCGGGTGACACGATCGTCGAATCGAAGAGTCTCAAGCTGTTCCTCGGCTCGTTCCGCAACCACTGCGGGTTCCACGAGGATGTGACCGTCGGGATCGGCCAGCGGCTGGAACACGAGATGCGCCCGCGCTGGCTGCGCATCGGCGGCTATTGGTATCCGCGCGGCGGTATTCCGATTGACGTTTTCTGGCAGACGGGCGCGCCGCCCGAAGGCCTATGGGTGCCTGACCAGGGCGTCTCCGGCTACCGGGGCCGCGGATGAGCGCCTCCCGCACCGAGACCGATACTTTCGGCCCGATCGACGTGCCGGCGGATCGCTTGTGGGGCGCACAGACGCAGCGCTCGCTGCAAAACTTCAAGATCGGCGGCGAGACCATGCCCGTGCCGCTGATCCGCGCGCTGGGTACTATCAAACGCGCGGCGGCGGAAGCCAACCGCGAGTTGGGCGTTCTCGAAGCCAGCTTGGCCGCGGCGATCGTCGACGCGGCGCAGGAAGTCATCGACGGCAGGCTCGACGAGGAATTTCCCCTCGTCGTCTGGCAGACGGGGTCGGGCACGCAGTCGAACATGAATGCCAACGAGGTGATCGCCAATCGCGCGATCCAGATGCTGGGCGGCGCGATCGGCTCGAAAAAGCCGGTCCATCCCAACGATCATGTCAACATGAGCCAGAGTTCGAACGATACCTTCCCGAGTGCGATCAACGTCGCGGTGGCGGGCGAGATCGTTCGCCACCTTCTGCCCGCCTTGCGCGCGATGCACGCCGATCTCGCCTCGAAGGCAGCGGAGTGGGCCGGCATCGTCAAGATCGGCCGCACGCATACCCAGGACGCGACCCCACTGACCTTAGGCCAAGAGTTCTCCGGCTACGCGGCTCAGGTGGAGGCCGCGATCGTCCGGATCGAATCGACGCTGCCCGGGCTTTTGGCGCTAGCGCAGGGCGGGACCGCGGTGGGCACCGGCCTCAACGCGCCCGCCGGCTTCGCCGATTTGGTGGCAGCGAAAATAGCCGGCATTACCGGCCTTCCGTTCGTGACCGCGCCTAACAAGTTCGCCGCCCTCGGGGCACAGGACGAGCTGGTGTTCGCCCACGGCGCGCTCAATGCGCTGGCGGCGGGCCTCAACAAGATCGCCAGCGACATACGGCTGCTCGGCTCGGGCCCGCGGGCTGGCCTCGGCGAACTGGCGCTGCCAGAAAACGAACCCGGCAGTTCGATCATGCCCGGCAAGGTCAACCCGACACAGGTCGAAGCGCTGACGCAGGTCTGCATCGAGGTGTTCGGGAATCATGCCGCGATCACCTTCGCCGGCAGCCAGGGGCAGTTCGAGCTCAACACCTATCGTCCGGTCATGGCCTGGAACGCGCTGCGCTCGATCCGCCTGCTCGCCGACTCGGCCGAGAGTTTCACCGAGCATCTCCTGCGAGGCCTGGAGCCGCGCCGCGACAACATCGCCCGCGGGGTCGAAAACTCGCTTATGCTGGTGACGGCGCTCGCTCCCGAGATCGGTTACGACCAGGCCGCTGCAATCGCCAAGAAAGCGCACAAGGAAGGTTCGACCCTGCGCGAAGCGGCGCTGGCAAGCGGGGTGGACGGACAGGATTTCGACCGTCTCGTGCGACCGGAGAAGATGGTCTAGACGTTCAGCTCGATCCACACGGGCGTGTGGTCGCTCGTCTTTTCCCAGCTACGCGGTTCGCGGTCGACCTCAGCGGCCCGCAGGCACTTTTTTAGCGACGGGCTGAGCAGGAAATGATCGATCCGTAGGCCGGCATTGCGGGCGAAGGCATTCCGGAAGTAATCCCAGAATGTATAGATCGTCTCGTCCGGGTGCATCGTGCGTAGCGCGTCGGTCCAGCCCTGATCAAGCAAGCGGAACCAGGCCGCGCGGACTTCCGGGGCGAACAGCGCGTCGTCGAGCCAGCGCTCGGGCTTATAGACGTCGCGTTCGGTGGGCATGACGTTGAAGTCACCCATGAGCACCACCGGCAGCTTGCTCTCGATCAGGCCTTGGGCGTGCTCGGTCAACCGCTCGAACCAGCGCAGCTTGTAGTCGAACTTCGGGCCGGGACGAGGGTTGCCGTTGGGCAGGTAAAGCCCGCCGAAGATCACCCCGTTGATGGCGGCCTCGATATAGCGGCTATGCGTGTCGTCCGGATCGCCGGGGAGGCCGCGCCGCGTCTCGTGGATTTCGCCCACCCGGCTGATCAAGGCGACACCGTTCCACCGGCTTTGCCCGTGCCAAACGACATCGTAGCCGAGCTTGCGGATCGGTTCGGTGGGAAACTTCTCGTCCGGCGCCTTTAGCTCCTGCAACGCGACGACATCGGGCTGCGCCGTCTCCAGCCAGCGCAGCAGCACCGGTAGCCGGCCGTTGACGCCGTTCACGTTGTAGGTGGCGATTTTCACATTGTGGCCAACGCGCAAAGCCCCTGAAAAGTGCCTCGCCGCCGGACTTGGCTAAGGGAGGATACCTAACCTTGAGGGACCGCTTCGTTAGGCATGAGTGTCGATGATGTGCGATTATCGCGGTTGCGCATCTCGCTCTTTCTCCGCCCCCGGAGCAGGCGGAAGACTCCCGCGCCGCCGCGCGGCGCCGCGTTCTGATGCGCGCCTCGATGCGGCTGCAGGGTCAGCTCGAGGAATGGGCGCTCACCGTGAAGGATTTGTCCGCCACTGGGATGAAGGCGCGCTCACCCGTCATCGTCAGGTCCGTCACCACGGTTGAAATCGGCTTGCCGAATATTGGTTGGGTACCCGGAACGATTGTCAGGATCGTGGCGACGATGCGATCGGCGTGCGGTTCCTGTCGGCTATCGATCCCGAGTTGGCACAAGTGCGCGTGAGCGGCAGTTATGGCGCAGCCCCTGAACCGATGGTGCATTTGCGCACTCTGTGAGCAGGCAGAAGAATGGTGCCGGCTGCAGGATTCGAACCCGCGGCCCCCTGATTACAAATCAGGTGCTCTACCAACTGAGCTAAGCCGGCGCCTGTACCCTTGCGAGGCAATAGGGCATCTTGAGCCTCGCCAATGCGACAAAGCGCGCCGGAGGTCCAGAGGTCAACTGCGCGCCACCGACCTTCGCGACCAGCAGGTCGAGCGCAAGGAAGCCCACCACGGTCGCAAGCGAGATAACGGCGATGGTACGTGCCGAGCCCCGGGCCTTCCCGGTGGCCACGCCGGCGGCTGCGATGTCGAGAACGTCGCCTACTGCCCGCATGAGGGACGGTGCCGGGCTGCGTGGCGCGGCGAGGACTGCGATACCGGCGGCGATCTCACGCGCGCCGAAGCCGCGGACGACGTTGGTTCCCTCCGGCACGCCATGTGCCGAGGCGATTTTGCGAGGGGCGAGCAACTCGGCAGCGCCCAGAGCGAGCGAGAAATAGCCGAGCGGACGAGCGAGTTGGGCAAAGTTACACGGGGGCAAGCTCCTTGGATTGCGACCAGACTGTTCGCCAACGGCGGCGGCGCGGCAAACGATCCGGAACTTGCAAAGGTTAGCTTCTCAGGGCGCGCCGAAGGTCCAGCCCTCGGTCATGGCAATGTCGTCGGTCATAGCTGGCGGACGCCAGTAGCGGGGCTCATGCGCGACCGTGCGCAGCCAGGCGGAAGCGAGCAGGGCGTCGGAGCGGTGGTCGTCGATCGGGCCTCGGCCCTTCATTGGGCGGCTGCCGATGGCGGTGAGCGCTTCGTTGAGTTCACCGTAGCTGCGCAATTTGCTGCGGCTCGCGGTGCGACCGGCGGCGATGGCCGCGATGGTCGTATAGATTTCCACCGCGACCGAACCATGCTCGGGCAAGGGGTCGAACGGCCATAGTGGGATATTGCCGTCCAGCCGGTGGAGCACGCGCATGCCGGTGAGGCTCGCCTTGCCGACCTGGCTGGCGCCGACCAGATTGAAGTTGCTTGTCGGGCGGCACCCCAATGCCGTCTGGCCGACCCGCTCGGTTACTCGCAGACGGCCGATGCCGCCGCCGAACAGGTCGCCCTCGCGCCCGCCGTGGCGGCGGTAATGGCGCGCGATGTCGGGATGGTCGACGAACCCGGACGCGGCGAGGTGCGGATCGGCTTCGCACATCTCCTCGACCAACGCCCAGAGCGAGCGGGCGTTTGACGGGCTTTCAGGCCAACCGGGGAAGTACGCGCCCGTGTCGGCGAAAGCCAACGAACCCGATATGTCGAGACCGACCAGCGTGTCGGCGGGCATCTTGTGCAGCAGCCAGTTGGCCACCTCGTGGCGCGACCAGCGGTGGCCCGGCCGCACGATCCGCGGCGCCGTGTCGCCAGCGTCGCAAATGGCCAGGGCAATGCCGGCGTGGCGCTCGCCCGCCGCGCCCGACCAGTCGATCGCCGCGAAGTGCTTGAACCGGTCCGGCCTCACCCGTCGGCGCGCTCGGCTCGCAGCTTGTTCCAGTACTCGATGCGCTTCCTGACCTCGCGTTCGAAGCCGCGCTCGACAGGTTCGTAAAAGGTCTGCCGCTCCATTTCCTCGGGCCAGTAATCCGCACCCGAAAAGCCCTCCTCCGCATCGTGATCGTAGGCGTAGCCCTTGCCGTAGCCGATGTCCTTCATGAGCTTGGTCGGCGCGTTGAGGATGTTCTGCGGCGGCATCAGGCTGCCCGTCTCGCGAGCGCTTTTCCACGCGGCCTTCTGGGCGAGGTAGGCGGCGTTCGATTTGGGCGCGGTGGCGCAATATAGGCAGGCCTGGACAATCGCGAGCTCTCCTTCAGGCGAGCCGAGAAATTCGTAGGTGTCCTTGGCGGCGAGGCACTGCACCAAGGCCTGCGGATCGGCGAGGCCGATGTCCTCGACCGCGGCTCGGACCAGCCGCCGCAACACGAACAGCGGCTCCTCGCCCGCCACCAGCATCCGCGCCATGTAGTAGAGCGCGGCGTCTGGGTCGGAGCCGCGCAGCGCCTTGTGCCACGCGGAGATGAGATTGTAGTGCCCCTCGCGGTCCTTGTCATAGACCGCCACCCGACGCTGGAGGAACTTGCCGAGTTCGCTCGGGTCGAGCGGATGGTCGATCTGCGCGGCGTATAGCGTTTCCGCTTGGTTGAGCAGGAAGCGCCCGTCGCCGTCGGCGCTGGCGACCAGAGCATCTCGCGCCTCCGGGGTCAGGGGAAGCGGCCCCTCGAGCGCCTCCGCCTTGTCGAGCAGCTTGCATAGGGCGGGTGTGTCGAGGCGGCGCAGGATCAGCACTTGCGCGCGGCTGAGCAACGCGGCGTTGAGCTCGAAGCTGGGGTTTTCGGTCGTCGCGCCGACGAGCGTGACCGTCCCGCGTTCGACGAACGGCAGGAAACCGTCCTGCTGCGCGCGATTGAAGCGGTGAATCTCGTCCACGAACAGGAGCGTGCGCTGGCCCGCCTGCGCCGCCTTGTCCGCCTCGGCAAACGCCTTCTTGAGGTCGGCAACGCCGCTGAACACTGCGCTGATCGCCACGAATCGCATGCCGACCGCGTCGGCGAGCAACCGCGCGATGCTCGTCTTGCCGGTACCAGGTGGACCCCACAGGATCATGCTCGAAAGGCGCCCGGCGGCGACCATCCGGCCGATCGCGCCTTCGGGTCCGGTGACATGCTCTTGGCCCACCACCTCGCCGAGCGCACCCGGCCGTAGACGATCGGCCAGAGGCGCATCGGGGCGGGGCTCGTCCCGCTCGGTCGGGAGGCTCTCGGGAAACAGATCGGCCATGGCAAGCGCAGATAGGAAATGCACCGGCGTTCGGCGAGGGTCTTGCAATTCGATAGTTCTAAGATATATCGTGAACCATCTTAGAAGGAATTAGAGATGCGGCACGATTGCTATGACAACGATGTGAAGCGGGCTTTCCGCGCGGCGATTAAGGCCAAGATGGCGGCCAAGATGGCATCCCGCATCGGTGGTCGCTGGGACAACGACGGCGTGTTCGGCCCCGATGGCCCTTTCGGACCGAGCGGACCCTTCGGCCCTTCCGGGCCCTTTGGCCCATCAGGTCCGTTTGGGCCAAGTAGCCCAGGCGGACGTGGACGCCGCGGGCGGATGTTCGGCCAAGGCGAACTGCGGCTCGCGCTGCTCAAGCTCCTTGCCGACCAGCCGCGTCACGGCTACGAGCTCATCAAGGCGATCGAGGAGGCGACCGATGGCGCTTATGCCCCGAGCCCGGGGGCGGTCTATCCGACGCTTCAGTTGCTCGCCGACGAGGGCGCTATCGAGGAAGTCGGCGACGAGAGCCCGCGCAAGGCCTTCGCCGCCACCGAGCAAGGCCGCGTCGAACTGGCCGACAAGGCCGACGAGGTCGAGGCGCTGTTCGCTAGATTGACCGAGCATGGCGAGAAACAGCAGCGCCACCGTTCGCCGCACCTTTTCCGCGCAATGGGCAACCTCGCGCAAGTGCTCAAGCACAAGGCGAAGGCGGGCGAACTGGACGAGAAAGCGATGAACGACATCGTCGACATGATCGATGAGATGGCCAAGCGTATCGAGCGCCTTTGATCGCCCGATTTGGCGCTCCCGCGGCGGCGTGGTATTTCCCGCCGCGGGCCGCCATGGAGGGGGAGAGCAATCATGAACGAGGCAACTATCGACGCGCCCGGCGTCTCGAAGACGCCGATGCATCTTTGGATCGTCGGTATCCTGTCGCTGCTGTGGAATGCCTTCGGCGGCTACGACTACACGATGACCCAGATGCGGGATCCGGGGTACCTTGGGATGGTGTCGGAGCAGATGGGTATGTCGGTCGCCGAGATCGGCGCTTTCTTCGACAGCTTTCCGGTCTGGGCGAACGTGCTCTGGGCCTTGGGCGTGTGGGGCTCGGTGCTTGGCTCGATCCTGCTGCTTGCCCGTTCTCGGCACGCTGTGACCGCTTTCCTGGTCTCGCTGATCGGGGCGGCGCTCAGCTTCATCTATCAGCTCACGCTCGACCTGCCGTCGGAGATGAACACTGGCATGAACAAGTTCATGCCGCTGGTCATTCTCGCGGCGATCGTGTTGCAGTTGTGGTATGCCCGTCGGCAGACCGCGACGGGGCTTCTGCGCTAGCTTCCCTTGGTCCGCAGCACGCGCAGGTAGGTGTCCGCCACCGCGCGGTTGATCGCGTCCCACTCGAATGCCTGCGCGCGCGTGTGTCCGGCCTCGCCATGCTCGCGCCGCAGGGCGGGTTCGTCGACGTAGCGCGACAGGCAGTCGGCAAAGCCGGCGACGTCGCCCGGCGGCACCAGGAAACCGTTGACGCCGGGCTCCACGAGACTGGCGGCGCCGGTCGCATCGGCGGCGACGACTGGCACCCCGCAAGCCATCGCCTCGAGCGTCACGTTGCCGAAGGTCTCAGTGACGCTCGGATTGAGCAGCACGTCCATCGAGGCGACCGCACGGCCGAGGTCGTCGCCGCCCTGGAAGCCGACAAAGCAAGCCTCTGGCATCTTCTCCTGGAACGCGACCCTGGCGGGACCGTCGCCGATGACCAGCACCTTGTGCGGCACCTTGCGGTTGCCGAGCTCCGCGATCACGGTGGCGAACTCGCCGAGCCCCTTTTCCAACACCAGCCGGCCGAGGAAGCCAACGACAACGTCATCGTCGGACAAGCCCAGCGATTGCCGCCACACGAGATCGCGCCGCCCCGGGTTGAACACCGTATGCTCCACGCCGCGGGACCATAGACCGATATCGTCGTTCATGCGCTGGGCGCGCAGCGTCTCGATCATGCTGGGGCTGGGAGTGAGCAGCGCGTCGCAGCGGCGGTACAGCTTGCGCAGCCAGGCCTCCATCGCCGGCTCCAGAAACCCCAGCTTGTAGTACCGCGGATAAGTCTCGAACCGGGTGTGCACGCTGGCGACGACCGGCAGGCCCCGGTCGCGCGCCCACTTGGCCGCCTCGCGCGCGGCGAAGTCGGGCGAGGAGATGTGGAGCAGGTGAGGCGCGAAGCGCTCGAGGTCCTCGCGCACTCGCGTTCCCATCCACGTCGGCACGCGATACTCGCTTCTTCCTGGGATGGCGATCGACGGCAGGCTGACGAGATCGCCCTGGGGCTCGAAAGGGGGAATGTCGACCGTCGGGGAATAGACCCGAACCTCGACGCCTTGCCGCAGGAGGTAGCGGACCAGCCGGTTCAGCGCCTTGTTGGCGCCATCCACTGTCATAGCGTAATTGCCGCTGAACAGCGCGATCCGGAGGTCTGCAAGCTGCATCGACCGGCCATAGAAAGGCGTCGGCCGTTTGGCGAGGGGACAATGGTCGACGCTTTCAGACCGGCTGTCTCACAATTATTATGCGCGCTTGACTTGCTGCGCCGCAACATTAGGGCGGCAAGCGGGCCACGCGGTCCCAACGCCGCGCGTGCTCTCTGCAAGGAGAGACTACATGACTGACCTCCCGCCGTTGCCGGCCATCAAGCCGGCGCGTCCGTTCTTCTCTTCCGGTCCCTGCGCGAAACCGCCAGGCTGGTCTCCTGACAAGCTGGCCAGCGAATCCCTTGGGCGTTCGCACCGCTCGAAGATCGGCAAGGCGCGCCTGCAATATTGCATCGATCTGATCCGCGAAGTGCTCGAGGTGCCCGATACGCACCGCATCGGCATAGTGCCGGGTTCGGACACCGGCGCGGTCGAGATGGCGATGTGGACGATGCTCGGCGCGCGCCCCGTCACCACATTGGCGTGGGAAAGCTTCGGAGAGGGCTGGGTGACCGACGCGGTCAAGCAACTTAAGATCGACCCCACGGTCATTCGTGCGGATTATGGCCTGCTGCCCGACCTCACCGAGGTCGATTGGTCGAGCGACGTGATCTTCACTTGGAACGGCACCACTTCGGGCGTGCGCGTGCCAAACGGCGATTGGATCGCCGCGGACCGAGAAGGGCTGTCCATCGCCGACGCCACCAGCGCGGTGTTCGCGCAGGACATCGCGTGGGACAAGGTCGATGTACTGACCTTCTCCTGGCAGAAGGTTCTCGGGGGCGAGGGCGCGCACGGGGTGGTGATCCTCGGGCCTCGCGCGGTCGAGCGGCTGGAAAACTACACGCCCGAGTGGCCGCTGCCGAAGGTGTTCCGCCTCGTCTCCAAGGGCAAACTCGCCGAGGGCGTCTTCAAGGGGGAGACGATCAACACGCCCTCGATGCTGGCGGTGGAAGACGCGATCTTTGCGCTCGAATGGGGCAAGTCGGTCGGCGGTCTGGCCGGGCTCAAGGCGCGCGCTGAAGCCAATGCCGCCGCGCTCGACAGAATCGTGCGGGATCGCAACTGGCTGGGTCACCTTGCCGAGGATCCGGCGAGCCGCTCCAACACCAGCGTTTGTCTCACCGTCGAAGGCGCGGACGAAGCGGTGATCAAGGCGATGGCCAAGCTGCTGGAAGAACAAGAAGCCGCCTATGACGTGGCGGGCTATCGCGATGCACCCCCAGGCCTTCGGATCTGGTGCGGCGCCACCGTCGACACTGCTGACATCGAGGCCCTCGGCCCTTGGCTCGACTGGGCCTACGCCACGGCGCGCGCCTGACTCCCTGCGCGGCCATCGCCGCACCACATCAGTTCAATTTTAAGGAGGCCACAATGGCCAAGCCCAAAGTCCTCATTTCCGACAAGATGGACCCCAACGCCGCGCGCATTTTCGAAGAGCGCGGATGCGATGTCGATGTGATCGTCGGCGAGAGCCCGGATGATTTGAAGGCGCGCATCGGCGAATACGACGGTCTCGCAATCCGCAGCTCGACCAAGGTCACGCGCGAGATTATCGACGCGGCGCCCAACCTCAAGGTGATCGGCCGGGCCGGCATCGGGGTCGATAACGTCGATATCCCTTATGCGAGCAGCAAGGGCGTGGTGGTGATGAACACCCCGTTCGGTAACTCGATCACCACCGCCGAACACGCGATCGCGCTGATGTTCGCGCTGGCCCGGCAAATCCCGGAAGCCAATGAGCAGACCCAGGCCGGCGAGTGGCCCAAGAGCGGGTTCATGGGCGTCGAAGTGACCGGCAAGACGCTGGGCCTGATCGGGGCGGGAAATATCGGTTCGATCGTCGCCAGTCGCGCGCTCGGCCTCCGGATGAAGGTGGTCGCCTACGACCCCTTCCTGACTGAGGAGCGCGCGGTCGAAATGGGGGTGGAAAAAGTCGACCTCGAGACGCTGTTGACGCGGGCAGACTTCATCACCCTGCACACCCCGCTCACGGACCAGACCCGCAATATCCTCAGCCGCGAGCGGCTCGAGAAGACCAAGAAAGGCGTGCGCATCGTCAACTGCGCGCGTGGCGGCCTGATCGACGAAGCGGCGCTGAAGGACGGTCTCGAAAGCGGCCACATCGCCGGGGCGGCGCTCGATGTGTTCGAGGCCGAGCCGGCGAAGGATTCGCCCCTGTTCGGCACCAAAAACTTCATCTGCACCCCCCACCTTGGGGCGAGCACGACCGAGGCGCAGGTCAACGTAGCGCTGCAGGTCGCAGAACAGATGGCTGATTTCCTCGTCAACGGCGGAGTGACCAACGCGCTCAACATGCCCAGCCTGTCGGCCGAGGAAGCGCCCAAGCTGCGCCCCTACATGAGGCTCGCAGAGAACCTCGGCAGCCTCGTCGGACAGCTGGCCCACGGCAATCTCACGCAGATTTCGATCGAGCGTGAAGGCGCCGCGGCCGAACTCGCCGGCAAGCCACTCGAGGCGGCGGTGCTCGCCGGGTTCATGCGCCGCCATTCGGACAGCGTGAACATGGTCAACGCGCCGTTCCTCGCCAAGGAGCGCGGGCTCGACGTGCGCTCGATCCGGCATGAGCGCGAAGGCGCTTACAACACGCTGATCCGCGTGACCGTCGGGACCAGTCAGGGCGACCGCTCGGTCGCGGGCACGCTGTTCGGGCAGGACAACGCGCGCCTGGTCGAGATCTTCGGCATCGGCATCGAGGCCGAACTAGCCGGGCACATGCTCTACATCGTCAACGAGGATACGCCCGGGTTCATCGGCCGCATCGGCACGCTGCTGGGCGAGGCGGGGATTAACATCGGCACCTTCAACCTCGGCCGCCGCGATGCGGGCGGCGAGGCGGTGCTGCTGCTGTCGGTCGACCAGTCGATCCCGAAGGAGATGATCGAGAAGGCCTGCGCACTTCAGGGCGTGAAGACCGTCATGGCGCTCGAGTTCTGACGGCGCTAGGCCGCCCGGCATGACCGATCCCGCCGCCGACCTGCTCCCCGTGGGGCTCGAGGACCGCTTGCCGGCCTCGGCTCGTGCGCTCACTGCTGCACGGCGGGCCGCGCTCGATGCGATGGACGCGCACGGCTACGACCGCGTGATCCCGCCGCTGGTCGAATTCGAAAAGTCGATGGCGGGCCGGATGAGCGGCGTGGCGACGCGGCGGATGTTCCGCTTCGTCGACCCTGCCAGTCTGCGCACGCTGGCCCTGCGGAGCGACATCACGGTGCAGGTCGGGCGCATCGCCGCGACCAGCCTCGCAGCCGAGCCGCGCCCGTTGAGGTTGTGCTACGCGGGCGAGGTTGCGGTGATTGCCTCGGACCAGCTCGATCCGGCGCGTCAGCGCCTCCAACTTGGCGCCGAGCTGATCGGCAGCGATACCGTCGCGGCGGCGGCCGAAGTCGTCGGCGTGGCGATTGAGGCCCTGTCCGCCGCGGGCGCCCGGGGTGTGTCGGTCGACTTCACTTTGCCCGATCTCGTCGACACTCTTTCGGCCAAGGCTTTCCCGCTGGCGGCCGGGCAGATCGAGGACGTGCGCCGCGAACTCGATGCCAAGGATGCCGGTGCGCTGAACGATGCTGGCGGGGAAGCATACCTACCCTTGCTCTATGCCGCCGGGCCGTTCCACGAGGCGATCGAGCGTCTTGCGGCGATCGACGCAGGCGGCGCGCTTGCCAGCCGCATCGCCGGCTTGCGCGAGATCGCGGGCCGCGTGGCCGGCAAGGCACGCATCACGCTGGACCCGACCGAGCGCCACGGCTTCGAATATCAAAGCTGGTTCGGCTTCACGCTCTACGCCGAAGGGGTTCGCGGAACGCTGGGCCGCGGTGGAACCTACCGGATCGGCGGCAGCGACGAAGCGGCCACCGGCTTCACCCTCTATATCGACCCCCTGGTAGACGCACTGCCCGCCGTGACTGCAGGTGACGTCCTCTACTTGCCCGTCGGTCACGATCCGCAGGTCGCCGCCCGGCTGCGCGCGATCGGCTGGCGCACTCGCAGCGCCCTCGCCGAGGGCGAGGATGCGCAAGCGCTCGGTTGCACCCACATGCTGGTTGGCAGCGAGACGCAAAGCCTCTAGCGCGCCCCCGCCGCCCCTCAGGTAAGGAACGCTAAGTTGGCCAACGTCACCGTGATCGGCGCCCAGTGGGGCGACGAGGGCAAGGGCAAGATCGTCGACTGGCTTGCCAGCCGCGCCGACGCCGTGGTGCGCTTTCAGGGCGGGCACAACGCCGGCCACACGCTCGTGGTGGGCAACACCACCTACAAGCTGAGCCTGCTGCCGAGCGGCATCGTCACCGGCACGCTGTCGATCATCGGCAACGGCGTGGTGCTCGACCCGTGGCACTTGCGCGAGGAAATCGCCAAGCTCGAAGGCCAGGGCGTGGAGATCAACGCCGACAACTTCGCCATCGCCGACAACTGCGCGCTGATCTTGCCGCTGCACCGCGACCTCGATGCTTTGCGCGAGACCGCCGCGGGCGCGGGCAAAATCGGCACCACCGGGCGCGGGATCGGCCCGGCTTACGAAGACAAAGTCGGCCGCCGCGCGATCCGCGTGTGCGACCTGGCGCACCTCGACCATCTCGAACCGCAGCTCGACCGGCTCTGCGCGCACCACGACGCTTTGAGGGCCGGATTCGATCAGCCTCCGATCGATCGGGAGGCGCTGCTCGCCGAGCTCCGCGAGATCGCGCCTTCGGTGCTGCAATACGCCCAACCGGTGTGGAAGCGGCTCAAGAAGGTCCGCAAGGCCGGCGCCAAGATCCTGTTCGAAGGGGCGCAGGGTGTCCTGCTGGACGTGGACCATGGGACCTACCCATTCGTCACGAGCTCCAACACCGTCAGCGGGGCCGCCGCCGCGGGCTCGGGCCTGGGACCCAATTCGACCGGCTTCGTGCTCGGCATCGTCAAAGCCTACACCACCCGCGTGGGCAGTGGCCCGTTCCCTACTGAGCTCGACGACGAGACCGGCCAGCGCCTTGGCGAGCGCGGCCACGAGTTCGGCACGGTCACCGGCCGCAAGCGGCGGTGTGGCTGGTTCGACGCGGTGCTCGTGCGGCAGTCCTGCGCGATCTCCGGCGTGACCGGCATCGCCCTCACCAAGCTCGACGTCCTCGACGGGTTCGAGACGGTGAGGATATGCACCGGCTATCGCTTGCGCGGCAGAATCCTCGATTACTTCCCCGCCCATGCCGCCGATCAGGCCGCTGTCGAGCCGATCTACGAAGAGATGGATGGCTGGCGAGAGACGACCGCCGGCGCTCGCTCGTGGGCCGATCTGCCGGCGCAGGCGATCAAGTACATCAGCCGCGTTCAGGAACTCATCGAGACTCCCGTAGCCCTGGTATCGACAAGCCCGGAACGCGAGGACACGATCCTCGTGCGAGACCCGTTTCTCGACTGAACAAGGCCGCAATTCATTGACTTAGGGTCTTCTTGTTCTACTCCTGTTCGCTTAGGTGGCAGCGGAGTGGTCGCGTGAATCAGGCGAATTTTTCCTATGGGGCGGGTGGGGCGGACGCACTTTCCTGCGTTGCGGGGTTGTACGCGGCCAGGCCGGCGGACGCCGCGCGGCTTGAAGAGGACATCGCCGCGGCGGGATACGGCGCGGTGGGCTTCGATCTCCTTGCAGAGCTGGCCGATGCCGAACCGCCATTGCCCGGCGACCTCCTGCTGGTCGATTGCCCGGTCGATGACGGGGCGATGATCGCTGCCTTGACCAAGCTCGATATTCGCGCGGCCGCGGCTCGCGTGCCGCTCATCGTGACCACCACGATGACGGCGCTCGAATCGGTGTTCGCGTGTCTCGATCAGTCGGGCGCCGAAGTGCTCGTCGATGCCACTAGGGGCGAACGCGTATTGGCTCTGGCGCGTGCGCTAACCAAGATTCCGCGGATGGCGGTGCGTGAACAGGACGA
Source organism: Tsuneonella sp. HG249 (assembly GCF_053819205.1). Classification (NCBI taxonomy): domain Bacteria; kingdom Pseudomonadati; phylum Pseudomonadota; class Alphaproteobacteria; order Sphingomonadales; family Erythrobacteraceae; genus Tsuneonella; species Tsuneonella sp. HG249. The sequence goes on from NZ_JBSOQY010000001.1 coordinate 1,059,279, forward strand.
AGGCGATCGGATCACGCTGCTGCGTCTGACCGAACAGGTGGCGCAGATCGCCGCCCAGATCGACCGCCTCTCTGCCGGCGAGCCACGGGCGTTCAGGCTCGGGTCGCCCGTCGATGGCTTCGCGGGAGAGGGCGATGCCGAGCGCAGGCTCATCCGGCCTCCGCGGATGCCGCTACCCGACCCCAGGCTGGTACGGCGTGTCATCCGCCAGCGTCAATTGCGGGGGCAGTTCTTCGATCCCGCATTGTTCGCGGATCCCGCCTGGGACATTCTGCTCGATCTGACCGCCGCACGGGCCGAGCACACACGGGTGTCGGTAACCTCGCTGTGCATCGCCAGCGGGGTGCCGCCGACTACCGCGCTGCGCTGGATTGGCCAGATGACTGAAGCAGGGCTCCTGGAAAGGGTAGAGGACGACAGCGATCGCCGTCGGGCATTCATCCGGCTCAGCGACAAGGCGGCCGACGCCATGGCGCGCTATTTCGCGGAACTCGGCAGGGACGCAAAATCGGCCGTTTGAACACGTTGAAGGTTCGGCAACCAATTCGCTTTAGCGTGCCTTCTGGTCGCAGAGGGTGCCGAAGCCTTGATCGAAGTGCAAATCCAGAACGAGACTCACCAGTCCGAGCACACCATCCGGTTCGCCGCGGTGCCACGGATCGGCGAGGGCATTCGCCTGCGCGAGCCTGACGGTTGCTGGGCCAGCTACGATGTGCTCGACCTGTGGTACCAGAAGGCCGACTACGGCGACGTCTGGGTTCCCTACCTTCACGTCTGCATGACGCCCGCCGACAAGGCCGCGCTAGCCACGCCTTTCCCGGCGCAGCGTCCGATCGGCGATACCAGCGATGTCGACGAGCGTCCGGTCTATGGCGAAGAGGAGTTCGTGTCATTCACGGGTTGATCAAGCGCCTTAATCCGGAAGCCGGCGCAGTGCCGCCGCGCACTGCGATCGCCGAACCCGCGCCGGAGCCGACTACGCAGACGGGCCGCCGCACCTGCCTGCTGGTCGACGATTCGCGGATGATCCGCAAAGTCGCCCGCCGTATCGTCGAGAGCGTCGGCTACGTAGTGGTCGAGGCGGAGAACGGCGAAGAGGGCCTCGCCCGCTGCCGTGCGGCCATGCCCGATCTCGTGATCACCGACTGGAACATGCCGGTGATGACCGGCATCGAATTCGTCACCGCGCTGCGCGCAATTCCCGCCGCCCGGCCGCCGAAGGTCGTATTCTGTACCACCAACTCCGGCGCCAAGGACATCCACAAGGGCATCGCCGCCGGGGCGGACGAATACGTCATCAAGCCGTTCGACGAGGCAGCGATTGTCAGCCGCCTGCAGGCGATCGGCGCGGCCTGAGCACAGGATTCCTCCGCTCTAGCTGAATCAAGTGAATGTCCGCGATTGGTCGGAAAGCGGACGTCAGCCCCCCTCGGTCACCACGAAGGATGGCCGACCGTCACGCCTTGGCAGAGCGGTCCGGGCCAGCAGGACCCCCACGAGAAGAACCACTATCGCCAAGATCGCGCCCCTATTAGGCGCGGCGGTCGCAATAGTCAGGTTATCCAGTTGATCAACGCTCGCGAGATAAGCCTGAAGCCCTACCGCCAAAGGCCCCGAACCGGCCGTGAAGAGATACGGCCAGCCGTTCCTCCAGTCCTTGACGAACATGAGGAAGGCGATCGCCAGATTGACGTTGAGGCTCATTTCGCCCGCCGTCTGGAACCGGTAAAAGGTCTCTGGGCCCTCGATTCTGTAGGCGGGCGCGAATGCGATCAGTGCAAAGAAGATCGCCGGACCAAGAAAGATCAACAGGGTACTCATCAGAAAGGCACCATGCACCTTGCGCTGCTTTCTTAGGGCGAACGCGAGTACAAGAATTAAACCCAGCCAAAGGGTACCAACGATGTTTTGGACGATCAGGAAATCGGGCTGACCGCTTGCAATCGCCGATTGCGCACTATGCATTGCAAGGAACGCGGCTGAGCCAACTAGCAGCGGCCCGGCAACCAGAACTGCCAAGCCTACCCGGCGGTGGAGCTGCCACTTTCCTCGTGCCAGCAACAGCACTTGAGTGAACAGGAGGCCCATCCATCCGAATGTGGTAGCGACATGGAAATGATGGTGCGGTTCTGCACCCGCACGTGAACCTACATATACACTCCAGAAGCCCAGCACTCCGACAACCATCGTGGCCAGGACGAGCGTGATCTCCCCCGCATAAGGCCGGTACCGTTCCATACCACCCCCTTCCGCCCAGCTCTTTATCCGGCGCTTCGGTCCTTACCGAGACGCTGGCACGAGCAGGATCAGAGAGCAAGGGTATGGCTTCGCTTAGGCCGCTCCTCGCATGCCGCCTCGCCAGGCTTACTCCGACCTCGTCGCGTGGCACGAATGTCTGCAATTAAGTCGAAAGCGGACCTCAATATTCGCTTGGATCGATGGGCCGCAGGACAACTGTCAGGCCTGTGCGCCTTTCCGGGATGTTCGAGAGTCCGCATCTGATCGCGTCGGCTCGCGCGCGGGCGAGGATGGCTTCGGAGGTTTCGGGCCCGTGCGCGATGGTGTCCGCTTCGCCGAGCAGACGCGCCTGGCGGAGGGTGAGATCTTCCGGGTCCCTGCTCGTCAGCACGATCTCGACCGTCCGCGCCGCCGCCGGCTCGCGTTCGCTGGCCAGCCACCCGTCCACGCGCCCGAACGCGTCCTCCCGCAGCGGGTCGAGCACGCCGCCGGACGTGAGCGCGGCATCGAGCGCGCGGCGGCGCTCCGCGGGATCGGGGTAGCGCCGGCGCAGTGCCTCGCGGCTCGCGTTGAGGGCGTCAGCGAGCCGGCCCAGCGATTGCGGTATGAGCGCTTCCAATCGCAGCCGAAGCTGCTTTGCCAGACCCGCGGAAGCACCGCCGGTGCCTACCGCAACCAGCACCGGGTCGCGGTCGAGCACGCTCGGGACGGTGAAATCGCACAGCTCGGGCCGGTCGGTGACGTTAACCAGCAGGCCCTTGCCGCGAAGGCGGACGGCAGCCGCTTCCGCGGAGCGGGCATCGTCGATGGCGACGAAGGCGAGCCGCGCATGGTGCGCCTCTGGCTCCCCGCAACATACGCCGCCGGCGCGCTCTACCAGCCGCCGCTTGGCCTCCGCTGCCGGTCCGTCGCCGAGCACGACCACCCGCTGCCCCGCCACGCGGTGGAACAGCGGCAGGCTGCTCAGAGCCATTCGGGGACGCGCTCGGCATTCATGATCGCGTGCGGATCGATCCGATCCGCCACCACCGCGAACTTGTCGCCATCGACCAGTACTTCGGGCACGTAGCCGCGGCTGTTGTAGCTCGAGGCCATCGTCGCGCCGTAAGCCCCGGCGGTGCGGAACACCGCGAGGTCGCCGGCCCCGATCGCGTCGATCTCGCGGTCCATCGCGAAAGTGTCGCCGGTCTCGCAGATCGGGCCGACGATGTGCGCGGTCATCCGCTCGCCGGTCGGCGCGACAGCGTCGAAGTCGTGCCAGGCGCCGTACATCGCCGGGCGCGCGAGGTCGTTCATCGCCGCGTCGACGATCACGAACGGGGGCCCGTTGCCGCTGCGCTTCGAACGGATTACCCGTGTCAGGAGCACGCCCGCGTTGCCGGCGATTACCCGGCCGGGCTCGAAAGACAGCCGCACATTCCAATCGGCCGTGACGCGCGCGACCATCGCGCCGTACTCCGCGGGCGAGGGAAACACATCGTCCTTGCGATATGGCACGCCGAGACCGCCGCCGAGGTCGGCGTGAGTCACCGTCTGGCCCGCGGCGCGTAGCTCGGCGATCAGCGCCCCCAGCTTCTCGAACGCCGTCTCCAGCGGATCGAGGACTTGCAGCTGGCTGCCGATGTGCACCGCCACACCGCGCATCTCGAGGCCGGTTTCCGACGACAGCGCGGAGTAGATCGCCACCGCGCGGTCGAGCGGAACGCCGAACTTGTTCTCGCGCTTGCCGGTCGAGATCTTCTCGTGCGTGCGGGCGTCGACATCGGGATTGACCCGCAAGGCGCAGGCGACCCGCACGCCGCGCTCCGCGGCGATGGCGGCGAGTTCGCGGCCCTCTTCCTCGGACTCGATGTTGAACTGGCCGATGCCGGCTTCGATCCCCTGGATCAGTTCCAGGTGCGTCTTGCCGACGCCGGAAAAGACTATCTCGCTGGGCGCGATACCGGCGGCGAGCGCGCGGGTGAGTTCGCCGCCGCTGACGACGTCGGCGCCGTAGCCCTCCTTGGCGAGCACGCGCAGCACGGCGATGTTGGGGTTGGCCTTCACCGCGAAGGCGAGGTGCGGATCGCGCACGCCTGCCAGCCCTTCGCGAAACACCCGGGCATGGCGCACCAGCGTGGCGCGCGAATAGGCATAGACGGGCGTGCCCACCGCCTCCGCGATCGCGGGGAGGGGCACGTCTTCGACATGGAGAACGCCGTCACGGAACTGGAAATGGTCCATCGGCTGGCGCGTTAGCCGCGCTAGCGCTCCGGAGTCGAGCAAGCCTTGCTTGGGCCGCTATGCTCTGCGGTTATTCCGGGGGGAGGTCGAAGGGATCGTCTTCGCGCTCTTCCGACCGCTTGCGCAGCTCGACGGTGCGTTCGGGGGCGGCGTGGGGGTCGGGTTCGAGCAGCGCGGCCGCGTCAGGCTGGGCCTTGGCACCATAGGGCGCCGGCGGCAGTGATTGGCCGGCAACCGGTTCAAGATCGGTCTTCTGGCCGCATGCAGCAATGATTGTGACACTTACGAGGGCGATCAAGCGCTTCATTGCGGCTCCATCCCGAGCGCCTGGCGCGCTGCGGCTACCTGTTCCCTTACTCGCACCGGCGCCGTCCCGCCATAGCTGGCGCGCGCCGCGACGGAGCTTTCGACCGAAAGCGCGGTGAACACCCGCTCGTCGATCCGCGCATCGATTTTCCTGAGATCGTCGATGGTTAGCGCATCGAGCGGGATGCCGCGACCCTCGGCGAGCTTGACCGCCGCGCCGGTAATATGGTGCGCCTCGCGAAACGGCACGTCCGCCTCCCGCACCAGCCAGTCGGCGAGGTCGGTTGCGGTGGCATACCCCAATTCCGCCGCCTCCCGCATCCGCTCGATCCTGAACTCGCTGCCTTCGATCATCCCGGTCATCGCCGCGACCGACAGCGCGAGCAGGCCATGCGCCTCGAACACCGGCGGCTTGTCGTCCTGCATGTCCTTCGAATAGGCGAGCGGCAGGCCTTTCATAGTCACCATCAGGCTGGTGAGGCAGCCGACGATCCGCCCCGAGTGGCCACGCACCAGCTCGGCGGCGTCGGGGTTCTTCTTCTGCGGCATGATGCTGCTGCCCGTGCTCAGCGCATCCGGCAGGCGGACGAAGCCGAACGGCTGGCTTGCCCACAGTATCAGCTCTTCGGCGAGCCGCGACAGATGCAGCGCGCACTGCGCGGCAGCCATCAGGTAATCGAGTGCGAAGTCGCGGTCCGACACGCTGTCTAGGCTGTTGGCGGTGGGGCCCGTGAAGCCGAGCGCACGAGCGGTCGCTTCGCGGTCGATCGGAAAGCCGGTCCCCGCGAGGGCCGCGGCGCCGAGCGGACACTGGCCGGCGCGGGTATGCGCATCGACGAACCGCGAGCGGTCGCGCTGGACCATCTCGTAGTAGGCCATCAGGTGATGACCGAGAGTGACTGGCTGCGCAGTCTGCAGGTGCGTGAACCCGGGCATAACGGCATCGGCGAACTCGCCGGCGCGGCTCACCAGCGCAACCTGTAGCGCACCCAGTGCCCGATCTGTTTCCACGCAGGCTTCGCGCACCCACATCCGGAAATCGGTTGCCACCTGGTCGTTACGGCTGCGCGCGGTGTGCAGGCGCCCCGCAGCCGGGCCGATAAGTTCGGCGAGCCGGCTTTCGGTGACCATGTGGATGTCCTCGAGGTCCCAATCCTCGGGCACCCCATTTGCCTCGTACTCGCCGGCGATCCGGTCGAGCCCGGCGGCGATCGCGGTGGCATCCTCGGCACTCACGATGCCTCGCGCCCCGAGCATGGTGACGTGCGCCTTCGACGCGGCGATGTCTTGCCGCCAGAGCGCCTTGTCGAACGGGATCGAGGCGTTGATTTCGCGCATGATCGCGCTAGGCCCCTCGGCGAAACGACCTCCCCACATGGAGTTTGCTGTGTCATTGCGACTGTCTGTCACGCTGCTCGCCTCGGCCGCCCTGCTCGGCGGGTGCAGTAGGGAAGAGCCTCCGGAGGTGCAAGGCGAGGCGGAGGCCCAGGATTCGGCCGGCGCGCTGACCGGTGAGATCGACCGAACGCATGCCGGCGAATTGCTTCCGGCGGTTGCGCTGACGAACCCCGAGGGGGCGACGCTCAACACGGGTGCGCTGTCGGGCACGCCGGTTCTGCTGAATTTGTGGGCCACATGGTGCGCACCCTGCGTCGAGGAAATGCCCCTGCTCGATAAGCTCGCGGGCGATTACCAGGGCAAGCTGCGCGTGGTCGTTGCCAGTCAGGACCTGCAGGGCGCCGAGAAGGTCGTTCCCTTCTTCGCCAAGGCCAAATTCTCCCACCTCGAGGCCTGGCTGGACCGGGAGACGCTCCTTTCCACCGCGTTCGGCGGCGACGGGGTTCTGCCGACCACCGTCCTTTACGACGCCAGCGGTCAGGAGGTCGCCCGAGTGGTCGGCGGGTTCGACTGGCAAAGCCCGGAGGCTAAGGCCCTCGTCGACGAGACTATCGGGGGCTAGCGCGTGGGCGCTGACGGGCTCGAACCGCCGACCCTCTCGGTGTAAACGAGATGCTCTACCAACTGAGCTAAGCGCCCCACGCGGGTGGCGCTTCTAGTCGGGTTTCGCGCGGCGTCAATCGGGGCTAGGGCGGCCGTCGTGAAAACGCCCCGCATCCGGATACTCGCCACCGGCGGCACGATTGCGGGCAGCGCGGGATCGGCGATCGAGCGTTGTTACCGTCCGGGGCAGATCGGCGTCGCCCAGCTACTCGATGCGGCCCGCGAGCTAGGGCTCGCGGCGCAATTCGACGGGCATGACATCGCCGCGATCGGATCGCAGGATATCGGTTGGCCCCAGTGGAACGCACTCCATCGGGAGATTTCCGATGCGATGGCCGACGACGCCGTGGATGGTGTCATCGTCACCCACGGCACCGACACCGCCGAGGAGACGGCATTCCTGCTCGACTTGACGCTGCCGGCGGGCAAGCCGGTCGTTCTGGTCGGTGCGATGCGCCCGGCTGATGCAGTCGGAAGTGACGGGATGCGCAACCTCGCGAATGCGCTGCGAATTGCGGGAGACCCCGACGCGGCAAATCGCGGCGTGGTCCTGGTGATGAGCGATCATGTTTTCGCTGCGATCGACGTGCGCAAGGCGGGAACCGGCGGAGCCGAAGCGTTCCGGGGATTTCCCCGTGGACCGATCGGAAACGTCACGCCGACATCGCTCGACTGGTTCGGGCCGCCGGACCGGGTAGGCCACGCGGCGCGATTCGCCTGGCCCGAGGCGCTGCCGAAGGTAGCGATCGTGACGGCATATGCCGGCATGGATACCGATGCGGCCCTTTGTGCGCTCGCCGGCGGTGCCAGCGGGCTGATACTTGCCGGCCTCGGGCAGGGCAACGCGCCTGGTCCCGTGATTGCCGCGCTTGCCGGAGCAGGCGTGCCGGTGGTGCGCTCGAGCCGGGTGGATCAAGGCTCGGTCGACCGCAACCTCGAGGTCGACGACGACGCGCTTGGCTTCGTCGCCGCGCGGGCGCTAGGCCCGGCCAAGGCGCGCATCCTGCTGCAAGTGCTGATCGCCAGCGGGATCACCGATCCCGCGGCGATGCAGGCGGAATTCGACCGCCGCTAACCCCAGGGTGTGACGAGGTACTTCTCGCCGGTCTTCATCTGGCGATAGTCGCTCGCCGCGCTCTTCTCGAGCATCTGCTCCAGCGTGACCTTGGTCTTGTAGTGGCTCGCGAAGGTCGAGGTCAGCCCGGCGAGCACCCGCTGGCGCATGCGCAGCATCGTCTCGACCCCGGCCTGAGCGAGGAACGGTGTCAGCAACCAGCCCGACAGCGTCCAGCCGAAGCCGTAGCTCGGGGTAAGGATGGTCGGCCCGGTGTCGAGCCGGCCGTATATGAACATGCGCTTCTGCTGGTTGGAGCCGTAGCGATTGTAGTCCTTCATCTTGCCGACCGCGACCCGCTCCATCGCCTTGAAGCACGCATCGACCGTGGTGCCGCCGCCGATCGGGTCGAAGCCGTAGTAAGCGTCGGTGGCGTCGATCGCTTCCATCAGCTTGGCCATGAAATCAGGCGCGGAGGAATTGACCACCCACTTGGCGCCGAGATCGCGCAAGATCGCCTCCTGCTCGGGCTTGCGAACGATGTTGACGAGACCAATGTCGTCTTCCTGGCAGATCTTGACCAGCATCTGGCCGAGGTTGCTGGCAGCGGCGGCGTGGACGATCGCCTTTTGCCCGTCCATCTTGGCGTTCTCGACGAAGCCCAGCGCGGTCATCGGATTGACGAACGCGCTCGCGCCGACTTCCGACGAGAGCTCACCGAGCGGCAGGCACATCGCCGCATCGGCAATGGCGTATTGCGAGTAGGCATGGCCGGGCACGCAGGCGACGCGCTGGCCCATCAGCGCCTTGGCCATGTCGGAATCGCCGGTCGCGACCACGGTCCCCGCGCCCTCGTTGCCGACCGGCATGCGCTGGCCGTGCCGGCCCTTCATCGCCGAATGGAACGGCTCGGGCATCGTCGCGACCAGCTTGCCGGGCGAGTACTCGCCGTTCTCGAGGTCGCACTGGCCGAGCAGCAGCGCGAGGTCGCTCGGGTTGATCGGCGCGGCCTCCATCTTGACGAGGACCTGGTTGCCGGTTGGGTCGGGAAACTGGGTTTCCGCCACCTCCACTGTCAGCTTGCCGTCAGCGGCGAGGGTGGTGAAAAGCTGCTTGCCGGTGGTGGCCATGATCGAGTCTCCCAGTTTCGGTTTGCAACTTTGCTAGTCGCGCAGCGCGACGATGGCTAGCCCTCGCCGGGGTAGATCGCGCGGACGAAGTAGAGACCGTGGGGCGGGGCATTGAGACCGAGCTTCTGGCGGTCCTTAGCTTCGAGAACCTCGGCGATACGCGCGGGCTTCCAGCGACCCATGCCGACGAGGGCGAGGCAGCCCACCATGCTGCGCACCTGGTGGTGAAGGAAACTGCGCGCAGCGGCTTCGACCGTCACGTGATCGCCTACGCGCCGCACATCGAGCCGGTCGAGCGTCTTGACCGGACTCGCCGACTGGCATTGAACCGAACGGAAGGTGGTGAAGTCGTGTTTTCCGATCAGCGCTTGCGCAGCTTCCTGCATGGCATCGGCGTCGAGCTCAGGGCCAATCTGCCACGCGCGTCCCGCTTCCAGCGTCAGTGGCGCGCGGCGGTTGGTGATGCAGTATTCGTACGCGCGGCCGATGCACGAAAACCGCGCGTGCCATTCGTCGGACACCGCTTTGCAGCCCGTCACTGCGATCGGCGCGGGTCGCAGGTGGGCGTTGAGCGCCTCCATGAGCCGGAACGGTGCAATGTCCTTCGCCAGGTCGACATGCGCCCGCATCGCACGCGCGTGGACCCCGGTGTCGGTGCGCCCTGCGGCGTGCAGCGTCGTCCGCTCGCCGGCCACTGCGAATACCGCATCCTCGACCGCGCCTTGCACGGTGGGCGCGTTGTCCTGCCGCTGCAGGCCGGCGAAGGGCCCACCATCAAATTCGAGCGTGAAGGCGAAACGCGTCACCCGACGAGGGTGCCAGCCAGGATCGGCTTGCCGCGCAGGAAAGCCTCGACGCCCATCGCCGGCCTGCCAGCCCGCTGGACCAGGATCGGGCGCAGCGAAGCGTAGCCGCAGGCAACGGTCAGCCCGTCGTCGAGAGTCGTGCCCGGCTTGCCTTCGCGGGCGACAACTTGCGCCTGCAATACCTTGATCCGCTCGCCGTCGAGTTCGAACCAGGCGCCGGGGAACGGGGCAAGGCCGCGCACCTTCCGCTCGAGCGCTTCAGCATTGCTGGTCCAGTCGATCCGGGCCTCGGCTTTGTCGATCTTGGGCGCGTGGGTGGCTTCGAGATAGTCCTGCGGCTTGGCCTGCAGGTTCGGCAGGTCGTGCAAGGTCTCCACCATCAGCCGCGCGCCGATCTCGGCCAGTTCGGCGGTCAGTTCCCCGGCGGTTTTGTCGTCGACCGGCGTGCGCGCCACCGAGAGCATCGGGCCGGTGTCGAGCCCGGCCTCCATCCGCATGATCGTAACGCCCGTGACCGGGTCACCGGCCATGATCGCCCGCTGGATCGGCGCCGCGCCACGCCAGCGCGGGAGGAGGCTGGCGTGGACATTGAGGCAACCGCGTGCCGGGATATCGAGCACCGCCTGGGGAAGGATCAGGCCGTAGGCCGCCACCACTGCGATGTCGGGCGCGTATGCCGCCAGTCGCATCTGCGCCTCGGCAGGCCTCAGTGATTTCGGAGACAGCACCGGGATACCGCGGCGCTCGGCCTCGAGCTGCACCGCGCTCGGTTGTAGACGCTTTCCCCGGCCCGCCGGGCGCGGCGGCTGCGTGTAGGTGGCAACCACCTCGTGCCCGGCCTCCGCCAGCGCAATAAGCGTCGGCACCGCGAAGGCCGGCGTTCCCATGAACACGATGCGCATAACCGGGGGCCGTACCTTTCGTGGCGAGGCGCCAGCCCCTATCTCCCGCCCCATGGCATCGCAAGAGATCGAGACCCTCGCCTCCGCGCTGGCGAGGCTGCCCGGGCTGGGGCCACGGAGCGCGCGGCGGGCGGTGCTGTGGCTGGTCAAGCGCCGCGAGACGGCGCTCACCCAACTCGTCGCCGCGCTCGGGGAAGTGCGCGACAAGCTCGTCGAGTGCGCCACTTGCGGCAATGTGGACACGCAGAACCCCTGCGGCATCTGTGCCGACCCGCGCCGCGATCCTCGGTCGCTGTGCGTGGTGGAGGACGTAGCCGACCTGTGGGCGCTCGATCGCGCCAGGCTGTTCAGTGGGCGCTATCACGTGCTCGGCGGCCGGCTCTCAGCACTCGACGGGGTTGGACCCGAAGACTTGACCATCGGGCGCCTTATCGACCGTGTGGGGAAGGGCGGGATCGACGAAGTGGTCCTGGCGATGAATGCCACGCTCGAGGGGCAGACCACCGCTCACTACATCGCCGAGCGGATCGAGAGCTTTCCCGTGCGCATTACCCAGCTCGCTCACGGTTTGCCGGTGGGCGGGGAGCTCGACTATCTCGACGAGGGCACTCTGGCGCAGGCGCTGCGGGCACGGCGGCCCGTCGGCTAGCGCCCACTTGCCGTTCAGCGGTGCCGTGATTATCTGCCCGCCATGGCCATCCGTGAGATTCTCGAGGTGCCGGACCCCCGGCTGAAGACCGTGTCGACGCCTGTCGAGGTGTTCGACGACGAGCTCAAGACGCTCGTCTTCGACATGTTCGAGACGATGTACGACGCGCCGGGGATCGGCCTCGCGGCCATCCAAGTCGGCGTGCCGAAGCGCGTCCTGGTGATCGACCTGCAGCCCGAAGATCCCGACGCCGAGCCCGAGCCGTGCGATCATGACGGGCACCACCATCACCACCGGCCGACGATCAAGCAGCCGCGGGTCTTCGTGAACCCTGAAATCCTCGACCCGGCCGAGGACCTGGCGACCTACCAGGAAGGCTGCCTCTCGGTCCCCGAGATTTACGCCGACGTCGACCGCCCGGCGACCTGCCGCGTTCGCTGGCAGGACCTTGAGGGTACGTTCCATGAAGAGACGATGGAGGGGCTGATGGCCACCTGCATCCAGCACGAAATGGACCACCTCGAAGGGGTGCTCTTCATCGATCATCTCAGCCGGCTGAAACGGCAGATGGTGCTGAAGAAGCTGCAGAAGCTGCGCCAGGCGGCCTGACGCGGGGCGGTTAAGCCGCGCCGTGCTCGAACGTGCTGCGTTCGCGGTCAGTGTGAACCTCGTCGTTGAGCGCGGTCAGGGCGCGGCGACAATCCTCGGCGCATTCACGGCACATTTTGGCGCAGCGTTGGCAATGCGCGTGGTCGTGCCTTTCGCATTCCTCGGCGCAGGTTTCGCACGCCTCAATGCATACCGCCAACACTGAGCGGATCAGCTGGCGGTTCTCGTCGGTTCGCCGGGTGGCGATGCGATAGGCCATCGTGCACACGTCCGAGCAGTCCAGGCACAGCCGGATGCAACGGCGCATGTCCATTTCCTCGGCGCTGCAGGCGTCGGCGCACGAATTGCAGATCGCCGCGCAGTACATCGCGTGCTTGACCGCTTCGCCAAGCGTCTCGTTGTAATCGCTCCCGACCGCGGGGTGCTCGCGGATCATTTCCTTGATCGACATGGCTCTCTCCTCACCGCACCAGCGCGCGAGGAACGGGGATTGTTCCAGAGCAGGCTTTCCTACAGCTCTCGTTCCGCCTATGTTCCAAGCCGTTATGCCGATCGAAGGCGTCTGCCGTCGCAATCCCGCAGCGGACCCGTCGTTGGTGTCAACTTAGTGTAACCTTTCGAAGGCCGGACCTTCGGCAAGCAGGCGATGAACATGGATTTCGCGGTCGTTGTGGCGGTTGTCGTTGCGTTGCTGGCGGGCTTGGCGGCCGGCTGGTTCTTCGGTTCGCGCCCGGTAGCCGATTGGCAATCTCGCCACGGCGAACGCGAGGGCGAGTGCAGGGCGCTTAACGAGAAGCTGGCGCGCATTGTCCCCGAACTCGCCACCATGAGCGAGCGCGCCGCGCGGGCGGATGTGCTGGCGGCGCAACTCGACGCAGCGCGCGAACAGAACGCGGCGTTCAAGGCGGAACGCGCAGGGTTCGCCGAGCAGAAGCGCCTGCTCGAGGAGAGCCGCACGAATTTGCTCAAGGAATTCGAGAACACCGGCGCCAAAGTCCTTGGGATGGCGCAGGAAAAGATGCTGGCTGCGGCCGCTGAGCGGATGGGGCATTCGGAGAAGGCGTCCGAGGAAAAGATCAAGGCGCTGCTCGAGCCGGTCGGCTCGCGGCTCAAGGCCTACGAGGAGCAGGTCGCGGCGCTTGAGGCCAAGCGGGTCGATTCGTTCGGCCAGCTCACGGGGCTGATTGAATCGATGAAGGCCGGACAGGAAGAAGTGCGGCGGGAGGCCGCCCGGCTGGGCAATTCGCTGACCAACGCCCCCAAGGCGCGTGGCCGGTGGGGCGAACGCGCGCTGCAGAATGTGCTCGAGCAGTGTGGGCTGTCCGAACACACCGACTTCACGCTCGAACACTCCATGGACACCGAGGAGGGGCGCCTGCGCCCCGACGCGATCGTCCGCGTCCCCGGACAGAAAAAGCTGGTGATCGATGCCAAGGTGTCGCTCAACGCGTACCAGGCGGCATTCGAGTGCGAGGACGACGGCGAACGCCGCCGGCACCTCGACCTCCACGCCAAGTCGATGCGCAACCATGTCCAGACCTTGGGCGCCAAGAGCTACCAGAGCCAGTTCGACGAGGCGCCCGATTACGTGGTGATGTTCGTTCCCGGCGAGCACTTCGTCGCCGCCGCGCTCGAACACGATCCCGAACTGTGGGATTTTGCCTTCCGTAATAAAGTGTTGCTGGCCACTCCTACCAATCTCGTGGCCATCGCGCGGACGGTCGCGCAGGTTTGGCGACAGGACACGATCGCGCGCGAAGCCGTCGAAATAGGCAAGGCCGGTGCCGAGCTCTACGACCGGCTGGCGGTGGCGGCCGAGCACATGAAGCGGGTCGGCGGCGGACTCGAGACTGCGGTCAACAACTACAACAAGTTCGTCGGCAGCTTCGAGCGCAACGTTCTCACTGCGGGCCGACGGCTCAAGGACAAGGGCATCGAGATCGGCAAGCGCGAGATCGAGGAAGTGCCGCTGGTGGAATCGGCACCTCGTTATGTGGGAATAGCGGAAGGCGAAGTCGAAGCCGGCGTGTAGCGCGGGTTGCCACCTGCGGTACTCGGCGGTTACGCAGCGGAAATGAAGATATCCACTTCTTCCATCGCCATATTGTCCGCGCTGCTGCTGGCATCCTGTAGCCAGGAGCATGCTCCCTCGGAGTCGATCAGCGAGGCGGCCGATACCGTCGTCGAGAAGGTCGAGGGCGAAGAGCCGACCCCCTTCGCCAAAGGTGAATTCGCGCCGCGCGATGAGTGTGCCGACGTTCCCGGAGCCGCCGCGTTCCGTGCGCAACTGGCGGCCGCGGTGGAGGCGCGCGATGCCGCCAAGCTGATCGCGCTTGCCGCGCCCGACGTGCAGCTCGACTTCGGGGGCGGGGCGGGGACTGCGGAACTGCGTTCCCGCTTGACGGAGGAAGAAGGCGCTCTCTGGAGCGAACTCGATGCGCTGATGGCGCTCGGATGCGCGGCGAACGAAGCGGGCGGGATCACTCTGCCCTGGTTCTTCGACCGCGACTTCGGCACCCGCGATCCCATGATGACGATGATCGTGACGGGGGAGGACGTGCCCGCCTACCGCTCCGCCGAGAGCGGCAAGCCCGCCGGTTCGCTATCCTGGGACGCCGTCGAGTTGGAAGGCTTCTATCCCGAGCGAGCACGCCAGCAGGTCAAGACGGCGGAGGGCGAGACGTTGTTCGTGGCCACCGACAAACTGCGGAGCGTGATCGACTACCGCCTGATCGCATCGAGCCGTGACGGAAAGTGGAGCTTCACCAGCCTGATCGCGGGCGACTAGCTCTCGAGCGACGCCAACACTTCGTAAGCCAGAACGGCGGCGGCGACCGCGGCGTTCAGGCTGTCGGCACGCCCGCGCATCGGCATGGTGACCCTGAGGTCGCAGGCCGCTTCGTACTCGTCGGGCAGGCCACGGGACTCGTTGCCGACGAGGATGAAGCACGGCGCTTCGTACGGCGCGCCGCGGTAGGGCACCGCCTCGCGCAGACTCGCCGCGACGAGCTGACCGGCTCCCTCGCGCAGCCACGGCAGGAACTCTTCCCACCGCGCCTGCGCGATCGGTACGGTGAAGACGGCGCCCATGCTGGCTCGGACGGCTTCGACGCTGAACGGGTCGGCGCAATCGTCGATCAGGATCAGCCCTCCGGCGCCGACGGCGTCCGCAGTGCGGAGCATGGTGCCGAGGTTTCCGGGGTCGCGCACCGCCTGCACCACGAGCCAAATCGGTGCAATGAAGCGCTCGATCCGCTGCAAACCAGTGTTGAATTCTGCGAATACACCACTGATTGCCTGCGGATTGTCCTTGCCGGTGATCTTGCTGAGTATCTCTTCCGAGGTCTCGATCACCTCGCCCCCGGCGGCCAGCACATCGGCTTCCAGCGCGGCGAGCAGCGGATGGCTCTCGCGCCCCTCTGCCATCACCAGGGTTTCCGGCAGCATGCCGGATTCGCGCGCGTCGGTGAGCAGGCGCAGCCCTTCGGCGAGGAACTTGCCTTCCGCCTTGCGGTGCTTCTTGTCGCGCAAGCTCCGGAGCGCCTTGACGGTGGGATTGGAAAAGCCGGTGATCTGCCGCCGGCCGGGGTGCGCCATCAGTTCTCGCCGAAGCCGTCGTCGATCATCGCGCAAAGCTCGTCGAGCACGGCTCCGGAATCGTCACCGTCAACGATCACCTCGATGGTGTCCCCCTTCGCGGCGCCGAGCATCATCAGCCCGAGGATCGAACCGCCGCCGGCTTCATTGCCGCTGGCCGCAATCCGGACGCTGCAGCCGGAGGGTAGCTGCGCCACCGCGTTGACGAACTTGGCGCTCGCGCGGGCATGAAGGCCCCGCTGGTTGACGATGGTGCAGGTCCGCCGGACCTCGCTCATGAAACCGGCCTCACTGGGCCGCCTTCTTCTTGAGGCAGGCCTCGGCCGAGAGGAATTCGGAGGCGATGGTGATGTAGCTCTTGCCCGCGTCCCGCGCCGCCTTGACCGCGTCGCTCACGCCCATCGCCTTGCGCGCGCCGGCGAGGCGAATGAGCATCGGCAGGTTGATCCCGGCGATGACCTCGATTCGGCCCGCCTCGAGCAGGGAGATCGCGAGATTGGACGGCGTCCCGCCGAACAGGTCGGTGAGGATGATGGCCCCGGTGCCGGTGTCGACCTCGCCAATCGCCTTGGCAATTTCGGCGCGGCGCTTTTCCATGTCGTCGCTGGGCCCGATGCAGATCGTCGCGATCCGCTCTTGCGGGCCGACGACGTGCTCCATCGCGCTGACGAATTCCTCGGCCAGGCGGCCGTGGGTGACCAGAATTAAACCGATCATGTGAAGATGATGCTCGTTTTCCGCCATTGCGCGGCGCCGGCCCGACCCCGGGCGCCCAGAAGTAGCGAGTTCGTCACGACTGCGGCTGCCCTTCGAGCTGGTCTGCGGCGCGCGAACCCAGGTTGCGATGGACCACAGTGGGCGAAAACCCCGCGTCGCGCAAGGCCCGGGCGATGGCCTCCGCCGAGTGGACCGAGCGGTGTTTCCCGCCGGTACAGCCGAACGCGAGGTTGACGTAGGTCTTTCCCTGCGCGGCGTAACGCGGGAGCAACTGGAGCACGAGGTCACGGATGCGGGCGAAGGCCTCGTCCCAGGCCGGATCGCGCTCGATATGCGCCGACACCGGCTCGTCGAGCCCCGTTAGCGGCCGCAGGTCGGGATCCCAATGCGGGTTGTCGAGAAAGCGCATGTCGAACACCAGGTCAGCCAGGGGCGGCATTCCCCGGGCGAAACCGAAGCTGGAGACGGTCACGGTCATGGCGTCCGCCGGCGCGTCGCCGAACCGCTCGCGGATGGCCTGCTGGAGATCGCTGGAGGTCAGCGCGCTGGTGTCAATCACCGCCTCGGCCCAGCGGCGCAGCGGCTCCATCAGCTCGCGCTCGGCCTTGATCCCTTCCATGACCGGGCGCCCCTGCGCCATCGGGTGGCGCCGGCGGGTCTCGTTGTAGCGCCGCTCAAGCTCGGCACCGCTGCAGTCAAGAAAGAGCGTGGTCACGTCGAGATCGGGCCGTGCGGCGAGTTTTTTCCACCGCGCGATGATCTGGCTCGGCACGAACCCGCGCGTGCGCGAATCGAAGCCGATGGCCAGCGGCGGGCGCGGCTCGTCCTGCCCTGGCTCCGTCGCCACGAGCCGTTCGAGCAGGCGAATGGGGAAGTTGTCGAGCGCCTCCCAGCCCAGGTCCTCCAGCACGTTGAGCGCGGTGGTCTTTCCCGCACCCGACAGCCCGGTGACCAGCATGACCCGCTGGCGGTGCTCGGGGGCAGGCGAGTCGGCGCTCATCGGTCCATTTGCGAACAGGCGCCGGAAAAGTCCAACCCATGCAGCGCGAGCGCATATTCCGCCCGTAGCGGCGAGGCCTGCGCGGAGAGGTCGAACGGCAGCGACGGGATGACGATCCCCTCGATCTCCAGCGATCCGGCCGTCTCGACATAGCGAGGGGGGGTGGCTTCGAAGGTCAAGACCAGCCCGACCGGCGCCTGCGTGTAGGGGAGGGTGGTCAAGCCCACGCCGCGCACTTCGAGCACCCCGCGAGTCGCCTCGGGCGGTTCGGCCCAAAGGACCCCGCCACGCGAGCTGAGGGCTACCCCGTCGTCGCCCACGAGCACGGCGCCGCGATCGATCAGCGCGAGGGCGAGGCTGGTCTTGCCGCACCCGGGCGGCCCTTCGATAAGCAATGCCCGCCCATCGATGGCGACCGCGGTTGACTGTCGCAGCTTCACGGCCGAGGTGCGCTCGCCTCCGGCAGCGTGATCGCCAGGCACGCGCCATTGCCACCGTCGGCGCGAGGCTCGGCGATAAGGGTTCCGTCGTGCGCCTCGGCAATCGTCCGGGCAATCGCCAGGCCGAGCCCGCTGTGCTGCCCGAACCCTTCGGCCTCGGGCCGGTCCGAGTGGAAGCGACGGAACACCTTCTCGCGCGCATCCTCGGGTATGCCGGGGCCATGATCGGACACGGTAAGCGTCACCAGTCTATCCCCGCGCGAGATCGACAGTTCGATCGGCGCTTCCGGGGGCGAGAACGACACCGCGTTGTCGAGCAGGTTATCGATCACGCGTTCCAGCCGCACGGGAACCCCCATGACCGGCGCGCCGCCCCGCGAGGGATGGGTGAAGGCGACTTGCCGCCCCGCGTTCTCATCGCGCAGTTCGCGGCGGCCGATGATGTTCTGCGCCAGGTCGACGAGGTCGATCTTTTCGAACACTGCCCGGCTGAGTTCGGCGTCGATGCGGCTGGCTTCGGATATCTCGCTGACCAGCCGGTCGATCCGCCGCACGTCGTGCGCGGCAATGTCGTTCAGTTGCCGCCGCAGGTCCTTGTCCTCGACTGTGCCCAGTGATTCGAGCGCGCTGCGCAGCGACGCGAGCGGGTTCTTGATCTCGTGGGCGACGTCGGCTGCAAAATGCTCGACCGCGTCGATCCGCTGGCGCAGCGCGTCGGTCATGTCCGAGATGGCGCGTGCGAGCTGGCCGATCTCGTCCCGCCGCTGGGGCAGGCGAGGCACTTCGACCTGTCGCTCGCGCCCCTGTCGCACGCGGTTGGTCGCGTTCGCCAACATGCGCAGCGGGGTGACGATGGTCCGCGCCATGTAGAGCGAGAGCAGCGTCGACATCAGCAACGCGAGCATGACCGCGGTGATCAGCGTAGCGCGCGCTTCGCGTACCTCCTGGGTGATGTCGACTGCGTTCCGGGTGGTCAGCAGCGTCGCGCCGCGCAGACCGACGGGGGCCGCGGTGTTGATAACCGGGGTTCCGTCGCTCGCGTCGCGCAGCTGGATCTGGGTGAGGTTCTCTTCGCGGGCGCGCTTGAGCTCGGGCCAGGCATCGGCGTCGAGATTGTCGGGCTCGATATAGTTCGGGATCGGCTCTGCGCCGACCACGGCATCGACCGCCCGGTCCATCCAGCGGGCGAGGTTCTCCTGCCAGGTTTCATCGCCGGGCGTGTCGAATTCGAAGCTCGGTTCGTCGAGCGCGAAGCTGTCGGCCCACAACTCACCTTCGGCATCGAACATGCGCAGGCGCATCTTCTGTTCCTTGCCGATCTGGACGAGCACGGCTTCCTGCCGCTCCCGGCTGGCTCCGGCGAGCGCCTCCGCGGTGATCTGCGCTTCGACCCTCGCCAGCTTGTAGCGCTCGTTGAGGAGCTGTTTGCGGTAGCTGTCGAGATAAAACACCCCGCCGCCGAGCAGAAGTAGCGGCAGCAGGTTGATGATCAGGAGCCGCGGGGTGAGCGAAAGCCGTCCTCCGGGCGTGAACCGGAGGAGCCCCGCGGTCGTCTCAGCCATCGGCGAAGCTGTATCCCGCGCCGTACAGCGTCTCGATCGCGCCGAATTCGCGGTCCACGGTACGGAACTTGCGGCGCATCCGCTTGATGTGGCTGTCGACGGTGCGATCGTCGACAAAAACATCGTCGGGGTAGGCTGCATCCATCAGCTGGTTGCGGCTCTTGATGACGCCGGGGCGCTGGGCGAGCGCCTCGAGAATCAGGAACTCGGTGACGGTGAGCGAGACCGGGCGGCCTTCCCAGGTCACCTGGTGACGCGCTGGGTCCATCCGCAGCCGCCCGCGCTCGATGACGGGCCCTGGCTCGGGAGTAGCCACGCCCGAGTCGCTTTCGTCCGCAAGACCCGCTCGCTTCAGGATCGCGCGGATGCGGGCGATCAGCAGGCGTAGGCTGAACGGCTTGGCGATGTAGTCATCCGCGCCCAGTTCGAAACCGGCTTCCTCGTCTTCCTCGTCGTCCTTGCTGGTGAGGAAGATGATCGGCAGCGCAGTGTGTTCGGCGCGCACGCGGCGAAGCAGTTCCATCCCGTCCATCCGGGGCATCTTGATGTCGAACACGCCGAGGTCCGGCGGGTTCTCGGTGATCGCCTTCAGCGCCGCTTCGCCGTCGGAGTACACCCGGGTGGCGAAGCCTTCGGCCTGGAGCGCGATCGACACGGTGGTGAGGATATTCCGGTCGTCGTCCACGAGCGCGATGGTGCGGCGGTCGCTGGCTGTACGCTCGCCGGTGGCAGTGCTGTCCTCTCGCATGTCTGCGGGACTAGACCGAAGCGTGGCGGGTGACAATAAAGCGTCGGAAAGCAACGCTTGGTCCGCATGCTAACCTGCGTTGTTTGACGGAAATCGCTTCCGCGACTATGCGCCGGACTAGCCCGCGCGCATAGGTATGCACGGGGCGCTCGGTCGCATCCGCTTGGAGAATATCGTTGACTGCTCCGCTTGCTCATTCGCTGTCGGCCCAGGGCATCGACACTGCCGCCGAAATCCATGCCAACCTCGGGACCGACGCGCTGATCGAAGCGGCGTTGGCCAACGGTGAAGGCAAGCTCGCGAAGGAAGGCGCGCTGGTCGTCGAGACAGGCAAACACACCGGCCGTAGCGCGAAGGACAAGTTCATCGTCCGCGATGCCGAGACCGAGAACTCGGTCAACTGGGGTAAGGTCAACGTCGCGATGGCTCCCGCGCATTTCGCCGCGCTCAAGGCCGATTTCCTCGCTGCGCTTAAGGACAAGGGCGCGCTTTATGTCGCCGACCTGTTCGGCGGCTCGCAGCCGGAACATCGCGTCAACGTGCGGGTGATCAACGAACTCGCCTGGCACAACCTGTTCATCCGCACACTGCTCGTGCGGCCCACCGAGAGCGAGCTCGAGGGCTTCAGCCCCGAGTACACGATCATCGACCTGCCGAGCTTCCGGGCGGATCCGGCGCGCCATGGCACCCGCAGCGAGACGGTGATCGCGGTCAATTTCGCCGAGAAGCTCATCCTCATCGGCGGCACCAAGTACGCCGGCGAGATGAAGAAGAGCGTTTTCGGCATACTCAACTACCTGCTGCCGCTTGAAGGCGTGATGCCGATGCATTGCAGCGCCAACATCGGCCCCGACGGCAAGACGGCGGTGTTCTTCGGTCTCTCGGGCACGGGCAAGACGACCCTGTCGGCCGATGCCAGCCGCACCCTCATCGGCGACGACGAGCACGGCTGGTCGGACACGGCGGTCTTCAACTTCGAAGGCGGCTGCTACGCCAAGATGATCCGCCTCTCGCCCGAGGCCGAGCCGGAAATCTACGCCACGACCAAGATGCGCGGCACCGTGCTCGAGAACGTGGTGATGGATGCCGAAGGCAACCTCGACTTCGACGATGCCTCGCTGGCTGAGAACAGCCGCGGCGCCTATCCGATCGAATTCATTCCCAACACCTCCGAGAAGAACCTCGGTCCTGTGCCAGCCAATGTGGTGATGCTGACCGCCGACGCGTTCGGCGTGCTGCCGCCGATCGCGCGACTGACGCCCGACCAGGCGATGTATCACTTCCTCTCTGGCTACACCGCCAAGGTCGCCGGCACCGAGATCGGCGTGACCGAGCCCGAGGCGACCTTCAGCACCTGCTTCGGCGCGCCGTTCATGCCGCGTCACCCGAGCGTCTACGGCAACCTGCTCAAGGAGCGGATCGCGAAAGGGGGGGTGCAGTGCTGGCTGCTCAACACCGGCTGGTCCGGCGGCAAGGCGACCGAGCCGGGCATCAAGCGCATGCCGATCAAGGCCACCCGCGCGCTGCTCAATGCGGCGCTCGACGGGTCGCTCAACAACGTCGAGTTCCGCAAGGATCCTAACTTCGGCTTCGAGGTGCCGGTTAGCGTACCGGGGGTCGACGCCAAGCTGCTCGACCCGCGCGCGGCCTGGGCCGACGCAGATGACTACGACCGGACCGCCGAGCGCCTGGTGCAACTGTTCGTCGACAACTTTGCGCAGTTCGAAGAGCACGTCGATCAGGGCGTGCGCGACGCGGCGCCGACGCCGGCGCAGAAGGTAGCCGCCTGAACTAGATACGACGGTTGGAGAGGAGAGCCCCGCCCGGGAAACCGGAGCGGGGCCTCTCTTTGCGGCTCGGCCGCCTAGGCTCTGGCGCCCGCGATGTACCGGTCCACCGTCTTGGCCAGCACGTCGAGCGGCACGTTGCCCCCGTCGACCACCGCCTGGTTGAAGTCCTTGAGATCGTAGCGCGGGCCGAGTGCGGTCTGGGCCTTCGTCCGCTGGCGGTTCATCTCGGTATGACCGATCTTGTAGGCGCAGGCTTGGCCTGGCCACGAACAGTAGCGGTCGACCTCGCTCGCTACCGATGCCGCGTTGTCGCCGTTGCGCTGGACGAAGAAATCGACTCCCTGCTGCCGCGTCCAGCGCTTGTGGTGCAGGCCGGTATCGACGACCAGTCGGCAGGCGCGAAAGGCCTGGCTCTGCAGATAGCCCAGGCGCCATTGCGGGTTCTCGTCGTACGCGCCGAGCTCGTCGGCCAGCTGCTCGGCGTAGAGCGCCCACCCTTCGGAGAAGGCGCTGAACGAGAGGATCGAGCGGATCAGCGGGAGCTTATTCGAATAGGTACCTTCCCAGATGTGCCCGGGGACCATCTCGTGATGGGTGAGCGTGGGCAGGTCGTACTTCCGATGCAGGTCGGTGGAGCCCAGGTTGATCCACATCTTGCCCGGGATCTTGCCGTCCTTCGAGCCGGCACCGCCATAGGCACCGGGACCGCCCGGTTCCTCGGCCAGCGGCAGGCGGCGCACTTCCATGTTGGGGTTCACCACGTTGTTGAACGCGCGCGGCATCTGCGCCTTGATCCAGGCGAGCCGCTCGTTGATGAACGCCATGATCTCGGCGCGCCCGGGATCGCCCTCCTTGAACTTGTAGCGGGGGTCCTCGGCAAGCTGCCGCATGCGGGCACCGACGGTGCCCTGCGCGTAGCCCGCGCCCTGCAGCAGCTTGTCCATGCGGGCGTGGATCTCATCGAGTTCGTTGAGGCCGATCGCGTGAATTTCGTCGGGGGTGAGACGCGTGGTGGTCGCCGCGCGGAGGCCCCAGGCGTACCACTCGTCGCCGCGCGGCTGGCTCCACATGCCAGGGTCCATGTCCGCGACCGTCCGCTCGACCTTGAGCTCGCCCAGCTGGCGCTCGAGGGCCGCGGCGATCGCCGGCGTGAGCGCGCGGGCGCGCTCGCCCCAGTTGCCGGGTATGTCGCTGGTTCGCGCCGTCAGACCCTTGACGTAAGCGCCGTTCGGCTCACGGGCATCGGCGATCGAGCTCTCCATCGCGGCGATCGCCTTGTCGAGCAGGAACCCCGGCGGGACGACGCCTTTGGCCCGCGCATCACGGATGCGGCCCAGCTCTCCGTCCAGCACGCGCGGAATCTGCTCGAGGCGGGAAAGGTAGGCTTCGGCATCGTCGCGATCGCGCACCGGGTGCTCGGGATCCATGAACCGCGGTAGGTCGAGATAGGCGCCGACGTTCTGGATCACCACGTAAGGCGAGTTACGCCAGCCGCCTACCGCCACGTCGCCATAGGGCAGGGCGAAGCCGTCGAGGGCGGTCGAATAGGCGCTTTCGACGACTTCGAAGCTCGTGCGCGTCGCGGGATCCAGACCGCTGGTGTCGACCTTGCGGACGCGCGCAAGGTCGGTCCGCACGGTATCGGCGAATGCCGCGATCCCCGCTGCCGAGGGATCGGATAGGCGCCCCCTCAGATAGGCTTTGTCGCCTACGTCGATGCCTTGGCCCGTGGCGATGCCAGGCTGGTGCTCGATCAAGTTCCACGCCACGTCGTCAAGCAGCGCTTGGGGCGAGAGAGCGGGGCTGGCCGCGACGGTCGTCTTGCAACCGGTAAGGGCGACAACGGAAACGCCGCCAAGACCGGCAAGGGCCTGGCGGCGCGATAGTTGAAATTGTAACTTCATGGCAGCCGTTTGCGGGCGCCCCGAGCGCCTGTCAAATACGTTAGTCTAGAAATTCTGCCGGTACCTTGCCGCCGTTGCGCGACAGCTCGCCCATCACCTGTCGGTGAAGCCAGACGTTGTCCTCAGCGGTACCGGAGTAGTCGGTGCGGCCGAGTTCCTGTGCCAGCGCCTTCCTAGCTTCGTAATCGGAATCGATCCCGAGCAGCTTCATGAGGTCGACGATGGACGTCCGCCAGTTGAGGCGGTCGGCACCCGGCATCGAATCCATGTGGTTCTCCACGTCGACCAGTGCCGTGGGCTCGGGATCGAGCGCCGCGGGCGAAGGGGACGACGCGCCGGGCGCTTGAGTGGTATCGAGCGTGGGGGTGGGCGCCGGCTGGGCGTGGGCCTTGCCGAAGATGGCGTCCTTGATCTTGCCGAAAATGCTCATGTCATGCGCTCCCGAAGAGTTTGTGGTCATCAACCAGTGGCGCAGCGGGCTGTTCCGTGAGCATGGTCGGGGCTAAGACGATTCCATGCTGTCGACCGTTCTTTCCGTGCTCGTGCTGGCCGCCTTCGCGCTGGTGCTCGGTGCCATCTATCTCTGGCGCAAGCCGGGCATGCGGCGCCAGGCTATGCTCATGCTGGTGCTCGCTGTGATCGCGGTCGTGAACGTCGGCATATGGACGCTGCCCGACGGCAAAGGGCGCTCACCGATTGGGCAGCTGGGCGACCGCTAGGATTTAAGGCCTGCCCTTCGCCGTCAGAATCACTCAGGCAATTCCCAACGCACCGAGTTGTTGTAGCTTCCGAATACCTTCGCGCCGCTCTCGTCCTTGGCCGGATCAAACCGTGCGCGCTGGGTGACCAGCGCGCAGGTCGCTTTGTCGAGTTCCGAATGGCCACTCGAAGCGGTGATGGTGCAATTTTCGACTCGGCCGCTTGCCCCGATCTCGAGGCGAAATCGGGCCGTGCCGGCCATCTCGCGGTTGATCCAGCTGGAGCGGTAGTCGTCGACGGTCACCCACTTGCCGGGATTGCCTTTGGGACGCGCTCCAACCGGATCCGAGGTCGGCCGGGCCGCTGGTGTGAAGGCGGGCGTTGGTTGGGGGATCACCTTGGTGATCACATTGTCCCTCTGCGGGATGACATCGGTCGTGTCGACGATTGGCCTCACCGGGCTGACGTCGATGATCGGCTTGGGCGTGACGATCGGCCGCTCTATGATCGCCTCGGTGCTCGCTTTCGGTGTCGGCGGAGGGGGTGGCGGCGGCAAAGGTATAGGATCGGTGTAGGTCTTGCCGACGAAGGGCGGGTCCACTTCGATCACCCCGGTGAATTGAAGTCCGGTGACCAGCGCATATCCGATAAGCGCGTGTATCCCGATCACTCCCGCAACTGCTCCCGGGCGATCTTTCCAACTCGTGTGCTGAAGGTATGCCATATCGAGTCTCCTCTCCCGATAGGCAATGTTACAACGTTACATACGTTCCGCAAGTGCAATCGCGTTGCGGAGAGCTACCGACAAAATCGAATCAGCGAATGGGGCAGTCCGGCGAGAGGCGGAAATCGAGATACTTGTCGACCGACAGCATCATGTCCTCGACTTCGTGCTCGAAGAAATGGTTCGCCCGCGGAATCTCGTCGTGGTGAATCGTGATGTGCCGCTGCGTGCGCAGCTTTTCCACCAGCTTGCCGACCGAACTCGGCTGGACGACGGTGTCCTGCGCGCCGTGGACGAAGATGCCGCTCGCGGGGCAGGGCGCGAGGAAGCTGAAGTCGTACATGTTCGCCGGCGCCGATACCGAAATGAAACCGCGCACTTCCGGGCGGCGCATCAGCAACTGCATGCCGATGAGTGCGCCGAAGCTGACCCCGGCGACCCAGGTCGTCTGGGCTTCGGGGTGGATCGATTGCACCCAGTCGAGCGCGCTTGCCGCATCGCTCAGCTCGCCGACCCCGTTGTCGAAGCTGCCCTGGCTGCGGCCGACGCCGCGGAAGTTGAACCGCAGCGTCGCGAACCCGCGGTCCACGAAAGTCTTGTAGAGCCGCTGAACGATCCGGTCGTTCATGGTGCCGCCGCCATGGGGATGCGGATGAAGGATCATTGCCACCGGCGCGCGTGGGCGCGGAGCCGGGCTGTAACGGCCTTCGAGGCGGCCTTCGGGGCCGGGAAAGATCACTTGAGGCATGAAACGACCTAGTTCGAGCTGGGCACGAGGCTGCCGGCTGGCGCCCCGCGGGTGGGCGGCTATATAGGCGCGAAGGCGAAAATCGCAATCGTGACAAATCCCCGCATCTATCTCGACCACGCGGCCACCACGCCGCTGCGCCCGGAAGCGTGCGCGGCGATGCAGCAGGGGTTCGCGCTATGGGCCAATCCGTCGAGCCCGCACAGCGAAGGCCGCCGTGCGCGGGCTGCGCTGGAGGACGCACGGGAGCGGTTCAAGCTCGCGCTCGGTTGGGAGGGCGAGGTCATTTTTACCTCCGGCGCGAGCGAGGCGGCGGCGCTGGCGCTCGATGCCGCCAACGCGGTGCACGACGTGGCCAGCGCGGTCGAGCACGATGCGGTCCTGCGCGGAGATCGCCCGGAATGGACCTTGCCCGTGCGCGGCGACGGCGCTGCCGATGTCGTGGCGCTCTCGGACGAAAGCCGGCCCTCCGATCTGCTGGTCGATGATCCGGAGAACCGCTCGCTGGTGGCGGTGCAGCACGTAAATTCCGAGACCGGCAATCGCCAGCACATCGGCTTCGCGGCGGAGGTGGTCCACGATAACGGCGGCCTGTTGCTGGTCGATTGCGCGCAGAGCGCCGGGAAGTTCGAGCTGCCCCAGATGGCGGACATGGCGATCGTCGCCGCGCACAAATTCGGCGGGCCCGTCGGGGCGGGGGCGTTGCTGGTCAAGGACTATGCGATGCTGCATCCCGGCGGAGGGCAGGAGCGCGGCTATCGCCGGGGGACCGAGAACCTGCCGGGCGTGCTGGGAATGGTCGCCGCGCTGGAGGCATGCGGCGAACCCTATGTCGATCCTGCAGTTCTCGAGCCGCTGGATGCGTTTGCCGCGGAAGTACGCGCGCTCGGCGGGGAATGGCTGGCGGACCGCTTGTCCGATCCGACGCCCTACATCCGGGCGATCGCCATGCCGGGAATATCGGCGCAGGCGCAGCTCATGCGCTTCGACGGTGCAGGGATCGCCCTCAGCCAGGGTTCGGCCTGCTCGTCGGGAACGATGAAGCGCAGCCATGTGCTGACCGCGATGGGACTTGCCGACGAGATCGCCGATCGCACCATCCGGGTCAGCTTCGGCTGGACCACCACCCGCGCCGAGGTGGAGCGGTTTTGCGAAACCTGGCTCGCCATGGCACGGGGAAAGGGATGATAATCTACCTCGACTACCAGGCGACCACGCCGCTCGCTCCCGAAGCGCGCGAGGCGATGATGCGCTGGCTCGGCGGGCCGGAGAGCGAAGGCTTTGGCAATCCCCACTCCTCACACCGCGCGGGGCGTGGGGCGAAGGCGGCGGTCGAGGTCGCGCGCGAGCAGGTCGCCGCGCTGATGCCCCCCGGAGGACGGGTGATCTTCACGGGCAGCGCGTGTGAGGCGGTCAACCTTGCGATGCGCGGTTGCGGAAGCGCGGGCCCGGTCGCCTACTCCGCGATCGAGCATGCGGCGGTGCGCGATACCGCGCAGGCGCTGGGCAATGCCTACGAGTTGCCGGTCGACAGCGATGGCCTGACCGATCCCGACACCGAGCTTGCCCCGGGCACGCGCCTCGTCGCCGTAATGCAGGTGAACAACGAGATCGGGACGGTTCAGCCGACGTCACAGTGGGCGGCGCGGGCGAGGGAGGCGGGCGCGCTGTTCCTGTGCGACGCGGTCCAGTCGTTCGGCAAGATGCCGATTGCCGACGCGGACCTCGTCGCGGTGAGCGCGCACAAGGTCTATGGGCCCAAGGGAATCGGAGCGTTGTGGGTGCGGGACGGGGTCGAGCTGACGCCGCAGATCACCGGGGGGCTGCAGGAGGAATACCGTTCCGGCACCCTCAGCCCCGCGCTCTGCGCCGGGTTCGGGGCGGCCGCCGCGCTTGCGAATGAAGCGCTTGATCGGGACGCGAAGCATGTTGAATCGTTGTGGAATCGCGCGCGGCAATTGTTCGACGGGTGGGAATTGAACGGTAGCGCGGAGAATCGCTGGCACGGCAACCTCAACCTTTGCCGTGAGGGTCTCGATGTGGCCCGGCTGATGAGCGATTGCCGCGAGGTGATGTTCTCCGCTGGCAGCGCTTGCGCCAGCGGTTCTGGGCGCCCGAGCCATGTGCTCCGGGCGATCGGCCTGTCCGACGAGCAGGCCAAAAGCTCGATCCGACTGGGCTTCGGCCGCTACACCACGCTCGCCGAAATCGAGCAGGCCGCCGCGCTGATCAACGCCGCGGCGGAGGCGCAATGATCCGCGTCACCTTCACCGATCCGCGCGGCGCCCTGGTCGAAGCGGAAGCCGAGCCGGGCGACAACCTGTTGCGGCTGGGCCAGGCCAAGGGGCTCGCGCTCGAGGGCACCTGCGAAGGGCAGATGGCGTGCTCGACCTGCCACGTGATCGTGGCGCCCGAATGGTTCGACCGCCTGCCGCCCGCGAGCGAAAATGAAGAGGACATGCTCGACCTCGCCGCCGGGGCGGTGCGCACCAGCCGCCTGTCGTGCCAGATAGAACTGACGTCGAATCTCGACGGGCTCGCCGTGCGCGTGCCCGCCGAGGCGCGGGACATGCGGCGGGTCTGAACCGGCGCGCATAAACCGCTGGGCCAATCGCAAAAGGCCGGTAAACGCCGGTCGGTCATTGCCTTCGAGGGAAGATTCGCATGCGCCTGGTTCTTGCTCTTCTGCTGGCCGCGGCTCCGGTCTCACTCGGAGCCGGCGTTTCGCCCGCGTGGGCCCAGACCGCCAACGCCGAAGCGCGCGATCCCCGGCTCAAGGCCTGGTTCGACGCGAAGTACGAAGAGCAGCTGCAGATGAGCCCGCTCTCGCTGACGGGCCTCGGCCGCAAAGAGCGCTACGGCGAGATCGACGATTTCTCGCTCGCGGCGGCCGACGCCCAGCTCGCCTGGCAGAAGGCGACCGTGGATGAACTGAAGCGCAGCTTCGATTACGGCAGCCTCTCGCCCAGCGACAAGCTGTCGTACGACATCTGGGTGAGCAATTACGAGCAAGCGGCCGCCGGGCGGCGCTTCCGCGACAGCAACTACGTCTTCACCCAGATGCAGGGCGTCCACGCGGCGCTGCCCTCGCTGCTGATGTCGCAGCACCGGGTGGATACGCGCCAGGACATGGTCGACTATATCAGCCGGGTTTCCGGAATCGGCCGGGCGATGAGCCAGCTCACCGAGATCGCGCGGGACCGAGCCGCGAATGGCGTCCGACCGCCCTATTTCGCTTACGACATCGCCACCGCCGAAGCGCGCAGGCTTTCCGCCGGCGCGCCGTTCGATGATGGAGCCGACAACGCGATCTGGGCCGACGGCAAAGCCAAGATCGCCGCGCTCGCTGCTAAGAACGCGATTTCGAGCGAGGATGCCGCGGCGCTCACCGCCTATCTCGCCGAGGCGCTGAGGGACGGGTACGCGGACGGATACAAGGAGTTGATCGCTTTCCTCGAAGCCGATCGCCCCAATGCTGCGGCGGTCGCCACCGGGGTCGGCGCATTGAAGGATGGCGCGGCCTTTTACGCGCAATCCTTGACCAGCCGCACGACGACCGAGATGACGCCCGATGAGGTCCACCGCCTGGGCTTGAGCGAAGTCAAACGCATCCACAAGGAGATGGAGGCGATCCAGCGTAAGGTCGGCTTCAAGGGCGATCTCAAGGCATTCTTCGAGCACGTCAGGACCAAGCCCGACAATTATTTCGCGCAAGGCGACGATGGTGCCAAGCAGTATATCGCGGAGGCCGACGCGGCGATCCGCCGCATCGAGCGCCAGCTGCCGCAGTATTTCGGCCTGCTTCCGAAAGCAGCGCTCGAGGTGCGCCGGGTCGAACCGTTCCGCGAGCAGGCGGGCGGAGCCCAACACTACCGCACGGGCACGCCGGACGGCTCGCGGCCCGGGATCTACTACGCCCACCTCGCGGACATGACGGCGATGCCCAAGAACGTGCTGGAGGCGATCGCCTACCACGAGGCGCTTCCCGGCCACCACATGCAGCTTTCCATCGCGCAGGAATTGGCCGGTGTGCCGGAGTTCCAGAAGCGGGCGTTCTACGGAAGCTATATCGAGGGCTGGGGGCTCTACGCGGAGAAGCTCGCCAAGGAGATGCCCGGCACCTACACCGATCCGTATTCGGACTTCGGCCGCCTGAGCAACGAACTGTGGCGGGCGATCCGTCTGGTGGTCGATAGCGGAGTTCACTCGAAGGGCTGGACCGAAGATCAGGCGATCGCCTACTTCAGCTCCAATTCGGCCACGCCGCTCGAAACCGTGCGCAACGAAGTGCGCCGCTACATCGTCTGGCCGGGCCAGGCGACCACTTACAAGGTCGGCGAACTGCGGATCCTCGCGCTACGTGCGGAGGCGGAAAAGGCGCTCGGCAAGCGCTTCGACATCCGCGGGTTCCACGATGCGGTGCTCGGCGCCGGCTCGCTGCCTCTGACGCTGCTCGACCGCCGCGTGCGCGAGTGGATCGCGGCGGAAAAGGCCAAGTCGTGAGGCAGGCGTGACGCACCGGCCCGCGCCGTAGGTGACGGCGCGGGCGGGCGAACTAGTTCGTGGACGTAGACGCCAGCTTGCGGCGGACGGTCACGAAGGCGGCGACGGCACCCCCTATCGGCAGCGCGAGAGCAAGCAGCACGATCAGGACCGCAGCCAGACCGCCGAAGATGCCGCCCAGCGCCCCCAGCGCGCCCTTGACCGGCGCAGTGAACTCGCTCGCGGCGCCCGAGGGCGGCGCGTAGTCGATGTCGAGCTTGCTGAACGCGACGCGTCCTTTGGTCTCGGCCAGCCAAGAGCGCGCCTGATCGATCTCCTCGTTGACGGTCGCCACGCTGCGCTCGGCCTCGACCAGTTCCTGCACGCTGCCCTTGCGGGTGCGCAGGACCTCGAGCAGCCGATCTCGCAGTTCCTCGCGCGTCCGGATGCGCGCTTCGGTGTCGACAATCTGTTTGGACACTTCTTCGCTGCCGATGGTGGAAGAGGCGATTTCAGCGCCAGCGTCGGCCGCTTCGTCTTCCAGCAGCGCGGTCACCGCGCGTGCGTGGTTGGAGGCGACCGCCAGCGAAAGCTTGCCGCGCACATCATCGTCCTGGGCGCGGCCCGAAAGATCCATGCCGACGATGCGGCACGAGGCGGGACCCTGCTGCTCGCAAACGTTGGCGTGGCGCCGCATCAGCTTGCCGATACCGGCGGGTTCAAGTTCGAAGGCCATGCCGTAATCGTAGGCCAACTGGGGCATGCCCGCAGGGATTGGCGGAAGGTCATTGGCGACCGTGGTGTCGCTCGCCGCTTCGCGGGATTCGGGCACACTCTGCGTTGCGGCGGCGTCGGCGGACGCCCCAGCCATGGCCTCAGACATCTCGCCGCCTTGCTTCTCCTGCCCGCAAGCAGTCAAAGCCAGCACGGCTACACAGCTGAAAAGAAAACTGTTTTTCATTTCACTCTCCTCTCACGCCCCATTCCCGCCGCAATTGTGCCTCATTTTGGCCATAATGCAAGCGGCCTCGGTCGGTTCCGCTAGTCGCGGGGGACAGCCACAGGGAGAGGCGTTGAGCGCGGAGCCGCCGCGCTGCTAGGGGGCGGCGCATGGCCGACGTGATCGACAGCGAGAAAGACCCGTTCGACCTCATCGTCGACGCCCCGTTCGACAGCGCGCTGTCGGAGCGGTATCTCGTCTATGCGCTCTCCACGATCACGGCGCGCTCGCTGCCCGACCTGCGCGATGGGCTGAAGCCGGTGCATCGGCGCCTGCTGTGGGCGATGCGACAGTTGAAGCTCAACCCCACCGACGCGTTCAAGAAATCCGCGCGCGTGGTCGGCGACGTAATTGGCAAGTACCACCCGCACGGCGACCAGTCGGTCTATGACGCGATGGTCCGCCTCGCGCAGGATTTCTCGCTCCGATATCCTTTGGTCGAGGGGCAAGGCAACTTCGGCAACATCGACGGCGATAACGCCGCCGCCTATCGCTACACGGAGGCGCGGCTGACGCGTACCGCGCTGCTGCTGATGCAGGGGCTCGACGAAGGCACGGTCGAGTTCATCCCGACCTACAACGGCGAGGAAGAAGAGCCCGAGATCTTCCCGGGCCTGTTCCCCAACCTGCTCGCCAACGGATCGAGCGGAATCGCCGTCGGCATGGCGACCAACATCCCCAGCCACAACGTCGCAGAAGTGCTCGACGCGACGCTGGAGCTGATCGACAACCCGCACGCCGAGCACGCGCGGCTGATGGAGCTGTTCCATGGGCCGGACTTCGCCACCGGCGGGCTGGTGGTGGATAGCGCGGCGACCATCTCCGCCGCTTACGAAACCGGCCGCGGATCGTTTCGCATCCGCGCGCGGTTCCATGCCGCCGAAGCGAAGGACGCGGCCGACCAGCAGGCGGGCGTCGAGCGGCTCGGCGCCGGCCAGTGGCAGCTCGTCGTCAGCGAGATCCCCTACCAGGTGCCCAAGAGCAAGCTGATCGAACAGGTCGCCCAGCTCATCGCCGACCGCAAGCTGCCGATCCTCGAGGACGTGCGCGACGAGAGCGACGAGCAAATCCGCATCGTTTTCGTGCCCAAGAGCCGCAACGTCGATCCGGAGCTGCTCAAGGAATCGCTCTACAAGTTGACCGATCTCGAGACCCGCTTCGGGCTCAATCTCAACGTGCTCGACGCGCAGCCCGGGCCCGATGGCGATATCCGCCGCACGCCAATGGTGATGGGGCTCAAGGAAGTCCTGCTGCACTGGGTCGCCAGCCAGATCGACATCCTCCAGCGCCGCAGCCGCCACCGGCTAGAGCAGATCGCCCGCCGGCTGGAGCTGCTCGAAGGCTACATCATCGCCTTCCTCAACCTCGACCGGGTGATCGCGATCATCCGCGCCGAGGACGAGCCCAAACCGGTGCTGATGGCCGAGTTCGAACTGACCGACCGCCAGGCCGA
Source organism: Tsuneonella sp. HG249 (assembly GCF_053819205.1). Taxonomy (NCBI): domain Bacteria; kingdom Pseudomonadati; phylum Pseudomonadota; class Alphaproteobacteria; order Sphingomonadales; family Erythrobacteraceae; genus Tsuneonella; species Tsuneonella sp. HG249. The sequence goes on from NZ_JBSOQY010000001.1 coordinate 1,092,061, forward strand.
GGCTATCCTCAACATGCGCCTGCGCAGTTTGCGCAAGCTCGAGGAAATGGAGCTGCGGCGCGAGCACGACCAGCTGCTGAAAGAGCAGGACGAGCTCAACAAGCTGCTCGAAAGCCCGGCGCGCCAACGCACCCGATTGAAGCGCGACCTCACCAATCTGCGGAAGGAATACGCCGAAGACACCCCGCTCGGCCGCCGCCGCACGACCATCGCCGAGGCGGCGCCGACGGTCGAATACGATCCGTCGGCGATGATCGAGAAGGAGCCGGTTACGGTCATCCTCTCGGCCAAGGGCTGGATTCGCGCCGCGCGCGGGCACTTGCCTCTGGACCAGGACTGGAAGTTCAAGGAAGGCGACGGACCCGCCTTGGCGCTCCATGCGCAGACTACGGACAAGCTGCTGCTCGCGGCCGACGACGGGCGCTTCTTCACCATCGGCGCCGACAAGCTGCCGGGCGCCAGAGGGTTCGGCGAGCCGCTGCGGACCATGCTCGACATCGATTCCGAAGCGCAGGTAATCGCGGCGATGGTGCACAAGCCGAAGGGCCAGCTGCTGCTCGCCTCGACGAGCGGCAAGGGCTTCGCCGCCGAGACCGACGAACTGCTCGCCGAGACCCGCAAGGGCCGCCAGGTAGTGAACCTGAAAGAGGGGCAGAAACTCGTTGCGGTGCGCGAGATCGCGGCCGCGCACGATCACGTCGCGGTCGTCGGCGACAACCGAAAGCTGGTGGTGTTCGCGCTCGAGGAAGTGCCGATCCTCAGCCGCGGGCAGGGGGTGACCCTGCAGCGTTACCGTGACGGCGGGCTGGCCGACGCTATCACCTTCACCCTAGCTGACGGCCTGAGCTGGGCGATGGGCGGCGAGAGCGGGCGGACCCGGACCGAAGACGATGTCTGGCAATGGAAGGTCGCGCGCGGCGCCGCCGGACGCTTGCCCCCGCGCGGCTTCCCCAAGGACAACAAGTTCTGAAACGTAAAACGGGCCGAAGAGCGCTCGACGCCTCCGACCCGTTCCGCGACCCGAGGGCTCTGCTTTGCAGATTACCTTCGGTTAGGGGCCAGCTAATATCGGTCACAAAACCGCCGCAATCGTTCTGCGGTGAAACGAAGATATTGCGGGACGGTCTCCGCTCAGCTGCGGCGGGCGAGTTCCTCGTCGAGCAGGCGTTCGACCCGCTGGCGCCCCGGAAAGCCTTCCTTGACCCAGCGCTGTTCCACCGCCTGCAGCAGCCTCGCCACATCCGGCCCGGCCGCGATGCCGCGGGCGACGATTTCGCCGCCCTTGAGCGGAAGCCGGGGCACCTCCCACCCGGCCAGCACGGCGGGATCGCCACCGGTGAGCAGCAGGCGGTCTACCGCGCACGGCACGCCCACCGCCCAGGCGAGCGCGCGCGGATCGTCGCCGTCGCGCATGTCCCGCGCCGCCGCGCAGGCCAGGCGCCCGCGCTGGCTCTTCGATAGCCTAAGCCGTGCGGCCACGGTTTCGGCCACTGGCGGTACAGCCGGCAGCAGCGCGGCGAGACGGCGGATCGCGTCGGGCGGGAGGCCGGCCGCGTCCTCGGCCGCGATCAACCCGACGAGCTTTTCGACTTCGTGCTTGCCGCACTCGGGGAGGATTACCTGGAGCACGCCCAGCTGTCGCATTCGCGCCAGGGTAGGGGACGGATCGGGTAGCGAGAGCAGGTTCTGCAGTTCCCACCCCACGCGCTCGCGGCTGAGGCCCTTTAGGCTGGGGGCTAGCTCGGCGCAGGCCTCCTCGGAAGCGGCGTCGAGCTGCGCGCCGAAGCGTGCCTGAAACCGGAAATAGCGCAGGATGCGCAAGTAATCCTCGCGGATCCGCTGGCGGGCGTCGCCGATGAACCGCACGCGTCGCGCGGCCAGGTCGTCGAGCCCGCCGAAATAGTCGAACACCTCGAGCGTGGCGGGGTCGGCATAGAGCGCGTTGATGGTGAAATCGCGCCGCGCGGCATCCTCCCGCCAGTCGTTGGCGAACGCAACCGTGGCGCGCCGGCCGTCGGTCGAGACGTCCTTGCGCAGCGTGGTGATCTCGACGTTGCCCCCTTCGAGGATTGCGGTGACGGTGCCGTGATCGATGCCGGTGGGGATCGTGCGGATGCCCGCGGCATCGAGCCGGCCGATCACTTCGGCTGGCGGGAGCGGGGTCGCCGCGTCGATATCGTGCACTTCGTGATCGAGCAGCGTGTCGCGCACGGCGCCGCCCACCCAGCGCGCATTGCCAGCTCCCAGCGCGGAAACGAGCCGCGCCAGTTCGGGGCGCCGCGTCCATGCGGCCGCGGGCAGCTCAGCCATCGAACAGTTCCGCCAGTTCGAGCCGCCGTGAGAGGTTGCCGATGATCGCCGCGGTGATCCCCCAGATGCGATGCTGCTGCCAGACAATCTCGAAGTAGGTGCGCGGCGCGCCTTCCCACTCGACCGTGCGCGGGACCTGGTTGGCGGGATCGAGCACGTATGCGAGCGGCGGCTCGAACCACTCGGCCACCTCGTGGGGGTTGGGTACCAGCGGCAGGTCGGGCGGGATGACGGCGAGAACCGGGGTGACGTCGAACCCCGTGCGGGTGCGGAACGGGTCGGTGGTGCCGATCACCTGCACGTGGCGGGGATGGAGGCCGAGCTCCTCGTGCGCCTCGCGCAGGGCGGCGGCGACCGCATCTTCGCCCGAATCGAGCCGTCCACCGGGAAAGGCCGCCTGGCCGGCGTGCTTGCGCATTGTCTCGGGGCGGTGGGTCAGCAGCACGCCCGGCTCCGGCCGATCGGTCACCGCGATCAGAACTGCCGCGGCGTGGAGATCTTGCGTTGGCGCCATCGCGTCGGTGAGCAGTTCGACGTCGCGCGAATGCCCCGCCTCGAACACCTTCGCGAGGCGGTCGAACAGCGTGTTCATGCGGGCACCAGCGAGTAGCTTTGGCCCTGGCTTGTCACCTTCCAGTCGGCATCCGCCAGCAGCGCCAGCTGCTCGTAAGTCGATCGGTTGAGCCGGGCCTCACAGCCGCGGCGGACGGCGAGGTATAGCGCCGGCGTTTCGACATCGCCGCGCGGCGTGAGCGGATGCTCCGCCCCGGCGATGACGATCTCGTCGGTGTTCAGGCGGAAAGCGAGCGCGCCGTCCTTCGCGGTCACATCGATGGCGACGAAGCCAGCGTCCTCGACCGCGATCGACAGCTTCTGCACCGGGGTCACCAGCCAGTGCCCCTCAGCGTCACGCATCAGCAGCGAGGCGAAGGCGCGAACCATTGCCGGGCGGGCGATCGGGCTGCCTTCGTGGGTCCAGGTCCCGTCGGCGAGGATCATCATATGGCTGTCACCCACGTTAGAGGGCGACCACTGCTCGACCGGCGGCAGCTTGCGTGCCTCGACCGCCTCGGCGAGCTCGGCCAGCGACAGTCCGGCAATCTCGGGAGGAGGGTCGTAGGGCATCGGCGCGGCGATGCCAGATGTGCGTCAGTTCGCCAAGCGGGGCGGCCAGGGACCCAGCATGCCGTCGGGCGGCAAGGTCGCGCGGTTGTCGCAGCGGACCAGCAGGCGCCCCGGTTCCCAGGGCCCGGGGCAGTGCCAGCCGCGCGGCGTCTCTTCGAAGCCGAAGCGGCCGTAGTACGAGGCATCGCCGATCAGCACTTGCGGCAGCGGGGCCGCCGGATCGATCGCTCCCAGCGCGGCGGCCATCAGCGCCTTGCCGTATCCTTCGCCCTGATGCGCCGGCAGCACGGCCACCGGCCCGACCATCAGCAGCGGATGTGCGCGGCCTTGCGGGTCGGTGAGGGCCGCCGGCGAGACGTGGATCGCGCCGACCAGCCAGTCGTCGTCGTCGAGCGCTGCGAAGCTCAGCGCGGGCAGCGGCTCGGCGTCCCCCCGAATGAGATACGAGGTGCGCTGCTTGCGCTCGGGCTCGAACGCGGCGTCGAGCAATTGCTCGATCTGCTGCGGGTCGACCGTGGAGAGGGGCACGATGCTCGGCATTGGGCGCGCGCCGATAAGGACCCGCCTCCCCGCTGTCGAGCGTTAACGGGCCGGGCGGAGCTCGAGCAGCCGGCCGCCGGCCTTGTCCTCCAGCAGCCAGATCGCGCCGTCGGGGCCCTCGACGATCTCGCGGATGCGCTTTTCCATCGGGTAACGGGCGAGCTCGGTTGCCTTCTCCCCGTCGATTCCCACGCGCACCACGCCCTCGGGGCTCATCGCCGCGATCAGCGCTTGCCCTTTCCACTGGGGCCACAGCTTGCCCGAGTAGAAGATGAAGTCGCCTGGCGCGATCACCGGGTTCCAGGCGATCGCGGGTGCGGCGAATTCGGGGCGGGTCGAGTGCGGCGGGATTACCTTGCCGTCGTAATGGTCCCCTTCGGAGACCACCGGCCAGCCGTAGTTCGTGCCCTTGCGGACGAGGTTGAACTCGTCGCCGCCAGCCGGACCGTGCTCGAGGTCCCACAGCCGCCCCGACGAGTCGAACTTGAGGCCGAGGATGTTGCGATGGCCCCACGACCAGATGTCCTGCGCCTTGCCAGCTTGCCCCACGAACGCGTTGCCGCTCGCCGGGGTGCCGTCGAGATTGAGCCGGACGATCGAGCCCAGGTTGTTCGAAGTGTCCTGCGCGGGGTCCATTTTTTGCCGGTCGCCGCTCGCGACGAACATCGTCTTGCCGTCGGGCGCGAAGACGATCCGGTGCGAATAGTGCCCGCGTCCGGTGACCTTGGCCTGCCGCCAGATCACCGTCATGCCTTCGATGCGGCAAGCGTCGGCTTCCTCGCACGCTAGCTGGCCGCGCCCGACAACCGCGCCGCGGGTATCGCCGTCGCCGGCTTCGGCCCAGGTCAGATAAATCGTCCGCCGGTCGAGCGTCGCGCTACGCTCGCTAGGCAGGAAAGCCACGTCGCCGAGGCCGCCCTGGCCGCCGTAGTCGACCTTGGGCACGCCACTTACCGTTCCGAGACGCCCGCTGGGCAGATCGACAAACTTCATTGTCCCGCTGCGCTCGGTGACGAACAGCACGTTGGTACCGGGGGCGAAGGCGGCCGCCCACGGCTCGTTGAATGCGCTATGCTGGGTCACCGCGAACGGCGCCCCCGCTTCGGCGGTGGGGGCCGGTGTCGAGCGCGCATCCACAGCGCTGTCCCCGGTGGCCTGCGCGCCGCAGCTTGAAAGCGCGAGCGCGGCGGTGGATAGAAGCGCGAATAGGGTCGGTCGCTTGGTCAACATGTTCGCAGGAACTCCTCATCCATCTTTCGGCCTATCGCCCCTCGTCGTCGGTGTCGACGAGGCCGGCCGGGGCCCACTGGCTGGCCCGGTTGTCGCCGCTGCGGTCGCGCTGTGCAAGCCCCGCCCCGCGGGGATCGACGATTCGAAGAAGCTATGTTCCGAAAGCCGGGCGCGCGCCGACGCTGCGATCCGCCGTCGCTGCGCTTGGGCCGTGGGAGTGGTCGAGGTCGATGAGATCGATCGGCTCAACATCTTCCATGCGACCATGCTGGCGATGACGATCGCGGTCGCTCGGCTGGCCGAGGTGCTGGAGTGCGACCCCGAGCTTGTGCTGGTCGACGGCAACCTCACCCCGCACGGGCGGCGGCCTGAATGGCGGTGGGCGGCCAAGCCCATCGTCGGCGGCGACGCCAGGGAGCCTGCGATCGGTGCGGCGAGCATCGTCGCCAAGGAATGGCGCGACCGCATCATGCGGGAGCACGCCAAGGCACACCCGCATTACGGGTGGCAGACCAACGTCGGGTACTCGACGCCCGAGCATCTGCGGGCGCTTGTCGAGCACGGCCCGTGTCCGCTCCATCGGCGCAGCTTCGCGCCTGTGGCCCAGAGCGGGCTCGCCTTCGCCTAGGCGAAGGCTTTCGCGCGGAGCTCTTCGATATACCGTTTTCCGAACGCTTCCGCGGAAGCGGCATCGGGCTGCAACCCGCCGGCCTCATCGTTGGCCTGCTGGAGCTCATCCCGGCTGTTTACCCTTGGAAAGCGCTCTTCGGGAACGGCAACGCCCAGAAAGCGACATAGCGGTTCCCAGCCGTCCTTAGGGTGGAAAACCAGCAGCCGTTCGGTCGGTATAGCATCGATCACCAGTTGATTGCGCCGGGTGTACCAGTCGGTCATGAACCGGCGATCGGTGATATCGCCGCCGCCGAAATGGGCGAAGATGGCGCCCTGCATCATGTCGCCTGCTGGGCTTCCGCGCAGCCCGCCCTGCATCGCTTCGGAGAAGATGGTTTCGCTGACCGACTCGAACCAGCTATCGGGATCGCGCACGGTGAGGACCACCTTGGCCTGCGGATAATAGTCGGCAAGCTCGTGCCAGTAGCTGCACGCCGGGTAGTCGGTCGTCGAGCGGAAGCCGCGAAACACTTCGTCCCAGTCGGGACGCCCGGCGATCACGCCCAACCACAGCGGCACCTGCCGGCGCGCGTCGGCGAAGACTTCGGCCATGTGGTGGCAAGGTCCGAAGCCCAGATGCTCCAGTGCGAACTTGGTCGAGAACGTGGCATTCCGGCCCAGTCCCGCCCCGATGACTTCAAGCGCCATGATTCCCCCATCATCGCGACCCGGTGCCAAAGCTGAACCGCGCTTGTCGGTCGGGCAAGCGCCAAATCCGCCCACATCGTTTCCCCAGCGGTTGGCCTGGGTTTGTGCGACCAAATGCTACCCTAGGCGCTCTTTCGAGCGAAGATCGTCATGGCCGGCGATACTGCATTGGGCACCAGAAGCTTTGTGCGGGCTATGATCTCCTCCCCCTTCGGCCCGAGAAACATCCCCTCGATCTCGCCGTCGAGCGACGGGTCGACCGGTCCGAATTTTCCTGAGAACCGGGTGCCATCCGGGGAAACAACTACGTCCTTGAGATTGAAGTCACTTGTGCCTTGGCCGTAGAACCCTGTGCGGATGAGGCCCGTGATCCGGCGCGCGGCGAAATCCACGCGCAAGTCGTCGACCGCGGCATCGGATCGGCGATATACTCCTGTGCCGGTGGTGGGGAGCGCGTTGGGCGGAGAGGCAACCCCGTATCCGAACTGGGCATTCAAGTAGGGATCTTTCTGGGTGGGGTCGGCCGCGCTCGTGAAATAAGCGCTGATCATGTGCTGGGCGATCTGACTGGCGATTACGGGCCGCCGGAGGTCGACTATGCCGCCTATCGCATCGAAATAGGCGGAGACGCGCTCGCCATTGAATGCGCTGCCTGATTCGGCATGGGCAATCAGTTCCCCCTCGCTCAGGCCGGGCACCGACATGATCAGGCTGGACGGCGGCGAGAATCGCATGCCCAGGCCCGGATCGAAATCGTACGTGTCCGGGTTTGTTATCCAGTCCCACCCGTCCTGCTTCGCCCGGACGGTGAAACCCAGCAGAGCGAATGATTGAGCCGTCGTGACGCCAAGAGTGCCAAGTGAGCCAACCGGAGGCAGCGGCGGCGGGGGTGGCGGGGGTGGCGGAGGTGGCGGCGGAGGAGGTGGCGGCAGCGCCTGGGATGGTGCGGGCGCCGATGTCCCGCCGCCTCCGCATCCGCTCAAGAGTACCAGGCCCAGTGCGGCAAGGGCTTTGCGCCGGTCGAGATCGTCCATGACATGTCCTCCTGCCTCCTAGTTGAAGGACACCGCGAAGTTCGGCCATGATGGAGAACCGATGCTTTTCCGATGATTCGCCGATAGCGACTACGCTGCGCGCTGAAACGCCTTTCCGCGCATGATCTCGATGTACTGGCGCGCGGCACGTTCGTGCGTTTCGGGGTCGCCGGCGAATGTCCCGCGACGGCCTTGCGCAGTGCCGAATTCGCTTCGGCTGTTCACGTGGGGAAACGGAAATTCGGGAACTGGCACACCGAGAAAAGCGCAAAGAGGTTCCCAGCCCTCCCGCGGATGAAATGGCAACAGGCGGTCCGCTGGCAAGGCGTCAACAACCGACTGATTGCGGGCGGTGTACCATTCTTTGAGAAAGGTGCGGTCCTCGGGATCGTGGCCGATGGGGTCGAAGATCGTCGCTTCCAGCATGGACCCTACAGGCATGCCGCGAAATAGCGTGCGCCTTGCAGGGTGAAAGATCGTCTCCTTCACCGAATCGCACCAGCCGTCGGCGTCACGCGTAGTCAGGATCACCTTTGCTTGCGGATAGGCCGCGGCAAGCTCTCGCCAGTAAGTTGCCGAGGGATAGTCGCTGGTCGAGCGGAACCCCTTGAAAATGGCTCCCCAGTTGGGTCGACCCTCGGCGGCGGCGAGCCATAAGGGAATCTGCTGGCGGCCGTCCGCCAGCACTTCGGTCATGTGATGGCATGGGCCAAGGCCCAGCGCCTCAAGCGCGAATTTCATCGATAGTGTCGCGTTGCGCCCAAGGCCCGCCGCGATCACCTCAAGTGTCATGAACGAGGATTCCCGGGGCGGTCACGTCGGGCACTGTGCGCCCGCCCGCTTGCCGTCGCAAGCGGCTGTGAAATGAGTCTTTCGCGCAACACCTGCTCGCTTCTTCATGGAAGACAGTGTTTCTAAAGCAAGTGGTTGGCACGGACACCTTCTGTTCCGTCTCAGTAAATTTCCGTTTTCGTGAGCTTGACCGAAAGTCCCCGCTTGACGGCGAGTCCGCGAGGACTCACCATGTGGATAAGTTGAATCAGGGGGAACTGACGGGATGGGGGTCTTGGAGACCGCACGGGCTCGTGCGCGCGGGAATGCGGCACCGGTCGAACTGCCGCTGGGGCGGATTCTGGCGGGCGATTGCATCGAGGCGATGAAGCGACTGCCGGCCGCCAGCGTCGACCTGGTGTTCGCAGACCCGCCCTACAACCTGCAGCTCGGTGGCGATCTGAACCGGCCTGACGGCAGCCATGTCGATGCGGTGACCGACTATTGGGACCGGTTCGACAGCTTCAAGACTTACGACGACTTCACGCGGGCCTGGCTCAGCGAGGCGCGCCGGGTGCTCAAGCCCGACGGCGCGCTCTGGGTCATCGGCAGCTACCACAACATCTTTCGCGTCGGCGCGATTTTGCAGGACCTGGGGTTCTGGATTCTCAACGATGTCGTGTGGCGCAAGACCAACCCGATGCCCAACTTCAAGGGCACCCGCTTCACCAACGCGCACGAGACGCTGATCTGGGCCAGCATGGGCGAGAAGAGCCGCTACCACTTCAACTACCGCGCGATGAAGACGCTCAACGACGAACTGCAAATGCGCAGCGACTGGGTGATCCCGATCTGCGGCGGGCAGGAGCGCCTCAAGGAAAACGGCCACAAGGCGCACCCGACGCAGAAGCCCGAGGCGCTGCTCTATCGCGTGCTGCTCGCGACGACCGAAAAGGGCGACATCGTGCTCGACCCGTTCTTCGGAACCGGCACCACCGGCGCGGTTGCCAAGCGGCTGGGACGCGAATGGATCGGCTGCGAGCGCGAGCCCGCCTACCGCGAGGTCGCGACGAAGCGGATCGAGAAGGAGCTGCCGCTCGACGAGAGCGCGCTCGCCACGATGCAAAGCCCGCGCGCCGCGCCCAAGGTGGCGTTTGGCGCGCTGGTCGAGGCGGGTCTTCTGCCGCCCGGGACCCAGGTGTTCGACAAGCGCCGCCGGTGGACCGCCACCGTGCGCACAGACGGCTCGCTGCTTTACGAGACCCAAAGCGGCTCGATCCACGGCCTCGGCAAGGACCTCCAGGGTGCGCCGAGCTGCAACGGCTGGGCCTTCTGGCACTACGAGACAGGCGGGGAGATCAAGCCGATCGATGCCGCGCGCCAGCTCTACCTGTTGAGCGTGGAAGACTAGGCTCACCACTCATCATTGCGAGCGACCGACGGGTCGCGCGGCAATCCAGCTTCGGAGCTGGATTGCTTCGCGTCGCTTTCAAAGACGAGTTAAGGGTTCGATATGACCGACCGCCTCTACATCATGCCCATCGGCCTCGCGGCCAGCCCGCAGAGCGAGGGCGGTGACGCCGTCCGCCTCGCCGGTGGACTGGTCTACGCTCACCGCTTCGCGGCACTCGTGCGGCGCGAGGGCTGCGTTGTCGAGCGGTACCGCTTCACTTCGGAAACCGCCGCCGAGACCTTCGCCAGGCTATCGGCAGAGCTCGGAGCCGAGGCCGAGGCGCAGTGGGGCGCTTTGCGCACGGCACACCCGCCGCTCCAGCTTGGCGAGCGGACGATCCGCCTCGATCAACCGCAGGTGGTGGGCATCCTCAACGTCACCCCCGACAGCTTTTCCGACGGCGGGAAGTTCCTCGAAAAGCCCGAGGAAGGCGCCGCGCATGCTGCGGCGATGCTTGAGGCGGGCGCCGCATTGGTCGACATCGGCGGCGAAAGCACCCGCCCGGGAGCGGCGGCGGTGTGGGAGGAGGACGAGATCGCCCGCGTGGTCCCGGCGGTCGAATACTGCGCGAAGATGGGCGCGGCGATCAGCATCGACACCCGCCGGGCGGCGGTCATGAACGCCGCGCTCGATGCCGGGGCGCATATGGCGAACGACGTCTCAGCGTTGCGGCACGACCCCAACATGGTCGACCTGGTCACCGCTCGCGCCTGTCCCGTGGTGCTCATGCACGCGCCCGGGTCTGGCGAGGACCTCCACGCCGGCGGTGACTACGACAGCGTCGTGTTCGATGTGTTCGACTGGCTTGCCGCACGGCGCGACGAGGCGCTCGCCGCGGGCGTCGCCCGCGAGAAGATCGTGCTCGATCCAGGTATCGGCTTCGGCAAGTCGCTGGCCGACAACCTCGCTTTGATCAACTCGCTGGCACTATTCCACGCGCTCGGTCAGCCGCTGATGTTCGGTGCCAGCCGCAAACGGATGATCGGCGCTCTCAGCAACGAGGCGGCCGCGCATGAACGGTTGGGTGGCAGCGTGGCGCTGGCCGTCAAGGCGATGGACGCCGGCATCCAGCTCGTCCGGGTGCACGACGTCGCCGAGACGGTGCAGGCGCGCAATGTCTGGCGCGGTCTGCGCGACGCGGCGCTGACCGACTTTTCGGCGCTGGATTAACTGCCGGGCGAGGCGGCGGAACCCGCCAGCAGGCCGCCATCGAGCGTGAGCTCGGCACCCGTCATATAGGCGCTTTCCGGCGAGGCGAGGTACACGCAGAGCGCGGCGACCTCGTCGACGGTTCCGAAGCGCTTGAGCGGCGTATCGGACACCATCGCCGCCATTCGCTTCTCGCGATCGGGCCCGTCGCCGATCAGCGCGTCCCACATCGGTGTGAACACGGCCGCAGGGTGGATCGAGTTGCTGCGGATGGCCCAGCCCTTCTGCGCGGCATACAACGCCACCGACTTCGAATGATTGCGGACGGCCGCTTTACTCGCCGCGTAGGCGGCCGCGCCCGGAATGCCGACAAGGCCCGAGCGCGACGACATGTTTATGATCGATCCAGTGCCCTTCGCCTTCATCGCCCGAAGCGCGTAGCGGCAGCCGAGGAAGCAACCGTTAGTGTTTACGGCGTGGACCCGCTGCCATTCGGCCAGGCTGGCGTTTTCCGGATCATGCGCCGCGGGACCGTCCTCGAATCCGGTAATCCCGGCATTGTTCACCAGCACGTCGATTGCGGGATAGGCGCGCGCGAAGGCATCCCAGTCGGCTTCGCTCGCCACATCGAGCCGATGCCACTCACATCCGAGTTCGGCCGCCGCTTGGAGGCCCTCGCTCTCGTCGATGTCCGTGAGTACGACCCGGGCCCCTTCAGCGACGAAAGCCGCGCAGATCGCCTTGCCAATCCCTCGCGCGCCGCCGGTTACCACGCAAAGCATGCCCGATAGTTTTCGCATGCCGCGTCGCTAGTTCACTCAGGCGGCGCTCTCAATCCCCAAGTCGCCGAGTTTGCGGTACAGCGTCGAGCGGCCGATCCCGAGACGACGGGCGACCTCGGTCATGCGCCCGCGATAGTGGCCGATGGCGAGGCGGATGACGTCGGCCTCGATCTCTTCGAGACTGCGCAGGTTGCCGTCGTCGGTGTAGAGCATCACGCCCACCCCATCGAGGCGGGGGTCGCGGGTTTCCACGGGCTCACCGAGCATTTCGGATAGCTGCGGAAAGCTGTCGGAAGTGAGCGCGTCGCCGTCGCAGAACACCGCAGCACGGAACAGCACGGCCTGAAGCTGGCGAACGTTGCCCGGCCAGTCGAACGCGGCCAGCAGCGCCAGCGCCCCGTCGGTAATGGTCAGGGCCCGCAACCCCGGTTGCTCGCCGATGCGGGTGAGGAAATGGCGGGCGAGCGCCTGGATATCCCCGGTCCGCTCGCGCAGCGGCGGCAGGGTGATCGTGGTGCCCGAGAGCTGCTCGTGAAGCGCCGGGTGAAAATAGCCGGCGTCTCCGAGCGCGCCGAGCGGCAGGTTGCTGGCCGAAAGAACTCGCACGTCGATCTTGAAGCCGTGCCGCGCGCCTACAGGGCGGACAACGCCGGTCGAGAGGACCTCGGCGAGCTTCTCCTGCATGTCCATCGTCAGACGATCGATCTCGTCGAGCACCAGCGTACCGCCATCGCATTGCTGGATGGCGCCGACCTGCCGCTCGAAGGCGCCGGGAAAAGCGTTTTGCTCGTGACCGAACAGCACGGACTCGATCGAATTGGCGGGAACGGCGCGGGCGTTGATCAGGCGGAACGGCGCCTTGGCGCGGGGCGAGGCGGCGTGCATCGCGCGCACCAGCATTTCCTTGCCGGTTCCGGTCTCGCCTTCGATCAGCACGTTGCCGTGGCCGCGCGCCGACTTGGCCGCCTTGGCCAGCGCGGCACGGAAATTAGGCGCGGTGCCGATCATCGCGTCGAAGTCGAGCACCTGGCCCAGCTTCTCGGTCAGCGGCTGGAGCTCGTCGCGCGGCGCCTCGCGCTTGGTGGCGCTGCGGAGCGCCTGCATCAGCCGGTCGGGCGCGACGGGCTTGATGAGGTAGTCGTTGGCGCCCGCGCGCATCGCCTCGACCGCGAGCAGCGGGCTCGCGCTGGCGGTTAGCATGAGGATCGGCAGGCCGGGCCGACGCGCCTTCAATTCTTCGATCAGGCGGCAGGCCTCGTCGCCGGGGACCCACTGGTCGAGGATTATCGCGGAAAGCTGCATGCCTTGCCGCGTGCCGAGCGTGGCGATGGCCGTCTCCGAGTCCCCGACGACCAGGGTGCGCCAGCCCTCGCGCGCGGCGAGTGCGGAAATGAGCCGGCTCTGCGCCGGTTCGTCGTCGATCAGCATCAATAGCCGGTGTTCGCCGTCGATCATCGTCCCACGTGTCCCGTCCCGATACAGACCGACCGAATACGGGACAGGAGTAAAGGTCCGCTTAAGCCACTCGAAAAGCCGCCGCCTCGGGGTTGAGCGGGCGCGCGGCGCGCGATAGGAGACGCGCCAATCAAATTCGTGAGGTGAGAGAGACAATGGCAACCGGCAACGACATGAAGGCGCACCAAGGTACCTACGGCGGCTTCATCAACCTGCTGAAGTGGAGCGTACCTGCTCTGGCGATCCTGACGCTGATTATCGTCATCCTGATCGCCGAGTGACGGTCATCCCGCTGCGGATTGCCGTCCTCAAGGAGACCGCGCCGGGCGAGACCCGGGTCGCCCTGACGCCCGAAACGGCGAAGAAGTTCGCCGCGCTGGGTGCGACGGTGGCGGTCGAGAGAGGCGCCGGGCTGAGGGCGAGCATCCCCGATGGCGCCTATACCGATGCTGGCGCGCAAGTCGGTGCGGGCGTCGAGGTGGTGGAGGGCGCGGATATCGTCGTGGGCGTTGCGCCCCCGGAACCCTCGGCACTGGCCGGCGCCAATCCCGGTGCGTGGGTCGCGGCGGTGTTCGACCCGTTCGGCAGGCGTGAGCGAGTCGATGCCTATGCCGGCGCGGGCTTCGAGGCGCTGGCGATGGAGTTCATGCCGCGAATCACCCGGGCGCAGAGCATGGACGTGCTATCGAGCCAGTCGAACCTCGCTGGCTACAAGGCGGTGATCGCCGCAGCCGATGTTTATGGTCGGGCCTTCCCGATGATGATGACCGCCGCCGGCACGGTGCAGGCGGCTAAAGTATTCGTGATGGGGGTCGGCGTCGCCGGCCTGCAAGCAATCGCGACGGCTCGGCGGCTGGGGGCCCAGGTCTCCGCCACCGACGTCCGCTCGGCCACCAGGGAGCAGATCCAGTCGCTCGGCGCGAAGGCGATCTTCGTCGAGGACGTTGCCGGGATAGAGGGCGAGGGCGCGGGCGGCTACGCGACCGAGATGTCGGACGAGTACAAGGCGGCGCAGGCCGAGCTGGTCTCGAGCCATATCGCCAAGCAGGATATCGTCATCACCACCGCGCTCATCCCGGGCCGGGCGGCGCCGCGGCTGATTTCGGACGCCCAGATCGCGACCATGAAGCCCGGCAGCGTGATCTACGACCTGGCGGTGGCGCAAGGCGGTAATGTCGAAGGATCGGTGGCCGATCAGGTAGTCGAGAAGCACGGCGTGAAGATCATCGGCTACGCCAACACCCCTGCCAAGCTACCGGCCGATGCATCCGCGCTCTACGCGCGCAATCTCTATAACTTCCTGTCCGCCTTCTGGGACAAGGAACAGGGCCGCCCAGTTCTCGACGCGGAGATCGGCGACGCGGTGCGGCTGACCAGGGGCGGGGCGGTGGTGAGCGAACGGCTCAAGGGGGGCTGAGCAAGTGGACTTCATCTCGATCCTGTCGATCTTCGTGCTCGCCTGCTTCGTGGGCTATTACGTCGTTTGGTCGGTCACTCCAGCGCTGCACACGCCGTTGATGGCGGTGACCAACGCGATTTCGTCGGTGATCGTAGTCGGCGCGCTGATCGCGGCGGCGGCGGAGGGGAGCCCAAGCGCCAAGTGGCTCGGACTGATCGCGGTGGCGCTGGCCAGCGTGAACATCTTCGGCGGGTTTGCGGTCACCGCGCGAATGCTGGCCATGTACAAGAAGAAGGATAAGCCGGCGCCCGCGGCGGAGAAGAAGGCGTGAGCGCCCTTCCCGCGGAACGGGTGAGCGACCTCTCGATCGTCGCCGACGCGGCACACGCGGTCAGCCCGTGGGTGGCGCTGGCCTATTTGGCGGCGGGCGTCCTGTTCATCCTGGCCTTGCGCGGCCTGTCCTCGCCAGCGACAAGCCAGCGCGGCAACCGCTTCGGCATGGCGGGCATGTTGATCGCGGTGGTGACGACGCTGGTGACGCACGAGGTCGCCTCGCTGCCTGAAATCTTTGCTGCAATCGCGATCGGCGGGGGGATCGGCTGGATCATCGCGCGGCGCATTGCGATGACCGCGATGCCGCAGCTGGTCGCCGCCTTCCACAGCCTTGTCGGCCTTGCGGCGGTGCTTGTCGCGGTCGCTGCTTTCCTCAATCCCGACGCGTTCGGAATCCTCGGAATGGACGGCAACATTCTCGCCGTCAGCCGCATCGAGATGGCGCTGGGCGCGGCGATCGGCGCGATCACGTTCTCGGGCTCCGTGATCGCCTTCGCCAAATTGAACGGCAATATGAGCGGCGCGCCGATCATGTTGCCCGGGCGGCACATTATCAATCTCGGCACGCTTGTCGCGATAATCGCCGGCACGGCGATCTACGCCGTGTCTAACGACGCCGGCGCGGGCGAGGGCTGGCTGTTCTGGGCCATCGTCGCCGCGGCGTTCGCGATCGGCTTCCTGCTGATCATCCCGATCGGCGGGGCGGACATGCCGGTCGTGGTGTCGATGCTGAACAGCTATTCCGGCTGGGCGGCTGCGGCGATGGGGTTCACGCTCCACAACACCGCGATGATCATCACCGGCGCGCTGGTCGGCAGCTCCGGTGCGATCCTGAGCTACATCATGTGCCGGGCGATGAACCGCAGCTTCATCTCGGTGATCGCGGGCGGGTTCGGCGCGGATGCGGCGATCGCCGGCGAGGCGCGTGAGCAGCGCCCGTACAAGACCGGGAGCGCCGCCGATGCCGCGTTTATGCTCGAGCAGGCCGAAAAGGTGATCGTCATTCCCGGCTATGGCATGGCCGTGGCGCAGGCTCAGCATGCGCTGCGCGAGATGACCGACAAGCTCGAAGACAAGGGCGTCGAGGTGAAGTTCGCCATTCACCCGGTCGCGGGGCGGATGCCGGGCCACATGAATGTGCTGCTCGCCGAAGCGCAGGTACCTTACGACAAGGTGTTCGAGCTCGAAGACATCAACTCGGAGTTCGCCCAGGCCGACGTGGCGTTCATCATCGGCGCCAACGACGTGGTGAACCCGGCGGCCAAGACCGACAAGTCCAGCCCCATTTTCGGCATGCCCGTCTTCGACGTCGACAAGGCCAAGCAGGTGTTCTTCATCAAGCGCAGCATGGGCGGCGTGGGCTATGCCGGGGTCGACAACGACGTGTTCTACATGGACCAAACGATGATGCTGCTCGCCGACGCGAAGAAGATGGTCGAGGATATCGTCAAGGCGCTCGACTGATGCGAGCGGCGCTTATCCTCGTCGCGGCGCTGGCGCTGGGCGGGTGCGTGCAGAAAATCGCGGAGAGCCGCGTGCGCTCGGCGCTCGTCGAGGCTGGCCTGTCGGACAAGAACGCCGAGTGCATGGCGGGCCGGATGGTCGATCGGCTCACTATCGCCCAGTTGCGTAAGCTCGAGGCATTGAAGGCCCGCGCCGGCGAGCGCGAGCGGCCGGTCACAATCTCGGAATATCTCGAACGCGTGCGCCGAGTGGCAGACAGCGAAGTGATCGCCGTGACTGCTAGTTCGGCAGGGATCTGCGCGGTGGGCCTGGGCTAGCTGCCCTTTAACACCGGCAGCTCGCCTTTCAGCGCGAAGTCGCCGAATGCATATTTGCACGCGTCGAACGCCGGGAAGATCAGTTGGCTGTCTTCGTCAAAAGTGACGCGCACGTCGTATTTGCAGACGCCCGCATCCTTGTCGAAGTGGACCGTGTAGTCCTCGCCGGGCTTGATGGTGCTTGGCCCCTGATCCTCGTCGCGCTTGTCCTTCTTCCAGTCGGAGACGCCAGTTTGCGAAACCTCGACTAGCTTGATCGTCTTTCCGGTCTTGTTGACCAGCACGAAATCCCAGTTCTCGGCCAGAGCGGGGGTTGCAAGCGTCAGCAGCAGTCCCCCCGCAAGTAGCTTGATGCGCATGGCATTGCTCCCCGGTGCTGTAACGCCCGGAGAATGCGCTTCATTCGCGAGTCTGGCAAGCGGGCCTACCCTCATTGACTTACCGAGCTGTCAGCAGCAGTCTCGCCCTATGAGGATGATCATGATAGCCGCGCTCGCACTGAGCGCCTCACCCCTTTCCGCCGCTACACGTGAGGTCGCCGCTGGCGACGGGGCGCAGGCTCGCTTGCAGGAGGCGCTGATCCTCGCCGAGCCGGGCGACGAGGTGGTGCTGGGAGCGGGCCGTTTCGCGATCGACGACGGGCTCAGTCTCGACGCGAATGGGGTTACTGTGCGTGGCGCGGGCATGAATGCCACCGTGCTCGATTTCTCCACCCAAAACGGTGCCGGCGAGGGGTTTCTCGTCACCGGCGACAGCGTGACGTTGCGCGACTTCGCCATCGAGAACCCCAAGGGCGACGGCATCAAGTCAAAGGGGGCCGACAACATCGTCTACCAGCGCATCCGGGTCACCTGGACCGGCGGCCCCAAGGCCACCAACGGAGCGTACGGGCTTTATCCGGTGGAGAGTACCGGGGTGCTGATCGTCGACAGCGAGGTCTCGGGGGCATCGGACGCCGGCATCTACGTCGGCCAGTCCAAGGGCATCACCGTCCGCGGCAACCTCGCCCGCCACAACGTCGCCGGGATCGAGATCGAGAATAGCCGCGATGCAGTCGTCGAGACCAACTTCGTAACCGGCAATACCGGCGGTATCCTGGTGTTCGACCTGCCCAATCTGCCAGTCATGGGCGGCGGCAACACCGTGGTGCGCAACAATCTGGTAGCCCACAACACTACCGCCAACTTCGCACCTCCCGGCAACATCGTGGCAGGAGTGCGCCGCGGCACCGGGATCATGGTGATGGCGAATGACGGGGTGCTGGTCGAAGGCAATACCATCATCGACAACCCGACCGCGCCGGTGATGGTCGTCGCCTATCCGATGCAGTTCGATGACAAGACCTACAATCCCTATCCCCGCAACGTGACAATCGGCGCGAACCGAGTCGAGCGCGGCGGCTACGATCCGCAGTTCGAAGGTGGGGAGCAACTGCTTGCCGCGTTCGGCGGCGCGCTGCCGCCGGTGCTGTGGGACGGGCTGACGCAAGATGGCACCACAGCCGTGCGTGTCGACCCTGCGCTCGCAGGATGGTCGCTCAACCTCACCACGCAGGGTACGGGGCTGGACGCCGCCAAACCGGGATCGCTCAAGGTCGCCGCGCCGGTCGCCGGCGTCAGCCTCGCCGGCGCGGGCGCCCCCGCGGCGTTGGAGGGCCGGCTGGTCCCGTGATCCGCGAGGGTATCCTCGGCCTCGCGCTGCTGACCGCAGCGGTGGCGATGGCGCGCGACGCGCCGACGCCGAGCGACGCGGCGATCGCCGGCAGCGCGATGCCCGCGACGCTCGCCGAATTCGGCTTCTTCGCCGACCCGGCCCGGCAAGTACCGTCCCAAGGCGTGGTGCCTTATCGCCTCAATACTCCGCTCTACTCCGATGGCGCCGAGAAACTGCGTTTCGTTTATGTGCCCCCTGGCAAGCAGACCGTCTCGGCGGGCGACGGGCTGCTAGAATTCCCCGTCGGCACCGCGCTCATCAAGACGTTCGCGTTCGAGGAGAATGGCGAGCGCCGGCTGATCGAAACCCGGGTCCTGCTGCGCCGCGCCGACGGCTGGGTGGCGCTACCTTACCAATGGAATGCCGAGCAGACCGAGGCGAAGCTGGTGCTGGCGGGCGCGCGGGTCCCTGTCGTCACCCCGGGGGGCGAGGCGATCGAGTATCGCGTGCCCAACAAGAACCAGTGCAAGGAATGCCACGGGCTGGAGGGCAAGGTGGTGCCGATCGGGCCCAAGGCGCGCAACCTCGCGCCCGGATGGCTGCGCGCGCAGCACAAGGCCGGGACGCTCGATCGCATGCCCGAAAGTTCGGGCGTGTTTCCGCTGTGGGAAGATCGCGCAAATGCGCCGGCGGAGGCGGTCGCGCGCGCCCACCTCGACGTCAACTGTGCCCATTGCCATCGCCCGGGCGCTGGGGCTTCGAACTCGGGCCTAGACCTGCGCTGGGAACAGAGCGATCCCAAAGCGCTCGGGGTGATGAAGCGCCCGGTCGCCGCGGGCCGCGGGGCGGGCCAGTTTCTCTACGACGTGGTGCCCGGCCACCCCGAGCAATCGATCCTCACCCACCGCATGCGCAGCCTGGAAGGGGGCGTTGCCATGCCCGAACTGGGCAAGGCGACGATCGACCGAGAAGGCGTCGAAGTAGTGGAGCGCTGGATTGCCGGAATGGCGCAATGAAGCGCTTGATCCGGGCCGCTGCGATACTGATCGCGCTGCTTGTAATACTGTTTCTCGTCTTCCGCGTGCCTGATGCCGATCCGGCGGCGATGCGCGCGAAGTACGGGGCCGCGCCTTCGCGCTTCGTCGAACTCGCCGGCGGCCCGACCGTGCATCTTCGCGACGAAGGGCCGCGCGATGCACCCGTCATCATGCTGCTCCACGGTTCCAACGCGGATCTTCACACCTGGCGGCCGTGGGTCGAGCGGCTTGCCGGCGACTACCGGATAATCCGCTTCGACCAGCGAGGACACGGCCTGACCGGGCCGGCCGAGGACGACGACTACAGCCGCGCGGCGTTCGCCGCAGATGTGGAGCGCGTCGCGGACCGGCTGGCGCTCGACCGCTTCGTGCTGGCGGGCAATTCGATGGGCGGCGGGATTGCGCTCGAATACGCGCTCGCGCATCCGGAGCGGCTGGCGGGGCTGGTGCTGGTCGATGCCGGCGGGGCGCCGCGGCTGGAGGAAGCCAAGGGCAACATCGGCTTCACGCTGGCCCGCACACCGGGTGTAGCCTCGCTGATGGGGCAGGTCGTGCCGCGCTCGCTGATCGAGCGCAGCCTGCGGCAGAGCGTGTCGAACCAGGCGGTCGTCACCGACGCGGCAGTCGACCGCTATTGGGAGCTGTTGCGCTATCCCGGCAACCGCGCGGCTACCGCCAAGCGGTTCTCTCTGCCCAACGAGCCCTTCGCGCCTGCCGCGCTGGCCAGGCTCGGCGTCCCCACGCTGGTGCTGTGGGGGGCGGAGGACAATCTCATCCCGCGATCCTCCGGCCGCTGGCTCGCCGGGCACATTCCCGGCGCGCGGCTGGAAGTCCTGCCAGGGATCGGCCACCTCCCGATGGAAGAAGCGCCCGACGCCACCGCGCGCATTCTTCGCGACTGGGCCGCCGGCCTCCCGTCCCCCGCCGCGCCCACCGCCTGACTTGCCTCGCCGAGCGGGCATCGCCTATGGCGCGCCGTCGCGACGAGGGAGCGGGATATTGCGCAAGCTGGGCCTGATCGGGGGGATGAGCTGGGTCTCGACCCGCGATTACTACGAACTGATTAACCGCGGCGTGCAGCGCAAGGTTTCACCCGAGGCCAGCGCGCCCTTGCTTATCGAAAGCCTCGACTTCGCCGATCTGCGCCGGATCGCGGATGACAGCGGTTGGGATCACGCGGGCGACGTGCTGTCGGCCAGCGCCCGGCGCCTGGCCGATGCGGGCGCTGGCGCCCTGCTGATCTGCGCGAATTCGATGCACAAAGTTTACGACCGCGTGGCCGAGGCGGCCGGCGTGCCGGTGCTGCACATTGCCGACTGCGTAGGGCGCGAGATGAAGGCCGCCAAGATCGAAAGCGCGGCCTTGATCGGCACCCGAAACGTCATGACCGAAAGCTTCTACCGCCGACGGCTGGTCGCGCACGGGGTCGACCTGCTGCCGCCCGACATGGATGCCGTGCCGGAGATCGACCGGATCATCTACGAGGAGCTGATGCTCGGCAAGGCGACCCGGTCCGCCGAGCGCGCGCTCAAGACCTGGATCACCCATAAGGAACAGGACGGCGCCGACGCGATCGTGCTCGCCTGCACCGAACTGGCGATGATCGTGGATGTGGACGCCAACGTGCTGCCGGTTTTCGATTCCACGCGGGCACACGCGCGGGCGGCGGTTGATTGGATCACATCAGCCAGCTAACGCTACGGAATCAAGGCATAACACGGTCTGGCGGGTCGCACCCGGCCGGCCACCCTTACGGGCCGCGCATCTTTCGCGATGTGCGGCCCGATTTATTGGGCAAGGCTCCGGTGTTCCGGACCTGTTCCCGTTGCCCCGCGGACTCGCGCTGCCTATCCCCCGATGGCCGATGACGCTCGCTCCCTTCGCCGCCGATCCCGCCGCGGGCCGTGGCCGCGAGTTTCCCGAGACCCGCGCCGGCGCGCGCGGGCCACGCAGCGAATTCCAGCGCGATCGCGACCGGATCATCCACTCGATCGCCTTTCGTCGCATGCGATCCAAAACGCAGGTGTTCATCGCGCCCGACGGCGACCATTACCGCACGCGCCTGACCCATAGCCTGGAAGTGGCGCAGATCGGGCGGGTGATCGCCCGCGCGCTCGGCCTCGACGAGGACCTGACCGAAGCCCTGTGCCTGGCGCACGACATCGGCCACCCGCCGTTCGGGCACGCCGGGGAGGAAGCGCTCGAGGCCGCGATGGCCCAGCGCGGCGGATTCGACCACAACGCCCACACGCTGCGCGTCCTGATGCGGCTCGAGAGCCCCTATTGCGAGCATGTCGGGCTCAACCTGTCGTGGGACGTTCTCGAAGGGCTGGCCAAGCACAACGGTCCGCTCGTGGCGCCCAATTGGGCATTGGCCGAACTCGACGCCGCTTTCCCGCTCGATCTGGGGGCCTGGCCGAGCGTCGAGGCGCAAGTGGCCGCCATTGCCGACGACATCGCCTACGACAACCATGACATCGACGATGGTCTGCGCGCCGGATTCCTGTTGCTCGACGACCTGCTCGAACTGCAGCCGCTGGCCGACCAGTACCGCGCGATCGAGGCCCGCTACCCCGATGCCAGCGTCGACCAGCGCCTGCGCGAATTGATCCGCAGCCGGATCGGCCTGATGGTCAACGACGTGATCGAGACCACCCGCGCCAAAGTGGAGGGCTTGCGCAGCGTCGGCGAAGTGCGGGCGTTCCAGGGACCGCTGGCGGCGTTCTCAGCGGCAATGGCCGAAGAAGAGCGCGTGTTGAAACGCTTCATGTACGAGCGATTGTACTATCATCCGGACCAGCTTCAGGCCGCTGGCCGGGCGCAGGATATCGTCTCCCGCCTGTTCGCCGCCTACGACCAGGATCCGGCGACGCTGCCCGAAGGCTGGCGCGCGGCGCTTCCCCCGAGCGAGCCCGATCGCAGCCGCCATCTCGCCGACTTCATCGCGGGAATGACCGACCGCTTCGCGATCGACCAGTGCACCCGCATCTTCGGGCGCGCGCCGGAAGGCCTGCGCAATGTCTGAGCCGGTCCGCATCGCGCTGGTTGGTGCAACCGGGCTGATCGGCGGCGAGCTCATGCGCCTGTGCGTCGGGCGCTCCGACGTGCGCCTGGTGGCGGTCGCCCGCCGCGAGGCTCCGATGCCGCCGGGCGCCCGAATGGAGATGTTCGTCGCCGAGCCCGACAAGTGGGGCGAAGTGTTCGAGGCGGTCAAGCCGAATGCCCTCGTCTGCGCGCTGGGCACGACATGGAAGAAGGCGGGCCGCGACGAGGCGGCGTTCCGCGCCGTCGACCAGGAACTGGTGCTGGCGACCGCGAGCGCGGCCAAGGAGCAGGGGATCTCCAACCTCGTGGCGGTCAGCTCGGCGGGTGCGGATGCGCGGTCGAAGACGCTTTACCTGCGGGTGAAGGGAGAGGTCGAGCGCGAGCTGCAGGCTATGAAGTTCAAGCGGCTCGATATCCTGCGCCCAGGGCTGCTCAAGGGGCCACGCAGCAACGACCGCCGCGTGGGCGAGCGGCTGGCGATCCTGGCGAGCCCGTTGATGGACGCCTTCTTGCAGGGCCGCTTTGAGGCTTATCGTTCGATCAGCGCCGAGCTTGTCGCGAAGGCCGCGCTCGCGCTTGCCATGCGCAAGGCTGCGGGGCGCTTCGTGCACGACAACGCCGCGATCCTGCGCGCCGCGGCCAGCCTTTCGTACCTGCATGCGGACGACGGTGCACACTAAGATGTGACAGACACATTTCGATGTGATATGCGAGTCGCATGAGCACCATCGAACGCGTTCGCGATCTCGTTTCCGGCAACCGCATGAGCCGTACCGCGCTCGCTCGCGCCGCCGGCCTTCATGCCAATTCCCTGCGCGATTGCCTCGAACCGCGCTGGAACCCGACCGCCGACACGCTCGGGAAGCTCGAACAGTTCCTGTCGGCGAACGACGAGCGGCCGGTGATCGTCTCGGCCGAGGAGATCATCGACGAGGCGCGCAACGGCCGCATGTTCATCCTGGTCGACGACGAGGACCGCGAGAATGAGGGCGACCTCATCATCCCCGCGCAGATGGCGACGCCCAACGCGATCAACTTCATGGCGCGGCATGGCCGGGGACTCATCTGCCTGGCGCTGACCAAGCACCGGGTCGACCAGCTCGGGCTCGACTTGATGAGCCGCAACAACCGCACGCGGCACGAGACCGCCTTCACTACCTCGATCGAGGCGCGCGAGGGGGTTTCGACCGGCATCTCGGCGGCCGACCGGGCGCGCACCGTGTCGGTAGCGATCGATGGCACCAAAACTCGCGACGACATCGTCACGCCCGGCCACGTCTTCCCGCTGGTCGCTCGCGACGGTGGGGTGCTGGTGCGTGCCGGGCATACCGAAGCGGCGGTAGACATTTCGCGGCTTGCCGGGCTCAATCCCTCGGGCGTGATCTGCGAGATCATGAACGAGGACGGCAGCATGGCCCGCCTCGGCGACCTCGTCCGCTTCGCCCGGCTACACGACCTCAAGATCGGCACGATCCGCGATCTCATCGCCTATCGCCGCAAGCACGACCACCTGATCGAGCGCCGCGCCGAGCGCCGCTTTGCGAGCCGCTGGGGCGGCGAGTGGCAGGCGGTGGCGTTCTACAACAAGGCTACCGGCGAAGAGACGCTTGCGCTGGTCAAGGGCGCGGTAAACCCGGACCGTCCGACCTTGGTGCGGATGCACAGCCTCTCGCTGTTCCCCGACGTGTTCTCGGAGGAGAACAAGCGTGGCGGGATGGTCGAGCGGGCGATGGAGATCATCGGCGAGGAGGGGGCGGGGGTGATCGTGCTGATCAACCGGCCCACTTCGGATTACGTCAGCTCCTCGATCCGCATGGGCGAGCTCGGCGAGAAGAGCGAGACGGTGCTGCCGAGCACCGAGCAGCGCGATTACGGCGGCGGCGCCCAGATTCTCGCCGAGCTGGGGGTGCACGACATGGTGTTGCTGACCAACACCGAGCATTCGCTTGTGGCGCTCGAAGGCTACGGCCTCAGCATCGTCGGCCAGCGGCCACTCGACTAGAAGCCATCGCAGGCGAGGGCATCGATCGCCGCCTGCAGTATCACCGCTGCCGCGTGGGCGTCGATGCGCTCCTTGCGCTTGGCGCGGCTCATGTCCTGCTCGATCAGCGAGCGTTCCGCGCTGACGGTTGACCAGCGTTCGTCCCACAGCAGGACGGGAAGCGCGAGCGCCTCCGCCAGGTTGCGGGCATAGGCACGGCTCGCCTGCGCGCGCGGTCCTTCGCTGC
The DNA here is from genome assembly GCF_053819205.1 of Tsuneonella sp. HG249. Classification (NCBI taxonomy): domain Bacteria; kingdom Pseudomonadati; phylum Pseudomonadota; class Alphaproteobacteria; order Sphingomonadales; family Erythrobacteraceae; genus Tsuneonella; species Tsuneonella sp. HG249. The sequence continues at coordinate 1,116,706 of NZ_JBSOQY010000001.1, forward strand.
CGTCCATGTTGCGCGGCAGGCCGATGACGACGCCCCTCACCGCGCGCTCGCGGGCGAGCGCGGCCAGCGACTCGCGGTCGCGGCCGAACTTGCCGCGCTCGAGCGTCTTGCCGGCGGTCGCGAAGCGCCAGCCCGCATCGCACAAGGCGGTGCCGATGGTCTTGGTGCCGAGGTCGAGCGCGAGCAGCACGCCGCCTTCGGGCAGCGCGGCGGCGAATTCCCGCGCTTCGGAGGTGATCAGCGTTGCGGCGCCCATGCCGCGACCCGGCGCGCGACGTCGGCCCTGAGGTTCGCCCAGAACAGCGGGATGTCGTAGACGTGGTAGTTGTTGCCCGGCAGCACAGCGCTGCCCATTTCGGGCGGGTCGCCGATCAACAACAGGCCTTGCGCGTCGCAGCGTGCCGGCACCGAGACACGGACCAGTTCGCCGTTGTCGAGGCCGTCGTTGGGCACGAGCGTGCCGAGGTTTGCCTCTGCCGGTGCGCTGCCGCCGATCCCGCCGGTGAGCGGGTTGGTGCACAGGATCGCGCTGGTCCCGCGCGGCTTGCCGTCGAAGCCCACCGAAGCGCTGTAGGTTTCCATCAGGGCGCTGGTGTCGGCCGGCTCGGCATAGCTCGACCAGCTCATCAGGCAGCCCGGTTGATCCGGCGTTGCGCAGGCCGGCAGGCCGAGCGCCGGCAGGTCGTGCTCGACCGAAACCGGCCAGCCCACGGCATAGACCGCCGCCACCCGCTCCGCGAGCGGCTTGCCCGCCACTTCCTCGCGCAGCAGCCGCAAAAGGTGCAGCGAGCCCTGGCTGTGACCGGCGAGCACGATCGGATCGTCGGGATCGACGCTGGCGAGGAACACCCGGAACGCGTTGCGCACGTCGCCGTAAGCGGCGTCGATCGCCTTCTTGGCCGAAACGCTCTCGGTCAGGAACGAACCGAAGGTCGCCTGGCGATAGCGCGGCGCCCAGATCTCGCTCGCCTGGTTGAACGGGCTGGCCATGCCCTTAATGTAGATCTTGGCCACCCGGTTGGCCTCCGCGTCGTCGAGCGGCGCGTTCCAGGTATCGCGGTCGAGGAAGCTCGTCGGATGGACGAAGAACACCGCGAAATCGCGCGGCTTCTCGCCCTCCGACACCGGTACGCCCCGGTCGAGATAGGCCGGCTGCCAGCGCGATGGGTCGGCCGCCCCCATCCCGGGGCGCGAGAGCCACATGGCCGGGTCCTGGTAGGCATTGTCCGCCAGCGGCGACTGCTCGACGAATTCACCCTTCGGTACGAAGGCGAATTGGGTCAGTTCCTTCGACCAGATGTTCAGCACGAACGCGCCGGCGATAACCAGGAACACCAGGAACGCGACGAAGTAGAGGAACTTGCGCGCCATCAGGCAGTCGCCGGTTCCGCGGAGGCATCCTCCTCGTCGCTGTCGAGATGATGCACGCGCCGTTCGAGCGCGACCTTGATCATCGCCAGCATGGGATCGGCGAATGTCAGCCCGAGGATTCCGAAAAGGGTGCCCATCACCAACTGGAATCCCAGCACAAGCGCCGGCGCCAGATCGACCGTCTTCTTGGCGATCAGAGGCACCAGCACGTAGCCGTCAAATGTCTGCACGCCGAAATAGATCGCGATGGTCCACAGGCCCATCTCGGTCCCCCCCGAAAAGCCGACCAGAACCATCAACCCGCCCGCGATAAGCGCGCCGATGTTGGGAATGAACGCGAGAACGCCGGTGATCAGTCCCAGCAGAGCCGCCATCGGCACGCCCACCAGCGTGAGCGCGACGTAAGTGAAGACTCCTTCCGCGAACATGCCGACGATCCGCCCAAACAGCAGCCGGCGCATATTGAAGGCCATATGGCCCAGCGTATCGGAAAGCTGGGTGCGGCTGTCCTCCGGCACCATCCACGACAGCCCCCGCTCGTAAGGACGGGGGTCGACCGCGAGATAGATGCCGATGATCACGATCAGCAGCAGCGTGGTCAGCGCGCCGAAGACCCCGCCGATCGCTCGAGTGACCGAGCCCACTCCTGTGAACAGGCTGCCCGCCACCTTCTCGATATCGCCTTCGCCGATGGCAAGGCCCTGCTCGCGCAGGAACGCTACGGCGCGTCCGAACTGCGTGGTCACCAACTCGGGGAATACGGCCGCCTGCTCCGCGATCTGGGTGCCCGCGAATTGGATAAGCCACACAGTGAACGCAGTCGCTAGAAGCAGCACGATCGAGACCCGCCAGATGCGGCCTATCGGCAGAACTCGGCCAAGCAGCCGCTGGCCCCCGTCGATCATCGCTGCGAATACCAGTGCTCCGAAGACCACCAGCAGCGTCTGCGCGAGATAAACCGCCAGAACCGCGAGCCCGATCACCCCGACCCAAACGATCGCCCGGCGTGCTTCGTAGCGCAGCTTGGGGCTGGTGATCTGGGTCGGGCTGGCGCCGACAGCCTCCTCGGGCCGTTCGACGATCTTCGGCTCAGTCACGCGCGGCGCTCTGGTTCGCGATCGCCGGCCGGAGCGTCGTCCACGCCCGCCCACCCCGAAGGGAGCTCCACCAGGTGGCCGGGTTGAAGGTCGTCGTCCCGTCGAGCGAGAAAGTGATGAATTCCGCGCGGCCGCCGACGTTGGCGAGGGGGACCGGCCCGCCGAGGCCGCTTTCCCAGGTTTCGGCCCGGCTGTCGGCCGAATGGTCGCGGTTGTCGCCCATCAGGAACACGTGATCGGCCGGCACGAGCGTCTCGGGCATGTCGTCGAGCGCCTGCTGGCGGTGATCGATCACCCGGTAGGTCGCGCCGTTCGGCAGCGTCTCGCGCAGCGCGGGGACTTCGTAGTAGTCCTTCCCGTCGGGAGCGCGGACGCGGAAACCTTCAAAATAGTCGAGGCAAGGCGCGCCGGTGCAGAGCTGGGCATCGACCGGGATGCGGATGTCAGGCTCGACCCGCTGCGCCACCGGCTTGCCGTTGAGCACGATCTGGCCGTTCACCACCGCGATGCGGTCGCCGGGGAGAGCGACGACGCGTTTGATGTAGTCCTCGTCGCGGTTGGGCGGCACGGCGATCACGATGTCGCCGTACTGGGGGGTCGCCGGCCACACCCGCCAGTCGCCCCGCGGCAGCACGTGGAACGAGGCGGAGACCCAGCTCCACCCATAGGGATACTTCGACACCACCAGCCGGTCGCCGACCATCAGGTTCGGCACCATCGAGGTGGAAGGGATGTAGAACGGCTTGGCGACCAGGCTGTGGAACGCCAGCACCGCCAGCAGCATCAGCGCTAGACCGCGCATCTCGGCGAGCCAGTCGACCTTTTCGCGCTTCTTTTCCGGTTTGCTCAAGGTGTTGCTCAGGCTGTTCATTGGGGGAGGGCCTCGATCACGACGAAGGCCTGCGCCCATGGATGATCGTCGGTTAGAGTGAGATGAATGCGTGCGTCATGGCCGGACGGCACCAATTCGGCAAGCCGCAAGGCGGCCCCGCCGGTCAGCGCGAGGGTGGGCGCGCCCGACGCGGCATTCACCACGCCGATGTCCTTGTGGAACACCCCGCGGCGGAAGCCGGTGCCGACCGCCTTGGCGAACGCCTCCTTCGCGGCCCAGCGCTTGGCGAAAGTGCCGACGCGGGTGAAGGGGCGCTTGGCCGCCTTGGCGCGTTCGATTTCGGTGAAGCAACGCACCTCGAACTTCTCGCCCCACCGCTCGAGCGAGTTGGCGATGCGGTCCATGTTCGTGAGGTCGGAACCGAGGCCGATGATCACTGCGCCGACCTCATCGAGCGGTGTCCATCAACTCGCGCATCTGGCGCACCGCGGCTTCGAGCCCGACGAACACCGCCTCGCCGACGAGGTAGTGGCCGATGTTGAGCTCGGCGAGCTGCGGGATGGCCGCGATCGGCTGCACGTTATCGTAGGTGAGGCCGTGGCCCGCGTGCGGCTCGATGCCGTTCTTGGCGGCGAGCGCCGCCATGTCGGCGATGCGCTTCAGCTCGCTCGCCACCCGCTCGCCGGTCGCATGGGCGTATTCGCCGGTATGGAACTCGACCACCGGGGCGCCGAGACGCAGCGCGGCTTCGAGCTGTCGTTCGCTCGCCTCAATGAACAGACTGACGCGGATGCCGGCATCGGCCAGCCGCGACACTACGGGCGCGAGATGGTTGTGCTGGCCGGCGGCATCGAGCCCGCCTTCGGTGGTGCGCTCCTCGCGCTTCTCGGGCACGATGCAGGCGGCGTGCGGCTTGTGGCGCAGCGCGATGGCCAGCATTTCCTCCGTGGCTGCCATCTCAAGATTGAGCGGCAAGTCAGTCGCCGCCTGAATGCGCGCGAGATCCTCGTCGCGGATGTGGCGGCGGTCTTCGCGCAAGTGGGCGGTGATCCCGTCGCCTCCGCAGCGGGCGACGATCTCGGCCGCGCGGACCGGATCGGGGTGGTCGCCGCCGCGCGCGTTGCGGATCGTCGCGACGTGATCGATGTTGACGCCGAGACGGAGACGCGCGCTCAAGCCTTGCGGCTCCCCGGCTTGGTCACCGGAACGGCCGCGAGCTCGGGCGGCAGCTCGTCCTCTGGATAGCTCGGGAAATGAATGTCGATCAGCGGGTAGAACGGCACCCCGAGATCGGCGATCCCGCTGGAGCGGTCGACCAGCGCCGCCTCGGCGATCACCTCGCCGCCTTCGCGGTGTACCGCCGCGATCGCCTCGCGGCTGGAGAGGCCGGTGGTGACGACGTCTTCGACCATCAGTACTTTCGCGCCCGGATCGAGCCGGAACCCGCGGCGCAGCTCGAACGTGCCCTCGGGCCGCTCGAGGAACAGCGCGTCCTTCTCCAGCACGCGGCCCATCTCGTGGCCGATGATGAGGCCGCCCATCGCCGGGCTAACCACCACGTCGATGCTCGCCCGCAGGTCACGCGGCAGCTTCTGCGCGAGCGCGAGCGCCAGGCGCCCCGCGCGTTCCGGATTCATCAGCACTCGCGCGCATTGCAGGTAGTGGGCGCTGTGGCGCCCGCTCGACAGCTTGAAATGCCCTTCGAGCAGGGCTTCGCAGCTACGGAATTCGTGCAGCACTTCCTCGTCGGTCATCGGCGGGTCGATAGCCTTTGGAACAGGGCGGACAGGGCGGGGAAAAATCTCCCTAGAAGCGCTTGAGGCATGGCACAAGCGCGCGTATAGGCCCGCCCAAACCCGCGCCCGGCGGGGCGCTTTCGTTCACTCAGGGGGGCGAAATCCGCGGGGCAGAACAAGGCAAAGACGGAAAGCTTCGCACCGATGATCCTCGGCAAATCGACGACCCGCATTCTCGCCCCGCTGTGGGCCGCGCTGCTGTTGGCGCTGGCGCCGCAAGGCGCGCTCGCGCAAGCGGCTACCGCTGCCCCGCCGAGCGATCGGGTGGCGGCGACCGAAGCGGCGCCGGCCGCCGAGGCAACCGGCGCGCCGGCCGCCGGCGCGACCGACGACAAGGTGGATGCCTCGAGCGAGACCGTCGCCCAGGGGGCCTCGGCCTACAAGCCGCTCGGACCGGAATGGATCAAGGGCCAGCCGACCCCCGGCGGGCTCGATGTGCAGACGCAGTATTCGCCGATCGGCCAGCAGGCTTTCGGCTTCCATACCGCACTCCTTTGGATCATGGGCATCATCAGCCTCTTCGTGCTGGGGCTGATGCTTTACGTGATGGTCCGCTTCCGCCGCTCGGCGCACCCGGTGCCGACCCGCACCACGCACAACACCATGATCGAAGTTGTGTGGACGCTGCTGCCGGTGCTGATTCTCGTCGGCATCGCCATTCCCTCGATCAGCCTGCTTTCGGCGCAGTACAAGGAACCGCCGAAGGACGCGCTGACGATTAAGGCGACCGGCTACCAGTGGTACTGGGGCTATACTTATCCCGACAATGGCGGGTTCGAGGTGATCTCGAACATGCTGCCGGAAGACGAGGCCGAGCGCCGCGGCGAGCCGGGCCAGCTCGGCGTCGACAACCGCATGGTTGTGCCGGCGGGCGAATGGCTGCGCATCCAGACCACCGCCGCCGACGTGATCCACGCCTTCGCGGTGCCGAGCCTGTGGTTCAAGCTCGACGCGGTCCCGGGCCGGCTCAACGAAAAGCGCCTGATGATCAAGGAGCCGGGCATCTATTACGGCCAGTGCTCGGAGCTCTGCGGCGCCAAGCATGCCTATATGCCGATCGCCATCGAGGCGCTGCCGCGGCCCCAGTTCGAAGCATGGGTTCGCGCGCAGGGCGGCACGGTCGGCAAGCCGGAAGTCCCGAACACGCCGGCGGTAGCCCCGCTGCAGCAGCCCGAAAGCGGCGCGCAGCAACCCACGGGCGCGAACCCCGATCGCGGCCAGCAGCCGGTCGCCGGCGCCTCGCCGGCTCCGGCCGGCAACGCGGCACCCGCCGCCGCCGCTGACATCAACTGAATTCCAGCGTAGAGACCCGAACATGGCCACCACCGCCGCACCCAGCCACTTCCAGGCGCACGACGATGCCCACGGGCACCACGACGCGGACCACAAGCCGGGGTTCTTCGCCCGCTGGTTCATGTCGACGAACCACAAGGACATCGGCACGCTCTATTTGATCTTCGCGATCTTCGCGGGGATCATCGGCGGCGCGATCTCGGGTGTGATGCGCGCCGAGCTCGCCGAGCCGGGCATCCAGGTGCTGGGCCAGTGGGTCGCCTTGATGGGCGGGGCCGAAAGCTTCGAAGCCAACCTTCACGCATGGAACGTGCTGATCACCGCGCACGGGCTGATCATGGTGTTCTTCATGGTCATGCCGGCGATGATCGGCGGCTTCGGCAACTGGTTCGTGCCGCTGATGATCGGCGCACCGGACATGGCGTTCCCGCGCATGAACAACATCTCGTTCTGGCTGACGGTCGCCGGCTTCACCTCGCTGTGCATCTCGCTGTTCGTCCCGGGCGACGCGACCGGCAACGGCGCGGGCACGGGCTGGACGGTCTACGCGCCGCTTTCGACCAGTGGTTCGCCGGGCCCGGCGACGGACTTCGCGATCTTCTCGCTCCACCTCGCGGGTGCGGCGTCGATCATGGGCGCGATCAACTTCATCACCACGATTTTCAACATGCGCGCGCCGGGCATGACCCTGCACAAGATGCCGCTGTTCGTGTGGTCGATCCTGGTGACGGCGTTCCTGTTGCTATTGGCGCTGCCTGTGCTCGCCGCCGCGATCACCATGCTGATCACCGACCGCAACTTCGAGACGACGTTCTTCGCGGCCGATGGCGGCGGCGACCCGATCCTCTACCAGCACCTGTTCTGGTTCTTCGGCCACCCCGAAGTGTACATCATGATCCTGCCGGGCTTCGGCATGATCAGCCAGATCGTCGCCACCTTCAGCCGCAAGCCGGTGTTCGGCTATCTCGGCATGGCCTACGCGATGGTCGCCATCGGCGTGGTCGGGTTCATCGTCTGGGCGCACCACATGTACACCGTGGGCCTCGACGTGAACACGAAGATGTATTTCACGGCGGCGACGATGGTCATCGCGGTGCCCACCGGCGTGAAGATCTTCAGCTGGATCGCCACGATGTGGGGCGGATCGATCGAGTACAAGAGCCCGATGGTCTGGGCGCTCGGCATGATCTTCCTGTTCACCGTCGGCGGCGTCACCGGCGTCTATCTCGCCAACGGCGGCATCGACGACGTGGTGCACGACACGTACTTCGTCGTCGCGCACTTCCACTATGTGCTGTCGATGGGCGCGGTGTTCAGCCTGTTCGCGGGCTTCTACTACTGGTTCCCCAAGATCAGCGGGAAGATGCACTCCGAGCTGCTGGCCCACCTGCACTTTTGGGGCTTCTTCATCGGCGTGAACGTAATCTTCTTCCCGCAGCACTTCCTCGGGCTCAACGGCATGCCGCGCCGCTACCCCGACTATGTCGACGCCTACACCTACTGGAACGAGGTCAGCTCGATCGGTTACATGATCATGGCCGGCTCGATGATCTTCTTCTTCGTCAACGTGATCTACGCGCTGGCGGCGGGCAAAAAGGCGCCCGCGAACTACTGGGGCGAAGGCGCGACGACGCTCGAGTGGACGCTCTCGAGCCCGCCGCCGTATCACCAATTCGAAACGCTGCCGGTGATCGAGGACGACCACGATTACCACAATCACCTGCCGAAGGGCGGCACGCCGGCCACGGCCTGAGCCCTCCGCGCACGATAGCTACCAGGCGGCCGGTCCCTCCAAGGGCCGGCCGTTTGCTTTGGAGGACCGACGATGCCCGAAATGCGCCTGATCGATACTGGCGAAGCCACCCTGCGGTGCGCCGTCAAGGGAACCGGGCCGCTGGTGGTCTTCGTCCACGGATTTCCCGAAAGCTGGTACTCCTGGCGCCACCAGCTCGGCCCGGTCGCCGCTGCCGGCTACACCGCCTGCGCGATCGACGTGCGCGGATACGGCGGTTCGGACAAGCCGCTCGAGGTTGCGGACTACACGTTGGAGAAGATCGCGGGCGACCTCATCGGATTGGCCGACGCGTTGCAGCCCGATGCGTCGGTCATCCTGGTGGGGCACGATTGGGGCGCGCCGATCGTGTGGAATACCGCGCTCACCAATCCCGAGCGCGTGTCGGCGGTGGCCGGCCTGTCGGTGCCGTTCGCGGGCGTGCCGAGCCGCCCGTTCACCGATGTCTTCCGCGAGCACTTCACCAGCAAGGGCAAGTTCTTTTACCAGGAGTATTTCCAGGAACCGGGCGTCGCCGAGGCCGAAGCGGAGGCCGACCCCGAGCACTTCGTGCACCGCATGATGTATTCAATCTCGGGCGACGTCGCGCCCGGCGCCTATTGGGACAAGCCGCTCGGCGCGAAGTTCCTCGACGGGCTACCCGATCCGCAGCCGGTGGCCTGGCTCACCACCGAGGACATCCAGTTCTACGGCCGCGAATTCAGCCAGAGCGGTTTTCGCGGGCCCCTCAACCGCTACCGCAATCACGAGCGCGACTACGAGTGGCTGCAGGGCTGGAAGGGCAAAGTCATCGAACAGCCCTGCCTGTTCATCGGCGGCGACCGCGATCCCGCGACCACCCTGTTCGGCGCGGTCGCCGACCCGGTCGCCATGATGCGCATGTTCGCGCCCAAGGTCGAAGGACACGTGCTCGAAGGCGTGGGCCACTGGACCCAGCAGGAGCAGCCCGAGGTGGTCAACAGACTGCTGCTGGATTGGTTGGGCAGGTTGTGAAGCGCCCGGCTCGGGTGGGCGGAACCCCGGCGGATGTCCGCTTTTGAACTCCCCTAGCCGAACTCCCCGCTCGCGAATGCCTCAGCCATGGCGAATTTTTTGATCTTGCCCGAGCCCGTCAACAGGAATTGGTCAACCCATACCCAGTGTGCCGGTGTCTTTTGCGGTGACAGGCGCTCGCGGATGAAGCCGCGAAGTTCGCCATCGGTTGGAACCTCAGCGCCGTCCGCCAGCCGCAGAAACGCAGCGACAATTTCACCCCACTTTTCATCGGGCACACCTGCGACCGCCACCTCTGCTACTGCCGGGTGCTCGATCAAGGCTGCTTCTATTTCGGCCGGAAAGAGGTTCTCTCCTCCGCGGATGATCATTTCCTTCACGCGGCCTGTGATCTTCACATAGCCTCGGTCGTCCATTTGTCCCAGGTCGCCGGTATGCAGCCATCCGCTGTCATCGATCGTCTCTGCTGTCGCGAGCGGATTCTCGTTATACCCGGCCATCATGTTGTAGCCGCGCATGCAGATTTCGCCCTGCTGTTCGATCTCGCAGACGGTGTTATCTTGTGGATGGCGGATCGAGACTTCCATGTGTGAACAAGGCTGTCCAATCGTGGAGACCAGGTCTGATCCTTGATCCTCTGGCCAAGTTGCAGTGATCGCCGGGGACGCCTCGGTCTGCCCATAGATTATGAGGATTGGCACGCCGAACACTTCGCGAGAAGCGCGGTTGAGTTCTGGCGGCACCATGGCTCCGCCACTCACAATCGCCTCGACGCACGCTATATCCGTGTCGGTTGCTCGCGCTGCTTCGATCAGCGCGAAGATCATCGTCGCAACGCCGCCGACTATCTCCGGCTTTTCGCGCGCAATGGCAGTCACAACCGCAGCGGGATCGAACAGCGACACGAGAAGCAGGGTCGCTCCGTGCGACAGGACTCCAAGCACGCTGACCGCGCAACCGGCGGTATGGAACAATGGGAAGGGGCACATCAGCGTTGCGCCGGGACGCAACCGCCAGCGAACGAACAGGTCGCAGTTGCTTTGCACCAGACCGTGCTGGTGCAGGAGAACGCCCTTCGGAAATCCGGTGGTTCCTGAAGTGTATTGGATCATGGCAATGTCGAGCGGCTCGGTCTCGCGAAGCGCGCCCACGTGCTCCCCCCGAAACAGCTCGTCGTGATCGTGGATATCGATGAGGTACTTGGCGGCGGCCTGTCCTGAGCTCGCTTCCTCCACGATCGGGCGGAGCGCGCTTCCTCGGACGTGCGCTTGATAGTAGACCGCCTCAGAGTTCGATTGCACGATCACATAGTTCGCTTCCCGCGCAGTGAAGGACGGGTTCACTGTCACTAGCGTGAGCCCGGCAAGCGCTGACCCCAACTGGACGATTACCCATTCGGGGCAATTTCCAGCCATGATCGCGATCCGTGCGCCCGCTGCGTGCCTCGAGGCCAAGGCACGTCCGCAACGTTCTGCATCTAGAAGCAGCGCATTGTATGTCCATTCGCGGCCAATGGTCCCATCGGCCAGAAGCTCGCGCAGCGCCATTCCGTCGCCGTGTTTAGCGACCTGTTCGCGCAGCATTTGCTCAATGGTTCGCTCGCGGTAGTCAGTATCGGCCTGCGCCGGAAAATAGCTCTCCGTCAGAGTAACTTGATACATGGACGTCCCCCGCGACCGCGAGAATAGACCCGATGCGAACGGTATAGCGCTTGCCAGGTGTGGCCACTTAAATCTGATCGGCGTCAGAAAAGTCTGCATCCTGTCAGCCTGCTAGATGACCAGGCCCCTGCGAAATCGGATGTCCGCTACGGCTTGGCCCCGGCGATCAGGATGAACTTGCCTTCGAAACAGCTCGCCGGGTGTCTCTCTAGAATGCAAACTCCAGGACAGCATGAGCCGCAAGCTCGCCCGAAGTGACAAAAGTCACACTGCAATCGACATAGGCACTGGCCTTGCCGAACCGCTTGACCGTCGCCGCAATCAGGAAATCGTCATTGGCGGCGGGGCGCAGGAAGTGGGTGTGCTGGTAGACGGTGCCTTTGCCCTTCCGCGGGGTCGTCGCCACCGCCATGCTCGCAACCGTATCGATTGCCGCCATCACGGCCTGGCCGCAGATTGCACCCGAGAAGAATTTGAGGCGATCATTCAGCGGCAACCGCATCGATACAAATCCTTCACGCACGACGAAATCGGTCAGACCCATCTCCTTGACCCATGGCGCAAAGACCCAATCGAACACGGCATCGGCATTGCCCTGCGTCAGCGGCCACAGGTCGTCAGTCGGCAGGTTTGGTAGTGCCATCAGCGATGTCCCCCATTGCTCGTCCATGCTGCAGCCCTCAGTTCTCCGAGCTAACAGACGGCCACCCTACTAACAAATCGCCTGTTGGCGTGGGTCGAATCGAACGGCCGGATCCAGGCAGCAGCTGAAAGCTTGCAAACGTCAACTAAGGGTCGCTTTCTGCCATTCGAGCCAGCAAACGGGTCTCTACAACTCGAGCCGTCTCGGTGCCGCTGGGCGATTGAAAGCATTTTCCTACACGCCCCTCGATGTGGCAGCGTGTCCCTTATGAAACCGGCGGTCCTCTTGCTTGTCTTTCACGACAGAAGCCGCAGCCGCTGGCGTCTGCGCCCGGGGAGCCTGCGCCGAGCGTGCCGGTTTTGGTGTAGCTTTCGTGTCACCTTTGGCCCGGCCTTCCCCTTTCCGGCACCGGTCCCTATAGGCCGGCGCACCCCTCGATGACCGACTCCACCGCCATCTACCTGCCCAGCGACTGGCGCGACTTCCTGTCGCTGACCAAGCCGCGCGTGATGAGCCTGGTGATCTTCACGGGCCTCTGCGGCCTGCTGGCAGCGCCCGGCACGATCCACCCGGTCATCGGCTTCACGGCCGTGCTGTGCATCGCGATGGGCGCGGGCGGCGCGGCCGCGCTCAACCAGTGGTGGGAAGCGGATATCGACGCCGAGATGAAGCGCACCGCCAAGCGGCCGATTCCGGCCGGCCGCGTGCGCGGAACGGACGCACGGGACTTCGGCATCCTCCTCTCGGCCGCCTCGGTAGGGATCATGGGCATCGCGGTGAACTGGCTGGCCGCCGTGATCCTCGCGCTGTCGATCGTCTATTACGCGATCGTCTATACCATCTGGCTAAAGCCGCGCACGCCGCAGAACATCGTTATCGGCGGCGGAGCGGGGGCCTTCCCGCCGATGATCGGATGGGTGGCGGTCACCGGCGACATCACGCTGATGCCGGTCCTGCTGTTCGCGATCATCTTCTTCTGGACCCCGCCGCACTTCTGGGCGCTCGCGCTGTTCGTACAGACGGATTACGCCAAGGTCGGCATCCCGATGATGCCGGTCGTGAAGGGGGAGGCGAGCACCCGCCGCCAGATCCTCGCCTATTCGATCCTCCTGCTGCCGATCGCGGCCGCCCCGTGGTTCATCGGCGGCACCGGGGCGATCTATGGCGGGGCGGCCATCCTGCTGAGCCTCGTGTTCCTGTTCCTTGCCGCGCCGGTCGCGCTGCGGCGGGCCGAGCCCGGCGACAAGATGAAGCCGGAAAAGCGCCTGTTCGGCTTCAGCGTGCTCTATCTCTTCGCGCTGTTCGCCGCGCTGGTTGCCGACCGAGCGATTTATTGGCAGGGGCTGTTCGCATGACACCCGAAGAAGAAGTCGACTTCAAGCGCCGTCGCAAGGGCCGCAACCTGGCGCTCGGACTGATCCTCGCGTTCTTCGTGTTCCTGTTCTACGCGATCACGATCGTACGGATGGACTGATGGCGACCGCCCCCGCTCTCCAGCGTTCCAACGCCCGCGTCGGACTGATGGCGGCGCTGTTCGCGCTGGCCATGCTCGGCATGGGCTATGCCGCGGTGCCGCTCTACGAGTTGTTCTGCCAGGTCACCGGGTTTGGCGGCACGACCCAGCGAGCTACCGAAGGCGAGGCGGTCGCTGCCGAGAAGGCGGGCGCCAGGGTAGCCGGGGCGACGATGTCGGTGCGCTTCGACGCCAATATCGACTCCGACCTGCCGTGGACCTTCCGTCCGGAGCAGGTGACTCAGACCGTCCGGCTGGGCCAGCGGAGCATGGCTTTCTTCTACGCCCGCAACAACTCGGACAAACCAGCGACGGGCACCGCCAGCTTCAACGTCACACCCGAGCAGACCGGCGCCTATTTCAGCAAGATCCAATGCTTCTGCTTTACCGAGCAGACCCTCCAGCCGGGTCAGGAAGTGGTCATGCCGGTGCTGTTCTTCGTCGACCCGGCGATCCGGCAGGACGAGAACGCCGCGCCGGTCGAGCAGATCACCCTCAGCTACACTTTCCACCGCACCGAGCCGGCGGGCGAATAGCCCACTGGACCCCGCGCAAACCCCGCACTAAGGGCAACCGCAAATCGCTCGATAGGGACGAGACATGGCCGGCGCCAAGAACCACCAGTACCACATCCTCCCCCCCGACATCTGGCCGCTGATCGGCTCGATCTCGGCGCTCACCTTCACCAGCGGCATGGTCCTGTACATGCACGAGATGGCGAGCGCGCACCTCGTGCTCGGCCTCGGCATCGCCGGCCTCATCGCCACGTTCTTCAGCTGGTTCTCGAACATCGTGAAGGAAGCGCAGGCGGGCGACCACACGCCGGTGGTGCAGCTGCACCTGCGCTACGGGATGATCCTGTTCATCGCTTCGGAAGTGATGTTCTTCGTCGGCTGGTTCTGGGCGTTCTTCGACTTCGCGCTGTTCCCCAACGAATTGACCGAAGTGGTCGGCGGGCAGTTTCCGCCCAAGGCGATCGAGGCGGTGATGGATCCGTTCGATTTGCCGCTGCTGAACACGCTGATCCTGCTGTGTTCGGGCACTACGGTTACCTGGGCGCACCACTCGCTGATCCACGGCGACCGCGACGGGCTGAAGAAGGGCCTGTGGCTGACGATCCTTCTCGGCATCCTGTTCACCAGCATCCAGGCCTACGAATACGCGCATGCGCCGTTCCCGTTCGGCCAGAACACCTACGGCTCGTCGTTCTACATGGCGACCGGCTTCCACGGCTTCCACGTGCTGGTGGGGACGATCTTCCTGATCGTCTGCCTCGTGCGCACCTACAAGGGCCACTTCACGCCACAGCAGCACTTCGGTTTCGAGGCGGCCGCGTGGTATTGGCACTTCGTCGACGTCGTGTGGCTGTTCCTGTTCGTCGCGGTCTACGTGTGGGGCAGCGCGGGCGCGCCGATCCACTAGGCGTCCGGCCACCCGGCCAGGCTTTTTGGGGGCAGCCCGGGATTACCCCAGGCTGCCCCTTTCGATTGGAAGGAGCACTCCTTGACCCGCAAACTGCCAGTGGTCGCTACCGCTATCGTCCTGCTGGCGGTCGCGGCCATGGTCGCCCTCGGCGCATGGCAGCTGCAGCGGCGGGTCGAGAAGGAGGCGCTGCTCGCCCGCTACGAACAGGCTGCGAGCATGTCGTCCGACGTGCCATGGCCCCGTACTGCGGCGGAGGGCGCGCGATCGCTCTATCGGCACAGCACGGTCGACTGCGTTCGGGTGCGGTCGATCGGCGAACGCGCGGGCCGTTCGGCTACCGGCGACGTGGGCTGGGCTCATGTCGCTACCTGTGAGCTGGCGGAGGGAGGAGAGGCGGATGTCGCGCTGGGATGGTCGCAGGAGCCGACCACGCTCCAGTGGCGCGGCGGGCGGGTAGGGGGCTTCATCGGCCCGCAAGGAAACGGGTTCCGGCTGATCGCCGCGCCTCCGCAGGCCGGCCTCGCCCAACTCGCACAGCCGAACCCGGCGGACATGCCCAACAACCACTTGTCGTACGCGATCCAGTGGTTCCTGTTCGCCGCGACCGCGTTGGTGATCTACGCCCTCGCGCTGCGAAAGCGCTGGCAGGGCTGACAAGAAATTCGAAGCCTGCGGCCAAGACCGGGTTGCTTGCCGCTCGCCGCCTGCACCGCTAGTCGCCCGCCTATGGAATATGTCTCCACTCGCGGTGCGGCACCGAAGCTCAACTTCGAAGACGTGACGCTTGCCGGTCTCGCGAGCGATGGCGGCTTGTACGTGCCCAGTGAATGGCCGCGCTTCACGACTGACGAGATCGCCGCGATGCGCGGCCTGGCATACCCGGACCTCGCCGCCCGCGTGATGGCGCCTTTCGTGGGCGACAGCCTCAGCCCTGAACGCCTGCTCGAGCTCACGCGCGAGGCGTACGGCCGCTTTTCGCACGTTGCGGTGACACCGCTGGTCCAGCTCGACGAGCGCCACTGGCTGCTCGAGTTGTTTCATGGGCCCACACTGGCGTTCAAGGACGTCGCCTTGCAGTTGCTCGGCTTGCTTTTCGAGGAGTTCCTCAGCCGCAGCGGCGGGAACCTGACGATCGTCGGCGCGACGAGCGGCGATACGGGGAGCGCGGCGATCGACGCGGTCGCGGGCCGCAAGGGGGTCGAGATATTCATGCTCCACCCCGCCGGACGGGTCAGCGAAGTCCAGCGCCGCCAGATGACCACCGTGCTCGCGCCCAACGTCCACAACATTGCCATCGAGGGGAGCTTCGACGACGCGCAGGCGATGGTGAAGCGGATGTTCGCCGACCCCGAGATGACCGGGCAGTTCCGGATCAGCGCGGTGAACTCCATCAACTGGGCCCGACTGATGGCGCAGGTAGTGTACTACTTCGCCGCGGCGCTCCAGCTAGGCTCCCCGGACCGCAAGGTTGCCTTCAGCGTTCCGACGGGCAACTTCGGCGATGTCTTCGCCGGCTACGTCGCCGCCCGGATGGGCTTGCCGGTCGAGCGCCTGATCGTCGCAACCAACGTCAACGACATCCTCCACCGCGCACTAACCGCGGGCGACTATTCTGCCGCCACCGTTGTGCCGACCGCGGCACCGAGCATGGACATCCAGGTCAGCTCCAATTTCGAGCGGCTGCTCTTCGATCTGGGCGGCCGCGACGGTGCATCGACGGCCGATCAGATGCGCAAATTCGACGCCGCGAAGGCCCTGCGGCTTACCAATGCCCAGCAAGACGGCGCTTCCGCGATCCTCTCGAGCGCGCGGGTCGAGCCCGACGAGATGGCACAAACGATGCGCTGGGCCAGCGAAGCGGCAGGAATCGTTGTCGACCCCCACACCGCGATCGGCCTTCATGCTGCCCGCACGACCGATCTGCCGGCCGACGTACCGATAATCACGCTGGCGACCGCACACCCCGCCAAGTTCCCCGACGCCGTCGAGCGTGCGACCGGTCATCGCCCTGCGCTCCCGGCACGCGTCGGCGACCTGTTTGCCCGCGAGGAACGATTCACCGAGTTGCCGGGAGACTACGCGGCCGTGCGGGACTGGATCGCCGAGCGGGCGATCCGGTCGGCCTGATGGCGGAGCTTCGCGAAGCACCGCTCGTCGTGGCCGGCGAGGCGTGGGGAGACTACGGCCTGGTCGACAGCGGGCACGGTCGTAAGCTCGAACGGTACGGGTCCCATCGGTTTATTCGCCCCGAGCCCCAGGCCATGTGGTCCCCGCGCTTGGCCGAATGGCAGGCCGATGGCGAGTTCGTGCCCGGTAGCGACGAGGACGGCGGAGGCCGCTGGCACTTCGACCGCGAGGTGCCGCGAGAGGGCTGGCCGTTGGGCTGGAACGATGTGCGCTTCACCGCCCAGTGCACCCCGTTTCGCCACCTTGGCTTCTTCCCGGACATGGCGCCCGTCTGGGATTGGATGCGTGCGCAACTGGACGGCAAGCCGGATGCGCAGACCTTGAACCTGTTCGGCTATACCGGGGTGGGAACGCTTGCTCTGAGCGCGAGCGGCCCCGTCACGCACGTCGACGCCAGCAAGAAGTCCGTCGCGCAGGCGCGCGAGAATGCCCTGCTCTCTCGGATGGACGATCGGCCCATCCGCTGGCTGATCGACGACGCGGCGAAGTTCACCGCCCGCGAGGTCCGTCGCGGCAAGCGCTATGATGGGGTCATTCTCGATCCCCCCAAGTTCGGCCGTGGGCCTGATGGGGAGACCTGGCGGCTCGAGGAGGGCCTGGCACCGCTGGTCGCCGACTGCCGGCAGCTGCTCGATGCGGATAGCCGGTTTCTGTTCCTTACCGTCTATGCCGTGCGGATGAGCAGCTTGGCGCTTGCCGGACTCGTGGCCGAAGCGTTCGCCGATATGCCGGGTACGATCGAGCATGGCGATCTGGCGGTGCGCGAGGAAGGCGAGGGCGGCCGCTTGCTGCCTACTGCCATCTTCGCGCGCTGGTCGAATCGGGAGTAGAGCGGCGGCCATGGTCGATTCGCTCACTCTCGAAGTTGCCGATCTCGAAGTCGACGTCCTGACCGGCATCTATTCGGAGGAAACCGGCAAGCCGCAGCCACTGCGCATTTCGGTCTCGGTGCACCTGAAGCCGGCGCACCACTACGAGCCGGACACGCCGCTGTCGGCCAGCAAGAATTACATGGACCTGAAGTTCGCAGCGACCGAGGCGCTAACCCCGGGGCTCCACTTCAAGCTGATCGAGTCGGTTGCCGATCACATCGCGGATACCCTTTTCGTCCAGGACAAACGGGTCGAGGCGGTGACGGTGAAGATCGTCAAGTTGGCGATAGCGGAAGCCGGCGAGAGCATCGGCATCACGCTCACCCGCGAGCGCCGCTCGTGATCAGGATCGACGCCCGGGACCTCTCGGACAATCCGATCGACGCCGCGTCCGAGTTTTTGGGGCGGGCAGTCCCGGAAGTACGGGCGGCGCTCCGCGGCGGGAGCCACTCGGTTTGCGTCGTGTTCGACGTTGCCGACCACACCCACTCCGCCTGGCGAACCGCCGCCATCCAAAGCCTGGCGCGCGAGGCCGCGCCGGCGCGCGTGAACGCGGTGGCCGGTTCGTCGGAGCGAGCCATCGCATCGGGCCACGACTACTTGCAGCGGGCTCCCGGGGTGACCGCACAGTACCTCGTCCTCAACGATGGCGGCGCAGCGAAACCAACGGGTTAGATCTACCGGGCGAAGAGCCGCGCCCGGCTAATTTGACGGAGGTCAAATCTCCCCCGGCCCGACGTCGCTATTTCACTCCCGTCCGAAAAGAAGGGAGTTTTCGATGTCCAGGCACTTCACCCGCGACGCGATCGCCGAGCATGGCGAGGTTCACGCCGATTTGCTGCACCCGGTCGTGCTCGACCGGACATTCGAGCTGCCCAAGATCCTCTACGCCGCTTGCGCCGCGCTTTATCTCGGCTTCATCGCCGTCATGGCGCTTGGATTCTCCGATCCCGGCTTGATCATTCCGCTAACCGTTTGCACTGTCTTCATGGTCATGTTCTTCGCGGTCCCCACCGCGTGGGTGAGAATGACGCCCGACACCGCGTTGCGCGACCTCGGTTGGGACCGATTCCGCCGCCAGGGGATCGCTACGCTGACGGGAAGAATCAGCGCGGGAGAAGCGGCAGCACAAATGCTGGTGCTGCCGGTGTTGATCTTCCTGTGGGCCCTCGCGTGCGTGACCATCGCCGCGCTAGTGTAGAGCTTGCTAGCCCCATTCCGGTCCGTCCACGCATCGGGCGGGCGGCACGGGTTGGGACCGACTAGATACTGCCGCGCAGCCTGGCGAGGATGGCGTCTTCCTCGGCCAGGAGCGCCTCGACGGAGCCCCTCACGGAACCGATTGCCTCGCGCGCACCGCCTTCAAGGGTCGCATCGACCCACAGTGCATCGAGGTCTGCCATCGCCACCGCAACGCGGCTGCGAATCGAATCGAGGTCCGACAAAGCCACTTCGGCCGCGGCCCAACTGTCGCTCCCACGGCTGCCCGCCGCGCTGGCGAAACGTTGCGCGCCCGGTGTGGCATTGCGGAATTCGGCATGAGTCGCCTCCGCCTGCCGGAGTAGATCGGCGAGACGCGCTGCGAGGTCGGCGCTTGGAAGGACCGGGGGGGGTGGCGCAAGGGCGCCGGCATCCGGCGTGAAAGTACCTTGGGCGCGTTCGGCTGGGCGCTGCGCGAGGGAGGGATAGTCGGCACTTGCGCTGGCACAAGCCCCTAGCAGGGCACAGGAAACGCTGGCGATGAGTTGCTTTGAACGGGTCACGGACCGTCCTTAGCACGCGCGGCGCGGCGGGGAAGCGATAGAGCAATTCACGCCACTGGACCGTTGACTTGGCGGGTCCGTTCCCCTAACGGCACCCATCTTCCGGGCCCCCTTCGCGGGCGGGCCCGGTTTCGCCGCCTGCAATGGCGGCCACACACGTAAAGCGAGTTTAAAATCCCATGTTCGCAGTAGTGCGCACGGGCGGCAAACAATACCGCGTTGCCGCCGGAGACAAGATCGCGGTCGAGAAGCTGGCGGGCGACGCCGGCGACACGGTCACGCTGGGCGACGTGATGCTCGCCGGCGAAGGCGAGACCCTGGCCGATGCCGCCAAGGTCGTCGTCTCGGCCGAGATTATCGCGCAGGCGAAGAGCGAGAAGGTCGTCGTCTTCAAGAAGCGGCGGCGGCACAACTATCGCCGCAAGGCGGGCCACCGCCAGCAGATGACGCTGCTGCGCATCGTCTCCGTCGGCGACTCGAAGGCCGAAAAGAAGGCCGCCGCGCCGAAGGCCGAAGCTGCGCCTAAGGCCGAAGCTGCGCCGCAACCCGCCGAGCCTGCCAAGGGCATCGAGACCAAGAAGGCGACCAAGCCGAAGGCCGCCGCCCCGGTCAAGGACACGGGTACCGCCGGCGAAGGCCAGGTCGATGCCGCGCCCGCCAAGAAGAAGCCGGCTGCCAAGAAGGCCGCCGCTCCGAAGACCGACAGCGAATAAGAGTAGGACGAAACAATGGCACACAAGAAAGCAGGCGGTTCGTCCCGCAACGGTCGCGACTCCGCGGGCCGCCGCCTTGGCGTCAAGAAGTTCGGCAGCCAGGAAGTAATTCCAGGCAACATTATCGTGCGCCAACGCGGGACCAAATTCTATCCGGGCGTGGGCGTTGGCATGGGCAAGGATCATACCTTGTTCGCGCTCACCGAAGGCCGCGTCCGATTCCACTCGGGCAAGCTTGGCCGCAAGTACGTCTCGGTGGACATGATGGCAGAAGCCGCCGAGTAAATCGGACGACCCGATAAAGGGGCCGTCCACGGGATGGCCCCCCGCCGGGACTCGAAATCCGGCACGAAGAGGGAGATGGGGCCGACCCGTCTCCCTCTTGTCGTATCTCCCTCGCCCATCGTCGCTTTTGGAAGCGGCGCAATGAGAGTGTCACGCGCGCCGCCTACGGGCGGGCGCGGATGAGGAGGAGACGATCGATGTTCCACCGCACCGAAAGGCTGTTTCTGCGGCCCGCCTGGCCGGAGGATTGGGAAGCCGTACTGGGTGGTATCGCAGACGAGGGCGTGGTGATGAACCTCGCCCGCGTGCCGTGGCCCTATGGCGCTAGCGAGGCGCGCGAATTCGTCTCACGCGGCCAGGACCCCTGTCATCCGAACTTCCTGATCGTCGAGGCCGCGAGCGGCCGCACGATCGGCTGCGTGGGGCTTGGGCCGAAGGCCGGCAGGGGCGAGCCGCCGGAGCTCGGCTACTGGCTGGCCCGTCCGCACTGGGGCCGCGGTTATGCCACGGAGGCAGCAGGGGGGCTGATCGAAGTCGCCCGTGTGCTCGGTCACCAATCGATCGTGGCCGGCCACTTCGTCGATAATCCTGCTTCCGGCCGTGTGCTACGCAAGCTCGGCTTCCGTCCGACGGGCGAACAGAGTCTGCGGTTCAGTTGCGGCAGGGGCCGGGAGGTACCCTCGCTCGAGTACGCGCTCGATCTGGAGGAGGACAGCCTCTCGCGAATGCAGGCAGCTTGAACGACAGCGGGGCCGCGCCGGGTCGACCGGCGCGGCCCCGCAAAGCCGCGTTTGATCAGGCGCTCAACAGCGCGGCCGCAAAGTCGCCTTCGTGCTTTGCGATGAGATGCCGATCATCGTGATTCCACGGGTGGAAGCCCGGAAGGAAGAAGGCGAACCATTGGCCCGCGATCCGGCGCAAGAAGCCCGGCTTGGCGAGAAGGTAGTACCAAATCTTGGCTTCGACCTTCCAGCCGGTCATGCCGTCCTGCGCAAGCAGATCCTGCATGTCTTTCACCCGGTTGAACACGAAGCGGCGGGTCACGATCACCATCATCAGGCTTTTGACCTTCCACCGCTTCCAGCGGCTCCAGTCACGCGTCGCGTGAAGCCAGGTGTCGTAAGCCACGCCCTTGTGCTCGATCTCCTCGACCGAGTGCCAGCGCCAGATGGCGCCCAGATCGCCCTCCGCCCCGGCGAGGTGCGCGGGGTTGGCCAACAGTTCCTGCCCGAACATCGCGGTGAAGTGCTCGAGCGCCATGGTCGCCGCCAAGTTGGTGATCTGGGGGCGGCCCTTGGTCAGAGCCAGCATTTCCTCAACGCGCCGATCGATGAAGGCGACATCGTAGCCGCTCGCTTCCGCAAGCTTGTTGAGCACAATGTGCTCGCGCGTGTGGTTGATTTCCTGCTTCACGAAAGCGCGGATCTCGCCGGCAAGCTTGGAGCTCGCGCCGTCGCGGAACGCTTTGACCGATTCGATGAAGAAAGCCTCACCGCGGGGAAAGGTGGCGCTGAGCGCATTGAACCAGGCGGTGGCGATCGGATCGCCGCCAAGCCACCAGCGCTGGGCTTGCTGACTGCGCAAGAACCGGCGGTCTCGCACGACAATGTCCAGATCGGCTGGGGTGGCGGTATCGGGTTCGAACTTTGCAGGCGCGTTCATGGCAACGAGTCCTCTAACTGACACTGGTGTAAGTACGGCGTGCTGACATCAGTGTCAATAAGCGAGCTTGCACCGGGAATCGGAAAGGCTTAGGTTTTGCCCCGATGTTAAACCGTAAGCGACTGAGCCCGGAGGCGTCCCGCACCGCGGCCTTGGAGGCGGCACGCCATCTGCTGATCGAAACCGGTCCCCAATCGGTCACCCTTAAAGCGGTTGCGGGGCGGATCGGCCGTACCCATGCCAATCTGCTGCATCATTTCGGCTCCGCCTCGGGTCTGCAGAAGGCGCTCGCGCAGCATTTGGCCGAAACGGTGTGCGAGACGATCAAGGAAGCCGTGCGCGCTAGCCGTGCCGGTCTCGGCTCACCCCGCGAGGTGGTCGACCTCACCTTCGACGCGTTCGACAAGGAAGGGGCGGGGGCGTTGGCGAGCTGGATGCTGCTGACCGGCAACGAGGACGCACTCGATCCGATCGTCGAAACGATCCACGAACTCGTGGACGAAATAGCACCGGGTGAGGCGGATACGCATACGGGTGTCCTGGCATTGCATGAAACCACCCTCACACTTGTCCTGATGGCGCTTGGCAATGCACTCATGGGCCCCGCGCTGGCACGGTCGCTCGGCCTTGCCGAAACAATCGCGCGCGATCGCGCCGAGCATTTGCTCGTCAGCTCGCTCGAACGAGAGCCTGCCGCCGCGTCCTAGAATAGGCCTGGCAACTCATGCTGCGGGGCGCGCGGCGTGTCGGGGCGGATCAACTCGCGCTTGGGCGTCGCCGACTGGACGCCGATCCCGGCGCTAGAGCTGATCGGGGTGCACACTCGCCCGCCGAGGAAATCCAGCGCGGCCTTGATAGCTGCTTCATTCGGGTCGCCAAGCTGGCGCGTGATGTCGTCCGGCGCGGCACAAGTCCGCTGGAATACGCTGGCTAGCCCGGTGTAGTAATTGCCCTGCCCGGCGGAATTTTCGGTCTGGAAAGCCGTCACACGCATGCGGTCGTCGCACCCGGCGTTATCGAGCGCGATCTGGCCGACCGGCTTGCCGAAGGTGTTGGCACCAATAAGTGCGGTGTTCGTGCCGAGATACGGGATGAAGGCATTCGCCAGCAGCTCGCTCGCCGAGGCAGTGCCGCCGTATCCGATAAAGGCGATCTTGGTGGCCGCGATTGCCTGTGGCTGGGCAGCAAAATTACGCGCCGAGTTGTTCGACGCCTTGGATTGCCGAAAGGTCGTTCGGCTGAATACCTGGCCGACTTTGTTCGCGGCCAGCAAATCGCCGAACAGTTCCGCCGTGGCGACCAATCCACCGCCGTTATAGCGAAGATCGACAATCACCTCGGTCACGCCTTGTGCACGGAAGTTCGCAAAAGCCGCGCGCAGGTCCGTCTCCGCGGGTGCGCCGATGAACGTGCGCAAGTTGATGTACCCGACCAGCTTACCCCCGTCGTTGAGGATCTTGGCTCCGTAGCGGTCGGACACCGGATCGATCGAGAAGTCGGCCTTTGTCAGCGTCACGTCGGAAAGCTGCCCGCCTCGGTTCACCCGCAAAACGCGCGTGATGCCCGGATCGGACGGGCCGAGCGCATTTACCACCGCCTGTGGGCCTCCCGCCGCCATCAAAGAGGTAACCGACTGTAGATTGCTCGCACTCGTGCCGATGGCCACGATCTCCGCGCCGCGATCGATGCCGACTGCGAGCGCCGGCGCCCCTTCATAGGACTCGACCACGAAGACGCGGTTCTGACCTGTGTCGTATGCCAGGCGGACACCGAAACCGGCGCTGGAGCCGGAGTTGTAGAACGCGTTCTCTTCGGCGATCGAGGTTATGTAAGTGAATCCCCGGTCGCGGTTCTGGGCCCGGGCGGGCGCAACCAGTGCGTCGATATACGACTGGACGGTCGAGTGGCTGGCCTTGTTGACCGTGTTATCGACGAGGGTCGGGAACAAGTACCATTCATCGATCACCGATTTAGCGAAATCCTGGCGTGCCGAGAGCGAGCAGGATGCGGTCGAAGGTGTCGGCGTGGGCCCGCCGCCACCGATCGGCGACCCGCCGCCGGAGCCGCCGCCACCGCAGGCGGCCAGCGTGCCGGCAAGTATCAAACCGAGCGAAGTGCGACCCATGCTCATCGATTACAGACCTTTGTGTGGTGGGAAATCATCCAGGGCGGCGGGCGAGAGAGCCGCTGCCGAGGTTAGGCAAGATGCCGCCTGAACCCGTCATGAGCAACGAAAACTCAGCGAAAGCCGCTTTCTAGGCGTAAATCGGGTCGAATTGCCCTTCGCGCCTGTCGAAAACTCTCTTGCGGGGCGCTTG
This sequence comes from Tsuneonella sp. HG249, assembly GCF_053819205.1. Lineage (NCBI taxonomy): Bacteria > Pseudomonadati > Pseudomonadota > Alphaproteobacteria > Sphingomonadales > Erythrobacteraceae > Tsuneonella > Tsuneonella sp. HG249. Next base: position 1,140,922 of record NZ_JBSOQY010000001.1, read on the forward strand.
CGCTCTCGCCGAAGGGCAGAGTTACGCATAAGATTGCCGCCATAGCCAAGCAGGAAAGGACCACTAACATGGCTGGGAAGAACAACGCTCTACAAAAGCCCGTCAATCTCACCGGCGATCTCGAGGCTGTCTGCGGGAAGGGCCCAATGACGCGCGCGCAGGTTACCTCGAAGGTCTGGGACTACATCAAGAAGAATGGCCTGCAGGACAGCAAGGACCGCCGGATGATCAATCCTGATGCCGCACTCGGCAAGGTGACCGGCAACGACCAGATCTCGATGTTCAAGATGACCGGTGCCGTTTCCAAGCACATGAGCTAATCTGCCTTGCGGCGGCGGAGCGGCCAATCGGTCGCTCCGCTCGCCCATAGCGCAAGCCAGATGATGAGCGGCTGCAGGGCCAGTCGCGGAATGTGATAGGCGAGGCTCATCCCGCCATCGGGGTGCACCGAGTCCAATGCGAGGTGCTGGAAATTGGCCGGCCACACGCAGAGCGCGTAGATCGCCAGTCCGGCGCCCGCCCACCGCCTCAGTGGTTGCGACCATGGCTGGATGAGACCGGCCGCTCCCAGCAATTCGGCAACCCCCGTGAATAGGACCACAGCCTCGGCATGCGGTACGTATTCGGGCATTATCCGCAGGAATGGCGCGGGCGTGGCGAGGTGGAAATATCCCGCTACCGCATAAAACAGTGCCAACAGCCAGCGTGCGGCCCCTCGGCGACCGTCGGCTCGGCTAAGTCTACCCTCCATTTCGTCCTCTCTCGCAGCCTGGCCTGGCATGCAGTCGCAGAGTTGTGGGCAAGCCGCCAGACAGCGAGCCGCGACGAGTATTGGCATCGAGGCCGGTTGCTGTATCTGCCGGGCCATGACGATCCGCACCGGCATCGGCGGCTGGACCTATCCCGACTGGCGCAACGGGACTTTCTACCCTGCGGGCCTACGCCAGGCAGACGAGCAGGCCTTTGCCACTCGCGCGGTGCACGTGATCGAGGTCAACGGCACCTTCTACCGCCGGCAGAAGCCCGAGAATTTCGCCGCCTGGCGGAAGATCGCGCCTCCGGGCTTCGTCTATGCCTTGAAGGGCTCGCGCTTTGTCACGAACCGCAAAGTGCTGGCCACGGCGGAGGAGGGGCTCGCCGGATTCTTTGCGCAGGGTCTGGGCGAACTCGGGGACATGCTGGGCCCGATCGTCTGGCAATTGGCACTGACCAAGCGCTTCGAACCCGATGACGTGGCGGCATTCCTCACCTTGTTGCCCTCCAAGTGCGGAGGGCTTCGCCTGCGCCATGCGATCGAGGTAGGCCATGAGAGCTTCGCTTGCCGGGAATTCGTCGGGATCGCGCGCAAGGCGGGCGTCGCCATCGTCTTCAACGATGCGCCCGACCGGCCGTCGATCGCCGACCGTACCGCCGACTTCGCATATCTGCGACTCAAGGGCATGCGTGCCGACTGTCCGACAGGGTATCCGCCTCCCGATCTCGCCCGCTGGGAAGCGCTGTGTCGGGATTGGGCAGGCGGTAAGACCCCGAAAGACTTGCCTTATTACGGTGAAGTGGACGATAGCGCCGGCTGCGAAGGGGACGTGTTCGCGATGTTCATAAATGGCGCCAAGGAGCGCGCCCCGGCGGCCGCGATGGCGCTCGCCGAGCGACTGGGAGAATAGGATGAGGTCGTTGTCGGTCGGGTTGGGGGCTCTCCTGCTCGCGGGCTCAGCACACGCGGCACCGAGCCCCGAGCAAGTCGCCGAGGCGGCGTTGCGGGCGGCGCCGGTGTGGGACGGGCACAACGACGTGCCGGAACAGCTTCGCGACCGGTACAAGAACGTCATCGGGGACTTCGATTTCGTCGACACCACAGATACCGCGGGCGCCGACCACACCGCGATGCACACCGATTTATCGCGCCTTATCAAGGGCCGCGTGGGCGCGCAGTTCTGGTCGGTTTACGTCAGCGCGAACCTGACCGAGCAGCAGGCGGTGCAGGCGACGCTCGAACAGATCGATGTAATGAAGCGCTTGATCGAGCGGAATTCGGACCGGTTAGTGTTTGTTACGACCGCTGAAGGCGCCGCAAAGGCCATGAAGGCGGGGAAGATCGCATCGCTGATCGGCATGGAAGGCGGCCATTCGATCGGCTCGAGCCTCGCGGTGCTGCGCCAGATGCATGCGCTGGGCGCGCGTTACATGACGATCACGCACTCGCTCAACATTCCCTGGGCCGACAGCGCCACCGACGCCCCCAAGCACAACGGCCTGACCCCGTTCGGCAAGGACGTGATCCGCGAGATGAACCGGCTCGGCATGCTGGTCGATCTCAGCCACGTGAGCGAGAAGACGATGATGGACGTGCTCGACCAGACGAGCGTGCCGGTGATCTTCAGCCATTCGGGTGCCCGCGCGGTCAATCACCATGCCCGCAACGTTCCGGACAGCGTGCTCGCCCGGCTCAACGCGAACGGCGGCGTGGTTATGGTCGTCGGCTATCCCGACTTTCTCAGCGAGAAGCGGCGGCAATGGAACGCGGCCAAGGCGGCGGAAGACGCGCGGCTGAAGTCGCTGTGGCGCGGCGACCCGCAAGCGGTCGAACGCGGCAACGCGGAATGGCTCGCCGCCAATCCCGGTCCGACCGCCAGCGTTTCGGACTGGGCGGATCACATCGACCACATCCGCAAGGTCGCCGGCGTCGATGCGCTCGCCATCGGGGGCGACTATGATGGCGTCGACACCACGCCGGTCGATGCGCCCGACGTGGCCGGCTACCCGGCACTGTTCACCGAGCTCGCACGCCGTGGCTACAGCCAGGCCGACCTGGAGAAAATCTCGAGCCGCAACATCGCACGCGTACTGCGCGCTGCTGAGGCGTACTCTGTCGCGCACCGCGGCGAGGCTCCCGTGGAGAGCCCGACCGCGTTCTAAGCTTGGAGCGAATTACTGTCCGGGCGGCGTGGGGTGGCCCGCCGGCGCGTCACCGGGGGTGGCAGCCGTACTCGGCGCGGCATCGGGCGACTGGTTGGCATCCGGCGTGGCGCCTTCGCTCTCGCCAAAGGCGGGCGGAATCGGTTCGCCCTCGTCGCGCTGGCCGGCGTTCTCTTGGGCCGCCATCTCGTTGCTGACGTTGTATTCGCTGTCCGGCCCGTCTTCCTGAGAGAAGGCCCCGGTCATCACGATGACGGCAAAGAGTATTGCCACCAGCAGCAGTCCTATGATGAGCACCCAGCGAACGACGCCTTCCTTAGATCCAGCACTCGCCTCGGTCTCGTTGACGTGAACTTCATCGCCCCGCTGTTCCATTTTTCATGGCTCCCGTTGTTCTGGCGACTCTACGGTTGGCGGTCCCCCCGGTTCCTAGTCGCGGAGGAGCTCGTTGATGCCGGTCTTCGACCGCGTCTGCGCGTCGACGGTCTTGACTATCACCGCGCAGTACAGGCTCGGCCCTGGGCTCCCATCGGGCAGTGGCTTGCCCGGTAGCGCGCCGGGCACGACCACCGCATAGGGTGGGACCTGGCCCATATGGACTTCTCCCGTCGCGCGGTCGACGATCTTGGTGGAAGCGCCGAGATAGACACCCATCGAGAGGACCGCGCCTTCGCCCACGCGCACCCCTTCCGCGACTTCCGAGCGGGCCCCGATGAAGGCGCCGTCGCCGATGATCACCGGGTCCGCCTGGAGCGGCTCGAGCACGCCGCCGATCCCGGCGCCGCCGGAAATGTGCACCCCGGCGCCGATTTGCGCGCAGCTGCCGACGGTGGCCCAGGTATCGATCATCGTGTTTTCACCGACATAGGCGCCGATGTTGACGAAGCTCGGCATCAGGACCGCGCCCTTGGAGATGTGCGCGCCCCGGCGAACGACCGCCCCCGGAACCACCCGGAAGGCGGCGTCGCGAAAGCGATTCTCTCCCCAGCCCGCGAACTTCGACGGAACCTTGTCGTAAGCCGGCGCCCCGCCGCTCCCCCCGTCGATCAATGCGTTGTCGTTGAGACGGAAGCTCAGCAGCACGGCCTTCTTGAGCCACTGGTTGACGTGCCAGCCACCGTCGCCGTCAGGCGATGCGACGCGCGCCTTGCCAGCGTCGAGCATCTCGAGCGCGGCTTCGACCGCTTCGCGAACGTCGACGCTGCCCGGTGTCACTTCGCCCCGGCGCTCCCATGCGGCGTCGATGGAGGCTGCGAGGGCTTCGGACATAAAGGGGGCTCCTGCGAGGTGTCGCGAGGGGCTAGCCGCGAGACGGGGCAGCGGCAAGTGGCGGTCGCGCGGCGTTCAGGGTATCTTCAACCGGATCGTATCAATTGGGGGGCTAATTCGGGACGCATCGATATGAACGACGGGCACCGCCGCAAGTTGCGGATAGAGATTGGATGCGTGCTGGCCGGGCTGGCCACGCTGGCCGCCTGCGGCGGCGGGGGTGGCAGCGCGCCGCCGATCAGCACGCCTGCGCCGCTCCCCACGCCCACGCCTACGCCTACCCCCACACCCACACCCACACCCACACCGACTCCTACCCCAACTCCCACGTCGACAGCGTCGATCGCCAGCTTCGACACACCCGAGTATCGCCGATCGGACGGGCCTTCGTTCCACAACGCCGCCACTGCCTGGTCGCAAGGGGCTACCGGCGCGGGGGTGAAGATCGCGGTCGTGGACACCGGGATAGACACCGACAGCCCGGAATTGGCGGGCCGCATCGATCCCGCGAGCGTCGATGTCGCCGGAAACGGGACAGTCGAGGCCTACGACGGCCACGGCACGCAAGTGGCGATGATCGCGGCCGCGGCGCGCAATGCCACCGGTATTATGGGAATCGCCTACAACGCTACTATCGTGGCGCTGCGCGCGGACCGCCCGGGAAGCTGCGCGACGACAGATCCTTCGGACGGCTCCGACGGCTGCGTATTCCTCGATCGCGACATCGCGGCCGGTGTCGATCGCGCGGTCGCCGCGGGCGCGACGGTCATCAACCTGAGCCTTGGGGGCGACGCGCCGGGTTCCGTGATGGTATCGGCTGTGCAGCGCGCCGTCGCGGCGGGGGCGGTTATCGTGGTCTCCGCCGGGAACGATGGCGACGGCAGCGATCCCGACGTCGATCCGAACCAGCCCAATCCCTTCGCTGCCGGCATTCGCAACGCGGGCGGGGCGAGCGTGATCATCGTGGGCTCGGTAAACGAGCAGGGGCAGATTTCGGGCTTCAGCAATCGCGCGGGTAGCCAGGCGAGCTTCTACCTCACGGCTCTGGGCGACCGGGTCTGCTGCGTTTACGAGAACGGCCTCCTGAAGACCGAGACCACCCCGAGTGGCACGTTCGTGACCGTTATATCGGGGACCAGCTTCTCTGCGCCGCAGGTTTCGGGCGCGGTGGCTCTGCTGAAGCAGGCCTTTCCCAACTTGACCGCCAGGCAGATGGTCGAGATCCTGCTCGTCAGCGCGCGCGACGCGGGCGCCACCGGGACGGATGCGACATACGGTCGCGGCATACTCGACATCGCCGCAGCCTTCGCGCCGCAGGGAGCGACGGCGCTTGCCGGCGGTACCGCGCAGGTGGCGCTGACCGACGACACCGCGATCGGCTCCGCCGCCATGGGCGATGCCCTTGTGGGTACGGCGGCGCGGGCGGTCGTGCTCGACAGCTATGGCCGGGCCTACGGCTACGACATCGGGCGCGGTATGCAATCGGCCAGTGTCGCGCCCAAACTGCAGGGTGCGATCGACGCGGGATCGCGGCGGATTGGTGGCGGAAGCGAAGCGCTCAGCCTGGCGTTTACCGTGGCAGGCGGCTCTCAGACCCCGACGGCATGGCCCATGCAGCTCCGCCTGAACCGGGACGATGCCGAAGCAGCCAAGGTGCTCGCGGCGAGGGTGGCGATGAAGATCGCACCAGGCCGCCAGATCGGATTCGCCTTCCGCGAGCGTGCGGACGGGCTCGTTGCGCAGCTGCAAGGGCAGGACAAGCCCGCGTTCCTGGTTGCCAGCGATGCCGCAGGCGACGCAGGGTTTTCGCAGGCGGGTAATGCCACGCTGGCCTATCGTCAGCAGCTCGGACCCTGGGGCCTCACCGCCAGCGCCGAGAGCGGCGAGGCGTGGCTGGGCAACCTGCGGTATGCCAACGGCATGCTCGGCCGGAAGCGAGAGGCCAAGGGCCTGGCCAGCTTCGGTATCGCCGCCGATCGCCGCTTCGGCGATCTCGAAGGCGCCATTGGCCTCACATGGCTTGCTGAGGACCGGACAATCCTGGGCGGATTTTTCCACGACGCCTTGGGCGCCGGCGGCGCGAACACCGCGTTCCTCGACGCCAGCGCCGGCTGGCGGCTCGCGACCGACTGGCGCCTCGGCGGCGCGGTGCGACAAGGCTGGACGCGGGCCGAGCGCAGCGGCGCGATCGGCGCCGGATCGCAATTCGTCAGCCGCGCTTGGTCGGCCGATCTCGTCAAGCAGGGCGTGCTGGGCCGGTTCGACACCCTCGGGCTGCGGCTCTCGCAACCGCTGCGGGTCGAGAGCGGTGGCCTCGCCCTGAACCTCCCCGTCGCTTACGATTACACGACGCTGACGGCGACTTACGCCTTGCAGGACATCTCGCTCAGCCCTACCGGGCGCGAGCTCGACGGGGAGATCGCCTGGGCCGGACAACTGTTCGGCGGCGATGCCGCAGCCAGCCTGTTCTACCGCAGGGACCCGGGCCATGTGGCCAGCCTGCCCGACGACAAGGGTGTCGCGGTGCGCTGGTCGAAGCGCTTCTAGCCGCTCGCTCCGGCCTTCTTCGCGAATTCCCACGCCTTGTCCGCGAGCGGGGCAACCCGGTCGGACTGGGCCTTGGCGTGAGCGGAGCTGGCGGTGCCGTCGATCACGCGCTTCTTGATGCCCTGCAGAATGCCGGCGAGGCGGAAGAAGTTGTAGGCGAAGTACCAGTTCATGTCTGGCACTTCGGTACGGTCCGTGGCGGCGCAGTAACGCTCGACCACTTCTTCGAGTTCGGGGATGCCGAGCGCCTTGCGATCGAGGTCCATGACGCCCGAGCGGCCGCCGTTCTCGGTGACGTACATCATGCACAGGTACGTGAAGTCCGACATCGGATCGCCGAGCGTCGATAGCTCCCAATCGAGCACGGCAAGCACCTCGGGCCGGTTGCTCGCGAAGATCATGTTGTCGATGCGGTAGTCCCCGTGGACCACGCTGGTGCGGGTCTGCTCGGGGAGGGTCGCGGGAAGATACTCGATGAGCTTTTCCATCGAGGGCAGGGTGTCGGTTTCGGACAACCGGTATTGCTTGGTCCAGCGGTCGACCTGGCGGCCGAAATAGTTGCCCGGCTTGCCGTAGGTCTCGAGACCGGCAGCTTCGATGTCGGCATTGTGAAGCGCAGCGAGGGTGTCGACCATCGCCTCGTACACCGCGCGCCGTTGCTCCGGCGCGGCGCCCGGCATCGAGCCATCCCAGATCGTCCGGCCTTCGACCATGTCCATCACGTAGAACCACGAGCCGACCACGGCATCGTCGGTGCACAGGCCGAACTGGCGCGCAACCGGGAAGCCGAGTTTGTAGAGGCCCGACTGGACGCGGAACTCGCGGTCGACCGCATGCGCGCTCGGCAGCAGCGGGCCGAACGGCTTGCGGCGAAGAACGTAGTTCTTGTTCGGCGTGGATATCTTGTAGGTCGGGTTCGACTGGCCGCCTTTGAACTTGCCTTGGCTGAGCGGCCCCTCGAACCCTTCGACGTTGGCCTCCATCCACGCCGTCAGGCGAGCCTCGTCGAGATGATCGGCCTCGGATGGCTCGACGGTGCCGGTGAACGCCGCGGTGGCGTCGGCGATATCGGGGCTTGGCGTGCTCACTGGTCGAACACGATCACGCTGCGCGCGGAGTCGGCTCCCTTCATCTTCTCGAAGCCCTCGTTGACTGCGCTCAGCGGGATGCGCTCGGCGATGATGGTGTCGAGGTCGAGCAGGCCGCGCAGGTAAAAATCGACCAGGCGGGGCAGGTCGACCGGGAAGCGGTTGTTGCCCATGATCGCGCCCTGCAGCTTCTTGCCGCTCAAGAGATCCATCGCCCCGAGGCCGACCTTGCAGTCGAGCGGCATCATCCCGAGGATCGTGGCCGTGCCGCCGCGGCGGAGGACCTTGCACGCGAGATCGGCCGAAGCCTGGCGGCCCACCGCCTCGATCGCGTGATCGACCCCGCCTTTGGTGAGGGCGATGACCTGCTGCGCGGCATCTTCCGCCAGCGCGTCGACCGCGTCGGTGGCGCCGAGCACCTTGGCGAGTTCGCGCTTGGCGGGAACCGGGTCGCACGCAATGATCCGACCTGCGCCGGCAATCTTCGCCGCATTGATCGCGGCAAGGCCCACGCCGCCGCAGCCGATCACGGCGACGGTCTCGCCCGGGACCAGCTTGCAAGCGTTGAAGATCGCGCCGGCACCGGTGGTCACCGCGCAGCCGATCACCGCCGCCCGGTCGAGTGGCATGTCGGGGTCGATCCGAACGCAGGCGTGCTCGTGGATCAACATCTGCTCGGCGAATGCCGAAAGGTTAAGCATCTGGTTCACGAGGCTGCCGTCGGTGCGGGTGATACGGGGGGCCTCATTCGGCGCGCGGCGGGTCTCCGCGCCCAGGCACAGCGCCATCCGCCCGGTCACGCAGAACTCGCAGTGCCCGCAGAACGCGCTGAGGCAGGATACCACGTGATCGCCCGGTTTGACGGTGCGCACCTCGCTGCCGACTGCTTCGACCACACCTGCAGCCTCGTGGCCGGGGACCGCGGGGAGCGCGTGCGGATAGCTGCCCTCGATGAAGTGCAGGTCCGAATGGCACAGCCCGCACGCGGCGGTGCGGATGAGCACCTCGTGCGGGCCGGGCTTCGAGATCGACAGTTCCTCGATTTCCAGCGGCTGCTTGGGCTGGACGAGTACGGCGGCTTTCATTTCGTGAGTGTTCCTTTGTCTAGCGCGTCGCAGCCATGTCGCCCGAGCTATAGTCGCGCGGGGCGCCGGGGTCGTTGCCGACATTGGGCGCGTGGCGGGCGAACTCGATTCGGGCGATGGCGCGCGCGTGGACCTCGTCCGGCCCGTCGGCCAGCCGCAGCGTGCGCTGGTGGGCGTAGGCGTTGGCGAGGCCGAAGTCGTCGCTGACGCCGCCGGCCCCGTGCGCCTGGATCGCGTCGTCGATGATCCGCAGCGCCATGTTCGGAGCCTGGACCTTGATCATGGCGATTTCCTGCGCCGCGGCCTTGTTGCCGACCTTGTCCATCATGTCGGCCGCCTTGAGGCACAGCAGGCGCGTCATCTCGATGTCGATGCGGGCGCGGGCGACCCGTTCTTCCCACACCGAGTGCTGGTAGATCGGCTTGCCGAACGCTTCGCGGGTCTGCAGCCGCAGGCACATCTTGGCGAGCGCTTCCTCGGCCACGCCGATGGTGCGCATGCAGTGGTGGATGCGGCCCGGCCCGAGGCGGCCTTGCGCGATCTCGAACCCGCGGCCTTCACCAAGGATCATGTTGGTGACCGGCACGCGCACGTCCTTGAGCACGATCTCCATGTGCCCGTGAGGGCTGTCGTCGTAACCGAACACCGGCAGAAAGCGCTTGATGTGCACGCCTTCGGCATCGAGCGGGACGAGTACCTGGCTCTGTTGCTGGTGGCGCTTGGCCTCGAAGTCGGTCTTGCCCATGCAGATGGCCACCTTGCATCGCGGATCACCCGCTCCGCTCGACCACCACTTGGTACCGTTGATCACGTAGTGATCGCCATCTCGCACAATGCGGCATTCGATGTTGGTCGCGTCGGACGAGGCGACCGCCGGTTCGGTCATCAAGAAGGCACTGCGGATTTCGCCTTCCATGAGCGGCTTCAGCCACTCGTCCTTCTGCTCGCGGGTGCCGTAGCGGTGGAACACCTCCATGTTGCCGGTGTCGGGCGCGGAGCAGTTGAACACTTCGCTCGACCAGCCGACGCGGCCCATTTCCTCGGCGCACAGCGCGTATTCGAGATTGGTCAAGCCGGGACCATCGAATTCGAACGTGTCGTCGAGGTGGGGACGTCCCGCCTGCGGGGGCATGAACAGGTTCCAGATGCCCTGCGCCTTGGCGCGGGCTTTCTCTTCTTCGAGGACCGGATTGACGCCCCAGCGATCCTTCTCGTGAGCGGCGCGATATTCTTCGGTGCGCGGGCGGACGTGGGTGTCGATGAAGTGGCGCACGCGGTCGCGCCAGTGCTTCTGCCGCTCGGTGGGTTCGAAATCCATGTCCTGGTCCTCTTCCTATCCGTTTCAATTCGAGACCGTGGCAGAGCTTGGGAGCTGCGCCAAGGGCGTATTAAGGGTGCTGGCCAGTGGCCTCGGGGTCGGCCTTGGCGGCCTGGTCGAGCACGGCGAGCCGCGCCTCGTGTTCCTCGCGGCTGATCGGGAAGCGCCGCACGATCAGCACGAGCACGAGCGCCAGGACCGCGACGCAAGATGCGTAAGACATCGCCAGCGTGTCGACTACTTCTTCCGAGACTTGTCCGGGCTTCGCGCCGTTCGGCATGCCCGAAAGGCTGAGGAGAAAACCGGTCACGAATATGCCCAGGCCCGTCGAGCACTTGGAGGCGAAGAACGCGCCGGCCGCGAAGGTGCCTTCCGACCGCCGTCCGGTCTGCTCTTGCGAGGCCTCGACCACGTCGGCGACCATCGACGACAGGCAGATGGTGGTGATCACGCTGAACAGGTTGGAGAAGAACGTCGCTCCGAACATGGCGAGGATCGCCGTGGTCGTGCCGTCCGGCCACCAAAGGCCGAAGTGCCGCAGGGTGAGGGGGGTGACCCAGCACACCATGCCGAGCAGCCCCGCGACCACCGCCGTGTCTCGCTTGCCGAAGCGCTTCTGGAGGGGGCCCACAGCAAGGAAGCTGCCGACGACACTGGCGAACAGCATCAGCGGATAGAGCTGGAGCGCCCATGGCGGGAATTTCCAGACGAACAGGTAGAGGTAGTTCGAGATCGAGAAAGTAATGCCCTGGCTGGTGATCGCCGCGGCAAACGAGAACATCAACACCACGAACGCGGGATGCGTCAAGCTCTCGCGGATCTCGCCGAAGGCACCGGCAATGCCCTTGCCGGTCGGGGCCGACAGCGGGGTACGGTGCCCGACCCACTTGTGCTGCCCCCATGCCGATATCAGCACGGTCGCCACCATCAGGATCGCCCCGGCGATGCCGTATTGCTGATAGCCTTCGCGCGCGAGCATCGCGTTAGGCAAGAACACGCCATAAGCGAGCAGCAGCATCAACAAACCGCCGCCCCACGCGTTGAGGTAGCGCAAGCGGGTAAGCCGGGTGCGCTCGTCGTAATCGCGCGTGATCTCGGCAACCAGCGCTGCCGAAGGGACTTCGCAGAATGCGACTGCGGCGCGCACCGCGATCGCCGAGATGAGGAGGACCGGGAAGCTAGCCGGCCCGACAGGGGACCACAGCAGGATCCAGAAGATCCCGAGGAAGATAGGCGCCACGTACAAGTACGGCAGGCGACGACCCCAACGGGTATTGGTGCGGTCGCTGATATGTCCGACAATGGGATCGATCAGCCCATCGAAAACCAGCGCGATCAGCAACGCGAGGCTGACCAGCCGCGCGTCCATCCCCAGCACCTGATTGTAGAACAGCAGGAGGAAGGTCGAGAAGCCGTTGTCCTTGATCCCGTAAGCAACGCTGCCGATGCCGTTGGCCACGGCCAGTCGAGTAGGAACTCGGCCCGGTACCGGGGTCATCGTCGCCGCTTGCGCGGTCGTCATGCAGCGCTTCCCGTCGCCTGGGCTTCCATCGCAGAGAGCGCCTCGAGCATGCCGGGCGTCTCGGGATCCCAGCTTCCGCGCTGCCCGATGGTGAGCCCGCCGTCGACGAGAAGCGAAGTACCGGTGATGAAACTCGCCGCCTCGCTCGCGAGGAACGCGCACGCCTCGGCGATGTCGCGCGGCTGGCCGCCGCGTTTCACCGGCTGAGCGTTCGCGCTCATCTGCGCGATCATCGACTTGGCGATGTGCTTGGTCTCGTCCGGCACCTCAAGCGAGGTGGTGAAGATGTTGGTGTTGATGAAGCCCGGCAGGATTGCGTTCACGCGGATGCCGAACTGCGCGAGGTCCGCCGCGGCAACTTTGCTGAGGTGGAGAACAGCGCACTTGGCCACGGCATACGCGGTAGGCGAAAAGCCCGAGGCGGTGGCGGCGACGCTGGCGGTATTCACGATCGAAGCACCCGGGCGGTGCTGCATGTGCGGCACGGCGTAGCGGATGCCGAACGCCACCGAGCGCAGCAACAAGTCCATCGTCCGGTCCCAGTCCGCCGGCTCGATCTCGTGGATTTTCTCCCGCGCACCGCCGGCGCCAGCATTGTTGAAGACTACGTCGATCCCGCCGGTTTCGGCGGCGGCGCGGTCCATCAGCGCCTTGATCTCATCGGTGGAGCATACATCGCATCGCTGGAAGCGGATGTCGCCGATGCCTTCGGATGCGAGCGCGTTCCCGCCCTCCGCATCGATGTCCGCCGCGAAAACGACCGCACCTTCACGTGCGAACAGCCGCGCCGTTTCCGCGCCGATACCCGATGCCGCGCCGGTGACGACGACGGTCTTGCCTAAGAATCGCATGGCCTCTCCCGAGCCTTTGGTATTGCCGGTAGGGTAGGCGGATGGGCCGCCTCGTCAACGGTCCTCGCGATGACGTTACGGCATCCTCGTAAGAAGGGTATGGTCCAAATCGGCGCTTGCTTGGGCCACCGAGTCGGCTTTACGTGTGCGTCAACGAGAGGAGACAATCCCATGGCCGATCTGGACGCCTTCCGCAGCGAAACCCGCGCGTGGCTCGAAGCAAACTGCCCCCCTGAAATGCGTGCACCCGTCCACGACGAGGGCGACGTCTACTGGGGCGGCCGCAACGCCAGCTTCAAGAACGAAGCGCAAAAGGCGTGGTTCGAGGCGTGCGTCGCGAAAGGCTACACGGTCCCCGCGTGGCCCAAGGAATACGGCGGTGCCGGCCTTTCGCCCGCCGAGGCCAAGGTGTTGCGCGAGGAGATGGCGCGGATCAACGCGCGCCCGCCGCTCTCCAGCTTCGGCATCTGGATGCTCGGCCCCGCGCTGCTGCACTTCGGTACTGAAGGGCAGAAAAAGCACTTCTTGAACCAGATTGCGCGCGGCGAAATCCGCTGGTGCCAGGGTTATTCCGAGCCCGGCTCGGGTAGCGACCTCGTCTCGATGCAGACCTTTGGCGAGGACAAGGGCGATCACTGGATCGTCAATGGCCAGAAGATCTGGACCAGCTATGCCGACGAGGCCGACTGGATCTTCTGCCTCGTCCGCACCGACAAGGCGAACAAGTATCAGGGCATCACCTTCATGCTGTTCGACATGCATGGCGGCGGGGTGACCACCAAGCCGATCAAGCTGATCAGCGGCAACAGCCCGTTCTGCGAGACCTTCTTCGACGACGTGAAGGTGCCCAAGAGCTACGGCGAGGACATCCCCGGCTACGTCGGCGAGATCAACCGCGGGTGGGACGTCGCGAAGTACCTGCTCGGCCACGAACGCGAGATGATCTCCGCCACCGGCGGCGGCGACCGCGCGACCTCGCTCGGGGCGACCGCCAGCCGCAAGGGTGGGCTCGACCCGATCCTGCGCGCCGAGATCGCGCTGTTCGACGTGGACGCGCTTGCGTTCACCGCGATGAGCGAGAAGTTCATGGACGAGGTGAAGGTCGGCAAGGGCCACCCCGCGCAACCCAACATGATGAAATACGCCGGGACCGAGCTCAACAAGACCCGCAACGAACTGATCATGGCGGCGGGCGGCTCGACCGCGCTCGAGTGGGACAGCGAGGAAACCGGCGGCGGCAAGCAGGCGCGCGGCTGGCTGCGGACCAAGGCCAACTCGATCGAGGGCGGTACCAGCGAAGTCATGCTCGGCGTGATCGCCAAGCGCATTCTTGAACTCCCGGGGGCCTGATCCGATGGCGCTGTATCATACCGAAGACCAGGCGATGCTCGCCGAGACCGCTGCCCAGTTCATGGGCGAGGAAGGCGCGATCGCCAAGCAGCTCCGCCGCTGGCGCGAGGACTGCCAGGACGGGTTCGGCCACGACCTGTGGAAGCAGATGGCCGAGATGGGCTTCGCCGGCGTGCTAGTGCCCGAGGCCGACGGCGGCCTCGGCATGGGGCACGTCGAGGCGGGCATTGTGCTCGAGGAGATCGGTCGCAACCTCACCCCATCGCCGTTCCTCACCAGCTCGGTCATGGCGGCGACCGCGCTCGGCCACGGCGGAGACGACCAGCGCAGCCGCTGGCTGCCCGGCCTGCTCTCAGGCGACAGTGTCTTCGCGGTGGCGGTCGACGAGGGGCCGAAGCATCGTCCCGAGCGGGTCGCCACGCGGGCGGAGAAGTCCGGCAACGGCTTCCGCCTGAGCGGAAAGAAGGACTTCGTGGTCCACGGGGCGAGCGCGGACATGATCGTGGTCGCCGCGCGCACCGCGGGGTCCGATGACGACGACGAGGGCGTGACGTTGTTCGCGGTGCCGAGGGACGCCAGCGGGATTGGCCACAACTCGGTGCGCCTGGTGGATGGCTCGATGGCCAGCCACCTGACTCTCGACCGAGTCGAGCTCGACGGCGATGCGGTGATCGGCGAAGTCGATGGCGGTCGCGAGGTGTTGAACCGCGTGCTCGATGCCGGGCGCGTTGGCGCGGCGGCCGAGGGTATCGGCGTGGCGCGTGGGGCCATGGACCGGACGGTCGACTACCTCAAGCAGCGCAAGCAGTTCGGCAAACTGATCGGCGAGTTCCAGGCGCTCCAGCACCGCGCCGCGCATCTCTATTCCGAAGTCGAGATCGCCCGCGCGGCGACGATCAAGGCTCAGCAACTGCTCGATGCGGGCAGCGAGCAGGCCAGCCTGTTCGCTTCGGTCGCTAAGGCCAAGGTCGGCAAAGCGGCAGGGCTCGCGGTGCGCGAAGGCGTGCAGATGCACGGCGGTATCGGCATGACCGACGAATACGACATCGGCCTCTACATGAAGCGCGACCGCGCGCTCGCCGAGTTCATGGGCGACGTATATTACCACGCCGACCGCGTCGCGCGGCTCAGCGGCTACTGATCCGGAGATTCTGACATGACCCTCGAAGAGATGTTCGGCCTCAAGGGCCGCGTGGCGTTGGTGACCGGCGGCAGCCGCGGGATCGGCAAGATGATCGTCGAAGGCTTCCTCGCCGCGGGGATCGAGCGGGTCTACATCACCGCGCGCAAGGGCGGCGAGCTGCACGAGGCGGCGGCCGAGTTGGGCGGCAAGGTGATCCCGATACAGGGCGACATCTCTACGATGGCGGGGATCGAGGAACTGGTGCGCGAGATCTCCAGCAAGGAGGGCAAGCTCGACATCCTCGTCAACAACGCCGGCGCGGCGTGGGGCAACGACTTCGAGGAGTTCCCCGAAGAGGGCTGGGACAAGGTCATGGACCTCAACGTCAAGACCCCGTTTTTCCTCACCCAGAAGCTGCACGGCCTGCTCAAGGCCGCCGCCAGCCAGGCGCACCCGGCCAAGGTGATCAATATCACCTCGGTCGACGGGCAGCGGGTCAACCCGTGGGAGACCTACAGCTACCAGGCGTCGAAGGCCGCGCTGATCCACCTCACCCGGCGGATGGCCGCGCGGCTGGTCAAGGACCACATCTACGTCACCAGCCTGGCACCGGGCGCGTTCCCGTCGAACATGAACAAGGTCGCGCGCGACCACGCCGAGGCGAGCGCGCAGGGCATCCCGAACAAGCGCGTCGGCGACAAGCGGGACATGGGCGGCACCGCGGTTTACCTCGCCAGCCGCGCGGGCGACTACACGGTGGGCGAGACGGTCACGGTCGACGGGGGGATCGTAAACGCCCACCTGCCGACGCATTTCGCGGACCCCGCCGGAGGGCGCTGAAGCGCGGGCGCGGCACACTGACCGGGGGGCTATGAAAAAGTTCGCCGGCACCCTCATTGCCACTCGGCGCCAGCTCGGGCAGCGACTGCATCGAGCCTGCGCAGCAGCCGAAAAAGCGTGGAATTTTCGGACTTTGCGGTGATTGCGGTCATTCGGCCGCGATAGATGACCGGGCGCACCATCGGGGCGTCGAGACGCGCGAACAGCGCTTCATTCGTGACTTTTCGATAATCCGCCTTGGTCGCCGATGGGCGGCCGGAACCGGGCACCGCCAGCACCCGGTCCCACGCGCTGGCGAAGCTTTCCGCCCCATCGCGCTAGTGCAGGCGATGCGCGCTTTCACGCGTCATTCCACCGGGCGCGCGGCGGCGGTGACCGATCCGGTGAAGTAGAGCTCTGCCAGAAAGCCGCACTGCCGCGCCACGCTCCATCCGTCGCGCCGAGCGCGCGTGCGGACAGGATGAAAGAACCCCGGCCGACGCCGGACCAGATGCGCAGGACGCTTCGCCATCCGCGAGGATAAGGCAGATCGGCGCGATGTAGGAAAGTTGCTTCGGATCGATGCCCCGTAAGGCTCAGGCTCGATCGATACGTCATGCTGCCCAGCGCGCGCAAACCATCGGCAAATCATCGGCCAAACCTCGTGCACCCATCATGGACCGTCTCCCCGGCCGTCATCATCCTGCGCACCAGTCGATCCCGTCGACTGCTCGGCGACTCTTCGAGCCGCCATGGAAACGCTACGGAGGGGAAAAGTGATGGCGTACTCGAGAACCACAGCTCTAGTAGGAGCAACCACAGTTGGGACATCCCTGCTGCTCAGCGCGGCCGCGCTTGCGCTGCCTGCGTTCGGCGACTGGGCTGTACCTATGAACGCGGAGCAGTTTCCTGGCGCTTCAGCGGGCGTCAACACCTCTGCGGTCGACGGATGTGTGTCGCTGTCGCACGACGGGCTGACGATGGCATTCAATTCCAATCGCAGCGGCAATCAGGACATCTACATCGCCAGCCGAGCCGATGCCGGTGCTGGCTTCGACGAGCCGCAGCGGCTTCCCGATCCGATCAATACATCGGCCGATGAATTCTGCCCCACCATCGCAGCGGGCAACCGGCTCTATTTCTCACGCGCCAGCAGCTCCGATCCAGGCGACCTCTACGTCAGTCAGGGGAGCAAGTCCAAATCATGGGGCCCGGCACAGTCGCTGGGGCCGCTGGTCAACACGTCGGCCATGGAGGAAGCGGCGGCATTCTATGAGGACGACGGCCGACGCCCCGTTATGCTATTCTCCCGCCGGCTCGCGAACGGTTCGCAAGGCCAGATACTGCAGATTGTAGATGGGAGCTTTGTCACCGCCGTTGCCGGCGGCGTTAATGCAGTCGGGTCCAACAACCGGCCCAGCGTGACCCACGACGGGCGGACGATTTTTTTCGATTCCACCCGCCCCGGTGGACGCGGTGAACCTGACTTGTGGTCCGCCACCCGCTCTTCCAATCTGGTTGCATTCGGTGCGGCCAGTCCTCTGACCGACCTGAATTCGAGCGGTTTCGATGCCCGTCCGACAATTAGCTGGGATGGTACTGAGCTGTTTTTTTCATCAAATCGTGCGGGCAGTGAGTCCTCTGCCCCGGATATCTGGGTTTCGAACAGACCACGACCAGGGCGCTGAACGGTCTGGTTGATTCGAAAGCAAACATTCCGCTTTCGCTTCCGGCATCGCGAAAGCGGAAGTTGTCTGCCGAGTTCTCAGTCCATCAGCCGTTGCATCAGGTACACGTATTGCAACGCCTGTAGCTTCGCGCGCTGGGCGTTGTCGACGCCGCCCGAGTGGCCGCCAGTCATGTCCTCGTAGTAGTAATAGGGCTGGCCGTTGGCGCTCATCCGCGCAGCCGCCTTGCGGGCATGGCTCGGGTGGGTGCGGTCGTCGGCGGTGCTCGCCCAGAAGAACGGCATCGGGAATTTCACCCCCTTCACCAGCTTCTGGTAGGGCGAATAGGGTTCGATCCACTTGCGTTGTTCGGGGTCGCGCGGGTCGCCGTATTCGCCGATCCACGAGGCTCCGCGGCCGATGAAGGGCAGGCGCAGCATGTCGAACAGCGGGATTTGCACAACTGCAGCGTTAAACAGCTCGGGCCGCTGGGTGATGGCGGTGCCCACCAGCAAGCCACCCTGGCTGCCGCCCATGACGCCAAGCCGGCGGGGGCTGGTGAGGCCGCGCCTCACGACGTCGTCGCCGATCGCGATGAAGTCGTCCCAGGTACGCTGCTTGTTCGCTCCCATCGCGGTCTGGTGCCATTCCGGCCCGAACTCGCCGCCGCCACGCATGTTACCGAGGACGTAGGCGCCACCCTTCTCGAGCCACAGCTTGCCGAGCGTTCCGGAGTAGCCGGGAAGCTGGGGCACCTGGAACCCGCCATAGCCGTAAAGCAAGGTCGGCGTGCTGCCGTCGAGCTTGACGCCTTTCTTCGATACCACGAAGTAGGGGACCTTGGTGCCATCCTTGCTGGTCGCTTCGAACTGCTTGAATTCGAGGCCCGTGGCATCGAACCGCGCGGGGCTGGTCTTGAGCACCGCCGGCGCGCCGCTGCCGTCCGAATACCAGAGCTGCGACGGGGTGAGGAAGTCGGTCGAGGAGAACATCACCTCGCCGGTCTCGTCGGACGCGGCAGCGATGCCGAGGGTGGCGTTCTGCGGAAGAATGACGGGCGTCGTGTTCCACTTGCCGTTGGCAAAGTCGAACCGCAGCACGCGTCCGCGCACGTTGTCCAGCAGGCTGACGTAGAGCGCGTCCTTGGTGATGGCGCTGCCCTGCTTGGTCTGCTTCGGCCCGGGGGCCCAGACAAGGGTCTTCTTCGCCCCGTTGGGGTTCGCCTTGAACTCGTCGAGGTCCGCCGAGACGATAGCGTCTGCGGGGAAGGTCTGCCCGCCAGCCTTCCATTCCACGTCGGTCGAGAACAGGATGCGCCCATCGACGATGCCGGCAAGGCTGGCCTTGAGCGGTATGTCGAGCTTGAGCCACTTGCCTTCGTGCCAGACGTAATTCTCGCTCTCGAAGAACGACACTCCGCGCGAGGCGACCCGCCCGTGAATGGTCCCGGCGGCATCGCGGAGCAGGTAAGCGCCTGACGACACGTCCTTGGCATCGCCGCGGTAGATTTCCGGCGCGTCCTCGATGCGCGTGCCGCGCTTCCATTCGCGCGTGGTGAAGGGATACTGGCTTTCGGTGACGGTGCCGCCGCCGAAGTCGCGGCTGACGAGCAGCGTGTCGGCATCGATCCACTGCGCGCCGCCTTGGCTTTCGGGCAGGAAGAACCCGTCCTTAACGAAGCTGCGGGTGGCGACGTCGAACTCGCGCATCTCGGTGGCGTCCTTACCCCCGTCGGACAGCGAAACGAGACAACGCGTGCCGGCGGGCGGCAGGCAGCTCATGCCCTGATACACCCACTCGCGTCCTTCGGCCTTGGCGAGGGCGTCGATGTCGAGGATGGTTTCCCACACCGGATTATCGGTGCGATAGCTCTCCAGCGTCGTCACGCGGACGAGACCGCGGGGGTTCGCCGGGTCCTGCCAGAAGTTTACCAGCCCATAAGGGGTGATGCTGACGCCGGGAATGCGGTCCGCGGCGTCGAGAATGGCCAGGGCTTCGGCCTGCAGCCGGGAGTAGCGCGGATCGCGCGCGAGCGTCTGGTCGGCCCGCTCGTTCTGGGCCCGGACCCAAGCGAGCGCCGGCTCGCTGCGGGTTTCCTCCAGCCACACGAACGGGTCGTCGGCGGCAGCTTGCGATGCGGGGGCGGCTTCTTGGGTCTGGGCGGACAACGGGGCTCCGATCGTCAGGGCGGCAGCAAGGGCGATTGCCGAAACGTGCTTCAAGTGAATTCTCCTCGGGTTCTGGCTTTCCTATCGCGTTGATGGCGAAGGGAAAAGGGGATTGGGGCGGGAATAACCTCAGCCCATCATTCCCCGCACGAAGTCGATCAGCCCGGTT
Source organism: Tsuneonella sp. HG249 (assembly GCF_053819205.1). NCBI lineage: Bacteria > Pseudomonadati > Pseudomonadota > Alphaproteobacteria > Sphingomonadales > Erythrobacteraceae > Tsuneonella > Tsuneonella sp. HG249. The sequence continues at coordinate 1,160,814 of NZ_JBSOQY010000001.1, forward strand.
TGCCGCCTCCGCTTCATTCGCTCGGCATTGAGGATCTGGCAGACCTTCGCGAAGCAGGAATCGACGTCGTCATTGATCACGACGTAGTCGTAGGCGTCCCAGTGGCTGATCTCGGCGCGGGCCCGATCCATCCGGGCGTCGATCACCGCCGCGCTGTCCTGCGCGCGGTTCTCGAGCCGGCGTCGCAGTTCCTCGATGCTCGGGGGCAGGATGAACACCGCGACCACGTCCTGCTTGTCCTTCTGGATGAGCTGCTGGGTGCCCTGCCAGTCGATGTCGAACAGGCAGTCCTGCCCTTCCTTGAGGCCGGCGCGGATGTGCCCTTTCGGGGTGCCATAGCGGTGGCCGAAGACGTGCGCCCATTCGTAGAAGTCGTCGTCCTCCACCATCCGCTCGAACGTCGGCACATCGACGAAGTGGTAGTGCACGCCGTCGACTTCACCCGGGCGGGGAGGGCGGGTGGTGACGCTGACCGAAAGCTTGATCGTCGGGTCGGCAGTGAGCAGCATGCGCGAGATCGTCGTCTTGCCAGCGCCCGAGGGCGAGGAAAGGACGAACATCAGACCGCGCCGCTTGAGGGTGTTTGCGGGTAAGGTGTCGCCGGCCATGCGCGCTCCTGCCCCGAGCGCGCTTAACAAATCAAGCCTGAAGGGGGCTCATTCCTCCGCCATCTTCTTGAGGGTCTGGTCGCCCGAACGGCGCGACAGGCGCTTGCTGCGGCCGCGGTCGTACAGCGTCTTGGCGAGGAGGCCCGTGCCGATGAGGATCGCCCCGGGCACGGAACGGGTGGCGTAACGCGCGAGCATGCCGCTCACGAGCGTGTTCACGAGCGAGCGGTTCTCGACGATCGCCTTCGCGCCAGCCCCGCCGTAGCGGCCGCGCAAGAGCCCCTTCTCGAGCGTATGACGCACCAGCCTTCCGCCGGCGCGCATTGCGACGTCCTGGATGATGAGGTTGGTGGCCGGGTTGGTGCTGGGCCCGAACACCTTGTCGCTGTCGCCGGTCGCGGCGGCCACCGCCTTACCGCCGGCGTCGGTCATCCCGCCCGACGCTTCGGTGGTCTGCTTCAATTTGGTCTTGGCAGGCCTGCGCGCCATCTCCGCTCCCCGGTGCGGCCGCGCTGCCGCGGGCCTATTTCTTGCGGCCGAAGTCGACCGTGACGACGTTCGAGCCGTCTTCGCTTTCGGTAACGACGACATCCGAGCCGCGTTCCGACCCGTCGTTCTCGGCCTCGTCGTGCGTCTCCGGCATCATGTCGGCCACCGTCGCCTGGAACTGCAGCCCGAAATCAACGGCGGGGTCGACGAATGCGGTGATCGCGCCGAACGGGATATCGAGCTTGGCCGGCACCTGGTTGAAGGTGAGGCTGACGGTGAAACCGTCATCGCCCACCTTCAAGTCCCAGAACTTGTTCTGGAGAACGATCGTCATCTCGTCGGTGAATCGCTCGCGCAAGTGCGGGGGGATGGAGACCCCGGGCGCGCCGGTCTTGAAAGTGATGTAGAAGTGGTGGTTGCCGGGCAGGGTACCGCCACCGGCCTCGACTTCGCCGAGCACCCGGCCGACCACGGCACGCAACGCCTCCTGCACGATCTCGTCGTAGGGGATCAGGCTGTCGGGGGTCTCTTCGCTCATCGAGGGCACAGGTGGCGGCGCGGCGCGGCGGGGTCAAGCCGGAAAGCTCCGGCGCGCGGGCAGCAAGCGCGGATTGCTTGCGTGTGCACGCCCCAGGCGTATAGGCCGCCGCCATGCGTAGCGGGCGGATCGAGCGAAAGACCAGCGAAACGTCGATCGAGGTGGCGGTGAACCTCGACGGGACAGGGGCTTATGCCGTCTCGACCGGCATCGGCTTCCTCGATCACATGGTCGAACAGTTCAGCCGCCACTCGCTGATCGACGTCACGATGAAAGTCGCCGGCGATCTCCACGTCGACCAGCACCACACAACCGAAGACAGTGCGATCGCGCTCGGCCAGGCGCTCGCCCAGGCGCTGGGCGACAAGGGCGGGATCGGTCGATACGGCAGCGCCTATTCGCCGATGGACGAGACGCTGGCGCGGGTCGCGCTGGATATCTCGGGGCGGTCGTACCTCGTCTGGCGTGCCGGATTCAGCCAGGAAAAGCTCGGCGAGTGGGACACGGAGCTTATCGAGCACTGGTTCCACTCGGTCGCACAGGCGTGCGGCATAACGCTGCACGTCGAGCTCCTCTACGGCTCCAACAACCACCACATCTGCGAGAGCATCTACAAAGGATTCGCCCGCGCGATGCGCCAGGCGGTCGAGCTCGATCCGCGCAAGGGCGGGGCGGTGCCGAGCACGAAAGGCCAACTCGGTGGCTGAGGCCATCGCGCTGATCGATTACGGCGCCGGCAACCTCCACTCGGTCCACAACGCGCTGAAAGCGGCCGGGGCCGAGCGGGTGCACGTCACCGCGGACCCGGAACTGGTGCTCGGAGCGCGGCGCATCGTGCTGCCCGGGGTGGGGTCTTTCAAGTCGTGCGCAAACGGGCTCAAGGCCATTCCCGGGCTGGTCGAGGCGCTCGAGGAGCGGGTGCTGGAGGCCGGCGTACCGTTCCTGGGCGTTTGCGTCGGCATGCAGTTGCTAGCCACCAGCGGGCGCGAACACGGGGCCACGGCGGGCCTCGGCTGGATCCCGGGCGAAGTCACCGCGATCGATCCTGTCGACCCGTCGATCAAGATCCCGCACATGGGTTGGAACGACGTCTCGCCGATGCCGCACCGCGACGGCGCGCTGCTGATCGAGCGCGGCGAAGCCTACTTCCTCCATTCATATCATTTCGTGCCCGACAGCGGGCGCGACATTGCCGCGATGACGGATCACGGCGGAGGGCTGGTCGCGGCCGTGGCGCGCGACAATATGCTCGGCGTGCAATTCCATCCCGAAAAGAGCCAGGCGTATGGCATCGCACTTCTCGCGCGGTTCCTGGAGTGGAATCCATAAGCCGTTGCTCGCGGGCGACAAACGTCGGCTAATCCGCCGGAACGCTCGCTGGCCCCATCCGTCTCCGCATCGAAGGAGAGTTGACGATGGCCGAAGCCGACCCCCGCAATCTGACCGACGCCCATACCGAGCAGACCTCGCTGCAAGGCCGCAAGGTGCTGATTACCGGAGGCACCACCGGCATCGGCCGCGCGATCGCCATTCTGCTGGCCTCGGAAGGCGCCAAGGTGTTCATCTGCGGCCGCGACGAACGGCACCTGCAGGATGCGCTCCAGCGCATCCGCGAGGTCGGCCACGGCGACGGCATCAACCTGGACCTGACACGGCAGGAGGATATCGAGCGCTTCGTCAGCGAAGGTGAAACCTTTCTGGGCGGAATCGACATCGCGGTGATCAACGCGGCGCTCGGCGTAAACACGCTCGAGGAAACCGATACCGATACGATCCGCTACACTCTCGGCACCAATCTCACCGCGTTTGTGGAGACCGCCAAGCTTGCCACCGAGCGGATGGGAGCGGGCAGCGACGTGGTCTTCATCGGTTCCATGTCTTCGGTCAGCCAGGAGGCCGGCTCGTCGGTCTATGTTGCCGCCAAGACCGGCGTCGAAGGGTTTGCGACGGCGCTGCGCAAGGAGTTGGCCGAAAAGGACATCAAGGTCGGCATCATCCAGCCGGGCCTGACCGGCAGCGACATGCAGTACGTCAAGTTTACCAGCGAAGAGCAGCGCGAGCAGATCGATCAGGAGAAAATGCTGCGCGCCGAGGATATCGCCGTCGCGGCCCATTACATGCTGACTCAGCCGCGCCGCTCGCTCGTCTCGATGATCCACGTCGAGCCGCGCATCGCGGAGTGACGCAATGGAACAAGCCGACACGATGACCACTGCCCGCAGCGCGACGTTCGATCAGCTCGTATTCCGTCCTGATGATGTCGACCTGGCGCGCTCGCCGATGGCCGGCCAGATCGATGCCGAGACCTACGTTCTCGGGGCCTTCAATCCGGGAATGGGCCGGCTGCCCAACGGCAACCTGCTGCTCATGGTCCGCATCGCCGAAGCGCTGCGCCAGCCGATCTTCGACGGCAAGGTCCACGCCATCCGATGGGACCCCGCGGATGGCTACGTGCTCGATGGGTGGCCGATCGAGCTCGCCAATACCGCGGACCCCCGCAAGTTCCAGCTGCACGGCCACGGCTGGAAAATAATGGCACTCACCTCGCTGTCGTGGCTGCTGCCGGTTGAGCTCACGCCGGATGGCAGCCGGGTGGTGGACGTCCATTACGAAAAGGCGATCGCGCCTCAGGGCACCTACCAATGCTACGGTGTGGAGGACGCCCGGATCAGCCATGTCGAGGGCCGCTGGCTGATGACCACCTGCTCGGTCAGCCCCGAGCGTCATTCGACGACGCTCTACTCGTCCGATGACCTGATGGACTGGAAATTTGAGGGGATCGTCCTCGACCACCAGAACAAGGACATGCTGATCTTCGAAGGCCTGGTGGGCGGCAAGTACTGGGCCCAGACCCGTCCGCTGGGCTCGCAGTTCTTCGCCTATCCCCCGAATAGCCAGTATTTCGCCGGCCCCTCGATCAACATCGCCAGTAGCCCCGATGCGCTCCACTGGATGCCGCATATCGAACCCCATATCCGGCCCCATGCCGGGCATATGCTGACCGAGCGGATCGGTGGCGGGACGCCGCCGATTATGACCGAGATCGCGGGCAAGCGCGGTTGGCTCACCCTGTGGCATGCGGTCGAGCCGAGCCAGATGATCGGTATCTACCGGACTTTCTGGTCGCTGCTCGATCCCGACGAGCCGTGGAAGGTCATCTCCACCAGCCGCGAACCGGTTCTGGAAGCGAACGTCGAATTGACCGCGCCGCTCGAGCATCAGATGTATGTGCGCGACGTGGTATTCACCACGGGGATCGCGGACGCGGGCGACCATTTCGTTGTTGCGAGCGGTGAAGCGGACCTCGCCTGCCGCATCACGCACGTGCCGAAGAGCGCTTTCGTCGCCGACTAGAAATTGGGCGGGTGACGGAAGCGGGGGCCGGTGTTAGCGGGCGCCATGATCGTCTTTCCCGCCATCGACTTGAAGACCGGCCAGGTCGTTCGCCTCGCCGAAGGCGATATGGCGCGCGCCACGGTCTACGGCGACGATCCAGCCGCCCAGGCGCTGCTTTTCGCCGAGGCGGGCGCGCAACATCTGCACGTGGTCGATCTCGACGGTTCATTCGCGGGGCAAGCGGAAAACCGCGCCGCGATCGAGGCGATCGTCGAGAGCTTTCCCGGCCACGTCCAACTGGGCGGCGGCATCCGCACGGCGGAGGCGGTCGTCGGCTGGTTCGAGCTTGGCATCGCCCGGATCGTGCTCGGTACCGCAGCCCTCAAGGATCCCGATCTCGTACGAGACATGGCCGCCGCGTTTCCGGGCGGCATTGTCGTCGCTGTAGATGCCAGGGAAGGCATGGTCGCAACCGAGGGCTGGGCGCAAGTGTCCGACATGCCGGCGATCGATCTCGCACGCCGCTTCGAGGATGCCGGCGTCGCCGCGCTGCTATTCACCGACATCGGCCGTGACGGCCTGCTCAAAGGCGTCAACATCGAGGCGACCGTGGACCTCGCGCGGCGCGTTGACATCCCGGTGATCGCCAGCGGCGGCGTCAAGGGTCTCGACGATATCTACGTGCTGTCGATGCATGCGAGCGAGGGGATCGAGGGGGTGATCACAGGGCGCGCACTCTACGACGGGCGGCTGGACCTTTCGGCTGCCATTGCCATGGCGAATCGGACGTGACCGTCCGCATCCGGGTCATCCCCTGCCTCGACGTGCGCGACGGCCGGGTAGTGAAAGGGGTCAACTTCGTCGACCTCCGGGACGCAGGCGACCCGGTCGAGCAGGCAAAGGCCTACGACGATGCGGGAGCCGATGAACTCTGCTTCCTCGACATTTCCGCCAGCCACGAGGGGCGGGGCACGCTGCTTGAAGTGGTCCGGCGCACCGCCGAAGTATGCTTCATGCCGCTAACCGTCGGCGGCGGAGTCCGCTCGGTGGAGGATGCTCGCGCCCTTCTATTGGCTGGCGCGGACAAAGTGGCGGTGAACAGCGCGGCGGTCGAGCGGCCCGAACTTGTAGCCGAGATTGCTGCCCGCTTCGGCAGCCAGTGCGTGGTCGCCAGCGTCGACGCGCGGCGCAGCGGCGCGGGTTGGCAGATCTTCACCCACGGTGGGCGCCGCCCGACGCATATCGATGCGGTCGAGCACGCTTCGAAGCTCGCCGAATTGGGTGCCGGGGAACTGCTGGTCACCTCGATGGACGGCGACGGCACCCAGACGGGCTACGATCTCGCCCTGACGCGCGAGATCGCCGATGCCGTGTCGGTCCCTGTGGTTGCCAGCGGCGGCGTCGGCACGTTGCAGCACCTCGTCGAGGGCGTGACGATAGGGCATGCCAGTGCGGTCCTGGCCGCCTCGATCTTTCATTTCGGAACCCACACGGTTGCCGAAGCGCACGAGGCGCTACGCGCCGCCGGGCTACCGGCGCGATCCTGACCGTCCCGCTCAGGGACGGGCAATTATCCCCTATTGGCAAATACTTGCATGGGGCCAAAGGCTTGCCGCGTGAACATTCCGGTCGCCCTTATGCTGCTCGCCAGCGCCGATCCCGCTTTGGCTGCGGCAAACACGGTGGCGGAGCCTTCCGGCATGGCGCTGTTCGCGCTGGGGGTGGTCGGCGTGATCGTCGGCCGCCAGGCCTCGCGGCGGAAGCGCGACTGACCGCTTGACCGAACCCGCCCGCGCCCGCCATGCGCGTGCGTAATGGATACGCTCACTCGCCTCGAACAGACGATCGCGGAGCGGCTCGCCGCCGGGGCCCCCCAGTCGAGCTACGTTGCGCAGCTCCGTTCGCGCGGGCTGCCCGTGATCGCGCGCAAGCTCGGGGAGGAGGCGGTCGAGACCATCACCGCCGCGCTCGCCGGCACGCGCGAGGAACTGACGGCAGAAGCGGCCGACGTGCTGTTCCACCTCCTCGTACTGCTCGGTGCAAAGGGTGTTCCGCTTGCCGATGTTCTGGCCGAACTCGACCGGCGTGAAGGCAGGTCGGGCCTCGACGAGAAGGCCGGCCGGACCAATACCGAGGACACCTGATGCCGATCGATCCGACCCTGCCCTACGACGACGCGAACATCTTCGCGAAGATCCTGCGCGGCGAAATCCCTTCGCAGAAGGTCTACGAGGACGAGTGGGCGCTCGCCTTCCACGACATCGCGCCGCAAGCTCCGGTCCACATCCTGGTCATCCCGAAGAGCGCCTACGTGAGCTGGGACGACTTTTCCGCCAAGGCCTCCGACGCCGAAATCGCTGGGTTCAGCCGGGCAGTCGGTCGTGTCGCGCGCGAGGCGGGCCTCGTCGAGCACGGCTACCGTGTGCTGTACAACATCGGGAGGAACGGCGGCCAGGAAATCGCCCATCTCCACGCACATATCTTCGGCGGGCGTCCGCTCGGGCGGATGGTCGGCTGAAGCGAACCGCGCCGGGTTGCCACCGGAGTCGCCGCGCGGCTAAGGCCGCCCCGATGACCGTGCAGTCCCCATTGCAACCTCCCTTGCCCGGCGGCCTGATCGACGGGCCTCGGCACCTGTTCGCGGTGCGCGCTTATTACGAGGATACCGACCTCTCGGGCATCGTCTATCACGCCAACTACCTGCGTTGGTTCGAACGTGCGCGCAGCGACCTGCTGCGGTTGCTCGAGATCGACCAGCGGGCGGCGGTCGAGGCGGGCGAGGGGGCCTATGCCGTGGCCGATCTGCACATCCGCTATGCCCGCCCAGCGCGCCTCGACGACACGGTGGTGATCGAGACACGCTGCGTCGAACTGGGTGCCGCAAGCGTGCGTATCGTCCAGCGCGCCACGCGCGAGGGCGAGCTTGTCGCCGAGCAGAACGTGCGCGTCGGATTTGTCGACCCACAGGGCCGTCCGCGCCGCCAGCCGGCCGAGTGGCGGGCCGCGTTCGGCCAGTTTTCCGAAGGAAGCGAATGACCGACCTATCGATACTCGCCGCAGCCACCGCTGAGTTGCCTGGCAGGCTGAATCCCGTGAAGCTGTTCCTCGATGCCGATATCGTCGTCCAGGCGGTCATGCTCGGGCTGCTGCTCGCCAGCGTGTGGACCTGGATGATCATCGTCGGCTTCTCGATGCGGATGAGCGCGGTCAAGCGCCGCTGCGCGGATTACGAAGGGCAGTTCTGGGAGGCGGACAGCTTCGAAGCGCTGATGAATCAGAAGGGCAAGAAGGACATCGCCAGCGCGCGGGTCGCGGCGGCGGCGATGCGCGAATGGAAGCATTCGGTGAAGGGCGGGCGGGTGCTCGACCGCGACGGCCTGCGCCAGCGGCTTGCGGCTTCGATGGAGAGCCAGGTGGCGACTGAGGCTGACGATCTTTCCGGCCGTCTCAACTTCCTGGCGACAGTCGGCTCGGTTGCCCCGTTCGTCGGTCTTTTCGGGACGGTCTGGGGCATCATGAACAGCTTCTTCCAGATCGGGCAGCAGCAGAATTCGTCGCTCGCAGTAGTCGCGCCCGGCATTTCCGAGGCGCTGTTTGCGACAGCGATCGGACTGTTCGCGGCGATCCCCGCAGTGATCGCCTACAACCGCTTCAGCCACGCAGTGAACGCGCTCGAGGCGCGGCTGCAGCGGTTCGCCGACCGCTTTCACGCCAGCCTCAGCCGCGAGATCGAGACGCTCTGATGGTCATGGGCCTCCAGCCTTCCGGTCGGCGCCGCCGGCACGGCCGTGCGCCGATGGCGGAGATCAACGTCACGCCCCTGGTCGACGTGATGCTGGTCCTGCTGATCATCTTCATGGTCACGGCCCCGCTGCTGACCGCGGGCGTGCCCGTCGAGCTTCCCGACAGCCGCGCCAACCCGCTCGACCAGACGCCCGAGCAGGTGACGATCTCGATCGACCGTGAAGGGGTCATCTTCATCGACAAGGACCCGGTTGCGCAAGGCGGACTGGCCGATGCGCTGGCGGCTATCGCCGGCGGCGGGGAACGACCCCAGGTCACCCTGCGGGCCGACCGCTCGCTCGACTATGGGCGGGTGATGGCGGTGATGGGCGAGTTGAACCGCGGAGGATTCAACTCGATCTCGCTGGTCACAAACGGTTCAGTTAGCGCCCCATAGCCAAGCCCCAAGCATGGTATTCGCCACCCTCCGCCGCGAAGAGCGCATCGGCCTCGGCATCGCCGTGGTGCTGCATCTGGCGCTGGCGGCCGCGTTTCTCGGGCAAAGCTCGAAGCGCGCCGTGGTGCCGCCGGTCGAGAAGATGACGGTCAACCTGGCGAGCGAGGTGGGACTCGAGGCCGAGGCGCCCGAGCCGGTGCCCGAGAGCCGAGCCGCGATTGCGGCGGTGCTGGCGCCCGAGCCCGCGCCGGTCTCCGAGCCACAGCCCGTCGTCGAGCCGCGGCCCGCGCCGCCGCGCCCGCAGCCCGTGCCGCGCGCTACGGCTGCGCCCAAGCCCAAGCCCACCAGCTCATCGACCGCGCCCCGCCGCCGCCCCGATGCCCCGAGCAAGCCCGCCGGGGGCAATCGCGTCGGCAGCGACTTCCTGGCCGGGTCGGGGGAAAGCACGAAGACCAGCGAAACCCGCGTCCCGGCGAGCAAGATCGGCGCGAGCGCGAAGGCCAGCCTGTTTCAGCAGATCGCCAAGGAAGTGCGCCCTCGTTGGCAGCCGCCAAGCGGACCGGAGGTCGAGAAATTGGTCACCAAGCTCCGCTTCCGCCTCAATGCCGACGGCAGCCTGGCGGGTCGACCCGAAGTTGTTCGCCAGACCGGAGAAACCGATACCAACCGCCCGCAGGCCGGTCGTCATGCCGAACAGGCCATCCGCGCGGTACAACTCGCCGCGCCGTTCGATTTGCCCGAAGAATATTACGAGGCATGGAAGGTCGTGACCGTCGATTTCGATTGGAAGCTCGCACAATGACCAAGACACTTGCTGCTCTTTTGATGCTTACGGTCGCAATTCCGCTCGCCGCGCAGGACCTAGGCCAGAAGCCGCCGACCGAAACTCCGGTCGAGACGACGGAAGAGGAAGGTCTGTCGGGCTCGGTGAGTTTCGAGGGTAATCTCGAGGACCTCGGCATCGCGATCCCCACGTTCGCGACCGATCGCAACGTGCCCACCGCCGCGAACAGCGGCGGCACCGGCGCGCTGGGCCGCGAGCTTGCGCAAGTGGTTTTCAACGACCTCAGGAGCAACGGGCTGTTCAAGCCGACGGGACCGGGCTCGCTGCCGCAACCAAGCTATGGCGAGATCACCTCGCCCGCGTGGGGGACGTGGTCGAGCCGCGGTACCGAGATGCTCGTAGGCGGATACGTCCGCGGCGGTGCCGATGGCCGACTGACGGTCGGCTGCTATCTCTACGACGTCGCCCTGCAGAAGGAACTCGCGCGCGCCGGCTGGGTGGTGCCGCCGGTCGACTGGCGCAGGGCCGCGCACAAGTGCGCCGACCTCGTTTATTCCCGCCTCTCGGGCGAGAGCCCGTTCTTCGACAGCAAGATCGCTTACATCGCCGAGACCGGCCCGAAGAACGCTCGCGTCAAGCGACTGGCCATCATGGACTCCGACGGGGCGAACCACCGCTTCATCACCACGGGCCGTGCGACTGCGCTGACCCCGCGCTATTCGCCCGACTACCGCAAGCTGCTTTATCTCAGCTACGTCGACGGCAATCCGCGTATCTACAGTTACGACATCGGCACGGGCCGGCAGACGCTGATCACCCAGAGCAGGAACCCGACCTTCGCCCCGCGCTGGTCGCCCGACGGCCAGTCGGTGCTTTATTCGATGGCGGTCGCCGGCAACACAGACATCTACCGCGTCAGCGCGCAGGGCGGGGCCAGCACGCGCCTGACCGACACCCCCGGCATCGATATCGGCGGGTCCTATTCGCCCGACGGCCGCCAGATCGTGTTCGAAAGCGACCGTTCCGGCAGCCAGCAGTGCTACATCATGGACGCCGACGGTTCGGGCCAGCGGCGGATCAGCTTCGGCGGCGCGCGCTGCGCTACCCCCGAGTGGAGCCCGCGCGGCGACCAGATCGCTTTCACCAACGCGTCGAGCTTCAACATCGCCGTCATGTCGCCTTCGGGCGGGGGCGTGCGGACCTTGACCAGCGGCTGGCAGGACGAGGCGCCGACCTGGGCCCCGAATGGGCGCGTGATCCAGTTCTTCCGCACCGAGCGGAATTCAGGCCGCACCGGCCTCTACCAGGTCGATCTCACGGGCAAGAACGAGCGGCGGCTGGCCACACCGGTCGACGGCTCGGACCCGGCGTGGGGACCTATCCTTCCCTGAGATCATTCGTTTTCTGTAAGCACGGGTCGCACCGTAGCCGAATACCAAGGAGACACCTATGAACCGCCGTATCGTTTTCGCCGCGTTGCTCGCGGGAACCGCCGCGTTGGCCGGGTGCAAGAAGGAACCGCCCGCTTCGCTACCGCCCGAACCGGGCCCGAGCGCCACCAGCACGCCCGGCACGGACGTCGGAACCGGCGCCGCCGCGCTGGGCAGCCAGGCGCACTTCGAGCAGGCGGTGAACGGCCAGAACGTCATCTACTTCGAAACCGACCGGTTCAACATCGACAGCGCCGATGCCGCTGCGTTGCAGACGCAGGCGCAGTATCTCGGCCAATATCCGCAGATCACCATCACGATCGAGGGCCATGCCGACGAGCGCGGCACGCGCGAATATAACCTCGCGCTCGGCGAGCGGCGTGCGAATGCCGCCAAGAACTACCTCGTCAGCCTGGGTGTCCCGGCGAACCGGATCAGCACGCTAAGCTACGGCAAGGAGCGCCCAGTGGCGCTGGGTTCGAACGAAGCGGCCTGGGCGCAGAACCGCCGCGCCGTGTCGGTGGTGGTGAACTAGCGCGGAAGGAGCGCAGCGAAGCCCGCGAACGTCGAGGGCGCCTCGATCCCGGCAGAGGGTGAGATAGTCGCCGTCGCCGACTTCGAGCCGTGGCTGATCGCCGGCGCGTTAAGCGCGAACACTGCCATCGCCAGCGCACAGGCGGCGGCGGAAAGCTTCAACTGGGGGCTGGACTTCAACATGATGGGTTTCATTTAGAGACTTTGATTTTGCATTGCAACAAAAACCTCGCGGGATGGTTGGTCCCGCTTCCCAACGCCCCTGCCACCACCTAGTTACCATCCGATGACTGGGGCACGCCGTTCGACAGACTGGGGATTTCCGCGTTGGCGCGGGTACGGTAGCGCGCGCGAAGCGGTGACCGTCCGCTTGTGCGATCGCCACGGCTGCGACGAGCGTGGCGACTGCCCGGCGCCCAAAAGCCCCAATAGCCCCGAGCGTTGGTATTTCTGCCAGCGCCACGCGGCCGAATACAACGGGAAATGGGACTACTTCGAAGGCCTGTCCAAGGAAGAGGCCGCGGCCCGCGCCGCCGACGAGAAGCGCGACAACGACGGTTTTGCCCAGGCCTCGCATTACGGTTGGGGCGGTAGCGGCGACGGTAGCCGCTCGGTCGACGAGATGCGCGCGCTGGACGTGCTCGAGCTCGAGGCCGACGCCGATTTCGGGGCGGTCAAGAAGGCATTCCGCGAACGGGCCAAGCAGGTCCACCCCGACGTTAAGCCCGGCGACAAGGACGCCGCCGCCGAATTCCAAAAGATCCAACTCGCTTACGAAATCCTCAGCCAGGCCGAGGAACGGCGCGAGTGGAAGGGCTGAGCTAGACCGCGTCGAGCGCCTGCGCGAAGTCGGCGATCAGGTCGTCGGCATCCTCGATCCCGATGCTGATCCGCACCAAATTGTCGCGGATGCCGAGCGCCTGCTTGCGCTCGTCGGGCACCGACAGGTGGGTCATCGAGGCCGGATGGCTCGCCAGCGTCTCGGTGCCCCCCAGGCTCACGGCAAGCTTGGCGATCGTCAGCGAATCGAGGAAACGGAAGCACTCGGCTTCGCCGCCCTTGATGAACACCGAGAAGGTGCTCCCCGCGCCTTTGCAGTGGCGGTTGTAGATGTCTTTCTGGCGCGGGTCGTCGATCATCCCGAGGTAGCCGAGCCCTTCGACTTTCGGGTGCTTGACGAGATATTCGCAGACCTTGGCGGCGTTCTCGCCGGCGCGGCTCATGCGAAGCTCCACCGTCTCGAGGCTGCGCATGAGCATCCATGCGGTGTTCGGATCGGCGATCCCGCCCATCGTGTTGCGCAGCATGCGAAGTGGGACCATCCACTTGCTGGCGCCCGATACGCTGCCGGCAACCAGGTCCGAATGGCCGCCGACATACTTGGTCAGCGAATAGACCACGAGGTCCGCGCCTTGGTCGATCGGGCGGGCCCACAGCGGGCCCAGGAACGTGTTGTCGATCGCGATAGGGCAGTCCGATCCCAGCGCGGCATCGCGCGCGTCGCCAACCGCTTCGACGTCGACCAACGCGTTGGTGGGATTGGCGGGGCTCTCGAGATAGACCATCGCGACTTTGCCGCCGTTCGCCTCGGCCTGCGCCTTGGCACGGGCCATCACCGCGGCGAGCTCCGGCCGGTCCGCGCCGGCGGGAAAGTCGATATAGGTCACGCCGAAGCGGCTCATGTGCTTGGCGACGAAACCCTCGCTCGCCGCGTAGAGCGGGCCGGAGTGCACGATCACGTCGCCGCTTGAGCACAAGGCGAGCATCAGCACGCAGATTGCGGTCATCCCGCTCGAGAAACACAGCGCCTCTTCCGCGCCATCCCAGATAGCGAGCCGTTCCTCGAGGATTTCCTGGTTCGGTCCGTTGAAGCGCGAATAGACCAGCCCGTCAGCCCCGCCCGGCCGTTTGCCGGTGATGCCTTCGAAATGATGCTTGCCCGCCGCGGCGCTTTCGAACGCGAACGTGCTGGTAAGGAACATCGGTGGCTTGAGGCTACCTTCGGAAAGCTGCGGATCGTAGCCGGCGCCCATCATCAGGGTGGCAGGCGACAGTTCGCGGTTGCCGATGCGCCGTAGCGTCGGCTTGGGCTTGCGGGAGGGGGTATCGGTCATGGCTCGCATCCTCGATGCCAAACGCTCCCAGGGAGGCGGGAGCCAATGGTGAGGGGCCGGGGCGCTCGCGTCCTAACCTCCGCAGGACGCATCTCCGCCGGCACGCCGGGCATCGCGCCGTTACTTTGCCGAAGATGTGATTTCAACCGTAACCAATGAGCGCGTGCACCGTCCAGATCACGGTCACGATCGTCACTGCGCCGATCACATCGAGCAGGAAGCCGGCAGTGATCATTCGCCGCAAGGTCAGGTGGCCGGTCGCCCAGGCGATCGCGTTCGGCCCTGTGCCGGCAGGGAGCATGAAGCCCCAGCTCGCCGCGATTGCGGCGGGGAGGGCGATGAGCAACGGATCGGCGTCCATCGACGGGGCCAGCGCGACGACTATCGGCATGACCCCGCTGGCGGTGGCGATGTTGCTAGCGAACTCGGTGACCACGATCACGAACGCGACGACCAGCAATACCATCACGAAAGGCGGCACGCTGGCAAGCGGTAGCAGCGCCTCTCCGAGCCAGGCTGCGAGGCCGCTTTCGGTCATTCCCATTGCCATGGCGAGCCCGCCGCCAAACATCAGCACCACGTCCCACGGGGCGCGGTTGGCTTCGGGCCAGCGAAGCATCGGGCGGCCGGTGCCGTCGGGTAGCAGGAACATCGTGAGGCCGGCGATCGCGGCGATGGTGCCGTCGGTCAGCGCGCCCTTCGGGAACAGCGCCTGCGTCCACGGCTGGCTGATCCATGCCGCGAGCGCGAGGCCGACGACTGCCATGAGACGCTTCTCCGGCACCGACCATTCGCCGCCCTGATGGATGGCGGCCTTCGCGGCCGTGGGATCGAACGTTCCGACACCGATGCGCTGGACCCGCGCGATGAGCAGGGCGGCAAGCGGGATCGCGATGAGCACCAGCGGCAGCGTGTACATGCTCCATTCGACGAAGCTGATCTTCACTCCGATGGTCGTCTGGAGCAGGCCCACGGCGAGCACGTTGGTGGGCGTGCCGATGATGGTGCCGAAGCCGCCGATGGTGGCGGCGAAGGCGATCCCCATCGGCAAGGCGCCGGCGAAGCCGTCGGTCTCCCCCTCGGCGATGCCGCCCGCTGCGAGCATGGCCACCGCCATCGGCATCATGATCAGCGCGGTGGACGTGTTGGAGATTACCATCGAAAGGATGGCGGTCGCCGCCATCACCGCCAGCAGCAGTTGCCACGAAGTGGCTCCGGCAAGGCCCATTATCCACAGCGCGAGACGGCGGTGCAGCCCCGTTCGCTCGATCGCCAGCGCGAGAAAGGCGCCGCCGATGAAGACGAAGATGATGGGTGAATAATAGGCCGAGGCGGTCTGGTTCGCATCCGCGACGCCGGCCAGCGGGAGCACGATGAACGGAAGCAGGGCCGTCGCGTAAAGCGGGATCGCTTCGGTCATCCACCAGGCGGCCATCCATAGGACTAGTCCGGCGGCCGTCCACGCGGCAGCGGACATCCCGGCGGGTGGCGGCAGAACCGCCGTCACCGCAAAGGCAACGAAGCCTCCGATCAATCCGATACGGCGTGCCGACATCCCGTCCCCCCAGGAGCCAGCCGTAGCGCAACGGAGCTAGCAGGCAACCGTCAGCGAACGGGGTGCCCGGTAGATCGCATGCCCGTCGTAGGGGTTACTGGACGGTCTCAATGGGTTTGTCGGCCTGGCCAACGTCTTGGAAGATTACCCGGCCCTGACGCCCGTTCTCCTTCCAGATCTTCTCGAGCTTCTGCGAACGCTCGGACATCAGGCGGGCGATCGTGCCGTCGATTTTGACGCTCGGGTAATCGTCGTTCACCACGAGGTTCGAGTATTGCGGATCGCGCTCGCCCTTCGACAGGTCGGCGATATCGGTCACCGCGATGCTGGCGGCCACGTTCGTCGTGCCCGCAAACGACGCGGCGACCTCCGGCTTGGCGAACTTGGTCAGGTGCTCGCGCAGATCGGTCTCCCAGTTGGCGAAGTAGAACGGCCGGGCTTCCTGGTAGTAGCGGGACACATGCAGCGTGCCGCCACGAGCCTCGGTGCCGCGCAGCGAGTTGACGAACTCGCGGGCCGACAGATCGAGCAGTTCTCCGAGATTGGCGGCGCTATACGCGCTGCGGTTGATCGAGGGGCTGCCGATATCGCCCCGCCAAAAGCCGTAGATGACCTTCGGATCGCGCCAGTGAGGATAAACGATCCGCGTCCTGATATCCTTCGGGCTCATCCGGACCCCGGCGACGGTGATGAACCGTGCTTCGTCGAGAACGGCATTGTCGCTTCCGAGGGTGAGTTTGTCGGGCGACGAGAGCGGATAGTTCAATGCGAGCTGCTCGATCATCGCGACGTTGTGCAAGTTGATCCAGTATGCCAGCTGCTCGTTCCGCGAGAGCTTCGTCAGCGGCACCTGCTGGGGCAGTTGTTCGAGTTCACTGCGATAGTCCGTGAGCCATTGCTTCACGTCGGCGGGCATCAGAGAAAAGGCGACGCGACTACCCTCGAGTCGATACGGGGAATCGTGGCCATGGACCAATCGGCTGCCGCTGGTCGCCTGTGGGCGCGACGAAAACTCGCGGAGCGACTTGCCCATAGTCAAGACGAACCAGTCGAGCGCGGTGTCCCAGGCTCCGTAGTCCAGCTTGTAGTCGGCGGTGCCTGCGAGCGTGGGCGCGAACTGCGCGAACTCGTCGGCGCGCGGTGCCTGGACGGCCCCAAGCCGTGCTTGCGCCTGCGCGGCGATGGGGGTTCCGGCGGCGGTCAGTGCGGCGACCCCGAGAATGATTGTCCGCATTTTCAAATCCCTGCTCTCAGTTCCATGGCGGATTAACTAGCCCAACGCGGGCCGGCGAGCGAGTGCGTCCGTCGAGCGCTCACGCTGTTCGTCGACGCACTGGATAGGGGACCGAACATGAACACCCCGGGTCTGAAGACCGCGGCATATCCGCGTCGTCCGCCGCACTCGTGCCTGTGGAACTGTTCAATAATTGCCGGCTGCGAGCCTGACTGTCATGAGCGGCGGATGAGGGATTGGTGAAATCGACAGGGGGCCGGGCGATCTCACCCCCTGTCGGGTTCAGGCCACTTATTTCGGCGCGAGCACCATGACCATCTGGCGGCCTTCCAAGCGCGGGAACGCCTCGACCTTGGCGATTTCGGTCACGTCGTCCTGGACCCGGCGGAGCAGTTCGATGCCGAGTTCCTGGTGCGCCATCTCGCGGCCCCGGAAACGCAGCGTCATCTTCACCTTGTCGCCTTCGCCGATGAACTTGGTCACGCTACGCATCTTCACGTCATAGTCGTGATCGTCGATGTTCGGACGCATCTTGATCTCTTTGATGTCCTGCGTCTTTTGCGTCTTGCGCGCCTGGTTGGCCTTCTTCTGCGCCTCGTAGCGGTGCTTGCCGACGTCGAGGAACTTGGCGACCGGCGGGTCGGCGTTGGGAGAAATCTCCACCAGGTTCAGGCCGATCTCGTTCGCCTGTTCCATCGCCTCGCGGGTGTACATCACGCCGAGGTTCTCGCCATTCTCGTCGATGACGCGGACTTTTTCCGACTGGATCAGATTATCAAAGCGCGGGCCGCTCTTGACGGGCGGGGCCAGCATGCGCCGGGGGGGACGGGCTATAGTCAAGTCTCCTGAGAGTTGCCGTTTGTTTCGGGGCGGTCCTTAGGGAGAAATCGCCCGATGCGCTAGGGGCCGCGCCTAGGCCGCGGCCCGCCACAGCGGAAATGTGGCCAACTTGCCACCGGCGGGGACCAGCGCATCGATCGACCGCGCCGGCTGCAGGGCTTCGAGGATGGCCGGATCGGCGGCATTCATGCCCCCGGTCAACGCTCCGAAGGCGGGCAGGATCATGCGACCCGAGCCGCGGCCATCGGCGCTGACAACCGCGCAAGGACGTCGGATGCTGCGCTCGCGGACGGTGACGTGGAGGCGCGGGTGATAGTGGCCCGACAGTTCGGGGCGCGTCTCGCCGCGCCGGGCCCGATGGCGAAGCACGAGGCCGGCGATCTCCAGTTCGTCGGCCAGGGTTCCGCCGCACGAAGCCTCCATCGAAGCGTCGTGATTGCCGGTGATCCACACCCAGTCGGTTGCGCGAGTGAGCGCGGCAAGCATGCCCTGCGCGTGCGGCTCAAGACGCTCGGTTCCGCACGAATCGTGGAAGTTGTCGCCCAGCGTGTACACCCGGCGCGCTCCGGTCTCGCGGATCGCCAGCGCCAGCCGCTCGAGCGTCTCTCGGCTGTCGTAGGGTGGCAGCATCTGCCCATGGCGCGCGAAGAAGCTCGCCTTTTCGAGATGGAGATCGGCCACCAGCAGGGCCTGTTCGCGCGGCCAGTAAAGCGCGCGGCCCTGGGTTAGCGCGAATTCCTCGCCTGCGAACGAAAAGGGAACCATGGCGCGCTCTTGCCCTAGCGGATTCGGCTTGGCAAGGGGAGGGCGCCATGACCGACTGGACCCCCCACACCGCCCGCGCGAAGGACTGGTTCGAGAGCTTGCGGGACCAGATCTGCGCCGAATTCGAAGCCATCGAGCGCGAGGCTGGCTCGGACGTGAAGTTCGAATACCTCGCCTGGAACCGCGAGGAGGAGGGTAACGACGCGCCGGGCGGCGGCGTTCGCGGGGTGATGAAGGGCAAGGTGTTCGAAAAGGTCGGGGTCAACGTCTCGACCGTGCACGGCGCGTTCGCACCCGGCTTCGCGGCGACGATCCACGGGGCTGACGACGACAACCCGGGTTTTACCGCGACCGGCATCAGCCTTGTGGCGCATATGGCCAACCCGCACGTGCCGGCGGTGCACATGAACACCCGGTTTCTGACCACCGGCAAGGCGTGGTTCGGGGGCGGGGCCGATCTCAATCCGCCGGTCCCCTACGACCAGGATACCGCCGAATTCCACGCCGCCTTCCGCGCGGCGTGCATGGGGCACAATCCGACGTACTACGACAAATTCAAGAAGTGGGCCGACGATTACTTCTTCATCCCCCACCGCGGGGTGCATCGCGGCGTCGGGGGCGTGTTCTACGACCACCTCGAATGCGCGGACGATGCGGCTTGGGAGCGCAATTTCGCGTTCACACAGGACATCGGGCGCGCGTTCCTGGACGTCTTCCCCAAGCTCGTCCGACGGCGGATGGGCGCGGAATTCTCCGCCGACGACAAGCAACGCCAGCTCGAGTGGCGCGGGCGATACGCCGAGTTCAACCTGGTCTACGACCGCGGCACGTTGTTCGGGCTCAAGACCGGGGGCAACATCGATGCGATCCTGATGAGCCTGCCGCCGGAAGCGGTGTGGACCTGATCACTCGGGCGCGTAGACGCGCACCCAGTCGACCTCCATCGCCAGCTCGCCGCGCTTGATCCGCTCCACGGTTTCGGCCGGCATGCCGAAATAGGGCTGCTTGATACCGTTGACCTTGCCCGGATAGGCGCCGCCGAGCGCGAAGTTGACGATCACGTGCTCGGGCCGATCGAACACCCATTTGCCGTACTTCTCCACCATCGGCCGGGTGACGCGGTAGGTCAGCCGGCCGTTGATGTAGAATTCGACCGAGTCGGGTTTCCACTCGGCCGCGTAGACGTGCCAGCCGGTCGCATCCTCGCCGCCAGCGAAATAGAACCGGTCCACGAACGGGGTCTCGCCGGAATAGCCGGGCCCGTGGACGGCGACGCCCGTCCAGTCCTTCTCGCCCACGTATTCCATGACGTCGATCTCGCCGGTGGTCGGCCAAGGGCCGTTGCCGAGCAGCCAGAACGCCGGCCACACCCCGATCGCATCGGGCATGCGGATGCGCGCCTCGGCGCGGCCGTATGTGAAGTCGAACTTGTCCTTGGTGGTCAGTCGCCCGGCGACGAAATCGGCCTTGCGCTTGGGGTGGGTGTCGGTGCCCGGCTCGAACTTGGGCCGCAGGATCAAGGCGCCGCCGCGCACCTCGAGCAGGTCGGGCCGGTCGATGTAGGCCTGCTGCTCGTCGTTGACCCAGAAGTCGGGTCCGACCGGGGTCCACTTGCTGCGGTCGACCATCGTCCCCTCGAACTCGTCGGCAAACAGGAGTGTCCGCGGTGTGGGCGCGGCTTCCTGCGCGGCGACGGTGGTGCAGCCGGCCACGAGCGCGGCCAGCAAGGGAACAAAAACTTTCACGAGCAGGCTCTCCAGTTATGTTGTGAACGTTCTCATACCGTCCATTCAGGTTGCTGCCAAGCGCCGGGTGGCTATCGGGAGCGTTCGCAAGGCCTCGTTCGTTGGCCTGCTGCCAGTTTCTTTCGAAAGAGTTCCATGCGCCGCACCGTCACCTTGCTCTCCGTTCTCCTCGCCACCGCAGCCTGCACTACCGCCGAGAGGCCCGGCCTCGATCGTCCCGCGATGATCGCTCCTGTCCTGACGACCGCCGACGCGCGCGACAGCGCGACTTACGCCCGCCCCGAGATCGCGCGGGTGACGCACCTCGACCTCGACATCGCGCTCGACTTCGCCGCGAAGGCGGTGGGCGGCACGGCGACGCTCGATGTCATGGCCGCGGCAGGCGCGACCGAGCTCGTGCTCGACAGCAACGGCCTCGGTATTTCCCGTGTCACCGATGCAGGCGGGGGCGAGCTGCCGTTCGCGATCGGCAAGGGCGTGGAAGGCAAGGGCGGGCCGCTGATCGTCAAGATAGGCCCGGGTTCGGAGCGCCGAAGGATCACGATCCAGTACACGGCCGCGCCGGGAGCCGAAGCGCTCCAATGGCTCGCGCCGGAACAGACCGCGGGCAAGACGCATCCGTTCCTGTTCAGCCAAGGCCAACCGATCCTCAACCGCAGCTGGATTCCGACGCAGGACAGCCCCGGCATCCGCCAAACCTGGCGCGCGCGGGTGACCGCGCCCAAGCCGCTGACGGTGGTGATGTCCGGACTCAAGGTGGGCGATACCGAGGACCTCGGCGACCGCCGTGCCTTTACCTACGCGATGGACAAGCCAGTGGCGCCCTACCTGATCGCGATCGCCGCGGGCGACATCGCCTTCCAGTCCCTCGGCCCGCGCTCCGGGGCCTGGGCAGAGCCGGCCACGCTGGCGGCGGCTGCCAATGAAACGGCGGACACCGAGCGGATGATCGACGCCGCCGAGGCGCTCTACGGTCCCTATCGCTGGGGCCGGTACGACATGATCGTGCTGCCGCCCGCGTTCCCCTACGGCGGGATGGAAAACCCCACGCTTACCTTCCTCACCCCGACGTTCATTGCCGGCGACCGCAGCCTCAACGGCCTCGTCGCGCATGAGCTGGCGCATTCGTGGTCGGGCAACCTCGTCACCAATGCCAATTGGGCCGATAGCTGGCTCAACGAAGGCACCACGAGCTACTTCGAGAACCGCATCATCGAGGCGCTATACGGGACCAAGCGGGCGCGGCAGGAAGCGGCGCTGAGCTATGCCGACATGGAAGCCGTGTTCGCCGAAGAGGGGACGGCCGACCTCGAGACGGCGTTGCACTTGCCCGACAGCGTCGCCGGGCCGGATGCGGGCCATTCGGGGATCATCTACGACAAGGGCGCGGTATTCTTCCGCACGGTGGAGACGATCGCCGGGCGCGAGCGCTTCGACGCGTGGCTGCGCCAGTGGTTCGACAATCACGCGTTCGAGCCGGCGACCAGCGCGATGCTCCTCGCGGATCTCAACACCAACCTGGTAAAGGGCGATGCGGCGCTGGCCCAGCGGCTACAGCTCGATCGCTGGATCTATCAGCCGGGCGTGCCGGACAATGCCGTGCGGCCGGACCCGGCGGCGTTTGCCGAGATCGACGCCGCCGCGGCGGCGTATGCCGCCGGCGGGCCGCTGCCATCGAACTGGAGCCGGTGGACTTCGGCCGAGCGGCAGCGCTTCCTTGCCAAAGTGCCCGGCGACCGCAGCTCCGCGCAGCTCGCCGAGCTTGATCAGGCACTCGGCCTATCGACCACCGGCAACAACGAAGTGCTGTTCCTGTGGCTCAAGCTTGCGCTCGCCAACCGCTACGAACCAGCGGTGCCGCTGGCGGAGGAATTCCTCACCCGCGTGGGCCGCAACAAGTTCGTTGCGCCGCTGTTCGAGACTTTGATGGGCGAAGGGGCATGGGGGCAGGCGCTTGCCACACGCATCTACGCCAGCACGCGACCGGGGTACCATTCCATGACCCGCGGCAATGTCGACAAGATCGTGCTCAAGAAGGATTGAGCCACCAGCGGATCGTCAGCGCCACGAGGCCCAGCACGGTGACGCTGGCGAGCCAAATCCCCACCATCCACGCGAGCCGCTTCCAAAGAGGCTGGGCAGTGTCGCTCAATGATACCCCTCGGCCCCTACCTTGCCGCGGAACACCCAATAGGCCCAGCCGGTGTAAGCGAGGATCAGCGGCAGCGTGATCGCCACCCCGACCAGCATGAACGCCTGGCTGCGATGGGGTGCGGCAGCGTCCCAGATGGTGATGTCGGCCGGCACGACGTAGGGCCACATCGTCACCCCGAGACCCGCCATCCCGAGCAGGAACAGCCCGAGCGACAGGAGGAAGGGCGCGAGCTCCCACTTTTTGCGCAACGCATGGAACAGCGCGAACGCGACGATCGCGGTGAGCAGCGGCACCTGGCTGGCGAACAACAGGTTGGGCATCGACAGCCAACGCTCGCGGTACTGGTCGAGCAGCACGAGGTTGTAGGCGCTGACCGCCGCCATGAGCAGCAACGTCGCTGCTCCGGCCCACGCCGCCAGCCGCCGCGCGTGCGCCTGCACTCCGCCCTCGAGCTTCCAGATCATCCAGCAGGCGCCGAGCAGTGCATAGCCGGCCACTGTGCCGAGGCCGGTGAGCAGGGTGTAGGGTGTCAGCCAGTCCCACCAGCTCCCGGCATAGGCGCGGTTCTCGACTTCGATCCCCTGGAGCAGCGCGCCGAGGATCATCCCTTGCGACATCGCCGCGACTACCGAGCCGCCGAAGAACGCCAGGTCCCACAGCGGCTGGTGGCGAGCGTCGCGCCAGCGGAACTCGAATGCCACCCCGCGGAACACGAGGCCCAGCAGCATGGCGATGATCAGCGGATAGGTCGCCGGCAGGATCACCGCATAGGCGAGCGGGAACGCGGCGAGCAGCCCCCCGCCGCCGAGCACCAGCCAGGTTTCGTTGCCGTCCCACACCGGCGCGATCGAGTTCATCGCGCGGTTGCGGCCGTGGCCGACGCGGACGGTGGGAAACAGGATGCCGATACCCAGATCGAATCCGTCCATCACCACGTAGGCGAACACCGCGAAGGCGATGATGAAGGCCCAGACGACGGTGAGGTCCATCAGCTTTCAGCCTCCGCCTTGCCGTCGGGCAGCTCTTCCTCGCCGACCGGATTCTGCGTTGGGCCCGGCGTAATGCCGGCAGTCCGGATCGGCGCTTTCTCGCCGCGGTCCGGCCCATGCTCGCCGGTATGTACACCAGCCGCCATCAGCCGCAGGATGTACCACACGCCGACCCCGAACACCGCGGTATAGACCACCACGAACGCGGTCAGCGAAGCGGCGACCACCGGCGCGTCGAGCGGGCTGGCGCTGTCGGCGGTGCGCATGAGGCCGTATATGGTCCACGGCTGGCGGCCGACTTCGGTGACGATCCAGCCGGCGATCACCGCGACGAATCCAGAGGGCCCCATCACCAGCGCGGCGCGGTGCAGCCAGCGCCAATCGTACAACCTGCCGCGCCAGCGGGCGATGAGGCTCCACAGGCCGATCGCCAGCATCGCGAGGCCGATCCCGACCATCACCCGGAACGCCCAGAACACGGGGCCGACCGGCGGCCGGTCCTCGCGGGCAATGGTGTCGAGCCCCGCCAGCGGCGCGTCGAGGTCATGCTTGAGGATCAAGCTCGAGGCCTTGGGAATTTCGATAGCGTAGCGCAGTTCCTCCGCCTCGCTATCGGGGATGCCGAACAGCGCCAACGGCGCGCCCTCCGGGTGGCTTTGGAAGTGTCCTTCCATCGCCATGACCTTGGCCGGCTGGTGCTCGAGCGTGTTGAGCCCGTGGAGATCGCCGAGCACGATCTGGGCCGGAGCGACCAGCGCGGCCATCCACATGGCCATCGAGAACATCGTCCGCGCGTGGGGCTCGGTACGATTTTTGAGCAGGTGCCAGGCGCCGACCCCGCCCACCACGAACGCCGTCGTCAGGTAGGCGGCAGTGACGGTGTGGGCCAGCCGATAGGGGAAACTCGGATTGAACACGATCGCCCACCAGCTCGGCCCCGGGAGGAACTGGCCGTTGGCCGCGATCTCGTATCCGGTCGGCGTGTGCATCCAGGAATTGACGCTGAGGATCCAGAATGCGCTGACGAATGTGCCGAGCGCGACCATGCAGGTGGCGGCGAAGTGCAGCCGCTTGCCGACCTTCTCCATCCCGAACAGCATGACTCCGAGGAATCCCGCTTCGAGGAAGAACGCGGTCAGCACCTCGTATGCCATCAGCGGGCCGATCACCGGCCCGGCCCGGTCGCTGAATACCGACCAGTTGGTACCGAACTGGTATGACATCACGATTCCGCTGACGACGCCCATGGCGAAAGCGACCGCAAAGATCTTCAGCCAAAACTTGAACAGGTCGAGAAACCGCTGTTCGCCGGTCTTCAGCCACAGGCCCTCGAGCACCATCAGGTAGCTTGCGAGCCCGATCGAGAAAGCCGGAAAAATGAAGTGGAAGCTCACCGTGAAGGCGAACTGGATCCTGGCGAGAAGCAGGGCATCGAGGTCCGGCATCGCCGAGGGTATGCGCTGCGGCCCAAGTCAGTTCAATCGGGCTTTGGGCAACATGAGTTGCGTTTCTCACACCGCACCAAGCTGAAAAAGCTTGCGGGTTCGCGGGCCTTCCCCACTATCGACGTCAAGATGCTGCGCCAGTACGAGCTTGTAGAGCGGGTCAAGGAGTACGACCCGGACGCCGACGAGGCGCTGCTCAACCGCGCCTATGTTTACACCGTGCAGAAGCACGGCACGCAGAAGCGTGCGAGCGGCGACCCTTATTTCAGCCACCCGGTCGAGGTCGCGGGCCTGATGACCGACCTCAAGCTCGACCAGGAAACGATCATCACCGCGCTGCTCCACGACACGGTGGAGGACACCCTCGCCACGATCGAGGAAGTCGAGGAGCTGTTCGGCGAGGATGTCGCCCGGCTCGTCGACGGGGTGACCAAGCTCAGCAAGATCGAGGCGATGCCCGAGAACGAGCGGGCGGCGGAGAACCTGCGCAAATTCCTCCTCGCGATGAGCGAGGACATCCGCGTGCTTCTCGTCAAGCTCGGCGACCGACTGCACAACATGCGCACGCTGCACTTCATCAAGAGCCCGGAGAAGCGCCAGCGCATCGCCCGCGAGACGATGGATATCTACGCCCCGCTCGCCGAGCGGGTGGGTATGTACGAGTACATGCGCGAGATGCAGATGCTCGCGTTCGAGCAAATCGAGCCCGAAGCATACGCCACCATCACCGGCCGTCTCGCGCAGATCCGCAGCGCCGACGGGGGACAGGTCGATGCCATCGCGCTGGCGGTCAAGCAGGCGCTCGCCGAAGCCGGGCTCAAGGTCGAAGTCTCGGGGCGCGAGAAGCACCCGTTCTCGATCTGGCGCAAGATGGCCGAGCGGCACGTCAGCTTCGAGCAGGTGACCGACATTATGGCGTTCCGGGTGATCGCCGAGAGCGACGCCGACTGTTACCGCGCGCTCGGCGTCCTCCACACCACGTGGCAGTCCATCCCGGGCCGGTTCAAGGACTACATCTCGACGCCGAAGACCAACGGCTACCGCAGCTTGCACACTGCGCTGATCTACGAGAACTCGATGCGGGTCGAGGTGCAGATACGCACCCGCAACATGCACCGGACCAACGAGTTCGGGCTCGCCGCGCACTGGGCCTACAAGCAGGGCGATCGGCCCGATGGCCAGGTCGGCTGGCTGCGCGACCTGATCGAGATCGTCGACGCCAGCCACGATGCCGAGGAGTTGCTCGAGCATACGCGAATGGCGATCTACCAGGATCGCATCTTCGCCTTCACCCCGAAGGGTTCGCTGTTCCAGCTACCGAAAGGCGCGACCCCGGTCGATTTCGCCTTCGCGGTGCACACCGATCTCGGCGCGCAGACCGTCGGCGCGAAAATCAACGGGCGGCACATGCCGCTGCGCACCACGCTCAACAACGGCGACGTGGTCGAGATCATCAAGGGCAAGAACGCCGCCCCGCAGATGAGCTGGCTCGGCTTCGTCAACACCGGCAAGGCGCGGGCCTCGATCCGCCGCTCGGTGCGGCTGAAAGAGCGCGAGGAGATCGCCGCGCTCGGCCGCAAGCTGTTCGACGAGATCGCGCTGCGCGTGCCCGCCAAGATCGGCAAGAAGGCTATCCGCGAAGCGGTGAAGCGGCTCGAGCTGGATGACGAGGACGAGCTGATGTACTCGATCGGCGCTAACAAGCTCGGCGACAGCGCGGTGATGGAGGCGCTGGTTCCGGGTAGTACGGCGGAGCTCGACAATGTCGAGGACCCGCCCCGGCAGGACAAGTCGATCTCGATCCGCGGTCTCACCCCTGGCGTGGGGTTCGACCTTGCCGACTGCTGCCACCCGGTTCCCGGCGACCGCATCGTCGGCCTGCGCAAGCCCGATGCGCCGGTCGAGGTGCACACGATCGACTGCCTCGAGCTCGCCAGCGGAATCGATGCCGACTGGATCGACCTCAACTGGGGCAAGCGCAGCCACGGCGCGGTCGGGCTGCTGCGGGTGATCCTCTACGACCGGCCAGGCACGCTGGCCGAGATGGCCGGCATCTTCGCGCAGAACCACGCCAATGTGGTGGGATTGTCGCAGGTGCAGAAGGACCATCCGTTCTCGACCTACGAGGCCGAACTGGAAGTTGCCGACGTGGCGCATCTTACCCGCATTCTGAGCGCCCTTCGTGCCAGCGACGCGGTGGCGCAGGCCGAGCGCCTGTGACTCGGCAATGATCGTCGGGCTGGACCACGTCCAACTGGCGATGCCGACCGGCGGGGAGGGCGCGGCGCGCGCGTTCTACCGCGGCGTGCTGGGGCTCGCCGAGCGGGAGAAGCCAGCCCATCTCGCCGCGCGAGGCGGCTGCTGGTTCTACGGTCCGGGGGTCGAGCTGCACCTCGGCGTCGAGGAGCCGTTCCATCCGGCCGCAAAGGCCCATCCGGCGCTGCTGGTGGGTGACCTCGGCAGGGTGCGGGCGAAGCTGGCGGAGCACGGCGTCTCGTTCGCGGCAGGCAAGCCGCTCGAGGGATACGATCGCGGCGATATCCGCGACCCGTTCGGCAACCGCATCGAGCTGATGCAGCGGCTCTAGCGGACGCATCGCTCCCGCCGGCGGCGAGCCCGGCGTAACGCCTGGAAAAATCAAGGATCGCGCGGCCGGAGCCGTCCCCGCGCGAGGCGCGCGGCGTAGCTCCCGGGGGCAGTGCCGAGCGTTCCGTCGAACGCTCGGCGGGGGTGCCTGGATCGGCGCGGATCGAGCGGCGGGCGCCCCGCGTGTCCGCGGTGAAGCGGGCGCGTGAGGCGTCTTCTCCGATCCTGAACCCAGCTCAAGCTCATGGCGGCGATGGCGGCCGGTGCGACGGGGAGGGTTCGCCTGAAGCGTCGAGCCCCCGCCGCGGTCCGCGCGGGCCTGTCGAACCCCGCGAGCTAACTCAAGTGCCTGCCTGCCGCTTCCGGGCGGGATGGGGGATGTCCTGCGGCCCGAAGGGGTTTCAATGCCCCCGACCTGGACGCCCGCGCCTCTCGCTCCGGCCGCGCCGCCGGGTGGGACCGTGCCCCAACCGGCGAAAGAGGGATGCGCCAGCTGCGCGCCTCCCGATCCTCAGTGGCTGCGCACCGGTGAGGGCCGGAGCGAACGGCGGGGCATATAACCGATATGGTTCGTGAAGTCAAGTGATTTCGCCAAAATGCGGCTCATTTCGCCGAGCCCCTCAACCCGGCGCGCGCCGCACCGGCACGGTGATGTTGCACACGTCCGCGCCACCGGCGGGGACGATGAAGAACGCATCGCGCCGGTTGGCGCGCGCCTCGGCATAGCGGGCAAACGTCTCGCTCTCGGTCGAAAGGTACTGGAACGGGGGCACGTCCTGCACCTCGCTGCCCAGCCTGATCACGGCGATCGGGGTGCGCTCCTCAGGTGTCTTGTAGAACCCCAGTTCCCCGGTCCCGCGGGGGAGGGTGGAGAGATGCTCGATCCCCTCGATCACCCGGCCGACCACCGCGATATTGCGGTCGAGATGCCGCGGCGCGTGGCCGATCACGGTGTAGAGCTCGGCGCCCGAGCCGGCGTCGGGCGAAAGGTTGCGGCCGACTCCAACGGTGCCGTAGCAATGGACGGGCCAGATTTGTTGGATGTATTCGTGAACTGAGGCTATCCCCTGCATGGCCGACGGCGGAGCGGTGGCTGCTACTTTCATTTCTGCGGCAACCGGGAAGCCGCGGACGAAAGCGACTGCTTCCGCGTAAGGGTCGCGCCATTTTTGCGCGTCCAGCATCTTGAGCCGGGTCAGCGCGATCAAGCGCTCCCTATTCGCCTTCGAAAGCTTGGTCAGCGGCTCACCGGAAGCTTGACCCCGTACCGCGTATTCCGCTTCGCCGGTTGGGCGCAGGGTGGCCGGAAGGGCGCGGGCCTTCGCCGCATCCTCACCATCCGGATCCCCCCACTGGACGACGTAGTTGTCCTGCGCACGAACGATCGCCAGCCCGTCCCACCAATGCGCCTCGGCCAGCGTGCGGATGTTGGCGACCCACGGCTCGCTGAAGGGCGCGGGGACGAGTTGGATCACCACCCGGCGCGGCCGCGCCGCCGCGCCGGGGGCGAGGTCCATCACCAGCAGATCGTCGGGCGCGATCGTCACCCACTCGCTCGCGGAAGCGGCGGCGACGATCTCGCCGGGGGAGAGTGCGGCGGCCTCGGCGGCCGGAGTATCGCTTTGGGCGAGGGCGGGCGCCGCCATCAGCGCGGCGGCGAGCAAGAGCTTGATTTTCATGCGCCGGTTTGTGCCACGTGGCGCGGCCAGCGCAAGCCTCAGTCGGCGGCATCCTCCAGCGCGTGCATGTCGGCGTCGCTCAGCCCGAAGTGATGGCCGATCTCGTGGATCACCACGTGCGCGATGAGGTGTTCCAGCTCTTCGCCCTCGGCCACCCACTCGTCGAGCAGCGGCTGGCGGAACAGGCGGACCCGGTTGGGCATTTGCCCGCTCTGCTCGATCGATTGCTCGGTGAGCGCGATCCCTTCGAACAGTCCGCTCAATTCGAACGGGTCCTCGATGCCCATCTCGGCGAGCGTCTCGTCGTCGGCGAACTCCTCGATGCTGAGGACGACGTCCCCGATCCGCCCCGCGAACGCCTCCGGCAGCGTCTCCAGCGCGCGCAGCGCGATGGCTTCGAATTCGGCGGCGGAGGGCGGCGGCCCGAAAGTTCTCGTCATCCGGCGCGATGTAGGAAGCGGCGGGGCGCTTGTCAGCGTGTGGCAGGGCAGCTAGGGCGCGGCCCCTGTCCAGTGCATGCGGAGCGGTGGCCGAGTGGTCGAAGGCGCTCGCCTGGAAAGTGAGTATACGTCACAAGCGTATCGAGGGTTCGAATCCCTCCCGCTCCGCCACCTTTCGATCATCCCCGCTGCGTGACCGGCATCGCGCGTACGGCAGACTATGCCGAGGCCGTCTGCTTTTCGCCGTGAAGGATCCAGTCGAGCGCTTCCTGACGCTGGTTGGGCTCGAACACGCGATAGGAGATGAATGGTAACAGGGCGCTCTCGATCCGGGTGCCGGCTCTGATCCAGGCTTGGTTGGCAACGACGGCGACGCGGCGGAAGGCCTTGAGCTTGCCGAACAACGGGAACGCGCCGGCGGAGTAGGACGGCACCGCCGATAGCTGCAGGCCCGAAATCTGCCGCGTTTCCACGAACACGTCCACGGTGACCGAATGCGCCATCACGCTTTCGAGCCGGTCCAATATCTGGTCGAGATCGCGGTCGCTGATCGTGCCGGAAACCGTCAGTGCGATGGCGTTGTCGGGAGCCTCGATGAACTCGATCATGGTATCATCCTTCCTCTTGCCGGCTTAGAATGACGCTCTGCGCCGGGGGCCGCGCGACAGCGGGAGTGCTGCAGGCGAGGCCTTGCGCAGGTGGCACCAGACGCCTAGCCTCGCTCTACGCAAATGTCCGGAGTGCGCTTCTATCGGTCCAACTCGCGTTCGAGCCCGCGCTCGAGCAGTTTGAGGCGGTCCACGATCAAGAAGAAGAATGCGGTGGACCAGCCAATGAGGATGATCCCGCTGGCGCCCTCGATCGACCCCAGGATGCGGCTGCCTTCGGGAAGGACCACATCACCGTAGCCGATGGTCACATAGGTCGAGGTGGAGAAGTACAGCGATGGCTCGAACTGGGCGAACAGGTCGAGCCAGTAATAGATTCCCGCCCATAGCCAGATCTCGAGCGAGTGGAGCGCGAACAGCCCGAACGCCGCGAACAGGATCGCCGCGCCGTCGAGGACGATCGCCAGGACCTTGGTGGACGCCGGGCGATGCCGGCGAAGGATCGCGAGCAGGATCGCCAGCCCGATGAGGTCCAGCACGACTATTGCCGCCACAATCGAGGCGGCCAGGAGGATCTGGTGCAGGAGGGTCATGGTCGAGAACGTCCGCGATGCCGGGTCGCGTCGGCGCCTCGGCCCACGTTCGATACGCCCGTGACACCCGAGAGCTCGGCGAGCGCATCGTCATGCAATTGCTTGTCCGTCTTCATGACAACCTCCCGGCGAAATGTTCGGAGCAGGCGAACCGTTTGGGGGCGGGTTGGGTCGCGAGTCGCCGGCGCCAATGTGAGTGCGGCGCGATTGGGGCCACCGACATGCGCAAATACCCGTAGAACCTAGTGGAGAAGCCGCTCCACGGTCTGCACCATCACCGTCTGGCTGACGGGTTTGGCGAGCACGACGTCGAAGCCGGCTGCCGCGGCGCGCTTGCGCCAGTAATCGTCGAGGAAACCGCTGACGAGGACCGCTTGTCCGCCCCAGCCGATGCTGCGCAGGTCGCCCAGCAGGGCGATGGTATTGGTCGGCGGTACGATCAGGTCCGCGATCAGCAGATCGCATCGCAGCGCGGCCGGATCCTGAGCAAGTCCCTCGGGAGAAGAATAGGCTCGGACCTCGTGCCCCCTCGCTGTGAGCAGTAGCTGAAGGCTGCGACGCACCGCATCGTCATCCTCGACCACAAGTATCCAGCGCTTCTTCGTCGGCGGCCGAGGGGTGGCCAATATGGATGCCGTCATTCGGGCGCTGCTAAGTCATGCGGCGCGCGATTCCTCTACGCAATTGTCCTAAAGTATCGCCGCGCGTCGGGCCAGGAAAGCCACTCGGAGCGCATCGACCAGCGAGGTCGCGCCAAGCTGCGCGAAAATCCGCGAGCGAGCGATTTCCACGGCGGCATGCGGCAGGCGGGTATGCTCGGCGATCATATGCAGATCATTGCCGCGCACGATCAGATCGAGCACCTCGCGGTCGGCTTCGGCAAGCGCTGCGACCGCCGAGGCGGCCGATTGCAAGTGACTTCGGTACGCGCCGGGATCCTCCAGGCGCAGGAACCCGATCTGCAGCAATTGTTCGAGCGCGGTGCGCGAGAACGGCTTTTCGAGGAAGGCGATCGCTCCCTGCTCCATCGCGGTCAGCACCGCATCGATGTCGCCGTGCCCGCTCATCACGATCAGCGAGTGGGGCGAGGCCGCTCCAGTGAGATGCCGCTGGACCTCGAGCCCGTCCATGTCCGGCATCCGCAGATCGAGCAGCACGCAGCCGGGGGCAAGCGAGCTTGCGCACTCGAGGAATGCCTCCCCGCCGGAGAACAGGTCCGGTGCGAGCTTCATGGTTCTGAGCAGCATGTCCATCGATCGGCGGATCGGCTCCTCGTCATCGACCACATAGACGGGGCGTGGGATCATCGCGCGGCGCCTTCGGCATGCATCAACGTGAAGCGGAACTCGGTGCCGCCATCCGCCCGGTCGACAGCCTTGATACGTCCGCCATGCGCCTCGACGATCGTGCGGCAGATAGACAGGCCGAGGCCCATCCCGTCGTCCTTCGTGGAGTTGAACGCTTCGAACAGCTTCTCGCGGACATGCGGCTCTATTCCGGGGCCCGTATCGGCGACGATGACTTCCACCGTGTTGCGGTCGAGCAGCGTAGTGGAGACGCTCAACTGCTTGCGAGGCGTGTCGTTCATCGCTTCCAGCGCGTTGCGTATCAGGTTGAGCATGACCTGTTGGATCTGAACCCGGTCGATGAGGACGGGCGAGGCATCCGGAGCATAGTTGAAGTAGGTTTCCACGCCCCGTTCGCGCACGCCGACCAGCGCCAGCGCGCTTGCCTCTTCGATGATCTTCGGCAAATCCTCGACCGACTTCGGCAAGTCGCCCTTGGCGACGAACTGGCGCAGGCGGCGGACGATGCCGCCGGCGCGAAGCGACTGGCCGGCGATCTCGCCTACGACCTCGCGCAGCATGTCCTTGTCGGGCGGGTCCTCCCCCTCGAGCATTGCCGAGGCCGCTTCGCCGTAGTTGGCAATGGCGGTGAGCGGCTGGTTGAGCTCATGCGCCAGGGTGGATGCCAGGGTCCCCATGGCGCTCAGGCGAGCCACGTGGATCAGCTCGGACTGGAGCTGTTCCAAGCGGGCCTCGAAATCGCGGCGTTCGGTCAGGTCCTGGATGAATCCGGTGAAGAGACGCTCCTCACTGGACTTGGCCTCCCCCACTGACAACGCCATCGGGAACGTCGTGCCGTCGGCTCTGCGTCCGGTGACGATGCGGCCGATGCCGATGATCCGCGGAACGCCGCTTTCGAGATAGCGGGCAAGGTAATTGTCGTGCATCTCGCGGTCCGGTGAAGGCATGAGCATGCTGACGTTTTGTCCCGTCACCTCGGCCTCGCTGCAGCCGAACAAACGCTCCGCCGCGTTGCTGAACGAAAGAATCGCGCCGCGGTGATCGATCACGACCATCGCGTCGGGGACGGTCGCGAGGATCGACCGCAAGAGCTCTTCACGCCGCTGGAGGGCACGCTGCTCGGCGCGATGCCCGGTCACGTCGTGGATGATCTTCGCGAATCCTCCGCCGCCGCGCGCATGGTCGGGTAATGGCGCCACTGTCACTTCGGCCAGGAATTCCGAGCCGTCGGCACGGACCTGCCAAGTCTCGCCTGAGAACCTACCGGCGGTTCGCGCTTCTTCGAGCCGGGCCATGGCTTCCCGGTGGGTCTCTGGTCCCGAGAGGAACATCGCGCAGTGCTGCCCGATCACCTCATCGCCCGACCATCCGAGGAGGTCTTTGGCGCCGCCGCTCCAGGTGGTGATGTAACCACCGTTGTCGACCGTAAGGACGGCATATCCGATCGCGCTTTCGAGCAGGAGGTCAAGCTGGCTGGTTGCTGTCCCCGCCATCGCGCGCTGCGTTCGCATGGCGGATTCGAGCCAGCCAAGACCGGCGCAAACCAGCAGGAAGATGCTTCCTTGAGCAAAGGTGGGCAGTGCTGGTTCGCCGGCCTTGAAGGCGATATTCAGGGCTGCGATCAGCGAAAGACCGCCTGCGGCTAAGCCGGGCCCGCGCCCGAGCACCAGCACGACGAAGAAAACGGGCAGCACGAAGATGAGAAAGGATCCGCGTCCCCCAAGAACTGGTTCGAGCGCAATTCCAAGCAGATAGAATGCGCCGACCACACCAACCGCGAAGAAATACTTCGCGACAGGAGTGGACCAGGTCGGTTTGGCTAACGGTCGGGCCATCCGGATAGGGCTTTAACGGAGCGTCGCGAAAGCGCGAGCGATAACAAGTGGACCGCATGTCCACCCTAGGGGCAGCCAGGGCGGTTTACGACTGCCACAGGACTACGGCTTGGCCCGCTCGATCGACGGGCCGAGGTCGGCTAGGACCTCGCGAGCCTCGAAGCCGTTTTCCTGTCGGTCCGATGCCTTGGGCCAGAGCCGGCCGGCCGCCCTATTGTGGAAAATCCGTATTCGATCGCCGCGCGCGTGCGTCCATGATCGCATCATGGCCTGGATGAGGATACGACTGGAGCTGGCTCGCACCCCCGACTTTCCGGACGGCTCGGCGGATCATGGGTATCAGCTCCATGCGCCGGTCCGGCGGGACGGCCTGATCGACGAGACTGCGTTCATGGCGGAGCGCGGCCGCGCGACCGCTTTCCGGTTCTGGCCCGACGAGCGCGACCTGCAGGGATACTTGATCCGAACGGCGAACGGTTGGGCAATATCCTACGCGCTGGGCGAGGATGACGATGAAGGGGTGTTTCACCTCGAGACCCACCCGCTGCACGCCGGCGGTTACGTAACCATTACCGCGGCGGACGGAACCAGCCTGCCTTTCCGGGTCGCCTCGGCCGAGCCGCTTACCTAGCCCTCCGCCGCTGCGGCCCCGAGGCGCGCCGCAAAGGCGATTCGCAGCGCTTCCGACAGGCTGGGGACCCCGAGCTTGGTCATGACGTTGGCGCGGTGAACTTCGACGGTTCGCGCGCTGATGCCGAGGTCGTAGGCGATGGTCTTGTTGGGGAAGCCGCGCGCCAGGCCTTCCAGCACCTCGCGCTCCCGGGGAGTGAGGACCTGGAGCTTCGCTTCGGCCGCATCGGTCCGGGCCTGCGCGGTCGCCGCGCGTTCCAGCCGGGCGAAGCCTTCGTCGAGCGCTTCGACCAGCTGCGCCTTTTCGAACGGTTTCTCGATGAAGTCGACGGCGCCGGCTTTCATCGCCTGCACTGCCAGGCCCACCTCGCCATGGCCGGTCATGATGACCACCGGCAAGAGGCTACCGCGACGCTTCAGCTCCGCCTGAACTTCCAGTCCGTCCATGTCGGGCATCCGGATGTCGAGCAGGATGCAACCGACTGCCAGATCCCCGGTCGCCAGCAGGTTCACCCCAGACGAGTATGTGGTCACTGTAAAGCTCGAGGTGCGGAGCATGAAGCTCACGGAGTGCCGGACACCCTCGTCGTCATCCACCAGATGCACCAGCCGCTGCGCGCCGGCCATGTCCTGCTCCCCTGCAGACGGCAATCACAGCAACAGAATGGCGATGGATGACATTAACACAAGTGAGATTATCGCCAACGCGGTGGCTCCGGCTCGTGCGTTGCGCCAGCCGCCAACGGTTACGAGGACGGCCAGCTTGAAAAGCGTGTTGAACAAGGTGGGCGCGGCGAGGGCAAGCGCCGCGATCCTCGGCGTCAGGGTTCCTGGTGGCAGCGCGCCAACTGCGGCGATGGCCGCATCGATGTCGACGGTCCCGCCGGTCGCGATGACGAGCGCGGCGTTCCGGTCGCCATAGCGGTGCCCCACCCAGGCCGTCGCCATCGCCAGCCCGGCGACGCTGAGCGCGAACAGGAAGGCGAGTCCCAAACCCGGCGGACTCGGATGTTCCGCGTCTCGGCCCGCGTTGTCCTTTGCACGGGTTCGCAGCAGGAAGCCCGCGCAGAGGATTGAGACGACGAGGGCAGGCGCGATTGCGCCGCTGACCGCGCCCAGCGCCGTCGGCGCGAGCAGCCCGACGAGAACGAGCGAGCGCGCGAGCATCACCGCCGACGCCAGCGGAACGGCCGCGTGGAGCGCGCGGTCTGTTTCGCCTGCGCGAAGCCGCCGTCCGCAGTCGGCTGTGACCGCGGTGGAAGAGACCAGCGCGCCGGCGCCGGCCACCGCCAGGATGCTTCGCCGGTTGCCCAGCGCCCGGGCCAATGCGTAGCCCAGGAACGAGATCGCCCCCGTAATCACTACCACCATCCAAAGTCGCCGCGGATTGAGCGCGCCCATTGGTCCGAAGTTGGCGTCCGGCAGAAGCGGAAGGACGACCAGCACTACGAGCACCAGTCGGAGCAGGGCCTTCACGTCGTCCTCGCTGGTTCGGCCGATCGTGCCGTGAAGAATGTTGCGCGAGCCAAGGAGCAACATCGTCGCGCCAGCGCCGACCGATGCCAGGGCCATCTGGCCCGAGCCCGCCGCCGCCCCCCAGCCGAGCGTCAACACCGCCGCAATGGCGGATGTGGCGCTGACATTGTTGTCGCGCCGGATGTCGGCCGCGTAGCCCACCACGAGTGCCAGGACTGCCCCGGCGCACAGCAGGGCGAACAATGAGAAAGTGGCAGAGCTGGCCTGCAACCCCGTCGAACCCCCCAATAGGCCGACCAGCGCAAAGGTGCGAATACCGGCGACCCGCCCGCCGGGCTCCTCGTCGCGCATGCGCCATCCGCGCTCGGCACCGATGAGCAGGCCGATTGCCAACGCCAGGGCCAGCCCGGCCAGGCGGTCAAGCGTCATGGATGGCGGTTACCTTCCAAGCAGGCCCGGCGCCCGGATGCGTGTGGGCGCCGGACGCTGCCTCTCACGAAGCGATGAGGAGGGGGAGCGGCGAATGCTCGAGCATGTCGCGGGTAACCCCTCCGAAGACCGCCTCGCGGAGCGGGGAATGTCCGTAAGCGCCCATCACTATGTAGCTTGCCCCGAGGACCGCGGCCCGATCGAGCAACATCTCGCTGGGTGATCCGATGCCGGGGGTCGCGAGGATCTCGGCGGGAATATCGTTACGCGCGCAGTATTCGGCGGCCTCAGTGGGATCGCAGCGCGTGGGTCCTACAGTCGCGATGAATACTTCCTTGGCCATCCGGAGTAGCGGGACCGCTGCTCGGAGCGCGGCGGCCGCGGGGTCCGAACCGTCCCATGCCACGAGCGCCGTCCCGTTGAGGTCGAGCCTCCTGATTTCGTGGGGTACCGCAAGGATGGGTCGCCCGACCTGCCGCACGATCCGTCCGGCAAGGTCGCCCCTCCCGGCGCCTCCCTTGTTCGCGTGCGAGCCGACGACGATGAGGTCATTAAGGCCTGCCTGCTCGACGATACAGTCGGGAATGTAGCCCATGGCGCCGATCCATGTGTAGGGTACCCCTTCGACCTTGAGACGCGGCTCGAGACTGGAGCGGTTGGCCTGCTCGGCATCGACAGCGTCCTCGATGAGGACTGTCTGCGCGTAGGCATCGACGAAGTCGCTCACGATGACGGGCGGCACCACGACATCGAGGCAAGTGAGGTGGCCGTCGACGCCCCGCGCCACGTCGAGCGCGCATTGCAGCCGGGCTTCTTGTCCCTCGTCAGCGTGGACCAGCACAAGGATGTTCTTCATCGTGGCTCCTCCGATGTACTCTGCAGGCGACATTGAGCCGGCGCGGCAATCGGGGGCATCCGCAAATGTACGGATAGGGCGTGGGTGTGCCTTTGACACGCCAGAACAGGCGCGCCCCGTGATGGAACGCGCCTGTAAAATCGGGCTTCAGTTAAACGGCTAGGCGGCCGTGGCGACGAGTTCCGGTTGGGCCGCGGCTTCGGCTTCCTGCCAGCGCCGGAATGTCGCGAGCGCCTGGCCGACGATCTGGTCCATGTTGTAGTAACGGTAGGTGGCGAGCCGGCCGACGAACGTCACGTCGTTCTGCGCGCGTGCCAATGCCTCGTAGCGCTTGAACAGCGCCTGGTTCTCGGGCCGCGGGACCGGGTAGTAGGGGTCGCCTTCGGCACTGGGGTATTCACGCGTGATGCTGGTGCGCGGGTGGCTCTGCCCGGTGAGGTGCTTGTACTCGCTGATGCGAGTGTAGGGGACGGCCTCGTCGGGGTAGTTGACGGTCGCCACCTGCTGGAACCATTCCTGGTCGAGCGTTTCGTGCTCGAAGCGCAGCGAACGGTAGGGCAGCTTGCCGAAGCGGTAATCGAAGAACTCGTCGACCGGCCCGGTGAACACCAGATGGTCGTGCGAATAAGTATCGCGAATGTCGCGGTAATCGCTGCCCAGCAAGACGTCGATGTTGGGATGATCGAGCATGCGCTCGAACATGGCGGTGTACCCGTCGGCCGGCATCATCTGGAAACGGTCGCCGAAATAGCGGTCGTCGTCGGAGGTGCGGGTCGGCACCCGCGCGGTGACGCTCTTGTCGAGCTCGGAGGGATCGAGCCCCCACTGCTTGCGGGTATAGCCGCGGAAAAATGTTTCGTAGAGTTCGCGACCCACCGCGGCGACCACGACGTCTTCGGAGGTCGCGATGGTCTCCACTGGCTCGGCGCGGCTGGCTAGAAACTCGGCCACTTCCGCCTCCGAACGCAAGTCGAGGCCGTAGAGCAAGTTGACCGTGGTGCGGTTAATCGGAATCGGGACGAGTTGGCCGCGCACGTCGGCAAGTACCCGATGCTCGTAGGGCCGCCATTCGGTGAAGCGCGAAAGATAGTCGACGATCTCGGCGCTGTTAGTGTGGAAGATATGCGGGCCGTACTGATGCATCAGGATGCCCGCGTCATCGAGCCGGTCGT
Organism: Tsuneonella sp. HG249; assembly: GCF_053819205.1. NCBI lineage: Bacteria > Pseudomonadati > Pseudomonadota > Alphaproteobacteria > Sphingomonadales > Erythrobacteraceae > Tsuneonella > Tsuneonella sp. HG249. Next base: position 1,199,166 of record NZ_JBSOQY010000001.1, read on the forward strand.
AGGCATTGCCGCCGACATGCGGGCGGCGATCGACCACCAGCACGCGCTTGCCCGCCTGCGAGGCGAGGCGCTCCGCCATGACGGAGCCCGCGAATCCGGCGCCGACCACCATAACATCGTAGTCGCTGCCGGCGCGCTTGGCGCCATCGGGGGAAACCGCGGATACGGCGGGACGGCCGCGCTCGATGCGCTCCCGGACGAGCGACCACATCGATGAGAAAGTGGTGTCCCAGTTCATCGTCGCGAGCACGCGGTCGGCCTCGGCGAGCCAGTCGCCGTCGGTGGCATCCAGAACTAGGGCCCGTTCGCATCCCTCGATGAAGCTGGCCGCATCGTCGGCGATCGCAACGCCCTTGAGCTCTCCGTAGTGACGAACCACGTCGGTGATCGGGGTCGACACCACCGGCTTGCCGGCGGCGAGATATTCGGGGGTCTTGGTCGGACTGATGAATCGGGTGGCTTCGTTCACCGCGAAGGGCATGAGTGCGACGTCCCATCCGTGCAGATAGGCAGGAAGCTCGCGGTAGTCCTTGTTGCCGAGGTAGTGGATGTTGGGCCGACGTGGCAGGTCGGCCTCCTCCACTTTCACCACGGGACCGACCATGATCAGCGACCATTCCGGATGCGCATCGGCGGCAGCGGCCAATAGGTCGAAGTCCATGCGCTCGTCGATCACGCCATAGAACCCTAGGCGAGGCCGGGGCAGATCGGCCTGGTCGGCAGGAGCGGGGAGAGTTTCGCGCGCCGCCGCGAAATGATCGCGCTCGACGCTCGAGGGGAAGGGAAACACCCGGGGGTGACGATCGCGTTTCGCCTCGTAGAGGCTGTAACCACCGGTGAACACGAGGTCCGCGCGCTGAAGCAGGGCAGCCTCGAGCGGCAGAAGCTCCGGCGGCGCGAAGCGGAAGTTCGCGAGCTCGTCCATGCAGTCGTAGACCACGCAGTTCGCGGCAAGGTGACGGGAGAACGGCAGCATCATCGGCGTGTAGTACCAAGCCACCAGCGACCCGCTACGATCTGCGATAAGGGCGTCCAGTAATGCCTTTAATGCCTTCTCCCGCTCTTCGCCCGACAGTGCGTCGGGCAGGGCGGGCTTGGCCACGATCACCCCGTTTTCCGGATCGACCGTAGTGTCCAGGCGGGGCTGGTCACTACCGCTGGAGACGGGTTCCTCCCAGTAGATGACCTTGTTGCTGCGCGCGAGCCGGCTCATCAGGTGCTGCGGGCGCTGGAAGACGAAGTCCCAACGCAGATGGCTGAAACAGACGACGGTACAGGCTTCCGTGCGCTCGGTAGTCGAACTGCTTTCCATTGGCCGAACGCCGGTGATCGTTGTCATTGGGGTTCCCTTGCTGTGGCTTTCTGGGAACTTGACGCCAGATGAATTGTTCCCGCCGAGTGAGCAATCGCTAGCCAATTTATGGTAGAATATCAGATATTTAATCTATGTTAGCGGCCCGGCCTCTCTCATTGCTGGGGGAGCAGTCCGTGCAGACGTTCCCTATTCAGGCATGGGGAGGCGCCGAGTGCACCGTTTGCCGCATCGGCGACGGATTCCGCGACCAGCTGATCGAAACCGGGCACGACGGCCGCGCCAGTGACTTCGACCTCATCGCCTCGCTAGGCCTGCAGGCGGTGCGCTTTCCCATCCTCTGGGAAAGAGTGTCGCCCGACCGCGCAAGCCTACCGGACTGGCGCTGGAGCGACCATGGCCTGTCGGCGCTGCACCGGCATGGAGTGGGCGTCATCGCCGGCCTCGTCCACCATGGCAGCGGGCCGCATTACACCTCGCTGATCGATCCCGACTTTGCATCGGGACTTGCTGAGCACGCCAAGCGGGTAGTTGGTCGCTACCCATGGATCCGCGATTGGACCCCGGTCAACGAACCGCTGACGACGGCGCGCTTTTCGGCGCTTTACGGCCACTGGTACCCTCACTTGCGCAACGAGGGCATGTTCTGGACCGCTCTGCTGAACCAGATCGATGCTACCCGCCTGTCGATGAAAGCGGTCCGGCGAATCCAGCCGTCGGCGCGGCTGATCCAGACCGATGACCTCGGCCGGACGTACGCAACCGGACCGCTGGCGTCCCAGGCTGAGTTCGAGAACACGCGCCGCTGGATGACTTGGGACCTGCTTTGCGGCGAAGTCCAACCCGGGCATGCCTTGTGGAGCCGGCTCCGCCGCCATGGCCTCGAGGAGAGACTGCGCGCGATCGCCGACGATCCTTGTCCGCCCGACATCATTGGCATCAACCACTACCTCACCAGCGACCGCTTCCTCGACCATCGCGTCGAACTTTACGACCCGGCGCATCACGGAGGGAACGGCGAGGTCTGCTATAGCGACGTGGAGGCGGTGCGCGTGCTCGAACCCCCGCCCAACGGACTGCGCCGCGCGATCGACGACGCCTGGGCCCGATACCGGCGTCCCATTGCCCTGACCGAAGTGCATAACGGCTGCACCCGTGAGGAGCAGGTCCGCTGGCTCGACCAGGCTTGGTCGGCCGCGCGGGAAGCGGTTTCGCGCGGCGTCGATATGCGGGCGGTCACCGCCTGGTCGCTGTTCGGCAGCCAGGGTTGGGATACTCTGCTGACGCGAACCGGCACATACGAGCCTGGTGCGTTCGATGTGTCATCGGGTGTCGCGCGGGAAACCGCGCTGGCACAAGCGGTGCGCGCCAAATCGGCCATCTCCGTTCCGGGGGCCGGTTGGTGGCAAAGGCCCTTGCGGCTGACGTATCCCGCGGTCTGCCGACCCGCCGCGCGCAGCGAAATCGGCGGAGCGCCTGTGGGGCAACCGGGCCCGGTCCTGATCATCGGCTCGACAGGCACGCTGGGCCAGGCACTCGCGCGCGAATGCCTCCAGCGCGATCTCGACCACCTGCTTGTCGGCCGCGACCGGCTGAACCTGCTCGATACCGGCTCGATCGCACGTTCGATCGACGATCTTGCGCCGCGCGCGGTCGTCAACGCCGCTGGTTGGGTGCGGGTGGACGATGCAGAAGCAGAGCCGGCCGCGTGCTTCGCGGTTAACACCGACGGTGCCGTCCGGCTCGCCCGCCTTTGCTCCGAACGAGGCATCCCAACGGTGAATTTTTCCAGCGACCTCGTCTTCTGTGGGTCCGCTTCGAGACCCTATGTCGAAGACGATACGCCGAAGCCGCTCGGCGCATACGGTGCCAGCAAGGCAGCGATGGAAGAAGGCATCGCTGCCTTGCCGGGTGCCAACCTCGTGATCCGCACCGCGGCCTTTTTCCAGCCGCACGATCAATACAATTTTGCGGTGGCCTGCGCGAACGCGCTTCTGGCGGGTCGGCCGTTCGAAGCGGTGGAGGACGCCATCGTCTCGCCCACATACGTACCCGACTTGTGCCGGGCGGTGCTCGACCTGTTGATCGACGGCGAGACGGGGCTGTGGCACCTCGCCAACGGCGGAGAGGTGAGCTGGTGCGAGTTCGCCCGGTCGCTTGCCGAGGCGACCGGGCTGCCGGCGGACCTTGTTCGCCCGGTCTCCGTCACATCTTGCGGATGGGCTGCCCCGCGCCCCCGGTTTTCGGCCCTCGCCAGCAATCGTGGACGGCTGCTGCCGCCGATCGAATCCGCGATCGATCGTTTCGCGACCGGCATGGCGGCCATCCAGCCCGCTGACCACGAACAGGAGATATTGACCGTATGCTAGTCGTGCCGACGTACGTAGGACCCAGTGCGATCGAGGGTGTCGGGATCTTCGCCGCCGAACCGATACCTGCGGGCACGCTCATCTGGGTGCTCGAGGAATCGCTTGATCGCCTGATTACCGACGAGGAGTTGGAGGCGCTCGATCCGCTCCAGCGGACGTTCGCCGACCGCTATGGCTACCCGCACATGACGCGCCCGGGCATTACGGTCATCGAATTCGACAACGGGCGTTTCATGAACCACAGCCCCGAGCCGAACACGGACTTTACCGACACCGAAAAGGGCTGGGCGATCCACGACATCGCCCCCGGCGAGGAAATCACCTGCGACTATGCGGAATTTGATCCCGGTTTCTCGCTCCAGACAATGCGCCACTTCGCGGGCGCACCGACAGCGCATGCCGGCCAGGCTGCCGCGGTGTAGACCGGAGGCGTCCGATCCCCGAACGCGGTCCGCTGAATCAATAGGTTCCTCGAAGCGTAATGCCGTAAGTCCGCGGTTCGCCCGGGAAGCCGACGAACAGCTGGTTAGCCGTGGCCGGGAAGCCCAGCGCGGCGGGTGAAGCCACCGCGCGGAAAGTGCCGCTCCCCTGCAGCGGCATGTCCGCGCCGATCTGGTAGTATTTCTTGTTGAAGAGGTTCTGGCCCCACAGCTCCACGCCCCATGCCCGATCCGCGCCGTAAAGGCCAAGGCGGCCGTTGAAGACCGCGAAGCCATCCTGCTGCTTTTCGATGTCGAGGTCGGATCCCGTGTCGGTGTCGCTTTGCATGCGGCCGTCAAAGTAGACCAGCGCGCTCATGCCGTTGTCGCCAATCGGCGGGGTCCAGCTCAAACCGGCGGTGGCGACAATCGCGGAACTGTTTGAAACGTTACGCCCCGGGAGCTGGAACAGCACTGGAGACAGCGGGCGCCCGTTCGTTCCGACGAGGTTCTCGTCATATTTTGTATCCGTCAGCGACAGAGCCATGTTGACGCTGAGGAAGCGACCCGGGCGCATGAACGTTTCGAGCTCGACGCCCTTCGATACCACCCCTGGCTTGAGCTGGTCGGCCGCGCATCCGCCGGTTGCCGCGTTGTTGTCGATCGGTCCGGTCCCGAGGTCGTCCTTGCACGCCTGAATGTTGGTGACCTCGAAGTTCACTCCGTTGAAGGTGTTGAGCTGGTAGTTGGAATAGCGTTGGTAGAACGCGGCGACGTTGACGTCGATCGCGCGCCCGTCCCACTTCATGCCGACTTCGAACGCGTCAACCTTTTCGCTGGCGAACTGCAGGTCGCTCGCTTCGCCGCGACCGTTGCCGGGCGTGTTCGCGGGCAGGGCGAGGCGCGCGGCGCAGGCGGCATCGAATGCGGTAAAGCAGGGCTTATCGAGTGCTGAGAAGTCTAGATTGAACCCGCCCGCTTTGTAGCCCTTCGAGGCGGATGCGTAGAGCAACAGATCCTCGACCGGTTTGAAGCTCAGCACTGCGGTACCGGTCCATTCGCCGTCCGAGAAACGCGTTCCCGGCGCGCCGCCCACAAAGTCGGGCGCGGTCGAGTTGATCACGCAAGGTAGTGCCGACAGCGACTGGAGCGGTGACGCGATCAGCGCCGAACACAACGTGTTGGTGAAGCTCGCGTTCGCGGCGAGATCCTTACGCTCCTTGGTGTAGCGGGCGCCGAGCGTCACGCTCAGCCGGTCTTTGATAACGTCGAAGGTGTTGTGGGTGAACAGCGCATAATTGGTGCTGTCCTGGCGGAAGGTCGAGCCGTTGTTGCCGGTGCCGTTGAGGCCCAGTGCCGGCTGACCCACTGCGGCGGCGAGCGAGCGGACGCCTGGCTGCGCCGGGTTCGCGATGAAAGCACCTAGGACGGGGATCAGCGCGCGACGCGGGTCTGCGGCGGGCAGCGCCGAAAGGGTTGTGATCGTGCTCTGGACGACCGGGACGTTGATGCAAGTGCCGGTCGGCGCCGGGATGAGCGCGGCGGGGACCAGACTGGCGGCGAGCAGGCAGTTGGCGAACCGCTCGTAGTCGGCGCCGTAAACGATGTCGTCGTCGATATCGAGGCGCTCATTGGCGTAGTAGCCGCCTACCAGCCAGTCGAGCCGTCCGCCGAACCCCTCGCCCTGAAGGCGCAGTTCCTGGGTGAAGGTGCGGAACCGCCGGTCGAGGTCGAACCGTTGCAGGATCGCGAGGCGGCTAAAGTCGCCATCCTGCCCCTGCGCGTTCTTGTAGTCCCGATAGGCGGTGATCGAGGTCAAAGTGGCGCCGGCGAAATCGTAGTTGACCTCTCCCGACAGGCCCCAGTCCTTGGTGTCCGAACGATATGGAACGCCAGGGGTAGTTGATTGGGTGCGGACGAAGCTCTCCCCGGCAGGCGGGACTTGGTGCCCCGCGCCCAGCGCCTGCAGGATTGGTAGCAACGTGTTGGGGCCGATGACTGGAAAGCCATCAGCGCCGCGGGAAAGGTTGCGCACCGGATTGAGCAGGACCCCGCCGCAGCAATTCTCGTCGCGCGTGGAGTAGTCGCCGATGATGCGAACTGTCAGCGCCTCGTTCGGCTCGAACGCCAGTTGACCGCGCGCTAGCCAGCGATCTCGATCGTTGATCAGGGGCTCGCTGGGGGTCGCATTCGCGATGAAGCCGTCCCGTTTCTGCCAGACCCCGTCGAAGCGAGCCGCCACGGTGTCGCCGAGCGGGACGTTTACCGCCCCATCGATGCGACCGTAATCGTAGTTGCCGTAGCTGACCGAGGCCTTTGCGTGGATGCGGTCGAACTCAGGGCCCTTGGTGATGATGTTGATCAGGCCGGCCGTGGAGTTGCGGCCGAACAGGGTGCCCTGCGGGCCGCGCAGGACCTCCACCCGCTCGATGTCGCCGAGCTCCGAAAGACCGACGCCCGTCCGGCTGCGATAGACGCCATCGATGAAAAGACCGACGGAGCTTTCGAGGCCCGGGTTCTCGCCGACGGTGCCGATACCGCGGATGCGCGCGGTAAAGTTCACTTCGCTCGTCGCGCCGGACACGAGTAGGGAGGGGGCGACCTGGCCCAACTGGCGGATGTCGGTGGCGCCACTTTTCTCCAAGGTCTCGCCGGTGACTGCTGAAACGGCGATGGGAACGTCGGACAGGGCCTCGCTACGGCGCGTGGCGGTGACGAGAATCTCGCCTTGATCCACCATCGTTTCCACCGGAGCGGTCTCCTGCGCCCACGCAGGACTCGTGGCGAGCGCCGAGACGACGGACAAGAGAGCGACCGACGACTTGTTTCTCATTTTTCCTCCGCGGTCACGCGCCGAGCGGACGCATGCTGTGCCAATATTTGCCGGTGTTAGCGTCGAAGTGGCGATAGTATACCGTCTTGGTGTAGATTATCGACACGTCGGTGGTTTCCCCTCTGATGCGCTGACGAGCAACGCCGGTTTCCGGGGGCCAACCGCAACTGTCTTGCTCGGCCGGGTAAGCTGGGGAAAGAGCGCGGCGATGACCGGGACCCTGACTCACTTGCAGCGCCTCGAAGCCGAGGCGATCCACATCATGCGCGAGGTGATCGCCGAGGCGGAGCGGCCAGTGATGCTGTACTCGGTCGGCAAGGACAGCGCGGTGATGCTGCACCTCGCGCGCAAGGCGTTCTACCCCGCGCCGCCGCCGTTCCCGCTGCTCCACGTCGATACGACGTGGAAGTTCAAGGCGATGTACGAACTGCGCGACCAGATGGCGCGCGACAGCGGGATGGAGCTGCTGGTCTACCAGAACCCGGAAGCCAAGGAGCGCAGCATCAACCCTTTCGATCACGGGGCGTTGCACACCGACATGTGGAAGACCGAGGGTCTCAAGCAGGCGCTCGACAAGTGGGGCTTCGACGCGGCGTTCGGCGGCGCGCGGCGCGACGAGGAAAAGAGCCGGGCGAAGGAGCGGGTGTTCAGTTTCCGTACTGCCAACCACGGGTGGGACCCCAAGAACCAGCGGCCCGAATTATGGAACCTTTACAACGCCAAGAAGCGCGCCGGCGAGAGCATCCGGGTGTTCCCGATCTCGAACTGGACTGAGCTCGACGTGTGGCAGTACATCGCGCTCGAAGACATTCCGATCGTTCCGCTGTACTTCGCCGCGCCGCGCCCGACGGTCGAGCGCGACGGACTGCTGCTGATGGTCGATGACGAACGGTTTCCCCTGCGCGACGGGGAAGTGCCGATGAAGCGCTCGATTCGCTTTAGAACACTCGGTTGTTACCCGCTAACGGGTGCTGTTGAGAGTGAAGCAGCGACATTGAGCGAGGTGATCCAGGAGACCCTTCTTACTACCACCTCCGAACGACAGGGGCGCGCGATCGACAAGGACTCCGGCGGCGCGGGCATGGAAGTGAAGAAGCAGCAAGGATACTTCTGACGTGGATGCCCCCCGCTACGAGACCGAGGCGCTGATCGCCGAGGACATCGAGGCCTACCTCGACAGCCACCAGCACAAGACGATGCTGCGCTTCATCACTTGCGGCAGCGTCGACGACGGCAAGTCCACGCTGATCGGGCGGCTGCTTTACGACAGCAAGATGATCTTCGAGGACCAGCTTGCCGCGCTGGAGAGCGACAGCAAGCGGGTGGGGACGCAAGGGCAGGAGATCGACTTCGCGCTGCTGGTCGATGGCCTCGCGGCCGAGCGCGAGCAAGGTATTACCATCGACGTCGCTTACCGCTTCTTCTCGACCGAGAAACGCAAGTTCATCGTCGCCGACTGTCCGGGGCACGAGCAGTACACGCGCAACATGGTCACCGGTGCGAGCACCGCCGATCTCGCGGTGATACTGGTAGATGCGAGGAAGGGCGTGCTCGTGCAGACCCGGCGGCACAGCTACCTTTGCCACCTGCTCGGCATCCGCAACGTGGTGCTGGCGGTGAACAAGATGGACCTCGTCGGCTATGACCGGGCGACGTTCGATGCGATCGTCGACGACTACCGCGCCTTCGCGACCAGCATTGGCATCGAGGTGTTCACCGCGATACCCATCTCGGGGTTCAAGGGCGACAACATCACCGCCGCGCCGAGTGAAAACACCCCGTGGTACGAGGGGCCGAGCCTGATCGATCATCTCGAAACCGTCGAGGTGCTCAGCGCGGGCGAGGCGGCGCAACCGTTCCGGCTGCCGGTGCAGTGGGTCAACCGCCCGAACCTCGACTTCCGCGGCTTTGCTGGGCTGATCGCGGCGGGCACGGTGAAGCCGGGCGATCCGGTGCGGGTGCTGCCATCGGGAAAGACCAGCACCGTCGAGCGGATCGTGGCCTTCGGGGGTGATCTCGAGGAAGCGCAGGCCGGCCAGTCAGTCACCCTGACGCTGACCGACGAGATCGACTGCAGCCGCGGCAACGTGATCGCCGCCGCCGACGCGCCGCCCGAGGCGGCCGACCAGTTCGAGGCGACGCTCGTCTGGCTCGACGAGGACGCGCTGCTGCCGGGCCGCGGCTACTGGCTGAAGCTCGCGACCCAGACCGTCACCGCGACCGTCGCGGAACCGAAGTACGAGATCAACGTCAACACGCTGGAGCACCTCGCCGCCAAGACGCTCGAGCTGAACGCCATCGGCGTGGCCGAGGTGACCACCGATCGGCCGATCGTTTTCGAGCCGTTCGCGCAAAATCGCACGCTCGGCGGCTTCATCCTGATCGATAAGCTGACTAACCGCACTGTCGGCGCGGGTATGCTGCACTTCAGCCTCCGCCGCGCGCAGAACGTCCACTGGCAGCCGATGGACGTCACGCGCGAGGCGCACGCCGCGCTCAAGAACCAAACGCCCAAGGTGCTGTGGTTCACCGGCCTGTCGGGCTCGGGCAAGTCGACCATCGCCAATGCGGTGGAGAAGCGGCTCGCGCTGATGAACCGCCACACTTTCCTGCTCGACGGCGATAACGTGCGCCATGGGCTCAACAAGGACCTCGGCTTCACCGAGGCCGACCGGATCGAGAACATCCGCCGGGTCGGCGAGGTCGCCAAGCTGATGGCCGACGCGGGCCTGATCGTGCTCACCGCCTTCATCAGCCCCTTCCGTGCCGAACGCCAGATGGTGCGGGCGATGCTGCCCGAGGGCGAGTTCGTGGAGATCTTCGTCGACACCCCACTGGAGGTCGCCGAGGCGCGCGATGTGAAGGGGCTCTACAAGAAGGCGCGGGCAGGAGAGCTCAAGAATTTCACCGGGATCGACAGCCCGTACGAGGCCCCCGAGAAGCCGGACGTGACGGTAAACACCGTAGCGATGACGGTGGACGAGGCCGCCGAATACATCATCCGCACGCTGCTGCCGCTCAAATGAACGACGCCGAGCTCGCCGCGCACCTTGCCGAACACGCCGGGCGTATCCTGCTCGAAGTGCGGGATAGCGGGCGGCACCACGGCAAGGACCTTGGCCGCGCTGGCGACGCTGAGGCCAACGCGGTGCTCGTTGCGGCGCTACGCGAGCTGCGGCCCGACGACGGGCTGCTGTCGGAGGAGGAGAAGGACAACGCGCTGCGGCTGACGAGAGAGCGGGTGTGGATCGTCGATCCGGTCGACGGCACGCGCGAGTACGGCGAGCGGCGGAATGACTGGGCAGTGCATGTCGCGCTGGCGATAAACGGCGTGGCGAGGGTGGGTGCGGTGGCTTTGCCGGGGCTGGAATTGGTCCTGCGCAGCGACATGCCGCAACCGCTCCTTCCGGCGGTCGAGCGACCGCGCATGGTTGTGAGCCGGACACGCCCCGCTCCCGAAGCACTGACCGTTAGTGAGGCGATCGGCGCCGAGCTTATCCCGATGGGCAGCGCCGGGGCCAAAGCGATGGCCGTGGTGCGCGGCGAGGCCGAGATTTATCTCCATACCGGCGGCCAGTACGAATGGGACAGCGCCGCGCCAGTCGCCGTCGCGGCGGCGCATGGCCTCCACTGTTCGCGCGCCGACGGCAGTCCGCTCGTGTATAACCAAGCCGACACCTTGATGCCGGACCTGCTGATCTGTCGCCCGGAATGGGCCGAGCGGGTGCTGAGGCTTGTCGCAAAGTAATCCTTGCGTGCGCCACTTGCTCCATGCAGGTTGACGCAAACGTAAAGGGAGAACGGGTGATGGCCTTCAAGACGCGGATCACCGAGATGTTCGGGGTCGAGACCCCCATCATCATGGGCGGCATGACCGGGGTGGGCTACGGCGAACTCGTCGCCGCGGTCGCCGAGGCGGGTGCGCTCGGCTTCATCACGGCGCACATGTTTCCCTCTGGCGCGGCGCTGAAGGAGGAGATCGACAAGGTCCGCGGCCTCACCAGCAAGCCGTTCGGAGTCAACCTCACGCTGTTGCCCTCGATCAACCCGATCCCGTACGATGAGTACCGCGAGGCGATCATCGAAAGCGGCCTGAAGATCGTCGAGACCGCCGGCCGCGCCCCGACCGATCACCTGCCGCGGTTCAAGGAAGCCGGGGTCAAGGTGATCCACAAGTGTACCAGTGTGCGGCACTCGGTGAGCGCGGTGCGCAAGGGGGTCGACATCATCTCGATCGACGGTTTCGAGTGTGCCGGTCATCCGGGCGAGGATGACGTCGGCCTGGTCGTGTTGCTGCCCGCCACGGTCGACGCGCTGCCCGATGTACCAATCGTCGCTAGCGGCGGGATGGCGGACGGACGCAGCCTTGTCGCGGCGCTTGCGCTCGGTGCCGACGCGGTCAACATGGGTACCCGCTTCTGCGCCACGCAAGAGGCGAGGCTGCACCCCAACGTGAAAGCCAAGATCGTCGAGAACACGGAACTCGATACGGTGCTGGTGGGCCGCAACCTGCGCAACACCGCGCGGGTGGCTCGCAACGCGGTGTCGGAGAAAGTCGCCGAGATCCAGCGCGACCCCTCCACCACATTCGACGACGTGCGAGATCTCATGTCCGGAGCCCGCGCACGAGTGGCGGTCGATCAGCAGGGCGACGTCGATGGCGGCATCTGGTCGAGCGGCCAGAGCCAGGCGCTGGTCCACGACATTCCTACCTGCAAGCAACTCGTCGCCAACATCATGGCGCAGGCCGAGGCGGTCAGGGCCCGGATCGACCGAATGGCGAGCTAGCAGGTCTTTCCAACCGCTTCCGGGCCGCTATAGGGGCGCGGCGCTGCTGGGGCGTCGCCAAGTGGTAAGGCACCGGTTTTTGGTACCGGCATTCGCAGGTTCGAATCCTGCCGCCCCAGCCAGTTTGCCCACAAGGGCTTTTCCTCGCGCCGTCAAAGCCCTAGCCTCGCAACATGAAGTTCGCGATTACATTGAGCGCCGCGGCGCTCCTGGCGGGATGCCAGGCGGCCCCGGCAATCGATCCGGTCAGTGGGCTGGAGAAGAATTCGCAGGCGTGGCGCGGGCAGAAGTTTGCGCAGAACCGCTGCGCCGACTGCCATTCGATCGACTTTGCCGAGACCTCGCCGGTCCCCGAGGCCCCCAGCTTTGCGGCGATCGCGAACACTCCGGACCTCGATTCGGCCAAGCTCGCCCAGTGGCTGCGGGACCACCGCAATTACCCGAACGAGATGTACTTCGAGATTCCGGCCGAGCACATCGATGACCTCGGCGCCTATATCCTGACGCTTCGCCGTGCGGAGAAGCCGGGCAGGAGCTAGCCGCCGGGGAAGGGTTCTCAACCGGCGGCGTCGCTCTTCCACTTCACTTCGCTCAGCAGGCTCTGATCTTCGACCGCGTCGAAGTCAGCCGCCTCGTGGCGCTCGCGCATTTTCGACGTGTTGACGATCTTGCCCCGCCGCACGGCCGGGCGCTGCTCGAGCGCGCGAATCCAGCGGGCGACATTGGCGTATTCGTCGAGTGAGAGGAACACGGCCGCATCGTCATAGGCGTCGCCGCGGATCAGCGCTCCCATCCAGCCGTAGCTCGCCACGTCGGCGATCGAAAAGTTGTCGCCGGCCAGGTACTCCGTCTCTCCCAGGCGCCGATCGGCGACGGAAAATATGCGCTTGGTTTCCATCGCGTAGCGGTTGATCGGGTATTCGAGTTTTTCCGGCGCATAGGCGTAGAAGTGACCGAACCCGCCGCCGATGAATGGCGCGGTGCCCATTTGCCACATCAGCCAGCTGAGAACCTCCGCCCGGGCCGGATTTTTCCGCGGCAGCAGGAAGTCGAACTTCTCGGCGAGGTGAAGCAGGATCGCGCCGCTCTCGAAGACGCGAAACGGCTCCGCGCCGCTGCGGTCTTCGAGCGCGGGGATTTTCCCGTTGGGGTTGAGCGCGGTGAACCCGCTGGAGAACTGGTCGCCGTCGCCGATGTTGACCATCCACGCATCGTATTCGGCCGCATGGCCGGCCTCGAGCAGTTCTTCGAACATGATCGTGACCTTCTGCCCGTTCGGTGTGCCGAGCGAGTAGAGCTGGAAAGGATGCGCGCCGACCGGCAACTGCTTATCGTGGCGCGGGCCGGCGGTGGGCCGGTTGATGCCCGCGAACTTCCCGCCGTTCTCCTTGTCGTGGGTCCAGACTTTGGGCGGGGCGTAGCTGATATCGGGCATCGCGCGTCTTTCTCCGTGAGCCAAAGCAGATGCGCACTCGCGGCAGGAACCGCAAGACGCGCATGCTCGTTGGCGGCTTCGATGGCGTCTGCTCTGCAATATGTCGACGACGCCGGACCGGGCATTACCCGCAAGAAGCTCGCCCATGGCTGGGCCTATTACGCGCCGAGCGGGGAGCGGATCACCGACCGGGACGAGATCGACCGCCTCAACCGGATTGCGTTGCCGCCGGCCTATACCAACGCATGGTACTGCCCGAACGACTTTGGCCATCTGCTCGCCACCGGCATCGATGCCCGCGGGCGAAAGCAGTATCGATACAATCCCGAGTTTCGCACCCGGCAGGAGGCGGAGAAATTCGACGGGACCTGCCAGTTCGGCAAGCTGCTGCCGAAGGTCCGCAAGCGGGTCGCCAAGGACCTTGCGAGCAGCAAGCTCAGCCGGGAGCGCGCGATCGCCAGCGTCGTGCGGCTGCTCGATCTCGGCGCGATCAGGGTCGGCAACGCGAGTTATGCCAAGGAGAACAAGAGCTTCGGGGCGACCACGTTGCTGCGCCGGCACGCGAAGCTGTCGGGCGCAAAGCTGAAGCTGCGGTTCAAGGCCAAGAGCGGCGTGCTGCGCGAGACCACGGTGACCGACCGCAGCCTCGCCCGCTTCGTGCGGGCGATGCAGGATCTGCCGGGCCAGCACCTCTTCCAGTGGATCGACGAGGCGGGAGAACCGCACGGCGTGGGCTCAGCCGACGTCAACGCCTACCTCTGCGAGGCGATGGGCGAGCACTTCACGGCCAAGAACTTCCGCACCTGGCACGCCAGCGCGCTTGCGTTTCGCCTGCTCGCGCAGGCCGACCGACCGCTGACGATCAAGGAACTGACAGGCGCGGTCGCGGACCATCTCGGCAACACACCGGCGATTGCGCGCAAGAGCTACATTCATCCGGCAGTGATCGGGTTGATCGAGCGCCAACTGAAGTGGCGGGCAAAGCTTCGGCTACCGCGTGCCACGAAATGGCTGACCGGTGAGGAGCGCGGCCTGATCATGCTGCTCGAGAACGGGCCCAAGGCGGCCAAATTGCTGGCCGCTTGATGGAACGCGCGGCCCCGTTTGCAGTAGAGGGCGCATGACCCAACGCGCCCACGCCGCCGAAACGCTCGAGCCCGCGCTGCCGAACGAGCTCGACCAATACGCCTGCCGCGTCCTCGACAAGGCCCATGACCGCGAGCTGTGCATCGCCACGGCGGAAAGCTGCACCGGCGGGCTGCTCGCCGCGTTGCTGACTGACGTGCGCGGGCGCGGTCATGTGTTCGACCGGGGCTTCGTGACATACACCGACGAGGCGAAGTCCGACCTGCTCGGAATCCCGCTCGACCTGATAAAGGAGCACAACGCGGTCAGCAGGGTGGTGGCGCTGGCGATGGCCAAGGGCGCGCTGGAGCGCTCCAACGCCGATGTCGCGGTGTCAATCACCGGGTTCGCCGGGCCGGGCGGGGAGCGCGACGAGGAAGGCCTCGTCCACTTTGGCTGCGCCCGCCGCAACGGCACCACTTGCCACCGCGAGGAGCATTTCGGCGCGATCGGGCGCGCGGGCGTCCGCATCGCCGCGCTTGAAGTGGCGCTGGCGATGGTCGATGAAGCGCTCGATAATGACGAATAGCACTGTTCATCCGTTCCATTCGCTGCACAATCACGGCCTCGTGCGTGTAGCAGCGAGCACGCCTCGCGTGCGGACCGCCGATGTCGCCTACAACTGCGCGGCGATCATCGAGGAAGCCAAACGGGCGCACGAAGCCGGCGTCGACCTGCTGATCTACCCCGAACTGTGCCTTTCGTCCTACGCGCTCGACGACCTGCATATGCAACTCGCCCTGCTCGAGGCGTGCGAGGTGCGGGTGGCGGAGATCGTCGCGGCGAGCGCCGACCTCGTGCCCCTCCTGGTGATCGGGGCGCCGCTGCGGCACAACGGCAAGATCTACAACTGCGCGCTAGCGATCCATCGCGGCGAGCTGCTGGGTGTGGTCCCCAAGAGCTACCTACCCAACTACCGCGAATTCTACGAGAAGCGCTGGTTCGCGAACGGGCGCCAGATCGAGGACATGTGGATCGACGTCGCGGGCGAGGAAGTGCCTTTCGGCGTCGACCTGATATTCGCCGCCGACAACCTGCCGGGCTTCCGCGTCGGCATCGAAATCTGCGAAGACTATTGGGCGCCGATCCCGCCCTCAACCTACCAGGCGCTCGCTGGCGCGACGATCCTCGCCAACCTGTCAGCGTCCAACATCGTCATCGGCAAGTCCGACGAGCGCCACATGCTGTGCCGTTCGCAGAGCGCGCGGGCCGCAGCCGCCTACGTCTATTCGGCCGCCGGGCACGGCGAGAGCACGACCGACGTCGCGTGGGACGGGCAAGGGATGATCTACGAGCTCGGCGACCTGATGGCCGAGAGCGAGCGCTTCGCGCTGCATCCCGAGCTGTGCATCGCGGACATCGACTGCGAGCGGATCCTGTCCGACCGCATGCGGATGGGCACCTTCAACGACGCCGCCGAAGAAGTCGGGCGTCCGGAGGACGATTTCCGCGTCGTCACCTTCGAGCACCAGCCGAAGCAAAGCGACATCGGCCTTGTCCGGCCGGTCCGCCGTTTCCCGTTCGTGCCCAACCGACCCGAGCATCTCGACGCCGACTGCTACGAGGCGTTCAACATCCAGGTCGAAGGCCTGATGCGGCGGTTCGAGGCAACGCGCGGAGACTCGATGATCATCGGCGTTTCCGGCGGGCTCGATTCGACGCACGCACTGATTGTCGCCGCCAAGGCCTGCGACCGGCTCGACCTGCCGCGCACCGCGATCCGCGGCTACACCATGCCGGGTTTCGGCACCTCGGAGGGTACCAAGTCCAACGCCTGGAAGCTGATGAACGCGCTCGGCATTACGGCCGAGGAGATCGACATTCGCCCGACCGCGAAGACGATGCTGGAGAACATCGGCCACCCGTTCGGGCGCGGAGAAGCGGTCTACGACGTGACGTTCGAAAACGTGCAGGCAGGGCTGAGGACAGACTACCTGTTCCGCCTCGCCGGCCAGCACCGGGGCTTCGTCATCGGCACCGGCGACTTGAGCGAACTGGCGCTCGGCTGGTGCACGTACGGCGTCGGCGATCAGATGAGCCACTATGGGGTCAACAGCGGAATCCCCAAGACGCTGATGCAGTACCTTATCCGGTGGGCTACCCAGACCAACCAGTTCGATCCTGCTACCGATGCCGTGCTCGAGGCGATCCTCGACCAGGAAATCAGCCCGGAGCTGGTTCCGGCGGGCGAGGATGGCGCGGTCCAAAGCACCGAGTCCGCGGTAGGGCCCTACGAGCTCAACGACTTCTTCATCCACCACACCATCCGCTGGGGCCAGAAGCCGTCAAAGATCGCCTTCCTCGCCTGGCACGCCTGGCGCGATGCCGGCACTGGCCGCTGGCCTGAGGGTTTCCCCCATGCGAAGCGCAATTCCTACGACCTGCCGACGATCGTCCGCTGGCTCGAGGCATTCTACCGGCGCTTCTTCGCCGCCCAGTTCAAGCGCAGCGCGCTCCCGAACGGGCCAAAGGTGACGCCGGGCGGCGCGGTAAGCCCGCGCGGCGACTTGCGCATGCCGAGCGACGCCGTGCCAGACGTGTGGCTGGAGGAATTGCGCGAGAACGTGCCGAATAGCTGACGCGGGGAGCGAAGGCGGCTATGGTGCGTTTCGAGATGAAACTGTAATCGGACCGCCCGCCCATATGCCGCGTATTGCTGCGATCGCCACCGCGGTCCCGCCTCTCGATTTCGAAAAGGACTATCGGCGTTGGGCGCTCGGCCGTTTGGGCGACGAGCGCGAGGCGAAGTTGTACGAGCGCATGGCAGCCCGTTCCGGGATCGAGCATCGCTGGTCGGTCCTCGCCGAGGATGACGCGCGGCTCGACGAAGGCGTCGGCTTCTACGGCGGCGCGCCGCCGAGCACCGCGGCGCGCATGGAAATCTACGCACGCGAGGCGCCCGAGCTGGCGCTGCAGGCGATCGCCGGGCTTCCCGAACTTGGCAACCCCACCCACCTCGTCGTCGCCAGCTGCACCGGTTTTGTCGCGCCGGGAATCGACCAGGTGATAGCGCGCCGGCTTGGCCTCGGCGGCGACGTCGAACGGATTCTCGTCGGTTTCATGGGCTGCTATGCCGCGGTCACTGCGCTGCGCACCGCACGGCACATCGTCCGCTCGCAACCCGATGCCCGGGTACTGGTCGTCACCGTCGAGCTGTCGAGCCTACACCACCAGGAAGAGATGGACCTCGAACCCTTGCTGATGGGCGCCCAATTCGGCGACGGGGCCGCAGCCGCAATCGTCACCGCGAATGATCCCGGCCTTGAGATGACCGACGGCATCTCTGCCGCGCTCGAAGACAGCGAGGATCTCATCACCTGGCGCATCGGCGATACCGGCTTTCACATGCGTCTCTCGGGCGAGGTCCCCGGCCGTATCGCTGGGGCCTTGGCCGATCCGGCCGTGCGGCAGCGGATCACCGGCGGCATCCCGCCCGAGGAGATCGATGCCTGGGCAGTGCACGCCGGCGGGCGCTCGATCCTCGACGCGGTAGAGAAGGGCCTCCACCTCGCGCCAACGGCGCTCGACGACTCGCGCGAGGTGCTGCGCATGTGCGGCAACATGAGTTCCTCGACCCTCATGTTCGCGCTCAAGCGCCTGATGCGCAAGGAACCCGCTAGCGGGGTGGCGCTCGCGTTCGGTCCGGGACTGGCGATGGAGGGCTTCCGGTTCGGCTGGCGACATGCTCGCTGAGCGCGCCGTCGCCGAAGAGCTGATGGACGATCCGGCGCTCGATGCCGGCACCTACACCCAAGTCCTCCACGATCTCGCCCGTGCCAATACGCTGACTTTGGCCCGGCGCCCGACGATAGGCTTCCTGCGCCGCGCGATCGGGGGACGGCGGTCCTTCCGCCTGCTCGACGTCGGCTTCGGCGACGGGGACATGCTGCGCGTGATCGCTCGATGGGCGCGCGCGAAGGGACTGTCCGCCGAGCTCGTCGGCATTGATCTCAACGATCGCAGCGTCGCGGCCGCCCGCGAGGCGACCCCTGCCGACTTTGAGATCGATTTCCGTGCGGGCGACTATGCCGATCTTATGGGCCAGGGCTGGGATTGCGTCGTCTCCAGCCTGGTCGCGCACCACATGACGCGGGCGCAGTTGGTCGCGTTTCTGCGCTTCATGGAAGCCGAGGCCCGGCTGGGCTGGTTCGTCAACGACCTGCACCGGCACGGCTTCGCCTACACCGGCTGGCCGCTTTTGAGCGGTTTGATGCGCTGGCACCCGATCGTTCGCCACGACGGCCACCTTTCGATCGCACGATCCTACCGTCCAGCGGAATGGCCGCCCCTTCTCTCCGAAGCCGGAGTAGATGGGGCTCGCGTGTTCCGCCAATTTCCGTTTCGGTTGTGCGTCGAGAAAATCCGCTAATCCTCGGCGCCGGGCCCGCCGGCAGCATGGCCGCCATCAAGCTGGCGAAGGCCGGTGCGGTGCCCGTGCTGCTCGACCGCGACCAGACGGTGGGCGATGCGCTGTGTGGCGGTTTCCTGAGCTGGCGTACGGCCGCGCGCCTGCGCGCTGTCGGAATCGGCCCCGTCGAGCTGGGAGCGCATCCCATCGAAGAGCTGGCGCTCGTGACGGGAACGAGCGAGGCGACCGCGCCGCTGCCGGCCGCCGGCTTCGGCCTCTCGCGCCGGACGCTCGACGGCGCCCTTCGCCGGCGCGCCGTCGCGGAAGGGGCGCGGCTGGTGATCGACCGGGCGCGGGCCGTCCGGCCTGGCGTGGTGGAAGGCGAAGCGGGAGAATATGCGGCGCAGTCGATCTTTCTCGCTAGTGGCAAGCACGATGTGCGGGGCCTCTCCCGTCCGCGCGTGTCGGACGATCCTGCGCTGGGGCTTCGAGTGCGCTTGCCGGCGAGCGACAGGCTGAGGGCCATGCTCAAGGGACGCATCGAATTGCATCTCTTCCGCGGCGGCTATGCCGGGATCGTTTTGCAGGAAGACGGCACCGCCAACGTCTGCATGGCGCTTCGCAAGTCGATGCTCGCCCAAGCGGGCGGGGACCCGCGCCTGCTGTTCGACCGGCTGGCGGCGGATCATCCGCGCTTTGGGGAACGGATGTCGTTCGCTGAGGTCGACGTGCCGGTCGATACGGTGGGATCGGTGCCCTACGGGTGGATCGCCCGCGAATCCGCGCCGGGCCTATATCGCATCGGCGATCAGGCGGCGGTGATCCCGTCGCTTGCGGGCGAAGGCATGGCGATCGCCATGGCAAGCGGCGAGGCGGCGGCCAAGGCGTGGCTCGCCGGCGAGGATTCCGCGACCTTCCAGACGGCGTTCGCCGCGCGCGCGGAGCGGCCCGTGCGGATCGCCGGCCTGATCTGGCGGATCGCCGAGAAGGATCCCGGAGCGCGCCTGCTGGCGAGCGTTACGCGGGGCGCGCCCTGGCTCGCTCGCGCTGCCATGGCGCTTACGCGCTTCTAGAGCTTGAGCACCCAGCCGTGCGGATCGGGCGCGGTGCCGCGCTGGATGGCGACCAGTTTCTCGCGCAGCTTGCCGGTCAACTGCCCTGGGCCGCCCGAGCCGATGGTGAACTCGAAGTCCGGGCTGGCCACGTGGCCCACGGGGGTGACGACGGCGGCGGTGCCGCAGGCCATTGTCTCGATCAGGCGGCCGCTCTCCGCGTCGGCCCGCCATTGGTCAATCGCATAAGGCTCCTCCCGGATCGTCAGGCCTTCGTCCTTGAGCAGGCGAATGAGGCTGTCGCGCGTGACGCCGGGGAGGATGGTCCCGCCGAGCGGAGGGGTAATCACGCTCCCGTCCTCGAACACGAAGAACAGGTTCATGCCCCCCAGTTCCTCGACCCAGCGGCGCTCCACCGCGTCGAGGAAGACAACCTGGTCGTGACCCTTGGCGATCGCCTCGGCCTGGGGGACCAGACTGGCAGCGTAGTTGCCTCCGGTCTTGGCGGCGCCGGTGCCGCCGGGGGCGGCGCGGACATAGTCCTGGCTGACCCAGATCGACACCGCTGGCGCGCCAGACTTGAAGTAATTGCCCACCGGGCTGGCGATGACGAGGAACTTGTACTCGCGCGCCGGGCGCACGCCGAGAAACGCTTCAGAGGCGAACATGAAGGGCCGCAGGTACATCGACCCGCCTTCGACGGTCGGGAACCAGTCGGCGTCCTTGCGGACGATCTGGCGGCAGGATTCGATGAATAGCTCTTCGGGAATGTTCGGCATTGCCAGGCGGTCGGCCGAGGCGTTCATCCGCCGCGCGTTAACGTCTGGACGGAACATCGCGAAGCTGCCGTCGGGGTGGCGATAAGCCTTGAGCCCTTCGAAAATCTCCTGCGCGTAGTGCAGCACGGCGCACGCCGGATCGAGCATCAGCGCCTCGCGCGGACCGACGCGCGGTGAATGCCAGCCGCGATCGGCATGATAGTCGATCGTGACCATGTGATCGGTGAAGACGTTGCCGAAGCCGGGGTCGGCGATCGCCTGGGCCCGGGTGGCACCGGGAACGGGCGCGGGGTGGGGCAGGTGCGCGAAGTCCATGGCCCGCGCGGTTAAGGCGCGCCGCGCGCTTGCGCAAGTGAGGGGACGTTGACGCGCCGAAAGCGGACAAATGAGAAGGGCGGCTCCTTTATAGAGGAACCGCCCTTCGCATGGTCAGCGGCCGGTGTGGCCGCCCACGAAGCCTTTATCGGCGTATCAGGAGACTACCGATAATGCTCCGCGAGGGTCGACACCGACCTCCCTGCTGAACCATGAGACATCGGTCACCTCCTTTCGAGCTTGAACGCCAGACCCCTCGCTTCACCGGGGGCCGAGAGCCGCGTGGGTCGCTGGCCTCGATCGGGAATGTGAGTCTTTTATGCCCGCAACACAAGACTTGCATTTAACTTTTTCACCGTCAGAATCCGTCGCTTCCGGCTTTCCCAGGGGCAGGCCGTTTTTGCGTTAGCGACGGCAGTCTTCGACCACTCGCGTGACCTCCGGCCAGCTCGGTAGGTATAGCGGATCGAGGCCGGGCACCTCCACCGCGAAGCGCCCCTTCGAGAAGGCCATCGCGTCGAGGATCGGATCGCGTGGCGCGAGTCGCGCATCCACTGATGGAATCGCGTTGGTCGAGGGCGCCGCCCCAAGCGCGCGGTCGCCGAACTCGGTGCGGATGTTCATCTGCGTAGCGCCCGCTGCGGTTCCGGCGCGTGCGAGGGTGATAGAGCGCTGGGCGGGATCGCAGGTGATCGCGAAGCGGGCATCGGCGCCCGCCTCTCCGAACAGCGCGCGGGTGGTGCCCCCGCCCGTGCGGTAGTACCAGTCGCCGGAAGTCTGCGCGGCGTCCATCCAGTTCGCGCTCGGCGGGGGTAGCGAGGGCGTCGGCGTGGGAGCGGGCGTGGGCCGCCCAACTGGAGGCTTGGGGGTCGGCTTGGGCGCCTGCGCCGTGCAGGCCGCCACCGCCAGCATGGTGAATGCAACGATCGTTCCGCGAAAACGCATGATTTCTCCCGGTTCCTTCAGGGCTCAACGCACGCTAGGCGAGGAAAGGTCCATGGGAAAGAAGCGCCTCGACCAGTTGATCGTCGACCGCGGCCTGGCGGAAAGCCGCACCCGCGCCTCCGCTCTGGTGATGGCCGGCCTCGTCTTTGCGGGGGAGCGCAAGCTCGACAAGCCCGGGCAGCAACTGCCTGACGATGCCGCGATCGAAGTGCGGGGGCGCGATCATCCGTGGGTTTCGCGCGGCGGGATCAAGCTCGCCCACGCGCTCGAGACATTCGCGCTCGACCCCTCGGCGGCCACGGCGATGGACATCGGTAGCTCCACCGGCGGCTTTACCGACGTTCTGCTCGATAAGGGCGCCACGCGGGTGTTCGCGATCGATTCCGGCACCAACCAGCTCGCCTGGAAGCTGCGGCAGGATCCGCGGGTTACCGTCCTAGAGCAAACGAGTGCGCGTGTTCTTACGCCGGAACTGATCGATGCGCCCTGCAACTGGGTTGTGTGCGACGCCTCTTTTATCGGTCTGGCCAAGGTGCTCGAACGTCCCCTGCAGCTCGCCGCGCCGGATTGCCGTTTGGTGGCGCTGGTGAAGCCGCAGTTCGAAGTCGGCCGGGACGAAGTGGGGAAGGGAGGCGTGGTGCGCGACACCGCTCTCCATGCCCGGGTCTGCGCGGAAGTGCGCGCGTGGCTGGAAGGCAATGGCTGGAAGGTCGATGGATTGACCGCCAGTCCGGTTAAAGGGCCGGAGGGCAACGTCGAGTTCCTCATCGCCGCGCGCAGGGGCCAAGTTGCGCCCGCGGCGACGGTCGGCCACAACCCTCGCGACGAATCGGCAACGGAGAATCCATGACCGCTCTCGCATCGCGTGGACAGTTGCGCGCCAGTCTCTTCCGCTGGGCGCTCTTTACCGTCCCTCTGGTCTTGCTGCTCGGCTTCCTGTCGGGCCAAGTCGGCGGAGATGCGCAGAGCTTGTGGTTCCAGTCTCTCGTCAAGCCGGCGATATTTCCGCCGCCGATGTGGTTCGGGATCGTCTGGTCGATTCTCTACGTGATGATGGGTCTGGCGCTGGCGATGGTCTGCTCGGCGTGGGGCGCGCGGGGGCGAACCGCCGCGATTGTCGCCTTCGCTCTCCAGCTCGCCGTCAACCTGGCGTGGTCGCCGGTGTTCTTCGGCCTCCACGAAATTCGTGCGGCGCTGGTTGTGATCGCGGTGCTCGACGCGCTGGTCGTGATCACGCTCATGCTGTTCTGGCGCATTCGCTCGCTCGCCGGGGCGCTGCTGATCCCCTATCTTGCCTGGATCGCCTTCGCGACCGTACTCAACTGGCAGTTCCTTGAACTCAATCCCACGGGCTCGGGGGAGCCGCGGGGGAGCGGGGCGGTCGAACGCTACCAGTTGTGACTTGCGGGATGGCATGGCGGCGACCAAATAGCCGCCATGCAAAGTGAGAACCCCCTGATCGCCGATTTCGTCAAGCTCGCCAACGCGGCGGCAGGAACGCTTGCCGGCATGAGCCGCGAGGCACGCGACGGCGCCCGTGAGCGGATGCGCGAGGCTTTCGGCGGCATGGACTTCGTCAGCCGCGAAGAGTTCGATGCGGTGAAGGACATGGCCGCCCGCGCGCGCGAAGAGGCCGAGGCGCTGTCGCTGCGGGTCGCGCTGCTCGAAGCGAAGCTCGTCGACCGACCCTAGCTTTCGCGGGTGGCGTTGCCACCCGCCACCCGCCACACGGCGGCGTCCCCGACGATCGGATCGAACGGCGCGGTCTCCGTCGCAGTGAACCATACTTGCGTGCCGCTGCCGGCAAGACGCTCGTAGAGCACCGCGCGCCGGATCGGGTCGAGATGGGCGGCCACCTCGTCGAGAAGGAGGACGCTCGCGCGACCTCGCGAGGCGAGTGAGGCGTGGGCGAGGGTGACCGCGATCAGCATGGCCTTCTGCTCGCCGGTGGAGCAGGCGGCTGCCGGCTGCCCTTTGCCTGCCATCAGCACCGTTATGTCGTCGCGGTGCGGGCCGGCCAGCGTCCGCCCTGCCGCCCGGTCTGCCCCGCGCGCCCCGCGCCAGAAATCGGCGTCGGCGGGGCCGCCAGCGCTGAAGCCAAGCGCCGGCCTTGCAAAAGGCTCTTCCGGCAGGCCCGCAAGTGCCTCGGTCAGCGCCTCCACTAGTGAGGATCGTCCCTGGGCCAGTGCCGACCCGGCGTCGGCCATTTGGAATTCGATCCCGTCCAGCCAGATCGGATCGGGCTGCGCGTCCCCTGACAACAGTCGGTTGCGTTCGCGTAAAGCTGCCTCGTAGCGGGCGGCGGCTCGTGCGTGGGCGGGGTCGAGCGCGACCGCCATGCGGTCGAGCCAGCGGCGACGGGCGCTGGCGCTGTCGGTGAACAATCCGTCCATCGCCGGAGTCAGCCACGCCAGGGCCAGCCATTCCCCAAGCGCCACCGCGCTCGCCTCGGCGCCATTTACTCGCACGGCCCGGCGGGTCGGGCGCGACGGGTCGGCGAACGTACCCAGTCTCACCCCGTCTTCGGCGCCGGCAAGCGAAGCGCCTACCGAGAAACCGCCGGGGCCGCCGGTCGATGCCATTTCGGAAAGCGGCGCTCGCCGCAGTCCGCGCCCAGGCGCAAGCAGCGAAAGAGCTTCGAGGACATTGGTCTTGCCGGCCCCGTTGTCACCGACCAGCAAGTTGAAATTCCTTGTGCCTTCCAGTTGGGTCGAAGAGTGATTGCGAAACGTCGCCAGGGAAATGCGGTCGAGAGCCATCACCCGTTTCCGATAGCGGCCGGCCCCCTGGCAGGCCAGCCTTCCGACTTCGATCCCAACAGTTGGTAGAATTTCCCGAACCTGAGCGAGCCGTTCACCTGCCGTTTAGGTGATCGGGCACGAAAAATGTCTGATTTGCGCCGTTTTTCCGAACTGGCACACCCCTTGCAAACCTGGAAACATCGGGCGGATCAGCCGCCGGATAGTGAAAAGGGAACTACAAAAATGCATGCTCTCAACAACAAGCTGGCGGCCGCGGCCTTCAGCCTCACCTTCAGCCTCCTCATGCTCGCTGCTGCGATTGCCCCCGCCAACGGCGGAATGCTTCTCCCGGGCGCCCTCGCATGAGCGCGCTCGACCGCACAACTCCGGCGGTCGCCCAAGCGAAGCAGGGCTTCGCGCTCGACCGCAGGAACGCCAAGCTGGCCGGGGTCTGCTCGGGCATCGCCAACTACTTCGGGATCAACCCGCTGGTCGTCCGCATCGCCTTCGCGGCGGGCACCATTCTTGGCTTCGGGTCGCTGATCCTGGTTTACGTCGCGATCGCGTTGATCGCCGACTGAGAAGGGCGCGGGGAGGACCTGCGCCCTTCTTTTACATCGCGCTGATGCCGCCGTCGAGCTTGAGCTCGGCCCCGGTCATGAAGCTACTCTCGTCACTGGCGAGGAAAAGCACGCCGTCCGCGATTTCCCTCGGCTCGCCCACCCGCTTCAACGGTATCTGCCGCGCGAGCTTATCCATGATCACGCTCTTTTCGCGCCCCGTGCTCGCCACCATCCCGTCGAGGATCGGCGTGTCGACGAATGTCGGGTGCACCGAGTTGCAGCGGATGTTCCATCCCATCTTGCCGCAGTAGAGCGCCACGGACTTCGACAGCATCCACACGGCGGCCTTGCTGGCATTGTAGCCGGGCATCGTGTCGCTGGCGATCAGTCCGGCGATCGAACTGATGTTGATGATCGAGCCCGGCTGGTTGTCCTTCATCAGCGGCAACGCCTTCTGACAGCCCAGGAACACGCTCTCGACGTTGATCGCGAAACCGCGTCGCCATTCTTCCAGCGTGCACGTCTCGATGTTGCCGCGCACGCCGACACCGGCGTTGTTGACCAACACGGAGAGTCCGCCGAGCGCGTCGTGCGCCAGTTCGATCGCCGCGTCCCAGTCTTCCGGGCTGGTCACGTCGTGTTTCGTCGCGAAAGCGGTGCCCGCGCCGCACTCGGCGTTGATGGCCACGGCGGTATTCTGAGCGCCGGCTTCGTTGATGTCGGTGCAGAGGACTTTCGCGCCTTCGCGGGCGAGCGCCTGGCAATGCGCCGCACCGAGCCCCTGAGCGGCGCCGGTTACCAGTGCCAGCTTACCCGCTACCCGTCCCGCCATCCCATTTCTCCCGCCAGCAACAGACCCATTATTCGAACGTCGATCGCGACGCCCGCACGGCGACGTTCTTCAACGAATTGGGCGAGACCCGCAAGGGGCACCCGGTGGACGGTGATGTCCTCGCCGTCCACGCCGCCGCCGGGGCCGACCTTGGTAAGGCTGCTCGCGCGCACCAGTGTGAAATGCTCGCTGACCATACCGGGCGAACTGAAGAACTCGCCAGCGACCTCCAGTTTGTCCGCGCGCCAGCCGGTCTCTTCCTCGAGCTCACGGCCCGCTGCGCCCAACGCGTCCTCGTCCGCAGCGCCTTCGTGATCGCCGATCAGTCCTGCCGGGAGCTCGAGGCACGGCTTGCCGAGCGGGACGCGGTATTGCTCGACCAGCAACACGTGCCCGTCCTCGATCGCCAGGATCACCGCCGCGCGGATGCCACGTGCCCGGCCGACGTACTCCCAGCGCCCGCGCTTCTTCGTGGTGATGAATTTGCCCTGCCAGACGACCTCTTCGGGCTCGTCCCGGTCTGCGGTCATACCTCGATCAGCCGGTCCGGCAGTTCGTTGACGTCGTCGGCGTGGCGCGGGAAGTGCGTCGCCAGCACCGCGCCCACATCGGCGACGCCGGCGACCAGCCCGTCAGCGATGCGGCCTTCGCGAATGTGGCCCAGCATGTCCGCCATGGCAGCGCCCCACACGGCAGCCGAGACTTTCTCGGCAATCGCCGCATCGGCGACGATCTCTGCGCGGTGCTCCTGCATCGAGAGGTAGATCAGCACTCCGGTACGCCCATGAGTGCGGCGCTCCGCGCCGACCTTGAAGTGCCGCACCGCCGCGTCTCGGACGCGGGCCTTCTTCACCGGTCCGGGGATGAGCAGGAACTTGAGCGGCTGCCACAGCTGGATGGCCCACACGCCGACGAACTTGGCGATCACCAGTACGAGCGCGAGCGAAAGCAGCGCGCGCGGCTTCCATTCGTGGTTCCAGCCG
This sequence comes from Tsuneonella sp. HG249, assembly GCF_053819205.1. Classification (NCBI taxonomy): domain Bacteria; kingdom Pseudomonadati; phylum Pseudomonadota; class Alphaproteobacteria; order Sphingomonadales; family Erythrobacteraceae; genus Tsuneonella; species Tsuneonella sp. HG249. The sequence goes on from NZ_JBSOQY010000001.1 coordinate 1,226,005, forward strand.
CCGAGTAGTGCGTCGACCTTGGCGAGAAAGACCTCAGGGAACAGCGCCAGCACTGCAAGCGCCGTTACAGCGGCGAGGAACGCCCAGGCGAGCTGGATGTCGCTGTAGCCATCCGAGCGCTCCGCAAGCACGGTGACAATCTCGCCCGCGGTTTCTTCTTCCGCGGCGGCAACAGCGGAGGAGACCTGCGTGTGCTGAGCTTCGCCCAAGTATGCCATCACCAGCCCCCGCTCGCCCCGCCGCCGCCAAAGCTTCCGCCGCCGCCAGAGAAACCGCCGCCCCCACCGAAGCCACCGCCGCCGCCGAAGCCACCACCGCCCCATCCGCCGCCGGATCCGCCCCGCGCGATCGCCTTCCCGGCCTCCCACAACAGGATATCGCCGACGACGTTGCCGGTCATCGTGCCGCCGAACCGGCGGCCCTTCCGCCGCCCCCGCATCATCGGCAGGATGAAGAAGAGGAACAGGAACGCCAGCCAGACCAGCACGCCGACGGGAAACCCGCCTTCGCCCTCCGAGGCTTGCGCCTGCGCTTGCTGCGCCACCTTGGCCGCTTCCTCGGGCGGCAGCTCAAGCTGCTTGATGATCGCATCAGCTCCGGCGACTATACCACCCGGCATGTCGCCCGCCTTGAACCGCGGCAGGATGGTGTTCTGCACGATTAGCGTCGAATACCCATCGGTCAGCACCGGCTCGAGCCCATAGCCCACCTCGATCCGCACCCGCCGCTCGTTCGGCGCGACGAGCAGGATCACCCCGCTGTCGTCTTCCTTGCTGCCGAGGCCCCAGTGGCGGCCAAGCTGATAGCCATAGTCGGCAATGTCACGACCATCGAGGTTCGGGATCGTTGCTACGACGAACTGGCGCTGGCTGCGCTGCTCGAACTGGTCGAGCTTTTCTGTGAGCGCGGCCTCCGTCGCTGGATCGATGATGTTGGCCGCATCCACCACCGGCGCGGTCCCGCGCTCGGGAAACTTGAATTGCGCCATCGCTGGCGGCGCGAGCAGCGCCGCCAACGAGGCGAGTATGAGCGCGACGAGGCGCACGCCGCGCTTACTGGTTCGCAGCGTTGGCCGTCGGCGCCGGGGCGTTGTCGTTGGCGCCGGCGGTCGGGACCGTGGCCGAACCGTTCGGCGTCATGTCCAGCGTGGGGGCGACTTCCGCACCGGGCGTGGTCGCCTGGTAAGGAACGATGGGCTTGGATCCGTAGATCACGTTCGCGCCGATCGCGCTCGGGAAGGTGCGGATTTCGGTGTTATAGTCGCGCACCGCTTCGTTGTAGTCGCGGATCGCGATGCGGACCTTGTTCTCCGTGCCTTCGAGCTGGCCCTGGAGCATCTGGTAGTTGGTGATCGACTTGAGCTCGGGATAAGCCTCGAAGTTCGCCAGCAGCCGGCCGAGGCCGCTGCTGAGCTGGCTCTGCGCCGCTTGGTACTGCGCCATCTTGGCGGGGTCGGTCAGGTCATCGGCGTTGATCTGGATGCTCGTCGCCTTGGCGCGCGCTTCGATCACGTCGGTAAGGATGCCGCGCTCTTGCTCGGCGGCGCCGCGCGCGACTTCGGCGAGGTTGGGGACGAGGTTGGCCCGTTCCTGGAAAGCGGCCTGCACATCGGCCCAGCGGGCCTTGGCGGTTTCCTCCTTGGTCGGGATCGAGTTGATCCCGCACGAGGCGAGACCGAGCGCGGCGAACGCGACGATCGCGGCGCGGCGGATGGCGGTGAAATTCATCGCGGCAAATCCCCTTTGATCACCGGGCGAGCCCGGCCTGTATTGCGAATCTAGCACACCAACGTCCGGGTTCAAGAAGCGTGCCGATTGACCCATGTAAAATTCCGCGCGACACCCCCCTCGGGACGCAGGGACGGAGGACCGGATATGCTGCAGGAGTTCAAGGAATTCATCGCTAAGGGCAACGTGCTCGATCTTGCGGTGGCGGTCATTATCGGCGCGGCCTTCGCCACCATCGTCGGCTCGCTGACGGCCGATCTCATCATGCCGCTGGTGGGCGCCGTCTTCGGAGGGATGGATTTCTCCGACAAGTACGTCGTGCTCTCGGGCGCCGTCGAGCCGGGCGTGTCGCTCGAAGCGGCGCGGGCCGCGGGTGCCAATGTCTTCGCCTGGGGCAACTTCGTCTCGACGGTGATCAACTTCCTGATCCTCGCCTTCGTCATTTTCCTGCTGGTGAAACAGGCCAACAAGCTGGTGAAGAGGCCCGCTGAGACCCCTGCCGGACCCAGCGAAGTGGAGCTGCTGGTGGAAATCCGCGACGAGCTGCGCCGCCGCCCGTGAACGCAGTCACTTCACATTAAGCATGCAGGGCCTATATCGGTCGGTGCCGGCTTCGGCCGGCTATGGCGATAAATTGCGGTGTGCAATAGATGCAGCGGACCCGGGGGCAGTACCCGGCGGCTCCACCACCTTCTCCGGCGTTGCGGAGAAAATGACGGGGCCGAACCAGGATCGACGTGTATTGAAAAGCATCGTTTTTGCTCGGGCTGAGTAACCCGTTCAAGGCTCAAAACCCACAAGTGCCAACGACAACGAAGCACTTGCTCTCGCTGCGTAATTCTAGGGGCTAACGCCCTGAAGTTACAAGGACTTGAGCACGGTTCGGACCGAACCGGGTAACAGAATCGGAAACCGGGGGCCCGGGGGAGCCTAGCAACAGAATCCCCCACCTATTCCCCATTGCCAGCTACGTCGCCGCCGGCCGCCCCGATCAGGCAGTCTGCCTCTCGCGCCGCTCTTTCTCGAAGCGCAGGCAGTCGAAGATCTTCGCGCCGGCCAGGAAGACCGAGCCGGTCACCGCGAGGAACAGGAGCTTGCCGCCCCAGCCGGGGAACTGCTCGAGGTAGACCAAGCCGCGCTCGCAGGCGCCGAGCGCCAGCGCGTAGATGATGAGGCACGCTTCGAAGCGCGTCTTGATCACGAACAGGCGGCCGACTTTCTTCAGCATGACGTCTCGCATTTTCTTAACACCGTACGGAGCAAGACCCGCGACAGGGCCGGATTTGCCGCGCGCACAAAGGTTAACGAAACCGGGAGTGTAAGCGGCTTCGACGGGTCGTCTAGCGGATTAACCTAGAATCTGCAGATGAAGCGCTTCAAGAAGCGTGAAACGGGCATGTTTGACCGTTTCAATCAGCGTCCGGGAGCCGAGGTCGGCGGGATCGATCTGTTCCGGCCAACTGGCCGCGATTGCCGCCTCGATCGCATCGGCTTTGCGCTCGTCCAGGAGAAACCGCTGATCCGCGGTGGCGGGATCGCAGACCACGCGAAGCCGCAGGCAAGCGGGGCCGCCGCCGTTGGCCATCGACTGGCGCACGTCGACCGGCAGCACCTGCTGGATCGGTCCGTTTCCGGCGACGAGCTTTTCAAGGTAACGGGCGACCTGCGCGGTCTCGGTACATTCGATCGGCACGATTAGCGCCATCTCGCCGCCTGGAAGCGTCACGAGCTGGGCATTGAACAGATAGCTACGGATCGCCTCGTCGAGCGAAACCTCGGCCGCCGGCACCTCGACGATTTCGAGCGCGGGAAACGCTTCCGCCACCGCCGCATAGGCGCCGGCCTGGTCGGCAAACGCCTGTGAATGGGCGAACAGCACGCGCTCGTTGGCCACCGCGACGACGTCGTTGTGGAAGGCCCCCGCGGCGATCGCTGCCGGATTCTGTTCGATGAACACGGTGCGCTTCGGATCGAGGCCGTGCCGGCGGGCGACGGCGAGGCTCGCCTGTTCGTGCTGGCGGGCCGGGAAAGCGCCCCCGCTGCGTCCGTAGACGAACACCTCGACGCCCGGAAGATCGTGCCGTTCGCAAAGCCGCATGTGGTTCGCGGCGCCCTCGTCACCGAAGCAGAATTCCACGGGATCGTGAACCGCGAAGCGCTCTTCGTCGCAGAAGACGAGCGCCAACTGGTCCATCGTGGCGGCCCATTCGATGCTCCGGTGGGGCATCGAGCGGAGGTTGGCTATGGTCAGGTGACACCTCCCGTCGGCGGTATCGCCGGCGGGGCTCACTGTCGCCGCGTTCGCCGCCCACATGGCCGAGGCGGACCAGGCCATCGCGGTCACCGCGGGGTCCGCGGTTTCGTCGACGGCGAGGTTTTCGAGAAACCCTTCGTCGGGGCGCTCTGGCGGGACGAAGAAACCCTGGTGCAGACCCAGCGCCAGATTGTGGCGCATCTTGGCAAGTCCCTGCAGCGCCGCCGCGCGCGGATAGCTGACCGCCCCGGCATTGGCGGTGGCCGCCAGATTGCCCAAGCTTAGTCCCGCGTAGTTGTGGGTCGGGCCGACGATTCCGTCGAAATTGATCTCGACCGCCTGCGAGGACTCACTCACCGGGCAACGCTCCACACCTCGTCGCCTTCGCGAACGCCGAGCAGGCCGGCGGAGAGGCGATCGAGTTCGAGGCTGCCGTCGGGGTGAAGATCGCGCATGCCGAACGCGGAGCGGAACGTGCCGAGCTTGCCGGTTGCCAGAATGGCGCGCTCGCCGATGTCGAGGGTGGTGCTCGATACCCGCCCGGGCCGTGCGTCGCGCACGGACTTCACGTCCGCGGTGCGTGCGATCATCGTCGGGCCGCCGTCGAAGATGTCGACATAACCATCGCTGCGAAAACCTTCGTTCTCCAGCATGCGCATGGCGGCACGCCCGGTCGGATGGGGCATACCGATGGCGGTGCGGGCGGTCTCTTCCAGCATGGCGATGTAGACCGGGTGCTTGGGCATCAGGTCGGCAATGAACTGGTTGCCGTTGATCGCGTTGAAGTAGTCGGCGTCCTGGAAAGTCATTCCGAAGAATCGACCGGCGACGCCGTCCCAGAACGGGGATCCCCCGCGTTCGTCGATGATACCGCGCAGTTCCGCCAGAACCCGCTCGGCAAAGCGGCTGCGGTGCATGGCGATGAACAGATAGCGGCTGCGCGCAAGGAGAAGGCCGAGCCCGCCCGCACGCTCGTTAGGGTGCAGGAAAAGCCCGCCCACCTCGCTTGAACCTTCCAGGTCGGTCACCAGGCTGAGCAGGTCCGCCCGGACGGTGCGCTCCAGTTCCTGCGAATGCTGGGTAAGGGTAGTGATGCGGTAGGAATAGAACGGCCAGCGTTGCCCGACCTGAGACATCAGCTGGCAGGTACCGCGCACTTCGCTGGTTTCCGCGTTTTCGAGCACCAGGACGAACTGTTCGTCGGCGAGGCTGTCATCCTCGCGGGCAAACGACACTTCGGCCCGCTCCAGTTTCGCAGCGAGGGCCTTGCGGTCTGCCGGAAGGTTGGTGAAACCGCCGCCGGTCAGCTTGGCCATTTCGTAGAGCGGCTCGAGGTCGGCCGGGTGCGCCGCGCGCAGGCGAAAGCTCACAGGGATTCTCCGGCAGCGAGGCGGGCGAGCACGAGGGCCGAGAGCGCCGCGCGCTCGGCAAGGCTGGGGACGATCATGAACTCGTCGGGCGAATGGATCGCGCCGCCGCGCACGCCCATCGTATCTACGACCGGCACTCCGCAGGCGGCGATGTTGTTGCCGTCACACACTCCGCCCGATGGCTGCCAGCCGATCGGCTGGCCAAGCTCGGCGCCGCATTCGCGCACCAGGTCGAACAGCTTTTGCGCCCGCGCATCGACCGGCTTGGGCGGACGGCTGATGCCGCCGTGGAGGTGAAGCAAGACTTCATGGCGTGTTTCAATATCTCCGATCAAGTCTTTCAGGTCGCGCTGGAAAATGTCGGCTGCCTCCACCGACTTAGGGCGGATGTTGAAGCGAAGCACCGCATGGTCGGGCACCACGTTGTTGGCCGACCCACCGTCGATCCGGGCAGGATTGATCGATAGCGAGTCGTGCCCCATCGCCTTGAGCCGAACGGCGAGATCGGCGGCGGCGACGAGTGCATTGCGCCCTTCGTGCGGATTGCGCCCGGCATGGGCCGAGCGTCCGGTGATCACCACGCTGAAGTTGCCGCTGCCGCCGCGGGCGTGGGCGAGCGTGCCGTCGGGCAGCGCGCTGGGCTCGTAGGTGAGGGCGGCGAACTTCCCTTGTGCCAGGTCGGCGATCAGCGAGGCGGACGAGAGCGAGCCCGTTTCCTCGTCGGAATTGATCATCACGTCGTAGCCGAGTGCGTCGGCGGCCCGGGTTGTTTCCAGCGCGAGCAGGGCATGCAGTATAACCGCGATGCCGCCCTTCATGTCGGCCAGGCCGGGCCCGTTCAACGTGTCGTCGTCGAGCCAGCGCTGCTCCTGAAACGGATGATCGGCCGGGAAGACGGTGTCCATATGGCCGGTCAGCAGCACGCGCCGCGACGCCTCCGGCCGAACCCGAAGCACGAGGTGAGGCCCGTGTTCCTTGTCGACCTCCCGCCCGTCGACGGCGACGACAGATACCGGAGCGGGCTCCACCAGGGCGACCTCGCCCGGTAGGGCGGAAAAAGCGTTCGCAAGACGGGCCGCCTGCTCGGCAAGCCCCTCGAGATTGCCGGTTCCGGTGTTGATGGCGCCCCACGCACGCGTCTGCTCGATCATCGCGGCGCCGTCGATCGCGGCGGTGAACTGGTCTGGTGCCGGTTTCATCTGCAACGGCTCCTAGCCGCCCACGCGGGGCTCTCCAACCCCACCCCGCCTGACGGTTGCAAACCGTCCCCGGCTTGGTCATACGCGCCGCTCGCTTCCTCCCCGGACGACAGGCTAACGAAGGACCGCGCCGAAGGTGGCGCGGCTAGCAAACTGCGCGAGGAACAAGTGAACGAGACATTGGACAGGTCCGGGCTGCAGGTGGACGGGGCGCTGGCGCGCTTCCTCGAAGCGGAGGTGCTCGCCCCGCTACGCTGCGACCCCGATCGGTTCTGGGCGGGATTCGCTGACCTGCTGGCTCGCTTCACACCGCGCAATCGGGCGCTGCTCGCCAAGCGCGAGTCACTTCAGAAGCAGATCGACGGTTGGCACCGCGAACGGCGTGGGCAGCCGCACGATGCCGACGCCTACCGAGCGTTCCTCGAGTCGATCGGCTATCTCGTACCCGAGCCGGGCGACTTCATCATCGGCACCGCGAACGTCGATGCCGAGATCGCCACCATGGCGGGCCCACAACTGGTTGTCCCTGTGCTCAACGCGCGATTCCTGCTGAACGCGGCGAACGCGCGCTGGGGCAGCCTGTACGACGCCTACTACGGCACCGATGCGATCGACGCTGCGCCCGCGCGACCTGGCGGGTACGATGCGCAGCGCGGCGCGGCGGTGATCGCCGAGGCGCGGGCGTTCCTCGACCGTGCGTTGCCGCTGGCGGGTGGGCGAAGCTGGCAGTCGCTCCGAGGGCCCGACGACATCGCCCTGGCCGAGCCGGCCCAGTTCGTCGGCAAGACGGCCTCGGGGCGAATGTTCGTCAACAACGGGCTTCACGTCGAGGTCGTGTTCGACCTCGAGACCCCGGTCGGCCGCGACGATCCCGCCGGGATTTCGGACGTCGTGCTGGAGAGCGCGCTGACGACGATCGTCGATCTCGAGGATTCGATCGCGGCGGTCGACGCGGCCGACAAGCTCGCCGCCTACCGCAACTGGCTCGGCGTGATCCGCGGCGATTTGTCGGAGACATTCGACAAGGGTGGCCGCGAACTGACCCGGCGGCTGGCAGACGACCGTCGGGCGGGCGATCAAACCCTGCCGGGCCGCAGCCTGCTGTTCGTCCGCAATGTCGGCCACCTGATGACCAATCCCGCGATCCTGCTGCCTGACGGCAGCGAAGTGCCCGAGGGCATCATGGACGCGGTGATCACCTCAGCGATCGGCGCTCATGATGTGCGCGGGCTCGGCAAATGGCAGAACAGCCGTGCCGGCTCCATCTATATCGTGAAGCCCAAGCAGCACGGGCCAGAGGAATGCGCCTTCACCAACGACCTGTTCGATGCGGTGGAGGACCTGCTCGAATTGCCGCGCCATACCGTCAAAGTGGGCGTGATGGACGAGGAGCGGCGCACGAGCGCCAATCTCGCCGCGTGCATCCATGCGGTGAAGGACCGCATCGTGTTCATAAACACGGGGTTCCTCGACCGCACGGGCGACGAGATTCACACCTCGATGCAGGCTGGCCCCATGATCCGCAAAGCGGAGATGAAGGCCTCGCGCTGGCTGCAGGGCTACGAGGCGCGAAACGTCGCGATCGGCCTGCGGCACGGCCTCTCCGGCCGGGCGCAGATTGGCAAGGGCATGTGGGCTGCCCCCGACATGATGCGCGACATGATGGCGCAGAAGATCGGCCATCTGCAGGCGGGTGCGAACACCGCCTGGGTGCCGTCGCCCACGGCGGCCACGCTGCACGCGACGCATTATCACATGCTCGATGTGTTCGCCCGTCAGAAGGAAATCGGCGAGGCGCCCGGACTAGATGAACTGCTGGCAATCCCGCTCGCCCAGGGGACCAATTGGTCGGCAGACGAAATCCGCGAGGAACTCGACAATAACGCGCAGGGGCTGCTGGGCTACGTTGTGCGCTGGATCGATCAAGGCGTGGGTTGCTCGAAGGTGCCCGATATTCACGACGTCGGCCTGATGGAAGATCGTGCGACACTACGAATCAGCTCGCAGCACATGGCGAACTGGCTTCTCCACGGGGTCTGCTCGGCGGAACAGGTGATGGACAGCCTGCGCCGGATGGCGCGAAAGGTCGATGCGCAGAACGCCGGCGACCCGCTCTACGTGCCGCTGTCGGGCAACGAGGATGGCCCCGCTTTCCGGGCCGCGGTGGACCTGGTGTTCAAGGGCGTCGAACAACCGAGCGGGTATACCGAGCCATTGCTCCATGAGTGGCGCCGGCGCGCGAAAGGCTAGTCAGAGCCAAACTGCTGCAATGTTGCCCCAATGTCACAACATGTCGTTTGACTTGGCGACTTGTCGCCGCGTAATGGGCGCCGAACCAATTGTCCGATTGATGAGGGATCCATGTTTTTTCGCAAGTTGCCCGTAGCGCTCGCCGCTGCCTCGCTCGCCGTTTCGTCGGTCGCGGTGCAAGCCGCGCCCGTCACCCGTGATTCGGCTCCGGCCGCTGATGAGAGCGGCCTCGGCGGCTCGGTCGGAACCGTAGATCTGATCTTTATCGGCATCGCCGCGGCTTTGGCCGTGTGGGCGCTGATCGAGACCCTTGACGACGACGAGGCCGTCAGCCCCTGATCATCGGGGATAATTTCTGTTAAAGAAGAGGCTCCGTTTCGGGGCCTCTTTTTTGTCGGGCGTTCTCGTTCCGCGTTGCCGTGGCTTCAAGGCCGAGCAGGCGCGCGAGCCCGGTGAATTCGGAGACGGCCAGTGTTTCCGCCCGCCGCTGCGGATCGATGCAGAGCGTCTCGAGCGCTTCGATGGCTCCCGGAATGCCCTTGATGCTCTGTCGGAGCATCTTGCGCCGCTGACCGAACGCAGCCTCGGTGATCCGCTCGAGGATGCGTGCATTAACTCCGTCGGGTGCCGTTCGGGGCTCGATGTGGACGACCGCGCTCATGATCTTGGGCGGCGGCGTGAACGCGCTCCGGTGGACTTTCATCGCCAACCTGGCGGCTGAACGCCACTGGGCAAGCACCGCCAGGCGGCCGTAGGCACCGCTCCCCGGCGCGGCGACGATGCGGTGGGCGACCTCTTCCTGAAACATCAATGTGAGGCTGCTCCACCGCGGCGGCCAGTTCTCGCCCCCCAGCCAGCGCACGAACAGCGCGGTGCCCACGTTGTACGGCAGATTGGCGACGACCGCGTAAGGTTCGCCCATCAGGTCGTCGTGGTCGATCTTCATCGCGTCTTCCTCGACCACTCGCAGGTGACCGGGAAATGCCGCCTCGAGCTCGGCGAGCGCTGGCAGGCACCGCCGATCCATCTCGATCGCAGTCACTCGGGCTCCGGCACGGAGCAGTGCACGCGTGAGGCCGCCGGGACCCGGTCCGATCTCGAGCACGGCGCTGCCGGCCAGGTCTCCGGGGATCGCCGCGATTCGGTCGAGCAGATGCTCATCGAACAGGAAGTTCTGGCCGAGCGCCTTCGACGCAATGAGCCCGTGACGAGCGACGACGTCGCGCAGTGGAGGCAGATCAGGCATCGGCGGCACGTCGCGCCGCGCACTCACCGGCAATGCGAACCGCCGCAATCGTCGCGCCGGCACTCGCTTGCCCCGTACCGGCGATCGCAAAAGCAGTCCCGTGGTCAGGACTAGTGCGGACGACCGGCAGCCCGAGCGTGACGTTAACCCCGCTATCGAAGTCGAGGGCCTTGAGGGGGATCAATGCCTGATCGTGGTACATGCAGAGCGCCACGTCGTAACCGCCACGGGCGTGGAGAGCGAAGAGCGCGTCGGCCGGATGCGGCCCGGTCGCCAGAATCCCCTCGGCCTGCAGAGCGGCAATTGCGGGAGAGATGATCCGCGCCTCCTCGGTTCCCATCCGCCCGTCCTCGCCGGCGTGCGGATTGAGGCCGGCGATCGCAATGCGCGGCGCGGCGATACCGAAATCCTGTGCAAGAGATCGCGCTGCGATGCGGGCCCGATGGCAGATGAGGTCGATGGAGATCGACGCCGGTACATCGGCCAGCGGGATGTGAACCGTAAGCGGGATCGTGCGCAACTGCGGTCCGGCGAGCATCATGACCGCGCTCTGCGCCGCCACCCCGCAGGCGGCGGCAACGAACTCGGTCTGACCCGGATAGTCGAACCCGACTTGGGCCAGCAGCGACTTGGCGATGGGCCCGGTAACGAGGGCGGACGCTTCCCGGCTGACGGCCAAGGCCGTGGCTTGGTGAAGGCTGGCCAGCGCGAACTCTGCGCCTTTGCGGTCGGGCGCGCCGGGTGACCACTCACCATCACGCACATCCAGCACTGGGAGCGCCCGTGGAAATACCTCCGTCGCTTCTCCCAGCGATGTAATCCGCTGTACCGGGACGTTCAGACCGCGCGATGCAGCGGCAGCCGCGAGAAGCCCGGCTCCGCCGATTGCTGCGAAGGGGACGAGGCGCTCGTTCTCGCGCCGCGACCACGCTTCTGCAATAAGCTCCGGACCGATCCCCGCCGGGTCGCCGAGCGAAACGGCGAGCGGGGCAGGGGAGCGCGTCAGTTGTATTCGATCACCGCGTCGTTGCGCAGGTCGCGCAAGTAACGCTGCGCCCGCTTGTTGACGCGGTCTTCCTCCAGCTGTGACATCAAGTCGTCGAAACTGGGCGCGCTTGCGTCGACAGGATCGTCGCGTCCGCACAGCATGAGCACGCTCACGCCTTCCTTGAGGCCGCCGAACGGGGCTGTGGATTGTCCGATCTGGAGCTCCATCAGGAGTCCCTGGATGGCTTCCGGCAGGGAGCGCATCACTATACCGTCGCTGCTCGCTACCGTGGCGCCGATCGCAGCAGCGCCTTCTTCTGCGTTGCCGCAGCCCTTAATCGCTTGCACGCCCGAAACGAATGACTGCAGGCGACCCTGTGCCTCGGATTCACTGATGCCCGGCGGGAAGGCGAGCGAGATTTGCTTGAGACTTAATGTCGCGTCGCGCGCGTCGGCTGTCAGCACGGCCTTCTTGTCGATAAGGTAGAGGATCGAAAACCCGCCGGAGTTCTCGATCGGCCCGACTAGCTGTCCGGGCTGCATCTGGCGCGCCGCGACCGCGAGCTCGCTCGGCAGCATTTCCAGGCGCACGAAGCCGAGGTCGCCGCCGGCGGCGGCGGTCGACGATTCCGAATACTGCCGGGCATAGCCGACGAAGCTGCCGCCCTGCTTCAACTGCTCAACGATCCGGCCGAGGTTCGCGAGAACCTGCTCGCGGTTCTCGGAGGTGGCTGAAAGCCAGATTTCGCCGAGACGATACTCTTCGGTGCCGCGGCTCGCCTCGAGCCGGGCCATGATCTCGTTGACCTCTTCCGCCGAGACGTTGACGAACGGGGCGATATTGCGCCGCAGCAATCGTTGCCACGAAAGCTCGCCGAGAATCTGCCGCTTGAGCGAGGCAGGGGATGAGCCGACCCGGACGAGATACTCGTCCATCGCCTGGACGTTCTGGCCGAAGTTCTGGGCCGCGACGCGGGCGTAAGTCTGGTCGACTTCGGCCTGTGTTACCTCGATCTCCTGCGCTTTCGCTTCCTGGATCTGCAGGTTCTCGTCGATCAAGTTGCGGAGGACCTGGGTTCGTAGCCGCTCAATCTCTTCCGGCGCGATCTGACCCTTCGAGGCGGCAATCGTCAACGCCGCGCGCTGATCGACATCGGTCCCGGTGATGATCTGGCCGTTCACAACGGCGGTTGGCTTTCGCAGATTGGGGTCGTTCTTGCCCAGAACCGCGATCGTGCGCGGCAGATCGAGCGCGGCGACCGCCGGCGCTTCAGCAGCGGGAGCCACCTGCGCCTGAACGGCGATGGGAGCGGTCACGAGGCCGAAGGCGGCGACGCCGCTGAGCAGCTTGGAAACGGTTCTTACGATCACATTCATGTCCGTATTAATCGGTGCCGGATGGTGCCGATTGAGCCCAGGTCGATGTGCCGAAGCGGCTTAACCCAAGCTGAGTGTCCGGGGGCGGATAGCGCGTTAGCAGCCGACTGCCAACTAGCGGAAACCGAGGTTTCGCAATGCGAAATAGAACTGGAAAGTGTTGCCCTTCCTTGCATCGCCTTGGTTTACGTAGTCCCGCCGCCAAGTGGCGCCGAGTTCGAGACAGTCGTCCTGGTAGGCGACGCCGAGGCGAGTACGGATCGGTTCGAACCCATCGGCCGTCAGGCTAGGATCTTCGAACCGGTCTGTGAGATTGAATACTCCCGAGCCGAATACCGACCAGTAACGCGCGAACGCCAAGCGCCCGGCGAAGCGCAGCTCCTCGCGGTCGCGCAAATCCTCAATCGTCGGGGAGATATCGCGATTGAGCCGCAGATAACCGACCTCGGCGTAAGTGCGGCTCGAGCCGACCGCCGCGTCGAACTCGTTCCTCCGCACAGCGAAGTTGTCCTTGTCGAGCCGGAACCGGTGAGTCAGCTTCACGAAGTCCTTGAAGCGGATTTCGGTCCGGCCGACAAAATCTGACACACGTTCGGAAAGCCCAGTGCCGTCAGGAAGTATCGACCCGCGGTTGTCGAGCCGTACTGATTGGCCGACGGTGGTGTCGATGCGCCAGTTGGGGCGTGTCAGCTGCCAGTCGAAACCGTAGGTGATCCGGGGCCGGTCCTCGATCCGGTCGTAACCCGGGAAGCGGTTCAGTGCGAAGAGGTTGGAATCCTCCAGATCGATCGCCCGAGCATCTTCGTTTGGCACGGAAAGATTGGCGATGGGCGGGCTCAGCACCACTTGGACCCGCGGGGTCAGCACCTGCGTGCCGCCGAAAAGTCTGCCGACCAGCGGCCATTCGAGGTCGGCGGCCGCCAATGCGACGCCGCGGGTCTTCCAGCCGGGATTGCCGCGATAGATCGCGGTGGCGGTGAGGCCGTTTTCGTCGGAATGATAGACGTCGCCGCGCAGTAACGCACTGAGGGTTAGCAGTTGGCCCCAAGGGGTAACTCGCTTCAGGTCCCACTTGGCGCCAGCGAACGCGCGCTGGGTGTCCTGCCCGTCGGGCCGGTGAATCGCAAGGGTGTTGGCCTGAAGTTCCAGCTTGCCGCCCACGATCGGCGCATCGATCCGTTTCCGGTAATCGATCATCGGGATGGCTATCGGGACCTGGCCCTGGTTCGCGCCAAGGCGCATCGTCTGGGTCGCGTAGCCGGCAATGGTGAGATAGGAATCGTCGTCGACCCGCTCGACCTCGATCATCGACCGCAATCGGTCGTCGCGGCTGATGTCGTAGCGGCGCAGGAAGGTGCGATCGGTCGCTCGGCGAGCCGAGAAGTCCACGCTCCAGTTCGGGTCGAGCTGGAAACGCCCGTTGGCGAAGATGTAGCCGCGAAACTGGTTGTCGCCAGAGGGCGCGCCGCCGAAGGGATCGAGCCGGCGGCTATATGTGCCATAAGCCGTGACCTGGTAAGCACCGTCATCCGTCAGGTGACGCCACTGCCCGCTAGCCATGGGTGGGGCGCCGGTAAAGGCGTATCCGCTGAGCGTCAGGTCCCGGTTCGGCGCGAGGCTGAGGTAATAGCTGCCGGACAGTTGGAGACCATTGTTGCGTGAGTATTGGATGTCGGGAATTAGGAAGCCCGAAACCGGCCGCCCGTCGGTTCGGATGGCCAAGCCGGGCAAGGGTATCAGCCGAGCGCCGAACATCTCGAGGTAAGCGCCTTGGAACCGCACGCGGTTGTCAGCCGGCGAATAGACCACGCGGTCCGCGGTAATCCGCCAGCTTGGCTCGCGCGGACAGCCTTCGGGCGTCACCACCTCGCAACCGGTGTAGGCGGCGCGGTTGAGTTCGATAGTCCCATCGGCGAGCCGGGAGCCGCTGGCGGCCGCGAGCCGACCGCCTTCCCGGAGCGCAAGCAACAGGTCCTCCATCGCACCGGCCTCGAACTCGTCGGTCAGCTCGATGCGGCTGGTATAGAGCTGATTGCCTTCCTCGTCGACGAAGCGCACGTCCCCGCTCGCGACGATCTGCCCGGTCTGCCGGTTCCATACGACCTCGTCCGCGCGGACCGAGCGGTCCTCGCTCCGCAGCACGACTTCTCCCGTCGCGGTGACAGTTTCGGACTCCTGATCGTAGGCAACGGCGTTCGCTTCGAAATTGATGCGCCGCGCATCGGTCGGCGTAGCCGGCATCGTTGCCGGGTCTATCGGCGGAATCGGAGTCGACAGATCAGGCGGTGTGCCATCGGGCTCTTCGACCGTGCCCATTCCGGGTGCAGGGCCGTCCTGAGCGGTGACCGGGGCGGCACAGAGCGCGAGCACCAGCACAAGTGCACTGGCCGCGCCCCGGCGCAACACGGCTGGCGGGCGGCGCGACGAAGCCTGCTGCGATCCGTACGTAGCGGGGAGCATCGCTTGCCTATCGCAGCACTGCCGCCTAATCGCAATCGCCAACGCCGCCGCTGCGACAAACGGCTCGTCGGGCGTTCCTTTTGCCGGAGTTTTCATGAAGATCGAATTCGCTGACGCCATTCCCGCCGCAACCCAGATCGTCGCCAGGGTCGTCGGTCAGGACGCATTGCCGAAAGATCTCGATCCGACGCTGGCGCACGGGGCGAAGGCGGCGCGCTTCAAGGGTAAACCCGGGCAGGTGTTCGACGGCTTCGCCGAGCGGGGCGGCAAGGTGGTGCGGATCGCGCTGGTGGGCGCAGGCGAGAAAGGCGACGAGGCGCGCATCGCCAACCTCGAGAAGGCGGGCGGCGCGCTTGCCGCGAAGTACTCATGCTCGGGCGCTGAGGGCATTGTCATCGAGGCCGACGGTCTCGCGGTCGACGAGATCGCCTGCGTGCTCACGGGATTTCGCCTGCGGGCTTGGCGTTACGACCGCTATCGCACCAAGGTAAAGGACGAGCAGAAAGTAACACTAAGGAAGGCCATCGTGGTAGGCGCACCTGCGGGCGGAGCCGAGGCATGGGCGACCGCCGAAGCGTTGGCAGAGGGCGTCGAGTTCACGCGCGAGCTGGTTACCGAGCCCGCCAACGTCATCTACCCGGAGAGCTTTGTTGCGCGCTGCCGCGAGCGCTACCAAGGGACCGGTCTCGAGATCACCGTGCTCGGCGTCGAAGAGATGACCAAGCTTGGCATGGGAGCGCTCCTCGGCGTCGGGCAAGGGTCGGAGCAGCCCTCTCGGCTGCTGGCGGTCAAGTGGAACGGCGGCGAACCTGGCGGCCGGCCAATGGCGTTCGTCGGCAAGGGGGTCACGTTCGACACCGGCGGCATCAGCATCAAGCCGGGGCCCGGGATGGGTGACATGAAGTGGGACATGGGCGGCGCCGGCGCGGTGGCCGGTGCCATGCTCACATTGGCTCGGCGGAAGGCCAAGGCCAACATCGTAGGTGTGATGGGCCTGGTGGAAAACATGCCCGACGGGAAGGCGATGCGGCCCGGCGATGTCTTGACTACCATGAGCGGGCAGACCGTCGAAGTTCTCAATACGGATGCCGAAGGGCGCCTGGTGCTGTGCGACGCGCTCACTTGGGTCCAGAAGGAGCACGATCCCGTCGCTATCATCGACTTAGCGACCCTGACCGGAGCGATGATCATCAGCCTCGGCTTCGAATACGGCGGCATGTTCGCGAACGACAACCAGTTGGCCGATGCGCTCGCCGAGGCGGGTACGGCCAGCGGCGACAAGCTGTGGCGGATGCCGCTGGGCCCCGTTTACGATAAGCTGATCGATTCACCCATCGCCGACATGCAGAACATCGGGCCGCGCGAAGCCGGCTCGATCACCGCCGCGCAGTTTCTCCAGCGCTTCATCGACAAGGATCGGCCGTGGGCCCACTGCGACATCGCGGGCATGGTGTGGGCGGCGAAACCCGGCGCGACCTGGGACAAAGGGGCCACGGGCTACGGCGTCCGGTTAATTGACCGCTACGTGCGGGACGTGCTGGAGGCCTAGCGTCCGCCGTGCAGCTCGATTTCTGGCAGTACTCGCAAGGACCGGTCGAGCGCATAGTCGCGTCGATCGCCGAGCGTGTGCGGAGCGGGAGCGAGCGCTTGCTGGTGGTGGATGGGGACTCTGAACGCCGCGCGGCAACCTCTCGCGCGCTGTGGGAATCGAAGCCGGAAGTCTTTTTGGCAAACGGAAAGGAGACCGGCCCCCACGCCGACGCTCAACCGATCCTCCTGGGCAGCGATTGTGCGGCCCCGAACGGCGCCCGCACGGCAGTCCTGGCCGACGGCGAGTGGCGCGAGGCGGCTGAGGGTTTCGACCGCACCATTCTCCTGTTCGGCGAGGCGCAGGTCGAAGCCGCCCGTGCAATCTGGCGACGGTTCGACGGCCGCGATGACGTGACCCGGGGCTATTTCGCCCAGGAGGGCGGCAAGTGGGTCAAGAAGATGTGAGCCTTGCGCGGCCAGTTCCCGCTCGCTAGGGCGCCGCGCAAATCTCCCCGCACTCTCCGTTCGCAAGGAAACTGTCATGGCGGTCACCCGCACCTTTTCGATCATCAAGCCCGATGCCACCCGCCGCAATCTTACCGGCGCCGTGACCAAGATGCTGGAAGACGCCGGCCTTCGCGTTGTCGCGTCCAAGCGCATCCAGATGACCCGCGAGCAGGCCGAGGGCTTCTACGCGGTGCACAAGGAACGCCCGTTCTTCGGCGAACTGTGCGAGTTCATGACCAGCGGCCCGGTCGTGGTCCAGGTCCTTGAAGGCGAGGATGCGGTGAAGCGCAACCGTGACGTGATGGGCGCGACCAATCCCGCCGACGCCGCCGAAGGCACCATTCGCAAGACGTACGCGGAAGGCATTGAGGCGAATTCCGTTCACGGTTCGGACAGCGACGAGAATGCCCGGATCGAGATCGACTATTTTTTCAAGCCCGACGAAATCGTCGGCTGAATAGGCGGCGGGCGATAGGCCGCCGACTTTACACTGTCCTAGCAAATGTCACGCCACGGTCGCTCGAATCGTGGTATGGCGCGCCATGCTTTGGGGTCGGGGCAGGAAATGTAAGACATTGGCCGGGCGTTTCGTCGCGGCCGTAAACGCGCATGACGCCGATGCCCTGCGGGGCCTCGTCACCGAAGACTTCACTAGTATCGACAGCTGGCGCGAGGGGATTGTCGGTCGCGAAACGGCGATTGCCGGCGCGCGCATGCTCTTCGCGGCCGACCCCGGCCTCCGGCTGGAGGTCGAGACCACCAGCTTCAGCGATCCGTATGTATTGATGCGCGGGTGGGTCGAAAGCGCCAATCCCGAGGTGGGCCGCCGCCGGGCCGTCTGGCGCGCGCGTTGCGAGGACGGGCTGATCGCCGAGTGGCAGGCCTGGGCGGAGGGTCGCCCGCCGCGCCTCAACCGCGCGTTCAACCCCGAAGCCACCATCGACATGTCCGAGCGCGCGCCCGAGAAGCCCGGCACGCCCTGATCCCTGCCTCGATTTCGCCTAGTCAATTATTTGTGATAAGTGGTCTAGGCGGGTTGCTCTCATCTGGGGGAGTGGGAGCTATGTCTCGACCTCTGGCCATGCCGGTCGCTCTGCTGTGCTACGCGGCCTTCTTCGGTGCGTTCGTATATCTCATCGGTTTTGCCGCGGCGCTCGACCTTCTCCCGACGCATGTTGACAAGGGCCTCTCCGCATCACCGGCCTTTGCCGCCTTCGTCGACGTTGCTCTGATCGCCCTTTTTGGCGTTCAACACTCGGTGATGGCCCGACCATCCTTTAAGGCCGCGTGGACGCGGGTAGTTCCGCCGGCGTTGGAGCGTTCGGTCTACTGCCTTGCTTCGGCGCTGTGCCTGATCGCCTTGTTCGCGTTCTGGCACCCCATCGGCGGCACCGTTTGGCTGATCGAGAACGAGACCGCCCGGATGGGGGTATGGAGCCTTTTCCTGGCGGGCTGGGTCATACTGTTCATCGCGACATGGTTGATCAGCCATTTCGAACTGTTCGGGCTCGCGCAGGCGTGGCGTCACACGCGTGGTCTGGATGAACCGTCGCAGCAATTCCGAACGCCGTTACTGTACCGCTGGGTGCGACATCCGATTTATAGCGGGTTCCTGCTGGCTTTTTGGGCGACGCCGCAGATGACCTACGGGCATCTGCTGTTTGCTGTCGGGTTCTCGGTCTACATCTTCATCGGCATAGCCCACGAGGAGCGCGATCTCGTCGGACATTTCGGCGAACATTACACCGATTATCGCAAGCGCGTGGGGGCCGTCATACCGGGGATCGGCCGGCGAGCCGCCTAAGGTTGCTGGCGAGCGAAGCGCTTTAGCGCGGCCCCATGGGATAAATGCGGCGAACGCGCGCTGTAGCGTTGCTCTCGCTCCATCGCCACCCGCGCCGCGTCCGACAGGAACAAGCCCAATGAGCGGTAGAGTTGTGCGATGGCGCCGCGCCAATCGGCGTTCAATGCGTCGAACTTGACGACCACGGGCGAAGTTCGCGGTCGCGCCGCGTCCATCCGCTGTGCGCGGAGGCCCAGTTTGCGCATCCACTCCGAACGAATGTTGGCTAAGTCGGCATGATCCGACTGAAATGCCGATTGACTGGCAACTAGTGACACGGCGCTCTCCAAGACTTCGTCCGAAGCCCTGTGCGCTTCGACGAACCTCGCATCGGGGAATGCAGAGAGTAGGGCGGGCGAGTCCTCGGCGAACTGCGGGCACTTGAGCACACGGGAGAGTTCCTCGTTCTTCATCGCCGCCGCATCGGTTCGGAGGATGCGAACGAACTCGCGGTAAATCGGCGAGGGATCGCGAGCCTCGCTCCACGCTACGAAGGTGGGTATATGCCACTGCGCTTCGTAGGCACATGGAGAAAGCGCCGCAGAGAGCCAGCCGATCTCTTCGTCCACCCGGGTGGCTCCGAAGGGATGCAGCGTATCGAGCCAGGGATTGATCCGCCGCGCGATCGCGAGGCCGAGTGCGGACTTGAAGGGGCGGTGATCCGGTCGCCGCGGAACCGGGTCGACGCTGTTGCAGAAGCGGGTCCCGACGTGTGCGGGATCGGCGGCAAGCAGACGGTGAATGCGGGTGGTGCCCGCGCGCATCTGGCCGAGGACGACGATCGGGGGCGCGATTGGCGCCGTCGCAACCTCGGGCCGCTCCCGCCATAAGCGGCCAAGCGCGTGACGCTTGCGAATGGCCGAAGTCAGTTGGCCGTACGCCATCGTATGGCCTAGCGCATTGAGCTGCGATTCCCGTTGTAGCGACTGACACAGCCGATCGAGGCGCTCGCGAAAATCGGCCACGTCTTCGTCGCGGCGGCCACCATGTTCGTCCGCTTGGGTGTAACCGCGACTGCCTATACGCCATAGGTAGTCGGGTTCGAGCGGTGGCTTGGACATCGCACCCTTGCGCCAGATTGCCGCTACCGCCCGATCTGCCAGCTTCGCGGCGCGCGAGACCGCCAGCGGGTGCGGGCGTTCAGCGGTCAATACCGTTGCGCCATCAGAACTGGTCGGCGGCGTCGATCAAGGACGTGAGCTTTTTGGGGGCGACGACACGCCAGCTGCGCTGCAGCCAGCCTTCGATAGCTTCCCAGTCGGTATCCCCCAGGTCCAGGCGAATGCCGATCCACTCGGCTCCGAAGTACGCCGGGCGATAGTAGCGCTCGCCGTCGTTCTCGATCAGCTGCAACTGCTCGTCGGCCCCGCTGATCTTGGCAAGCAGCGCCGTCTTGCCGTCGCCGTGGTGATCGACCGAGACCCAGGCGAACTTCTTGCCCTTTTCGATGCCGAAGCAGGGCATGCCGTGGCTGGTGGTCTCCTCGGCCATCGGCAGCGCCATTGCTCGTGCGCGAACTTGGGCCACCAGCCATGCCGCGTCGTAGGGGCGGGCGACGTACTCGCTCAGTACCCGCGGATAGAGCTGATGCTCGGCAATGAGGACACGCGCGGCGAGGCTCGACTCGGTGTCGCCCGCCAGCACCGAAACCTCGGCCTGTCCAAGCACTTCCCCGGCATCGAGTTCTTCGGTCACCAGGTGGACACTGCACCCGGCCTTCGCATCCCCGGCATCGAGCGCGGCCCGGTGCGTGTGCAGACCGCGGTACTTCGGCAGAAGGGACGGATGAATGTTGATCATCCGGCCCGCCCATTGGCGGACAAATGCATCGCCCAACACGCGCATGTACCCGGCAAGCGCCACGTACTCCGCCCCGCTCTGGCGAATGGCAGCGCTCATCGCGGCGTCGTGCGCCGCGCGGTCCATGCCCTTGTGCGAAAGCGAAAACGTTGGGACGCCCTCGGCCTCGGCCAGCTTCAGGCCGGTCGCTTCGGGATCGTTGCTGGCAACCAGGACGACCTCGTAGGCCGATCGCGCCATCCTGCTGGCGTAGAGCAGGGCGGCCATGTTGGTTCCGCTGCCCGAAATGAGCACGGCGACCTTGGCCGGTCTACGCAAGGTGCCGGGCCTCCCATGATTCCCGTGCTGACCAGGTTTCGCTCGACCCGCGCACCGTGCAACCGCGTGGGCCCTCGATTACCTCGCCGATCCGGCTAACGGTCTCGCCGTTGGCTTCCAGATCGGCCGCCACCTCGCGCGCCAACTCAGGTTCCACCGCCAGGACCATGCCTATCCCGCAGTTGAAGGTGCGGGCCATTTCCCCTGGCTCGATGTTGCCTTGCGCCTGGAGGAACGCCATCAGCCGCGGCTGCTCCCATGCGTCGGCGTCGACGATCGCATGGGCGTTCTCCGGCAGCACGCGAGGAATGTTCTCCAGCAAGCCTCCGCCGGTAATGTGC
The DNA here is from genome assembly GCF_053819205.1 of Tsuneonella sp. HG249. NCBI lineage: Bacteria > Pseudomonadati > Pseudomonadota > Alphaproteobacteria > Sphingomonadales > Erythrobacteraceae > Tsuneonella > Tsuneonella sp. HG249. Next base: position 1,247,214 of record NZ_JBSOQY010000001.1, read on the forward strand.
GCCAAGGCATCGATCTTCCCGGCCCGAACCAGTGGCAGCAATCTCTTCACGTAGATCCTGGTGGGTGCGATTAGGGCATCGATGAGGCGGGTGCTCGGGTCGAACAGGGCCGGGCGGTCCATCCGCCAGCCCATGTCGTCGGCCAGCCGCCGAACGAGTGAGTACCCGTTGGAGTGCACTCCCGAACTGGCGAGGCCGAGGAGTACGTGCCCGGGTGCCACGTTCTCCCCTGTGAGTTGCTCGCCTCGCTCGACCGCACCTACGCAAAAGCCTGCCAGGTCGTAGTCGCCCGCGGCGTACATCCCGGGCATTTCGGCGGTCTCTCCTCCGATGAGAGCGCATCCGGCTTCCTTGCAGCCTTCCGCAATGCCCGCGACCACTCTCTCGGCGACGCCGGTCTCGAGCTTGCCGGTAGCGAAGTAATCGAGGAAGAACAGGGGCTCGGCCCCCTGGACGATCAGGTCGTTGACGCACATCGCGACGAGGTCGATGCCGACAGTGTCGTGCCGGTCGTAATCGATCGCCAGCTTGAGCTTCGTGCCGACGCCGTCGTTGGCCGCCACCAGCAGCGGGTCGGAATAACCTGCCGCCTTGGGATCGAAGAAGCCGCCGAACCCCCCGAGTTCGCTGGTGGCACCGGGCCGTGCGGTTGCCTTTGCCAGCGGACCGATCGCGCGCACCAGCGCATTGCCCGCGTCGATCGAAACTCCGGCCGATTCGTAGGTGTAGGAGCGCGGTGGTGGACCATTCGACGTCATGCTCCGGGCCCTGACGCATTCGCGCTTGGATTTCCATGCCCGTTTGGGCAAAAGGCCGCCGATTTCCCCTATGGCCACCACCCTCCTTCCCATGCGCGATCCGCGCCGCGCTGTGCTCCTCGCCATCGCCGCCCTTGCCGCTGCCGCGTTCCTCGTTCTGGGGGGCAGGGCTCTGGTCGCGCAGATCGGTGGCGATCGCGGCATCGCGGCCGTTGCCGCCTCGGGTGACATACAGGTCGGCGGGATCGAGGTGGACGTTACGGCCAAGTCCGCCGAGGAAGCGCGCGATGAAGGCTGGCGAGAGGCGATGCGGCTCGCTTGGAAGAAGATCGACGGTCCGGCGATCCCCGACGGCCAGCTCTATTCGATGGTCTCCTCGGTGGTGATCGAGCACGAGCAGCTTGGACCCAACCGCTACATCGCCCGCCTTGGCGTCGTGTTCGATCGGTCGCGTGCCGGCGGCTTGCTGGGGCGGGGCGGGGATGTCGAGCATTCGGCCCCGCTGCTCTTGCTGCCGGTGACCTTCAGCGCGGGGACGCAGACGGTCTACGAGATGCGCAACCCGTGGCAGCGGGCCTGGGCGGAGTACCAGCCTGGTGCCAGCCGCATCGACTACGTCCGCCCTACCGGCGCCGGCGGCGATTCGCTGCTTTTGACAGCCGGCCAGATCACGCGCCGCAGCCGCACGTGGTGGCGCAACGTGCTGGATCAGTTCGGCGCGTCCGACGTTCTCATCGCCATTGCCGACTTGCGCCACCAGTACCCGGGCGGTCCCGTGCGCGGCCAGTTTACCGCTCGCTATGGGCCGGACAATACGTACCTCGGCAGCTTCACCCTCGCTGCCCCGAACCAGGAGGCGCTCCCGGCGATGCTCGATCAAGCGGTTCTGCGGTTCAACGCGATCTACGAGCGGGCGCTGTCGGAAGGGAAACTCAAACCCGATCCCACCTTGAACCTTGGCGGCCTGCAGATCGACCCTGCGATCCAGCGGCTGATCGACATGGCCCGCGCGGCCGATGCCCAGGAGCGTGCGGCCCGCGCGGCGGCCGATGCGGCCGATCGGGCAGGCGCGACGCCTTCGCCCGAGGCCAGCCCTACGCCCGAACCGGCCATCGCAACCTACACCATACAATTCGCCACCCCAACCGCCGCCGTATTCGACGCGACCCTTGTCGCAGTGCGCGGGACGGCCCGCGTGCAGGCCGCGGCAGCGACAAGCACGGCAATCGGGGGGACCAGCGTCATGATCGTAAACTTCGCCGGGTCCTCGGCGGATCTTGCCGCGGCGCTCCGGTCGCGCGGGTTCAACGTGCGCCAGTCGGGCAACGCTCTCGCGATCAGTCGCTGATGGCGCAGATCGCGCTGCCGTTGACGAGGCGGCGGGCGGAAGACCCGGCGCGGATCGTAGTCGGAAACGCCAATCGGGCAGCCGTCGATGCGCTATCGGATCCTGCAGCATGGCCCTACGGCACCGCGATTCTGGCCGGGCCGCGGCGCAGCGGCAAGTCGTTGCTGGCCCGCTGGGCCGAGGGACAGGGCATCGAGACGATCGACGACGCAGACGCAGTCGAGGAAACCGATTTGTTCCATCGATGGAACCGGGCTCAGGAAAGCGGGCGCGCTCTGCTTCTCGTGACCGGTCGGGACCCGTGGCAGATTGTCTTGCCCGATTTACGCAGCCGACTCGGCGCCGCGCTCCACCTTACCATCGGAGTGCCCGACGATGCCATGCTGGAGGCACTCATCGAAGCACATGCCGAGGCGCTCGGCCTTGCCATTGGCGAGGGCGCTCCTAATTATCTGGTTCCGCGACTTGAGCGGAGCTTTGCCGGGGTCGAGGCGGTGGTCGCCACGATCGATCGGCTAAGCCTGGAGCGTAAGGTGCCGCCGACCCTGTCGGTATGGCGCGATGCGCTCGAGGCGGTGCAAGGGGCTGAGCAGCCGCGCTTGCTTTGAAGCGCCTTCGGTGGGAGAATCGCAGGGTATGTTCGAGAATTTGACGAGCTACCTGGACTCGATCCGCGCGCGGGACCCCGCGCCCCACTCGCGCTGGGAAATCCTCACTTATCCGGGGGTGTTGGCTCTCGGCTTTCACCGAGCTGCCCACTGGCTTTACGAAGCCAAGCTCTATTTTCTCGCCCGGGTGATCAATCACTTGAGCCGTTTCCTCACCGCAATCGACATCCATCCGGGCGCCGAGATCGGCCGCAATTTCTTCATCGACCATGGCTTCAGCGTGATCGGCGAGACCGTGCGCATCGGCGATGACGTGACGATTTACCAGAACGTGACCCTCGGCGGCACCAATCCGACTAACGGTGTGGGCGGCAAGCGCCATCCGACGATCGGGGATAACGTCATCATTGGTTCCGGCGCCCAGGTGATCGGCCCCATCACCGTTGGCGCGCGTGCGCGCATAGGGGCCAACGCGGTGGTTACGGACGACGTTCCCGAGGGGGCGACGATGATCGGGCTCAAGGCCCGTTCGACGCTCGTTCCGGCGGAGGAATGGATCAAGGACTTCTTGCCTTACGGCACCCCGTGCGACGAGCCTTGCGCACCCAGCCGGGACTGCGTCGAGAAGCTCGAGAGCGAGCTCGCCGCGCTCCGCGCCGAGATCGCCGAGTTGCGCGCAGCGATACCCGAGCGTGCGGCGGCCAAGCGACGCAGCGGAACCGATCGCGGATGAATTTCGCTTCTGGCGGTTCGATCGTTCCGTTTCCGGGTCGCGCTCCCAATCAGGTCGGTTTCACGCGCGAGGAACTCGGACGCATACTCGATCTGTATGGTCGGATGGTCGCAGCAGGCGAGTGGCGGGACTACGCGATGGACTTCAATCGCGATTTCGCCGCCTTCGCCGCATTTCGGCGCGCCGCCGAACGGCCGCAAGCGCGTGTGGAAAAACGCCCCAGCTTGCGCGGCCGTCAAGGCATGTGGACGCTGTTCGGTGAGCACGGCCAGATTCTCAAACGCGGGCACGAACTCGCCGGGGTGCTGGCCCCGGTCGAGCGTCGGCTGGTCAAGGCAGTCGGCGATTAGGCGGTGATAAGCTCGGTCACCGGCAGCCGTTGCTGCAAGGTGCCGGGCAGGGTGCCTACTACCGTCCGCCGGATCGGCGTCCAAAACGCGCTCAAGGTCAGCAGCGCTGATCCGATTACCAGCGCGGTGAGCGCGACGTTGAGCTCGACCGCGCCGAAGCGATCGAACAGCCAGGTCAGGGCGGCCAAGACGTACGCGAGGGCCGAGACCAGTAGCGCACGCCGGTCGATAGCCAGCGCGACGATACCGAGTGCGATGTAGACAAGAAGGACGCCGACAACGGCGCTCACCCCGATATCGTCGCCCTGCGTCACACCCAGCCAGTGGAACAGAGGGTGTGCGATCATCGGGGCGGCAAGCAGATGGAGCCAGAAGGCGACATCGCTGCGCCGTGTCTGGCGTTGGCGGTCGCTCATGTCCCAGCGCATCGCAAAAGCAAACACCGCCAGACCGGCGACGAACACCAACGGCATGAGGGTCGTCTCGGGCCGCAGGCTGTCGGGTCCGATGGCGGCGAGGATAAGAGCGATGATCGTAGCAGCTATCGCCGCTGCGCCCGCAGCGACCGTGATCGGCACCATGAAGCGGCGCCAATGGAGCCAGGCCGCACCGGCGGTAACCAATCCGGCCCCCGCGAAGAGGGCGGCGGCAAGTCGCTCATTGTCGCCCTGATTCTCGAACGCCATTACCAGGAAGCCGATCAGGGCCTCCATCACGCCGCCGACGAAGGCAAGCAGGAGAACGATGCTGGGCAGGGCCATGCGGCGCTTGCGGGTGAAAAATTCGGCCATTGTCCATGCGGCACCGGCGATTAGTACGCCGGAAAACGGGGGCGGTCCGTCGACCATTGGGGTAAACACCTGTCCGATCCCGGCCATCGCAACCAGGATCATGATTGCCGCTATGGTGACGAATATGTCGTTGAAGCCGGTGATGAAACGGAACCGTTCCTCGTCGCCGGGCGGCATGTCCTGCCGAGCGGCCACGTGGGCGCGGAGCGTGTCGGCGGCCTCGGCACTCAATGCGCCGTTGGCGACCGCAGATTGCAGATCCTCGTCGGAATACATGGCACTCTCCCTGTTATGCGAGGGAGAGTGCCTCAAACTGTATTAGTGTGTCAATACGGTAAGCTCAGCTCCGGGTAGAGGTGGGCACTGCGTCCCCGAGCACCTTCTGCATGGCCGCGAGGATCGCACCTGACTGCTCGCTGCCCGAATTGGGTGCCCGCAAGTTGATCTGCGCGGAAATGTCTTGCCACCGTGCCGCAAAGCCTTCGACCGTGCGATCTTCCTCGGGCAGCCAGACGGCGTCGTTCATCATGACCCAGGCGGAGTGGTATCCGCCGCCGCCAGCGCCGACGATGGCGTTCGTCGGCGCGTCCTCGCTGACGAGGAAAAGCGCCGCGGGTACGACGTTTTCCGGAGCGAACAGTTTGAAGGCCTGCTCGGGGAACAGGTCTTCGGTCATGCGCGTGCCGGCGACCGGCGAAAGCGTGTTGACCTTGATGTTGTACTTGCCGCCTTCGAGCTGCAGCGTCTTGGTAAGGCCCGCGAGGCCGAGCTTGGCCGCGCCGTAGTTCGCTTGGCCGAAATTGCCGAACAGCCCGGTGCTCGACGCCGTCATCAGGATGCGGCCGTAGGCCTGCTCGCGCATCGTTTCCCACACCGCCTTGGTGGCGAATGCCGAGCCGGTCAGATGGACCTTTACCACGAACTCGAAGTCGGCCGGCTCCATCTTGGCGAAGGTCTTGTCGCGCAGCACGCCGGCGTTGTTGATCAGGATGTGCACGCCGCCCCACTTCTGCTTGGCGTCGGCAACCATCTTTTCCATCTGCTCAAATTCGGTGACCGACGCGCCGTTCGAGACTGCTTCGCCGCCTGCGCGTTCGATCTCTTCCACGACCTGCAGAGCCATGTCGGAGTGACCCGTGCCGTCACGCGAGCCGCCCAGATCGTTCACCACCACTTTCGCGCCGCGCCGGGCAAGCTCGAGCGCGTATTCGCGGCCCAGCCCGCCGCCCGCGCCGGTGACGATGGCGACCTTGTCCTTGAACGAGATGGTCATGACAGAATGCTCCTGGCTGTCGGCGCTTTACGCGCCCGTAAAGTGTGACGCGGCGTTGGCACCAACCGCGGGGCGATGCAATGGGGCTCGTTTCATAGCCGTTCGAGAGCCGGGATCAGCTCGCCGAAACCCATGATGACCGCATCGCCGCCGAGGTCGGCGGGAGGCTTGTCACAGTAGCCATAGCCGGCGACAATCACCGGCACGCCCGCTGCCCGCGCCGACAGGACGTCGTAGCTGCTGTCGCCGATATAGGCGAAGCAACCGCCGCCGAGTTGCGCGCGCGCTTCGAACAGTGGGTCGGGCGCGGGTTTGGACCGGCCCTTGCCCAAAGTGTCCCCGCCTAGAATCACTTCGAAGTGCCGCGCCAGATCCAACTTCGTGAGGATCGCGCGGGCGAAGCTTTCGAACTTGTTGGTAACGAGGGCGAGCCGCACGCCGCGTGCGGCCAGGGCCACGAGCGTTTCGGACGCGCCAGGATAGGGTGTCGTATGAACGCAGTTGTTCTCCGCATAGAAGGCCAGGAGTTCCTTGTAGAGTACGCGAAACTCATCGTCCGGCAGGCCGCCCCGACTCTCGACGACACGCTTGAGCATCATCTTCGCGCCGCCACCGATCAGGTCTTCGATGCCCTCGACCGGGACGTGTTCGAACCCACCGACGCCCAGCGCGTGATTGACCGCCGCCCCCAGATCTTTGTGTGTCTCAAGCAGGGTACCGTCCAGGTCGAAGCCGACGATGTCGAATGGGAATTTGGCCATGAGGGGGTGCGTACCCGCCATTCTTCCAACGGCAAGAAATTGGTGGCATGGGCCTGCAAATGAGAGATTTCGCCGCCGTCGTCCTCGCTGCCGGCAAGGGCACCCGCATGAAGAGCGACCTGCACAAGGTGCTCCATCCGATCGGCGGACGGCCGATGCTGCATCACTTGCTGGCGAGTGTCGACGAGCTCGGCCCCGCGCATCGTGTCGTGGTGGTGGGCAGCGGGCGGGAGCAGATCGAGGCGGCTGTGCCGGCCGGCGTCGCGACCGCGTTGCAGGAGCCACAGCTCGGCACCGGGCACGCAGTGCAGCAAGCGCAAGCGAGTCTGGCGGGGTTCAATGGCGACGTGCTGATCCTCTATGGCGACGTGCCTTTCGTGCGCGCCGCGACGATGCGCCGAATGCTCGACCGGCTGCACGCCGACGATGCGCCGGCGGTGGTCGTCCTCGGCTTCGAGCCGGATGATACCCTGCAGTACGGCCGGGTTATCGCCGCGCCTGACGGCACCATCGAGAAGATGGTCGAGCATAAGGACGCGAGCGCGGATGAGCGCAGCTGCCGCCTGTGCAACTCGGGCCTCATGACCGCGCGCGCCGAAGACATGTTCGCGCTTCTCGCTCGGGTGGGTAACGACAACGCCGCGGGCGAGTTCTATCTCGTCGACGTCGTAAATGTTGCGCGGTCTGAAGGCCGCAAGAGTGCGGTCGTCGTGACCGACGATTCGGGCGAAGTGGCGGGCATCAACTCTCGCGGCGAACTGGCCGAAGCCGAAGCGCAATGGCAGCAGTTAAAGCGCGCCGAGGCCATGACGAATGGGGCGTCTCTACGCGCGCCCGAGACGGTGTTCTTCTCCTGGGATACCGAGATCGGCCGCGACGTCACCATCGAGCCGAACGTCGTGTTCGCCCCCGGCGTGTCGGTCGCCGACGGCGCGACCATCCGCGCGTTCAGCCATCTGGAAGGCGCGACCGTGGGCGAAGGCTGCGAGGTCGGCCCGTTCGCCCGCCTGCGCCCTGGAGCTGTTATGAAAACCCGGTCCAAGATCGGCAACTTCGTCGAAATGAAGAAAGCCGTCCTTGGCGAAGGTGCCAAGGCCAACCACCTGACTTATCTCGGCGACGCGGAAATCGGCGCCGGGGCAAACATCGGTGCCGGCACGATCACGTGCAACTACGATGGCTATTTCAAGCACAAGACGGTGATCGGCGAGCGCGCCTTCATCGGTTCGAACAGCGCGCTGGTGGCGCCCGTGCGTATCGGCGCCGACGCGATCGTGGCGGCCGGAAGCACGGTGAGCCGGGACGTCGACGACGGTGAGCTGCGCATGGTCCGCGCGGACCAGCTGGTCAAACCAGGCTGGGCCGACCGTTTCCACGACGCGATGAAAAAGAAGAAGGCTGCGGAGAAGAAGCGCTAGCTGCCGCCAAGCTGTTCGAGCAATAGCCTGACGCCCGCGGCGAGTTGGGTGTCTTCTCCGCGTTCGCTGTCGCCAAGCGGTTGCTGGACCTCGACGTCCACCTTCCTGCCGGCGAGTTCCATGTTGTCGCCGTTAGCTCCTTCGATCAGCAAGCTCGGCACGCGCACGAGCGAGCCGTCGATCAACGGCACGTTGCTGGTGTAAATAATCCACCCTGCGCTGTCCTGGCCGACCATCTTGCCGAGGCCCAACGCGCGATAGCCTTCCATGAAGTCCTCGCCGTCGGACAGCGTGGATTCGTTGGCGAGCACCACGGTCGGCAGGCCCAGCGCGCGCTGCCCGAGGGCCTGTCGGGCGGGGAAGCGGGTCATGCCGCGCTGCGTCATGCTCAGGAAGTCGCGGCGCGAGAGGATGTCGAGCACGCGACCGTGCACGTATCCGCCGTTGTTATTGCGCACGTCGACGACCACGCCCTGCTTGCTCTGATTGGCCGCGTCGAGGTCGATCTGCAGCTGTTCCAGCGAGGCGTCACCCATGTCGGGGATGTGGACGTAGCCCAGGCGGCCGTCGGATAAGCGCTCCACGAGCTGGCGGCGTTCCTCGACCCAGCCGCGGTAGCGCAGTCCGGTGACGACGTCGTCCGACGCGGGCTGAAGCGTAACCGATCGCACCGAGGCCCCGGGGGATTGGACGCCCAGAACGACCTGCTTGCCGACTTTTCTCTCCAGCAATTGGTCGAAGTTGCGCCCCATCGTGTCGATGCCATCCACGCTTATGATGCGATCGCCCCGGGCGATCTTCCCGGTGACCGCGGCCGGCCCGAGCGGTACCAGGCCGTGCACCACGAGGGCCCCCGAGGCTTCATAGGCGGACCGGTCGAACGCCACGCCGATATCGCCCACCCGGTTGTTCTCTACCGCGCCGGGATTGCCGATACCCGAATGCGACGCATTGAGCTCGCCGATCATCAGCCCGATGTTCCGTCGCAGTTCGGCCGGCGTGCGCGATCCGCTGACGTAAGGTTGCCACTTCTGCCGGGCCGCGGCCCAATCCACGCCGTGGAACTTGGGATCGTAGAAATAGGTGTCGAGGAGCGACCACGCCTGGTCGAACACGACCTGCTTCTCGCGGTCGAACTCGACGGCGACCTCGGCCCGTGCGGGCAACGGCTTGGGGGAACTTTCGAGCAGGGGGGTCGTCATGACTTTCCCGCCGTCGAGGTACCACAGCGTCTTGCCATCGGCCGAAAGCCCAAAACCAGCCTTTGGCCCGGCGCTGGAGCTGATCTGCTTCGGGCGCGGCGGCTCGGTCGCCAGCTCGTCCAGGTTGTAGCTGTAGAGGTTCTGGCTTCCCCCGGCGGTAGCCAGGAATACCAGCGTCTTGCCGTCGCTGCTGATGGCTGGCGACTGTGCGTCGAGCCCCAAAGGCAGGAAGCTCACACGCTGGCGCAGGCCTTCCCAGGCAATTCGAACCGGAGCGGCTTTGGGCGTAACCGCATCCGCGGGCTTTGCCGGGTCTTTTGCGGGCCGGTCGGTCACCGGCTTGTCGCTCTCGGGAGCCCCCGGTTGCTCCCCGGGGCCGAACAAGCCCCGGAACACGTCCTCACGAAAGCTGGGAACATCCGGCAGCAGGTCGACCCGAACGATCCGCTGCGGTTCGGCCCGTTGGCCACTCGAGAGCAGGATGTACTTGCCGTCGGGCGACCAGGCCAAGCCTGCAGTCTGCCCGTTGGCAAGGAAGGTGACCTGCCGCGCCGCCCCGCCAGCCGCCGGCACGACGAAGACATTTGCAAACGACTTGGCATCGACATCCACGAACGCGACGTACTGGCCATCGGGCGACCACACAGGCGGAGTGGAGGTCCAGTTGGGATCGATCTGGCCGGTGAACAGCGTTTTCTCCGCGGCCGGTCCGCCGGCGCGCGGCAGGGTGACGAGGCGCAGCTCCCGCCGGTCGCGGATATAGACCGCGGACTTGCCATCGGGGGAATAGACCGGCGCGGCGGCAATCCCGCTCGCCGTCAATTGGGTGTCCTTGCGGGCTGCCGCGTCGTATTCGAACAGCAGTTGCTGGGTGCCGCGCTCTCCAACGTAGAGCAGGCGTTTGGAGTCGGGCGACCAGGTGGCCTGGCCCTCCGCGGTGGGTGCGCTGGTCAGCCGCTCGGTCGTGCCGTCCTTCGTCGGCAGGCCGAACAACTCGCCGCGCCCGACCAGCGCCAGCTTCTTGCCATCGGGGGCGACTGAAATCTGGTCGAAGCTGTCAACCACCACGTTCTGCGTCGACGGTCCGGCGGGAGCCCCCCGCAGGGTGATTTCCACGGGCGCCCCCGTGCCGCTATCGTTATCATAACGCCAGATGCCGAAGTTACGCTCGAAGACGATTGCGCTGCCATCGGCCGCCGCCTGTGGGAACAGCAGCCGTCCGTCGGTGAAACGAGTGAGCTGCCGGGCGGCGCCCCCGCTCGCATCGATCTGCCAGAGGTTCTCGGTTCCGTCCTGATCGCTCATGTAGGCAATCGTGGACCCGTCCGGGCTCCACATCGGCCACGCCTGCTTGGCGCCGGGGGCGGCAATACGCGTATACCCGCCTTCCGGACCCAGGTCCTTGAGCCAGAGCTCGGTCTTGTCGATGTTCGCGTGTCCGTTGCGCCAGTATTGGCCAGCGGCCATGCTGCCGCGTGCGAGCAGCGCCAATCGGTTGCCGTCAGGCGAAGGCGCGGCCTGGAATTCGGGCAGATAGGTTTCGCGCGTGACCTGGACCGGGGTCCCACCGCCGGAAGGCACCCGGAACACATCGGTGAACCGGCCAATGTCTTTTTGGGCAGAAGAAAAGTAGATCCAGCGCCCGTCGGGCGACCAGCCGTTGAGTTCCTCGCCCGTCTCGGCCCAGGTGATCCGCGTGACGCGCGCGGTGTCGAGGTCGAGCACGAAGATGTTCGCGTTCCCGCCTCCGCGGGTCGAGGTGAAGGCCAACTTGCGGCCGTCGGGCGAGTAGAGAGGCCGTCCCTCGGTCGCCGCGTCGCTTATGACGAGGCGGGCAATCCCGCCCTCGGCTGGAACTTCCCAGATATCCCCGCCCGAAACGAAAGCGATTGTACTCCCGTCGGGAGACAGCGCGGGCTCCGCGAAGGACGGGAGCGAAGGGGGTGGTGCGGTCTGCGCAGGCGAGGCGGTGGACATGGCGAGCGCGAGCAGGCTGGCGCCCAGGATGGCCGATTTCACGAGAGTCCCCCATATCCGTCAAGCGGTTGGGACCTGTCTGCCTCAAGCGTGCATGGCGCACAAGGCGCGAGGCGAAGCGCTTTAGACGAACGGTCGTCGGCACCTGACCAATGCCGACGACCGCTCCCGTCGCGGCCCGTCAGGCAATCTCGCGTTGCGTCGTTTCGTCGACCTTTTCTTCCCAGCTGCGAAACTCGCTGCGGCTCAGCAGATAGCGCCAACGCGCCTCGTCGAAGGTGATCAGCTTGTCGCGCACGGCGCGAACGACGTCAGCCTTGCGCTGCTCCGACCAGTGAACCTTGTGCGACTTGGGAAGCCCGGCGCGCTTGATCGCTTCTGAGACCGTGCTGTCATAGGGGTAGGCCATGCAATTCAACTCCTCGACGCCCCCCGTCCGAGAGTGAAAGTGGTCCGCAACGGTTAATTCCGGCTTGCCGCGCATGGTTTACGCTTCGTTGTGCATCCCAGTGGTGGTTCTGATGCGGCGAGCCGTGATCCTGCCGCGCGAATAGGCTATGATGCTGCCTGAACCAGGGGAGGTAATCGATGAAGGCCGCCCGGATTCTGATCGTAATGAGCGCCTTATCGCTCGTCTCTGCGACTCCGGCGCCGGCACGGTTGCCTGATTGGATGGCGGGTTGTTGGATCGAAGATCGCGGCGAGAAATGGTTCGAGGAGTGTTGGACCGCTCCTAGCGCCGGCATCCTGATCGGGAGCGGGCGCACGGGTGAGGGCGAGACACTGCGATCGTGGGAAGCTATGCAGATCGTGCTCGAGCCGGCGGGCGCGATGGCGTTCTACGGGGCGCCGGGCGGGGAAGGCCGCACGCGGTTCGAACGGCATTCTGACGGCGAGGGAGGGCTCACGTTCGTTAACAAGGATCACGATTATCCGCAGCGCGTGCGATACTGGCGGGAAGGGGAAAAGTTGCTCGCCGAAGTGTCGCTGATTGACGGTTCGAATGCGATGCGCTGGACCTATCGCCGCCAGGGCGCGGGGGAGTAGCTACAGACGCGGCAGGGCGATGCGAACAATCCACAGCGCGACCAGAGTGGCGGCCATGTCTGCCAGCCAATCGAGCATCTCGGCATCGCGGTGCAGGGCGGGGATCATCTGGAATATTTCGATCGCACCGCCGAACAGCGCGAGGCTGATGAAAAGCTGAAATAGTGCGCGCTCGCGCCACCCGGCGGCAGCAACGCTGGCGAGCGTGAAAAACACGATCATGTGCTGGACTTTGTCGCCCGGCTGCCCTGGGAACTCGGGCGGCCTGGGTACCAGCGCCATGACGAAAGCATAGGCAGCCAGAACGAAAAACGCGCGTCGCAGCCACAGCCGCGTACGCGCGTCGTTCAAGAACTCGCGAATGGCTTAACCTTCGACGTGCTCGGCGAGCACCGTCAGGCCGTTCTCGCCGACTTCCGCGAAGCCGCCGCGGACTTCGATGCTTTCGGGCTGGCCGCCCTCAGTGCGGAACACCTGCAGCGCACCGTCGCGGATCGTGCTCATCACCGGGGCGTGGCCCTCGAGCACGCCGAAGTCGCCCTCGGTGCCGGGGACGACCACCATGTGGACGTCCTCCGAGCGGACCAGCTTGGCCGGCGTGACCAGTTCGAAGTGCAGCGCCATGGGCTTAGGCGTCCTCGGCCATCTTCTTGGCCTTCTCGACTGCCTCGTCGATTCCGCCGACCATGTAGAACGCGCTCTCGGGCAGGTGATCGTACTCGCCGTCGACGACCGCCTTGAAGCTCTTCACGGTGTCTTCCAGCTGCACGAACTTGCCCGGGATGTTGGTGAACACCTCGGCGACGTGGAACGGCTGCGACAGGAAGCGCTGGATCTTGCGGGCGCGCTGGACGGTGAGCTTATCTTCTTCCGACAGCTCGTCCATGCCGAGAATGGCGATGATGTCCTGCAGGCTCTTGTACTTCTGCAGCACTTCCTGAACGCGGCGAGCCGTCTGGTAGTGCTCTTCGCCGACGACGCGCGGTTCGAGCACGCGCGACGTGGAGTCGAGCGGGTCGACCGCCGGGTAGATGCCGAGCTCGGAGATCGCGCGGCTCAAGGTGGTGGTCGCGTCCAAGTGCGCGAACGAGGTCGCGGGCGCGGGGTCGGTCAAGTCGTCCGCGGGGACGTAGATCGCCTGCACCGAGGTGATCGAGCCCTTGTTGGTCGAGGTGATGCGTTCCTGCAGGTTGCCCATGTCGGTCGACAGGGTCGGCTGGTAGCCCACCGCCGACGGGATGCGGCCCAGCAGCGCCGACACTTCCGAACCGGCTTGCGTGAATCGGAAGATGTTGTCGACGAAGAACAGCACATCCTGGCCTTCCTCGTCGCGGAAGTATTCCGCCATCGTCAGGCCGGACAGCGCGACGCGGGCGCGGGCGCCCGGGGGCTCGTTCATCTGGCCGAACACGAGCGCGACCTTCGAACCTTCGCTGGTCGCGTTGCCCTCGGCGTCCTTGGCGATAACGCCGGCGTCCAGGAACTCGTGGTAAAGGTCGTTGCCCTCGCGGGTGCGCTCGCCGACGCCGGCGAACACCGAGACGCCGCCGTGGCCCTTGGCGATGTTGTTGATCAGTTCCTGGATCAGCACGGTCTTGCCGACGCCAGCGCCGCCGAACAGGCCGATCTTGCCGCCGCGCGCATAGGGCGCCAGCAGGTCGATGACCTTGATCCCGGTGACGAGGATCGCGCTCTCGGTCGACTGGTCGACGAACAGCGGAGCAAGGGCGTGGATCGGGTTGCGCTTCTCGGCGTTGACCGGGCCGCGCTCGTCGATCGGCTCACCGATCACGTTGACGATGCGGCCGAGCGTCGCCGGACCAACGGGGACCGAGATCTGCTGGCCGGTGTTGGTCACGCTCTGACCGCGGGTCAGGCCGTCGGTGCCGTCCATCGCGATCGTGCGGACGGTGTTCTCGCCGAGGTGCTGGGCGACCTCGAGCACGAGCTTGTTGCCGTTGTTGTCGGTTTCCAGCGCGGTGAGAATCGCCGGCAGTTCGCCTTCGAAGGCGACGTCGACGACGGCGCCGATGACTTGGGCGATCGTGCCGGTGGTGGTCTGGTTGAGAACGGGGGCGGTGGCCATGATCTGGTTTCCTACTGGCTCAGGAAGCTATGTGGTGGGAATCGTGTTCGGCGCAAACCGCCTCGGCGTCGGCGAGCTTCCACTCGCCTTCGCCGGCGGTCAGGGTCGCGTTGTGGCGGAGCTCGGTGTCTTCGCCGACACCGAATTCGCACAGGACATCCTTAGAGCCCATGCCCGCCCGCTTGCAGACCGAGGTGGAGACCTTCTCGGCGGCTGGGCAGGTCTCGGCGAAAGTCGCCGCGAAGACCTCAAGCGAAGGGGAGGGCAGCGCCGGCTCGGCCGGAGCGGCGGCGACGGTCGGAGCAGGCTCGGGAGCCGGCTCCTGGCCGCAGGCGGCGAGGGCAAAGGACGGAAGAAGTAGGAGAAGCTTGTTCACGATATTCCTTACAGCGCTTCGGCGCCGGCGATAATTTCAATGAGTTCGGTGGTGATCGCGGCCTGGCGGCTGCGGTTGTACTGGATGGTCAGCTTGTTGATCAGCTCGCCCGCGTTGCGCGTGGCGTTGTCCATCGCGGTCATCGAGGCGCCTTGCTCCGAAGCCTGATTTTCGAGCAGCGCGCCGAAAACCTGGGTCTTGAGGTAGCGCGGCAGCAGCTCGGCGAGGATTTCCTCCTCGTCGGGCTCGTACTCGACCGCGGCCTGGCTGGTCGCGGCGCTCTCGGTAGCGGGGACCGGGATGATCTGCAGCCGGGTCGGTTCCTGCGTCAGCGCGCTCTTGAACTTGCTGTAGAACAAGTGCGCGACATCGAACTTGCCGGCCTCGAACATCTCCATCACCTCGGCGACGATGCGCTCGGCCTCGGCGTAGCCGGGCTCGCGCACGTCGGTGGTGTCGAACATCTTCGCCACGTTGTTCGGGTGCGCGCGGCGGATCGGCGCGCGACCCTTGCGGCCGACGAGGTAGAAATCGACGTCCTTGCCCTCGGCGCGCAGCTCGCGGGCCTTGAGCAGCGCGGCGCGGACGATGTTCGAGTTAAACGCGCCCGCGAGGCCCTTGTCGCTATTGGCGACGACGAGCAGGTGGCGCTGGTCCTTGCCGGTGCCGGCGAATAGCTTGGGGGCGCCTTCGGCGCCGGCGACCTTGCTCGACAGCGAGGCCATCACCGCGCCCAACCGCTGGGCATAGGGACGCGCGGCCTCGGCCGCGGCCTGCGCCTTGCGCAGCTTGGCGGCGGCGACCATCTGCTTGGCCTTGGTGATCTTCTGGGTCGACTTGACCGAGTTGATCCGACCCTTGAGTTCCTTCAGCGAGGCCATTTCGGCTCCCTAGCTATTCTCGTCGGGCTCAGGCGTACTGCTTGCCAAAGGCTTGCAGCGCATCGACCAGTTTTGCCTTCGTCGCATCCTCGAACGCGCGGCTGTCGCGGATCTCGGCCAGCACATCGGCGTGCTCGCTGCGGATGAAGCTCAGCATCTTCGCCTCGTAGTCGGTCACCTTGTCGACCGGCACGGTGTCGAGATAGCCGTTGGTGCCGGCGAAGATCGACACGGTCTGCTCCTCGAACGGCAGCGGGCTGAACTGTGGCTGCTTGAGCAACTCAGTGAGGCGTGCGCCGCGGTTGAGCAGCTTCTGGGTCGAGGCGTCGAGGTCGGAACCGAACTGCGCGAACGCCGCCATCTCGCGGTACTGCGCGAGCTCCAGCTTGATCGAGCCGGAGACCTTCTTCATCGCCTTCGTCTGCGCGGCGCCGCCGACGCGGCTGACCGACAGGCCGACGTTGATCGCCGGGCGGATGCCCTGGAAGAACAGCGTGGTTTCAAGGAAGATCTGCCCGTCGGTGATCGAGATCACGTTGGTCGGAATGTAGGCCGACACGTCGCCCGCCTGGGTCTCGATGATCGGCAGCGCGGTGAGCGAGCCCGATCCGTTCTCGGCGTTCATCTTCGCCGCGCGCTCGAGCAGGCGGCTATGGAGATAGAACACGTCGCCCGGATAAGCTTCGCGGCCCGGGGGGCGGCGCAGCAACAGCGACATCTGGCGATAGGCGACCGCCTGCTTGGACAAGTCGTCGTACACGATAACAGCGTGCATGCCGTTGTCGCGGAAGTACTCACCCATCGTGCAGCCGGTGTAGGGCGCGAGGTACTGCAGCGGCGCGGGCTCCGAAGCGGTCGCAGCGACGATGATGGAATATTCCATCGCGCCGTTCTCTTCGAGCGTGCGGACAAGCTGCGCGACGGTCGAGCGCTTCTGGCCGACGGCGACGTAGATGCAGTAGAGCTTCTTGCTCTCGTCGGTGCCCTGGTTGGCTTCCTTCTGGTTGATGAAGGTGTCGATCGCCACGGCGCTCTTGCCGGTCTGGCGGTCGCCGATGATCAGCTCACGCTGGCCGCGTCCGATCGGCACCAGCGCGTCGATCGCCTTGAGGCCGGTCTGCACCGGCTCGTTCACCGACTGGCGCGGGATGATCCCGGGGGCCTTCTTTTCCACGCGCATGCGCTTTTCGGAAACGATCGGGCCCTTGCCGTCGATGGGGTTGCCGAGCGCATCCACCACGCGGCCGAGCAGGCCCTTGCCGACGGGAACGTCGACGATGGTGCCGGTGCGCTTAACGCTGTCGCCTTCCTTGATCTCGGCGTCAGAGCCGAAGATCACGACGCCGACGTTGTCGGCTTCGAGGTTGAGCGCCATGCCTTGCACGCCGTTGGCGAACTCGACCATCTCGCCCGCCTGGACGTTGTCGAGCCCGTGGATGCGAGCGATGCCGTCACCGACCGAGAGCACCGAGCCGACTTCCGAGACTTCCGCCTCGGTGCCGAAGTTGGCGATCTGGTCCTTGATGACCTTGGAGATTTCTGCGGCGCGAATTTCCATGACTAGATTAGCCCTTCATGGCTTGAGCTAGGGAGTTGAGACGGGTGCGGATCGAACCGTCGATCCGCTTGGAGCCGATGGTGACCACGAGCCCGCCGAGCAGGTCCTGGTCCACCTTGGTGGAGAGCTTCACCGTGCGGCCTTCGCGCGCGGTCAGTTTGTTCTTGAGCTGGTCGAGCTGCGCGTCGGTCAGCGCGTGCGCGCTGGTGACTTCGGCGGTGACCTCGCCGCGTTGAGCGGCGGCGATGACGCGGAAGGTTCGGATCACGTCGCCGAGCTTCGACAAGCGGCCGTTGGCGGCGAGCGTGCCGAGGAAGCGCTTGGTCAGGTCCGATACGCCGAGCGACGCGGCAACGGCCTCGATCGCCTGGCCCTGAAGCTTGCGGCCGAGCTGCGGGTTAGTGGTCAGCGCGCGCATGTCGTCCGATTCGGCAAGCGCGGCGCCCAGCGTCTCGAGGTCCGATTCGACCGCGGTAACGGTGCCGGCTTCGCTGGCGAGATCGAACAGCGCCGAGGCGTAGCGCCCTGCGAGGCTAGCCTGAATACCGGCGGAAATATCCACGCGCGATGGTCCTCTTGGATCCGGAAGGAAATCGGTTCAGCCTACCCGGAAAGGGCCGCCACGAGGGGCTGCCCGGGAATGGCTGGCGCGCCCCTATCACCGGGTTTCCAACAACGCAACCGGGTGCGGGACCGTCGAGCTTTGAGACTCCTTCCCGGTGCGGTAGTCTGCCGGCGCAAACGGACGGGAGAGGGATGATGGAGTGGTTTCCGCTGGCGGACCGGGTGGGCGCGGAAGTGCGCGAGGTGGACCTGGCTACGGTCGAGGGAGCCGCGCTCGATGAGCTCAAGGCGCTGGTGTGGGACAAGGGCGTCGCGGTGCTGCGCGACCAGACGCTCACCCTCGAGGATCACATCGCGCTCGCCAATCGGTGGGGCGGCATCGACATCAACAACTACTTCCCGCTGGAAGGCGAGCATCCCGAGATCGCGGTCGTCGGCAAGACCGCCGAGCAGCAGACCAACATCGGCGGCGGCTGGCACACCGATCACTCGTACGACCAGGTGCCGGCGATGGGCTCGATACTGGTCGCGCGGACGCTGCCCCCATCGGGCGGCGACACGCTGTTCATCCACATGGGCGAAGCCTACGATTCGCTCGACGAGGGTACCAAGGCCGAGATTGAGGATCTCGAGGCGTTTCATACCGCCGACCACATTTATTCGCCCGATGGTGCCTATGCGCACACCGACCAGGGCGCGAGCCTGCGGGGGCAGGGCCTCAAGACCGGCGCGGTCCACCCCATAGTCGTCCGCCATCCACGCACGGGGCGGCGACTCCTTTACGTCAATCCGTCCTTCACGGTGAATATCGTGGGCCGCTCACGCGCCGAGAGCATGCCGCTGCTCCAGCGGCTATACGCCGCGGCGATGGCCCCCGAGCACGTCGGTCGGGTCGAATGGCGGCCCGGCACGGTGGCGATCTGGGATAACCGCACAACCTGGCACTTCGCAGTCAACGATTACCACGGCCATGCCCGCGAGATGCACCGCATCACCCTGACCGGCGAGGCGCTGGCGGCCTAGGGCTGGCGCTTCTCGCGACAGGAATAAACCAGGCGCTCGGTGGGCTGCGCCGGCAGCAGCGAGGTGACCCCCGACTGCATCTCGCCCAAATCGCCCGCCGCTCCGGGCGCGCCGCACTGGGGAGCCTTGTAGTCCGCACGTGCCTGGCGCGCCTTGGCCATCGCGGACTGCGAGAGCGGGAAGCGGTCGGTGCGGAAGGTGCGCGTGTCGGGATCGAAGCTGTTGACCGAGACGGCATCCTCGTCGTTCGGCACGAACAGGCGCGTCCAGCGGCCTTCGGCAAAGCCGTATTGCGTACGGCCGTTGACGCACCCGCTGGGGTTCCACGCGAAGTCCATGTCCTCCGGCGGCTCGCTGACGATTCGGCTGCGCTCGGTCTGGATGGTGCACGTGAGGTCGGCGGCTCCCGGCTCGTCCTTGGCAGGTTCGGCGGACTGGTCGTCACGCTCCTCCGCCATCGCATCGGCTACGCGGCGCTCGATGTCGTCGAGGCCCGGCCGGGTGATCCATACCGCGATGGCGGCAATACCGGCCGCTGCGGCGACCGCGCCGGCAATGCGCATTTTCTTCCCGCCGTCCTCTGCGGTGCGCAGGTTCCACGCGGCAAACCCGGCGCACGCCGATAGCAGCAGGAGCAGCGCGGCGGTCGCCATCGCATTTTCGCGATCGCTCATCACGGATAACTGGGCATCGAATTGCGCGCGCTCGCGGCGCTCGCGATCCGTCTCGGCCCGCTGTGCCAGCTTGGCGCGCGCGCCAGCCTGCTCGGCCTCGAGCCGTTCGCGCTCCTCCGCGTCGAGCTGCGCCATCGAGCGGCACGGCATGGCGTTGACCGCGGGCTCGACCCCGGCCGACTTGAGGAACGGCAGCAACTCGCGATCCGACACGGCGAACGAAAACTCTGCGTCGGCGCCATCTTCCGAAGTGGTGCCGAAGCTGTTGACCCCCAGCACGCGGCCGCACCCGTCGAGCAGCGGCCCGCCCGAGTTCCCGCGCGCGATCGCGGCGGTGTGCAACACGGTGTCGATGTCCCGGCTCGGCCGCGCGCCCGAGATGAACCCGCGGCTTTTGACCGGCGGCTGCGGGCGGAAAAGATCCGCGAGATCGAGACCCTGCGCGCGGTCGACATTCATCGGGTAGCCCACCGCCGACACTTCGTCGCCGTCGCTCGCGGCCGTGCCGGCGATGGTCAGGGCCGGGACGCGCAGGTCGCCGGTGATTTCGATCAGCGCCAGGTCCTTGGCGGTCGAGACCGCGATCACCTTGCCGTAATCGGCGCCGTCGCCATCCGGTGGGACCACCGCGATGCGCAAGGTGTCGTCCTCGAGCAGTTGCTGGACCACGTGCGCGTTGGTGACGATCCGCTTCGGCGAGACGGCGAATCCGGTCCCGTGACTGACCGGAAACACCCGCTCGCCATCGGTGCCCATGATCACGACCCGGACCACGCCGCGAGCGGCGGCGGCGATGTCCGCCGGCTCCGACCGAGCATGAGAAGTCAAACCGAGCGCGAACAGCGCTGTGACAAGGACGATAAGACGCTTCATTGCACGCAGCTTGTGGCGCGGCGTGACATTGACCGCAAGCAGCGGGACGCGCGGTTCGTCGGGCAAGGGTAGCTGTTCAGCCATACCGACCTATGGCAAGCAGGAGCCGAGCTCATGACCACCCACCTCACCGACGACGACCGCTGGCGCATCGCGATGGCGAAGGATCGCCGCTTCGACGGCCAGTTCGTCGCCGGCGTTCTCTCGACCGGCATCTACTGCCGTCCGAGCTGCCCCGCACGTCCACCCAAGCGTGCCAACGTGCGCTTCTACGCCTCCCCCGCCGAGGCCGAGGCGGCCGGCCTGCGCGCCTGCAAGCGCTGCAAGCCCAACGACGTCGCGCGCGACGAGGCCGCGGTGCGCGCGGCGATCGACGAGATCAAGGCGAGCGAGGGGCTGCCCAAGCTAGACGAGCTCGCCGCGCTGACCGGCTATTCGCCGAGCCACTTCCAGCGGCTGTTCGCCCGCGCCACAGGACTCTCCCCCGCCGCCTATGCCCGCGCCCTACGCGAGGAGCGGGCACGCGCGGCGCTGAGCCAAGGCGGGCGGGTGACCGACGCGATCTATGACGCAGGCTATTCGGGACCCAGCCGGTTCTATGCGGGAATGGAGGACAAGATGGGCATGGCCCCCTCGGCGTGGCGCGACGGTGGGGACGGGGTGACGATCCACTGGGCCGTGGTGGACACGACCATTGGCCGGATGCTCGTCGCCGCGACGGACAAGGGCGTCTGCCGGCTGTCGTTCGATGAAGGGCCGGAGGCACTCGCGCGCCGCTTTCCCCATGCCGAGCTGGTCGAGGGCGGGGCGCAGTTCGAGAAGCTGCTTGCCGACGTGATCGCCTCCGTCGAAACCCCGGGCGACTTTGCGCACATCCCGCTCGATGTGAAAGGGACGGCATTTCAGGAAGCCTGCTGGAAGGCGCTCCGCGAGATTCCGCCAGGCGAAACCCGCACCTACGCCCAAATCGCCGCTGCCGCCGGCAATCCCAAGGCCGTGCGCGCGGCGGGCAGCGCGAATGCGCGCAATAACGTTGCAGTACTGATCCCGTGCCACCGCGTCGTGCGTACAGGCGGCAATTTGGGCGGCTACGCCTATGGACTCGATATCAAGCGCGAACTTCTGAAACGCGAGGGAGTGGAATGATGGACAAGGTCGACACTTTCCGCGCGCTGCACGTGCCGGGCGATCCGCTGGTGTTGTTCAACATCTGGGACGCCGGCTCGGCCAAGGCGGTGGCGAACGCGGGTGCCAGGGCGATCGCCACGGGCAGCTACGCGGTGGCCGAGACCAACGGGTTCAAGGATGGCGAGACGCTCCCGCTCGAGGTCGCGCTCGAGAACCTGCGACGGATCGTGTCCGTCACCGAACTGCCGGTAACGATCGACATGGAAGCCGGTTACGGCGACACACCGGACGAGGTGAAGCGCTCGATCGGCCAGGCCCGCGAGGCTGGCGCAGTGGGGATCAACCTGGAGGACCGGATGCCGGGAAAAACCTCCCTCATCGAGCTCGACGAAGCCGCCGGACGGGTAGCTGCAGCAGCCTCGATCGGCATCCACGTCAACGCGCGCACGGACGTCTACCTTGGACGCAAGGCCGAAGACTATACGCCGCACCTGATCGACGCGGTCATCGAGCGAGCCGAAGCATATGCCCGAGCCGGCGCCGGTAGCCTGTTCGTGCCGTTCCTCGGCGACCACCCGACCATCGCGCAAATCTGCGAGCGCTCGCCGTTGCCGGTCAATGTTCTCTGGGCTCCGGGCAGGGGGACGATGGCCGAGCTTGCGGCGCTCGGCGTCGCGCGCATCAGCTTCGGGCACGGCCCGTGGGCGGCCGCGATGGCCTGGTTGGCGAGCGAAGCCAAAGCTGTGTTTGGCGGGGGAGTGCCTGCCTACGCCGGTTGACAGCGCCATCCGAATGCGACCCCTGTCGGGGAGCAACGAAGAGGGGGGCGGCGTGGAAATTGAAGCTCGGGGGGAAACCACCGACACAACGGCAACAAAGTCCAGGTGGCGCCGCGTCGCCGAGTTCCCGCTGGTCGCTCTTGTGCTCGGCCTGCTGGCCGTCATGGTGACAATGGCGGTTCCGTTGGCTTTGCTCGAGATGGCACCGCTGGAAGCGATGCCAAAGCAGGTGGAGGACTCGCTCATCGCGATCGTCTCGGCCCTGGCATCTGTGATTGCACTCAAGCTTCTCGTGGCGCGCCTCGGCGAACGACCCAAAGACGACTTGCCGTCCGACAGACGGGCGAACGATGGCTGGCGGGGGGCTCTCCTCGCCGCGCTCCTAATGAGCGCGATCGTCGGCCTCGTGGCGTTGCTAGGCGGCTATCGGATCGAAGGCTGGGGCGGCAGCACCAGTTGGCCGACCGTATTGCTGGGCGCCGGTCTGCAAGCCGCATTTCTCGAAGAAATACTGGTGCGCGGGGTTCTTTTCCGTTTCCTGGAGGAATTCGGGGGGAGCTGGTTTGCCCTCGTGCTGAGCTCTGCCCTGTTCGGGTTCGGCCACGCGACCAACCCCAACGCCAGCGTGTTCAGCTCCACCGCTATCGCCCTCGAAGCGGGCGTGCTGCTCGGCGGGGCCTATATGCTGACGCGCAACCTGTGGCTCGCCGTCGGCATCCACTTCGGCTGGAACGTGACGCAGGGCTATCTGTGGGATGTGCCGGTTTCGGGAATTGCGGTCGACGGGATGATCGAATCCCGTAGCGCCGGGCCTGACCTAATTTCCGGGGGAGCCTTCGGGGTGGAGGCGTCGATCGTGGCGCTGGTGCTGGCGACGGCGGTCGGCGTGTGGTTCGTTGTCCTTGCGGCGCGACGAGGCAACCTCGTGCGCCCATGGTGGGTGCGACGCCGCCTGGCTCGGGAGGGCTAGTCCAGCTTCGGGGTCATTCCGGGCTCGCACTTCTCCATCGCGCGCCGGTAAGCCGGCCGCTCGCCGATCCGCTGGAGGTAGGCAGCTATGTTCGGGTAATCCGCCAGATCCGCGCCGCCGAACATCCGCGAGGTGGTGAGATTGAAACCCATCATGATGTCTGCAGTGGTAAGCTGCGATCCGCCGAAGAATTCCGCTTCGCCCACGCGCTTCTCCGCGAGTCCCCACGCCTTCCCCGTGCGGTCCCCGACGAAATCGGGCAGCGGATCGGCGCCAAGCCGCCGGGCGACGAGGCCCATCATGCCGTTGGCCATGAAGGTCGCGTTGGAGAAGTGGAACCAGAACAGGTGGCTCGCGAAATCGGGGCTATCCGGGCCCGGCGATAGGCGCGAGCCGCCATACTTGCGATCGATGTACTCGCAAATCGCCCCGCTCTCGCCCAGCACGAGGTCGCCGTCGGTGATGACCGGGGCAATGCCCATCGGGTGCAGCGCCTTGTATTCGTCCGGCGCCAGGTTGTTGTCGCTCCGGCGGGTGTGGAGCTTCAAGTCGTAATCGAGCCCCAGCTCCTCGCACAGCCAGACGATCCGCTCGGACTGCGAGATGCGCAGGTGGTGGACGGTCAGCATGGCGGTTTCCCCTCAGACGAAACTGTATGGATCGATGTCGATCGACACTCGCACGCCGGGAGGGAAACGCAAGGGGGCGAGCCAGTCGCGGATGACCTCCTGCACCTGCGCGCTGCGACGGGCGTTGAGCAGCAGGCGATAGCGATAGCGGCCACGCAGCAGGCTCAAGGGGGCAGGCGCCGGCCCGAGGATGGCCACATCCGGCACGCTCGGCTGGGTGCCGCCGATGAGGCGCGCCGCTTCCTTGGCTTCCGCCTCGTCCTCGCTCGAAACGATTAGCGCGGCCCAGCGCCCGAACGGTGGGGCTCCCGCGTAGCGGCGGGCTTCGGTTTCGGCTTCGTAGAAAGCATCGCGGTCGCCTGCGGCGAGCGCTGCAATGACGGATGCCGTGGGGTGTCGAGTCTGGATCAGCACCTCGCCCGGCTTGGCCCCGCGCCCGGCACGTCCCGCGACTTGGGCAACCTGCTGGTAGGTCCGCTCCGCCGCGCGCAAATCGCCGCCTTCGAGGCCGAGGTCGGCGTCGACCACCCCCACCAGCGTCAGTTCGGGGAAGTGAAAGCCCTTGGTGACGAGCTGGGTGCCGACGATGACATCGATCGCGCCAGCTTCGGCCATGGCGACGAACTCGGCTGCCTTGTCGGGCGAGTTGATGGTGTCGGAAGTGACCACCGCGACCCGCGCTTCCGGGAACAGCTCCGCCACCTCGTCGGCAATCCGCTCCACCCCCGGGCCGCAGGCGACCAGGCAGTCGGGCTCACCGCATTCGGGGCAGGTCGGGGGCGGCGGAGTCTCGTGCCCGCAGTGGTGGCAGGCCAACCTGCGCGAAAGGCGGTGCTCCACCAGCCAGGCGGTGCAGTTCGGGCACTGGAAGCGGAAGCCGCAGTTGCGGCACAGTGTCAGCGGTGCGTAACCGCGGCGGTTGAGGAACAGCAGCGATTGCTCGCCGCGGGCCAGCCGTTCCTCCATTCCGGCGACCAACCGTGGGGCAAGCCAGCGGCCGCGCGCGGGCTTTTCTTCGGTGAGATCGACGGTGTCGATCGAGGGCAGCTTCGCGCCGCCGTAGCGATCGTCCAACACCAGCCGCTCGTAAACCCCGCTCTCGGCCATCTGGAGGCTTTCGAGCGCGGGGGTGGCGCTGGCGAGGATAACCGGCAAGCTCTCGAAGCGGGCGCGCATGACGGCCACGTCGCGGGCATTGTAGCGGACGCCTTCGTCCTGTTTGAAGCTGACCTCGTGCGCCTCGTCGACGACGATCAGGCCAAGGTTCTGATAAGGCAGGAATAATGCGGAGCGGGCGCCGACCACGACTTGGGCGGTGCCGGCGGCGATGGCGCGCCAGGCGCGGCGGCGTTCGGTGGACTTGAGGCTCGAGTGCCAGACCACCGGAGGGGTGCCGAAGCGGTCCTCGAAACGGCGCAGAAAGGCCTCGGTCAGCGCGATTTCCGGCAACAGAACAAGGGTTTGCCGGCCCATTTCGAGCGCCGCCGCGACCGCTTCGAGGTAGCACTCCGTCTTGCCCGAGCCGGTCACCCCGTCGAGCAGGAACGGCTTGAATTCGCGAGCCCGAACACTGTCAATGAAGCGCTTACTTACGGCACTTTGAATGTCTGATAGCACTGGAACGGCGTAGTCCGCGCGTGCTGCAGGATATGGCTTGTCACAATCGACCTGCACCGGCTCGAGCACGCCCTGGTTTACGAGCCCGCGCAGCACGCCCTCGCTGACCCCCGCGATGCCGGCGAGTTCGCGGATCGTCGCCTGCTCCCCTTCCAGCGCCTCGATCGCCGCCAGCCGCTGCGGGGTGAGCCGCTCCGGAGTGCCGCCGCTGAGGCGATATTCGGTCATCGTCGCCGGTCCGCGGAGCGCGCCGCCACTCGCCAGGACCATCCGCGCGACCGCAGCGAGCGAGGCGCAGTAGTAATCCGCCGTCCATTCGATCAGCCGCCTGAGCTCGGCGCGCAGCGGCGGCACCGGCAGCACGGCCGCCAGCGGACGCAGCTTGGCCTCCGGAACCTCGCTCGCGGAGAGCCGTTCAGGTTCCCAGACTATCCCGACGATCTGGCGGGACCCCAACGGCGCGACAACGACCGACCCCGGCTCGACGTGCATCCCTTCCGGAACGCGGTAGTCGAGCGGGCCGAGCGCGGCGTTGAAGATGAGCAGTCGGGCGCGGTTCATGTTCAAGGCCCATATGGGCACCGCCGGGGTGGAGCGGCAAGGTTGAGGACTGAAGCAATGACCGAACAGATTTCCACCATTCTCCATCGCCGCCGCTTCCTGGCCGGCACTCTGGCTACGGGCGGCGTGCTTGCGCTGCCCGCCTGCACCAGCGGTTTCGGCGGGTTCAGCTTTACCGACGCCATCGCACGGCTGCTCTATCTTTCCACCGGCAACGCGTTTCAGCGGATGACCGCGTCGGGCGGGTTCTGGGACCAGCAGATCGCGCAGCTCGGGTTCGACCAGTTCCTCGGCGCCCGCGGCGGGGTGCTCAACCGCATCCTGACCTCGGCGCTGTTCAAGGACCGGCTGGCCGACGCGCTTGCGCCGGTGGCGTTCGACGCCGCCCAGCGCGCCGCGCCGATCGTCGCCGACACCGTTCGCACGATCGGCTTCGCCAACGCGGTCGACTTGATTCGCGGCGGGCCGACCGCGGCGACGAGCTTCTTGCGCCAGGAGATGGGCTTCGCGCTGGTTGATGCGATGCTGCCGGGCATCGGCAACGGCCTGCGGGTCGCCAACGACCCGCTCGTGGGAGAGGCGCTCGGGGCGCTCACCGGGGTCGACATCGGGGGCGCGGCGCGGACCTTTGCGACTCGCGTCGACGATGTCATCTGGAGCGAGATCGGCCGCGAAGAGAGCTTCATCCGCGCGAATCCAGAAAGCACTCGCGATCCGCTGATCATGGGTGCGTTCGGGGTCGGCGCGCGGCTCTAGCCGCGTCCCGGCCTAATCGGTAAGGCATCCGGGAATCGCACTACCGGAGCCCTTCCCGATATGAAATTCTTCGCCGACACCGCCGAGATCGCCGACATCCGCGAGCTGGCCGAGGCGGGCCTGGTCGACGGTGTCACCACCAACCCGTCGCTGATTCACAAGTCGGGCCGCGACTTCATGGAAGTGACCAAGGAAATCTGCGGGATCGTCGATGGGCCGGTCTCCGCCGAGGTGGTCGCGCTCGACCACGCCGAGATGATGCGCGAGGCGGAAATCCTTCGAAAGATCGCGGATAACGTCTGCATCAAGGTGCCGCTGACGATCGACGGCCTCAAGACCTGCCGCGCGCTCACCGGCGAGGGGACAATGGTCAATGTCACCCTGTGCTTCAGCGCCAACCAGGCGCTGCTCGCGGCGAAGGCGGGGGCGACCTTTATCTCGCCGTTCGTCGGCCGGCATGACGACAATGGGTTCGACGGGATGGACCTCATCCGCGACATCCGCCTGATCTACGACAACTACCAGTTCGGCACCGAAATCCTCGTCGCGAGCGTGCGCCACGGAATCCACGTGCTAGAGGCCGCGCGGATCGGCGCCGACGTGATGACCGCGCCGCCGGCGGTAATCCGCGGACTGTTCAAGCACGTCCTAACCGAAAAGGGCATCGAGGGCTTCCTGTCGGACTGGGCGAAGACCGGTCAGTCCATCTAGCCCTGGCCCAAGATCGTCACCCTGAACTTGTTTCAGGGTCCATGGTGCGGCAAATGCCGAGGCTCGATCGGGCGACGGAAGCCCGGAGAGATAGATCCTGAAACGAGTTCAGGATGACAAATAGAGAGACAGGCGCGCGCAGTTTCAATGGCCGACGAAACGCCCCTCGATCGTTTCAAGCATGCGCTGACCGGCGCCAGCCGCGCGCTCGCGCACGAGCCGGAGGTGGAGGTCGCATGGAGCGCGGACACCCCCACGGTGCGCGGCAAGCAGATGCGGGTGCCGCTGCCGGGCCGTTCACTCCCCCCCGATCAGGCGCGAGAGGCGCGCGGAGTGGCCGACGGCTTCGCCCTCCGGCTGCGCCATCACGACGAGGCGCTGCACGCGCGTGGGGCGCCGTTCGAGCCGGTCGCGCGAGCGAGCTACGACGTGGTCGAAATGGTTCGCTACGAGGCGCTCGGGGCGAACGATTACAACGGCATACGCGCGAATCTTGACGCGGCGATGGAACTGCGCACCGCAGGCGACCCGATCACCCGGGCGATGCGCGCCGAAGACGTGCCGGTGCCCACCGCGCTGGGGCTGATCCTGCGCGAGAAACTCACTGGCCAGCCGATCCCGCTGCGAGCGGCCGCGGGGGTCGAGATGGTCCGCCAGTGGATCGAGGAACGCGCCGGCGCGGACTTCGAGGCACTCGCCGGTCAGCTCGGCGATCAGAAGGCTTTTCAGGGTCTTGCGCTTGATCTCCTACGCCATCTCGAATTGACTTTGCCTGACGAGACCGACCCGTCCGACAGCACGGACGACGACGGCGACGACCCCGAAGGCGAGGAGGAAGACGAGGGCGAGGACGACAACGAGGGGCAGGGCGACCCGCAATCGACCGAGATGGCCGGCGAGCTTAGCGAAGGCGACGACGACGGCGAGGGCGAGAGCGAGATGTCGTCCGAGGACGACATGTCCGACGGCGAGCCCGCGGATGAGGGCGAAGAGGGCATGATGCCCGTGCGCCCCAACCGCCCGTGGACCGACATTCCAGAAGGCTTCAACTACAAGGCGTGGACCACCAAGTTCGACGAGGTCGTCGAGGCGCCCGAGTTGTGCGATCCCGAAGAGCTCGACCGGCTACGCGCCTATCTCGATAGTCAGCTCACGGGGCTTCAGGGCGTGGTTACCCGCCTTGCCAACCGCCTTCAGCGCCGCCTGATGGCACAGCAGAACCGCAGCTGGGACTTCGACCAGGAGGAAGGGCTGCTCGATGCGGCACGGCTCGCCCGGGTCGTGATCAGCCCGGGTCATTCGCTGAGCTACAAGGTCGAACGCGAGACCGAGTTCAAGGACACCGTCGTCACGCTACTGATCGATAATTCGGGCTCGATGCGTGGGCGGCCGATCAGCATCGCCGCCATCAGCGCCGATATTCTGGGGCGAACGCTCGAGCGGGTCGGGGTCAAGACCGAGGTGCTCGGATTCACCACCCGGGCATGGAAAGGCGGGCAGAGCCGCGAGGCCTGGCTCGCCGAAGGAAAGCCCGCGCAGCCCGGCCGCCTCAACGACTTGCGCCACATCATCTACAAGAAAGCCGACGAGCCCTGGCGGCGCTCGCGGCGCAACCTTGGGCTGATGATGCGCGAGGGTCTGCTCAAGGAAAACATCGACGGCGAGGCGCTGCTCTGGGCGCACGAGCGCCTGCTCGCCCGCACCGAGGACCGCCGCATCCTGATGGTCATTTCCGACGGCGCCCCGGTCGACGACAGCACCTTGAGCGTGAACAGCGCGGGTTACCTCGAGCAGCACCTGCGCAAAGTGATCGACTGGATCGAGAAGCAGTCGCCGGTGCAGCTGGTCGCCATCGGCATCGGCCACGACGTCACCCGCTATTACAAGCGCGCGGTCACGATCATGGATGTCGAGCAACTCGGCGGGACGATCACCGAGCAGTTGGCCGAACTGTTCGAGGCGGATTGATGGAGGTCGCCGAAGCCGTCGCCAGCCGGCGTTCGATCCGCGCGTTCACGGATCGGCCGGTGGACCGCGCCATCCTCGAGCGGGTCCTGACAACGGCGCAGCGCTCTCCCTCCGGAGGCAACACGCAGCCGTGGCACGGGGTGGTGCTGACTGGCGATCCGCTGGCGCGGTTGCTGGCGCGGGTGGCCGAGGATTTACCGCAGGGCCGTGCCGCGTTCGCCCCGGAGTATCACGTTTATCCGCCCGAACTCGACGGCGCCTACGAGACCCGTCGGCGCGGGATCGGCGAGGATATGTACGGCGCGCTCGCGATCCCGCGCGAGGACAAGGCGGCGCGGCTAATGTGGTTCGCGCGCAATTTCGAGGCCTTCGGCGCGCCGGTGCTGATGCTGGTCCACACGCCAAAGTATATGGGTCCGCCGCAGTGGTCCGATATCGGCATGTGGCTGCAGACGATCATGCTGTTGCTGCGCGAGGAGGGGCTCGACAGCTGCCCGCAGGAGGCGTGGGCGGTCTACTCGAAGCAGATCCGCGAGGTCGTGGCGATCCCGGAGGAACACATCTTCTTCTGCGGGATGGCGATCGGCTACCGCGACCCGGACGCGCCGGTGAACTGCTTCCCCGTCGCCCGCGCGCCGCTGGACGAAGCGGTGCGTTGGGAGGGATGGGATTGACCGTTCGCCGGGCTAGGCTAACTCGCCCGCGATGACCGACCTCAAGCTGTTCAACTCGCTCACCCGCACCCTCGAGACATTCGAGGCCATCCACCCGGGCGAGGCGCGGGTCTATTCGTGCGGGCCGACGGTCTACAATTACCAGCACGTCGGCAACATGCGCGCCTATGTGTTCGCCGACACGCTGGGGCGGGCCCTCAGCTACAAGGGCTTTCGGCTGACCCACGTGGTCAACATCACCGACGTCGGCCACCTGACCAGCGACGCCGATGCGGGCGACGACAAGATGGAGAAGGCGGCCGCCAGCCAGGGCAAGTCGGCGTGGGACATCGCGCGGCATTACCAGGAGGTATTCGAGGGCGATCTTAAGCGGCTCAACGTCCGCCCACTGGCCCACCCGCGCGCCACCGAATACGTCGAGGCGATGATCGCGTGGGGACAGGCGATCGAGGCGAAGCACTGCTACCGGCTCGACAGCGGGCTCTATTTCGACGTCTCAACCGTGCCCGGGTACGGCCGGCTCGCGCGCGCTTCTACCGACGAAGGCGAGAGCCGAATCGACAGTGTGGAGGGCAAGCGCCACGCCGCCGACTTCGCGATCTGGCGCACCACCCCGCCTGGCGAGAACCGGCAGATGGAGTGGGATTCGCCGTGGGGCCGCGGCGCGCCAGGATGGCACATCGAGTGCTCGGTAATGAGCGCCGAGCTGCTCGGCCACCCGTTCGACATCCATACCGGCGGGATCGACCACCGCGAGATCCACCACCCCAACGAGATCGCCCAGAACCAGGCGCACGCCTGCGGGCCCGACAGCGGTGCGCGCATCTGGATGCACAACAACTTCCTCGTCGACCGGCGGGGGAAGATGTCGAAATCGACTGGGGAGTTCCTCACCCTTCAGGCCCTGATCGACCGGGGCTACCACCCGCTCGCCTATCGCCTGCTGTGCCTGCAGGCGCACTACCGCAGCGAGCTGGAGTTCACCTGGGAAGGGCTGGGCGCGGCGCTGGTGCGGCTCAAACGGATGGTGATGGCGGTCGACAAGCTTAAGTCCGCTATGGCGTACAGCAAGCAGCCCGAGGGCAGCTTTCCGCTGAGCGAGGAGGAGCGCGGCCTGTTCGACGAGGCGATCTCGAACGACCTCAACACGCCCGAAGTTCTAACCGCGGTCGAGGCGATGCTCGGCAACAAGAAGCTGCCGGCCGCCAAGCGGATACAGCTGGTGCGCGCCGCCGACGATCTGCTGGGACTGAATTTACTGGGGCTGACCCGGCATGACTTGCGCCTCGACCCCGCCGAAGCGCCAATCGAGGTGGCGGAGATCGACCGCCTGATCGCCCGCCGCAAGCAGGCGCGCGCCGACAAGGACTTCGCCGCATCCGACGCAATCCGCGACGAGCTTGCCGCGAAGGGCGTCGAGGTAATGGACGGCGATGCGCTGGGGTGGGAGTGGAAGCTATGACCGTCGCGGTGCTCTCGGGCCTCGTTCGCCCGCTCGTCGAACCGCACCTGCCGCCTGAGATCGAGCCACGCTGGTACGGATCGGTAGAGGAACTGCTGGCGCTCGCACCCGAGGCCGAGATCGGCTGGTTTGATCTCGACAAGAAGGAGCCGATGATCGAGGCGGTGCGCGCGGCCGGCAAGCTCAAGTGGCTCAACTCGATCTATGCCGGGCTCGATTTCCTGCCGATGGACGTGCTGATCGAGCGCGAGGTCACAATCACCAATGGCGCGGGGATCAACGCGATCACCATCGCCGAGTACGTTGTCATGCTGATGCTGACACATGCCAAGGGCTATCGCGACGTCGTTCGCGCGCAGGACCGGCACGAATGGCTGCTCGATTCGCCTGGCAAGCTCGAGCTGGCCGGCAGCCGGGCGCTGCTGCTTGGGATGGGAGCGATCGGGGGGCTGATCAAGACCCGGCTCGAAGCGTTCGATGTCGAGGTGGTGCCGGTCCGGCGCTCGGGCGAGGGGGCGCTCGGCCCCGATCAGTGGCGCGACCAGCTTGGCACATTCGACTGGGTCATTCTCGCGGTGCCAGCGACCCCGGAGACCGACGCGATGATCGGCGCTGCCGAGCTCGCGGCGATGAAGGACAGCGCGGTGCTGGTGAACATCGCCCGCGGCGCGGTGGTCGATCAGGAGGCCCTAGTCGCGGCGCTCGGAGCCAAGGCCATCGGCGGTGCGCTGCTTGACGTGACCACGCCCGAGCCACTGCCGTCCGATCACCCGCTATGGGGCTTCGATAACGCGCAAATTACCATGCACCTCTCGGGCCGCGCGCAATCGAAGATGTTCATGCGCTCGGCGGCCAGGTTCGTCGAGAACTGCCGTTGCTACGTCGCCGGCGAGCCCCTCGCGCCGATCTTCGATCCCCGGCGCGGTTATTGATACAAGACTCCGCCGCTAACGCTTGATAAGTCTCCCGCTTCCGATCCGGGGGGAGTGGGCATGAGCGACGGCAAGCAGAAGGCATCGGACCTCTTCATCGAATGTCTCGAGGCGGAGGGGTGCGAGTACATCTTCGGCGTCCCTGGGGAAGAGAACCTCGACTTCCTCGACTCGCTCAGCCGCTCGAAGCAGATCAAGCTGATCCTGACCCGCCACGAGCAGGGGGCCGGCTTCATGGCGGCGACTTACGGTCGCCACACCGGCAAGACCGGCGTGTGCATCGCCACGCTGGGTCCGGGGGCGACCAACTTCGTCACCGCCGCGGCCTATGCCCAGCTCGGCGGGATGCCGATGATGATGATCACCGGCCAGAAGCCGATCAAGAAATCGAAGCAGGGTCGGTTCCAGATTCTTGATGTGGTCGCGATGATGGGGCCAATCACCAAGTACACCCACCAGCTTGCAGCCGGCGACAACATACCGAGCCGTGTGCGCGAGGCCTACCGACTGGCGGAGGAGGAGAAGCCCGGAGCGGTGCACCTCGAATTCCCCGAGGACATCGCCGAGGAGAAAACCGACTCCCGGCCGATCGCGCGTTCGATCGCGCGCCGTCCCTCGGCCGAGCCCAAGGCGGTGCGCCAGGCGGTCGAGGCGATCGAAAAGGCGAAGGCTCCGGTCCTGGTCATCGGCGCAGGTGCCAATCGCAAGCTTTGCGGGCGGATGCTCGAACAGTTCGTCGAGAAAACCGGCATCCCGTTCCTCACCACCCAGATGGGCAAGGGCGTGATCGACGAGCGGCATCCCAAGTTCCTCGGCTGCGCAGCGCTCTCGGCCGGTGACTTCGTCCACCGCGCGGTGGACGACGCCGATCTCATCATCAACGTCGGCCATGACGTGATCGAGAAGCCGCCGTTTTTCATGAAAAACGGCGGGGCGCGGGTCATCCACGTCTCGACCCGCACCGCCGAGGTCGATCCGGTCTACTTCCCGCAGGTCGAGGTGATCGGCGACATCGCCAACGCCATCTGGCAGATCAAGGAAGACATAACCCCCAACCGCTCGTGGGACTTCGACCACATGCTCGCGTACCGGCGGGCGGAGGTGGAGCACACCGACAAGCTCGCGGCCGATGCACGCTTCCCGATCTTCCCGCCGCACCTGGTGCATCAGGTCCGTGAATGCATGCCCCGCGACGGGATCATCTGCCTCGACAACGGGGTCTACAAGATCTGGTTCGCCCGCGGCTATACCGCGTATCTCCCCAACACCGTGCTGCTCGACAACGCGCTGGCGACGATGGGCGCCGGCCTGCCGAGCGCGATGATGAGCGCGATGCTCTATCCCGAGCGCAAGGTCATGGCGATCTGCGGCGACGGCGGGTTCATGATGAACAGCCAGGAGATGGAGACCTCGGTCCGCCTCGGGCTCAATCTCACGGTGCTCATCCTGCGTGACGACGCCTACGGTATGATCCGCTGGAAGCAGGCCAACATGGGCTTCGAGGACTTCGGCCTCACGTACGGCAACCCCGACTTCGTCAAGTATGCCGAAAGCTACGGTGCTTCCGGGCACCGGGTCGAAAGCAGCGATCACTTGCGCGAGGTCCTCGCCCACTGCCGCGACACGCCGGGAGTGCACCTGATCGACTGCCCGGTGGACTACGCCGAGAACGACCAGATATTGAACAAGGACATCAAGGAGTTGTCGCGGGCTCTTTGACCCTTTTTCGTCATCCCCGCGAAAGCGGGGATCCAGCTCCCGACCGGTTGCGCCGGGTGCGAGCCTCGGAGATGGATTCCCGCTTTCGCGGGAATGACGAGGTTCTTTTGAATCGAGGTTTCGATGGTCCGACTTAGGCAAACCTACCCGCTCTACCTCAACAACAAGGCCGCGCAGCCGAACATCGATCTGGCGGTGACCGACAAGTTCACCGGCGAGGTCGCCTTCCGCACCGCGCTCGCCACGCCCGACGTGATCGACGAGGCGATCGCGGGCGCGGTTCGCGCGGCGGAGCCGATGGCGCGGCTCGCGAGCTATGAGAAGCAGCAGGTGCTGCAGCACTGCGTTGCGCGGTTCCAGGAGCGCTTCGACGAGCTCGCCCATGCGCTGTGCGTGGAAGCCGGAAAGCCGATCAAAGACGCCGAGGGCGAGGTTACCCGGCTGATCGACACTTTTCGCATCGCCAGCGAGGAGGCGACCCGCAACTACGGCGAGGTTCAGCCGCTCGACATCAGCCCCCGCGCCAAGGGCTACATGGGGATGTGGAAGCGAGTGCCGATAGGGCCGTGCAGCTTCATCTCGCCGTTCAACTTCCCGCTGAACCTCGCGGCGCACAAGATCGCCCCGGCGATCGCCATGGGCTGCCCGTTCGTGATGAAGCCCGCCAGCCTCACGCCGCTCGGCGCGATCATCATGGGCGAGGTGCTCGCCGAGTGCGACGTGCTGCCCGAAGGGGCGTTCTCGATCCTCCCCGCCAGCCGGGATGGCGCGGACCTGTTCACCACCGACGAGCGGCTGAAGCTGCTCAGCTTCACCGGCTCACCGGGCGTCGGCTGGGACCTCAAGGCCAAGGCCGGCAAGAAGAAGGTCGTGCTCGAACTCGGCGGCAACGCGGCGGTGATCGTCGACAAGGACGCCGACCTCGATCACGCGCTCGAGCGGGTGATCTTCGGCGCGTTCTACCAGAGCGGGCAGAGCTGCATCGGCGTCCAGCGCATCCTCATCCACGCCGACATCTACGACCGCTTCCGCGACATGCTTGTGGCCAAGGCAAAGACGTTGGTCGCTGGCAACCCGCACGACCGCAACACCTTCATCGGCCCGATGATCTCCGAGAAGGAAGCCACCCGCCTCAAGGGCTGGATCGACGAGGCCGTTTCGGGCGGCGCTACGCTGCTGTGCGGCGGCCAGCGGACCGGCAACATGCTCGAAGCCACGCTGCTGGAAGGCGTGCCGGACAACTGCTCGGCCAACCGCGAGGAAGCCTTCGGCCCGCTCGCCAACCTCGCCAGGTTCACCGAGTGGAACGAGGCGCTCAACGTCGTCAACGACAGCAAGTTCGGCCTCCAGGCCGGCATATTCACGCGCGACATCCACAAGGTGCTCGAGGCTTGGGACATGCTCGACGTCGGCGGGATCGTGGTCAATGACGTGCCCAGCTACCGCGTGGACAACATGCCCTACGGCGGGGTCAAGGACTCCGGCCTGGGGCGTGAGGGCATACGCTTCGCGATGGAAGACATGAGCGAAATCCGGAACCTGGTGATCCGGCGCGAGAGCGCCGGCTAAGCGCCAAAGGTTACACGAAGTATACACCAAAAACTCCAGATCAGGCATCCCTCAGCAGCAGCAGTTCGCACGTCACCGCCATCTTCGGCACCGGCACTAACTGGTGGTCGACTGCGGTGACCGTCGCTTCGGCGACGAGCTGGCCGGGAATGACGAATTCGTGGTCGGGCAGGGCGGCGATGAATATTTCGCCGGTTTCGACCGCCGGAACGCCGCGGAAAACGATGTCAATCGTGTGCCGGGCGCCCTCGAAGGTGATGCTCGCCCATGCCCGTTGGGACATGCGCAAGATTTCGCCTTGTCCGCCCGCCAGGCGGGACAACGCCTCGCGCAACCGCTCAGCTGAACTGCGGACCGCGCGGCGGGGCGGACCTCCCGAATTATCCGGCATGTGCGATCTCCCGATAGGTGTTCATGAAATGTTCCACGCGCGATTTAAGCGCAGGGCGCGGTTCGCGGCCCATCCGTAAGTCGAGCACGAGGCGCGGATCGTTCGCCGCGAGGCGGCCGAACTTGGTGGCGGGCATTTCGGTTTCCCGAAGAAATTTCTCTATGGTGCGAATCAGCATGCGACTCTCTCGACCGGTTCGACTCGTTGGTGCGGGCGAGGTCCATGACGACCATGCGAAATCCTACTTGTCTAGGAAAAATCCTACGCGTAGGAAGGAAATATGATTGACGCTTCCGTAACCGGACCACGCCGCCGCCTGCTCGATCTGGCGCAAGCGCAAGGGGTGAGCCTTGCCGGGTTATCGGAGATGATCGGTCGCAATACCAGTTACTTGCAGCAGTTCATCCGCAAGGGCAGCCCGCGCAAGCTGGAAGAGCGCGACCGGCGCATCCTGGCCCAGTTCCTCGGGGTCGGCGAATCGGTGCTGGGCGCGGAAGAGGAATTTTCTGCCGCTCGCCCGCGGGGCGATTGGGTCGATGTGCCACGGCTCCCGCTCGGCGCGGCGGCGGGGCCGGGTGCACTCGGTGCCGATGAGCGGCCGTTCGATTCATTTCGCTTCTCGCGCACCTGGTTGCGCGAACAAGGTCTCGCCGGCGCGCGGCTTTCTGCCATCCGCGTGCAGGGCGATTCGATGGAGCCGCTGCTCCACGACGGCGACGAGATTCTCGTCGACCGCGCCCAGCGTGCGCTGCGCGACGGCGTGCATGTGGTGCGCCTGGGCGATGCGCTGATGGTAAAGCGTCTCGCACCCGCGGGGGCGGGGCGCGCGCTGCTTCTCAGCCAGAACGCAGCCTACCCGGCGGTCGAGGTTCCGTTGGGAGAGTTGGAGATCGTCGGCCGCGTCGTGTGGAAGAGCGGGCGGATCTAGTTGGCGGCTTCGGGCGGCGGAGTGGAAACCCGCGCGCCCGCCTCGTCCAGGTGCGCCAACCGCAGTTTCTCGCGCACGCTGGCTTGCGATGAGGCGATCACATGGTCGACCCCCGCGATGGTGATGGCCAGGGTTCCCTGCTCGGTAATGTCGACGAAGCCCTTCGCCCTGAGATACCAGATGTGGAAATCGAATTCGTCGTCGGTGCAATTGAGCGTCTCTTGCACCAGCCATCCGGCGATGCCCGCGTCGGTCGCCTTTTCGCGCCGCCGCTTGTAGAGGCCGAGCAGGATCCGGGTGTGGATATCGGCATCGTTGAGGGCGGTGCGCTCGTCGATCCGCTGGCCGTTCTCGAAGGGGACCGCAGAAGGAGCCGAGCCGAAAGCCTCCCGGTGCTTGCGGTCGTACTCGGCGCGTTCCTGCGGATCTCGCAGCGCCTTGTAGGCTTCGATCACCCCTGTGAACTTGTCGACGTCTGCCGTGTCCGGGTTATCGGGGTGATAGAGCTTGGCATAATAATGGTACGCCACTTCGAGCGTCCTGGCGGTGCACCCGGGATCGACCCGCAGCAGGGCGTAATAGTCGACTAGATCCCGAACGCCGTCCATTCATGGCCCCCATCTCGATGCCCGTGCCACCATCGGCGGGCAGGCGCTTCCTACCGCCAAGCTATGTCCCCGGCTTGCAATAATTCGCCTTCGTCGTCACCTCGTCGCCATGGACACTTCCACACCCCCGATGCGCGCGGCCATTATTCCGGTGACTCCTTTGCAGCAGAACTGCTCGCTGATCTGGTGTACCAGGACGATGAAGGGTGCGCTGGTTGATCCCGGCGGCGATCTTGATCGGCTTAAGGCCGGCGTCGCCAAGGCCGGCGTGACGCTCGAAAAGCTGCTGGTGACCCACGGGCACCTCGATCACTGCGGGCAGACGGGCATGCTGGCCAAGGAACTGGGGCTCAAGATCGAAGGCCCGCACGAAGCGGACCGCTTCTGGATCAGCCGGCTCGACGAGGACGGGGGCAAGTACGGCATGCACGCCGAGGTGTTCGAGCCGGACCGCTGGCTGGCCGACGGGGACACGGTCTCCGTCGGCGAACTGACGCTCGAGGTGATCCACTGCCCCGGCCATACGCCAGGACACGTGGTGTTTTTCCACCGGCCTAGCCAGTTCGCGATCGTCGGCGACGTCCTGTTCCAGGGCTCGATCGGGCGGACCGACTTCCCGATGGGCAACCATCAGGACCTGATCGACGCGATCACCCAGAAGCTCTGGCCGCTCGGCAACGACGTCACCTTCATCCCCGGCCACGGTCCGACGAGCACGTTCGGCCGAGAACGCCAGACGAACGCCTTCGTCAGCGACTACGCGCTGAGTTGACGGAAGCGTTTAGCGATGGACTCGCGCATCCATATACGCGGGGCGCGCTCCGATGAACGGGATCTGCTCAAATCCCTGATGCGAACCGCCTCGTTGGCTCTCGAGGACTATCGCGGTGCTCTGCTGGAGCACCCCGACGCGATCGAACTGGCTGAGGGGGAAATTGCGGCGGGGCGGGTCCGCGTTGCAGTGTCGGGCGCCGAGGTGGCGGGTTTCATTGTTCTGCTGCTCCGAGACGGGGGCGAGATCGAACTCGATGGACTGTTCGTTGATCCGGCGTGGTGGCGCCGTGGTGTCGGCACGGCGCTGATCGCGCACGCGATCGAATGGGGCCGGGCCCAACAGGCTCGCGCGATCACGGTGGTAGCCAGCCCCACCGCGCGACAATTCTACGCCGAAAACGGGTTTGATCTCAGGGGTGAGGCAGAGACTCGCTTCGGCCCCGCGCTGGCCATGCGCCTGCCGCTGTAAGTAAGTCTGGCTAGAGTTGTCCGAGCGCGATGAGCACTGCCGCGATCGCGAGCGCAAGTTGGGTCAGCATGGTGATCGCCGTACCGATCGAGCGTCCTTTTCCGAGCGCGCCGCCATCCATGCCTAGCCCGTGCGCCACGCGGCCGAGCATGTAGATCGCCGCCACCCACGCGAGCCACGGTTCGCCTTTGCCGGACAGCTCGATCGCTGCGATCAGGATCAGCACGAACGCGGTGTTCTCGACGAAGTTCAATTGCGCGCGCATCCGGGCGGTCAGCGGGCCGCCGGCGTCGTCGCCGATCGATACTTTATGCTTGATGCGCATCTGCCCTACGCGCAGGCTTAGCCAGATATTGATGATCGCCGCGGCCGCCGCCGCGCACAAAGTTACCGGAAGCAACATTCGCCCACTCTCCCCTGCATTTCAGCCGACTGGCTAGCAGGGCTGCGGCGGGTTGCAACTCCCGCGATTTTCGCTATAGCGCGCGCCTTCCCGCCACGGCTGGGTCTCGTTCGCCGCGCTTTCGGCCCCGCTTTGGGTTGTGCGCTATCGAGGCTTGGCCTAGGGCGCTCGCAATATCGTTGATTTAGATACGGAACAGGTGCCGACATGGCTGTCCCAAAAAGAAAGACTTCGCCTTCCCGCCGGGGCATGCGCCGTGCGCACGACGCGCTCAAGGTAGAAGCGTTCGTCGAATGCTCGAACTGCGGTGAGCTCAAGCGGCCGCACAACCTGTGCATGCCCTGCGGGCATTACAACGGCCGCGAAGTCATCGCCGTCGGCCTCTAACGGCCGTTTAGGATCGTAACGCCCATGAGTCTCCCGCGTATCGCCGTTGATGCGATGGGCGGAGACGAAGGCGTGCAGACGATGGTCTCCGGCGCGGCGCTCGCCCGCCGGCGGCACGACAAGTTCAAGTTCCTGCTGGTGGGCGATGAGCCGCGGATCAAGGCCGCGCTCGAAGCGCACCCGAACTTGCGCGGCGCTTCCGAGATCCTTCACTGCGAAGGCGTGGTGACCGGCGAGGAAAGGCCGACCGCCGCGCTGCGCCGCGCGAAGACGACCAGCATGGGCCTCGCCGTCAACGCCGTGAAAGCGGGCGATGCCGGCGCCGCGGTGAGTGCCGGCAACACCGGCGCGCTGATGGCGATGAGCAAGCTGGCCCTGCGCACGATGCCCGGCATCGACCGGCCGGCGCTTGCCGCGCTGCTCCCGAGCCTGGGCGACAACGACGTGATCATGCTCGACCTCGGCGCCAATACCGAGTGCGACGCCCGCAATCTCGTCCAGTTCGCGGTCATGGGCGCGGCCTATTCGCGTATCGTTACCGGCCGCGAGGAACCGCGCGTGCGACTGCTCAACATCGGCACCGAGGAGCTCAAGGGCACCGACGAGTTGCAGGCCGCCGCGCAGCAGCTCAAGGCTGCCAAAGGCCTCGCGCTCAGCTTCGATGGCTACATCGAGGCGGACAAGATCAATCGCGGCACATGCGACGTGGTCGTGACCGACGGTTTCTCGGGTAACATCGCACTCAAGGCGATAGAAGGCACCGCGCGGTTCGTGACCGATCTTCTGCGCAACGCCTTTACCAGTTCGCTGCGCTCGAAGTTCGGCTTCCTCGTCTCGCGCCCGGCGACCGAGCTCCTGCGGCATCACCTCGATCCGAACAACCATAACGGTGCGGTATTCCTCGGTCTCAACGGGGTCGTCGTGAAGAGCCACGGCAGCGCCACAGCGGCCGGCGTCGCCAACGCGGTGGATGTGGCCGCGCGGCTGCTTGAGGACGACCTTACCCAGCGCATCACCGCCGACCTCGCCAAGATCGGCGGGAAGGGCAAGAAGTCGGGCGCGGAAGGCAAGGCGGCGTGATTCGATCGGTCGTCACCGGAAGCGGCTCCGCCCTTCCGAAGCGCGCGGTGCCGAACTCCGAGCTCGCGAAGATGATCGACACCACCGACGAGTGGATCGTCGAGCGTACCGGCATTCGCAACCGGCACATCGCCGGCGAAGACGAGACGACCGCGACGCTGGCGGCCGAGGCTGCACGGCGAGCGCTCGCCGCGGCGGGCGTCGCCCCGGCCGATATCGGCCTCAT
Organism: Tsuneonella sp. HG249; assembly: GCF_053819205.1. Taxonomy (NCBI): domain Bacteria; kingdom Pseudomonadati; phylum Pseudomonadota; class Alphaproteobacteria; order Sphingomonadales; family Erythrobacteraceae; genus Tsuneonella; species Tsuneonella sp. HG249. The sequence goes on from NZ_JBSOQY010000001.1 coordinate 1,288,256, forward strand.
CGTGCTGGCGACCGCGACCCCCGATCAGACATTTCCCGCCACCGCGACCAAAGTGCAGGACCTGCTCGGTTGCCACGGCGGCATCGCGTTCGACGTCGCCGCGGTATGCTCGGGCTTTTTGTTCGCGCTCGCCACAGCGGACTCGATGCTGCGTACCGGCATGGCCCAACGCGCGCTGGTGATCGGCGCGGAGACTTTCAGCCGCATTCTCGATTGGGAAGACCGCACGACTTGCGTGCTGTTCGGCGACGGCGCAGGTGCGGTCGTGCTCGAGGCGCGCGAAGTCGCCGAGGACGGGCCGGGAATCATCTATACCCAGCTCCATGCGGATGGCGCGCACAACGAACTGCTTTATGTCGACGGCGGTCCCTCGACCACCGGCACCGTCGGCAAGCTGCGGATGAAGGGCAAGGAGGTGTTCCGCCACGCGGTGGTCAACCTCGCCACCGTGCTCGAGACCGTGCTCAGGGAGACGGGTTTCACCGCCGAGGACATAGACTGGGTGGTACCGCATCAGGCCAACGCGCGGATCCTCGACGCAACGGCGCGCAAGCTGGGCTTGCCTTCAGAAAAAGTGGTGGTGACTGTCGACCGCCATGCCAACACCTCCGCCGCCTCGGTACCGCTCGCGTTCGATACCGCCGTTCGGGACGGGCGGATCAAGCCGGGCGACATGGTGATGTTCGAAGCGATGGGCGGCGGCTTCACCTGGGGCGCCAGCCTCGTGAGAATGTAATCCCAATTCTCGATAATCGACAAGTTTCCGCCATAAGCTGTTGCGGGAGCGCGTAGAATTCCATAGCATAGGTTGCTGAAACGGGTTCGCGAGATTGACAGGAGAACTGGCGCCATGATGCGTTCAGTAGGTACCCTCACTCGGGCGGACCTTGCGGACACCATCAACCGCAAGCTGGGATTCAGCCGCGCGGAATCGCTCGACCTGGTCGAGGCGATCCTCCGCCATATGTGCCAGGCCATGTCGCGCGGCGAGAACGTGAAGATCTCCGGGTTCGGGACGTTCGTCCTGCGTGACAAGAAGGAGCGGATCGGCCGCAATCCCAAGACCGGGGTCGAGGTGCCGATCACGCCGCGGCGGGTGATGACCTTCCGCGCCAGCCAGCTGCTCAAGGAGCGGGTGGCCAAGGATTGAGGACCTAGCGATCGTGGCGAGCTTCGACGACGGCAAGGACGAAGGCGCGCTGCGCACCATCGGCGAGGTCGGCGACGCGCTCGGGATCAAGGCGCATGTGCTGCGTTATTGGGAAGGCCAGTTCCCGATGTTGCAGCCGCTGAAGCGCAGCGGTGGCCGGCGCTACTACCGCTCGGAAGACATCGCGCTGGTGCGGGAGATCGATCGACTAGTGAACCGCGAGGGCTATACCCTGCGCGGTGCCAAAGCGGCTCTCAAGGAGTTCGGCCCCGGAGACCGCCCTGTTCGGCAGGAGACGGCGAAGGAGATTAGCGGTGGATCGCCGGGCGAGGGCGGAGCCTCTCCGGCCGTCCCCCAGGAGACGCTCGACAAGCTTCGCGCGATCCGCGCAAGACTGGCGGACGCGCTCCAGGCCTGACCGACCCCGGGACATGACAGTGAGCGACATGGTCATCTGGACTTACGACTGGGTGCCGGAGGGCCCGCGCGGCTTCGTGCGCGACCTGCGATTGCGTTGGGCGTGCCGGGAAGCCGGTTTGCCTTACACGATCCGCACCGTCCCCTTCGAGGGCCGCGAGACCAATCATCTCGACCGCCAGCCTTTTGGTCAAATTCCCTTCCTGACCGATGGCGAACTCGAGATCTTCGAGAGTGGCGCCTGTCTGCTGCACCTCGCACGCCGGAGCGAGAAGCTGATGCCACGGGATCCGGCGGGTGAGGCGGCGACTGCCCAGTGGCTGTTCGCTGCACTCCATTCGGTCGAGATGGTCGCGGTGCCGTGGTGGTTCTTGGGCCTGTCCAGCGACCGCGAGAACCCTCTGGCACCCTGGGTGGATAAGCGACTTGCACAGCTCGAGGCAGTGCTCGCCCAGCGTGAATGGCTCGTCGACGACCGATTCACAGTCGCTGACCTGTTGATGGCGGATGTCCTGCGTCTACCCGACGTCCGGGCACGAGGCGTGCGGCCGGCGAGCGAGGCCTATGTGGCCCGGGTCACGGGTCGGCCGGCCTTCATCGCAGCCCATGCAGAGCAGCTGGCCCAGTTTTCCGAAGCCGGCGCTGGGCGATAAGCTGGCCGTCAGGTCCCGATCAGCGAACCGACGAATTCACGCCCGTCGGTGTGCGCCACGTTGAACAGGATGACGATCTCTTCGCGCGAAGGCCCGGCTAGGACCCCGGCGAAAGTGCCCTTGAACCCGTTCGCCGTGTCATCGATGTTTCCGGAGAAGGCGTTGTTAGCCGCCACGGTGCCGGAGATCGGCAGGACCGCCCGCAGCGTCTGAGTGCCATTCACGTTCTCGAAGATGCGAATGGTGCCGGTGATCTTCTTGTCGCTGGCCGCGACGGTAAAAGTCGACAGTTCCGCAGTGAATACGCCCGGGGGTGTGGTGCCCGGCTTGCCTCCGACGACCTTGGCCGTGCCGGAATAGCTGAGGTCTGTGGTGATCGCAGCGCTGGTCGTCACTTCGTTGAAGAACAGAGTGACCCGCGTGCTGCGCAAGGTCCCCGGCACGCTCTCGCGGGTGAAAGGATCCTGGCGTTCGTACGATACCATCAGCACGTGCTGAAACGGCAGTTCCATGAGCAGCGCATCGGTGCCGTTGCGATAGGAGCGCGACGTGGCGGTCGCCGTCTGCCGGTCGGCGGCAACGAACGTCCGCAGCGCCGCGGTGTCGGGCCAGGTGAAGGTCACGCTCTCGGGCGAGACAGCATAGTTGATGGTGCTCGTTCCGTCGCGCCGCGAGCCGTCGCTCCACACTTCGGCGCCCCCGCTGGTAGGGCGGAAGTAGGCGTAGACGTACGATGCGCCGGTGATCGAATCGCTGAACGGAGCGTCGAACCCAAACGCCACCGGAGTCGGCGTGGGAGTCGGCGTCGGGGAGGGCGAGGGAGTGGGGGTGCCGGTAGGCGTCGGAGTGGGGGCGGGCGTATCCGACTCCCCGCCACCGAAACAGGCGGTAACCAACGCGCAGCAAGCTGCAGCACTCAGCGAAAGAACGATTTTGCGCGGCAAAGTGACCGACCCTCTTGTCCGGCGCTAAGCCGGCGTCCCTGAAATTGTCCAGAGCGCTTAGCGTCTAAGGCGAAGCTTCCGCAAGTGGGCGAGGGTCGTTTCCCGCCGCGCTAGTGGCAGGTTTAACGGCCGTGAGGCGTTCAACCGGCCTTCTGTCCGCTCTTGCCGGGTCATCTCTTCTTCGATGCCGACTGCGATCCGCGGCCATTGTTGCCGCCGCCACGGCCGGTGCCGGTGCTGCCGGCCGCGCCGTCGCCACCTTTGGCCGTCACTGCACCCGCATTTCCGCCTGCACCTTTTTGTGCCATTTCAATCTCCTCGAGTCTGCGAGAGTTGAACCGGGCGCGCGCGCAGGTGTTCCGATTTTGCGGAATGTTACTCCGCCGCCAGCAGCTCGGCTTCACCAAGGTCGACGCTGACGAGGCGACTGATGCCGCGCTCGACCATGGTCACCCCGAACAACCGATGCATCCGGCTCATCGTCACGGCATTGTGGGTGACGATGAGGTAGCGGGTGTCGGTTTCCGCAACCATCGAATCAAGCAGGTCGCAGAAGCGGTCGATATTCGCGTCGTCGAGCGGCGCGTCGACTTCGTCGAGCACGCAGATCGGCGCGGGATTGGTCAGGAAGAGCGCGAAGATAAGCGCGATCGCTGTCAGCGCTTGTTCGCCGCCCGAGAGCAGCGTGAGAGACTGGAGCCGCTTGCCGGGGGGCTGGGCGAAGATCTCGAGGCCGGCCTCAAGCGGATCGTCGCTATCGATGAGCGCCAGATGCGCCTGGCCACCTTCGAACAGGCGAGTGAACAGACGGCGAAAGTGTCCATCGACCTGTTCGAACGCGACGCGCAAGCGCTCGCGCCCCTCGCGGTTCAGGTTGCCGATCGATCCGCGGAGCCGATTGACCGCCTCGGCGAGCTCGGCTTGCTCGGCCGCGCTGGTGCCGTGTTCCGATTCGATCCGCTCGAGCTCGTCGGCGGCGACGAGGTTGACGGGGCCGATCCGCTCGCGGCCGGCGGTGAGCCGCTCCATCTCCTCGCCCTCGAGGCCCGCGTTCCTGACGGTCTCGATTTCGAACTCGAAGCGGCTACCGAGCAGGGGTGGGGGGCACTGGAAGCGCTCACCGGAAATGCGGGCCATTTCTTCGCGGCGCTGTTCCTCGTTCTCCGCACGGGCGGCGAGACCGGCCCGGGCCTCGCGCGCGGCGGCAAGGGCTTCGGTCGCATCGGCGTGAGCGCGATCGGCGGCCTGCGCGGCAGCCTGGGCTTCGGCGACGGCGGCCTCGGCATTGGCAAGTTCCTTGCCGAGCCGCTGGCGAATTTCGTCACCACGTTCGATCTCGCGCATGAGGCCGTCAGGCTTGGCTGCGACAACCGTGCGCTCTTGTTCGATTTCCTCGAATCGCCGCGTCATGTCGCTCAGCCGCCGCGCGGCCTCGCCCGAGCGCGCTTGCCAGCTTGCGATATCGGCTCGCTGCGATGCCGTGCGCTCGCGGGCGACCGCCAGCCCCTGATCGTGAGCGGCAAGCTCGGCGGTGGCTGCCTGAAGTGCGGTGCGCGCGGCCTCGTGCCGTGCCCGCGCGGCATCGAGCGTCGCACGACCGGCGTCGGGCGACGGTAACACCGCGCGCTTCTTCCGGGCCCCGGCGAGTTCCCCCTCCGCAGCCTTGCGCTGCTCTGCAAGATCACCGGCCGCTGACGACAGTTCCTCGAGCCGGGCAGCATGGCGCTCACGCGCCGTCTCGGCCTGGTCGAGCGCGCGCAAGGCGCGGCGTTCGTGCTCGGCGCTTTCCTGCAAAGCACGCTCGTCGGCAATCAGCTCTCGCTGCAACAACGCTAGGTGATCCTGCGCCAGAGTCTGTTGCGCTTCCGCTTCAGCCACCGCATCGCGGCGCGGGGGCAGCAGGACTTCGAGTTCGGCGAGGCGGTTCTCGGCCTCCAGCCGTGCGGCTTCGGCGGCACCTTCGCCGCGGGCGACGAACCCATCCCACCGGCGGAGTTCGCCGGCTTTTGTGACCAGCCATTCGCCCGGGGCCAGATCGCGCCCATCGTCCGTCTCCGCGACGTGAACCAGCGCCAGCCTGGCCGCTAGTTGGGGGGGGGAGTCCGGGACATGGTGAGCGAGGGCATTGGCGACCGGCGCCGGCGGCTTCGAACCGGTCCAGTACCGGCCCTCGCCATCGACCGGAGGCGCACCCAGGGGTGACCATGCATCGCGGCCCAGGACGGCGGCCACGGCCCGCTCGTAGCCCGGCGCGGCGCGCACGTTGTTCAGCGCAATGGGCAGGCCGTGCTTGCCAGCGGCTTGCTTGGCGCGCGCCTGCCGGTCACGATCGAGCGCGGCGAACTCGCGTTCGAGCCCCGCCAGATCCGCGCGCGCGGCCGAAAGTGCGTCGGCCGCATCGTCGCGCAAGGCTTGTAGCGATTCTTTGCGAGCGCGCTTCGCTTCTAATGCGTCGCGTGCATGGGCCAGCGTCTCCGCAGCACCATCGACGGTTCGTTGCGCCTCGGCCACGGAAGCAACCGGGTCGCCTTGGGCAGACAATGCCGCGCGCAACTCGTCCTGCCGGCGACATTCGCCATCGAGCCGCGCAAGCCGCGCCTCGGCTTGGGCCACTTCGGCTTCGGCTACGCGCCATTCGGCCTCGATCCCGGCGTGGTCCGCCGTCGCCCTGGCCAGCGCCAATTCTGCCGCGCGACCCGCCCGGTCGACGTTTTCCAGCTTGGCCTCGAGAGCCGGGCGCCGTGCTTCGTCCGCCTCGAGCGCCGCCGCGTTGGTGGCCAGTTCCTTCTCGAGTCTGGCCAGCGCCTCGGCGGCATCACGCGTCAGGCGGTCGGCATCCCCACGGTCGTCTTCGAGCCGGGCCTTCTGGCGGTCGAGATCAGCGAGCCGTTGTTCCGCCGCTTCGAGCTGGCTCGTGAGCGCGGCCATCCGGTGGCCGTGGGCCGTCGCATCGTCGCGCCGGTCGGCGAGTTCGTCGCGTGCTTCGGTGTGGGCCCTGGCAGCAGCATGCTGGACTTTTTGGGCGGCGGTTTGGGCAGCTTGCGCGTTGGTGACTCGCTCGTCTGCCGCCTTGGCGTCCGCTCGCGCCGCCTCCGCCGCGGCCGCCGCGTCGCGCCAGCGAGCGAACAACAAACGCGCCTCCGCTACGCGTATCTGGTCCGACAGCGCCTTGTAGCGTTCCGCCTGCTTGGCTTGCCGGCGAAGGGTGGCGATCTGGCTGTCGAGTCCCGCCATGAGGTCTTCCAACCGGGCGAGGTTGGCTTCGGTCTGGCGGAGCTTGCCCTCGGCGTCGCGGCGGCGGACGTGCAAGCCCGCGATGCCCGCGGCCTCTTCCAGCATCATCCGCCGTTCGGCCGGCTTGGCGGCGATCACCTGGGCGATTTTACCCTGGCTGACGAGCGCAGGCGAATGCGCGCCGGTTGCGGCATCGGCGAAGGTCAGCGCCACGTCCTTTGCCCGCACATCTCGCCCGTTGATGCGATAGGCGCTGCCGGCGCCGCGTTCGATACGGCGGACTACCTCCAGCTCCTTGCCGTCGTCACCTTCGCCTGAGATCACGACTTCGGCGAAGTCGCGCTGCGGCCGCTGAGCGGTGCCCGCGAAGATGACGTCGTCCATCCCGCCCGAGCGCATCGACTTGGGCGAATTCTCGCCCATCACCCAGCGGATCGCCTCGAGCAGGTTTGACTTGCCGCAGCCGTTGGGGCCGACAACGCCGGTCAGCCCCCGCTCGATGCGGAGCTCAGACGGCTCTACGAAGCTCTTGAACCCGCTGAGCTTGAGCCGCCTGATGAGCATCCGGCGCTTTCCCCCTCGCGCCGGGCTTTACCTGGCGCCGGCGCGCTGGAGGATGGGTTCTAACGTGGCCCAGGTCTGTGTGCCGAGGTTGCTGCCGTTGATGAAGAACGTCGGGGTGCCGGAGACGTTCAGTTCCTTGGACTGGCTGTCGGAGTTGGCCGCGATCTTGGTCGCGGTGTCGGTCTTGGCGAGGCAAGTGCGCGCCTGGTCGCGCGACACGCCGCGCTGGGCGAAGAAATCGTAGAGACCGGCCGCGTTGGCGATGCCGTCGAACCGTGCCGCGCCCTGGGCGGATGCGGCCGCTTCAAGCGCCGCCTGGTTAGCCTGCATTTGGGCGAACATGGCCTCGAGATTTCCCCAGCCCTGCTCGGCGAACGCGTGGAACGCTTCGGGGCCGGCACACCGCGCGAGCACGGCAAAGGTCAGGTCGATCGGGTCGTGGATCTGGTTGCGGATCTCGTAGCTCACCTTGCCGCTGTCGATGTACTTCGTGCGCAGCGGCTCGGCGGCGGCTTCGGCGAACTCGGCGCAGTGGCCGCAGGTGTGGCTGGCGTACTCGACCAGCTTGATCGGTGCGTTCGGGTTGCCCTGGACGACGCCGCCTTCCGGCGTCACTGCGGCAACCTCGGACCAGACCTGGCCCGTGGGCGCGGCGACCGCGGCGACCGGCTTGCCTTCGGCGATTGTGCCGTCGGCAGGAGCTTCTTCCGACTTGCAGCCGGCAAGGGCCAGTGCGGCGACAAGGGCAAACGAGGCAGTGCGAAGCATGATCATCCTTTCGGGTGGTAGACGAGCCTATATCAGCGCGGGAAGACGGTGAAGCGCCGCCGGGCGCTTTCCACAACTACGGGGCCGGGCTCACAAGCGAGCGTCGAGCTGGACCTGCAGCACATTCCACGTGGAGGTGCCGGCCAGCATCGTGCCGTCGATCGCGAAGCTGGGGGTGCTGGTCACGCCCCACTTCTTGCCGTCGGCGGCGGATTGGTCGGTCAGACGCTTGGCGAGGGCCTCGTCCGACAGGCACCGGTCGAGGGCCACGCGCTCGTAGCCGCGCCCGATCATGGTGTCGTAGAACTTGAGGTCCGCTGCAATCGCGCGCCGGCGCTCGGGGCCGGGGCCGTTGTACCAGCGCGACTTTTGTCCGGCCGTCGCGCGCTGGGCGACCGGCAGCCATTTAGGTTGCGACAGGATAAGCGCGGCGTGATTGCGCGGGAACTTGGCGGCGGGACCACAATTGGCGAGCATGGCGGCCGTCAGATCCACCGGATCGCGCACGACATGGCGGACGTCGAGTTGAACCTTGCCCGTGGCGACATAGACGTCGAGCGCGTTCGATCCCTCTTGCGCGAATTCGCCGCAGTGAGTGCAGGTGTAGCTGACGAACTCGGTCAGCTTCACTTTTGCGGCCGGATTGCCGATGCGATGCCCGCCGCCAGCCGTATCTACGGTGGTGAGCCAGTTGGACGCCGCGAGCGCGGTGGTCGCGGCGATTGCGGCAATGCCGGCCAGGGCCAGCTTGGCGAACTTCACTTGGTTTCCTCCTGTCCGCCCAGCGTGCGGGCGAGCGATTCCAGCACTGTGCGCAGCTCCGGATCACCGATGTCGCGCAAGCTGTCGCCCAGCTCGAGCGGGATCGGTTTCAACGAAGGCGGCGCCGCGGGCCGCGCCTCAGCACGTGGCGGCTGAACGTTTCCTTGCCGCAGCTTGACGCGGGCGACCGCCTTGTAGCCGAAGAAGCGGTTCACCCGCTCCATGATCTCCGGAACGACGTGCTGGATCAGCGGCGCATGCGCGGGCAGCACGACGAGTTGGAGGATGCCGTCGGCTTTCTCCCCGGGGGGGAAGCGGATCGCCTCTGGCGTACAGACCTTCGCGTGATGCGCGCCGACGATCTCGGGCCAGCGGGTCACCACGCTCGACTGGACGAAGCCGTAGCGGCGGAAAGCGGTGCGGCCCACTTGCGGAGTGAGTTCCGCGATCGATTTCGCGGGTCCCCCGCGCGGCCGCTCGTAGGCGCGTGCCTTGGCCTTGTTCGGTGGTGGTGGCGCGTCCCGTTCCATCGTCGCGGCGGCCATGCCATAGGCGCGCCATGAGCGCCAGCGAGGAGACCGTCGGAGAGCGCCTGCTCGCGTGGTACGACCGGCACGCCCGCGCGCTACCCTGGCGCAGCCCTCCCGGGAAACCACCGCCGGACCCGTACCGTGTGTGGCTGTCCGAGGTCATGTTGCAGCAGACGACCACCGCGATGGCCGCGCCCTACTACGCGAAGTTCCTCGCGCTATGGCCGACGGTGGAAGCGCTGGCTGCGGCCGACGAGGCCGACGTGATGGCCGCCTGGGCCGGGCTCGGCTACTACTCGCGCGCCCGCAATCTGGTCGCCGCAGCACGAGCGACGGCGGCACGCGGCGGGTTCCCCGATACCGAGGCTGGCTTGCGCGCGTTGCCCGGCGTGGGCGCCTATATCGCGGCGGCCGTCGCCGCGATCGCCTTCGGCCGGCGCGCCGTGGTGGTCGATGCCAACGTCGAACGGGTGGTCGCGCGATTGTTCGCCATAGCCGAGCCGCTTCCGGGTGCGCGCAAGCCCATTCGCGCAGCTACCGACGCTATCACGCCGGCGAGGCGTGCGGGCGACTTCGCGCAAGCGATGATGGACCTCGGCGCAACCGTTTGCACGCCGCGTCAGCCGCGCTGCCTGCTGTGCCCCTTGGCCGCAGATTGCCGCGCCCGCGCCGAGAGTGATCCGGCGTTCTATCCGGTGAAAGCCCCGAAGAGGGCCAAGCCGCAGCGCAAGGGAACGGCACTGTGGATCGAGCGCGAGGGATCGGTCTGGATAGTCCGCCGCCCTCCATCCGGCATGCTCGGCGGCATGCGCGCGCTGCCGGACGACGGCTGGTCGGCACAGGGAAACGGCTCGGGCGCGCCCGCGGGCGACTGGCGAGATGCCGGGTCGATCCGCCATGGCTTCACGCACTTCGACCTCGAGCTCGCTGTCAAGGCCAGCGGAAATGCAGCGCCGACCGAAGAAGGGGAATGGTGGCCGATTGCGCGCCTCGACGAGGCCGGGCTACCGACCGTGTTCGCCAAGGCCGCGGCGAGGGCGTTGGCCTAGATCAGGCCGCCGCCGAGGCTGAGGCGCACAACGGCGACCAGCAGCACGACCAGGCAGAAGTTCCGGCCCGCCTTGCTGGTCGAGGACAGCTGCCCCACGATCACGCCGACAATAATCAGCGGAAGCGCGAGCCAGTTGGCCCAGCCGAGGAAAGGGATCGTCGCGGGGATAACGATCACCAGCGAGATGAGACCGAGGAGGAATGCGATTGCGTTGCCCATGTGTCCTATATGGATAGCACACCATTCGAACGCAAGCCCGATTGACCGCGCGGCCGGCATGCCGCAAATCCCGATTTGCAACTGAAATGGGAGTGGCCGATGGCTTTCAGGGATTTCGAGACGCCTCAGATGTCGCGGCGCTCTCTGTTGCGGTCCAGCGCGTGGCTGGGTGCCGGCGCCGCGCTTGGCGGCTTGCCCTTGCGCGCGGCTTGGGCGCAGGATTCCGCCAGTTGGCCGAGTGTGGCCAAGCTGATCGAGGGCTACACTGGGCCGCGCAAGCTGGCCAACATCGTCGCCGCGCTCGGCTGGGGCCAGCGCGACGCGGAAGTCATTTCGGGTGGCAACCTGGCGATCGGCGTCGACGCGCCCGCCGGAATCGACAGCCTGTACCGCATCTATTCGATGACCAAGCCGGTGACCGGCATGGCGGCGATGATTCTCATCGACGAAGGCAAGCTCGGGCTGGATCAGCCGCTGGCCGAAATCTTGCCCAAGTATGCCAAGGTGCAAGTGCAGAAGACCTACGACGGTTCGCTCACCGACCTCGTGCCCGCCGAGCGGCCGATTACGATCCGGCACTTGCTCACGCACACAGCCGGCCTAGGCTACGGCATTATCCAGAAGGGTCCGATCAAGACCGCTTACGAGGACGCGGGGTTGATCCCGGGACAGGTGACCAAGCTGCCGATCGGCGCGATGTTCGGCCGCGGCACACCCGTTCGCAGCCTCGAGACGTTCGCGGACCGGCTGGCCGATATCCCCCTGGTCGCGCAGCCCGGCACGCGCTGGTCGTATTCGGTCAGCCTCGACCTGCTCGGCAGGGTGATCGAGGTCGCTTCGGGCCAGCCGTTCGACGCCTTCCTCAAGCAGCGCATCTTCGATCCGGCGGGCATGACGAGCACCTTCTTCGAAGTGCCCGATAGTGAGATCGGCCGCCTAACCACGAACTATGGCATTCTCCAGGGGAACCTGGTGCCCATCGATCCGGCCAACCAGTCGGTCTATACCGATCCACCGGCGTTTCCGTTCGGCGGGGCGGGGCTGGTTTCGTCCACTCGTGACTACGACCGCTTCCTCCGCATGTTGCTGGGGTACGGCAAGATCGACGGGAAGCGCGTGATGAGCGAACTGGCCGTTCGGGTCGGCACGTCCAACCTGCTTCCGGAAGGCGTTCAGACCGGGGGCACTTTCGCCGAGGGTTCGGGCTTCGGCGCAGGCGGCCGGGTCGGCCTGGGCGATCAGGCAGGTACCTACGGCTGGGGCGGCGCTGCGGGCACGGTGGCTTTTGTGGACATGAAACGTGGCCTGCGCGCCACCATGATGACTCAGTACATGCCGTCCGACACGTACCCGCTCACCGCGGAGTTCACGAAGGCCGTGCTGGCCGACCTGGCGGCGATGGCGGGCAAAGCGGCGGCGTGATCGCCTTCAGCGGTTCGCCGCTCGATCGCGCCGATCACGTGCGCACCGATCCGGACGCGTTGGCGTCCGCGATGGACTGGCGCGCGCGGCTGTTGCGGCTCGACGGCCTGCTGCCCTCGTACGATCCGGCGAGCGGCACGCTGGCATGGGGTAGTCTTGCCGAGGCGCCGGAGAACGCGGACCTGGTGTTCCTCGGCCTGCTCGATGGCAAAGCCTGCTTCGCCGCCGTGCCCGACCAGGGGGCAGAGGGCCCCGCCTACGCCCAGCCTCAGGTGTGGCAGGCGATGCAGGTCCTCTCGCCGCAGGATCTCGCGCTTTACGGTGGCGCGCGCAGCCTGGTGGACTGGCACGCGCGCCACCGCTTCTGCGCGCGCTGCGGCAGTCCCACCCGCCTGGCGAAAGGCGGGTGGCAGCGCGACTGCGCTTCCTGCAGCGCCCAACACTTCCCGCGCACCGATCCGGTGACGATCATGCTCGTCGAACACGAAGACAAGCTGCTGCTCGGGCGGCAGCCCCGCTTTCCGCCGCGCATCTTCTCGGCGCTCGCCGGGTTCGTCGAGCCGGGCGAGACGATCGAGGAAGCCGTCGCGCGCGAGGTGTTCGAGGAGGCCGGGGTGCGCGTCCGCGATGTCAGCTACATCGCCAGCCAGCCGTGGCCGTTCCCGAGCCAGCTGATGATCGGCTGTCATTCGATCGCCGAAGGAGACGAGATCACCATCGACCGCACCGAGCTCGAAGAAGCCCGCTGGTTCACACGCGCCGAGATGGAGGAAGCTCGCGCCGCCGGACCTGACGGAACAGGCGACCTGATCTTCCCCCGATCGTGGGCGATCGCGCACCATCTCGTGACGTGGTGGCTCGACCGGTGACCGAGCGGGTAACGATCGACATCTGGTCCGATGTAATGTGCCCCTGGTGCGTCATCGGCTACAAGCACCTCGAGACCGCGCTCGAGGAGCTGAAGGGCGAGATTGAAGCCGAAGTTCGCTGGTTGCCGTTCGAGCTCAATCCCGACATGCCGCCCGGGGGCGAGGAGAGCGTCGCGCATATCGCGCGCAAGTACGGCCGCACGCCCCAGCAGGCGGCCGAAGGACGGACTATGATGGCCGAACGGGCTCGCGCGGCCGGATTCCCGTTCGACTACACCGGCGATGGCGACCCGCCGCCATCGATGCTGTGGAACACGTTCGGCGCGCACAAGCTGCTGCGCTGGGCACTCGATGTGGATGGTCCCAATGCGCAGACGCGGCTCAAGCTCGCGCTATTCTCGGCCCATTTTCAGCAGCGCCGCAACGTTGGGCAGCGGGAAGTGCTGCTCGACGTCGCCGAGGAGCAGGGTTTCGACCGGCAAGCTGCGGAAAGGGCGCTCGACGATCCGGCCATTGCCACTGCGGTACGAGCCGAGGAAAGGCTGGCGTGGGAAAACAACGTATCCGGCGTCCCGGCGATGGTGATCGACCGCCAGTTCATCGTGCCGGGTGCGCAGGAACCGGAGACGTACGTCAACGTCCTGCGCAAGGTGGTCGCCCGCCGAGCCTAACCGCCGGTCGTCGGCATGGCATTGATGGTGTCATCGCCTTTCAAGGTATCCGTTTCCTTGTCGGAAGCCCTGACGCGATCGACCTCTTCGCCTTCGAGGTGACCTTCGATTCTCTTCTGCCCGGCGCGGGTGCCGACATCGCGAGCGAGGTTGCCTCCCGACCGGTCATTCTGGGCGGTCGACCCGCCGGCCTCCTCCTGCATCGCATCGATCAGCTCGTTATCGGAATGGGGGGATCGCGCTTGGTCATCTCAACTCTCCTCTGGAGAGCCAACGGGCACGCCGCGATGCGGGTTCCGGCTAGATCAGGCCAAGCTTCGTGAGCCGCCCGGCGAGCCGGCCCGGGATCGCGTCTCCGGCGATTTCGCCTTCCTCGAGGTCGCGGGGCGCCTTCTTCTCGTCAAGGTAGCGCCAGCCCTGGTGCGCGCGCTTGTGCTTGGGCTCGACCAGGATCAGCTTGGGCACCAAGCGGATCGTCCAGTGACCGTCGGGGCGCTGTTCGAACCCGATGATCTCGCTGCGGGCGACGATCGCATGTTCCATGATCCAGTAGAGCGATCCGCCAATCATCTCGGCATGCCGCGTCGGGCGGTAGCGGGTCTGCATGTGCGCCTCGTCGCCCGCCTCGACCCACTCGCGTAGCGTGTCGATGCTCTTGGAGCGGAACGCGATTTTGGTCATGCTCAACGGCATGGATCAGCCCGCCAAGCCGGCCGCCACCGCCAGCCCGAGGAATGCGAAGAAGCCCATCGAATCGGTGATCATCGTGACGAACACGCTCGAAGCGACCGCCGGGTCCTGGTCGAGCCGCTCGAAGATCACCGGCACCGCCACGCCCGCCAGCCCGGCGACCACGATGTTGATCACCATGGCGGCAGCGATCACCATGCCGAGCTGCGGCGTGAACAGCATTGCGACGGCGACACCGATGAGCAACGCGATCGTGGCGCCATTGAGCAGCGCGACCCTCAGCTCGCGCCAGATCATCCGACGGGTGTTCGCGCGGGTCAGCTGGTTCATGGCGATCGCGCGGACCGTCACCGCCATCGTCTGGGTGCCGGCGTTGCCACCGATGCTGGCGACGATCGGCATCAGCACCGCGAGCGCGACGAGTTGCTCGATTGCCGCGCCGAACATGGCGATGATAGTGCTAGCGACGACCGCCGTGCCGAGGTTCGCCACCAGCCAGCGGACACGGGCGGCGTAAGCCTCCCGGATCGGTTCGTTGATGTCGCCGTCGCCCGCGCCGGACAGCAGGAGTACGTCCTCGCTCGCCTCTTCCGAGATGATGTGGACGACGTCGTCGACGGTCATCTGCCCGACCAGCCGGCCGTTCTCGTCCACGACGGCGGCCGAGATCAGGGCGTACTTCTGGAACATGTTGCCGACCTCTTCCTGGTCCATCGTGACCGGGATCAGGGTCTGGTCGCGCTTCATCACGTCGGCGAGGGCGATGTGCCGCGGCGTCCGGACGATCCAGCTCAGCAGGCAGGTACCCACCGGATGATGCGCCGGATCAACCACGAACACTTCCCAGAACTCGGTCGGCAATTCGCCGGGTCCGGCATCGCGGAGGAAGTCGATCAGGTCACCGACGGTGAGGTGCTCCGGGACCGCGACGAATTCGCGGCTCATCAGCCGGCCGGCGGTCTCCTCCGGGTAAGCCAGCGCCCTTTCGATGGCGGCGCGGTCTTCCGGCTCCATCTCCGCGAGCACCGCGGCCTGCTCGGCGGGTTCGAGGTCCTCGATCAGCTGGACCGCGTCGTCGGTGTCGAGCTGTTCGGCGATTTCGGCGACAGCTTCGGGCGCCAGCGCGTCGATCATTACCTCGCGAACGTGGTCGTTGAGTTCGGCGATCACCTCACCGCTAAGGAGGTCGCTGATTGCGGCGGCGAGGCGAGGGCGGTCGTCGGCGTCGAGCAATTCGAACAGATCGGCGACGTCGGCCGGATGCAGCGGTTCTACGAGTTCATAAACGAGCGCCTTATCGTTCCGATCAAGCGCTTCATTGACACTGCGGACGTAGCCCGGCTTGAGGCGATTGTCCTCGTCGTGCCGCTCGTCGTCGACGCGATCGTCAGGTCGCCCGGCCTCTTCGCCGGGGCGCAGATCGTCTTCGATGAACTGCTCGTCCGCCATTGGCCCGGCCTTAGGCGCGCGCGGTTGAAACGCAAGCAGGCGCGCCCTATCGACCCACGACTCGCTTACAGGAGATTACCATGGCCGCCGAAACGCTTACCCTCACTCTCGACACCGGCAACGGGGAGGGCGGCGACGTCGTCATTCGGCTCCGCTCCGATCTGGCGCCAGGGCACGTCGAACGCATCAGCGAACTCGCGCAGGAAGGGTTCTACGACGGCGTGGTGTTTCACCGGGTCATCCCGGGCTTCATGGCCCAGGGCGGCGACCCCACTGGCACCGGCATGAGCGGCAGCAAGAAGCCAGATCTCAAGCAGGAGTTCAACGCCGAGCCGCATGTGCGTGGCACCTGCTCGATGGCTCGTACCAACGACCCGAACAGCGCCAACAGCCAATTCTTCATCTGCTTCGACGATGCCCGCTTCCTCGACCGCCAGTATACTGTGTGGGGTAACGTCGAGAGCGGCATGGAACATGTCGATGCGCTGCCCAAGGGCGAGCCGCCGCGCCAGCCGGGCAAGATCGTCAAGGCCACCGTCGCCTGACTTGAGCGGCGCCGGTTCAATGTCAGGGAACCGCTTCACGCGGCTCCCGAGCGAGCCGCGCATGCGGTACTGGCGACCCGATCCCGAGTTAGCGGGGTTGGTCAGCGGGTATCACCTCTACGCCGTGCGGCCGCCCGAGGAGGAGCGGCAGCGCGACGTCTTCCAGCCGGCGTGGCCAATCCTTCGCATTACCTTCGGCGAGGCAGGCGCATGGCGTGTGCGAGCACCGGGCCAGGATTGGCAAGCGGTGCCACACGTCGCGCTGTTCGGCCCGACCAGCGGTGTCACGTGGTCCGATAGCGGCCGGGGCCTGACGATCGGAATCGGCATTCTCCCGCGGGGCTGGGCCCGTCTGGCGACACAACAGGTGGCGGACTGGACCAACCGCGTCGGCGATCCCGGGCGGGCGCTGCGCGGGAACCTGGCGCACCTTACGCAATCGCTTGCGATCATCGAATCCGACGATGGCATACCCGCTTTGCTCGATCGGTTCTTACGCGATACGCTCGCGTCCGCGCGCCCCGAGGACCCGCGTATCGGGGATATTCGAGACGGCGTTGCTCGATCCCCAAATGCGCACCGTCGGCGCGATGGCCGAGAGGGTGGGCGTGTCCGTCCGCTCGCTGGAAAGGCTGGCGCGTAGCGCGTTCGGGTTTAACCCCAAGCTGCTAATACGCCGGGCGCGGTTTCTCCGCTCGCTCCACGCCGTCGCAAGCGCACAAGCCAACGAGCGCTCGGCGGCGATCGACCCCGCCTACACCGACTACTCGCACTTCGTGCGCGACGCGCAGGAGTTTTTGGGCATGAGCCCGCAAGCGTTCCTCAAGCTCGACAATCCGATGCTCAAGCAGTCCCTTGCCTTGCGTAAGGCGGTGCTCGGCGCGCCGGCCCAGGCGCTCGCGCGCTAAAGGCCGGCGTTGACCAGCCAGTCGTGAAAAAGGCGTACCGGTCGCTGCTCGAGATCGCGAGGGCGGCACACGAACCAATAGGAGTACGGGCTTTCGACATCGACGTCGAATAGCCGGGCGAGCCTCCCGTCGCCGGCGCGCTTGAAGTGATCGTCATGCATGATGGCGATGCCGAGGCCTTGGGCGGCCGCCTCCAGAATGAGCTGGCCGGAATCGTAGTGGTCGATCGCCGCCGGCTCGAACCGCTTGAGCCCCATCGCCTCGCGCCAGGTCACGAAGCTGTCGGGCAGTTCGTTGTGTACCAGAAAGGTCTGTGTCGCGAGCTTCTTCGGGTCGGGCTTGGGACCGATCTGCGCGGCCAGTTCGGGCGAGGCAATCGCATAGACATGATTGTGGTCGAGGCGCACCGCGTGAAGCGAAGAATCCGGCTTGTGATGGAGAATTATCGCCGCATCGAGCGTGTCCCCGACACGGTCCAGTAGATGGGGTCCGGTGTCGATGTCGATGTGCAGGCGGGGGTGCAGCTTGCGTAGCTCGGGCAGACGCGGAAACAGCCGCTGCCCCCCGAAAAGCGGCAGAACCCCGAGGTGCAGTCGCATGAGCCCAAGGGTGTCCGACTGTGATTCGACCGCGGCGGCCAGCGCCTCAATGTGCGGCGCTACCGCGTCGTAGAACGAACGCCCGTCGTCGGTAAGCTGCATCGCCTGGTGCGCGCGGGTAAACAGCTTCTTGCCGACGAACTCTTCTAGCGTCCCTATCCGGCGTGACAGCGCCGATGGGCTTAGACCGAGTTCCGCCGCCGCAGCCCGCGCCGAACCGAGGCGGACGACGCGCAGGAATGCTTCCAGCGCGCGCAGAGGAGGAAGGCGGCGGGTCATGGCGTGTTGATGCTAAGGTGCGGGTGCGTTGTCGAGCGGATTTCTACCGCACTTGCGAAATAACTAGTCTTCGAGCGCTTGTGGTGGATGCAACCGAAGCCGCTTCACGTGGGTCTCGTCGGCGTCGGTCACCTCGATTTTCCAACCGCTCTCGTGGGTTAGGATCGTGCCGACCGCCGGAACCGACTCCGCCAAAACGAATGCGAGCCCCCCGAGCGTATCCACCGCTTCCTCGACTTCTGCCAAGCGAGGATCGATCTGCTCGGCAATATCGTCGAGTTCGGCGCGCGCGTCGCAATCCCACATGCCGTCCGGCAGCGCGACGATCCATTCTTCCGCCTCGTCGTCGTGCTCGTCCTCGATCTCGCCGACGATTTCCTCGACGAGGTCCTCGATAGTGATAAGCCCATCGGTGCCCGAGTACTCGTCGACCACCACGGCCAGGTGGATGCGTTGCTGGCGCATGTCGGCCAGGACGTCGAGCGCATTGCGGGCCTGTGGCACATAGAGCGGCTGGCGCATCAGGCTGGTCCAGTCGGCCGGCGGCTCGGCGCCGGTGGCGATGATCGGGAACACGTCCTTGATGTGCATCATGCCGATTACCGTATCGAGGGTGTCGCGGTAGACGAGCAGCCGCGAATGACCGTGCTCGGCAAAGGCGGCGACCACTTCGTCCCAAGTCGCAGCGGCACTGAGCGCGACGATTTCACCGCGCGGGATTGCGACGTCGTCGGCATCGTGTTCGGAGAAATGGAGCAGGTTGCGCACCATCTGGCGTTCGACGCTCGAGAGGTCGCCGTTGGCGCCGGGCGACTCGCCCTCGGCTTCTTGCGCGGCATCGTGCTCGTCAATCGCTTCCTCGAGCTGTTCGCGCAAGGAGCGTTCGCCGTCATCGGTGTCGAAGAACTTGCGGACCGCGAGCCACAGCCCGCGTTTACTGTCCGATTCTCCCGATTGGGAATCGTTGTCGGGCATGGCCCCTGAAAAAGTCCCCTGTGGTTCAGGCGTTCCCATATGGGTCGGCAACACCCATGCTGGCAAGGGCTCTGATCTCGAGCGTTTCCATTGCCTCGGCCTCACCGGCATCGACATGATCCCGCCCCGACAGATGCAGCAGCCCGTGCACCAGGAGATGCGCGGCATGGTCGTCGACCGGAATCCCCTTCTCCTCGGCTTCGCGCAGGCAGGTTTCGCGCGCCAGCGCGATGTCGCCGAGCATCTCAGGACCGCCATCCTCGGCGAGTGCCAGCAGTTCGGCGCGCGTCATCATCGGGAATGACAGCACGTTTGTCGGGGCGTCCTTGAGCCGCCATTCGCGGTTCAGCGTCCGGACTTCCTCGTCGACGGTAAACAGCACGCTCGCAGTGAGCCGCTGGTTGGCAAGTTCCGGCGCGACCGCTTCGGCCGCTTCGACCGCACGCTCGGCCAGGTCCGCCCAATCGGTCGGCCCGGGCCACCCGTCGATGTCGATATCGAGGTTCATGTCAGGCGGTCGGCCCCTCGTAGGCCTCCACGATCCGCCCGACGATCGGATGGCGGACGACATCGGCAGCGGTGAACCGGCTGACGGCGATGCCTTCCACGCCTTCGAGCTTGTCGACCGCGTCGGCCAAGCCGCTCATGCGATCTCCGCCAGGAATATCGACCTGCCGCGGATCGCCGCAGACCACCATCCGGCTGTTCTGGCCGAAGCGGGTGAGGAACATTTTCATCTGCTCGCGTGTGGTGTTCTGCGCCTCGTCGAGGATGATGAAGCTGTCGGCCAGCGTGCGCCCACGCATGAAAGCGATCGGGGCGACTTCGATCACCCCGCTCGCGAGATGACGCTCGACCTGCTCCGGAGGGAGGCAATCGTAGAGCGCATCGTAGAGCGGGCGGAGGTAGGGATCGACTTTCTCTTTCATGTCGCCGGGCAGGAAGCCGAGCTTCTCGCCGGCCTCGACGGCGGGCCGCGACAGGATCAGGCGCTGAACGCTCCCGGATATGAGCTGGCTCACCGCCTGGGCGACCGCCAGGTAGGTCTTGCCGGTGCCGGCCGGGCCGAGGGCGAAGATGATGTCGTCGCTCGCCAGCTGCTGCATGTAGGGGATCTGGCCCGCGCTGCGCGGGACGATCGTCTTGCGCCGGGTGCGGATCATGATCGGCGGGGCGTCGCCGCCGCCACGGACGATCCCCTCCAGGGTGGGCTCGACCGACATCGCGATCAGCCCCTCGATCGCCCCGCTATCGAGCTCGTGGCCCGCAGCCAGGCGATCGTACATGGCTTTCAGCGTATCCCGTGCGCGAGCAACCGCATCTTCGCTGCCCTCGATCTGCACCCGGTCGCCCCGGGCAGAGATGAACACGCCGAGGCGATTCTCAACTTGAACCAGATTGGCGTCGAACTGGCCGAATAGCGGCCCCAGCAGGCGCTGTTCTTCGAAGTTGATCTCGCTTCGCGCGCGCCGGGGGGCTGCTGCGGAGGGAAACGGGGTGGCGCCATCGGCGCGGGCAGGTTTGCGAGCCATGCGCTCCTTTCTTTCGAGCGAGTCGGAAGATGTGCCTCGCTAAACGCTCGCGCAAGCGGGGAGGGTCCGCGCTGCGGTGGATAATCCTCAGGAGAGGGCGGGCTGCAACACCTTGCCCGCCAGCGAGTTCGGCCCTGCCTCGATCAGTTCGACCTCGACGGTATCGCCGATCGCGTGGTTGCCTTCGAACCAGATCGACTGGAGCCAGGGCGACTTGCCGAGCCATTGGCCGGGCTTCTTGCCGGCGCGTTCGATGAGAACGCTGCAGCGCTTGCCGACCGACGCCGAATTGAAAGCCATCTGGTCGCGGTTGAGCGCGGCCTGCAGGCGTTGGAGGCGCTCGTGCATCACCACGGGCGCCACCTGATCTTCCATCGCCGCGGCGGGCGTGCCGGGGCGCGGCGAGTACTTGAAGCTGAACGCCTGGGCGTACCCGACCGCGTCCACAAGGCGGAGCGTTTCGGCGAACTCCGCTTCGGTCTCGCCGGGGAAGCCGACGATGAAATCGCCCGATAGCGCGATGTCGGGCCGCACCGCGCGGACGCTGTCGAGCAGGCGCAAGTAACTGTCGACCGTGTGGCTGCGGTTCATCGCCTTGAGCACACGGTCCGATCCGCTCTGCACAGGCACGTGCAGGAACGGCATCAGTTTGTGCTCTTCCGCGTGACACTGAAGCAGCCCTTGAGAAAAATCGTTCGGATGGCTCGTGGTGTACCGAATTCGCTGCAGTTCCGGTATCTTGGCAATCGCCTTTATCACTCCCTCGAGCCCGCAATCGTGACCTTTCGCATCCGTCCCGGTCCAGGCGTTAACGTTCTGTCCCAGCAGCGTGATCTCGCGGGCGCCTTGGTCGACGAGGCGCTGCGCTTCTTGGACCAGATCCGCGAATGGACGGGATATCTCGGCGCCCCGGGTGTAGGGAACGACGCAATACGTGCAGAACTTGTCGCACCCCTCCTGCACCGTCAGGAACGCTGTAGGAAAGCGCTTTTGGCGCTGAGGCAGTTCGGCGAACTTGGCGATCGCCGGCATGTCGGTGTCAGTCGCGCGTTCGCCTCTCAGCGCCTTGTCGAGCATTTCCGGTAGGTGGTGGTACGCTTGCGGTCCGACGACCATGCTCACCGCTGGGGCGCGGGCGATGATTTCCTCGCCCTCGGCCTGCGCCACGCAACCGGCGACCGCGATCAGCGGCGTCCGGCCGGCCTGCTCGCCGGCCTTCACCAGCCGGCCGATGTCCGAGTAGACTTTTTCTGCTGCCTTTTCGCGAATGTGGCACGTGTTGAGCACGACGAGGTCCGCAGCCTGCCCCTCAGCGGCCGGCGCGATCCCCTGCGCGCCGAGGAGCTCGGCCATGCGCTCGCCGTCGTAGACGTTCATCTGGCAGCCGAAGCTCTTGACCCGGTAGGTCTGCGGACGCGTTATCGAGGGCATGGGCGGGGGCGGTTAGCCGAATTCGCCGCCCGAGGCTAGCGGGCCAGCGCCGCCGCGATTTCACTGCGCGCGGCCGCCGAGATCGCCTTGCGGTCGGCGAGCGCGGCACCTTGCAACGGCTCGAGGAACACCAGCGTCAGCCGGACCGGCCGCAACCGGGCGAGGATGCGCTTGAAGTTGTCGAGCCCGTGCTCCTCCCCGACCCAGGCGATGCGCGCGGCGTCTTCATAGGCGAGCAGCACCGGTTGGACCACGATTCCCGTCGGTAGGGGATCGAGCGCGGACAGCAGCGACGACTTGAAGGGCAGCAGCCCCGTGCCATCGCTCGTCGTCCCCTCGGGAAAGAGCGTCAGGCAGCCGCGCTGGTCCATCGCGGCGCGAATTTGCTGGACCTGCAGGGCAACGCTGGCGCGGTCGTGGCGGGCGATGAACACGGTGTCGTTCATCTCGCACAGCCACTTGAGGAAAGGGTAAGCCGCCAGCCCGTCGTGGGCCACGAACGCACTGCCGGTGACGTGGGCCAGCGCCGGTATGTCCAGCCAGCTCACGTGGTTCGAAATCAGCAGCGCGCCTTTGAGCGGCTTGCCCTCCACCGTGACATGCAACCCGGCGATGTGGCCGATGGCAGACAGGAACACACGCGGCCACCAGCGGCCCGCGCGTGCCGCGCGCCACAGAAGGTGCAGCGGGGTGCACAGCACCAGCACCAGAATCATCAGTATCAGGCGGAATACGATCAGCCCCCAGCCGAGGGGCTTGATACGGGGCGCCGGAAGCGCTTGCGCCATCAGGTCTCGCGGTCGAGCCGCACGCCGTAGAGTTCCATGCGGTGATCCACGAGACGATATCCGAGCTTCTCGGCAATCTGCCGCTGAAGCGCCTCGAGCTCCGGATCGACGAACTCGACCACCTTACCGCTCTCGACGTCGATCAGATGATCGTGATGCGCCTCGGGCGCCGCCTCGTAGCGGGCGCGGCCGTCGCCGAAATCGTGACGGTCGAGGATTCCGGCCTCTTCAAACAGGCGCACCGTGCGATAGACCGTGGCGATCGAAATCCTCGGATCGATCGCGGCCGCCCGCTGGTGAAGCATCTCGACGTCGGGATGATCCTCGCTCGCGGAAAGCACTTGTGCGATCACCCGGCGCTGTTCGGTTATGCGCAAGCCCCGTTCGGCACACAGCTGCTCAAGGTCGATGGTCTGGTGCACGGTGCGCTCCGCCTGGATTTCCGCCCCGGAACCTAGGGCTCCGGAGCGTCAGTCTCAAGCCTCAGGCGCCGGTCTTCTTCCGGCGACCGCGCTTTTGGCCAGGTTTGCGGCCGAGGCCGATCTTTACGGCGAGGTCGCGGCGGGTTTCCGCGTATTCCGGCGCGACCATTGGATAGTCGGCGGCAAGTCCCCAGCGCTGGCGATAGTCGTCCGGCGTCATGCCGTGCTCGGTCATCAGGTGGCGCTTGAGCATCTTCATCTTCTTGCCGTCTTCCAGGCAAACGAGATGATCGCGCTTTACCGAAGCCCGCACGGAGACGGCCGGCTCTGGCCTGGCCTCTTCCACCTGCGGCGCACCACCGAGGCTCGCCAGCGCTCCATAGACGGTTGTAATTAAAGAAGGAACGTCTTCGACGGCCACGTTGTTGTTGCTTACGTGAGCAGCGACGATATCCGACGTGAGCGTGATCAACATTTCAGAGGTGTCGGTTTCCAAACTGTCCATTTGATCCTCATGCGTCGCTATTTGATGACAAGGCGGGTTTTATTGTGAGACTGTTCCTAAGCACCATCGCGCAGTGATGACAAGTGCGGTTTCTACTCTCGGGTCTTGCAAGGACCGATACATGCCGGCCGAGAATTGCTTCAAAGAACGTATGCGAATGTAATCGCGTCCAGTTTCGAACCGTCTGCCAGGAGGTAATAGTCCTTGCGCCGCCCGATGGGATGAAATCCCACACGCTCATAAAGCCCGCGTGCGGGGTTGTTGGCGCGCATTTCAAGAAACAGGCGCTCGGCGTGACGAGACTTGGCATCGGCGGCTGCCGCTTTGAGCAGTTTCGCGCCAAGGCCCTTGCCCCGGGCCTCTGGGGCGACGGCCACCAGCAGGAGCTCTTCCTCACCGGGGGCGGCTCGCACGAGTGTAAACCCCACTGCGGGCTCCCCCTCGGCCGGCGCCCGGCCTTCTCGATCGACCAGCCGATAGTGGGTGTTGGCGAAGGCAAGCGAATCCGACACTTGGCGCCGGTTCCATGCTTCGCCCCAGGTTGGATCGAACGCGACGGCCATGACCGCCATGATCCGGTCGAGATCGTCTGTCATCCGGGCAGCCGCGCGTCGGGACCCCGCCCGTAAATGGGGACCGCCGAAGCGATCAGCGCGGTCTGGTCGAGCAGCGTCGCGAAGCGCGCCTCCGGCAAAAGCTGGATCGCTTCAGCCCCGACGAGCCGGGCCAGATCTTCGGCCCGACTGCCAGCGATGAGGCTGGCGGACGGTCGCTCGGCCGCCGCAGCGGGTGTCAGCGAGACGAGATCGCCCTGCGCCATGCCGCCGGGCCCAAAATCCTGGATGAACCATTCCCCGTGCCCACCGACCATGCACACGGTCGCGCGGTCCTCCGTGCGATCCTTCAGCGCCATGGCCGCGACGAGCGCCAGTGTCGGGTATCCGGCGACTTTGGCCTTCCACGCAATGGCGAGGGCGCCGGCCACGGCGACGCCGATCCGCACCCCGGTAAAACTGCCAGGGCCGAGCGACACGAGAATTGTCTCGGCTCTCCCCCTGTCCGGCAACTCGGCGATCATCGGTACGAGGTGTTCCGCGTGGCCGCGACCCAGTATGCGATGGTCCGCGGCGACCACCGTGCCGCTATCGATGAGCGCGATGGAGCATGCCTCGGTGGCGCATTCGATGACCAGGGTCCGCTCGGACGTTCGCATCCGATGCTCCCAAGCCTATCGCGGTCACCGGCGCAAGCGGGAGGGGGTCACACTATGCGATTGAAGCGGGCAAAGTCCGGCCGCGGGCTGCGCTCGAAGATCGACGCGGGATCGCCGTAGCCTACCGAGCAAATGAAGTTGGAGCGCACGCGCGGCTGGTCGGCGAAGAAATGCGCATCGACCGCCGCGTTGTCGAACCCGGACATCGGCCCGGTATCGAGACCAAGCGCGCGCGCCGCGATGATGAAATAGGCTCCTTGCAGAGAGGAATTGCGGAACGCGCCTTCCTGGCGAAGCGTCTCGTTGCCCTCGAACCAGCTCTTGGCGTCGGTGTGGGGGAACAGCCACGGCAATTCTTCGTGGAAGTCCAGGTGATAGCCGATGATCGCGGTAACGGGCGCGGAAAGAATCTTGGCCTTGTTGCCTTCTCCGGCTCGCTCGGCGAGCGCGGCCTTGGCCTCCTCCGACTTCGCCCAGACGATTCGCGCGGGCTGCATGTTGGCCGATGTCGGGCCCATTTTTACCAGGTCCCAGATCGCCTCGATCTGCTCGTCGGTGACTGGCCTATCGAGCCAGCCGTTATAGGTGCGCGCCTCGCGGAATATCTGGTCGAGTGCTTGGTCCGCGAGCGGGCGGCCATGATATTGGCGGTTCACTGGCATGCCTCAGGCGGCGCGAACTTCGGTCACTTCAGGAATGTAGTGCTTCAGCAGCCCTTCGATCCCGTGCTTGAGAGTGGCGGTGGACGAAGGGCAGCCCGAGCAGGCGCCTTGCATCTGCAGGTGCACCACCCCGTCGCGGTAGCCGCGATAGACGATATCGCCGCCGTCGTTGGCGACGGCCGGCCGGATCCGGCTTTCGAGCAGTTCGCGGATCTGCGCGACGATGTCGGCGTCCTCCGGTTTCTCCTCGACCGTCATTTCATCGTCGGCGGGGACCGCGAACCCGCTCGCGTCGCCGCCGAAGAACAACGGCGTTTCGCTGACGAAGTGGTCGAGCAGGACGGCGACCACTTGCGGCTTCAGTTGCGACCAATCGGCGCCGGGAGCCGCGGTCACCGAGACGAAGTCGCCGCCGAAGAATACCCCGGTGACCTCGCCGGTGTCGAACAGCGCCTCCGCCAGCGGGCTTGCCTCCGCTGCCTCCGGCGAGGCAAACTCGCGCGTACCGGCGGGCATGACCTGCCGGCCTGGCAGGAACTTCAGTGTGGCGGGATTGGGCGTGGTTTCGGTCTCGATGAACATGGTCCCGATGTAGGGAAGCTGCCCATCAGCGGCAAGCGGGCGGCTCGGAGCGATTCTTGCCGCACATTCACTATCCCTTCAGTCGGGCTCTCCCTATAGGTGTTCCCATGAGCTTCCTCCCGCGTGCCGCCTGGCACCTCGCGCCGCTTCTCCCGCTCGCCCTGCTTGCTTCGCCCGTCCCGGCGCAGGATGCCGCGCCCGCTTCGCCGCAGCATCTCCAGACTGGCGCCGAAACGCCGTGGATCTATCGGGGCAGCGATGTCCCGCGCGATAAGGAGTGGCAGTTCGGCGAGATGCCCAACGGCCTGCGCTATGCCGTGCGCAGGAACGGTGTTCCGCCGGAGCAGGTTTCCATCCGGGTGCGGGTCGATGCGGGATCGATCCATGAGGAAGACAGCGAGCAGGGCTTCGCCCACCTGCTGGAGCACATGACCTTCCGCGAGAGCAAGTACCTTGCCGATGGCGCGGCGATCCCGACGTTCCAGCGCCTCGGCGCCACGTTCGGCAGCGATACCAACGCCGAGACCACGCCCACGCAGACGGTCTACAAGCTCGACGTACCGGAGGCCAATCCGGCGAAGCTGGAGGAAGTGTTCAAGCTGCTTTCGGGGATGGTGCGCGAGCCGGCGCTGTCGGCGAAAGGGCTGGCGGAGGACCTGCCCATCGTGCTCGCCGAAAAGCGCGAGCAGGCCGCCGCCGCGAAGCGCGTGGCCGAAGAAAGCCGCAAGACCCTGTTCGCCGGGCAACGCCTTGCCAACCGGCTGCCGATCGGCACCGAGGCGGCGCTGAAAGCCGCCACCCCGCAGTCGGTCCGCGCATTCCACGAACGCTGGTACCGGCCGGAGAATACCGTGGTGGTGGTCGCCGGCGATGCGGATCCGCGCACGCTGGCGTTGCTCGTCGAGCGCTATTTCGGCGACTGGCAGGGCAAGGGTCCGCATGTCGAGCCGCCCGCGTTCGGCGATCCCGTAGCTCCCGCTGGAGCCGACAAGGCCAACCCGGTGGGAGAAACGCAGGTGCTGGTCGAGCCTGACCTACCCCGCACCCTGACGTATGCGGTCATGCGCCCCTGGCGCCCGGTGAACGACACGATCAAGTACAACGAGGGCTTGCTGCTCGACTCGCTGGCCCAGGCGATCATCAACCGCCGCCTGGAATCGCGGGCGCGGGCGGGAGGCTCGTTCCTCTACGCCCAGGTCAACCAGGACGATGTCAGCCGCACGGCCGACGCGACTTTCGTCAGCTTCGCCCCCCTGACCGACGACTGGCAGTCCGCGCTCGCCGACGTGCGCGGCGTGATCGCGGACGCCGTGGCAACGCCGCCGACGCAGGAAGAGATCGATCGCGAGATGGCCGAGTTCGAGGTGGCGTTCGCCAGTTCGGTGGAGCAACGCGCGGTTCTCGCCGGATCGAAACTCGCCGACGACATCGTCCAGGCGGTCGATATCCGCGAGACCGTCGCCGCGCCCGAAACCGTGCTGCTGGTTTTCAATGGCATGCGCGATCAGTTCACCCCGGCGAACGTGCTCAAGCATACCAGGGCGCTCTTTACCGGGGCGGTGACCCGTTCGGTGTACGTCACACCCAATGCCGCCGAAGCGAATGCAGCCGCCCTGCGCACGGCGCTTGCCGCCCCGGCCAAGGCCAACGGAGGAGCGCGCCTCGCCGCGAAATCGGTCTCCTTTGCCGACCTGCCCGCTATTGGCGCTCCCGGCGCGGTCGTCGAGCAGGCGCCCCTTGGCGTCCTCGAGATCGACCGGCTGAAGTTCGCCAACGGCACAAGCGCGCTGCTGTGGAGCAATAATGCCGAGCCCGGGCGGGTGACGGTCAAGGTGCGGTTCGGATCGGGACGCCGCGGGTTCGCGCCGCAGGACGCCGTCTACGCCTCGCTCGCCCAATCCGCGCTGGTCGGTTCCGGCGTCGGAGAACTGGGCCAGGAAGAGCTCGACCGGATTTCGACCGGCCGCAAGATGGGCTTCGACTTCGCCATCGACGACGGGGTGTTCACCTTCACCGCGCAAACCCGGTCGGCCGATCTGGCCGACCAGCTTTACCTGTTTGCCGCGAAGCTTGGCATGCCGCGGTGGGATGCCAATCCGGTCTTGCGTGCCAAGGCGGCGGCTAAGCTGGCATATGAAAGCTACGCAACCAGCCCGAATGGCGTGCTCGAGCGGGATTTCGACTACGAGCTTTACGGTCGCGATCCACGCTTTGCGACACCGACCCCGGCGGCGCTCGACGCCGCGACGCCGGAGGGTTTTCGCAGGGTCTGGGAACCGCTGCTCAAGCAAGGCCCTGTCGAAGTGCTGGTGTTCGGTGATTTCGACAAACCGGCGGCGATCGAGGCAATGCGCAAGACCTTCGGTGCATTGCCCAACCGGGCTGCTTTGCCGGCCGATGCGCTGGCCCGCTCGACCAACCTCGCTTCGGCGGCTGCACCGCGCGTGCTGTTCCATCGGGGCGATGCATCCCAGGCGGCAGCAGTGGTCGCCTGGCCGACCGGCGGCGGGGTCGAGGGCCTGCGCGAATCGCGTCAACTGCAGATTCTGAGCGACTTGTTCAACAACCGGCTCCTGGATGAGATGCGCGAGCGAACGGGCGCGAGCTACTCGCCCCAGGTGGTCAACGAATGGCCCGAAGATGTCGCCTCGGGCGGCTCCATCAAAGCCCTCGCCATGGTACGGCCGCAAGATGTGCCGGCCTACTTTGCCGCCACCGACGAGATCGTTCGCGATCTCACCACGACGCTTGTGACGCCGGACGAACTGTCCCGCGTGCTGGAGCCGCTCAAGCAGTCGATTAGCCGTGCCTCCACGGGCAACACCTTTTGGCTGTGGCAGCTCGAGGGCGCGAGCACCGATGCTCGCCGCGTCGCGCTCCTGCGGAGCCTGCTTATCGACTATACCCAAACGACGCCGGAGGCGATGCAGGCGCTGGCCCGGAAATATCTGCTGGGCCGCGAGCCGTTCAAGCTGGCGATCATTCCCGAGGGGCAGCAGCTTGCAACCAAAGTGGCGCCGAGCCCGTCGGGCTCGTGGGCCGCCTCCGGTCGCTGAGCGGGCGCGACACGCGGGCTTGGCGCGGGCGAAGATTATCGCGCTTCCCCTTGCGCGGCGTTTGCGGTTCGGATGAGGGTGAGATCGTAAACCGGACGGACTGACAGTGGCAAAAGAGTGGACCCCCGATAGCTGGCAGGCAGCCGAGGCGCGTCACCTGCCGCGATACGAGGACCCGGCCGCCCTCGCCGAGGCCGAGAACGTACTCGCCGGCTACCCCCCCCTGGTGTTTGCCGGTGAGGCGCGCGCGCTGAAGGCTGACCTGGCGGACGTAGCCAACGGGCACGGGTTCCTGCTTCAGGGCGGGGACTGCGCCGAAAGTTTCGCCGAGTTCCACCCCAACAACATTCGCGACACCTTCCGCGTACTCCTGCAAATGGCGGTGGTGCTGACTTTTGCCAGCAAACGACCCGTGGTGAAAGTGGGCCGCATGGCGGGCCAGTTCGCCAAGCCGCGCAGCTCGGACCTGGAGACGCAGGGCGACGTCACCCTGCCGAGCTATTTCGGCGACAACGTCAACGGGATCGAGTTCTCCGCGGAGAGCCGCACGACCGATCCGCAACGCATGGTCCGCGCCTATTCCCAGGCCGCTGCCACCCTGAACCTCCTGCGCGCGTTCGCGGGCGGGGGGTATGCGAACTTGCGGCAGGTTCACCGCTGGACGCTCGATTTCATGGGGCGCAGCCCTTGGGCGGACAAATTCAAGGATGTGGCCGACCGCATCGGTGAGTCGCTCGACTTCATGGAAGCCTGCGGGGTCAATCCCGAGACGCTGCCCCAGCTCGAGCGGACGACTTTCTATACCAGCCACGAGGCGCTGCTGCTTCCCTATGAGCAGGCTCTCACCCGGCGCGACAGCCTGACGGGCGACTGGTACGACTGCTCGGCCCACATGATCTGGATCGGCGATCGCACGCGCTTTCCCGGCAGCGCGCATGTCGAGTTCTGTCGCGGTGTCGGCAACCCGCTCGGCATGAAATGCGGGCCCAGCCTCGAAACCGACGACCTCCTGCGCCTGCTGGACGTCCTGAATCCGGGCCGCGAGCCGGGCCGCATGACGCTGATCAGCCGCTTTGGTAGCGACAAGGTCGAGGCCGGGTTGCCGCGCCTCGTCCGCGCCGTCGCGCGAGAGGGGCATCCCGTGGTGTGGAGTTGCGACCCGATGCACGGTAACGTCATCAAGTCGGAAAGCGGCTACAAGACCCGCCCCTTCGACCGCATCCTGGGCGAAGTGAAAGGCTTCTTTGCGGTTCACCGGGCGGAGGGCACGCATGCCGGCGGCATTCATATCGAGATGACCGGGCAAGATGTGACCGAGTGCGTGGGCGGCGCGGTGGCGATCACCGACGAAGCGCTGGGCGATCGCTATCATACCCATTGCGACCCGCGACTTAACGCCGCGCAGTCGCTCGAGCTCGCATTCCTGCTCGCCGAAATGCTCAACCTCGAGGCGAGCGCCCGGCCGGCGGCCGCCGCTTAGGGGATCAACACGGTCGAGCCGACGGTCTTGCGGGCCTCGAGGTCGCGATGCGCCCGCTCCGCCTGGTCGAGCGGATAAGTCTGACCGATCTCGACCTTCAGCTTGCCCGAGGAGACCATGCTCCAGAGCTTGGCGCTGCCCGCCGCGCGCTCTTCCGGCTCGCGGTAGTAGTCGAACAAGGTCGGGCGGGTGACGAACAGCGAACCGGACGAGGCGAGGATGCCGAGACTAACGCCGGTCACCGGGCCGCTGGCATTGCCGAAGCTGGCGATGATCCCGCGTCTACCGGTGGCGGCAAGCGAAGCGGCCCAGGTGTCCTTGCCGACCCCGTCGTAACTGGCGCGCACTCCGTCGCCGCCGGTCGCCTCGCTAATCTTGCGGGCGAGCTCGTTGTCCGCGGGATCGAAAGTCAGTTCGGCGCCGAGCGACGAAGCGAGCCGGCGCTTCTCTTCCGAGCCCGCGGTCGCCAGCACCCGCACGCCTCGCGCCACCAGCCATTGCACAAGCAGTTGTCCGACACCTCCCGCAGCCGCGTGGACCAGGGCCCACTCGCCGGCAGCGAGCGGCGCAACGCGTTCCACCAGCATCTCGGTGGTCAGGCCCTTCAGCAGGAGAGCCGCCGCGATCGCCGAATAGATTCCATGAGGTATCGTGAAGAGGTCCCGCTCGTGGGCGATCTGCGCATCAGAATAAGCGGCCCGGTTGGGGCCTATGGTCGCCACCCGGTCACCGGGCCGAAGGGTCTGGACGCCGTGTCCTACCGCTTCCACGATCCCGGCAGCCTCGAGACCCAGCGTGCCCGGCAGATCGACCGGATAGAGCCCGGAGCGGTGATAAGTGTCGATGTAATTGAGCCCCACGGCTTCATGCCGGATCAACGCCTGGCCGGGGCCGGGCGCCGGCAGTTCGATTTCACGCCAGGCGATTACCTCGGGTCCGCCTGTCCGCTCGAAGTATGCCTGCCGTGTACGCATCGTCCGCCTTTCGGTTGCGATTGCCGGAAACCATCGGTTAGACGCATCAGCCGGCGGGAACGCAATGCTTGCGAAAGGGCTTCTCATCTCGACTCGGCACGCGCATTCTCGCCCGGGCACGGCTGGCGGAGGTATGGTGGCGGAGCAGCAACGGCGAGGGACGCCGGATTCGGCCGACCTGGCCGAGACGTTCAGGGCCACGCGGGCCTTGAGCGAGACGCTTGCCGCGCCGCTCTCGGAAGCGGACGCCACCTTGCAGTCGATGGACGATGCGAGCCCCACAAAATGGCACCTCGCTCACACCACCTGGTTCTGGGAAACCTTCCTGCTTCGCGACAAATTGCCGGGCTACCGCCTGTGGCGCGAAGATTGGCCCTATCTCTTCAATTCATATTACGAAGCGGAAGGCGCGCGGCTAGATCGCGGTCGGCGGGGGATGCTCTCTCGGCCGAGTTTGTGCGACATCCTCGATTGGCGTGCACAGGTCTCAGGCGCGATGGAGCAGTTGCTCGACCGCCCGGATCTGGAGCCGCTGATCCGACTCGGCATCGCGCATGAGCAGCAACACCAGGAGCTCCTGCTCACTGACATCAAGCACGCGCTGTGGTACAATCCCCTGGCACCCGCCATGTGGTCCTCGACTGAGCCCAAGCCGGCGCTGGCTGCCACCGCGGGGTGGCACCACTACCCCGGCGGGATTGCCATGATTGGCCACGTCGGCGCCGGGTTCGCTTTCGACAACGAAGGCCCGCGGCACCGCGTATTGCTCGAGCCGTTCTCGCTCGCGGATGGCCTTGTATCCAACGGTGACTGGGAAGCTTTCATCGAGGATGGGGGCTACCGAAATCCGGCATTGTGGCTGGCCGATGGATGGGCCTGGGTCCAGGCCGAGGCCGTCGAAGCGCCGCTGTACTGGCGCGGCGGCGAGCACTTCACGCATAGCGGATGGCAGCCGCGTGACGCCAACGCCCCGGTGGCCCACATTTCGTACTACGAGGCCGATGCGTTCGCGACGTGGGCGGGCGGCCGTCTTCCCACTGAGTTCGAATGGGAGGCGATCGGCCTCGGGCACGACCCGGCGGATGGAAACCAGCTCGACGAGGCCGCGCCACCCTCTCCCCGGGGATCGGAAGGACTATTCGGCGATTGCTGGCAGTTCACGCGCTCCGCCTATCTTCCCTATCCGCGTTTCAAGGCCGGCGAGGGCGCGGTGGGCGAATACAACGGGAAATTCATGAGCGGCCAGGTCGTGCTCAAGGGGGCGAGTTGCGCGACGGTCCGGGGGCACTCCCGACCGAGCTATCGCAACTTCTTCTATCCCCACCAGCGCTGGCAATTCACCGGCCTGCGGCTGGCGAAGGACGCCTGATGGAGGCCGACCAGGGCCTGCGTCTCGTCCGGCAGGATGAGAACGGGGTCGCCCACACCTTCCGGGACGACGTGCTGCGCGGCCTTTCCGAACCGCAAAAGGCTGTGCCGGCGCGGTGGTTTTATGACGAGGCGGGCTCGCGCTTGTTCGAGGACATCACCCGCCTTCCCGAATACTATCCCACCCGCGCCGAAACCGAAATTCTCACCGCTCGCGGCGAAAGCTTCCGGAGCCTGATCGGCGAAGGGCGTGCGGTGGTCGAGTTCGGTTCGGGCAGCTCCGTGAAGACCCCGCTGCTATTGGGGTGCATCTCTCCTGCGGCCTACGTGCCGCTCGACATCTCGGGCGATTTCCTGCGCGATTCGGCGCGCGAGCTCGCGGGCAAATTTCCCGGACTGCCACTTTATCCCGTCGAGGCAGACTTCATGCGGGAGGTGGCGTTGCCGCACGCGGTCGCGACGTTGCCCAAACTCGGGTTCTTTCCCGGTTCGACCATCGGCAACCTGGTCCCACGAACGGCGACCGATCTCCTACGCACGATGAGGGCGACGCTGGGGGAGGGCAGCCAGCTCTTGATCGGCATGGACCTCGTGAAAGATCCTGCGGTGCTCATCGCGGCCTATGACGACGCTGCCGGGGTGACGGCGGCGTTCAATCTCAACCTGGCCCACCGCATCAACCGCGAACTGGACGGCACCGTCCCCGTGGACGACCTCCGCCACCTTGTCCGTTGGAACGACGATTTCGCCCGTATCGAGATGCACCTCAAGGCCGCGCGCGATATCGAGTTCGAAGTGGCCGGCAAGCGCTTCGCAATGCGGCGGGGCGAGACGATCCACACTGAGAACAGCCACAAGTTCTCCCGCCGCAGCGCCCATCTCCTGCTGCTGGCCGGCGGGTGGACGCCGCGCGAGCGCTGGCTCGACAGGGAATCCCGCTTCTCGCTGATCCTTGCGGATGCGACCGTCCCACGTAGCGCGCCGTGATCCGCGATTGGGTCATGGTGGCGAAAGCCGCGATAGCTTAAAGCAACAGCATGGACGTCCAGGCGGCCTGGCAGGCCACTACCGAAATCATTCGCGAAATCCCCCGCTCGGGGCTGCTGATCGCTACCGTCGCCGCCGTGCTTGGCAGCATTCTCGGCACCGGAATCGCGCGCCATTGTCGCGGGTTCGGCCGCTTCATGGCCACCACCAGCACCATGGCGCTGGCCGTTATACTGGTGGTCGTCATGCTCCAGGTCTCGAGGTTTGACCCGCGGCTCGACATCGCAGTGCCGGAGCTGGGCCTGCCCAAGCAGACCGTGTCCGGCGGTGAAACCCAAGTTTCGCTGTCGCCCGACGGGCATTTCTGGATCCAGGCGACCATCAATGGGGAGACGGCGCCGTTCCTGGTCGACACCGGCGCCACGCTCACCGCGGTGTCGGTTCCCCTGGCGGAGCGAGCTGGCTTGAAGCCGCGTACCGGCGGAGTACCGGTGCGTATCTCTACCGCCAACGGCACGGTTTCGGCAGAGCTAACGACCATCGAGACGCTGCGCTTCGGCAACGTCAAGGCCGGCGGTCTGGACGCGGTGATTGCGCCCAATATCGGCGAGACCAACGTGATCGGAATGAACTTCCTCTCTCGGCTCAAGTCCTGGCGGGTAGAGGGCCAGACGCTTATCCTCGTGCCGAACCACCCGCAGCCGGTCGGCTGAGCTTGCCCGCGCGGCGGCCCGCTGGCAGGGGCGCACCATGGCCGAGCAACTGAGCCCGACTTTCGAAGGCATCCACAATTTTCGCGACTATGGCGGCTACGCGGCCGACGGTGGGCGGGTACGGCAGGGCCTTCTCTACCGCTCGGGCCAGCATGTTGGCGCGACAGACGACGATCTGGCTGCACTCGCGCGGCTCGATATCCGCACGGTCATCGACCTGCGTGGTATCACCGAGCGCGAAATGAACCCCTGCCGCCGCCACGAGGGCTGGGCGGGTGAAGTGGTCGCGCACGACGGTGAGACCACGTCGAGCCCACCTCACATGGACATCGGACCGGAAGTGACGACCGCGCAGTACGCGAGGGACCGGATGCTTTCAGTTTACACTCGCATGCCCCGCAATCCGGCGATGCAGGCGATGTTCGGGCGGTACCTTCGCGCGCTCGCCGAGCGGCAAGGGGCCAGCCTCGTCCACTGCTTCGCGGGCAAGGACCGGACGGGAATCGCCGCGACGCTGCTGCTGCATATTCTCGGTGTGTCCGAAGACGACCAGCGCGAGGAATTCCTGCTCACCAACAAGTCGCCGACGCTCCACGTGCTGCGTGCGCAATCGGTGCCGGGGATCGAGGCGCGGCTGGGGCGCTCGCTCGACGAGGAGTCGATCCGCGCGCTGCTCGAAGTCCACGAGGATTATCTCGCGCGCTTCCACGAGGTCGCCGCGGAGATCGACGGGTCGCTCGACGGCTGGCTCGAGCGCACGGTGGGCGCCGACGACCGCTTGCGCGAGCGGCTGCGGGCGAGGTTCATCGCCTGACGGGGATAGCGAGGGCTATCGACTCGATTTCGCGCCCCCGCGCACCTATCTCGCCGCCAGACGGAGGAATTCGATGGCCACTCACCAAACGCGCATGCTCATCATCGGTTCGGGCCCGGCAGGGCTCTCGGCGGCGATCTATGGCGCGCGCGCGATGATGGCGCCGATCGTCGTGCAGGGGCTCCAGCCGGGTGGGCAGCTCACGATCACCACCGACGTAGAGAACTATCCCGGCTTCAAGGACGTGATCCAAGGCCCCTGGCTCATGCAGGAGATGCAGGCGCAGGCCGAGCATGTCGGTACGCGGATGATGTGGGACACGATCGTCTCCGTCGATCTCTCGGGCCCGCCGTTCCGCGCCGTGGGGGACAGCGGCGACGTCTACGAAGGCGATACCTTGGTCATCGCCACGGGCGCACAAGCCAAATGGCTCGGCGTGCCCGGTGAGATGGAGCTGGGCGGCAAGGGCGTGTCGGCATGTGCCACCTGCGATGGGTTCTTCTACCGCGGCAAGAAGGTGGCGGTGATCGGCGGGGGGAATACCGCCGTCGAAGAAGCGCTTTATCTCACCAACCATTCGGATGATGTGACGCTCGTTCACCGCCGGGATTCGTTACGGGCGGAACGCATCCTGCAAGACCGGCTGTTTGCGCACCCCAAGATCAAGGTGCTGTGGAACAAGGCGGTCGAAAGCTTCGCCGGCGATCCCCTCGCCGGCGGTCTGACGCACCTCGAGCTGCGCGACACGGTGACAGGCACGATGAGCCAGCTTCATTGCGACGGCGCTTTCGTCGCTATCGGCCATGCGCCCTCGACCGAGCTGTTCAAGGACAAGCTCGAGATGATCGACGGCGGCTATCTCAAGGTCGAACCCGGCACACCGAAGACGGCCGTGCCCGGCGTCTTTGCCTGCGGCGACGTGATGGATCACGTCTATCGGCAGGCGGTAACCGCCGCCGGCACCGGGTGCATGGCCGCGCTCGATGCGGAGAGGTTCCTCGCCGAGCTCGACTTCGCGCAGGCGCAGGCGACGGAAGCGGCGGTCGCCTGAAACGTCGACTAGGCGAAGACCGCCATCGCCGCGTGGACGATCAGCGCAATCAGAACGACGCTCGACAGAGCAAACAGAGCGAAGCGAACCATCACGCGGTTGACCGTCGCTTGCCACACGGAGTGTAGTATCCGCAGCGCCACGTAGATCCACCCTAAGGTGGCATTGAGGCCGTCGCCCTGTCCGATGATCGCTAGCACGATCGCCACCGCGTAGAAGAGCGTAGGCGCCTCGTGCAGGTGATTGTAGTTGTGCGCTTTCCACTGGATGCTCGGAGCAATCAGGTTGTCGAGTTTGGCGCCCGTCCAGCCCTGATCCGCTCCTGGTTCGTTCGACTTTGGCAACTTGTTGATGGCGGGAATGCGCGTGGCATACATCCACACCCACATGACCATCGTCCATGCCAGCAGCGCGACGACGGGCTTGAGGATTTCCATTCCGATCATGTGATTACCCCCGGTTGTGCGAACAGCGTCAGGATCACGGCGTGGATCGTCAGCACAGCAAGCGCGATGGTCGCGAGCATGAATAGTGCGAAACGGATAGCGACCACGTTGACCGTCGCCTGCCACAGCGAATGAACGATCCGTAAGCCGACATAAATCCACGCGAAAAGCGGGTCGAGGGGATACGGCCCGGCCACGGCCAGAATCAGCGAAACGGCATAAAACAGGGTCGGCTGCTCGACGAGGTGCGAGTAGTTGTGCGACTTCCAGTTGACCCGGTCGTCAAGGACCCCTTCAAGGTCCTGCCCCCGGCCGCCAGGCTTGGCGTTCTTCAGCCCGCCGATCTTGCTAAGCGCCGGCAAACGCGTGGCCGCAGCCCAAACCAGCATCACCAGAGTCCACGCAACCAACACGGCGGCGGGCGCCAGCATTTGAGCCTGCATCGATTATATCCCCCTCATAGACCCCGTCCCCAGAGTGCTCGGCGCCGGACGGGTTGTCAAATGGCTCTAGTCGCTGCCGGCGATTACCTGTGCGAAAGCGGCCGCGTCGGTGTTGCCGCCGGTGACCATGATCACGGTGCTCTCATCGAGCACGATCTTGCCGGCAAGGGCGGCTGCAAGCGCCGCCGCGCCACCTGGCTCAACGACCAGCTTGAGATGCGCGAACGCGAAGCGCTGCGCGACGCGCACTTCATCATCGGTGACGGTCACCCCGGGCTCCGAGCGTCCAGAGAGAACATCGAGGTTGAGCTGCTTAGTCGCCAAGGGTTGGAGAGAATCGCAGATCGTGAAGGGGGCATCCGCCTCTATCGGGCGCACTTCGCCGGCCGCAAGGGATTGGCCGACCGAATCCCATCCCACCGGCTCGACCGGAATGATCGCACTATCCGGACAGGCCAGCGA
This sequence comes from Tsuneonella sp. HG249, assembly GCF_053819205.1. Lineage (NCBI taxonomy): Bacteria > Pseudomonadati > Pseudomonadota > Alphaproteobacteria > Sphingomonadales > Erythrobacteraceae > Tsuneonella > Tsuneonella sp. HG249. Next base: position 1,325,884 of record NZ_JBSOQY010000001.1, read on the forward strand.
CAGACCGGCCGCGAGGCCGCCACCCCCGCAGGGGGCCGCGATCCGGCTGGGTTCGCGCCCCAGTTGCCGGGTGATCTCGATGCCGGCGCTGCCCTGGCCTTCGATCACCCACGGGTCGCCGAAGGCGTGTACCAGCACGGCCCCGCACTCTTCGACTATTCGGCCAGCCACGGCATCGCGATCTTCGCGCGGACGCTCGTAAAGCACCACTTCCGCCCCCAGTGCGTGGGTGGCCGCGAGTTTCACTTGCGGCGCATTATGCGGCATGACGATCGTCGCGCGGATCCCGAGCCGCCGGGCAGCCCACGCCACCCCTTGCGCATGGTTGCCGCTTGATACCGCGACGACGCCCCTTTCGCGTTCTTCCGGAGTAAGATCGCTGAGGCGGTGCCACCCGCCGCGGATCTTGAAGGCACCGATCGGCTGCAGGTTCTCCGCTTTGGCCCATAGCCGGGTGCCGTCGATCTCGATCGGCAGCAGCGGGGTAGGGGGGAGGATCGCCGCGACCTTATCGGCCGCCGCTAGCACGCCTTCGCGTGTCGGCTTTCGGGGGCTTTCACGAAACATTCGCTCCGACTAGTGCGTTCGGCATTGAGCGCCAATGGGCGCTATCGAAGTTCCCGGAGAAATCATGTCGACAGTCCTGGTAATCGGTGCGGGCGGGGTCAGCTCCGTCTGCGTGCACAAGATGGCGATGAACGCCGAGATCTTCTCCGACATTCACGTCGCGAGTCGTACGAAATCGAAATGCGACGCCATCGCCGCCAGCGTGAAGCAGCGGACCGGGCGCGATGTGACCACATACTCGATCGACGCCGAGGAAGTGCCGGCGATGGTCAACCTGATCCGCAAGGTAAAGCCTTCGCTCGTGGTCAATCTCGCCCTGCCGTACCAGGACCTCCCGATCATGGACGCCTGCCTTGAAGCGGGCGTGAACTATCTCGACACGGCGAATTACGAGCCGAAAGACGAGGCCAAGTTCGAATACAAGTGGCAGTGGGCCTACCACGATCGCTTCAAGGAAGCCGGGCTGATGGCACTGCTCGGCAGCGGCTTCGATCCGGGCGTGACGAGCGTATTCACGATGTGGCTCAAGAAGCATAGGCTGAAGACCATCCGCCAGCTCGACATCCTCGACTGCAACGGCGGCGATCACGGCCAGCACTTCGCGACCAATTTCAACCCGGAAATCAACATCCGCGAAGTCACCGCGCCCGCGCGTCACTGGGAGAACGGTGAGTGGGTCGAGACGCCGGCGATGCAGGTGAGGACCGAGTTCGACTTCGAGGCGGTCGGCAAGAAGAACGCCTACCTGATGTATCACGAGGAGCTGGAAAGCCTCGCACGGTTCGTGCCCGAGCTCGAGCGGGCGCGGTTCTGGATGACCTTCGGCGACGCCTACATCACACATCTGACCGTCCTGCAGAATGTCGGCATGACCTCTATCGAGCCGATCCGCTATCAGGGCAGGGAGATCATCCCGCTGCAGTTCCTCGCCGCGGTGCTCCCCAAGCCGGAAACGCTCGGCGAAACGACCAAGGGCAACACCAACATCGGCGTCATCGCCACCGGCGACGCGCTCGATGGTTCGGGCGAGAAAACCTTCTACATCAAGAATATCTGCAGCCACGAAGCGGCCTATGAGGAAACCGGCAATCAGGCGGTCAGCTATACCACTGGCGTCCCGGCGATGATCGGCAGCGCGATGGTCGTCATCGGCAAGTGGGCAGGGCAGGGTGTGTTCAACATGGAGGAGATGGACCCAGACCCGTTCATGGACATGCTGAACTCCGATGGCTTGCCGTGGACCGTCGAGGAACTGCAGGGTCCGGTGAACTTCTGATGGAGACAAGAGCCGGGGACCCCGGCGCCTTCGCCGAGTTCGATCTTCACAGGGTCGACAGCCCCGCATTCGTGGTGGACGCGGCGAAGCTGCGCGCAAACCTGCAGGTTCTCGCGGACGTTCGCGACGAGGCAGACATCAAGATGCTCGCGGCGCTTAAGGCGTTCAGCATGTGGTCGGTGGCGCCGATCATCGGTGAGTACCTCGATGGGGTCTGCACCAGCGGCCTGTGGGAAGCGCGGCTCGCGAGCGAGTTCTACGATGGCGAGATCGCCACCTACTGCGCGGCGTACAGGCCCGACGAACTGGCGGAGGTATGCCGGCTTTCGGACCACGTGATCTTCAATTCGCCGGGGCAACTCGAGCGCTATCGGCCGATCCTCGACGCCGCGCGCGCGGCCGGCCAGGATTTCGACGTCGGCCTGCGGATCAATCCTCTGTGCCCCTGCGGCGAGGTGCCGCGTTACGATCCTTCGTCGCCGGGTAGCCGGCTCGGCTTCCCGCTCGACCAACTGACGCCGGAAATCATGGGGCAGATTGACGGCATTCACTTCCACAATCTGTGCGAACAGGATTTCGAGCCGCTGAAGCGCACCTGGGACACGGTGTTCGACGCGATCGAGCCCTATTTCGGCGACTTGAAGTGGATCAACATGGGCGGTGGCCATCACATCACCCGCGCCGACTACCAGCGGGAGGAACTGGTCGAATTCCTGAAGGACGCCAAGGAGGATACAGATGCAGCGATCTATCTCGAACCCGGTGAAGCGGTGGCGCTCGACGCCGGCATCCTGGTCGGTACGATCCTCGATTCGCACTGGAACGGCCGACCAGTGGCGATCGTCGATCTTTCGGCAACCTGCCACATGCCCGACGTAATCGAGGCCCCTTATCGTCCTGCCATGCTCGGCGAGAGGCCGGCGCTGGGCGGAGACAGCGGTCTGGGCGACCCCGGCGACTGGTTGGGCGACGGTTCGGCGGGCTCCCCGGAGGTCGTACGGCTTGGGGGGCCATCGTGCCTCGCGGGCGACGTGATCGGCGACTATCGCCTGCCGGTGCCCAACGAACCCGGAGAGCGAATCGCGTTCCTCGATCAGGCGCACTATTCGATGGTAAAGACCAACACTTTCAACGGTGTACGTTTGCCTTCGATCTGGTTATGGGACAGCGGTACGGACGCGCTCGAGCAGGTCAAGTCCTTCGATTACGAGGATTTTCGCGACCGGCTCAGCTAACGCGTCGCTTCATCTGGCGGCAACGGGGTCGATTTTCACTTGCGGTTCACCCCCCGGCCTATATAGGCCCCCTCCGCAGCCCCAAGGGGACTTCCAAGACCGCAAGGCTGCCTCGTTCAAACTTACGTTTGGGGGTCCCTTGAGTTGCACATCCATCCTGACGCACGGTCTGTAGTTCGCGCGCTCGCGCCGGACGAACCGGTAATTCTCAACCGCCCGCACGCCGCTGCGCGCGCCGCCCGATTCTTCACTGAGAAGTTTCCGGGCCGGTCGCTCTACGCTGTTAAGGCCAATCCCTCGCCCGACCTGCTCCAGGTCCTGTGGGACAGCGGTGTGACGCATTACGATGTCGCCTCGATCGCCGAGGTTCGCCTGGCGCGCACGGTGCTAGCTGATGCCGAGCTGTGTTTCATGCACCCGGTCAAGACTGCCAGGGCGATCCGCGAGGCTTATTTCGAGCACGGCGTAAAGACCTTCAGCCTCGATAGCATCGAGGAACTGGAGAAGATCGTCGAGGCGACCACTGGTGAGGACGGCGACACGGCGAGCGACCTCCGGCTTCTGGTGCGCCTGCGCGTATCGTCCGAATACTCGGAGTTGAGCCTCGCGGCCAAGTTTGGGGTCGACCTCGCCGACGCGGCCGAACTCCTTCAGACCACTCGCCAGCATTGCGACTGGCTGGGAGTGTGCTTCCACGTCGGCAGCCAGGCGATGACCCCGTTCGCTTACGTCCAGGCGCTCGAGCGCGTGCGCGCCGCTGTCGCAGAGGCTTCGGTCGTCATCGACGTGGTCGACGTCGGCGGGGGCTTCCCGAGCGACTACCCCGGCATGGAGCCGCCGCCGCTCGAGGATTACTTCACGATCATCCACCGCCACTTCGAAGCGCTGCCGATCGCCTACAACGCCGAGCTGTGGTGCGAGCCCGGCCGCGCCCTGTGCGCCGAGTATTCGTCGCTGATCGTCCGCGTCGAAAAGCGCCGCGGCGAAGAGCTGTACATCAACGATGGCTCTTACGGCGCGCTGTTCGATGCCGCGCACGTCGACTGGCGGTTCCCGGTGACCGCGCTGGAAGACGATCTTGCCCAACCCCTGGCCGAATTCTCGTTCTACGGGCCGACCTGCGACGATGCCGACTACATGAAGGGCCCCTTCATGCTACCGGCGGACATCCAGGCGGGCGACTACATCGAGATCGGCATGCTGGGCGCCTATGGCGCGGCGATGAAGACCGGTTTCAACGGGTTCGGGAACGCGCAGCAGATCGTGGTCGACGATGAGCCCATGGCCAGTCTCTACCGCGGCGATCGCGTGGATCCCCGGGCCAGCGACAACGTCGTCAGCTTGCGCTGATCAGGCCGCGGCCGGCTCGTAAAAGGGCCGGCAGCCAGCGATTGTTACCCGCTCCATCACGCGCCGCGCGGGGAAGTAATCGCTCGCCGCGAAGTGCTGGCATACGCGGTTATCCCAGAACGCGATCGACCCAGGTTGCCAGCGAAACCGGCACTGGATCTCCGGGTCGGCGGCGGTTGCGTACAGGTGATCGAGCAGCCAGCGGCTCTCTTTGTCGGACAGGCCTTCGATGTGGCTGGTGAAGGCCGTGTTGACGAAAATCGACGGCTTGCCCGTTTCGGGGTGGGTGCGGACCACCGGATGGCGCATCGGGGGGTACTGCTCATGCAGCTCTTCCGGCCGCTTGCCGAGGCGCTTGGCGAACACGCGGGCAATGTCGTGAATGGCGGTGAGGCTGCTGATGAAGCGCTTCATTTCGGGTGTTAGACGTTGAAAGGCGAGGTGCATGCTAGCAAATAGCGTATCGCCGCCGACTTCCGGCACCTCGATCGCGCGCAAAATCGAGCCGAGCGAGGGCTTTTCGCGCCAGGTTACGTCCGAATGCCACGAGTTTTCCCGTCCGCGGCTGTCCGGGCCATGCGCAATCCGGAGGATTTCGCGGTTTTTCTGGTCTTTTGGCGTGGCCGGATGAATCTCCAACTCGCCGAAATGCCGCGCGAAGGCGATGTGCTGTTCCTGCGTGAGATGCTGGTCGCGGAAGAAGATCACGCCGTGTTCGAGCAGTGCCGCGCGGATTTCCGGAATGCGTTGGGCAATGTCGGACGAGGCGAGGTCGACGTTGCCGATCTCCGCGCCGATCGCCGGGGTCAACGGGCGAATATCCAGTTCGGTGTCAGCGGAAGGTCGAGCGGCCGTGGCCATGAGCGCGTCTCCTTGGAAGGCAGGATGCGCCTGACCTCACCCGGCCGTCAATCGGCGAAACCGATGAACCGCGCTGCCTCGCTCACCGGCTTGCGGTGGGAAACGACCGCGTTCGCAGGAAAGGTATCGTCAGGCCAGCCCAATGCCACCGCCTTCATGATCACCTGATCCGCCGGGATGCCGGCATGCTGGCGCACCACCGGGCTCTGCATGATGCCTTGCGAGTTGATCACACAGCCGAGCCCGCGCGACCACGCCGCGTTGACCAGCGCGTTGGTGACCGCGCCGCAATCGAAAGCGCTGTCGTCGCTGTCGGCGAGTTCGCGATCGTAGGCCACGATCACGCACACCGGCGCATCGAACTGGCGGAATCCGCGCAGCACCCAGTCCTGCCGTCCGTCCTTGTCGTCGCGTTGGATGCCCATGGCCTCGAACAGTTGCTTGGCAACGCCGATCTGGCGCTCGCGATGCACCCCCGCGAACGGGCTGCCGCGGCGGAATTCCCGGCTGTCGGGCACACCGGCGAGGATGTTCTCGGTGTTGCCTTGGCGGATGCGATCGAGCGGCTCGCCGGAGATGACGTGGAAATGCCAGGGCTGAGTGTTCATCGACGAGGGCGAGCGCATGGCCAGCTCGAGGACCTCTTCGATCAAGGCCCGGGGCACCGGCTTGTCGAGATAGCCTCTGATCGAACGGCGGCCGAGAACCACTTCGTCGTAGGATGGGCGGGATGCGTTGCTCATGGCAACCGGCTTAACCGCTCGCCGCGCCGAGTAAAGCCTCAGCCGCCGCTGCCCACCTGCACCTGCATGAACTGCGGCGCTGTCGCCGACTGGCCCATCGGCATCGATCCCCCCTGCTGGAGCGAAGTCAGCGGCATTCCCGCGGAAGCCAGTGCATATGGGCTGACGCGATGCCGGGTGCACAGCCCGCCGGCGCCGTCGCTTACCAGCGGCTGCTCGAACTCGACACCGAGCTGGGCCCCTTCCGAGCGCTTCACCTCGCACACGACGAGCTGGCCGCCGCCGAGGTCGAGCACGAAAGCGGTCCCGATGGGCACGCCGACGAGACCTTCGATGAAGGCGCCGTTCTTGGAAAGATCGCGGATCACCGCCTCGTAGCGGTGGTCGCCGTGGATGATGCCGATCCGCCGGAACATCGATCGCCGGTCTGCCCGGTGCTTGTCCGGGCCGCTCGGCTCGATCTTGAACTCGCCCGAGTGAATGTTGGCGAGAACGATCGGCTGGGGCATCGCCTTGGAATAGATCCAGCCCTGAACGAACTCGGCGCCGCGTTTCTTGACCACGTCGAGCTGGTCGAAGGCTTCGACGCCTTCGACCGTGGTATCCATTCCCAGCGCCTTAGACAGGCCGATAATCGCGGTGATGATCTTGGCGCTGTTCTGGTCTTTCTGGGTGCAGGTATCGACGAAGCTCCTGTCGACCTTGAGTTTGTCGAACGGCGCCGAGCGCAAGTAGCTGAGCGAGGAATAGCCGGTCCCGAAATCGTCGAGCGCCAGCCGCACGCCGAGCTTCTTCAGCTCGCGGAAGGTCGCATCAGTGGCCTCGCTGTCGCCCATGAATACGCTCTCGGTCAGCTCGAGCTCGAGCCGGTCGGGGGCGAGGCCGCTTGCGTCCAGAGCGCCGGCGACAATGTCGACGAAGCCGTTGGCGGTAAACTGACGGGCCGACACGTTGACCGCAACGCGCACCGTTTCCGGCCAGGCCATGGCATCGGCGCAAGCCCGGTTGAGAGCCCATTCGCCGAGCGGGCCGATCAGGCTCGATTCCTCCGCGACCGGGATGAACGTGCCGGGCGGGACCCAGCCGCGCTCCTCGTGCTCCCACCGCATGAGCGCTTCCATGCCGACCACGTGGTTGTCGGAAACCCGGACCACCGGCTGATAATGGAGCTGCAATTCGTCTGCGGCGAGGGCTTCGCGCAAATCGTCGAGAAGTAGCTGGCGCTCCTCTTCCTCGTCCTTGAGGTCGGCGGAATAGAACCGGAACTGGCCACGCCCGCCATTCTTGGCGGCATAGAGCGCAAGATCGGTCGCCCGGACCAACTCGTCCGCCTCGAGGCCGTCGTAAGGGGCGATCGCCACCCCGACCGAGACGCCGATGATCGCGCGCTTGTCTTCGATCGGGTAGGGCTGCGAGACGATCTGGATGATCTTCTCGGCCATTTCGCCGAGCTTCCCGCGGTCGTCGACATCGGGAAGGATGACCTGGAATTCATCGCCGCCGAGGCGGCCGATCTCGCCGCGCTCGCCGATCACGTTCCGCAGCCGCTCGGCCACTTGCTGCAGCAGGGCGTCGCCGGCGGGATGGCCCATGGTGTCGTTGACCTGCTTGAACCGGTCGAGGTCGAGCATCATCAGCGCGCAGACGCGCTTGGCGGCCTTGTAGGCAGCCAGCACGCTCTCGAGCCGGCGGTTCATCCGGTGGCGGTTGTAGAGCCCGGTGAGCGAGTCGAATTCGGCAAGCCGCTGGTCTTCGAGCTTGCGTTGGTATTCGACCGATACGTCCTTGGCAGCGCCGCGGTAGCCATGGAACTTGCCGGTGGAATCGATCTTGGGCTGGCCCGATAGCGACAACCACACCGGCCGGCCGACGCGGGCTTCCGGCAGGGCGCAGCGGACGACGACGTCGGATATCCTGTTGCGCGCCTTGAGCTGGAAACCCAGCGGGCGCCCAGAGCCGTTGTCGGGATCGTCGGGGTCCGTTTCGAACAGGTTCGCCAGCGGCTGGCCGAGAAGGGTCGGCATGGCGATATCGAGCGCGTCGGCCGCGGCCGAGGAAAGATAGCTGAGATGGCCTTCAGCGTCGGACGCCCAGATCCAGGCGATGCCGGTCTGCTCGAAGTCGTCGAGCACGGCCGAGCGGAGGCCATCACTGGTGACCTCTTCCGCAGGAGCGCCGAAGCCCTTCAAGAGATTTCTGACGGCCATTCCGATCCGTGGTTCGTTGCCTGCCGCCATGCATACGACAAGGCGCGGATATCGCTAGCGCGGAATGGTTTACGCGAGCCTAAGGAGAGGCCCGCATGCGACGAATGGCGCGCGTCTTCAGGCCGCTCGCGCGAGACGCAGTTCGAGCCGGTCCCAGATCTCGACCAGCGCCTGCGTCAGGTCGTGCATCATCGCCTCGTCGTGGGCCGGGCCGGGGGTGAAGCGCAACCGCTCGGTGCCGCGGGGCACGGTCGGGAAGTTGATCGGCTGGACGTACATGCCGTACTCGGCGAGCAGGATGTCGCTGATTTTCTTGGCCCGGACGGGATCGCCCACCATCAGCGGAACGATGTGCGTGACGCTGTCCATCACCGGCAGGCCGGCTTCCGCAAACATCGTCTTCAGCCGGGCCGCAGCAGCCTGCTGGCCCTCTCGCTCTTCGCTCGAACTCTTGAGGTGGCGCACCGAAGCGAGCACGCCGGCGACGAGCACGGGGCTCAAGGAGGTCGTGAAAATGAACCCGGGGGCATAGCTGCGGATGCAGTCGACGATCTTGCGGTCGGCGGCGATATAGCCACCCATCACGCCAAACGCCTTGCCCAGCGTGCCTTCGATGATGTCGATCCGGTGCGCCGCTTCGTCGCGCTCCGAAATGCCGCCGCCGCGCGCGCCGTACATGCCGACCGCGTGGACTTCGTCGATGTAGGTCAGCGCGTTGTACTGTTCTGCGAGGTCGCATATCGCGTGGATCGGGGCCACGTCGCCATCCATCGAATAGACGCTCTCGAAAGCGATCAACTTGGGCGCGTCGGGATCTTCGGCGGCAAGCAGCTCTTCGAGATGCGCCACGTCGTTATGACGGAACACGCGCTTCTCGGCGCCGGAATTGCGGATGCCCGCGATCATGCTCGCGTGATTGAGTTCGTCGGAGAAGATCACGCAGCCCGGAAGGAGCTTCGCGAGCGTCGACAAAGTGGCATCGTTCGAGACGTAGCCGCTGGTGAAGATCAGCGCGGCTTCCTTGCCGTGGAGGTCGGCGAGCTCTTCCTCCAGCTCGATGTGATAGTGGGTGTTGCCGCCGATGTTGCGGGTGCCGCCGCTGCCGGCGCCGACGTCGTGCAGCGCGTCTTCCATCGCCGCAATGACCTTGGGATGCTGACCCATCGCGAGATAGTCGTTCGAACACCACACGGTGACGGGCTTGGGTCCGTTATGCCCGTGGAAGCAGCGCGCGTTGGGGTAAGCGCCCTTGTTGCGCAGGATATCGATGAAGACACGATAGCGGCCTTCGGCGTGCAGCCGATCGATCGCCTGGTCGAAGATATGGTCGTAGTTCACTGGCTATCCCGTCCGCCGGCGTTGGACGCGCCCTACGCCTCCGGGCGCGACAATTCCACCGCGATCTTTGCGAACGGTTCGCGATTAAGCCGGTGACGGGAGCGACCGGAGGTCGACAGTCCGGAGGAATTCAGCTCGCAGGCTCTCCACGAAACGGGCGATTTCACAGCAGACTTCGCGCCACATTGCACGCTCGGCTTCGCACGCCGCGGGAATGTTCTCGAGCAGCACCTCCAGCGTCGCGTCGACAAGGCCCATGTACCAGCGCGGGCCGACCTCCAGCGTATCGTTGTGGTGCACGATCGTAGTTCCCTGTTCGATCATCACCGCGGCCGGTTCCTCTACCCAGCGCAGGAGCAGGAACACAGTCTCCGCGACCATGCGCGCCTCGAGACCGCTGGTGTCGCCGAGGCCGTGATGGGCGAACGAGGCGCGAGCGCCAGGCTCTGCGGCGTAATAGCGTTCAAGCACCTCGGCGGTAATGTCGCCGCGTTCTTCGGCCAGCCGCCCGAGGCTTGCTTCCGCCAGGGGAACTCGGTGGCCCGACGCCCCCGTCACACGGCCTCCACTCTCTCGATGCCGTAAGCGGCCAGAGCGGGTTGCAGGGCGGCGAAGTCGGCCACCGAGCCGGTAGTCACCGCGAAATCCGGGCGCTCGCGTCGCCAGTTTTGGCCGGCGGTGAGGTGAGCGATCCGTCGGGCGATCCCCTGCGCACCGTCGACAAAGGTCACGCCCTTGCCGAACGCAGCGGCCAGCTCGCTGTGGAGGAGCGGGAAGTGCGTGCAGGCAAGCACCACCGTGTCGATTTCGCTACCGTCCGGCTGTGCGCGCAAGCCCGCGGCTGCCGAGGCAAACACTGCCGGCTCGATGGGCTCGCGACGCAACCTGGCCTCGGCCGCGGCGACGAGGCCGGGCGCCGCATGGCGAATGAGCTTCTTATCGGCGGCGAACTCCGCTTCGAGGCGGTCGACGTAACCCTGGCGGATCGTGGCCTCGGTGCCGAGCAACCCGATAGCGCCGGTCTTCGTTATCGCCGCCGCCGGCTTGATCGCCGGGACCGTGCCGACAATCGGGATGTTGAGCACCTCTCGCACCATGCCGAGCGCGATGGTCGAGGCGGTGTTGCAGGCGATGGTGGCGAGGCGTGGCTTGTATCGCTCGCTGAGGACCCCAAGCAGCCCGGCCACCCGCGCCGCGATCTCGGCTTCGCTTTTCGTGCCGTACGGCAGACCGGCGGTGTCCGCGGCATAGATCACCGGCGCTTCAGGCAACAACTTGCGCAGTTCCGCCAGCACGGTCAGCCCGCCGACGCCTGAATCGAATAGCAGAATCGGGGCCGCAGCGTCCAAACCGTTGTCTCCAAACCCGTTCGGGCCGCGCTTGTAGAAGCATTGCCCTTACTTTAGGCCGCGCTAGTGGGCGAGCAGCCGTTGGGCAATGCCGGCCGTAGGGTCGGCGGGTCGCCGTCAGGGGAGTGACTGGGATGGACTGGCTGCTTGCCGCGATCGCGGGATACCTGCTGGGCTCGATACCTTTCGGGCTGCTCCTCGCCCGCGCCGCCGGGCTAGGCGACGTGCGAGAGATCGGCAGCGGCAACATCGGCGCGACCAACGTGCTGCGCACCGGCAACAAGCCCGTCGCGGCGGGGACGCTCGTGCTCGATCTGGGCAAGGGACTGGCAGCGGTGCTGCTGGCCAAGGCACTGTGGCCGGGCGCCGAGGGGGCGGCGGCGGTCGCCGCGGTCGTGGGGCATTGCTTCCCCGTCTGGCTCAAGTTCAAGGGCGGCAAGGGGGTGGCCACCAACGCGGGGGTGAGCCTTGGGCTCGCGCTCGCGATAGGCGCGATCTACGCAGTGGTCTGGCTAACCGTGCTGGGGATCGTGCGGATCAGCTCGGTAGCCGGCATGGCGGCTGTCGTCGCGGCAGCGGTCGCCGCGGCGCTGCTCGGCCATTCCGAATACGTTCTGCCGCTGGCGGCGATTGCGGTGTTGATCGTCTGGCTCCATCGCGAAAACCTCGGTCGCCTCATGCGGGGCGAGGAACCCAAGGTCGGCGCGAAGAAGTGAGCCTGTCGCAGGGAGAAGCCTTCGCGCGCATCCGCTTGTTGCGCTCGCCGAACATCGGCCCGATCAGCTATCGCCAACTGCTTGGCCGGTTCGGTTCCGCCGAAGCCGCGATCGAGGCGCTCCCCAACCTCGCCCAGCGCGGCGGGCGGCCCTATCGCGCCGCGCCGCCGGAGACGATCGCGGAGGAAATCTCGCAGGTTCGCCGCTTGGGCGCGAAGTACCTGTTCCATGATCAAGCAGACTACCCGGCATCGCTCGCGGCCAGCGAAAGCGCGCCGCCGATCCTGACCTGGCGCGGTACGCTATCGCTCGCCTCAAGGCCCTGCGTCGCGATGGTGGGGGCGAGGAACGCGTCGGCCGCGGCGGTGAAGCTGGCGCGCGAATTTGCCGCCGCGCTGTCCGGGGCGGGGTTCACCGTCGTCTCCGGCCTCGCACGGGGGATCGACGGCGCCGCGCACGAAGGTTCGCTTCCTGCGACCATCGGCGTCATCGCCAGCGGGATCGACATCGCCTATCCGCCGCAGCACACCGCGCTACAGGAGCGGGTCGCCAGCGAGGGCCTGCTGATTGCCGAGCAGCCTCCCGGCACCGAGCCTCGCGGCAGCCATTTCCCGAGCCGCAATCGCATCATCGCGGGGCTCTCCAGCGGGACCCTCGTGGTGGAGGCGGCGCCCAAGTCCGGCTCGCTGATCACTGCTCGCCTCGCGGCCGAGGCGGGGCGCGAAGTCATGGCAATCCCCGGCAGCCCGCTCGACGGGCGGGCGACGGGCTGCAACCAGTTGATCCGCGACGGCGCCGTGCTGGTGCAGACCCCGGACGACGTCATCGAGCTCCTGTCGGGCTTCGACGGTACCCCGCGCTCGACCTTTCGCGAGGCCACGCCGGCTTACGTGTTAGCCGACGACGAACTTGCCGATGCGGAGCCGGCCGATGTGTCCGAGATGTTGACCACCGCTCCGGTGGCGGTCGACGAGCTGATCCGCCAATCGGGCGAGCCGCCGGCGTCGGTGCAGATGGCCTTGCTCGAGCTCGAGATAGCCGGACGGCTCGTTCGGCACGCCGGAGGGAGGGTTAGCCTTGCCGCCTGAAAAGAAGTTTGCCGCCCGGGTATATCTGTGGGCCGCGGTTTATGGCGTTCCGGTTCTCGCCCTGGCGTATTTCCAGCCCGTGCCCGACCCGTGGCACCTCACGCACCTTGGGTTCGTGGGCGTGGCGCTCGTGTTCCAGGGCGTTTTTCTCGTCATCGCGCGATCCGGGTCGTTTCCAGCCTATCATGCCGCTCACCATCTTCGAGAAGCTGTGCTTCGGCGTGCCTGCCGTAGCGTTCTACCTCCGCGGACAGGTAGACGCTTCCGCCGCGGTGTTCGGCGCGATCGACCTGCTGCTCGCGGCGCTGTTCACCGTCGCCTGGCGCCGGATGGCCCACGCCAGCGCTTGACGCGACGTTTGCAGCCCCGCCACCCTCGCGCGTACGTATACGCGTAGGGACACCGCTTCACTCACATGCAACTCGTCATCGTCGAATCGCCCGCCAAGGCGCGCACCATCGAGAAATACCTGGGCTCGGACTACAAGGTCCTCGCCAGCTACGGCCACGTCCGCGACCTGCCGCCCAAAGACGGCAGCGTGCGGCCGGACGAGGACTTCGCGATGGACTGGGAGGTCTACCGCGACAAGCAGGGCCGAGTGAAGGATATCGCCGACCTGGCGAAGAAGGCCGACCGCCTGATCCTCGCCACCGACCCCGACCGCGAGGGCGAGGCGATCAGTTGGCACGTGCGCGACCTGCTGGCGAAGAAGAAGGCGCTCCCCGCCGAAGTCGAGCGGGTTACGTTCAACGCGATCACCAAGCAGGCGGTGACCGAGGCGATGGCGAAGCCCCGCGAGCTCGATCAGCCGCTGATCGATGCCTATCTGGCGCGTCGAGCGCTCGACTACCTCTATGGCTTCACGCTCTCGCCGGTGCTCTGGCGGCGGCTGCCCGGCGCCAAGAGCGCGGGCCGCGTGCAGTCGGTCGCATTGCGGCTAATCGTGGAGCGCGAGCGCGAGATCGAAGCGTTCGTCGCGCAGGAATACTGGAGCGTCACCGCGCACCTGCAGCACGACGGCACCGCGTTCGACGCGCGGCTGGTGACTTACGACGGGCAGAAGCTCGACCGCCTCACCATCGGCGACGAAGGCATCGCGCTCTCCTCCAAGGCCGCGGTCGAAGAAGCGCGCTTCACGGTCGAGGGCGTCGAGACCAAACCGCTCAAGCGCAGCCCGGCGCCCCCGTTCACCACCTCGACGCTGCAGCAAGAGGCCGCGCGCAAGCTCGGCTACTCCGCCAGCCACACCATGCGGCTGGCGCAGACGCTGTATGAGCAGGGCGCGATCACCTACATGCGCACCGACGGCGTGCAGATGGACCACAGCGCGATCAGCGCGGCGCGAAAGGCGATCAGCGATCGCTTCTCGGGCCATTACCTTCCGGAAAAGCCGCGCATCTACCAGACCAAGGCCAAGAACGCGCAGGAAGCGCACGAGGCGATCCGTCCGACCGACTTCACCCGCGACCACGCCGGGCAGGGCGACGAGGCGCGGCTCTACGACCTCATCTTCAAGCGCGCGATGGCGAGCCAGATGGCCGCCGCGAGCCTCGAGCGCACCACGGTCACCCTGCGCGATCCGACCGGGCGGCACGAGCTGCGCGCAACCGGGCAAGTGGTCAAGTTTCCCGGTTTCCTCGCGGTCTATGAAGAAGGCCGCGACGCGAAAGGCGAAGATGACGACGAAGGCCTGCTCCCGCTGATGCGGCAGGGCGACACCCCCGCAAAGACGGGGGTCGACGCCACCCAGCACTTCACCCAGCCGCCAGCGCGCTTCTCCGAAGCCTCGCTGGTCAAGCGGCTTGAGGAGCTCGGCATCGGCCGCCCATCGACTTACGCTTCGACCATTCAGACCCTGCGCGACCGCGAATACGTGCGGATGGAGAAGAACAGGTTCTTCGCCGAAGAGTCCGGCCGCCTGCTCACAGCCTTCCTCGAGCGCTTCTTCGACCGCTACGTCGCCTACGACTTCACCGCCGGGATGGAAGACGAACTCGACATCGTCTCCGACGGCAAGGAAGACTGGAAGAAGCTGCTTCGGCAGTTCTGGCTCGACTTCAAGCCGAAGACCGACGAGGTGATGGAGCGAAAGCCGTCGGAAGTGACCGAGGCGCTCGACGAATATCTTGGCGATTACCTGTTCCCCCCGCGGGCCGACGGGCACGATCCGCGCGAATGCCAGACGTGCGTTGCCGAAGGGCGCGCCGGCGGCAGGCTCGCCCTGCGCGGCGGCAAGTTCGGGGCTTTTATAGCCTGCTCGAACTATCCCGAGTGCAAGTTCACCCGCCAGTTCGCCAGCCCAGGGGGCGGCGCGGACGACGGCGGGGAGGACGCGATACTGGGCAAGGATCCCGACACCGGACTGCCGGTCGAGCGCAAGAAGGGGCGCTTCGGCCCATACGTTCAATTGGGCGAGGGTAAGGACGCCAAGCGCGCCAGCATTCCCAAGGACCTCGAGGACTTCGATCTCGAGTGGGCGTTGAAGCTGCTTGCGCTGCCGCGGATCGTCGGCGCGCATCCGGACACCGGGCTTGAGATCGAAGCCAACATCGGCCGTTACGGCCCCTACCTTCGCCACGACGGCAAGTACGGCAAGCTGGCGAGCACTCGCGAGGTGTTCGAGGTCGGCATGAACCGCGCCGTCGACCTGCTGGCACAGGCCGCCAACCGCGGGGGGGCGGGCGGGCGCGCCAAGGCCGAACCGATCAAGGCGTTCGGCGCGCACCCGACCAGCGGCGGCGAGATGAAGGTCATGCCCGGCCGCTACGGCCCTTACGTCACAGACGGCACCACCAATGCCACCCTCCCTCGCGACGCCAAGCCCGAGGACCTGACCGAGGCCCAGGCGATCGAACTGATCGACGCCCGCGCAGCCAAGGGCCCGGCGAAGAAGAAGGGCCGCAAGGCGCCGGCCAAGAAAAAGGCCGCACCGAAGAAGAAGGCCGCAACCTAGACATCGTCATTGCGAGGAGCGAAGGCCACGCGGCAATCCAGCTCGGGAGAGGGATTTCTTCGCTTCGTTCGCAATGACGACTAGTGGGAGAACGTCATGGGCAAGGAGAATTTCGAGCGGCACAAGCAGCCGTGGAAGGCCGAAGAGGCCGGCACGCTGCGTATGCTTGCCGGTAAGGGCAAAGGCCTCCGCGAAATCGCCAAGGCCATCAACCGCAGCGAGGAATCGACAAAAGACTTCGCTAAGAAGAACGGCATCGAGATACTCAAGAAGCGGTAGCGGGTGGTGCGTCCAGCACTACGCTGCGCGCGCGGGCGGGCTCGCTTATGCGCGCCAGCAAGGCAGCCATGAATGTGTGCATGTCGCTCGGCAAAGCGAATGCGCAGTTCGGTATGCAGAGGGTCAGACCGTCGGCGGCAATGATCCAGTAAGCGTGCTCGTGCAGGACCTGGTGGACGCTGGCGTAGGTTGCCTCGCCAGTGAAACGCGCCGTCCTGTAGGCGATTCCCCGGTCTGTCAGTTGCCACTGCGCCTCGACCTGTTCCGGCACACCGCGCATATCGAGCCCGGCGCGCCACGCCAGGTCCAGCACTATCCCGAGACGCTTATGCCCGTGGGCAAGTCCAAAGGCTCCGCCAAGCAACAGGAGCAGGAGACCACCAAGCAGGACAAGACGGGGGTAGCCCGAGAGAACCTCGGCCGGCAGCACTAACCCAAGAAGGCCGGCAGCCAGTCCGCCCAGTACTAGGCCGGCAACCGCCGCTGTGAGCGGATAAGCCCAGCGGTGGATGCCGGAGTGAGCAATCTTGCCGTAGACCACGCCGGCGGCCCAGCCAGCCTGCTCCTGTGTCAGCCAGCCGCTCGCCGTGGGAACCGAGCTCGACAGGCCGCCGCCAGCACCCTTCGCGCCGCTCTCGAGGGCTTGCGCTTCTGGGCTCGGCGTTTTCGGTCCAATGCCCCCTGCGGGCGCGCCTTGCGCGAACTCCACCGCTTCGCGGCTTCGCGACCTGGCGTCGGGCGTGAGACGCTCGGTGATCGACGCCAACAGCCGCCGCTGTTCCTCCGGGCTAAGAAAGGCCGCAAACGGAACGAGGAAGTGCAGTTGGTCGGCGCTCAGTACCCATCCGTGCTCCCCGCGCTCCAGCCTGTTGATTGCGTGCCAGCGCGGGGCAAGGACCATTCGTTCGGTCGTCAGAACCAGTGCATCGGGAGTGACCTCGTATGTGCCTTCGTGTTCGACCGGGGAATCGATGGCGGCAAGCCGGGCCAGGTAGGCCCGGTTCGCGCGGCGTTGCTCGAAATCGATCGCGAGCTTTACCGCGATCAGGCACAGGATCGCAGGGAGGACAGTCGGCAGCCAGGGGCCGAGCGCGAACATGGCGGGGAAGGGCAGTTGCTGGGCAAGCCAGAACGCCGCTAGATGTCCGATCCAGACCGCGAGGACCAGCAGCAGCAACAGTCCGTAGCTGAACCACGCGCCCCCGCCGCGGTAGCGGGAGGTCGATCCCATCGCCGAAGCCATGACCTCGGCGTGCCTCAGTATCACTCGCTGCGGCGGAGGGAAGGCGGCGGTTGGTGGTTCGGTGGCCATCGAGGCGCTCTATCCCGCCAAGGTAAAGAGGGTGCTTACCGCACCCAGTCCAACCCGATCTCCTCGAAGATCTCCTTGTCCTCGGCCCAGTTCTCGCTGACCTTCACGTGAAGGAACAGGTGGACCTTGCGCCCGAGCAGCTCGCTGAGCTCGGTGCGCGCGGCCTCCCCGATCGCCTTGATCCGGCTGCCCCCCTTGCCAAGCACGATCGCGCGCTGGGTGTCGCGGCCGACGACGATCTGCTGGTGGATCTCGACGCTGCCGTCCTTGCGCTCGACGTATTTCTCGGGCCGCACCGCGCTGTCGTAGGGCAGCTCCTCGTGGAGCTGCTTATAGAGCTGTTCGCGGGTGATCTCGGCCGCCATCAGCCGCTCGCTCGCATCGGAGACCTGGTCTTCAGGATAGATCCACTCGCCTTCGGGCATCATCGCGGCGAGCGCGGCCTTCAACTCGGGCACCCCGTCGCCGGTCAACGCCGAGATGAAGTAAATCTCCGCGAACTCGGCCTTGCCGCCTAGCTCCTGCGCCAGGGCGAGCAGCGGCTCCTTCTTCGCCACGTCGACCTTGTTGAGCACGAGGATCTTGCGCTCGGGCCGCACGCTGAGCGCCTCTACGAGCGGATCGAGCTCGTGCCGCCGCTGCTTCATCGGATCGACCATTAGCACCACAGCGTCGGCGGCCTGGGTGCCTTCCCACGCCGCGTTGACCATCGCGCGGTCGAGCCGCCGCCGGGGGGCGAAGATGCCGGGCGTGTCGACGAGGATCATCTGCGCGTCGCCTTCGAGCGCGATACCCATCAGCCGAGCGCGGGTGGTCTGCGCCTTGGCGCTGACGATGGCGACTTTCTGCCCTACCAGCGCGTTGACGAGGGTCGACTTGCCCGCGTTGGGGGCGCCGATCACGGCGACGAAACCGCATTTCTGGCGGACCGGGGGGGTCATCCGTATTGCTCCATGAATGCCTCGGCCGCGGCGGTCTCGGCCTGTTGCTTGCTGGTGGCGGTGGCCTCGACCTGGCCGACCCCGGCCACCTTCACCCGCACGGTGAAGCGCGCCTGGTGATCGGGGCCTGCCCGCTCGACCAGTTCGTATTCGGGCGGCCGCCGGCGGTTGCCCGCCGCCCATTCCTGCAGCGCCGACTTGGGGTGCTTCGAGCGCCCCCGGCCACCCTCGACAGCTTCGCGCCACAAGTGGTGGACGAGGTCGCGGGTGGGGTCGAACCCCGCCTGGAGGAAATTGGCTCCGATGAGCGCTTCCATCACGTCGCCCAGCACGTTGTCGCTGTCGTGCGCCCCGTCGTCCCGCGCCTGCTTGCCGAGACGGACGTGGTCCGGTACGCCGATGTCCCGCGCGATGCACGAGCACGTGTCGCGCGCCACCAGGGCATTCAGCCGCTGGGCCAGTTCGCCCTCCGGCGCTTCGGACAGCCGGAACAGCCAGTCGGACACGGAGAGGCCTAGCACCCGGTCGCCCAGCCATTCGAGCCGTTCGTAATTCTCGGGGTCCCCGGTCGAACCGTGGGTGAGCGCGGCCTGGAACACAGCCTCGTCGCGCACGGTGAACCCTGTCGCCTCGAGCCAGGCGCGGGTCGCGGGCGGAAGGACGCTCAAATCCCGTCCCCCATTCGGTCTCCGCGCAGCGCCGAGAGCCACGTCCACGGCATGATCCAACTGGCCGAGCCGTCGGTCGACCAGACCATCACGGCGGGGCGGGCCACCATCAGTTCCTGCGGCACCAGCCCGACGCCGCCGCCGGCCTGCGCGGGGAAACGGCTGTCCTGCGAATTGTCGCGGTTGTCGCCCAGCACGAAAACGGTGTCCTGCGGCACGACGATCGGGCCGAAGTCGTCCTGCGGAGTGCGGCCGAAGTCGAGCGTGTCGTAGCTCAGGCCGGAGGGCAGGGTTTCGCGAAAGCGGGCGTAGGCGCAGCTCGAAGGGCTCGGCACTGACATCGGGTGGCAGCGGGTGTTGGGCGAGACGGGGATCACGAAGTCGGCGATCCGCTCGCGCTTCACCGGCACGCCGTTGAGAATCACTTGCCCGTCGCGCATCGCCACGCTGTCGCCCGGCAGCGCGACCGCGCGCTTGATGTAGTCGATCTTGTCGATCGGGTGCTTGAACACCACCACGTCGCCGCGCTCGGGCACGCGCGAAAGCACCTGGCCCGGGATCAGCGGCAAGTTGAACGGCAGTGACCAGCGCGAGAAGCCGTAGGGCCACTTGGCGGCGATGAAGTAGTCGCCGTTCCACAGGCGGGGTAGCATCGACTCGCTGGGGATCGTGTAGAAGCTGAAGAAGAAGCTCCGAAATACGAACACCGCGATTACCAGTTTCGTGACGAACCACGCGAAGCTGGCCGGGGTTTCCTTGTCATCGGGGGTTTCAGCAGCCTCGGTCGCGGCCGTCTGGCTCGCGCTCATGCCGCGGCCGTCCTGTTGGACTTGGCACACCTGGCACACAGTACAAATGAAGAAAAACCGACCCGTCGCGAGCGGGTCAAGCGGAACGGAAACAGAGGGGCGAAGCTTGCAAACATGGACGCATCCCCTAGGGCCGAGCCGCCCCTGTAGGAAAGGATTTTCACGTGAGCGATCGGCTGTCTGACGTCTGGAGCGTCATCAACAGCAGCGGGCACCAGAGCTTGACCGACCTGTTCGAAGCCGACCCCGATCGAGTCGCCAAGCTGGTTACCCGGCTCGAGTGGGGCACCGAGGGAGCGCCGGCCGGAGCGTTATTCGACTGGTCCAAGACGCATCTCGACGATGCGTTGCTCAATGCCTTCGAAGCGCTGGCAGAGGCGACCGGGTTCGCCGACAAGCGCGCTGCGCTGTTTGCAGGCGAGAGGGTCAACACGACCGAGGACCGTGCTGCCGAGCACACCGCGCAGCGCGGCATCGGCAGCGAAGCATCGGTCGAGGAGGCGGAGGCGCTTCACCAGCGCATGCATATGCTGGTGGAGGCGATCCACGGTGGCGCGCTGGGCCCCGTGCGGTACCTCATCCACATCGGCATCGGCGGATCGGCACTGGGACCCAAGCTGGCGATCGACGCGCTGGCCCGCGAGGGGGCGGAGGTCGAGGTCCACGTCGTCTCCAACATCGACGGGCTCGCGCTCGAGGCGGCGTTCGCTCGCTGCGATCCGGCCGAAACGCTCATCGCGGTGGCTAGCAAGACCTTCACCACCATCGAGACGATGACCAACGCGCTCAGCGCGCTGGAGTGGCTGCGGGAGAGCGGGGTCGCCGACCCTTACGGCCGCGTCGTGGCGCTCACAGCCGCGCCCGACAAGGCGATCGAATGGG
Organism: Tsuneonella sp. HG249; assembly: GCF_053819205.1. NCBI lineage: Bacteria > Pseudomonadati > Pseudomonadota > Alphaproteobacteria > Sphingomonadales > Erythrobacteraceae > Tsuneonella > Tsuneonella sp. HG249. Next base: position 1,346,458 of record NZ_JBSOQY010000001.1, read on the forward strand.
GCGTCGACGAAACACGCGTTCTGCCGTTCCCGGAAAGCGTCGGCGGCCGCTACTCGCTGTGGTCGAGCATCGGATTTCCCATCGCGCTAGCGGTGGGGTGGGCGGAGTTCGACGCCATGCTTACCGGCGCGCGGAGGGTGGATGAGCACTTCCGCGACAGCGAAGGCCGCGCCAACCTGCCGCTGCGCGCCGCCTTCGCCGACCGCTACTACGCCACGGTGCGCGGCTGCCAGACCCGCGCGGTGTTCGCCTACGACGAGCGGCTGGCGCTGTTTCCGGCCTATCTCCAGCAGCTCGAAATGGAATCGAACGGCAAGCAGGTGACCATCGAGGGCGAGCCGGTCAGCGCCACGACCGCCCCGATCACCTGGGGCGGGGTAGGAACCGACGGGCAGCACGCGGTGTTCCAGTTGCTCCACCAGGGCACCATCGAGGTTCCGGTCGATTTCATCGCCAGCATCGAGCCCGGCGACGCGCTCGACCCGGCGCACCACCGCATCCTGCTGATGAACTGCTTTGCCCAAGGCGCCGCGCTGATGGCCGGGCAGGCGGGCGACGACCCGGCGCGCGCCTATCCGGGCGACCGGCCGAGCGCGACGATCCTCGTGGATGATCTCGACGCCGCCGCGCTCGGAGCGCTGATCGCTTTCCACGAGCACCGTACCTTCGCCAACGCGGCGCTGATGGGGATCAACGCGTTCGACCAGTTCGGCGTCGAACTGGGCAAGGCGATCGCCAACCGGATCGAAAGCGGCTCGGGCGAGTTCGACCCGAGCACCACCGCATTGTTGGAGGTCGCGGGGCTGGCCTGACGGCGGCGAAGCGATCCGGTTACATTTCGGTGACAGGGGCGAGGCGGAAGGCTAGGGCGGCGCGATGCACGGTCAGATGCCGAATGATCCTGTGAGCGCGGCGGTGGTCGGAACCCCGGAGCCGATCCAGCGCGTCCAGCAGAATGTCGTTGCCCGCGTCGAGCGAGCGGTCCTCACCGCCATTTGCTCACGGCTGCCGCGCTGGGTGCGCCCCGACATGCTTACCGCCATCGGCATGGTCGGTGCCGTGATGGTGATGGGCGGCTACGCCGCGAGCCATCTCGATGCCGACTGGCTGTGGGTGGCGATGGCAGGTTACGTCGTGAACTGGTTCGGCGATTCGACCGACGGGAGCCTCGCTCGCTACCGCAAGATTGAGCGGCCGCGGTACGGCTACTTCCTTGACCATAGCTGCGATGCGCTGGCGACCGCGCTGGTGGTGGCCGGGATAGGCCTGTCGCCATATGTCCATCTCGACGTCGCGCTGGTGGCGCTTGCCGGCTACCTGATGATGTCGATCCACGCGTTCCTGTCGGTCAAGGTCTTCGGCGAGCTGCGGCTTTCCTACATGGCTGCCGGACCGACCGAATTGCGGATCATCCTGATCGCTTTCACCGCGTCCATGCTGGTATTCGGGCGCGGACCGGAAACGATCTTCTGGTACGATCTCTTCGTCGGATTTGCCGGCGCGGTGCTGATCTCGCTGTTCATCTTCCAGACGATTGCGACCGCGCGCCGGCTCGCGGTCGAGGAGCCGCCGCGCAATTGATTGACTTTTAACCGTTGGCCACTCATATGCGCGGCCATCGAGACGCCTCGGCAGCGTGAACAGGCGGGCAACCGCCCCGGCCGCATCTCGGTTCTTTCCTAACTGACTTCCCAATTCACGCGGGTCGTTGACGGAGCCACCAGGCACAAGGTCTGGCGTCTCCACCACCCCGCCGCATGCGCGCGCCATTCCGGCTGCGCGCTGCCGCTCGCATACGAGTTTTATACACATGTCATTCGAACAACTCGGGCTTTCGCAGCCCGTGCTTCAGGCGCTGGAGCAGAAGAACTACACGGTCGCCACCCCGATCCAGACGCAGGCCATTCCGCTTGTGCTGCAGGGCCGTGACCTCCTGGGCATCGCCCAGACCGGCACCGGCAAGACCGCCGCGTTCATGCTTCCGAGCATCGACCGCCTGCGCGAAGCCGGCAAGCAGACGCCGTTCAAGTCCGCCCGCATGCTGGTGCTCGCACCGACGCGCGAGCTCGCCGGGCAGATCGCCAAGAGCGCCGAGGACTACGGCGGCTTCACCGGCCTCAAGGTCGATGTCGTCGTCGGCGGCACCTCGGTGGGCAAGGATCGCAACAAGCTCCACCGCGGCACGGACGTGCTGGTGGCTACTCCCGGCCGCCTGCTCGACCTCGTCGACCAGAAAGCCATCCGCCTCGACGGCGTCGAGATCCTCGTGCTCGACGAAGCCGACCAGATGCTCGATCTCGGGTTCATCCACGCGCTGCGCAAGCTCGTGTCGCTGATGCCCAAGGAGCGCCAGACGCTGCTGTTCAGCGCCACCATGCCGAGCTCGATCAAGGACCTGTCGAAGCAGTACTTGAACAATCCGGCGCAGGTCTCGGTCGCCCCCGCGGCGACCACCGCCGAGCGCGTCGAGCAGTTCGTGACCCTGGTCAGCCAGATGGAAAAGCAGGCGCTGCTCGAGCTGATGCTCAAGAAGCGCTATCCGCAGACCGAAGGCATGGAGCGGGTGCTGATCTTCACCCGCACCAAGCACGGCGCGGACCGCGTGGTGAAGAAGCTCGCCCAGGCGAGCATCCAGGCCGACGCGATCCACGGCAACAAGAGCCAGCCGCAGCGCGAGCGCGCGCTGGCGAACTTCAAGTCGGGCCGCGTCCCGATCCTGGTTGCGACTGACATTGCCGCCCGCGGCATCGACGTGACCGGCGTGAGCCACGTGATCAACTACGAGCTGCCCAACGTGGCCGAGCAGTACGTCCACCGCATCGGGCGCACCGCCCGCGCGGGGGCCGACGGCATCGCGCTGACGTTGTGCGCCGAGGACGAGCGCGCTTACCTGCGTGACATCCAGAAGCTTACCGGCGTGACGCTCACTCGCCTACCACTGCCTGATAATTTCCGCGCCTTCATCGAAGACGCGCCGATCGTGCGGCCCAAGGGTAACCCCGGCCAGCAGCAGCGTGCGCCGCAGCCGAAGGTGCACGCCAAGCCGATCGGCGATCGCCGCGGCGGTGACCGCGGTCCGCGCCAGGACAACCGTCAGGGCGACCGCCCGGCGGCCCCGGCGGGCGACCGCGGCGGCAAGCCGGCCGGCGGCCAGCAGCGCCGTCGCCGCTTCGGCGGCAAGGGCCAAGGCGGCGGTCACGGCGGCGGCCAGGGCGGCGGCCAGGGCGGCGGTCGGTCCGGCGGAGGTGGCTTCCAGCGCCGCTCGGGCGGCTAGGCGGACAGCTTCGGTTCAGCCGCGCGGCGGAATCCTCCCGCGATAATCGCGCCGCTCGACGGCGCGAGCTCAAAGGGGATGGATACGATGCCGCGTGCGCTGATTCCTATCGCTTGTCTGGCGCTGACGGGGTGTACCGCGGCACAGATGCAACTGCCCGCCGGAATGGCGTCATCAGCCATGCGGACCGAGTTCGTCGGTATCGGCGGATGGCCCGGCGGAAAGTTTGTTGCGGGGCCCTACTCCGGCGATTTCGCCCGCTCGCTCGACAGCATCTCGTTCAGCGACGCTTCGATAACCCGGGCTGGGCACGGAGAGTTCACCATCTCCGGGCCCGGCATCGCGGCGGCTGTCGCGGGGCGGTGCACGATGCGCGCGGACGGCGTGGACCTGGGCTTGGCCGAGGTCACGCTCAAGCCGATGGCGTATCGCTGCAACTTGCAGTCCTCGGCGGATACTCCGGGTCGCCTCGAACTGCGCGAGACAGTCGGCGGCGGCACCGCCATGACCCGCTACGAACGCCACGGTGAGATCCATCTCGGTGGTGAGAGCCTGCGGTTCCGCTCGGTCCATCACATTTCGGGAACTCCGATGCCAAGCTTCACGCCCGTGGGCTACGTATTCGAGCGCGGCGGTGGACAAGTCGCCGCGCTCGAGCTGACCGGAAGGCCGACGCTCATCACTCCCGCTGCGCTCGATTCAGCGACCGCTCAAGCGGTCCATGTCGCGGCGATCGCGCTGGCGATTTTCTGGGACCCCGCGGTACACGACGCCGGATCCTGACCCTCAGGGCTGGCGCGGGCCCGCCGCCACCGCCATATGCCACCCGACCAGGAGGCACATGTGGCGGACTACGACTACGACTTATTCGTCATCGGCGCGGGCAGCGGCGGGGTCCGCGCGAGCCGGATCGCGGCGGGCTATGGCGCGCGCGTTGCGGTGGCCGAGGAGCACCGCGTCGGCGGCACCTGCGTCATTCGTGGCTGCGTGCCGAAGAAGATGCTGGTCTACGGCGCCCACTTTGCCGAGGACCTGATCGACGCGAAGAACTTCGGGTGGACGATCGACAATCCCAAGTTCGACTGGGCAGTGCTGCGCGATAACGTGCTGAAGGACGTCGATCGCCTGAACGGCGCGTACACCGACACGCTCAACAACAACAAAGTCGAGGTTATTCTCGACCGCGCGACACTCACCGGTCAGCATGAGATCGCGCTCGCCAGCGGCCGCACAGTCACCGCCAAGCACATCCTCATCGCCACCGGCGCGCGCCCGCATGTCCCCTCGTGCCCCGGCTCGGAGCTCGGCATCACCAGCAACGAGGCGTTCCATCTGGAGGCCCTGCCGCCGCGCATCCTGATCGCCGGCGGGGGCTACATCGCCAACGAGTTCGCCGGGATCTTCAACGAGTTCGGCAGCAAGGTGACCATCCTCAACCGCTCGGATCAGCTCCTGCGCGGCTACGACGAGAGCCTGCGCGACCGGCTGCTGCAGATCAGCGTGATGAAGGGAATCGACTTCCGCTTCCACGCCGAATTCCGCGGGATCGAGCAGAACGAGGATGGTTCGCTGACGGTGTCGATGACCAATCACGACGATCTGGTGGTGGACTGCGTGATGTTCGCCACCGGCCGGGTTCCGAACACCGAAGGTCTGGGGCTCGACAAGGCGGGGGTGGCGCTGGGCAAGGGCGGTGAGATCGTCGTCGACGAGTTCAGCAAGACCAACGTGGACCACATCTACGCCGTGGGCGATGTGACCGGCCGCGTGCAGTTGACGCCGGTGGCGATCCGCGAGGGGCAGGCGTTCGCCGACACCGTGTTCGGCGGCAAGCCGACCGCGGTCGATCACTCGTGCATCCCGAGCGCGGTGTTCAGCCACCCGCCGCTCGCCGCGGTCGGCCTGACCGAAGGGCAGGCGCGCAACAAGTACGGCTCGGTCAAGGTCTACGAGAGCGACTTCCGGCCGATGAAGCACGTGCTCGCCGGCCGCAACGAACGCTGCCTCTACAAGATGGTCTGCGATGAAGGGACGGGGCGCATCCTCGGCATCCACATGATCGGCCCCGAGAGCGCCGAGATCATGCAGGCGGCCGCCGTGGCGGTGAAGGCGGGGCTGACCAAGGACCAGTTCGACCAGACCGTCGCCATCCACCCGACGATGGCCGAAGAGCTGGTCTTGCTCCGCTAGCGCGTTCAGCCTCGCGACATGGCGGCTAACGCACTGTCGCGGCGATGAAACATCTCGTCCCGCTGCTGACGCTCTGCGCCGCCTGCTCGCCTGCAGGCGTCGACGCCGAGCCGGCGGCCGCACCGACCGCAGACTACGCCACCCAGCTTACCGCGCCCGCCCCGGACTACAGCAAGCTGATCGCCAGGCCACCGATCATGCCCATGGGCGAGATGCGTCGCGAAGGCGTCGGACCGCTGCCGGCGGACGCCAAGGCTATTGGGGAGGCCTGGCTCGAGCGGCTCAAGCCAAAGGGCGCGCTCGGCGGCTATGGCCTCGCCGGCAAGACCGACCAGGGCCCGGTCAACATGATCGACACCCTGCTCACCGCTCGCGAGTTCGACGCGTGGGTGAAGGAAAACGGCTGGACCGCACCCCGCTACCTCGACTGGGGGTTCCAGCCCGAGCTTATCCGCCCCGCCGTCAGCGAACGCGCCGCGCCCGCGGTGCGCCTGTGGACCCAGGCGGAAACCCGCACCGGCATCCAGCTCGAGGCGCTGCTCGGCGGGCGGGTCGTGATGAAGGACGGCTGCCTGTGGTATCAGCGCGAGGGCGAGCCCGACAGGATCGCCTGGCTGCACGCGGAAACCGGGCTCGATCGCGATGCGGAAGGCTACCTCATCTTCGTCAACCGCGTGACGGGCGAGACGATGGCGCGCCTCGGCGAGGAGATGACCTGGGCCGGGCCCAACCAGGTCACTGCCCCGGAATGGAAGATCAAGGACATCCAGCGGGTTTGCGGGCAGGCGGAGCTGTTCTCGGTCGGCAATCCGGAGTCGGCCGAGCGGATGATGACCCAGCACCCGCACCTTCGCCGACCGATGCCGCCGCCACCGCCGCCCAAACCCCGCGCTTGAGATCGATTGTCCGCTGCAACCTTTCGGCGTAGTCTCGCCGCAAAGGGAGAGTGGGCATGGCAGGGACGGTTCTCGTCACGGGGGGCACCGGGTACATCGCCGGCGAGGTGATCGACCAGCTGCTGGACAAGGGCTGGTGCGTGCGCACCACCGTCCGCAGCAAGGCCAAGAGCGAGCCACGCCTGCGCGGGCGCTGGCCGGGCGCGGGCGATAACCTATTCGTGTTCGAAGCCGACCTGATGAGCGACGCCGGCTGGGCGCTTGCCAACGAGGGCTGCACCCACGTGTGCCACGTCGCTTCGCCGTTCCCCGTCGGCGTGCCCAAGGACGAGAACGAGCTGATCGTTCCCGCGCGCGAAGGCACTTTGCGAGCGCTGCGGTTTGCGCACGAGGCGGGTGTTCAGCACTTCGTGCAAACGAGCAGCTCGGCGGCGATCGCCTACGGCCACCCGGCGAGCAAAACCGCTTTCGACGAGGGCGATTGGACCAACCTCAGCGCGCCGGAGGTGCAGCCTTACGTCAAGTCCAAGACCATCGCCGAGCGTGCGGCGCGCGACTGGGTGGCGGCGAACGCGCCGGAGATGGCGTTCTGCAGCGTCAATCCGGTCGCTGTGCTCGGGCCGGTGGTCAATGACGACCTGTCCGCCTCCATCGAGTTCGTCCGCCGCTTCCTCACCGGAGAGATTCCCGCGATCCCGCGGGTGGGGTTCACGATAGTCGACGTCCGCGACGTGGCCTCGCTCCACGTGCTCGCGTTGGAAGCGCCGGCGGACAAGATCCGCGGCGAACGCTTCGCCTGCGCTGCCGACTTCATGTGGATGGAGGACATCGCACAGGTTCTGCGCGACCATATGGGCGCGGACGCTCGCAAGGTACCCACGCGCAAGATGCCGACCCCGGTGCTCAAACTGATGGCGCTGTTCAGCCGCGATATTCGCCAGATCGCTGGCGAGGTCGGCAAGCGGAAGGTCGTCTCCGGACAGCACGCCAAGGAAGCGCTCGGCTGGACGACCCACTCTACCACCGAGACGGTGCTCGACACCGCGCGATCGTTGATCGCGCAGGGCGTGGTAACCGTCTGATGGAACTCGCCGGCAAGACCGCGCTCATCACCGGCGGCACCGCGGGGATCGGCGAGCAAATCGCGCTCCAACTCAAGGCCAAGGGCGCCAGCGTGATCGTTACCGGCCGTTCGACGGCCGGATTGGAAAAGGCCCGGCAGGCCGGCTTCCAAGCCATCTCGGCCGACCTGTCGCACCCGGGAGGCGCGCAAGCGATCGTCGGTGCGCTGGGGGACCGCCTGATCGACATCTTGATCAATAACGCGGGGCAAGGCGTCGATCACGACTTTCGCGCCGCGCCGCCGAATGCGGACGCGGCCGACGACTGCATCTACGCCAACCTCAATACGCCAATCCGGCTGGTCGTCGCGCTGCTCCCGCGGCTGCAGGAGCGGCCCGAGGCGGCGATCGTCAACGTCACCAGCGGGCTTGCCATCGCGCCCAACACCGGGAGCGCGGTCTACTGCGCGACCAAGGCCGGCCTGCGCAGCTACACCCAGTCGCTCCGCGCGCAGCTCGCTGGCAGCAATGTCTATGTGATCGAGGCGCTGCCGCCGGTTGTCGAAACGCAGATGACCGCCGCGCGCCAGGGCAAGAAGATGGCCGCCTCGGAGTGCGCACTTCAGATCGTCGACGCGATCGAGCGCGACCGGCCGGAGGCGAACGTCGGCATGGTCAAGCTGCTGCGCACGGTCCAGTCGGCCAGCCCGGCGCTGGCGCGGCGCATCATGCTGCGGTTCTGACGAAAACTTGACGCTGCGCTTTCCCGCGGCCTAACCGCCGAGCGTCAAAGGGAGAGCGCATGTCCGCCAATATCGCCGAGCTCGAACGCCGCCGTGAAGCCGCGCGCATGGGCGGGGGCGAGAAGCGCATCGCCGCGCAGCACGCCAAGGGCAAGCTGACCGCACGCGAGCGGGTTAGCGTGCTGCTCGACGAAGGCAGCTTCGAGGAGCTGGACGCCTACGTCGAGCACGACTGCAACGACTTCGGGATGGAAAGCCAACGCATCCCCGGTGACGGGGTGGTCACCGGCAGCGGCACGATCAACGGCCGGCTCGTGTTCGTGTTCAGCCAGGACTTCACCGTGTTCGGCGGCTCATTGAGCAAGCGTCACGCAGAGAAGATCTGCAAGGTGATGGACATGGCGATGAAGGTCGGCGCGCCGGTCATCGGCATGAACGACAGCGGCGGCGCGCGCATCCAGGAAGGCGTCGCATCGCTCGGCGGCTACGCCGAGGTGTTCCAGCGCAACGTTCTCGCATCGGGTGTGGTGCCGCAAATTTCGCTGATCATGGGCCCGTGCGCGGGCGGGGCGGTCTATTCCCCGGCGATGACCGACTTCATCTTCATGGTGAAGGATTCCAGCTACATGTTCGTCACCAGGCCCGACGTGGTCAAGACGGTCACCAACGAGGTGGTCACGCAGGAAGAGCTCGGCGGGGCGATCACCCACACCACCAAAACCAGCGTCGCCGACGTCGCGTTCGAGAACGACATCGAGGCGCTGCTGGCCACCCGCGACTTCTTCGACTTCCTGCCGCTGTCGAACCGCGAGGGCGTGCCCGAACGCCCCACCGACGACCCGTGGGACCGCCTGGAGGACAGCCTCGATACGCTGATCCCGGCCAACGCCAACCAGCCCTACGACATGCACGAAGTGATCCGAAAGGTGCTCGACGAGGGCGACTTCTTCGAGGTCCAGCCCAAGCACGCGGGCAACATCCTGATCGGCTTCGGCCGGGTCGAGGGGCGCACCGTGGGCGTGGTCGCCAACCAGCCGATGGTGCTCGCCGGCGTGCTCGACATCAACAGTAGCAAGAAGGCCGCGCGCTTCGTGCGCTTCTGCGACGCGTTCGAGATCCCGATCCTGACGTTCGTCGACGTGCCCGGCTTCCTCCCCGGGACCGCGCAGGAGCATAACGGCATCATCAAGCACGGCGCGAAGCTGCTGTTCGCCTATGCCGAGGCGACCGTGCCCAAGATCACCGTGATCACCCGCAAGGCGTATGGCGGGGCCTACGACGTCATGGCGTCCAAGCACCTGCGCGGCGACCTCAACTACGCCTGGCCCACCGCCGAGATCGCCGTGATGGGCGCCAAGGGCGCGGTCGAGATCATCTTCCGCGGCCTCGGCTCCGAGGAGATCGCCGAGAAGACGAAGGAATACGAGGATCGCTTCGCCAACCCCTTCGTCGCGGCGCAGCGAGGGTACATCGACGAGGTGATCTACCCACACTCGACCCGGCGGCGGATTGCTTTGGGTTTAAGGAAGCTGCGCGGGAAGGTGCTCGAAAACCCGTGGAAGAAGCATGACAATATTCCGTTATGATCGCGCTGATTGTTTACGGGGCGATCGCAACCGGACTGATCATGCTGGTATCTGAGGTGCATTGAATGAAGCTCGGCCGTCTCAACCACATCGGCGTCGCGACGCCTTCGATCGCGGACAGCATGGCCTATTACCGCGAGGTAATGGGCGCGACGCACGTGACCGAGCCGTTCGACATGCCCGAGCAAGGGGTGAAGGTGTGCTTCGTCGACACACCCAACGGGGGCACCCAGATCGAGCTGATCGAGCCGCTGTCCGAGGCCTCGCCGATCCACGCGTTCCTCGAGAAGAACCCGCTCGGCGGGCAGCACCACGTGTGCTTCGAGGTTCCGGACATCGCTGAGGCGCGCGCGTGGTTCGAGGGGCTGGGCAAGCGCATTCTCGGCCCCACCCGCATCGGCGCGCACGGGACGCCGATCTTCTTCCTCCACCCCAAGGACATGATGGGCGTGCTGACCGAGATCATGGAGACTCCTTCAAGCGATCATCAGGCCGCGCATTGACCCTTGCCCCTGCGCGCCTCTCGGGCAAAGGTTGCTACCAGCAACGCATACGGGAGAGCGCGAGTGGCCGAGTACGAAACGATCCAGACCGAGCGCAGCGGGGGGGTGCTCAAGATCACCCTCAACCGGCGCGAGCGGCTCAACGCCGCCTCGATCGAGATGGCGGAAGACCTTACCGCCGCCTTTTACGACTTGGGCGACGCGCGCGCGGTGCTGATCACCGGGGCGGGGAAGGGGTTCTGCTCCGGCGCTGACCTCGCGGCGCGCGGGCAGGCAGACGAGCGGCGGGCCAAGGGCGGCAGCCATCTCGCGCTGCAGAATTACTACAACCCGCTGCTCAGCCAGATACTGCGCTGCCCGGTGCCGGTGGTGACGGCGGTCAACGGCCCGGCCGCCGGCGTCGGTTGCTCGATCGCGCTGGCTGGGGACTTCGTGCTGGCGGGCTCCAGCGCCTATTTCCTCCAGGCGTTCGTCAACATAGGTCTGGTGCCCGATGGCGGCTCGACGTGGCTGCTCGCCCGCGCGGTCGGCCGCGCCCGCGCCACGCGAATGATGATGCTCGGCGAGAAGATCGGTGCACAGCAGGCCGAGGAGTGGGGTTTGATCTACAAGGCGGTCGACGACGCGGCGCTGATGGACGAGGCGGCGGCGCTGGCCACCCGCCTGTCGGAGGGGCCGACGGTCGCCTACCGCACGATGAAGGCCAACCTCGCCACCGCATTGGACGGCACGCTGCCGCAGGTGTTCCTCGCCGAGGCGGAAGGCCAGCGCACCGCCGGTGCCACCGCAGACGCTATGGAAGGCGGCATGGCCTTCCTCCAGAAGCGCAAGCCCGCGTTCAAGGGGGCCTGAGATGCTGTTCTACGATAGCCCGAACCCGGCGCCCAACCCGCGCCGCGTGCGCATCTTCGCCGCAGAGAAGGGCATTTCGCTCCCCGCGAAGGAAGTCTCGATCATCGCTCGCGAGCACAAGGCGCCAGACTACGTCGCCAAGAACCCGCGCGGTCAGACTCCCGCCCTTGAACTCGACGACGGTACGGTGATTGCCGAAAGCGTGGCGATCTGCCGCTTCCTCGAGGCGCTGCACCCCGATCCGCCGCTGTTCGGCCGCACGCCGACCGAAATCGGCGTGGTCGAGATGTGGAACCGCCGGGTCGAGATGATCGCGATGAACCCGATCGGCGCGGTGTGGGTCCACACCCACCGCTTCACCGCCGCGCTGCCCGGACGCAACGCGGAATGGGGCGAAGCCAACCGCCCGCGAGTGGCCGACGCTTTCGCGTTCTTCGACCGCAGCCTGGAGAACCGCGAGTTCCTCGCCGGCGACGGCTACTCGATGGCGGACATCCTGTTGCTGACCACGGTCGACTTCGCCACCTTCGTCGGGTGCGGGCCGGGGCCGGAGAACGGTGCGTTGACCCGCTGGCACGAAACCGTCAGTGCGAGGCCCAGCGCTTCCGCCTGAGGACCGAATGACCGACAAGCCTACTCGCGACGACTGGCAGGCGCTCGCCGACAAGGAGGTCAAGGGCAAGGACCTCGCCTGGCACCCGCCCGAAGGCTTCGCGATCCAGCCGCTGTACACCGCCAAAGACGTGGCCGACGATGCCGGCCTCCCCGGCTTCGCGCCGTTCACCCGCGGGGTGAAGGCGAGCATGTACGCGGGCCGCCCGTGGACCATCCGGCAATACGCCGGGTTCTCGACCGCCGAAGAGTCCAACGCCTTCTACCGCCGCAACCTGGCGATGGGGCAGAAGGGCCTGTCGGTCGCGTTCGATCTCGCCACCCATCGCGGCTACGACAGCGACCATCCGCGCGTGGTCGGCGACGTCGGCAAGGCGGGCGTGGCGATTGACACCGTGCGCGACATGGAGATCCTGTTCGACGGCATTCCGCTCGACCAAATGTCGGTCAGCATGACGATGAACGGCGCGGTGATCCCGGTGCTGGCGTTCTTCATCGTCGCCGCCGAGCGGCAAGGCGTCTCCCAAGACAAACTCGACGGGACCATCCAGAACGACATCCTAAAGGAGTTCTTGGTCCGCAACACCTACATCTACCCGCCGGAGCCGAGCATGCGGATCGTCTCCGACATCATTGCATATACCTCGGCCAACATGCTGAAATTCAACAGCATTTCGATCTCGGGCTACCACATGCACGAGGCCGGCGCGACCGCGGTGCAGGAGCTCGCCTTCACCATCGCCGACGGCAAGGAATACGTACAGCGAGCGGTCGCCAGCGGGCTCGACATCGACGCGTTCGCCGGTCGGTTGAGCTTCTTCTTCGGCATCGGGATGAACTTCTTCATGGAAGTCGCCAAGCTGCGCGCCGCGCGCACGCTTTGGTGGCGGGTGATGGATGGACTCGGCGCAAAGAGCGAACGCTCAAAGATGCTGCGCACCCACTGCCAGACTAGCGGCGTCAGCCTGCAGGAACAGGATCCCTACAACAACGTCATCCGCACCACGGTAGAGGCGATGGCCGCGGTGCTTGGCGGCACGCAGTCCCTACACACCAATGCCCTCGACGAGGCGATCGCCTTGCCGACCGATTTTTCCGCCCGCATCGCCCGCAACACCCAGCTCGTGCTGCAGGAGGAAAGCGGGATCGTCCAGGTGGTCGATCCGCTCGGCGGCTCCTACTACATCGAAGCGTTGACCGCCAAGCTGGTCGAAGAAGCGGAAAAGATGATCGCGGAGGCCGACGCGGCGGGCGGCATGACCGCGTACGTCGCCACCGGCCGTCCCAAGGCCGCGATCGAGGAAGCCGCCGCTGCTAAGCAGGCCGGCGTCGACAAGGGCGACACGGTGATCGTCGGCGTCAACAAGTACCGCAAGGAGGTGGAGGACCACCTCGACACTCTCGACATCGACAACCATGCGGTGCGCGAAGGCCAGATCGCACGGTTGAAGGCCGTGCGGGCCGGGCGCGACGAGGCGGCTTGTCAGGCGGCGCTGGCGGCGCTGACCGAAGGCGCGCGAGGCAACGCCAACCTCCTCGCCCTCGCCATCGAGGCGGCGCGCCACGACGCCACGCTGGGCGAAATCTCCACCGCGATGGAAGAAGCTTTCGGGCGCTACGGGACCAACCCGACGCCGGTGAAGGGCATATATTCCGCCGCCTACGAGGGCGACAGCCGCTACGCGCAGGTCATCGAAGGCGTGCAGGCCGTTGGGCGTCGCTTGGGTCGCCCGCCCAAGGTGATGGTCGCCAAGATGGGGCAGGACGGCCACGACCGCGGGGCCAACGTGATTGCCAGCGCCTTCGCCGACATGGGCTTCGACATCGTGAGCGGGCCGCTGTTCCAGACCCCGACGGAAACCCGCGACTTGGCGCTGGCCGAGAACGTCGACGCGATCGGCGCCAGCAGCCTCGCCGCCGGCCACAAGACGCTGATCCCCGAGCTGATCCAGCTCCTGCGCGAAGCGGGCCGGGCGGACATCAAGGTCGTCGCCGGCGGCGTGATCCCGCCGCAGGACTACGAGTTCCTGCGCGAAGCAGGCGTGCAAGGCATTTACGGCCCCGGCTCGAACGTCGTCGAATGCGCCGCCGATCTGTTGCGGCTGCTGGGGCACAACATGCCGCCGGTGGGAAGCGAGCTGGAGGCGGCGGAGTGAACGGCTCGCCGTCAAGCGCCTTCCTCCCAATCGCCGCGATGATGTTCGCCGCCGGCATCGGAATTCCAATGTTCGCCGCGTTCAACACGGCGCTCAGCAAGCAGCTCGGCGGGCCTGTCGCGGCGACAGCGGTCACATTCGCCATGGGATTGGTCATCGCGCTGGTCGCAGTGGCCATCACGGGTTTACCCCAGCGAGCAGCCTTCACCTTCGAAACGCCCCACATATGGTTCGGCGCGATTTTCATGCTGTTCTATGCGACTTCGGTCGCCTTCGCCGCGCCGCGCATCGGGCTCGGCAACGCGATTTTCTTTGTCCTGCTCGGCCAGATCGTCGCCGCGGCGGCGATCGACCACTTCGGCTGGCTCGGGGCGATCCAGAGCGCGCTGACGCCAAAGCGAATGCTCGGCATCGCGGTGATGGCGGTGGGACTCTATCTGGCGCGCAAGCCGGCTTGATGCCGGTGTGCCGGATGAATTGGCCAGCTTAGGAGCGGTTGACTCGCAGACCGCTTGGCAGGCAGTCTTCGCAAGCATCGCAACGCCGATCGCAGGGGTATCAACAATCGTACGGGTCGCTTTCCAACAGGGAGAGCACAATGACGAAAATGACCATGCTTGCCGTTGCATTTGCACTCGGCACTACCGCTGTCGCCCTTCCGGCCGCCGCACAGGAAGCTGCTGCCGCTCAGGAACTTCTGAAAGTTGACTGGTACGACGTGCAATTGATCAAGTGGGTTCCCGGTAAGGGGGGCAGAGCCCACGAGATTATCGAGATGTACATGAAGACCGACAAGGAACTCGGGCTCACCGGCGTGATCGATGTTCACATGCGTACGGGCGCTTGGGACAGCATCGTCGCCTTACCCATGCGAAGCGGAATCGCCCAGGTCGGCTGGGCCAACAACCCCGAAGAGAAAAAGTGGGAGGAAGCTTTCGCCCGGCAGGTGGGAGGCGAAGAAAAGGCCAAGGCCATCCATGCAGAGTTCGATAGCCTGATACAGCGGTCGGAGCGACACGTGGGCCATATCGACCGCGACTGAAGCGCAGCTTGATGTAGACCCGAGAGGGCGGCATAGGCGGGCCTTCCGCCTGTGGCTGCCCTCTCGAGGTCCGATGTTCTCCAAAATCCTCATCGCCAACCGGGGCGAGATCGCGTGCCGGGTGATCAAGACCGCGCGGCGGATGGGCATCGCGACGGTCGCGGTCTATTCCGATGCCGACGCGCGCGCGCCGTTCGTGCGGATGGCGGACGAGGCGGTCCACATCGGACCTTCGCCTGCCGCCGAGAGCTACCTCGTCGCCGACAAGATCATCGCCGCGTGCAAACAGACCGGCGCCGAGGCGGTGCATCCGGGCTACGGCTTCCTCTCCGAGCGGACCAGCTTCGCCGAGGCCCTCGCGGCCGAAGGGATCGAGTTCATCGGGCCGCCTGTCGGCGCGATCGCGGCGATGGGCGACAAGATCGAGTCCAAGAAGCTCGCGCAGGAAGCGGGGGTCAACACCGTGCCCGGCTCGGACGGCGAAGTCGCGACCACCGCCGACGCGCTCAAGTGGGCGAACAAGATCGGCTACCCGGTGATGATGAAGGCGTCGGCGGGCGGCGGGGGCAAGGGGATGCGGCTCGCCTACAACGATAAGGACGTCGAGGAAGGGTTCGAGGCGACCCAGCGCGAGGGGCTGAACTCCTTCGGGGACAAGCGGGTGTTCCTCGAGAAGTTCATCCTCAACCCGCGCCACATCGAAATCCAGATCCTCGGCGATAAGCACGGCAACATCGTCTACCTGAACGAGCGCGAGTGCAGCATCCAGCGCCGCCACCAGAAGGTGGTCGAGGAAGCGCCTTCGCCGTTCGTGACGCCGAAGATGCGCCAGGCGATGGGCGAACAGTGCGTCGCGCTGGCCAAGGCGGTGGGCTACTACAGCGCGGGCACGGTCGAGCTGATCGTCAGCGGCGCGGACCCCTCGGGTGAAAGTTTCTACTTCCTCGAGATGAACACCCGGCTCCAGGTCGAGCACCCGGTGACCGAGGCGATTACCGGGATCGACCTCGTCGAGCAGATGATTTGCGTTGCGGCGGGCGAGAAGCTGCCGTTCGCGCAAAGCGATATCGGGATCGACGGCTGGGCGATCGAGAACCGCGTCTATGCCGAGGACCCCTACCGCGGGTTCCTGCCGAGCACCGGGCGGCTGGTGCGCTATCGCCCGCCGGTCGAGGGCTGGACCGACGACGGCAAGGCCAACGGCCGCCGCGGTGTCGATGGCGTGCGCGTGGATGACGGCGTCTACGAAGGCGGCGAGGTCTCCATGTTCTACGACCCGATGATCGCCAAGCTGGTGACCTGGGGCGAGACCCGCGACGAAGCGGCCGATCTCCAGGTGCAGGCGCTCGACCGCTTCCGCCTCGAAGGGCTCGGCCACAACGTCGATTTCCTCAGTGCGATCATGCAGCACCCGCGCTTCCGCTCGGGCGAGCTCACCACGGGGTTCATCGCGGAGGAATACCCTGACGGTTTCCACGGCGCAGCGGCCGACGGCCAGACCACACTCATGCTCGCTGCGCTGGCAGGCGCCATTGCCACCGCGGACTCCGACCGCGCGCAGCAGATCGACGGCCAGCTTGGCGAAGGGGATGGGGCCAACGGCGACTGGGTGGTCCGCATCGACGGGGCGGATCACGCGGTCAGCCTCGAGGACGACGCGATCACCGTCAACGGCGAGCCGGTCGCAATTGCGCTCGAATACACGCCCGGCGATCGGATGGTCGATGTCGAGCTCTACGGCGACGATGCCGACGATGACGAGGCCGAGCCGATCGCAAGTTTCGGCGTGCAGATCGCGCCCCGTCGCTGGGGCTATCGCCTGACGACGCGCGGCGCGGCGCATGAGGTGCGCGTACTGCCGGGGCATGTGGCGCATCTCGCCCAGCACATGCTCGAGAAGGTCCCGCCCGATCTCAGCAAGTTCCTGATCTGCCCGATGCCGGGCCTGCTGGTGGCGCTTCATGTTAGCGAGGGAGACGTGGTTCAACCGGGCCAGCCGCTCGCCACGGTCGAGGCGATGAAGATGGAAAACATCCTTCGTGCCGAGAAGACGGGCAAGGTCGCCAGGCTGAACGCCCAGCAAGGCGCGAGCTTGGCGGTCGACGAGGTGATTTTGGAGCTCGAGTAGTGCATCTCTCGCACGCCCCTGACGCGCCTGCCGCTCCGGAAATCGCGTTCGGCGACTTCCTGAAGGTGGACATTCGCATCGGCACGATCGTCGAGGCCGAGGAGTTTCCCGAGGCGCGAAAGCCCTCCTACAGGCTCAAGATCGACTTCGGCCCCGTGATCGGCGTGAAGAAAAGCTGCGCGCAGATCGTCGCCAACTATCCGCTTGGCGAATTACCCGGGCGGCAGGTGGCGGCCGTGGTCAACTTTCCGCCGCGCCAGATCGGGCCGGCGATATCGGAGGTGCTCACGCTCGGTTTCGCCGACCAGCACGGCGAGGTGGTGCTTTTCGCGCCCGATGTGAAAGTGCCTGACGGGGCGCGGTTGTTCTGATGCCGGCGATCTACACCATCGGCTACGAGCAGGCCACGCAGCCGGCGGTGATCGAGGCGCTGAAGGGCGCGGGGGTCGAGCTGCTGGCCGACATCCGTTATCTCCCGCTCTCGCGCCGGCCGGGGTTCTCCAAGTCGAGCCTCAAGGCGGCGGCCGAGGAGGCTGGCATCGCCTATCGCCACTTCAAGCAACTTGGCACGCCTGCCGAGGGCCGCTCGGCTGCTCGGCGCGGCGACCATGCCGAGCTGTCGCGCATTTACGCGGGGCAACTTGAGCTGCCCGAGGCCATGGCGCAGATGGGCGAACTGCGCGAGACAGCCGAGGGTCGGCGGGTGGCCCTGCTGTGCTACGAGCGCGACGCGTCCGAGTGCCACCGCGCGCTACTGTACGATGCGCTGTTCGAGGATTTCGAGCGGGTCGACCTCCTGCCCGACCAATGAGGTAATCTTTCGCCGTCGCTCGTGTCGGCTCGGGACGGCTGGGGGGATTAACCTCGAATCGTGGTAAACGCTCTGGCTCTCGGCGCCGCTTAGCGAGATTCTGCCCCGGTCCGGACCTCATTGCCGGATTCGCGAGGAGAGCTCAGATGGCTCACAAGGGTACCGGTTTCTTCGATGGCCGTGGCCACTTCTTCAAAACCCCGGACGAAGCGACGATCAGCGATCTGTCGGCATTGCTGGGGCGTATCGGCGACGGCGACAGCTTGGCTCCCGGGATTGCGCAGATCCTGCTGAGCCGCAGGGACGATCTCGATCGCCTGTTCAAGGAACATGACGAGATGATGCGCGATGCAGCCGCCAATGTATCGCCGCTGCGCTCTCGCCCGGCCGCCTAGTCGTCCATCAGCGCCACCGCGCGAATCCACCCCGCGCTGGCGCGTTCGATCTTCACCGGGAAGCAACTCAGCGTGAAGCCGTGGCTTGGCAGCGCGGCGAGGTTGGTAAGCTTTTCGATCTGGTAATAGGGCCGGATTCGCCCCGCTTTGTGGCCTTCCCAGATGATCGACGGATCGCGGCTTTCCGCCCAGCGCCTTGCGGTATGGCTGAAGGGCGCGTCCCAGCTCCAGGCGTCGGTGCCGACGACCTCGACCCCTTGCTCCGTCAGCCACAGCGTGGCTTCCGCGCCCATGCCTACCCCCTGATCGGTGAAGTTGGCCGTTCCATACACTGCGCCTGATTGGACAAGTACGATATCGAGCGGCTTCAACTGGTAATCGATCCGATCAAGCGCTTCATTGACATCATTTGCGCTCGCCACGTGCCCGTGCGGCAGGTGGCTGAGGTCAAGCTTCACGCCCGGCCGGAAGAACCGGTCGAGCGGCGCCTCGTCGATGCTGGGGGCAGGGCTGGCGCCGCTGTCGGTTGTCGAGTGGAAGTGCCACGGCGCGTCCATGTGCGTGCCGTTGTGCGTCGAAAGCGTGATCTGCTCGACCGCCCAGCCTTCGCCGTCGGGTAGATCGCCCTTGGTAAGTCCTGGAAAGAACATGGCAATTTGCTGCCAGGTGTTTTCGTGAGTCATGTAGGTGATCTGGGGGCGCATGACTTCGGGGTCGGACACGACATCGTTGGTGAGCGGGATCGAGAGATCGACGAAGCGGGTCACGTCGCCGTGCCCTTCAGTTGCTCATCCAGAAACGCCGCGACATCGGCAAGTTCGACATCTCGCGCCAGGAAGGCCTCGCCGATCGACCGCAACAGGACGAACGGCAAAGTGCCCCCCTCCATCTTCTTGTCGTGCCGCATGTGGTTGGCCAGCCGCTCACCGTCGCAGTCTAGCCCCAGCTCGGCGATCTCTGAAGGCAGACCCGCGGCATCGACCGCCTGCGCCACGGCAGTGGCTTCCTCGTTCTTAATCAGCCCGCGTCGCGCGGAATAGCGGGCGGCGAGCACCAAGCCGAGCGCGACGCCTTCGCCGTGCAGCAACCTGTCCGAGAAGCCTGTTTCGGCCTCGAAGGCATGACCGAATGTGTGTCCCAGGTTCAGCAGGGCGCGACGGCCCGAGGTCTCGCGCTCGTCCTCGGCAACGATGCCCGCTTTCATGGCCACACTGGTGGCCACGGCCCGCTCCAGCGCGGGGTCCTCAAGTGCAAGAACGGCGGCGCCGTTGTCGGCAAGCCAATCGAAGAAGCCGCGGTCGCCCAGAACCCCGTACTTTAGCACTTCGGCGTAGCCTGCGCGGAGCTGGCGGGGGGGAAGCGTGTCGAGCGTGGAGAGGTCGGCCAAGACCAGTGATGGCTGATGAAAGGCCCCGACAAGGTTCTTGCCTGCGCGCGTATTGATGGCCGTCTTGCCGCCTACGGAGCTGTCGACCTGGGCGAGTAGGGTCGTCGGAAGCTGAACGAAGCCGCACCCACGCTTGAGAATCGCCGCGGCGAAGCCTGTCAGGTCGCCGACTACCCCGCCTCCGAATGCGAAAATGTTCTCGCCCCGCTCGACTCCCTGAGCGAGCAGCCAATCGCAGAGGCTGGCAAGGCCGGCCCAATCCTTGGATGGCTCGCCCGGCTCGACCAAGTGGATCGCGGTGTCCTGGCCAACTGCAGCGAACGCCGATTGCAAGCGGGTTCCGTGAAAGTCCCACGCGTCTCGGTCGGCCACGACGACAACCCGCTCGCCGCGGACGAAGTCGCGCGAATGCTCGGCTGCTTGTTCGAGCAGGCCGCGACCGATATGCACCTTGTAGCTGCGCCCGGCCAGCGCGACGGGGATTACAGCCATCGATCGATTGCCTCGATGATTTCGACTGCGGTGTCGCGATGGGGGCCGTCGCGGCTGTTCACCCGGATTGGAGCTTTGGCGTAGAAGGGCGTGCGCTCGGCATGCAGGCGGGCGAGTATTTCGGCTGGATCGCCGTTCTTGAGCAGAGGACGGGTGGCTCGACGTCCTGTTCGGGCGACGAGAGTCTCCACCTCGCAGTCGATCCATACCGCGATTGCCTGTTCGAGCACCAAGGCCCGCGTTTGCGGGTTTACAAAGGCTCCGCCGCCTGTGGCGATCACTCCGTGGCGCTCTTCAATGAGCCGGGCGATAACGCGCCGCTCCCCGTCGCGAAAATAGGGCTCGCCGAACCGCTCGAAGATTTCCGCCACGCTCATCGCCGCAGCACGCTCGATCTCTTCGTCGGCGTCGACGAAATCGGTGTTGAGCAGGGCGGCGAGTTTCCGGCCCACGGTAGATTTCCCGGCGCCCATAAGCCCGACCAGCACGACCGGCCGGTTGATCCGGCGGGCGACCGCGGCGATGGCTGCGTCGCTTTGCATCGGGCTGGCGGAGTGCATTGCCGCCTCGCCTATAGATGGGCTAGGGCACGTGCAAGAATGGGAACCGGGTTGGAATCTTCGGCGATGCGAAGCAGGCGTATCAACCACATCGCCGGCGCGATTGTGGTGCTGCTGCTGGTCTATGCGTGGATCGACGGCGGGGAGGAGCCGCTGCACCCTATCGCCGAGCCCGTTGCTGTGCCGGAGACTGTGCAGTGACGCGTACGATGTTGATCGGAGGCGCGGCGGCGTTGGCCCTGGTGTCGGGCCTCGCGCTGGCGCAGAACGCGCCCGAGGATCTGCTTCCGCCGGGCTTCGACGACCCGGCTCCGGCACCCAGTCCGTCGCCCCGACCGACGAGTTCTGGCCAGCCGGCCCAACCACAGCCCAACTCGACGTCGGTGCCGGTCATCCAACCGATTCCGGGCGCGGGTGGTGGAGGGGCCGCCGCCAGCCCAATCGCTGACCTGACCAACTTCGACGGCAAGCTGCCGACGCTCGAAGAGCTGGAACGCATGTCCACCGACGAGTTAGACGAACTGCTTGGTCTCAAGCCGAAGGTCGACATCCCGCCCGGCGCGCGGCGATCACTGCTTCAAGTGGGGATTTTGGGGCCATCGGAAGGCGGTCTGCCCGCACGTTCCCTCGCAAATCAACCGGCGTCGCTTGTTCGGGCGGCGCTCAGCGGCACATCGCGCCCCTTGGTTTCGCGCTGGGGCCATATTTTGTTGCGACGGGCGCTTGCCAGCCGGCTGGATGCGCCGCGCGGCATGGATCCGGTGGAGTTTGCCGCTTTGAGGGTGGCGGCACTTAATGCGATGGGCGAATTCGCCGCGGCGCGGGCCTTGGCGCAAGACATCGACACCGCCAACTGGAACCCCATGCTGACCGGCGCCGCGCTCGATGCCTACATCGGCACCGCAGACCTCGTCGGAGCCTGTCCGGCTGTGAAGCTGCAGGGGGACCGCCGTGAAGACGGCAACTGGAAGCTGCTGCAAGGCATCTGCAATGCCTATTCAGGTGAAGCGGCGCGGGCGAAGAACGACCTTGAAAGGATGCGCTATCGCGGCGACGCTCCCAACATCGATGCTCTCCTCGCGCAGCGTTTCGCCGGCGCAGCCGGGCAGGGACGGGGCGCGGTCACGATCGAGTGGAAGGGGATTGAAGAGCTCACCCCGATGCGCTTTGCCCTTGCCAATGCCGTTGGAGAGCCGGTGCCGGAGAACCTGCTCGATAAGGCATCCCCGTACTACAGCCGGGTATCGGCGACGGCGCCGATGCTCTCCCTTCCACAGCGTGTTGCAGCGGCTGAGGTTGCCGTGCGTGAGGGTATCCTGTCGTCGGCGGCGATGATCGACCTCTATTCGCAACTCTACGGCGAAGAGGAGATCGAGGGCCCAGTGGCTACCGTAGCCGAGCGTCTGCGGCAGGCCTACGTCGGCGCGGACGGCGCTGCCCGCCTCGCGGCGATCCGCGACGTCTGGAACGGGCTGGGCGGGCCAGGAGGCGCGATCGACTATGCGCGCCTCGTGCTGACCGCCTACGCCGCGGCGCGGGTCGAACCGAGCGAGGACCTGGAGGGCGATGCCGGCTCCCTCGTCGCATCGATGCTCGCCGCCGGACTCGAACGGGACGCGCTACGCTGGTCCGCCGCCGTGCCCGAAGGTAGCGTCGCCTGGGCTCAGCTGGTCTTTGCCGCTCCGAACCGCGAGCCCGTGTCGTCAAGCGCGATCGACGACTTCATCGGCGACGATTCGAGCGACGAGCAACGCCGGTCGCAGTTTCTGGTAGCCGGTCTGGCCGGGCTGGGTCGAATGGACCAGGATGACGTCGCCGGTTACTCAGCGGATCTCGGCATGAGTCTCGCCTCGCAAACGCGCTGGACTCGGGCAATTGCTGCTGCGGCAGCGGTGGACAACCAAGCTCTCGTGGCGTTCCTCGCCGGGCTTGGGATGCAGGGAGAAGGCTGGGAACGGATGACCGCCCGCCACCTCTACCACATCGTCTCGGCACTCAATCGGGTGGGCCTGTCAGCGGAGGCGCGAATGATCGCTGCGGAGGCGGTCGCGCGCGGCTGATGTCCGCGGCGGTCGACGAGTTTCTTGCCATGCTCGCCGCCGAGCGGGGAGCGGCGGTAAATACCCTGGCCGCCTACCGCCGAGATCTCGAACAGGCTGAGGTAGCAGTCGGAGACCTGGCGACCTCCGATGCAAAGGCGCTGGGAAGGCTTTCCGTAATCTGGGCCGCGCTTGCCCCCTCGAGTGTCGCGCGAAAGTCTTCCGCCTTGCGGCAGTTCTACGGTTTCCTTTTTGATGAGGGGTTGCGAGACGATGATCCGAGCGGTGCCCTTCCGCAGCCGGCGGCCCGGCGTCCGCTGCCGAAGATTCTCAGCCACGAGGAGATAAGAGCCCTCTTTTCCCAAGCAGAAGACGAGACCGCGAGCAATCGCCCCGAGAGCGTGCGAATGCTCGCGCTTATCGAGATGCTGTACGGCTCGGGCTTGCGCGCCACCGAACTGGTTTCGTTGCCCCGTTCCGCCGTTCCGCGCGATGCACCGCTAGTGACCGTCATGGGCAAAGGTGGCCAGGCGAGAATGGTCCCGATCAGCGGTCGGGCTCGAACAGCCCTGTCGCGTTGGCTCGCGGCGCGTCCGGACGGGAGGTATCTGTTTCCTTCGCGTGGCGGCGCGCACATAACCCGGGTGCGACTGTTCCAGCTCATCAAGGGCCTGGCCGCCAGGGCGGGGATAGCGCCGGAGCGAGTGAGTCCGCACGTCCTTCGCCACGCGTTCGCCACCCATCTGCTGGAGGGCGGGGCGGATCTCCGCGTGCTGCAAACCCTCCTGGGCCATGCCGACATCGCCACCACGCAGATCTATACTCACGTCGAGTCGGCGCGGCTGGTGGCCCTGGTCAACGAACGGCACCCGCTTGCGCGCGGCGCCGCACCCGACTAGCGCCGCGCGATGCAGTCCTATCTCGAATTCGAGAAGCCGGTGGCCCAGCTCGATCGACGTATCGCCGAATTGCGCGAGGCGGCGGCGGGCGACGAGGTCGACATCACGCTGGAACTTTCGCGCTTGGAAGCCAAAAGCGCCGAGCTGCTTGCGGCGACTTACGGCTCGCTCACTCCCTGGCAGAAAACGCAGGTCGCGCGGCATCCTGCCCGCCCCCATTTCCGCGACTATATCGAACACATCTTCGAGGACTTCATACCTCTAGGGGGAGACCGCCTCTACGGCGACGATCAAGCAATCATGGGCGGGCTCGCGAAGCTGGGCACACGCAAGGTTGTGCTGATCGGTCATGAGAAGGGCCACGACACCGAGAGCCGCATCCGCCACAACTTCGGCATGGGCAAGCCGGAGGGGTATCGTAAGGCGACCCGGTTGATGGAGTTGGCTGGGCGCTTCGGCCTGCCCGTGGTGACGCTGGTGGATACCTCGGGCGCGTTCCCCGGCATCGAGGCGGAAGAACGCGGCCAAGCCGAAGCGATCGCCCGTTCGACGGAAGCTTGCCTCGCCTTGCCAGTACCGATGGTGGCGACTATCGTGGGCGAGGGCGGCTCCGGTGGTGCGGTCGCGCTGGCGAGCGCGGAGCGTGTTCTTATGCTCGAGCATGCTGTTTACTCGGTGATTTCCCCGGAAGGGTGTGCATCCATCCTTTGGCGCACGGCCGAAAAGGCGCCCGAGGCGGCCGAGGCCATGAAGGTCACTGCGCAACAGCTCGAAAGGCTGGGCGTGATCGATCGCATCATCCCCGAGCCTGTCGGCGGCGCGCACCGCGATCCACGGGCGATGGCTAAAACCCTCGGCGATGCGATCGGCGAGGAACTCGATGCCCTCGCTGGCCTCCCTAGCCACGACGTACGCCGGTTGCGCGAAGAACGTTTCCTCCGCCTCGGCGCGGGCTGAGGCCGGCCTGCAAGGGAACCAAGCCCGCAAGCTGCGGGTTTCCAAGGCCAGAAAACAAACCGCGGCGTGCGGTGGGTCGCCGCTCGTGCCTTGGAGAATACAATGACAGCTCATCGCAACCACGCGCGCCTGGGCGCGCTGATGCTGGGAGCCGCCTCGATCGTGATCGCCGGTTGCGCGACCACCGCCGAAGCGCAGACCGCCCGGACCGCGACTTCCATCTCCGCGGCCGAAGCCAGGCAGGGGGCTGAAGCGCACCCGCAGCTACTGCAGGAATTCGGGGGCGCGATGACCGGTCCTCAAGCGCAGTATGTCGCCGACGTGGGCAAGAACATCGCCGTGCGCTCCGGACTTTCAGGCGCACGCGACGCGTTCACCGTCTCCCTGCTCAACAGCTCGGTCAATAACGCCTTCGCCATCCCCGGTGGGTATGTTTACACCACCCGCCAGCTCGTCGGTTTGATGAACAATGAGGCGGAGCTTGCGGGCGTGCTGGGCCACGAGGTGGGGCACGTCGCGGCCCGCCACTCGCAGCGGCGGCAGAAGGCGGCCACCAGGAACTCGATTCTCGGTGTCTTGGGGCAGGTTCTGGCCGGTGCGGTGCTCGGCAACAGCCAGGTCGGACAACTGCTCACGCAGGGCATCGCGCAGACTTCGCAGATGCTGACTCTCAAATTCTCCCGCAGCCAGGAACTGGAGGCCGACAAGCTTGGCATTCAGTATCTGCGCAGCGCCGGTTACGATCCGCATGCGATGGCGACGGTGCTCACAAGCCTGGCCATGCAGAACGCGCTCGATGCCTCGCTTCAGGGCCGCAACGACGCCAGGATACCCGAGTGGGCCTCGACCCACCCCGATCCCGCCGGTCGTGTGCGGAACGCGAACTCGCTCGCCGGAAATGTGACCGGTCTAACCAATCGCGACACTTTCCTGGCGCGTATCGACGGCCTCACCTACGGCGACGACCCGGCACAGGGCGTCATCGAAGGCCGCCAGTTCATCCACCCCGATCTGCGCCTGACGTTCACCGCGCCCAGCGGCTTCTACATGGTCAACGGTACGCGCGCGGTCTCGATCAACGGCCAGAGCGGGCAAGCGCAGCTCACCACCGGGGCCTATAACGGCAATTTGGAGAACTATGTGCGGCAAGCCTTCGCCGGGCTAAGCCAGCAACAACAGATCGCACCCCAGACGCTTCAGCGAACGACGGTCAATGGACTGCCGGCGATGTACGGAATATCGCGGGTAAACTCGGGCAACGGCCAGGTCGACGTAGTGGTGTTCGCCTACGAGTTTTCGAACAGCCAGGCGTATCACTTCATCGGGATAACCCAAGCGGGCCGTTCGAGCGTGTTTACGCCAATGTTCAATTCGCTGCGCCGTATCACGGCGAGCGAGGCCGGTCAGGTAATACCGCGCGTGATCGACGTGGTCACTGTCGGCCGGAACGATACTGTGCAGTCGCTGGCCGCACGCATGGCATACAGCAACGCGCAGGAGCAGCGTTTTCGTGTGCTCAACGGACTGAGCGCCAACCAGAGCTTGGCGGTAGGTCAGAAGGTGAAGGTGGTCGTCCGCGGCCGTTGACAAACTGCGCGCAACAAAAAGGGCGACGAGATCGCTCTCGCCGCCCTCGTTGTCGATTTGGAAGAAAGGCTTAGTTGCCCTTCGCCATCTCGGTGCTGACCTTCCCGAAGGTGGTGCTCAGCTGGTTGCCAAGGCCCTGCATGGCGGCGATCGCGGCAACCGCGATCAGAGCAGCAATAAGGCCGTATTCGATGGCAGTGGCGCCCGCTTCGTCGCGGACGAGATTCTTGATGAACTGCATGTGACGTCTCCTGGTCAGTCTTCGCTACCCGGCCCTGGCCGCACCCAAATCACGGCGTCGGGCTGTTGTGTGAGATACGGATCGGTAGTTGAGAAATTCCTAATCGATCCGACCTTACTTCGATGCTTCCGCCATCTTGCTGGCAACACCGTTCCACATTGCTATGGAAGTGTTGCCGAAGTTTTGGACAGCCGCGAGCATGGCGAGGAAAATCAACGCCAAGATCAGGCCGTATTCGACGGCGGTGGCCCCCGAAATGTCGCTGGCAATCGCCTTTAGGATCTTGCGCATCGGCATTGGTTCTTGTCCGTCAAATACTGCCTGACGGTTCGGTTTTGGACGCGCCGGGTTAAGAAAAGGTTTCCGGGAAGAACGCAGTTGGAAAAGAATCCGACATGGATTGTAGTTGTTGCTGGAGCACTCTCAGACAAGAATGGGCGGCTGCTTGTCCAACGACGCCCGGCAGGCAAGCAGCATGGAGGCCTGTGGGAGTTCCCTGGCGGCAAAGTAGAGAAGGGGGAAAGCCCGCGCGCAGCGCTGATTCGCGAGCTTAACGAGGAGCTAGGGATCACCGTCTCGCCGTCCAATCTCGCGCCGGCCGCCTTCGCCGAAAGCCAGCCGGCAGCTGGCGATCCTGGCATTGTCATCCTGCTTTACAGAGTTGCCGATTTCGAGGGGATGCCCGTTGCAGAGGAAGGAAGCTCCATCGGGTGGTTCTCGCTCGAGCAAATCGCCGAGCTGCCGCTTCCACCGCTCGATTTGGCGCTCTTATCGGGTCTGCAAAGAGGCGAGCGATAGGGATTGCCAAGCTTTCGCCCCGTCCCTATGTGCCGCCCTCCAACGCGCGCCCGTAGCTCAGCTGGATAGAGCATCAGACTACGAATCTGAGGGTCGGACGTTCGAATCGTTCCGGGCGCGCCAATTACATCGGGCCATTTCCGCTAGGGGGTGGCCCGATGTGATTCTGGCCGAGACCTTGCGCGGAACCGCCGCAAGCTTAACCTGTTTCACCTGAAAAGACCCGAAGGGGCAAAGGGGGGAACTTGGCCGACGGAAGCCAACCATCGGACGTCACCGAATTCGACGACGGCTCGACCGAGCCGGGCGTCTGGCGGTTCGCGCGCGTGGATCGTGCAACCGTGATCGTGGATGCCGAAGACTATTTCGCTCTGATGCAGAGGGCGATGCTCAAAACGCGTCACCGGATCATGTTGGTTGGGTGGGACTTCGACACCCGTATCCATCTGGCCGTCGGTCGCCGCTGGTTCAGCCGTCCCTTCCGCCGCAAATATCCCCGCCGGCTGGGCAGTTTTCTCATCTGGCTGGCGCGGCACCGAAAGGGCTTGGAAATCGGCATCCTGAAGTGGGGGCTGGGCGTCTTCCAGTTCGTCACGCGCGGCTATATGATTGTGGATGTGCTGCGCATGGGCACGCACAAGAGCATCACGTTCAACTTCGATAATCATCATCCGGTTGGATGTTCGCATCACCAGAAGATCGCTGTGCTTGACGACAAGCTGGCGGTGTGCGGCGGCATCGACATGACCATGGACCGATGGGACACGCGGCAACACCAAGAGCACGATCGCCGGCGTCGGCGGCCCCACGGGCGCAAGTATCGCCCCTGGCACGATGCCACCATGATGATGGAGGGCGAGGCCGCCCGCCAGCTCGGCCTGCTCAGTCGCGAACGGTGGAAGCGAGCCGGTGGCGAGGCGCTCGGTTCGGTTAAGATTCCAGGCGAAAGCCTCTGGCCCGATGATTTTCCCGTCCAGTTCGAAAACGTAGAGATCGGCATCTCGCGAACGAGTGCTGAGTATGATGGCCAGCCCGAGGTGCGCGAGGTCGAACGTTTGCTGCTTGACCAGATAGCATCCGCCAAGCGGTTCATCTACTCCGAGAACCAGTATTTCACCTCACCTCGCATAGCGGAGGCGATAAGCGCGCGGCTGCAAGAGGACGACCCGCCCGAGTTCGTGCTCGTTCAACCGGACGCCGCCGACGGGTGGTTGGAGCAACAGGCGATGGACCACGCCCGCAACTGCCTCCTCCATTCGATCGAGCAAATCGACCACAAGAAGCGTTTCGGGTTGTTCGTCCCGTACACCGGCGAGAGCAAGATTTATGTTCATGCGAAGTTGACGATCTTCGATGACCAGATTCTCCGCATCGGTTCGGCGAACTGGAACAACCGCTCAATGGGGCTCGATTCCGAGTGTGACGTGTTCATTGACTGCGCAAGGCCCGGCAACGCCCATGCTTGCGATGGAATAGCTGCGCTACGGCGCTCGCTCCTGGCCGAACATTGCGGCCTCGAAGAGGCGGAAGTCGCCCGGCTACTCGAAGCGGACGATTCGATGCTCAGGCTGATCGAGACGCATGGTCGCAAGAATAGCCGCCAGTTGCGGCGCTTTCTTCCGCCCGAAGTCGGCGCGATCGAAGAGACGCTGGCGGGTTCGCAATTGCTCGATCCTGAGCGGCCGGATGAAATGTTCGAACCGTTTGCCAAGGGCGGGCTGATGAAGCAGGGCAGCCGGGTCAGACGCGCGTGGGCGCGGGCGAGGAAGAGGTTTCGTCGATGAGCAGTTTTGTGGGCCCGGACGAAGACGTCGACGATGGCAAGGTGCCGGTGCCCAAAGAGGTGCAGGCGGCCATCCGCACCTTGATCGAGTGGGCGGGCGACGACCCCACGCGAGAGGGCCTGCGGGACACTCCCAAGCGCGTAGCCCGCGCATGGAAGGAATACTGCCTCGGTTATGGAGAGGATCCGGCCTCCCACCTGTCGCGTGTTTTCGAAGAAGTCGGCGGATACGACGAGCTCGTTTTGCTCAAGGACATCCCTTTCCAGAGCCATTGCGAGCACCACATGGCTCCGATCATCGGCAAGGCGGCGATTGCCTACATGCCGACCGATCGCGTCGTCGGTATCTCGAAACTGGCGCGGGTGCTGCACGCCTTCTCAAGGCGACTGCAGGTGCAGGAACGTCTCACGGCAGAGGTAGCGCACTGCATCTATGAGCACCTGCGTCCCCATGGAGTGGCAGTGGTGATCGAGGCCGCGCATAGTTGCATGACCGCGCGCGGGGTGCGCACGCCGGGGGTGACGATGGTCACCAGTAAACTCGTGGGTTGCTTCCTCGACGACGAGCGCAGCCGCAGCGAAGTGCTTAGGCTGATGGGATATTAAATCGGCGGACGATGGTCGCGGCCGCCAGCCAGACCAGGAAGCCGGCCCCAAGGTCGACCACGTAGTGCCCCCCGATCGGGATAGTCGAAACGATCACTCCCGCCGTCCATGCTACTCCCGGCCAGCGCAGGCGCGTGTCCCACAGCGCTTGAGTGGCAAGCAAGGCGAGTATCGTATGGAACGAGGGGAAAGTGACCAGCCCATTGAGGTCGGCTAACCGCAGCACGTTTGGGCCGCCGCGGAAGTGAGAGAAAGCTTCCAGGTGATAGATGCCTGCGCCCGCGGGCAGTCCAGCGCCTTGCAGGTCGCCCATTCCCAGGAAAGTCATCGCTCCAACGGCTGGCATTGCGATCGACAAAAGAGCCACCGCCTGCATCGATATCACCGCGGTGCCGGTCAACTCCCACGCCTTGGCCGGCGCGTCGAAAATCAGGGCCAGAGCAATAAGCCCGACCACGAGGACCCCCGAAGCGTTGTAGGCCGAAGCAAGCGCATCGATGAGCGAGGGATGTTGTGCCATCGACCGCACGGTCTCATCGACGTGCAGGCCCATGGCGGCATCCACTGCGGCCAAGGTTTCGTCGGTGAGGGGAGCGCCCAGCCGCAAACCTGCGTTGGAAATAATTCCACAAAGCATGAGCGCGATGGTGCCCACTCCGACGATCCCAGCCGAGTGGGCTAACCGCTTGTCGGGATATCGGTGCCAACACCAGCCGGCGAGGGCGAGCATGGCCGCCGCGAGCAGGACGAAGCGGAGGAAGCCACCAACCTCGATATGCATACCCGCGGCGACGATTATGATGAATGCGGCGACCGCGGCTAAAGCGAGTGTTGCGGTGATGACAGCGACGAGAGGCGACGAACGCGATCGTCGCACTGCTGAAGATCTTCCCGGATGGAGATCGAGGGATGCGGCTTGGTCCACGCCGCTGGCGCTATCGAGAAATGGTTTCGATCGGGTGAGGATCGCCCGGAATTGATCGGTTCGCAATCGACGCAGGTGTGTTACGCAAGGCCCATTCTTCGGGGGCGCGGCAGTGACATCAGGCGGAACGATTCTCGTCGTGGACGACGAGGTACTCATACGGATGACCGTGCTCGAGGAGCTCGCAGACGCGGGTTATTCGTGTGTGGAAGCGGCAAACGGCAAAGACGGCCTGAGGATGCTTGCTGAGCGCTCGGATATTGCCTTGCTTGTTACCGATGTGGGATTGCCGGACGGAATGTCAGGCCGTCAGCTTGCCGATACCGCGCGGGAATCTCGGCCCGAATTGCCGATCCTCTTTATCACGGGGTACGCCGACCAGGCTGCGCTCGCCAAAGCCGATGGGGTAGGCGGCGTGGCGGTTCTAACCAAACCCTTCCGAGTGGAAGAATTGCTCGCCACGGTTCGCCAATTGCTTGCGGAATGAAAAAGGCGCCGGACCGCTGGCAAGCGATCCGGCGCCATTCCATTCGGTGGCTGGACTTAAAGCTGGCCGAGCATATGCTCCGCGCTCGAGACAGAGAAGTCGCCCGGCGCTTCCACATTGAGTTCCTTTACAATACCGTCCTCGACGATCATCGAGAAGCGTTGGCCCCGCTTGCCAAGGCCGAACGCCGAGCCGTCCATCGTAAGCCCAAGAGCTTCGGCGAATTCGCCATTGCCGTCGGCCAGCATGGTAATGTCTTCGCTGCCCGAAGCCTTGTTCCAGGCGCCCAGGACGAAGGGATCGTTGACCGCCGTGGCAACGATCTCGTCCACGCCCTTGGCCTTGAGGTCGTCAGCCTTGTCGACGAATCCCGGCAGATGCCGTGCGGAGCACGTGGGAGTGAACGCGCCCGGCACAGAGAACAGCGCCACCTTCTTGCCTGCGAAATAGTCGGTGCTCTGAACCGCCTCGGGCCCGTTTTCCGTCGCCTTGACCAGTTTCACGTTCGGCAACCGGTCGCCCACGTTGATCGTCATCCCATTGATCCTTTCGCTTCCAACTCGGCGCGGAGATAGCGCTGCGAACGCCCCGCGCAAGGGCCCAGCGACTTGGTTAAATCGGCTTCACTCTGGTCGTTTAATTCCGGGTAAACGATTCTGGATCAGTCTTCCCACAGGCGGGCAGGGGTGCCCGCTGACAGCGGACGGGGTGGGTCTGCAATAGGGAGCACTGGGGTCATGGGGAAATTCAACAAATTCGCGGCCGTTGCGGCCGGAGCGGCGGCACTTGCCGCCGTTTCGCAGCCGGCAGCGGCAGCGGTGTCGCCGAACGACGCAAGCAAGCTTCGCCAACTCGACATTATGCTGATGGTGACGTCGCTGCGCTGCCGGTTCGGGGCCGACAACTTTCAGCCCGATTACGAGCGATTTGCAAGCAACCACAATCCGCTGATGCAGGACGCCTTCCGTTCTTTGCAGGCGGACTACACAGCGCGCATGGGACCGGCCCGGACCAGGAAGGCGCTCGACAGCATTAGCGTGGGGATGGCCAATAGTTATGGCCAGGGCCATCCTTGGCTCGGCTGCGGCGAACTTAAGGCAATGACAAGGGAACTGGCCGGCACACGCGATCACCTCCGGCTGGTGGCAGCGGCCGACGAGGCCCTTGCCGCGGCTCCACGAGCGGCACCGAAGCTCGCCTCGAGCCAGTAACGCCCTTTTTGAAAGCTTTGGAGAGGGCGGTCCCGCAAGGAGCCGCCCTTTCTTTTTGCGTGCTAGGATCGACATATAAAGGAAGCTTTATATTTGCCATCCGCCTTCGTGGACGCTAGGGGCGCGCCATTCCGAATCTGGAGAGTTCACGTGGCCACTTCCGCCGAGACCCTGACCCGCGATTATGTCGTCGCCGACATCAAGCTTGCCGACTATGGCCGCGACGAGATCGCCATCGCCGAAACCGAAATGCCCGGGCTGATGGCTTTGCGCGAAGAGTATGGCAGCGCCCAGCCGCTCAAGGGTGCCCGGATCACCGGGTCGCTGCACATGACCATCCAGACGGCCGTGCTGATCGAAACGCTGACAGCGCTCGGCGCCGAAGTGCGCTGGGCGACCTGCAACATCTTCTCCACCCAGGACCACGCGGCCGCTGCGATCGCGGCGAGCGGCGTTCCGGTCTTCGCGATCAAGGGTGAGAGCCTCGCCGACTACTGGGATTATGTCGGTCGCATTTTCGATTGGGGCGACACCACCGCCAACATGATCCTCGACGATGGCGGCGACGCCACCATGTTCGCCCTGTGGGGCGCGCGGCTGGAAGCGGGCGAAACCATGCCCGAGCCTACAAATGCCGAAGAGATCGAAATGCAGCGGGCGCTGAAGGCTTTTGCTAAGGCCCGTCCGGGCTACCTCACCGAAACGGTGAAGACCATCAAGGGCGTCTCGGAAGAAACCACCACCGGGGTCCACCGCCTCTATCACCTTGCCAAACAGGGCAAGCTGCCGTTCCCCGCCATCAACGTGAACGACAGTGTTACCAAGTCCAAGTTCGACAACCTGTACGGCTGCAAGGAATCACTGGTCGACGCAATCCGCCGCGCGACCGATGTCATGCTCGCCGGCAAGGTCGCCTGTGTCGCCGGCTTCGGCGACGTCGGCAAGGGCAGTGCCGATTCGCTCCGCAACGGCGGTGCCCGCGTGATGGTCACCGAAATCGACCCGATCTGCGCGCTGCAGGCGGCGATGGAAGGCTACGAGGTCGTAACGATGGAACAGGCGGTGAAGCGCGCCGACATCTTCGTCACCGCCACCGGCAACGAGGATGTGATCACCGCCGAGCACATGAAAGCGATGAAGAACATGGCCATCGTGTGCAACATCGGCCACTTCGACAGCGAGATTCAGATCTCGGCACTCGACAACTACAACTGGAAGGAAATCAAGCCGGGAACGGACTTGGTCACC
This sequence comes from Tsuneonella sp. HG249, assembly GCF_053819205.1. Lineage (NCBI taxonomy): Bacteria > Pseudomonadati > Pseudomonadota > Alphaproteobacteria > Sphingomonadales > Erythrobacteraceae > Tsuneonella > Tsuneonella sp. HG249. The sequence continues at coordinate 1,379,927 of NZ_JBSOQY010000001.1, forward strand.
TTCCCCGACGGCAAGCAGATCCTCATCCTGGCCAAGGGACGGCTAGTGAACCTGGGTTGCGCGACGGGTCACCCGAGCTTCGTCATGAGCGCGAGTTTTACGAACCAGACGCTGGCCCAGATCGAACTGTTCACAAACCCGGACCAGTACGAGAATCAGGTCTACGTGCTGCCGAAGCACCTCGACGAAAAAGTCGCCGCGCTGCACCTTGAGAAGCTTGGCGTTATGCTAACGCAACTCAGCCAGCGGCAGGCCGACTACATTGGCGTGCCGGTAACCGGACCGTACAAGCCGGATCACTACCGTTACTGAGTTGCATCGCGCGGGCCGCCCGCATAGCTGACCGCGCATGCAACTAAACCCCACCGCTCTCGCGCTCATCGGCCTGTTGCTGGCTGTTTGGGTTGCGGGAGCCGCGTGGGTGATCATCGCTGCCAGCGGCAAGAGCCGCCGCGCCGAGGCGACGCGCAAGGCCGCCAAGCGAATGGCGCGCCTCATCGACGAGGCCCCGGCCATTCCACTGATCGTACGCGCTGACGGCCGTATTGAAGGCAGCGAACGGCTGGCCGGCTGGCTTGGATTACCAAGGCTTCCTGAGTATCTCAGCGACCTTTCGAGCGGCAAGGGTGGGAAGGGGCTGTCCGGGGACCAGCTCGCCGAACTCTCGAACCACGTTAGCCGCACCCAGAAGACCGCCGCGCCATTCCGTATGGCATTGACGCCGCCGGGTTCCCAACGGAGCCTCGCGGTACGTGGAGTGCTCGCCGACCCGCAAGTCTCGCCGGGCGGTTCGGCGCTGCTCTGGATCTTCGACTTCTCGGAAAGCGAGAGCGAGCTCGCTCGCCTCCGCGCCGATGCGGCGCGCGCCGAGGGCGACTTCGCCGCACTCGTCGGCCTGATCGAAGCGGCGCCGCTGCCGATGTGGTTTCGCGCGCCTGATTCCCGATTGAAACTGGTCAACCAGGCATATGTACGTGCGGTGGCGGGAGATAGCGCCGAAGCGGTGGTGGAAGCCCAGACCGAACTGGTCGAGCCGGTCGACGGGTTAAGCGCGGCGCAGATCGCCGGGCAAGCGGCGCAACGCAAGGCTCCGATCGAGCGAGTGGTGGCCGCGACCATCAACGGGCAACGCCGCTCGCTGCGCGTCAGTGACTTACCCTTGGGTGACGAAGGCGTCGCCGGCTACGCTGTCGATATCGAGGAGATGGAGGAACAGGCGCGCAATTTCAGGGCCTTCCGCGAAGCCCAGCGCCAGATGCTTGATCAGCTTTCCGTAGGCGTCGCGCAGTTCGCGCCGGACCGGAAGCTCGTATCGGCCAACCAACCGTTTCGGCGCATTTTCGCCATGCGCCCGGGTGCCAACGAGGACCTCGAATTCGAACGTCTGCTGCGCGAGGCGCGCGAGGCGGGCCGCACGCCCGAAGTGCGCGACTTTCCGACATGGCGCGCCGAGCGGTCAGAGTGGTTTTCGGCCGACGACGCGGTCGAAGAAGCCTGGCCGCTCAGCGACGGCACACATCTCCGCATCGTGGCCCAGCCCATGCCCGATGGCGGATTGGTGCTGATCGCCGAAGATCGCACTGAGAGCCTCGCGTTGTCGGCCACCCGGGACACCCTGCTAAGGACGCGAACGGCGACGTTCGACAGCCTGTTCGAGGCGCTCGCGGTGTTCGCGCCCGACGGTCATATCCAGCTGTGGAACCGCCGCTTCGCCGCGGCCTGGGGCCTCCCTCAGGACCAGCTGGAGGGCCACCCGACTGCCGATGAACTGGTCGCCAAGATTGCGCCGCTGCTGGACAACCCCAAGCAAGGCAAGGGGATCGGTGATGTCGTCCGCGGCGCGACGCTCGATCGCAAGCAGACAGGCGGCAGGGTCGCGCTGGCAGACGGGCGCACGCTAGAGATTGCCGGCGTCCCGCTTCCCGATGGCAACGGGTTACTCACGGTGCTGGATATCACCGACTCTCAGATGGCGGAGGATGCCTTGCGCGAGCGCGCCCAGGCGCTTGAGGCCGCGGACGAGGTCAAGACCCGCTTCCTCGCCAACATGAGCTACGAATTCAGGGTGCCCTTGACCTCTATCAGCGGATTCGCGGAACTGCTCGAGGCAGGCGTTGCCGGCGACCTGACGCCTCAGCAGCACGATTATGTGGCGGCGATCATCGAATCGGTTCAGCGCCTGACCGGTCAGGTCGAAAACGTTCTCGACCTGTCGCAGAGCGAGGCTGGGCTACTGCCGCTGGCGAAAGAGAAGCTCGACCTTCTGCCGTTTGTCACCCAAATCGTGAGGGATCGCGAGGCGGCGATCGTCGGCGCTGGGCTCAGCCTAGATCTCCGAGGAGGAGGGACGGCTAAAGTGGAGGCCGACCCGCGCCAACTCGGCCGCGCGATCGGCCATCTTCTCGACAATGCGATTGCCGCGACACCGGACGGCGGCAAGCTCCTCGTCGATCTCTCCCGCAAGAACGACGGGGTGCGCATAGTCATCTCGGACAATGGAAAAGGCATGACGCGCGATGAGTTGCGTCGAGCTCTTGAGGGGCTGCACACGGGAGTCGACGGGAAGGCAGAACGCCGCCAGGGCCTCGGAATACCTCTGGCTCGTCAGTTGGTGGAGGCCCACGGCGGCACCCTCGAAATCGTCTCGCGGCGAGGGGAAGGAACCTTCGCAACAATCCATCTGCCGTGACGATCGATCTTCCAGGCCTCGCAGCGATGATTGCTTACGGCGCGCGCCTCGCGGCGCAATTGCGGGTGGGGGACGTAGTGGCGCTCTCGGGCGGGCTCGGTGCGGGCAAGACGACGCTGGCCCGTGCGGTGATTGCCGCGCTGGGGCACGAGGGCGAAGTTCCCTCGCCGACTTTCACCATTCTCGAGACATACGAACATCTCGATCTGCCGCTCGTGCACGCCGATTTCTATCGCTTGAAGGATCCGAGAGAGGCCGAGGAACTGGGGCTCGACGACTATCGCGAAGGCGCGGTGCTGCTGGCCGAGTGGCCGGAGAACGCCGGCGGCTTCGATCATGAGCCGCAATGCCTGAAAATCACGTTGGAAACCCGTGGGCAAGGGCGGGTGGCGATTGTCCAGCCCGGTGCGGATTGGCTAGGGCGCCTGCCATGAATGCGCTGCCCGCCGGCCTCACCGACTTCCTCGACCGCGCCGGATGGTGCGAGGCCACGATCGAGCCGATTCCGGGCGACGCCTCCTTCCGGCGGTACTTCAGGGTGCAACATGACGGACGCAGGGGCATGCTCATGCACGCGCCGCCCCCGCACGAGGACCCGCAGCCGTTCCTGGACGTCGCCGAGTGGCTGACCGAGCACGGTCTGCATGCCCCCGCGATCTTCGCCTCGGATGCAGGTGAAGGCTGGGTGCTGCTGGAAGACTTTGGCGACGACCGCATGCGCGACTGGCTCGACGTGCATTCGGACGAGGAACTCGGCGCTTACCGCACGGCCATCGACGCGCTGGTGGAGCTTCATCGCAAGCCGCCCGGCCCATTCGCGCGGTATGAGATGGACGTCTACCAGCGCGAGGCGGGCCTGCTTCCCGAATGGTATTGCCCGGCAGTGGGCCTGGAAGTCGATGGGGAAGGGTACGTAGCTGCCTGGCAAGAGGCTCTCGAACCTTTGCTCGCCCGCCAGAATCCGGGCGTGACCGTTCTGCGCGACTATCACGCCGAGAACATCATGCTATTGCCCCAGGGGCAGCAGGGCCTGATCGATTTTCAGGACGCGCTGGTCGGGCATGCCGCCTACGACCTCGTCAGCCTGCTGCAGGATGCACGCCGCGACATATCGCCCGATCTGGAGCGGGCCATGCTCGACCATTACCAATCCCAAGTCGACGCCGGGCCCGATTTCGAAGCCGATTACGCGCGGCTCGGCGCGCAGCGGAACGCCAAGATCGTCGGCATATTCTCTCGTCTTTACAAGCGCGACGGCAAACCGCGTTACCTGTCGATGATCCCTCGCGTCTGGGCGGCAATGGAACGCGATCTGGCGCATCCGGCGCTGGCGTCGGTGGCGGGGTGGTTCGATGCCAACATTCCGCGGCGCCTGCGCGACGAATTCGGCGGGACGATCGCGTGACGCTGGCCAGCGACACCGCGATGGTCATGGCCGCCGGTCTTGGCAAACGGATGCGGCCGCTGACGGCCAGCCAGCCCAAGCCGATGGTGCGTGTCTCGGGCAAGCCGCTGATCGATCACGCCCTCGACCGGCTGGCGGAAGCGGGCGTGGCGAAGGCGGTGGTCAACGTGCACTACCTGCCCCAGCCGCTCGAAACGCATGTAATGAAGCGCTCGATTCCGGCTGTTACAGTGTCCGATGAACGTGGACAGCTGCTCGAAACGGGCGGCGGTATGATGAAAGCGCTGAAAGCAGGCCTGCTGCCGGACCCTTTCTTCTGCCTCAACGCCGACAATATCTGGCTCGACGGTCCGCGCAACGCGTTCGCGGACCTTTCCGCGCACTGGAATCCGGACTTGATGGATGCGCTGCTGCTGGTCGTGCCGCATTCGCGGGCGATGAACTTTCGGGGAGCAGGCGACTTCCACATGGATGCGCTGGGCCGCCTGTCGCGCCGCAAACCCGGGAGGATCGCGCCGTTCATATACACCGGCATCCAGCTCGTCTCGCACCGGCTGCTGCGCGACGCTCCCGAGGGGCCGTTCGGGACCATGACGCTTTGGGAGCGAGCGATTGAGGAGGGGCGCCTCTACGGCGCGGGTTTCACCGGCCAGTGGTTCGAGGTCGGCACGCCCGAGGCCATCAGGCCGACCGAGGAGGCGCTGGCGGGTGGCTGAGCGCTTCCGATGAGCGAGCGCGGGCCGCAAGTCCATTCGATCGCGGCCCACCGCGGGTTTGCCGATGCCCTTGTTGCCGGGCTGATCCCGCGGTACGCCGAGCCCGACTTCGGCCTCGCCAGGCTGACGCTCCTGCTTCCCTCGAGCCGTGCCGCGCGGACGTTGCAGGAGGCATTCGTCCGGGCGTCGGGTGGCGGCCTGCTCATGCCGCGCATGGCCGTGGTCGGCGACCTCGACCTCGACGAGACGCTGGGCACCCTGCTCGATCCGCTGGGTGCGGCCGACATTCCCCCCGCTGTGGAGCCGACCCGTCGATGGCTGCGGCTGGCGGCTCTGATCCCGGAGGCGATGGCGGCGCTCGGTGGGCGCGAGCCCCCTCGCGGCGCCGCGCTGCTCAAGCTGGCCCAGCAGTTCGCGCGCACGATGGACCGCCTGCTGGTCGAAGACATCGCGCCCGACGAGCTATGGCAACCGCGGGTTATCGAGGCGATGCTCGACCAGTCGGCGCACTGGATCGAGGCATCCAAGCTGTTCGCGGCGGTCCAGGCCTTGTGGCGCGCCGAACTCGAAGCCACCGGCACGATCGACGCGGCCGGGCGCCGCAACCGGCTGTTCGAGCATGCCGCGCGCCGGTGGGAGGCTTCGCCGCCGGCCACGCCGGTGGTCGCGGCCGGCGTCACCAGCGCCGCGCCCGCGCTCGCCCGGTTGCTCCGGGTCGTCAGTCAGCTGCCTCGCGGTGCGGTGGTGGTCCCGGACCTCGACCTGGCGATGCCCGGCGAGGTGTGGGAAGAGCTCGGCGCGGCCGGCGCGCGCGACAATCCCGACGATCCGCCTTTCGCGCCGAGCGATGCCGTCACGCATCCCCAGTATCACCTGAAGCTGCTGCTTAACCGGATGGGCGTCAACCGGGCCGAAGTGCAGCCCTGGCACCGCCGCGGGCCCGCCGCAGCTTCGCCCGAGCGCAGCCACGCGATCTCCGCCTTGTTCCTGCCGCCGCAAGCCAGCAGTCTGTGGGTGGACCTGCCGCCGGAGAAGCGCCGGCTGGCGGGCGTGCGGCTGATGGAAAGCGCCAACCCGGAAGCCGAGGCGCAAGCGATCGCCCTGCTCATCCGCGAAGCCGTGAACATGCCCGCGAAGCGCGTAGCTCTGGTTACGCCCGATCGCGGGCTGGCGCGGCGGGTCGTCGAGCACCTCGCGCGCTGGAACCTGGCCGCCGACGATTCGGCCGGCCGCCCGCTTTCCGAAACCACTGCAGGGCGTCTGCTTCTGCAACTGGCGCAAGTTGCCGCGCAACGAGCCGCCCCGGTGCCGCTGATGGCCGTGCTCGGCAACCCGCTGGTACGCATCGAGGGAGGTCGCGCCGAGTGGCTCGATGCCCTGCGCGCGTTCGACCGGCGGCTCCGCGGTCCTCGCCCCGCGCCGGGTCTCGCGTCGCTCGACGCGATCGCGACGGCGGCCAGGGTCGACGGCTGGTGGCGCGGGGTGCGGGCGACGCTAGCGCCGCTACTCGATGCCGTCGACCTCCCATTGGCAGACTGGCTGGACCGGCTCGCGACCGCCGGCGAAGCCTTCGCCGCGGGAGCGCTATGGAGCCGCGAGGACGGCCGCGCGCTTGCCGAGTTCGTCGAGGACCTTCGCCTGCACGCGCGCGAGGTGGGAACCCGTCTCAAGGCGGAAGAGCTTCACGCGGCCTTGCGCGATGCGATGGAGGCCGTGGCGGTCAGACCGCCTTACGGCGGCCATCCGCGAGTCGCGATCTACGGCCTCATCGAATCCCGCATGGCCCGGGCCGACCTCGTGATCGCCGCCGGGCTCAACGAGGGCACCTGGCCGACCCGGCCCGCGGCCGATCCCTTGCTGGCTCCGGCGGTGCTGCGGGCGCTCGGGGTGCCAGGTGCCGACTTCCGCATCGGTTTGAACGCGCATGACCTCGCCAGCGCGATGGGCGCGCCGGAAGTCGTCCTCAGTCGCTCGCGCCGGGACGAAGGCGGGCCCGCGATCGCGTCGCGCTTCCTGTTGCGGGTCCAGGCGCTGCTCGGCGAGCTTGGCGAAGCGCACCGCGAAGACGCCGCACCGCGCATGGCCTCGGCGATCGACGACGCGCCGCCGGCTCCGCGCTACCCCCAGCCGATGCCCGCGCCCTCGGCCGAGCAGCGCCGGATCGCGCTGTCGGTAACCGGCCTCGACCGCCTGCGCGCCGATCCCTACCAGTTCTACGCCTCGAACATCCTGCGCCTGCCCGAGCTGGAGGCGCTCGACGCTGAGCCCAGTCCGGCGTGGCAAGGCGAACTCGCGCACGCCATCCTCGAAGACTGGCACAAGACCGGGCGTCCGCTCGATGAACTGGCCGCCGAGCAGCTGGCGAAGATGAACCCGCACCCTCTCACTCGGGCGCTGTGGCGGCCGAGGCTGCTCAAGGCGCTCAGCTGGGTGGCCGAGCGGATTGCGGCCGAGCCCGAGCGCGTACCGGTGCTGATCGAGACCAAGGGCGAGCTCGACTGGCGCGGCACCAGGCTGACCGGAAGGATCGACCGGCTGGACCGGTTCGCCGACGGCACGTTTGCTGTGGTCGACTACAAGACCGGCCGGCCGCCCAGCGGGCAACAAGTGCAGCAGGGCTACGCGCTGCAGTTGGGAACGCTGGGACTGATGGTGGCGCGCGGCGCTTTCGGCGAGGTTCGGGGCACGGCGAGCCGCTTCGAATACTGGTCGCTCGGCAAGAACAAGGACGGCGATTTCGGCTACATCGAAACGCCGATCCTGGAAGGTCGCAAGCAGAAGGGCATCGCGGCCAGCGAATTCCTGCCCGAAGCGGAGCGTTACCTCGACGATGCGCTCGACCGCTGGATCCTCGGCTCCGAGCCATTCACCGCGCGGCTCAATCCCGATGCGCCGGGTTATGATACCTACGATCATTTGATGCGTCTCGACGAGTGGGTCCGGCTCGAGGATCCCGCGGCGTGAGCGGCAAGGTCTTTCCTCTCGCGGGTAACCAGGCGCAAGCGGTCGTGCCGGACCAGAGCGTTTGGCTGTCCGCGTCGGCGGGCACCGGCAAGACGCAAGTGCTCTCGGCCCGCGTTCTGCGGCTCCTGCTCCGACCGGGGGTCGCGCCGGGGCAGTTGCTCTGCCTCACTTTCACAAAGGCCGGCGCCGCCGAAATGGCCGAGCGGGTAAACTCCGTCCTCGCCCGGTGGGTGCGGCTGGAAGAGACCAAGCTCGGCAAGGAACTGGTCGACATCGGCGCGCCGAACGACCCCGCCGCCCGCGAGCGCGCGCGGACGCTGTTCGCGAGCGTGCTCGATTGCCCTGGCGGCGGGCTGCGGATCGATACGATCCACGCCTTCTCGCAATGGCTGCTGGCGGCGTTTCCCGACGAGGCCGACCTCATGCCCGGCACGCGGCCGATGGAGGATCGCGACCGCGACCTGCTCGCCCACGAGGTCCTCGCCGCGATGGTGGCGGACGCCGAGGAACGGGGCGATAGCGCCGCGCTCGCCCCGGTCGAGATGCTGAGCGAGCGAATGGGCCCGGCCGAGGTTCCGCAGTGGTTGATGCGTTGTGCCGCGGCGCGGGACATGTGGTTCGGCTCCGGGGCCTGGCAACCGCCGATGCGCGACCGTGTGATGCGGCTTTTCGGGCTTCCGGCGGATGCTGGCGAGGACAGCCTCGCCGAGCTTTGCGCCGACGGGACCTTCGACTGCGGCGCGTTACGCAGGCTCCTCGATGCGAACGAGGCTTGGGGCACGCCCACCGCGCAGACGACGATCGCCGCGATCGCCGACTTCCTGGCGGCGAGCGGGATGGGCAGGGTCTCCGCAGCCGGCCCGCTTGAATCGGCGCTGTTCACGCAGAAGGGCGATGTCCGGTCGCTCAAGAGCCTCGAGAAGCACGACCCCGATTACGCAGCGCATGCCGAGGCGGTCGCCATCTCGCTGACCACCCTGCGAGACCGGCGCGCGCTATTGGCGCTGGCGGATCTCGTCGTCCCGGCCCTCGAGATCGGCCGGCGCTTTGCGCTCGAATGGGAAGCGGCCAAGTCGCGCGAGGGCCTGATCGACTTCGACGACCAGATCCGCCGCGCCGCCGCCTTGCTGAGCAATCCGGCGATCTCGAGCTGGATCCGCTACAAGCTCGACCGGCGCTTCGACCATATCCTCGTCGACGAGGCGCAGGATACCAATGCCGAGCAATGGGCGATCGTTCGGGCGCTGACCGACGATTTCTTCTCTGGCGAGGGGCAGCGCGAAGGGGTTCAACGCACCTTGTTCGTGGTCGGCGATTACAAGCAGGCGATCTTCGGGTTCCAGGGCACCAGCCCCGAAAACTTCGCAGCCGCCCGCCGTTACTACGCGGAGCTGATCGATTCGCTGGCGGCGAACGATCGCACGGTGAAGCCGCTATTGCCGCTCGGTCTCGGGCGGTCGTACCGCACCTCGCAGCCGGTGCTCGACTTCGTCGACGCGACGATCGACACGATCGGGCGCGAGAGCTTCGGACTGGGACCAGAAGATCTCGTCGAGCCGCACGTAGGCTACCAACGGCCGGGTCTCGTCACATTGTGGCACCCGGTCAGTGCGCGCGAGCATGACCCGACCGACGAGGGCCCGGAAGACTGGCTGTCGGAACCCGAGCGAGCGATGGCCAACCGAATCGCCGATCAGGTCGCCCAGTGGCTGAAGGACGGGTTTCCGCTCGCCAAGGACGGGGGCCGCAACGCCGGTCCGGGCGACGTGATGGTGCTCGTACGCAAGCGCCGCGAGCTCGCCGGGTTGGTCGTCGCGCGGCTGCACGCGGCGGGGGTGCCGGTGGCAGGGGTGGACCGCCTGAGGCTCGGCGCGCCGCTCGGGGTCAAGGATCTCATGGCCGCGCTGCGCTTCGCCGCCCAACCGCTCGAGGACCTGAGCCTGGCGAACCTCCTGGTCAGTCCGCTGATCGGCTGGAGCCAGGACGACCTGCTCGAGCATGGCTATCGCGAGCGGGGGCGGCGCCTGTGGGATCATTTGCGGACCGGTGGCGCGCCGCTCCAGCAGCGGACGACCGCGAAGCTGCTCGATCTGCTGCGCATCGCCGATTTCGAACCGCCGCAAGCGATGTTGCGCTGGATGCTCGTGGGGCCGTGGCAGGGCCGCAAGACGCTCGTCGCGCGCCTGGGGCGGGAGGTGAACGACCCGGTCGACGAACTCCTCAACGCCGCCACCGCCTACGCGGCGGGAGATACGCCCAGCCTGGCCGGCTTCATCGCCTGGTTCGACGCGGGTGAGGGCGAATTGAAGCGCGAGAGCGCCGGCGGTGGCGGGCTCGTGCGGGTGATGACCGTGCACGGCTCGAAAGGTCTGCAGGCGCCGATCGTCATCCTCGCCGATGCGGCGGGCAACCCCGACACGTCGCGCGCCCGGGGCTTGTCGCTGCTCGAAGAGTTGCCCGGCGGGGAGGGGAGGAAGGTCCCGCTTCCGGCGCTGCGGAAGACCGAAAAGGCGGGGCCCGTGCTCGATGCCGAGGCGGCGGCGAAAGCGGCGGAGCGCGAGGAGCACTGGCGCCTGCTCTACGTCGCCATGACCCGTGCCGAGGAAGCGCTGTTCATCGGCGGCGCGCTCGGAAAGAGGGAAACCGAGCCCGCCGAAGACTCGTGGTACGCCCGTCTTGCGCCGTTGTTCGGCGGAGATGACCTCGCCGACCCGATCTGGGTAGCGCGGCGCGAATGGGGTGCGCTGGGCGACCCGATCCCGGCGGCACGGAGCGACGGTGGGCCCGAGGCGGTGGCAATGCCGGAGTGGGCAGTCACGCCGATTGGCCCCGAGCCCCGGCCCCCGCGCCCGCTGGCGCCGTCTTCCGCCGGCTCCGAACAGGGCGCCGATCCGCCGTTTCCGCCCGACGCCGCCCGCGAGGCGGCCCGGCGCGGCGTGCTCATCCACCGCTTGCTTGAGCGCCTGCCCGATGTGAAGCCTGGCAAGCGTTTGGCCACAGCCAGCGCCTGGCTGGCGCGTCAGGCAGCGGACCTTGCTGACGCGGACCGTGAGCAGATCCTGAGTTCCGCGTTGGCTGTTCTGCAGGACCCGGGCTTCGCGCAAGTGTTCTCGCCCGCCGCGCTCGCGGAGGTGCCGCTGGCGGCTACCGTAGGTGGACAGGTCATCGCCGGCACTGCCGACCGGTTGCTGATCGAACCGGCGCGCATCACGGTGGTCGACTTCAAGACCGCCCGCCGCCCACCGGCCCGTCTAGCGGATGTGCCGGAGAGCACGCTGCGGCAGATGTCGGCCTATGCCGCCGCGCTCGAGGTCATCTATCCCGGCCGCGAGATCTGCGCCGCGGTACTGTACACTCAGACGCCGATCCTCATTTCCATCCCGGCGGAGATGCTCGAGGCGCGCAAGAGCCTCTTGTCCACAATCTCGGAAAGCTTTCCGCCGCAACCGGTTGAGTGAGCCGCGCCAGCGCCTAGATTGGCGGAAACGACAAGGAGAATACCCATGGCGACCATCGCCGTCACCGACGCCAGCTTCCAGTCCGACGTGCTGGATTCCGCCAAGCCGGTGCTCGTGGATTTCTGGGCCGAGTGGTGCGGACCGTGCAAGATGATCGGCCCGGCGCTCGAGGAAATCTCCGACGAGCTAGCCGACAAGGTCACCATCGCCAAGATGGACATCATGGAGAACACTGGCGTTCCGGGCCAGATCGGCGTGCAGTCGATCCCGCTGATGGTTTTGTTCAAGGACGGCAAGCCGGTGGCGCAGAAGCTCGGCGCGGCGCCCAAGATGGCGCTCAAGAGCTGGCTCGAAAGCGAGCTTTAGTCGCTGCGCGCCGGCAAGATCGCCGCCAGCTGATCCCATAACCGCTCGCTCGCGGCGCCGAGCATGCCGGGCAACGCGTGCTCGTCGACCCGGTATGGGCGACCGTCGGGCCGGGCCACCTTGCCGCCCGCCTCGTTGACGAACAGCGTGCCGGCGGCATGGTCCCACGGCAGCGTGCGCTCGAAGATCGCGACGTCGTTCACCCCGAGCACTAGTCGTGGATACTGTTCGGCGGCGCAGCGCGGGATGTCGACAAGGGCATATTGCGGCTCGATAGCCGCGCGCACCGCCTCACGCCGCGCGGGTTGCATGTAGATCAGCGAGTTGGCGGCGAGGGGAGGGCACGCCCCGGTTTCGCGTGCGGTGACGGACTTTCCGTCGACAAAGGCGCCGCCGCCGAGATGCGCGTGGCAGAACCGGCCGCTGAGACAGTCGAAGATCCATCCTGCGATCGTCTCGCCGCCTTCGGCAAGCGCAACCAGGATGCCGAACGGCGGTTTGCCGGCGGCGAAGTTGTTGGTCCCGTCCAGCGGGTCGACGATCCAGCACAAATCGCGCCCCAGGCGGTCGAGCACCGAGGGATCGGCATGCGCGGCCTCTTCCCCGACCACGAAGGCTTCCGGGAGCAGGCCGGCGAGCCCTTCCGACAGAATTGCCTCAGCCTCGTGATCCGCGACCGTCACCACGTCGGGCAGCGTGCCGCTGATCCCCTTGCTCACGATCTGGTCGGTCGAAAGCTGTCGCCAGCGCGGCAGGATCGCCCGCTTGGTCGCGTCGCGCATCAACGCGTGGACTCCGACGGTAAGCGCCTCGCTCATAGCCCGCGCGTATCCGGGCGGAAGCCGTCGTGGCGCGGAGAGCCGTCACAGGCCTCGGCCCATGTGATCCGACTGCCGTAGAAGATGTGAAAGGCGGGCACCACATCCCCGGGCCGATCGAGCGTCGCGATCGAGAAGTCGATCGTTTCAGGCTGGTGGTCGACCTGCATGGCGAGCGGCGTGCCGCATTCGCGGCAGAACTTGCGGTGCCCGAAATCGCTCGACTTCACGGTTCCGACCCACTCCGCGCCTTGCTCGATGTGGTAATCGTCGACCGGCACGCTCGCGAAGGCCATCGCCGGGCTGCCCGAATTGAGCTGGCAAGTCCGGCAGTGACACCAGCCCGGATCGAACGGTGCGCTCGCCAGGCGATACCGCACCGCGCCGCAGAGGCATCCGCCAGTCCAATCCTCGTCGATCATCTCAGGATCGATAATCCGCGTTGATCGAGATGTATCCGTGGGTGAGATCGCAGGTCCACACCGTCGCACGCCCCTCGCCGAGGCCCAGGTCGACCGCGATAGCGATTTCGCGCTCTTTCAAATGCCTCGCCACCGGGTTCTCGTCGAATTCGGCCAGCGGCTGGCCGTCGCGCGCGGTCCAGGTGCCGCCGAAGCCGATCGACAGCTTGTCGCGGTCGGCGGGCTCGCCGGCCTTCCCGACCGCCATGACGACGCGGCCCCAGTTGGCGTCCTCGCCCGCGACCGCGGTCTTCACCAGCGGAGAGTTAGCCACGGCGAGGCCGATCCGGCGCGCGCTCTCGTCGCTGACAGCGCCAGTTACTGCGATCTCGATGAACTTCTGCGCGCCTTCGCCGTCGCGGACGACGAGGTGAGCGAGCTGACGGCAAACGTCGTGGAGTGCGGCCGCGAAGGCGTCCGCTCCGGGATCTTCGAACGAGGCGAGGGGGGTGTTGCCTGCCTGGCCGGTGGCAAAGGCGAGGACGGTGTCGCTGGTGGACGTGTCGCTGTCGACGGTGATGCAATTGAAGGTGGCATCGCTCGCGGCGGCGAGAATAGTCTGCAAGAAGCCCGGCTCGACCGCTGCGTCGGTGAACACATAGCCCAGCATCGTCGCCATATCCGGGGCGATCATGCCGCTACCTTTGACGATCCCGACAAGCGTCACCTTAGTCGCGCCCAGCATGGCCGTCGCGACGGCTCCCTTGTTAAAGGTATCGGTAGTACCGATAGTTGCAGCCGATTCCTCCCACGAACACTCAGGAGCAGCAAACACCGCCTCGAGCCCGGCTCGCGCTTTGTCCTGGGGTAGCGGCACGCCGATCACGCCGGTCGATGAGACGAAGACCTCACTCGGCTCGCAACCGAGATGGCCGGCCACTTGCGCCATGATTGCCTCGACCGCTTCGCGGCCGCGATAACCGGTGAACGCGTTCGAGTTGCCGGCATTGACGACCAGCGCACGCGCCTTGCCGAGTCGCACTTGCTCGCGTCCGAGTTCGACTTCGCTCGAACAGCATACGTTGCGCGTGAACACCCCGGCGACGGCGGTCCCCTCGGCGAGTTCGACGAACGTCAGGTCGCACCGGCCCCAGTTCTTGTAGCCTGCCCTGGCCACCCGCGGCGATGCTCCGGCGATTCGAGACACCTGCGGAAACGGAACCGCAAGCGGCGAACGTTGGATATCCATGGCATGGCGCATAAGCGCGGCATCGCTCGCCTGCAACTTGCCGAAATAACCGCCGCAGCATTCAAGCTTCGTTCACTTCGCTTCTGCAAATCACCCACGCAATCGACGCAATTTCGCCAAGGGGATGGACGGAATGCTGGGCAAGGTCTATCTGAGCCGCACCATGTTGCGTCGCATTCTCGCTTGTTTCGCGCTTATCACCGGGCTGGCCACCGTGGGCTCGCCCGCGCAGGCGCGGATGATGGCGGTGATGAGCCAGTCGGTCGTAGAAGGCTCGCAGACGCAGGCTCAGTCCACTTCGACGGCTTGTGAGATAGTTCCTCCGCGCGCCGAGTTGCGCAACAGGGCGACGAAGGAACCTTGCCGGCCGCGTAAGCCGGTCGTGATCGTAATTCCGACTATCCAACTCGGGCCCGATCGCGCGCGCGAATAGCCGCGCTTTTCCAATACCGACGCGCTGCCGCCGCCCGGGCCTGATGCTCCGGCGGCGCGGCCCAATTATCCTCCAGCCGCATTCTGATGCGGATAGGGCCACTCTCCATGATTAAATCCATCGCCAAGGCTATGTTCGGGTCTTCCAACGACCGATACGTCAAGTCACTCGACAAGATCGTCCGCCAGATCGAGGCGCTCGAGCCCCAGATAAAGGCGCTGACCGACGAGGAACTGGCAGCGCAGACCGCCAAGTTCCGCTCGCAGCTGGAAAGCGGCAAGACGCTCGACGATATCCTGCCCGAAGCCTTCGCCACCGTGCGCGAGACCTCGGTCCGTGTGCTCGGCATGCGGCACTTCGACGTGCAGATGGTCGGCGGCATCGTGCTTCACCGTGGCGAGATCGCGGAAATGCGTACGGGCGAGGGCAAGACGCTCGTGGCGACGCTCGCGACCTACCTAAATGCGATCGAGGGCAAGGGCGTCCACGTTGTCACCGTAAACGACTACCTTGCCCGCCGCGACGCCGATTGGATGGGCCGCATCCACAAGTTCCTCGGTCTTACGGTCGGGGTGATCGTCCCCAACCTGAACGAGTTCGAGCGCCGCGAAGCCTATTTCAGCGACGTGATCTACGGCACGAACAACGAGTTCGGCTTCGACTATCTTCGCGACAACATGAAACATGAGCGCGGTCAGATGGTGCAGCGCCCCTTCAACTTCGCAATCGTCGACGAGGTGGACTCGATTCTGATCGACGAGGCGCGCACGCCGCTGATCATCTCCGGCCCCACCGACGACAAGAGCGAGCTCTACGTCCAGATCGACGCGATCGTGAAGGGCATCGACGAGAGCTTCTACGAAGCGGACGAGAAATCGAAGAACATCACGTGGACCGAAGAGGGCGCCGAGAAGATCGAGGCGCTGCTGGCGGAGACGGGGTTGCTGGTCGGACCAAATCTCTACGACGTCGAGAACACCCAGGTCGTCCACCATCTCGACCAGGCGCTGCGCGCGAACAGGATGTTCAAGCGCGATACCGATTACATCGTCAAGGACGGCAAGATCGTCATCATCGACGAGTTCACCGGTCGCATGATGGACGGGCGCCGCTGGTCGAATGGCCTGCACCAGGCCGTCGAGGCCAAGGAGGGTGTCAAAATCGAGCCCGAGAACCAGACGATGGCCTCGATCACGTTCCAGAACTACTTCCGCATGTATCCCAAGCTTTCAGGCATGACCGGCACCGCCGCTACCGAAGCGGCCGAGTTCTGGGACATCTACAAGATGAACGTCGTCGAGATCCCGACAAACGTGCCGGTCCAGCGGATCGATGAGGAAGACGAGTTCTACAAGAACACCACCGACAAGTTTCAGGCGATCGCCAAGGCGATCGCCGAGAAGAGCGCCATCGGCCAGCCGGTGCTGGTCGGCACCGTCTCGATCGAGAAGTCCGAACTGCTGAGCGAGTATCTCGACAAGGAGGGCGTCAAGCACTCGGTGCTCAACGCGCGCTTCCACGAAATGGAAGCCCATATCGTCGCCCAGGCCGGCCGGCTGGGTGCGGTCACCATCGCCACCAACATGGCGGGCCGCGGGACCGACATCCAGCTCGGCGGTAACGTCGACTTCCGCATCGAGGACGAGCTCAAGGGCATGCCCGAGGGGCCCGAGCGCGATGCCGCGGTGCAGGCGATCGGCGACGAGGTGGCCGCCGAACGGGCGAAGGTGATCGAAGCGGGCGGATTGTTCGTGCTCGCCACCGAGCGCCACGAGAGCCGGCGCATCGACAACCAGCTACGCGGCCGCGCCGGCCGCCAGGGCGACCCGGGGCTCAGCCGCTTCTACCTCTGCCTCGAGGACGACCTCTTGCGCATCTTCGGGCCCGACACGCTGTTCAGCCGGATGATGAATTCGAACCTCGCCGACGGTGAGGCGATCGGCAGCAAGTGGCTGTCGAAGGCCATTGAGACCGCGCAGAAGAAAGTCGAGGCGCGCAACTACGATATCCGCAAGCAGGTCGTCGAATACGACGACGTGATGAATGACCAGCGCAAGGTGATCTACGAGCAGCGCGCGGAGATCATGGACAGCGAGGCGGTCGACGACGTCGTTATCGACATGCGCCGCGACACCGTGAACACGCTGGTCGGCGAAGCCTGCCCGCCGGGATCCTATCCCGAGCAATGGGACGTCGAGGGCCTGAAAGAGCGCGTGCGCGACATCCTCGGGCTCGAGCCGCCGCTCGACGAGTGGATGAGCGAAGAGGCGGTCGAGCCGGAAATGCTCGAGGAACGTCTCTCGGCGATGACCGACGAGGTCATGGAGCGCAAGATTGCCGAGACCGAGCCTGAGATGTGGAAGCGGCTCGAGAAGCAAATCCTGCTCGAGCGGCTGGATAACCACTGGAAGGAGCACCTCGCCACGCTCGACGCGCTGCGCCAGGTGATCTTCCTGCGCGCCTACGCGCAGAAGCAGCCGATCAACGAGTACAAGCGCGAGGCGTTCGTGCTGTTCGAGCGCATGCTCGACACGCTCCGCGAGGACGTGACGAGCATCCTCATGAAGGCGCAGTTCCAGTTCAATCTGTCGCAGGCCCCGCTGTCGCTCCCGGACCTGCCCGACTTCCTTACCGGACACATCGATCCGCTCAGCGGCTTCGAGGATTCTAACGACGGCGACGGTTCGCGGGTGCGCGAGGCACTGTTCGGCTCGCTCGCGGCCTCGCCGATGGCGGCAGCCGGGCCGGGCGGCGTGGCCGATAATCCCTGGGCGGACGAGGAGATCAGCCGGAACGCGCCTTGCCCTTGCGGCTCGGGCAACAAGTACAAGCACTGCCACGGCGCGGTCGGCGCCCGGGTGCCCGGCTGAACGATCAGACCCGCGGCTGCCGGAGCATCGCTTCGAGCGGCGGCGCGCCGGGCTCGGCTTCGATCATCCCCACGCGCTCAAAGCCATTCGCGCCATAGAAGCCGCGGTTGGCCGGGTTAGAATTTTCGAGGTAGGCTGGCAGACCCAAACGGTCGCAGGCTGCGAGCACCGGCGCGATCAGCTTGCGGCCGAGACCCTTGCCCTGAGCCCGGCGGCGGACGCCGATCGTGAAGAGATAGGCATGCTCGAACGTGGGGTGGGCCGCCTGCATCGCGGCGACCGCGTGGTCCACCCGCTTGCCCGCGCCGCGGCTCGAGCGACCGTAGATCGCCCACAGGAAGGCGGGGGTCGCCTGCCACGGCGGCGTTCCGTCGCCGCCCGGGAGCATCCACATCGCTGCCCCCTCCTCGCCGAGGCGGTAGCTGTATCCGCGCGGGACGTAGACATACCGCGCCATCGCCCGAAAGACCCCGGTTATGCCGGCAGGCGTGCCGAGCATCCAGCGGTTGAAGGGATCGTCGTGAAATGCGTCTCCGGTGATCTCGCCGACCTGGCGCGCATCGCGGCGGTTTGCGCGCACAAGTTCCGGACCCAGTTCGATGTCGCTGATCAGCATAGGCCCTCTCCCGAGCCCGCGGTAGCATAACGCGCCGGTTGCCGGTAGGCGGGGGCGATGTTCTGGCTCGCCGCCGCCTTCGCGCTGACCGCGCTGCTCTATGCATCAGTCGGCTTCGGTGGCGGATCGACATACAGCGCGCTGCTGGCGCTCGCCGGAGTCGACTTCCGCCTGCTGCCAGTGATGTCGTTGGCCTGCAACATCGTCGTCGTGAGTGGCAGCACCATCCGTTTTGCCCGCGCCGAGCTGATTCCGTGGCGCGGCGCGCTGATGCTGACCGGGATTGCAGCGCCCGCGGCCTTTCTGGGTGGCCTCACGCCCATTCGCGAAGCGACGTTTCTCGCTATTCTCGGTGCGAGCCTTGTCCTGACCGGGCTCACGTTGCTGATACCGGCCCCTGCTACCTCGACCGGCCCGCCGACTCGGGCCTCGCGGTGGATGCCGCTTCTTGCCGCTCCGATCGGCTATCTCGCCGGACTCGTGGGCATCGGCGGCGGGATTTTCCTCGCACCGTTCCTGCACCTGGCCCGCTGGAACGGCGCACGCGAGATCGCCGCCACTGCCGCGCTGTTCATCCTCGTGAATTCGGCGTTCGGCATGGCCGGGCAGTTGCTCAAGAACGGGCCCGATCTGCTCGGCGCGGCCGTCGCTTTTGGATTGCCGCTGCTCATTGCTGTCGTGATCGGCGGGCAGATCGGCAGCTTGCTTGCGGTGAAATTCTTGCCGCAGCGCGCAATTCGATGGCTCACGGCCGCGTTGACTATCTATGTCGGCGCGCGCTTGCTTCTGGGCGCTTAGCGAAAAGGATTGAGGCCTCTTTTATGGCTCGTAAGTACTCACGGCACGGTTTCCGGGACGACGAGCCCGATGGGGGCGTGCCGCCTGAGGTGGCTCCCGTTTGCTGGCTGTGCGGCCGCACGACCGCGAAGTCGATCGTCTGGCATCACCCTGTGCCGAAGAGCAGAGGAGGCCGCGATGTCGTGCCGATGCATCCCATTTGCCAGCAGACCTTGATAGCCAATTTCACCAATTCCGAGTTGCAGCGCCATGGCGACGATGTCGAGGCGCTGCTGGCAAACCCACACGTCCGCAAGTTCGTCGACTGGATCGCCAATAAGGACCCCGATTTTACGGCGAGCACCGCGAAGAAGCAGCGCTGAATGCCTAACTCCGCAGCTCTTCTCAAACCTGGACGACGATGACGAACGCCGAACCCACAAAATCGATACAGGTGGCTGCGCTGTACCGCTTCGTGCGCCTGACGGATTGCGAGCAACTGCGGCGGTCGCTTCAGGAGGCCTGCCGGCGTCATGGGATCAAGGGGACATTGCTGCTCGCGTCGGAGGGCATCAACGGCACGATAGCGGGCTCTGAAGAGGGCATCTCCAACGTCCTTGCGCATATCCGGTCGCTGCCGGACTGTTCGAACCTCGAGGTCAAATACTCGGTCGCTGCCACCATGCCGTTCCACCGCATGAAGGTCCGCATAAAGCGCGAGATCGTCACACTGGGGCAGCCGGGCATTGATCCGGTGGAGGGGGCCGGCACGTATGTCGAACCAGCCGACTGGAACGCGCTGATCGAAGAACCCGGCACGGTCGTTATCGACACCCGCAACGATTACGAAGTGGTCATCGGTTCGTTTGCAGGCGCGGTCGATCCGCAGACAGCGACATTTCGCGATTTCCCCGCATGGTTCGAGCGGGAGCGCGACAGGCTGCTCGGCTCCGGGAAGCAGCCGAAAATCGCGATGTACTGCACCGGTGGAATTCGCTGCGAGAAGGCAACCGCCTATCTCAAGCGCGAAGGGGTCGAGAACGTCTATCACCTGAAAGGCGGCATCCTCGCCTATCTGGAAACGATCCCCGCACCGCTGAGCCGCTGGCAAGGCGAGTGCTTCGTTTTCGATCAGCGTGTGTCCGTGGGTCAAGGCTTGGCTGACGGCACGTACGGCCTCTGCTTTGCGTGTCGCCAACCGATCTCCGCCGCCGACCGGCAGTCGCCTCTGTACGAGCCGGGAGCCAGTTGCCCGCGCTGCTATCACCAACGCGACGAGGCGCAACGCGCGTCGTACCGCGAGAGGCACCGACAGGAAGAGCGTGCGAAGGAGCAGGGCCGCGCGCACGTGGGTGCCGTGTTTGAAGATGCGGTTCCGGATGGAGACTGAATCGGTCCTCTATAGCTTTCGCCGTTGCCCTTTCGCCATGCGGGCGCGGCTGGCTCTCGCGATAAGCGAGACCACTTACGAATTGCGCGAGGTCCATCTCGCACGGAAGCCGGCCGCGATGCTGGCCGCGTCTCCCAAGGGCACGGTCCCTGTGCTTGTTTCGGCGAATGGGACGGTGATCGACGAGAGCCTCGACATCATGCGCTGGGCGCTGTCCCGCAATGACCCCGAGGGGTGGCTGGATCGCGAGGGGGCGGAACTGATTGCGTTGAACGACGGAGAGTTCAAGTACGCCCTCGATCGCTACAAGTATCCCGAGCGGTACGGGTCGAGCCCCGAGAAACATCGCGCGCTGGGGCTGGCCTTCGTGGTTATGCTCGACGGGCGGCTCGCTGCGTCGAAACATCTCTGCGGGCCGCAGCGCGGCTTGGCCGACGCGGCCATCGCGCCGTTCGTGCGCCAATTCGCGGCGGTCGATCCCCAGTGGTTCGCGGAGCAGACAGCACCGCATCTGCAGGCTTGGCTCGCGGCATATGTCGGCTCGCCGCTGTTCGAGGCGATCATGATGCGCGCAGCGCCCTGGTCGCCGCCCGAGGCGAAAGAGATCGCGGCATGGCGCGCCTGATCCTGTTCAACAAGCCGTTCGACGTCTTGTCCCAGTTCACCGACCGGGGCTCTCCGACCGAGCGCGCCACGCTGTCCGATTTCATCGACGTGAAGGGCGTCTACCCGGCAGGCCGATTGGATCGTGATAGTGAAGGGCTGCTCCTGCTGTGCGATGACGGGCGCCTGCAGGCCCGCATCGCCGACCCGCGCTTCAAGATGGCCAAGACCTATCTGGTGCAGGTGGAGGGCGTGCCCGAAGAGCCGGCGCTGAAAGGCCTCAGGGAAGGTGTGCTGCTCAAGGATGGCGTGACGGCACCGGCAATTGTCGAGCGCATCGAGGAACCCGATCTCTGGCCACGCAATCCCCCCATACGGACCCGCAAGTCGATACCGGACAGCTGGCTCAGGATGACCATCCGCCAGGGCCGCAACCGACAAGTGCGCCGGATGACAGCCGCAGTCGGTCACCCGACGTTGCGGTTGGTGCGATGGGCTGTCGGAGAGTGGAGCTTGGCAGGGATTGCGCCGGGACAATGGGTCGAAGTCGCCTACTGATGGGAAATCCGGGGGGAGTTGGCCCTTAGTCTTCGCGTTCGAAAGCAAGACTTCCGTGGTTCACCAGTTCGATAACCAGTGCCAAGGCGCTTGCGGGAAGATCACCGTAGCTGGCCAGGCGGGCATTGGCGCAGACCTTCTCGGCGAACTCCGCGGCACTTCCGCTACATGGGAAGCGCCGCCCGTCGACGAATAGCGACACGGACGCCGAACCTTCGCGGATAAAGGAATAACGGCAGGCCGGGTTGCGGATCATCGCATCCCCCGCCTCGATCCGAGCGCGGGCATCGCTTGCCGACAGTTGTTCCTCGGGCTCCCATTCGACGTCACTGCCTTTGGGCCGCGTACTGTACGTGCCGAACCAGCGCGCGAATGATTGCCTGTCCAGCAGCCGATCGGTGACCATTGCGTGCAGGCGAGCGATGGCGGAAGCCGAGATTTCCCCGGGATTGCCCTGCTGTTCCAGATCAGGGTCGGTGTAGCGGTCGTCGTCGTCCAATTCGTCGAGCAGGTTCTCCGTCCAACAGCTGATCAGCTCTTCCCGTGACGGCGCGCGAAACCCGATCGAGTAGGTCATGCAATCGTCGCCGACCGCGACACCGCGGTGAGCGAAACCGGGCGGGACGTACAAGATATCGCCGGGGTCGAGGATCCAGTCCTCCGCGGCCTGGAAATTCGCGAGCAGCCGCAAGTCGTCGTGCGGCAGCAATTCGGTGCTGTCGTCGCACAAGCCGCCAAGCTGCCATTGCCGGCGCCCCAGGCCCTGGACCAGGAACACGTCGTAGTGGTCGAAATGCGGGCCCACTCCGCCTCCATCGACGGCGTAGCTGACCATCACGTCGTCCACCCGCCAGTTCGGGACGAAGCGGAACTGGTCGAGCAAGGCCGCGACCGACGGAACATGATGGTCTACCGATTGAACGAGCAGGGTCCACGGGTCGCGGGGCGCCTGCCTGAAGCGCTCTTCCGAGAACGGACCCGGATCAAGTTTCCACTTGCGCCTCTGTTGACTGACCAGGCGGGATTCGACGTATTCCTCGCAAGCGAGACCTGCGAGTTCGTCAGGACCCAGCGGATTGCTCCAACGGGTCCACGGATTCCTGATCAGCAGCGGTTTCTTTTGCCAATGCTCGCACAGGAACTTCGCAACGTCGAAGTCTGCCAAGCGGTTCGGCATGGAGCTCACTTGCGATTTTTGCGCGCCGCATAGCGAGCGTCGCGGGCGGCCTTCATTTCCGCCTCCGAGCGCGCCGGAGCTGCTGACTTCGCCTTCTCCGCCTGCGCTTCGGCACGTCTCTCGGCCTGGAGGCGGTCGGCCTCTTCTCGCGCCGCGCGTGCCGCTGCGCGTTTAGCCTCCGCCTTCGCCTCTCGCTCGGCGCTGCGAGCCGCGCGCTCGGCGAGTTCCTCCTCGCTCAGCTTCGGTGCGGCCTTCAACTTCTCGAGCGCGCTCGCTCGCGATCGCGCAGACGCTGCCGCACGGTCCTGGAAACTAGGTTCATTATAGCCCTTCATGTCTTCCTCGCTTCAGTCGCATCATCGCGTCACCAACACGATGGAAGATCGCCCTGCGAGCGACCCTTTTCGTTATTCTCGGATGCAAGCACAAGGCGCTTGAACGTCGCCAGCAGGCGCTGAAACCAACGCAATCTTCAGCGAATGTTTCAAGAGACTGCCGTGGCTCCCCGAGTTGGATTCGAACCAACGACCAAGTGATTAACAGTCACCTACTCTACCGCTGAGCTATCGGGGAGCAGCCGGATCGGCAGGAGCGCGCCTATATGGGTGGCCCCGGTGATTGGCAACCCCCCGCTTGGGGTCAAACGGCGAACTGTTCCGCGACGATCCGTTCGTCGAGCGCGTGGCCGGGATCGAACAGCAAGGTAAGCTGGTTTTCGCGCGCGATCTCGAGGTGGACCTCGGCGACGTCGCGGAATTCCTTCTGGTCGGCGACAACCGAGACGGGTCGTTTGTCGGGCTCGTTGACCCGAAAGCTGATGCGGCTTCGCTCGGGCAGGACCGCGCCCGACCAGCGGCGCGGCCGAAATGGGCTGATCGGGGTCAGCGCGAGAAGTTGCGAATCAAGCGGCAGGATGGGCCCATTGGCGGACAGATTGTACGCGGTCGAACCCGCAGGCGTTGCCACCAATACCCCGTCGCAAACCAGTTCCTTGAGGCGGGTCTTGTTGTTGAGGATCACCTCGATCTTGGCGGTCTGGCGGGTCTCGCGCAGCAAGGAGACCTCGTTGATCGCGCAAGCGACGTTGCGTTCGCCCTTCTGGCCGATGGCCTCCATGCGCAAGGGTGCGATATCGAATCGCCGTGCCTTGTTCAGGCGGTCTCCGAGCTTCGCCGGGCTGCGATAGCGGTTCATCAGGAAGCCCACCGTGCCGCAATTCATTCCGTAAGCGGGTATCACGCGTTTCTTGTCGAGCATCCGATGAAGCGTGTGGAGCATGAAGCCGTCGCCGCCCAGCACGATTGCGGCCTGGGCCCGGTCGAGCGACACGAAGTCGAAATGCTCACGGAGCTCGGCGGCGGCTTCCTGAGCGCGCTCGGTGCGCGAGGCGAGCAAGGCAAGGCGCTTGATGTCGATCTGCTCGCCCACCTGCGACCTCTCCCGAATTCACCTGGTCATGACGCTAGTTGCCACCGTCCCATTTGGCAACGCGATGAACGACGATAGGACCGCGTTGACGAATTCCCGCTAGACCCCAGCAAGATGGCAAGTAGCCCGCAATCAATGACGCATCGGCGCGACGTGCTCACCGGACTAGCCGATGCCGCGGCCTTCCACGACGTGCTCGGCATTTGGCGTGAGCGCGGCCTTAGCTCCGGCGAGGCTGCGCCGGTGCACGCCCTGCTAGTCGGTCTCGGACGGTTCGACGCCGTCAACTTAGCTTACGGGGAGGTCGCGGGAGATGGCGCGCTCGTCGAGGTCGCCCGCCGGCTGCTGCACTTCGCGGCGGACGAGCTGGGCGAAGGCGAATGGCTGGCGACCCGGCTTGGCGGCGGCAAGTTCGCCTTGCTGGCACGCCAGCCGGTGAGCCGCGAACGCTGGCAGTGGCTGGGTGAGGCCGTCGCTGACGCGCTAGCCTCACCGATCGCGGCGCTGGACGGATCGGGGACCGTGCGGCTCTGGCCGCGCGTTGCGTTGCTTCGCGTCCTCCCCGGCGAATCCGCTCCGCACGTGCTCGATCGGCTGGCTACCACGCTAGGCCAGGCGCACGACAAGCCGGGCTCGCGTGTTCTGTGGGCCGATCGCCTGCAGGCGCCAGCGGGCATTCGCGCCGCCGAACTAGAGGCGGACCTGCTGGCGGCTCTCGATCGGCGCGAGATTGAGGTCGCGTTCCAGCCGCAGTTCGACCTGGCAAGCGGGCGCATCGTCGGCGCGGAAGCGCTTGCCCGCTGGCGCCATCCGCGGATTGGGCTGATAGGTGCCGGCGCGCTCTTTGCCATTGCTCAGCGGGCCGACCACGTGGCGCACCTTTCGCGCCACATCGCTGAGACGGCACTCGCGGCCGCCTGCGAGTGGCCCGTCGGCACCCGCCTCTCGCTCAACGTCACACCGGCGGATCTTGCCGCGGCCGGATTTGCCGGGGAGTTCGCCGACCTGGTTGAAGCCAGCGGATTCGATCCCGCCAACCTAACACTTGAGATCACCGAGCAGGTCTTGCTTGGCGACCTCGAACAGGCAGGGGCCGCATTGGCGACGCTGAAGGCCCGCGGGATGAGCGTCGCGCTCGACGACTTCGGGGGCGGTTTCTGCAATTTCCGCTACCTCAAGGTGCTCCCGCTGGACATGCTCAAGCTCGACCGGACGATGATCGAAGGGATCGAGAGTGACCCACGCGACCGTGAGGTGCTGCGCGCCATTGTCGCACTGGCACGGGCGCTTCGCCTTTCCGTCGTGGCGGAAGGCATCGAGACCGAGGCGCAGCGCGCGATCGCGGCAGCCGAAGGCTGCTCGCTTTACCAGGGCTTCCTCGGCGCGCCGCCCTTATCCCCACGTGAGTTTCTCGACAGCCTCCGCGCTTGATCCTAGAGACGGGGGCGAGCCATGCTGACGCGCCTCTCCATCCGCAACATCGTGCTGATAGAAGCGCTCGATCTCGATTTTCGGAGCGGATTGGGCGTGCTCACCGGCGAAACGGGCGCGGGCAAATCGATCCTGCTCGATGCGCTGGGGCTTGTACTGGGTAACCGCGCCGAGAGCGGCCTCGTCCGCGCCGGCGAGGAGCGGGCAAGCGTTTCAGCCTCGTTCGAGTTCGCGGCGCTTCCGGCCGCGTTACGAGACGCATTCGCCGACGCCGACATCGACATAGAGCCGGGCGAACCGGTGATCCTCAAGCGAACTCTACGGGCCGATGGGGGCAGCAAGGCGTTCGTCAACGATCAGCCAGTGGGTGTCGCGCTCCTGCGCGAACTTGCGCCGCTGCTGGTCGAATTGCATGGACAGCATGACGACCGAGGGCTCGTGAACGCGCGCGGCCATCGCGCACTTCTGGACCGCTTTGCCGGAGGCGAGGCCGATGGGGTCGCCCGAGCGTGGGCGGAGTGGCGAGCCGCAGAAGCCAGCTTGACCGCCGCGCGCGACAAGGTCGAAACCGCTCAGGCCGATCAGGATTTGCTGCTCGCGCATCTTGCCGAACTGGCCGCGTTAGAACCCCAGGCGGGAGAAGAAGCGCGCCTCGCCGAGACCCGCGCCTCGATGCAGAGAGGCGAACGGCTTTCGGCCGACCTCGAGGAACTGCGCCACCTTTGGGAGGGCTCGGACTCTCCTTTGGCTGCGCTGCGGGTTGCGGCGCGCCGTCTCGATCGTATCGCGGCCGAGCATCCGCTGTTGGTTGAGGCCCTTTCGGCGCTCGACCGAGCGGTAATCGAAGCGGGCGAGGCGGAGGACAAGCTTTCGCAGGCCGCCGAGGCGTTGATCCACGATCCCATGGAACTGGAGCGCGCCGAGACGCGCCTGTTCGATCTCCGCGCGATCGCGCGCAAGCATCGTTGCGAGGTCGATGAACTGCCTGATCGGATGCGCGAGTTTCGCGGCGCGTTGGACGCGATCGAAGGTGGCGAGGCCGAACTCGATGCGTTGGCGCTTGCGGCCAAGGCGGCGGGCGAACGGTACCGCGAATGCGCGCGGACGCTCCATAACTTGCGCACGCAAGCGGCCGCGCGGCTCGACGCGGTGGTCGCTGGCGAGCTTGCGCCGCTCAAGCTCGACGCGGCGCGGTTCCGCACATCGGTAGCCGAGTTGCCCGAAGAGCGTTGGGGCCCGCACGGGATCGACGCGGTCGAGTTCCTCATCGCGACCAATCCCGGGGCCGACTTCGCTCCGCTCAACAAGATCGCCAGCGGCGGCGAACTGTCGCGATTCATCCTTGCCTTGAAGGTCGCCCTGGCGGAGCGCGGCGGGGCGGCGACGATGATCTTCGACGAGATCGATCGCGGCGTCGGGGGCGCGGTGGCGAGCGCCATCGGCGAGCGGCTCGCGCGCCTGGCGGAGGGTGGGCAGGTCCTCGTGGTTACCCATTCGCCGCAGGTCGCCGCGCGTGGGCGCACGCACTACGTGATCCACAAGACGAGCAAGGGCACCGTCACGCGAACCTCGGTAACCCTGCTGGATGCTTCCGCCCGGCAGGAGGAAATTGCCCGGATGCTCTCCGGGGCCGAAGTCACCCCCGAAGCGCGAGCGCAGGCCGACCGCCTGCTGGAACAGGCGTGAGCGACCCGCTCGAACGCCCGGTGTGGAGCGCGCTGACCGGGCCGCAGGCCGCGCTCGCGACGCGGCTGGGAGATGCCCTGCGGATCGATCCCGATATCGGCTACTTCGCAGCGACTGAAATGGGGACTGAGGCAAGCGAGGATTTGGGCAGGCTGACCCGCTCGACCCGCCGGCAAAGCTGGTTGCTCGAACGCGGTGCCGTCGCCGCCCCGCCTGGATTGACGCTGATGCGCACCGCGCCGTTGACCCAGATGATCGCGCTCCAACCGATCCTCGATGCCGACGTCGACGAGGGCATCGTCGCTCTCAGTGACGCTGACGCGGACGAAATGTTCGCGCTGGCGAGGGCGACAGAGCCTGGCCCGTGGGAATCGGGCACTCACCGGTACGGCGGCTACTACGGAGTTCGCAACGGCGGCCGCCTGATCGCGATGGCCGGCACGCGGCTGCGGTGCGAGGGAGGGCTGGCCGAGGTAAGCGGCGTCTGCACAGACCCTTCCGTTCGAGGGCAGGGACTCGCTCGCCGCCTGACGGTGCGAGTGTTGCGCGACATGGTGGAGCGCGGGGAGACGCCCTTCCTCCACTGCTGGAGCAGCAATCACGCCGCGATCGCGCTCTATCGCACGCTGGGGTTCGAGTTCAGCCGCGAGCTCGTCGTTTCGGTGCTGGACGTGGCATGAGGAGATGGATTCGTGAGCGCGTGTTCATCGGGGCTGCGGCGATGGCTGTGCTGGGGGGGTGCGCGGTGAGCGATACGCCCGACCCCGAACCGAGCGGATCGACGGCCGGCGCCATGTACGGCACCGACAGGTTCCTCGCGCCGTCGGTGCCCGCTAGCATCGTGCGCTACGCCAAGCATCCCCGGGGATTTGCCGAACTGCGTTTGCCGCAAGGCGCAGGTCCGTTTCCGCTGGCGGTGATCTTTCACGGCGGATGCTGGAAGACCGGGATCGCCACCCAGACCTACATGGCGCCGCTCGCCACGCGCTGGCAACAGCTCGGTATCGCTACC
Organism: Tsuneonella sp. HG249; assembly: GCF_053819205.1. NCBI lineage: Bacteria > Pseudomonadati > Pseudomonadota > Alphaproteobacteria > Sphingomonadales > Erythrobacteraceae > Tsuneonella > Tsuneonella sp. HG249. The sequence continues at coordinate 1,407,974 of NZ_JBSOQY010000001.1, forward strand.
CTCAACGTGGATTATCGCGAGGTCGGGGACGGTGGCGGCTGGCCCGGCTCGTTCGAAGACTGGGCGGGTGTCGAGAAGGCGATCGACGACGTCAAGGACGATCCGCGGCTGGACCTTTCGCGGCTGACCCTGGTGGGACATTCGGCGGGCGCTCTGCCCGCGCAATGGCTGGCAACCAACCAGAACCGCGACGGGCCGCTCGGAAGGCGCTGGAGAACGCTTGAGGCCGACGCGATCGTCTTCGATGGTCCGGCCGACCTGTCTCGGGACCAGGCACCGTTCGATGCTCTGTGCCAGTTTTCTGCCGTGGCGCCATTCATGGGCGGCTCGGCGGCGGATGTTCCGAAGCGGTACGCAGCCGTTTCTCCTATCGGGCACCCCGCGCAACTCAGGCGCTTGCACTTCGTGCAAGCCAAGCTGCCCGCGCCGGACGCGGCCGCACTCGCGGCTCTGCGTGACGCGGGTGTCGAAGTCGAAGTCACGCTTAAAGCTGATGCCACGCATTTCGACGTGATTACGCCGGGGGCGGCCGCCTACGATAGCATCGAACCAAAGTTGCTGGAGCTGCTGCGCAAATGACCGGTGCGCCCACGGAGGCCGAAGCGGCGAACGAACTGATGCGCCTTGCCAAGGTGATCGCGCGCCATAACCAGCTCTACCACGCGCATGACGCGCCCGAGATCACCGACGCCGAGTATGACGCGCTGGTTCGGCGCAACGCAGAGCTCGAGGCCCAATTTCCTCACTTGATCCGTCCGGACTCCCCGTCGGCAGCGGTAGGTCATGAGATCGCCGCCTCGCCCTTGTCGAAGGTCCGGCATGAGGTTCGCATGATGAGCCTCGACAACGCGTTCTCCGACGAGGACGTGACGGACTTCGTCGCGCGGGTTCGGCGCTTCCTGAGCCTGCCGGCCGATGCGCCGCTTTCATTCACGGCCGAGGACAAGATTGACGGGCTGTCCTGCTCGCTGCTTTACGAGGGCGGTATTCTCGTGCGCGCGGCCACACGGGGCGACGGTGAAGTCGGCGAGGACGTCACGGCGAACGTCGCGCATGTCCCCGACGTGCCCCAAATGCTGCGCGGAAAAGTACCGGCGGTGTTCGAGGTGCGCGGCGAGATTTACATGGCAAAGCACGACTTTGCCGCACTCAACGCAGCGCAGCAAGAGGTCGGTGCCAGGCTGTTCGCCACGCCGCGAAATGCTGCGGCCGGTTCACTGCGGCAGAAGGATCCCGCGGTGACGGCGAAGCGGCCGCTACGGTTCTGGGCTCACGGTTGGGGAGCGGCCAGTGAGGTTCCTCAGACCGGGCAGTTCGCGATGATGCGCCAGATGGCCGAGTGGGGACTGCCCGTGAGTCCCGATCTTGTCTTGTGCGAAAGCCTCGAGGAAATGCTGCGGCACTATCGCGGCATCGGGGAGCGTCGCGCGGGACTTCCTTACGATATCGATGGGGTGGTCTACAAAGTCGACGACCTCGCGCTTCAGGCCCGGCTCGGCTCGGTCGGCAAGGCCCCGCGATGGGGCCTGGCGCATAAGTTTCCCGCCGAGCAGGCTGAGACTACGCTCGAAAAGATCGACATCCAGGTCGGTCGCACCGGCAAGCTCACTCCGGTCGGCCGGCTTTCGGGAGTGTTGGTGGGGGGCGTGACGGTCTACAACGTAACGCTGCACAACCGCGACGAGATCGCCCGGCTCGGCCTGCGGGAGGGGGACCGTATCATCATCCAGCGCGCGGGTGACGTAATCCCGCAGGTGGTCGACAACCTCACCCGCGATGCACCGCGCGAGGCCTACCATTTCCCCGATCACTGCCCGGTCTGCGGGAGCGAGGCGGTGGCGGAAGAGGGCGAAGTCGACGTTCGCTGCACGGGCGGACTCGTCTGCCGCGCGCAGCAATTCGAACGACTGCGCCATTTCACTAGCCGGCCGGCGCTCGATATCGAAGGGCTCGGCGAAAAGACGATCGCTCAGTTCATGGAACTGGGTTGGCTGACCAAGGGGCCGGCCGATATCTTCCGCCTGCATCGCCACCGGGGCGAATTGGTCGGCCGCGAGGGATGGCAGGACAAGTCGGTGGATAATCTGTTGACAGCGATCGATGCCAAGCGGGCCCCGGATGCCGCCAGGCTGCTGTTCGGACTAGGCATCCGGCACGTCGGCGCGGTTACGGCGCGGGACCTGATGAAGCGGTTTCATGAACTGCCGGCGCTTCGTAGCGCGGCAGAGGCGGCCCAAGCGGGCGATCTGGAGGCGCGCGCCGAGCTGACTTCCATCGAGGGCGTCGGACCTGTGGTGGTCGAGGCGCTCAGCGACTTCTTCCACGAAGAACACAACCAAGCGGTGTGGGACGATCTGCTAAGGGAGGTTTCCCCTCCCCGCTTCGAAGTCGAGACGACGGCCAGCGCGGTGAGCGGCAAGACGGTAGTCTTTACCGGCAAACTCGAGACGATGAGCCGCGACGAAGCCAAGGCTCAGGCAGAACGTCTTGGTGCCAAGGCGGCCGGCTCAGTCAGTGCCAAGACCGATCTCATCGTCGCCGGGCCCGGCGCGGGCAGCAAGCTCAAGAAAGCGGCCGAGCTCGGCATCGAGGTGATCGACGAGGCGGCCTGGGCCGAGATTGTACAGGCCGCCGGCTAAGGAAACCGGTCGGCATCGCGACGGTTGATGCAGCATGCCACGCGCACTCAAGGTCTTCCGCACGGCTGCCGGTTTTCACGATGCCTATGTCGCTGCGCCCAGCCGCAAGGCGGCGCTGGAGGCGTGGGGCGCCGACGTCGACCTGTTTGCTCGCGGGATCGCCGAACAGGTGACCGATCCGAAGCTGACGGCGGCGCCCCTCAAGGCTCCGGGCGAGGTCATCATGCTCTCGCGCGGAGGATTGGCGGATCAGCTCAAGGCGCTCGGCCCGAAAACGAAGAAGAAGAGGGCCGCAGAAGAAAAGCCTGAGAAGTCGGCCCCGAAGCAGTCCAAGCCGCCATCCCGTGCACAGCTCGACAAGGCCGAGGTAGCTCTGGAATCCGCCGAGCGGCGACATGCGGCCGAGCTAAAGAAGCTCGAGGCGCAGCAGGCCAAGCTGCAGGCGAAAATCGATGAGCTGGTATCGGAGCATCGAACCGAGACGGTCGCGCTCAAGCGCCGCCGCCGGGACGCCGAGGACGCCTATCGCGACGCGCTCGACGCCTGGAGCGGCTAGTCCTTCAGCCAGGTACCCACTTCATGACTCCGCCCGCAAACGGGGTCCACCATCCGGTCCGCACCCCCGCGCCCGCCAGGGTATCGCTGGTCCACTGGTTGCAGGTATTGCCGGCGTGGTACCGTCCTGGCGCGGCATAGAACACGTCGTAGTCGTCATATCCGGGGTAGGTCCTGCGCCTGTCGGGAGGGAGCACTTGTGTCTCGATGGCGCGCACCAGCCTGTCGTACTCGGCCGGTCTTAGCCGCAGGTATCGCGCGGTCGCGCTGGGCGCGGGACGAACGTAGTGGGCTACGTGCAGCAGCCCGTCGCCGCCGGTGCCCGCTCGAAAGGCCTTGGCGAGCGACAGATCGCTCCAGGCCGGTGTGTCGAGGAACACTTCGCGCTCGCCCCAACTTACTGACACGTGGGTGTACGCGCGGTTTGGCGCGGCCAGATCGGTGGTAGGGAAGTCGGCTCTCCAGTCTTTGCGTACGCTCACCAGCGGCATGACGATCGCGGTATGTATGCCGTTCGTCTCCACCATGATGGCCACCCCTCGGTCAGGCTCGGACCATCCCGCGTTGCGCGGGATCGAGCTACCGACCCACGCGCTGAGCGTGAACAGGCCGACCGCGAGCGCGAGCCCTGCGATGGCCCTCCCGGCAATCCTCAGCGCGCGGCGCGTCTGCGAAGCCACAGGATCGACCAATCCCCGTTGACCACCCGGGCCGCGAGCCGGAAACCCGAACGTCGGCAGGCGCTGCGCACGGCCCGCTCCTGGGTCTCGAGCAGGCCGGCGAGCAACAGGCTCCCTCCCGGCGCCACAGCCCGCCCGAAGTCCGGCGCCAGTTCCACCAGCGGCCCCGCGAGGATGTTCGCAATCAGCAGGTCGAAGAAACCCCGCGCCTCCAGCAGAGGGTCGTTCATTCCGTCGGCTACCACCATCGTCAGCTCTCCCCGGCGTGCTCCCAGGGGCACGCCGTTGGCCCTGGCATTGTCCTCGACCACGCCGGTGCAGACGGGATCGATGTCGCTCGCTGTCGCCAGGGACCGCGGCCACAGTGCCATGGCGGCGAATGCGAGAAGGCCCGTGCCGGTGCCGATATCCGCCAGATTACGCACCTGGACCCCGCGCGCCTTCATTGCTGCGAGCATCGCGAGGCAGCCTTCGGTCGTCGCATGGTGCCCGGTGCCGAAGGCCTGGCTGGCCGGTATAACGAGATCGATCGTGCCGGGCTCGACCGGGAACTCGGCGGTGCGAACGCGGAAGGGCCCCGCCATGATCGGCTCGAGACCCCGCTGGCTCAGCGTAACCCAGTCCTGCTGGGGAACTCGCGCCACCGCCAGCCGCGGCGGTTGGGGCCCGAACAAGGCGCCGACCCGGCGCTTGTCCGCTGCGGTAGGGTTGCGCGGAAGATAGGCCTCGACGAACCATTCTTCCGGCCGGTCGTCGGCGATCTCCATGCCGGTGAGTACCCAGTCCGCTGGCCAATCCTCGGCTTCCTCGTGCGCCAGTAGCGCGGCCCGGGCGATCTCGCGGGGAATGTCGGCGCGGATCGTCCAGCAGTCAGCCACCGGCCGCTTCGCTCGCCAGCCGCTTGTCCATCCGCTCGGTGGCGGTGGCGGCGAAGGCCTTGCAGCCGCCTGGGTCGATCAGCGGTTTGTCGCCGGTCAGCCGAGCGCGCAGCGCCACCGCGCCGGGGTGGGGGGCGATGACGATATCGCACGGCGCGGCCGCCACTTCGGCAACGCCGGCCCGGTAGCCTGCGACTAGCTCCGGGTGGTCGGAGAACCTGTATCCGTCCGAGGAGATGGGGTTGAGGCTGTCGACGTAAACGATGGAGCGGCAAACGGCCGCCTCGCAATCCTGCCACGACCAACTCATGGCCCCCAGCGTGTGGCCGGGGGTGCGGATGGGGCGGAAGGTCCAATCGCCGAGTAGGATCGGGTTCGCGCCGTCGAGCGTGACGATCTTCCCGGAAACCGGAGGAAAGGCCGGATGGCCTGACTTCGCCTGCGGGTCGGCGGGGTCGGGCACACCGGTGCGGAGCACCTTGGCCGCCGCTTCCGCCGTGATGATCGTCGCGCCCGTGGCAACCTGCAGACGAGCCATGCCGCCGACATGATCGTAGTGCTCGTGGCTGAGCAGCAACGTCTTGACGTCCTTGGGGTCGAAACCAAGCTCGCGGATGTTGGCGAGGACGATCTTCGCGCCTTCGTCGGTCCCGCTATCGATCAGCGTGTGGCCGTCCGGTCCGACTACGAGCAAGGAGCTGATCCCGCAGGTTCCGACGTAATAAGTGCGGCCGTAAACGCGGAACGGCGGGCCGGGCTTGTCCCATTCGTCGTTGTCCTCGCACGCGGCTGCCCATGCTTTCTGGCCGGCGCGGGCGTCCGCCAGCGGCGCGGGAGAGGGAGCGACTGCGGTGGTGCACCCAGAGAGCAATACGGACATTACCGAAGCGGCGAACCTAGCGGACATAGCTGGCTCCGTTAGCGTCGAGAGTAGCGCCGGTCATGCTCGGCGGTGCGTCCAGCGCGCAGAATACGATCATCGTGGCGATTTCTTGCGGCGTCGCGACCCGCCCGAGCGGGATGTCGCGCAACAGATCGGGTCCGCCGCGGCTGGCGAGGTAGTCGCCAGCCATGTCGGTATCGGTAAACCCGGGGGCGATCGCGTAGCTCAAGATCCCGTCGGTCGCATATTGCCGGGCGATCGTCTTGTGCAGCGCCAGCATGCCGCCCTTGGCGGCTGCGTAGTGCCAATGCGCGGGCGAATCGCCGCGGTGTCCGGCGCGGCTGGCGACGTGAACCATTCGCCCGCCCCTGCCGCGCACCTGCCAATGCCGCACCGCGAACCTGCTCAGCTGCGCGGCGCTGGTCAGGTTGATGCGTAAGGTGTCTTCCCAGCGGTCGAGCCAGGCGATGTCCGATGCGTCGACGGGGTTGGCCGCGAACAGCCCGGCGTTGTTGACCAGAACATCGATCGCCCCTCCGGCTTCGTTCAAGGCAGCTTCCCACAGCATTTGCGGAGCCAGCGGATCGGAGAAATCGGCCCCCAGGAGGTCCGCGCCGGACTGCGTGGCATGCCCGATCACCCGGCAACCGCGCGCTTCCAATGCCTGCTTGGCGGCCGCGCCGATCCCGCGCGAGGCCCCGGTGAGGAGGATGGTGGTCATGCGTTCCCTTTCCCGCAATGTGCGTTGCGTGTCGAGCGCTTGCGCAGACAGGCCAACGCGTTAAGGGGAAGGCGCATTCCGTGAACAGGGTTCTTGCCATGGCCAACCGCCCCACCGCGCCGCATCTGCAGATATGGAGATGGGGACCGCACATGACGGTCTCGATCCTTCACCGCGCGTCGGGCACGATCCTTGCGCTCGTCGGATTGCCGCTGCTGCTGTGGTGGCTGGGCGCGCTGGCGGGCGGGCCGGAGGCTTATTCGACCCTCACAGAGTGGATTTGGTCGGGCGCTGAAGGCGATACAGTTCAGGGGGTCGCCAACTTGATCGGCAAGGCCGCGCTCGTGGTCACCACCTGGGCGCTGTTCGAACATACCCTGTCGGGACTGCGCCACTACGTGCTCGACATGGGCGCCGGTTACGAACTGACCACGAACAAGTTCTGGTCGCATGTGGTTCTGATCGGGGCGCCGGTGCTGACTGCGCTGTTCTGGGCCGTATTGCTACTGCGCTGAGAGACGGGAAAAAATGGGTAACGGAACCGAACTGGGTAGAGTCCGCGGACTCGGTAGCGCGCACAGCGGGGCGCATCACTGGTGGCAGGAACGGATCAGCGGGGCGCTCGCTCTGATCCCGATCGTCTTCCTGCTGGTATCGATCTTCCTTCTGCCGGATCTGCGGTATGCAACCGTGCTCGATTGGGCGTCGCAGCCGCTTCCCGCATTGGCGCTTGCCGCGCTCGTTCTTTCGAGCCTGTGGCACAACCGGCTGGGATTACGAGTGTTCATCGAGGACTACGCGCACGTCCGCTCCAACCGTATCGCGATCATGCTGCTGCTCGACATCGCCACCTGGGCCGCTGGCCTTTTCGCGCTCTACGCCCTCGTCCGCATCGCCCTTTCGACCGGAGCCGCCTGATGGCCTCGCAGCCCAACGACACCGGCGCCGCGCGTCAGCCGGCCTACAGCATCATCGATCACACGTATGACGTGGTCGTAGTGGGCGCGGGCGGATCGGGCCTGCGCGCGACGATGGGCGCGGCCGAAGCCGGCCTGCGCACCGCCAACATCACCAAGGTCTTCCCGACCCGCTCGCACACCGTGGCCGCGCAGGGCGGTATCGCCGCGAGCCTTGGCAACAACTCGCCCGACCATTGGACCTGGCACATGTACGACACCGTCAAAGGGTCGGACTGGCTGGGGGACCAGGACGCGATCGAGTACATGGTGCGCGAGGCCCCGCAAGCGGTCTACGAGCTCGAGCACGCCGGCGTGCCGTTCAGCCGCAACGAGAACGGCACGATCTACCAGCGCCCTTTCGGCGGTCACATGCAGAACATGGGCGAGGGGCCGCCGGTCCAGCGCACCGCCGCCGCCGCCGACCGCACCGGGCACGCGATGCTCCACGCGCTCTACCAGCAGAGCCTGAAGTACGACGCCGACTTCTTCATCGAATACTTCGCGATCGACCTGATCTTGAAGGACGGCGCGTGCGTTGGCGTGGTCGCGCTGTGCCTCGACGATGGCTCAATCCACCGCTTCCGCGCCAAGGCGGTGGTCTTGGCGACCGGCGGATACGGCCGTTGCTACTTCACTGCCACCAGCGCACACACCTGCACCGGGGACGGCGGCGGCATGGTACTGCGCGCGGGGTTGCCGCTGCAGGACATGGAGTTCGTCCAGTTCCACCCTACGGGCATATACGGCGCGGGCGTGCTGATCACCGAAGGCGCGCGGGGCGAGGGCGGCTACCTCACCAATTCCGAAGGCGAGCGGTTCATGGAACGCTACGCGCCGAGCGCGAAGGACTTGGCCTCGCGAGACGTGGTCAGCCGCTCGATGGCGCTGGAAATCCGCGAAGGGCGCGGCGTGGGCCCGAACAAGGACCACATCTACCTCCACCTCGATCACATCGATCCCAAGGTGCTTGCCGAGCGGCTGCCCGGCATCACCGAGAGCGGCAAGATTTTCGCCAACGTCGACCTGACGCGCCAGCCGCTGCCGGTCTCGCCGACGGTCCATTACAACATGGGCGGCATCCCTTGTAACTATCACGGCGAGGTGATGACCATCGGCGCCGACGGCAATCCGGAGACGGTGGTCCCCGGCCTCTTCGCGGTGGGCGAGGCGGCGTGCGTCTCGGTCCACGGCGCAAACCGGCTCGGCTCGAACTCGCTAATCGACCTCGTGGTGTTCGGCCGCGCAACCGGGCACCGGCTCAAGGAGCTGATCAAGCCGGGCACCGCGCACGACGAACTGCCCAAGGACAGTGCCGACATGGCGCTCGGCCGGCTCGATCACTTCCGCCACGCCAAGGGCCGCACGCCGACAGCGGCGATCCGCAAGAGCATGCAGCAGACGATGACCCGCCACGCTGCGGTGTTCCGCAACAGCGAGTTGCTGCGCGAAGGCGTCGACGCGATGGCCGGCGTCTACAAATCGATGGAAGACATCTCGGTCACCGACCGCTCGCTGATCTGGAACAGCGATCTCGTCGAGACTCTCGAACTCGATAATCTCATCGCTCAGGCGAGTGTCACCATCGCGAGTGCCGAGAACCGCAAGGAAAGCCGCGGCGCCCACGCGCACGAAGACTTCCCCGACCGCGACGACGCCAACTGGATGAAGCACACCGCCGCTTGGTTCGCCGGCTGGGGTGGGCAGGGCGGCAACGTGCGGATCGATTACCGCCCGGTCCACGAATACACGCTCACCGACGACGTCGAGTACATCAAACCCAAGAAGCGGGTGTATTGAGCGTTATCCTCGCCCGACGCGGGCCTTAGCATACCCAAATCCGCGTTGCCTTGTTATCGTTGCCCCTCGCTTGAGCGGGGGGAACGAGCATGTTCGACTGGTTGAGCAGTTTTCTCGCGATGCGGGGGCTGCCTCCGCATGGTTACTGCCTGTTGTGGGACCCTCGGCTGGTCTGGACCCACGTCGTCGCAGACACCGTCATCGCGGTCGCCTATTTCTCCATTCCGTTCCTGCTTTGGCGCCTGCTGAAGGCGCGGCCCGACGTGGATTTCGGGTGGATCATGGGCCTGTTTGCAGTCTTCATCCTCGCCTGCGGGACGACGCACCTGTTCGGCATCTATACCTTGTGGGTGCCGGCCTACGGAGTGGAAGCCGCCATAAAGGTCGTCACCGCTATCGCCTCCATCGGCACGGCCATCGTGCTTGTCCCGCTGCTCCCCAAGTTGGTGGCGCTGCCATCGCCAGCGCAATTGAGGGCAGTGAACGAGCAACTCCTCGCGGAAAGCGTGGAGCGTGAGAAGACGGCCGAAATGCTCCGGCAATCGCAGAAGCTGGAGGCGCTCGGGCGCCTCACCGGCGGCGTCGCGCACGATTTCAACAACCTGCTGCAGGTCGTCATCGGCAACATCGAGCGCGTCCAGCGGCGAGCCGGCGAAGGCGAGCCCGCGCTCCAACGCTCGATCCGCGACGCGCTGACAGCCGCCGAGCGCGCTGCGGCGCTTACTGACCAGCTACTCACTTTTGCCGCCCGCCAGTCGCTGGCCCCCAAACCGCTCGCGCTGGCCGACCTGATCGGCGAAGTGGCGCCGCTGATCGAGCGGGCGACCGGGCCCGCTATCGACGTAGACTACGCCATCCCGGCAGGCACGATGGTGATGGCCGACTGGGTCCAGCTCGAGAATTCGCTGATTAACCTGGCGATCAACGCCCGCGACGCGATGCTCGGTGGCGGACGTCTGGAGATTTTGGCTCGTGTTCCGGAGGAATCATTCGAGCTTGTCGAACTGCGGGTAACCGACACGGGCGAAGGAATGGACGCGGAAACCCTGGCGCGGGCGACCGACCCATTCTTCACCACCAAGCCGCTGGGCGAGGGAACGGGTCTGGGCCTAAGCCAGGTGTTCGGCATGGTGGAGCAACTCGGCGGTTCGCTGAGGATCGAGTCGGAGCCGGGAACCGGCACCACGGTGCGTATGTTTCTCCCGCGGGTCGCCCCGACGGAGGGTTCATAGTGCGCCGATGCTGACTGCTCTTCTGGCAGAGGACGAAATGCTCGTCCGCCACGTGGCCGAGGAAGACCTCACCGAAATGGGCTGCGCTGTGACCTCCGCCGCTACGGGCGAAGAGGCGCTCGCCCGGCTGCAAGCGGGCGAAAGCTTTGATCTGCTCGTGACCGATATCAGGATGCCGGGCCAGGTGGACGGGTGGGAGCTCGCCCGCCGCGCGCGGGAGATCCTACCCGGCATCCATGTCATTTACGTAAGCGGCTATCCCGGCGAAACCCACGATCCGGTCGAGCATTCGCGGTTCGTGAAGAAGCCCTATCGCCTCGAGCAGATGCGCGAGGCAATCACATCGCTCGTCGCGGAGTAGCGATCACCACGTCCCTCAAGGGCGCGACCCGCTTGACTTGCCTGCCGCCTCGGCGAAACATTCCGCGTGCGCTTGGGGAGGTGGACGGTGCGGTTGGCATTCGCTGCTTTGGCTTTGACGATTTCGGCCAGCGCTTTGGCCCAGTCCGCGCCCGCCTCGGTCGAGCCGCCGCCGCACATTTCGACCTGGCCCAACCTTGGCACAGGCCAGAGCGAAGCCATGCAGGAAGCGAGCTTCGCCTTGGGGCCCGAGCTTCGCCGTGGGCGGCTCGCCCGCGAAGTCCTTGCCGAAAGGCGCAAGCTCGACGCCGCGCTCTCCGCGTTGCAGCCCCACCGCAAGGGCACGGTCGACGCCTATGTCGTCTCGGTCGCACTCGATAGCGATGCGGTGTTCGCCCGCGAGGCCCGCGAAGCGGGGCGAGTGCTCGCCACCCGCTATGGCGCTGTGGGCCGCACGGTTACTCTTGCCGGGCCCGACGGCCGGAGCGACGAGCATGCCAAGGGCTCTATCGAATCGCTGACGATCGCGCTGGCTCGCATCGCTGAGCTGATCGACCCGACGGAAGACGTGCTGGTTCTTTACCTGACCAGCCACGGCGCGAAGTGGGGCCTCGCCTATCACGAAGGCGATACGGGCTACGGTGTCCTTTCGCCGTATCGCCTCGGTGGAGTGTTCGCCGAGCTCGGCATCCGCCGGCGAATGGTGCTGCTCAGCGCCTGCTACTCCGGGGTTTTCGTCCCCTATCTCGGCACGGCAGATTCCGTGGTCGTCACCGCGGCGTCCTCCGACCGCAGCTCGTTCGGTTGCGAGCCCGACAACGACTGGACCTTTTTCGGCGACGCGCTGATCAATCGCGCCTTGCGCAAGCCCGGGTCATTCGCGCTGGCCGCCGCCGATGCGCGCAGCTCGATCGCCGGGTGGGAGGCGGAAGCGCAGCTTGAGCCTTCCGATCCTCAGATTGTTATCGGATCGCTGGCCCACGAATGGCTCAGGGTGCTCGATGCCCGCGTGCCGAAAGCAGCGGGCCAGCCTGTCGGCCGCCCGGCGATGGCGAAACTCGGTAAATAGCGGACGCAAAAGGGACACACATGCACATTGCACCAATTGCGCTGCTCGCTGCGGGGCTCCTCGCCGGATGCGCGTCGGCCAGCGCGCCGAACGCGAGGCCGTACGAATTGATTGGGGGGCATATGGATCTCGCCAAGGGGCCCGATGGAAACACGGTGATCCTCGAAGGCATCGACGGATTGATCGTGGTCGATACCGGTCGCCATCCGGAGCATGCGGCATCGATTGTGGACCGTGCCCGCCGGGCGGGAAATCCCGTGGTAGCAATCGTCAACACCCATTGGCACCTTGACCACACGACCGGCAATCGCGACGTGCGGCGCGCTTACCCTGGAGCGGAAGTCGTAGCGACCGGTGCGGGGGAAGGAGCGCTTACGGGTTTCATCGCAGCGGGCGTGTCGCGAGCGAAAGGCATGGTGGCTGATCCCGCGACCGAACCCTATGCCAGGGCCATCGCTGAGCGAATGCTGGCCGCAGTCGATGACCGCGCGAGCTTTCTGCCCGCCAAGCCCCTCGACCGCAGCGAAACGCGGACGATCGCCGGGCGCGCGGTCGAGTTTCATGTCGCGCCCGCCGCGGTCACCGAAGCCGATTTGTGGCTGGTAGCGCCCGACGAGGAGTTGGCGATCGTCGGCGATTTGGTCGTCGCCCAGGCGCCGTTCTTCGACACCGGCTGCGAAGAGGGATGGGCGGCGGCGCTCGACGCGATCGCCGCGGCCCGGTGGGACACGCTGATCCCGGGGCACGGCGCGCCGATGGACCGCGCCGCCTTCGGCCGCTGGCGCACGGCGTTCGACGGTTTCGTCGAATGCGGTCGCTCCGAAGCTTCCGCCGATGCATGCGCCGAGCGTTGGCTGGCCGACGCCAACGGCTTCTACTCGGATGCTGAGCGGGAAAGCGTGCGGCAGCTCATCGTCTATTACGTAACGGAGGTTTTGCGGGCACCGGTCGAGAAGCGCATGGCGTACTGCGCGAAGTGAACGCAGCTACCGTTTTCCTACATCGCCGCGCTCTGGCACAGCCGGACGAATTATGGTCGCTCCTGATGTTCCGTCCGCCCTATCGCAACTGCTCCGCAGTGCACTAACTCGTGTATTTCGAGGCTGGGAAAGGCCACACTTGCACGGGAGAGACCGGGCAGAAATCCGTGCAATCGCAACGGTTTCGCCGCAGCGGCTTAGAAATTCAGAACGGCGACGAGCGTTTCGCCGATGCGCACAGCTGTTCGTTTCGTTCGCCTTGGCTGCGTCCATTCCCGCCAATGCGCAACAATCGCCGGCCGCAACGGAGCTCGACCGCTTCTACGTCCAGCACCGCCGGGCCGCGGGCATTCCCGTGGTGGGCTCCGCGAAAGTGGCTTCGGAAGCGCTCGACAAGGCGGCCAGCCTGATCGAGCAAATGCTCGCGCACCGTCCGGACCTCGCGCGCTGGCTCGCGACGAACGGCTACCGCGTCGCGATAATGGCGGAAAGCGAGGCGACGACGGACCTGCCCGAGCAGGCCCACTGGACCCGCCCCGACCGCAGCGACCCGCGCCTGACCCGCTGCGAGCGCAAGCACTACGACCAACGGATCGGGAAACTGACCGACCGCGACTACTGGAACGCCCGCGCGCGCGGCATGGCCGGGCCGCTCACCAGCGGCGCCGCTGAAGACCTGCTCGGGCTACGTTCGAGCCGGTATTGGGGCGAGACGATCTTCGTGCACGAGTTCGCCCACAACGTGCTGGCGGCCATTCGCGCGGTCGACGCGTCACTCGCGCGCAAGGTCGACCGCGCCTTCGCCAATGCGCGCAAGGCGGGGCGCTGGAAGCACGATTACGCCTCTACCAGCGTCGACGAATACTGGGCCGAGGGCACGCAGTTCTGGTTCAACTCGAACCGCTTGGCGGTATTCGACGGGCGACGCATCCTGAATCACGCCGATCTCGCGGCCTACGATCCGCCGCTCTATGCGGCGCTCGGCGACGCCTACGGCCGCAGCCGCAGGCTGGCGGGCGATCCCTTCTGGATGTCGCCCGCGCGGGTGCCGCCGGGGCGGCCGCCCCGGAACACCGCGGAAGTATGCTAGGCCGGCTGCTGCTCGCGATCGGCGCGCGCGAACAGTCGCGCCGCCGCCACCCACAGGGCGACGAAGAACCCATCGATGATGGGTGTCGGCGTTCCATTGATCGCGTGGATGACCGAGAAGATCACCTGCGCGCCGGCCGCCGCCAGCATCGCCCGCATGAGTTCGCGCGGGTTGCCCAGGGCGACGATCGCACCGGCGGCCGCCATGAAAACAACCGCGAAGTAGGTCCAGTTGGCGGGGTTGTCCTCGTTGCCGATGATGCCCACCGCGCCGTTGATCCAGATCTGCAAGAATCCGCAGGCGACCGCCAGGACCACGGCGATCCGGTAGGCGAAGTTGCTGCTCGCGCGGGCGGTCAGCTCGAACAGCCCGCCGATTATGCCGAAGGTTACCGCTGCGAAGACGAAGTCGCTCGCCGTCCAGTTCACGCCGTTGCCTTCGAACTGCATGGCGACGGCCGGCGCGATCAGGAGCAGGGCGGCGGCGGACCATCCGGCGATGCGCAGGACACGAGTCGTCCGCGAACTCATGTCGCTGGGTCGGGTGGTGGTGGTCATCTTACGAGCTCCTCAGGTTGGATTTCGCCGGTGATGGCGAACCGCCGGGTGAGGGTCATGAGAAGCGCGTGAGGATTGCGTGATCAGTGCGCCCCGCTGCCGCGCAGGCGCCGGGCGGCGACGATCGCCCAGGCGGTAAACCCGGCGAACAGCGCGCTTTCGAGCGCGGTCGCCGCGAGCAACTCGCCCGGGGAGAGGCCGCCGGTCATGCCCAGTCGGTTGGTCGGAAATCGTGCGGTGACTTCGGCGAGGCTGCCCACCATCAGCCGGCCGCCCAGGAGGGTGAGGGCGATGCCGGCAAGCGCGCCGAGCAGCGGGGCGGGGGCTGCGCGCCAGATCAGGTCGCGGTCCGTGAACCGGGTGGCGATCCACAGTCCCGCCCCGGTGGCCGCGCCGACCAGCAGCCCCTCCCGGCCGCCGGTGATGAAGCCGGGCCGGCGGCCGAAGAGGAGATCGAACAGATCGTTGCCGACCATGTGCCCCAGCGCGCCGACCAGTAGTCCGGCCCCCGCCGCCGCCGCGACCGTCCAGAGGCTGCCGGAGCCCGCGCGCGAAGAGCCAAGCGAGACGGCCAGCCCGATAGCGCCGCCGGCCAGCGCGCCGAGCAGCACGTTGATGCTCAGCAGCACCAGCAGCGTGGAAGCCGCACCGATGCCCGGTCCGACCAGCCCGGCGCTGACATACGCCAGTGCGCCGATCGAACCAGCCATGGCCCCGCCGAGCGCGCCCGCCGCCGCCTCGCCGATGAGCGGAACGGGAATCGTGGTCGGCACGGCGGTGCGGGTTGGAGTGTCGGCTGCCGCTTCGACCGGTGCGGCGAAGCGAT
Source organism: Tsuneonella sp. HG249 (assembly GCF_053819205.1). Classification (NCBI taxonomy): domain Bacteria; kingdom Pseudomonadati; phylum Pseudomonadota; class Alphaproteobacteria; order Sphingomonadales; family Erythrobacteraceae; genus Tsuneonella; species Tsuneonella sp. HG249. Next base: position 1,423,200 of record NZ_JBSOQY010000001.1, read on the forward strand.
AGCCGTGCCGGGGCACCGTCTCGATGTAGCGGGGCGCCGCGGCGTCATCGTCGAGCGCCCGGCGCAGCGAACGGATGCACTGGGTGAGCGCTTCGTCGGTTACCGGGATCCCTCGCCAGACCTCGGCCATGAAGCGGTCCTTGGTCACCAGCCGGCCGTCCTCGGCGACGAGCAGGATCAGGGCATCGAGATAACGCGCGCTGACCTCCACCGGCTCGCCGTCGCGGGTCAATCGCCGGTCCGCGGGGTCGAGCACGAATGGGCCAAAGCTGAAAATGCCGGGATTCATGTCTTCTGGATAAGCGATTATCCGCCCCGCGCCAGACGGCCCGCCGCATTCTCACCGGCGCCGCAGCATTTCCCGGTTGAGTTCGCTCACCGACCGGACGCCCATAAGCCGCATCCCACGCTCGATTTCCTCGCGCATGATGGTGACGGCCCGTTCGACCCCGGCCTCGCCCGCCGCGGCCAGCGCATAGAGGTAGAGGCGCCCGCCGGAAGCGGCCGCCGCCCCCGCCGCCAGCGCCTTCAGGACATGCGTCCCGCGCCTCACGCCGCCGTCGCAGATGACTTCGATGCGGTCCCCGACAGCGTCGACGATTTCCTCTAGCTGATCGAAGGGCGCACGGCTGCCATCGAGCTGACGTCCTCCGTGGTTGGAGACCATGATCGCATCGCAGCCGATCGCAGCCGCCCGCCGCGCATCGGCCACCGACATGACCCCCTTGAGGCAGAACTTGCCTCCCCAGTCGCTGCGCAGCTTCTCCACCGCCGCCCAGTCCATGTCTGGGTCGAGCATGTCGTTGAAGTAATCCTGGATCGAGATCGCCTTGCTGCTGCCTTCTCCGACATGCGCTTCGAGATTGGGCAAACTGAAGCGCTCGCGCAGCAGGTAGTTGAGCGCCCATCCGGGCTTGGTCGCGTACGACAGGAAGCTCGCCGGCGTGATTCGAGGAGGGGTCGTGAAGCCCGTGCGCTTGCAACGCTCGCGGTTGCCGGAAACGATCGTGTCTACCGTCAACGCGATGGCGTCGAAGTTGGCTGCCCGGGCCCGCTCGACCAGCGCCGCGTTGAGGCCGCGGTCGCGGTGGTAGTAGTACTGTAGCATCTTTGGGCCGGCATACTCCGCGCCGATCTCTTCGATGCTCACGCTTGAAAGCGACGAGATACCGAACCAGAGATTGTGACGCTCTGCCACACGCGCGACAGCCCGTTCGCCGCGCCAATGGAACAACCGCTGGAGGGCGGTCGGGCTCAGCATCAGGGGCAGGTTGGTTCGACGTCCCATGATCGTCGCCGATGTGTCGATCGTCCCGACCCCGGCCAGCACATTGGGCACCAGGTCGACCTCGTCGAATGCGGCAGTATTCCGCGCGCGGGTCACCTCGTCGTCGCCGCCGCCGTCGATATAGTGAAAGACCGGGTAGGGGAGGCGGCGATGCGCCAAGGTTCGGAAGTCGCCGATGTTGTGGCAATCCCGGGCATTTCGGATCGTATGCGGGATGCGGTATTTGCGCTCCATCGCTCGAGGCTAGCTGCACTCCGGCGTGATGAACAGTTGTTCATTCGAGCTTCATGTTTACATGCGTAGTCGAGACGTTTACAGGCGTAGTCAATACGTCGGGAGGACTACGATGGCTGAGGACGGTGAGCTACCTGCGGAGCGCATCAGCGACGCCGAATATGCGGTGATGGATGCTCTGTGGGAGAAGAGTCCGCTCAGCGCCGTGGACGTTTGCGCACAGGTCTGCGTCGAGCGCGACTGGTCGATGCCGACGGTCAAGACGCTCCTCAGTCGGTTGGTGGCCAAGGGCGTCATCGCAACCGAGCCTGACGGGCGGCGGTTCCTCTACACCCCGCTCGTCGAACGCGCCGATTATGTCGGCAGGGAATCGAAGCGGCTGGTCGAGCGGCTGTTCGGGGGGCGGGCAGCGCCGCTGTTTGCGCACTTGGCCGAGAGCGAGTCGCTTAGCGAAGAGGATCTTACCGAGATCGAGGCTCTTTTGAAGGAGTTGCGGCGATGACCTGGCTTCTCGACACGCTTATTTGGACCGGAGCACTGATTGCGTTGGTGCTCGTCGTCCGGCGGCCGGTAGCATGCCATTTCGGCCCGCAGGCTGCTTATGCGCTGTGGGCGCTTCCGCTGATGCGCTTGTTGCTGCCGCCGATAACCTTGCCCGCGAGCCTGGCGCCCGCGGCGGCGAGTTCGGCCGACGCGACGCTTACGTTGGTGCTTGCCGAAGCCGAGATGCCGCCGGTGCAGGTGCCAGCCGAGACTACCTCTTTCTGGCCCGAAATGTCGACGATGGTTGTCGCCGTGTGGTTAGCAGGAGCCCTGGTCTACATCGGCCTGCGTCTCGCGGCCTACAGCCGGCTGCGGGGTGAGCTTCTGCGCGATGGCTGCACCGTGGGGACTGTGCGCGGCGTCCGACTGATCGAGACGCCCTCGATCCAGTCGCCGCTGGCTTTCGGGGTGGTCGACAAAGTCGTCGCGCTTCCGCCTGGTTTCATGGCGCAGACCGACCGTTGCAGCCGCGATCTGGCGCTGGCCCATGAACTGGCGCACCATCGTGCCCACGATCTCGCGGCGAACTTCGCCGCGCTGCCGTTGTTCGCCTTGCATTGGTTCAATCCGCTGTCGTGGCTCGGCTGGAACGCCATGCGCCGCGACCAGGAGGCAGCCTGCGACGCTCGCGTCGTCGAGGGCCGTGCGCGAACCGAGCGGGCTTGCTACGCAGCATTGATCGCTGATGCGGTGGCAGCGCCCAAATTCGCGCTCGCCGCGCCGATGGCGTGCCCGGTTCTCGGCGAGAAATCGATCGTCCATCGCTTGAGGAGCCTGACCATGACCGATCACTCGATTCGCCGCCGCCGCGCCGGCAGGGCGCTCGTTGGACTGGCCGCCCTGGCGCTGCCGCTGACCGCGTCGTTCAGCTATGCGCAGAGCGATGTGCCCGCGTTGTCTGAGCCTCCGGTGCCGCCAGTCGCACCGTCTGCCCCGGAGGCGCCCGATGCTCCGCCGGTGCCCCAAGCACCACTCGCGTCCGATGCACCCGAGGCGATCGAGATTATCGATGTGCCGGAGCCGGGTGAACGGGGCGGTCGCAGTGTTGTGGTGGTGCGCGATGTCCACCGGGACGGCGGGGCCGGCGGCGACGCAGGCAAGCACAAGATTATTACCCGCCGGCTGGTCGTCGGCGATCGGTACGGCAACGCAATCGATCCGGACAGTCCCGAGTTTCGCGAGAAGATGCGGGTGCTCGAGGAGCGGCTCGGCAAGCTCGACAAAGAAATCGAGCGCTCGGTAGTGATCGATGAGAAGCGCATCGAGCGTGCGGTCGCGCACGCCGAGGCGGCAGCCGAACAAGCCGCGCGCTTCGGAACTCGCTTCGCGTTTGCGCCAGAAGCATTCGATCTCAGGTGCAAAGACAAAGGCGCGGGCGAGACGCGGACCGAGGACGGACGCCGAGTAATGAGATTTTGCCAGACGCGCGTGATGGGAAGTGCGCTCATGGGCCTGCGATCGGCGCGTGCGGCGATTGCGGCGAATGACGAAATGTCAGCCGAGATTCGGAATGAGGTTCTCGAGGAACTCGATCGCGAGATCGCTCGTCTCGAGGCGAAAGACTGACCTTCGCCCGGCCAGTCCCCGGTTGTGGCGAAGGGCGGGAGTGGCAACGCCGCTCCCGCTCGGTCGTCATCGCCGGCGTTGCGGTGAGGCTTGCGGCTCTCCCTGGACGACCGGCCGGGACACCGCGCTCACTTCCGATGCCGCGATGTCCGCACTCCCAGAATCCTTGCCACCCTTCGTCGTAGCCTGCGGCGGCGGACCTCCGACGCGCGTAAACGCAGGACGCGAGGGGTAGGGGCACTTCATCTGCTGCCCGAGTCCTTTAAGGAAGCCGCGCCTGATCGCGCCTGCATAAATGGCCGCCTGGAACTCGCGTTGGTGGTCGGCGGCGCCGCTCAGTTCGCGCAGCACGCCGCGGAAGGGAATAAACGAAGCGACCACGCTCTTGGCGACCGAACCCGCGCTCACGCGTTCGCTGTCAGGCTGGACGACATCCATGTCCGGCCCGAGCGCTGCGTCGAGCGGGGTCAGAGCTGCCGCGATATCCGCGCACTTGTGGATGCCCGTGCTGGCGTAAGGATCGACGCCTGCCGCGAGGAGGACCGAGGGAATCTCATCCTTCTTGAGATTGAGGTCGGTCACCGGGGTCATCGCGACGTCCTGCGCATCAGGTGTGCGGTTCATCGCCTGCTCTTCCGGATCGCGGGCGGAAGCCGGGGTCGCTGCGATCGAAGCGGCCAGCGCGGCCGTTAAGGCGAGTTCAGCGAATCTGGACATAGCGGTCACATGCCGAATCATCCGCGCTCTGCATGCCGAGCTGGAGCGCCTCGGATCGCTGCGCGCTCGTGCCGTGAGTGAAGTTCTCGGCGCTCATGCGGCCCCCGGTCAACGCGTCGTCGCCGATCGCGCTCGCCGCTGTCATGCCCTCTTCGAAATCGCCCGGCTCCACGAGATTGCGGTTCTTGCCGGCCCAGACGCCTGCGTAGCAGTCCGCCTGCAGCTCCATGCGCACCTGGAGTTGGTTTGCGCTGCGCGAATCCTGGCTTTGCGCGCTGCGGATCGCGTCCGCGACTCCGGTAAGCTTCTGGATGTGGTGACCGTATTCGTGCGCCATCACGTAGTAGCGGGCGAAGTCGCCTCCGGCGCCGAGTTGCTGCTGCATCTGGTCGTAGAAGCTCGTGTCGATATAGATGCCTTCATCCGCAGGGCAATAGAACGGCCCCATCGAGGCCGAGGCGCTGCCGCAGCCCGAGCCAGTCCCGCCGGAGTAGAAGTTCAGGGTAGGCTGGCGAAACTCGATATTGGCGGCCTGGAAGGCCGGCGCCCAGGTCTGGTCGAGCGACTGAAGCGCGTTGCAGGCTTCGGTAGCGTAGGCGTTTTGCGTGCACAGCTGCTCCACCGATTGGGGCGACCCGTCGCCCTGTTGGACGGAGGTAGGGGCACCGCCCTGCATGCCCCCGAGCATCGAAGTAGGGTCGACCCCGAATACCAGCGCGGCGATCAGCGCGATGACGATGGTGCCGCACCCCAGCCCGCCGCCGGCGCCACCGGGGAAGCCGCCACCACCGCCTCGCACGTTGATGCTCGATGGGTCGAACCTGTTGAGCCGCATGCAGCCTCCCCGTATGTTTTGCGCGGACCGCCCGCATTGTTCTGGACAGGCGCACCGCGCCCCGCAAGAGCGCATGTCGGCCGTTTGGTCGTTCAATCTTTGAAGGAGGGCAAATGTTCCTGTCCGGCAAACGCGCGCTCGTCACCGGCTCGACCTCGGGCATCGGCCTCGCGGTCGCCCGCGCGCTGCGCGGCGAAGGGGCGGAAGTCGTGCTCAGCGGCTTCGGCGATGCCGAGGAGATCGCGCGCCTGTGCGACGAACTTGAGGCCACCCACGTTGCTGGCGACCTCAGCGCGCGCGAAGGATGCGAGGCCTTGATGGCCCGAGCGGGACCGGTCGACATCCTCGTCAACAACGCCGGCATGCAGCATGTCAGCCCGGTCGAGGATTTTCCGGCCGACAAGTGGGACATGATCGTAGCCCTCAACCTCACGGCCGCGTTCCACACCATCCGCCTCGCCGTCCCTCACATGAAGGCGCAGGGCTGGGGGCGGATCATCAATACCGCCAGCGCGCACTCAAAAGTCGCCTCGCCGTTCAAGTCGGCCTACAACGCCGCCAAGCACGGGCTCGACGGGCTGACGAAGACGGTTGCGCTCGAACTCGCGCCGCACGGCGTGACCGCCAACTGCATCAGCCCCGGCTATGTCTGGACTACGCTGATCGAGAACCAGATTCCCGACACCATGAGGGCGCGGGGAATGACCCGCGATCAGGTAATCAACGACGTGCTGCTGGTGAAGCAAGCAACGAGGAAGTTCGTCCAGCCGACGGAAATCGGCGCGCTGGCGGTGTTTCTCTGCCGCGACGAGGCGCAGAACGTCACCGGAGCGAACTGGAGCGTGGACGGAGGCTGGACCGCCGAGTAGTCTGCCTGCCGAAGGAGAACAGGGGCACAATAATGCGGGTCGCGTGGCTCCTTCTCCTGGCGCTTCTGGCTGGGTGCGTGAGCGCGCCCACCTCAACTCCGCCTTCCGCAAGCGAGGCCGCCCTGCGGGCGGCGTTGAGCCGCCATATCGCAACCCTCGCCAGCGACGAGTTTGCCGGTCGGCAACCCGGAACGGAGGGCGAGGCCAAGACCCTTCGTTACCTTGCGCGCGACTGGCAGGCGGCAGGTCTGATTTCCGGCACGAACGATCCGGCGAATCCATGGTTCGCACCCGTGACGCTGACCTCGAGCATGCCGGAGAAAAGTTCGGCGCGGTTCTACCGTGACGGGCGCGCCGTGAGCTTGCCCGAAGGCTCGGTCGCCGTGTTTGCCACCGGGACCCGCGGGCTGGTCGAGCGGGCGCCGGTCGTCTTCGTCGGCGCTGGAGGCCAGCGGCTCGACAGCGCCGAACTTGCCGGGCGTGTGGCCTTGATGGTGTGGGATCACGAGGGGCAGGCTGAGCAACGCGAAGCGCTCCTGAACAGCGGGGCCGCCGCGGTTATCGCGATCGTTGCGGGCGGTGCGGAACTAGAAAAGCTTGCCGCGGACCGCCGCCGGGGCAGCTACCGGCTCGCGACGGCCGAGGCGGCCAACACGATCGACGGCTTCATTTCTCGCGAGGCCGCGGCGATCCTGCTGGGCGCCGAGCGCTGGGGCGAGTTGCGGAGCGATCCGGGTTTACGCCCGCAAGCGCTCGATCTCGCGGCGAGCATCGAGGCTACCTCTGCACCCGGTTCGATCCGTACCTACAATCTCATCGCGCGCCTTCCGGGCAAGCGAGCGAATGCCGGCGCCGTCCTGCTGATGGCGCATTGGGACCACTTCGGCGTGTGCGGCAATCCGGGCGCGGTGGACGTGGTCTGCAACGGCGCGGTCGATAACGCCAGCGGCCTGGCGGTGCTGACCGAGCTGGCAAGGCGCCTTGCCGCCGGGCCTCCGATGGACCGCGACGTTTATTTCGTGGCCACCACTTCGGAAGAGTGGGGACTGCTCGGGGCGCAGGCCTTTGCCGACAATCCGCCCATACCGCTCGATTCGATCGTCGCAGCGTTCAACCTCGATACCGTGGCCGTTGCCCCCAAAGGCGGGCCCGTGGCGATCATCGGCAAGGGCCTGACCAATCTCGACGCGGGCATACTCGAAGTCCTGCGCGAGACCGGCCGGATCGAGAGCGACGAGCAACTCGCCCAGACCTATGTTCGCCGACAAGACGGATGGGCGCTCCTCCAGCGCGATGTCCCCGCGGTGGCGGTAACCAGCGCCTTCGCGCGGGCCGAGCCGCTCGAGCGCTTCATCGCCGAACGGTACCACCAACCGGCAGACGAGCCTGCCGGGGTGGAGCTTGGCGGCGCGATCGAGGACCTAATCCTTACCCAGGCGCTGGTGCGGTATTTCGCCGATCCGAGCCGCTGGGCTGCTACCGCGGGAAAAAGCGCGCCCGACCCCTAGCCGCTTGGCCGTCGGGTCGTTATGGGGAGCCGCCACGAATCCCCCGGCGAAAGCGCACCTGTGGCACACGATGACATTCCTCTCGGCCTGACCTTCGACGACGTGCTTCTGCGTCCGGGCGAGAGCGACATCCTGCCGAGCGCCGCCGATACCCGCACCCAGCTGACGCGCGGCATTGCACTCAACATCCCGGTCATCTCGGCCGCGATGGATACGGTGACCGAGGCGGACATGGCGATCGTCATGGCGCAGCTCGGCGGGATCGGCGTGCTTCACCGCAACCTCGAGCTCGACCAGCAGGTCGCAGCCGTCCGCGCGGTCAAGCGCTTCGAGAGTGGCATGGTCGTCAATCCGATCACGATCGATCCCGAGGCGACGCTCGGAGAGGCTCAGGCGCTGATGGCGGAGAATCGCATCAGCGGCATTCCGGTGACCGACAGTGCGGGGAAGCTCTGCGGCATTCTCACCAATCGAGACGTGCGTTTCGCTGAGAATCCGTTGCAGCCGGTGCGCGAGCTTATGACCCGCGACAACCTCGCGACGGTTCCCCTCGGCACCAACCAGGAGGACGCCCGCCGCCTTCTGCATCAGCGTCGGATCGAGAAGCTGCTGGTGGTCGACGAGAACTACCGCTGCGTCGGCCTAATCACGGTCAAAGACATCGAGAAGGCGGTCACCTATCCGTCGGCGACCAAGGACGAGAGCGGCCGCTTACGCGTCGCTGCCGCCTCCACGGTAGGCGACAAGGGCTTCGAGCGCACGCGTGCGCTGATCGAGGCGGAAGTCGACGTGGTGATAATCGACACCGCTCACGGCCATAACAAGGACGTGGCACGGGCGGTCGAGCGCGCGAAGATGCTATCGAACTCGGTCCAGATCGTGGCCGGCAACGTGGCGACGGCCGAAGCGACCCGCGCGCTTGTCGATGCCGGCGCGGACGCGGTGAAGGTGGGCATCGGGCCCGGCTCGATCTGCACCACCCGGGTCGTCGCGGGCGTAGGCGTGCCCCAGCTGACGGCCGTGCTCGAGTGCGCGGCGGAGGCCGCCAAGTCGGGTGTCCCAGTGATTGCCGACGGGGGCCTCCGGACCAGCGGGGATGCCGCAAAGGCCCTGGCCGCGGGCGCTGCAAGTGTCATGATCGGCTCGATGCTTGCCGGCACGGCCGAGAGTCCCGGCGAGACGTTCCTCTATCAGGGTCGCAGCTACAAGGCCTACCGAGGCATGGGTAGCGTCGGCGCAATGGCTCGTGGCTCGGCCGACCGATATTTCCAGCAGGACGTCTCGGCCCTCAAGCTGGTGCCCGAAGGGATCGAGGGTCAGGTGCCCTACAAAGGTCCGGCCAAGGATGTTGTCCACCAGCTGGTCGGCGGGATCAAGGCGGCGATGGGCTATACCGGTTCGGCCACGCTCGCCGAACTGCGCGGGAAGGCGCGCTTCGTCCGTATAACCGGGGCGGGCCTCGCCGAGAGCCACGTGCACGACGTCGCGATCACCCGCGAGGCGCCGAACTACCCTACACGATGACGCCTGCGGCGCGCGTCCAGGCCGCGATCGAACTGCTCGATGCCGTGATCGCCGCCGCGCGCGAGGGCGGTGCGCCGGCGGATAGATTGATCGCCGAGTACTTCCGGGCACGGCGCTACGCCGGATCCAAGGATCGGCGAGCGGTGCGAAATCTCGTCTATGCCGCGATCCGCGCTTGCGGGCCTGTACCTGAGAGCGGGCGCCAGGCCATGCTTCGCTTGGCCGATCTCGATCCGGCCATCTTACCCCTGTTCGATGGATCGCCGCACGGGCCAAGCCCGATGGCCCCAGGCGAAAGGGCGGCCGCGGGGGGCCTGGCACCTGACTGGCTGATCGATCGCCTTGCTGCGTCCGGGATAATGGGGGCCGAGGCCGGTGCGCTGCTTGAGCGGGCGCCCCTCGACATTCGCGTGAATAGCTTGAAGGCTAATCGGGATACGATCGCACTGCCGGCTCCCGCCCAACCTACCGCCGCGCCCCACGGCCTGCGGATTGGCCCCGGCACCGCCATCGAGCAATGGGAGGCCTTCCGCGACGGATTGATCGAGGTGCAGGACGCGGGCTCGCAGCTCGCGTGTCACGCTGTCGGGGCGAAGCCGGGCGAACTGATCATCGATCTCTGCGCCGGAGCTGGGGGCAAGACGCTCGCGCTGGCGGCGGAAATGGAGAACGGGGGCGCACTCGTAGCCGCGGATACCGACCGCCAGCGACTCTCGCGCCTATCGCCTCGCGCTGAACGCGCCGGAGCGGGGATCATCGAGTTGCGCCTGCTAAATCCGGGACGCGAACTGGAGGTCCTGAGCGACCTCGACGGCAATGCCGATGCGGTGCTCGTGGATGCACCCTGCTCGGGCACGGGCACCTGGCGGCGCAATCCCGAGGCGCGCTGGCGGCTTACACCTGAGAGGCTGCAGCGCTTTGCCGAAACCCAGGCGCGATTGCTCGGTATCGGCGCCGAACTGGTCAGGCCTGGCGGTCGACTTGTTTACGTCGTCTGCTCGCTGCTCGACGAAGAAGGGGCGGGGCAGGTCGACCGCTTCCTCGCGAGCCGCCCCGGATGGCTGGCCGAACCGGCCGAACTGGCACTCGGCCGCGCGCACGGGAAAGGATGGCGGCTTTCGCCGTTCCACGACGATACGGATGGATTTTTCATCGCGCGTCTAGGTCGCGCATGTTAACCAGCCGCGTTATGGCCATGCCAGAACCTGCCCGGACGCGTTTCGGTTCTTTGGCCGCGAAGGAGTTGCTGATGCGTTTTGCCGCCCCTGCCGGTGTCCTTGCCGCCGTTCTCGCGCTCACCGCCAGCGTGGGTTCGGGCGCCGACCGCGTGACCGATCCGCGCGCGGCGGTTTTGATCGCCGAGGGACGTGCGGCGCTTAATGCCGGCAAGTCCGACCAGGCCATCGACGCGTTCGAGGCGGCACTCGCGATCGATCCCGGCGCTACCGGTATCTTCCTCGATTTGGCCGAAGTCGCCCGCCGCGACGGGCTGCAGGGCAAGGCGATCCGTTATTATCGCGAAGCCCTGGTGCGCGAGCCGGACAACCTTGCCGCGCTTTCGGGCGAGGGCGCCGCGCTGGTGGAAAAGGGCGCGGTCGAGAAGGCGCGACGCAATCTCTCCCGCCTGCAGACGATGTGCGGCGACAAGTGCCCGGAAACGCGGGAACTCGCGGCGGCGATCGCCCGCGGGCCGCAGCCGCGTGTGCTGACCGCCGAGGCGGTGATGCCCGACGCGGTCGTGACTCAGCAGAATTAAACGTCTCTGCGGCCTACCGCTGCGCTGCCTGAGGCCTAAACGAGTTCCCGAAATCCTTCCAGGACGGTGCGATAGACGCGCTTCTTGAAGGGCACTATCAGCTCGGGCAGCTCTTCCGGGTCGACCCAGCGGTATTCGCAGAACTCGGGTGGATCGTGCGCTTCCAGGTTCACGTCGGCGTCGCAGCCGGAGAAGCGGGCCAGAAACCACACTTGTTCTTGCCCGCGGTACTTTCCGCCCCACAGCTTGCCGACGAGCTCCTCCGGCAGGTCGTAGCGGATGGGCTCTTCGAGACGGCCGATGATCGACACCATGACTGCCCGAACGCCCGTTTCCTCCGCCAATTCGCGAAGCGCGGCATCGCTCAGGTCTTCGCCCGGATCGACGCCGCCCTGGGGCATCTGCCACCAGTCGCCTTCCTTGTTGTCTATCCGTCTGCCGACGAAGGCCTTGCCCTCGGCGTTGACCAGCATCACGCCCACGCAGGGACGGTAACCGAGCTTCTTCACGTCGGAATCCTCAGGAATGCCGCTCGAGCATGAGCTTGATAGCTTCGATGAGCGCCGCGACGTCCTTCTGCGCGCTCGGCACGGCCCTGCGAACGGTGATGAAGCCGTGGATGTTCCCCCGCGCTTCGATGTAGGTGACGTCGACGCCGCTCTGGATCAGGTGCGCGGCATATTCGCGGCCCGAATCGCGAAGCGGGTCGAGGCCCGCGGTGATCAGGACGGTGGGCGGTGTCTTGCCGTGGTCCTCGTGCAGGATCGGATAGTTGCGCTTGTCCTCCGGATCGGCGGCGTAGCTGCTCGAGAAGAATTCCATCGTCCGCGCGGTGAGCAGGAATCCCTCGCCGAAGCTCTTGTAGCTGCCGGTCTCCTCCACCGCGCTGGCGACCGGATAGATCGGCGCTTGCATGAGCACCGGCACCGCCGCCGGCTTGTCGGTAAGGGCCTGGGTAGTCACGATCGTCAGGTTTCCACCCGCGCTGTCGCCGGTGATAACGAGGCCGGTGACCTGGAAGCCCAGTTCCGCAGGGCTTCCCGCGACCCAGCGGGTGGCCGCTTCGCAATCGTCCGGGGCGGCGGGGAAGGGCGCTTCCGGCGCCAAGCGGTAGTGCACGGCGATGACCGGCATTTCGAGCCCAGCCGCCAGTTCGGTGCAGAACGCGTTGTGGGTTTCCAGATCGCCGATGACAAAGCCGCCGCCGTGGAAGAACATGACCGCCGGGCCCGGTTCGCGGTGCTCGCGCGCATCGTAAAGCCGCAGCGGGATCTCGCCGTCGGGCCCGGGACAGGTCAGGTCGCGCACCACCGCCAGCTCGCGCGGCTCGATCTCTGCCAGCTGCGCCATCGCGGTATAGGACGCGCGCGCCTGCTCCAGTGGCACTTCGTCGAGTTCGGGGCCGCCCATCGCCTTAAGCATGTCGAGAAATCCGCGCACGTCCTCGCGGACGTAATGCTCTGCTTCGGCCATGGATCGCTCTCCGGTAAGTTGCGTTTCAGGATGATTAGCGCCGCACCGTCGCTTTTCCACTCGACATTTTCTCCCCCGGGGAGAAAAACTTGATTGTGGGAGGGGATAGCGGTTCCTAGGTGCCGCTCCCTCGATTGAAAGCACCGCTCAACGGTGCACGACAAGGAATTGAAATGGCGACTCAAGCCGCCGAGATGCCGCAAGCGGCGGTCGGTCCTGAAAGCCCCGATGCAGTCGTGGTTCGCTTCGCCGGGGATTCCGGCGATGGGATGCAGCTGACCGGCGGTCAGTTCACGCTGTCGACCGCGCTGGCTGGCAACGACCTGGCCACGTTCCCCGATTTCCCCGCCGAGATTCGCGCCCCGCAGGGCACGCTGTTCGGCGTCAGCGCCTTCCAGATCAACTTCGGCTCCACCGCAATCGAGACCGCCGGCGACGCTCCTGACGTGCTGGTGGCGATGAACCCGGCCGCGCTCAAGACCAACCTCGAGGCGTTGAAGCCCGGCGGGCTGATCATCATCGACACGGGTGAATTCTCGAAGCGCAATCTCGAGAAGGCGAAGTACGCCGCCAATCCCATCGAAGATGGCAGCCTCGCCAAATGGCAGGTGCTGGCGTTCGACATCAGCGCGCAGACTATCGAGGCGGTGAAGCCGTTCGGCCTTGGCAACAAGGACGCGCTGCGCTGCAAGAACATGTGGACGCTGGGCCTAGCGCTGTGGATGTTCGACCGCGAGCGCGCGCCGATCCACGACTGGCTCAACGCGAAGTTCAAGGGAAAGCCCGAGCTTGCCGGCGCCAACATCGCCGCGCTCGACGCCGGGCATGCCTATGGCGAGACTGCCGAGCTGTCGGGCCCGTTGCGTCAGGTGCGGGTCGAACCGATCGAGAGCGCGCCGGGGCTTTACCGCACCATCACAGGCGCCGAGGCGGTTAGCCTGGGGCTGGTCGCCGGCGCGCAACTCGCTCACCTGCCGCTGTTCTTCGGCGGCTATCCGATCACCCCGGCCAGCGCGATCCTTCACCATCTCGCGCGGCTGAAGGAATTCAACGTCACCACCTTCCAGGCGGAGGACGAGATCGCCGCGATCTGCGCCGCGCTGGGGGCAAGCTACGCCGGCAGCCTGGGGATCACCTCGTCGAGCGGTCCCGGCATTGCCTTGAAGGGCGAGGCAATGGGCCTGGCGATCATGACCGAGTTGCCGCTGGTGATTGTCAACTCGCAGCGCGGGGGCCCCTCGACCGGCCTGCCGACCAAGACCGAACAGAGCGACCTCTACCAGGCGGTTTACGGCCGCAACGGTGATGCGCCGATGCCGGTAGTCGCCGCGCGCAGCCCCGGCGACGCGTTCGAGTGCGCGATCGAGGCGTGCCGCATCGCGGTCGAGTACATGACGCCGGTGATGCTGTTGACCGATGGCTACATCGCCAACGCCGCCGAGCCGTGGAAGGTGCCCGACCCGGCGAGCTTCGCCGCGTTCCCGGCGGCGTTCCTCGAAGAGCGCAATGCTCAGGATGGGGATGGGGGCGACATCCTGCTGCCCTACAAGCGCGACGCCAAGGGCGCGCGGCCGTGGATCAAGCCGGGCACGCCCGGCCTGATGCACCGTATCGGCGGGATCGAGAAGGCGGTCGACACCGGCCACATCGACTACTCGCCCGCCAACCACCAGACGATGACCGACGCCCGCCGCGACAAGGTGCTCGGCGTGACGGTCGCCGATCAGGACGTCTGCCTCGGCGAGACTTCCGGCAAACTCGCGGTGGTCGGCTGGGGGAGCACGTTCGGCCCGATCCACCAGGCGGTGCGCCGCGCGCGCAACCGCGGGATGGACGTCAGCCACATTCACGTGCGCCACATTTGGCCGCTGCCAGCCAACCTGGGCGACCTGCTGCGCGGCTTCGACCACGTGCTGGTGCCCGAGATGAATACCGGCCAGTTCAAGACCGTGCTGCGCGACCAGTACCTTGTGGATGCGCAGCCGCTGACCAAGACCAGCGGCCAACCGTTCCAGATCGCTGAGCTCGAGGCGGCGATCGGCAAGTTCTTCGACGGCATCCCGGGCAACGAGGGCGGGGAGGTCGACGCCAACCTCCAGCAGCTCCCCACGCCCGAAAGCGGCCACGACGATGGCTCGCTCCGCCCGCAATTCAAATCGCCCCAGAGCGAGTACGACGCATGAACGACATGACCCCCTTCGCCACCACGCTCAAGGACTGGGAGACCGACCAGGAGGTTCGCTGGTGCCCGGGGTGCGGCGATTATGCGATCCTCAAGGCGGTGCAGCGCACGCTGCCGCAGATCGGCGCCAATCCGGCGACCACTGTATTTATCAGCGGCATCGGCTGCTCGAGCCGCTTCCCTTACTACATGGAAAGCTACGGCTTCCACACCATCCACGGCCGCGCGCCGGCAGTGGCGACGGGCGTGAAGCTCGCCAACCCCGAGCTCGATATCTGGCTGGTGACCGGCGACGGCGACGGATTGTCGATTGGCGGCAACCACTTGATGCACGTTCTTCGCAGGAACGTGAACATGCAGATCATGCTATTCAACAACGAGATCTACGGCCTCACCAAAGGCCAGTACTCGCCCACCAGCCGCGAGGGGACCAAGAGCCCGACCACGCCGCTGGGCTCCTACGATCACCCCGCGCGGCCCGCGGCGTTCGCGCTCGGCGCTGGGGCGCGGTTCGTCGCGCGCGGGTTCGACGTGTCGAAGAAGCTGCCCGAAGTGCTGATCGCGGCGCACGCGCACCAAGGCGCGGCCTTCATCGAGATTTTCCAGAACTGCGTCGTTTACAACAAGGATGTGTTCGACGACTTCGCGCAGCCCAAGGGCGCCGAGGACCGCCAGCTGTGGCTCGAGGACGGGCAGCCGATGCTGTACGCGGGCGGCACCCAAGGAATTGGCCTTGACCGCGAGAACCTGCGGTTGATGGTCGTCTCGGTGGAAAACGGCGACTGGCAGGCGGCAGGCGTGATCGTCCACGACGTCCGCAACCGCAGCCTCGCCCACATGCTGGTCGAGATGCCGTTCGGCCCGTTCCCGATGGCGCTCGGCGTTCTCTACGATGATCCGCGCCCCACCTTCGAGGCGGCGGTCGCCGAAGAGCGGCAGAAGGCCAGCGCGGGCAAGGAAGCGAACCTCGCGCGCCTGCTCGGCAAGGGGCAAAGCTGGACGGTGGGCGACAACGCCGCCGATCCGGTCAGCAGCCGCCCGCCGGGGCAGGGCGGGCCCAACGCCGAGGAACCGCTGCTTTAGCGTTTTCCTACTCGGTGCAGCCGCGCTACCACCGCTGCCATGCCGATCTGGACCCGCATTCTCCACAGTAACTCCGGCGCGCGCGGCGGCGGTGGATATTTAGCGCCTGAACAGTGTGCCAACTGTGCCAAGTCCAACAATTCCGTGGGGCGCTGATGGACAATCTCACGCACAGCCTGGTCGGCGCGCTGATCGGGCAGGCGGGGCTCAAGCGGAAGACCGGCCTCGCGATGCCCGCGCTTATCATCGGCGCGAACATTCCCGATATTGACGCGGCGTGCTTCCTCTGGCTCGACGGGGTCCAGCACCTTGGGTTCCGTCGGGGGATCACCCACGGACCGATCGCCATGGTCCTGCTGCCGCTGCTGCTTGGGGGCGGACTGTGGTGGTTCGATCGCTGGCAGGCGAGACGCGGGACGCGGCCGGAGAGCCGTTTAGGCGTCAACTTCGTGTCGCTTTTCGCATTGGCGTTCCTCGCCACGCTGACCCACCCCGCGCTCGACTGGCTCAACGTCTACGGCGTGCGCCTGCTCGAACCCTTCTCGACCCGCTGGTTCTACGGCGACGTGTTGTTCATCATCGACGTCTGGCTGTGGGCGCTGATGGGTTTCGCCACCTGGTTCTCTTTGCGAAGAGAAAAGCAACGTGGCGATTGGCAGAGGCCCGCGCGCATCGGGCTGGCGGTCGCGCTGGCCTACGTCGGGCTCAATGCGGCGAT
The DNA here is from genome assembly GCF_053819205.1 of Tsuneonella sp. HG249. Taxonomy (NCBI): domain Bacteria; kingdom Pseudomonadati; phylum Pseudomonadota; class Alphaproteobacteria; order Sphingomonadales; family Erythrobacteraceae; genus Tsuneonella; species Tsuneonella sp. HG249. The sequence continues at coordinate 1,439,496 of NZ_JBSOQY010000001.1, forward strand.
CACCCGGAACGCCGAAAGCACGGTAGCGGAAGCGCCCACGGGTCAGGCGACCATCATCGCTAGTCCGCCCCCGTTCGACTTCACACGGCGCCAGGTTATCACCGGCGGTAACGGGCTTTACGCAGTCGACGGCACCGCCTTGCCGGGCGTCCCCTTGTCGCGATGCAACCTTGCTGAGCTTGCGGCGAACGACCCGCAAGTCGGCGCTTTCGTGAAATGGTCGCGGGCGCCGTTCGTCGAGCCTGGACTCGACGGAGTCTACCGATTGCGCGACGCGCGATACTACGATGCCCTCGCGAGAGACCGATTTTCCGTAGAATTGAGCGGGCTCAAGTGTGCCCGGTAGTCGGGTCGAGCGTCTCGGCCGCCTCGCTGTCCGCCGCTGCTCGGGCGGGCTTGTAGAGCAGCGCCGCCGCGAGGAACGCCCAACCCGCACCGCCGAGCCAGCCGGCGGTCACGTCGCTCGGGAAGTGGACGCCGAGCATCACCCTGCTCCACGCGATCATCGCAGAGAGCACCATCGCGCTGGCGATCAGGGTGTAACGCACCGAATGCCGCCGGCTCATCGAGGCGAACGCCAGCGCCATCGCGATGTAGACCACCGCCGAGTTGAAGCTGTGGCCGCTCGGAAAGCTCTCGCCGCCGGCCTCCATCAGGTGCGGCACGATCTGCGGCCGCTCGCGCCCGACGATACCTTTGAGCGCGCTATTGGCGATCCACCCGCCGGCCACCGTCATCGCGAACAACACCGCCTCGCGCCGCAGCGAGAGAAACAGCAGCGCTACCACCGCGCCAATCGCGAACAGGTTGCGCAGGAACACGCCGCCCAGAGCCGTGGTATCGCGCACAATCTCGAGCATCAGATGGGTGCCGGCGAATTCGTGGTCGCCCTCGCGGCGGGCGGCGAGCAGCCCGAACTCGTCAAACCCGCCAGTGCCTTCATTCAAAACCAACCAAACAATAACGGCGAAGCCCGTCCAGCAGACCGCGGCCGCGATCAGCGCCTTGCGCCGGTCGATGTGAAATCCGCGCGCCGGCAGGCGGACGGTCTCGGCGGGCAGATGGTTAGAATCGCGAATGATGTCGTCCATCTGCGAGCAACCAGCACGTTACGGCAGCGGTTCCAAGGCCGATGAGCGAACCGCAGATCGTCTGGCTCCGCCGCGACCTCAGGCTCGCCGACCAGGCGGCCTTTCATGCCGCGGCGCAGAGCGGTCCGGTGATCCCGGTCTACGTCCTCGACGATGCGGCCGCCGGCGAGCATGCGCTGGGCGGAGCGTCAAGGTGGTGGCTGCACCAATCGCTCGCCAGCCTGTCCGCCGATCTCGCGAAGCTCGGCTCGCGCCTAGTGCTGCGCAAGGGCGATGCGGTGGAAGAGATCGCGGCGGTTGCACGCGAAACCGGGGCGAGCTCGGTCCATGCCGTTGCCCACTATGAGCCGTGGTGGCGCAAGGTCGAGGCCGCGCTCGCCAGGCGGCTCGACCTGCGGTTGCAAGACGGCAACTACCTCCTTCCGCCCGGCGCGGTGCGGACAGGCGCCGGTCAGCCGTACAAGATCTACACCCCGTTCTCGCGGGCGGTTTTCGACGAAATGCCGCCTGCCGAGCCATTGCCCGCTCCAACCAGTTTCGACGCCCCCGAACGCTGGCCGCGGTCGGACTCCCTTCAAGACTGGAAGCTGCTGCCGGACAAACCAGACTGGGCGGGCGGGATGCGCGCGTTCTGGCGGGTCGGCGAAGCGGCCGCGCGTGAGCGGCTGGCCGAATGGACAGACGAAGTGGGCGCCTACGATCGCGGGCGAAACCAGCCTTCGGAGGACGGTACCTCGCGTTTGTCCCCTCACCTCCACTGGGGCGAGCTGTCGCCGGCGCAGGTATGGCACGCGCTCGGCCATCGCGGCCAAGGTTGGCAGACCTTCGCCAAGGAGCTGATCTGGCGCGACTATGCGCAGAACGTCATCGCCGAGTTTCCCGACTATCCGGCGAAGAGCTATCGCGAAGGGTACGGCAGCATCTGGCGGACCGGCGCGGCGGCGATGGCCGACTTGCGCGCCTGGCAGCGCGGCTTGACCGGCTACCCGATCGTCGATGCCGGCATGCGACAACTTTGGCGGACCGGCTGGATGCACAACCGAGTGCGGATGATCGCGGCGAGCTTCCTCGTGAAGCACTTGCTGATCGACTGGCGCGAGGGCGAGCGGTGGTTCTGGGACTGCCTCGTGGACGCCGACTACGCGAACAACGGCGTCAATTGGCAGTGGGTCGCGGGTACCGGCGTCGACAGCAACATGTTCGTGAGGATCATGGCGCCGCTGGCGCAGAGCGAGAAGTTTGGCGCGGCGGGCTACATCCGTGAACACGTGCCCGAGCTGGCCCACTTCGACGATGCGGAAATCCACGATCCGCCCGACGAGCGGCGAGGATCCTATCCGGCCAAGATCATCGGACACAAGGAAGCGCGTGAACGTGCTCTGGCTGCGTACCGCGACGCGCGCAGGTAGTTGAAGATACAGGGGCAGGGGTTCATAACGACGGGATGCGAGCGGAGGGGCTTGAGAGGGGCGGCTCCCTATTGACCGCGGGCGCGCGATTCGAGCGCAGCCCGGGCCTGCTCGCGCGTCTCATCGCGCCGGGCTTTCACAAGATGCTCGACCGCATCGACGAAGGCCTCGAAGTCGGTTCGATCCTTGGTCGCTTGCCCGATGGCAGCACGCGGCTGCTGGGCGGGCGTTCGCCCGGCTTCGCGGCGGAGGTCGACATCCGCGACTGGCGTGCTCTGCTCCGCCTCGCGACCAACGGCTCGATCGGTTGGTACCAGGCTTGGGAGGCGGGAGAGTGGGACAGCCCCGACCCGGTGCCGGTCTTCGCGCTGTTCATGGCCAATGGCGAGGCCCTGGGCGACACCGGGCGGGCTCGCGGCCCTTTCCGCTGGGCCGCCCGCTTCGCCCACTGGCTCAACCGTAACACGCCCGCGGGAGCGGCGCGAAACATCCACGCCCATTACGATCTCGGCAACGACTTCTACGCGGCATGGCTTGGGCAAAGCATGTGTTACTCGAGCGCGATCTTCGACGCCTCGGATCGCCCGTCGAAAGCCGCCCAGTTCCTGAGTTCGCTCGACTACGCGCAACTCGGCAAAGTCACCGCGATGCTCAACAGAGTTCGCGCCCACGAGGCCGCGAGCTTGCTCGAGATCGGCTGCGGCTGGGGCATGCTGGCGCATGCGGCGGCTGGATCGGGCCGCACCCAGGTCGATGCGATCAGCTTGTCGGACCAACAGCTCGCGTGGTGCCGCGAGAAGGCGAACGATCCGGCCAACCCTCGCTTTCTCAAGCAGGACTACCGCGACACGCAGGGACAGTACCACGCGGTCGTCAGTGTCGAGATGGTCGAAGCATTGGGCCGGGAATACTGGCCTCATTTCTTGGACTGCGTGGCGCGCAACCTGAAGCCGGGCGGGCGTGCGGCAATCCAGTTCATCTCGATGAAGGAGGAGCTGTTCGAGGCCTATGCCAAGAGCGCGGACTTCATCCAGGCTTACATCTTCCCGGGCGGCTTGCTGATCAAGACCAGCGAGTTCCGCCGACTGGCGGAAGAGCGCAGGCTGGCATGGACCGAACAGGCGGACTTCGGACAGGACTATGCCGAGACGCTGCGGCTGTGGCGGATCAACTTCGATGCCGCGGTAGCGGACGGCCGCCTGCCCGACGGCTTCGACGAACGCTTCGTGCGCCTTTGGCGCTACTACCTGATGTACTGCGAAGGCGGGTTCCGGGGATGCGGGATCGACGTTCACCAAGTGACCCTGATCAAGGAGCAATGATGCGCCATCTGTCCATAGCACTGGCCGCGTTGGCGTTGACCGCGTGCGCCACGGTACCGGGGGAGCAGCCGGTACGAGTCACGCAGCCGCGCAACGTCGTGCCACTGGCGGACCAGCAAGTGCTGTTCTGGGACGATGCGACCCGGGCCGACCGTTTCCGTCGCATGGAGGACTACTTTGCCGGCATCGAGGTGGCTCCGGCGGCAAAGGTGCGAGCCCTTCCCGCTGGCACGCCCTTCGACGCAGCCACGTTGGCTGCGCTCGATGGGTATCTGGCGTCGCAGAGTGCCGCCGGCATGATGGTTCTGCAGGACGGGCGTGTGCGCTACGAAAAGTACGGGCTCGGCTTCCGACCCGACCAGCGCTGGACGAGCTTCTCCGTTGCCAAGAGCTTCACGTCGACCCTGCTGGGCGCGGCGGTGAAAGACGGCTTCATCGCCAACATGGACGATCCGGTCACGAAGTACCTGCCGCGGTTGGCGGGGACCGCTTACGACGGCGTGAGCGTCGAGCAGCTGGCGACGATGACCTCGGGGGTGAAATGGAACGAGGACTACACGGATCCGGCCAGCGACGTGGCGAAGATGCTTCAGATCGCCCCGGTCGCCGGTGAATCGCAGGCCATCACGTATGCCAAGGCTCTGGACCGTGAGGCGCCTGCCGGCCGCAAATGGGTGTACAAGACGCTGGAGACGAATCTGATCGGGGACTTGGTTGCCGCCGCCACCGGGCAGTCGCTGGCAGCCTACAGCAAAAGCAAGATCGTGGACCCGGCAGGCTTTGCCGGCGGCCTGTTCTGGATGAGCGACCTGACTGGCGGGAACATCGGCGGTTGCTGCCTCTCGCTCAGCCTCGCCGACTACGCCCGGATGGGACAGTTTGCGCTCGAGGGCGGGCAACCGTCGGTTCCGTCCGGCTGGTTCGCCAGCGCGGGTGCGCCGCAGGTCGATTTCGGAGATACCAACCCGTCGGGCCCGGGATTTGGCTACGGCTACCAGTGGTGGTCCTACCCGGGTGGAAACTACGGCGCGCAGGGGATCTTCGGCCAGTCGATCACGATCGTACCCGAACGCCGTATGGTAATCGCCATTGTCTCGAGCTGGCCCAAAGCGACCGGCCGCGAGTTCTCGACCGCGCGGCTGGCGCTCGTGAATCAGTTGATCGCGGCGAGCGGCCGCTAGCTAGATAACCGGCCGGAACACGCCGCCGCTGGTATAGCGAGTAAGAATGTTGTCGTGCACGATAGGGCTCAGCAACTCGGAAAACGCGCAACCCGCGATGCAATTGTCCCACCAAACCACCTCGGCCTGCAGCGATTCAAGCCCGGGCAGCGTCAGCCAGCAGAATTGGCCCACGTGCATACGGTTGATGGCCGCAGCGGAGAACCCGGAGATCGACAGATCGTGGACTACGGTGCGAAAGGGGCGGCCGCCCGAAGCGCGCAACTGCGCGGGGATGCTGATCTTCGTGCGCGGTGAGCACCGGTCTTCCTGCGAAGCCAGAGCATAGCGTTCGTGCGTGTTGATCATGGCGTCATCGAGCCCTTGCTGGCGTTCCACTCAAGGTCTTTCCCGCGCGCATCGCGGTTAGACTAGGCGGACGGTGCCGCAAGCTGCTTTCCGGATGGTTTCGGAGGTAGGTTAAGCGATTACTAAGGACGTTCGCGGTGGCGCGTCGGAAAGTCCTGCGCGAGCAAGGAAAGAATGCGCTCGGCGACGTCTTCCGGCGGCTTGACGCTCGCTGGATCCTCGCCGGGATAGGCCTTGGCGCGCATCGCGGTCCGGGTCGCACCCGGGTCGACTATCGCCACTCGCGTATCGCCGAGCTTCTCGACCTCCATCGCATAGCAGTCGAGCATAACCTCGAACGCTGCCTTGCTGGCGGCATACGCCGACCAGAACGCCCTAGGCTGCGTCGCGACCGACGTGGTGACGCCAATCACCCGCGCATGACCCGCCCGCTTGAGGAGCGGGTCGAATGCGGCAATTAGCGCCTGGGTAGCGAGCACGTTCACCGTCAGCGCCTGACCTAGCTGCTTGGGATCGATTTGCGTTACCGGAGTCAGCGTCGGAAGATATGCCGCGTTGATCACCAAGATGTCGAGACGGTCCCAGCGCTGCGCAGTGGCAGCGGCAAGCCGGGGAATACCGTCCGCCTCGGACAGATCGAGCGGAGCAATGGTCGATGTCCCGCCTGCCGCGTGTATCGAGTCTTCCACCGTCTCGAGCGCTTTGACGTCGCGACCGGTTAGGACGACATGCGCGCCGCTAGCGGCAAGCGCTTGCGCTGTCGCCGCACCGATCCCTCGGCTAGCGCCGGTCACGAGCGCAACCCGCCCCTCGAGCACTTTGCCGTCAGTCACTTACGCAACCTTGTTGACAGGGAACGACAGCTGTGGCTCGCGCTCTTCGCGCATCGCCAGGTCGGTGAGCGCGGTCGGATAGTCGCCGCTGAAACATGCGTCGCAGAACTGCGGGCGCAATGGATTGCGCGATTGCTCCCCGACCGCCCGATACAGCCCGTCGATCGAAACGAAGGCGAGGCTATCTGCCTTGATGAACTCACGCATGGGCTCGACGTCCATTCGCGCCGCCAGAAGTTTCGAGCGCTCCGGCGTGTCGACGCCGTAGAAGCACGAATGCGCGGTGGGTGGGCTAGCGACCCGGAAGTGAACCTCGGTCGCGCCGGCATCGCGCATCATCTCGACGATTTTCATGCTCGTCGTGCCACGCACGATCGAATCGTCGATCAGGACGATGCGCTTGCCCTCGACCAGTCCGCGGTTGGCGTTGTGCTTGCGCTTCACGCTCGAGTGGCGCGCGCTGTCGCCAGGCTGGATGAACGTCCGGCCCACGTAGTGCGATCGTATGATGCCGAGTTCGAACGGCACCCCCGACTGTTGGGCGTATCCGATCGCCGCCGGCACGCCGCTGTCGGGAACCGCGACGACCAGATCCGCCTCGACCGGCGCTTCTATTGCCAGTTCGCGCCCTATGGCCTTGCGCGCTTCGTAAACCGAGCGTCCGTCGAAGATCGAATCGGGGCGGCTGAAATAGACGTGCTCGAAGATGCAGGGCCTGGGGTGGTGATTGCCGAACGGCCGCAGCGTGGTGACCTTGCCATCGAAGTCGACTCGCACGATCTCCCCCGCCTCGACCTGTCGAACCAAGTCGGCGCCGATGACATCGAAGGCGACCGTCTCGCTCGCGAAAACGGTTGCGTCGCCGAGCTTGCCCATCACCAGCGGCCGGATGCCGAGGGGATCGCGGCAAGCGATCATGCCTTCTGGGGTCATCACGATCAGGGAGTAGGCACCTTCGACCAGGCGCAAGGCGTCGATCAGACGATCGATCGTCGTCGGGTAGCGGCTCGTGGCCACGAGATGGATGATCACTTCGGTATCGGAGGTCGACTGGAAGATCGCACCCTTGGAAACCAACTGATCGCGCAGGGTCTGCGCGTTCGAGATGTTCCCGTTGTGTGCGACGGCAAAGCCGCCCGAGGCCAGATCGGCGTAGAGCGGCTGCACATTGCGCAGTCCGGCGCCGCCGGTTGTGGAATAACGGACATGGCCGGCGGCCATTGTCCCCGGCAATTCGGCAAGCGCGCCATGCGAGGAAAAGTTCTCGGCAACATGCCCCTGGCCGCGTCTCGAGTAGAACTCTTGGCCGTCGAAGCTGGTAATTCCCGCGGCCTCCTGACCGCGATGCTGGAGCGCATGCAAGCCGAGCGCCGTCACGGCTGCCGCATCCATCGCTCCGATAGCGCCGAATACGCCGCACTCTTCGCGGAGCTTGTCGCCATCCGCGGTTTCGAACGGGTGATTTATGGTCATCGGCTGGGCGGGCCTCGCTGCTCGGCGGCTCAATGGCGATTGCGGCGCACTATGACAAGGCCAAGCTGTCGGCCATCACCCGTTGCACGCGGCGTGCTGCATCCCTACACCGCCGGCCGAAACTTCCGCTGAACGAAACGGCTTCCTTGATCCTCTCCCCATTCGAATGGACAATCGCCAAGCGCTACATGCTGCCCGGGAAGGGCGAGGGTTTCATTGCGCTCGTCGCCGGGATCAGCGTCGGCGTGGTGATGCTGTCGGTGGCGCTGCTCGTCGTCGTGATGAGCGTGATGAACGGATTTCGCGCGGAGCTGCTCGACAAGATTGTCGGGTTAAACGGGCACGCGATCATCCAAGCCTACGGCGGCCGGCTCGATAACTGGCAGGGCATTCTCCAGCAGGTCCGTCAGACCCCGGGCGTGGTCGACGCCAGTCCGCTCATTGAGCAGCCGCTCCTCGTCACCTTCAACGGCCGGGTGGAGGCCGTTCTCGTGCGTGGCAATACGGCGGAGGACATCGGCAAGCTGGAAGAAAAACTCGTCGCCGGCAGTCTCGCCCTGCTGAAACCGGATGCCGCACAAGTTGCGTTGGGAGCTCGGCTGGCGGAGAACATCGGCGCTCAGGTGGGCGATACCATCACCATCATCAATCCGGCCGGCCGCTCGACACCCTTCGGCACGGTGCCGCGACAGGTCGGCTACCGCGTCGCGGGCATCTTCGACATCGGCGTGTACGACTACGACAAGGCCTTCGTCGTGATGCCCATTGCCGACGCGCAAACGCTGATGCTGACCGGCGATACGATCGGGATGATCGAGGTGACCACCGACGATGCCGATAAGGCAGCGGAGTACCTCGCCCCGCTTGGCAGGCAACTTGCCGGCAAAGCAGTGGTGTCGGACTGGAAGCAGATCAACGAGTCGCTGTTCGAGGCTCTCGAGGTCGAACGAGTGGCGATGTTCTTCGCCTTATCGATGATTGTGTTAGTGGCAGCATTCAACATCCTCTCGAGCCTCGTGATGTTGGTACGGGCGAAAACGCGTGATATCGCCATCATGCGGACGATGGGCGCGACGCGGCGGTCGCTGCTCAAGATATTCGTAACAGCCGGTTTCACGATCGGCGCCGTAGGGGCAGGGACGGGCCTCGTACTCGGCTTCGTCATTCTTCTATTCCGCCAGGGGATCGTGAATGTGATCTCCGCGGTGACAGGTCAGAACTTGTGGGATCCCTCCGTACGTTTTCTTACCACCCTACCAGCGCGCGCCGACCCCGCCGAAATCGTCGGAATCGCCTTGCTGGCGCTTTTGCTCAGCTTCCTGGCTACGCTCTACCCGGCGTATAAGGCAGCCAATACCGACCCCGTGCAGGTTCTGCGCTATGAGTAACGAGCCTGTTGTCCGCTTGACCGGTCTGGCACGTTCGTTCGAGCAGGGGGGTGTTCGGATCGACGTATTGCGCGGGATCGACCTGTCGATTGAGCCTGGCGAGATCGTCGCGCTGCTCGGGCCGTCGGGGTCGGGCAAATCCACCATGCTGCAGGCGGTCGGACTCCTCGAAGGCGGGTTCAGCGGTAAGATCGAAATCGTTGGGATCGACGCGAGTGGACTGCCGCCCGAGGGTCGGACGAAGCTCCGCCGCGAACATCTTGGCTTCGTCTATCAGTTCCACCACCTGTTGCCCGACTTCAATGCGATCGAGAATGTGGTCATCCCGCAGCTGGTCGCGAGGCGGGGCCAAATCGAGGCAGACGAGCGGGCGCGGGTAATTCTTAGTTCGCTGGGGCTCGGGCATCGGCTCGATCACCGCCCGAGCCAGCTTTCCGGAGGTGAGCAACAGCGCGTTGCCGTTGGCCGTGCACTCGCTAATCGGCCCCAGCTTGTGTTGGCGGACGAACCCACCGGCAATCTCGATGAGCACACGGCCGACGTAGTTCTGGAGCAGTTCCTCGGCCTCGTCAGGGGTGAGGGGAGTGCGGCGCTGGTTGCCACGCACAACGAGCGGCTGGCGCGCCGCATGGACCGCGTGGTACGCTTGCACGACGGGCGCTTGGAGTAGTCTCGCGCGCTTAGGTGGGGTGGGGAGGCAACAATGGTATCGGCAGGACTTGTAATCGCGCTCCTCGCCCAGACGGCCGGATCGTCACCTCCCGCCCCGACACCACCGAAATGCGAAGGTATTGAGTACGCGGCGTTCGACTTCTGGGTTGGCGAATGGGATGTCACCCCTGCCGGAGCCGATATGCCCATCGCGCACAGCACGATCGAGAAGCTCTACGCTGGATGCGCGATCCGCGAGAACTGGAGGCCGCTTAGCGGTAATGTCGGCGGAAGCCTGAACGGCTACGACCCGGTCTCGCGCCAGTGGTATCAGACCTGGATCGGATCCGCGCCCGGGCCGGTCCAGTTCGTCGGCGGTCCGGTTCCCGGCAAGATGGTCCTGACCGGCTCCTGGCGAGGTTCCGGTCCGAATGGCGAAGACGGCCTCACCCGCATGACCTACTCGCGCGTAGAGACCAATGCGGTCCGGCAGCACGGCGAGTTTTCGGGCGACCATGGCCTCACTTGGGTGACCACGTTCGACCTCATCTACCGCCCCCGCAAGAAGGAGGAGGGATAATGACGACAATTGCCGATTTCACCGTCGAAAAGCCGGACGGCTCGCCGCTCGACCTATCGGAAAAGCTCGGCAAGGTTCTGCTGGTGGTCAACGTTGCCAGCAAATGCGGTTTCACGCCGCAGTACGAGGGGCTGGAGGCGCTGCAACGCAAATACGCCGACAAGGACTTCGAGGTGCTCGGCTTTCCTTGCAACCAATTCGGGGCGCAAGAGCCTGGCAATGCGGATGAGATCGCCAGCTTCTGCAAGCTGACCTATGACGTGACTTTTCCGGTGCTCAGGAAAGTCGATGTCAACGGTGCGAGCGCGAGCCCGCTTTACGACTGGATGAAGAAGGAAGCGCCCGGGCTGATGGGGTCGAAGTCGGTCAAATGGAACTTCACCAAATTCCTGATCGACCGCGAAGGTAATGTCGTACGCCGCTACGCGCCGACCGATGCGCCTGCAAGCATCGAGAAGGACATCGCGAAGCTGCTCTAGCGGCTGTGGACAAAAGGGCCCTCGCGGCCATTTGCGAATCGCGCGAACGCCCCTCATCTAGCGCTTATGGCTCACGCCCCGTTCGTCCCTTTGCGCGTCATGTCGAGCTACTCGATGCTCGAGGGTGCGATCGATCCGAAGGCGATCGCTCAACTGGCCAAGGAGCGTGGATTTCCGGCTATTGCGATCTGCGACCGGAACGGGCTTTACGGTGCCGTCGCCTTCGCCAAGGCCTGCTTCGAGAAGGGCGTGCAGCCGATCATCGGGGCGCTGCTCGGCGTAGCGCGGGACACTGCTGGCGAGACGATCGATTACCTGCCGCTCTTTGCGCAAGACGATGTAGGCTACGGCAACCTTTGCCATCTGGTCAGCCACGCCCACCTCGCCCGGCCTGTCGAGCTACCCGCCCACGTTCACTTTGGTGACCTCGAGGGGCGAAGCGAAGGTCTGATTGCGCTGACCGGAGCAGGCGAGGGCGCTTTGACGCGGCTTCTGGCTGACCGGCGCCTGGACGACGCCGACGCTCTTTGTCACAAGTTGACCGCCCTCTTCCCAGGGCGCCTTTACGTCGAGCTCGCGCGCCGCAGCAGCGCGGTTTGCGATGAGGCCGAGGATCGGCTGATTGAACTGGCATATTCCCGCGACTTGCCGCTCGTTGCGACCAATCCGGCCAATTTCGGTGATCCGCATTTCCATCCGGCGCACGATGCGATGTTGTGCATCGCGCATTCGACACACATCGATGCCGCCGAGCGGCCCCGCTCCAACCCTGAGGCGTTCGTCAAATCGGCGCCAATGATGGAGGAGCTTTTCGCGGACCTCCCGGAAGCCGTCGCCAATACCTTGGTGATCGCCCAGCGATGTGCCTTCGCGCCGCCGAAGCGGGACCCCATCCTGCCCAGCCTTGCCGGCGACCTGGAGGGTGAGGCGCGAATGCTGGCCGAGGATTCGCGCAGGGGCCTTGCCGCCCGTCTCGAGAAATATGGCGAACTCTCGGACGACGAATTGCGAGTATACCTCGACCGGCTCGAGTTCGAGATCGACGTCATCAATCAGATGGGCTTTCCGGGCTACTTTTTGATCGTTGCCGACTTCATCAAATGGGCCAAGGACAGCGGCATTCCAGTGGGTCCCGGCCGTGGATCGGGGGCCGGAAGCTTGGTCGCGTGGTCGCTGACCATTACCGATCTCGACCCGATCCAGCTGGGCCTGCTGTTCGAGCGGTTCCTCAATCCCGAGCGTGTTTCGATGCCGGACTTCGACATCGATTTCTGCGAAACGCGTCGCGGCGAAGTGATCCGTTACGTCCAGGCCAAGTACGGTCAAGACCACGTGGCGCAGATCATCACGTTCGGTAAGCTTAAGGCCCGCGCGGTCCTGCGAGACGCTGGTCGCATCCTGCAGATGAGCTATGGCCACGTGGACCGACTGTGCAAGATGGTACCCAACCATCCGACAGATCCTTGGACGCTTCCTCGTACTCTGAACGGCATCGCCGAGTTCAAACGCGAGTACGATAGCCACGACGAAGTGCGCCGGTTGATCGACCTCGCGATGCAGCTCGAGGGCTATCCGCGCAACAGTTCGACCCATGCCGCGGGCGTGGTGATCGGCGACAGGCCGCTGGCTCAGCTCGTTCCGCTATATCGCGATCCGCGCTCCGACATGCCGGTAACGCAGTTCGACATGAAGCATGTCGAAAGCGCCGGGCTGGTGAAATTCGACTTTCTCGGGCTGAAGACGCTTTCGGTGTTGCAGAAAGCAGTCGAACTGCTGCAAAAGCGCGGGGTTACAATCGATCTGAGCGCATTGTCGCTCGACGATCCCGCGGTTTACGAGTTGATGAAGAGCGGCAACACTGTCGGCGTTTTCCAGCTCGAATCAGAAGGTATGCGCCGCACGCTCACCGCGGTGAAGCCAACCAACTTTGGCGACATCATCGCGCTCGTGTCGCTCTATCGACCGGGCCCGATGGACAACATTCCACTCTTCGGCAAGCGCAAGGGCGGCGAAGTCACGATTGAATACCCTCACCCAAAGCTAGAGGGCATCCTGGGCGAAACCTACGGGATCTTCGTCTACCAGGAGCAGGTCATGCAGGCTGCGCAAATCCTCGCCGGCTACTCGCTCGGCGATGCCGACCTGTTGCGGCGTGCGATGGGTAAAAAGGTGCAAGCTGAGATGGATGCGCAGCGCCAGCGCTTTGTCGATGGCTGCGCCGAAGTGTCGCAAATTCCGACGAAGCGAGCGAACGAACTATTCGACCTGATCGACAAGTTTGCGGGCTACGGCTTCAACAAGAGTCATGCGGCCGCCTACGCACTGCTCGCTTATCAGACCGGATGGCTCAAGGCGCATTATCCGGAGGAGTTTTACGCCGCGTCGATGTGCTTTGACATGCACCAATCGGAGAAGCTGGCGGTGTTCGTAGACGATGCCCGGCGGGCAGGGATCAGGATCGAGCCGCCGGACGTCAATCGTTCCGAAGCGGAGTTCACCGTCGAGCGAACCGACGACGGCTATGCCGTCAGGTACGCGCTGGCGGGGATCAAGAACGTCGGCGAGAAGGCGATGGAAGCACTCGTTGCCGAACGTGAAGCGAATGGCTGGTATGAGACGCTGGACGATCTGTTCGCACGGCTTCCCAAAGGGTCGATGAATTCTCGCCAGCTCGAGGGATTGATCGCCGCTGGCGCGCTCGACCAACTCGAGCCCAATCGCGGCAAACTGTTCGCAAATGTCGACTTGCTCCTGGCCGTGAGCGAGGCAGCCAACCGCGAGCGGGAAAGCGGACAGGCCGCGCTGTTCGGGGGTGAGGTGCAACCGGACACGGGGTTGCGCCTCAAGGACGCCGAAGAATGGTCGAGAGTGGATCGCATGGCCAAGGAGCGCGACAACTTCGGGTTCTACTTCTCGGCCCACCCCGTCGAAGGATATCGTGCCATCGCCTCCGCCAATGGAGCCCGCAGCTACGCTTCGTTGATGGATAGCGCGGCCCCTTCCGGCGGTCGGGCTTCCGCCGTGATGGCCGCGATGATCGAGAAAGTGAACAAGGGTCGTACTCGCAAGGGCAAGGACTTCGTGCGCGCCGACTTCTCCGACACCTCCGGCCAGTTCTCGGCTGCCTGTTTCGAAGAATCGCTGGTGTCCAGCTTCGTGAAGTGGGCAGAGGAGAGCACCTGCGTGCTACTCAATGTCGAACTCGACAGCCCGACCCCCGATGAGCCGCCCCGCATTACAGTACGGGGGGCTCGTCCACTGCGCGACGTAAGGGCCGCCGCCCGAATGCTTCTGACGGTCGATGTCGACCGCCCTGAAGCTTTGTCTGCGTTGAAGGCCGAGCTTCAGCGTGGGTCCGATGGCCGAGGTGAGGTGCGCGTTCGATTGCGTACGGGGGTGGAGGGCGACCCACTCGTCCGCATTGGCCTGGATTTCCAGCTCGACGGCGAACTCGCCGAGCGCTTGGCAAGCGTCGATGGACTTGCCAATGTGCAGTTAACGACCCAGCGCGGGCCTAACCTGCGACTGGTTGCCTGAGCCGCCCTCGTCACCGGCGCTCGGGTCGGTAGCACCAGGGAGAGAAAATATGCTCGGAGCGATGCAGGACTGGGATCTCGTGGTGACCCACCTGATCGATCACGCCGCGCGCGAATACGGCCAGCGCGAGCACGTGACCCGCTGGGCCGACGGCACCGAAACACGCACGACTTGGGCGGAAGTCCGGCGAGATGCGCTCAAGATGACCCAAGCGCTCACCGCGGCGGGGGTGGGCAAGGGTGATCGCGTAGCAACGCTGGCGATGAACCACAGTCGCCATCTGGTGACGTGGTACGGCGCGGTCGGCGTCGGCGGAGTGCTGCACACCATAAATCCCAGGCTGTTCGACGAGCAACTCGAGTACATCGTCAATCATGCCGATGATCGCGTGCTTCTTTACGACGCGGTCTTTCAGCCGATCATCGACCGGATGCGCGGTCGCTGGCCCACTTTGACCACCATGGTTTGCTTCGACCCGCCGGCGGGCGCGGATGTGCTAGGCTTCGAAGAGTGGATCGGCGGGTTCGACGGCAATACGCAATGGGCCTGTGTCGAGGAGCGCGACCCTTGCATGCTCTGCTATACCAGCGGCACGACAGGAAATCCTAAGGGGGTGCTCTACGAGCATCGCTCGACGGTGCTCCATGCAATGGCCGGCGTGCAGCCGAACATCTTCGACTTCGATTCTCGGGCGGTTATGCTTCCCATTGTGCCGATGTTCCACGCGGCCAGCTGGGGCCTGCCCTGGTCGGGCACGATCCCCGGCATCAAGTTCGTGTATTCGGCGGTCAACGATCCCGCTGTGCTGTGTGAGCTGTTCGACAGGGAGCAGGTGACGCACTCAGCCGGCGTGCCCACCGTATGGCTCGGCATGTTCCAACACCTCGATTCGATCGGCAAGGACGTGCGCGACCTAGGGAAGCTCACCACCGCCATAATCGGCGGATCGGCTTGCCCGCGCTTCATGATCGAACGTCTGATGAAGAACGGAGTGCGCGTCGCGCACGCCTGGGGAATGACGGAGACCTCCCCGATCGGGACGACCGGTGCTTATCCGTTCGACTGGGACAGCCTGTCGTTCGACGAGCAGGTCAACGTGGTGTCAAAGCAGGGCCGATCGGCGTTCGGTGTCGAACTCCGCTGTGTTGATCTTGACGATCCGAACAAAGTCCTGCCTCGCGACGGGGTCACCTCGGGCGCCCTTCAGATCCGCGGTCCGTGGGTAATCAAGCGGTATTTCAAGGCCGATGAAGACGCGACGGTCGACGGGCAGTGGTTCGACACCGGGGACGTGGCGGTCATCTACCCCGACGGTACCCTCCAGCTAACCGACCGAACCAAGGACGTGATCAAGTCCGGCGGCGAATGGATAAGCTCCGTCGAACTTGAGAATGCGGCAGTCGGTCACCCCGGGATTGCAGAGGCCGCGGCTATCGGCATTCCTCACCCCAAGTGGGACGAACGCCCAATCCTGGTGTGCGTCGCAAAGAAGGGATCGGCAGTGTCCGCAGGCGACGTGATGGCGCATCTGAGCGACAAAGTTGCCAAATGGTGGCTGCCCGACGCCATCGAATTCGTCGATGAGATTCCGCACACCGGGACGGGCAAGATCAGCAAGAGGGACCTGCGCGAGCGATTCCGCGACTACAGGTTGGAGGAAGCAAGTTGAGGCAGATCCTGCGCGTAATAATTGGTGTGGTGGTCGGCACGGCGACCCTTTTTGCCGGCCAACTTGTGCTCGAAGTGCTCGCGTGGTGGTGGACGGGAAGCACTGGAGCGCTGGATTCGCCCCTGTCCAATGCTGTGAAATTCGGAGTAGCCGGTGCATCGGGCTTGGGAGTGGGCGCTATGATCGCCCTTCGTCCAGCGCGACGTCAAAGTATTGTATAGTCTCCTCGCCCGCATCCCTAACTGCGTTGGTTGGGGCGCCATCGGACCTTGATCTCATCAGATGGCAACCGCCGTCCGATGGCTGCGCCAGCCTAAGCTTGGGTGACCCTACTCGGGCAGAAAGTCTGGCACCGACAGATAACGCTCGCCAGTGTCGTAATTGAAACCGAGCACGCGTGAAGCAGGTGGCAGTTCTTTCAGCTTTTCTGCAATGGCGGCTAGGGTAGCGCCGCTTGAAATGCCGACCAACAATCCCTCCTCGCTCGCGCACCGACGGGCCATTGCTTTGGCCGCCTCCGGGTCGACCTGAATGGCACCATCGATCGATTGCGTGTGGAGGTTGCCGGGAATGAAACCTGCGCCAATGCCCTGGATCGGATGCGGACCGGGCTGGCCCCCGCTGATCACCGGCGAGAGCGTAGGTTCCACTGCATAAGCCTTCATGCCGGACCAAGTTCGCTTAAGAACCTCCGCGCAGCCCGTCAGGTGGCCACCGGTGCCAACGCCGGTGATAAGGACGTCGACCGGTGTGTCGGCAAAGTCGGCGAGTATTTCTTGCGCTGTCGTCCCCGCGTGAACGGCGATGTTTGCCGGGTTCTCGAATTGCTGGGGGATCCACGCCCCCGGGGTCTGCGCTGCGAGTTCGGTCGCGCGCTCCAAGGCGCCCTTCATGCCTTTCTCGCGCGGGGTGAGGTCGAAAGTCGCCCCGTAGGCGAGCATGAGGCGGCGGCGTTCGAGGCTCATGCTCTCCGGCATGACGAGCACCAGCTTGTAGCCCTTGACCGCCGCTACCATGGCAAGGCCGATGCCGGTGTTGCCGCTGGTAGGCTCGATAATGGTGCCGCCGGGCTTGAGCGCGCCCGACTTCTCGGCGTCCTCTACCATCGCAAGCGCAATACGGTCCTTGATCGAGCCGCCAGGGTTGGCCCGTTCGCTTTTGACCCAGACCTCATGATCCGGAAACAAGCGCGAAAGGCGAATGTGGGGGGTGCCGCCAATAGTGGCGAGAACACTGTCGGCCTTCATTTGAGAATCTCCCGTGCGGTTTGCTCGTCGAGGTACTGCGAGGAAAACGTCCGTGCCCGGCGTAACTCCGGATAGAGCCAGGCCCAGATGCCGGTGATCACGATAGCACCCAGGCCGCCGAATACTACCGCTCCGACGGCGCCCAGAAGCGCTGCAGCGATGCCCGATTGCATTTCGCCGAGTTCGTTGGAAGCGGAAATGGCCAGTCCGGATATCGAAGACACCCGCCCGCGCATGACATCCGGGGTGTTGAGCTGCACCAGACTGTTACGCACGAAGACGGAGACCATGTCGCCCGCACCTAACACCGCCAGCGCGCCCAGACTCAGGCCGAAATCGCGCGACAAGCCGAAGACGATGGTGGCGATGCCGAAGACGACGACTGCCCAGAGCATTTTCACTCCGACATTGTTCTCTAGAGGCCTCCACGACAACCACAGGCCCACCAAGACTGCGCCCACCGCGGGGGCTCCGCGCATGAGTCCGAGACCGACGGGTCCGACCTCGAGGATGTCTCGGGCGAACACGGGAAGCATCGCGGTCGCGCCTCCGAGGAGCACGGCGAAAAGATCCAGGGTGATACAGCCCATCAGGAACCGTTCACGCTTCACGAAGCGGAACCCGTCGATCATTTGACCGACAGGATGCAGAGTCGGGCCGTCATGCACCGCACGGACGGGGCGAATGAGCGCCACTAAAGTGGCGGACATCACCAACAAGGCTGCGGACAGGAAGTACGGCAGCGAGGGAGACCACGCGAACAACGCGCCCCCCAGCGCAGGCCCTGCGACGCTGCCGACCTGCCATGAGATTGCCGACATCGCGATCGCCTTGGGCAATAGCGGGGGAGGGACGACGTTGGGCGCAATGGCGCTGAACGCGGGGCCGTTGAACACACGGGCAGTGCCGTGCAGCGCCGCCAGGATAAACAGCAAGGGCAGCGTGAGCGCGTCGTTCCAGGTGGTCCAGGCCAAGGCGAGGGCGATGCCCGCGTCGATTCCGTTGGCGAACATGACCACCCGCCGACGGTCGAACCGGTCAGCGGCAATACCGGCCACAGGTGTCAGGAAAAACAGGGGCACAAACTGGGCAAGACCCAGCAAACCAAGCTGGAATGCTGCGGCAGACGGCGTCATGCCATAATCCGACCGGGCGATGTCGTAGGTTTGGTAGCCGATCAAAACGACCATCGAAATGGTCGCCAGCACGGCAATGAAGCGGGCTGCCCAGTACTTGCGGAAATCGGCAATCTGCAGCGGGGATGTTGGCTCGCTCACCCGCCTGCAGATGACAGCGTGTTCAGCCGCTGCCAAGCAAGCGCTGCGCGCTCGCCGTGGAGGAAATCTTCGCTTCTAGCGCGCGCGTCGCAGGCGGGGATTGGGCTGCAGCGATTCGATTATGCGTACGAAATCGTCGAGGCGAATGATGCGTTCGAACTGAAAACCCGCCCGCTCATCGCGAGTCCAGATGACATAGGCCTCAATCCGGCCAACCTCGGGCAGGCGGATGATGACCCGGTCGCCACGTTCGAGGCCCTTGGCATCGTCGACCATGAAGCCGTGGGCCGAGATGTTGGCCACGTGGAGTCTGAGGTCGCCGCGCAACTGGTGCTCGGCGATCACCGGGTAATCGACCGGATGCCGCGCCGCGCGGCGCAGATCGGTGACCGAAAGCTGAGCTCCAACAGACACTGTGCCACGACCCTCCCTTGTGTGTGGTCGGGCCACTTATCGCCAAGAAAGGCTGAGATTGAGTTAAAGCGGCTCGGCGGCGGGCCGCCAGTTCGGTCAGGTCAGGACGCCATGCCGCTTCTTTCCCAGGCTCAAGCGGCCCGGTCGAGCGGGTGCAGCAGCGTCGTGCACGGTCTCCCCATCCAGGCGTACCGCGCCCTCGGCAATCTTGCGCTTGGCCTCTCCGTTAGAGGACGTGAAGCCCAATGCGGTTAGCGCCGAAGCGAAGGTCATCCCGGTTGAGAGTTGCAGCGCTGGCAGATTCTCCCCGGCACCCCCAGCGGCGAACGTCGCTGCTGCCGTCTCTTCGGCGGAGCGCGATGCTTCTGCGCCGCGGACCAGCTTGGTGACCTCGTTCGCCAGCACGACTTTCGCGGCGTTTATTTCGGCACCCTGCAGCAACTCGAGGCGCGCGATTTCGTCGAGCGGCAAGTCGGTGAACAAACGGAGGAATCGGCCCACGTCGCGATCGTCCGAGTTGCGCCAGAATTGCCAGAAATCCCATGCCGGGAGCTGAGCTTCGTTCAACCAGACCGCTCCAGCCGCCGTCTTTCCCATCTTGGCGCCATCGGCAGTCGTCAGGAGCGGGGTGGTCAGGCCGAAGAGCTCGGCGCCGTCCATCCTACGGCCGAGCTCGACACCGTTGACAATATTGCCCCACTGGTCGCTGCCACCCATCTGCAACCGGACGCCCATTTTGCGCGACAGATGCCGGAAGTCGTAGGCCTGTAGGATCATGTAGTTGAATTCGAGAAAAGTCATCGGCTGTTCGCGATCGAGCCGTAGCCTGACCGAATCGAACGTCAGCATTCGGTTGATGGTGAAGTGAGTCCCTACCTCCTGCAGCAGCTCGATATACCCGAGCTGGCCGAGCCAATCGTGATTGTTGACCATCACCGCATCTGTGTGGCCATCACCGAAGGTGAGTAGCTTTTCGAAGACCGTCCTGATGCCAACAATGTTCGCTTCGATATCCTCGCCGGTGAGCATTTTGCGGCTTTCGTCCCGCCCGGTCGGGTCGCCGATCCTCGTCGTGCCTCCACCCATGACGACAATCGGCTTGTGTCCGGCCTGTTGCAGTCGGCGGAGCATCATTATCTGCACCAGGCTACCCACGTGAAGCGAAGGCGCGGTGGCGTCGAACCCGATATATCCCGGAACGATCTGACGCGCGGCAAGGGCATCTAGCCCCTTCCCATCGGTTAGCTGATGGACATAGCCACGCTCTTGAAGCACGCGGAGAAGATCGGATTTGAACTCGCTCATAGCGGGCGGGCGGTTAGCACGGGGGCGAGCGCATGCAAACGTATCAGCTGAGCGCGCACCCGGCAGATCCTCCAGCCGGAGTGAGCGGTGTCGAGGCAAAAATAATCGGATGGGACGATGCTTGGCTGCGCGTGCGATGGCGGGTGGATGGTGCCCAGGGGCTGGTGGTTCCGTCATTCTCGGGGCGCGGCCGAGAGAATGGCCTGTGGCGAACCACGTGCTTCGAGCTGTTTCTCCGTCCGGAAGGCTGGGATAGCTACGTCGAGTTGAACTTGTCGCCTTCGGAGCGCTGGGCAGCTTACGACTTCGAAGCCTATCGCCACGGCATGGAGGATCGGCCCGCTTCGCGAGAGCCGGATTGCACGATTCGTATCGGTAGCAGCTTCGCGATTTTCGACGCCGCGATTCCTCGCGACTTGTTGCCGGATCTGCCGGCGGCGGCAAATTTCGCAGCGGTGATCGAGGAGCAAGGCGGGGGGATCAGTTACTGGGCTATCGCCCATCCTCCAGCGAAGCCGGACTTCCACGACCCGGCTTGCTTCGCCGCCAGGCTTGCGCCACCTCAGCGCGTATGAAATTCGGTATCGACCGGCTGCTGAGTGAGCCGGAACTTCTGCGCGAACTGTCCGGGAGACGAGTGGCGCTGGTAGCGCATCCAGCTTCGGTGACCGCCGATCTCGCGCACAGTCTCGACACTCTCATTGCCGCTGGGGTCAATATCACCAGCGCGTTCGGCCCGCAGCATGGGCTCAAGGGCGACAAGCAAGACAACATGGTGGAGACGGGCGACGAGGTCGACCCGGACTACGGCATTCCGGTGTTCAGCTTGTACGGCGAGGTCCGCCGGCCCAGCGGGCAGATGATGAGCACGGCCGACGTATTTCTGTTCGATCTGCAGGATCTCGGCTGCCGCATATACACCTTCGTGACGACGCTCCTTTACCTGCTCGAGGCCGCGGCACAGCACGGCAAGGAGGTCTGGGTGCTCGATCGCCCGAACCCGGCGGGACGTCCGGTCGAGGGCACGCTTCTGGTACCCGGGCAGGAAAGTTTCGTCGGCGCGGCGGAGATGCCGATGCGCCACGGGCTTACCATGGGCGAAATGGGCGACTGGTTCATCCGGCGGTTCGGTCTCGATGTCGAGTATCGTGTCGTGGAGATGCACCATTGGTTGCCTGAAGCCGGCCCGGGTTTCGGCTGGCCCACAGACCGCGTGTGGATCAATCCGAGTCCCAACGCAGCTTCGCTCAACATGGCACGAGCTTACGCCGGTACGGTCATGCTCGAGGGGACGACACTATCGGAAGGCCGGGGCACCACGCGCCCACTCGAGATGCTATTCGGCGCGCCCGGCGTAGATTCGAGTGCTGTTCTCACGGAGATGCAGCGGCTCGCACCCCATTGGCTCTGCGGATGCGCGATCCGGCCCTGCTACTTCGAACCGACGTTTCACAAGCATGCAAAATCGCTGTGCAGCGGATTGATGATTCACGCGGAGCAACGGTTCTACGACCACGACGCATTCCGCCCGTGGCGCCTTCAGGCGCTGGCGTTCAAGGCGATCCGGCGGCTTCACCCGGATTACCCCCTGTGGCGTGACTTTGCCTACGAATACGAGTTCGACCGATTGGCGATCGACGTAATCAACGGCGGGCCCGTGCTGCGCGAATGGGTCGACAATCCCCTTGCGGAACCAGGTGATCTGGACCGAACAGCAGCTATGGACGAGGCTGAGTGGCGCGATGCAATCGCGCCGTTGTTGCGATACTGAATTTTCGAATCCGGCACTTGACCCGCGCTGCGCGGTCGCCGACTTTGATCAGCAAAGACGGGCATAACTCGTCGCGGAGAGGATGATCATGGCCGCAGGCATCGCAGCGCCGCGCGCGGAGAATTCGACCAGACTGGTCCTTTGGCTCCTTCTGATTGTCTATATCTTCAACTTTATCGATCGCCAGATCGTGAACATTCTGGCGGAGCCGATAGCCCGCGATCTCGATCTCAACGACACGCAAATCGGCTTGATGACCGGCATCGCCTTTGCCGCTCTTTATACCATCCTCGGCCTTCCGCTGGCGCGTTACTCGGACCGGCCCAGCACCAACCGGATCGGGCTGATATCTGCGAGCCTGGCAGTCTGGTCGGCAATGACTGCGCTCTGCGGGCAGGCTCAAAACTTCGTCCAGTTACTCCTGGCGCGGGTCGGGGTAGGGGTCGGAGAAGCCGGGTGCACCCCGGCCGCGCACTCCCTGATTGCCGATATCGTGCCGAAGGAACGCCGCTCGTCCGCGCTGGCATTCTACGCGATGGGGATCCCGATCGGGTCGCTTCTCGGCATGTTTATCGGAGGGCAGCTCGCGGATCGGCTCGGATGGCGCGAAGCCTTCATGATCGTAGGCTTGCCTGGCATCCTGCTCGCTGGAATTCTGATGCTCGTCCTACGCGACCCTCGTCGCGGGGCAACGATGATGGCCGCACGCGCGACGCAAGACGCGCCGAAAGTCCTGACGACCGGAGAGGCGCTGCGGGCCATCCTGGGTTCTCGGGCGTTCGTCCTCTTGCTTGTTGCAGGGACCGCCGCCTCCTTCCTGAGCTATGGCAAGAGTACTTGGACGACGATCTTCTTTCAACGGACGCACGGAATGTCTCCCGGAGAGGTCGGTTTCTGGTTCGGGGTGTGGGGAGGGGTGGCCGGCATCGCGGGCACCTGGCTCGGGGGCTGGATCGCCGACCGGTATGGTTCCGAGAATCGCCGCCACGTGATGACCGCCCCCGCGATAGGCATGGCGATAGCAGCGCCCCTGGCCTTCGCAGCTTACTTCGCGTCCGACTGGCGGGTGGCCTTGGCCCTGTTGATGATCCCCACCTTATTGAATTCGTTGTATTACGGCCCGACATATTCGAGTGTGCAAGGCCTGGTGCGGCCTGAAGCGCGCGCGATGGCTACTGCCATCCTGCTGTTCTGCCAGAATCTTATCGGGCTCGGCCTGGGGCCGTTGTTCTTCGGAATGCTGTCCGATGGCATCAAGCCGGTAACGGGCGAAGATTCGGTGCGCTGGGTACTTTATTTTGCCGCATTCTTGGGCTTCATTCCTGCGTTCTTTTTCTGGCGGTGTAGCTTGCGACTTAACACCGAACTCGATCGTCAGACGTAGACTGCGATCCCCGCAATCAGCATGGCGGCGGGCAGGAAAACCGCCTGTGCCAAGGCGGTGCCGGCCAGGCGGCTGAATGAAATCCAGACTATCGTGCGGCGGAATAGCGATTCCTCGATGCGCCCTTCGACAACGTCGTCGGTCATCACTGAAAGCTGCGGATCGATCAGCGCGAACAGGAGGATGGTAGCAAACCCGTTTATTACCGCCGAGAGCTGGCTCGCCGTCACCCGGAACTCGGGCGCTAGATAGCCGGCGTAGAGCGAGGCGACGACCCCGACGGTTAGAAGAGCCTGCGCCCCAGCATTGGCGAACAGGACGGTCCAGGAAACTCCCAAGGGTTTGCGCAAGGCGCTCAAATTCCCTCGCGACGGCAGCGAGACTTCTTCGCGCACAGTCCGAAGTCCGGCTGGGGTGGCGGAACGCAATATTAGCTTGCCCGTGGACCGATGCCGCTGGAAATGGCCGATCGCTCGGGCGAAGAGGCGTTGCGCCGTCGGAACGAGCACGATCCCAACGATGACCGCTGCCGTCGCGCTCCCGAGCACGATGCGGAAGTCTGCCGCCAGCGACTCTCCGCCACCTTCGAGCAGCCTGCGTTCAATGCGCTTTGCGAGAAACGGCCCCAAGAAGCCATTCGCGGTGCGGCTGACGAGGACCAGCACGTTAAACAAGGCGAAGCTCATCGCGATACGCCGTGTCCGGACCCCGGCGATCCGGGCCGCATAGGCTAGGGCGCCGATCAGGTTGATGCCGAACGTGAGCGCGCATATAACGAATAGCTGAGTGTCCATTGGCGGCGGGCCTACGCTCGAACCCGCATCCCGGCCAAGAGCAGGCTACCGCTTGTGCAGTGGAATAAGGCGCGCCGGCCCGCTAGTGGCCTCCGGCAGGGGGCGCAGATCGTCAATCCGGCGATGCATCTGCATTACAGCACATCCGCCGACGCTCTTATGGACTGCGGCGATCAGGTAGCCCTCACCGGGAACTGCGGGCGAACGGTCAAGTTGCGGCTGACCCGCGGCCTCCCGAACTTCCGTAATTCGATCGCGGCATTGCTGCGACGCTTCCGGAGATGAACTCGATACATGAGGCCGGGGCACCGGCGCCGCAGACAGTGATACGGCTGCGAACAGTGGCAATAGTACGATCCGCATGGCGACACCTCTACGCCGCTATATAGTTCACCCTTGCTTGCGGCTCAACTCGCGCATCGCATCGTCCAGCCCGTCGAGGGTCAGCGGGTACATCCGGTCGTTAACCAGTTGTTTGATGAGCTTGGTCGACTGCGAGTAGCCCCATTGCTGCTCTGGTACGGGGTTCAACCAGACCGTCGCGGGGTAAGTGTTGGTCACCCGGTGCAGCCAGGTGGCGCCGGCTTCCTCGTTCATATGCTCGACACTACCGCCCGGGTGGGTGATCTCGTATGGGCTCATCGCCGCGTCCCCGACGAACACGATCTTATAGTCGTGGCCATACTTGTGAAGCACGTCCCAGGTCTTGGTGCGTTCGGCCCAACGGCGGCGGTTGTCCTTCCATACGCCTTCGTAGAGGCAGTTATGGAAGTAAAAGAACTCTAGGTTTTTGAATTCCGCCGTAGCAGCGCTAAACAATTCTTCGACGAGTTTGATGAACGGGTCCATCGACCCGCCCACGTCCAGAAATAGCAGCAACTTGACCGCGTTATGCCGCTCCGGCCGCATGTGAATGTCGAGCCATCCCTGCTTGGCGGTGCCTTCGATCGTGGCATCGAGATCGAGTTCGTCGGCGGCGCCTTCTCGGGCGAACCGACGTAGGCGACGCAGCGCCATCTTGATGTTTCGAGTGCCAAGCTCCCGCGTGTTGTCGAGGTTCTTGTACTCACGCTTTTCCCAGACTTTGAGCGCACGCTTGTGCTGGCTCTCACCACCGATTCGCACGCCCTCGGGGTTGTACCCGGAATTGCCGAACGGGCTCGTGCCGCCGGTGCCAATCCACTTGTTGCCCCCTTGATGGCGCTTTTCCTGCTCCTCCAGTCGCTTCTTGAGGGTGTCCATTATCTCGTCCCACGAGCCCAGGGACTTGATCGCTTCCATCTCTTCCGGAGTGAGGAATTTCTCGGCGATAGCTTTCAGCCAATCGGCCGGAATCTCGACCTGCTGCTGGCCGTAATCGGTCAGGACGCCTTTGAAGACCTTCTGAAACACCTGGTCGAAACGATCGATCAGGCCTTCGTCCTTCACGAACGTCGCGCGCGAAAGATAGTAGAATGCCTCTGGCGTCTGCTCGATAACGTCCTTGTCGAGCGCCTCGAGGAGCGTGAGGTGTTCCTTGAAGCTTGCAGGAATGCCTGCCGCGCGCAGCTCGTCGACGAAGTTGAAGAACATGTAAGGTTCATAGCCTGCGCCCCCCTTCCGCGCCAGCGCGATTGCCCTCTCGGCAGGCGGCCTCGCTTAAAGCTTCGCTAACCATGCGGGGCCTATGCCCAGCAATAAGGGGCTCTCGGGCGCAGGGGACACATGGAACACGAGAAAATCGACATCGCTGCCGGTCATGGCATCGAGCGGATATCGGCAAGCTGCGGCGAAGTTACCGTTGGATGCACGGACGTCGCAGGTATCGTACATGCGGTGATGTTGTCCTCCCAGCGGCTTCGATCGGAACACGCGGCGCTGCAGGACACGGTCGCCGCCTTGGAAACCGACCAGATGCGCGTTGCTCAGGCCAGCGACGAGGCCAGGCTGCTGTCGGAGCGGGCAATCGAGCGCCTTGGCGAAGGTTCGGCGCTTATCCAGTCCTCGCTCGGACAGATCACCGAGCTACTAGAGTTGGTCGAGACTTTGACCCAGCACGTGACTGGATTCGCCGCCGCGATGGCGCAAGTGCGCTCGAGCGCCCAAGAAATCGATCAGATCGCCGAAACGACCAACATACTCGCCCTCAATGCGACGATCGAGGCGATGCGCGCAGGAGATGCCGGACGAACATTTGCGGTAGTGGCAAACGAGGTGAAGAGCCTTGCTGGCGACACGCGCCGGGCTACCGAGGAGATCGGTCGGACCATTGATACGCTCGGCAAGGAAGCCGACGAGGTGATCGCCAAAATCGAACGTGGCGGCAGGGCCAGCGGGGAAGCGAAGGTCTCGGTCGGCCAGATCCAGCATACCATGCGTTCGGTCAATGAACTGATCGTCGAAGTCGACGGGCAAAACGACCAAATCACGCGAGCGACTGCGACGATCAGCGACCACGTCCACGCAGTGCAAACCGTTCTCGAATCTTTCGATCAGGCGGCGATGGACAATGAGCAAAAGCTCGCCGGCGCCCATTCCCGGATCGAGGACTTGGAGCTGACGGCGAGCGGTATGTTCGACGAACTGGTGAAGGCGGGCCTGTCTCCGGCCGACAGTGCGATGGTAGACAAGGCCCAGACTTATGCGCGCGAGATCGTTGCGCAGGCCGAAGAGGCCATTGCCGCAGGCAAGCTCAGCCCGACAGCGCTATTCGACAACGATTACCGTGAGGTGCCCGGGAGCAATCCGAAACGGTTCCGCACCGGCCTGAGCGACTGGGCGGACACCAACTGGCGGCCGGTGAACGACCGCGTCGTTGCGGAAGGCGGGCCGATCAAGATGTGCAGCCAAGCGGACATGCAAGGGTTTTTGCCGACCCACGTTTCCGACCGCTCGCGCCAGCCGACGGGCGACATTGCGCACGATACCAAATATTGCCGCAATGGCCGCATCCTGTTCGATCCGATCGACCGCAAGGCCAAGGCGAGCAACGAGCCATACATGATGGCCGTCTATCGCCAGGAAGGGGACGGAACCACTTACGAGATCGTGCGCAACGTCTACGTTCCGTTGGTCATCAACGGCCGCCGCTGGGGCGATTTCGAACTCGCCTATGTGCTCTAGGAACTAGCGCGAAAGGCGCAAGCGGATGTGATCGAACATCGGGCCATAGAGCCGGTGTTCAAACTCGATCCCGACGTAGCCGGCGTCTTGCCACCGGACGGTCGCGCTATATGGACCCAAGGTCTCGATCCGCAATGAAATCTCAGCGCCCGGCATGAGGCTCGAGAACTTGTCGTAGAAGCGGCAGCCAGTTTCCGACAGGTCCTTGATGGGCACGTCGCGCCTCACGCCTGAAGACATACGATACTGCCCCCAGACTTCTATTTCGTGGCGACCCTCTTTGCGGGCTTCCCCCATGGGCGCGCCTTATCGGGCAATTGCGCCCAGCCTTCGACTACATAGGTTATTGGGATGAATGGGCTGCCGTTGGCCGACACGTGCGCCATGCCGCCCAGAGCAGCATAGTTACCCAGGCGACGGCAATCGTACCAACTGCTGACTCGCCCCAGCGCATCGGCGCGGCGAGACCAAACCAGATCACAATCGCGGGCGGAAGACATAGCAACACCGGCAGCCAAGCACGCTGTCGCGCGAGAGCGAGAGCGGCACACCCGCAGGCGACCGCCAGTGCAATGAACTTCGACCAAACCGGTAATGGGAGGATTGTCAACTCGGGAGCAGGAGTCGCCATGTCGTAGTTGATGGACAAGAGCAGCACATTTTCGATGGCGTCTGAGACCGCAGCGAACGGTCCCAGCCACCCCGCCAACCACCAGCGATCGTTGCCAGTCGCCCACGCGGTAGCACCGAAGAACGCAAGGACGAACGAACCGTATACGACCATGAAAACGTAATCGAGCACGTTGCCTTGCATCATGCCGGCTATGCGGGAATCGCGTAGCGGATCGCCGGGCACGCCGAAAACGGCGTCGAGGTGAGCCGAGTTTCGCGCGAACTCAAAAGCGAGAACCGGATTTTCGACAGATGCGCCACGGATCGGGTGCGCCAGCGCCGAGGGCATGAACAGGCCGAAGCTCTGCGATACCGCCAGCGTGGCTAGGCCCCACAGCAGACAGGCGCGCCAACTGCCCCAACCAGCATGACGTAGGTTGGGGCGGAGTGCCACGTCTCAGGCCCGGGAAATGTCTGCCGGCCGCAGACGCTGCGCCGGCATCCGTCAGGCGCCCTGCCGGCGGGCCATGAAGGCGAGGCGCTCGAACAGCATCACGTCTTGTTCGTTCTTAAGCAAGGCGCCGTGGAGCGGAGGGATCGCCTTGGTGGGATCGCGGTCCTGCAGCACCTCGAGCGGCATGTCCTCGTTGAGGAGTAGTTTCAGCCAATCGAGCAGTTCACTGGTCGAGGGCTTCTTCTTGAGGCCCGGCACCTCGCGGATCTCGTAGAACACATCCATCGCCTTCGTAACGAGCACCTTCTGTATTCCCGGATAGTGGACCTCAATGATCTCGCGCATCGTGTCGCGGTCAGGGAACTTGATGTAGTGGAAGAAGCAGCGGCGCAGGAATGCGTCGGGTAGCTCCTTTTCGTTGTTCGACGTGATGACCACGATTGGCCGCTCCTGTGCGGCGATCGTCTCCTGTGTCTCGTAGACGTCGAACCGCATTCGATCGAGTTCTTGGAGCAGATCGTTGGGAAACTCGATATCGGCCTTGTCGATCTCGTCGATCAGCAGAACCGGAAGCCTCGGCGACGTGAAAGCGTCCCAAAGCTTTCCACGCCTGATGTAATTGCGGATGTCGTGGACCCGCTCGTCGCCGAGTTGGCCGTCGCGTAGGCGGGCGACTGCATCATACTCGTACAGTCCCTGGTGCGCCTTCGTGGTGGACTTGACGTTCCACTCGATCAACGGCGCATCTATTGCTTTGGCAATCTCGTAGGCCAGAACGGTCTTTCCGGTACCCGGCTCACCCTTCACCAGCAGGGGCCGCCGCAACGTGACAGCTGCGTTCACCGCGACCTTGAGGTCCTCCGTGGCAATGTAATTGCTCGTGCCCTCAAACCGCTCGATCATACCCGATCTTCCTTTTTCCACTTACGTAAGCGGTAAGCGGGGCGGGCCGGAAGCGCAATATGCTTAGGCGTCGATCAGATCGCGGTCGACGTCAGCGGCATGGTTCTGAATGAAGTTGAAGCGGTGCTCGGGATTGCGGCCCATAAGCTGGTCCACCAACTCGGAAATCGCATGGCGCTGTTCGTGTTCGGGGGGCAGGGTGATCCGGATGAGGCTTCGGGTGGCCGGATTCATCGTCGTCTCCCGCAACTGTTGCGGGTTCATTTCGCCAAGGCCTTTGAACCGCGCGACCTCGACCTTGCGGCCCTTGAACTGGGTGGCTTCGAGCTCTGCACGGTGGGCATCGTCCCGCGCGTAGGCGCTCTCCTTGCCCGCAGTAAGCCGGTACAGCGGAGGCTGGGCGAGGAACAGGTGCCCCCTCTTCACAACCTCGGCCATCTCCTGGAAGAAGAACGTCATCAGCAGCGTCGCGATATGCGCCCCGTCGACGTCAGCGTCGGTCATGATCACGATGCGGTCGTAGCGGAGGGCGTCCGGGCTACAGTCCTTGCGACTACCGCAGCCCAGCGCGAGCAGCAGGTCGGCTATCTCGCTGTTGGCGCGAATCTTGTCGGCGCTGGCGCTGGCGACATTCAGGATTTTGCCACGGATAGGCAGGATTGCCTGGGTCTTGCGATCTCGCGCCTGCTTGGCGCTGCCGCCGGCGCTGTCGCCCTCGACGATGAATAATTCAGTCTCGCCATCCCCTTCGCCGGAACAGTCGGTCAGCTTCCCGGGGAGGCGGAGCTTGCGGGCGTTGGTCGCGGTCTTGCGCTTCACCTCGCGCTCTGCCTTGCGCTTCAGGCGCTCGTCCATGCGCTCCATGATCGCTGCCAGCAGCGCGCGCCCGCGTTCCATGTTGTCCGAAAGGAAATGATCGAAATGGTCGCGAACGGCGTTTTCAACCAGCCGCGCCGCCTCGGGCGAGGTCAGGCGGTCCTTGGTCTGGCTCTGGAACTGCGGATCGCGGATGAAGACGCTAAGCATGATCTCCGCGCCGGTCATCACGTCGTCGGCCGAAATGTCTCTGGCCTTCTTCTGCCCCACCAGTTCACCGAAAGCGCGAACGCCCTTGGTGAGCGCCGCACGCAGGCCTTGTTCGTGGGTGCCTCCATCCGGCGTCGGGACCGTATTGCAGTACCAACTGAACGCGCCGTCGGACCATAGTGGCCAGGCAATGGCCCATTCGACCCGGCCTTGATCTTCAGGAAAGTCTTGTCGTCCTGCAAACGGCTGGCTGGTCACGCACTCGCGGCCCCCGACTTGCTCCGCGAGATGATCGGCCAAGCCCCCGGGAAACTGGAACACGGCCTCGGCCGGGACATCTTCGGATACCAAAGACGGAGCGCACTTCCAGCGGATTTCAACTCCCGCGTAAAGATACGCCTTTGAGCGGGCCAGCTTAAATAGGCGAATGGGACTGAACTCCCGATCGCCGAATATCTCAGGGTCTGGCCTGAAGGCTACCATCGTCCCACGACGGTTAGCGGTCCCGCCGAGACGCTGGATCGAGCCGGTAGGCGTGCCTTTGGAAAATTCTTGCGCGTACAGTTCTTTGTTGCGGGCGACTTCGACCCTCGTCTCGTCACTCAGTGCGTTGACCACCGAAACGCCCACGCCGTGAAGACCGCCACTGGTCGCATAGGCCTTCCCCGAAAACTTGCCGCCTGAGTGAAGGGTGGTGAGGATAACTTCGAGCGTCGACTTCCCCGGGAACTTGGGATGCTCTTCGACCGGAATGCCTCGGCCGTTATCGGATATTTTCAGTCGGTTCCCTTCGCCGAGTTCAACCTCGATCCGGTTGGCGTGCCCGGCGACCGCCTCGTCCATGGCATTGTCGAGAACCTCGGCAGCCAGGTGGTGCAGGGCGCGATCGTCCGTGCCGCCGATATACATGCCGGGCCGGCGACGAACCGGCTCGAGCCCCTCGAGGACCTCGATCGACGATGCATCGTATTCATCGCTGGTAGCGGTAGCGTTGGTGAACAGGTCGTCGGACATCGGCCTGCGCTATAGGCCGCGCCTTCGCGCGCCTTCAAGCTGAGGTGCGAGTTATCATCAGTCCGGGAACGCCGCCGGGGCGGGCTCGACGATAGCCACGGAACCGTCACGAACCTCGCGCACCTCCATAGTCCGCTCGACGACCCCCGATGGCCCGAAGCGGAAAGCTCCGTCGAGGCCGAGGAAACCGCCGGAGTCGCGCAGGCGAGCAACGGGGAAGTCTCGGCCAGGTCGCCAATCGCGGGCAATGCGGAGGGCGAGCAAGACTGAATCGTAGCCCAGCGTCGAAATCCGATATGGTTGCGCCCCGAAGCGCGCTTTATAGCTGTCGGAGAAGCGCTTGAACCGACTGTCCGAAACTGCAGAGAACCAGGCGCCGCGCAGCGCTGGGGTGCGAGTGACATCGCCTTCGCCGCTCCACAATTCGGTGCCAAGAACGCGGACGGAGCCGGCGCCCCGCGGTCGGACCACCGCCGCGGCCTGTCCGGCCAGGCGAGCGCTGTCGGCAATCAAAACCGCATCAAAACCGCCCTGTTGAGCAAGTCGCGTGGCAGAACTGACGATCGACGTATTGCCCCGGGCGTAGGTCTCTACGCCGGCCAGCGTTCCTCCATTTCGAGACACAGCCGTGCGAAACGCTGCTGCCGCCCGTTCGCCATACTCCCCTTCCGGAACGATCGCAGCGAAGCGGGCCGAGCCGCGCGCCCGGGCGTAACCGACCGTGCGGGCAACCGACTGCTCCGGCGCTTGGCCGATCACAAAGACGTCGGGCCCCGCAACTGAGCTGTCATTCGACATCGTGATAAGCGGAACATTGGCGGGTTTCGCTTCGCCGAGGACCTGAGCCACATCTTGCGACATCAATGGACCGAGAATCAGCTTGCTACCGTCGGCAATCGCGCGCCGCGCCGCGGCCTGGGCTCCGCCTGCGGTATCGTATGTGGTTATGCGCAAGTTGTCGGCATTGGTGTCGAGCAAAGCCATTGTTGTTGCGTTAGCGATGGATTGGCCGACAGCGCCGTTCGTACCCGACATTGGCGCCAGCAAGGCGACGCGGTGGCGGCTTTCGTCAGTTGGCAAACCGTTCGCCGAAGAGGAGGGAGACGGCGTCGGAACCGGTGCGGGACTGGGTGCCGATCCGCCGCCCGGAATGATCTTGCATCCCGCAAGCAGCAGCGCGGCCCCGACCACCATCACTCTGCGACGATCGATGCTGAACACGTTCATGCTTGCCGCTCCACGTGTCGCTGTCCATGAGGCATGTCGTGCCTCATCGAACATCCGCGACCTTGCCCCCGGGGCTCTACATTGTCGCAACGCCGATTGGCAATCTCGGCGACATCACCTTTCGTGCGGCAGAGGTCCTGCGCTCATGCGACGCCGTCGCGTGCGAAGACACGCGCGTGACAGGCAAGCTCATGAAACATCTAGGAAGTTCGAAGCCGCTGTGGAGGTACGACGACCACGCGAGCGAGAAGGACAGGTTGCGCCTAATCGAAGTGATGCGGACCCAGGCCATTGCGCTGGTCAGCGACGCCGGAACGCCCCTCGTCTCCGACCCGGGTTATCGGCTGGTGCGAGATACCCGGGCGGCGGGAGTTGCAGTGACGACCTTGCCTGGGGCTTGCGCTGCCGTTGCCGGCCTTACCCTTTCAGGAATGCCCAACGACCGCTTTCTGTTCGCGGGGTTCCTGCCAGCGAAGGACAAGGCCCGCCGCGATGCGTTGCTTGAATTGGCTTCCGTCCCGGCGACGCTCGTCTTTTACGAGACCGCTCCTCGTCTGACGAAGTCCCTGGCTTCGGTAGCAGAGATGCTGCCCGGTCGCGAGGTTGCCGTTGCGCGAGAATTGACCAAGCTTCACGAGGAGTGCCGGACCGGTTCGGCGGCCAGTTTGATCGCTCACTTCACAGGCCGTCCACCCAAGGGGGAGATCGTATTGTTGGTGGCGCCTCCGGTCGCCGAGCATGCTAGCGGGGACGAAGCTGAAGCACTGCTCGGGCAGGCTCTAGAGACGATGAAGCCCTCCCAAGCGGCTGGCGCAGTAGCGAAGGCGACGGGCCTTGATCGCAAAGCGTTGTACGCCCGCGCGCTCGAGCTGCGCAGCGAATGAAACGCCAGAAGGCTGAGCGAGAGGGGCGTCGCGGCGAGCTCGCCGCGGAACTCTACTTGCGCGCCAAGGGATGGTCGATCCTCGCCCGCCGTCGAAAAACGCCGTTGGGCGAGATCGACCTCGTGGCACGCCGCGCAAGGACGGTCGCCTTCGTGGAAGTGAAATGGCGCAAGCGCGCGGACGATCTTGGGCTAGCGATCGACGAATACCGGCTCAGGCGTGTGGCCGCAGCAGCGGAGGCAGTCGCACATGAGTACGCCACCGAAGGCGAAGATTTGCGCGTCGACGTGATCCTGCTTGCGCCGGGGCGTCTGCCGCAGCACATCGTCAACGCGTATATGCCTTGAGGAACTAGAATGACCCTTCGCGTCGCGGTCCAGATGGACCCGCTCGAAAGCATCAATGTCGCCGGCGACTCCAGCTTTGCCCTCATGATGAGCGGCCAGAGTAGAGGGCATGAACTGTTTCATTACGATGTCGGCGATCTGACGCTCGACGCGGACGACCGCCTGATCGCTCGAGCGCGGCAGGTGCGGGTGAGCCGAGACGCGGGCAGCCACTTTTCCGTCGGCGAGAGTCGACTGCTGGACCTCAGGCGCGACGTGGACGTGGTGCTGATGCGGCAGGATCCGCCGTTCCACATGGGCTACATCACGGCGACCCACTTGTTGGAGCGGATCGAGAACGAAACCCTGGTAGTCAACAATCCGCGTTCCGTCCGCAACGCGCCCGAAAAGGTGCTGGTGCTCGACTATCGGGAGTTCATGCCGCCGACACTCGTTACACGGTCGGTTGAAGCGGTGCGAGAGTTCCAGCGGCAGCATGGGGCAGTGGTGGTCAAGCCGATCCACGGCAACGGCGGGAAGGCGATCTTCCGCGTGCCCGCAGAGGGGGACAACCTATCGGCGCTGTTCGAGGTGTTTAACCAGACATGGCCGGAGCCCCACATGGTCCAGCCGTTTCTCCCCGAGGTTGCAGAGGGAGATAAGCGGATCGTCCTGATAGACGGCGAGGTGGCCGGGGCCATCAACCGCAAGCCGGGCGAGGGGGAGTTCCGCTCCAATCTCGCCGTAGGAGGCACCGCCGAGGCCACGGATCTCAGTGCAAGGGAGCAGGAAATCTGCGCCGCAATGGGGCCTCGCCTAAAGCAACTGGGGCTGATCTTCGTCGGCATCGACGTGATTGGTGGCAAATGGCTTACCGAAATCAACGTCACCAGCCCTACCGGGATAGTCGCGATCGACCGGTTTAACGGCACCGATACTGCGGGGCTTATCTGGGACGCCATCGAAGTGAGGCTCGCTCGATGAGTCGGCTGGCGGCGAGAGTGTTGGCCGGCGCTTCGCTCTCGATGACCGCGCCACTAGTCGCGCAAGAGGCGCCATCGGTGTCGACCATCGAAGCGATGGCCGCTGACATTCGCGCCAATTACGACCGCGCCCGGATCGATGCGAATGTGCCGGGCACCGTCTATGGAGTGGTGCAAGGGGGTAAACTGGTCCTCATCGAGGGCCTCGGAGTCCGCGATGCGGATTCACTTCGCCCCGTCGATGCCGATACGCGTTTTCGCATCGCTTCCATGTCGAAGGCCTTCACCGCTCTCGCGGTCCTCCACTTGCGCGATCAAGGGAAGATCGCGCTGGATGCGCCGGCCTCTCGGTATGTCCCCGAATTAGCGACCTGGAAGAGTGCCACCACGGATGCGCGCGCGATTACGGTAGGCGACCTGCTGCATCACACCGCTGGCCTCGTCACCGACGATCCGTGGGGCGATCGTCAGCAGGTCCTGAGCGAACCCGAATTCACGGCGCTCATAAATTCGGGCGCCGATTTCGCGAACTCGCCGGGAATTCGCCACGAATACTCCAACTACGGATACGCGCTGCTCGGTCGGATCATCGGCAATGTCAGCGGCAGAAGCTTCCAGGATTACATCCGCGAAACGATCATGTTGCCACTCGGAATGGCCTCGACGTCGTACGATGTCATGGCCAGTCCCCCCGGTTCCCGCGCGCTTGGTTACCGCTGGCAGGACGGGGCGTGGGTGCGCGAGCCCGATATGCGCGATGGCGCATTCGGCGCAATGGGCGGGGTGGAGACCACGGCCAACGATTACGCGAAATGGATGGCATTCCTGCTTTCGGCGTGGCCGGCTCGGGATGCTCCCGAGGATGGTCCAGTGAAGCGTTCGACCGTACGCGATCTGGTTTCGTCGATCGCCTATATGCCCCCGATCGAGCGCTCGAAAGACCTTGGCGACCCGTGCCGCCAGTCGATCGGTTACGGTGCCGGGCTGCGCGTTGTCGGTGATTGCGACCTTGGCCGCGTGCTTACCCACGGGGGTGGCTACCCCGGCTACGGGTCGAACATGGTGCTTTTGCCTGATGCCGGCATGGGCGCGTTCGTGTTCAACAACCGCACCTACACCGGACTTGGCACCGCTAATCTGCGCACCTTGCTCATGCTGCGCCGGGTCGGCGCCATACCCGACCGGCCTGTCGCCGTGTCGCCCGAGCTGTCCGAAGCCTATTTGCTGGTCAGGGGTGCTTGGACTTCAGGAAGCTTGGCGGGTTTGCCGCTCGCCGGCAACGTCGCGCTCGACAAGGATTTGCCGAGGCGCGCGCGGGAACTCGCCGAGATCAAAGGCAAGGTTGGCCAGTGCGCCGTGACCGAAGGATTGACTGCGTCCTCTGACATGGCGGCAAGCTTCGTTTGGATCTGCGCGAACGGCAAAGTGGCCGGGCGAATCCTGCGAGCGCCGACTGCAAAGCTCGAGCTTCAAGTGATCGACTTTACCGCGATTCCGAACGAATGATCGAAAAGGAAGGGGCGCCGGTCACCCGGCGCCCCTCGATGTTCCTCGGAAAGAAGTGCTCAGTCTTGATCCGAAGCCTGAGCCCGTTCCTCGAGCAGGTCGGCCGGGATCTCGCCCGGCTCGAGCGAACGATCGACCTCTTCGGTGAACCCTTCGCTCTCGGCACGCTCTTCCTCGGCCATGACGCCAATGACGTCGACGCCCTGGCGCTGCAACTCGGCCTCGTCGTCCGAACGGGCGACATTGGCCTTTACGGTCACGTGCACCTCAGGATGCAGCGCGATCGTGATATCGTGAATGCCGAGCGTCTTGATCGGATGGCCGAGCACGACCTGGCGTTTGTCCACCTTGTGGCCAGCGGCCTCCAGGCCCTGCACCACGTCGCGGACGCTAACCGAACCGTAAAGCTGGCCAGCGTTCGACGACGAGCGAATCAGCACGATCTCGGCACCCTCGATCGTGCCACCAGACTTCTCCGCCTCGCTGCGGCGCTCAGCGTTTTCTTTCTCCAAGCGATCGCGGTTGGTTTCGTAAACCTTGCGGTTCGCATCGTTGGCGCGAAGCGCCTTCTTCTGCGGGAGGAGGAAATTGCGGGCGTAGCCGTCCTTTACTTTGACGACGTCACCCATCGCGCCAAGTTTGGCGATGCGTTCGAGCAGGATGATTTCCATCGGTCCGCCTCCTTACTTCACAATGTAGGGAAGCAGGCCGATCTGGCGCGAACGCTTGATCGCTTGCGCGAGCTCGCGCTGCTTCTTTGCCGATACGGCGGTGATGCGGCTGGGAACGATCTTGCCCCGTTCGGACATGAAGCCCTGCAGCAAACGAACGTCCTTGTAATCGATCTTCGGCGCGGTCTTGCCTGAGAAGGGGCAAGACTTGCGGCGGCGGAAAAACGGGCGGGCCATCAGTCGCGCTCCTCACGGTCGCGGCGCGGCTTGCGGTCGCGGTCGCCCTTGCGCATCATCGCGCTCGGGCCGGTTTCGTGCTCATCGACACGCACGGTCAGGTAACGGATCACGTCTTCGTTGATCCGCGTCTGGCGCTCGAGCTCGGCAACGACGACGCCCGGACCTTCGATGTTGAGCAACACGAAATGTGCCTTGCGATTGCGGTCGATCTTGTAGGCGAGATTCTTGAGACCCCAGGTCTCGGTCTTGGTCACCTTGCCGTCGAGCTTCTCGACGATCTCGGTGGCCGTCGCGGCCAGTGCATCGACCTGAGCTTGGCTCAGGTCCTGGCGCGCGAGAAAGATGTGCTCGTAGAGAGCCATATTCTCGGTTCCTTGTGTCTGCCGATCGCTGACTGATCCGCGCGGATCGCGGGGCCCCTCCGGCTTTCTTGATCCTTGCCCGGGGGCGAGGAAGGCGCGCACATAACCAGATCCGGCACAAAAGCAAGCCTTGTGCGCTGCTCGCGGGACGGGCAGGGCGCCCGAAACCAGGGAGAAGCGAATGCCCGGCGGCCTCGTAGCGTTGCTCGACGATATCTCTGTCATCGCCAGAGTTGCGGCTGCGTCAATCGACGACGTGGGCGTCGCCGTTGGCAAGGCAGGCTCGAAGGCCGCCGGTGTCGTCATCGACGACGCGGCGGTGACCCCTTCTTACGTGACTGGGCTCGATCCGGCCCGCGAACTGCCTATCATTGCCAAGATCGCGAAGGGCAGCTTGAAGAACAAGCTTGTTTTTCTACTCCCCGGCGCTCTGCTGTTAAGTTGGTTTCTGCCGCAGGGCATCACCTACCTGCTCATCCTCGGCGGCACGTACCTTGCATTCGAAGGGGCCGAGAAAGTCCTCGAAAAGCTGGGCGGCGAAAAGCACGGCAAGACGCTCGAGGATGTGATCGAGGACCCTGCCAAGTTCGAGGAACAGCGTGTAGCCGGGGCTATCCGAACCGATTTGATTTTGTCAGCCGAGATAATGGCAATCTCCCTGAACGAGGTCGCTTCACTGACGGATAGCTTCTGGATGCGCGCGATAGCGCTGGCTGCTGTCGGGATTGCAATCACAGTCGTGGTGTACGGAGCGGTCGCGCTGATCGTGAAAATGGACGATGTAGGTTTACATCTTTCCGAACGACGATCGCAGGCTGCTCAAGCAACGGGTCGATTTCTCTTGCGAGCCATGCCGGTCTTGCTGACCGCGCTGTCGCTTGTGGGTACGATTGCGATGCTATGGGTCGGCGGGGGCATAGTCCTCCATGGGCTTCACGAACTAGGACTGCATGCGCCAGCCGATTGGGCGCACGGAATTCAACATGTTGTGGAGCACGGCGCTGGCAGGCTCGCGGGCGTCGCCGGTTGGACGACTTACGCCGCGATCTCCGCGATTGTGGGATTGGCCATCGGGCTCCTCGTCGTATTCGTTCTGCATAAGGTGCTGCGCATGGGTCACGGGCCCGGTGAGCACGCAGAGGCGCATTGATCGGCGCTACGGCAGCCTAAGTAACAGGTTCCGCGAAAACTCGGTCAGCGTGTCGTCGCGTGCGCCCATTACGGCGATACGGTCGCCGGGGCGGGCAAGGGCCTCTATGCGATCTGCAACCTCTTCCCGATCGGCGAAGTGCTCAGCGCAACCGCCCATGTCCCGTATTTTCTCGGCAATCTGGAACGCGCAGTCGTTCCGTTCGACCGTCCCGCCAAAATACAGAGGGTCACAGATGAGCGTGAGATCGTCAGGGCCTAGTTCGCGGGAGAATGTGTGAGCGAGTTCGCGGCCCATTTGCCGCAAGGGTCCGAAGCCGTGCGGCTGGAAGAACGCGAGCACCCGCCCCGGATGCCGCTTCAGCGCGCGCAGCGTTGCGGCGCACTTTTCGGGGTTATGGCCGAAGTCATCGATTACCGAGACTCCGGACGGACTGGTGCCGAGGATGTCGAAGCGCCGCGCCAATCCTGCGAAGTTAGCAAGGGCTCGCGTCGCATCGGCGACGGATACACCTGTTAGGCTGGCGCCGGCGATCGCAGCCAAAGCGTTCGACAGGTTGTGCATCCCGGGCATCGCTACTGCAAGCGGGTGATGCGAGCCGTCGCGGCGGTCCACGACGGTGGCGGCGATCGATGTCGGCGCGTCGACTATCGAATCCCGAAGCACCGACAACTGCGCATCGAGAGCGTCGAACCCGAAGCTAAGGCCAGCCAAACCCGCTGACAGCTCGGCGACCTCGGGATCATCTAGATTGACCGCCGCACTGTTAGTCGCGCGCAGGAAGTCGGCGAAGAGAAGGCGCAGCTCGTTCATGCTCTTGTGATCGAGACTGACATTGAGCAACACGCCCACTTTGGGCCGGTAAAGGGCTATGGACCCGTCACTCTCGTCGACTTCGCTAACGTAAAGGTCGCGCTGCCCTACTTTCGCACTCGCAAAAGGGTTCTCAGGCGAGGCAAAGTTCTTCATCACTGCGCCGTTCATGATCGTAGGTGCGCGACCGGTGTCGTGCAGGATCCAGCCGAGCATGGCAGTAACGGTGGACTTGCCGCTGGTTCCCGCGATCGCGACGCTTGTGTCGGCGGCATTGAACAGCGCGGAATTGAGCTGGGCGCGCGTCATCCGCGGACAGCCTAGCTGCCCGGCGCGAATGATTTCAGGGACCGTAGATTCGATGGCGGCACTGGCGACGACGATCTGGTTCGGGCTCGTCACGCCGCTGCCGTCTTGAGGAAACAGCTCGAACCCATTCCGTTCGAGCCAAGCGAACTTTTCGGCCGTGCGCCCCTGGTCACGGCTGCGGTCCGACCCTGCGACCTGGCCCCCCAAGCCATGGACGATCTGCGCCAGCGGCAGCATGCCCGATCCGCCAATTCCGCAGAAAAACCAGGGTTGGGTGGCGAGATCGAGGGGGCTGACCATAACTCCGCCCGTGCCTAGGCGGGGCTGACCGCGTTGTGAAGCGCTGCTAGGGCCCTTACATGACCCGCATCGCAATCTGCGCACCGGCGACCCCGATTTCCCGTGATGTGGCGGAACGTGTGACCGCGTTGGCGAGAAATGAGTTCCCCGGGCTCGAGCTTCGCTTTCACGATCAGTGCTTCGTGGCGCAAGGCCATTTCGCTGGTTCCGACGAAACCCGGCTGGCCGCTTTGCTCGATTGCGCCAACGATCCCGCAATCGAAACGGTCTGGTTCGCGAAAGGGGGCTACGGCACGAATCGCATTGCCGCTGCGGCGATCGAAGGAATGGGCGTGGATGCGCGCGAAAAGACCTTTTTCGGCTACTCCGACTGCGGATTTCTGCTCGGCGGGTTGTATGCGGCAAGACTAGGCAGGCCAGTCCACGGGCCCATGCCGGTCGACATTCGCCGAGACCAAGGCGACGAGGCAGTGCGCCGTGCTTTGGGTTGGTTCGCGGCAGACCGGGCGGGCCTCGAGCCGTCGGTGGGTCAAACCCGCACGGTGGCCTTCAATCTGATGACGCTGTCTTCAATCCTCGGGACATCGCTCATGCCCGACCTGACTGGCCATGTCGTCATGATCGAGGAGATTGCCGAGCATCTCTACGCCGTCGATCGCTTGCTGTTCCACGTAACGGCCAATCTTGCCCCCTGCGGCATCGCGGGCCTGCGCCTGGGCAGCGTCAGCAACGTGCCCGACAACGATCGGCCGTTCGGCTCCGAACCGGAGGCCATGACCCGCTACTGGTGCGACAAACACGGCATTCCTTATCTCGGGAAGGCCGATATCGGCCACTGCGCGGAGAACCGGATCGTTCCGTTCGGCCTTGTCGCGGAAGCCCGCCCGGAATAGGCGCACCGGCAAAGGAGAGGTGCATGCGCGCGTTCGTTTTCCCCGGCCAGGGGAGCCAGAAAGTCGGGATGGGTGTCGAGCTGGCGGCAGCCAGCCCTGCGGCCCGCGAGGTTCTCCAGGAAGTGGACGACGCGCTGGGGCAGAAACTATCTGCAATCATGGCCGAAGGCCCCGAGGAGCAGTTGACGCTTACCGAGAACGCCCAGCCGGCTATCATGGCGCATGCCATTTCCGTCCTGCGCGTGCTCGAGAAAGAGGGTGGCATTGTCCTGACCGACGTGGGTCAATGCGTTGCAGGTCACTCTCTGGGTGAATACACGGCGCTGTGCGCGGCCGGCGCATTCACGCTTGCCGATACCGCCCGCCTTCTCAAGCTTCGCGGCAAAGCGATGCAGGCCGCCGTACCGGTTGGGGTCGGCGCCATGTGCGCATTGCTCGGCGCGGATCTCGAGAAGGCCCAAGTGCTCGCCGATGCGTCCGCCGAAGGGCAAGTCTGCCAGGTCGCCAACGACAACGACCCGACCCAGGTCGTTCTTTCCGGCCATCGCGAGGCGATTGAACGCGCCGTGGCCCAGGTGAAGGACTTCGACATCAAGCGCGGCGTGCTATTGCCCGTTTCCGCCCCGTTCCATTGTGCTCTGATGCAGGGGGCCGCCGACGCCATGGCCGAAGCGCTCGGCCATACCCCGCCGCAGCCCTTCCGCCTGCCGCTGTATGCCAACGTAACGGCCGAGGCGGTGGAGGATCCCGCCGAGGAACAACGGCTGCTCGTCGAGCAGGTCTGCGGGCGAGTTCGCTGGCGCGAGAGCGTGCTGGCGATGCGTGCTGCGGGAGTTGAGCACTTTGTCGAGTTAGGCGGAAAGGTGCTCGGCCCCATGATCGGGCGAATCGATCCAGAAGCACGGGTGACCAGCGTAGTCTCGATGGCCGATATCG
Organism: Tsuneonella sp. HG249; assembly: GCF_053819205.1. Classification (NCBI taxonomy): domain Bacteria; kingdom Pseudomonadati; phylum Pseudomonadota; class Alphaproteobacteria; order Sphingomonadales; family Erythrobacteraceae; genus Tsuneonella; species Tsuneonella sp. HG249. Next base: position 1,481,360 of record NZ_JBSOQY010000001.1, read on the forward strand.
AGGAGCTGGCGAAGGAGATCGCATGATGTTCAATCTCGAAGGGATGACGGCGCTGGTCACCGGCGCGAGCGGCGGGATCGGCTCGGCGATCGCCACTTCACTCGCGCGTCAGGGTGCCCGGCTCGCGCTTTCGGGATCGAACGGCGAAAAGCTGCGGGTTTTCCGCGAGCAGCTTAATCGCGAGATCGGCGGCGACCATGTCGAGATCACCTGCGACCTGTCGAACACGACGCAGGTCGAGGAGTTGGTTCCCGCGGCGATCGACACCTTCGGCAAGCTCGACATCCTCGTGAACAATGCCGGCATCACCCGCGACAACCTCGCGATGCGGATGAAGGACGAAGAGTGGGATGCGGTCATCCGCATCAATCTCGAGGCCGCATTCCGCCTGATGCGCGCGGCCGCCAAGCCAATGATGAAGGCGCGCTTCGGGCGCATCGTCACCATCACCAGCGTGGTCGGCGCGACCGGCAACCCCGGTCAGGTCAACTACGCGGCGGCGAAGGGCGGGCTCACAGCCATGTCCAAAGCGCTGGCGCAGGAACTGGCAAGCCGAGGGGTCACGGTGAACTGCGTCGCCCCCGGTTTCATCCGCACGGCGATGACCGACCAGTTGCCCGACGCGCAGAAGGACGCGCTCAATGCGCGCATTCCGATGGGGAGGATGGGCGAGGGCAGCGACATCGGGGCAGCCGTTTCCTACCTTGCGAGCAAGGAGGCTGGTTATGTGACCGGGCAGACCCTGCACGTCAACGGCGGGATGGCGATGATCTCGTAAGCTGCGTTATCCCCAAGGAATCCGAGGCAGGACGCCTTCCAGCTTGCCCGTGGCCGCCTCCCCGCTAAGGATATTCGGGCAATTTCCGGCGCTCGCGGGCGATTCCGGCCCCGGTTTCGCAAGACGGGCGCGTGAGGGGTAAAGAGTAGACCGATGAAGGCCACCATCGAACGCGCGACGCTGCTGCGCTGTCTTTCCCACGTGCAGTCGGTCGTCGAACGCCGCAATACGATCCCAATCCTGTCCAACGTGCTCCTCGACGCGTCCGATGGCGGCACGCTGAAGGTCATGGCGACCGACCTCGATCTCCAGGTCGTCGAGCAGATCGCCACCGCATCGGTCGAGCAGGCGGGCGCGATCACCGTTTCGGCGCACCTGTTGTTCGATATTGCGCGCAAGCTGCCGGAAGGCAGCCAGGTCAGCCTGGAAACCGCAGACAACCGCATGGCCGTCAAGGCAGGCCGCAGCCGGTTCTCGCTGCCCACGCTTCCGCGCGACGACTTCCCGGTCATCGTCGATGGTGACCTGCCCACCAGCTTCGAGATTCCGGCGAAGACGCTGGCCGAGTTGATCGACCGCACGCGCTTCGCGATCTCAACCGAAGAGACGCGATATTACCTCAACGGCATCTTCCTCCACGTGTCGGACGAGGACCAGCCAGTGCTGAAGGCGGCCGCCACCGACGGGCACCGTCTGGCCCGCTTTACGATCCCCCGCCCGGAAGGGGCGGAGGGGATGCCCGACGTGATCGTCCCGCGCAAAGCCGTGGCCGAGCTTCGGAAATTGCTCGAGGAAGCGCTCGACGGGAACGTGCTGGTGGATCTTTCCGCGAGCAAGATCCGCTTCACCCTCGGAGGTGAAGGTGGGGTCGTGCTTACCAGCAAGCTGATCGATGGCACCTTCCCGGATTATTCGCGGGTCATTCCAACCGGTAACGACAAGCTGTTGAAGCTCGATCCCAAATCGTTCTACGAAGGCGTGGACCGTGTCGCGACGATCGCGACCGAGAAGACCCGCGCGGTGAAGATGGGCCTGGAGAACGATAAGGTGACGCTGTCGGTCACCTCGCCCGACAACGGCACGGCGGCGGAAGAAGTCCCGGCCGACTATCGTTCGGAAGGAATGGAGATCGGCTTCAACGCCAATTACCTGAAGGACATCCTGCACCAGATCGACGGTGACACAGTGGAACTTCACCTCGCCGATCCCGGCGCGCCCACACTGATCCGCCAGGACGAGAAGAGCCCTGCGCTCTACGTGCTGATGCCGATGCGGGTGTGACGTTTAAGGAAACACAGACCGGCCGATATCAAGAAATGCTCTGGTTCCGGTTTAGCGAAGTTCGACAGTAGGTTATCGGCACGTTTGCGCGCGCGGGTGTGATCTTCGCAGCACGCGAATTTGCGCGCGTTATGCGATCCCGATTGCGCCAGACGATGAGAAACAGCCGTGGCCACGCTGCCACGCCAAATCCAACATTACCAGCTGCAGCGTTCCGGTCGGTTCTAGTCGCAGCTGCGACTAGATCGCCACCGCGATCTTGCCGAAATGCCTGTTCGCGGCTTGGTGCCGGAACGCGTTCGCCAGATCGGCAAGCTCGAACGTATCGCTGATAACGGGGCGAATGCCATTTGCCTCGACCGCGGCGATCATGTCTAATTGCATCGCGCGGCTGCCCACCGTCAGCCCTTGAACGCGCAGGTTGCGCGAGAACAACAGGGCGGTGTTCACCGGAGCGGACATGCCAGTGAGAACGCCGATGACGGCGACATGGCCGCCAAGCCGCGTGGCAAGCATCGACTGGTCGAGCGAGCCGGCGCCACCGATCTCGACCACGGTATCGACGCCGCGCCCACCGGTCAGTTCTAGGACTTTGGGTCCCCAAGCTGGGACTTCCTTGTAGTTCACCGTCGCGTCCGCGCCGAGGCCGCGCAGGCGATCCAGCTTCTCGTCGCTTGAGCTGGTGGCGATCACACGCGCACCCGCAGCCTTGGCAAACTGGAGGGCGAAGACGGACACGCCGCCGCTGCCGAGTACCAGCACGGTGTCTCCAGGCTTGATCTGCGTGTCCACGAAGAGCGCGCGCCAGGCCGTGAGTCCGGCGCAGGTGAGGGTGGCGGCCTCGGCAGGGCTCCACCCTGTCGGAGCCCGGGTGAACCAAGAGGCGGGCGCGGTGACGGTCTGGCAGGCGTAGCCGTCGACCGCGTCGCCGGGCACTTTTCCCATCCGGGAGGGCTCGGGTGGGCCCGCCTCCCACTCGGGGAAGAACAGCGAGACCACAGCGTCGCCGTGCGACAGGCCAGTGACGCCCTCGCCAACCGCCAGGACTTCGCCGGCTCCGTCCGACATCGGAATGCGGCCTTGGGCGGATGGGATCATTCCCGTGACCACGGCGAAGTCGTGGAAGTTGAGCGAGCTGGCCTTGATGGCGACGGTGATCTCGCCCGGTCCCGGCGCGTCTGGGTCAGGCAGGTCGGTCAGGGTCAATGCATCGAGCGTCGAAGGCGTGGCGCCCGTGCGGATCGCCTTCATTCGGCGGCTTCCAGCATTTCCACCCGCTGCGGTCCGCGGATCAGCCCGCCGGGTGCCTCGCCGGTCCATTCGCCTTCGCGGAAGGTGACGACGCCGTTCTTGATCGTGCAGACGTAGCCCTCGGCCTTCTGCAACAGGCGCTTGCCCCCCGCCGGGAGGTCGAACGCGAGCCACGGCTTGCCGAGCTTCAACCGCTCCATGTCGATCACGTTGAGGTCCGCTAAGTAGCCCGGCGCGATCACGCCGCGGTCCTCGAGGCCGTAGAGACGCGCGGTGTCCTGGCACTGGCGCTTGACCGCGTGCTCGAGGCTGAGGCGCCCGCCACGCTTGCGGTCGCGCACCCAGTGCTGGAGCATGAAGGTCGGGCTCGCCGCATCACAGATCGTGCCGCAGTGCGCGCCGCCGTCGCTGAGCGAGTTCACCGTGTCGTTCGCCGCCTGCAGTTCCTCGAGGAAATCGAGGTTTCCGTCGGCATAGTTGAGCAGGGGGAGATAGATGAAGCCTTTGCCCTCGTCGCGGCAGAGGAGGTCATAGGCGTACTCCTCCGCCGAGACGCCTGCCGCCGCGGCGCGGGTCTGGATGCTCGCCTCGGCCTGGGGCTCATAGTCGAAATCGGGGTCCATTTCGTACTGCATGGTCCAGCCGCCGCAGACGACCATGATCAAGCCGATGATGTCCTGGTTGACCTGGCTGAAGTCGTGCTGCTCGGCGAGCATCTGTGCCTTGAGCGCCGGATCGAACAGCTTGGCCTTCTGCTCTTCCCAAGGGAGTTCGGCGATCGCCTGCCAGCTCGGCTTGAGGCGGAACGGGTGAACGGTGCCCTGCCAGGCCATGACGATGCCGTTCCCGCGCAACGCAATCTGCGCGACGATGTTGGCACCGTTGTCGTTCTCGGCGCGCATCGTGGCGATCTGCTCTTCGAGGGGCAGCTCCTTGGCGATCGACTGAAGCGCCGCGAAGGTGACGGGGAGGCCGGTCTCACGGCTGAGCTGGCCCATCCAGCCGAACTCGTTCCACTCGCGCATCATGTCGCTGGCCATCTCGAACACGCCGTGTCCAGCGCGGCCCATCGCGCGGCCGATGCCGACGAGTTCCTCGGCGGTTGCGGTCGTGCCGGGCACCACCTCGCCGTCGATCGAGCGGTGGAGCACGGTGCGCGAGGTGGAGAAGCCGAGCGCGCCGGCGCGAACCCCTTCCTCGACGATCTTGCCCATCGCCTCAATATCCTCGGGCGTCGGCACCGCACCGGGCATTTCGCGGTCGCCGAGCACGTAGGCGCGCACCGCACCGTGCGGCACATGGGTGCCTACATCCACGGTGCGCGGCAGTTCTTCCAGCGCATCGAGATATTCCGGAAAAGTCTCCCAGTTCCACTTCATGCCCTCGGCGAGTGCGGTGCCGGGGATGTCCTCGACGCCTTCCATCAGGCCGATCAGCCAGTTGTGGCGCTCCGGATGCGCGGGCGCGAAGCCGACGCCGCAGTTGCCCATCACCACGGTGGTGACGCCGTGCCAGCTCGACGGGGCCATTTCCTGGTCCCACGTGGCCTGGCCATCGTAATGCGTGTGGATGTCGACGAAACCCGGAGTGACGATCTTGCCGGTGGCGTCGATCTCTTCCGAGGCGTCGCCGCGAACTTCGCCGACCTGGGCGATCAGGCCATCCTTCACCGCGATATCGCCGGTGAAGCGCGCCTCGCCGGTGCCGTCGACCACGGTGCCGTTGCGGATGATCAGGTCGTATTGGGACATTATCGCACTCCTCTCTCCGGAGCGGACGGTCTCATATTGCAACCGGTGAGTCGAGCCTCAACCGCGAGCGCGGATCATGCTTTCGATGTCGACGAACTTTTCGCGCGGCGCGCCTTCGCGGGCGGCTTTGGCCTCGGCATCCTCGATCTTCTTCCAGTCGCGGAAAGTGACCACGTTGAGGTTGCGATCCGCGGCGAGACGGTCGAAGCCGGCGCGGCCTTCCTTAGGGGCGCTCCCAAGAGCCCCCGAATTCAAATCCTCGGCGATGCGCTCGACCACGCCGAACCCATCGGGCCGATTGGTGCCGATGGTGCCGGTCGGCCCACGCCGCGCCCAGCCGACGGCGTAGAGCCCGGGCAGGATGCGTCCTTCATCGTTGGCGAAGCGGCCGGCGCGCTCGTCGAACGGCACGCCGGGAATGGGCGAACTGCGATAGCCGATGCAAGCAACCACCAAGTCAGCGGGAATGACATAAGTCTCGCCGGTCCCTACCGCGCGGCCCGCCTCGACCGCGGTGCGCTCGACCTCGACGCCCTCGACCTTGCCGTCGCCGACCAGCCGCATGGGCGAGGCGAACATGTCGAAGTCGATCTCGATTGCCTTGTCCGCCCGTTCGCTCTCGGGGATGGCGGCGAAACTGCGCAAGTGGGTGACCGACTTGCGCAGGCCCGGCTCGAGGATCGCGTCCTCGCCAATCTCGGGCAAGTCGGCGGGATCGACGCGCGGCGTGGCGCGCTCGAGGTGCATCAGCTCGCCGAGCTCCTTGGGCGTCATCATGATTTGATGCGGCCCGCGCCGGCCGATGATGGTGACAGTGCGGATGTTCGATCCGCGCAGGGCATCGAGCGCATGCCCTACTATGTCGCTGCCGGCCAACTCGGCCTCGGTCTTGGCCAGGATGCGCGCCACGTCGAGCGCGACGTTCCCCATGCCGATGACCACCGCGTGCTTGCCTGTGAGGTCGGGGGCAAGGTTCGCGAACTGCGGGTGCCCGTTGTACCAACCGACAAACGCCGCGCTGCCGAACACGTTGGCAAGGTTGGCGCCAGGTATCTCGAGCGGCTTGTCGTGCGGCGCGCCGGTGGCGAACACGATCGCGTCGTAGAGGGTTTGCAGCTCCTCGACCGTCAAATCCTGGCCGATCGTGACGTTGCCGACGAAGCGGACGTTGTCGCTTAACGCGGTAGTTTCGTAACGGCGGCTGACACCCTTGATCGACTGGTGATCGGGCGCGACGCCAGTGCGGATCAGGCCGTAGGGAACGGGGAGGGTGTCGAACACGTCGATCCGCACCTCGTCGCCCCACTGCTTCTGCGCGGCCTCGGCGGTGTAGTATCCTGCGGGGCCCGAGCCGACGATCGCGATGTGGCGGGTCATGCGGCCTTTCGCTGCTCCTCACGATTGAGGAACGCGCGGATGCAGCTCACCGACTGCTCGCGGTGGCTCAGCAGGAACAGGTGCCCGCCGCCTTCGAAGATTTCGAGCTCGCTGTTCGGGATCAGTGCATGAAGGAAGCGCCCGTTGATCGGCGGCACGATCGCGTCCTCGTCGCCCATCATGATCAGCGTTGGCTTCTTGAGGAAGGGCAGGGCCGGTGCGCTCGTCCAGCCGAGCATCGCGAACAGCTGGTAGAAGTAGCCACGCCGCGTCGGCGGCTTGAGGCGGCCGATATGCGAGTTCTTGCCCGCCGTCTCGCCCAGCGCATCGCCGTAGAGAGTGGCGAAATGCTTCTCCATGAATGCGGCGTCGACGTAGCGACGCGGGTCCGCCATCTTGCTCAGGGCTTTCGGGCTGCCCGGCACCATCAGCATCCCGGCGCTCGTCGCGCAGAGGATCAGTCGCCGCACCCGCCCTGGATGCTGGAGGGCGAAGTGCTGCGCCAGTGCGCCGCCCCAGCTAACGCCCATCAGGTCGACCTCGGCCAGCCCGAGTTCGTCGAGCAACTGAGCCGTCGTCCAGCTCATGGTGAAGGTGTTGTACGGCACCACCGGCTCGGGGGAGCCGCCTACTCCGGGCATGTCGAAGATGATGAACCCACGGTCGGGCAGGGCGTCGGCGAGCGGCGCAACCGCCTCGATGTTGGCGCCGATCCCGTTGAAGAACAGGAGCGGCAGATGGTCGCTGGGCATGTCGAGCCGCCACGTCGCAACGCGCAGCTCGCGGCCGCCGGCCTTCATCATGCGAACGTCGGCGGTCTTCATCGGGTCGGTCAACGGTAGTCCTTCAAGCTTGTTCGAGCACGTATAGGCCCGGGGCTGGATCAGTCGGGGCGAAGCCCTTGCCGCCAAGCTTTTTCGGCGCCGGCTTGTTGGCCCCGGAGCGGGCCTGGACCCATTCGATCCAGTACGGCCACCAGCTACCGGCGACCTCTTCGGTTCCCGAAAGCCACTCTTCCGCGGTCGCGGGGAGCGGGTCGCCGCCCTTCTGGACGTAATATTTGGCCTTGGGATTGCCAGGCGGGTTGAGGATCGCCTGCATGTGCCCGGACTGGCTCAGAACGTAAGTGACGTCTTCCGAGCCGAACAGTTGCGTCGAGCGATAAGTCGCGCGCCAAGGCGTGATGTGATCGGTTACCCCGCCGAGGATGAAGAGGTCGGCGTCCACTTCCGATAAGTCGATCTTGTGGCCGGCCATCTCCACTTCGCCCTTGCGGGTGAAGGCTAGCGTCTCCGACAACGTGAGGAAATCGCCCATCAGCGTCGCCGACAGATTTGTGGCGTCCGAGTTCCAGAACAACACGTCGAACGCCGGCGGATCGTCGCCCATTAGGTAGTTGTTGATGACGTAGTTCCAGATAAGGTCATTCGGTCGCAGCCAGGCGAACCCGCGGCTCAAGTCGTCGCCTTTGATGATCCCGCCCTTCGCGGCGCGCTTCTTGGCGAGCTCGAGCCCGTTGCCGGTCATCAGCGCGCCAGCTTCGATGTCGCCCTGCTGCGGGTGCAGCACGCAGACCATCAGCGTCAGCGCCCCGAGCTCGTCGGTACCATCCGCGGCAAGCTGGCTCGCCAGCACCGACGCAGTCTGGCCACCCGAGCAGCCGGCAGAGACGTTGACCTTGTTGCTGCCGGTGATCTTCGCCACCGCCTCCAACGCCTCGCGGCACGAGGCGACATAATCCGCCATGCCCCACGAGCCCTGGTCCTTGGTCGGGTTCTTCCAGCTGATGACGAAAGTCTGGATGCCGTTGTCGAGCTGGTACTTCACCACCGACTTCTCGGGCGAGAGGTCGTTGATATACATCTTGTTGATCTGCGGCGGGATCGTGAGCTGCGGTATCGCGTACACTTCGTCAGTCGTGGGCGTGTACTGGATGAGCTCCATCATCTCGGTGCGCAGGACGACGGAACCTTGGGACGTTGCGATGTTCTCGCCCAGCTTGAACGGCCGCTTGTCGACCTGACTAACCATGCCCTTGTTATGGACCATGTCGTTGTAGGCGTTCTTCAGCCCCTTGATCAGCGACAGCCCACCGCTGTCGACCAGCCGCTTTTGCGCCGTCGGGTTGCCTAGCAGCGTATTGGTCGGTGCCAGCGCATCGATGATGATCTGGCTGATGAAATTGGCCCGGTCCCGCTCGATCGCGTCCAGTTCAAGTTCCCCGAGCCACCCCTTCATCCCCTTCTGGACTGCCAAGTAGTACTGTGCGCCGGCCTTCATGAAAGGGTTATACTGCCACGCGGGATCCCTGAAGCGCTTGTCCTTGGGGTCTGGGGTGAGGTCGCTTTTGCCGGTCAGGATTTTGACCATGTCTTCGCTGATGGCGCGAGCATGGCGCATCGTGCGCTGGGGGTTGCTGGCCGTTTCGCGCAAGAGCAAGGCGATGGCCCCGGCGAAATCTTCTCGCACCAGCCCTACCATCGGGCCGAGCGCCGTCGTGGATTGCGCGGCTTCGTTCTCGAGCTGGGTGCCCATCGGTGTCCTCTCCCGCTGCCCCTCGGAGTTCATGCACGGCGCAAAGGTGGTTGGCAAGCGACTGACCGGGAGCTTCCGCAGCGTTACGTTAACCATGTGCGCCAATGAAAAATATGCCAACGAAATCACGTGATTGGCACACGCGTTAACTGCTTAGCAAATCACTTACGGCAAACCCCCCTTACGGTGATGGGCGCAGGTTTCCCGTCTTCGACATGGTCGGCCGACGTTTGCGGCCTTCTGTGCCATTTCAACCGGCAACCAAGGGCGAGGCGTCAAAGTAAATGGCTATCGGCGGTCTGTTTGCACGCAAGGGCGATCGGGGCGATCGAGCCCGCTTCGCCAGCTCACCCGATGCGACCAGTCGATTGGCTCTTCTTGACCAGTTTGAGGAGGCCGGCCTCGGTTGGTTCTGGGCTACAGACGCATCCGGCACCTTGAGCTATATGTCGGCCAGTGCCGCGCGACAGCTCGGCCTCTCCGCCGAAAGGGTGATTGGGACACCTCTTTCCGCGCTCTTCCTCCCCGACCGCGAGGAAGACGAGGATCGAGCGGAGCGCCCGCTAGCGTTCCAGTTGCGCGCCAAGAACTCGATTTTCGAGCTTCCCGTGCGTGTCGCGGTGGACGACCGGGAGATATGGTGGTCGATCAACGCCCGCCCACAGAATGACGAGAACGGCGAGTTCCTCGGCTATCGCGGCAGTGCGAAAGACATCACCGCAGTCCGCGAAAGCCAGCGCGATGCATCCCGCATGGCGCAGTATGATTCGCTGACCGGGCTGGCCAATCGCCACCGAATGACGAAGCGTCTGACCGCGACGCTTACCGCGTACAAGGCAGCCAAGCGCAGCTGCGCTTTGATGATGCTGGACCTCGACAGGTTCAAACAGGTCAACGACACGCTGGGTCACCCTGCTGGCGACGAGCTGCTCAAGCAGGTCGCGCAACGCCTCGAACGCATCATCGCCGGGCGTGGAGAGATCGGTCGCCTGGGCGGCGACGAGTTCCAAGTCATGCTGCCGGACATGGACGACCGGGGGCGACTGGGTGAAATCGCCAACAGCGTGATCCAGATGATATCGCAGCCCTACTCGCTAGGTGGCAGCCGGGCGATCATCGGGACTTCCGTCGGCATCGCAATCGCGCCCTACGACGGAATCGAAACCGACGAATTGGTTAGCAGCGCGGACCTTGCCCTATACGCGGCCAAGGGGGGCGGGCGAGGGCAGTACCGGTTCTTCTCAAGCGAGCTCAAGGACGGCGCCCGGCTTCGGCGGCAGATCGAGGAAGACCTGCGTGATGCGATCCAGAGCGACCAGCTGGCAATGCATTACCAGCCCATTGTTCGCACGCAGGATCACATCGTATCGGGGTTCGAGGCCCTCGTGAGATGGAAACATCCCGAGCGCGGCTTCATTAGCCCGGCCGAATTCATCCCGGTGGCCGAAGAGACGAACCTAATCAACGCGCTCGGCGAGTGGGTTCTGCGCAAGGCCTGCGAGGAAGCGGTCCAATGGCCCGGCTCGTTGAGGGTGGCAGTCAATGTATCCGCTATTCAGTTCTCAAGCACCGACTTGCCCAAGATTGTGCGGGCTGTGCTCGATCGCACGGGTCTCGAACCGGAGCGCTTGGAGCTTGAGATCACCGAGAGCGTGTTCCTAGGTGATCCGCAGGGCACGCGGAAAATGCTCCTGGCCCTCAAGAAGATCGGCGTACGCCTCGCCCTCGACGACTTCGGGACCGGCTATTCTTCGCTCGGCTATCTAAGCAGCGCGCCGCTGGACAAGATCAAGATCGACCGCAGCTTCGTCGCCGGAGCTACGGAAGACGATACAAACAACGCTGCGATCATCACCGCTATCGTCAGCCTCGCTCACGCGTTGAAGATGGAGACGGTCGCCGAAGGAGTAGAGGCAATGGACGAGCTTGCCCTTCTGGCCGACCTCGGGGCGAGCCACATACAGGGCTACATCTTCTCCAAGGCAATGCCGCAGGATGATCTGCTCAAGCGGCTCGAGGACGGGGGGCTCAAGTTCGACCCCAAAGGACCTTCGACCAGTCGCTCGGATCGGCGGACGATGTACCGCAGGGTCGGCGTGATCCACGAGGACCACCGCTACGAAGTCGTGATGCGAAATTTGTCTAAGACCGGAGCTGGGATCGAAGGTCTATTGGACGTCCCGGTCGGCACCGATCTCGTGCTCGATCTCGGCGGCGGCCAGTTGGCGGTGGCGAAGGTGAAGCGGTCCGAGGGCTACTCGCAGGGGCTGGGCTTCGAGGTGCCACTCATCAGCGATGGCGCGGACGGGCTGTGCACCCGCCATCGCATCAGCCCTTATGCGCTGGCCGCCGCCGGCATGCCGCTCGCGGCCTTGCCGCCCGGCAACTACGCACCCCCGCAGGGGGAAGGCTCGCGCAGCCGGCCGGCGTTTATGCAGGTCGATCTGGCAACGACCCACAAGGCGGCGTGACGCTCGGTTGCTGGCGCTAGCCCGCCCGGCTAAGGGCGCGGCGATGACCGACCTCTCCCTGATACGCAACTTTTCGATAATCGCCCACATCGACCATGGGAAGTCGACGCTCGCGGATCGGTTGATCCAGCAGACGGGGGGGTTGACGGCGCGCGAGATGAGCGAGCAAGTGCTTGATAACATGGACATCGAGCGCGAGCGGGGGATCACGATCAAGGCCCAGACCGTCCGCCTCAACTACACCGCCAAGGACGGGCTGACCTACGAGCTCAACCTGATGGATACCCCCGGCCACGTGGACTTCGCCTATGAGGTCTCCCGCAGCCTCGCCGCGTGCGAGGGCGCGCTGCTGGTGGTCGACGCGGCGCAAGGGGTCGAGGCGCAGACGCTCGCCAACGTCTACCAGTCGATCGAGCACGACCACGAAATCGTCCCCGTCATCAACAAGATCGACCTCCCCGCCGCCGAGCCCGAGAAAGTCCGCCACGAGATCGAGGACATCATTGGCATCGACGCCTCCGAAGCCGTGCTCACCAGCGCCAAGTCCGGCATCGGCATCGAGGACACGCTGGAAGCGATCGTCAAGAAGATCCCGCCCCCCAAGGGCGACCGCACCGCGCCGCTCAAAGCCATGCTCGTCGACAGCTGGTACGATCCCTACCTCGGCGTGGTCATCCTCGTGCGGGTGATCGACGGGGTCATCAAGAAGGGCCTCCACGTCAAGTTCATGGCCGGCGAGACCGAGCACCTGATAGACCGCGTCGGCGCCTTCACCCCCAAGCGCATCGACTTGCCCGAGATCGCCGCGGGCGAGATCGGCTTCATCACCGCGCAGATCAAGGAAGTCGAGCAGGCCCGCGTCGGCGACACGATCACCACGGTGAAGGGCGGGGCCACCCAGGCGCTGGCCGGCTACAAGGAAGTCCAGCCGGTGGTGTTCTGCGGCCTGTTCCCGGTCGACGCGGCGGACTTCGAGAAGCTGCGCGAGAGCATCAGCCGCCTGCGCCTCAACGACGCGAGCTTCAGCTTCGAGATGGAGAGCAGCGCCGCGCTGGGCTTCGGCTTCCGCTGCGGCTTCCTCGGCCTGCTGCACCTGGAGATCATCCAGGAACGCCTGACCCGCGAGTACGACCTCGACCTCATCACCACCGCGCCATCGGTGATCTACCGCATCCAGCTGCGCGCCAGCCGCACCGACGACGCGCGCGAGATCATGCTCCACAACCCGGCCGACTATCCCGATCCCAGCCGGATCGAGAGCATCGAGGAACCGTGGATCAAGGCGACGATCTACACGCCCGACGAATACTTGGGCTCCATCCTCAAGCTGTGCCAGGATCGGCGCGGCATCCAGACCGGGCTGACTTACGTGGGCGGCCGCGCGCAGGTGAGCTACGAGCTGCCGCTGAACGAGGTGGTGTTCGACTTCTACGACCGGCTGAAGAGCATCAGCCGCGGCTACGCCAGCTTCGATTACGAGCAGATCGGCCTGCGCGAAGGCGACCTCGTGAAGATGAGCATCCTGGTCAACAACGAGCCGGTCGACGCGCTGAGCCTGATCGTCCACCGCGGCGTGGCCGAGGCGCGCGGGCGCGGCATGTGCGAGCGGCTGAAGGACCTCATCCCCCGCCACCTGTTCAAGATCCCGATCCAGGCCGCGATCGGCGGCAAGGTGATCGCCCGCGAGACGATCGCCGCTCTGCGCAAGGACGTCACCGCCAAGTGCTACGGCGGCGACATCAGCCGGAAGAAAAAGCTGTTGGAAAAGCAGAAGAAGGGCAAGGCGCGGATGCGGGAGTATGGCAATGTGAGCATTCCGCAGGAGGCGTTCATCGCGGCGCTGCGGATGGGGGAGGAGTGATGAAGCCCCGCGCTAAGCCGAGGATCGCGCCAGCGACCGAAGGCTTAGAAAGCGAGAGGCTGTAATCACGGCCGGGGGCCGGCGAGCCCCTGCCGAGCCGTGCCCTTCGACGGCGCGGCTTTGCCGCGACGGGACTCCCTATTCGGGAACCTCTCGGAAGCTTGTAGGTGTGAAAGCTGGCTCCTCTCCCAGCGACGCTTTCAAATATCATAACCCGCCAAAGAAGCGCCGCACGGCGGGGGCCACGTTCGACTGCTTCATCGAAAACCCAAAATCTAGCCAGTGTACGGTATTGTAATAGTATGTCTCCTCCGGCTTGAGTTGTCGATCTAGCAATTCGCCCAGACGCTTCTTAGTGAGAACGGCGGCACACCTGAGCGCCGTAAATTTGCGAACGAACTCTGACTCATCGTTAAGAAGAGAATTCAACCTATCGGTATCAAGTTGGGAGATAGATTTCGCCGGGAGCGCAGCTATGGTATGTGCGAGAATTGCACCTTTGACTTCAAGAGGTAATTGCGAAATATCACCCCTAATCAAACGCGCAATTGCCGAACCCGCAAGTCGGTTCCGTCGATTATCCGTCATCGCCCCAAGAATAGTGGTTTCGCTATAATCCAGATTATTTAATAGTTTTGTAAGACGGGCGACGTCTTCGACCCCACCGAACTTGGACAAATACTCAACGATCTCTGTATTCCATTTGATATCAAATTTATCCAATCCGAAGCGGATGGTGGAAATTTCTCCCTCACGTCCGGCTCGAATGAGAACCAAAAGGGCGTGTCTGACTAGCTCAACGCACACGTCCTGCCTGAGTCCCTTCCACCTTTCTCTGATTTTGGACGCCTCTGGGCTCTCTCCAAACGTGCTGAGATACGATTCAAAGACCTGCTCAAATCCGTCAGAGATATGAGAAACAATCTCGTTTCTGGATCTCTGAAATTCTCGTTCGGCGAGAGCAAAAACGGCGTCATAATTTAGAGCATTGGAATTCGCTGCTCGTTCACGCAGTTCTGCCAAATCCAAGTTACGCAGACTGTTCCGTACAAACTCCTCATACTGCTTTTGTCCCTGGCTATCATGGCTTCCCAGATTAAGGAGTCCAACCACGAGGCCCGGGGTCTGCTGCCTCGGCTTAACGATTACGGACTTTGCCTCGGTGAGATCCGTGATCGAACGGAGGTTCACTAGGGCTCTGGCGGCAATGTGCCGAACGATGGCGTTGCTATCCTGCGCTAGCTGTCGCGCCATCGGCTCGTCGATCAGCTTCCGCCTATTGGCTTCTTCCGCAAAAACAGCCCGCAAAACGTCACTCTTGACGTCGAGTCCCCTGCGGATGTCCGCAACTGACAATTCCAGCAAGCTGCCGCGGACAAGATCGATCATCCTCTCCGACGGCGTTGCTGGATCGAGCTCGAACATGCGCTCAATCGCCTTAGAGCGGTTGGTGCGCGACATTAAAATGACCGCCGCATCGATTGCGGCTGCCAGGGTTTGGTGATCGGCACGGGCGATTTCCGACTCGATAAAGTCTGCATCAGACGGCTCTCCGACTTCCGCCAGGTACCGCAAAGCAACGTTGCGCAACTCTGGAGATGTGTCCGCAAACCAACCATCGATAGTTGCCTCGCGGCCGAGCAGAAAACCAGCTTCAATCGGTTCCCCAATGAACGTCATCGCTCTCAGCGCATTAATTCGTACCTGTGGGGGGTCCTTCACAGCAGAATATAGGGGTAGGATGCCTAGGTTGTTCGCATCCAACTCCCTCTTCCACTGCCAGAGTGGAATATTCTCAGCAGAAAAACCATACAAAGCCGACCGTAGCAGAGTGTATTTCTCTCGAATAGCTAAGTCGCTTGCTGATGTATGTCTATAAATCAGATTGGCATCGTGCGCTTGTAGAAATGCCTCATCGTTGCTCGTCGATGAAAAGCTAAGAGCGAAAAGCCTTAGGCGCGCAATTTCGTCAGACAATAGAGGGGAGTTCGGATCGCGATCCTTCGTAGCGCTCATTAAATAACGAAAATGCGCCGAAATTTCAGCGGCTACGCCGTGGGTGGCAGGTTCGGCAGTAGCCTGATCCGATGGTTCTGTCTCGGGTGCTTGTGTTTTAGTATTAGTCTCGACGTGATCCGCTTGGATTTGGTCACGAACCGACTTGTATAGAGCCCGTCGAAACTTGTCTTCAAAATCTCGAGGATCAGCAAACGTTTCGTAATACACTCTCTGATCGGCATTAAGTTCGTCACGGAACGCAACCACCTTTTTGAGCTGATCACCAGGGTCCTTCAAGCTGTCTTGGTCGATTTCTTTAAGAAACAGGCCGATTTGCACGTTCTGGCCGCCTTCTCGACGCGCGACTGTACGCCGAAATTCTTCTTCAAACCCAGATTCATACGGAGAGTCAGGGCCGGGCTTTGTACCCCAACGTTTCCAGAGGACACCAAAAAACCTGTCGCATTGGTCTAGGTCTTTGTTGATCAACTCTTGGGGACGTCCAAAGCCAGTGACGGTTTCCTCCCAACCTACCAAATCAACGTGGTACCCGAAGGGGTTAGCGAGGTTCAGATTGGCCTCGTCGCATACCCGCTTCGCTGCCTTGCGCTCATCGGTCAGATCCGATGGTGATGCCAAGAACACCCGTATGACACTACGCAAGTCAGCCATGACTAACGCTTATGTGCTCCCGAACTCGAAGCAATACGTTTGCTCGGCTTTTGAACGATTTTTCGAAGGGGGAGCATTCCTAAGTTAGGGGGGCGGAAGCACCCGCAGGCACGACCGTCCAACCTCGAGCGAGAAGCCGTCATGGGAGTAAATCCCATGACGTCGAACGGGTTCGGCTGACCCCGACCCGCCGGCCGCCTCTCTCGATGCGCTGTCGCTCACCGGCTCGTAACGCGTCGCTTGGCAGGCCAAGCTTTGGCGTTACTCGCCTCCGAGAGATTTCCAATCATCCTCCTCCGGGTCGAACTCCTCCAGCTCGTCCTCGGCCGGGAAGATGTCCTCGAGCTCGCCCACGGCCTTGAAGTTCTTGTCCGCCCCGAGCTGGAAGAACTCGGTCTCCAGGTTGGCTTCGGGCGGGCCGTCCTCCTCGGCACGGTGGCGGGCGGCGAGTTCGGCGAGGGTGGCCTGCATCGCCTCGATCTCGGGCAGCGTCATCGCCACCGGATCGAAGTGTTCGATCATCGCGGCGTTCATGTCGTCCTTCTCGGCGCGCGAGAGCGCGGGCATTGTTATGCTCTGCCCTACCGCTACGCTACTTGAGGGCAGGAAACTCCCCGGATTGCCGGAGAGGCGATCCGCGGCCGGGTCGAAGTAGCTGGCGGAGAGGCGGCGGCCGTCGGCGCCGCGGGCGTTCATCCGCAGGCAGAACATCAGCAGCCGGTCGTTCTTCACGCGGCGGAAGCCCTTGAGCTTGCCGCCGACGAACACCGGGCTGAGCTGGCCGTTGAGGGCGCGGTCGAACGCCTCGTCCTGCAGCCGCTGGACGCCGAAATCGAGCGCGCACTCCCACGCGCGGCGGAAGCTTTCCGCCCCTGGCCGGCGGCGCAGGTAGTAGGCGCCTTCGGGGCTCATGTTGATCTGGCGGCAGGCGCGCTTGACGCTGCCGGTATCGGCGAGCGCGGCGATGAACGCGCGCTGCCGCTCGGGCGTCCACCCGTCGTGCCGGAACTTGCGCGGCACCGGCTCGAACGCGGGCAGGTGGTGGCCGGCCGCCTCCATCTCGGCGAGGGGCTTGCGGATAACGGCGGGGTCCTTGCGGCGGGTCATGCGGGAATGCTCCTGGCTGGGGGTCAACCGGCCAGGGTGAAGCAGAATTTTGGCGTGTAGGAAAATGCGCGCGGGGGAGGGTGGGCCGGCGGGGCCAACTTCACTTTGCGTTCACGGTGAGGGCGGTTATAGGCCCAGCCCTATGCAGACCCGTCTTCTCGCCGCCGCTCTGCTGGTCGGCGCATCGCTCACCGTCACCGCCTGCGCCGGCAAGGGCGGGCCGCGCGATACCGCCTATGTCGCGCGCGACGTGGAGACGCTCTACGCCGCGGCCAAGGATCGGCTCGACCGGCAGCAGCCCAAGATCGCCGCCGCGCTGTTCGACGAGGTCGAGCGGCAGCACCCCTATTCGCCGTGGGCCCGGCGTGCGCAGCTGATGAGCGCGTTCAGCTACTACGTGGCGCGCGACTACGACAAGGCGGTCGCGAGTGCGCAGCGCTTCCTCTCGATCCACCCGGGCAACCGCGATGCGCCCTATGCCTATTACCTGATCGCGCTGTCGTATTACGAGCAGATCAGCGACGTCACCCGCGACCAGAAGGTCACCGAGCAGACCCGCACCGCGCTGCAGGAGCTGATCCGCCGCTATCCCGCGACCGAGTACGCCAGCGATGCCAAGCTCAAGCTCGACCTGGTGGAGGATCACCTGGCGGGCAAGGACATGGAGATCGGCCGCTTCTATCAGCGCAGCGGCAGCCTGCTGGCGGCGCAGACGCGGTTCCAGAATGTCGTCGACAACTTCCAGACCACCAGCCACGCGCCCGAGGCGCTCTACCGCCTGGTCGAAACCAACCTCGCGCTCGGCATTCCGGTCGAAGCGGTGAAGAACGCCGCCGTGCTCGGCGCGAACTACCCCGGCAACGAGTGGTACCAGAAGGCTTACGCGCTGGTGCAGGAGCGGGCCCCCGGCGTCACCGCGAGCTGAGGCGGAGCAAAACGCCGCCCGCGCCGTTGTTTCGGCGCGATGTACGCTGACCGCCATGGCGCCGGTTCGCGGCGTTTCGGAGCCGGGCTCGCCACCCTGGCGATCCACGGCGTGCTCGCGGCCGGCCTGTTGTGGGGGCTGTCGATCGACGTCACTCCGCCGGGCGACTCCGAGCCGCCGCTCACCACCGTCGACCTGACGCCACCGCCACCGCCGCCCCCTCCGCCCGAGCCACAGCAGGCCCAGGCCGCTCCCAAGCCCGCCGGCGACGAGGGCAAGAAGGGCGAAGCGCTGCCGAGGGAAGCGCCCATCGCCGCGATCCCGCTGAGCGAAACGCCCGCCGCCACCCGCGCCGAGGTCGGCCGCGACGCCAGTGCCGGCGCTGGCAATCAAGGCACCGGGGCCGGCGCGGGCGGGCAGGGGGCAGGCAGCGGGGGCGGGGGAGACGGCGGCATCGCCTCGCGCGCGCAACGCATCTCCGGCGCCCTGCGCGACAGCGACTATCCCCGCGGCGCGGAAGAGCAGGGGCTTGCCGGAACCGTTGCGATCAGCTTCCGCGTGCGCACCGACGGCAGGGTGGATCGCTGCAGCGTGGTACGCTCGAGCGGATCGCCCATACTCGACGACCTCACTTGCCGCCTCTACACTGAACGCTTTCGCTTCCGCCCGGCGACCACGGCCAGCGGCACGCCGGTGGAATCGACGCTGCAGACGAGCTTCACCTGGGGCACGCGCCGACGGCGCTGACTACTCGGCGGCGTAGGCCAGCCGGGTTGCAGAATCCCGCGAATAGACGTCGTTCCGGAACGCGATCCCGGTCTTCGAGGGGAACGCGGTCAGGTAAGTTATGTAGACGGGGACGAGCGTGGGCAGATCGACTCGCTGCTCGGGGCTTTTGCTCACCGGCAGCGTCTTGCCCAGCAGCCAGCGGCCGAGCCGGTCGGCGTCTTCCAGGCGCACACAGCCGTTGCTGAGCTGGCGATCGGCCAGCTTGAGCAGCGCGCGTTCGGGCGTATCGTGCAGGTAAATGCCCTGGGCGTTGGGGAACTCATACTTCACCTTGCCCATGAAGTTCGGTCCGCCGGGCTTCTGCCGCACATAGGGAGGGGGCGCCCCGGCAGCGATACCTTTCCAGTCGATCGTCTTGGGATCGAGCGGTGTCTCGTCGTCGCCGAGGCCCGAGAACACTTCGTATCGCTCGCGCGTCCAGTACTTCATCCCGCCCTTTAGGAACTTGGGGGCGATGCTCTTCTGGACGAGGTCCGGCGGCACGTTCCAGTAGGGATTGACGATGGCATAGCGGATGAACCCGGCCATCGCCGGAGTCGCGGACTCGGGCTTGCCGACTACAACCTTCATGGAATCGACCGGCTTGCCGTTTTCGTACATCCACAGCCGCGCACTGGCCGCGTCGACCAGCACGTAGCGCTCGGGGGGCGTGGCGGGCAGGGCGCGAACCCGATCCAGATTTTCCCAGATCCGGGCGCGCTGGGCCTCGTCGTAGAGGTGCGTGTCCATCGCGTCGCGAAGCGGGGCGTAAAGCGGATGCATCCAGCCCATTTCGCGGACGTAGTTGTCGAGGGACGGAGCTCTGCCTGCAGCATTGAGCACCGCGACCGCCGTCGGCACGACCGGCGCGAGCGCCCTGCTTTCGTAGATCATGTCAGCGCGATGCGCGCTGCGCATGGCGGTCACGTAGTACGTGAAGAGCTTCGACAGCCCGATCTCCGCCCGCGCAACATCCTCGGGCCGCCCGCGAGCGGCGCGGTCAAAGTCGCGGCGAAGCGATCGAGTGCGAAGGCGCTTGACCGTCCGAGGATCGAGACCGTCGAACTGCGCGGTATCGAGCCGTGTCAGCAAAATCTCGGCAGCAGCCGTGGCCCTGCCGTCGGGGTAAATCCATAAAGGCTGGTGACCCCGCTGCGCATAGAACTGGCGCAATTCGTCGGCTTCACCCGCGATCTCCGCGCGAAGCTCACGCGAAGGGCCGGGACCCAGTGTATTGGGATAAGCAGCGTGCGCGGGCGCGCCGATTGCAACGAGCGCGCCCGCACTGCAGACGAGCATCGCGCTTTTGGATAAGGCCTCGAGGGCCGTCGCGATGCTCGTCATTCGCAGTTAGCCTCGCTCGCCGGTATAGGCAGTAGTGGTCGATTGCACCGTAGGCGCGCCTTCGTAGTAAACGCCTTCACGGACATAGCCGTCGACGCATCCGTCGCGGTTGTTGTCGGCCCAAACAGCGCCACCGATGCCGCCAACCGCCGCACCGATCGCTGCGCCTTCGAGTACGCCGAGTCCGCCGATCAAGGCACCGGCACCGGCACCCACGGCGGCACCGGCCAGACCAGTCTTGACCGCGGTTCCGCCGACGCTCGGGCAAGCGCGGGCCGTCGAAGCGGTCTGGTAGCTGCCGGGCTCACCTGCATAGTACTGGTTCTGGTAAACGTACCCATCGGCACGGCCGTCGCCATTCTGGTCGGCCCACACGGCGCCGGCGAGACCGCCGGCGGCGGCACCGATCACGGCACCGGTAAGCAGGTTGCCGCCAGTCACGGCCGCTACGCCGGCACCACCGGCAGCACCGATGGCGGCACCGGTTCCCGCACTCGCGAGAGTGTCGTCGCCATCATACGAAGCACAGGCGCTCAGCGGCAGAGCCGCGGCAGCCAATATGACGAGAGATTTCTTCATGATCAGTCCTCTTTTCTTTTCAGATCCGGTCGTCCTGAGACAACGCCCTCTCGCCCGGCCCTGTAACGCAGCCCATTGGGAAGCGTTCCAAAAGAGTGGCGAGGCTAAAGCGTATCTGAAGAAAGGCCTTTCACCTTAATCATATGGGAGAACTGAAGATTCGCCGTGGAGGGACCTCTCTGGCGCGGCAATCCTCGCTCGAACCTGAACGCGGTGCCTCTCGAGGCAAGGGGGGCGCCAATCGTTCGAACTACGTGGCCGGGGCGCGCCGTGAAGTTTTTGGCCGCTAGAAACTCGAAATTAACCATGGGCCCGCGCGGATCGGGCGGATTCCCGGCCGGACCGCGTGTTCACCCTTAATCAGGGTTACGATTTCTTTTCGTTTCGCTCCGATAGTGATCTTTCGCGAATGGGTCGTTGGCGAAAGGATGCGGCGTGCCGCCTGAGGTGAATGGCTGAAGTCGAGCTCTCGACGCCGAAGAACCGCTGGTTCCGAAGGCTCGCCAATCCCTTGCGCCGGCTCGGGGCTGCGAAGCGTCGCGACCGGCAACGCGATCGAGCACCTACCGCCCGCCGGCGGATTGTCCTGTGGGCCCTCGCCATTGGTCTGCTGAGTGGCTTCTTCGACTTGCCCCTGCCGGTGGAGGACAGCTTGCGGGCGGCACGCTCGGGTCTTCGACTGCACGCCGCCGATCAGAGCGTCCTGGTGGTGACCGTCGACGATCGTACTCTCAATGCGGTCGGCGCACGCGATACCCGGCGTGATGACGATGCCAGGTTCCTCGACACGCTGTTCGAATTGGGAGCCCGCCGGGTGTTCTTCGACCGTGCCTATGCCGACGAGTCGGTGCCTCGGCAGGACTTTGCGTTCGTGGAGGCGCTGAAGCGGCATAAGCCTTACGTTTATCTGGGCGCTTTGGCCGAATTCCAGCAGCCGGACGGTACCACCGAGCCGATCCTGCCCAATCCGATCTTCAGGCCGCATGCCAACATGGTCTCCATCAAGGGGTGGAAGGGCCCGTTTGGATTGTCGACCCGGTTCCCGGCCCGAACCGAAGTGCTGGGCAAGAGCATACCCTCGCTGTCTGCCGAGCTCGCGGGCGTCGATTCAGACCTTGAGCGTTACCGGGTCGATTTCTCGATCGATTACAAGACGATCCCGACGGCCAGCTACATCGACGTGCTGCGGCGTAATGTGTCAGTGGACGCGATTTCCGGGCGCGATATCGTTGTGGCGCCATCGAGCCGGATCAACAACGATTATCATCCTGTGCCCTATCGCCAGAACACATTGGGCGCGTTCCTGCACGTCCTGGGTGCCGAGACGTTGAAGAACGGGCGGCCGGTCGACCTGAGGTGGTATCCAGCCTTTGCCCTCGCCGCGCTGATCGCGGGCCTTCAATTGCGGCGGCGGCAGCCATCGCGCGTGGTCATGGGATTGACGTTCGCGGCGTTGCTTACTGTCCCACTCGGGCTCGACATGCTGAGCGTGAACATGGACGTCATGCCGGCGCTGATCGCCCTTTCCATCACGTGGTTCCGGCTCCAACGCTTCGCCAAGGACACTTATCGTGGCGCGACCGGTCTGCAGCGGATCGAGACGATGCAGGCTGCCGGCACGGCGCCGGAAATGGATGTTGTCGCCCTCAAGATCCGCAACTTTGCCACGATCAGCGCCAATCTCTCGCCCGAGGAGGTCGAGGAGCTCCTGATCAAGGCACAAGCCATGCTGCGTGCAGCGGACCCGGTCGCCGAGGTCGCGTTCGAGAAGGACACTTTCGTGTGGATGCGACCCAAGGTCTCCTCAGCGGAACTGGAG
This sequence comes from Tsuneonella sp. HG249, assembly GCF_053819205.1. Taxonomy (NCBI): domain Bacteria; kingdom Pseudomonadati; phylum Pseudomonadota; class Alphaproteobacteria; order Sphingomonadales; family Erythrobacteraceae; genus Tsuneonella; species Tsuneonella sp. HG249. The sequence goes on from NZ_JBSOQY010000001.1 coordinate 1,503,877, forward strand.
AACCACGCGCGCGGATTGCATGCTCTGTTCCGGACCAGCATCACCATCGGCAGCCATGCGCCAGACGTCGCGTCGTCGATTGGCATCGACGCCATTCACGAACTCGCGCTGCGCGAGCGCATCGAGAATGCGATTCAGTGTGCGGAGGACGCCGCCCACTCGAGCCGCATCTTTATGGTGAGCGAGCCGGCGCTCGCTGAAGAGCGCGCCTGGCGCCTTCAGATACTTTCCGAGCTCGAAAACGCTATCCGCAACGACGAAGCCGACGTTGCTTTCCAGCCGAAAGTCGCGCTCGCGACGGAAGCGATCGTCGGCGCCGAGGCCCTGCTGCGCTGGACTCACCCAGTGCGCGGCCCGATCGATCCCGCCGCGGTCATCGCCAGTGCGGAGGAGCACAACCGCGTCGACATGATCACGCAGTTCGTCCTCAACCGCGCGCTTAGGGAAGCGCGGCGCGCGGTCGCCGTCGACCCGTCATTCAAGGTCGCGGTGAATATCTCCGCTCTCGACTTGCGCGACCCCTCGTTCGCCAATCAGGTCGAAACGCTGCTGACCCGCCACCGTTTCTCGGCAGGCAACCTGGTGCTCGAGATCACCGAGACCGCGCCGATCGAGAACGATGCCATCGCGGCAGTTACGCTCGCAGCCCTCAAGCGGCTCGGGGTGAGATTGTCCGTGGACGATTTCGGTATCGGGCACGCATCGCTGCACTACCTTCGGCAAATCCCCGCAGACGAAGTGAAGATCGACCGCAGCTTCGTGGTAGGGATGGAAAGTTCGCCCGAAGACCGGGCGCTGGTCCGCACTGCGATCGACATGATTCATTCGCTTGGGCGTTCTGCCGTCGCCGAAGGTGTCGAAAACAAGGCGACAGTCGAATTACTGCGGGAGATGGGCTGCGATACCGCCCAAGGTTACTTCTATTACCGTCCCATTACGATGGAGACACTTGTTCCGCGACTTCGGAAAGGCTCGATTGCCGCATAACCCTTGCCAAATCTTAAAACGATGTTAACCATCCCTGTTAGCACATGGCGTGCGCAACAGGAGGCCTTATGTCGTTCTGGGAATGGTTCGAAGACTGCTTCGGCGGCCGTTGATCGGCCTCCGTGATTGAAAAGCCCCGGTTTTTCCGGGGCTTTTTGATTCTAGGACATATGTCCGCCGTTGGGACGGCGAGGCGTCGATCCCCTGCGAATCATCCTTAAGATTCAGCGAATCAATTGTGGCTACTGGGCTCAGGCCGCCTCTTTCTGCTGGCCCGCCCGGTCAGCAACCCCGGCAAGTCCTTTGGTCAGTTGGAACAGTCCGTTCAGGCGGCTCTCGGCGCTGCTCCATGCGCGGGCTAGCACCAGCTTCATGTCCGGGCGAAGCTTCGCATCAGGCCCGACCCTCTCGACCCACGCGAGCAATCCCGCCGGATCGGGAAAGTCGTTGTTGTGGAACGTCACCAGCGTACCGCGTGCGCCGACATCGATTTTGGCGATGTTGGCGCGGATCGCCAACTCCTTGATACCGATCAACTTGACCAGATTCCCTGTTGCGGCGGGGAGGGGGCCGAAGCGATCGATCATTTCCGCCGCCAGCGCCTCGATCTCGCTCTGGTCCTTGGCATCGTTCAGGCGCCGATAGAGACCCATTCGCACCGCTAGGTCGGGGACGTAGTCCTCGGGGATCATGATCGGAGCGTCGACGGTGATCTGCGGGCTCGGGCCGGCCTCACGGTCGAGACCCGTCTCGCCCGCCTTGGCGAGCAAGATGGCGTCTTCCAGCATCGATTGGTAAAGCTCGAAGCCGACCTCGCGGATATGGCCGGACTGTTCGTCGCCGAGCAGGTTACCCGCACCGCGAATGTCGAGGTCGTGACTGGCGAGCTGGAACCCCGCGCCGAGCGAGTCGAGGTCCCCAAGGACTTTCAGCCGCTTCTCGGCCACAGGATTGAGGACGGTGTCCGCCGGGGTGGTGAGGTAAGCGTAGGCGCGCAGCTTCGACCGACCCACGCGGCCGCGCAGCTGGTAAAGCTGGGCGAGGCCGAAGCGGTCCGCACGGTGGATCACGATGGTATTGGCGCTCGGGATATCGAGGCCGCTCTCGACGATCGTGGTCGAGAGCAGGACTTCGTACTTCCCTTCGTAGAACGCGCTCATCCGCTCCTCGACCTCGGTCGGGGACATTTGCCCGTGGGCGCTGATCGCGCGGATTTCGGGCACGTGCTTGTGCAGCCATTCTTCGACTTCGGGCATGTCCGCGATCCGGGGGACGACGACGAAGCTCTGCCCGCCGCGATGATGCTCGCGCAGCAGCGCTTCGCGCATCACCATGTCGTCCCACTCCATCACGTACGTGCGAACAGCCAGGCGGTCGACCGGCGGGGTCTGGATGGTCGAAAGCTCGCGCAGACCGCTCATCGCCATCTGCAGGGTGCGCGGGATTGGCGTCGCGGTGAGGGTGAGGACGTGAACGTCGGCGCGAAGCTGCTTCAGCTTTTCCTTGTGGGTGACGCCGAAGCGCTGCTCCTCGTCGACCACCACGAGGCCTAGATTCTTGAACTGCGTGCTCTTGGACAAGATTGCGTGCGTGCCGATCACAACGTCGATATCGCCGCTGGCAAGCCCGTCGCGCGTCTCGCTCGCTTCCTTGGGAGCGACGAGCCGGCTGAGGCGCCCGACCTTTAGCGGGAAGCCCGAGAAGCGCGCCGCGAAGTTCTCGTAGTGCTGGCGGGCGAGCAACGTAGTCGGAGCTACCACCGCGACCTGCCGCCCGCTCATCGCGGCGGCGAATGCCGCGCGCAGCGCCACCTCCGTCTTGCCGAAGCCGACATCGCCGCAGACCAGCCGGTCCATCGGCGCGCCGCTCGATAGATCGCTCAGTACCTCGAAGATCGCGCGATCCTGGTCGTCGGTCTCCTCCCACGGGAAACGATCGACGAAGGGCATGAAGCTCGATTCCTCGACCTCGATGACCGGCGCCTTGCGCAGGGCGCGGGCGGCAGCGGTGCGCAACAGTTCGTGCGCAATCTCGCGGATACGTTCCTTGAGGCGCGACCGTCGTTTCTGCCACGCCTCGCCGCCCAGCCGGTCGAGCGCGACAGCCTGTTCGCTCGAACCGTAGCGGCTGAGCACCTCGAGGTTCTCGACCGGCACGTATAGCTTGTCGCCCCCGGCGTACTCCAGCATCACGCAGTCGTGCTTGGACTTGCCCACGGGGATCGGCTCGAGGCCGAGGTATCTGCCAATGCCGTGATCGATGTGGACGACGAGGTCCCCCGCGTTCAGCGCCTGCAGTTCGGCGAGGAAGGCGTCGGCGCTTTTGCGACGCTTCTTGCGGCGCACGAGCCGATCGCCGAGCACGTCCGCCTCGGTGACGAGATCGATCTGATCGTTTGCGAATCCGGTTTCGAGCGGCAGTACGAGGGCGACGGGCTTGCCCTTCGCGGACAGGCCGAGTGCTTCCTGCCAGGTATCCGCCAGCTCCATCGGCGCGCCGGCTTCCCCAATGATCGAAGCGATGCGTGCCCGGCTGCCCTTCGAATAGGTCGCGAGGATTGGCCGCTTGGCCGCCTTGCCCGCGGCCTTGAGATGGTCCGCGGCGGCGGCATAGACATTGTCGCCCCGCGCGCGTTCGGGCGCGAAGTCGCGGCCTGACTGGAAGCCGAAATCGATCACCGACGCGCTTTCCGGTTCGGCGAAGATGGACGCGCGGTGGACTGGCCGGTCCTTGAGAGCCGCGGCGAATTCGTCCTTGGCGAGGTACAGCGCCGTCTCCGCGAGCGGACGATAGGATCCTTCCTCGCGCTGGCGATGATAGTCGGTCACGTCGGAAAGGCGCTCGTCGGCCGCTTGGAGCGCGGCATTGTCGATCACCAGCAGGTCGCCGGCCGACAGATGGTCGAACAGGGTCGCCAGCCGCTCCTCGAACAGCGGAAGCCAGTGCTCCATGCCGGCCAGCCGGCGGCCTTCGCTTACCGCCTGGTATACCGGGTCCTGCGTCGCATTGGCACCAAACAGCTCGCGATAGCGGGTTCGAAAGCGCTTGATGGTGTCCTCGTCGAGCAGCGCCTCGCTCGCGGGGAGGAGCAGATGCCGGTCGAGAGTTCCGGTAGTCATTTGAGTGTTGGGATCGAACAGCCTCAGGGATTCGAGGTCGTCGCCGAAGAAATCGAGCCGTAGCCCGGCTTCCAAGCCCGACGGGAAGACGTCGAAGATCGAACCGCGGACCGCGAACTCGCCGTGGTCGATCACGGTATCGGTGCGGCCGTACCCCTGCCGCTGGAGGACTGCGATCAGCGCTTCATGCGCGATCGACATGCCCGGCTTCAGCTCGCGCACCGCCTCGCGCACGCGAAACGGCGTCAGCACCCGCTGCAGCAGCGCGTTGACTGTGGTCACCAGGAGCTGCGAGCCGGTTTTGCCCGCCTGAAGGCGGTGCAGCGCCGACAACCGGCGGGCACTTACGGACAGCGCGGGACTGGCTCGGTCATAGGGCAGGCAGTCCCACGCCGGGAACTCGATTACCTCCAGTTCGGGCGCGAAGAATCGCGCGGCTTCGGCCAAACCCGTCATCGCGCCTTCGTCCGGAGCGATGAAAACGGCCCGTCCGCTCGCGGCCCGTGCGAGGTCCGCCATCACCAGCGGTTGCGCACCGCGAGGAACTGACGACAGCGTGAGGGGCGAGCCGGCTTTCAGAATTCTCGGAAGGTCGGGCATGCAAAGTCCTGTCTTGCGGGCACGCGAGAGCACCCGTTCGACAAAAGTTCGAGCGGGGAGTTCTGAGCTGCAGATAGGGCCAACGCCCGGTTGGGCAACCGGTTTCCGGTGTTTCAGTGGGCTTTTACGTAATCGAGCCGTTGCATGGCTGCCATGTGCTCACCGGCGAGCCCGGGCGGAACCGGCAGGGTGCCCAGCGCCCAAGCCATCACATCGACATCGTCTTCTTCGAGGAGGTCCTCGAACCACGCAAGCGCCCGCTCGTCCCACGTCGCGTGATAGCGATCGAAGAACCCCCCGATCATGAAGTCAGCCTCGCGCGTACCGCGATGCCACGCGCGAAATTTCGCGCGGGCGAAGCGGGATGCGAGGTCTGCGGACACCGCACGGCCTTAGCCACGCGGCGACCGAATGGCAAAACTCAAGCCTCGACCGCGCTCAACTCGGCCGGCGGAAGGCCCGCAGTCTCCGCCTGCGCCTTGAGCTCTTGCTTGCGAGCAAGCATTGGCTCGAGCAGGGCCTTCATGTCCACGTCCGTTTCTCGCGCCTTGGCGAACATACCGGTCCGGGCCTCTTCTTCTTCCTCGACATGGTGCTCGATCTGCTCTTGCAGCACCTTGACCTTGGCGTCGTAGAACTCTTCGTCCGCGCCGCCGTCCATGATATCGTTGATGAGCACCTTGGCCCCGTCGTGCTCGACGATCGCCTCGTCGATCATGTCCTCTTCGATGGCTCCCCGAAGCGCCGGGTAGAAAATTTCTTCCTCGATCATCGAGTGGATCTTGAGCTCGTTGCAGATCTGCTCGGCAATTGCTTGCTTGTCGCTCCCTTCCGATTCCTCGAACTGCTTGAACAGCGCCTTCACCTCGTCGTGGTCAGAACGCAGCAGCATGATCGCGTCGGTGAATTGCTGTTCGGCCATGAGAGGCTCCTGTATTATAAGTGATCGCCATAACAAGTCGCAAGCAATGGACTCGTTCCGCGCCTAACGATTGTTGGTTCCACGGTGAGCGGCAAAGGGGCTAGGGCAGCGCGATGCGTCCCGACGTTCTAAACCCGCTTTTCGCTGAGGCCGAAACGCTCGAAGGCGTCGGACCGAAGATCAGGAAGCCGCTGGAGAAGCTTGGGCTCACGCGTGTGCGCGACCTGGCCTATCATCTTCCCGATCGTTTCGTGACCCGGCGGCCGGTCGAGAACCTCGATCAGGCCAGCGTCGGTGAGCAGATCGTCGTTGCCTTGACCGTGACCGAGCACCGGCCGCCGCGGAGCGGGCGTGGACCCTACAACGTCCTCGCGACCGACAACCTAGGCAAGTTCGTCTCCCTGACGTACTTCGGCAAGGCCAGCTACACGGCCAGGAAGCAGTTGCCTGTGGGGTCCAGACGGTGGGTCGCGGGCCGGCTCGACCAGTACGGACAGATGCTGCAGATCGTCCACCCCGAGCACGTCGCGGAGGACAGCAGCGGGCTGCTCGGGACGCTGAACGAGCCAGTTTACGCGTTGTCGGAGGGGCTCACCCAACCAAAGGTGGCGGGGCTCGCGGCGCAAGCGCTCGCCCGTCTACCCGCATTGCCCGAGTGGATCGAACCGGGCCAGTTCAAACGCGCAAAGTGGCCCGCATGGGCCGATGCACTGCGCTTGTCCCATAAGGGCGAACATCCCGCAGCGCGGGACCGGCTCGCCTACGACGAACTCCTGGCCAACAGCCTCGCCCTCGCGTTGGTCAAGGCCGACAACCGCAAGCGGCGGGGGCAGGCGTTGCGCGGTGAGGGGGGGGTGCGCAACAAATTGGCGCTGCCGTTTCCGCTCACCGGGGCGCAGCAGCGCTCGATCGGAGAGATTGCAGGCGACCTTGCGCAGGAAACACCGATGCTGCGCCTACTGCAAGGGGATGTCGGCAGCGGCAAGACGGTCGTCGCGCTGGAAGCGATGCTGGTGGCGGTCGAGGCGGGCGCCCAGGCGGTGCTACTGGCCCCGACGGAGATATTGGCGCGCCAGCACTACGAGACTTTGCGACAGATGCTCGCTCCCACGGGGGTGGAAATCGCCCTGCTGACGGGTCGCGACAAGGGCCGCGCACGCGAGTCGATCCTGATGGGCGTGCAGGGCGGCTCGATCCTTATACTCGTCGGCACGCACGCGATCTTTCAGGACACCGTCGCCTATCGCAACCTGGGGCTGGTGGTGATCGACGAGCAGCACCGTTTCGGCGTTTCGCAACGGCTCTCACTCGCGAGCAAGGGGCGGGTCACGCCGCACACATTGGCGATGACCGCGACGCCCATTCCGCGCACGCTGACGCTGGCGCAGTACGGTGAGATGGACGTAAGCCGTCTCGACGAGATGCCGCCGGGGCGTCAGGCGATCGATACCGTTGTCATCAGCGCCGAGCGGATCGGAGAGGTGGTCGACCGGCTTGCGCGACAACTTGAGGCAGGCGCGCAGGCTTATTGGGTCTGCCCAATGGTCCGCGAACTGGAAAACGAGGACATCGCGGCGGCCGAGGCGCGCTACGCGGCACTTCGAGAGCGCTTTGGTGAGGATGTCGTGCTGGTCCACGGCCAATTGCGGCCCGAGATGAAGGATGCGGCGATGGAACGGTTCGCCACCGGTAACGCCAAGCTGCTAATCGCCACTACGGTAATCGAGGTCGGTGTCGATGTTCCCAACGCAACGCTGATGGTGATCGAGCAGGCCGAGCGCTTCGGGCTTGCGCAGCTTCATCAGCTCCGCGGCCGAGTGGGGCGGGGCAGCAAGAAGTCGGTCTGCGTGCTGCTGCGCGGCGAGGCGCTTAGCGAGACCGGCAAGGAACGCCTCGCGCTGATGCGCGAAACGCAGGACGGCTTTCGCCTTGCCGAAGAGGACTTGCGCCTGCGCGGTGGCGGTGAGCTTCTCGGCACGCGGCAGTCGGGTGACACGCCGTTCAAAGTCGCCAATCTCGAACAGATCCAACGCCTGCTGCCGATCGCCCACGAGGACGCGCGGCTGCTGATGGACCGCGACGGCGGCCTCGCCGGCGAGCGCGGGTTGGCGGCGCGTATCCTGCTCTACCTTTTCGAGCGCGATTGGGGTGTGCAACTTCTGCGGGGCGGATAGCGTTCAGTAAGAATCAATTCCGCCGAAAGTAGCCTGCGCCGATGTACGCCCCGCAGCCTCCCCGCGCCGTGTCGGCCGCACTTTCGACCGGCCTCACCGCCGCGATCGTCGCGTTGCTGGTGTTCGGCTTCGGGGTCACGCGGACAGTGGAGCAGGCTCCGGGGCTATTGGCGATAGAGCTGGAAGAACCGCCGCCGCCGCCCAAACCCAACGAACGGCCCGAGAAGCGCACCTCGACCAAGGCCGCGCCGAAGGAGGAGGCAGGCAGGCGTAACCTCGAGAACAAAGCCACTGCGATCGTCGCCCCGCCCGTCGTGCCGCTGATCAAGCCCCCGCCAGTGGTGACCGCGCCAGCCGCCGATGTCGGTAGCGCGGCCCAGACCGGCGCTTCGCCGATTTTGGGTCCTGGGCGCGGGGCGGGCAGTTACGGCGACGGATTGGGCGGCGGGGGGACGGGGGGCGAAGGCGACGGCTCGGGCGATGGCGAGGCCGTGGTCGGTCCGCGTCGCACGAGCGGCCGGATGGCGTTTGGCGACCTCCCCGAAGGCTTGTTGGCCGAAAATGAAGAAGCCGCGGTGCGGGTGGTCTTTACCGTGCTCGCCACCGGCAGTGTCACCGGCTGCCGGGTGGATCGCTCGAGCGGCTATCCGTCGATCGACGGCCTTACCTGCCGGCTGATCGAGCAGCGCTTTCGCTATCGCCCCGCGCGCGACCGGAAGGGGCGACCTGTACGCTCGATGGTGCGCGAGACCCACAGTTGGTACGCCTCGCCCGAGTGAGCTTGCTACACAGTCGTTGTTCGGCGATGGTCGTCTCCATGATCATCCGTCGTTTCACCTCGATCCTTGGCGCCGCGATCCTGGCGGCCTGCACCGGTGCTGCGCAAGCTGCGCCCTACGTGATGTTCCGTGACCCCGGGTGCGGTTGCTGCAAGGAATGGGCCGAGCACGCCCGCCACGGCCTCGGCCACGAGGTGCAAGTGCGCGAGGACGAGCCGATGGACAGCGTCAAGGCGCGGCTCGGGGTGCCGGCCGATCTCGCTTCCTGCCACACCGTGGTGGTCGAGGGGTACGTGATCGAAGGCCATGTCCCCTCGCGGGAGATCAAGCGGCTGCTGGCCGAGAAGCCCGTGGGCGTAAAAGGGCTGGCGGTCGCCGGTATGCCCATGGGCTCGCCGGGAATGGAGATGGGCGGGCATGTGCAGCCCTATCAGGTCATCGCGTTCGGGGACGGCGGGCGGAAGGTGTTCGCAAGTTACCCTGCGAGGTAACGGCTCCCCCGCTATCGCTTGAAGTTTTTTTCCGCCGAGAAGGCCGCCTGGACCATCCCGAGTCACGAAAAATTGGTCGGGGAAAGAGGATTCGAACCTCCGGCCCCTGCCTCCCGAAGACAGTGCTCTACCAGGCTGAGCTATTCCCCGACCGATCTCATCCCAACCGAAGCTGGGCGAGGCAGGCGGCGGCCTATAGGGATGGGGCGACGGGGTGGCAAGCGGGCTTTTGGCCCGCTAGGGAGGGCTCCATGCTCACCGGCCCGCTCCACCCAGAAGCACAGTACCTCGACCTCATGCGGCGCATCTGGCGTGAAGGTTCCGTGCGGATCGATCGTACCGGAGTGGGCACCCGCTCAGTCTTCGGCGCGACGCTCCGGTACGATCTTGCGTTCGGCGAAATGCCACTCGTCACCACCAAGCGGGTCTACTGGAAGACCGCCACGCGCGAGCTACTGTGGTTCCTCACTGGCGAGACCAACATCCGCCCGCTGGTGCAGCAGGGCGTGCATATCTGGGATGACTGGCCGCACGCTCGGTACGTCTGCGAGACCGGCGATAACATGCCGATGAAGCGCTTCATCGAGCGCATAATCGACGATGTTGCATTCGCTGAACAGTGGGGTGATCTTGGCCCGGTATATGGCAAGCAGTGGGTCGACTGGCCGACTTACCGCTACCGCCCCGACGGGCTCTTCGAACCGGGCGAGGGCATCAACCAGGTCGCGCAAGTGGTCGAATCGCTGCGCACCAACCCGGGCAGCCGCCGCCATATCATCGAAGGCTGGAACGTCGCGGAGCTCGACCGGATGGCGCTGCCGCCGTGCCACAAGACCTACCAGTTCCACGTCGCCGACGGAAAATTGAACGGGCTGCTTTACCAGCGCAGCTGCGATGTCGCGCTAGGTCTGCCGTTCAACTTGTGGTCCGCCGCGCTGCTCCAGCGGATGCTCGCGCAGCAGGCCGATCTCGAACCCGGCGAGTTCGTGTGGATGGGGGGCGACGTGCACCTCTACCGCAATCACGCCGAGCTGATCGAGGAGCAGCTCACGCGGGAACCGCAAGGGCGCCCACGGCTTGAGATCGTGCGGCGGCCGGAGAGTATTTTCGACTATCGGATCGACGATTTCGAGGTGACTAATTACACCCCGCTCGGCGCGCTCAAGGCGCCGGTGGCGGTCTGACGGGTCGCTTGTTGACTCGTAAGCCCGCTTTGAAATAAAATAACGCCGTTGTAAAAGATTGATACGACGCGGGAGAGCGCAGATGGCCGCAACGGCTAACGGACGGGGAGCGGCAGGCCACAACCGGCCGGCGCTCAAATTCCACGTCCCCGAACCCAGGTACCGCCCCGGTGATGCGGTCGATTTTTCGCATATCAAGGTCAGCGAACCGGGCGCCCAGTCGCGTCCCGACGAGATGTGCGCGCCGATCGAAACGCAGGGACTCGCGAACGACCTGATCCGCGTGCTCGGTGACGACAACGCCGCCTATGGGCCATGGGATCCGAAGCTCGACGCCGACACGCTGCGCCAGATGCTCAAGACGATGGCGCTTACCCGCGCGTTCGACGAGCGGATGTATCGCGGGCAGCGGCAGGGCAAGACCAGCTTCTACATGAAGTGCACCGGCGAGGAGGCGACCAGTGTCGCCGCCGGAATGGCGCTCGCGGCTGACGACATGGTTTTCCCGAGCTACCGACAGCAGGGCATCCTGATCTCGCGAGGCTATCCGCTGGTCGAGATGATCAACCAGATCTATTCGAACCGCGGCGACAAGCTGAAAGGCCGCCAGCTTCCGATCATGTATTCGAGTCGGGCGCACAGCTTCTTCACGATCAGCGGCAACCTCGCCACGCAGACACCGCAGGCGGTGGGCTGGGCGATGGCAAGCGCCATGCGTGGCGACAGCCGGATCGCAGCGACCTGGGTCGGCGAGGGCAGCACCGCGGAAGGCGACTTCCACGCCGCCTGCCTTTTCGCGACGGTCTACAACGCGCCGGTGATCCTCAACGTCGTCAACAATCAGTGGGCGATCTCCAGCTTCAGCGGGTTCGCCGGCGGTGAGCGCGCGACCTTCGCCGCCCGCGGCGTGGGTTACGGCATCGCCTCGCTGCGCGTCGACGGAAACGACGCTCTCGCCGTGTTTGCCGCCGAGCAGTGGGCTGCCAACCGCGCCCGCGCCAACGGCGGTCCGACGCTGATCGAGCACTTCAGCTACCGCGCCGAAGGGCATTCGACCTCCGACGACCCCAGCCAGTACCGCAGCGCGCAGGAACGCAGCGAATGGCCGCTCGGCGATCCGATCATGCGCCTCAAGAACCATCTAATCCATCTCGGCGAGTGGGACGAGGAGCGGCAGGAAAAGCTCGACCTCGACTGCGCCGAGCAGGTCAAGGCCGCGACCAAGGACGCCGAGAAGAACGGCATTCTCGGCCACGGACTTCACCATCCGTTCCACACGATGTTCGAGGATGTGTTCGAGGAACTGCCCTGGCACCTCGAGGAGCAGGCCGCGCAGGCGATCCGGGAAAGGGAAATCAAGTGGCCAGCAGCCTGACCCTCGACGATTCGCCGGTCGGTCTCGCCGACGCGCCTTCGCGCAACATCAACATGATCGAGGCGATCAACGACGCGCTCGACATCATGCTCAGTCACGATCCCGCCGTGGTGATCATGGGTGAGGACGTGGGATACTTCGGGGGAGTCTTCCGCGCGACCGCCGGGCTGCAGGAAAAGTACGGCAAGACCCGGGTATTCGACACGCCGATCAGCGAATGCGGGATTATCGCTGCTGCGATCGGCATGGGTGCCTACGGCCTGCGCCCGGTGCCCGAGATACAGTTCGCCGACTACATCTATCCCGGCATCGACCAGCTCATCAGCGAAGCCGCGCGCCTGCGCTATCGCTCGGCGGGCGAATATATCGCGCCGATGACCGTGCGCAGCCCCTTCGGTGGGGGCATCTTCGGCGGCCAGACTCACAGCCAGAGCCCGGAATCACTTTTCACCCATGTGTCGGGCATCAAGACTGTGATCCCCAGCACCCCTTACGACGCCAAGGGCCTGCTGATTGCGGCGATCGAGGACAACGACCCCGTCGTGTTCTTCGAGCCCAAGCGGATCTACAACGGGCCGTTCAGCGGCTACTACGACAAGCCGGTCGAGCCGTGGAAGAACCACCCCGACAGCAAGGTGCCCGAAGGGTATTACAGCATTCCGCTGGGCAAGGCGCGGACCGTGCGCGAAGGTGAGGCGCTGACGATCCTCTGCTACGGCACTATGGTGCATGTCACGGCCGCCGTCGCGCAGGAGAAGGGCGTCGATGCGGAGATCATCGACCTGCGCACGCTGGTGCCGCTCGATATCGAGGCGATCGAGGCCTCGGTCGAAAAAACCGGGCGCTGCCTGATCGTTCACGAAGCGACCCGCACCAGTGGCTTCGGGGCCGAGCTTTCCGCCCTGGTGCAGGAACGGTGCTTCTATCATCTCGAAGCCCCGGTCGAGCGCGTCACCGGGTTCGACACCCCCTATCCGCACAGCCTCGAATGGGCATACTTCCCCGGGCCGATCCGCATCGGCGAGGCGATCGACAAGATTCTGGAGGCCTAGGTGGGCAGGTATACGTTCAAGCTTCCCGACATCGGCGAAGGCATCGCCGAGGCCGAGATCGTGGCGATGCACGTTAGGCCCGGCGACCGGGTCGAGGAAGACCAGCAGATCGCCGACATGATGACCGACAAGGCGACCGTGGAGATGGAAAGCCCCGTCGCGGGCACCGTGGTCGAGGTCGCAGGCGAGGCGGGCGATGTCATCGCCATCGGCTCGATGCTGGTGGTGATCGAGACCGAGGGTGCGGCTTCGGTGGACGAGCGCGCCGCGCCTGTAACCACTGCCGACACCGCACCAGCACCGAAGGCCGATGTGGTCGAGCAACGCATCGAAGCGGAGAATTCCGACGCTTCCGATGCTGACGATGTTGTGGAAACGCCGAAGTCCGCGCCGCCACCCGAGCCAGCTCCGGCTACGAAGCCTGCCGCCATGTCGGCCCCTGTGCCCATGGCCAAAACCTCGCACGCGAAAGTTCTCGCCACTCCGGCGGTCCGTCAGCGTGCGCAGGCACTCGGCATCGATCTGGGCGAGGTCCGCCCGGGCGAGGAAGGGCGTATTCGCCACGCCGACCTCGACGCCTTCATCGCCTATGGCGCGCCCACCGGTCACGCCCCGGCGGGCCCAACCCGCGCCGACGAGACGGTCAAGGTCATTGGGCTGCGCCGCCGCATCGCCGAGAACATGGCAGCGGCGAAGCGCCACATTCCTCACTTCACCTATGTCGAAGAGTGCGACGTCACCGAGCTGGAACGCCTGCGCGAACAGCTCAACGCCGCGCGGGGCGACAAACCCAAGCTGACCATGCTGCCACTGCTGATCGCCGCGATCTGCAAGACCGTCCCCGCGTTTCCGATGATCAACGCGCGCTACGACGACGAGGCGAACGTCGTCACCCGCCACGGCGCGGTCCACCTCGGCATGGCGACGCAGACCGACGGCGGCCTGATGGTCCCGGTGATCCGCGATGCACAGGCGAAGAACCTCTGGCAACTGGCGACCGAGATCCGCCGCCTGGCTGACGCCTCGCGCGACGGCTCGGCGAAGTCGAACGAGCTCAGCGGATCGACGCTCACCGTTACCTCGCTCGGGCCCTTGGGCGGAGTGGCAACCACCCCAGTGATCAATCGGCCTGAAGTGGCGATTATTGGCCCCAACCGCATTGTCGAGCGGCCGATGTTCGTGCCCGACGGGATGAGCGGCGAGCGGGTGGAAAAGCGAAAGCTGATGAACATTTCGATCAGCTGCGACCACCGAGTGGTCGACGGTTGGGATGCAGCGAGCTTTATCCAGGCCGTCCGCAAGCTGATCGAGACACCGGCTCTTCTGCTGGTCAACTGAGGCGGTTACGTGTTGCCTGAGAGGGAGGGCAGCATGAACACCGACCCGCGCATCGACGCTTACATTGCTAAGGCCGCGCCGTTCGCGCAGCCGATCCTTACCTACCTGCGCGCGCTGGTGCACGAAGCGCTTCCCGATGCCGAAGAAGGCATCAAGTGGGGCATGCCGCACTTCATGTTGCGCGGTAAGAACATCGCGGGCCTGGCCGCGTTCAAAGCGCACTGCGCTTTCGTGATCCACGGCGAGGGGCGCCAAGGCGGTGCCGACGCCGAAGGAATGGGCGGCTACGGCAAAATCGGGTCGCTTGCGGACCTCGCGCCGAAGGACGAGCTGGTCGCCACTGTTCGAGCGGCCGCCGAACGGGCGACGAGTTCGGTCAGGTCGACGGCGCCGGCCCAGAAGAAACCGCCGAAAGCCGAGATTCCCATGCCTGAAGACTTTCGGGCCGCCTTGGCCGCCACTCCGGGAGCGCGGGAGAAGTTCGATGCCTTCCCACCGGGCGCTCGCCGCGAATATCTCGAGTGGATCGTGAGTGCCAAGCGCCCCGAGACGCGGGCGAAGCGGATCGAAACGGCGTGCGGCCAGTCGGCCGAGGGCAAGAAGATGAACTGGAAGTACGAGAACTGCTGATCAGCGGACGATCGCGCTATAGGTCAGCCGGCCTGCCGGCGCACCCGTCACCTTGAGCCGCAAATGGGTCACGTCTTCGGCGGAAGCGAGGCGGCCGCCGACTCTGAGTAGGCCGATCTCTCCCCAGCTCCGCCCGCCGTCGATCGACACTTCCACCTCGTCGTTGCCCGCACGCTGGAACGACAAGGCCCGGGGCACCGCGCTCTGGACGGTGAACCGGCCGGCCGCGTCCGCGCGCCACTCTACGACGAGGATCACCTTGTCGCCCTTCTTCAGCGTCGATGCGGGCTCGAGCGCACGCATGCCCTCGGTTGCGCGCTCCACGTAGACGGAGCGTTCGATATCGACGGCGCCGTTCGCGAAAGCAGTGCCCGCCGCCAGGCACATAACGCTGCCCAATCCGAGCCCGAAACGCATGAAAAAGTCCCCCTCGCTCCATGTTCGGAGCGGAGCGACACTGGCCCGATATGGTTAATTTTCGCTTTCCGAAATGCGGGGCCGAATGCCCTCGGCCTCGCTGTTGACAGCCCTATTTCGACCGCCTAGGGGCGCTGCTCCCAAGCGGTGCGAACCCCAAATGCGCGGGTGTAGCTCAGTTGGTTAGAGTGCCGGCCTGTCACGCCGGAGGTCGCGGGTTCGAGCCCCGTCACTCGCGCCACTTGGGGCCTCAAAACATAGAGTTTTCTGCCGGTTAGGGCCGAGAACAAAGGGTGTCGGCTTTGCCGTGTAAGCACCTTGTAAGCAGGCAAAGAAAAGGGCCACCGACTTACGCCAGCGGCCCCGGATCGTCTGCCTCGCGGCGATGAAACTTGTTAGAGCACCAGCCAATTGTCGCCGGCGGGCGAAAGCGGTCCCTTGGACTGATCCTCGCCGTAGTGGCCACAGTATCCTCCGCTATCCGGCTCCTGGCCGTCGTGCTCGAAATCATCGTCGCTGATGATGCAGCCGGCCCCGGTCGACCATTGAGCCGTCAGATCGGTGTTTATGCCGTCCTCGTCGCACTGACCGCTAGGATCGTCCTCTTCCAGGTCTGGGTCCCCATCCCATACGTCTAGCAATTCGACGAGCACCTCGATCGCGTTGCTGAGCTCGTTGCGATTGAACCGGTCCAGCATTCGCGATGCGACACGGGCGGCCGCGGCGGGTGGAAACCTCTTGGAGGTAATGACGCGGGCGGATTCCGCCCCTAGTGCGGCTGTAGCCATGATGATCTCCATGCGATCGTTGTGGTCAGAGCCGGGGGGGAGGTACGAACTTCCCTTCGGCTCGCCTATTTGGTATCAGAAGCTGATGAGCCCAGCAAGTTCTGATATCAGATCGCCAAAGCGCCCGGGTCAGTCAGGCACGCCCGTGATGCTGCGTCTGCAGCCCCATGATCTCGAGGCGCTCGATCTTTGGATCGCTGCCAATGCACCAGGCGAGAGCCGTCCTGAGGGCCTGCGTCGCATCCTTCGACTTGTGGCGATGAGGATCCCGCGGACCTGAGGTCATAGCTGCTTGAGGATAACCTCACGCGCTTTCTTGCGAATCAGCGTCGCCCGTGGATTCCTATCGAGTTGATAGTCCCAAAACGACAAAAGCCCGGCGTTTGCGGCGCCGAGCTTCCTGTCAGGGGCAAGTCGTGCGGCCTTCCTTAGACCAACCGCGCGACCGGGTTATTCCCCGTTCTGGTGGCGTAGAAACCACAAGAGAGGGGTGCCCGTCAAGACTGGTCGTAACGCAGAAAGGTTAAACTGCACATGACGATCCGACCAGCGAAGCGCTACCGCGCGAAGCTCAACGATGAGACCATCTGTGAGATCCGACGTAGGCTCGCCCTAGGCGAACTGCAGCACGATATCGCGGCCGATCTCGGCATCAATCAAGGGCGCGTTTCCGAGGTAAAAACCGGCAAGCGCAAGCCTGCGAACGATAATCAGTTGGGCCTAGTGTAAGGCAATTCGGGCCGCCGGCTCTCGAAAGGGGGCCGGCGGCTTCGTGCATAGATACAGTTAGCGGAGCCACCCTCGCGAATGCCGCTCATTCGCTGGAACCCTTTTGAGCAGCTGCGGTTGATGAAATGGGCGCCCTTGACACCCCCCTCCAGTCGGGCGCCCGATCCGTTCAATGCCCGACCTACTCTCTCCCGCTTCGGCGGGAGTTTTTTTAGCGCCGTCTCAGCCAGAACTCGACCAGTAGGAATACGACCGCGCCGCACGCGAAGATCGCTAGAGCTACGGTCATGGTCCCAGACACAGCGGCCTCCCGACCGCAGTATTATGCGCCGATGTTAATTTTGGCGAGTCAAGTCTCTTCCCAAGGATCGTTCTCAAACTGCCAGTGGTGAGGGCCCTGGGGCGGCGGGCCACCTGTCCAGTCGCCTAGTTCGCCAAGCCAGCTTTGCAGCTCGCGGACTTTGGTAGGCGCCAACTCGAGTATCATCGCTTCGGTGGCCTCGAGCGCGCCTGCCAGATAGGCCGCCCGCATCGCGGGATCTTCGTAACGCATGCCAACACGGCTAGATAAGCGGCACTTGCGTTGTCACTTACGTAAGTTCGTCACGAGCGGCCTAACTTAGGATGACTTGCAGTCGGCCGAGAGTCTCGGATTCTAATCAAGATTAGTGAATTAAAACAGGCGATCGGGCGTTTTTTTACAAGCGTCGAATCAGCGCCTTTCATATCTCATAACAGCGACCCGAAGGGCTCATCGCTCCCATGATGAGACCTCCACTTGCGGCCTCGGAGCGATCCGGGGCCGCTTTTTGTTGCCTACCCGCTCCACACTGATGGCCCGTTGCAATGCTCGGCAGTGAAGTCCCTGCCGCCACACCGGCCGCACTTCATCGATCGCGGCAAGTCCTTCAGCTTCGTGCTCTTCCCACGCTGACTGAGCATCAATGCAAGCGGCAATGGGTTCTCGCGCGCCTCGTATCCGCAACGGCATTTGAACAGCACCCAGAAGCCTTTTCGGGCTAGCAACGTGAGGGTGTCGAGTCGGCGGAAGCCCATGACCGTTCATTGGAACGGAGCAGGAACATCGGTCAACTACCGCAGCCGGCAATCATCAAACTCCGGAACGATCAGCCGCGCTGCAGCTTAGGTTCGCCATGGATGACCGTACACTCACCGCTTACTTGTTGATTGCCGGCATGATCGCGGCGGTTGTGATCTGGGCGGCCCTCAATGCCTACAACACGAGAGATCGCAAGATCGCGCGCCGACGCGCCCGCGAGTCCGCAGCACGTTTCAAGCGCGATTAGAGGCGCCTACCTGCCCAGAATTAGCAGGTTGCCCCCGGTGAGATTGCCGGCCCCACCTGGGGTCAGTCGTATCCCGTCAATCGCGTTTGCGCTGCCGACAAATACCGTCTGAATGAAGCTCGAGTTGTTGTTGAGGCAGACCTTAGCGCTGCCCTTGGTGTTGAGGATATGCGCAACCAGGGTGCGGGCCAGCGCGCTCGAGGTGGCATGGAAGGCGAGTGCGTTCGTCGCGGTCTCCACGCCCGCGTTCGTTATGAACTGATAATCACCGCTCGCGGTGTACCAAGTCGAGTTGGCCGAGACCTGCAGCGCCCGTTGCCCAGTGGCAGAAGCCGTCAGATTGCGCCCCACAATGATCAGCTCGCTGTATCCGCCGAGCCCGGTGACATCGACGTTTGCAACCGTGCCGACCGCAGAATCATGCACCACTGTCCAGGGGGCCGTCGGCGTCTCCCAGTCGACGTCCTGGTCGACGCCCGATTGCTTGGCAAGAACCTGCCCCGTGGTCCCGCCGTTGGGCACCGTGCCGCCTGCGCTGCCGCCCGAGCCGGGAGCGGGTGCCGGGACCCATTCGCCCGCGCCGTCATCCCATGTCAGCACTTCGCCATCTGCCGGGGACGCTGCGTTCACATCGGTGATGTCGTCCAGGTCGACCGCCGGGACGAAGGGCGCCCAAGCGCTCGGCTGATAGACGTAGAGCTTGTTCTCATCCTGCACCCAGGCGAGCATGCCCTCGACTGGCACGATGAATTCCCACGCCGTCGACATGCGCCATGCGATCTCGCCCGTGTGGCCTGTCCAAGCGCCAGTCGGTGAGCCTGCGACGATGTAGGCGTCACCATCGGCCGGCGAACCCGGAGGCGTCGCCAGGTCCTTGTCTTTCACTGAGAACGCGTGCGCTCCTTGCTCGAGGTAGCGGGCAATCTCGTTGGCGGTCGTTTCCGGTATCGCCTGCGACTGGGCAAGCTCGGGCATGCCGAGGATTGGCGTGGTCATGGCGCGGTGTCCCCCTCAGGCAAGTAATAGTGCAGCACAAATCCCGCTGTGCCGCCCTGGCTCGTCGCCGGGTGGAGGATGTAGCCCACGCCGTTCCGGTATCCGACGAACACGCCGGGAAACGAGCTATGAGGCTGCATTGCGCAAATCACCTCCATCGTGGGTTGTGTGTCCAGGTTCATCGGCTTGTCTCGTAGGTTTGGAGCCCGGCGATCGGTCGCAGTCGACTGCCGAGCTCCCGGACGCGGGGGCGTGCGCCCTTTCTCGAAAGTATGGGGAGCCGCCCGCCCGCGATGAATTGCGGCTCCCCCGGCGCGCAAAAGGTGCGCGCCTGTCTCATTGTCCCTTCGGGAACATGACCTTGCCCCCGTGAAGGTATGCGCCTGCGTCGATCATCGCCGCAGTGCCGTTGGCTATCGCGCGAGCTTCTTCGAGCGGTGTGAGTTCGTTGTTGTCGTCTTTTGCTAGGGCGAGCATCACCCAGGCTGCGCAGGCTTGCCAAAGTTCGGACATCACGCGGCCCCTTTCGCGCTGAGTTGCCAAGAGGCGGGATTCTCACCGGGCATCGTGCCTTCCGGCACATCGCCAAGGGCGATCCACAGCGACCCCTTGTGCGTTGCCTGGTCGCCGCGTCGGTACGCGCTCGCGCGCTGATAGATGCCGCGGAATCGAGCGCCGCCCTTTTCGAGTTCGTCGATCCTTTCGCGTAGCGCCTTGATTTCCGCGCTCAGCGAAACGGCAAGATCCTCGATCGTATCGACGGTGAAGCGGTAGAACTCCTTACGGGTTGGCGGCTTGGCGAGCCGGTCGGCGTCGAATGCTGACAGGACGCTTTCTAGCAGTTCGCTCACAGCTTCAGCACCCCGCGCTGGCGCCACGGCGGGGTCAGACCGGCCGCACGGTAATCCGAGTCTGTGAGTTGAATGACGCGACGGGGTTGTGTCGCCTTGCGCAGTTGCGCCCGGTCGAATGCCTTCACTTGGTCAATCGTGGCCGATGCGAGCGCCGGCACGGAAACCATGCTTAGCTCGTACCAATCCCATTTGCGGAAGCGCATCCCGCCGCTTGGCAGAGGCTCCATGTCGAGCGGTCGGAAGCCGATCGAGACGGCGCGTCGAAGTCCCGCCTTCGCGGCCGACCATGCGCTATCGCATAGGTCCTTGATTGCCCCCGGCTCAGTAACCCGCGCGATCTTGGCCTTGAACCGAATGCCCCTGTCGCTGACGGTGGCGTCGAAAACGTCGCCAACCGCCGCTGTGTGGTCGTGATCCATGAGCAGCGGGAGCGGCAGGCGGAATGATGCGCCTTTGCTTTCCACGATGTCGCCAACCCGGTCGGGCTCGGGCTTTGTTGCCCAGCCCTCGATGATGCGCTGGTCAGCGTCGAGCGCCTTGATCTCGAGGAAGCTGTAAGCCCGGTTCATGACTGGTCGAGCCCTTCGATGATCGCCACCGACGGCCGCGCGGTTTCCCAGTTGATCCGTTGCTCGAGCAAGATCGCGCTCGAGTTGGTTTGCCAAAGTGAGACAGTGCTTGCCGCGGTGCCAGGCACTACCCCGATGGAGTCACCAGCGAGGCTACCGTCGAGCATCTCGATCGACGCCTGGTTGCTGGTGCGTATCTCCATGCCGTCTTCGCCCACGGCGATGCCTTCGGGGTCGATCAGCGCCAGCGTGTCGCCTGCCGCGTTCGAGGGAATGGCGGGAATGCCCATTGCAGTGCCTCCGCGTACCCCTAGCGTCGGCAGGAAGTGCGGATCGTGAAGCGCCGCGAAGGTCGACGGGGAGCCCACCAGGACAGCACGCTCTAGATCGCCCGGGAAAGCATCAATCAGCAATCGCAAGTCGCCTATGCCGTCGCCCGTGCTGGTGACGGCTGTAACGCCATTCGTGACGCTGGCAGGCTCGATATCGGTCGTGCCGGCGTTGGCAGGATCAATGAAGCTCTGGTCGATGACTGCCACCAATGCCGCGGCCAGGTCATTGCGGATCAGCGTCTCGGCAGCCGGATCCACGCTCTCGAGCAACTCACGGGTGACGACGGCAATCGTGCTAACCTTGCGGCTCGGCAGCGTGCCAGCGGCATAGGTCGCCTTGCTGACCGGCTTGGCCTTTCCTTCGCCTACCCAGGCAGCGGAGAAGCCGGTTGCGGCGCTTATCAAGCGGGTGCGCAAGGGAACGCGGCGAAGGCCTGCCAAGCGTCCGATAATCGACCGATCGCGAACGTAAGCGAAGAACTCCGTGACTGCCGCTTCGGTATCCTCGAGCAGTAGCGCCCAGTTCCCGGACGCGGTCGATCCGGCCGCGACTTCTGCCTTTACGACGCTGACCTGGTCGAAGCCGCCTACACTCGCGATGCGGTAGGCTAACGAGTCCTCGCCGAAGCGAGCCTTTGCAACTCTCGCAGCGGTGCCAAGGTCATCGGGCGCGATGCCTAGTGCGATCGCCAGTTGGACAAGGGAGCGCCCCTTGATCTGGGGGCGGAGCGAAACAACTCGGTTCATCGGCAATCCTTTCGCCGACAATTTTACGAGCGCCCGCGAGCGATCAGCGTCACGCGTGACTTAAATATCTCGGCGGCCCATCCGGTGAGCGCCTTGCTCAGTGCTGCGGCCACCGCTTCGCGGTCGACCATCTCCTGGTCGCCAATCAGGCCAGCCCGCTCCAACCCGTCGAGAACGTCTGCGCCCACCTCCACGGGATATACGGCAAGGCCTTGAGCCTCGCGTATCCTCCGACGTGCTTGGCGAGCCGCGGCGGTCACTAGCCAGCGTCAAACTCACGCTGTGCCCACGGTTCGGATGCGTCGCCGTGGTACTCGCGGGCAATGTAGAGATCGTGCGCTGACCTCGCGTTCCAGGCTTGCAAGACAGTCTCACGATGCCTCAGCCAATCGCCGCGCATCTCGGACAGAATGGCGGCGCGAACGTCAGTCGGTTTATCGCGCCAACGCCCATCACCGTGAGGCCCAAGATACCCGCTCCCGTTGAATAGGCAGGTGCCGGGACCATAAAACAGGTCCTCAAGATCCGTCGTCTCGAGATGCTTCCTGCCTTTTGCGATACGCCGCTTAGCAGGCATCGGCCGCCTCCAGTTCGAGGCGAAGCTCCACGCCCAGCGGCCACCACTCCGCGCCACCACATCCGGCCGGATAGGGGCATTCGCCGACACACTCGGCCGGCGACGGCCACTGCCATGGCTTCAGGTTCCAGAGCTCGCGCAGGGTCCGGTCATCACCAGATCGATACGCTGCCAGAACTTCCGGCGTGATCGGGTACTCAGCCCGCTTCGATGTGCGGCGTTTGGCCGGCATGACTATCTCCTGTTGCTGGCAAGGGCGGGCGGGCGAGGCGTTGCCGAAGCGGCGCCCGGTGCTCCGGTGTCGAGGTCAAGCTCGCGCACCAGGCGGGCGAATGCGGTTCTCGCGTCCCGCTCCATGGCGACGGCAGGGTGAGCGCGGATTGTGCCCCGGGCATCCGTGAAGGTGAGCGCTCCATGCGCTGCCAATTCAGCTTGTGCTTGCGCCTTGCGATCCCACGCTTCGCACGCTGACTGCAGCAAGCGGATGTGATGCGGCTCGAGGCTGTAGTCTCGCAGCACTTCGCACCACCATGCCGCGGCAGACGTGCTAAGGTGAGCAGGCGGTTCAAGGGCGTCAGTCATCGGTCAATCCTCACGGGAGTGTTGGGGGCAGCGGATGCAAAAGAGAGTGTTCTGAGGCGGTCCTATATGCGTTTATCGATAAACAATAACACGCCCGCCCGGGGTTCAGGTTGGTCGGTACTTTCCTGAACATCAGAAGGATGATGGGAGCTACCCAGGCGGGGCCGAGCACCACCGACACGACAGTGATGGCGAGCGGGCTAAGCATTCAAAGCCTCGCCGGCTTCTCGCGTAGATGTAGTGGTTTCTCTGGTTTCTCTGGTATCGTAATGCGGAGTGAAGGGAGAAACCGGAGAAACCAGCACATAACGGCCGGTGCTCACCTTCTCGACCTGTCCTTCGTCATACATCTTGGCGAGCATTTTGGAGATGTTCTGGCGCGTCTTGCCGAGACGTTCGCCAATCTCAGTCGGCGACATCGGATCGACTGCGCGCCCAAGTACCTGCTGGATCTCGCGCCGCTCGATCGTGTCTGCGACTAACCAGGCAGCACCGATGATCGACCAAAGGCCTGTCTCCTTGTCGAATTGGATTGCGGTCTCGACTTCCTCGAGGTCTCTGCCGCGGCCGTAGAGCACTGGCTGTTGCGTTCCGGCCTCTCGCTTCAACACTAGGACAGTATCTGCAGCACCAGTCAGGCCACGCGTGCCGCTCACCTCATCAAAAGGATCGTCGGCCGCCATCTTGCGCGTGTGATGGATCACCACGATCGCCAGGTTGTGACGGCTTGCTATCGACTGGAGTAGGGCCGCTTGGCGATAGTCACTGTCGTAGTCCGTCTCTTTGCCCGCACGGGCGCCTTTCACCCGCGCGAACACGTCGATCACGATCAACCGAGGATTGGCGGATGCTGCAATCCACGCCTCGATTTCCTCAACACAGCCGTGGTCCAGCGTCGGCCATTCAGTGAGGATAGTGAGGCGATCAGGTAGGCTGCCCCGCTGTTGCTGTCGAAAGCGCCGCTGCACTCGCCGCTGATTGTCCTCGAGCAGCAATCCGAGCGCATCGCCTTGCTCGCAGGGTATCGAGCCCAACGCTGAGCTTCCGCTCGCGACGGCAACCAGCCAATCGAGCGCAAGCCAAGTCTTGCCGAGTTTCGGCCCGCCAGCAAGCACGGCCATGCCTTCCGGCAGATAACCGGGAATGATCCAGCGTATCGGATCAAACGTCTTGGCCATGAGCGCGGCGGCGCTGATGCCGCGAAGGTACGCCGGCCGCTTTCCAGTCGTGAGGTCGCCAACAAGAGCGTCCTGCCATGCAGGGGCGCCGAGCTCCCGCGGCGGATAGTCCAGGGCGTCGCTCATTGGAGCCTGTCCCCGCTGTCCAGATGCTCCGCCAGGAAACTGGCGTGAACCGCGTTGCGGACGTAGGCGAGTGCGATCTTGAGCCGATCGGTCGACGCATCGGCGAAGACGAAGAGCCCGGCCATCTCATGCGCGCTGCACGCTTGGTCATAGGCAAGGCCACTGGTCGCCTTCGACTTGAGATCCGCGGCGTAGTCCCTCGCGATAAGCAAGGATTGCCTTAACTCGAGCTCCACGCCTTCGCAGTCGGGAACGAATTGCCGGACATGAAACGACAGGTCGCTCACGTTGCACCTGTGAGTGCGGGTGTGTTAGGATCAGCCCGTTCATCGCCTGCCAGCATAGAACAGCGCCGATCCCCTCGGGGGTCGGCGTTCTGCATTATGCTGCCTCGGAGGTGCTGAACCGCGGGGCCGACATGCGGCCGGCAGCCCAATCATCTAGGTCGCCTTCGGTGTAGAGCGCTCGATTCCCGAAGATCCGATAGCAAGGCCCGCCGCCGACGGTGGCCAGCTTCTGAAGCGTGCGCCAGGAGGTCTTCATTCCGCGCTCGGTCAGGTAGTCCGCTGCCTCGCGCCGATCCCGGTAGACTGAATGTTGCATGTTCTTTCCTTCGCGCTTTGAAGTTCGCGAAAGGAAGAATCGCAGCCGTCTCTTACCTATCCAAGAGTCAGCGTAGAGTAAGTTCAGTCGAGCAGTAGATCCTCAATGACCGACACGTTGAGTGATAGCGTTTGAGCCATTTCATCTAGCAGTCGCGCACGATCTAAGCCGGCCTCTATTTCGGCCTGGAGCTTTGCCTTTACTACGCTGCGCCCCTGAGACGCCATTCGAGAGACCGTAGAGCGCTTCAAACCATGCCGGCGCCCAACTGACTCTTGAGCGTCTCCTTTCTCTCCTTTGAGCCCGCCTCTTAGGCAATGCTCTCGCTCAACAGCCGCGAAGATTGCAACCGGCTGTGAGCCCCTCGGCTTTTTCGCCTTTGGCAATATCGCTTCAGGGTCATCCTCTGCGACCGCGCGCAGTACGTTCGCCACGTGCGCACGGCCGGAGGCAGGCAGCTCATTTTTGTCGAGCAAGTTCGCCAGCAACGTCAGGGTGGCAGAACTCACCTTCCGCGAATTTGCGCGCCGATCGTCGGCAAGCATGCTCGCCACAACGCTCTCCCATCCCTCGCTCATTCGCCGGCCCTCCGAATTGAGACGACGTTGCTAGCGCCCGAATGCGCGGCGGTTGCCAAGCCCGCGAGGGCAACAGACGCCGCCTTCTCGGCGACCGCCTGCCGGGCCTCTTGTGCCCAATGAATGTACTTTTGACTGGTGGAGAGATTGCGGTGCCCCAGGGCCGTCATGATCTCCGATGCCTGCGCGCCGTGCATAGCCATGTGCGAAGCGAGGCTGTGTCGAAGGCCATGAAGGCCGATGCCCTCCGGTAACTGCGCCTCGAGCCGGATCGCATGCCAAGGCTTATTTAATTGGAGGGGGCCCGAGCCCTTGGCGGGCTGAAAGACGAAGCTGTCCGGCATTCCCTCGCACTGTCGGGCAATGATCGCCTGCGCGACAGCAGGTAAGCCAATCACTCGGTCGTCACCCGTTTTGCTGCCTGTCTTGTGGGCCGCTGGGGGAAGGGTCAGCAGGCCGCGCTTCAGGTCCACATGCTGCCACTTGAGTCCCGCAATTTCGCCACGCCGGGCGCCTGTCAGGGCGATCAATCGAACGGCGTCGGCAACAGGCCGGCGAATGCGCTTTTCGGCCTCCATGATATCTAGAGCGGCGAACAGTCGGCCATAAGCGTCAGCGTCGTCGAGGATCGTCTTACGATGCCCGTCGCTACCAACTTTGACCATCGCGGCCGGGTTTTCTGTCGAGAGCCCTTCGCCAATCCCCCAAGCAAAGATCGCGCTAAGCAGGCGCACGCATTTGCGGGCGGCACCTTCGCCGCCAGTGACCCGCGATAGCTTGCGAAAGCCAGTCTTTTGCACTTTGGCTGTCTTACCGTCGCGAATTGCTGCGAAGACCTTCGCAACGTCACCAGGCCGGACGGTCGCCACGGTCAGATGTCCGGCAAGTGGCTTGATGTGACAATCAATCCGGCTCTGGTCTGTAGCCTTCGTCTTTGGGCCCTTGGCCTTGAAGGTTTCCGAATCCAGATAGGCGTCGATCAGGTCACGTATCTTTGCAGCGTGCCGCCTATCGCGCTTCTCTCCTACCGGATCGCGGCCACCGAATACGGCAGCCCGGTGGCCTTCGGCTTTCTCGCGAGCTAGGTCCGCGGTGACCGCGCCGTGCTTGCCGATCGTCACCCGGCGGGATGCGCCGCCCGCGGTCCGGTACTGGTAAACATAGCTCTTCACGCCGCTGGGCAGAACCAGGAGTCCGAAGCCTTTGAGCTCCGCGTCCCAAATGAAGCTAGGCTTAGGGCCGGGCTGGGCAGCCTCGACAACGCGCTTGCTGATCTTTGCCATGTAACCACCATGTAAGCAGGGGCCGGGAAGTCGGAGTAAGCGCGATACGCTCGTTCCAAACTGAAAGTAAGCCCTAAACGGCGTTTTACTGCGTCATGGGTGAGGAAAAGTAAGATTGGGTAAGCAGGCTAATGGACAGCGGACCTGCCCTGTCACGCCGGAGGTCGCGGGTTCGAGCCCCGTCACTCGCGCCACTTGGGACTTTCGGCTACTTCCAGCGCCCCGTTTCCATCCAGATGAGGAAGCGTTTGAGCGGCAACAGCCAGACCAGGCCGAGCACGAGATAGGCGAGCCCCTGCGCCAATGCAGGCCAGCCTCCGATGATGTCCGGTAGGTATCGCGCGATGACGAGGGCGTAAGCTCCCAGCCCCAGCAGCAATGCCAGGATGCCAAGCGGTATGCGCAAGGTGGGTTCGGTTCTCACGCGAACGGCCCGAGCACGCGGGTGGTGGTGACGACGGCGTGAAGCCGCATGTCGTGGGGTTCGTGTGGAATCTCGCGCACCTCCTGCAGATCCCACGCAAGGCCGATACGGGTCACGTCGGGATGCTCCGCCATCCAGCGGTCGTAATGCCCGCCGCCTTGGCCCAGACGGTGCCCGTCGGCGGTGAAGGCGACCAACGGGACGAACAGGACTTCCGGGACGATGGGTTCGCCGGTTACTTCGGGCTGCGCACCATACGGGCCGGGCCCGAGATCCGTTTCGCCAAACGGGTCGCGGTGAGCGCGGAAGGACATGGGCGAGGTCCGGTCGGCAAACCACGGGAGCCCGATGGCGTGGCCTCGCTCGCTGAAGAACCGGGCGTAACCGCCTGCGGGGGCTTCCCCCGGCGATGCGAGATAGAGCCCGATGCGCTTGCCCACCGGCACCAGACCGAGGACCGGGACCGGTGGCCGATGGAACACCAGTGCGCGTACCTGCGGAGGCAAACCGTCGACGAACGCCCGCCGCTCGGCACGCAGGCGTCTGCGCAGATCGTCTTTCTTGGGCAGGCTGTCGCTCATCGCGGCGGCGCTAGCGCGAAATGGTGAGTGGCGGAACCACCATGGGTCGGTTGCCTCAGAATCCTCCGACGCCTCGACGTCAGGTGGGAACCATATATCCCGATTTCCGGGTTTCTCCGGTTAAGGAAGAAGGGGCCCGGGCCTCAGGACAGGGACAGCCCCCAGGATTTGCTTATAGCCCCGGGGATTTTGATGCGGCTCGTGCCGGGCAGTCCCGCCGTGCCCTACTTAGGAGGCCGAGCCGCGCCGCTCAAGCTTGTCGGCACATTCTTCGAGTATATCGGCAAAATGCTCGAGCGCCGGAGCGAGTTCGGCCAGCGAACCCGCGCCACTGATGGGGAGTGTGGGGGCAGCTACAGCAGCGGCGCGAAGATCGGCGACCTGCCTTTCCAACGCGGCCACCTCGGCTTCGCGAGCGGCAATGGCATCAACGGCATCGCGCTGAGCGCTCTCGAGCCCGGCCTGCTCACTTTCCAGCGCAGAAACACGCTCGATGAGCCTGTCCCGCTCGGCTTGGAGACCGGCATCGAGTGGCGTGGCTTCCGCCCGATCGAGCTTTCCCCCGTTCTCCCGCGCCTCATGGACTTCGTCTGCCAGGAGCAGCGCGGCGAACAGCAGGTTCTGTGAGTCGGGACCGGTCGGGTTCCCCAGCGCCGCGAGCTTGTCCGCGATCGTCGCGCCGAGGCGCTTGACTTGGGCTTCCTCGCCGGGGGCGCAAGCGACCCGGTAGGTACGCCCCCCGATCTGAAGCGAAACTTCGCTCATTGCTCAAGTTCGCCGATCACGGCGTCGAGCTCAGCAAGCGCCTGCGCGACGGTTTCGCGCAAGGATTCATGGGTTTCGACCAGCGAGAGAACGTTCGGCGCGGTTGGTGGGGTAGCGGGAGCATCGGCGGCGCGGGCGATCCGCGCGAGAGCGGCTTCGATCCGTTGCACGGCCGCTTCGCTTCGATCCCCCGTCATGGCGCGACGATTTACTCCTTTTGTCACGGCCACGCAAAGGGTTGTCGGGCCCTGTTGATAACTGTCCTGCGCTGGCCGGCGGGGGACGGGCAGGGCGCTCGCCTTGACCTCGAATGGCCGGCACGCAAAGGGAGCCGCGCGCGCCCGAATCGTCCCGTTGCAGGAGCCTGCCCGAATGAGCCTCGACACTGCCCGCCTGGGGCCGATGGCCAACGCCATTCGCGCCTTGTCCATGGACGCGGTGCAGGCGGCGAACTCGGGCCATCCCGGCATGCCGATGGGCATGGCCGACGTGGGGACGGTGCTCTGGTCGAGATACCTCAAGTTCGATCCGACCGCGCCGAATTGGCCCGACCGCGATCGCTTCGTGCTCAGCGCGGGCCATGGCTCGATGCTGATCTACAGCCTGCTGTACCTGTGCGGCTATGCTTTGCCGACGATTGAGGACATCGCCAATTTCCGGAAGCTCGGAAGCCCGTGTGCGGGTCACCCCGAGAACTTCCTAATCGACGGTATCGAATGCACCACCGGCCCGCTTGGGCAGGGCGTCGCGATGGGCGTGGGCATGGCCATCGCCGAGCGGCACCTGAACGCGGTTTACGGCGACGAGGTGGTCGATCACGACACCTGGGTCATCGCTGGCGACGGCTGCTTGATGGAGGGCGTCAATCACGAAGCCATCGGGCTCGCAGGGCACTTGAAACTCGGGCGGCTCAAGGTCCTCTGGGACTCTAACGCCATCACCATCGATGGCTCGACCGACCTCTCAACCTGCGAGGATATTCCGGCGCGCTATCGCGCTTCGGGCTGGCACGTTCTGACTTGCGACGGGCACGATTTCACCGACATAGATCGCGCGTTGGGCGAGGCTGCCCGGCTCACCGACAAACCCGTGCTGGTCGAGTGCAAGACGGTAATCGGCAAGGGCTCGCCAAACAAGGCAGGCACTCATGCAGTGCACGGCGCGGCCCTTGGGACTGACGAGGTTGCGGCGACACGCGAGGCGTTGGTATGGACCGACGAGCCCTTTGTCGTGCCGGAAGCGATCCTGTCCGACTGGCGCGCCACAGGCGACCGAGGGACGGGTGCACACGCGGAGTGGCAGTCGCGGCTGTCGGCTTCCGGCAGGGCTGACGAGTTCACCGCGCGAATGGCGGGCGAACTGCCATCCGGAGGCTTGCTCGACGATTACATCGACGGTCTCCTGGCCGAGCCGAAGAAGGTCGCAACCCGCAAGGCAAGCGAGATGGCGCTCGAAGTGCTCACCGCCGCGATCCCCGCGATGATCGGCGGTTCGGCGGACCTCACCGGCTCGAACAACACCAAGACCAAGGCGACCGGCCCGCTGACCCGCGACGACTACGCCGGGCGCTATCTCTACTACGGCATCCGCGAATTTGGCATGGCCACGGCGATGAACGGGATGGCACTCCACGGCGGGGTGATCCCATACGGCGGCACGTTCCTGATCTTCAGCGACTACTGCCGCAACGCCGTGCGGCTTAGCGCGCTACAGCAGACCCGCGCGATCTACGTGTTCACGCACGACAGCATCGGCCTCGGCGAGGATGGCCCAACACACCAGCCGATCGAGCAATTGATGAGCCTACGGCTGATCCCCAACCTCAATGTCTATCGGCCGTGTGATACGATCGAGACCGCCGAGTGCTGGGCGCTGGCGCTCTCGACTCCTGACACGCCATCCGTCCTCGCGCTCAGCCGGCAGAACCTGCCGCAGTTGCGCACAGATGGTGGTAATCTGTCGGCCAAGGGGGCGTATCGTCTGCGCAGTGCCAAGGGAGCGCGGAAGGTCGTTCTGATCGCGACCGGATCGGAAGTCGAAGTGGCGGTCGCCACAGCCGAGGCGCTTGAGGTCGATGGCATCGGCGCCGACGTGATCTCAATGCCTTGCATGGAACTGTTCGAAGCGCAGAGCGACGGCTACAAGGCCGATCTACTCCCGGCCGACGCGCTCAAAGTGTCGTTTGAAGCCGGCGCCACGATGGGCTGGGAACGCTACACGCAGGGCGGGCTTCAGATCGGGCTGGACCGCTTCGGCGCCTCCGCTCCGGCGGAAGACCTATACGCCAAATTTGGCTTCACCCCCGAAGCCATCGTCCCCAAAATCAAAGCCAGATTGGGCATTTAGCAGGAGCTTCTTACATGGCGACCAAGGTTGCGATCAACGGTTTCGGACGCATCGGGCGGCTAGTGGCGCGCGCGATTCTCGAGCGGAGCGATCACGATCTCGAGCTGGTGTCGATCAACGATCTGGCCGACACCAAGTCGAATGCTCTGCTGTTCGGCTTCGACAGCACCCACGGCCGCTTCCCGGGAACCGTCGAGACCGACGGCAACGACCTCGTGGTGAACGGCAAGCACATCCATGTCACGGCCGAGAAGGACCCGGGCAACCTGCCGCACAGGGCGAACGGGATCGACCTCGTCCTAGAGTGCACGGGCTTCTTCCAGTCGGACGCGGCGAGCCGGCCGCACCTTTCGGCGGGGGCGAAGCGCGTGCTCATCTCAGCCCCAGCTGACGGCGTATCCAAGACGATCGTGTTCGGGGTCAACCAGGACACGCTGACCGCCGAAGACGTGATCGTCTCGAACGCCAGCTGCACCACCAACTGCCTCGCGCCGGTAGCCAAGGTTCTGCACGAAGCCGTTGGAATCGAACGCGGTTTTATGACCACGATCCACAGTTACACCAACGACCAGCGCATGCTCGACCAGATCCACAAGGATCTGCGGCGGGCGCGGGGCGGGGCGCAGAACATGATCCCGACCACCACCGGTGCGGCCCGGGCCGTCGGGCTCGTTCTCCCTGAATTGAAAGGGAAATTGGACGGCAGTTCGGTGCGGGTGCCGACGCCGAACGTGTCGCTGATCGACCTCGTGTTCACGCCTGGCCGCGATACGACGAAGGACGAGCTGAACGCCGCGCTTAAGGCGGCCGCCGAGGGCGCGATGAAGGGTGTGCTCGCCTACACCGACCAGCCGCTGGTTTCGAGCGATTTCAATCACTACCCGGCGTCTTCTACCGTCGATTCGCTGGAGACCGCGGTGCTCGAAGGCAAGCTCGCCCGGGTCGTTTCGTGGTACGACAACGAGTGGGGTTTCTCGAACCGCATGATCGACACCGCCGGGGTGATGGCCAAGTTCCTGTGACCGAAACCGTGTCAATGAAGCGCTTGATCAGGGTGAGTTGAACTATGAATCGACCCTTCAAGACGCTCGATGACCTCCCCGCCGACCTGAGCGGCAAGGTGGCGCTCGTCCGGGTCGATCTCAACCTGCCGATGCTCGAGGGCCGGGCGAGCGACGTGACACGGGTCCGGGCCAGCGCACCGACGATTCTCGAACTGGCGGATGCCGGCGCCAAGGTGCTGCTACTGGCGCACTTCGGGCGGCCCAAGGGCCAGCGCCACTCGACGATGAGCACCAGCGTGGTGCAGGGCGACGTCGAGCGGGTGCTCGGCCGCGAGGTGATGTTCATCTCCGAGCTCAGCGGGCCGGTAGTCGAGCAGTCGCTCGGCATTTTCCGCGACGGCGACATCGGCGTGCTCGACAACGTCCGCTTCTGGCCCGGCGAAGAGGCCAACGACCCCGAGTTCGCCAGGGCGATCGCGGCAAACGCCGATTTCTACGTCAACGATGCCTTCTCCGCCGCGCACCGCGCCCACGCTTCGACCGAAGGCCTGGCGCACCTGCTGCCCGCCTATGCCGGCCGCGCGATGGAGAAGGAGCTGAAGGCGCTCGACGCCGCGCTCGGCAGCCCCGAGCAGCCGGTCTCCGCGGTGGTCGGCGGGGCCAAGGTCTCGAGCAAGCTGGCGGTGCTCGAGCACCTCGTCACCAAGGTCCAGCACCTGATCATCGGCGGGGGCATGGCCAACACCTTCCTCGCCGCCCGCGGGGTCGATGTCGGCAAGTCGCTGTGCGAGCACGACCTCGCCGCCACCGCCAACGCGATCCTCGATCATGCCGACCACGCCGGCTGCACGGTACACCTGCCGTATGACGTCGTGGTCGCGAAGGAGTTCGCCGCCAATCCGCCCTCCTTGCGCACCTGCAACGTCCACGAGGTCGCCGCCGACGAGATGATCCTCGACGTCGGCCCCGCCGCGGTCGAGGCGCTGGCGGACGTGCTCAAGACCTGCCGCACGCTGGTGTGGAACGGCCCGCTGGGCGCCTTCGAGACGCCGCCCTTCGATGCCGCCACGGTGGCGCTGGCAAAGACCGCCGCGGCGCTGACCCAGGATGGCAGCCTGGTGTCGGTGGCCGGTGGCGGCGACACGGTGGCGGCGCTGAACCACGCCGGCGTGGCGTCGGATTTCACCTACGTCTCGACCGCCGGGGGCGCGTTCCTCGAATGGATGGAGGGGCGCGAGCTGCCCGGCGTGAAGGCCCTGATGCAATGAGCGAGGAAAAGGCCCAGACCTCGCACGGTCCTATCCTGATCACGGAGGGCGAGTACGCCGGGTGGTCGAACTGGCCGCACGACGCGTTCGAAACGCGCGCGGGCCCGTTCTACTTCCGCACCGACGAAACCGGCCAGTCGGTCAGCGCCTTCCGCGCCGAGCAGAAGCACATGAACGGCGGCGGATTCATGCACGGCGGCTGCCTGATGACCTTCGCCGACTTCGCGCTGTTCTCGATCGCTCACAACGAATTGAAGGAAAACTTCGCGGTTACGCTGCAGATGGGCTGCGACTTCCTCGACGCCAGCCGCGTCGGGCAATGGATGGAAGCGCGCGGCGAGGTCACCCGCGCCGGCGGCAAGACCGTGTTCGTGCGCGGCACGATCACCGCCGATGGCAAGCCCGTCTTCACCTTCACGGGCATCATCCGCAAGGTCGGCAAACGCGCCTGAGCGGACGGCTTGCGAGGCTGCCGAGCGCTGGCTAAGGCGCCGCGCATACCTATGCACCACGACAGGGACGCACGATGAACACGCAGGAAATGACCGACCGCATCGCCACCGGCCAGGGCTTTATCGCCGCGCTCGACCAGTCGGGTGGGTCGACCCCCAAGGCGCTAAAGGGCTACGGAATCGAGGACGGTGCGTGGACCAATGACGACGAGATGTTCGGCCTGATCCACCAGATGCGCGAGCGGATCATCGAGGCGAATTGCTTCGGCAACGGCAAGGTGATCGGCGCGATCCTGTTCGAAAAGACGATGGACGGCGAGAGCGGCGGCAAGCCGGTGCCCGAGCGGCTCGCCGAACGCGGCGTGGTGCCGTTCCTCAAGGTCGACAAGGGGCTGGAGGACGAGGAGAGCGGCGCGCAGCTGATGAAGCCGATGCCCGACCTCGAGGCGCTGTGCACCCGCGCCAAGGCGAAGGGCGTGTTCGGCACCAAGATGCGCTCGGTGATCAAGAGCGCCAACCAGGCCGGCATCGAGGCCGCGGTGCGCCAACAGTTCGCCGAAGGCGCGCGGATTCTCTCGACCGGCCTCGTGCCGATGCTGGAGCCCGAGTTCGACATCCAGGCCCCCGACCGCGCCGAGGGCGAGAGGGTGCTGCTCGCGGCGATACTCGAAGGGCTGGACGCGCTGCCTGAGGGCCAGCAGGTCATGCTCAAGCTGTCGATCCCGGTGGAGGCGAACCTCTACAAGCCGCTGATCGACCACCCCAGCGTTCTGCGCGTGGTCGCTCTGTCCGGAGGCTATTCGACCGAGGAAGCGTGCGAGAAGCTCGCCCAGAACGAAGGCATGATTGCCAGCTTCAGCCGTGGCCTGCTGCAAGACCTGCGCCACCAGCAAAGCGAAGAAGAGTTCGACGCTACACTCGGCGGCGCGATCGACCAGATCCACGCGGCGAGTGTGGCGTAGCTATCAAGGCCCGAGGCTCGCCGACGTCCGGAGTGTCTCATTCCGACCTCAAAACGGCCCGTCCGCAAACGACCTAAAAGCGGACGTTGAAACGAGCCCGTTTCAAAGACGGTTTCGCGCCCAAATGTCGGACATTCAAGCAGTATGGGACTGTGCTTGCCATCGGAAATAATGGTAATGCATGGGCCTGAGGGACCGCCGCATCGGAAGCTATCCAGACGGAAGCTAACTTGAACTCCAACGATACGAAGCGCAGTTGAAGCGGGTGCTTTCACAGATCGTTATGCCATTCGCGCGATGCAGCACCTTGCCGATTACCACGGCCGGGGTCCGGTGCAGCTGCCGGAGATTGGAGCCAACAGAACCTCGGCTGGCTCAGCGCGCTCCAAGTCTAACTTCAGTGTTTGCCGATAGCTAAACTTGGGGCTCGTCCGCGAAGCGCGGCGGTGCGATTTCGCCCCCACCTAGATGTCCCGGGCGCTCCGCGATTTGGCTCAGTAGTCCCAGCACCCGCTACAGGATTCGTTATCCAGGGCCACAATGCCCCACACGACGGAACCGTCCGATGCTTGCAGATGGAACACGAGCGCCATCGCCTGCTGTCCCACCAGCATTCCACTCATGGTCCCGGCGTAACCGCCCAAGCCTGACACCGTTGAGGCGCTAAGCTGGTCACCGTTTACCGCCAAAGCGGCTTCGACGATGGCAATCTGCGAAATGGTTTGGGTTGTGGGACTTTCGAATATTGACGGATACCCACCGAGATGAAGCTTGACGATTCCCACGCCGAGCGCGGTATCAAACGTGGCTTCCGCATAGCTTTGAAAAAGTCGCGAAGTTCTAGAGGGAGTTTGAGAAAGGCCATCCACCGTTCCGATATACTCTCGCTGTAGCGCACTTGTAGTTGTACTAGGCAAGCCTCCCACGAAAAAGCATGGTCTCGTGTAGTCAGTGAAGCCGTAGGTCACTTCCGGATTGGTGTTTCCGACCTTGTGCACAAACTGGAGACTGAAATCGCTTAGAGAATAGAGCGTCTCAAAGAAATGTCGATCGACCCCTCGATAGAAGGTGTCGCCGAATGTGATGATGCGGTCGGGATTGGTTAGATATTGAGCCGTCGATGCAGGTTGAAACGACACGGGGCCTATCGACTGCAAGCCTTCTAGTTCCCCGTTGTTGTACCGCACGGCTGCCTGCGAGCATACACTCCGTATTTGAAGAACCGAGCCATTTTGAGCTCTCGCTAGATTCGTAAATGCCCCTGTCGATTGAGTGCCTGAAGAGCTGGGGGAGGGGCTCGGCGACGGAGTGGGTGAGGGGCTGGGAGAGGGACCAGGGGTTGGAGCGGCAGCAACTGGAGGAGGCTGATTATTGCCTTGGCCTCCGCAGCCAGCCAGCATTGATGAGACCAGGCCGATTGCCGTGAGCGTCAGATACCGCATGGCGTTCTCCCTTAGAGACGACCGGGTGACGCGATCCCACGTGAGAACTAGATGGTCGGCCTATCGAGGGTAGTTGTCCATCCTTATACGCGCCTTCATGCGGACTGTCCGCGATCCACCCACTCCCGGCCATCAGCGCTGCGGATGACCGACGCCG
This sequence comes from Tsuneonella sp. HG249, assembly GCF_053819205.1. Classification (NCBI taxonomy): domain Bacteria; kingdom Pseudomonadati; phylum Pseudomonadota; class Alphaproteobacteria; order Sphingomonadales; family Erythrobacteraceae; genus Tsuneonella; species Tsuneonella sp. HG249. The sequence goes on from NZ_JBSOQY010000001.1 coordinate 1,539,595, forward strand.
AAAGCCGTCGTTCCGCTATCCCAGTCAGCAAATCTGCCTGAGAGGATCAGCGCATCTCATAGGAGAAGCGATACTCGCTCGGTTGGGTCTCGCGGCCGGTGGTCTTGTCCGGCCGCACGCTGACGAGGGCGAGCATCTTGCCGTGGGTGCCGTATGGCTCGCCGAGGGTGAGGTCCGCGGTTTCCGAAAAGCCTGGGCCGACGATGCGCGTCGTCACGATCGCGCGGCCGGCCCATACGCAGCGGGCGTTCATCGGGCAGCGGCTGTCCTCGACCAGCTTCTTGGGCGTGACGACGAGATCGCCCACCCGCACCGGCACGCCGAGCGGAACCGCGTAGCCTTGCGGCTGCGGCGGGGTGCTGTCGGGCGGTGGCACCATGGAGCAGCCGGCAAGGGTGAGGGGGGCGAACGCGAGAGCGAGATACCGGGTCATGCGCCCGAGATAGCGGGCTCGCGGCTTTCGCGAGTCTGAACCGGCAACGCCTGGCGGATCATCGCCTTCATGGTTTGCGCATCGTCGATCGCATGGCCGTGGATGTCGTTGTTGAAATAGGCCCAGGCTGCCCGGCCGCCCCGCGCCTCAGCGGCGATCCAGTCGGTCCAGTCCAGCATGGCCGCGTCCGAGTACCGCCCGACGTATTTGCCAGTAGTCCCGTGGAAACGCACATACGCGACCGGCCCGACTGCGACGCGCGGGCTGGGCAGGCCGGGCATGTCGTGGATGCAGAGGCTGGCGCCGTAGCGTTCGAGCAGCGCATAGACCGCGTTGCAGTACCAGCTGGGCTCGCGGAACTCGAACACGTTGGCCACGTCCTTCGGGACCAGGCGCAGGAATTCCTCCAGCCGTTCGAGATTGACCTTGAAGCGCGGGGGTAGCTGGAACAGCAGCGGACCCAGTGCCGGCCGCAGCGCATCGACCGAGGCCATCATCCGCGCCATCGGCTCCCCGCAGTCTTTCAGCTTCTTGGCCTGGGTAAGGAAGCGGTTGGCCTTGACCGCGTAACAAAACCCCGACGGCGCTTGCTCTCGCCAGGCTGTGAAGGTTTCCGGCTTGGGCAGGCGGTAGAAGCTGTTGTTGATCTCGACCGTGTCGAACGTCTCGGCATACCACGCGAACCAGCGCTTGACGGCGAGCTTCTCGGGATAGAACAGCCCGCGCCAGTGCTTGTACATCCAGCCGGAGCAACCGATGCGGACCGGCGCGGGCGAGGGCGCAAGAGGGGAAGAAGCGTGAGCGACCATCGTAGTGAGAATGCGAATGGCGCGCCGTTGTGCCAGCTTTACCTGATTTCGCCGCTCGCTGTCGGCGGGACGTTCCCGAATCGACTCGAGGCGGCCCTCTCGGATGGTGGCGTCGCCGCGTTCCAGTTTCGCGTGAAAGGCATCGACCAGCACGAAGCGGCAGCGCTCGCCGCGCCCCTACAGGCAATCTGCGCGGCGCACGACTGCGCGTTCATCGTCAACGACAGCGTCGCGCTTGCCAAACGGCTCGGGGCGGACGGCGTCCACCTCGGCCAGGGCGACGGCGACGTGCGCGAAGCGCGCGCGGCGCTGGGCCGTGAAGCGCAGATCGGCGTGACCTGCCACGCCAGCCGCGACCTCGCGCTCGAGGCGGGAGAGGCCGGGGCCGACTACGTCGCCTTCGGTGCATTCTTCCCCAGCACGACCAAGGAAACGACCCACACCCCCGATCTTGATCTGCTGACGTGGTGGCAGACCATGGTCGAGCTGCCGTGCGTGGCGATCGGCGGGATCACCCCCGCCAATTGCGGCACACTGGTGACGGCCGGGGCGGACTTTCTGGCGGTCTCGGCCGCGGTCTGGGAAGGCGATCCGGCGGCCAACGTGCGCGCCTTTCACGAGGCGATCGCCGCCGCGGAACCACGGCCGGACTAACCTCTAGGATATTTTCGCGGGTTCGCCCGTTTGCCAGCCGAGGGACGGGTCGCGTCCCGTCTCTCGGGGAAATACCTTGCGCAAGATTATCGCCACCGCTTCGCTTTTCGCTCTCGCCGCCTGCGGCCTCAACGGCACCGACCGCAATGCCGAAGAGGGCGCGGCCGACAAGAGCGCCAACGCCACGACCGAGAACCTCGCCGACGCGATGGCCTCGCGCGACGGGGCGGATGGCGCCGCGGACGTGCCGAACATTCCCGACACCGAGCCGCGCCCGGTCATGCAGGCGCAGGTGGTGCTCGACCGACAGGGATTCGGGCCGGGCGTGATCGACGGCAAAATGGGCCTCTCGACCGAGAACGCGCTCGAAGGTTTCCAGGAAGCCAACGAGCTCGAGGTAACGGGCGAGTTGGACGAAGCCACCAAGGCCAAGCTCGCTCAGTGGGAGCGCATCCCGGCGACCCGGGTAGTGCGGATTCCGGCGGACTGGGGCACGCTCGACTACGCCAAGACCCCCGAGGAGCCCGAGGACCAGGCCAAGCTTGAACGGCTCGGCTACCAGAACCTCGACGAAAAGCTCGCCGAGCGGGTCCATACCACGGTCGACGTGCTCAAGACGCTCAATCCAGGCGGTCGGCCCGCAGGCATGAAGCAGGGTGCCGCTGATGCCGGAGCCACGCCATCGCCCACCTCTAGCGCATCGCCAACACCCAGCCCCTCGGCGAGCGACGGCGAGAATACCGATTCCGCACAGCTGCCCTCGACGTTCGCCGCCGGCCAGCTTATTCGCGTCCCCAATATCGGCGGCGATCGGATAGCGCCGAACGCGGTCGACGATCCTACTTGGCAGGAAACGCTGCAGAGCCTCGGCGTGGGCACCGAGCAACCCAAGGCCGCCCGCATCGTGGTCAGCAAGAAGGGCGGTACCCTTAAGGCATTCGACAGCGCAAACCAGCTCGTCGCGCTGTTCACTGTCACCTCTGGCTCAAGCAAGGACCCGCTGCCGCTCGGCAACTGGAAGATCAACGGCGTCAGCCGCAACCCGCCCTTCAACTACAATCCCGATCTGTTCTGGGATGCCGATCCTTCGGACGAAAAGCAGAAGCTCCCGCCAGGGCCGAACGGGCCTGTCGGCGTTGTATGGATCGACCTCAGCAAGGAACACTACGGCATTCACGGCACGCCTGAGCCACAGACCATCGGCCGCGCCGAGTCGCATGGCTGCGTGCGTCTGACCAATTGGGATGCCGCCCGCCTGGCGCAGATGGTGGGCACCGGCACCAAGGTGGAGTTCGTCGCCTAACATGGCCCTGACCGCGGTCGACCGGCTGTTGACGATCGCGGTCACCGCCACCCTGACGAGCGCGGCATGGATCGTCGGGGGCGACGTGCTGATGAGCGGCGCCGGCGGGTTGACCGGCGTGGGGACCCAGGGCGGCGCAGGGACAACCCGCGACGCTGCCACCCGCAAGGAAGCTTCGCCGGTGCTGGAGACCAGGGCGCACAATGCGCCGACCGCGCGGGAAGGCCGCGATCTCATCATCCCGGTCGTGGGGGTCGGGGCGAGCGACTTGGTGGATACGTTTACCCAGGCCCGGGCCGGCGGAGCCCGCGTGCACGATGCGATCGACATCATGGCCGACGAAGGCGCCTCAATCGTTGCGGCGGCGCCCGGAAAGATCGAGAAGCTCTTCTTCTCCAAGGCCGGCGGCAAGACCATCTACCTGCGCTCGCCCGACAGGCAAACGATCTACTACTACGCGCACCTACGTGATTACGAGCCGGGCCTGGCGGAAGGACAGTCGGTCCAGCGCGGCCAGCGCATCGGGAGCGTGGGCCATACCGGCAACGCCGATCCCGCCGGCCCACATCTGCACTTCGCGATCATGAGCACCACGCCCGACGCGGCCTGGTGGGAGCCGACGACGGCGGTCAACCCTTACCCGCTGCTCAAGTCGCGCTAGTCCGCCGGGCCGCGACCGGAACGCACGCACCGCAGTTTGGCGAGATCGCCGGTAAGGTCGGTGCGCTGCATCGCTTTCATGCCGTTCCATTCGAAACGGGCCCCGCGCATGGGGCCGCGTGTGAAGACGACCGTCTGGCCGGTCAGCAGGTACGTTCCTTCGCCACCCACGGTCACATAGCGCGAGGCGTTTACCACGTCGAACCACTGGCCTGCCACCGGGCGTGAAGCGAGGCCGACGGCGTCCCCCGGAAGCTCGCACAGGTAACGCCCTTTGGGCAGCGTGCCGAGGTCGCCCTGGGCCAGCGCCGGGCCCGCGACAAACAGCGCGACGAGGATCGGAAAGCAGCGGATCACGCCGCCGCCGTTACCATGCTAGCGACCTCGGGGCCACCCGCCTTGCCCGCGCAGGCCCAAACCGCTAAAGGCCCGCCCGCAGCGCGCACCGCCCGCGGCAATTCCGAACCGAAGGCTCTTTCTCCCATGAAGATTTCCGGCGTGGACATCCGTCCCGGCAACATTCTCGAATACGAAAAAGGCATCTGGAAGGTCGCCAAGATCCAACACACTCAGCCCGGCAAGGGCGGCGCCTACATGCAGGTGGAGATGAAGAACCTGCAGGACGGCCGCAAGACGAACGTGCGCTTTCGCAGTGCCGACACGATAGAGCGCGTGCGGCTTGACCAGAAGGACTTCCAGTATCTCTACAACGACGGCGACAGCCTCGTTTTCATGGACAAGGACACATACGAGCAGATCAACCTGCCCGCGGACCTTATCGGCGATGCCGCCGCCTTCCTGACCGACGGCATGGATGTCACGCTCGAACTATGGGACGAAAAGCCGATTTCGGTCGATCTACCGGAGCAGGTCGAGGCGACCATCGTCCAGGCTGACGCCGTGGTGAAAGGCCAGACCGCCAGTTCGAGCTTCAAGCCCGCGATCCTCGACAACGGGGTGCGCGTGATGGTGCCGCCGCACATCGAGAGCGGCACCCGCATCGTTGTGGACGTCTACGAACGGACTTACGTCGGCAAGGCGGGCTGAATTCAGTGGCCGCCGTATCGGGTCTTGTCCGGGTAATCGAGAAAGCCGCGCGCAAGGCGGGCGGCAAGCTGCGGCGCGACTTCGGCGAGGTCGAGCACCTCCAGGTAAGCCGCAAGGGCCCGTCGGACTTCGTTTCGAAGGCCGATCGCATCGCAGAGCGCACCTTGTGGGACGAACTTAAGGTCGCACGACCGGGTTGGGGCTTCCTGATGGAGGAAGGCGGCGAGCTTCCGGGCGAAGACGGCAAGCCGCGCTTCATCATCGATCCGCTCGACGGGACCAGCAATTTTCTCCACGGCATACCCCACTTCGCGATCTCGATTGCAGTGCAGGAGCCTAAGCTCGACGGTTCGGGCTGGGGCGAGGTGACCGCCGCGGTGGTGTATCAGCCGATCACCGACGAGACATTCTGGGCCGAGAAAAGCCGGGGAGCTTGGTTGCACGACGGCCGCCTGCGAGTTTCAAGCCGCAAGCACCTGTCCGACGCGCTGATCGCCACCGGTATCCCCTATGGCAACCACGGCGATTTCGGAGAGTGGATCAAGGTCCTCGCCGAGGTCGGCCCGCAAGTGGCCGGTGTCCGGCGTTTCGGCGCCGCCTCGCTTGACCTGGCGTGGGTAGCGGCCGGCCGCTTCGATGCCTTCTGGGAAAGCGACCTCGCGCCGTGGGATACCGCCGCCGGATGTCTGCTAGTGCGCGAGGCCGGCGGCTTCGTGACCGACTACCGAGGCCGCTCGCAGCCCATCTGCGACCGCCAGGTGCTGGCCGCCAACGATGGGCTACATTCCAAGTTGCATAAATCCCTGGCGACCGCGCTCAAATAGCTGAGCGGAAAGCCGCTCGACAAAGCGATCGGGGTCTAGCGGACCGGCAATGCCATCGCTAAGGCACGGCGCGCTTCGGGTTGCCCCTGTGGCGGAATGGTAGACGCGAACGACTCAAAATCGTTTGTCGCAAGACGTGCCCGTTCGAGTCGGGCCAGGGGCACCAGACTATTCTCGGCGCTGTCTGCGCTGTATTCCCGAGGAATAAAAATGACGGCCGCCGGGCGAGGGGGTCACCCGACGACCGTCTCTCCTCCCCAGGAGCTCAGGTGTAGGTGCCGAGCCGGTGATGCAGCGCGTTGATCTTGGCCAATTCCTCACGATCGTCGACCGATCGGGCATAGGCGGTCAGCGCGGTACGCAGCAGCTTGAAATCTGCGGTCGAGAGCAGGGCGCGAGCGCGCGTAGGTTCCGGCGGGCGTTCCTCGGTCATCGTGGTCATCCTCTTTCTCCTCGGGGGTAAAGCTCGCGGCTCAGGCGGCCGCAAACTGGTTCATTGTGTTGTTCTCGCCCCCCGCCTTCAGCGCGGCTTCGCCGGCGAAGTATTCCTTGTGGTCGTCGCCGATATCGCTGCCGGACATGTTCTGGTGCTTCACGCATGCGATGCCCTGGCGGATTTCCTCTCGCTGCACGTTCTTTACGTAGCCAAGCATGCCCTGGTCGCCGAAGTATTCGCGGGCGAGGTTGTCGGTGCTCAGCGCCGCGGTGTGGTAAGTCGGCAGCGTGATGAGGTGATGGAAGATGCCCGCCTCGCGCGCGGCATCCGCCTGGAAGGTACGGATACGCTCGTCCGCCTCGGCAGCCAGATCGGTGCCGTCGTAATCGACGCTCATCAACTTCGCGCGATCGTAAATCGACAGGTCTCTGCCCTCTTCTGCCCAGTTGTCATATACTTGCTGGCGAAAGTTAAGCGTCCAGTTGAAGCTGGGGCTGTTGTTATAGACCAGCTTGGCATTGGGGATCACCTCGCGAATGCGGCTGACCATTCCGCCGATCTGGCCGATGTGCGGCTTTTCGGTTTCGATCCAAAGCAAGTCCGCGCCGTTCTGAAGCGAGGTGATGCAGTCGAGGACGCAGCGGTCCTCTCCGGTCCCGGAGCGGAACTGGAACAGGTTGCTGGGGAGACGCTTTGGACGCAGCAGCTTCCCGTCACGGCTGATCAGCACGTCGCCGTTGCCCACGCCGGAGGCGTCGACTTCCTCGCAATCGAGGAAGGCGTTGTACTGGTCGCCTAAGTCGCCCGGTTCCTTGCTGAAGGCGATCTGCTTGGTGAGGCCGGCGCCGAGGCTGTCGGTGCGCGCGACGATGATACCGTCGTCGACCCCTAGCTCGAGGAAGGCGTAGCGGATCGCGCGGATCTTCTGCAGGAAGTCCTCATGCGGCACGGTCACCTTGCCGTCCTGGTGGCCGCATTGCTTCTCGTCGGACACCTGGTTCTCGATCTGGATCGCGCAGGCCCCCGCTTCGATCATCTTCTTGGCGAGGAGGTAGGTGGCCTCGGGGTTGCCGAAGCCGGCATCGACGTCCGCAATGATCGGCACGACGTGGGTTTCGTGGTTGTCGATAGCCTGCTGGATGCGGGCGGCCTCGACTTCGTTGCCGCTGTCGCGCGCCTTATCGAGCTCGCGGAACAAGCCGCCGAGCTCGCGAGCGTCAGCTTGGCGGAGGAAAGTGTAAAGCTCCTCGATTAGCGCGGGAACCGACGTTTTCTCGTGCATCGACTGGTCGGGCAGCGGGCCGAACTCGCTGCGCAGCGCGGCGATCATCCAGCCCGAGAGGTAGAGGTACCGCTTCTTGGTGGTGCCGAAATGCTTCTTGATCGCAATCAGCTTCTGCTGGCCGATGAAACCGTGCCAGCAACCGAGGCTCTGCGTGTAGGCCGACGGGTCCGCATCGTAAGCCGCCATGTCCTCGCGCATGATCTTCGCGGTGTAACGCGCGATGTCGAGCCCGGTCGGGAAGCGATTCTGAAGGCGCATGCGCGCGGCGCTCTCGGCGTCGATTGCGGCCCAAGGAGTGCCGGCACCTTCGATGGTGCGGCGGAGTTCAGCGGTGCGGCTCTGGTAGGTCATGGTGTATCCCGTATCGGCAAGTTGCCCTTTGATGACACGCGAAGCGGCAAAAAGATTGCGAAACACACAGCATATCTTGTTCTCATGCGCGCATTCCGACATTGATCCGTGTGATGTTGTAAGGAAATTTACATGACCGAAGCCGCCTTGTTCGCCGGACCGACGCTGCGCCGCTTGCGCAAGCGGGCGGGCCTGACCCAAGCGGCGATGGCCGCGCGGCTTGCGATCTCACCCACTTATCTAAATCTCATCGAGCGCAACCAGCGGCCTCTTTCCGCGCGGGTGGTTTTGCAAGTCGCGGAACAGTTCGACTTCGACCCCCGCGCATTGCGCCAGAGCGAGACGATCGGCGGGATCGACGGGCTGGCGCGGCGCATGGCCGATGAACGGTTCGCCGATCTCGGGATCGATCGCGACGAACTGGCTGAATTTCTCGCCGCCGCGCCGCATGCCGCTGCCGCTTTCGCCAGGCTATACGACAACGCCGCGCCGGCCGAACGACGGGAAGATCCCACCAGCGGCGCTCGCCGCGAGATCGAGCGATGGCGCAACCACTTCGCCGACCTCGATGCCGCTGCGGAGGCCCTCGCGGACGAGTTGCGTCTCTCGCGCGGGGAAACCTACGCCGCTCTGGCCGAGCGATTGCGCGAACGGCACCAGTTCGCGATCCGCATCCTTCCCCGTGAGGTGTTGCCGGATTCGGTTCGTCGGCTGGACCTTCACGCGCGCCAGTTGCAGCTCAATGAAATGCTCGACCCGGCCTCGCGCACGTTCCAAGTCGCGACGCAAATCGCCTGGCTTGAGTTTCGCGAGCCGATAATGGCGCTGGCGGCTGGCGGCCAGTTCGCCGACGAAGCCGCCCGACGACTATTCGAGCGGCATCTCGCCTCATACGTGGCAGCCGCGCTTGTGATGCCATACGGCCGCTTTTTGCGCGCGTGCGAGGCGACCGGCTATGATTTCGACGTGCTGATGCGGCGTTTCGGCGTCGGCTTCGAAAGCCTCGCGCACCGACTGACTACGATGCAACGGGTAGGCCAGCGCGGCTTGCCGTTTTTCATGGGGCGCATCGACCGGGCGGGGCAGTTCTCCAAGCGCCACGCCGGCGCGAGCGGGGCCACCTTGCTCGACAGCGATGCGAGCTGCCCCTTGTGGCAGGCGCACCATGCCTTCGAACGGACAGGCCAGTTTTGCGTGCACACGGTCGTCGTGGATGGAGCAGGCGCGGCGCCCGATCACTGGCTTACCGTCGCGCGCACCGTAGAAGGGCGCGGCTATGCCCGGTTCGTCGTGGTTCTCGGCTTGGAAGCGCAGCTCGCGGAGGAACTGGCGGTCGCGCGCGGCCGATCTTTGCGCCCGGCCGACGCCACGCCGATCGGGCACGGCTGCGCCCGCTGCCATATTCCCGGCTGTACCCAGCGGTCGTTGCCTCCTGGCGGCACGCCGCTCCAGTTCTCGACGCTCGAACAGGGCACTACCCCCTTCCAGTTCGTCGGTTAACCATCGTTCGGGGAACCACCGCGCCTGGGTCCCCGTTTCTCTTCCAGCATCAGGGAGAATTTCGATGGTCGAAGAACGCATAACCGAGGTGGAGACTCCCACCGGCAACACGCACACGACGCACACCGTGGTGCACGACGGCGAGCGGCGCGGTGGCGGCTCAGGCTGGCTGATCCTGCTGGTCCTGATCGTTGCGTTGGTGGCTGGCTTCCTCATCTTCTCGAATATGAGCGGTTCGGAAGTCGCCAAGGACAACGCGATCGCCGATGCAGCTACAAACGTCGGGGAAGCAGCACAAAACGTCGGCGATGCCGCGCAGGACGCGGTGAGCACCAATAACTGAGCTTTAACCATCCCGGTCGCGAAAGCGCGCCGAGGGTGTAAAGTTTACCGACATTTCATCTCTCGGTCCTAGGCCGCTTCGACGAAGGAGCGCGCCGGGCCGAGAGGATGATACGTCTTTTCAAGCACTATATCCCGCACGCGGTGATGCTGCTGGGTCTGTTCGATCTGGTGCTGCTGGTCGCTGCCGGCGAGATTTCCTGGCAAGTGCGCGCCTCGCAGATCGGCATCGATCCGGGCGCGGTCACCGACCGTATCGGCATGCTGGCGGGCTTCGCCGGGGTCGTATGGCTGGCGATGATCGCGGTCGGCACTTACGGCGCCGATGCCCTTCGATCCATGCGCTACGCAGGGGCGCGCTTGCTAGTGGCGGTCAGCCTCGGGATCATTTCCCTGTCCGTCATCGAGTTCGCACTGCCCGGAAACACGTTCTGGCGCTCAACCTTGTTCTACGCGATGGCGCTGAGCATCGCGCTGCTGGTGGCAAACCGCATCCTCGTCGGCAGCGTGATCGGCACCGCCGCTTTCCGCCGCCGCGTGCTCGTGCTCGGAGATGGACTGCGCGCCAAGCGTATTCGCGATCTCGCCGAAAGGCCGGAAAGCGGTTTTGCCGTCGTCAGCTTCGTCGGCATGAACGAAGGTTCGCCGATCATCGACGAGGCCATCCCGCGCGCGGCGATCCACGATCTCGGCCGTTTCGTGGACAACCTCGGCGCAAGCGAGGTGGTCCTTGCGCTCGAAGAGCGACGCAACTCCCTGCCGCTCAAGGACTTGTTGCGGATCAAGACGCAGGGCGTTCATGTCAACGACTTCTCGAGCTTTCTCGAACGCGAGACAGGCCGCGTGGACCTCGACACGCTCAACCCGAGCTGGTTGATCTTCTCCGATGGCTTCTCGTCGGGGCGGATGCTGTCGAGCGTCGCGAAGAGGGTGTTCGATGTCGCGGCGAGCGCAACAATGCTGACGCTCACGTTTCCGATCATCGCGCTGTTCGCAATGCTGGTGAAGCTCGACAGTTCAGGTCCCGCCTTTTTCCGTCAGACCCGCATCGGGCTCTATGGCCAGCCGTTCACCGTGCATAAGCTGCGTTCGATGCGCATCGATGCCGAAGATGCCGGCGCCAAATGGGCCGAACGCAACGACCCGCGGATCACCCGCATCGGCCGCTTCATCCGCAAGGTCCGCATAGATGAGCTGCCCCAGGTGTGGACCGTTCTCGCCGGCCGGATGAGCTTCGTGGGCCCGCGTCCCGAAGTGCCGACATTCGTCGCCGATCTCGACGACAAGTTACCGTACTACGCCGAGCGTCACATGGTGAAACCCGGTATTACCGGCTGGGCGCAGATCAATTATCCCTATGGCGCGAGCGTCGAAGATGCGCGCGCCAAGCTCGAATACGACCTCTACTACGCCAAAAACTACACCCCCTTCCTCGATCTGCTGATCCTGCTGCAGACGGTCCGCGTGGTACTTTGGCCGGAAGGGGCTCGCTGATGGGCGCGAGCGAAGCCTGGACGCTGGTTGGGTTTGTGCTGAACCTTCTAGGAGCGGTAGCCTGCGCGCTCGTTGCGCTGTGGCTCTTCAGTATGCGCGGGAGCCCGCGCCGCGAGCGGCTCGCGGCGGTCGGCGCGCTTGCCGTCACGTCTGCATGGTGTGTCACCAATGCCGCGTGGGGGCCGGGCACATTACTCGCGGACTTGATCGAGACTGCGCGCAACTTGGCCTGGATCCTGGTGCTGTACCGGCTCTTCGCCAACGATGGCCGCGACCAGAGCCTCTCGCCGATCCGGCCGCTGGTCGTCGCCTTGGCCTTCGTGGAGTGTCTCCAGCCCGCGGTCGCGGTCCTCGACGCGAGGTTCGGTGGAGCGGCGCAGGTCCACACAGCGGCGTTCGCGGTCGCGTCGTTGCTCCGCGCAATGGTGGCGGTGGGCGCGCTGGTCCTCCTTCACAATCTCTACGCCGGCGCTTCGGCGAGCGCGCGGCTAGTGCTTCGTTGGCCCGCGGCGGCCCTCGCAGGCATGTGGGCCTGGCACCTCAATTTGTACACCCTGGCGTGGTTCACAGGTGAGCTGCCCGAAGGCCTGGTGGCGCTGCGTGGTCTGATCGCGGCGGGAATGGCGCTGTTGTTCGCGGTGGGCGCCAATGCGCGTGCGGCAGACTTGCGCCTGGTCCCCAGCCGCGCCGTCGCCTTCCAATCGCTCTCGCTTCTGGTGATCGGCGGCTACCTTTTGGCCATGTTCCTCTTCGCCCAATCGATCAGCATGATCGGGGGGGAGCTGGGTCGGTTGACCCAGGTCGCTTTCGTGTTCGCCGCGGCGACGGTCGCCATTCTGTGGCTCCCGTCCAAGAAGGTGCGCGGATGGCTTCGGGTGAACGTGTTCAAGCACCTGTTCCAGCACCGCTACGATTACCGCGCGGAGTGGCTGCGCTTTACTGGCACCATCGGACGGGCCGGGCCTGAGGCGCCGGCTTTGCCGGAGCGTGCGGCCCAGGCGCTGGCGGACATCACCGACAGTCCCGGCGCGGTGCTGCTGCTCCCCACGGAGGGGGAGATGGCGCTTGCGGGCCGGTGGCAGTGGCCGTCGCTCATGGTTCCCTCTGACACGTGCCCGGGGAACTTCGCCGCGTGGCTGGAGCGGACCGGGGCCGTCGTTGAACTCGACCAGCTTCGCGACGGTGACAGCGATTTCGCTTCCGATGCTGTCGTGCCCGACTGGCTCCTGGTCGATCGTACGGCTTGGGCGGTTGTACCTCTCATTCACTATGGGCGGCTTACCGGCGTTGCCGTTCTTTCGCGTCCGCCGCTGGCGCGCCGGCTCGACTGGGAGGATTTCGATCTCCTCAAGGTCGTCGGCTGCCAGCTCGCGAGCTATCTCGCGGAGCAATCGGGACACGAGGCATTGCTCGAGGCGGCGCGCTTCGACGAGTTCAACCGCCGCATCGCCTTCGTGATGCACGACATTAAGAACCTCGCCAGCCAGTTGTCGCTGCTCGCACGCAACGCCGAGCGACACGCCGACAACCCCGCTTTCCGCAAGGACATGCTCGTCACCCTCACCAAGAGCGCCGAGAAGCTCAACGCACTCCTGGCCCGGCTTGGGCGGTACGGGGCCGGCGTCAGCGCGGCGCGACGGGACGTCGATCTGGCGGAGGTCGCAAGGCGCATCGCCGCCCGCTACGACGGCGTTCATGCGGTGACGCTCACGCGCTCCGAATCCTGCCGTGTCCTCGCCGAGGTCGATGGATTGGAACAGGCGCTGGTGCATCTCGTCCAGAATGCAATCGATGCGAGCGCGCCGACCGCTCCGGTCCTGCTCGACGTTTCGAGCGATGGGCTCCACGGCCGGGTCGAGGTGGTCGATTCCGGGACCGGGATGAGTCAGCAGTTCGTCCGCGAGGGACTGTTCAAGCCATTTGTGTCCTCCAAAGAAGGGGGTTTCGGCATCGGCGCGTTCGAGGCGCGCGAACTGATCCGCGCAATGGGCGGGAGACTGGACGTCGATTCCCGCGAAGGGCTGGGCACGCGCTTCACGGTGATCCTGTCGGTATCGGCGGCTGCCGGGTTCCTTGGCAATTCCACACAGAACGAGGTGGCATGATGGCACAGCACAAACCCAAGCTGCTGGTAGTCGAAGACGACGAGGGACTTCAGGCCCAGCTCAAGTGGTCCTACGACGATTTCGAGGTCGTCATCGCCGGCGACCGGGAAAGCGCCTTGGCGGCCCTACGCAGCGAGGAACCGGCTGTCGTCACGCTCGATCTGGGCCTGCCGCCCGATCCCGACGGGACGCGAGAGGGCTTCGCCGTGCTCGATGCGATCATGGCGCTGAAGCCCGATACCAAGGTGATCGTGGCCAGTGGTCACGGCGCCCGGGAAAGCGCATTGCAGGCGATCGACCGCGGCGCTTACGACTTCTATCAGAAGCCGGTCGACATCGACGCGCTGGGGCTGATCGTCCGCCGCGCGTTTGCCCTGCACGAGATCGAAACCGAGAACCGTCGCCTTGCGAGCAAGGTGGGCGAGGACAAGACCGTGTTGGGACGCATGATCACAGCGGCCCCCGAAATGGCAAAGGTCGCCCGCACGATTGAGAGGGTGGCCAACACCAAGGTTTCCGTAATGCTTCTCGGCGCGAGCGGTACCGGCAAGGAACTGCTTGCCCGCGGCCTGCACGACGCGAGCGACCGGCGAGACGGCGCCTTTGTCGCGCTTAACTGCGCCGCTATCCCCGAGACGCTGCTTGAATCCGAGCTATTTGGGCACGAAAAGGGTGCGTTCACCGGCGCGGTGGCGCGGAACGAGGGCAAGATAGAGCAGGCCCATGGGGGCACCCTGTTCCTTGACGAGGTGGGCGACATTCCGCTGCCGCTGCAAGTCAAGCTGCTGCGCTTCCTGCAGGAACGGACGATCGAGCGCATCGGCGGACGTACGGCGATCCCGGTCGACACGCGAATCGTCTGCGCGACGCATCAAGACCTCGAAGCTATGATTGCGTCAGGCACCTTCCGCGAAGACCTTTTCTATCGCCTTGCGGAGATCGTCGTGAAGATCCCGCCGCTGGCTGAGCGTCCGGGCGACGCAGTGCTTCTTGCCAAGGCGTTTCTCGCGCGCTTCGCGAAGGAGATGAACCCCTCGGTCAAGGGCTTTGCCCCCGATGCGCTCGCCGCCATCGACGCCTGGGGCTGGCCGGGCAACGTCCGCGAACTGGAGAACCGCGTGAAGCGGGCGGTGATCATGGCGGACAGCAAGCTGGTCAGCGCCGAGGATCTCGATCTGACGCGTGATTCGGACGATGAAGCGGTCGAGGCGCTAAACCTCAAGACTGCGCGGGAGCGCTCGGACCGGACCATGATCCGCCACGCGCTCTCGCGAAGCGAGGGCAACATCTCGAGCACTGCCAAGCTGCTCGGAATTAGCCGGCCGACGCTCTACGACCTGCTTCGCCAATACGACCTGCAAGCCTGACCGTCGGCAGCCACCGCTCGACAATCGCAGTCGGCCTCGTCACACGGCCGCTGGATGAAATGGTTCGGCAAGATCGACCTGATGGTTCGCCTGCTGGTGCTGGCGATCCTGCTCGCGAGCGTGCTGCCTGCTACCGGCGAGGGTCGCGAGATCGCGCAGTGGATTTCAAACGCGGCGATTTTCGTGCTGTTTTTCCTGAACGGTTTGCGACTGCCGCGCGCCGAGGTGCGCAGGGGGATGCGGCACTGGCGGCTGCTGATCCCGGTCCTGGTATGGTCTTTTGGCGTGATGGCGCTCGCGGGGAAGGGTCTCGAACTCGCGCTTTTGGACACGCTGCCCCCTCTCGTCGCGCTCGGCTTCCTCTACCTCGGAGTGATGCCGTCGACGGTGCAATCCGCGACTGCATATTCCTCGTTGGCCGGAGGTAATGTCGCAAGCTCGGTGGTTATCGCTGCATTGGCGAACGTGCTGGCGGTATTCATCTGCGCCCCGATGTTCGCGGTGTTGGGTGGGGGAGCAGCAGCCGAAATGGGCGCGGACGGGCTTTTGAAGGTGCTGCTGATCCTCCTACTCCCCTTCGGACTAGGGCAGCTCCTGCAAACACCGTTGACGGGTTGGGTGGGGAGCCACCGTGCGCTGATCACCTGGCTCGATCGCCTATCGATTGCCATCGCGGTCTATGTCGCCTTCTCCGGGGCGGTGGAGCAAGGCTTGTGGAGTCGGGTAAGCGTCAACGAATGGGCCTCGCTTCTGGCTGGCGTGACCGTCCTGCTACTCGTTGGATTTGCCGGGCCTTGGGCTCTGTCGGGGGCGATCGGCCTCGATCGGCCCGACCGCATCGCGTTTCTCTTTGCCGGGGCGCACAAGAGTATTGCCATGGGCGCCCCCCTCGCTGCCGTGCTGTTTCCCCCTCAGGTCGCCGGCATGGTGCTGTTGCCGCTGCTGGTCTACCACCTGCTTCAACTGGTGGTCAGCGCGCCGCTGGCTAGTCGCCTCGCACGGCCTCTTCGACCGCTTCCGGATGCCGACGGTTGAACCGTACCGACCACCACAGCGACAAGCCTATCAATACCGCTCCGAGCAATCCGGTGATTGTTTCGGGAATGTGCCAGCGCGCCGAGAGCAGCATGATCGCGCCCAGCACGATGATGGCCCAGAACGCACCGTGCTCGAGATAGCGGTACTGCGCCAAGGTGCCTTTCTCGACGAGATGGATGGTCATCGAGCGCACGAACAGGGCGCCGATAGAGAGGCCCAGGGCGATCACGATCATGTTGTTCGATAGCGCAAACGCACCGATCACCCCGTCGAAGCTGAAGCTGGCGTCGAGAATGTTGAGGTAGAGGAAGCCGCCGAGGCCGCTGCGGACGGCAGCGCCGGCGAGCCGCTGCTTCTCCTCATGTAGCTCGAGCATCGTGCTCACGCCCTCGACGGCGATGAAGGTAACGAGGCCGAGAATGCCCGCCACTAGGAAGGTTAGCGCATCGGCGTCCGAGAGCGTGAGGGAGATCAGCCACATGCCAATCAGCAGCAAGGCGATCTCAGCGGCGGGCAGGGCGGAAAAGCGGCCAAGAAAGCGTTCGACGGAACCGATCCAGTGGACATCCTTTTCGCCGTCAAAAAAGAACTTGAGGCCCACCATGGCCAGGAACGCGCCGCCGAATCCGGCAATGCCGACATGCGCGCTCGAAACAATGCGTTCGTATTCCAGCGGATCGTTGAGCGAAAGCGTCACCGCATCGATAGGTCCGAGGCCAGCAGCGATGGCGACGATCGCAAGCGGGAACACGATGCGCATCCCGAACACCGCGAAAAGGATGCCCCAGGTAAGGAAGCGCTTCTGCCAGACCCGGTCCATGTCCTTCAGCACCGAGGCGTTGACCACGGCGTTGTCGAAGCTGAGCGAAATCTCGAGGATCGAGAGGACGAAGATGATCCACAGCATCTGGGCGGTGCCAGACAGGGTGCCCGTGCTCGCCATGCCATACCAGGCACCAAGCCCCAAGCAGATGAACGTGAATATCAGCGAGAAGCCGTAAAAGCGCTTGAGCGTGTCCATGCGGGGAAGGGCTGCCTTACTTGGGCTGGTAGGTCTGGTCGGGGGTCGGGAAGGTGCGAGAACGCACTTCGCCGGCGTATGTTTCCGCGGCTCTGGAAATGAGGCCGGCCAGGTCCTCGTACCGCTTCACGAAGCGTGGCACGCGCTCGAACATGCCGAGCATGTCCTCGGTCACTAGCACCTGCCCATCGCACTGCACCGACCCGCCGATGCCGATCGTCGGACAAGTAACAGCCTTGGTGACATCGACCGCGATCGGTTCGACTACGCCTTCGACCACGATCGCAAATGCGCCGGCCTCGTCGAGCGCCCTGGCATCGCTGACGATCTTGTCTGCCTCGGCGTCGCTGCGCCCTCGGGCGTTGTAGCCGCCTAGGATGTTGACCGCCTGCGGGGTCAGGCCCACGTGGCCCATCACAGGGATGCCGCGCGCGGTGAGGAAGGCGACCGTCGCTGCCATTGCCGCACCGCCTTCGAGCTTGACCCCCGCCGCACCGGTTTCCTTCATGACTCGCGATGCAGTGGCAAAAGCCGCCTCGGGCGAGGCCTCGTAGGTACCGAACGGGAGATCGACGAGCACAGCGGCGTGATAGCTGCCGCGCACGACGGCTGCTCCATGAGCGATCATCATCTCAAGGGTCACCGGCACGCTGGACTCGAGCCCGTAAATCACCTGGCCCAGCGAATCCCCGACCAGCAAAAGGTCGCAATGCGCGTCGAGCAACTGCGCCTGGCGCGCGGTGTAAGCCGTCAGCATCACGATCGGTTCGGCCGTTATGCCGTCGACCTTACGCCGGCGGATCGCGGGGATCGTGAGCCGGCGCATCGGTTGCGGCGTCGGGTGCGCGCGGCTGGTCGAGGTATCGAGCTGGAAGGTGGTCGACATCGCCATCGCTCTAGCGAGCGCATGGGGCGGGGGAAAGCCTGCACATTGCGGCTTGCCTTGACCGTGCGCGGCGCTAGCTTCCCGGGCCATTGAGGGAAGGGTGCCGTAACGGCACCTTCAAAAGGGATACGGGTCCATGGCGCTAGACCGATTCAACGCATCGCGGGGAGACATTTGATGGCCACGCGCCCCGCACCATCCATCCTGCAGCGCATGTTCGCGCGCAAATCGATCGCGCAGGTTCAGCGCGAGACCGAAACCAGCGAATTGAAGCGCAGCCTCGGCAAGTGGAACCTGCTGCTGCTGGGCATCGGCTGCATCATCGGCGCGGGCATCTTCGTGCGCACCGGCAGCGCGGCGGCGCTTCATGCGGGCCCCGCGGTGCTTCTGGCGTTCGTGGTTGCGGGCGTAGTCTGCGCTTTTGCTGGCTTGTGCTATGCCGAGTTGTCTTCGACCCTCCCGGTGTCGGGCTCGGCCTATACGTATGGTTATGCGACCCTGGGCGAGTTCGCCGCCTGGATCATGGGCGCATTGCTGTTGCTTGAATACGGGCTGGCGGCTTCCGTGGTCGCGGTCGGCTGGTCGGGCTACGTAGTCAGCTTGCTGGCGGACTTCGGCCTAGTGATCCCGCCTCAGTTCACCGGCCCTGCCGGCTACGAGTTGGTTCGCGACGGAGCCCCGGTGCTGGTCAACGGCCAGCCGGTAACGACCATGTTCAACCTTC
The DNA here is from genome assembly GCF_053819205.1 of Tsuneonella sp. HG249. Taxonomy (NCBI): domain Bacteria; kingdom Pseudomonadati; phylum Pseudomonadota; class Alphaproteobacteria; order Sphingomonadales; family Erythrobacteraceae; genus Tsuneonella; species Tsuneonella sp. HG249. The sequence continues at coordinate 1,557,874 of NZ_JBSOQY010000001.1, forward strand.
CCGCGTTCCTGATCTGCGCGGCGCTCGCCGGGCTTCTGGTGATCGGCGTTTCGGAATCGGCCAAGGTCAACAACGTCATCGTCGCCATCAAGGTCAGCGTGCTGACCGCTTTCATCGTCGTCGGCGGACTGATCGTGCTTTCGAATTTCAGCGAGCTCAGCGCGGCGAATTGGACTCCGTTCATCCCGGAGAACCAGGGCGAGGGTAAGTTTGGGGTGGACGGCATCATGCGCGCCGCCTCGATCGTGTTCTTCGCCTATATCGGCTTCGAAGCGGTCTCGACCGCCGGACAGGAAGCCAAGAACCCGGCAAAGGATATGCCGTTCGGGATCATCGGCAGCCTCGTGGTCTGCACCGTGATCTACATGCTTGTGGCCGCGATCATGACGTTGCTGGTGCCGTACAGCACGCTCAACGTTCCCGATCCTGTCGCTGTCGTCGTTGACAGCTTCGGCGAGCAATGGAGCTGGCTCGCGAAAACCATCAAGGTCGGCGCGATCATCGGCCTGACCTCGGTGGTGCTGGTGCTGATGTATGCGCAAACGCGCATCTTCTACACGATGGCGCGCGACGGGTTGCTCCCCAAGGTGTTCAGCCGAGTGCATCCGCGCTTCCATACGCCGGCGCTGAACACCGTTGTGGTGGGCGGGCTGACGGCGGTCGCCGCCGGATTTTTCGACATCAACGTGCTCGGCGACATGACCTCGGTCGGCACGCTGGCGGCGTTCGCGATCGTCTGCCTGTCGGTGATCTACCTGCGTCGGGCCGCCCCGGAGCTGCCGCGTGGTTTCAAGGTACCGTTCTACCCGGTTCTGCCGGTGCTCGGCATCCTGTCGTGCGTGTACCTGATCACGACTGTGCCTTGGGAAGTGTTACAGTTCTTCCTTTGGTACATGCTCGGCGGCGTGGTGCTCTACTTCATCTACGGCATGCGCAACTCGAACCTGCAGCACGGCGAACAGCAGGACGATGCGCCCGACGAGAGCGTCTATCCTGGGCCGGTGATCGAGGACGATCGACCAGGCTGAGCGTCACGTAACGACAAACAAAAAGGGCCGCCTCCCGGATGGGAAGCGGCCCTTTTCTCGTTTTCTGGCTGACGGCTAGAGCGCGGTTTCCTTGACGTGGCGTTCTTCGGCTTCGTCCTCGACGTACTGGCCCAGCGCCATCTTGGCGGTGTTGATCAGACCGATGTCGCCGTCCCAGATCTCGGCGGTGCCAAGGTCCATGCGTAGGAACAGCAAGTCGGGATCGTCTTTGCCCTGGTCGTACCAAGCCTCGACGAAGTTGTTCCAGAATTGGTCGAACCGTTCCTGGCTGGTCTCGACTGAGAGCGTGCCGTCGAAGCGGGCGAACATGTCGTGCCCTTTGCCCTGGAAGGTCGCGGTGACCGGGCCGAGCGCGGCGAAATCGCTGTTCTTGTGGGTGAAGAACCAGATCGCGCTGTTGGCGTCCTTGTCGAGCTGGGGGCTCATTGGCACCGCGCTCTCGCTTTGTCCGTCGCGCTGAAGGAACAGATAGGGTGAGTCCGCTAAGTCGACCCAGAATTTCTTTTTCAGCGCTTCAGGGTCGGCGGCGGGCTTGCTGTGATGCATGTTAACTCTCCTTCGGTGGAGGCAACGGAATGGAACCCTGCTGGTTCCGTGGTTGCGAATCCGAAATCATCGGAACATAAAGAGAACAGATGAGTCGATTCTCTGCCATGACCAACTTCTCGAACGCGCTCCTGCCGGCCTCCGGGCTTGCCTGCCTGTCCACCCACACTCCGCGCTGGCGGCCGGGGTTGGCAGGAGCGCACCACAGCGAGGTATTCGCTTGTGGGCGTGAGGCGAGCGGCGTGGCGGTAGCGCTGGCATTCGCTGCCGATGCGCTGCCAGAGTCCGATGACCGCGCCTTGCTCTGGGTGCAGGACAAGGCCGCTCTAAAACTCGGAGGGAGACCATATCGTCCCGGACTACCCAGGGCATTCCGTAACCGGCTGATCCACGTTGTCGCAGACCAAGCAGAAGATGCGCTGTTCGCGATCGAGGAAGGGCTGCGTTGCCATGATCTCTGCGCAGTGATCGGCGAAGTCACTGGCAATTCCAAGGTGCTCGATTTCACCGCTTCGCGCCGCTTGACGCTCACCGCCGAAAAGCATGGTTTGCCCTTGTGGCTGGTACGGCTGGGTGCGGCACCAGACCTGTCCTCGGCCCGGATGCGGTGGAAGGTGGTCGCCGCTCCTAGCCCCCGTCCCCGCTGGAACGCCGATGCGCCCGGCACCCCTTCATGGCGCGCCGAGCTATTCCGCGCGCGCATGCATTCCCCCGGCACATGGATCCTGCGCGATGACGGACACAGTCTCGCCGCCGACCGCGAACCCACTGAGCACCCGGCCACGCCGTATCCTCTCGGTATGGCTTTCGCGGCTGGCGATCGACCGCTGGCGGCTTGGTGAGCGCCTGGCGCCGGGAGAGGGCGCCGACGCCGATCCGCTCGCACTGATCGCCGAAACCGCGCATGGCCCGCGGATCGAGGCGCTGAACGACGCAGGCCTCGCCGCGGGCCCGCGGCCGGGCATGATGCTCGCCGACGCCCGCGCGGTGTGTCCGCGGCTAAAGGTGGCTCCAAGCGATCCGACCGGCGACATGGCCTTCCTTGGAAAGTTAGGCGCGTGGGTGCACCGCTGGGGTCCATGGTCTGCACTCGACGCGCCGGACGGGTTATTGGTCGATGTGACCGCCGTCGCCCACCTCTTCGGAGGCGAGGCCCGCCTGCTCGCTGACGCCCGCTACCGCTTCGCCGCACGCGGCCTCACAGTTCGCCTCGCCATTGCATCCACGGCTGGGGCGGCGTGGGCGCTGGCCCATTTCGGTCCTGACGGTTGCATGCTCCCACCCGGGGATGCGAAGGGGATCGCTGCCGGGCTGAACGATCTGCCGGTCGCTGCGCTAAGGCTCGAGGATGACGTGCTGACCGTGCTGCGCCGGCTGGGCCTCAAACGGATCGGCGATCTCACCGCGCGGTTCCAGGAGGCCAACGGCCGCGACGCGCTTCATCGGCGATTCCGTCGCAAGACCCCATCCTCCAATCCACTGATCCGCCTCGACCAACTGCTCGGCAAATTACCGGAGCCTTTGCTGCCTGTCGTCCCGGTTACGATGCCACTCGTCCAGCGTCGGCTGATGGAACCGATCCGCCACCGCGAGCTGCTGGATATCGTAATTGCCGATCTCGCTTCCGAGCTGGCCGGCGAACTCGAGAAGCTGGGGCAGGGCGCTCGCCGGCTCGAGCTTGGTCTCTGGCGCGTCGACGGCGATGTAGCGATCCGCGAACTGGAGCTTGCCGCCGCCACCCGCGAAGCGGCCCACATCGCCCGGCTGTTTGCTGCCAAGCTGGATGACGTCGATGCGGGATTCGGTATCGAATGCGTACGCCTGCGCGCGAGCTGGTCCGAGGCGCTGGCGTTGCCGCAAAGGGACATCGAAACGAAGGTCGAAGTACAGGGGACGAGCCTGGCTACCTGCATAGACCGGCTGACTGTCCGTCTCGGCCCCGATGCGGTGCGCAAGCCTGTTTGTCATGCCAGTCATATCCCCGAGCGTGCCCAGCGCTGGCAGCCGCCGCTTGAACCGGAGCCCGCCAGCCAAGGGCAGCTCGCCTTCCACTCACGACCCTTGAAGATGCTCGACCGGGCGGAGAAGATCGCCGTGCTCTACGACACGCCCGCTGGCTACCCGCAGCGCTTTCGTTGGCGGGGTGAGGTGCATGAGGTCGTACGCATCGAAGGTCCCGAGCGCATCGCTCCCGAATGGTGGCGCGAAAAGGGCAACGCTCGCCTACGGGATTATTACCGGATCGAAGATCACGCCGGGCGTCGCTACTGGATCTACCGTCTCGGCTTTTTCGGAGACGGACGGGGCGGACCGCCCGACTGGTTCTTGCAAGGGCTTTGCGCCTGACGCGTCAGGGTTCCTCGCCGTCGGGAACCTCGAACAGGCGCGCACGAAATGCCGAACGCTTCTGGCCTTGCGCGATATTTCCAACTTGGGCGATAGGCAGGTCCAGCACCCGGTTGAGCGCCGCGGTTTCACCAACGATTTCCGAAGTGATTGCACTACGAAAGGAAACGCCGCAGAACCTGTCCTCTACCCAGATTACGCTGCACACCGCCTCGTGACCGGCCCAGCGCAATACTGCCGTGCTGCCGACGGGCGGCATATCAGCAAGTTCCAGGCGCGCGCCGGCTTCCGAAATGTCCACAAGCTGCCCTTCGGCCCGCTTGGTCATCGTCTCGAGCACCGCTTCGCACTTGACCTGGACCCGGCGCGAAGCACGGCGTTCGACGAAGGCGGCCGGTTCTGGGGAAAGGAGCGGCTCGATCACTCCAACATAGTTGCCAGCGACGGTGAAAATGAAGTGACGGCAAATGGTAAATGCCCATCACCAATCGCGCGCTCTACAAGCTAACACGCGATCGAGCGCGAGCGCATCCAGCGTTGCGGCGGAAGAGGCGGTATTGTCGAACACGCACCATGTATCCCGCCCTGTTTTGGTCTCCTCCCGCAGCGCTGCAGCGAGGGTCTCGACACGATCTGCATAACTGGAACGGTAAATCACGGGCGACCCGTGAAGTCGCCAATAGCTCAGTCCCCTCCAGCCTGCCGGCTGGCCCGCACCATCGTGGCGGATCGGATCGGCCGCGACCCTGGCCACGCGCATTTCCTGCAACAAGCTGCCGGCCTCGTCAGTGAACCAGGTCGCATGTCGCGGTTCACAGGCGAGCGCCGTCTCCGTCCGGTTCGCTATGTCGGAAAAGAAAGTCTTGGCCACCGCTGGGTCGAATGCGAGCTTCGGCGGAAGCTGAACCAGCAGGACCCCCAGCTTCTCGCCCAGCGTTCCAACCTCTTCCATGAAAACGGAGAGAGTCTCCGCAACACCGACCAGCCTCAGCTCGTGCGTGATCTGCCTCGGCAACTTTACTGAAAACCGGAAATCGTCCGGCACGCTCTCCCGCCACCGTTCCCACGTCGAAATCCGATGCGGGCGGTGGAATGAGCTATTGATCTCTACCGCGCCGAAGCGCGCGGCGTAGCGTTCGAGACCGCTGCCGTCCGTTGGAAAGTCATCCGCCGCAGCTCGAGCGATACTCCATCCTGCGGTGGCAATGCGAGTTCGGTGCATGGGTACTCAACGCCTTGGCAGGTCGCCGGTTGCGGGAACGGCTTGGCGAATCCAAGGTTGGAACATATAAGGAACATATGGACCCGCGCCCACTTATCGAAAAGCTCGAGATTCTCTCCGATGCGGCGAAGTATGACGCTTCATGTGCATCTTCAGGGACGACAAAACGCAATTCCGCCGGAGGCAAGGGAATAGGATCGACGGAAGGCATGGGCATTTGCCACGCCTATGCGCCCGACGGCCGCTGCATCTCCTTGCTTAAGATCCTGCTGACCAACCACTGCGTGTTCGATTGCCATTATTGCATCAATCGCAAGAGCTCGAACGTGCGTCGCGCTCGATTCACTCCCCAGGAAGTGGTCGACCTGACGCTCAGCTTCTATCGCCGCAACTATATCGAAGGGCTATTCCTTTCCTCGGGCATCGTGAAGAACTCGAATTACACGATGGAGCAGCTGGTCGAAGTCGCGCGGATGCTGCGCGAGGAGCACGACTTTCGGGGATATATCCATCTCAAGACCATCCCCGAAGCTGACCCGGAGCTTGTGCATCAGGCCGGTCTTTACGCCGATCGCGTGTCTATAAATGTCGAGCTGCCAACCGATGCCGGGCTGACCCGTCTTGCTCCCGACAAGAGCGCGCGCCAGATCGAAGGCGCGATGGCGGGCGTGAAGCGTGACATCGTCGAGGCTAAGGACGCCAGGAAGCGCTTCAGTCACGCGCCGCGCTTTGCGCCCGCGGGCCAATCGACCCAGATGATCGTCGGCGCGGATGCGGCGACCGACGCCGACATCGTCGGGAAGGCGAGCCGGCTCTACGACAACTTTCGCCTGCGGCGTGTCTATTACAGCGCGTTCTCGCCCATACCCGATGCCAGCGCCGTGCTGCCGCTGAAGCGCCCGCCGCTGATCCGCGAGCACCGGCTTTACCAGTCCGACTGGCTGATGCGGTTCTACGGCTACCAGCCGGGCGAAGTGATGCAGGCGACCGACGCGGACGGCAACTTGCCGCTGGACATCGATCCGAAGCTGGCCTGGGCGCTGAAGTTCCGCGAGCAATTTCCGGTCGACATCAATCAAGCATCCAAGGAGGCTCTGCTACGTGTTCCGGGCTTGGGAGTGCGCGCTGTGCAACGCATCCTGGCGAGTCGGCGCCACCGGACGATGCGGTTGGAGGACGTCGCCAGGCTTACCGTCTCGATCGCCAAGGTGCGCCCTTTCATCGTGACCTCGGACTGGCGCCCGGTTATGCTCACCGATCGCGCCGATTTGCGCGCGTTGCTCGCGCCCAAGAGCGAACAGCTCGAGTTATTCGCGGCATGAGCGCGCCGTTCCGCGACATGCGCTTACCAGGCGCGTACTGCGTGATCCTTCCGGAACCCGACGACTTCGAGTTCTGGCGTGACCAGGCTCGCGCGCTGGTCCAGTGCGATGTGCCGCCCGACCGGGTAGCTTGGGCGGACCAGCATAGCGGAGGAGACCTGTTTTCAGGTGGCCGGCGGCGCATGCCAGCCCTGCCGAAAGACGCCCAGCCGGTGCGCGCCAGCCGTGCGTTCGTGCAGCTTGCCAAGAGCGCGATCTGTCATTCGGATCCGGAGCGTTTCGCACTGCTTTACCACTTGCTTTGGCAGTTGCAGGCCAGTCCTCGGTTGCTTGAGGATGGCGCAGATCCCGAAGTCCAGCGGCTCGAGGACATGGCGAAGGCGGTGCGGCGCGACATCCACAAAATGCGGGCTTTCGTGCGTTTCCGGTTGGTCGAGGGCGAGTCCGGAGGCGAGGAGCATTACGTCGCTTGGTTCGAACCCGAGCATCATATCCTGCGCGCCAATGCTGGGTTCTTTGTCCGCCGTTTCGCCAATATGAAGTGGTCCATTCTCTCGCCCAAGGGCTCGCTGCATTGGGACGGCGAGAAGTTGGAGGAAGGCCCTCCGGCCCAGCGCTCCGACGCTCCGGCCGGTGACCCGACCGAAGACCTATGGCGCAAATACTATGCATCGATCTTCAATCCGGCGCGTTTGAAGATCGGGGCAATGCTCAAGGAGATGCCCCGCAAGTATTGGAAGAACATGCCCGAGGCAGCGCTCATTCCCGAGTTGGTCGCCGGGGCGCAGGCGCGGGAGTCGCAGATGGTCGCCGCCGGCACGCTGGATATGGGCGAGAGGCCCAAGACACTCTCCGCGATCGACAAGGCAATCCACGCCTGTCGGATGTGTCCGATCGGCTATCTCGACAACCATGCGGTAATGGGGGAAGGCCCGAGGGACGCTGCCCTGATGATCGTCGGCGAGCAGCCGGGCGATCAGGAGGACCTGGCCGGGAGGCCCTTCGTCGGACCGGCCGGACAACTGCTTGACCGCCATCTCGAGCGTGTGGGGATCGATCGGCGCGCGGCCTACGTCACCAACGCGGTGAAGCATTTCAAGTTCGTTCAGCGGGGCAAGCGGCGGCTGCACCAGTCGCCGACCTCGAAGGAAATCGACATCTGCCGCTTCTGGGTCGAGAGCGAGCGCGCGATCGTCCAGCCCAAGCTAATTCTGGCGATGGGCGCCAGCGCGGCCCGCGGGATGCTGGGTAAGACCGTCAGCATCTCCAAGGCACGCGGCATGGCTCACACGCTGGACGATGGCAGCGAACTCTGGGTTACGGCCCACCCTTCGTATCTGCTGCGCCTCGATGGACCCGCGCGTGACGAGCAGTCGCGGCTGTTCGACGCCGATCTCGCCGCGGTGAAGGAACGGTTGGCGGAACTGGCGGAATGATGTGCCCGAAAACGACCTCCAAGTCCCGCGCCGCCGGATCGAGCTCGATCCCGATGCCATAACCCCGCCGCCCTGGTCGCCGTTCGTCGAACTGGGGCTAGTCAGCTGCTTTTCGTTCCTGCGCGGGGCGTCGGATGCGGTCGACCTGGTGCTCACCGCCCATGCTCTCGGCTATGACACAGTCGCGATCGCCGACGCCAATACCATGGCCGGGGTGGTGCGTATCCATAGCGAAGCCAAGAAGCTAAGGCTGAGGCCGCTGATCGGTTGCCGCATCGAGACGGTCGAAGGACTGGTTTTCCTCGCCTATCCCGTCGACCGCGCCGCCTACGGGCGGCTGTGCCGACTCATTTCCGCCGGGCGCATGAGCACGCTGGACGGCAAGTGGCAGGACAAGGGCGCGTGTGACATCTCGCTGGCAATGCTGGCGGAGCATGGGAAGGGAGTGCAGCTGATCCTGCTGCCGCCACGCGATCTCGATGCAGAACTGACGATCAGGGTGCCGAGCAACGTCATTCCGTTTCCGGGCCAGGCGCGGGGCGATGACGAGAGCATGGAGCTTGTCGGGACTTTCGCCGACGCTCTTCCGCATCTCGCGGGCCAACTACCCATGCTGCGCCACCTTGCTGCAAGCTACCTCTACGGTGAGGACGACATCGCTCGGATCGACCGGCTCGATGCGCTGGCGAAAGCCAATGGCCTCAAGCTGTTGGCCACCAACGATGTCCATTACCACCTGCCCGAGCGGCGTCCGCTGCAGGATGTGATGACCGCGATCAGGCACAAGACCACGGTGGCCGATGCGGGGCTTCTCCTGAGCCCCAACGCTGAACGGCATCTCAAATCGCCGAAGGAAATGATCGCGCTGTTCGCCCGTTGGCCGCACGCCATCGAGGCGACGCGCGAGGTGGCTAATGCGTGCCGGTTCAGTCTCGACCAATTGAAATACGAGTATCCGGAGAGGGAATACCCGGATGGTCTCACGCCTCAAGCATACCTGCGCCGGCTGACCTGGCAGGAGGCGAAACAGCGGTATCCCATACGTTTACCGCCCAGTGTGAAGAAGACCTTGAAGCGAGAGCTGAGGCTGATTGGGCAACTACAGCTGGCGCCCTATTTCCTCACCATCAAGGAAATCGTCGATTTCGCCAGGAGCCAGGGCATCCTTTGCCAGGGGCGGGGTTCGGCGGCCAACTCGGCGGTCTGCTATTGTCTTGGGATCACCGCAGTCGACCCGGCCCAGCACCAGCTTCTGTTCGAGCGCTTCATTACCAAGGAGCGCCGCGAGCCGCCCGATATCGACGTCGATTTCGAGCACGAGCGCCGCGAAGAGGTGATCCAGTGGATCTATCAAACTTATGGCCGCGAGCATGCCGGGCTCTGCGCAACGGTGATCCATTATCGCCCGCGAATGGCGATCCGCGAAGTCGGCAAGGCGATGGGCCTGTCGGAAGATGTCACCTCGGCGCTGGCGCGCACGGTGTGGGGCGGACACGGCCGCGCGATCGATCCCGGCCACGTTCAGCGTGAGACCGGCCTCGACCTGTCCAACCCGCAACTCTCGCGCGTGCTCAAGCTGACCAAGCAGATGATCGACATGCCCCGGCACCTCAGCCAGCATGTCGGCGGCTTCATCCTCACCGACAAGCTGCTCACCGAGACGGTGCCGATCGGCAACGGGGCGATGCCCGATCGCACATTCATCGAATGGGACAAGGACGACATCGACGATCTCGGCATCTTCAAGATCGACGTGCTCGCGCTGGGCATGCTGACTTGCATTCGCAAAACGCTGAAGATGCTCAAGGAGGAGCACCGCGAAGATTACGACCTGGCAACCGTCCCGAGGGAGGAGCCCGCGGTTTACGACATGCTCTGCCAAGGGGATTCGCTTGGCGTGTTCCAGGTCGAAAGCCGGGCCCAGATGAACATGCTGCCGCGCCTGCAGCCGCGCGAGTTCTATGACCTGGTGGTGCAGGTGGCGATCGTCCGCCCCGGGCCGATCCAGGGCGACATGGTCCACCCCTACCTCAAGGCCCGGCGGGAGTATCGGGCGGGTCGTAGGGATTTCAACCTTCCGTCACCCGCTCCGGAGCATGGCCCTGCAGATGAATTGTCATCGATTTTGAAGCGCACTTTTGGTGTGCCGATTTTCCAGGAGCAGGCGATGAAAATCGCCCTCGACGCGGCAAAGTTCTCGCCGGCGCAGGCCGATCGCTTGCGCAAGGCGATGGCGACCTTCCGCAGCCGCGGGATGGTTCATCAGCATCAGGATCTGATGGTCGGTAACATGATCGCGCGCGGCTACGATCCCGAGTTCGCCAACCGCTGCTTCAACCAGATCAAGGGGTTTGGCGAGTACGGTTTTCCCGAGAGCCACGCTGCCAGCTTCGCGCATCTGGTATACGTCTCCAGCTGGCTCAAGTGCCACTATCCCGCCGCGTTCGCCGCGGCCTTGCTCAACTCGCAGCCGATGGGATTCTACGCTCCTGCGCAGATCGTGCGCGATGCGGAGGAGCACGGTGTCGTCGTGCTGCCGATCGACGTCAACCATTCGAATTGGGATTGCACGCTCGAGCCGATAGAAGAAACGGCCGAGCCTCGCCCCCGTTTTCGCAAAGGGCATGACCGATGGCGCTCGGACTCCGGTTGGGCTCTACGACTGGGGTTACGGCAGATTGACGGGTTGCCCGAGCATATTGCGGCCAAGCTGGTTTCGGCGCGGCAGGATGGCGGCGCTTTCAAGGATGTGCGCGAACTGCGCGACAGAGCGGGTATCCCGCCCGCGCACGTCGAGCGGCTTGCTGCGGCGGATTGCTTCGGCTCGTTGAACCTGCCCCGGCGCCAGGCGTTATGGGAAAGCCGAACGCTGGTGGGGGGAGAGGATTTGCCGCTATTCGCCGCGACCCGCGCGCGGGAGGAGGGTGCCGAGCGCGAGGCCATCCGGCTGCCGGCGATGGCCTTGTCGGAGGAAGTCGTCGCCGATTACCAGACCCACCGCCTGAGTCTCAAAGCGCATCCGCTGACGTTTCTTCGCCCGTCGCTCGCCGCACGTGGTTTCGTACGGGCGAGCGAGCTGCGCGAACGCAAGTTCCGCAGCAGGGTGCAGGTCGCCGGCGTGGTGCTGATCCGTCAGCGGCCGGGCAGCGCCAAGGGGGTTTGCTTCATCACGCTCGAGGACGAGACCGGTATCGTCAATCTCGTCGTCTGGCCTGACAAGATGGAACAATACCGCAAGGTGATCATGGGCTCGCGGCTGATGGAGGTGCGCGGGCGTGTCGAATACGACGAGGAGGTGGTCCACGTCATCGCTACCCACCTGGTCGACGCGACGCACTGCCTGCACGGGCTGTCAGACGACCTTATGCCCATCACCATCGCCCGTGCCGACCATTGCAACAACCCCCTGCCGAGCCGGTGGGGACCGGGTGGGGTACTGGTCGAGGAAGGTCCCGCGGCCGAGACCGCAGTTAAACCGCAACCTTGGCAACCGCCAGGCGCAGGCAACCGCGATTGCGGTTTTCACGGGCCCAGTGCGGGCGGTCACCCGCGCGACGTCCGTATCGTCCCCAGGCTCCTTCCCTTGCCACCAAGCCGCGACTTCCATTGATTGTCCCGATCCGGGGCGGTGGATAATCTCGCCTGCCGCAAAACCTACTCCTGCGTTAAACATGTCGCATGCGGACCCTACCGGCCATTCTGGCGTTGGCTGCCATCGGCACGCCTGCGCTTGCCTACGACCCGATCGTGCTGGCGCGAGGATGGGAGCGGGTCGACAGGTTCGAAAGCGAAGCCTGCACCGGCGAAGTGGGCACCAACGGTCGTTTCTACGTCATTTCGGCCAATGGCCTTGCACCCGGCGAGCCGGCATTTCTCACCATCACCAACGGTGATATGAAACCCATCGAGCGCGAGGTGCGCGCGAACGACGCCGGCGAGTGGATCGAGTACTACATTCCCTTCCGGTACAATCGGGGCGAGGGCGACTTCGTCACCGTGACGCTGGCGACCGAAAGCTGCATCGTTCCGCTGGGTTTCGCATGGCGCCGGGCAAAAGGCTGGGACGAGCCCGCACCCATCCTGCCACGCTAGCGTTTCCAAACGCGGCATCATCCATTAGCGGGCCGGGGTGCTCGACCCCGAACGCCTGGCCGCATTTGCCTTGATGACGGCTGCCACCAGCGTCGTCCCGGGCGTTTCGATGCTCTTCGTCGTCGGACAGACCATCCGCAGCGGCTGGCGCAGTGGAGCGATCGGCCTCATCGGAATGCAGCTCGGCTACATCGTCTGGTGGCTCCTGGCAGGCTTCGGCCTCGGAACTCTGGCCGCCGAGTTCCCGCTCGGCTTTTTGATCCTCACTGTGCTCGGGGCCCTGTATATTGCTTGGCTGGGAATCCAGTCCATTCGCCAAGCCGGCGAGATAGTCGAGATGCCGCAGCCGGTCCGAGCAGTTCAAGCCCGCACACCATTCTTCGAAGGGGTATTGGTCGCTCTCTCGAATCCAAAGTCCCTGGTCTACGTCGTAGCTCTCCTCCCCCCGTTCGTTGACACACATCTGCCGGTGGGTCCCCAACTGGTGGTCCTCGCAACCATCGGCCTGGTCATCGATATGGCGGTGGGAGGCGTCTACATCGCGGCTGGGACCAGGCTTTCAGACGCGATGTCACGACCCCAAACACGCAAGCGCTTCGATATCGCGGTCGGGTTATTGTTCGTCACCATAGCGGCAGCCATCCTCTTCGATCTCGCTGCGTGAGCCCAATCGGGCGAAGGATCGTTTAGCCACCATGCGGCTGTCGCGCTTCGATGACTTTGCGTTCCTGTCACTTGTGCTCGGAGCCCTGGCTCTAGCAGGCAAAGGGTGGCTCGATGTTCATCCCGAACATAACCCGTGGGCGCCGCTGGATCTCCGCGACCCGCCCGGTTTTGCCACCCAGCGGAAGTTGGCCTCCCTGCGTGATGACGCGCCGGCTTGTCGCGCGGTGCTCGAACGAAGCGCGGTGCCCTTTGCCTCACTCGCGTCCGCCGGCGAGGGTGCGTGCGCGAGGCCCGATCGCACGATCCTGAGCGCCTATCCGATCTCGCCGACAAAGCCGCCGACCACATGTGCCGTGGCCGCGGGGCTGCAATTATGGCTGTCACGCGGCGTGGAACCTGCAGTGCGCGAGCACTTCGGTTCGCCCCTTGCGCGAATTGAGCACCTGGGCGCCTATTCTTGCCGCCGCCTCTACGGACGGGCCGACGGACGGTGGAGCGAACACGCCACCGGAAATGCGATCGACATCGCCGGCTTCGTCCTGTCAGACGGAACTCGCATCAGCGTGCTCCGGGACTGGCACGCCGATCCGGCGAAGGCGGCTTTCCTTCGCCGCGTGCGGGACGAAGGATGCGAAATCTTCGGTACAGTGCTGAGTCCGGACTACAACGCCGCGCACCGGGATCATCTCCATCTCGACCAACAGCCTCGGGGGATCGGCAGCGTCTGCCGGTAATGGACGTGGAAGACGGAATGGTGACGCTTGCGTGACGACGCGGCATCGGGCAACGGCGCGCGGTCGGTAGACGAGAACGGAAGGATCGCGCGTGTTCGACTGGTTCAGGCGCCTGGTGCCGAGGTCCGCCGACTTCTTCGTGCTTTTCGAACGTCATTCCGCCGCGACTGTAGCTGCCGGGGAAGCACTCGCTCAGTTGGTGCGCGGTGAAGGCGACCGGATGTCGTTGGTGCATGCAATTCGTGATCGCGAGCACGATGCCGACGATATCATTCGCGAAGTGCTGCACGAGGTTCGGCAGACTTTCCTCACACCATTCGACCGCGGTGCGATCACCGGCCTCATCGCCGCGATGGATGACGTGACCGACGAGATACAGTCCGCTGCATCGGCGATTGAGACATACGATTTTAGCCAGTTCGCGCCCGATATGCGGGAGATGGCGGTCCATATCTGCCGCGCACTGCACATGATCGACGATGCAATACCGATGCTCCGCGATGTGCCGCGCAACGGCACGAAATTGCACGAGCTGACCCGGGAAATTGTTACGGCCGAAGGGGATGTGGACATCATCCACACCCGCGGGCTCAAAGCAAACTACGCGGCTGCCAAGGCCAGTGGCGATACCGTCCGCTTCATCGTCGAGCGGGAGATATTCAAGCACCTGGAAAAGATCGCCGATGCTTTCGAGGATGTCGCCAACCAGATCGACGGCATCGTGATCGATTACGCTTGAGCCGATCGGCATGCACGAACTCGCCTTTCCGCTGCTGGTTGCGCTGATCGCGATCGCGCTGGCGTTCGATTTTCTCAACGGTCTGCACGATGCGGCCAATTCGATCGCCACTGTGGTGTCGACACAGTTGCTCTCACCCCTTCAAGCGGTCGTCTTCGCCGCAGTCGGCAACTTTGCGGCCTACTGGATCGTCGGTCTTCATGTTGCCGAGACGGTCGGCAAGGGCATCATCGACAAGGACATCGTCAGCCCCGCCGTGGTGTTCGGGGCACTGATCGGTGCAATGTTCTGGAATGTCGCGACCTGGATAAAGGGCATCCCTTCGTCCTCCAGCCACGCGCTGATCGGCGGTTTGCTAGGGGCCGGGATTGCCGCCGCCGGCTTCGACGCCGTCGAGAGTGCGGGCACGACCAAGACAATCCTGGCGATCTTTCTTTCGCCGATGCTCGGCTTCCTCATCGCGATGGTCCTGATGCTGGCGACGAGCGTGATATTTCGACGCTCGACCCCGCGAAAGGCGAACACGACCTTCAAGCTGCTCCATCTATGTTCGTCGGCCGCTTATTCGGTCAGTCACGGGGGGAACGACGCCCAGAAGACGATGGGGATCATCGCCGTGCTGCTCTACTCGACTGGTTATCTTGGCGGCGAGTTCCGCGTGCCAGAGTGGGTGGTTCTCAGTTGCTATCTAGCGATTTCGCTCGGCACTCTCTCTGGTGGCTGGCGGATCATCCGCACAATGGGCACCGGGCTGACCAAGCTGAATCACCATTCCGGCTTTTGCGCGTCCACCGCCGGGTCCATCGTCGTCTTCAGTGCGAGCGCGCTGGGTATTCCTGTTTCGACCACCCATGCGATCACCGGCAGCGTGGTGGGAACGGGCGCCGCTCGCCGCACCAGTGCCGTTCGCTGGACCGTTGCGACCAAGGTAGTGACGGCATGGTTCATCACCATTCCGGCGAGTGCCGCCGTGGGAGCGACTTTCTATCTGCTGACGAGGCTGTTCTAGCCTTCGAGCGAATAGCCGGCGCTGCGGACGGTTCGAACGGGATCCTTGCCACCGTCGACTGTTATCGCTTGCCGCAAGCGGCGGATATGGACGTCGACCGTGCGCAGCTCGATCTCGCTCTCGGTCCCCCAGACGCCATCGAGCAGCTGGCTGCGACTGAACACGCGGCCGGGGCTTTCCATCAGGAATTTGAGCAGGCGGTATTCAGTGGGTCCGAGGTGGAGCGCCGCGCCCCGGCGGGTGACCCGGTGGGCGACCGGATCGAGGGACAGATCGCCGACCGCAATGCTCTCACCGGCGAGGGCAGGGCGAATTCTGCGCAAGACGGCGGCCACCCTGGCGAGCAGCTCGCGTGGAGAGAACGGCTTGGTCAAATAGTCGTCGGCACCGGTTTCGAGGCCGCGGATCTTATCGTCCTCGGTTTCGCGAGCGGTCAGCATGATGATCGGGACGTGCGCCGTTGCCTTGTCGCGTCGCAGCCGGCGGCAGACCTCGATGCCGCTGGTTCCCTCGATCATCCAATCGAGAATGACGAGGTCTGGGACGTCCTCGGCTGCCATCAGAAGCGCTTCGTCGCCGTCCGGCGTCGCGCGAACCGCGTAGCCTTCGTTGGCGAAGCGGTACTCGAGCAGCTCCGCAAGCGCTGGATCGTCTTCGACCAGAAGAAGCTTGGCGGCGGACATCGCGTTACATGCACACCAGAAATGTTACATCTTCGCGACGACGATGCGTCAATTGTCCGCGTCTGCGAGATAGTGCCCGGTGGCGGCGTAGTATACCATTTCGGCCACGTTTGTTGCGTGATCGCCGATACGCTCAATATTGCGCGCCACGAAAAGTAGCTGGGCCGCGGAGCTGATGGTCGAAGGATTCTCGACCATGTGGCTGACCAGATTGCGGAAAATGGATTCGTAAAAGTTATCGACTTTCTCATCCATAGCGATGACCTCGCGAGCTAGCACGGAGTCCCGCGCGGCGTAGGCGGTCAACGCGTCGTGGACCATTTCGGCTGCAATCTCGCCCATGGCCGGAACCAGCGTCAGCGGGCCGAACTTCTTGCGATCCTCGATCTGGCGGCTCGCCTTGGCGATGGCCTTCGAATAATCGCCGATCCGTTCGACAACGCCGGCGATCTTCAGGGCGGCGATGATTTCGCGCAGATCGTCCGCCATCGGTGCGCGCAGTGCGATGATGCGCACGGCCAATTTGTCGACTTCCGCCTCGATCGCGTCGATCTTCTTGTCGTCGGCGATGATCCGCTCGGCGAGCACCTCGTCGCCTCTGACGAGCGCGTCCATCGCTTTCTGCAAAGCAACCTCGGCCATGCCACCCATTTCCGCGATCAGTCCGCGCAGCCGGGTGATGTCCTCGTCGAACGCCTTGACGGTGTGGTGCTCCATGCCCGTTCCCCTAGCCGTACCGGCCCGTGATGTAGTCTTTTGTGCGCTCTTCGAGCGGATTGGTGAAGATGTCCGATGTGCGGCCGTATTCTACCATCTTCCCGAGGTGAAAGAACGCCGTCCGCTGACTGACGCGCGCAGCCTGCTGCATCGAGTGCGTGACGATCACAATTGCGTAGCGGCCTTTGAGATCGCTTATGAGCTCCTCGATCCGCGCCGTGGCGATCGGGTCCAGGGCCGAGCAGGGCTCGTCCATCAGGATCACTTCAGGGTCCACGGCGATCGCGCGAGCTATGCAAAGCCGTTGTTGCTGCCCGCCGGAAAGCGCGGTGCCGCTATCGGCGAGACGATCCTTCACCTCGTTCCATAGGCCGGCGCGCTGCAGCGAACGCTCGACGATGGCCTCGAGCTCCGCCTTCCCTTCGGCTAGACCATGAATGCGGGGCCCGTAAGCTACGTTTTCGAATATCGACTTCGGAAAGGGATTGGGCTTCTGGAACACCATGCCAACGCGCGCGCGCAGCTGAACCACGTCCATGCCAGACTGATAGATATCCTCGCCGTCGAGCTCGATGCTCCCCTCGACGCGAGCGCCGGGGATTGTGTCGTTCATGCGATTCAGCGCGCGCAGGAAGGTCGACTTGCCGCAACCCGACGGGCCAATGAAGGCGGTGACGTACTCGGCAGGAACGTCGATGGACACTTCATCGATCGCTTTCTTGTTGCCGTAGAACACGGAAACGTCGCGTGCGCGCATCTTCGGTTCGGTCGAGGCGAGATTGGGATGGATTAAGGTCACCAGGTTTTCTCGAATTTGTTGCGAAGGTAGATCGCGAGCCCGTTCATCACGAGCAAGAAGAGCAGCAATACGATAATCGCGGCGCTGGTCCGTTCGACGAAGCCGCGATCGATCTCGTCCGACCACAGGAATATCTGGACCGGGAGGACCGTGGCCGGCGACGTGAAACCGTCGGGCGGGGTGGCGACGAATGCGCGCATGCCGATCATGAGTAGCGGTGCGGTCTCTCCCAGCGCGCGAGCCATGCCGATGATGGTGCCTGTGAGGATACCGGGCAGGGCCAGCGGGAGGACGTGGTGGAATACGACCTGAACCGGTGAAGCGCCGATCGCCAGAGCGCCATCGCGGATGCTGGGCGGGACCGCCTTGATGGCGTTCCGTCCGGAGATGACGATGACCGGCATGGTCATCAGCGCCAGGGTCATGCCACCGATCAACGGAGCTGATCTCAGATCGGGAAAGACCCACAAGAAGACAGCCAGACCAAGCAAGCCGAAGATGATAGAAGGAACGGCGGCCAGGTTATTGATCGAGACTTCGATCAGGTCGGTCCAGTTGTTCTTTGGGGCGTATTCCTCGAGGTAGAGCGCGGCTAGTACACCGATGGGAAACGCGAGGAGCAGCGTTACCAACATGGTCAGCATCGATCCCTTCAGTGCGCCCCAAATGCCCACGGCTTGGGGATCGGTCGCGTCCGACCGGGCAAGGAAGCCGGGATCGAACACCTCGCGAAGCTTGCCCTCGCTTGAAAGACGTTCAGCCAACGCGCGATCTGCTGCATTGCCTTCACCGGCGAGGGCAGCCGATAGACTGGGGCCGGCTGGCAAGGCGAAGAGCTCCTTGCGCTGGAGCATCGAGGGATCGTCGAGCACGGCATTGCCCACCTCGCGCCAAGCTTCGCCGGAGATTTCGTCCGCGGCTGCATCCCCCAATGCCTGAGAGGCGAAGAACCGCACGGTTTCCGGCAGGCCCTGACTCTCCAATCGGCGCATCGCCTCGCTTCGGTCGCTAACCGAGGTGTCTACTGATAACCCCGCCTGGGGGAAATCGATGGGGACGGATAACTCCGCACGCTGGAAGCCCCCGATGCCGTTGCCAATCATCGTCGTCAGCAAGAATAACAGGACGGCGACCGAAACGAGGATCGCTCCGAGGCCGAGCGCCTTGAACCGCTTCTCCGCGGCGTAACGCTGGCGCAAGCGTCGCTCGAATGCCGGCGTGCGTGTGGGGGCTTGGGACTCAGTCATAGGCCTCGCGGAACCTGCGGACGACACGCAGCGCCACAAAATTGAGCGCCAACGTGACGAGGAACAGGACGAACCCGAGCGCGAAAGCGCTCAAGGTGGCGGGATGATCGAAACTGCCTTCACCCGTGAGCATCGCTACGATCTGCACCGTCACCGTCGTCATCGCCTCCAGTGGGTTCGCGCTGAGGTTGGCGGCGGTCGAAGCGGCCATGACCACGATCATGGTCTCGCCGATCGCGCGGCTGACAGCGAGCATGATCCCGGCGACGATGCCGGGTAGGGCGGCCGGTATCAGCACCCGGCGGATTGTTTCGGACTTCGTCGCGCCCATCGCCAAGCTGCCATCGCGCATGGCTTGCGGCACGGCGGCGATGCTGTCGTCGGCCATCGACGAAACGAAGGGAATGATCATCACGCCCATTACCAGGCCGGCGGCCAATGCGCTTTCGGAGCTGGCGCTCGATATCCCGGCACTCTGCGCAAGATCGCGAATGGCAGGTGCGACCGTGAGGGCGGCAAAGTAACCGTAGACGACCGTGGGCACGCCGGCGAGAATTTCGAGCGCGGGCTTGAGCCATTTGCGCCATTTCGCCCCGGCGTATTGGGTCAGATAGATCGCGCTCATCAGGCCCAACGGTATGGCCACGATCATTGCGATGATCGCACCGATGAAGATGGTCCCCCAGAACAGCGGGATAGCGCCGTAGCGTGTCCCGTCGGCTGAGGTAGGGCTTACCATCGGGTCGGGCGCCCAGTGCGTTCCGAACAGGAAATCGAGCGGCGAGACCATCCCGAAGTAGCGCACGGTCTCGAACACCAGGCTTACGAGGATGCCGAGAGTCGTGAGGATCGCCACCAGCGAGGCGACAAGCAGGATCGCGAGCACGATGCGTTCGACCCGCGTGCGCGCGGTGAACTGCGGTTTGAGGCGCAGGAACGCCCACCCGCCGCCAGCAATCGCGAGACCGATCGTGGCGAGAATGCCTATCAGCCGAAAGCGACCGATGGCGTCGCGGAAAGGCTGAACGAGTGCGTCAGCGTCAGGATGCGCGGTGGTCGCTGCTGCGCCCGTCGCGACCGCGTAAGCCTGCCCGAGGATCGCGCTTCGCTGGAAGTCGAATGGAGGGAGGGCCGCGGCGGCCGGGTCGGCCAAGACGGCCTGTTGCACCAGTATCGGTGAAACGGCGCTCCATAGTGCTACGAACGCCAGCAGGGGCACGGCCACCCATAGTGCGACGTACCAACCATGATAACTTGGCAAGGCGGCCAACCGGACCCCCGCGCCGGCGCGCCTGAAGCTCCACGCGCGAGCGCGGCCAGCCAACCAACCGGCCAGCGCGAGGCCCACCGTCAGGAGGAGGAGCAACGAGTGCGACATCAAGAATTGGGGATTAGCGGCACGATCGACCGGTCCATGCTACGGTTCGGTGACACTTTCATGACATCGAGCCCGCGTCTTGGCGGATCAAGGGAAGCCGCACCGTCACCGCGGTCCCCTCGCCGTGCTTGCTGGCGATGTCCAGCTTGCCGCGATGCCGCTCGACAATATGCTTGACGATAGCCAGTCCCAATCCGGTCCCGCCCGATGCGAGGCTGCGGCCGGGGTCCGTGCGGTAGAACCGGCGAGTGAGATGGGGCAGGTGCTCGGCGGGGATGCCTTCCCCTTGATCCGCCACGGTCAATCGCGCGTTGAATCCATGTCCCTTGGCAAGCGATACAGCCACTTGGCCGCCGTCAGCGCCATACTTGAGCGCGTTGTCGACGAGATTGCGCACCAATTGCTCGAGTTGCTGTTCGTCACCGCGGACCACGAGGCCTTCAGTCAAATCGAACTGCAGACGGGCCACGCGGTCGACTCCAGCGGCGTCACGCGCGGATCGATCCACCAGCGGAGCGAGATCGACGCGCGCCGCCGGCTGCTCGTGCTTTTCCGCTTCAATCCGTGACAGCGACATCAGGTCGTCCACTAGCCCCTTCAGCCGCCTCGATTCGCGAAGGATGGTCTGGAGGAACCGCGCGCGGGTGGCCGGATCGCCGCCGTCCTGCTCTTCCACAAGTGTTTCAGCATAGCCGATGATCGACGCCAGCGGGGTACGCAGCTCGTGACTGGCATTGGCGACAAAATCCGTATGCGAGCGACTGATGTCCGCCTCCGCCGTGCGGTTGATCATTTCGATTACGGCGAGGCCGTCGCCCAGCGGCTGGCGGCTCACACGCCAGTTGTCATGCCGCCGGGCAAGACCCTTGATGGTTGCCACCTCTGCGTGTTCGCTATCGGTTAGCGCCACGGCGTCTGGATGGCGCAGGGCGACGCGTACATCCTGCCCCACTATATGCCCGCCGAGAACCTCTCGCGCGGCTTGATTGGCGATCGAAATCCGCCCGGCTTCAGTAAGCAGCAGGGGGATTCCGGAGTGCTCGATGAGGTCGGCCATCGAATCGCGGGTGAGCCTCCCGGTCGATGGAGCGACCGCGACAGGTGGCGGCTCAGCGATGGCCAGATAAAGTGAGCCCAGCCACAGGAGGAGAACGGAGAGCGCGAGCCACACTTGCGCTCCCAAGAGAAGCATGCCGACTCCGCCGAGCACCGCGAGGGCGATACCGGGCCAGGGAAGGGAACGGCGCGGCTCCATCGCACCGGGCCATTAGCGGCCCGCTCGGGGGAGCGCCAGCCTTCGCCGCGCGCTGTCACAATATGTCTGAAAGTTTGGTGACCCCTACGGGAATCGAACCCGTGTTTCAGCCGTGAGAGGGCCGCGTCCTAACCGCTAGACGAAGGGGCCATCCGGTAGATGGCTTTGCTTCCGATGGTGACCCCTACGGGAATCGAACCCGTGTTTCAGCCGTGAAAGGGCCGCGTCCTAACCGCTAGACGAAGGGGCCACGCCCGGAAGCGTGGCGGGCGCCTTAGGGGCGGGCCGATGCGCGGTCAACCCTGCGGAAACGGCTATCCGGTCGAGGAATGGCAGACCGCCTGCAGCTTGTTGCCGTCGGGGTCGCGAACGTAGGCGCCATAGTAGTTGGGGTGGTAATGCGGTCGCAGGCCGGGCGCTCCTTCGTCGGTGCCGCCGTTGGCCAGCGCGGCCGCGTGAAACGCGTCGACAGTCGCCCGATCGTTCGCGAGATAGGCGATGTGGACGCCGTTGCCGGCACGAGCTGCGTGGCCGTCGTACGTGGGCCCTACGAACGTTTTGGGGCCGGTCGGTAGCCCGAACGCCATTCCCCCTTCGCGTTCGAACAAGACGGGGTGGCCCAGCACTTCCATAAGTGCGATCCAGAAAGGCCGTGCGCGCTGCCAGTCGTTGGTACCCAACGTGACGTGGCTGAACATCGGCGTTCTCCTCAGTCGGCCCAGGCCGCATCCTCGAGATGGAGTTCGGCCTGTGGGCGGTCGCCCCAGTCGTCTATCTTCGGCCGCCCGGCGAGCCACAGCGTGCGGCCGCGGGCACCCTGCAGCAGGGCCTGCCCGAGAGGTGTCTCGGCGGCACGGAACGCAATCATCTTAAAGCTTCGTCCATCGAGCCCGCTGGCGACGCCGCGAACGTGACCGGTGCCCACTTCTTCCGCCTTGATAAGGCGAACGGGGCCTATGGCCACGCGCGGCCCCGGCCACCCCATTCCGAAAGGCCCCGCGGCATCGAGCGCCTCGACCAGATCGGGCGTGAGCCCCCCCGGGGCGAGCGCGAGGTCGAGCGACAGCGACTCTCCCTCTCGCGAGCGCGCCACGATCGTGCCAAGTCGCGCGTCGAGCCAATCTGCAAGCGCACCGAGTTTGTCGGACGACACCGTCAGCCCGGCGGCCATCGCATGGCCTCCGCCAGCGACGAGCAGACCTTCGTCGCGAGCGGAAATGATGGCTGCCCCGAGATCGACCCCGGCAATCGAGCGGCCCGAACCCTTGCCGGTGTCTCCGTCGAGCGCGATCACCAGGGCGGGCTTGCCGGTCTTCTCCTTGATCCGGCCGGCGACGATGCCGATCACCCCCGGATGCCAACCTTTGCCCGCGAGAACGTGTACCGCGCGGTTGTGCTGTCCCTCGAGCATCGCTTCCGCGGCCGCCTGCACCTCGGCTTCAATGGCACGGCGCTCGTCGTTTAGCGCCGATAGCTGGGCGGCGATTGCGGCAGCTTCGTCAGGGCATTCGGTGATCAGCAAACGGACGCCGAGGCTGGCCTCGCCCACCCTCCCGCCCGCGTTGATACGCGGTCCGAGAGCGAATCCCAGATCGCTGCAGGCAGGGGCCCGCTTCAGCCGGCTGGCATCGATCAGCGCGGCCATGCCGTTGTTCGCGCGCCGCGCCATGACCTTGAGGCCTTGAGCAACGAAGGCCCGGTTGAGACCGCGAATCTGCGCGACATCGGCTACGGTTCCCAATGCCACCAGATCGAGCAGGCTCATGAGGTCGGGCTCTCGCTGCTCGGAGAAGTATCCGTGCGTGCGCAGCGTGCGAACCACCGCGACAGCTAGCAGGAACGCCACTCCCACTGCCGCCAGGTGGCCATGCTCGGCCCCTTCGGCGCTTTCGTCGAGGCGGTTAGGGTTGACCAGCGCAGCGGCGACCGGGTTCTCGGCAGCACATTTGTGGTGATCGACCACGATCACGTCCACGCCCGCAGCATGCGCCTGCGCCAAGGCCTCGTGCGCCATCGCGCCGCAATCGACCGTGACGATCAGGCTCGACCCCTCCTCGGCCAGCCGGACCAGTGCTGCCCCACTGGGCCCGTAGCCTTCGAGCAGGCGGTCGGGGATGTAATAGCGGGCGTCATGGCCCAGCATCCGCAGGAGCCGTACGAGCAAGGCGGCGCTGGTCGCGCCATCTACGTCGTAGTCCCCGAAGATGGTGACAGCTTCAGCGGCCATCACAGCCTGGGCAAGGCGCTCCGCTGCGGCATCCATGTCCTGGAAGATCGACGGATCGGGCAGGAACGCCCGCAACGTTGGCGAGCGATGTCTATCCAGGTCATCACGCGGCACCCCGCGGGACAGCAGGAGCTGTGTGACCACATCGTCAAGCGCGCCAGCGGCATGGCCCAAGTCCATGTTGCCGCCGCGCCAGCGCCATGCCTTGCCCGACAGCGAGCAATCGACGCCAAAGACGGAGGAGAGCGACGCCGATGCCATGGCGGCTACCTAGCCCAAGCGATGCATTGGGCATACCCGGCCAGGGTTGACTATCGACAACGGGGCGCGATGGTTCTGCCGGTGAACGCGCCGTTGCTCATCGCCTGGCACAGCCGCACCGGAGCCGCCGAGGCGATGGCTCGCGCGGCGCACGCAGGTGCGGAGGGAAGGGCGAGCCTGCTGACGGCCGGGGAGGTGGAGCCGGCGGACCTGCTGGCCGCAGGAGGCTACCTGTTCGTCTGTCCGGAAAACCTCGCGAGCATGAGCGGGCTCATGAAGGAGATGTTCGACCGGTGCTATTACCCTGTCCTCGGCCAGGTCGAGGGACGGCCGTATGCGACCCTTATCGCCGCCGGGTCGGATGGACAGGGCGCCCAGCGACAGATCGACCGGATCGCAACCGGCTGGCGGCTGCGGCGCGTTGCCGATCCGATCATCGTAAATCTTCAAGCGCAGTCGCCCCAAGCCATCCTCGCCTCGAAGACCGTGCCACCCGAAGCGCTTGCCGCTTGCCGGGATCTCGGCACAGCGCTGGCCGAGGGTCTTTCGGCCGGGGTGTTCTAGGGTCACAGCACCTTGGTGGCCAATTCCTCCTTCGCCGCCCGATACTCGGCCGCCAGACGATCTACCCGCTCCGCGACACTCTCGACCGCGGCGACCATGCCGACCCCCTGGCCGGAGCCCCAGATGTCTTTCCACGCCTTGGCTTCGGTATTGCCGCCGGAGCCGAAGTTCATCGCGCTGGGATCGCTTTGCGGCAGGTTCTCGGGATCCATCCCGGCCGCCTCGATCGAGCTGCGCAAGTAGTTCCCGTGCACGCCGGTGAACAAGTTCGAATAGACGATGCCGTCGGCCCGCGCTTCCACGATCGCATCCTTGTAGCGCTGGTCGGCGTTGGCCTCGTGCGTGGCGATCCACGGGCTGCCAATATAGGCAAAGTCGGCGCCCATTGCCTGCGCCGCCAGCACCGAGCGGCCGTGCGCGATCGCACCCGATAGCGCGACAGGTCCTTCGAACCAGGTGCGGATCTCCTGCATCATTGCGAAAGGCGAGAGGGTGCCGGCGTGCCCGCCGGCGCCCGCGGCCACCGGGATCAGCCCTGTCGCGCCTTTCTCGATCGCTTTCCTCGCGAAGCGGTCGTTGATCACGTCATGGAGCGTGATCCCGCCCCAGCCCGAGACGGCCGCGAAGACATCCTCCCGCGCCCCGAGGGAGGTGATCACCATCGGCACCGCCCACTTGGCGCAGACCGCCATGTCCTCGTCGAGGCGATTGTTGGACTTGTGAACGATCTGGTTGACCGCATAAGGCGCGGCGGGGCGGTCCGGATTATCTCGGTTGTGCTGCGCCAGTTCCTCCGTAATCCGGTGAAGCCACTCGTCGAGCACCCCAGATGGACGGGCGTTCAACGCCGGGAAGGCGCCGACGATGCCCGCCTTGCACTGGGCGATGACCAACTCAGGGCCCGAGATGATAAACAGCGGGGAGCCGATGACGGGCAGGCGCAGGCGATCGAACGGGGCGGGCAAGGCCATGCAGATTATCTCCGGAAGATCAGCCGCCGAGGGAGTCGAGCGTCAGCTCGTCGTAGGCGGCATTATAGTCGAGCGGGATGCCGGCGCCCTGGAGCCGGTCGAGCGAGACGAACTCGGCTGCCGAACTGGAACTGCGGAGCTCGGCGAAGCGGACGGTGTCCATCTGGGCTTCGAACAAATCGAGCACCTGCCCGATATGCACCGAGACGACCCCGTCGACGACCTGGAACTGCACCTCGCCGAGAAGCTGGTCGCCCGCGCGCACCGCCATGCGCTGGCCAGGCTGCGCGGCGTCGACCTGGGCGATGTAGGCGGCGCGCACGCTGTCGGAAATTTGCGGCACGTACGCTACCTCGGACAGCCCGAGCATCGGGGAATCGACCTCGAAAAGTCCGACTGCGGCCTGCGGGGATGCTTCCACATTGACCGCAGCGATCGCCTGCTCGGGCTCGGCATTCCCGCTTGGTTCGATGACCGCCAGCTCCGATTTCGATTCGAGGCCGGCACCCGCGAGTGGTGGAAAGTCCAGCATCGGAGCGAGCTCGGGCACCGGAGCAGTTGCAATCATACCAGGCGGAGCGGCCGTCCGGTCGGGCGGGGCGACCTTGGCTACGTTGTGCGGGGCGGCAGGCGCCGGCGCGGCAACAGGAGGCGCTGCTGGCTGCACCTGCGCAGCGAGGAATACTGACGACCGGTCGACTTCGCTTTCGCAGCCGGTGGCGGCGAAACCGGCGATCACGAGGGTCGACGCGGTCTGCATCGTCCGGCGCCAAGGCGCCGCGCGCTTGCTATGTCGTCGAGCCATGTCTTGCCCCTCTTGCCGCCACCTTAGCGTGTCTCCGCTCTCCGGCAAGCCACGGCCGGGCGGGCGTATCACGCTTGGACGAGCAGACCCTCCATACCGTACACCCGCGCGGCGGTGCCCGCGAAAAGGTCGCGCTTCTCGCCCTCCGAAGCGCCGGTCACGAGCCGCTTGAACGCATTCCACAGCACCGGATAACTCGCGCCCCAGCGATCGACGGGGTAGTTGCTTTCGAACATCGCGCGCGACGGCCCGAACGCCTCGATGCAGGTCTCGATATAGGGCCGCCACATCGCCGCCAGGATCTCCGAGCCGAGCCCGGCGGCGGGTCCGCGGTCGGGCAGCTGGCAGAACGCCATCGCCAGTCCGCCGAGCTTGACCGTCACGTTTTCGCATTGGGCGATCGCGCGGATGCTCGCGCGCCAGCGATCGAAGTGCTCGGGCAGCTTGCCTTTGTAGCTGGCGATGCCGAGCGGGGTGCCGCAATGGTCGAGCACGATCGGCTGGTCGGGAAAGGCGCGCGCGAGGTCGAGAACGTCGCCGAGCTGCGGCTCGAGCAGCCAGGCATCGAAGGTCAGCCCACGCTTGCCCAACTCCCCAAAGCCTTCGCGGAACTTGGGGTCGAGGTAGAGGCCTCGCGGATGATGGAACGGTGGCCCGAGGACCTCGGGATCGGCGTCCCACGCTGCGGCGTGGCGGATGCCTACGAAGCGCGGCGAGGCAGCCTGCAGCGCGTCGAGCACCTCGCCCGCCTTGCTGCCGAGCGTGAGGTCGGCATGGCCGACAATCGCCGAGCAGGGGCGGTACTCGCCATAAAGCCCGCTCGCCCCCTGCGCCGCAACGCCGTTGACGAACTCGACCTCGCCGACGGTCTTGAGCGCCTCCCCCCGGCTGGCATCGTAGAACGCGCCGCATTCCATGAACACGGTGCCGAGCACCCGGTGGCCGCTCTGCGTGTCCGACTGGAGCGCGTCGAAGGTGTAGTACGGCGCGCCGACCAGCGCTTCGAGGAAGTCGTGCCGCGGTTCCGGGAAGGCGGACAGCAGCGGCCGCAAGTCCCATAAATGGTGGTGCGGATCGATGATCGCCAGCTCGGGTTCGAGAATCGCTTCGGTCATGCTGGTCCTCCGCTAACGATCATTTTGTAGGACTTGGCACAGTTGGCACACTGTTCAGGAGCAAATTTTTCGGGTCCGGATGCGGGCCGGAAATGCCGACGGTGAGAATGATGTGCAGCGGTCATCCGAGCATCTTGTCGGAAAGACGCGATGTAGGAAAGTAGGCCGTCAGCTTTCGAGCGAAATGCGAGCAACCTCACGTTGGCGCTGCACCTGGTACCCGTGGTCGTTCGGTTCTGGCGTCTCACCGAACGGTTTCACCCGGATCGCATTCGGCTTCATGCCCTGACGGCCCTTCAAGGGTCCGAGGTAAACCGCTTCACCTTCACCGGCAGCTTCTTCCCCTTCGTGCGGCGCGAGGGGATCTGCACCGGATTCTTCTTCTTCCACTCGGCCCAGGTCATGGGCCCGTCAGGCGTCTGTACGATGGTATCGTCGGTGGACATGGGAGATTCCGTTACAGCCTCGACGGACCTTAGCCGCGCGTCAGGCGAATGTCTGCTTTCGAGCCATTGCGGATGTAAAGCCAGAAATCGGCGCTTTCCGAAAGCGGACCCAACTTCAGTTCGTGCGTGCGAATGCGGGCTCCGTGTTCTCTCTGCAATTGATCCAAACGGCAATCAGACTATCCCAAATAGTGCTCATACCTCGGTTCCGTTTGCTCAGACTATCTGACATGATCACGGTGTTAATAATCGACGTGTTGTAAGCGAGTGGGCGGCATGTTCCAACATTGTGCAGCACAGGATTGGAAAGCCTTCGGTGAGGAAAATCCTTACTTTGGCGTTCTTTCTCGTCCGGAATATTCAGGGCGGACGTTGGCCGAGCCCTTAAGGGATGAATTCTTTGCCTCGGGCGACGTTCACGTCCGCCAACTGATAGAAGTCCTCAAAAATCTCTTCGGCGACATTGCCATCGGCAATGCACTCGATTTTGGCTGCGGCGTTGGCCGGATCACTCAGGCCATGGGCAGGGAATTCGATTCAGTCGTCGGCCTCGACATCGCACCCGGAATGCTGGCTGAGGCTCGCCGCAACGCGTTGGCGAATTGCCAAGAAAACCTGACTTACGCCAATTCGCTCGATCAGAATTTCCTGCAGCCCGAAAGCTATGATCTGGTGCATAGCTACATCGTGCTCCAGCACATTCCCGTTGCCTGCGGTGAACCGATTATAGAGCAGTTGATCAAGTCGGTCAGGGCCGGTGGCATAGGCGCATTGCATATGACCATTTTGCCCGCGACCGGCAGGTTCAAATCCTCCCTTCGCAACTTCGTCAAACGTAATCGCGTGCTTCGGACCTTCGGCAATCTGGCAATGGGCCGGTCCTGGAACAGTCTCGCCATGGAAATGAATCACTATCGCGTCGAGCGGATAATTGAGATGCTCGCACGGCACGGGATCGAGCGGTTCCATAGCATCCGCGTCGATGACTGGGGCTCGATCGGGATATTCTTCCTGTTTCGCAAGGAACCCGACGAGGCTGGATCCTCGCCTTGGTCGAACCCGGTCAGGAAGTAAGACACCTGACCGCTCCGACCGGTCGACCATTGGTGGACTTCCGCTTCCCACCCATTTCCGGACGTTGACGCGAGGGACTGACAGCGACCCATTGCGGACATCGGATGCTTCCCTACAGGGTCGTGCGATGGTCGACCGCTCCGAACTTGCCGAAGACGCCCACTGGCTGCCCCACGCGATCGACCTCGCAACGAATTCGGTGACCTTTGTAAGAACAAGCCCCGGCATCTAGCGAGACGCAGGCTTCCTCGCGTCGATTACCGGGCTGACTTCAGCTAAGGTGTCACTCGATGAAGTCAGGCTGATGAGGCCAGAGGGCGGACCGATTGGTTTCATCTTTCATTCCGGGTTCTGCTTGTCCACCTTGATGGCAAAAGCACTCGATGTTCCCGGTTCGACGGTCGTGCTGAACGAGCCGGGAATTTTGAACAGTCTGGCGCAGATGGGGAGTCCTGATGATGCGCTGGTCACCTCGATTGCGAGATTGCTCGCGCGCCGCCATGGGAGCGGCACGGCTGTCATCGTCAAGCCGAGCAATTTTGCCAATGGTCTGGCCCCCCAACTGCTCAGGCTATGCCCAGAGGCCAGCGCCATCTTGATGACGAATACGGCCACGCATTTTCTCGAGGCCATAATCCGCAAGGGGCTGAAAGGGCGCCAATGGGGGCGTCAGGTCTATCTCAAAGCAACTGAATACTCCGGGCCCGTATTCCCGACCGATATGCAGACATGCGCTGGACTTACCGACTTGCAACTGGCCGGGATGGGGTGGTTGCTCACGCAGTACTGGTTCCACAAGTTGCTATCGAGCGACCTTTCGCAACGCTGCTCTGTTCTTCATGCGGAACAGTTCGACGCGCATCGCGGCGTCGCGCTGTCGGCGGCCGCCGCTCATCTTGGTATCAGCCTAACGCCGAGAATAATCGCGGAAATTTTGGCCGGCGACGTGTTCCGAAAGGATGCAAAGACGGGGGTAGAGTTTGCACGAAAGCAATCAGAGGATCTGGTGCGGTCGACAAGCATAGTGGCCACGGAGGAGATTGCAGAAGTGAATGAAATGCTTGAATTGAATGCTCGCCTGCTGCGGATCGTAGCTCCGTTGCCGCAGGCGCTTTTCGACCCGAGGCCTTTGGCGGATTGACGCGAGGATCGTCCGCTTTCTATCCAATTGGAGACATTCGACGCCCTCGCTTGAAGCTTCAGATTTTGTAGCCGGTTGCTTCAAAGAGTGAACTTGAGAAAGCCTGGCGGCAGGAACATCGTGGCGGGGATCGGAGGCGACAAGAAATGGCCCAGCCAATTGAAACGCGCAGGTTCGACGCGCCGGACGACGCGCTCGACATGAAAGATGCCGGTGGCATTAGAATAGTCACCATGGGGAGCACCGGGTCCACTGGAATGCATGCGGTTTTTGAGCCGGGGTGGACGTGGGAAAAAGACGAAAAGCCGCTTCTCGGAAATCCCGATATTTGCCCGATGCACCACACGGGGTATTCACTGTCCGGGACCTTGGTCGTGCGGATGGTTGAATCGGGGCTGGAAACGACGATTGTCCCGGGCGACTTCTTTGAAATCCCGCCCGGGCATGATGCCTACGTCGAAGGCGAGGAACGCGTCGAACTCATCCTCTTTGCTCCTCCGGAGCACGCCCACTGATGAGGGCAATAGCTCTCAGCATCGAGCCGCCGCCGAATTCGCCGCGCTGACCACCGCGCGCACGCTGGCGGTGGCAACGTCTTCGTCGATGCCGCAGCCCCACACCAGGCGGCCGTCGGGCAAGGCGCACTGGACGTAGGCGGCGGCGCAGGCGTCCGAGCCGGTGGACAGCGCGTGCTCGGAGTAGTCGCATACTTCCATCTGCACGCCGAATGCGTCCTCCAGTGTAGACACGACCGATGAGATCAGGCCGTTGCCGCG
This sequence comes from Tsuneonella sp. HG249, assembly GCF_053819205.1. Lineage (NCBI taxonomy): Bacteria > Pseudomonadati > Pseudomonadota > Alphaproteobacteria > Sphingomonadales > Erythrobacteraceae > Tsuneonella > Tsuneonella sp. HG249. The sequence continues at coordinate 1,588,494 of NZ_JBSOQY010000001.1, forward strand.
GCCGCTGACCGACTGCGCCTTGCCCTGGACCTCGATGGTGCCGGCGAAGATGCGGGTACCGTCCGCCGCGCGGGTTTCCTCGTATCCAACCAACTGGAAGCGGTCGTCGGGGGTCTGGACGTGATAGGTCTCGCGAAAGGCGCGCCAGATGTCGGCGGCGTTTAGCTCACGGCCCAACTCGTCGGCCATGTGCTGGACGTGCTTCGAGAAATCGGCCTGCATTGCCTTGGGCAACTTGAGGCCCTGGTCCTGCTCGAGCACCCAGGCGAAACCGCCTTTGCCGGATTGCGAGTTGACCCGGATCACCGCCTCGTAGCTGCGCCCCAGGTCCGCCGGGTCGATCGGCAGGTAGGGCACGCGCCAGAGCTCATCGTTCTGCTGGCCCGCCGCTTCGAAACCCTTCTTGATCGCGTCCTGGTGGCTGCCCGAGAACGCGGTGAACACCAGTTCGCCGCCATAGGGGTGGCGCTGGTGAACGGGGATCTGGTTGCAGTACTCGACAGTCTCGATGATCCGGTCGATGTCCGAGAAATCGAGTCTCGGATCAATGCCTTGGGTGTACATATTGAGGGCGACTGTCACCAGGCAACAATTGCCGGTGCGCTCGCCGTTGCCGAACAGGCATCCCTCGACCCGGTCGGCCCCGGCCATCAGACCCAACTCCGCCGCCGCGACGCCCGTGCCGCGGTCGTTATGGGTGTGCAGGGAGATCACCGCGCTGTCGCGATTGGGCAGGTTGCGGCAGAAGTATTCGATCTGGTCGGCGTAGATGTTGGGCGTCGCCGCCTCGACCGTGGCGGGCAGGTTGAGGATGATCGGGCGCTCGGGGGATGGGGCGAGCACCTCCATAACCGCCTCGCAGACCTCGATGCTGAAATCGAGCTCCGCGGTAGAGAACGTCTCGGGGCTATACTGGAAGTGCCACTCGGTGCCGGGACACGCGGCGGCCTCGTCGCGCATCACCTTGGCGCCGGCGACGGCGATCTGCCGAACCTCGTCGCGGCTCATTCGAAAGACGATGTCGCGCCATGCTGGACTGACGGCATTGTAGAGGTGGACGATCGCCGCCCTGGCGCCCTCGAGGCTGGCGAACGAGGTGCGGATGAGGTCCTCGCGACTCTGCGTCAACACCTGCACCGTGACGTCATCGGGGATGCGTCCCGACGCCACGAGGCCCTGGATGAAGTCGAACTCGGTGGCCCCGGCGCTGGGAAAGCCGACTTCGATTTCCTTGACCCCGATCTCGACCAGCAGGTCGAAGAAGCGGTTCTTCTTCACCGCGTCCATCGGGTCGACGATGGCCTGGTTGCCGTCGCGCAGGTCGGTCGACAGCCAGCGGGGTGGGGCGGTGATCGTGCGGCTGGGCCACTGCCGGTCGAGCAGGGGCACTTGCGGGAAAGCGCTGTACTTGGCGCTGGGGTTGCGAAGCATGGACATGGAAAACTCGCGACGTCGGATTTGCTACGATGGATGGCAGTCCCTTGGGCGCCGGGCGCGCCCCGACGGGCCGCGCGTCAGCTCACGCCCAAGGGCGGATAAGTCGTAGCAGAATATGCGCGCCGCGGTTCATGCCATGCTGCATGCGCGAAAGGTTCGCGCGGGGCAAATGTTACATTTGCAACCGGGCTAGCCGCAGCGTGCCGAGCGGATCACGTCCGTCGCGGTGAGCGACACGTTGAGCCGGTCCGGGTGGTAGTCGGCGGTCACGGCCATGTCGGGCCGGATCCAGCGGATCGCTTTCGCCCCGGTCGCCTTGGCGACCGCGGCGCGAACCGAGGCGGTCGCCTTCTTGCCGACCCACGGCTTTGCTTTGTCGGCATTGCAGGCGTTCGCACCCGGATCGGGGCGCTCCTGCGGCTCGTCTGCGAGTTTCTTTTCGAACGCGGCGCTGATTTCGAGCTCCACTTCGTCGCTGACCAGCGGAATGCCGGTGTTGATCCCGAAGTCCGAGCGGCGGATTGTAGCGCGGCCTTCGAAGCCGACCGTTTCCGTTCCCATCATCGTGCCCGCGCCGGTGAACCGCGCATTGATCTCGACGGGTTTGGTCAACCCATTTAGCGTCAGCGTGCCGATCATATGTGCCCGGAGCCCGTCTTCGAGCGGATGGACCTCGTTCGAGATGAAGCGAGCGGCTTGCTGATCGGGGCCGAAGAAATCGGGCGCCTTGCCATCCTTGCCAGGGCGCAGCAGGTGCTCGCCGAGCGCGGCGCTGGCGACGACCGGCTTGATCGGGATCGAGACATCGACCTTCGCCGCGCCCGGATTTGCCGGATCGAGCTGCAACGTGCCCGTCACCTCGCCGAACAGCCCGAAGTAGTCGCTGAAGCCGAGGTGATCGACCCGCCACCCGACCAACGTGTGGTTCGGGTCCGCGGTGTAGATGCCACCGCTCACCCGAGAGGGGTCGGCCGCGCCCGGCTTTTCCGTGGGCATCTGCGCGAAGGCGACCCCTCCGATGGCGGCGGCAACGAGGGCGAGGGGTAATAGGGTTTTGCGATCCATACGACCTTCGTAACTCAGTTGACGGCCTTGTCGACCAGCTTGTTCTTGCCGATCCACGGCATCATCGCGCGCAGCTTGGCGCCGACCTGTTCGATCGGGTGCGCGGCGGCGGCCTTGCGGCTGGCCTTCAATTCGGGCTGCCCGGCGCGGTTGTCGAGCACGAACTTCTGCACGAAGCGGCCCGATTGGATGTCGGCGAGCACGCGGCGCATCTCCGCCTTCGTCTCGTCGGTGATGATCCGCGGGCCGATGGTGATGTCGCCGTACTCGGCGGTGTTGCTGATCGAATAGCGCATGTTGGCGATGCCGCCTTCGTAGAGCAAGTCGACGATCAGCTTGGTTTCGTGGAGGCACTCGAAATAGGCCATCTCGGGCGCGTATCCGGCCTCGACCAGCGTCTCGAAGCCTGCCTGGATCAGGTGGGTGATCCCACCGCAGAGGACGGCCTGTTCACCGAACAGGTCGGTCTCGCATTCTTCCTTGAAGTTGGTTTCGATGATCCCCGAGCGCCCGCCGCCGACGCCGCTGGCGTAGGCGAGGGCGACATCGTGCGCGTTGCCGGTTGCGTCCTGGTGGATGGCGATGAGGCAGGGCACGCCACCGCCGCGCTGATATTCGCTGCGTACTGTGTGACCGGGGCCCTTGGGCGCGATCATGATCACGTCGATGTCGGCGGGCGGCTCGATGAGGCCGAAGTGAACGTTGAGGCCGTGCGCGAAGGCGAGAGTGCTGCCCGGCTTCATGCGGCCCTTGAGGTCGGCGTCCCAGATCGCCGCCTGATGCTCGTCGGGCGCGAGGACCATGACGATGTCGGCCCACTCGGCGGCCTGCTGGTTGGAGAGGACCTTGAAGCCAGCGCCTTCGGCCTTCTGCGCGGTGGCCGAACCCTCGCGCAGCGTGATCGCGACTTCCTTGACGCCGCTGTCGCGCAGGTTCTGCGCATGCGCGTGGCCCTGGCTGCCGTAGCCGACGATGGCGATCTTCTTGTCGGTAACCAGGTTTAGGTCGGCATCGGCGTCGTAATAGACTTTCACGTGTGATCCCCATCCATTGATGCGGGCGGCTTAGCGCCCCTGTCGCGCGCGCAAAGGCGCAAAGCTTTGAGCCGGGTGAAGCTGGCCTTAGGCCCCTTCCGCCCCGCGCATCATTCCGACGATGCCGGTGCGGCCGACCTCGACCAGCCCGAGCTCGCGCATCAGGCCGACGAAGCTGTCGATCTTTTCCGGCGCGCCGGTGATCTCGAAGATGAAGCTCTCGGTCGTCGTGTCGACCGGCTTGGCGCGGAAGATATCGGCGAGACGCAACGCTTCGACCCGCTTCTCCCCGGTGCCGGCCACCTTGACCAGCGCGAGCTCGCGCTCGACGTGCGGGCCTTCCTCGGTGAGGTCGACGACCTTGTGCACCGGCACCAGCCGTTCGAGTTGGGCGCGAATCTGGTCGATCACTTCCGGTGGGCCGCTGGTAACGATGGTGATGCGACTGATGGCATGGTTCACCGAGATGTCCGCCACCGTCAGGCTGTCGATGTTATAGCCACGCGCAGTGAACATACCCGCGATCTTGGCGAGGATGCCCGCCTCGTTATCGACGGTGACGGTAAGCACGTGGCGCTCGGCATGGGCGGTCTTTATCTTCATCACACCAGCGCCCCTAAACCAAAGCCTTGGCTTCGTCGTCCATCGTGCCTTCGACGCGATCGCCGTAGAGCAGCATGTCGGTGTGCGCCGCGCCGCTGGGGATCATCGGGAAGCAGTTTGCCTCTTTCGAAACGCGGCAGTCCACGATGACCGGCCCGTCATAGTCGAGCATGGCCTGGATGCCGGCGTCGAGCCCGGCTTCCTCCGAAATGCGGATGCCCTTCCACCCGTAAGCCTCGGCGAGCTTCACAAAGTCCGGCAAGGAGTCGCTGTAACTGTTTGAATAGCGGCTCTCATAGGTCAGCTCCTGCCACTGGCGGACCATGCCCATGTATTCGTTGTTGAGGATGAACACCTTGACCGGCAAGCGGTACTGGCTGGCGGTCCCGAGCTCCTGGATGTTCATCTGGATCGAGGCCTCGCCCGCGACGTCGATCACCAGCGTACGGGGATTGCCGAGCTGCGCGCCGATCGCTGCGGGGAGGCCGTAGCCCATCGTGCCGAGGCCGCCGCTGGTCAGCCACTTGTTGGGCCCGAAGAACCCGAAGTATTGAGCCGCCCACATCTGGTGCTGGCCGACCTCGGTGGTGATGATCGGGTCGCGGTCGCGGGTGAGGGCGAACAACCTTTCCACAGCGAGCTGCGGCATGATCTCCGTGCGGCTCGGTGGATAGGCGAGGCTTTCGCGCGCGCGCCAGCCAGCGATGCGCGCCTTCCATTCGCCGAGGTCCTGCCCCTTGCGGTTGCCCCAAGTCGAAACGAGCTGGTCGAGCACCGCGGCGCAGTCGCCGACGATGGGCAGATCGACCCGCACGATCTTGTTCACGCTCGCCCGGTCGATATCGATGTGGATCTTCTTCGAGCCAGGGCTGAACGCGTCGAGCCGCCCGGTCACCCGGTCGTCGAAGCGGGCGCCAATGCAGACCATCAGGTCGCAGCGATTCATCGCCATGTTCGCTTCGAAGGTGCCGTGCATGCCGAGCATGCCGAGCCAGTCTGGGTGGTCGGCGGGGAATGCGCCGAGGCCCATCAGCGTGCTGGTGACTGGGGCGCCGGTAAGGTCCTGTAGCTTGCGCAGCAGTTCAGTCGCGCGCGGGCCCGAATTGATCACCCCGCCTCCAGTGTAGAGCACCGGGCGTTCCGCCGCCGCGATCATGTCTATCGCGTCGAGGATCGCATCGGCCAAGCCGGTGGATGGCGGGTCGTAACGCGCCGAGGGCAGCGGTGTGGTGTCCTGCGCGTCGAGCGTCGCCATCGCCACCTGAACGTCTTTCGGGATATCGATCAGCACCGGTCCCGGGCGCCCAGCGGTGGCGATGCGGAACGCCTCGTCGATCGTCGCCTGCAGCCGCGCGGGGTCCTTCACCAGGTAGTTATGCTTGGTGCAGTGGCGGGTGATACCGATGGTGTCGGCTTCCTGGAACGCGTCCGTGCCGATGAGGCTGGTGGCGACCTGGCCGGTGATCACCACAAGCGGGATCGAATCCATGAACGCATCGGCGATGCCGGTCACGGCATTGGTTGCGCCAGGGCCGCTGGTGACGAGTACAACCCCAGGCTTGCCGGTGGAGCGAGCGTATCCCTCGGCGGCGTGGGCCGCGCCGGCTTCATGACGAACGAGGATGTGGCGGATGCGGGTATCAGCAAACAGCTCGTCGTAGATCGGCAGCACCGCGCCGCCGGGATAGCCGAAGACGAATTCGACCCCCTGCCGCGCGAGGCATTCGATCAGGATCTGCGCGCCGCTGCGCTCTTGCACCGTCATGCTCCTTTAGTTTGGCGCATATCGCCTGCCCGACATGAAATCGACCCGGCGCGGGGACTACGCGCCGGGTCGAGGTCTCTTTCGAGATCGAAACCTGACTATGCGACAGGAAATGTCATGTCAAGCCCATTATGCGTAATAAAATTGCGGTAGGCCCTGCTATAGCATCGCTTTGTGCATCCAGGCGAAGCCACTCATCCGGCGCCTGATGGCGGAACCAAGTGGCTTGGCGCTTGGCATATTGCCGGGTGGCAAGCTGTCCCGAGCCAATTGCCTCTTCGCGAGTTGTCTCACTGTGCAGCCAGCTGGCGATCTCGCGCACGCCGATCGCGCGCATTGCGGGCAGGGCAGGGTCTAGTCGCCGGGCCAGGAGAGCCTCCACCTCCTCCACTGCACCGGCATCGAACATCTGGGCGAAACGCCGGTCGCACCGCTCCGCGAGCCAGTCGCGATCCGCGGTCAGAACAAGTGGGGCCAAAGCGACGCTAGGACCGATCCCGCCGACACGCTGACCCTGCCAATACGACAGGGGCTGGCCGGTCGATCGCACCACCTCGAGCGCGCGCGCCACGCGGGTGGTGTCTGCGGGGGCGAGCAGCGCCGCTCGTTCGGGGTCCTCCACGGAGAGGGCGCCGTACGCATCGGCAACCGGCAGCGCGCGCACCGCCTCGCGGACTGCCGGGTCGATCGCTGGCACGGGCGCAATGCCCTGGAGCAGGGTGCGCATGTAGAGGCCGGTGCCACCCACCAGGATCGGCAACGAACCGGCGGCATGGGCTGAAGCTATTTCTGCTTTAGCGGCCTCGGCCCAATCGGCGGCCGAGCACGCAAGCGCCGCATCCCACGTGCCGAACAGTTTGTGCGGGACCCCTAGCATCTCCTCATCTGACGGCCGCGCGCTCAGCACACGCAAGTCGGCGTAGACCTGCGCGCTGTCGGCGTTGATCACCACCGCACGTCCGCCTTGGGCCTCGTGCTCGAGAGCAAGGAGGACGGCGAGATCGCTCTTGCCGCTCGCGGTGGGCCCTGCAATGAGCGCCAGCGGCGGCTTGCCGACCCCTTTTTCCGGAGATGTCGCAGTGCTCATCGCGCGGCTGATAGCAGACAGCGCGTCGCTTGCGAGCAACCTCGACCGGGCGCGACAGGCGCTTGCCGACCGGGGTTGGCCGGTGGCGATGGCGGAAACGGTCCGCTCGGGCAGCGATGCGATCGAACTGCTTCTTCCCTATGGCGATCCGGCCGCAGTCCGCGCGATCCTCGATGCCTCGTTCCCGAACTGCGACCTGATCGTGTCATCGCAGCTTGTCGAAGCCCCGCAAGTCTTCGTCTCCGACATGGATTCGACCATGATCGGTCAGGAATGCATCGACGAGCTCGCCGATTTCGCCGGGCTCAAGGATCGGGTCGCGGCAATCACCGAGCGGGCGATGCAGGGCGAACTGGACTTCGCCAGCGCACTGACCGAGCGCGTCGGTTTGCTCGCGGATCTGGACGAGAAGGCGATTTCGACCTGTCTCGCCGAGCGTGTTCGCCCAATGGAAGGTGCGCGCACGCTCGTCGCAACGCTCAAGGCCAAAGGCTGTCGCACCGTGCTGGTGACCGGTGGCTTCCACCACTTCGCCGATTCGGTGGCTGAGCAATTGGGCTTTGAGCATGTCGTTGCCAATCGGCTGGCGGTGGCGGACGGCAAGCTCACCGGCGCGCTCGTGGGCGGCATCACCGACAGCGCGGTGAAGCGCCAGGTGTTGCTCGACGAGAGCGCGCGGCTCGGGGAGGGCGTAACCAGTCTCGCCATGGGCGACGGCGCGAATGACATCCCCATGCTCGATGCGGCGACTTGGGGGATTGCCTACCACGCCAAGCCCAAGGCGCGTGCCGCCGCTGACGGGTGGATCGATCGCGGCGATCTTACGGCAGTGCTGGAGCTGTTCGGCATCCCGCGCAGCGAGTGGGTGATGGGATAGATTCCGCTTTTCAGTTGCGGATCGCAACGCTATATTGACATTTGTGTCAGTAAAGGCCCGAAGATGACCGCTCTCCAGCCCGTTCCCACCGCCGATCCCAACCTCGCCTGCGCGATGGATGGGACGATCTTTCGCAACCCGGCGCGGCCCGAAGCCAGGCGCGACGTACGGCTGGCGCTCACCAAGTTTGGCGAACTGATCAAGGACAAGGAAAACACCAAGCTGGTGTTCGAGATCTACGAAGCGCTGCCCTCGAAAGATTTCCTGCCTCGTGCCCGTGCGCTGACGCTCAGCGAGGCGGGCCAGCAGCTGCGCGCCGATGAGCCGTTCCTGCCGCCGATCCTTGACGACCACGCGGCGCTGCGCAAGCTGCCCAAGGGCACTGTGGCGCACGCTTACTGCGACTTCATGGAGCGCGAAGGGCTATCAGCCGCCGGCCTCGTCGCTGAATCAGAAAAGATGGGCCGACCGAAGTACGACGACCTCGTGCAGTGGTACGGCTTCCGCCAGCGCGATACCCACGACCTGATGCACGTGCTCACCGGCTACGGCCGCGACGCACTCGGCGAGCAGTGCGTGCTGCTGTTCACCCACGGCCAGCAGCCTGCGGCGGGGCACCTGCTGCTCGGCTATGCGGGCGCGTACAACATCACCAAGCAGGTCAAGAGCAAGGCCCCGATCTGGCGCGCGGTGCGCGAGGCGCATCGCATCGGCAAGGCGTGCCCGCCGCTGATCGCGATGTCGATCCGCGAGCTGCTGGCGATGGACCTCGCCGACGCGCGTCAGAAGCTGGGGATCACTCCGGCGGTGTGGTACAAGCAGTGTCACGACGTGTGGAAGAGCGAAGGGATCGATCCCTACGACCTGCTGGGTAAGGAAATCGAGCTGAAAAAAGCCGCCTGATCAGGCGGCCGCGAGGCTGCTCGGTCGGCGCATCTTGAGCCACGCCGCGAACCGCAGCCCTGCGGCCGCGAAGGCGATCGAGCCGAATATCACGCCCACCCACATCCGCTCCGGATCGAACACGCGCCCGAGATAGCTCTGCGCGAAGATCAGCCAGAGGTAGTGGATGCCGAACCGGTGAAGCCGCTTCCACCACTTGCCTAGTCTGCGCTGCGCCGCGGCGTTCGAGGTAAATGCCATCGCGTAGAGCAGCACGTAGGCGAACCCGCCGCCGATAACGGTGACCGGCTCCGGCGGTTGGCCGGCCAGCCACAGCGCGGTGATCAGCGCGCCGAGGTGGATGGTATGCGCAATCGCGAAACCGAGGCCGATCCACCGGCGCCGTGCCAGGGCGGCCTTGCTGAAGCGGCTGGGACTGAGCTGATGCAGCGGCCGCGCGATGTAAGCGAGGATGAGCAGCGGGAAGCCGACCCTCGCGGTGTAGCGGGCGGCGTGCTGCCATTGGTCCTGCAGGCCATCGCCCAGCGCGAAGCCGGTCGCTAGTGCTGCCAGGCCTGCGAATAGTCCGAACCACATCGGCCAGCGTTGCTGCATGGTCCTACCCTCCGGACGGGAGGGTAACGCGCTGAGCGCCATTTCGCTAGTCGGTCAGTCTGTCATCCAGTTGCGGAAGAAGCTGTCGCTGGCGTCCCGTAAATCCGCCAGAGTCACCGCTCTCGGGCCAACCCCCACTGCCGCGCCGCCGGTCGTGCCGATCCGTTCGAAGGGGACCTCAGACCGGTCGAGTTCGACGCCTGCGGCCACGGTCACCAGATAGCGACTTTGGCTCTCGTTGAAGGCGAACTCGCTAGTCATCGCGTCGATCTTTGCGCCTATCCCGCCTGCGAGCGCCATTTCGGCGACCGCCACTAGCAGGCCACCGTCGCTGATGTCGTGCACCGCGGTGACTTTGCCCTCGGCGATCAGCTTGCGGACGATTTCGCCATTCAGCCGCTCATCGGCCAAATCGACCCGCGGGGCATCGCCATCCTCGCGGCCGTGGATTTCGCGCAGCCACAGCGATTGGCCGAGCTCCGGATAGTGCGGACCGATGGCGAGGATCATCTCGCCCTCGGCTTTGAAAGCGATCGTCGCCATCTTGGCGTAATCGTCGATCATCCCCACGCCGCCGATCGCCGGCGTCGGTAAAATCGCGCTGCCGCCGCCGGTGGCCTTGCTCTCATTGTACAGCGACACGTTGCCGCTCACGATCGGGAAGTCGAGCGCGCGGCAGGCGTCACCCATGCCTTCGAGGCAGCCGGTGAGCTGGGCCATGATCTCCGGCCGCTGGGGGTTGGCGAAGTTGAGGCAGTTGGTCACCGCGAGCGGCTGCGCGCCGACCGCGCAGAGGTTGCGGTAGGCCTCGGCGATCGCCTGCTTGCCGCCTTCGTAGGGGTCGGCGTAGCAATAGCGCGGAGTGCAGTCGGTGGTCATCGCCAGCGCCTTGCGCGTGCCGTGGACCCGCACCACCGCCGCGTCGCCGCCCGATAGCTGAAGCGTGTCCGCGCCCACCTGGCTGTCGTACTGCTCCCAGATCCACCGGCGCGAGGCGAGGTCAGGCGAAGCCATTAGCCTGAGCAAGTCGGCGCCGATGTCGGTGCTCTCGGGCACTTCGCCCAGCGGCTTGACCTTAGCCCAGGCCTTGTACTCCTCGCGGCTCATCGCCGGCCGGTCGTACAGCGGCGCGTCGGCGGCGAGCGGCCCGAGCGGGATGTCGCACACGACCTCGCCCTGCCAGTCGAGCACCATATGGCCGGTGTCGGTCACTTCGCCGATCACCGCGAAATCGAGTTCCCACTTCCTGAAGATCGCCTCGGCCTCGGCCTCGCGGCCGGGCTTGAGGACCATGAGCATCCGCTCTTGGGATTCGGACAACATCATCTCGTAGGGGGTCATGCCCTCCTCACGGCAGGGGACATTGTCCATCACCAGGCGGATGCCCGCCTTGCCGTTGGTCGCCATCTCGACGCTCGAGGAGGTGAGGCCGGCCGCGCCCATGTCCTGGATCGCGACGATCGCGTCGGTCGCCATCAGCTCGAGGCACGCCTCGATCAGCAGCTTCTCGGTGAAGGGGTCGCCCACCTGCACCGTCGGGCGCTTGGCGTCGGCATCGTCGCCGAAGTCGGCGCTCGCCATGGTGGCGCCGTGGATGCCGTCGCGCCCGGTCTTGGAGCCGACGTAGACGATCGGATTGCCCACCCCGGTCGCGGCCGAATAGAAGATCTTGTCGGCGTCGGCGACGCCCACGGTCATCGCATTGACGAGGATGTTGCCGTCGTATGCGGGGTGGAAGTTGGTTTCGCCGCCCACGGTGGGCACGCCGACGCAGTTTCCGTAGCCGCCGATCCCCGCGACCACGCCCTTAACCAGGTGCTTCATCTTGGGATGGTCGGGCCGACCGAAGCGCAGCGCGTTCATGTTGGCGATCGGCCGCGCGCCCATCGTGAACACGTCGCGGAGGATACCGCCGACGCCGGTCGCAGCGCCCTGGTAGGGCTCGATATAGCTGGGGTGGTTGTGGCTCTCCATCTTGAAGATCGCCGCCTGACCATCGCCGATGTCGATCACGCCCGCGTTCTCGCCCGGCCCGCAAATCACCCACGGCGCCTCGGTCGGCAGCTTCTTGAGGTGGAGGCGGCTCGACTTGTAGCTGCAGTGTTCGGACCACATCACCGAGAAAATGCCGAGCTCGACGAGGTTCGGCTCGCGCCCCATTGCGTGCAGCACGCGCTCGTATTCCTCGGGGCTGAGGCCGTGGGCCTCGACGACTTCCGGAGTGACTTCAGCCATGCGCGCGCCCTTAGCGGCGGGGCGGGGCAGCGGCTAGCCCCGGCCGAACACTCGGCGACGAGTCTTCCCCAGCCACCAAGCGGCAACCGTCGCCAGGCTATAGGCGAAGAAGGCGAGCAGGCTAGTGCCCGCAGTCACCGCCGTCGGCTCCGGGCCGAACCAGTTGATCGCTTGCAGCAACAGCAGCGTGAGCGCGAGCAGGATCGGCGGCAAGGCCGGTCCACTTGTGCGGCTGAGGAAGAACGCCAACGCTCCGAACGTCAGCCCCAGCTCGAGCGGCATCGCGATCTCAGGATGGTTCCACAGGCCGAGGCCCAGAAAAGGCGGCGAGCCGGCCAGGGTCAAGTCCGGCCGATGTACCACCAAGTCAAGCAGCCAGTGGCTCACTACGACCGCCCCGGCTGCAAGCGCGAATCCCAATTCACGGCGCCGTCGGACCCAGATGATCAACGCAAGGCCCACTCCCCATGCCAGTGCACCGACGAGGCTGTGCGTCCATGGCATGTGATACAGATCCATCGGGTTCATCACGGTGATCCCGGGGATCACTCGCATATGTTCGGTGCCCGTCAGCAGGAAGGCGAAGAATGCCCAGTCGAGCAGTTGGGCGGCCATGAACAGCGTCGCCAGGCGGGGCTTGCGCCTGCTGACGGCGGCAGCGACGAGTGCCGGAGCCCAGTGCCCGATGAACATCTAGCCGAACTTCATGGCGGCCCAGCACCCGACCGCCGCCGCGAACGCGCTGGCGAATGCGCCCCAGGCAATGTCGATGAGGGTTACGTGCACCGGCCAAACCCGCATAGTCGCTTGATTGGTGAGGTCGTAGGTAGCGTAGCAGATTGCCCCGAGTAGCGCTCCGTTGAGCGCCGCCGGGCCGATTCCCCCGACAGAGAGACCAGGGCGCACCGCAAACCACACAAGGGCAGCGATATAGATCAGGTAGAATACCAGAGCCGGGGCGGGGCGGAAGCTTTGCGCGAGCAGGTCACCCAGAGCTGGCCGGTAAAGGTTCGGGCCCGCCCACCTCAGCCACAGCGCGTCGAGCACGCCGAAGCTAATGCCAGCGCCCAGATAGGCGACAATCCACTTCATATACCATCCCCCATTCCTCGCAGCTTGACCGTCCGTCGCCGTGCGGTCAATGCAGGTGAGGATGGAAGAGGGCGCCGATCAAATCGCATCGATGAGCTTCGAGGATGCCCTGCGCGCTCTCGAGGACGTTGTCCGGAGGCTGGAAAGCGGTGAGGTTCCGCTCGACCAGTCGATCAACCTCTACGAACGCGGCGAGGCGCTGCGCCGGCATTGCCAAGCGCGGCTCGATGCGGCGCAGGCGCGGATAGAGAAAATCGTGGCCGGGCCCGATGGCGCGCCAAGCCATACGGTGCCGTTCGACGCCGATGGCTGACGTCTCGCTGGTGGAGGGCGACCTGCTCGGCGAGGCGCTTGCGCGGATTCAGTGGGAAGTGGACGCCGCATTCGACCAGTTCCTGCCGGTCCCCGAAGACACGCGGGCACCACTGGTAGAAGCGATGCGCTACGCAGCGATCGGCGGAGGAAAGCGGGTCAGGCCGCTTCTGACCGTCGCAACCGCGGAATTGTTCGGTGTCGCTCGCGACCCCGCCCTACGCGCCGGCTGCGCTGCTGAAGCCATCCATGTCTATTCGCTCATCCACGACGACTTGCCGTGCATGGACGACGACGACCTGCGTCACGGCAAGCCCACGCTGCACAAGATATCCGGCGAGGCAACCGCGGTTCTAGCCGGGGATTCCCTTCATGCGCTGGCATTCGAGATTCTCTCGATGCCGGAAACGGCGGGAGACCCTTTTGTCCGTGCCGAACTGGTGGCCGCCCTGGCTACCGCCAGCGGATGGGGGGGCATGGCCGGGGGGCAGATGATGGACATCGCCGCCGAGAGCGGCGCCGCTCAGGATGTCCACACGATCACCCGGCTGCAGCAACTGAAGACCGGCGCGCTGCTCGGCGCCGCGGTCGAGATGGGCGCGATCCTCGGTCGGGTGCCCGAAGAAGGCCGCGGCCCTTATCGCGCGTATGCGCGCGACGTGGGGCTCGCCTTCCAGATCGCCGATGACTTGCTCGATGCGGAAGGCGACGAGGAACTCGCCGGCAAGGCCCTGCGCAAGGACGGGGTGGCGGGCAAAGCGACCTTCGTGAGCCTGATGGGCGTCGAAGCCGCCCGCACGCAGGCCCGGGCGCTGGTCGAGCAAGCGGTCGGGCACTTGTCAGGGCATGGAGCGGAGGCGGACCTACTTCGCGCGCTGGCCCGCTTCATCGTCGAAAGGGACCGGTAAATGGGGGAACGGATAGGGGTCTACCCCGGGACATTCGACCCGATCACGCTTGGCCACATGGACATCATTGAGCGGGGGGCTAAGCTGGTCGACCGCTTGATCATTGGCGTCACCACCAACATGGCGAAGTCGCCGATGTTCTCCGACGAGGAGCGGATCGCCATCACCCGGCGCGAGGTAACGCCGGTGGGCGCCAACATCGAGGTCATCGGCTTCAATTCATTGTTGATGGATTTTGCCGAGACTCAGGGGGCGGCGACCATCATTCGCGGGATCCGCGGCGTCACCGACTTCGAATACGAGTATCAGTTGACAGGCATGAACCGGCAACTCAACGACCGGATCGAGACCATCTTCCTGATGGCAGACGTGGCCCTCCAACCCATCGCCAGTCGTCTGGTCAAGGAGATCGCGGTCTATGGCGGTGACATCTCGAAATTCGTGACGCCGGCGGTGCGCGCCGACGTCGTCGCGCGGGTCGCCGAGCGAGGCGGACGCTAACCATTCATTGAAACGACAGCGCGCCAACGCTAGAGGCGCCGCTCGAAACTTCCGGGATTTTTGGGACGCCTATCGTCATGCTCAACCGTTTGATTGCCGCGGGGGCGCTCGCCGCGCTGGCGTTGGCGCCTGCCGTCGCTCAGGATACCCCGGCGGAGGCGGCGCCCGCCTCCGAACCGGCGCCCGTTACCGAAGCGGCACCCGCCGCCCCGGTTGCCCCGCGCGTCTACGAACCGGTGAACTTCGACCAGACGCAGGACCTTGAGAATATCCTGTACCTCGACCTGTCGAACGGCCGTCGGGTCGCCATCCGGCTTATGCCGAACTGGGCACCTGATCATATCGAGAGAATCAAGACATTGACCCGTGCCGGCTTCTACGATGGGGTGAAGTTCCACCGAGTGATCGAAGGCTTCATGGCACAGACCGGCGATCCGACCGGCACCGGGCAGGGCGGCTCTGAGTTGCCCGACCTCAACGCCGAGTTCAACCCAATGCCACACCTGCGCGGCACCGTGTCGATGGCGCGGGCCACCGCGGAAGACTCGGCGAACAGCCAGTTTTTCATCACCTTCTATCCGCGGTTCAGCCTCGACAAGAAGTACACCAACTTCGGGCGGGTCATTGCCGGGATGGATGCCGTCGATGCAATTAACCGTGGGGAGCCGCCGGCCGACCCGACCTTCGTCGTGCAAGCCTCGATAGCTGCCGACGGAAAACCGCAGCGTTTCGCCCCGCCCCCCGCCGCGCCGGCGAGCGAGATCACGGCCGACATGCTCAGCGCGCCGCTGACCAATTGATTCTGATAGCAGGCGCGCCATGCGCGTCGATCTTTTCGATTTCGATCTACCGAGCGAGCTGATCGCGCTGCGGCCGGCGTCCCCGCGGGACGCGGCGCGCATGCTCGTCCTGCAAGGCGACGGATCTCCTGAGGACCGGACGGTCCGCGATCTGCCCGCGATCCTGCGAGCCGGCGACGTTCTCGTTTTTAACGACACGCGCGTGATACCCGCTCAACTCGAGGGTCGGCGTGGCGAGGCGAAGATCGGCGCTACCCTGCACTGGCGGATCGACTTGCGACGTTGGCAGGCGTTCGTGCGCAATGCGAAGCGGCTGCGGGCCGGGGACTGCATCGATTTCGGTAACAGCGTGAGCGCACTGGCCGAATCGCGACATGCCGACGGTTCGTGGACCCTGGCGTTCGCCGGTGACGAGCCTGTCGAGGTGCTGCTGGATCGTGCGGGCCGGATGCCGTTGCCGCCATATATCGCCGGAAAGCGGGCCACCGACGAGCGCGATCGGTCCGATTACCAGACCATGTTCGCGCTAAAGGACGGGGCCGTCGCGGCGCCCACAGCGGCGCTGCACTTCACGCCTGAATTGATGGCGGCGCTCGATACCGCTGGGATCGCGCGTGAGACGCTGACGCTTCACGTCGGGGCAGGCACGTTTCTGCCGGTGAAGGTCGACGATACCGAGGACCACGCCATGCACGCGGAGTGGGGCCGCATCGATGCCGCGACCGCTGACCGCCTGAACGCGGCACGCGCCGCGGGGGGTAGGATCATCGCCGTGGGCACCACTTCGCTGCGACTGCTCGAGAGCGCAGCGCGCCCTGACAGGACGATCGCGCCTTTCGAGGGTGACACCGCGATTTTCATCACACCCGGATACCGCTTCAAGGCAATCGACGGGCTGATGACAAACTTCCACTTGCCGAAGTCGACATTGTTCATGCTGGTCAGCGCGCTGATGGGACGCGAACGGATGCAGGCGGCATATGCCCACGCAATCCGCGAAAACTATCGCTTCTACAGCTACGGGGATTCCTCGCTGCTATTCCCCTGACCGCTATTCGGTCGTCTTGCCGTCGAAATGTTCGTGAGCCGATCGCGCCTCTTCGGGCGTGCGGTGCACAGTGCCGTCGACGTGCTCGGGGGGCGCGTAGATGGTGTAGAGCTTGAGCGGCTCGTTCCCGGTGCAGCGAACGTTGTGCCGGGCGCCCTGCGGTACGATGACAGCATCGTCAGCCTTCACCTGATACGTGTTGTCGTCGACCATGACTTCACCTTCTCCGGCTTCGAAGCGGAAGAACTGGTCGCGGTCCTCATGGACTTCGGCGCCGATGTCGCAGCCGGGTGGGATGCTCATGGCAACGAGCTGCAGGTTATGGCCGGTGTAGAGAACCCGCCTGAACTCCTCATTGGCCTCGGTCACCGCCTCGATGTCGTCGTGGTAGCCCGTCATGGTGTCTCCGTTCGAAATGAGTTGCCTTGGGAACGCGGACGGGCCGTTAGAGGTCCGCCGGATTCAGGAAGCAGCCGGATCCTCGGCGGGAAACAGCGAATCGTTATCGATGAGCCGGTCGATCAGAGCATCCTCGGCTGGCAGGCGCTTGTCGAGCATGAGCATGGCGATACCGTGGGCCAGCGACCAGGCCCTGAGCGCCAGGCGTTCGGCGGCGGGGCCAGTAGATCCAGTGAGCTCGGCGGTAGAGTTGTGCAGCAACTGGGACGCGGGATCTCTCTTGCCCGACGCCATATGGCTCGGATCGCCATGCGCGAATACGAGGCGGAAGAGGGCGGGGTGGGTAAGGGCGAAGCGAACGTAGGCACGCCCGGTTTCGACGAACCCGGACAACCCGCCGCCGACCTTCTCATAGGCCGTCCGCTGCGCCTCACCGAGCGTTGCGAGTCCGGTCTGCGCTAGCGCGGCCAGCAGCGCGTCCTTGTTGGGAAAATGGCGATACACGGCAGCCGGCGAAACCCCAACCATACGCGCCAGCTCGCGAAGCGAGATGTCGAGCCCGTCCGGTCCCTCGAGGACCTTCGTCCCCGCGTCGATCAATGCCGTGCGGAGCGACCCGTGGTGATAACTCGATTCCAATGTTGACACCGTTCACTTGGCGGCTATGTTGACGCCGTTCACTTTGAGGTAGCGACAGGATTCGGCCATGGCAAGCGTACTCGAGAAAACCATTCGCAGCGCCGTGACGGCAGGCGTCACCGGGCTTGCCGAATTCAACCGCAAGCGGCTGGCGTCGGAAAACCCGTTCATCCGCGGCATTCACACGCCCATGACGGAGGAGAAGACGCTCGAGAACCTCTCGGTCACCGGCACCATCCCCACCGAATTCGACGGCCGCTACGTCCGCATCGGCCCGAACCCGCAATTCGCTAGCGGCAAGGGGCATCATTGGTTCGTGGGCGACGGAATGGTCCACGGAGTCAGGCTAAAGGGCGGTCAAGCCGAATGGTATCGCAACCGCTACATCCGCTCGAATGCCATGCACGCGAAGGCAGGACTCCCCGCCGCTGGCGGCCCGCGCCGGGGGATGAGCGATACGGTCAATACCAACGTCATTCAGTTCGCCGGGCAAACGCTGGCGCTGGTGGAGGCGGGCTCGTACCCCGCCATCCTCTCCGATCAGCTCGAGACCGTCGCATACAGCAACTTCGGAGGCGGGCTTGCCGGCTCCTTCACCGCGCATCCGCACCATGACCCCGCGACCGGCGAATGGCACGCAGTCTGCTACGATGCGGGCGCGCCCAGTCAGATCACCCACGTCGCGCTGGACCACGCCGGCCACGTGTTGCGAGAACTGCCGATTGCGGTGGAGAACGGGCCTTCGATCCACGACTGCGCGCTCACCGCGCGATATGTCGTCATCCTCGACCTGCCGGTGACCTTTTCGATGAAGGCGCTGATCGGCGGGCACCAGTTCCCCTATCGCTGGAACCGCGAGCACCGCGCTCGCGTCGGCCTTCTCCGCCGCGATGGCGATGCGAACGACATTACCTGGCACGAGGTCGACCCGTGTTACGTCTTCCATGTCGCCAATAGCTTCGAGGACGAGGCCGGCCGAGTGATCGTCGATTGCTGTGTCTATGAGACTATGTTCGACGGCGAGATGGCTGGGCCGGCCGGTAGACCGCTGGGCTTGGAGCGCTGGACGATCGATCCGGCCGGCAACCGGGTGATCCGGGAGACCCTCGACGCCACTCCGCAAGAGTTTCCCCGCCCGGACGAGCGCTTTTTCGGCAAGCCCTATCGCTATGCCTGGTCGATCGGCATTCCGAAAACCGCCAATCTGGAGTTCTTCGCCAACGAGCCGCTGATCCGGCACGACCTGGTGACCGGCGAGCGCGCGACGCGCAGCCTCGGCGACCAAGCGATGCCGGGGGAATTCGTCTTCGTCCCCCGCAGCGGCGACGCGCCGGAGGGGGACGGTTGGCTGATCGGTTACGTCATCGACCGCGCAAGCCAGACCACGGACCTGGCCATACTCGACGCCGAAACCCTCGCCGACGTCGCGCGGGTGCACATCCCGCACGTCATCCCGCCGGGATTCCACGGCAACTGGATGCCCGCCGCCGTTTGACTGGCGCCGCGGGCCGCCCCAAGGTCCGTGGCGAATGGAAACGATTCTCGATATCGCCGGCCTGACCAAGGTCTATCCCGGCGGACTAAAGGCTTTGGACGGGGTAGACCTGCAGATCCGTCGGGGCGAGATATTCGCCCTGCTCGGACCTAACGGTGCGGGCAAGACGACCCTGATCGGAGCCGTATGCGGCATCGTGCGCGTTTCCGGCGGCACGATCCGCGCGTTCGGGCATGACCTGTCGCGAAACTGGCGCGACGCGCGGCGTCGGATCGGCCTCGTCCCCCAGGAACTCGGCTTCGATATGTTCGACACGGTCGAGCGCCAGGTAGCGTATTCGCGCGGCCTGTTCGGATGTGCGCCTGACCCGGGGCGGATCGAGGAAGTGCTTCGCAGCCTGAGCCTGTGGGACAAGCGCAAGGATCAAATCCGCGCGCTCAGCGGCGGCATGAAGCGAAGGGTATTGATCGCCAAGGCGCTGGCGCACGATCCGGAACTGCTGTTCCTCGACGAGCCCACCGCCGGCGTAGACGTGGAGTTGCGGCGGGACATGTGGCGCCAGATCGACCGGCTCCGCGAGCAGGGTGTCACGGTGATCCTCACTACCCATTACATCGAAGAAGCGCAGGAAATGGCGGACCGCGTCGGCGTAATCGACAAGGGCCGTCTTCTTCTCGTCGACGATAAGGCGACCATCATGGCACAGCTCGGCCGGACCGAAGCGCGCTTCCGACTGGCAAAGCCGCTTGCGGACGTCCCCGACAGCTTGTGCGCTTACCCTCTCCACCTCGAAGACGACGGGCACACATTGGCGTATCGGGGAGGCGATGGCGCGGGGAGGGGCAGAGCGGAGATAGCCGCTGTCGCACAGGCGCTGGCCAAGCAAGACATCGCCTACACCGCGCTCGACCAGAAGGAGAGCTCCCTGGAGGACATCTTCGGCCTGGTCGAGGAGCGGGCCGTATGATCTCATGGCGTTCAACCTATGCGATCTACCGCAATGAGCTGATGCGCTTCATGCGGACCGTATTCGGTTCGCTCGTCTCGCCGGTGCTCACTACGAGCCTGTACTTCATCGTGTTCGGCGCGGCGATCGGCGGGCGGATGAACGACGTGGGCGGAGTGGATTACGGCGCCTTTATCGTGCCCGGACTCCTGATGCTCACCCTGTTGAGCGAAAGCACCAGCAATGCCAGTTTTGGCATCTACATGCCGCGGTTCACTGGCGCGATCTACGAACTGCTGTCAGCCCCAGTGGGCGTGGCCGAAACGCTACTGGGCTTCGTGGGTGCGGCCGCAACAAAGAGCCTTATTCTCGCCAGCGTAATCCTGCTGACCGCGACACTTTTCGTCGACTATCGCATCGAGCACCCGTTCTACGCGTTCCTGTTCATCATGCTCGTTTCCGCCAGCTTCTCGCTGCTCGGGTTCATCCTCGGCATCTGGGCCGAGGGGTTTGAGAAGCTCCAGATGGTGCCCATGCTGATCCTCACTCCGTTGACGTTCCTGGGCGGAACGTTCTACTCGATCGACATGCTCGCGGAGCCATGGCGCACCGTGGCCCTGTTCAACCCGATCGTTTACCTCGTGAACGGCCTGCGCTGGACGTTCTATGGCGAAGCCGACGTTAGCATCGGCGTGTCACTCGGGCTGACGCTGATGTTTCTGACGGCGTGCATAACCATGATCGCGTGGATCTTTCGCAGCGGCTGGCGACTGCGTAGCTGAGGACTACCGCAAGAGATCTAATCGGCGAACTCGGCATGTTCCAGCCTTGTATCCTTGTACGCGACGAAGCGCCGTGTGAGACGCTCGAAGAAGCCGGCACCGATCCGGTCGGCGAAGCGCTGGGCCTGCTCGATGCTGGGATACCATTTGCCAATTCGGTGAGGAGTTACAAAGCGATACTTGGTCATTGCATCCGGCAAAATGCGGGCCGCTGGATGCGGTTCCGGTTGCAACAATGATCAATACCACAGGTGTGGAAAGGGAAGTGCGGCGACCTGCTGGCAGGCTGCGCCGAGACGCGCTAGGCGGCCGCCATGAACCCCCGTTTCCAGTTCACCATTCACGCCACTGATGGCAGCGCGCGCATGGGCAAGATCGCCATGCGTCGTGGAGAAATCCACACGCCCGCATTCATGCCGGTTGGCACCGCCGCGACGGTAAAGGCGATGAAGCCCGAAACGGTACGGGCGACGGGCGCGGATATCATCCTGGGTAATACCTACCATCTGATGCTTCGCCCCGGCGCGGAGCGGGTCGCGCGGCTCGGAGGCTTGCACAAGTTCATGAACTGGCAGCGTCCCGTACTGACCGACAGCGGTGGCTATCAGGTGATGAGCCTGGCCGACCTGCGGAAACTCACCGAAGATGGCGTCTCCTTTCGCAGCCATATCGACGGGACGCAGCATATGCTCACACCCGAGCGATCGATGGAGATACAGCGGCTTCTCGGCAGCGACATCGTGATGGCATTCGACGAATGCCCACGGGCCGATCGTCCGTCGGCGGAGATCGAATCGAGCATGGAAATGTCGATGCGCTGGGCTGCGCGCAGCCGCGCTGCGTTCGATAGGGGCGAAGAGCATGCAGCGGCCAGCGCGCTGTTCGGGATCCAGCAGGGGGCACTCGACGAGCGCTTACGCGCCCGCTCTGCCGAGGCGCTGCAGGAAATTGGCTTCGACGGCTATGCGATCGGCGGCCTTGCGGTGGGCGAAGGCCAGGATGCCATGTTTGCCACGCTCGATTTCGCCGCGGATCAGCTTCCCGAGAACGCTCCTCGCTACCTGATGGGCGTCGGGAAGCCCGACGATCTGGTCGGCGCGGTGCTGCGAGGTGTCGATATGTTCGACTGCGTGCTGCCTACCCGCTCGGGGCGCAACGGGCAGGCTTTCACTTGGTCCGGGCCGCTGAACTTGCGCAACGCCCGGCATTCCGAGGACGCGGGTCCACTGCATCCCGATTGCTCTTGCAGTGTCTGCAAATCATACACGCGCGCATATCTTCACCACCTGACAAAGGCGGGTGAAATGCTCGGCGCGATGTTGCTGACGGAGCATAACCTGTCGTTCTATCAACAACTCATGGCGGCCATGCGCTCGAGCATCGCGTCGGGCACAGTGAACCGGTTCGCCACCGCGTTTTTGACGCAGTATCGGGCCGGTGAATGACTTGGCGACGTGCCGTCGTTATCGGCGCCTCGGGCGGGATCGGAGCGGCTTTGTGCGATGCTCTGGAACGTCGCGGTACGCACGTGATCCGGCTGTCGCGGAGCGCTGGCGAGTCCGAACTGATCGACATTGAGGATGAGGTCAGCGTCGCTGCGGCAGCCGAGCGAGTTCGTGCAGCCGGGCCTCCTGACCTGATACTTGTGGCGACCGGCATTCTTGCTTGCCCCGAGCGCGGGCCGGAGAAGTCCTGGCGTGCGATTGAAGCAGCCGTGATGGCGCGAGTTTTGGCAGTCAACGCGATCGGTCCGGCGCTGGTGGCGAAGCATTTCCTCCCGCTGCTCGCCAAGGACACGTCCGGCACGTTCGTCGTGCTCGGGGCCAGGGTTGGCAGCATCGGCGACAATCGCCTGGGCGGCTGGTATTCCTATCGTGCATCCAAGGCGGCGCTCGTCCAGATCGTCCGCACCCTGGCCATTGAGCTCCGGCGCACCCATCCGAACGCCATCTGTGTCGCTCTCCACCCCGGCACCGTCTCAACCGATCTGAGCAAGGCGTTCGCACGCGAGGCTGTGGCTCCCGATCAGGCAGCCGAGCACTTGCTGGCCGTGCTAGGCGACCTTCGGCCGGAGGATAGCGGCGGCCATTTTGCATGGAACGGTGAACTGATCGCCCCGTAGGGCCAACAAGGCGAGTGCCGGAAAAGAAAGGGCGGCCGTTGCGGGCCGCCCTTTGGTATTCCCAGCAGTCGCGGACAATCAGCGCGAGTAGAACTCGACCACGAGGTTGGGTTCCATGGTCACCGGGTAGGGTACCTCGTCGAGCTTCGGCACGCGGGTGAACGTGATCTTGTCGGTGCCGTCTGGGCTGACGTAGTCGGGTATATCGCGCTCCGGCAGGCCCTGCGCCTCGATGATGAGGGCCATTTCCTTGGCTTTGTCGCCCAAGCTGATGACATCGCCGGCGGCCACACGGCGGCTCGCAATGTTGCACTTCACGCCGTTCACGCGAATGTGGCCGTGGCTGACGATCTGGCGGGCCGCGAAGATCGTCGGCGCAAACTTCGCGCGATAGACGATCATGTCGAGGCGGCGCTCGAGCAGGCCGATGAGGTTCTGGCCGGTGTCGCCCTTCATCCGCGAGGCTTCGGCGTAAGTCGCCTTGAACTGCTTCTCGGTGACGTCGCCGTAATAGCCCTTCAGCTTCTGCTTGGCGCGCAGCTGCAGGCCGAAGTCGCTGGTCTTCCCCTTGCGACGCTGGCCGTGCTGACCCGGTCCGTAGGAGCGACGGTTGACCGGGGAGCTGGGACGGCCCCAGATGTTCTCGCCCATCCGGCGGTCGAGCTTATGCTTGGCGCTTTTGCGCTTCGACATGATGTCGTATCCTTCAATCTGCGGGGCCGCCCCACTGGCGGCCGTTCAACCCGGCATCGCCCGGCTGGCCAGTCTGCCAACCGCGATCTCCGCTTCACCGGGATACGGGATCAAATGCGAGGCGGGCCATTGGCCGCAGGAGGCGCATTTGTCAACGTCCGGAACCGACCTTCGCAGGATTCCGCCGACCGTTTGACCCTCGAGGATGGCACGACGCTCTCGACAGAATCGGGGCGGGCCGCCAACAGGCGCGCATGCTCGAAGCTCATAAGAATCCCGCCCAGTGCGAGACGATGACCGAAGTCCGTGCTGGCGTGGATGCCACCGACCGGGAGCTCATAACGTTACTCGAGCGGCGCTTCGGCTACATGCGGGCTGCAGCGCGAATCAAGCCGGACCGCTCGTCGGTGCGCGACGAGGCGCGCAAAGCCCAGGTAATCGCGGCGGCCGTCGCCGAGGCTCAAACGCGCGGATTGCCGCCGGCTGCCATCGAACAGCTGTGGGACCGGCTGGTCGAAGCCTCGATCGCGTATGAGTTCGATGAATGGGACCGGATGCATCAACCGGCCCGGAGCCCGCTCAGCGCAGGTTGAGTTTTCGCCACTCGCTGGGGGTCAGGCAAACTCGTTCCTTGCGACGGCTGTCCATGCCCAGGGCAACGCGCTTGCAGATCTTTTCGGCCTCCTTGGCCTCCGTAGACTCCTTGGCTTCTCCCTGCTGAACCGGAGTTTCTTCTTGAGCGACGGCCGGGATTGCCAAGCAGGCAGCAGCCACGGGAACTAGGGATAGCGCGAACTTCATGGAGTGCGACCTCGACAATAAATCAACAGTTTTAAAGAGTTGGCCGCCTAGCGGTCCGGCTTGATTCTGTCGAGGCTCAATTGTGCCTTCCGCCAGGATCTCGCGCCAGCGCCGAGAGAACTCCTCGCAGAGTACGTACCTCGAGATGATTCCAGCCCGGCTTGGTGAGCATGGTACGCAAGGTGCGCCGCGTGGCGGCCTCGCGTGTGGCCGGGCGAAAGTAGCCCCGTGGCTCGAGCAATGCTTCGAAGTGCGCCACCAATCCCTCGAGCTCTTCCTGCGGGGCGGGTGGCAAAAGGTCCTCTAGCGTCGGTGTGTCCATGACGGATGATCGCTTCGACCACTCGTAAGCTACCAGGATCACGGCCTGGGCGAGATTCAGCGAGCCGAACTCGGGATTAATCGGGACGGTCACAATGGCGCGAGCCAGCGCGACGTCCTCGGTTTCCAGACCAGAACGTTCGGGCCCGAAGAGAATCGCGCTTCGGCCGGGCTGCCGGTGGGTTTCCTCGGCCGCCTGCTCCGGAGTGACCACCGGCTTGGTGACGCCACGCTTGCGGACAGTGGTCGCATATACGTTCGCACAGTCGGCGACCGCCTCCGCCGTCGTGGCAAATGTCTCTGCCCCCGCCAGCACGACATCTGCGCCGGAGGCTGCGGGGCCGGCGGAGGGGTTTGGCCACCCGTCGCGCGGCTCGACCAGGCGCATCTCCGTCAGCCCGAAATTGAGCATGGCCCGCGCCGCCTTGCCGATGTTCTCGCCGAGCTGCGGGCGGACGAGGACTATGACGGGTGGCTCAACCCGATCCGACATCGCGCACACTGCCGGCGAATTCCTCGAAGTCCTTCGCCTCGCCGAAATCGCGATAGACGCTGGCGAAGCGTATGTAGGCGACACTATCGAGGCGGCGCAGGCCCTCCATCACCAGCTCGCCGATCCGCGAGGAGGGGATTTCGCTTTCGCCGGCGGTCTCGAGTTGGCGCTGGATGCCGCTGACGAGTTGGTCGACCCGCTCCTGCTCGATTCCGCGCTTGCGGCAGGCGAGGATGATCGACTGTTCGAGCTTGCGACGGTCGAACGGTTCGCGACGGTCACCGGATTTGACCACAGCGACCTCGCGCAATTGCACCCGCTCGAACGTGGTGAAGCGCGCGCCACAGCCGTCGCATTGCCGGC
The DNA here is from genome assembly GCF_053819205.1 of Tsuneonella sp. HG249. Classification (NCBI taxonomy): domain Bacteria; kingdom Pseudomonadati; phylum Pseudomonadota; class Alphaproteobacteria; order Sphingomonadales; family Erythrobacteraceae; genus Tsuneonella; species Tsuneonella sp. HG249. The sequence goes on from NZ_JBSOQY010000001.1 coordinate 1,613,809, forward strand.
GTCGGCGGATCGCGGCGCCATCTTCGGCGGGTCGGCTGTCCTTGACCTGCGAATCCTCGTGGGCGCAAAAAGGACAGCGCATTCGCTAGTGCAGCCTACTTCTTGATGCGATTGTAAAGCGCGATGCCCGTCCCCGCGGCGATACCGAGCGGGATCGAAACGAATGGCAGCAGCAGCGCTGCCACGCCGCCGATTGCCGCTCCCGCGAGTACCGGCTTCGTGGACGGGTGATGCATTCCTTCCTTGGCCATGCCGCTGACTTCGGTCTTAAGATCCCCGACCCAGTCTTGCTTGCCGCCGCCGTTATTGCTGTCGTTTGGGTTCGCCATGGTCACTTCCTTCCGGGATAGACGGGAAACTTCTCACACAGTTCGCTTACGCGCCGCCGGACGCTCTGTTCCACCTGGGCGTCCCCCTCTGGTCCATTGCGCGAAAGGCCATCGACGACTTCGGCGATCAATCTGCCGATCGCTCGGAACTCGTCAGGCCCGAAGCCGCGTGTGGTGCCGGCGGGGGTGCCGAGGCGGATGCCGCTGGTCACGAACGGACTGCGGGTGTCGTAGGGGATGCCGTTCTTGTTGCAGGTGAGATAAGCGCGATCGAGGCCGTGCTCTGCCGCCTTACCGGTGACGTCCTTCGGCGTCAGGTCGACCAGCATCGAATGGTTGTCGGTCCCGCCCGACACCACCCGAAGCCCGCCCGCTTCGACCCCGGCAGCGAGCGCCCGAGCGTTCTCGACGATCCGCTGCGCGTAGTTGGCGAAATCAGGCCGTAACGCCTCACCAAATGCGACCGCCTTGGCGGCGACGACATGCATCAGCGGGCCGCCCTGAAGGCCCGGGAAAACCGCCATATTGAGAGGCTTGGTGAGCGCTTCGTCATTCCAAAGAATTACGCCCGAACGGGGCCCGCGAAGGCTCTTGTGAGTTGTCGTGGTGGTCACGTGCGCGTGTGGGACGGGCGAGGGGTGTGCGCCGCCGGCGATGAGGCCGGCGATGTGGCTCATGTCGACCATCAGGTAGGCGCCGACTTCATCTGCGATGGCGCGGAAGGTTTCCCAGTCCCATACCCGAGAATAGGCGGTGCCGCCGGCGATTATGAGCTTCGGCCGGTGCGCCCGTGCAGTGGCGGCGACCGCGTCCATGTCGATTAGCTCGTCGTCCCGGCGGACCCCGTAGCTGACCGGATTAAACCACTTACCGCTCATGTTGACCGGCGATCCATGGGTGAGGTGCCCGCCCGAGTTGAGGTCGAGCCCCATGAAGGTTTCGCCGGGGTTGAGCAGCGCGAGAAACACCGCCTGGTTCATCTGGCTGCCGCTGTTGGGCTGGACGTTGGCGAACTCGCACCCGAACAGCTGCTTGGCGCGCTCGATCGCGAGGTTTTCGACCACGTCGGCATATTCGCAGCCGCCGTAGTAGCGCTTGCCCGGGTAGCCCTCGGCATACTTGTTCGTGAACACGCTGCCGGTAGCCTCGAGCACCGCGCGGCTGGTGATGTTCTCGCTCGCGATCAGCTCGATGCGGTTCCGCTGGCGGTCGAGCTCGTCGCGGATCGCCTCGGCGACCGCGGGATCGGCGGCGGCCAGATCGTCCCCCCAGAACCGGGCCAACGGATCGGCGGCGGTATCGTCACGCGAAATAGTAGCGGCCTGAGTCATGCCATCTCCTTGAAGGGGGGCGGGGCAGAAAGCTTGTCGACGCGGCGCTGGTGGCGCCCGCCGCCGAAATCGGTGCCGAGAAACGCGGCGATGCAGGCCTTGGCCATGTCGATGCCGACCAGCCGGGCGCCGAGCGCGATCACATTGGCGTCGTTGTGCTCGCGGGCGAGGGCGGCCGAAAGCGGCTCGTCAACGCGCGCGCAACGCACGGCCGGGTTGCGATTGACCGAGATCGAGATGCCGATCCCCGATCCGCATAGCGCGATCCCACGCTCAGCCGTGCCGTCGGCGACAACGCCGGCCAAGCTATAACCGAAGTCAGGGTAATCCACGCTGTCGTGGCTATCTGGCCCGAGGTCCGCGACCTCGTGCCCCTCGCTAATCAGCCACTCGCGCAACGCCGACTTGAGGTCGACGGCGGCATGATCAGAAGCGATGGCGATGCGCATGGCTGGCGCCATAGGCGCTGCCGGCGATTCTCTCCACCCCGCTTAGCAACGCATTCCACTGGCGGTATGCTTCCGGTTTGAAGGTCGGTTAAGGAGTTTCGATTACCCCGACAAGCATGGTCGCTCTCAACCCTCAAGCCTTTGCGCCGCTGGTCGCGGCCGCGCAGCCCCAGCAGCCTGTCCAGAACGGCTCGATCGACCGGATCTTGCGCGCTGTGCGCGAGCATCTCGGAACCGAGATCGCCTTCGTATCGCGTTACCTCGAGGGGGGCATGAAGGAACTGACCCACGTTGATTCCGATCTCGAGCTGCCGATGGGGCCGGGGTTCATCGACCCGCGCGAGAACAGCTATTGCTGGCACATAGCTGAAGGGCGGCTGCCCGAGCTGATCCAGGACCCCTCGGATCACCCGTTCACCCAAACGATGGCGATCACCGACTTCCTGCCGGTGGGCTGCCACCTCAACACTCCGCTGCGGCTGTCCGACGGCACGGTTTATGGCAGCTTCTGCTGTCTCAGCCGCAAACCCGACCGCACGATGACCGAGCGCGACGTGGGTGTTCTACGCGCGTTCGCGGCGCTCGCGGTCGAGCAGATCGAAAGAACCCTTGAGAGCGACCAGCGCCATGACGCGCTACGCGCCGCGGTCGAGAGCGTGATCGCAAGCAATGCGCTGACCATCTTGCACCAACCGATCCATTCGCTGGCCAGTGGCCTCCCGGTGGGCGCCGAGTGCTTGGCGCGGTTCCCCGACGCCAAGGAGCGCGGTCCAGATTGCTGGTTCAACGAGGCCGCGCAAGTTGGCCTCGGCGTACAGCTGGAGATGCTCGCGTTTCGCAACGCGCTGGCGACCGCCGGCCACGTGCCGCCCGAATGCTATCTCTCGATCAATGCTTCGCCTGAAGCGGTGCTGTCGGGCCAGGTCCTCGACGCGCTAGAGGGCTACCGTGGCCGCAATCTCGTCGTCGAGCTGACCGAACATCAGGAGGTCTCCGACTTCGCGCGAATGCAGGCGGCGTTGGGTGAGGTGCGCAAGCACGCCCGGATCGCGATTGATGACGTCGGAGCCGGTTATGCCGGGATGCGCCACCTGGTCGAACTGGCACCCGATCTGCTTAAGCTCGACATGAGCCTGACGCGCGACATCCACCGCGACGTCGCCCGTCGGGCGCTGGCATCGGCGATGGTCGGCTTCGCCGAAACAATCGGCGCCAGGCTGGTGGCCGAGGGCGTCGAGTGCGCCGAAGAAGCCGCAGTGCTTGCCGATCTCGGCCTCACTTACGGCCAAGGCTATTACTTCGCGCGACCGATGCCGGTGGTTGCGGCGACGCAGCATCTGATGGGCGCTGCGAAAACCGCCGAAACACCACCTACGGCTGTCGCAACTCAAGCGACCCGCCGCCGGGCCTGAGCCCGGCGCTTACTGGTCGAGAAAGCTGCGCATTTTGCGGCTGCGGCTCGGGTGCTTGAGTTTCCTGAGGGCCTTGGCCTCGATCTGCCGGATGCGTTCGCGGGTCACCGAGAACTGCTGACCGACTTCCTCTAACGTGTGGTCGGTGTTCATGCCGATGCCGAAGCGCATGCGGAGCACACGTTCCTCGCGCGGCGTGAGGGAGGCGAGCACCCGGGTGACGGTTTCCTTGAGGTTGGACTGAATCGCGGCGTCGACCGGGATCACGGCGTTCTTATCTTCAATGAAGTCGCCCAGGTGGCTATCTTCCTCGTCGCCAATCGGGGTCTCGAGGCTGATCGGCTCCTTGGCGATCTTCATAACCTTGCGGACCTTCTCGAGCGGCATGCTCAAGCGCTCCGCCATCTCCTCGGGCGTAGGCTCGCGGCCTTGTTCGTGGAGGAACTGGCGGCTGGTGCGCACCAGCTTGTTGATCGTCTCGATCATGTGCACCGGGATGCGGATCGTACGTGCCTGATCGGCGATAGAACGGGTGATCGCCTGGCGAATCCACCAGGTGGCATACGTGCTGAACTTGTAGCCGCGCCGGTACTCGAACTTGTCGACCGCCTTCATCAGCCCAATATTACCTTCCTGAATGAGATCAAGGAATTGCAGGCCCCTGTTGGTATACTTTTTAGCGATCGAGATCACCAAGCGCAGGTTCGCCTCGACCATTTCCTTCTTGGCGATGCGCGCCTCTCGCTCGCCCTTCTGGACCATGTTGACGATGCGGCGGAACTCGGGGAGCGACATGCCGGTGGCGGTCGCGATATCGGCGATCTCGGCGCGGATGCGCTCTACCGCGTCGGCTTCCTTCTCGGCGAAGGCGGCCCACTTCTTGTCCTTTTCCGCATTTTCCTGAAGCCAGGCGTCGTCGAGTTCGTTGCCGATGTAGACGTTCAAGAAGTCCGCCCGCTTGACCTTGTGGCGTTCGGCAAGGCGCAGCATCTGGCCGCCAAGCGTGGTCAATCTCCGGTTGAACGAGTAGAGATTGTCGACCAGGAACTCGATCTTGGTCGCGTGGAACTGCACGCTCTCGACCTCGGCAGTCAGTTCTTCGCGCAGCGCCTCGTACTTCTTTTCCTTCGCCGCAGGGTAATCCTGGCCAGCGCCGAGGATTTCCACTCGCTCCGCCTGAAGTTTCTCGAACTTCTTGAACAGCGATGTGATGCGCGCGAATGTCTCGAGCGCAGCTGGCTTCAGCTGCGCTTCCATTTGCGCGAGAGAGAGGGTGTTGTCCTCCTCCTCTTCCTCCTCGCGGCGGCGGGGGCGGGCCTCGCCGTCCTCGTCGTCCTCGTCGACTTCCTCTTCGGCTTCCTCGACCTCTTCCTCTTCCTTGTAGGTCGGTCCTGCGGTCGCCTCGGAGATCTCGGCTTCTTCGTCGTCGTCCTCGGCGCCTTCCTCCATCTTCTCGACCGGAGGCTCCTTGGACAGCATCGCGTCGAGATCGAGGATCTCGCGCAATTGCATTTCCTCGCTGTTGAGCGCCTCGGACCACAGGATGATCGCGTGGAAGGTGATCGGGCTTTCGCACAAGCCCATGATCATCATGTCGCGGCCAGCCTCGATCCTCTTGGCGATGGCGATCTCGCCTTCACGGCTGAGCAACTCGACTGCGCCCATCTCGCGAAGATACATCCGCACCGGATCGTCCGTGCGCTCAACGGTTTCCTTCTTCTTGGCGGCCGCAGCGGGCTTCGACGGCTTGTTCGACGCGCCGTCGTCGTCGTCTTCGTCGTCGTTACCGATCTCGTCGGCATCTTCTTCGTTGTCGGCCTCGGCCTCGGCGTCCTCGTCCGTTTCGACGATGTTGACGCCCATCTCGCTGATCGCGGACATGACATCCTCGATCTGCTCGCTCGACAATTCATCTTGCGGCAACGCTTCGTTGAGTTCGTCGACCGTCACATAGCCACGCCGCTTCGCCTTCGCGATCAGCTTCTTGATGGAGGCCTCGTTGAGGTCGATGATGGCGGCATCATCTTTGCCCTCGGTATCTTCCTGGGTGGCCATTTCGTCTTGTGTCACTCGCTGCCCTCGTCCGCGGCGCCGGTGGGCACCGGCGGAGAGTCTGAATCGGACAGGGCCGCGGTCGCGGCCCTGCGGCTCGCCATTAGCCCGAGTCGTTTCTCGAACGCCAGCTTTCGTTTGAGCAGCCGCTGCTGCTCGGCGAATGCGGCCTCCGGATCGGTCGCAAAGCGCGCCGTGGCGGCCGCCAGGGCGGCTTCCAGGGCGGGCCGTTCGACCAGCAGCGACACGGCTTCGGCCAGTTCTTCGCGCGCTACTTGCGGATCGGCGCCTTCATCAAGAAAGGCATAGCGAGAGCTGTCCGGTGGCGGGGCGAAGTCCTGCAGCGCGGATATGGGCGTATTTTCAGCCGGATCAAGCATCTCTGCAGCCTCGACGAGCGATTCAAGCTCCTGGCCGGCGCTTCCGCCACTTTGAGCGAACCGACCGAGCGGCTCGGCGTGGACGAGGATCTGGTCGGGGAACTTCAGCAGGCCGGCAATCACGGCACTCGCCAGCGCGTCGCGCGCGCCACCATCCGCTGCTCTCCGGAGCCGGTTCGCGGCCACAGGATCGAGGACAGGGTTGCCTGGCTTCGCGAAACCGCTTTTCCATTCGCGTTTCTCTCGTGGTGGACGGGGCGGGAAGGCGAACGCGGAGAACCTTTCCAGCAGCTCACGACGATAGAGCGACCGGATGTCCGGCTGCTGGATCGCGTCGCAGTGCGAGACAAGCCGCTCCTTGAGACCGGCCTTGTCCTCTGGTGTACGCAGCGGTGTAGCCCCTCGTTCGTATGCCCAAAGGGTATCAATGAGGCTCGTCGGATCGCCCAGCAAGGCCTCCATCGCTGCCGCACCCTGCTGCTTGATCAAGTCGTCGGGATCGAGTCCGGTGGGCAGGCTCACGATGCTCAAGGTTTTGGCGGGAGCAAGCATCGGCAACGATCTCTCGATTGCCCGCATCGCTGCCCGTTGCCCCGCGCTGTCGCCATCGAAGCAGAGGATCGGCGCATCGGTCAGCCGCCACAGCATCTCGAGCTGGCGCTCGGTGAGCGCGGTGCCCATCGGCGCGACTACTTCCTCGAAACCTGCGGCCGCCATCGCCACAGCGTCCATCTGTCCTTCAACCACCACGACGCGATCTCGTTTGCGCGAGGCGGGACCGGCGCGATGCAAGTTGAAGAGTGTACGGCCCTTGTCGAACAGCGGCGTGTCCGGTGAATTGAGATACTTCGGGGCATCTTTCTTGTCCGCGTCCAGAATTCGGGCGGCAAAGCCGATTACGCGACCGCGTGCGTCGTGGATCGGGATCGTCAGTCGGTCGCGGAACCGGTCGTAGGGCTCCTTGTCGTCGACCGCGATCAGCAAGCCTGCCTCGACCAGCATCGCCCGATCGTAACGCTCCAGCGCTCCGGCGACTGCATTGCGGGCATTAGGCGCATAGCCGAATCCGAAGCGCTGCTCGGTGTGCGCGTCGAACCCGCGGGACTTGAGGTAGTCCCGCGCTTTACTCCCGGCGGGTGTTTCGAGGCTGGTGCGGAAAAACTCCTGCGCCGCCTGCATTACCTCGTGCAGACCAGCCTGCTGCTCGGCTTTCTGCGCCGCGCGCGGATCGGCCGCGGGCACCTCGAGCCCCGCCTCGGCGGCCAGTTCCTTGACCGCGTCCATGAACGCAAGGCCGCGCTGGTCGGTCATCCAGCGGATCACGTCGCCGTGCGCGCCGCAGCCGAAGCAGTGGTAGAAGCCCTTCGAATCGCTCACCGTGAAGCTCGGCGACTTCTCGTTATGAAAAGGGCAGCACGCCTTCCACTCGCTTCCCGCCCGCTGAAGCTTGGTAGTCCGCATCACCACTGAGCTCAGCGTCACCCGCGCGCGCAGTTCGTCAAGCCATTGCGGGGATAGCGCCATACACCCTCAATGCGGGCGAATCGGCTCCGGATGCAACCTCACGCGCAGGCGTTCGCCACGGCTTCCTTGGCTGCCGGATAAGGCCCGCTACCGGCAGCCGAAGTGCTATCGGCGTCGAAAACATAGGCCCTGGCCTGGCCGGCCGGGGGCAGGGTGCTTTGCCAGTAGAAAGTGAGCGGTTCCTTCTGCTCCCACTGATTGCCCCCGTCGCCGGCACTGACGGTCCAGACAATCTTGCCGGCGTCGCAACTCACTACGACGTCGGCCTTTGGGCCGATCGCGGCGAGCGCCTCGGGCTTGGCGTAGCCCGCCTTGCCGGTGAACCCGTGTGCCGGCATCGTCATGCGGAAGGCGGTGCCTCGTTCGATATCGCTCGCGGTGTTTCCCCGGCCGACCCCTGTATCATCGTCGTTGTCGCCGCCTGGATAGACAACCAAGGCATAGGTGTAGACCGTGCCCGCGGGCGCAGTCTTGGGGTCGCACGGATCGACCCCTTGGGGGCAAGCCACGAAGCCGCGCAGGTCGGCGAAGTTGCCCGCCGAATTGCTCATCGCGCTGGTCCTCTCGCCGATCCGGCCGCCCAAGGTGAACTCGGTCATGTCGCCCGCGGGGAACGACTTCGCCTTGGCAACCGCCTCGCTGTGCGAATTGCTGCGGTTGAGGTCGGTCACCTCCCGATCCTGCACTTCGCGCGGGCTTGGATCGTCCGAACAGCCCGCGAGCGCGAGCGTGAGCGCTGATGCGGTCAGCAATTTCCTCATGGGTGGTTCCCTTACGACAATGCCTCTTTGACCAGCCGACTGGCGGTCTGCATGTCGAGGACAGTCCCGTGGCGCGCCTTTAGTTCCGCCATCACGCGGCCCATATCCTTAATGGATTCAGCACTTAAGGTTGATTTGATCTCGACGATCGCGGTTTGCGTCTCCTCCTCCGAAAGCTGCTGCGGCAGGAACTCTTCGATAACCTTGAGTTCCTTGCGCTCCTGCTCGGCGAGTTCTTCGCGATTGCCGTCAACAAACATGGTTATCGACTCTCGGCGCTGCTTCGCCATTTTCTGCAAGGTTTCCACGACCATCGCGTCGTCGTCAGGCTTCTGCGTGGCAGTACGCAACTCAATATCGCGGTCCTTCAGTTTGGCGAGGATCAGGCGCACCGCGGCCAGGCGTTCCTTGTCGCCGCCTTTCATCGCGTCGATCTGGGCCTGCTTGATGGTATCGCGGATCATCCTATCTTGCCTTTCGAACTAGATGTGCACGCGCCGCTTAGCGCGGGTTGACGCTACAAGGAACCGGCCCTAGCGGCTGGGACTTAGCGACATCGCCGGAAACACTGACTCGGAGAGCCCCATGGCCGCCGCCAATACGCCTGCGCAACCTGAGGGAGCGACCGGCGTGCTGGTATTGGCTGACGGAACGGTCATTTGGGGCAAGGGCTTCGGTGCGGTCGGCGAGGCGGTGGGCGAAGTGTGCTTCAACACCGCTATGACAGGCTACCAGGAAGTGATGACCGATCCTTCCTACGCCGCGCAGATCGTCACTTTCACTTTCCCGCACATTGGCAACGTCGGCGCCAATGGCGAAGACATCGAGTCGAATGTCGAGGGCGCGGTTGGCTGTGTGGTGCGGCAGGAAGTGACCCCGCACTCGAACTTCCGCGCCGAGCAGGAGTTCGGCGACTGGCTCGCCGCCAAGGGCCGCATAGGGCTGTCTGGAGTGGACACCAGAGCGCTTACCCGGCGCATAAGGCTGCAAGGAGCGCCTAATGCGGTGATCTCGTACCAGCCCAAGGGCAAGTTCGACCTCGCCAAGCTGCTGAAGCGCGCGCGCGAATGGCCGGGGCTCGAGGGCATGGATCTCGCCCCGCGAGTTACTCGCGAGAAGCAGGAGCAGTGGGGCGGGGGCTATTGGGAACTCGGCAAGGGCTACGGGCGGGCAGAGTGGAACAGCAAGCCGCATGTCGTCGCGATAGACTACGGTAGCAAGGACAACATCTTCCGCAACCTGGCGAAGGCCGGTGCGCGGGTGACGGTGGTGCCGGCGAAGACCTCGCTCGCGGAGATCGAGGCGCTGAAGCCCGACGGCGTGTTCCTCTCCAACGGCCCCGGCGACCCGGCGGCCACCGGCGAATACGCGGTGCCGGTGATCCAGGCGTTGATCGAGCGAGACCTGCCGGTGTTCGGCATCTGCCTCGGCCATCAGCTTTTGGGCCTCGCTGCCGGAGCGCAGACCACCAAGATGCACCAGGGCCACCGCGGCGCGAACCACCCGGTCAAACGCCTCGCCGACGGCGTGGTCGAGATCACCTCGATGAACCACGGCTTCGCGGTCGACAACACCGCGCTGCCTGAAGGAGTCGAGCAAACTCACGTCAGCCTGTTCGACGGCTCGAACTGCGGAATTTCGCTGACGGGCAAAAAGGCTTTCGGCGTCCAGTACCACCCCGAGGCGAGCCCCGGCCCTCAGGACAGCTTCTACTTGTTCGAGAAGTTCGTGGGGATGTTGGGATGAGGCTGCTCAACTCTTCCTTGGCAATCGCGGTGTCCATCGCTGTGTTCGCTTGCACGAGCGACGCCGCAGAGGCCGAGGTGAACGAGGTCGTCCTTCTAGAAAGCACTGAAGAGGCCGCCGAGTGTAACGCAAAGCGGTCTTCCGAGGCTGGACTTAGTTGCTATCGCGCGGTCCTTGCTCTTTACCGCTGGGAAATCGTCACCGATCACGACCTCGATGTCACCGGGGCCGATGCCGTCATCGTTCCGGACGCGAACAAGGTGCTGAACCAGGTGGTCGGTAACTGTCACCTCGGACGCGCACTTCTCAATCATCACACGGATGGCGTAGCAGCGCTCCATATCGGCAAGGGAGGGCTCAGCAAGGAACAGATCAGCTGCGTTCGCTCTTTCGAACGGCCGGGGTTAGCGCTTCGGGAATCACAAGGCTTCTAATGCCCAAACGCACTGACATCTCCTCGATCCTTGTCATTGGCGCCGGGCCGATCGTCATCGGGCAGGCGTGCGAGTTCGATTATTCGGGCACGCAGGCGATCAAGGCGTTGAAGGAGGAGGGGTACCGGGTAGTCCTGGTCAACTCCAACCCGGCGACGATCATGACCGATCCCGAGTTCGCCGACGCGACATACGTCGAGCCGATCACACCGGAGATCGTCGCCAAAATCATTGAAAAAGAACGGCCTGACGCGTTGCTACCGACGATGGGCGGGCAGACCGCGCTCAACTGTGCGCTGGCGCTGTTCAACGATGGGACGCTGGAGAAGTACGGCGTGCAGATGATCGGGGCCGATGCCGACGCGATCGACAAGGCGGAAAACCGCCAGCGTTTCCGCGAGGCGATGGACAAGATCGGCCTCGAAAGCGCCCGCAGCGGCGTCGCCAACAGTGTCAATGAAGCGCTTGATGTGCTGCAGAATACAGGATTACCGGCGATAATCCGGCCAAGTTTCACACTTGGCGGCACTGGCGGCGGCATCGCGTACAACAAGACGGAGTTCGAGCGCATCGTGCGTGAGGGCCTCGACGCCAGCCCCACCACAGAAGTCCTGATCGAAGAATCGCTACTCGGCTGGAAAGAGTTCGAGATGGAGGTCGTGCGCGATCGCGCCGACAACGCCATCATCGTCTGCGCAATCGAGAACGTCGACCCGATGGGCGTTCACACCGGCGATTCTATCACCGTCGCTCCCGCGCTGACCCTGACCGACAAGGAATACCAGATCATGCGCTCGGCGAGCATCGCCGTGCTGCGGGAAATCGGCGTGGAAACAGGCGGTTCGAATGTGCAGTTCGCAGTCGATCCCAAGTCCGGCCGGCTGATCGTAATCGAGATGAACCCGCGCGTCTCGCGTTCCTCGGCGCTCGCATCGAAGGCGACCGGCTTCCCCATCGCCCGCGTCGCGGCGAAGCTCGCGGTCGGCTACACGCTCGACGAGATCGCCAACGAGATCACCGGCGCCACCCCGGCCGCGTTCGAGCCGACGATCGACTACGTCGTCACCAAGATCCCGCGCTTCGCGTTCGAGAAATTCAAGGGCGCCAAGGTCGAGCTCGCCACGGCGATGAAATCCGTCGGGGAGGTGATGGCGATCGGCCGCAACTTCCAAGAAAGCCTGCAGAAGGCGCTGCGCGGGCTCGAAACGGGTCTCGACGGGTTCAACCGCGTGCCCGAACTCGAAGGCAAGCCGCACGAGGAAATCCGCGCCGCGCTGTCGAGGCGAACGCCTGACCGCCTGCTCTATGTCGGCCAAGCGTTCCGCGAAGGATTCGACGTCGCCACGATCAACGCCATCACCGGCTACGATCCGTGGTTCTTGCGCCAGATCGAAGAGATCATCGCCTGCGAGGCGGTCGTACAGCAGCGGGGGCTGCCGGCCGACGCGGCACAGCTACGGCGGCTGAAGGCGATGGGCTTTTCCGACCAGCGCCTCGCCACGCTGGCAGTTCGCTCGGTGGGGGTAGCCGGGGGCCTCGGCGAGACAATGGCGCCGCGCAAGCACGGGCTGCTCCACGATGCGGTCAAGGCCATGGCCGGCGCGACCACCGAGGCGGAAGTCCGTGCGCTTCGCCACCGGCTCGGCGTCGTACCCGTTTTCAAGCGCATCGACAGCTGCGCAGCCGAATTCGAGGCGATAACGCCCTACATGTACTCGACTTACGAGAGCCCGAGCTTCGGCCAGGCCGAAGACGAGGCTAATCCGAGCGATAAGCGCAAGATCGTCATCCTCGGCGGCGGACCCAATCGCATCGGGCAGGGCATCGAGTTCGACTACTGCTGCGTCCACGCCTGCTTCGCGCTCAGCGAGGCCGGGTTCGAGACGATCATGGTCAACTGCAATCCGGAGACGGTCAGCACCGACTACGACACCAGCGACCGGCTCTACTTCGAGCCGCTGACCGCGGAGGACGTGCTCGAAATCCTCCGCGTCGAGCAGCAGCGCGGCGAGCTTGTGGGCGTTATCGTCCAGTTCGGCGGCCAAACGCCGCTCAAGCTCGCGCAGGCCCTAGAGGACGAGGGCATTCCCATCCTCGGCACCAGCCCAGACGCGATCGACCTCGCCGAGGACCGCGAACGGTTTGCCAAGCTCGTAAACAAGCTCAAGCTGAAGCAGCCCGCCAACGGCATCGCCAAGAGCCGTGACGAAGCGGCGGCCGTCGCCGCGCGCATCGGCTATCCGGTGCTGCTTCGCCCCAGCTACGTGCTCGGGGGGAGGGCGATGGAGATCGTCGACAGCGAGGCGCAGCTCGACAACTACATCGCCACCGCGGTCAACGTGAGCGGCGACAGCCCGGTGCTGGTCGACCAGTACCTGCGCGACGCGATCGAGTGCGATGTGGACGCGCTTTCGGACGGCACCGAGGTGCGCATCGCAGGGGTCATGCAGCATATCGAGGAGGCAGGGGTCCATTCCGGCGACAGCGCCTGTACACTGCCGCCCTATTCGCTCGCGCCAGAGATCGTCGCCGAGATGGAACGGCAGGCCGAGCTCCTTGCCAGGGCGCTCAAGGTCAAGGGCCTGATGAATATCCAGTTCGCGGTGAAGGAGGGCGAGGTCTACCTCATCGAGGTCAATCCGCGGGCCAGCCGGACAGTGCCGTTCGTCGCCAAGGCCATCGGTCAGCCCGTGGCCAAGATCGCGGCGCGGGTGATGGCGGGCGAGCCGCTGTCGAACTTTCCCCCATTCCGCCGCGACCTCGATTACATGGCGGTCAAGGAAGCGGTCTTCCCATTCGCCAAGTTCCCTGGCTCCGACCCGGTGCTCACGCCCGAGATGAAGTCGACCGGAGAGGTGATGGGCATCGACCGCGACTTCCCGACCGCCTTCCTCAAATCCCAGATGGGCGCAGGCGACAAGCTACCCGAGAAGGGCGTGCTGTTCGTCAGCGTCAAAGACAGCGACAAGGCGGCGATCCTGCCGGCCGTGCGCACGCTGATCGAACACGGCTTCACGGCGATTGCCACCGGCGGCACTCAGCGCTTCCTCGCGGAGCAGGGCCTGCCGGTGGAGCGGATCAACAAGGTTGCCGAGGGGCAACCGCATATCGTCGACAAGATCATCGACCGCGAAGTGGCGCTGATTTTCAACACCACCGAAGGTTGGCAATCGCATCTCGACAGCAAATCCATCCGTGCGAGCGCGCTCGAAACCAAGGTGCCTTACTACACCACCGCGGCCGCAAGCCTCGCCGTGGCCAGGGCCATAACCGAGGTTAGCCCCAGTCAGCTTGCGGTTCGCCCACTGCAAGACTATTATAACTGACACACACGACGCGTTCTCCCCCGACATCGCGACTGCCCGGCGCCGTTTGAAAGCACGGCGGGGCCGCGAATTGTCCGAGAATTTGCGAGACAAAGAGAGAAAAAACGGAAAGATGGCTACGATGGAAAAGGTGCCGATGCTGGCCGAGGGCTATGAGCGGATCCACGCCGACCTTAAGGCCTTGCGCGCCGAACGCCCGCAGATCGTCGATGCAATCGAGGAAGCGCGCGCCCACGGCGACCTCTCGGAGAATGCCGAGTATCACGCCGCGAAGGAGCGACAGGGCCAGGTCGAGGCGATGATTGCCGATCTGGAAGACCGCATCGGCCGCGCACAGATAATCGACCCGGCGTCATTGTCGGGCGACCGCATCATGTTCGGCGCGACCGTGACGCTGAAGGACGATGAGGACAAGCCGGTGCGCTACCAGATCGTCGGTCAGACCGAGGCCGACGCCAAGGTCGGGCGGATCAGCTACAATTCGCCGCTCGGCCGCGCGCTCATCACCCGCAAGGTGGGCGACGACATCGAGGTCACCGTGCCCTCGGGCGACAAGTTCTACACGGTCGAGAAGATCGAGTTCATCTAACGCGCTGCCAGCCGAGGGGGCCAGGTCTGATCTCGGGGTTCCGCCCTTAGGCCCCGGCGTCCGGGCTAAGCAACTTGTGCAGGTGGACGATGACGTACTTCATCGCGGCATCGTCGACCGTACGCTGCGCTGCCCCGCGCCACGCGTCGAGTGCGCTTCCGTAGTCGGGAAACACGCCGACCACGTCGAGCGCGTTCAAATCTTCGAACTGCATCGTCTGCGGGTCGGTCACGCGACCGCCCATCACCAGATGCAGAAGCTGCTTCTTCTCGGTCATTATCGGGGTCCTTGGGGAGAATTCGGCGCGCCCATAGGCAAAGCGGCGCGGCAGGGGAAGCCCGCCGCGCCGCTTTCGCTTATTACGACTGGATCAGTGCGCCATGCGCGAGCGCAGATCCTTCAACGTGCGCATGGCCGCCTTGCCGATCTCGCTCGCAGAGTCGCCGGCCTTGCCCGCGGCGCTGCTTGCATCGCGCCCGGCGCTGCGCGCGCCGTCGCCGATCGAACTGCCGAGGTCGCCGAGCCGGTCACGCCCAGTGCTGGCGGCTTTCTCCGCTCCTTCGAGAAGTTGGCTGCCATAAGTGATGGCAAGGTCGGCCAACGCCCCGGCGAGGACGGCGCTGCGTGCGCTGGCCTTCTTGCGGAGCCGGCGGCCGGGGCCAGGGACAACTGAAGCAATCAGGACGCCGAGCGCGAGGCCGCCGACCACGGTGGTGATCGGATGCTCTTTCACGAACGAGGTGGCGCTGCTGCCGGCATCGCGGGCGTAGTCGCCAAGCGAGCGATCCTCGCTCCGCGCCTGGTTGCGCTTTTGCGCGGCATCTACCTTGTCTTTGAGTTCTGTGCGCTTCGCGCTGTTTGCCTTGGGCTTGGTCGTGCGCTTTTGCGTAGTGGCCATGATGCCAAACTCCCATGTTTACGGATATCTAACGTTCAACGGCCTTCGTGCACGTTGCGTTCCGCTCACTCGTCTTCGTCATTCGCGTTTTCGCCGAGCACTAAGTTTATGAGGGGATGGCGCACAAACCACAGGATCAGTGCGCCGATCGCCGCGGCCAGGACGCCGCGGTGCTGCTCAGCCAGCTCGGCGGCTTCATCCATCGCGTCCTGCGCGCCTTCGCCGATGCGGTCAGCGATCCGGTTTGGAATGCTGCGTCCAGCTAGGTTGGCCCGCAAGTAGGCGACATCGGCTTCGACCATTGCGCGCGCGGCATCACGCAGCATGCGGTCCTCGCGAAGCTGCCGTTCGAGGAAATCGCTCATTCGCCCGTCCCGTTGAGGGCGCCCGATATGCTCGCAAACTTGCCCTTCGCCTTCACGGCGAAGATGCCCGCGACCACCGTCAGCACGCCTACGACCGCGGCGGTCGCGCCCCAGGCGGTGATCAGCGGCGTGAGAGCGATGACAAGGCCCACGACCAGCGCCACAAGCGCAAGGTGGACCAGCGCCAGCGCGATGGCCCCGTAGATGGCCCCCGACCTTCCGCGGTCCGCGACGAGCGCCGCGCGCGACTTCTGATACTGCAGTTCGGCTTCGAGGTAAGTCTTCCCGTCGTCGACGAGATTGCGGACGTCGTCGATCAGCGAATCGTCAGCAGGCGCGGCGATGCCGGCCGACGGTTCATCGTCGACCGGCATGTCAGTACCCGCATTGTCTTCGTTCAAATGCCCCTCCTGGACAGGAGGGTTCAGTCGTTAGAACCGCGGAACAGCCGTGCCAACAGGAACCCGCCAACGGCGGCCATGCCGACCGCGAGGCCAGGGCTCTTGCGGACGAACTCGCGCGCGTCCTCGCCCAGTTCGTCGACGCTGCGCTGGTCGAGCCGGGTCGAATAATCCTGCAACGAGCGCGAGGCCGTGCGGGCGTAGTCGCCGTACTTGGCGCCCAGGCGATCGTCGACCGTGGGGGCAGTGTCCGAGATGGCCCGGCCGAGCGTGGCGATCGCTTCGGCGAGCTTGCCCTTGCCGTCGGTCGCAAGTTCGCCGGCGCGGCCCTTGGCCTGCTCGCCATAGGTCTTCGCGTCGGCGACCCAGCCTTCGCTCTGGGTGCGGGCCTGGTTGCGGTACGCGGCGGCGCGTTCGGCGGCTTCGGAGCGAAGCGCCGCGGCGCCGGCCTTGGCTTCCTGCAGGGCTGCGTTGAAGCGCCCCTTGGCTTCGGCCGTGTTGCTGGCGGTCAGCGACGGGGCAGCAGCGGCTGCACCTGCCGACGAAGCCTTGCGCGCACTGCCGGCCGATCCGCCGGCCAGCTTGGCAGGCGCCTTACGAGTGGTTTTCTTGGGGGTCTGGGTGGCTTCGGCCATCGTCTTATCCTTCTTGCCCTCGAGTGCACAATTCATCGCATCCGGCGGGTCCGGACGGGTCGATGCTGCAACGCAACTTGCGCCGCATAGTTCCGCCGCATAGAGGGCGGCTGCCCCGATATGGGCAGTGTCTTGCCCATATACAACACCCTTCGACGGAGTCCCCCATGACCGCGATCATCGACATCCACGGCCGCGAGATTCTCGACAGCCGCGGCAATCCGACGGTCGAGGTCGACGTGCAGCTGGAAGACGGCAGCCTCGGCCGCGCGGCGGTGCCGTCCGGCGCCTCCACCGGAGCGCACGAAGCGGTCGAGCTGCGCGACGGCGATGCCGGACGCTACCTCGGCAAGGGCGTCACCAAGGCAGTCGCGGCGGTAAACGGCGAGCTGCGCGACCTGTTGGTAGGCCTCGAGGCCGAGGACCAACGCGATATCGACCTCGCGATGCTGGATCTCGACGGCACCGAGAACAAAAGCCGCCTCGGCGCCAACGCCATCCTCGGGGCGAGCCTCGCCATCGCCAAGGCGGCGGCGGACGCGCGCGGGTTGCCGCTTTACAGCTACGTCGGCGGGGTCGCGGCGCACGTGTTGCCGGTGCCGATGATGAACATCATCAACGGCGGCGAGCACGCCGACAACCCGATCGACTTCCAGGAGTTCATGATCATGCCGGTCGGCGCCGACAGCCTGACCGAGGCGGTGCGCTGGGGCGCCGAGGTGTTCCACACCCTCAAGAAGGGGCTCCACGACAAAGGGCTGGCTACCGCTGTCGGCGACGAGGGCGGCTTCGCGCCGAACCTTGCCAGCACCCGCGCCGCGCTCGACTTCATCATGGCCTCGATCGAGCGGGCTGGCTTCAAGCCCGGCGAGGAGATCGCGCTCGCGCTCGACTGCGCGGCGACCGAGTTCTTCAAGGATGGCAACTACGAGATCAGCGGGGAAGGGCTGTCGCTCACTCCGGTGCAAATGGCCGACTACCTCGCCGCGCTGTGCGCCGACTATCCCATCCGTTCGATCGAGGACGGGATGAGCGAGGACGACTTCGAAGGGTGGAAGGCAGTCACCGACAAGCTGGGCGACCGGGTGCAACTGGTCGGCGACGACCTGTTCGTGACCAATCCGCGCCGCCTGGAGATGGGCATCGGCAAGGGCCTCGCGAATTCGCTGCTGGTCAAGGTCAACCAGATCGGCACGCTGACCGAAACGCTCGAGGCGGTGAGCATGGCGCAGCGCGCGGGATACACCGCCGTGATGAGCCACCGCTCGGGCGAGACCGAGGACGCCACCATTGCAGACCTCGCGGTCGCGACCAACTGCGGCCAGATCAAGACCGGCAGCCTCGCGCGTTCAGACCGGCTGGCGAAGTACAACCAGCTGATCCGCATCGAGGAAGAGCTGGGCCCAAGCGCGCACTACGCGGGTCGCGGCTGCTTCGGCCGTCTCGCCGGCTGATCGCACGACCGCTTGCTAACGTTGGCGGCTTAGCGTCTATTCCTCCGGGGCGCCGGGGGAATTGCATGGCAACGGTGTCTTTGCCGGGCGGCGCGCCGCGTCGCTGGGACGTCCGCTTTCTCGATGCCGTCGAGCAGCTCGGCAATAAGCTGCCCGATCCCGTTGCGATCTTCGTGCTGATGATCGGCCTGCTGGTGGCAGTCTCGGTGTCAGGTGCGGCCGTCGGGTGGTCGTCCATTCACCCGGTTACCGGGGAGACGCTCGCGGTTAAAAGCCTGCTGTCGCAAGACCTGGTCCGGCAATTCCTTTCCGAGATGCCGCGCACATACACGGGCTTTGCCCCGTTGGGGCTGGTGCTCGTGCTGATCCTGGGCGCCGGGGTCGCGGAGCAATCCGGACTCTTCTCCGCGCTGCTGCGGAGCGCCATGGGGGGCATGCCCGATCGACTCCTAAGTCCCGCCGTGATCCTGATGGGGATGCTTGCTACGCACGCGTCCGACGCGAGCTTCCTGATCTTCATTCCGCTGGCTGGGCTGCTGTTCGCCAACGCCGGACGCAACCCGCTGCTCGGCATCGTACTCGGCTTCGCCGGCTGCTGCACCGGACTGGCCGGCAATCTCATCCCCGGGCAGTACGACGTCCTGATCTTCGGTATCACCGAAGCTGGCGCACAAGTCCTTTTGCCGAACTGGACGATGAATCCGCTGGGCAACTGGTGGTTCCAGCTAGCGATTGCCGCGGCCAACGTTGGGTTCGGCTGGATCGTTGCGGTCAAAGTCGTTGGGCCCCGCCTGCCAGCCTGGGAATTTCAGACGGGATTGCAGCCGACCGGCGGAGGACTCACGCGGGAGGAGAAGCGCGGGTTGGCCGCTGCGGGGTTGACGGCGACCGGGATCGGAGCCGTGGTCATGGCACTCATGGTCTTCCCGGCATATGCCCCGCTGTACGACCATACGGCCCAGGCGGGCCAGCCAATGCGCCCGTTCTTCGGCTCTATCGCCGGAATTCTGTTCCTGCTGTTCCTCTCCACCGGGTGGGCCTACGGAAAGGCGGCCGGCACTATTCGATCCCACCGAGACGTCGTCGGAATGATGGCCTCCGGTCTTGGACCGATGCTACCCTACCTGGTGCTGGTGTTCTTTGCCGCACATTTCGTGGCGATGTTCGGCTGGTCGAACCTCGGCCCGATCACCGCAATTGCCGGGGCGGCCCAGTTGCGCGAATTGGGCGCACCGCCATGGCTGATGCTGCCGATCCTGACGACGGCATCAGCATGGCTCGACTTCCTGATCGCATCGGGCTCGGCAAAGTGGACCGCGATGGCGCCGGTAGTGGTACCGATGCTCATGCTCCTCGACATCTCGCCCGAAATGACTACGGCCGCCTATCGAGTTGGCGACACCGTCACCAATCTCATCTCACCGCTCAATCCTTACTTTGCGCTGACGCTGATCTACTGCCGCCGTTGGGCACCGACGATCAACCTCGGCACGCTGCTGTCGCTGACCCTCCCGTTCGCGATCGCGTTCTACGGCGCGGGCATGCTGCTGACGGCAGGCTGGGTAGCGTTCGACCTGCCCTTGGGCCCCGGCGCCCAGGTGCAGTACTCGCTTCCGTCGCAGCCGCTCCCTTGAACGTTTTTCGACGAAAGGCCGTTGGCCGCTGACGAAGCCGGTATCGCAAACTTGTGCGCTTCCCTAGATGGTTGCCAATGTAACCGACCCAGGGAGTGCCGCTGCCATGAATACCCGTCTGTCTGCCGCGCTGATGCTGTCCGTAGCAACTGCGACCCTAGGCCCCGTCGCGTGCAACATCCCCGGCACTGAAGAAGCCGCAGCCACCGGCTCCGAGCTCGGCATCCGCAAGGACTGGATGGATAGTGCCGCCAAGCCTGGCGACGACTGGTTCGCCTATGCGAACGGCAGCTGGCTAAAGAACACCGAGATCCCGGCCGACCGCTCGAACGTCGGCGGATTCTGGGTCGCCGACCAGCAGACCGAGAAGAATCTGGAAGCGCTGATCAAGGATATCCTCGGCTCCGAGCCGGAGGAAGGCAGCGACGCCGCCAAGGTCAAGACGTTCTACGAGGCTTACACCGACACCGCCGCTATCGACGCCGCGGGGATGAGGCCGGTTCAGGCCGACCTCGCCCGCTTCGCGGCCATCGGCGACAAGAAGCAGTTGTCCGCCGCGATCGGCAGCACACTGCGCGCCGACGTCGATCCGCTCAATTCGACCGATATGGAGACTCCTGGCCTCTTCGGCGTCTTCGTCACCCAAGCATTGGTCGGCGGCAAGGTTGTGCCGTATCTGCTGCAAGGCGGGCTCGGCATGCCCGAACGTGAATACTACCTCTCGTCAGATCCCAAGATGGCCGAGCTGCGGACCGCTTACCGCGCCTACATCGCCGACGTGTTGGAGGCCGCCGGAATCGCCGATGCGGAGGCGAAAGCGCAACGCATCTTCGAGCTCGAGACCAAGATCGCTCGCGCGCACACCACCCGCGCAGAGGGGGACGACTGGACCAAGGCCGGCCAGCTGTGGACCCCGGCGGACCTGGCCGCCAAGGCACCGGGTATCGACTGGCCCGCGTTCCTCGAGAGTGCGCAACTGGTCGGCAGCGAGAAGTTCAACGCCTTCCACCCCAAAGCAATCACCGGGCTCTCGGCGCTGGTCGGCTCCGAGCCGATCGATGCGTGGAAGGACTGGCTCGCGTTTCATCAGATCAACCGCCACGCGCACGTCCTGCCGAGCAAGATCGACCAATTGAACTTCGCCTTCTACGGCAAGAAGCTGTTGGGCCAGGAGGCGCCGCGTCCGCGCGACAAGCGGGCGATCGATGCGCTCAACGACAACATGGGCGACGCGCTCGGCAAGCTCTACGTCGAGAAGTATTTCCCGGCCCAGAACAAGGCCGCGATCCAGGGCATGGTCGACAACATCAAAGGCGCCTTCGCCAGGCGCATCGACGCGCTCGACTGGATGGCGCCCGAGACCAAGGCCGAGGCCAAGGAGAAGGTCAAGACGATGGCCGTGGGCGTCGGCTACCCCGACACCTGGACCGACTATTCCGGCCTGACGGTGCCGACAGGCGACCCCTATGCCGCCGTGGTCGCAGCCGAGAAGGCACGCTATGCCAGCCAGCTCGCGAAGGTCGGCAAGCCGCTTGACAAGAACGAGTGGTGGATGAACGCGCAGCTCGTCAACGCGGTCAACCTGCCGGTGCAGAACTCGCTCAACTTCCCGGCGGCGATCCTCCAGCCCCCCTTCTACGATGCCAAGGCCGATCCCGCGTTCAATTACGGCGCGATCGGGGCGGTCATCGGCCACGAGATCAGCCACAGCTTCGACGACCAGGGCGCCGAGTTCGATTCCACTGGCGCCATGCGCAACTGGTGGACCCCGGCAGACACCGCGAAGTTCGAGGAGGCGGGGAACGCCCTCGCCAAGCAGTACGATTCTTACGAACCCTACCCCGGGCTCAACTTGAACGGTCGTCTGACGCTGGGCGAGAACATCTCCGACCTGGCCGGCCTGCAGGCGGCCTACGACGCCTACCGCGCCTCGCTTGGCGGAAAGGAAGCGCCGGTGATCGACGGGTTCACCGGCGACCAGCGGTTCTTCATCGCGTATGCGCAGGCATGGGCGAGCAAGATGCGCGAAGAAGCGATGCGCCAGCGGATTGCCACCGGTAGCCACGCCCCCGGCCAGTACCGCGCGCTGACGGTTCGCAACATGCAGGCGTGGTACGACGCCTTCGGGGTGAAAGAGGACGACAAGCTCTACCTGGCGCCCGAAGAACGCGTGTCGGTCTGGTAGCTCACGCCTGTTCTTCCGCCTCGACCTCGCGTTCAATTTTTTCGGCCACTGGGGCGAGGCGGTCCATCACCTTCTTGTTCTTCGGGCTAAGGAGGTATTGCCACACGCCGTAGGCGTTGATCAGCAGCAGCACGCCGTTCATCGCGGCGATCGGGACTGCGCCGCTTGTCAGGCCCGAAACTATCCAGGTCACCGCGACCGCGCAGAAAAGCACGAAGCCCCAGCCGGTGACCTTTCGGCCGAGGTCGGCCGCTATCAAACCGGCAGCGACCATCGTGCCGATCGCCGCGATCCATTCCAGCGGTCCGTTCATCGAAACCCCCTTGCTAAGCTCGATTGTCATAAGCCGCTGGCGCGGTTAGCGTTCCGGCCACGACTGGGGAGAAGGCGTGAACGCATTTCCGACGCATCCCGACGATGTGACGCCCGACTGGCTAACTAATTGCCTTCGATCACGCTCCGCGCTGGATAATGGCACCGTCGTCTCGATCGAATGGGATCCGATCGGAACCGGGCAAGTGGGCGACAGCGTCCGCTTCACGCTGACGTATCGGGGAGGGGACGGGCCGCGCACACTCGCTGGAAAATTTCCTGCCGCGGACCCCACCAGCCGCGGAACCGCCGCAGCCTTCGGCCTCTACGCCAAGGAAGTCGGATTCTATCGGGATATCGCTCCGAGGCTCGATGTCCGGGTTCCGCGCAATTACTTCGCGGAGGTCGATGAAAGTGGCGCGGCGTTCATGCTGCTGTTCGAGGATCTCGGGCCCTGCCGACAAGGCAATCAACTGGCCAGTTGCTCTTTGGAGGACGCGAGGCAGGCGATTGCGCAGGCCGCGGCGATACACGCGCCAAGCTGGAACGACGCATCGATCGTCGATCTCCCGTGGCTTCACATGCGCCCGGAATCGCTCGCACAGGTGAAGGCGCTTTACCCCCAGGCCCATGCCCTGTTCGCCGAACGCTACGCCGACACGCTCGAGCCCGACTTGATGCGCGTGTGCGCAGATCTCAACGAGGCCAGCGCGCACTGGTTCGGTCGCGCCAGTAGTGACCGCTGCCTGATCCACGGCGACTTCCGGCTCGATAACATGCTTTTCGACATCGGTGGCGGGGCGGAGCCGATCGCCGTGCTCGACTGGCAGACGGTCGCGGTCGGAAACGGCCTCGTCGATATCGGCTATTTCCTGGGTTGCGGGATCGGCGACGCGCTCCGCCGTGAGGCCGAGACCGAGTTGCTCGACCTGTACATGGCCGAGATGAGCTGGCGGGGCGTGGCGCTCGAACGCGAAGCCGTCTGGGACGACTATCGCCTCGGCGCCTTGCACGGGGTTTCGACCGCAGTGTTCAGCGCGGCATTCGTCGAGCGAACGGTACGAGGCGACGCCAATTTCCTCTCGATGGCCCGTGGCGCCTGCGCGCTGGCGCTCGAGCACGATTCCATCGGCTTGTTGACCGGAAGGGCCTGACATGGCGCTGAGCAAAGGCGACGATTATCCGCTGCACCAAACCGCCGAGCCGGTCGCGTACGCCGGCACAGATCGCAACTTCTACGATCGATACTTCTTCAACGGCTATGCGCCGGACGGTAGCGGCTTCTTTGCTGTCGCATTCGGCGTCTATCCGCACCTCGACGTTGCCGACGCGCATTTCTGCGTGACCCGCGATGGGACTCAGCACTGTCTGCACGCGAGTCGCAGGCTGGGCATGGAGCGGATGGACCTGACCTGCGGTCCCATTCGCATCGAGATCCTCGAGCCGCTGCAAAAGCTGAGAGTGATCGTTGAGGGGGAAGGGGTCTCGGCCGACCTGACATTCACCGGGCGGGCGTTCCCCATCGAAGAACCCCGCTTTACCTGGCGTGTCGGCCCGCGGACCCTGATGGACTACACCCGCCTCACACAGAACGGGCACTATGAAGGATGGATTGAAGTCGACGGCAAGCGTGAGGCGCTCGCCAGCGGGACCGCCGGCACGCGCGATCGCAGTTGGGGCGTGCGTCCGGTCGGGGCTTCGGATTCGCAGGCAGCGGGCGGCGGCATTCGCCAGTTCTTCTGGCAATGGACTCCGGTCAACCTCCCAAGCCGTAGCCTGTTCTTCCACCTCAACGCACACCAGGATGGCACGCCTTGGAACAGCCGCGCGGTGGTCGCGCCGGACGGCAACGGGCCGGAAGCGTTCGCCGAATTCGAGCATGCGTCGATGAACGCCGCGCCGACATCGGGCACGCGCTGGCCCTCGGGCGGCAAGCTCACCGTGGGAGAGGAAACCTTCGCCTTCGAGCCGCTTGGCCGGTTCCAGATGCGCGGCCTTGGCTACACCTCGCCGAAATGGAACCATGGCCTCGACCATGGAACGCTGGAAGTCGAACGCGAAGATATCGACTTGGCAGCCGTCGATCCGACACGGCCGGACAACCTGCACGTGCAGATGATCTGCCGGGTCACCGGGCCGTCAGGCGAGAGCGGGGTCGGCGCGTTCGAGCAGTTGGCAATCGGGCCCTACGATCCACTCGGCCTCAGGGGCCTGGCCGATCCGGCTTAGATGGCGGCGGTCAGCCGGGCGAGGTGATCATCGCTGAGGTCGACCCGGGTGAACTCAAGAAGCTCGTGTAGCTGTTCGACGGTTCGAGCGCTGGCGATGGGGGCCGGTATCCCCGGCTGGCGAACGAGCCAGGCAAGGGCAATGGCGGCAAGGCCTGCGCCGGTCTCGCTGGCAACCGCGTCCAGCACCGCTAGCACTTGCGGGCCGTTCTCGCCTGCCAAGTGCTTGGCTCGGCTGCCCCGGCTCGAATTGGCGAAATCCTCCTCGCTCCGGTACTTCCCTGTAAGGTAACCCGAGGCGAGCCCGAAAAACGGCAGCATGACAAGGCCCGCCTTGGTGACGAGCTGCTGCAGGTCTTCGCCGTAAGCCGCGCGGGAAACGAGGTTGTAACCGTTCTGCAAGGCCGCGAACCGCGCCTTGCCGCTTGCCGAGGCTTCATTGAGCGCCTGGCCAAGCCGCGTAGCGTCGAAGTTCGAAGCGCCGATAGCGCGCGCCTTGTCAGCACGTACCGGGCCGTCGAACGCATCGACGATCTGCGCGATGTCGAGTTCGGGGTAGTCCTTGTGCGCGTAATACAAGTCGACCCGGTCGGTGCGCAGCCGCTCCAGCGATCCATCGAGCGATCGCAGCACCCGCGCCGGCTCATAGAGTTCTGGCCCCCCGAGCATGCCGGTTTTGGTATGGATGCGCATGTCGTCGCGCACCACACGGCTCTCCATCCAGCGCCCGATCACAGCCTCCGATTCCCCGCCCTTGTGACCGGGGACCCACACCGAGTAGACGTCGGCAGTATCGATCATCCGCCCGCCGGCCTCATAGAACGCGTCGAGCACCGCAAGCGCCTCGTCGTCCTTGGACGTCCAACCAAACACGTTCCCGCCGAGCACCAGCGGGAGACCGGCGATGAAGTCGTGGCTCATGCGAACTGCTGCCGCACGTTGAGGAGCGCCATCGCCGCCATGGCCGCTTCGCCGCCCTTGTTGCTCTGCGCCGGGTCCGCGCGGGCGATCGCCTGCGCTTCGTTCTCCACCGTCAAGATGCCGTTGCCGACGGGGACGCCGTCCATCGTCAGGGCCATCACGCCGCGCGCACTCTCCCCGGCGACGATCTCGAAGTGGTAGGTTTCACCGCGGATGACGACGCCGATGGCGACGAACCCGTCATAGCGATCACTTTCCGAAGCCATCGCTATCGCGCCCGGTATCTCGAGCGCCCCGGGCACCGTCATGAGCTCATAGCTATGGCCGCTTCGCTCAAGCTCCGCGCGGGCGCCGGCGACAAGCATATCGTTCAGATGATCGTAAAAGCGCGCCTCGACGATGAGGAAACGGGCCACTGGGCTCTCCTTCGATGAGTGGCGGACAGGGTGGGATTCGAACCCACGGTGAGCTTGCACCCACGGCGGTTTTCAAGACCGCTGCCTTAAACCACTCGGCCACCTGTCCGATCAACCGAGCGGCTAGCGAGACAGATTGCGCTTGTCACGAACCCTTTGCGGTTTGCGCCGTTGTCAGGGCTATGCGACAAAGCCCCATGCGCCTGACACTGCTTGCAATTCTCTCTTCGTTTGCCGTCGCCTGCACTGCCGTACCGTCAACGGCGCAGGAAATGTCGTTCGACAGTTACCTCCAGGTTCTCATCGCCAGGGCCCGCGCAGAAGGAGTCAGCGAGGCGACGATCCAGCGGATGACATACGACCTCACGCCCAACCAACGGGTGATCCAGCTCGACCGCAGCCAACCGGGCACGCCTTCGAGCAGCGGCAGTTTCTCGCCCCTGCAGCGCTACCTCGACCAGCACGTCGATCCGGCGCGAATAAGCGGCGGGCGGCGCAACTACCAGGCGCTCGGCCCACTCGCGACCCAACTGGAGGCGCGCTATGGCGTCCCTGCCAAAATGCTCGTGGCGATCTGGGGACACGAGACCAATTACGGCAGCTATACCGGCGATTTCGATCTTGCCCGCAGCCTGGCTACTCTCGCCTGGGAAGGCCGGCGGCGCGAGCTTTTCGCGACTGAGTTCGTCGACCTGCTGAAGATCGCAGACCTGGGGGTCGAGCGCTCGACCCTCAAGGGAAGCTGGGCGGGCGCATTCGGGTACCCCCAGTTCCTGCCGAGTATCTACCTCCGCCTGGCACAGGACGGTGATGGCGACGGCCGCCGCAACATCTGGACCAACCGTACCGACACGCTCGCCTCGATCGCCAACTACTTTCGCGACGCGGGCTGGCGGAGGGGGCAACCGTGGGGTGTGCAGGCCTATGTTCCCGCCGGCCTCGACTGGGCTGCGCTTCGCTCGACGATGAACGCGCCGGTATGCAATCAGGTTCACGGCCGCCACAGTCGCTGGATGAGCGTGGGAGAATGGCGGGCGCTAGGGGTACAGCCGCAGGTCTACCTTGACGATACCGTCACCGCCTCGTTGTTCCAACCGGACGGGCCGGGCACCCGCGCGTGGCTCCTGACGGCGAACTACAGGGTCATCCTCGAATACAATTGCTCGAACTACTACGCGATGAGCGTGGGACTACTGGCCGACGAGATCGCCCGCTGAGCCGGACGAATTCTGCGGCAGCTGCCCGCGGTCGCGGTTGGGTGCCGTACCGCGCTCGCCAAGGTGAAGCGTGCCGGTTATAGCGGCCGGCGAGTCTGTATCGCAGGATAAATCGCCAGTTTCCGCCTGGCGTCTGGAGCGCAGTTGAGTACTTTTGCCAAGATGGTGTCGGCCAGCGCGGTCGTTTGCCTGACCAGTGCGGCCGGTGGTGCGGAGCAGGTGCCGATCGAGGCAGCCGCGCCTCCTCCCGAGGTCCCCATCGCGCTACTCGTCGATCTTTCGTCGGGCCAAACTCTCTACTCCCGCGAGCCCGACCGGCGCTTCATGCCTGCCTCCATCACCAAGGTCATGACGGTATTCACCGCATTCGAGATGATCGACGCAGGCAAGGTGTCGCCAGACCAGTTGCTGATGGTGAGCGAAAAGGCCTGGACCGACTGGCATAGCGTGGGCTCGACCATGTTTCTCGCGCTCGGGCAGCGGGTCAGCATCGATGCTCTTCTCCACGGGGTGACCACCGTTTCGGCAAATGATGGGGCGGCCGTCCTCGGTGAAGGGCTGGCCGGTTCGCTGCCGAAGTGGGTCGACCAGATGAATCAGGCAGCGCGCCGCATCGGGATGCGCGACAGCCACTTCGGGACGCCGAACGGTTGGATGGACGACGGGCGGACCTTCACCACTGCGCGCGATCTCGCCACGCTGGCCGATGCCATGCTCACCCGCCACCCGGACCTTTACGCGCGATACTTCGGCCACAAGCGGCTCAAGTTCAACGGCTTCGAGCAGCGCAATCACGACCCCGTGACGGGGATTGTCGAGGGTGCTGACGGCATCAAGACCGGTTTCACCAACCAGGCCGGCTACGGATTCCTTGGTAGTGCCGAACGCGACGGGCGGCGGCTGGTCATGATCATCGCCGGCGCGCCCACATCGCGGGTGCAAAAGCAGTCCTCGCGCGAGTTCCTCGAATGGGGCTTCCAAGCGTTTCAGGGCCACCAGTTGTTCTCCAAGGATGCCGTAGTGGGAGAGGCGCGGGTCCAAGGAGGCGCTTCGCGGAGCGTGGGTCTCGTGGCTGCGCGGCCGGTGGGCTACGATCTCCCACTAGGACAGACTGGGGCCGTGAAGCTGACGGTTCATTACGACGGGCCTCTTCGCGCTCCGGTCAAGTTCGGCGAGCAAGTGGCGGAGCTCGAAATCGCGGTCGACGGCCTCAAGCCATCACGCGTACCTCTCCACGCGGCCGAGGCCGTTCCGGAGGCGAACGTACTTCAGCGGCTGGTCAACGGCATCGTGGGTATATTTTGATGGATCGAGGGCGGTTTGTCGCATTCGAAGGGGGGGAGGGCTGCGGGAAGTCCACCCAGTCTCGATTGCTCGCCGACGCGTTGCGAGCGCGAGGCATATCGGCCGTATTGACGAGAGAGCCAGGTGGCACCGCTGGGGCCGAGGCCATCCGCCGGCTGCTGCTCGACCCACCGGGCGAGGGGTGGGGTCCGCAAGCCGAAGCCCTTCTCTTCGCCGCCGCTCGAGCGGACCATGTGGCCCGGCTCATTCGGCCTGCGCTCGATTCCGGAACATGGGTCGTGAGCGATCGCTTCGTCGACTCGAGCAGGGCCTATCAAGGTGGCGCTGGCGGGGTGGGAGACGACACGGTGCTTGCACTCCACGATATCGGCAGTGGCGGATTGCGGCCCGACCTGACGATACTGCTGACTGTGAACGCCGCAACCGCCGCCGCGCGGACCCGGGCACGCGACGGCGATGCTGCCGACGCGATAGGGGGGCGCGACGGTGCCTATCACCGAGCGGTCGAAGACAGCTTCGCGACTATCGCTGCGCGCGATGCCATCGGCTTCGCGACGATTTCGAGCGCGGGAACACCGGACCAAGTCCACCAAGCGGTGTGGCGTGCGATCACGCCACTGCTGGACGCCGTCGAATGACCCTGGTGGGACACGAGGACGCTTGGCGCGAATGGCGCGAAGGCCTGAGCGGCGCGCGCATGCACCACGCCTGGCTGCTGGCGGGCAAGAAGGGGCTCGGAAAGATGAGCTTCGCCATGGCGGCCGCGCGCGAACTCGTCACAGAAGCGGGAGTACCGCAGCCTGCCGGCCAACATCCCGACATCATCGTGCTGACCCACCTGCCGAAGGACGATAAGGAGGAAAAGAAGCGGGAAGAGGGGAAAGACTTCGAACTTGCGCGCAATATCAAGATCTCGCAGATTCGCGAGATGCAGCGGCGGCTGACGACACGGCCGACCTTGGGGTCGCGCCGCGCCGTGATCATCGATCCCGCCGACGACATGGAAACCGGCTCGTCGAACGCGCTGCTCAAGAGCCTCGAAGAACCGCCGGTCGGCACATTCTTCCTGCTTGTCGCGCATCGGCCAGCTCGTCTGCTGCCGACGATACGCTCGCGTTGCCGCACGCTGCGCTTTCCGACGCTGGACGACGCCGCGATCGGGCGCATCCTCGCCGCAGAAGCGCCGGATACCGACGCCGGCGCGCGGGCTGCGGCAATCGCCGCGGCGGCCGGTTCGCCCGGCGCGGCGTTCGAGTTCATCGCGCAGGACTTGGGGCCGGTCGATCAGCTGATGCAGCAGATCGTATCGAACGGTGATCCGGATTTTACTTTGCGCGGGGAACTGGCCGCCGAGATCGGCGCCCGGCCGGACCGGGCGCGGGTCGCCGCAGTGCTCGATCTGTCGCGGGCGACGCTGGCGCGCATGGCGGACCGGGCACCGGGGCACGCGCTCCCTGCATTGGTCGATGCGCACGCCGATCTGGTGCGGCTAGCAGCGCAGTCGCCGACGCATAACTTCGATCCCGGGTTGCTGGTGATGCAGATCGGCGGGTTGCTCGCCTCGGCTGCCGCCGCTAGCAGCCTCGCCGATGTCTGAACCCTATTACCTCACGACCGCGATCAGTTATCCCAACGGCCGGCCCCATATCGGTCATGCCTACGAAGCGATCGCGGCCGACGTGATCGCGCGCCACAAACGCGCGCTGGGTTTCGACGTGCGGCTGGTCACCGGGACAGATGAGCACGGCCTTAAGATGGATAAGACGGCGCGTGAGGCAGGCCGCGACACGCACGAGTTTGCCACGGAAATGTCCAACTATTTCCGTGATATGTGTGAGGCTCTTCATATCGATTATAGCGCATTTCGCAGAACGACAGAAGAGCAGCACCACGCGGCGAGCCGGGCCATCTGGGAAAGCATGGCCGCCAGTGGCGACCTTTATCTCGATCGCTACGAAGGCTGGTATTCGATCCGTGATGAGGCGTTCTACGACGAAAGCGAGCTGATCAAGGGCGAGGGCGGTCAAAAAATTTCCCCCCAGGGAACGCCTGTCGAATGGAACGTCGAGGAAAGCTGGTTCTTCCGGCTTTCCAAGTACCGCGATTATCTGATCGAATTGAACGAGAGTCCGGGTTTCCTCGAGCCCGAGAGCCGGCGCAATGAAGTACTGTCGTTCCTCAAGGGACAGGATCTACGCGACCTGTCCGTATCGCGGACCAGCTTCGACTGGGGGGTGCCGGTGCCCGGCAGCCCCGGCCATGTGATGTACGTATGGGTCGATGCGCTGACGACCTATCTCACCGGCATTGGCTTTCCCGACCGCGACGGAGAATTCGCACGCTTCTGGCCGGCCGACCTGCATCTGATCGGCAAGGACATCGTTCGTTTTCACGCCGTCTACTGGCCGGCCTTTCTCAAGAGCGCCGGGCTGCCGCCGCCGAAGGCGGTGTTCGGGCACGGGTTCCTGCTTCACCGCGGCGAGAAGATGTCGAAGTCCCTAGGCAACGTCGTCGATCCGATAGAACTTGCCGAGCAGTTTGGCGTGGACCAGTTGCGCTACTTCCTCCTCGCGGAGGTACCGTTCGGCAAGGACGGCGGCTTTTCCGCCGAGGCGATCGTTACCCGGTGCAACGCCGAGCTGGCGAACAGCTTCGGCAACCTGGCGCAGCGCGTGCTGTCGATGATCTTCAAGAATCTCGATGGAAAGCTGACACCATTCGCGCCGAACGATGTCGATGAAGCGCTTCATTCGGCCGTATCGAGCGCTGCAAAAGGCGATCTGCCCGCGGCATTCGATGCATTGGACTTCTCGGC
Organism: Tsuneonella sp. HG249; assembly: GCF_053819205.1. Taxonomy (NCBI): domain Bacteria; kingdom Pseudomonadati; phylum Pseudomonadota; class Alphaproteobacteria; order Sphingomonadales; family Erythrobacteraceae; genus Tsuneonella; species Tsuneonella sp. HG249. The sequence goes on from NZ_JBSOQY010000001.1 coordinate 1,644,928, forward strand.
TGGTATCGAAGCGTGGATGCGCGCGGTGTTCGCTTGCAACCAGTATGTCGATGAGCAAGCGCCGTGGGCACTGCGCAAGAGCGATCCCGAGCGTATGCGGGCGGTGCTTCTCACGCTATTCACGGCGGTGCGAGACCTGGCGATCTCCATTCGCCCGGTGGTGCCGACGTCGGCTGACCGCTTGCTCGACCAGATGGGCATCGCTACGGGGGAGCGCGACTACGCTGCGTTGAACGACGCCGGCTGGTTCGAGCGGCTGGCAACATCGGACTTCCGGCTGGCGCAGCCCGTCGGCGTGTTCCCGCGCCTGGAGCTGCCCGCCGAGGATGCGGCGTGAGGTTGATCGATAGCCACTGCCACCTCGAGTACGAGGGCGTCGCCCAAGACCGTGCCGGCGTCCTAGCGCGGGCGAGGGCGGCCGGAGTGACGGGAATGCTCAACATCTCCACCCGCTTGAGCGAGTGGAATAAGGTGATTGGCACCGCCGAGCGCGAACCCGATGTGTGGGCCAGCGTCGGCATTCACCCCCATGAAGCGGACGGCCATGCCGACCTTGGCCGCGAAGCCTTGCTCGACGCCACCACGCATCCCAAGGTCATCGCCATCGGCGAAAGCGGCCTCGACTACTATTACGACAAATCCGACCGGGCGGTGCAGCGCGACCTGTTCCGCATGCACATCGGCGTCGCGCGTGAGACCGGGCTGCCCATCATCATCCACACGCGGGACGCGGAGGACGATACGGCGTCCATTCTGGCGGAGGAAATGGAGCAGGGGACGTTTCCGGCCCTGATCCATTGCTTCACCGCCTCCGCAGACTTCGCGCGCAGGGTGCTCGACCTGGGCCTGACGATTTCGTTGTCGGGCATCGTCACATTCAAGAACGCCAAGGAGCTGCAGGCTGTCGCGGTAGAGTTGCCCGCCGATCGGCTGTTGGTCGAGACCGACAGCCCGTTCCTTGCCCCCGTTCCGCACCGCGGGCGCCCGTGCGAGCCGGCCTTCGTGCGTGACACGGCCGCGTTCGTGGCCGATCTGCGCGGCGAAACTCTTGAGGAACTCGCGGAAACAACCTCGCGCAACTTCTTCGGATTGTTCAGGAAAGCCGCGTGAAGCTGATTATGCTGGGCGCGGGCACCTCGACCGGGGTGCCGAGGATCGGCGAAGACTGGGGCGATTGCGATCCGGCCGAGCCGAAAAACCGCCGCACCCGGGTGTCGATCATCGTCGAAAGCAGCGCCGGCAAGCGGCTGCTGGTCGATACCTCGCCGGACTTGCGCCACCAATTGCTCGCCAACCGCATCGACAAAGTGGATGGCGTGTTCTGGACGCACGACCATGCGGACCACTGCCACGGCATCGATGACCTGCGGGTCATGCGTTACGATCGCTCGGGGCCGCTGCCTGGCTTCGCGGCCGATGAGACCGCACGCCGGTTGCGCGCTCGCTTCAGCTACGTCTTCGCGGGCGAGCACGGCTATCCAACGATTTGCGAGCTCAATACGCTGGAAAAGCTGCGCATTTTCGCCGGGTTCGGCATCGACAAGTGCCAGATGCCGCACGGTCCTGCCCAATCGACCGCCTACAAGTTCGATGCTGATGGCAAATCAATTGGTTACGCGACGGACTTCAGTGAAATTGTGCCCGCGATGGTCTCGCTGTTCTGCGGCGTCGACCTGCTTGTCGTCGACTGTCTTCGCCGCCGACCGCACCCGACGCACGCGCACTTGGAGATGTCGCTCGATCTGGTGAGGCGCTCCGGCGCCAAGCGCGCGGTCCTCACGCATCTCGACAAGAGCATGGACTATGTGACGCTTTCGGGTGAAGTTCCGGCCAGAGTCCTGGTCGGTTACGACGGTCTGCAGGTGCACTTATGAGCGACGGTAGCGCCGTCCAACTGATCGCGCTGTTCGCCTGGCTGATCCTGGCCGGAAGCGCCGTGGCGTCGTTTCGTCTCGGCTGGAAGGAGAGCATTCGCATGGCGCTGGTGTGGGGCGGAATATTCGCCGCAGTGTTTCTCGTGTTCTCCATGGTGATGGGATGATCTCCCCCTCTCGCCTTACACTTCATTTAACATAATATATATTATCGTCCCAAGATGTCGGATCAGCTTACCCGCCTCCTCCAGATAATGGCCACCCTCCGCGATCCGCAAATCGGATGCGAATGGGATTGTGCGCAACGGTTCGAGACGATCGTCCCGCATACTATCGAGGAAGCGTACGAAGTGGCCGACGCCGTCGCGCGCGGCGACATTGCCGACATTCGTGACGAACTCGGCGACCTCCTGTTCCAAGTCGTGTTCCAGGCGCGCATCGCGGAAGAAGCCGGCCAGTTCGAGTTCAACGACGTAGCGCGCTCAATCGCCGACAAGCTCGAGGCACGCCATCCGCACGTCTTTGGCTCAGAGGAGTTGCGGGCCAAGCTACCCGGAGAAAGCCGCGACGCGCGCTGGGAAGCGCTCAAGGCCGCCGAACGTGCCGAGAAGGGCGCCCGGAGCGCGCTTGATGGCGTGGCGGTCGCGCTGCCTGCACTAATGCGGGCCGACAAGCTGCAGAAGCGGGCGGCCCGGGTCGGCTTCGACTGGCCCGATCCCGTGGGGCCCGCCGGCAAGCTGGCGGAGGAAGCCCGGGAACTGGCGGAAAGCGATGACGAAGGGCGGTTTGAGGAAGCCGGGGACCTGTTGTTCGCCGCCGCAAACCTCGTCCGCGCTTACGGGATCGCGCCAGAAGATGCCTTACGCGCGGCAAACGCCAAGTTCGAACGCCGTTTCCGGGCGATGGAGGAACTGGCCAGTGGGGACTTCGCAGAGCGATCGCTCGACGAGCAGGAGTCGCTCTGGCAGGCCGTCAAGGCCAGCGAGCGCTCATAGGCTTTCGAACCGACCCAGTTCCTTTGAGGCGAGCCGCACCGTAAGGCGCCGCACGGGCCCATCGGCCCCCGCCCCCGCATCGCTGTCGTCGAGGACTTCGCCATGCGCGTGGAGCCAGGCGATCTGTCGCCCGGCGCTCGCGGGCAAAACGAATTGGTGGACGCGCGCGCCCTTGGTGAGCTGCGAGCCGAGCCGGGCGACCATTTCCTCGACGCCTTCGCCGGTGACGGCCGAGATCGCGATCGTCATGTCATCCGCTTCGGCCGCGTGGCGGATGCTGTCAGCTTCTTCCTGAGGTAGGAGGTCGAGCTTGTTCCACACCTCGATGATCGGGATCCCCTCGCCCGCTTCGCCCTGGGTCACTCCCAGATCACCGAGCACCTCAAGCACTTGTGTCTTCTGCGCCTGACTCGACGGGCTGGCGATATCGCGGACATGCAGGATCAGGTCGGCACCGGTCACCTCCTCCAGCGTCGCGCGGAACGCCGCGACGAGCTGCGTGGGAAGGTCGGAAATGAAGCCCACCGTGTCCGACAGTATGGCCTTTTCGACGCCAGGCAGCGCGATTGCCCGCATCGTGGGGTCAAGCGTTGCAAACAGCAGGTCCTCGGCCATCACTTCGGAGCCGGTCAACCGATTGAAAAGCGTCGATTTTCCCGCGTTTGTGTAGCCGACCAGCGCGATGACGGGCCAGGGCGCCCTTCCCCGCCGCTCGCGGTGTAGCGTGCGGGTCTTGCGGACGCCTTCCAGCTCCTTGCGCAAGCGGCCCATCCGCTGGCGAATCATGCGGCGGTCGGCCTCGATCTGGGTCTCACCGGGCCCGCCGAGGAAGCCGAAGCCGCCGCGCTGGCGCTCAAGGTGGGTCCACGATCGGACCAGACGGCTCTGCTGGTAGTCGAGATGCGCCAGTTCGACCTGAAGTCGGCCCTCGGCGGTGGCGGCGCGCTCGCCGAAGATCTCGAGGATCAGCCCCGTCCGATCGATGACCTTGCGCTTGAGCTTGTCTTCGAGATTACGCTGCTGGATGGCGCTCAGAGCACCGTCGACGATGACCAGTTCGGCTTCGCTCTGTTCGCAGGCGGTGGCGATGTTCTCGACCTGGCCCGCACCGAACAGGGTCCCCGGCTTGACCTGACGGACCGACAGAACAAACGCTTCAACCACCTCGATCCCGATCGCGAGGGCGAGCCCCTTCGCCTCCTCCAGCCGCGCTTCGGGTTCGAGGTCGTGGTGGCGGCCCCGCACATCCGGGCACACGACGAGAGCCCGCGCGCCGCGCGAGACTTCGCCCATCAGGTCGTCATCGAAGCTCAGTCGCTATCGCCTTCGAATTCGTCGCTCAAATCGACCGCGGTCGCGGGCTGGATCGTCGACACGGCGTGCTTGTAGGCCAGCTGGACATAGCCTTCCCGCTCGAGCAGCATGCAGAATAGGTCATACGCGGCGATCTTGCCCTGCAGCATCACCCCGTTGACGAGGAACATCGTCACCTGCACCTCCGCCTCGCGGACCCGACTGAGGAACACATCCTGCAGGAGACGCTGCTTAGCGTTCGAGCCCTGGCTGCCGAACTGGGCCGCGTCGATCGGGCTGGTCGGCATGATAGTCGAAACCGCGTGCTTGTAGACGAGCTGGGACTGGCCGTCGCGACGCAGGAGGATCGAGAAGTTGTCGAACCAGGTGACGATCCCCTGAAGCTTAACCCCTTTAACGAGGAACATCGTCACCGGTGTCTTGCTCTTGCGGAGAAGGTTCAGGAAAGCGTCCTGCAGGCTCTGCTGCTTGCCCCCGGAGGTGGGGGCCGACTCGGTGCGCGGTTCTTCTTCCGTGGCGGGTTTCGGGCGCGCGGAAAGCGTGCGTGATGTGGACACTTGAGCGGTCTCCATTGTTGGCGGCCACTCCCCATAAGGTTCGCGGTCCGCAGTCTGGCGCACGATTCGAAAACCGCCCACCGGATGTCACGACCATTTTATGGGGCGTCCGCCTTATTTCGCAAATGCTTTTGCTGCACCCGCGTTCCGGCGGCCCCCGCATCTATTCCTCGCCGTTGCGATCTCCCATGCCGAGCAGCTTCAGTTTGCGGTGCAGCGCCGAGCGCTCCATCCCGATGAAACTCGCCGTTTTCGAGATGTTGCCGGAGAAGCGCCGTATCTGGATCGTCAGGTATTCGCGCTCGAAGCTTTCCCGTGCTTCGCGAAGCGGCACACCCATCAGGGCGGAGACGCCCCCTCCCCCGCCCAGACGCCCGCCGGCTACCTCGCTGGGAAGCATGTCCGCCTCGACCTCGGCGATGCGGTCGCGGGGGGTCATGATGATCGTCCGCTCGACGACGTTGCGCAGCTGGCGCACGTTTCCGGGCCAGTCGTACGCCTGGAGCGCGGCGATGGCTTCGGGCGAGATGGTCGGTGGCGGGACCCCCTGCTCGGTGGCGTAGCGGATGAAGAAATGCTCGGCGAGCGCCGGGATGTCGTCGCGGCGTTCGGCGAGCGACGGAATCGTTATCGGCACCACGTTGAGCCGGTAGAACAAGTCCTCCCGGAACCGCTTTTCTTCCATTTCGCGGGCAAGGTCGCGCGAAGTCGACGAAACCACCCGCACGTCCACCCGCACCTGGCGGGTGCCGCCGACGCGAACGAAGCTCTGCTCGGTCAGCACGCGGAGGATGCGGGCCTGCGTCGACAGCGGCATGTCGGCCACCTCGTCGAGGTAGAGCGTCCCGCCGTCCGCCATTTCGAGCAATCCCGGACGGAGCAGTTTGCCGTCGGCTTCCTCGCCGAACAGCTCCTGTTCGAACCGCTCGGGCGTGATGCGGGCGGAATTGACGATCACGAACGCACCGTCGGTACGGGGGCTCCAGGCATGGAGCAGGCGGGCCGCCACTTCCTTGCCGGCCCCGGCCGGGCCGCTGATCAGGATCCGGCTGCCCGTGTTTGCAACACGCTTCAGCGTGGCGCGCACCGCGTTGATCGCGGCCGAATTGCCGGTGAACTCTTCGCCCCGCGCGAACCCTTCGCGCAGGCGCGTGTTCTCGCGCCGCAAGCGCTCGGTCTCGGTCGCGCGTTGGACGAGCAGCAACAGTTTCTCGGCTTCGAAGGGTTTTTCGATGAAGTCCATCGCCCCCCGGCTCACTGCGCTGACGGCGGTGTCGATGTTGCCGTGGCCCGAGAAGATGATCACCGGCAACTCCGGCTCGCGCTTCTTGATCTCGTCGAGCACTTCGAGCCCGTCCATCGGGCTGCCGTGAAGCCAGACGTCGAGCAGGACGAGGCTCGGCCGCCGCGCATCGACGGCGGCCAGCGCCGCGGTGCTGTCCCCCGCGGTCCGGCATTCGTAACCTTCGTCGCTGAGAACGCCGGCCACGAGTTCGCGGATGTCGCGTTCGTCGTCGACGATCAGAATATCGAGCGCCATCAATCCTCCAGTTATTCCGCTGCCACCGTGCCGCGCTCGGCCAGCGGATCGCGCGCAAAGCGCAAGGTCACTCGCGTGCCGCCGCCCGGCGTGCCAGCGAAACTCATATCGCCCCCGTGCTCCTCGACGATCTTGTTTACGATCGCTAGGCCGAGGCCGGTGCCCTTCTCTCGGGTCGTCACGTACGGTTCAACGATGCGTTCGCGATCCTGAGGCAGGCCGACGCCGTTGTCGTCGACTGCGATGGCGATCATGTCCGGAGTGGCGCTCATAGCTACGCCGATGCGGCCACGATAGTCGGGCTCGGCCGACCGGGTGCGGGCCTCGATGGCCTCGACCGCGTTCTTGAGCACGTTCGTCATCGCCTGCCCCAACTGGTGCCGGTCGCAGGCGATGGACATCTCTCCTTCCGCGTCGGCGGCCAATTTGAAGTTGATCTCGGGGTGGGCGACTTCCTGCAGGAACAAGGCCTGCTTCACGAGATCATGGGCGTCTTCGGTCCGGAATACGGGCTTCGGCAGGCGGGCGAAGCTGGAGAACTCGTCGACCATCTTCCGCAGGTCGCCGACCTGCCGCACGATCGTGTTGGTGAGCTCGTCGAACAGCTCGCCGTCGGTCGCGATCTGCTTGCGGTAACGGCGCTTCAACCGCTCGGTCGCGAGCTGGATTGGCGTAAGCGGGTTCTTGATCTCGTGCGCGATCCGCCTCGCGACGTCCGACCAAGCGGCCTGGCGCTGGTCGAGGATCTGGCGGGTAATGTCCTCGAAAGTGATCACCCGCCCCTCGGGCGCGTCGGCCACCTTGACCGCGAGCGTGAGCAGCTCGCCGCCCTTGGTCCAGTTCACGATGCCACTCGACAACCGCGCATCGACGAGCGTGGCAAGCTGGGGAGCGATCTCGGCCAGCGGCACGGCGGCCGGCACGGGGCCCTTTTCGCCCAGTACAAGTTCCTGCGCCGAGCTGTTCATCAGCAACACGCGACCTTCGCGGTCGATCGTGACGATGCCGGCCGAAATGGACTCGATTACCGCCTCGATAAATGCGCGGCGCTCTTCCAACTGATGGTTGGCGCCGAGCAACGCCGCAGTCTGCTGTTCGATCTGCCCTGCCATTCGGTTGAAGGCACGGTTGAGCATGCCGATCTCGTCCGATCCGGTGCGCCCCTCGACTCGCGCGAAGTCGCCGGTGCCGATCCTGCGGGCGGCACCGACCAGTTCGGTCAGCGGTTCCACCTGCCGGTCCGCAAACCGCAACGCAAACCACACGGCAAGCCCTACGAGGGCGAGGCTGACAAAGAACAGAGCCAGATTGAAGCGGAGCTGCAATTCGCGTGTCCGCTTGGTCAGCAAGTCATAGCCGCTGGCGACGGCTTGAGCGCTGCGCCATTGGCTAAAACCAAGTGATTCGGTGTTGCGCGCGGTGTAAAGGAATATGCCCGCCCCTAGGTCGATCGGTGCGAGTGCCTCGATCCGGGTGGAATTGCCGCGAATGACCGCCGGCTCACCCTGCTCAAGATCCGCAAGCGCCTCGGCAGCGAAGGACACCGGCTTGTTGTCAGACTGAAGATTGGCGATCGCCGCCGTGCGGAATGAGCCGTTTGGAAGGCGCTGGAGAATACCCGACTCGTTAAGCTCGCGAGCCTGGATTTGCTGCCGGTAGACGTCCGCGAACTCTGGATCGGTCAGTTTGAAAGTACCGAGGTAATACCCGATGTCGGATGCCATCGCGACGGTATGCTGGCCCACCTGGAGTTGGTTCTGCTCGTAATACCCGCGGGCGAGGTTGTTCGCGTTTTGCATCAAGCCGCGCGAGTTGTCGGAGAACCAGAAATCGACGCCCGACTGGAACAGAAACGCAGCGAAGGCGGCCACAAGCAGCGTCGGGATTGCCGCAACCAGCGAAAAGAAGAACACAAGCCGAACGTGGAGCCGAGCGGTTGTGCCCGCTGCTCGGCGAAGAGCGAGCCGCCGTCCGAGCAAAACGAGCAACGCCATCGCCGGCAACAGCGTCGCAATGAGCAAGCCCGCGACCTGGCGAGATGGCAGCAATTGGCCATCCGGCGGCGTGCTCGTGAAGGCATACCATGTCGTCCACACCATTCCAGCGAACGTAAGCGCTGCCACGATCTCGAGAATCAGATAGAAATTGGCCTTGCGACTGGCGACCACGAAGCGGCGCCACCAGCGAGGGCTGCGGCGCGGAGCGGCAGCCGCCGCAGCAAGAATGTCCCGAGCCGCCATCGTTGCGCGGTTACAACTGCACTGTTGCAATTATGCAAGGACTTTTCGGCGAGGCGCTTCAGCGAAGCCGTGCGCAGTCGTCGGGGTCGAGCTGCAACTCCGTTAGTCGCTTGCGCAGCGTGTTCCGGTTAATACCGAGTAGACGGGCAGCGCGAAGTTGATTGCCGCCGGTTTCCGCGAGGGCATGGGCGAGCAACGGTCGCTCGAACTGGGCGACCGCGTCATCGTAAAGCTGCCCTTCGCGCACCGGATTGACCCGCAACCAGGCATCCAGAGCTTCGGCAAACCCGGACTTAGCCCCGCTTGTCCCGGCCCGGACGGGCGCCCCCAGGACTTGGCAGACAGTATCCACGTCGATCGATTCTTCGCGCGCCATCAAGGCCAGCCTGTAAAGCGCGTTGCGAAGCTCGCGGACATTGCCCCGCCAAGGATACTGTCCCAGTTGAGCAACGGCGTCATCGTCGATGCGGCGTCTGGGCAGTCCTTCGGCCACCGCCAGCGAGAGGAAATGACGCGCCAAGGCCGCGATATCGTCGCGGCGCTCGCGCAAGGGCGGCAGCTCGATAGGCACGACGTTAAGCCGATAGAACAGGTCCTCGCGGAAAGACCCTGCTGCGATCATCGGCGCGAGGTCGCGGTTGGTCGCGGCGACTATGCGCACATCGACCGAAATCTCCTGCCGACCGCCGACACGTCGGATCCGGCCGGACTGCAGCGCGCGCAACAGCCGCGTCTGGGCCTCCAAGGGCATGTCACCGATTTCGTCAAGGAACAGCGTGCCGCCATTGGCCTGCTCGAACTTGCCGATGGCCTGGGCGATCGCGCCGGTAAACGCGCCCTTCTCGTGTCCGAACAGTTCGCTTTCGATGAGTTCGTGCGGGATGGCCGCGGCGTTGACGGCAACGAACGGACCGGATTTGCGATGGCCCAGCTGGTGGATCGCTTCCGCCACCAGTTCCTTGCCGGTTCCGGATTCGCCCAGGATGAGAACCGTGAGGTCGTTGCGCAGCACCCGGGTGATCATGCGATAGACCCCCTGCATCGCGCGACTGCGTCCGACCAGCGGAAGCCCCTCCCCGCTTTCGTCGGGTGCGGCCTGCCCTCCCCCTCCCCGCGGCCCGGCGGCCTGCACGACGGCTCGGACCAGGTCGTCAAGGTCGAAAGGCTTGGGGAAGTACTCGAAGGCAGAAAGCTCGGTCGCACGCACTGCCGTGTCAAGGGTGTTTTGCGCCGACAGAACGATAACCGGCAGTTCCGGATGGCGCTCGGTTACCGTGCCGAGGGTAGCCAACCCGTCTCCGTCGGTAAGCACGACGTCCGTCAGCATCACCGCGTAAGCGCCGCCCGCTAGCTTGGTGTCGCGCTGGGCTATGCCCTCGACGCGGTCGACCTCGAAACCTTCGTCCTCCAGCGCCGTGACGATCACCGTGGCGATGCCGACATCGTCCTCTACCAGCAGAATCCGGCCCGCCATGTGCGTTACCCTTGTTTCGCGATCGGCAAGTGAATGCGGAAATGCGTCAGACCCACCTTATCGTCGCGGTCGTACGCAATGCGCCCGTCCATGTCCTCGACGAGCCTTCGGACCAGTGCGAGACCCAAGCCCTGCCCGCTCTTCTTGCTGCTCACGAACGGCTCGAACACATTTCCGCGGAGAGCCGGGTCTATGCCCGGGCCATTATCGGTGATCGTAAGTTCGATCGGCAGCCGTATCGAGCGACCCGGCCGGATAGCATTGAAGATCAGCCCGCTGACATAGCGCGTCCTGACCCTGATTCGCGCCCGTTCCCGCCCGGCGCAGGCGTCGCGCGCATTGGCCAAAAGGTTGATCACTATCTGCTCCAGACCACCCTCGTTGCCGAGCACCGCGGGCAACGACGGGTCGAATTCTTCGACCAACTCAGTCCCCCGTAAGCCCCCGCCGCGAACGGTCGCGATCGCCTGGCGCACCGCTTCATGCAGGTTAAGCGGGACGTTGGGTTCAGCTCCTCGCGCGCCAATCCGCTGCATGCGGTCTATCAGGGAGGCTATGCGGGCAACCTCGGTGGCGATCAGGTCCGCCAGAGGCCTGTCCTTGGCGTCCATCCGGCGTGCGATGAGTTGCGCTGCCCCGCGGATGGCTGCGAGCGGGTTCTTGATCTCATGCGCCAGCACCGCAGGTGCGCCGAGCCCGCTGCCTGGATTGCCCTCTGCGGCCATTTCGTCGGCGCCCGCATCCGAAAGGGTGACCACGCGCCAACCCGGGTGCGTCGGCAATGGCGACATCGTGAGGTTGACCCGTCGCTCCATTTCCCCGGCGCGCACTTTGACCCCGCGGGCTACGAGCGGCGTGCTGTCCTCGCGGGAATGCGCCGACACCCTGGGATCGTCGATCGAGACGACATCGAACAGCCTGGCACCAACCATCCTGTGCGCGCTGCGGCCGAGCATTTCTTCCGCGGCCGGATTGGCCTCGACTATGGTCATCTGCGGATCGAGCAGGAGGACGGCAAAGACGAGTCCGGCGACCTGAGCGCGGGGTCCGGGCGCTCCGCTTGCCGCCTCGATCACGCCGCCTGCCGGCGCAACAGCGGCTCGTAGAACCGATCGATCTCGCCCAGCACCTGTGCGGCGTCGTCGATGAAGTTTGCCTTGTTGCGGAACTCGGCCGAGCCGTGGAGCCCCTTCGTGTACCAGCCGATGTGCTTGCGGCCCATTTTGACGCCGGTGTCCTCGCCGTAGTGATCGAGCATTGCGCGATAGTGCTCGCGGAGCGTGGCATGCTGGGCGTCGATATCGGGATCGGCGCGCGCTTCGCCGGTTTTCCACCAGTGCATGACCTGGCCGAGCAGCCACGGTCGTCCATAAGCGCCGCGGCCGATCATCAGCCCGTCGGCGCCGGATTGCTCGAGCGCTTTTGCGGCATCCTCGATGGAGCAGATGTCGCCGTTGACGATCACCGGCACGCCCACCGCTTCCTTTACCTTGCGGATGAAGACCCAATCGGCCTCGCCCTTGTACATCTGGTTGCGAGTGCGGCCATGAACCGTGATCATTTGCACGCCCAGATCCTCGGCGATGCGAGCGAGTTCGGGCGCGTTGAGGCTGTCGTGGTCCCAGCCCATGCGCATCTTGACCGTCACCGGTATTTCAACCGCTTTGACGCAAGCTTTCATCAGCTCGATGGCCAGCGGGACTTCGCGCATGAGCGCACTGCCGGCGTACTGGCCGACCACCTTGCGAACCGGGCAACCGAAGTTGATGTCGACGATTGCCGCGCCGCGGTCGGCGGCCAGCTTGGCCGCCTCGCCCATCGACACCGGATCACAGCCAACCAACTGCATGGAAACCGGGTCCTCGATCGGCGCCCAGGCCGCTTTCTGGATCGACTGACGCGTCTCGCGGATTGCCGCCTGGCTGGCGATCATCTCCGTGACGTTGAGCCCCGAGCCGTGCTGGCGCACCAGCCTGCGGAATGGCAGGTCGCTGACGCCCGTCATCGGCGCCAGTACCACGGGCGTGTCGATCGCCACAGGACCAATCCTGATCGGCCGCAGGGGCGGAGGTGAAGGGTGCGCGTTCAATGTCGGATGCCTAAAAATTGGGCAGGCGCATAGTGGATTGATGAGGCGGGCGCAAGGCGGTAGCGCCGTTGGCAGATGGCCGCCCTCCCCCCTTTCGCCGCCGTGGTGGTCGCAGCCGGTCAGGGTTTGCGGGCCGGTCAGCCCGTGCCCAAGCAGTTTGCGTTGTGGCGCGGCAAACCGCTCGTGCGGCACTCAGTCGAAGCGCTACTGGCCGCCGGCGCCGACCCGGTCGTGGTGACAATCCCCAAGGGGGCGCGGGATACCGCCAGCCGCGCCCTGGCGGGCCTTCCGGCACGACAGGTAGTTGGCGGCGCGACAAGGCAGGAGTCGGTTTCACGCGGTCTGGCGGCCGTCGCGAGCAGCGAGCGGGTGCTTATTCACGACGCCGCGCGCCCGACACTACCTTTGGCAGTCATCGAGCGGCTTCTCGCCGCGCTCGAACAGCACCCCGGGGCCATACCGGTGCTGCCGATCGTCGATAGCCTGGTGGTGGACGGGGCGGGGATTATGACGGGCTCGGCCGACCGCAGCACCCTGCGGCGGGTCCAGACTCCGCAGGCGTTTCGCACCGCGGCCATCATCGCAGCCCACCAGGCGTGGCAGGGCGAGTTCACCGCCGGAGACGATGCCCAGGTGCTGCGGGAGCACGGGGGCACGGTCGCGCTCGTCGACGGCGACGAGGCAATGAGCAAGCTCACGTTCGCGGCGGACTTTATGGCCGAGGCGCCTCTGATCCGCACCGGAACAGGCTACGACGTGCACCGCCTCGTTGCGGGCGAGGAACTCTGGCTCTGCGGCGTGAAGATCGACCATCATCGGGGCCTTGCCGGTCATTCGGATGCTGACGTCGGCATTCACGCGATAGTCGACGCGCTGCTCGGCGCCATCGGCCGCGGCGATATCGGACAGCACTTTCCGCCGAGCGATGCCCAATGGAAAGGCGCACCCTCGTCGCGCTTCCTCGAACATGCCATCTTGCTCGTGGCCGAGGCGGGTTACCGGCTCGGCAATATGGACGTGACATTGATATGCGAGGCGCCGAAGATCGGGAGGCATCGTGAGGCGATGAAGCACCGGCTGGCGGAGCTTGCGGGAGTCGATGCAGGCGCGGTAAATGTGAAGGCCACTACCACGGAACGTCTTGGCTTCACCGGGCGCGGCGAGGGTATCGCCGCACAGGCCGTGGCTACCGTCATCCGCAATTCGTAAGGGTTCTGCTGTGCAACGTCTCCCCATATCCGCGGCTCTCGCCGTCCTCGCTGCGTTGATCCCCGCTCAAGCGCAGGCTCAGGTGCAAGCCGCCAAGGCCTGCCTGACCGAACGGGAAGTGGCGCAGATGGCGGTCTATGCCGTCCCTGCCGTGGTCGAAGGGGTGCGTGGCAAATGCGCCTCGAAGCTCTCAGCGAACGGTTTCCTCGCCACCAAGGGCAACGCCTTTGTGGCCAAGTACGCCGCCTTGCAAAGCGAGGCCTGGCCCGTTGCCAAGTCGGCGCTCCTCAAGTTTATCGGCGCGCCGAAGCCGGGAACGTCGAAGGCGAACGACCCAATCGCTTTCTTCGCTACCCTGCCCGACAACTCGGTTCGGCCGCTGGTCGACGCGATGATCGCGCAGAAGATCGGCGAAACGGTAAAGCCGGAGCATTGCGGCAACGTGGAACGCGGCATGCAATTGGCTTCGGTCATGAACCCGCGCGACAGCGGCGCGCTGATCGCGTTCGTGATGGCGATGACCAAGCCCAAGGGTCCTCAGATTTGCCAGGCCTGACGTGAGCAACCTGCTCCCCGCCGAGATTGTCGACCTCGCCCGCAGGGTGGTAGAGGAGAACGTCAAGTGCGGGCGACGCATTTCGCTGGCGGAAAGCTGCACCGGCGGCCTTGTCGCGGCCGCGCTGACAGAGATTCCGGGTTCCTCGGCCGTACTCGATCGCGGCTTCGTGACATATTCAAACGAGGCCAAGCACCAGGAACTCGACGTCTCGAACGACATCATCGAAACCTTTGGCGCGGTCTCTATCGCGTGCGTGTGGGCCATGGCGCAGGGCGCGCTGCGGCATAGCGAGGCCGATGTCGCGGTAGCCATCAGCGGAGTGGCAGGTCCCGACGGGGGCACGGCGCTAAAGCCCGTCGGTACGGTCGTGTTCGCCCGCGCCCGCCGCGACGACGAAGGTGAGCCTGAAGGGGAAATGCGGCACTTCGACGGCGGTAGCCGCTCCGAAGTGCGCCGTCAGGCCACGCTGGCGGCGCTGGAACTGCTATTGCCGTAGAGCTGGTGCGCCCGCGCTTCGAACGCTGCAACCATGCGGCGGAACGCACGGTCGAAGTACTGACCCGCGAGCGCCTCGAACACCGAGTTGCGGAACGTGAAATCGACGCAGAAATCCACTTCGCAGCCCCCGTCCGTCCGGGGCCGGAAAAGCCAGCGGTTGTCGAGATCCTTCATCGGCCCATCGAGGTAAAAGACCTCGAGCCGTTGCGGCCGATCCTTCTCGACGCGGGATGTGAACTTCTCCCTCAAGTGCTTGAATCCGACCAGCATGTCGGCAACCAGTTCCGTCTCGCTGTCCGATCTGACGCGGGTGGCAATCACCCAGGGTAGGAATTCCTGGTATCGCCCTACATCGGCCACGAGGTCGAACATCTGTTCGACTGAGTAAGGCAGGGCCTGGACTTCGTGGATACCCGGCATCAGCTGGCCAGCCCGACTTTGCCTCCTGCGCCGGCCCGCAAGAGACGTTCCTCGCGTGCGGCTTTCATGGCTGCGAAGTCGTCGCCGGCATGATAGCTCGAACGCGTCAGCGGGCTCGCAGCCACCTGCAGGAAGCCCTTCGCTCGGGCGATCGAGCCATAAGCGGCAAATGCCTTGGGCGTGACGAACTCTTCGACTTTGGCGTGGCGCGGGGTGGGTTGGAGATACTGGCCCATCGTGATGAAGTCGACGTCGGCACTGCGCATGTCGTCCATCACTTGGTGGACCTCGAGCCTCGCTTCGCCCAAACCCATCATTATCCCGCTCTTGGTGAAGATCAGGGGGTCATGCGCCTTGACCTCTTCGAGCAATCGAAGGGAGGCGTAATAGCGCGCACCGGGCCGTATCGTGGGGTATAGCCGCGGGACGGTTTCGAGATTGTGGTTGTAAACGTCTGGGCCCGCTTCGCAGATCGCCTCGACCGCAGGCCGCATCTTGTTGCGGAAATCGGGTGTGAGGATCTCGATCGTCGTATTGGGTGTCTCCCGCCGGAGCGCCTCGACAACCTTGACGAACTGTCCGGCCCCGCCGTCCGCCAGATCGTCGCGGTCGACGCTCGTGACCACAATATGCTCGAGACCCAGTTTCGCCGCGGCGGCGGCCACGTGCGCCGGCTCGAGCGGGTCGACTGTGCGCGGCATGCCCGTCTTCACGTTGCAGAAAGCGCAGGCACGAGTGCACACGTCACCAAGGATCATCACCGTGGCGTGCTTCTTCGTCCAGCATTCGCCGATATTGGGGCAGGCAGCCTCTTCGCACACGGTGTTCAGCGAAAGATCGCGCATGAGTTGCCGCGTCTCGTGATAGCCCTTGCTGATCGGCGCCTTGACGCGAATCCAATCCGGCTTGCGCTGGCGTTCGGGGCGCGGGGCGGACGCGAGATCGTTCATGCGGCCGCACTTAGTGCCGGGGCTTGCCAGAGGCAATGCCGTCCGGCATCGGCGCCGCCATGACCGTGACGCCATCCCTCGAGCTCGCTGGCCTGATCGAAGGCTATCGCCGCTTCCGCGACCAGGCCTGGAACCCGCGCCGCGAGCGCTGGGCGGCTCTGCGCGAAGGCCAGGAACCGCGCATAATGGTGATCGCCTGCTCCGATAGCCGGGTGGACCCGGCCCAAATCTTTGACGTCGACCCGGGCGAGATCTTTGTGGTCCGCAATGTGGCCGCGATGGTTCCCCCGTTCGAAACCACGCCCGGCCATCACGGGGTGTCTGCCGCGCTCGAATTCGCCGTGCAGTTCCTCAAGGTTCGCGAAATCGTCGTCATGGGTCACGGCAGGTGCGGCGGCTGCAAGGCAGCCCTGACCCAGTCGATGCAAGGCGAGGAGCCGGGGCGCGGAGGGTTCATTGCCGACTGGATTGAGTTGCTGGACGACGCCCGGGAAGAAGTGGTCGCGATACACGGTAGCGAGGGTCACGAGGCGGAGCGTGCCATGGAACAGGCAGGCGTAAAAGTCAGTCTCGCAAACCTGCGCACATTTCCATGCGTCGCGGAACTCGAGCAGCGTGGTAAGCTGCGCCTGCGCGGCGCATTCTTCGCCATTTCCGACGGAGTGCTTCATCTGCTCGATGAAGACAGCGGCGAGTTTACGCCGGTTGCCTAACTCTGCCGGCCGGCCCATCTACGCGCCATGGAAAACAACAACGACAATCTGAAAAACATCGCGCTTCTGATCGACGCGGACAATATCCAGCCGGCCGCGATCGATCCTGTTCTGACGGTTATGGCGGAACTGGGCCAGGTCAATATCCGCCGCGCCTACGGAAATTTCGCCAAACAGGGTCTCGCCAAGTGGGACACCATCACCAACAAATTCGGCATTCGTCCGCAGCAGCAGTTCGACATTTCCAAGGGCAAGAACGCCACTGACATGGCGATGACGATCGACGCCATCGACCTGCTCTACCAAGGCAAGGTTGACGGGTTCGGGATCATGAGCAGCGACGGCGATTTCACCCCGCTCGTCACGCGGCTTCGTCAGGACGGCATCGTCGTCTACGGCTTCGGTAGCACCAAGACGCCGCAGGCGTTCAAGTCGGTCTGCACTCGTTTTATCGACGTCGACCAGCTGATCAAGACCTCGGCAAGCGAAGGTCAATCCACCCCGGATTCGGCCAAGTCTGTCGCTGACGATGACGAACTGCAGGACCTCATCGGGGCCGCTTACAAAGAAGCTAAGCGCGACGATGCCGGATACGCTCGCCTTCAGCAGGTAGGGCAAATCGCCGGCAACCGTTCAAGCTTCGATGTGCGCAATTACGGGTTCAAGAGCCTTACCGAGCTATTCAAATCGCTCGGTAACTTCAAGATCGAACGTCGCGAAGACGGGCAGCTCTGGGTCAAGCGCCTGCGCTGAGCGAAGGGCGCGAGCTCGCGCCCCTGCAACGCTTCTGCCAGCAAGCTACTAAGGAGTCTTGGCCGCCTGGGCGGCATAGATCGACCAGAGCTGCGCAATCGCCTGGCGCGCGCCTTCGACCTTTGCGAATGTCGCCTGGGCCTCGGCTGATTTGCCCTGATCCAATTGTGCAATACCGAGGCGGGTCATCACCCGCGGCGCATCCACTCCGGGGCGCGACAAAGCCAGTTTGTAGAACTCCTCGGCCTTGGCTGCCTGGTTGTAGCTGAGGAACGCATCGCCCGCCGCCATCGCGGTCGCTGCGGTGGAAACACCCGCGCGCGCGTCACGCTCGAGACCCGGCAGGTCCGCCGTGTCCGCAGCGATCCGACCCGTGGCAATTCCGCGCGCTTCCTTGACGAACACGTCGCTGGCCTGAAGCTTGCCGGCAGCGATACCCGCGTCGATGATCCGCTGGGTCTCACCCGGTAGACGGCGAGCGTCAGATGCCGTGATGTAGTCGACGTAGTCACGTTCGTTGCGGAGCGCGTTGGCGCGGGCCCCGAGACGCATCAGGTCGAGCAGTTCCTGGCCTTCGAAGCCCAGCAGATTGCGCTGGATCGCAATGGCATCGCCCCAGCTCGTCTGCGACGGATGGTACTGCGCGTACATGCCCGCATATTTCAGCGACTGGGCATCGAGCTTAGCTTTATACGATTGCGAGATGGCGCGCTTGAGCCAGTCTTCGGGAACGGGCTGGCCAGCCGCGACTTTGCGGGCGATCGCCTTGTCGATCGCTTCGGTCCCTTGGTTCATCTGCCCCTCGGCGAAGAACGATTCCGCGATAAGCAGCTCGGCATCGCCGGCGTACCCGGCGGCGATCGCCTGCTCGGCGCGAGTGCGAGCGACATTCCAGTCCTTGGCGTTATAGGCCAATTGGGCGGCGGCATAGGCGTTGGGTCCCATGTCGGCCGGCGGCGTCTTGCCGCTGTCGAGCATGAGATCGAGGCCTTGGCGCTGCAAAGCGACGTCCTTGGTCTTAGCGCCAATGTTGAAGACTACCCTGCCCGTCGCGAACTTCTCGTCCCCGCTCTGCGACGCGGCGATCAGCGCAGGCAGCTGGGTTTTGGCGGCAACGAGGTCGCCATTGCTATTGAGCAGCTTTGCAAGCGGATCGTAGACGCCGACGAATGCCTTAGAGTAATCAGGCTTAGGAGCGGGCTGCTCCTTCTTCTTTTGGGCGTAGGCGGGGGCCGGGACGGCGGTCACAGCAGCGGCGCCCGCGGCGAGCGCAATGGCGAATCCGACCCGCGAGGCGGCAGCGTGGAACTTGGGCATCGAATGTTCTCCCGTGAGTGGAACCGGCCGATTGCGGAGGGCCGCTGCCAAACAACGCCCGCCTACTGGCGCTTCATGCTGGACAATGCAAATCGGAGTAGCGCCGGCACCGTGAACCCGCTTTGAACGCGTGCCTCGTGAGCCCGTCGGCGCTTGCTGAAGCAAGGCGGCATTCTTATGTGGAAAAGGGCCAGCTTGGCCGCGCCCAGCCCTTCTATGAACTGGCGGTGCGCCCGCCCTTCCCCTAGGCCATTTGCAGCCCGCCGCGCCTTCGCGCGCCCAACGTGAACGGCAGTAACTTGAGCGACGACATCGATACCCTGACCCCGCCCGCTTCGCCGGAAGAATATGCCCGCGTCGACATCGTCGACGAGATGAAAACGAGCTACCTCGATTATGCGATGAGCGTGATCGTCGCTCGCGCGTTGCCCGACGTGCGCGATGGACTGAAGCCGGTACACCGGCGCATCCTGTTCGCCAGCAACGAAGGCGGCTTCGTGGCGGGCCGGCCCTATCGCAAGAGCGCCAAGATCGTGGGCGACGTGATGGGCAACTACCACCCGCACGGTGACAGCGCGATCTACGACGCGCTCGCGCGCATGGTGCAGCCGTGGTCGCTCAGGGTGCCGCTAATCGATGGTCAGGGCAATTTTGGCTCGATGGACCCCGATCCTCCGGCGAGCATGCGTTACACCGAGGCCCGACTGGCGCGGGTAGCGAACTCGCTACTCGACGATCTCGACAAGGACACGGTCGATTTCGCGGACAATTACGACGGTTCCCGCAAGGAGCCTACGGTCCTTCCGGCGCGCTTCCCCAACCTGCTGGTCAACGGCGCTGGCGGTATCGCGGTCGGCATGGCGACCAACATCCCGCCGCATAACCTGGGCGAGGTCATCGACGGATGCCTGGCGCTGATCGACGATCCGTTCCTGTCGCCCGAAGCGCTGATGGAGATCATTCCGGGACCGGACTTCCCCACCGCACCGCTGATCCTCGGGCAAGCCGGCGCTCGCGCCGCGTACATGACCGGTCGCGGCTCGATCCTCATGCGGGCGCGGCACGAGATTGAACGCGGTCGAGGGGATCGCGAGTCGATCGTGTTCACGTCCATCCCGTACCAGGTGGGTAAGGCGGGGCTGGTCGAGAAGATTGCCGATGCCGCGAAGGAAAAGCGGATTGAGGGCATTTCCGACATCCGCGACGAGTCTAACCGTCAGGGCGTGCGCGTAGTCATCGATCTCAAGCGCGATGCGACGGCAGAAGTCGTGCTCAACCAGATCTGGCGGCACACCCCGGCGCAGGCGAGTTTCCCCGCCAACATGCTGGCAATCCGCGGCGGCCGCCCGGAGACGCTGGGTCTTAAAGACATCCTCCAGGCGTTCATCTCTTTCCGCGAGGAAGTGATCACCCGGCGGACCAAGTACGAACTGCTCAAAGCACGCGAGCGCGCGCACATTTTGCTAGGTCTGGTGGTCGCGGTCTCCAATCTCGACGAGGTCGTGGCAATGATCCGCGGCTCGCGGAACCCGGCGGAGGCGCGCGGCAAATTGCTCGCGAAGGAATGGCCGATCGGCGACATCGCGCAGTACATCGCGCTCGTCGAAGCCATCGAGCCGGACGTCGCTCAATCGGGCGGATCCTATCGCTTGAGCGAGCGCCAGGTGCGCGCGATCCTCGAATTGCGCCTGCACCGCCTCACAGCACTCGGCCGCGACGAAATCGGCGGTGAACTGGAAGAGCTTTCGCGCGACATCGCCGAATATCTCTCGATCCTCGGCGATCGCGCCAAGCTGTATGACGTCATGCGCGGCGAACTGACCGAGATCCGCGACCTGTATGCCACGCCCCGCGTCAGCGAGATCGCGCCGGCGTGGGACGGGCTGGAAGACGAAGACCTGATCGAGCGCGACGAGATGGTCGTGACCGTCACGCTCGACGGCTACATCAAGCGCACGCCGCTCTCGACCTTCCGCGCCCAGAACCGGGGCGGCAAGGGCCGGGCGGGGATGGCAACGAAGGAAGAAGATGCGGTGTCGAACATGTTCGTCACCAGCACCCACAATCCGGTGCTGTTCTTCTCCACCGCCGGCAAGGTCTACCGCTTGAAGGTTTGGCGCTTGCCCGAAGGCGGAGCAAACACGCGCGGCCGGCCGGTCATCAATCTGCTGCCGGCTCTCGACGACGGCGAGACCATCGCGGCTGTCCTTCCCCTGCCAGAAGATGAAGACACGTGGGGCGCGCTCAATGTCGTATTCGCCACGGCCAAGGGGCGTGCGCGACGCAATTCGATGGATGCGTTCGCCAACATTCCCCGGCAGGGCAAGTTCGCCATGCGCTTCGACGAGGGCAGCGACGACAGGTTGATCGGCGTTGCGCTGCTGGCGGAAGGTGACGACGTCCTGCTCGCAAGTCGTCAGGGTAAGGCTATCCGCTTCGCTGCCGACGATATCCGCGAATTCCAAAGCCGCACCTCCACCGGCGTCAGAGCAATGACACTGAAACCGGACGATGAAGTGGTTTCGCTCTCAATCCTACACCGCGTCGGGGTACGGGATCAGGAGGAGCGCGACGAGTACCTGCGTTACGCTCCTTGGAAGCCCGAGAAGGACGGTGAGATGGCCGACCAGACGCGGTTTGCCGAGCTTGCGGAGAAGGAGCAGTTCATCCTGACCGTTTGCGCCAACGGCTACGGCAAGATGAGCTCGGCTTACGAATATCGCCGTACCGGCCGCGGCGGCCAGGGCATCACCAATATCGACAACATCGGCCGCAACGGGCCGGTGGTCGCGAGCTTCACCGCGACGCAGTCTCACCAGCTGATGCTTGTGACTGACCAGGCAAAGCTGATCCGCATCGGGCTCCAATCACTGCGGGTGATCGGACGCTCCAGCGCCGGTGTGCGGCTGTTCAACGTCGCCGAGAACGAGCACGTGGTTTCCGCCGTCCGTCTCGATGAGGACGAGGAGCCCGAGAACGCCGCGGAAGAAGCGATCGCTGAGGAACTGGTGGCGCGTACAGCTGACGGTACGGCGCCCTACACTACACCCCAAAGCGACGCCGACATCGGCGAAGAGCAGGACGAATAGTCTTGCGGGTCGATCCCTCTGGGGAGGCGTGCGGCGCCACCGTCTCGGGGATCGACCTGTCCGGTCATCTGGAACCACGACTGGTGGCGCAAATCCGCGCGGCCTGGCTCGAACACCGTGTGCTCGCGTTTCGCGATCAGTCGATGGACGACGACGCACTCGAGCGCTTCACGATCGCGATGGGCGGCTTCGGGGAGGACCCGTTCTTCGCCCCGATCCACGGGCGTGCGCACATCGCAGCAATTCGCCGGGAAGCCGCGGAGACCACCCCGCTTTTCGCTGAGAACTGGCACAGCGACTGGTCGTTCCTGTCGCGTCCGCCTGCCGCGACTTGCCTGCTTGCGATCGACATTCCGCCGAATGGCGGAGACACGCTGTTCGCGGATCAGCATATTGCGTGGGAGGCTCTGCCGGAGCCCCGCAAACGGGATCTGGACGGGCTGACAGCGGTCCACAGCGCGCGATACGCATACGCACCCCAGGGCACCTACGGCGAGAAGGATCAAGGGCGCTCGATGGACATCCGCCCCAGCGACGCAGCGATGGCCACGCAATGCCATCCGCTTATTGCCACCCACCCCGAAACCGGTCGCCGCGGATTCTTCAGCACCTTCGGCTACATCATCGGGATCGAGGGCATGCCCGAAACCGAGGCGCTATCGCTCCTCCGCGAGCTCTATGAATGGCAGACGCGCGACGAATTCGTCCACCGCCTCCGCTGGGAGCCCGGAATGCTCGTAATATGGGACAACCGCGCGGTGCTTCACCGGGCGACCGGGGGCTACGAGGGCCATAGACGCGAACTGCACCGCACGACGATCGCCGCTCCCGCCTAGGCCGCGTGATCGCGCCGCAGCGTCCGCATTACGCCCGTGACGATCAGGAACTGGCCAGCATAATATAGCGGCCACACGAACCACTCCGTGTCGTCCTCAGTCAGCACCGACCCTATACGTGCGAAGATGAGCAGGTCGCTGGCGACGAACAACAGCGCGCCTATCCCCACATTGTACCGGCTGAACCGGCTGAGCCAAGCGGTCGCTGCCATTGCTGCCAATGCCAGCGAATAAGCTACAATGAGCAGGTCTTCTGTCAGCACCCAGGCGATGACTGGCACTCCCAGCAGCAGCGCGATCGCTGCCGCTTTCTGCGTCGAGGTGGGCTTGGACCAGCGGTTGCGGAGGTAGAGCGCAATCGCGACGAGATGCGACAGGAGGAAGAACACGCCGCCAGCGACGGTGCTCAGCTCGATCGCCACGTCGCCCATTGCCCCAACGGTCATCACCGCGG
The DNA here is from genome assembly GCF_053819205.1 of Tsuneonella sp. HG249. NCBI lineage: Bacteria > Pseudomonadati > Pseudomonadota > Alphaproteobacteria > Sphingomonadales > Erythrobacteraceae > Tsuneonella > Tsuneonella sp. HG249. The sequence continues at coordinate 1,667,809 of NZ_JBSOQY010000001.1, forward strand.
CGATCATGCGGGCGTCTCGAAGCTTGCTGCGCGCGAACGCATACGCTGCAAGCGCCGCTACCGAGCCGCCCTTTAAGATAATAAGAAACAGTTCGCCGAGCGCACCGCCGGACAGCGTCCAGAAGGCTAGCGCCATCGCTATACCGACAACCAGCCACGGACGATGAGCGATCAGAGCGCGCCTAGGCATGTTCCCCTCCCCAAAGGGCGCAGTGCCCTTGAACAAGCACCCTTGCAAGTTCTAGGCGGCCGCGATGACGCATGATGTACACGTAATCGGAGGCGGACTCGCGGGCAGCGAAGCGGCCTGGCAGCTTGCTCGCCGAGGCGTCCGAGTGCGACTGAGTGAGATGCGCGGCGGCGGCGATACGACGCTCGCGCATCAAGGCAACGGGCTCGCGGAGCTGGTTTGCTCCAATAGCTTCCGATCGGACGACGACGAGAAAAACGCGGTCGGATTGCTGCATCATGAGATGCGGCAGTTGGACAGTCTGGTCATGCGCGCGGGGGAAAAGGCACGCGTTCCGGCGGGTTCCGCGATGGCGGTCGACCGGGACGTCTTTTCCGCAACGGTCGAGAGCGAATTGTCGGCACTTTCCAACCTGGAAATCATTCGCGAGCGGGTCGACGAACTGCCTGCTTCGGGCCTGACCATAGTCGCCACCGGACCGCTAACCGCCGCGTCGCTAGCCAACAGCGTTGCCCGAGCCACCGGGCAGGACAGCCTGGCCTTTTTCGATGCCATTGCGCCGATCATCCATCGCGAAACGGTCGACATGAGCGTGTGCTGGATGGCGGCGCGATGGGACAAGGGGGGCAAGGACTACATCAACTGCCCGCTTGACCGCGACCAATACGAAGCGTTCGTCCAAGGCCTGCTGGACGGCGAGAAGACCGAATTCCGCGAGTGGGAGGCAAGCACTCCTTACTTCGAAGGCTGCATGCCGATCGAGGTCATGGCGGCCCGCGGCCCCGAGACGCTTCGTTTCGGCCCGATGAAACCGGTCGGCCTCGATAACCCCCACTGGGCAACCCCGGAGCATCCGAAGGGGCGCTGGCCCTACGCGGTCGTCCAGCTTCGGCAGGATAACAAGCTCGGCACCCTTTGGAACATGGTCGGCTTTCAGACCAAGCTGAAGCACGCCGAACAAGTCAGGCTGTTCCGCACGATCCCGGGCCTTGAGAACGCGGAGTTCGCCCGCTTAGGTGGCCTGCACCGCAACACCTTTCTCAACTCGCCCATGGTGCTCGACCGGGAGTTGCGGCTCAAAGGAGCTGAGCAGATTCGCTTCGCCGGCCAAATCACCGGGTGCGAGGGGTATGTCGAGAGCGCGGCGGTCGGGCTGATGGCAGGGATGATGGCAGCAAGAGAGCTGTCCGGGGAAAGGTGGCAAGCGCCGCCGCGCACGAGCGCGCTCGGAGCCCTGCTGGCGCACATCACCGGTGACGCTGAGGCGGAGACGTATCAGCCGATGAACATCAACTTCGGGCTTTTCCCGCCATTGCCCAAGGTAAGGAAGAAGGCGCGCAAGGAAGCCTACACCGAACGGGCAAAGGCCGATCTCGCCGAGTGGATCGGAGCTTCCGCAGCTGTGCCCGTCTAGCAGCGACAGGCCGGCTTGCGCTTGGCCGGCCTGGGGGCGGTCTTGATGAATTCAGCCAGGTCGAGCTCGCGGTCGCGATTGGAATCAGCGCCGTCGAAGCGCTGCGCGGTCGCCACCGCCCATTCCTCGAAGTCGAGCAGGTTGTTTCCGTCCTTGTCGAGCTTGCGGAATCCGTCGCTGCGGGTCGACAGCATTTCGTTGCGGGTGATCCGACGGTCGCGGTTGCGGTCGTAACGGAAGAAGCGCTGTTCCTCCCGCGTCAGTTCGGTTGCCTCTGGCGGGGCCGGGCCGCGCAAGTCGGTCACATCTGCGCTAGGCAGAACATCGGGCTCCGGCCGACCTGGCTGAGCAAGCGGCGGCGGCGCGCCCTGCTCGACCTCGGCCCTGCCCTGCCACCAGAACATGCCGATGGCCGCCAGCATCAACGCCAGCACCGCGCCCAAAACCAATTTGTTCATCTCTAGCCTCGGATTCCCTGGAGGTTATCGACCTAGCATGCCGAGACGCATGGCCAAGAGCGCCGCGGCCCGACCGGTCAGTATTGGCTCATTGCGGACAAGCGCTCGGTGAGCCAAGCCATCGAGCACAGCAATCCCTCGCAGCGTCCGCGGAAGCGTCACAGGCGAAGGCAGCGCTCGGCCCAGGACAACTGCCGCTTGCCGTTCCTCGACGTCGAGCGATCTAAAGGAAAGATCGGCTAGCGCCCAGCGGCGGCCCGCGACTTGCGCTGCACCGGCTGTGCCCTGGGCCGCCCCCTTGGCAAAAGCCTCGAGGGCGTTTCCGCGACCCGCCGCAAAGCGCTGTATCGCGCTTTCGAGCAATGGCGCGTCACCGAGTAGTTCCTCCCAGCCATCTACCAACTGTAGGAGCCCCGTGCTGCTCTCGCCCCAGTGCCGACCGAGCATCGCCAGCACCGGCTCGCCATTCGGCCATGACTTTGGGTCCTCGGCCAGCCTCTCGCGCCACCAAGCCAGCCGCATTTGCGCAAGCAGCGGCTCGCGGGCCCGGCGGATCGTCCGGGCCAACATGGCATCGAATTCTAACAGGGAACGCAAGGCATCACGCGATCCCGTCGGTTGCCATGCCAGCGCCAAGCCCACGGCAGGATCCAGATCGGAAGTTTTATTCACAATTCGCGATCCTCGCGCCGGGAAATCTTGTCAATCGCGCCCATTCGTGCGGCAACTTCCTATTAACCACGTCGTTTGGCGAACCGCTTACCCAGAGCGCGCTATGCGCCAAGCAAGACCGGCAGAAACGTCAGACGAGGACCGCCCAAATGACGGCATTCAAGCGACTAATGCAGCGCATGCGCAGCTGCCGGAGCGGTAACGCGATGTTGATCGTGGCGGCTGGCATGCCCGCGCTCATCGGCGGAGCTGGCTTCGCTGTCGATGTGACCCAGTGGTATATGTGGAAGGGAGAACTTCAGTTCGCGGTCGATCAGGCGGCGCTGGCAGGCGCTTACGCCCGAACGAGCGACGAAACCGAAGCGACGTATGAGACGCGGGCCCAGCAAGAATTCAGTATAAACCTCGACAGGACGCGTAACCTCAGCGAAGCAACCGATCCGGTCGCCATCGTTGCCCTGGAAGACTGGGGTACGGGCGAGGACAACAGCGTTGTCGTGACGGCAAGTGTCACTCACAGCCTGCCATTCTCCAGTTTCCTGACAGGCGAAGCAGCGACCATACAAGTCAGCGCCCAAGCGGCCTTCGAGGAAGGCGAGAACTTCACCAGCTGCCTCTATGCCGTCGACGAAGATGCCGAAGGGGCCGTCACCATCGGGGGCAGCGCTGAATTCATCGCGGGTTGCGGCATCGCCGCGCTGTCGGATGATCCGGAGGCCATCAAGGTGAATGGTAGCCCCACGATCGAGGCCGGCTGGTTGTTGGCCCGCGGCGGCATCGACGACTGGTTCGACGCGAACACCGACGATGTTGTGCGCGAGAATATGGATGGCCTCTATGACCCGTTCGGGTGCGACGAGGACGGTCTTGGCGCCTGTCTGACCCCGCCTACTAACGACACCCCGCGCGAGTACTCGTGTCCGAAGTCAAAGGACGCGACGAGCGCATATATGGCAGACTCCGTAACAACGCGAACAGAGATCAGCTACAAGTATTACAAGAAGAGCGGAAATAACTATACCTTGCAAGTCGGATATAGCGGCACAGGCTATAAGCAAAATAGCGACCAGACGACGACGGCAACAAATGTTACGCTCACCGCACTTCCCGCTTCAACCGTTGTCGTGACTGGACCTAGTGCTGGAAATTATGACGTTGTCGCCGGTTCTGGCAACAACCGCATTTATGAGCAGGCGACCACAAAGGTAACCACTACTTACGTTAACGCGCGCCTCGTGGAAGATGCGGCGGTATCGGGGACCGCCGTCCTTCAACCCGGGACTTATGCCGACCTGACGCTGAAGTGCGACACGGTCTTCACGGGTGGCATCTACGTTATCGACGGCGGCATGCTGGAAATTCATGCCCAGCACGACGTGACAGGTGCAGGCGTGATGTTCGTCCTGAAGAACGGCGCGGGCATTGTGATCAACGGTGGGGCCAACGTAAACCTGACGGCCATGACCGTTCCGCAACTCGAAGCGGCCGGCATGTCGAACGTACAGGCGCAGAAGCTTGCCGGTATGCTGATCTTCGAGGATCCGGATTCCGAAGGTAACTCAGGGAACAAGCTGAACGGCAACTCCTCGACCATCCTCAATGGGACCGTATACCTTCCAGTGAGCAATCTCGATATCCGCGGCTCTGCAGGCGTGACCGCGCAATGCCTCATGCTGGTGGCGTCGACCATCACGTTGAGCGGCAACGTCGAAATGACCAGCTTCTGCCCGGCGGATGTCGAGGAAGACACGCTGGTGTCCTCGACGAAAGATCGCGTGAGGCTGGTCTCGTGAAATTGTCTGCCAGACCCTGGCGCCGCCTTGGCAAAGAAGAGCACGGCTCGGTGCTGATCGAAACCGCATTCGTCGCCCCTGTCCTGGTCATCATGTGCTTGGGCGGTTTTGAGGTCGGATCGATCGTCGCCAAGCAGAACCGCCTGCAGGCGGCCGCCGAGCTCGCGACCGAGATTGTCTTAGTGTCAGAGCCCGACACCCCCGACGAGGGTTCCGACATCGAAGAGGAGCTTCAGGCTTCCCTGCCGGCCTCGGCTGCCGTCGATGTTACATTCAAATATCGTTGCGGCACCGCCGCCATGGCGGATGCCGCCGGCACCTGCGACGAAGACTTGCTCTCTACCTATATCCACATCGCGGTGACCGATACCTACACTCCGACCTGGACAGAGTTCGGCTTCGGCCAGACCATCGAATACGATGTCCAGCGCACGGTACAGGTCTCGTGATGACGATCACCCGACGCCTACTTGCCGACCAGCGTGCTGCGACCGCGGTCGAGTTCGGAATTGTCGCCCCGGTGTTGCTGGTGATGTTGCTTGGCGTGTTCCAGATCGGAATCTGGATGCAGTCTTATAACGCGATGCGTAGCGCGATCGCCGAGACGGCGCGGAATGTATCGGTCGAATATCAGACCGATAATCTGCTGACCGACGATCAGATCGAGGATTTCGGACTCGGTGTCGCGACGACGCTGCCGTATATGCTGGAAGCCGACAAGACCTTGGTGGAGGTGAACCCCGGGGGCGCTCCTGCGCAGACGATTGCCGGCACACGCAAGCTGAACCTGACCATCACGCACCAGATGCCTTCGTTTTTGGAGTTCGCCGGTATTACTGGTCCTCAGCTAACTTACTCCCGCGCCGTATTCGTCGAGGCGATCTAACCCAGCAATCGCCCGGATCGTTAGACGCGATAGCAAACCTTCTTCGCGGCCTCGACGATCCGCGTCGCATCGATCAGCGCCAACTTCTCTAGATTCGCCGCATAAGGCAACGGAACGTCCTCATCGCACACGCGGAGTACCGGCGCGTCCAGATGATCGAAACCATCCTCCATGCAGATCGCCATAACTTCGGAGGCGATCGAGCAGGTTGGCCAGCCCTCTTCGGCAATGATCAGCCGGTTGGTCTTGGCAAGGCTTGCCAGCACCGTCCGCTTGTCGAGGGGGCGTAGGGTGCGCAGGTCGACGACTTCCGCTTCAATGCCCTCGCCCGCTAGCGTCTCGGCCGCCTCCAGGGCGAGGCCCACGCCGATCGAATAGCTGACGATCGTCACGTCTTTGCCCTCGCGTACGATACGCGCCTTGCCGATCGGCAGAACATGGTCGTCGAGGTCGGGGATGTCGAAGCTGCGTCCGTAAACGAGCTCATTCTCGAGGAAGACTACCGGATCCTCGCTGCGGATGGCGGCCTTGAGAAGGCCTTTCGCGTCCGCTGCATCATAGGGGGCGATCACGATCAGCCCCGGGACGCTGGCATACCACGGGCCATAGTTCTGGCTGTGCTGAGCGCCCACCCGGCTCGCCGCCGCGTTAGGGCCACGGAACACGACCGGGCAGCGCATCTGGCCGCCTGACATGTAGTTGGTCTTCGCGGCGGAGTTGATGATGTGGTCGATTGCTTGCATCGCGAAATTGAACGTCATGAACTCGACGATCGGGCGCAGGCCGCCCATTGCCGCACCCGTGCCGATGCCGGCGAAGCCGTATTCGGTTATCGGCGTATCGATCACTCGCTTGGGTCCGAATTCGTCGAGCAGCCCTTGGGTGATCTTATACGCGCCCTGATACTGCGCGACCTCCTCGCCCATCACGAACACGCGATCGTCGCGCCGCATTTCCTCCGCCATCGCGTCGCGCAATGCTTCCCGAACCGTCACGGTCTTCATCGCAATGCCTGCCGGCACTTGCGGATCGCGCGCGGGCGCGACATCGCTGGCAAGTTGCGCGGCGCCCCCTTCGGCTTTCGCAGGCGCCGGAGCTTCGGACTCGGTAGCCTTCTGTAAGACCGCAGGAGCTTCCGACGGCGAAGGCGACGCCTCCCCGCCCTCGCCCGCCATCGTGGCTATGACCTCGCCGACTTTCACGTTCTCGGTGCCTTCCGGGACCAGGATCTTGCCGATCGTTCCTTCGTCGACCGCCTCGAATTCCATGGTCGCCTTATCGGTCTCGATTTCCGCCAGCACATCGCCGGCGCGCACTTCGTCGCCTTCCTTGACCAGCCATTTGGCGAGGGTTCCCTCTTCCATCGTCGGTGAAAGGGCGGGCATCTTCAGTTCGAGTCCCATCAATAGGCCTCCACCAGCACATCGGTGTAGAGATCGGCAGCGGCCGGCTCAGGTGAACTTTCCGCAAAGTCGGCGCTCTCCGAGACTGCGGCACGGATGCGCTTGTCGATATCCTTCAACTGGTCCTCGCTGCGGCCACGCTCGAGCAATTCCTTCCTCGCCCGCTCGATAGGGTCGTTATGCTCCCGTTGGTCCTGTACTTCTTCGCGCGTGCGATACTTGGCCGGATCCGACATTGAGTGTCCGCGGTAGCGATAGGTGTTGAGCTCCATCAGAACCGGCCCGTTGCCATCGCGCACGTGCTTGAAAGCGACTTCAGCGGCCTGGCGAACGGCGAGCACGTCCATGCCATTGACGTCCATGCCCGGGATGCGGAATGCGGTCCCGCGGCGGTAGAACTCCGTCTCCGCGCTCGATCGCACCGTGCTGGTGCCCATTGCATACCCATTGTTTTCGATCGCGAACACGATCGGCAGCTTCCACAGCGCCGCCATGTTGAACGTCTCGTATACCTGACCCTGGTTCGCCGCGCCGTCGCCGAAATAGGCAAGGCACAGCCCACCGTCGCCGCGATACTGATGAGCCAGAGCGAGGCCCCCGCCCAGAGCTACCTGCGCGCCGACGATGCCATGGCCTCCGTAAAACCGGTGTTCGGTCGAGAACATGTGCATCGAGCCGCCCTTGCCCTTGCTGATCCCCGCCTCGCGCCCGGTCAACTCAGCCATTATGACCTTCGGGTCGATGCCATAGGCGAGCATGTGACCGTGATCGCGATAGCCGGTGATGACGCTATCGAGACCCTCGGTCAGCGCCGATTGCAACCCGACCGCGACGGCTTCCTGTCCAATATACAGATGACAGAAACCGCCGATGAGCCCCAGCCCGTAGAGCTGGCCCGCGCGTTCCTCGAACCGCCGGATGAGCAGCATCTGCTCATAGAAGCTGATAAGTTCCTCGTCCGTCGCGTTGTATCGAGGCGACTTTGCGTGCTCCTCCTGGAGCGAGTGAAGCACGAAGTCGGTCGCGCTCTGCGCTGTCGACTTGGCGGGCCCTTTGCCCTTGCTGGCTTGTCTGGCCAAATTCATGTCCTCGATTGCTGTCTGCCGGGGAGGTGGCGAGGCACCGAAGCCTATGGCGCAACCCCTTGCCCCACGCAATGCGGGGCTGAAGCGAAATTCCGCTAGGGAATCTTGTGTTGGCTAGTCAGCCTGCGGCTTGAGCAAGATGACGACTTCGTCCGGATGCACGACATTGAGGTCGCGCCGAATGAGCTCACCCACCAGGTCGGGATCGGCATGATTGGGGTTGAGCGCATCGACCTGCATCTTGAGTTCATTGCGCTCGTGAGTCAGCTTCGCGATCTGCGCCTGACGCTGATCCAGCAGACGAAGATTGTCACCCCAGGCCAGCAGTCCACTGGGGCCGACGGTAGCCAAGGCGCCGAGTGCCAGCAGCACTAACAGGGCGGTGCCCTGTGTCATCCGCTCTTTCGGCGAAACGATGGTGTGCCCCTCGCGCGTCATAAATGAGACAGAATCACAGTTAACAGGGCGATTCAAGCGGTTTGTCGCTCCGGTTGCGATCCAACGTGAAGATTATCCACCACTTGCAGCACAGATGCCGCAAACGTGCCTGCGTTAATAGCTGCGCGGAAGACCCAGGACGTGCTCCGCGAGGTAACTGAGAATCAAATTGGTGCTGATCGGCGCCACCGTATAGAGACGCGCCTCGCGGAATTTGCGCTCGACGTCGTATTCCTCGGCAAACCCGAATCCACCGAACGTTTGCACACACATGTCCGCCGCCGCCCAGCTAGCCTCGCTCGCGAGCAGCTTGGCCATGTTGGCTTCCGCTCCGGGGTTGCCACCGGCATCGAACGCGTGCGCCGCGTGATGGACCATCAACTCGGCCGCGCGCATCTGGGCGTAACAGCGCGCGATAGGAAATTGTATTCCCTGGTTTTTCCCGATCGGGCGATCAAAGACCTGGCGATCCTTGGCGTAGTCAACCGCTTTGCCGATGAACCACTTTGCGTCGCCAACGCACTCGGCCGCAATGAGTATGCGCTCCGCATTCATTCCCGATAGGATGTAGCGGAAGCCGAGGCCCTCTTCGCCGATCAACGCGGTAGCGGGAATGCGCAGATCGTCGAAGAAGACCTCTGTGGTCGAGTGGTTCATCAACGTGCGTATGGGCTTGATCGTCAGCCCATTGCCGAGGGCCTCCCGCATGTCGACGAGGAAGATGGAAAGGCCCTCCGTCCGCTTGGCCGCTTCCTCGGGCGGCCTCGTGCGGGCAAGCAGGAGCATGAGATCGGAATGTTCGGCTCGGCTCGTCCAAATCTTCTGCCCGTTGACCACATAGGAGTCTCCGTCTCGAACCGCCCGGGTCTTGAGCGACAGGGTATCGGTACCGCTGGTTGGTTCGGACACTCCAAAGGCCTGAAGGCGCAACTCACCGCTGGCGATACCGGGCAGAAAGCGCGCCTTCTGCTCCTCGCTACCGTACCGTAGCAGCGTATTCATGATGTACATTTGCGCGTGCGCGCTTGCGCCGTTACAGCCGGCGGCCTGGATTTCCTCCATGATCGCCGCCGCCGCATCGAGCTTAAGGCCGCTACCGCCGAATTCTTCGGGGATAAGGGCGGCCAGGAACCCGGCACGCGTTAGGGCGTCCACGAACTCCCCCGGATATGCGCGATCGCGGTCCTTTGCGCGCCAATACTCCCCGGGAAACTCCTCACACAACGCCCGCACCGCACGCCGGATTTCTGCCAAATCTTCCCGCTCGACCATGACACATGCCTAGCGGGTGCGGTAACTCACGCAAGACCGCTGCCGATTGTCAGGCGACGGGGCTGCGGATAAGGCGCTGGCGGCGGCGCCCGTAGCTCAGCAGGATAGAGCACCAGATTCCTAATCTGGGGGCCACAGGTTCAAATCCTGTCGGGCGCACCACTTTATTGCTGCGCTGGTTCGACAACCGAGCGCCGGGTCGATGCCGGGCTAGTTGAGTTCGTCTGGCGGGGCGACGGGGAACGGCAGCGGCGCCACGGCTACACCCTCCTCTATCAACGCAATCGCTTCGTCGCGCGTGGCCTGCCCATGGATCGTCGCGTGATCCCGCTCACCATAATGCATGGCACGGCTCTCCTCTGCGAACTTGTCCCCGACCCAACTGCTGTGCCTGAGTGCGCGGGCCTGAGCCTCCGCGAGCGACTGCATCGCTTTCGCGACCTCGGGCGGCAGCTTGCCCGCGACTGGCAGCTTTCGCTCGGAGCTTGCAGGCCGCGAATTCCCCTTGGCGCAAACTGCGGGCGCCATGGGCGCCTTCTCAACGTCGCAGGACCCACAATGCGGGCAATCGACCAAGCCGCGCGCTTGTTGGTCGGCGAACGAGTCCGTAGACGCGAACCAGCCTTCAAAGCGGTGGCCGCCGGCGCACGCGAGGTCGAACACGATCATTCTGGTCTAGTTGGGTATATCTTGCTTGTTGGCAAGGCTGGGTAGCTGGCGGCGCACGTCAGTCGTGCGCGCCGGATCGATTTTGGCGAAGCCGAGTCCGGCCGCATCTCCGCCCATGTCGAGGACCACGTCGCCCCAAGGGTCGACCACCAGACTGTGGCCGTAGGTCTTCCGCCCGTCTTCGTGCTGACCGACCTGCGCCGCGGCGATCACCCACGCGCTCGCTTCCACCGCGCGGGCACGCTGAAGGAGGTGCCAATGTGCCCGTCCGGTAGGGACCGTGAACGCAGCTGGGATCGCGATCGCGTCGCACCTTCGCCGGCCAAGCTCATCGAAAAGAGCGGGAAAGCGAACATCGTAGCAAACGGTCAGAGCCATCCGCCCGAGCGGCGTATTGTCGATCGTGACGACTTCCCTGCCCGGCTCGAAGGCATGCGATTCGCGCCAGCTCTCACCGCTGGCCAGGTCAACATCGAACATGTGGATCTTGTCGTAGCGCGCTACGATTTCGCCCTTCGAGTCGATGAGGACGGAGCGGTTCGCCCAACGCCCTGTCTCGCCTAATACGGCGATGGAGCCGAGCGCGACCCAGATACCATGATGTCCGGCTGCCCGGCGCGTGGTGGCCAGCACCAGGTTATCGCATTCGGGAACGATGTGGCGCGTGGCGCGGAGCCGGTCGCGATCAAGCAATCCGCTCATCTCCGGGGTGAACAGTATCTCGGCGCCGCCTGCGGCGGCGTTGGCCACAGCCTGGTCCAAAGTGTCGGCATTGACCGCGGGATCTATTCCCGCCGTCATCTGCAACACCGCGATGCGCGTCATGCTTGGCCGAGAAGCGCGTCGAGCCGACCGCTTTCGTCGAGCGCGTATAGATCGTCCGAGCCGCCGACGTGGGTTTCGCCTATGAAGATCTGCGGCACGGTTCGCGCCATCGGGGCGCGGCCAATCATTTCCTCGCGCCGCGGTCCGCCCATCGTAATGTCATGCTCGGTGTAAGCGACCCCTTTGGCGTCGAGCAGGCGCTTGGCGCGGAAGCAGTAACCGCAGCCGAACTTGGTATAGATCACGACTTCCGGGGCAGCCATTTCTCGTCCTTCGAATTCGTCCACAAGGACCTCTTGAAGGGCCCTAAGGGCAAAACTATCTCGGGTCCGCCGGACCGTGCCGCATCGCGGGCGGGAAGGCAAACCTGGCGGGCGCCGGCTATTCGGGTCCGCCGACAAGTCAAATTGCTCATAGGAGGATTTGTTTCATGTCACGGCTTGATTTCACTCCCTATCGCCGCACCACCGTGGGATTCGACCGGCTGTTCGACATTCTCGAAAGCCAGGTTCGCAACAACAACGTCGGCGGCGACAATTATCCCCCCTTCAATATCGAACGGAAGGGTGAGGATGAATACCGCATCACGCTCGCGGTAGCGGGCTTCCGTGCGGGCGACCTCGACATCACCGCGCAGCAGAACCTGCTCGTCGTCCAGGGCAAGAAGCGCCCCGAGAACGCGCAGGGGGAGATGCTGCATCTTGGCATCGCCAACCGCGGGTTCGAGCGTCGGTTCGAGCTGGCCGACTACGTCCGCGTCGAGAACGCCGACCTGGCGGACGGCTTGCTGACGATCGATCTCGTGCGCGAGGTGCCCGATGCGATGAAGCCTAAGAAAATCCACGTCGGCGGGCAGCCGGCGCTGGAAGTGGTGCAGGACAACGAAGACAAGTCGAACGCGGCTTGAGCCGCACCTGACCTCGAACGAATGGGGGCGGACCTTGCGGCCCGCCCCCGCGACGTGAACGTCGCCTCAGGCGAATCTGACCGTCCGGGTCGCAGAAGACGATCAAACCCGCGCCAAGCCCCACCTCTTGCCGCGGGATTCGACTGCAAACGGCGGACTGCCGGCAACGCGCCCCAAACTTAGCAAAAGATAATCTTGCTCGCGCCGCTCACTGCGACGCGTTTTTACAATTGGCAAGATATATTCCTTCTTGCAGGCTAACGCTTGTAAGAAATTGCCCTACTGCCTCGCTTTGAGCCACGGACCACCTGATCAGACCAGTCGGGCCTGCTGCAGGGCCGCCTTCACGAAGCCGGCGAAAAGCGGGTGCGGCTCGAAGGGCTTGCTCTTGAGTTCCGGGTGGAATTGGACGCCGATAAACCATGGATGGTCGGGCCGTTCGACGATCTCGGGCAAAAGACCATCGGGTGACATACCGCTGAACACCAGCCCGTCCTTCTCCAGCGCGCCCTTGTAGGCCGAATTGACTTCGTAACGGTGACGGTGCCGTTCCGAGATCGAAGTCGCGCCGCCGTAGATCGTGCTGACGTGGCTGTTACCTGACAGGCTCGCCTCATACGCACCCAGTCGCATGGTTCCGCCGAGATCGCCTTCCGCGCTTCGCTGCTGCAGGCCCTCGGCGCTCATCCATTCGGTGATGATGCCCACCACTGGCTCGTCGGTGGGGCCGAACTCGGTTGAGCTCGCCGCTTCGATGCCCGCCCCGCGGACGCCTTCGATACAGGCCATCTGCATGCCCAGGCAGATGCCGAAGAACGGCACCTTGCGCTCCTTGGCGAACCGGACGCTGGCGATCTTGCCTTCGCTCCCGCGCTCGCCGAAGCCACCGGGTACGAGGATCCCATGCATCGGCTCGAGCCGGGCAGCGATCTCTTCGTCATCTTTTTCGAACAGCTCGGCATCGATCCAGCGGATGTTGACCTTGACCCGATTGGCCATGCCCCCGTGAACAAGCGCTTCGTTGAGCGACTTGTAAGCGTCCGGCAGCCCGACGTACTTGCCGACCACCCCGATCGTCACCTCGCCTTCGGGATGCTCGTAGCGATCGAGAATGTCGTCCCACCGGGCCAGGTCGGGTGAAGGAGCGGTCATCCCGAAGTGGCGCAGGACCTCGTCGTCCAGGCCTTCGCGGTGATATTGCAGGGGCACGGCATAGATGCTGCTGGCATCGAGCGCGGGAATGACAGCTTCCTTGCGCACGTTGCAGAACAGCGCAATCTTGGCCCGCTCACCGTCTGGCAGCGGCTTCTCGCAGCGGCACAGCAGGATGTCGGGCTGAATGCCGAGCCCGGTCATCTCGCGCACCGAATGCTGGGTCGGCTTGGTTTTCAGTTCGCCCGCCGCGGCGATGTAAGGCACCAGCGTCACGTGGACCGAACATGTATTCTCGCGTCCGAGCTCGTTCCTCAGCTGGCGCAGTGCTTCGATGAACGGCAGGCCCTCGATATCCCCTACCGTACCCCCGATTTCGCATAGCACGAAGTCGAGATCCTCGGTGTCAGCCTGCGCGAATTGCTTGATTGCATCGGTGACGTGCGGGATCACCTGGACGGTCGCGCCGAGGTAATCGCCGCGGCGCTCCTTGGCGATGATATCGCGATAGATCCTACCGCTGGTGATGTTGTCGCCTTGGTGCGCCGAGACGCCGGTGAACCGCTCGTAATGGCCCAGGTCGAGGTCCGTTTCCGCGCCATCGTCGGTCACGTAGACCTCGCCGTGCTGATACGGGCTCATGGTTCCCGGATCGACATTCAGGTACGGGTCGAACTTGCGGATGCGCACACGGAAACCGCGCGCCTGCAGGAGAGCGGCGAGGCTCGCCGCCATGAGACCTTTGCCGAGCGAGGAGACCACGCCGCCGGTGATAAATATATACCGCGCCATGGGAGTCGGGCCTTAAGCGCTCGACTGGGGGGGGCGCAAGCGGGGATAGACCGCGAAACGCCGCAATCCACAACCGGCTGGTCGCTTGAAGCTACTTTGTGAGGTCGGCGAGTGGATCGTCGGCGGGCGGCGGAGCCCGGGCTGGCTGCGGTGCGGTCTGAACCGGCGCCCCGCGGTCGAGCGTCGATTCAACAGAGACGCCGCTATTCGACGTGCCGGCTGCGAGCGCAGCGAGGACGATCGAAAGCATCACGAAGATGATCGCGAGCCAGCGTGTCGCGCGCGTCAGGAAATCAGCCGCGCCCCGTGCGCTCATCAGCCCCGTTGGACTGCCGCCGATGCCCAGACCGCCGCCCTCAGAACGCTGCATCAGGATCACCCCGACGAGCGCGGCAGCCACGACGGCCTGAAGGACGAGCAGGAAAATGAAAAGCGACATCGGCAGGCGTTCTCGTGATCGGTTCTGGCAGCGCACTTAGGCGCGCGAGGGCCTTGCGGCAAGGGCGTGCCGGTTCAGGCGTCTTGCAGGTCGACCGCGGCCATGACGATGCCAAGGAAGGATTCCGCCGTGAGGCTTGCGCCGCCCACCAACGCGCCGCCGACTTCGTCCGCACCTAGCAGGTCGCGCGCATTCTCGGGCTTCACGGACCCGCCATAAAGTATCCGCACCGCCCCGCCCTCCTCCGCTCCGAAGCGAGCGATGAGCAGCGCGCGGATGGCGCGGTGCATGGCGGCGACGTCGGCGACGGTAGGGGTGCGGCCCGTGCCGATCGCCCAGATCGGCTCGTAGGCTACCGACAGCCGCTCGCTCGCGCCCTCGAGCGCTTCCGGAAGCGAACCGGCAAGTTGCCCGGTCACGTATTCCGCCGCACCGCCTTCGTCGCGAGTGGCCTCGGTCTCGCCGCAGCAGATGATCAGCTTGAGGCCGGCTGCCAGCGCCGCGTCGGCCTTGGCCCGGACAAGGGCATCGGTCTCGCCATGCCCTTCGCGGCGCTCGCTGTGCCCCAGGATCACGAACTTGGCACCTGCGTCGGCGACCATCGCCGCCGATACGTCCCCCGTGAAGGCACCATCGAGGTCCGGGCTGCAATCCTGCGCCCCAATGCCAATCTGTTCGGCTTCCCGATGGACGGCGTGGATCAGCGTGTAGGGCGGCGCGATCGCCACCTCGACCTTCATCAGGCGCTGCGCGGAACGATCGATAGCGCGCGCTTCGGCAAGCATGGCGCGAGTGCCGTTCATTTTCCAGTTGCCGACGATGTAGGGCCGCAGGGCCATGCAGGAATTCCCGGAGTTCGCGTGGAGATTGGCGGCGGCCCATAACCACACCGGGACCCGCTCGCAAAGACCCATGTTAACCCTGGCGCCAAAACGGCGCACCACCTGTTGCGGCAAGGTCGCATGGCATCTAAAGCCCCCGCCAAAGGGCGCGCTTGTCGCGTCAGTCTAACCCCTCGTCTCGACGGATCGATATGCTCCAAGGTTTCCGCAACGTATTCAAGTCCAGGATCGGCCTCGGCATCACGATTGCCTTCATCGGCCTGATCGGCCTCGCCTTCGCGGTCAGCGACGTGGCCAACACCGGAACCTTCGGCGGGATCGCTGGCGGAGACAACGTGGCGGTGGTCGGCGACGAGAAAATCAGCGCCAAGGACTTCGCGGATGCCGCGAACGTGGCCATCGACCAGATTCGCCAGCAGAACCCCACCCTGTCGATGCAGGCCTTCGTCCAGCAGGGCGGGCTCGACAACGTGCTCGACCAGCTCCTTGATCGCCGCGCGATTAGCTGGTGGGCTGAAGAGTATGGGTTACTTGCCGGGACCAACCTCGTGAATAGCGAAATCCGCCGTATCCCCGCGTTCGCGGGACCCGACGGGCAGTTCAGCGAGGCGGCTTATCAGCAGGTGCTCGCCCAGCGGCAGTTGACCGACGCCGCCGTGCGCCGTGACCTCGGCGACGGCTTGCGCGCCCAACAGGTGCTCGTGCCGGCGGCGTTCGGGGCGAAGATGCCGGCGAAGATCGCCGCCCGCTATGCCGCGCTCACGCGCGAACTGCGCGAAGGCGCTGTGGCGTTGATCCCCAGCGACGCCTTCGCGCCCACCGCCGCGCCGACCGCTGCTCAGTTGACCGCGTTCTACGACGCCAATCGGAGCGAATACATTCGCCCGGAGCGCCGCATATTGCGGTATGCCGTGTTCGGTCCGGAGGCCGTCGGCGACGTCGAGCCGACAGCCGCGGAGATCGCAGCGCGCTACAGTCGCGACCGGGCGGCCAAGTATGCGGGCAAGGAACTGCGTTCGTTTACACAGTTGATAGTCCCTACGCGTCAGGCCGCGCAGGCGATCGCCGGTCGCGGCGCTGCTTCTCTCGAAGCCGCGGCGCGCGAAGCGGGCCTGGAGACCAGCAAGGTCACCAACGTCGATCGAACCGCGTACACGGGGCAGTCTTCCAAGGCCGTGGCCGACGCGGCATTCTCCGCAGCGCGCGGGACGATCGCCACCCCGGCCCGGGGCGGGCTCGGCTGGTTCGTCGTGCGCGTGGATTCGGCGGCCACTACGCAGACGCGCTCGCTGGAGCAGGCGCGGGCCGAGATTGTCCCGGTACTTCGCGATGAGAAGCGCGCGCGCGCCATTGCCGACCTCGCGGCCGATGTCGAACAGCGCATCGACGAGGGAAACACGCTGGCCGACATTGCCCGCGAGCTGAAGTTGCAGGTACAGGTCACCAAGCCGCTCGCCGCGGACGGCCGCGTTTACGGATCGCCCGGCGAGACGGCACCTGCGATACTTGCCCCCGCGCTCCAGGCGGCATTCGAAATGGAAGAAGGCGAGCCTCAGGTGGCGCCGGTCCCCGGCGGCTCGACTTACATGATGTTCGAGACTTCGCGCATCACCCCCTCTGCGGCTGCCCCGCTCACCGAAATCCGCGACGACGTAATCGCCGGCTGGCGTCGCGAAGTCGGCTCGAAGGCGGCCAAGGCTGCCGCAGGCCGAATTCTTGCGCGGATTGCCAAGGGCCAGACGCTGACGGCCGCCACCGCCGCCGAGAACCGGGCCCTGCCGGCGATCGATCAGGTGAACATGACCCGCGGTGAACTGGCGCAGCAGGGTCAGCGTGTGCCGCCTCCGCTGGCGCTGCTGTTCTCGATGGCGAAGAACAGCGCCAAGCGACTGGAAGCAGCCAATGATGCTGGCTGGTACGTCGTGACAGTCGATCGCATCGAGCCTGGGAAGATCGCGCCGAACGACCCACTTTTGGGTCAGGCGGTGACCAGTCTGGGACAATTGCTCGGGCGTGAATATGGCGATGCATTGCGCGCTGCCATTCGCAAGGAAGCCGAGGTCGAGCGCAACGCCGACGCGATCGCCGCCGTGCGAAAGCAGCTCACCGGCACGAGCGAAAACTGAGGGTTAGCGCGCTGGGCGGCGCCGCTCCCGAAAACGCCGATGCGGCGCGCGCGGCGCTGGCAGCCGGACGGTCAGCGCTTGTCTGGCGGCGCGTGGTCGCCGATGCCGAGACCCCCGTTGGAGCGGCCGTCAAACTGATTGAGCCGGGGCGCGGCGACTTTCTGCTGGAGTCAGTCGAAGGCGGCGAGGTCCGCGGCAGATATAGTCTGCTTGGGCTCGATCCCGATCTCCTGTTCCGCGCGGAAGGCGATCGGGCGGAAATCAATCGCCGGTGGAAGATCGACCGTCAGGCGTTCGAGCGGTGCGGCAAGGGAGCGCTCGCCGAGCTTCGCGCGCTAGTGGAAAGCTGCCGGATCGACCTGCCTGATGGTCTCCCGTCAGCCCTCGCCTGCCTGGTGGGTTACTTCGGCTACGAGACGATCGGACTGGTCGAAAAGCTACCGCGCGCTGCGGGGGCCGGCCTTGGCCTGCCCGACATGCTGTTCGCCCGCCCAACCTTGGTGCTGGTGTTCGACCGCTTGGGGGACGAACTGTTCTGCATAGCACCGCTGTGGGTGGGCGAGGATCGCCCCGCTGTGCAGGTGGACCGGGCAGCCGATCGGATCGACGAAGTGCTGCGGCGCCTCATACAGGCTCCTCCTGCCGCGCCTACTCCCCCTGTCGTGCCGGAGATGGCGCTGACGCCCGCGATCGAGGCTCCGGAGTTCGCCGCGATGGTCGGGCGCGCCAAGGCGTACATCGAGGCGGGAGATGTGTTTCAAGTCGTCCTCTCGCAGCGCTTTTCCTGCCCTTTCCCGCTGCCTCCGTTCGCCCTCTATCGCGCGCTGCGGCGGGTCAACCCAAGCCCCTTTCTATACTTCCTCGATCTGCCAGGGTTCGCGGTGGTGGGCTCGAGCCCCGAGATCTTGGTCCGCGTGCGGGAGGGCGAAGTGACTGTCCGGCCGATCGCCGGCACCCGGCCGCGCGGCGCGACCGCAGAGGCCGACCGCGAGGCGGAAACCAGCCTGCTCGCCGACGCCAAGGAGCGTGCCGAACACCTCATGCTCCTCGATCTCGGCCGCAACGATGTCGGGCGAGTGTCCGCGCGGGGCACCGTCGAAGTCACCGACAGTTTCACTGTCGAGCGGTACAGCCATGTCATGCACATCGTCAGCAACGTCGTGGGCAGGCTGGACCCAGCGCACGACGCGCTCGATGCGCTGTTCGCCGGCTTCCCCGCCGGGACCGTCAGCGGAGCGCCCAAGATCCGGGCCTGCGAGATCGTCGCCGAGCTCGAGAGCGACGCGCGCGGGCCGTACGCGGGCGGGGTGGGTTACTTCGCGCCCGACGGCAGCCTCGATTCATGCATCGTCCTGCGCACCGCGGTGGTGAAAGACGGGGTCATGCACGTACAGGCGGGAGCGGGCATCGTCGCCGACAGCGATGCGGCTTACGAGCAGCGCGAGTGCGAGGCCAAGGCGGGCGCGCTCATCGCCGCCGCGCGCGAGGCGGCGCGGCAAGCGCAAGAGCCCGGATTCGGTCAATGAAGCGCTTAATCTTGCCCGTTCTAGTGCTTCTTGCAGCATGCAACGAGCAGGCCGGCGGCGACCCGGTCACACGGATCGATCTCGACGACCCCGGAAAGGCCTCCGTCGCCCCCTCTCCGGGCCCGACCGCGGGTGTGGCCTCGGCCTGCAAGACGGTAACGTTCGAGGACGCGAGCTTCACAGATTGCGTCGCCGATCCGGCCCGGCACCGCATCACCACGATGCTCGGCAGCCCGCCCTACCGCGGGCTCGAGGCGCTCGCCGCTGCCCGCCCCGCGGGCGCGCCCAAAGTGGCGTTCGCGGTCAATGCCGGCATGTTCGACGACGAAGGCAAGCCGATCGGATACTATGTCCGCGATGGCGAGCGCGGCAAGGAACTCAACCGCAACGACGGCGCCGGCAACTTCCACATGAAGCCCAACGGCGTGTTCTTCGGCACCGGCGGCAAGTGGCGGGTGATGGCGGCCGACGAGTTCTACAGCGAGGTCGGCGACCGGCCTGAGTTCGGCACTCAGAGCGGGCCGATGCTGGTCGTCGGTGGCAAGCTCCACCCCGAGATCACCGACGACGGCCCGAGCCGCACCGTCCGCAATGGCGTCGGGGTCGACGGCGCGGGCCGCGCGCACTTCGTAATCAGCGAAGGACCGGTGAGCTTCGGCAAGCTGGCGCGCTATTTCCGCGATTCGCTCAAGGTGGAGAACGCGCTTTACCTCGACGGCGCGGTCTCGAGCCTGTGGGATCCGGCGAGTGGGCGGATGGACGCCCGCGCACCGATCGGACCGATGCTGGTCGTCGAGGAAGGGGACCGGCCATGACGGGCGAGTTCGAATACTCCCTTTCCCAGGACGACCTCGTCCGCGCCTTCCGGCTAATGGGCCGCCGGAAGGGCTCGCGGCGCGTAGTTCCGCTTCTGTGGATCGGCATGGTAGTCTGTGTGATTGCCCTCGCGCTGCTCATCGGCACGCCCGCGCGCCTGTTCGCCAACCCGCTGCTCACCGCTCTCGCCGGCGTGGCAACGTTTCTGTTCGCCCTTCTCGTCGTGGTGCTGCTCGCGGCTCCGGCCATTCAGCGACGTGCCGCGCACGCTACACTAAGCCTCAATCCCAATTTCGAGGGCCCGATCACCGTCTCGTTCGACGACCAGGAGTTCCGGCACCACACCGCTTACTCGACTGCCGCATATCCGTGGGCCAAGCTTTACGGCTGGCGCGCGGACGATCGCGTCACCATAGTGCAACCGGCACCCCGGCTGTTCTTCGTAGTACCCCACCAGATCCTGGGCGACCCCGCGCTGGCCGCCCTTCACGACCGGCTCGCCGACAGCCGCGAAGGAAGACTCGATGTCTGAACGCCGTACCCTCTATCCCGAGATCGAGCCCTACGATCACGGCATGCTCGAGGTCGGCGACGGCCACTCCATCTATTGGGAACGGGTCGGCACTCGGGGCGCCAAGCCCGCGGTGATGCTCCATGGCGGGCCCGGCGCGGGTTGCAGCCCCAAGCATCGCCGCCAGTGGGATCCGAAGCGCTACGACGTGCTGCTGTTCGACCAGCGCGGCTGCGGCCGCTCCACGCCGTTCGCCAGCCTCGAGGCGAATACCACCTGGGACATCGTCGCCGACATCGAGAAGCTGCGCGAGATGTGCGGCCACGAAACGTGGCAGGTGTTCGGCGGCAGCTGGGGTTCCACCCTCGCCCTGTCGTACGCGGAGCGACATCCCGAGCGCGTGACCGAACTGATCCTGCGCGGTATCTTCCTGTGCGAGCAAAACGAGCTCGACTGGCTCTACAAGTACGGCGCGAGCGAACTCTATCCCGAGGAATGGGAGCGCTTCGTCGACCATGCCGGAAAGCACGGCGGCGGCGACCTGCTGGAAACGTACATCCGGCTGCTCGACGACGCGGACCCCGAGGTGCGCAAGGCGGCGGCCAGCGCGTGGAACCGCTGGGAGGGCGTCACGGTGACGCTGCTTCCCGAGGAAGAGACCATCGAGAACATGGCGGACGGGCAAAACGCCGTCGCCACCGCCCGCATCGAAACGCACTACTTCCGCCACAAGTGCTGGCTGGAGCCCGGCCAGTTGCTGCGCGACGCAGCGAAACTGCGCGGTATCCCGGGGGTCATCGTCCAGGGCCGCCACGACTGCTGCACGCCGCCGGCGGCCGCATGGGCGCTCAAGAAGGCGTGGCCGGAAGTAGACTTGCAGATCGTGCCCGATGCCAGCCACCTGTTCACGGAGCCCGGCATTACCGACGGCCTGGTGCGCGCCACCGACCGGTTTGCCGAGGGCATTGGATGATCCTGGTCGTCGACAACTACGACAGTTTCACCTTCAACCTGGTCCATTACCTGATGGAACTGGGTGCCGAGGTGCGAGTGGAGCGCAACGACGCGCTGACCGCGGCCGAGGCGCTGCGCACCAACGCCAAAGGGTTCCTCATCAGCCCCGGGCCGTGCACGCCCAACGAGGCCGGAATCAGCCTCGATCTCGTGGCGGCCTGCGCCGACGCAGGCAAGCCGCTGCTCGGCGTCTGCCTCGGCCACCAGGCCATCGGCCAGCACTTCGGCGGGCGGGTCGTTCGCGGCGGCCTGATGCACGGCAAGACTTCTCCGGTCAGTCATGACGCCAGCGGCGTGTTCGCCGGCCTCCCCTCGCCCTTCACGGCAACCCGCTATCACTCGCTGGTGGTGGAGGACATTCCGGCCGACCTAAAGATCAACGCCACTTCGGACGATACCCATGTGATGGGTTTTCGCCACGCCGAATTGCCGATCCACGGGGTCCAGTTCCACCCGGAAAGCATCGCTACCGAGCACGGCCACGACTTGCTCGCCAACTTCCTCGCCATGTGCGGCATCGCGGCGAAGGCGCGCGCGTGACCGCGCTGCCGCCGGTCGAGCCGCATCTCGGCGAAAGCGAGGCCGAGAGGGTGTTCGGGGCCCTGCTCGACGGCGAAACGAGCGACGAGGAGATCGCGCGGTTCCTGGTCGCCCTGTCCGACCGAGGAGAGACCGCGGACGAAATCGCCGGCGCCGCTCGCGCGCTGCGTGCGCGTCTCATCCCGATTTCGGCGCCCGAGGATGCCGTGGACTGCTGCGGCACCGGGGGAGACGGGCACCACACCCTTAACGTCTCGACCGCGGTCAGCCTGGTGGCCGCCGCTGCCGGGGTGCCGGTGGCCAAGCACGGCAACCGGGCCGCGAGCAGCAAGGCCGGCGCTGCCGATACGCTCGAAGCGCTTGGGCTCGACATGGAAGCCGCGGGAAGAACCGCCGAGAAGTCGCTGGCAGAAATCGGAATCTGCTTCCTGTTCGCCAGGAACCATCATCCGGCGATGGCGCGTATACAGCCCATTCGCCAGCGGCTTGCCCAGCGGACGATCTTCAACCTGATGGGCCCGCTATCGAACCCCGCTGGCGTGAAGCGCCAGCTCATCGGGATTGCCCGCCCGGCCTACGTGCCGATCTACGCCGAAGCCAAGGCCCGCCTCGGCACCGAGCGGACACTGATCGTGTCGGGGGACGAGGGACTCGACGAGCTCAGCCTCGCCGGCGGCAACGAAGTTGCCGATGTGCAGGGGAACGAGTGGGAAATGCGCCGCGCACGCGCGTCGCAAGCCGGTCTGCCCACCGCGCCGATCGAGGCCATTCGCGGCGGCGATGCGGCGCATAACGCGAAGGCGCTGCAGGCGCTGCTCATGGGTGCGCCGGGCCCGTACCGCGACGCCGTGCTGTTCAACGCCGGCGCGGTGCTGATGATCGCCGGAAAGGCCGAATCCTACGCCGATGGCGCCGCGATGGCTGCCGAAGCGCTCGACTCGGGCCGCGCCGAGGCGCTGCTTGCCCGGTGGATCGACCTCGCCCGATGAACAAGCTCGAGGAAATCTGCGCGACCAAACGCGATGAGATCGCAGCGCGCATGGGCATGGCCACGGTCGGCGACCTCGACCGGCTTGCGAAGGAGCAGACCGCCCCCCGGGGTTTCCGAAACGCGCTGGAGACGAAGGCTCGCGATGGCTTCGCGTTGATTGCCGAGATCAAGAAGGCATCCCCGTCCAAGGGACTGATCCGGGCAGATTTCCGGCCCGCCGAGCACGCGGTGGCTTACGAACGAGGCGGCGCGGCGTGCCTTTCCGTGCTCACCGACGCCCCCTATTTCCAGGGTCACGAGGATTACCTCGCGGACGCCCGCCGTGCGTGCGTCCTGCCGGTCTTGCGCAAGGACTTCATGATCGACCCTTGGCAGGTAGCCGAAGCGCGTGCGATCGGGGCGGACGCGATCCTGATCATCGTGGCCGCGATCGACGACGGTTTGATGGCCGAGATCGAAGCGGCGGCCATCGAGCGCGGGATGGACGTACTGGTCGAAGTGCACGACGCACGCGAGTTGGATCGCGCGGCGCACCTGCGCTCGCGGCTGATCGGGGTCAACAACCGCGATCTCAAGACCTTCCGCACCGACCTCGCGACCACCGAGCGCCTCGCGTCCCGCGTCCCCGCCGGAACGCTCCTCGTGGGCGAGAGCGGGATCGAGAGCCATGCGGACTGCGAGCGTCTGGCGAGATCGGGGGTGCGGGCATTCCTGGTGGGCGAGAGCCTCATGCGCGCGCGGGACGTGGAAGCGGCGACCCGCTCGCTACTGCAGGGCTGAACTCGCGCTTTCCTACATGGCTTCGAATCGTCATGGTCGACCGATGACCGCGATTCCATCCTTCCCCTTCCGTCTCGATATGGCCGTTCCGGCCCCCTCCATTGGAGTCGTCGAACTGTGTCGGAACCGTACCGAATCCAACAGGGGGCCGGCATGAACGGCTTGACCCACGTCGACGAGACGGGTTCCGCGCGAATGGTGGATGTCGGCGGCAAGCGCGATACCGCCAGGTCCGCAACGGCGGCCGGGCAGATCCGAATGAAAGCCGCGGCGCTTTCCGCGATCCGCGAGGGCGACGGGCCCAAGGGCGACGTGCTCGCCGTCGCCCGCGTCGCGGGGATCATGGCCGCAAAGAAGACTGCCGAGCTTATCCCGCTATGCCACCCGCTTGCGCTCGAATCGGTAACGCTCGATTTCACATTCCACGACGATGCGATCGAAGCCCGGGCCCAGGCTTCTCTTACCGGCCGAACAGGCGTCGAGATGGAAGCGATGACAGCATGTTGCGTGGCGCTTCTGACAATCTACGATATGGCCAAGGCGCTCGACAAGAGCATGGTCGTGGAAGGCGTTCGTTTGCTTGAGAAGACCGGCGGCAAGTCCGGTCAATGGCGCGCTACGGGTTGAGAGGGATCGTTACTCGCCCGCTCGGGGAATGGCTTGACGCGGATTGACAAGTTGCCTAATTGTTCCACGTTCGTTCCCGAATTGGAACGGTAGTTGGGGATAGAGTGGCATGCTGACCGCCAAGCAGCGCGAGCTTCTTCAGTTCATCACCGTTCGGCTCGAGGAAAGCGGGATTTCCCCTTCGTTCGAGGAAATGAAGGAGGCGCTCGACCTCAAGAGCAAGTCCGGCGTCCACCGGCTTATCTCGGCGCTCGAGGAACGCGGCTTCATCCGCCGCCTGCCCAATCGCGCCCGGGCCCTTGAAGTCATCCGGCAACCGGAGGATTCCGTCGCGGCACCGCGCCCTCGGGCCAACGACAACGTCGTTCCGCTTCGCCCGGTAACCGCCGTGCGCCAGCCCGCCAACGATATCATCGAGCTGCCGCTGCACGGCCGGATCGCTGCCGGCGTTCCGATCGAGGCGCTCGAAGGCCAGAGCACGCTGCCGGTGCCTGCCGCCCTGCTTGGACCGGGCGAGCACTACGCGCTTGAGGTTTCCGGCGATTCGATGATCGAGGCCGGCATATTCGACGGCGACTTCGCCCTCGTGAAGCGGACCGACATCGCCCGCGATGGGGAGATCGTGGTCGCGCTCGTGCGCGACGAGGAAGCCACCCTCAAGTACCTCCGCCGCGAGAATGGGATGATCCGGCTCGACCCCGCCAACGGGGCGTACGAGCCGCAGGTGTACCGCCCGAACGAGGTGAAGGTACAGGGCAAGCTGGCAGGCCTGCTGCGCCGGTATCACTGATCTCGTCGGAACCTAGCGTCCGCGCAAGGTCCACCATGGATGCGCGCCCTCGACTTCACCAACCGAGGCGATCCATTCGCCTTCCAGATAAAGGGCAAGTCCTCCGCTCTCCTGCAGATAGCGGCGGTCGGCCTTGAGCCAGTGCGGGACACAGCTGCGCGGCAGGAAACGGTCCGCAATCACGATGTCGACCCGTTCGCAAGCCGCAGCCAGCGCGCGCTCCTCGATCCGCGAACGGTTGCGGGCCATGACAAGTGTCCAATCCCGCTCCGGCCGCGGCAACGACACGATGCAGAACTCGCGGTTGCAGCGCGCCCCGCCCCATCGCTCCAGGGGGATCGGCTCGCCTTCAACGCCGGCAAGCTCGAGCAGGTTATCCGTGGCAAAATCGCTGCGTCCCTCGCGCAGCACCAGGAGCCGATCTCCTGCCCCGGCAATGCCGACGTTTCGGCCATCTCCGGAGACGAGCACATCCGGTTTGGGGGTCGCCACGAGGAACGCGGTTCCAACCATCACGGGCACCAACCCGAGCGCGCGCCTCCTGCCATGCCACAGCGCCAACCACAGCCCGCCCATGACGAAGAGGGCAAACGTCATCATCCCCATCTGCGGCATCAGCCGCACCGAGCCCGGCTGGGCCGCTGTGAACCGCGCAATCTCCAGCAGGAAATCGAGCGACCTGCCCGCCAGCCACCAGACCGGCGCCCCGCCGCCGACGACATCGAGCGCAAGAGCCAGTGCAATCAGCGGCATCGATACGAACGTAACCAGGGGGATCGCGACGACATTGGCCAGCGCACCGTAAAACCCCGCCCGGTGGAAGTGAAACAGCACGATGGGCATCAGCGCGATCTCGATGACGATGCCGGCAAGCAGGAGCATCGCCACTCGCCGGCCCCCGCGTGCGAACCAGCCCTCCTCGCGCGGGGCGAGAAATGCCCTTACCGGCGCCGCTTCGTGTAGCGCGACGATGGCGATTACCGCGGCGAAACTCATCTGGAAGCTCGGCCCCACCAACGCTTCAGGCACCATCAACAGGACGATCATCGCAGCGGCAGCGACCATGCGCATCGACAAAGGCTCGCGCCCGAGCGCCAAGGCGACTAGGATCAGCAAGGCACCGATACAACTGCGCACGGTCGGCACCTCCGCGCCCGTCAGAAGCGTGTATGCTAGGCCGGCCCCCGCCCCGGCGACCGCCGCCACTAACGGCAGGCGGACTCGCAGCACCAGCCACGGCCACAGAGCGAGCAGGCGAATGGCCAGGAAATAGGTCGCCGCGATGACCGCGCTGACGTGGACCCCACTGATCGAAAGAAGGTGCGTAAGCCCGGAATCGCGCATCGCGGCTTCGTCGGCCTCAGGGATGCCTCCGCGATCCCCGCTCGCGAAAGCAGCGGCGATGCTGCCCGGCGAGCCTTCAACCCGTGAGCGCACGTGTGCGGACAACCGGCGCTGCAGATGTGCCATGCCCCCGCCTGGCGGCGCGGGCTCGATCACGGCGACCGGACCGATCGCGCTGCCGGTCGCGGCAAGACCGGCGAACCACGCCGTGCGGGCGAAGTTGTAGGCGCCCGGCACCATTGGCGACCCCGGCGGCATCAGGCGAGCGCGCACCTTCACCCGCGCGCCCTCGGCCACACCGGATGCCATATGCTCAGGGGCAACATTGACCCGCACCTTGCGCGCCTCGCCAGCCTCGGCGTCGCGATAGGCTAGCGTCAGGCGGACGCGGTCCTCCGCCGGCTGATCCTCGCGCTCGAGCACGCGTCCATCGATCCATAACACCTGGGGCCGGTCGAGCGGCGGGGCCCCGACCGCTTCCGATCGCGTCCACACAAGTGCTAGCCCGCCAGCTGCAAGCAAACCAATGGCAATCCCTGCACGGCGCAGCTCGCCTCGTTCGTCGCTATCGCGCCAAAGGGTCGCCGCCGCGAGCGCTCCGAGCAAGCTTAGCCCGAGCCACAAGAGCCAAGCGGTCGGGCCGGGCAAAGCAAACCAAGCTGCAATGCCGCCGGCCAGTGCGATCGCCAGCCAAGGTGCCCGATCGAATGCCGCCGTCGCCAGGAAGCGCTCGGCGAAGTCCCCGACACTGGACAACCGCATCGCCTTGCGCCAAGGCCGCTGCACTGCAGCATCGGCCGGCGGTTCACCCTCCCCCATGGGTACCAGCGGCACTATGCGAGTTGCCATGGAAGCCATTGGATAAGGACGATAATTCGGATGGCAAGCGCTAACGGAGAAGTGGTTACGCGCTTCGCTCCGTCGCCCACCGGATTTCTCCACATCGGCGGCGCGCGAACGGCGTTATTCAACTGGCTTTACGCCCGCCACCATGGCGGCAAGTACCTGCTACGGATCGAGGACACGGACCGCGCCCGCTCGACCGAGCCGGCGATCGCCGCGATCTTCGACGGCCTGGGATGGCTCGGCCTGCAAGGGGACGAACCCCCAATGTTCCAGTTCGAACGGTCGGCCCGTCACGCGGAAGTCGCGCACGAGCTGATCAAGCGGGGGGCCGCTTATCGCTGCTATCTCACCTCGGAAGAGCTGGCTGAGCGCCGTGCCAAGGCGCAGGCGGAACGCCGCACCTTCCGCATCGACAGCGATTGGCGCGACGCCGAGGCTGCTAGCTGGCCCGCCGATGCCGCCTATGTCGTGCGCGTCAAAGCGCCGCGAGATGGCGAGACCACGATCGAAGACGAGGTTCAGGGCACCGTTACGGTGGCCAACAGCGAACTAGACGATTTCGTCCTGCTGCGGTCCGATGGCACGCCAACATACATGCTCGCGGTGGTGGTCGACGATCACGATATGGGCGTGACCCACGTCATCCGGGGTGACGACCACCTCAATAATGCGTTCCGCCAACTCGTGATCCTTCGAGCCATGGGATGGCCTGAACCGGTCTATGCCCATGTCCCGATGATTCTCGGGGCGGACGGCGCGAAGTTGTCGAAGCGTCATGGCGCGGTCGGGGTGGATGCATATCGCGACGAGATGGGCCTGCTCCCGGAAGCGGTGTTCAATTACTTGCTGCGGCTCGGCTGGGGTCATGGGGACCGCGAGGAGATATCCCGCGAAGAGGCGATCGAGTTGTTCGACCTCGCCGGCGTGGGCAAGAGCCCGAGCCGGTTCGACACCAAGAAACTGCTGAACCTCAACGGCCATTACATCCGCGAGGCCGACGACGCCCGGCTTGCTGCACTGATCGCGGACAGGATCGGCCCCCAGGCCGACGTGGGTTTGTTGACCGAGGCCATGCCGCAGCTTAAGTTGCGCGCGAAGAACCTGATCGAACTCGCTGAGGGCGCAGAGTTTTTGTTCAAGACCCGGCCCCTGCAGCTGGACAAGAAGGCGGCCCCCCTGATCACGCCCGACGCGCGCAAACTGCTCGCAAATATTTCTGCACGGCTGCATACGGAAAGCGACTGGACGGTGACGGGGCTCGAGGCCAACCTCAAGGCTTACGCAGAGGAGCTTGGGCTCGGTTTGGGCAAGCTGGCGCAACCGATGCGCGCGGCTTTGACCGGGACGACGACGTCGCCGGGAATTTTCGACGTTCTGGCCTTGCTTGGCCGGGAGGAATCGCTCGCGCGGCTCGACGCACTAGTGGCCCCCGCCGGCGCGGGTCACACTGCTTAAGGAGACAGACCATGGCGGACAAAGCGGCAACGCTGATCTTCGACAACAAGAGCATCGACCTGCCGGTCCTCGAAGGCAGTGTCGGCCCCGATGTCATCGACATCCGAAAGCTCTATGGCCAGACCGGAGCATTCACTTACGATCCCGGCTACAAGTCGACCGGCAGCTGCGAGAGCGCGCTTACCTATATCGACGGCGACGAAGGCGTCCTGCTGCACCGCGGTTACCCCATAGGGCAACTCGCCGAGCAATCGAGCTTCATGGAAGTCAGCTACCTTCTGCTCAACGGTGAGCTCCCGTCGAAGCAAGAACTGGACGATTTCACCTATACGATCAGCCGCCACACCATGTTGCACGAGCAGTTGGCGACTTTCTACCGCGGGTTCCGCCGCGACGCCCACCCGATGGCGATCATGTGCGGCGTCGCCGGTGCACTCTCCGCCTTCTACCACGACAGCAGCGACATTTCGGATCCCGAGCAGCGCAAGATCGCCAGCCATCGCCTCATCGCCAAGATGCCGACGATCGCGGCGATGGCTTACAAGTACTCTGTCGGCCAGCCTTTCCAGTATCCGGACAACTCGCTGAGCTACACCGGCAACTTCCTCCGCATGACCTTCGGCGTGCCGGCCGAGCCCTATGAAGTCGTGCCGGCGGTCGAGAAGGCGATGGACCGGATTTTCATCCTTCATGCCGATCACGAGCAGAACGCCTCTACCTCGACGGTTCGCCTTGCCGGCTCCTCGGGCGCGAACCCGTTCGCGTGCATCGCGGCGGGCATCGCCTGCCTCTGGGGACCCGCCCACGGCGGCGCGAATGAGGCGGCGCTCAACATGCTGCGCGAAATCGGCACTCCGGACAAGATTCCGCATTACATCGACCGGGCGAAGGACAAGAACGATCCGTTCCGCCTGATGGGCTTTGGCCACCGGGTGTACAAGAACTACGATCCCCGGGCGACCGTGATGCAGAAGACGGTGCGCGAGGTATTCGATGCTCTCAAGGTCAACGATCCGCTGTTCGAAACCGCGCTGCGCCTCGAAGAAATGGCGTTGAAGGACGATTACTTCATCGAGAAGAAGCTGTTCCCGAACGTCGATTTCTACTCGGGTGTCATCCTCTCGGCGATCGGCTTCCCCACCACGATGTTCACTGCGCTGTTCGCGCTGGCCCGCACGGTCGGATGGGTTGCGCAGTGGAATGAGATGATCAGTGATCCGGCGCAGGTCATCGGTCGTCCCCGCCAGCTTTACACCGGCCCGACGCAGCGGGACTACGTGCCGGTGGAGAAGCGCTGATGCGCGCGCTCCGCGTCCTGGCGCAGATTTTTGGCGTCGCCCTGGTCCTGGCTGGCGGCCTGTGGGCGCTTCAGGGCCTCGGCCTGGTGATGTGGCCGGCCGAAAGCTTCATGCTCGCGGAGCGGCAATGGGCGGTTTACGGCGCGATTACTGTCGCAATCGGTGTCGCGCTGTTCTGGTGGGGTAGCCGGCGACGCTAAACGCTCGGCAGTTCCAGTTTGAACTTCGCGCCTTCGCCAGGGATGCTTTCGACCGTCAGATCGCCGCCCATCGCTCGCGCCAGCCTGCGCGAAATATAGAGACCAAGTCCGGAGCCGCCGTCACCGCTTCGGCCAAGGCGTTCGAACTTTTCGAACACCATTTCCCGCTGATCCCGACCGAGGCCCGGGCCCTGGTCGATCACGGAGATCGAAGATCGATCGCCTTGACGTTCGGTCACCAGGCGCACCGTCGAGCCGTCCGGCCCGTAGGCGATGGCATTCCCCACGAGGTTAAGCAGGATTTGCAGCACGCGCCGGAATTCGCCGACCGCGGGGACCGGCGCGTCCTCGGCCGGGGCAGTGACGACCGTCCCACGCTCCCGAGCGCGCACGCTCAGAATGCCCACCGCCCTCCGTGCGACATCGGCCAGGTCGATTTGATCCGGCACGGTGACGAAGTCGTCCGCTTCGACAATCTCGAGATCTGAAAGATCCTCGATGAGAGACAGCAAATGCTGACCGGCCGAAGCGATGTCGGCAGCGTAGTTGCTGTACTCTTCGGCGATCGGCCCGGCGAGGCGCGAGCGTATGGTTTCCGCGTTCGCAATGATCCGCGAGACCGGCTGGCGCAGAACAGGAGTAAGCTCGCGCCCAAACGAAGCAGCGGCCCGCTGCATTTCGGGGGCGGCGGCTGCTCGCATGGGTAGAGGGGTGTCCGCTACCAGCAGCAATTCGAAGCCCGCACTGCCTGGCTCCGGCAAACCTAGCGGCACCAGCGTCGCCGTCCACATTCGCCTGGAGCCTTCCAGGCGGCAACGGGCGCCATCGAGCAGACGCCAATGCAGCGGTTGGCGATGAGCCAGATCCGGAAGCTCGACAAAATCCGTCCAAATGCAGCCCAGCGAATCGCGCATCCTTCGTGCGATCCCGGCGGCGTCGGGGGCGGACGCATCTACCGCGAGCACCCGCTGGGCGGGATCGAGACGCGCGGTAAGCTCCGCAAGCGCCCGGTCGATGGTAACTCGGCGGAACTCGACGTCCTCGTCGGAAATGACCGGGCGTGGCCGGGTCGACCACGTGCCCACTTCTATCGAACAGCCGGAGCCGCTCGCCTCGTCCCGAGGCGCAATTTCGACCCAGGCCCGAACAACTTCCTCGCCGTCAAGCGCCTCGATGGCACGGGCAAGCCTTAGCTCGGTCTTGCGCGCCTTGCGCACCGCTTCGAGTAGCTCCGGGATCGCAACCGTGCCGGGGATCTCTCCTCCACAACGCCGCTGCAGCCCGGCTAGCGGCTCGTCGGCCTCGATCAAGCGATCGAGCGCATCGGTCTGGGCGCGCGCGAGCACGTTTCCTCCGGTGGTCATGTCAGGCAACGGACCGGCGCCCCGAAGCGGCGAGCAGAGCTGCCGCGTGATCCGCGCGGAGCATGTTGAATCCGCTGGGTAGCGCCAGATCGGGGTGAATGTGCAGGACCTGCTCCTCGACCTCCCTCGGCCTGAGACCGGCCGCGCGCAATGCCAGCGCCAGGCGCGCAAGCTGGCGCTCATTCGTTGCGACCGCTGCGAGATCGCGATCCTGATGCGTAGCGGCCGCCAATGCGCTCAAGAAGATCGCCAGCCCCGCGTGGCGCACAGACAAGGCAGCGACTGCGCCGCTGCCCATCCCGCTAATGAGCTTGGCCATGAGGGCCAGCCTGCCCTCGCTTTCACGATAGTCGCTGCGGAGCTTCGCGATGGGCTGCGGCGCCATACCGCCAGCCTCGCGTGCGTTCGCCAGAACTCGGTCGAACAAGCCGGCGGGAAGCTCTTCGATGGGAAGCTCCATCCGCCGCTGTTGCTGCACAAATCGCGCCTGCGCGGCCAAGGCCGCCATCGCGCCGCTTGCCACGGGCGCATCGTCCGACGCGATCAGGGCCTGCAGCAATGGCGAAAGTACCGGGTCGATCGCCGACCGTTTCTCGAGCTTCATGGTCAACTGCCACTCGAGCGCGAGGGAATGGCAATGCGCCACCAGGCTCGGATCGGACAGCAGCGTCGTCGTCATGCCGTTCAATTGCTGGTCGTTTTTTAGCTCGCGAGGATCGATGCCCTCCGGGTTTTCGGATCCTGAGATGACCAGTTGGCGTGCGATATGGGCGACCATGCCTCGCACCCGGCTGACAATCTCATCGGTGAATAGCGACTGGTCATTGCTCGCCAACAGGTGACCGAGCACTGGTGCGATGGAAGCGAGAACGGCGTCGCCCTGCGCGAGCTGATCACGCAGAACCTCTTGGACGGCCGCGTCGTTCGACTGCATCGTCACCGCATCATTCATCGGACGGGTATAGCCGACCGTGGTTAAATCCCTGTTAGCTTCGTGGCTTCGGCCAGAACAGCCGAAGGCTCAGGGCAATCAACGCCAGACCCGCCGCAAACGGCACCATCAAACCGGCGACGGCGGCGCTGGTCAGCACGCCATATACCGAGAAACGATCGCCGAAGGGCCGAACGGCCCGCGGCGCCTCGTCTTCGCGCGATAGGCGGAGCGTGAGGATGAGGACCGCTGCCACGAAAGGGCCCGTCCAGCCGGCCAACTCGAATGGACTCGCGGCAATCGCGATCAACGACAGGTCAAGCATTGCATCGCGCACTTCGATTGCGCGCTTGGGCGCCTTGGTGCCCGATCCGGCACGCGCGAAGAGGCCCAGCCGCTCACCGACCGAAGATATGAGTGTGCCGGCAGTCAAGGCCAGAAGCCCCGCCACCGAATATCCGGCGTAGCCGGCCGCCCCCCCCAAGACCGCCAGCAAGCTGCCGCCAACGGCCAGAACGCCCACAAGCGCCGAGGTGTCGGCCAAACGCGGCAATAACCATCGCGCAAGGCGATGAGCGATAGCCTCGCCTGGCCGATCGAACGCGGGTGCCGGCACATGGCGCTCGTGCCAACTTTCCTCGACTCGTTTTGCAGCGGCGCTGTCGCCGAGCATCGCCCAACGCCCCTCGTCGAGCCATCCCCTGGGGACCTCGACCCGCCGTCCGCGGCGCTGGAGCGCGACGCGCAGCAGGCCCGATATGGGGTCTGCGTCAGGAGGCAGGTCGGCCAGCGCCTCGACGGCGTCTCCCCTCACCGCCAACACCCCGGCCCATGCGTGTTCGAGATCGATCCGCTCGAAGCCGCGCTGGACGGCACCTTCCGCATCGAGCACCGCAACCCCGGCGCGGGCGCCGAGCGCCTGAGTCAGCCAGCCCCGATCGGCTAACGTCCCGGGTGCCAATACGAACAGAGTGTCGGCCGCGCCCACCAATCCCGGCAGAGCGCTCGACTGGGCCGAGGCGTGAAACTTGACTTCGCGGGCCTCCGCCTCCCGCTGCAGTGCCGCGAGCACCGGGCTCGGTCCTCGCGCGAGGCAAACGACTTTTTCGCACTCGAGGGCCAGCACAGCCTGCAGCTGGTGCCACGCGACAGGCCGGCCGCCGATGCGCACCGGCGTCTCGCCTTCTTCCGTCAACGCGATCAGCGCGACCCGCACGCAATACCCTCCTGGCCCGTCAGCAGGCAAGCGTAGGTGCGGCCGATATGGTTGGCTAGAGGGTGGGTATCAGCTCGCGACGAAGCGGTTGCGAAAGCCTTCGATCCGTCGGACGACGCCAGGTTCGCCTGGCGCTCCCTCGGCAGCCTCGTCGGCCAGGGCGATCAATTCGGACGCATGGAAGCTGGCCGCCAAACCTTTCAGGCGTTGGGCTGCAACTGTCCAGTTCCCGTCGCAACGGGCGCGCTTGAGATGATCGAGATGGCGTTCGAGGCTGTCGCGGAAGGCAGCGCGAAGCTCTGCGAGCAGCGCCGGGTCCTCGCCGGCTGCGGCCGCAAGCGTCGCGTCGAATGAGCCCTGTTCGTAAGCCATCGCGGATTATCCTAACCGGCGATGATTAAGACTCTGTTGAACATGTAATCAGTCGTGTAGATTCCGCAGAATGAGCGGGGGAAACCACATCCGGGCCGTCGGCCCAGAGAGCGGCGCCGAGGCGCCTCACGAAGCGCAAGTCACGGTCGACGAGCCGCTGACGCTGGACGCCAGCTGGGCCGAGGAGGACGTGGCTCATGAGGAAACGTGGGAGAATAGCCAGAATAGATCCGCCAAACGTTGGCTGGCGCCTTCCCTGGCGCTTGGGGCACTCATAGGCTGGACCGCTTTTTTCGGCTGGGCCAATCAAGGGGCCTTGAGCGGCGTGACGCCGCAACAGGGATCCCAGCTGGCCGTCCAGTGGGCGGTCCCCGTGCTCCTCATCGTGTCCGTGTGGCTGCTCGCCATGCGGCTGAGCACGCGCGAGGCCGGCCGCTTCGCCGATGCCGCCCGAGCTTTGCGCGACGAATCCGTGATGCTCGAAGCGAGGCTCTCGGTCGTGAACCGCGAGCTCAGCCTCGCGCGCGAATTTCTCGCGGCGCAAAGCCGCGAGCTCGAATCGCTGGGGCGCGTGGCGACGCAGCGTATCTCAGAGCACGCCGACAATCTTCAGTCCCTGGTGCAAGACAATGGCGCGCAAGTCGATGCGATCGCCGGGGTTAGCCGCGCGGCGCTCGAGAACATGGGCAAGCTGCGCGACGACCTGCCTGTCATCGCCAATGCCGCGCGCGACGTTTCGAACCAGATCGGGGCGGCCGGCAACATGGCTCACAGCCATCTTGACGAGCTCGTGGCCGGCTTCAACCGCCTGAACGAGTTCGGTCAGGCCAGCGAACGACAAGTGGCCGCCTTGCGTGCCAAAGTCGATGCAGCGATTGCCGGCTTCGAAAGCCAGGCGGATCAACTCGACCAGGTGGCAGGTGTGCGCTTCACGGTACTGCGGGAAAAGAGCGATGCGTTCCGCGCCGAGCTGGACGGCCGCGAGGTAGAGACCCTCGCGGCGATGCGTCATCGCGCCGATCGCTTGCGCGAGGAAATTACCGCGTCTGCCAACGTCCTCGAGGTTCAGGAAGAAGAGCTGCTCCGATCGCTGCAGGCGCGGGTCAGCGCCATTCGCGAGGGCGCCGAAACGGTGTCGGCAAGCCTCGGAACTGCGGAACAGCACGCCGTCGAAGCCTGGAACGAGCGGGTTGAAACGCTCAAGCGCGATCTTGAAGCGGCCATTCAACAGGTGGAGGCGGTGGACATTGCCGCCAAGAACGGTGCTCAGGGCCGCCTCGACTTGATCCGACGCGAAGCACTTCTCGTCGATGGCAAGCTCAATGAATCCCACGCGTTGTTCGTCCACGAGGTCGAGAAGCGCCGCACCGAGGCAGCCGAGATCGCCGCTGAGCAGGCAAGTCATATCGCCGCGCAGCTTACCGAAATCGACGCAGCCATTGAGGAACGGCGTCAGGCTCAAGAAGTTCGCTCGCGCGAATTAGCCGAGCATGGAGAATTAGTGGCCGCCCGGCTTGCTGAACTGGGCCGGGAGATGGCCGCGGCGGCCGAACACGGACAGGCCGCCGAAGTATCGCTTGCTGCCGCGATCGATGCACTGGGCGATCGCCTCTCCGAAAGCCGATCTTGGCTGGACGGCACCGACCGCGCGGTGGCCGATCTTACTGAAGCCAGCGTGCGGTTGCTCGAACTCATCCGCGCAAGCGCCGAACACAGCCAGACACAGCTTCCCGCCGCCTTGTCGGAGACGGAAGGGAGGCTCACGGCGTTGAGCCAGCAAGGAGAGTCCCTGTCGCTTATGCTTGGGGCAGCAGGCGACAAGAGCCGCGAAGTGTCGGACTACGTACTATCCGCGCAACGCGACAGCACGGCGGCGATGGAAGAGCTCCAGACTTTCCAGACCGGGCTCGCCGCAGGCGACAATGCCGCGCTTCAGCGGATTGCCGCGATGCGGGGACAGATTGCCGCATTGGCGCAAGAAAGCGAAACCGCCGCGGCTGTGGCGCAAAGCGCGCTGCGCGAGTCCATCACGGTCCTCGATGGGGCGGCCCGATCAGCCATTGCGACCTTGGAGAACGACACTGCTGGCCGCGTAACCGCTCTCGCGGAACGCATCGCCGGCGATGCCAACGAGGCCCTTGATCGCGCCCTGCGTGAGCGCGTTGGCGCGGCCCTGAACGATTTAGAGGATACTTCCGCGCACGCGGCTGGCGTGGCGCGCGAAGCGGCGATCCAGTTGCGTGACCAACTCGCCAAGGTCAGCGAGCTGGCCGCAAACTTGGAGAACAGGGTCGAACGTGCGCGAGAGCGCGCCGAAGAGCAGGTCGATGGCGATTTCTCACGGCGGGTCGCGCTGATCACCGAGAGTCTAAATTCGAACGCGATCGACATCGCCCGCGCGCTGTCGACCGACGTGACCGATACGGCCTGGACTAGCTACCTGCGGGGAGACCGCGGCATCTTCACTCGCCGGGCCGTGCGGCTGCTCGAGCCGGCGGAAGCCCGAGAGGTGGCCGAACTGTACGACGCGAATGTGGACTTTCGCGAACACGTCAATCGCTACATCCACGATTTCGAGGGTATGTTGCGTACGATGCTGTCCACGCGAGACGGTCACGCCATCGGCGTCACGCTGCTCAGCAGCGACATGGGCAAGCTGTACGTCGCCCTAGCCCAAGCGATCGAGCGGTTGCGCGACTAGTACGGCCATAGCGTCGCCGGGGTGACCCATCCGTTGACGTAGTTGGCAACGTACAGGGCAGTCAGCGCGGTGGCCAGAATGGTCGCTCGCAAGGCAACCCGTCCGGGCCGAAAATTGGCCGGCGCACTGTCGGCCTGGCCGGGGACACGCTCGACGCCGAGTTCCTCGTGCGTCTTCACGCCGAACGGTAACAGAACGAAGGCGCTCATCGCCCAAAACAGGACGTAGATCGCCAGGATCGACGTCCACTTCATGCCTCGGCACCCGGAACGATAACCCGCACTTGCGGCCTCTTCCCCGACCAGCGCGTGGCGGCGCGGCGAGCAGCAAGGCGGGCGGCTTCGACCTTGTCCTCCCGACTGCGCGCTGCCGGACCTTTGAGATTGTTAAGCGCCTGCGCCACGTCCGCCTCCGTTTCCGAAACGAAGGCCGCGTAATCCTCGTCGAGCGGCAGGCCGACCCCTTCCACGTGCACCCCACCCTTTGGACCGATGGCGACGACCACCAGCCCTTCACGCGCGATCCGGCGGCGCATCACCATCGCATCCCCATCGGCCGGGGCGATAATGTCACCGTCGAGAATCAAGCGGCCGGCGCGCACTTCGGCCAGTTTACCGGGCTTGCCCGGCGCGAGCCGCACGATGTCGCCGTTCTTCTGCACGACGGCGTGCGGAATTCCGCTGGCGAGCCCGAGCCGCGCCTGTTCGGTCATGTGGCGCATCTCGCCGTGAACGGGGACAAGCAGTTGCGGGCGCAACCAGCTGTAGAGCGCTTCGAGTTCGGGGCGACCGGGGTGCCCGGAAACATGGATCGGACTTTGTCGGTCGGTCACGACCACGATGCCGCGTTCGGCGAGCAGGTTCTGGATGCGGGCGACCGAGATTTCGTTGCCCGGGATCTGGCGGCTCGAGAACAGCACGACATCGCCTTCGCTGAGCTCAATCGGATGCTGCTTCTCGGCGATACGCGCCAGAGCCGCCCGAGGCTCGCCCTGACCGCCTGTCGCGACGATCAGCACTTCGCCGCGAGGCAAGCCCATCGCAGTGTCGAAATCGACCGTCTCGGGAAACTCGGCGAGGTAGCCGTTATCCTGGCTCACCTCGATCATGCGATCCAGGGAACGACCGGCGATGCACAGCCGCCGCCCGGTTGCATCGGCCACCGCGCCGAGGGTGTGCAGACGGGCCACGTTGCTCGCGAAGGTCGTCACCAACACCCGCCGGCCGCTCCACTTCGCGACTTCGTCCTGTAGCGCGTTGTAAACCGCGCCCTCCGAGCCGCTGGCTTCCGGATTGAACACGTTTGTCGAATCGCAGACCAGGGCCAGCACGCCCTCGTCGCCAAGTTCGCACAGTTCTTCCTCAGTGGTCGGCTCGCCGATGATGGGTTCTTCGTCGAGCTTCCAATCGCCAGTATGGAACACACGCCCGAACGGGGTGTCGATCAGCAACGCATGGCCTTCGGCGATCGAATGGGCGAGCGGCAGGTAGGATATCTCGAACGGTCCGAGCTTGAAGGGCTCTAGGTCGTCGACCACGATCAGTTCCACGTCGTCCACAAGCCCCGCCTCGGCGAGCTTGCGGCGCACCAGGTCCGCGGTGAAGGGAGTCGCGTAAAGCGGCACACCGAGTTCGGCGGCGAAGTAAGGTACCGCGCCGATGTGGTCCTCGTGCGCATGAGTGAGAACGATGCCATCGAGCGCGTCGGCGCGCTCCTCGATGAACTCGAGATCGGCGAATACCAGGTCGACACCGGGGTACTCGTTGCCGCTGAAGGTCATCCCGAGATCGACCATGATCCAGCGCCCGCGGCAGCCGTACAGGTTCACGTTCATGCCGATCTCGCCGGAACCGCCGAGGGCAAGGAACAGCAGTTCGTCTTCCGGGGAGTTATCTTTCTTCACGCGGCGGCGCGCTCTGCGAGGATGGCGAGACCGTCGAGCGTCAGATCGGCATCGACGGCATCGAAGATCGAAGTGTGCTGGTCGAACAGGATAGCAAGCCCGCCGGTCGCGACCACCCGGGCGGGCCGGCCGATTTCGGCCCGCATGCGCGCGATGAGTCCTTCCATCATCGCACAATAGCCCCAGAAAACCCCGATCAGCATTTGGTCCTCGGTATTTGTGCCGATCACGCTGCTCGTGCGCGGGGCCTCTATGGCGATGCGCGGCAGTTTTGCCGTGTTCCCGACCAATGCATCGAGGGACAGATTTATCCCGGGCGCAATGATCCCGCCCTTGTAGGCGCCGGTGAAGTCGACCGCATCGAAGGTGGTGGCCGTGCCGAAGTCGACGATGATCAGGTCGCCTTCGTACTTCGCGTGGGCCGCGATAGCATTAAGCGCCCGGTCTGCGCCGAGGGATCGCGGCTGATCCACGTCGACCGAGATACCCCAGTCCGCAAGCCCCTCCCCGGCGATGAGCGGCGAGATGTTGAAGTACTTCTCGGCCAAGACGGTGATGTTGTGGATGGCACGAGGGACTACCGATCCGACGATAATCTGCTCGACTTCCTCACGCTTGTAGCCCTCGATCTCGAGCAGTTGGAGCAGCCACACGGCGTACTCGTCCCCAGTGCGCCGCGGGTCGGTGGCAATCCGCCATCGCGCTTTGATCTCGCGCCCGTCGAACAGCGCGAAGACGACATTCGTATTGCCGACATCGGCGGCGAGCAGCATTTGCGATACCTTCCTCAAGCGAGCGACACGTCGCCGGCGTGGATAGGCCGGACACTGCCGTCTTCCAAGCGCAACAGGAGCGACCCTTCAGGGGAGAGGCCATGAAAAGCCCCGACCGCCGTGGTCCCGTCAGGTTCGTGGACGGTGAGGTGGGTGCCTGTCGGATGCGCGGCAACTTGCCAGCGCCGCAACATCGGCTCGAGCCGGACCGTGCGCCAACGCTCGACCTCGCGGTCGAATGCGGCGGCCAAGGCATTAGCGAATAGGTCGCGGTCCGGGGCAGGCCCCAGCGCTTTAAGCGAGATCGTCTCACGGCCTTCGACGGTGGGCGCTGCGGCCAGGTTAACACCAATTCCGACCACTACGGCATCGCCCTCTCGCTCGAGCAGTATCCCCGCGAGCTTCGCCCGACCGTGCAGCAGGTCGTTCGGCCATTTCAACGATAGCGGCGAAGGATCGCCCAGGAACTGGGATACGGTCTCGTAGAGCGCGAGCCCTGCCAGAAGCGCGAGAGTAGGAGCTGCCGGGTCACCCGGGCCCGGACGAACAACAGTGGAGCCCATGAAATTGCCGGCGCCGTCGAACCACTTGCGCCCCTGGCGGCCGCGACCCGCGTTCTGGCGATCGGCCACCAGCCAGTCGCCTTCCGCGATCCGCTCCCCGGCTCGCAGCGCGGCGGCAAGATCGGCGTTCGTGGACCCGGTTTCGGCTAGGGTGCGGATCAAGCGGTGAGGAACAGCGCGGCCGAAGCGATATTCGACAGTTCGCCGAGCCAGCCGGTCAACAAATACCCCAGCGGCGAGATGAACAGGCTAGCGAGGAGCAGCAGCGACCAGTGCGCCCAGTCGTTCTTGCCCTGAACCCGATCGCTAGGCTCGTCGAAGAACATGACCTTCCCGACTTTGATGTAGTAATAGGCACCGATCACGCTGGCCGCGATGGCGAGGGCCGCCAACGGGACCATGTCGGCGGCTACAGCGGCCTGGAACACCACCAGCTTGGCCCAGAAGCCGAACAGGGGCGGGATTCCGGCAAGGCTCAACATGAGCAAAAGCAGGGCCCAGGCGATGCCCGGCCGGGTGCGGCTGAGACCGGAGATGTCGGACAAGGTCTCCAGTTGATTGTCGTCCGCGTCGCGCAGCATCAGGAGCGCAACGAAGCTGCCTACGGTCATCGCGACATAGATCGCCATGTAGGTGAGCATAGCGCTAGCACCCTGCTGCGTTCCGGTGGCGAGGCCGACGAGGATGAAGCCGACGTTATTGATCGCCGAGTAAGCGAGCAGGCGCTTGAGGTTCTCTTGACCTATGGCCCCGAGCGCGCCGATCACGATCGAGGCCAGCGCGGCGAACACCACCACCTGACGCCAGGCTTCGTACTGCCCGGCGAACGCCTCGAGCGCGACACGCATCAGGAGTGCCACGGCGGCAACCTTTACCGCGGTGGCGAAGAACATGGTAACCGGTGTCGGTGCGCCTTCGTAGACGTCGGGTGTCCACATGTGGAACGGCACCGCAGCGATCTTGAACGCAAGTCCGGCGAGCATGAAGATCACGCCGAACAGAGCGCCTGTCGAGAGCTCTCCGGAGAGCGCGGCGCGGATTCCCGTGAAGCTGGTTGTGCCCGTGAATCCGTAGGTGAGGCTCATGCCGTAAAGCAGGATGCCGCTCGCCAGTGCCCCAAGGACGAAGTACTTGAGCCCGGCTTCCGCCGAACGTCCGTCGGTCCGCAAGAACGACGCCAGCACGTAAGCAGCCAGACTGTTCATCTCGAGGCCGATGTAGAGCGTCATCAGGTCGCCGGCGGAAACCATGATGCCGGTGCCCAATACGGCGAACAGGATCAGCACCGGGTACTCGGCGCGCATCGCGTGCCAGCGCTCGAAGAAACGCGGTGCGATCATCAGGCAGGCAATGGCGGCCGCATATATGAGCAGCTTGGCGAAGGCGGCGAAGGCGTCCGCGTGGACCTGTCCGAAGAAGGCCATGGTATCGGCGCCCATCGCGCCGCTGCAGAGCACAGGCGCGGTGAAAGCAGCGGCAGCGGCGATCACGGCGACGGCGGCGATCGAGATCGCGCGGCTGGCCCTGTCGCCGAGCCAAGCGGCAGCGAGCAAGAGGACGAGGCCGCCGACTGAAAGGATCTCCTCAGGCAGGAGCAGGCGCAGCGAGTGGGCGAAGTCCATCAGTGGGCCTCCCCGTTCCCAGTCGGCGGGGCGCTGTGATACTCCATCGCGTTCGCGGCCTTGGTGCGCACCTGAGCAGGCCTCGCCTCGGCTAGCCTGCCGTCGCCAGCCGGCTTGGCGCGGGCGAGGCGCGCGTCGAGAGCAGCGATATCCTTGCGCATCGGGGCGAGGAAGCTCTCAGGATACACGCCCATCCACAGCACCGCGACAGCGATCGGACCGAGCATCAGCCACTCCCGCGCGTTGAGGTCCTTCATCGCCGCCGCATCGGCGTTGCGTTGAACGCCGAACGCGACGCGCCAGTACAGGTAGAGCATGTAGGCCGCGCCGAGGATGATGCCGGTGGTGCAGACCAGCGTTACCCAGGTGGAAACCTGATAGATGCCCGCCAGCGCGAGGAACTCGCCGACGAAATTGCTCGTGCCCGGCAGGCCGACGCTCGCCATCGTGAACAGCATGAACAGCAAGGCATACTTCGGCATGTTGATGCTGAGCCCGCCATAACGGTCGATTTCGCGCGTGTGTAACCTGTCGTAGATAACGCCGACGCACAGGAACAATGCGCCCGAGACGAGCCCGTGGCCGAGCATCACCATCATACCGCCTTCGAGTCCCTGCACGTTGAAGGCGAACAGCCCGACAGTGACGATCGCCATGTGCGCGACCGAGGAATAGGCGATCAGCTTCTTCATGTCGTGCTGGACCAGCGCAATCAGGCTGGTGACGACTACCGCGATCATCGACAGCCAGAACACCAGCCAGGCGAACTGCGCGCTCGCTTCGGGGAACATCGGCAGGCTGAAACGGAGGAACCCGTAACCGCCCATCTTGAGTAGTACGCCGGCGAGGATCACCGAGCCAGCGGTGGGAGCCTGTACGTGGGCATCGGGCAGCCAGGTGTGCACCGGCCACATCGGCATCTTCACCGCGAAGCTGGCGAAGAAGGCCAGCCACAGCCATGTCTGCGCCGCCGGCGGGAAATCGTACTGCATCAACGTAGGGATGTCGGTGGTGCCGGCTTCGCCGATCATCCACAACATCGCCACCAGCATGAGCACCGAGCCGAGCAGCGTATAAAGGAAGAACTTGTAGCTCGCGTAAATGCGCTCAGCCCCGCCCCAGATGCCGAT
The DNA here is from genome assembly GCF_053819205.1 of Tsuneonella sp. HG249. Taxonomy (NCBI): domain Bacteria; kingdom Pseudomonadati; phylum Pseudomonadota; class Alphaproteobacteria; order Sphingomonadales; family Erythrobacteraceae; genus Tsuneonella; species Tsuneonella sp. HG249. The sequence continues at coordinate 1,710,485 of NZ_JBSOQY010000001.1, forward strand.
AATCAGGTACATCGGGATCAGGCCGGCCTCGAAGAATATGTAGAACAGCAGCATGTCCTGCGCAGCGAACACGCCGATCATCAGCAGTTCCATGAACAGGAATGCCGCCATGTATTCCCCGACGCGCTTTTCAATCGAGTCCCAGCTGGCGAGGATGCAAATCGGCATCAGGAACACGCTGAGCACGATCAGCAGCAGTGCGATCCCGTCGATCCCGAGTGCGTAGCTGAAGCCCGCGAACAGCGGCGCTTTCTCAACGAACTGCCACTGGGCACCGCCAATATCGTAATTCACCCAGAGCACGAAACCGAGCGCCAGGTCGATCAGCGTGGCAGCCAAGGCGACGCTACGCGCGGCCTTCGCCTTCAAGAAGAAGCACGCCAGACCGCCGACCAGCGGGACCAGCAGCATTAGCGAAAGGATTGGAACGCCCCCCATCACACCAGAATCCAGGTGATCGCAGCGACAAGGCCGATCAGCATCCACAGCGCGTACGTGTTGAGGAAGCCGGACTGCATCCGCTTGGCGCCGACTGTGCCGAGCGCCACTATCCGCGCCGCGCCGTCAGGGCCGAAGCGATCGATGGTGCCCTTATCGATCCACCTCCAGAATTTGTCGCCGAGCCAGAACGCCGGCCGCACGAACAGGAAGTGATACAGTTCGTCGAAGTACCACTTGTTGAAAAGGAACCGGTACACTGGGCCAAGCTGGTTGGCCGCCCGCTCCGGCATGCCGGGGTCGCGCATGTAGCCGAGCCACGCGATCGCGAATCCCACAATCATGACCACGGTCGCGGTCAGCTTCACCCACAGCGGCACGCCGTGCATCGCGTGGATCAGGTCCTCGTTGTAGAAGATCGAGCCTTGCCAGAATCCGGCGTCGTCCAGGAAGGCATGGCTGAACAAGAAGCCCGCGAACACCGCGCCGAGGCTGAGTACGCTAAGAGGCACCAGCATCGACAGCGGGCTCTCATGCGGATGATAGCCCGCCGTGCCGTCGCCGTGATCGGGATGCGAAACGTGGTGCGCATCGTCATGACCGGCATGTTCCTGCGCCGGAGGGTTTTCACCCGCCGAGTGGGCGTGGGGATCTTCCTTGCCGTGCTCGTGCCCGTGGGCGTCATGCACCGCGTGCTGGATGTGCTCGCTCTCGGCCCAACGTGGCTTGCCGAAGAACGTCAGGAAGATCAGTCGCCACGAATAGAAGCTCGTCAGCAGCGCCGCGAACGCCCCGAGCCAAAAGGCGAAATGCGCCATCTCGGTACCCCGGCCCCACGCAGCCTCGAGAATGGCATCCTTCGAGTGGAAGCCGGCGAAGCCCGCGTGCAGCCAGTAGATGCCAACGCCAGTGATCGCGAGCGTGCCAGCCATCATTGCCCAGAAGGTCAGTGGGATACTTTTGCGCAAGCCCCCGTAATATCGCATGTCCTGCTCGTGGTGCATCGCGTGGATGACCGATCCCGCGCCGAGGAACAGCAGCGCCTTGAAGAAGGCGTGCGTGAACAGGTGGAACATGGCCGCGCCGTATGCCCCCACGCCGGCGGCGAAAAACATGTAGCCGAGCTGTGAGCAGGTCGAATAGGCAATCACCCGTTTGATGTCCCACTGGGTGGTGCCGACGGTCGCTGCGAACAGGCAAGTCGCCGCGCCGATGAAGGTGACGAACATCAGCGCGATCGGCGCGGTCTCGAACATCGGAGACAGGCGGCAAACCATGAAAACGCCGGCGGTGACCATCGTCGCCGCGTGGATCAGTGCCGAGACCGGAGTCGGGCCTTCCATCGCGTCGGGCAACCAGGTGTGCAGGCCGAGCTGCGCCGATTTGCCCATCGCGCCGATGAACAGCAGGATACACAGAACGTCCATCGTGTCGACGCGATGGCCGAGGAAGCCGATCGTGCTGCCCGCCATGCCCGGCGCGGCAGCAAGGATTTCCGGGATCGAGACGGTGCCGAACACCAGATAGGTGCCGAAGATGCCGAGCATGAAGCCCAGGTCGCCAACGCGGTTGACCACGAATGCCTTAATCGCTGCCGCGTTTGCGCTCGGCTTGCGGAACCAGAACCCGATCAGGAGATAGCTGGCGAGGCCCACCCCTTCCCAGCCGAAGAACATCTGGACGAGGTTGTCCGCCGTCACCAGCATCAGCATCGCGAAGGTGAACAGACTGAGATAGGCGAAGAACCGCGGCTGGTCCGGGTCCTCGTCCATGTAGCCCCAGCTGTAGAGGTGCACGAGCGCCGAAACGGTCGTGATCACGACTAGCATCACGGCGGTCAGCGCGTCGACCCGCAGCGCCCAATCGAACGTCAGGTCACCGGATTGCACCCACTGCAGCACCGGCACCACAGTCGGCTCGTAAGAGCCGCCGACGAAGGCAAGGAAGATCGGCCAGCTTAGCGCGCAGGCGAGGAACAGCGCGCCCGTCGTGATGGACTTGACCACCACATTGCCGAGCGCACGGTTACCCAGCCCGCCGACGATCGCCGCCAGCAGAGGGGCGAACACGATGATGAGGATCGGATGCACGGGCCCGGCTATCCCTTCATCCGGTTGACGTCGTCCACCGCAATGGTGCCCCGTCCGCGGAAGTAGATCACGAGAATGGCCAGCCCGATTGCCGCCTCACCCGCAGCTACCGTCAAAACAAACATCGCGAAAATCTGGCCGGTCAGGTCGCCGAGGTAGCTGCTGAACGCCACCAGATTGATGTTCACGCTGAGCAGAATCAGTTCGATCGCCATCAGGATGACAATCACGTTCTTCCGGTTCAGAAAAATGCCGAGCACCCCAAGCACGAACAGGATCGTGCCGACGACTATGTAATGCTCGAGGCCGATCACAGCTGGATCCCCTGCCCGACGTCGGGCTTCACATTGCGGGTTGCGTCTTGAGGCCTGCGGCGGATCTGTTTGGAGATGTCCTGCGGCCTGCTGTCCTTGCGGTCGCGGTGGGTAAGCACGATCGCGCCGACCATCGCGACGAGGAGGATGATCCCGGCGCTTTCGAACAGGAACAGGTAGCGCCCATAAAGCACCTCGCCGATCGCGGCGACGTTGCTCGCCGCCAGCGGCGCGGCCAATTCTCGGCCGGCCGGGGCCAGTTCGATCGATCCGGCCTGCCATGCGCCGATGCCCAGCACCAGTTCGGCGAGCAACACGAGCGCGATCAACATTCCGAGGGGGAAATTCTTGACGAAACCGGCCCGTAGCGAGGCGAAGTCGATGTCGAGCATCATGACCACGAACAGGAACAAGACCGCGACCGCGCCGACGTAGACGATCACAAGCAGCATCGCGATGAATTCGGCGCCGGCGAGCACCATCAGCCCCGCAGCGTTGAAGAACGCGACGATCAGCCACAGCACCGAATGCACGGGGTTTCGCGCAAGGATCACGAACACCGCTGAAGCGATGGTGAGCGCGGCAAAAAGGTAAAAGGCGAAGACCTGGATCATGCGTCGGCGCGGCCCCTATCGGTAGGGCGCATCGGCTTCAAGGTTAGCGGCCAGCGCGCGCTCCCACTTGTCCCCGTTGGCCAGCAGTTTCGCCTTGTCGTAGAGCAGTTCCTCGCGCGTCTCGGTCGCGTATTCGAGGTTCGGCCCCTCGACGATGGCATCGACCGGACAAGCTTCCTGGCAGAAGCCACAGAAGATGCACTTCGTCATGTCGAGGTCGTAGCGGGTCGTACGCCGGCTACCGTCCTCGCGCGGCTCGCTCTCGATGGTGATCGCTTGCGCCGGGCACACTGCCTCGCACAGCTTGCAGGCGATGCAGCGCTCTTCGCCGTTTGGATAGCGCCGCAGCGCGTGCTCGCCGCGGAAACGCGGGCTGAGGGGGTTCTTCTCGAACGGGTAGTTGATCGTCGCCTTCGGCTTGAAGAAGTACTTCAGCGTGAGGGCATGCGCCTTCACGAACTCCCACAGGGTGAACGACTTGATGAAGTGAGCGACGGTCATCCGTACCTCGTGAGCATCAACCAGCCCGAAACGAGCACGACGAAAAGGAGCGAGACGGGGAGAAACACCTTCCACCCGAGCCGCATGAGCTGATCGTAGCGGTAGCGCGGCACGGTCGCCTTCACCCAGCTGAAGATGAAGAAGAAAAACAGGATCTTGGCGAACAGCCATATCCAGCCGGGAATGTCGAACCAGGGGATAAAGTCGACATTGAGCGGCGGAAGCCAGCCGCCGAAGAACAGCACCGCGTTGAGCGTGCACATCAGCAGGACGTTGGCGTATTCGCCGAGCCAGTAGAGCGCAAAGCTCATCGAGCTGTACTCGGTCTGGTAGCCGGCGACGAGCTCGCTCTCCGCCTCGGTCAGGTCGAACGGCGCGCGGCCGGTTTCGGCCATGCCGCTGATCAGGAACATGACCCACATGGGGAACAGCAGCAGGTTGAACCAATAACCGTTGACGATTCCGAAGCCATGCCCGCGCTGCGCGACGACTATGTCGTTCAGGTTGAAGGTCCCAGCGTAGAGCACCACGCAGATCAGGATGAAGCCGATCGACACTTCGTAAGAAACCATCTGAGCCGCGGCACGCATCGCGCTGAAAAACGGGTATTTCGAATTCGATGCCCAGCCGGCGATGATCACCCCGTAGACCCCGAGCGAGCTGATCGCGAGCACATAGAGCAGGCCGACGTTGATATCCGCCAGCACCGCGCCTGAATTGAACGGAATCACCGCCCATGCCATCAGCGCGACGGTGAAGGTGATGATCGGCGCGATCAGGAACAGGCCCTTGTTCGCCGCCGAAGGGACGATGGTTTCCTGCAGGAACACCTTGAGCCCGTCGGCGAAGCTCTGCAGCAGCCCGAACGGCCCGACTACGTTAGGCCCCCGCCGCAGCGCCATCGCCGCCCAGACCTTGCGGTCGGCATAAATGATCATCGCCACCGCCAGCATCAGCGGCAGCGCGATCAGCAGGATGCCCGCGATGGTAGCGGCGAACCACGCCCAGTCGTAGGTCATGCCCCAGGATTGGAAGGTCTCGGTCATTCCGCGGCCTCCGCCAAGTCTTCACCGTGGAGAAGCTCGGCCGAGCAGCGCTGCATCACCACGCTGGCGCGGGCGACCGGATTGGTGAGGTAGAAGTCCTTGATCGGATAGGCAATCCGTCCGCCGGCCTTGCCCTTGCCGGCTTTCGGCAGCTTGCCGTAGCTCGCCAGGCCTTCGACGCCCAGCGCGGGCACTTCAGCGATCATGGCCGCGCGCAGATCCGTGAAGCTATCGAACCCGACGCTGACGCCCAAGGCATCGGCCAGCGCGCGCAGGATCGTCCAGTCCTCGCGCGCGTCGCCCGGCGGAAACACGGCACGCTCGGCGAATTGCACCCGGCCCTCGGTGTTGACGTAGGTCCCGTCCTTCTCGCTGTAGGCCGCGGCGGGAAGGATCAGATCGGCGGCATGGGCGCCTTTGTCGCCGTGGTGGCCGATATAGACCTTCAGCGACCCCGCGAACTGCGACCAGTCCACTTCGTCCGCGCCAAGCGCGAGCACCACCTTCGGCGCGGCCTTGGCTATGTCGGCGATACCGCCCTTCTGTGCATAGCCCAGCATCAGGCCGCCCATTCGGCTGGCGGCCATGTGCAACACATTGAGCCCGTTCCAGCCGTCGCGCTGCCAGTCCATTCCGAGGATCGCGTCGAGCGCCCCCGCCGCGAGCCCGGCGCCCCCCATGATCACGGCGGGCCGCTGTGCTGCTGCCACCGCTTCACTCACATGGCCTGGCAGGTTGTGCAGCACCGCCGCATCGTCGCCGAGGAATTCGGCCGGGTAAGTGGTGTCCCATGCCGGCCCGACGATGAAAACCTTCGCGCCGCGCTTCGCCGCCTTGCGAAGGCGCACGTTGACCAGCGGCGCTTCCCAGCGGACATGGCTGCCGACGATCAAGATTGCATCGGCGGTTTCGATCCCCGCGAAGGTCGAGTTGAACGCCACCGCGGCGAGGTTGGCGGCGGGGTAGCTCATCCCGGTCTGGCGGCCCTCGAGCAACTTCGAGCCGAGCGCGTTCACCAGCTTCTTTGCCGCGAACATGGTCTCGCAATCGACCAGGTCACCCGCGATCGCCGCAATGCTCGCGCCGGGCTTTGCCTTGGCGATGACCTTGAAGGCCTCGTCCCAGCTCCCGTCTTGCAGCTTGCCCGAATTCCTGATCCACACCTTGTCGAGACGCCGGCGGGTCAGGCCGTCGACCATGTAGCGGCCCTTGTCGCTCAGCCACTCTTCGTTGACATCATCGTTGATGCGCGGCAGCGCGCGGAGCACTTCGCGGCCCCGGCTGTCGAGGCGAATGTTGGCCCCGACCGCGTCCGACACATCGATCGACAGCGTTTTCTTCAATTCCCACGGCCGCGCCTCGAAGGCGTAGGGCCGCGAGGTCAGCGCGCCGACCGGGCAAAGGTCGATGACGTTCGCCGATAGCTCGTGCTGCACCGCCTGCTCGAGGTAGGTGGTTATCTGCATCGACTCGCCGCGATAGAGCGCGCCGATCTCGTCCACGCCCGCGACTTCCTCGGAGAAACGCACGCAGCGCGTACAGTGGATGCAGCGGGTCATCACCGTCTTTATCAGCGGCCCCATGTACTTCTCGGTGACCGCGCGCTTGTTCTCGTAATAGCGCGTGCCGCCGCGGCCGTAGGCGACCGACTGGTCTTGCAGGTCGCATTCCCCGCCCTGGTCGCAGATCGGGCAATCGAGCGGGTGGTTGATGAGGAGGAACTCCATCACCCCTTCCCGCGCCAGCTTGACCATCTGGCTGTCGGTGCGAATTTCCTGCCCTTCGGTGGCCGGCAGCGCGCAGCTCGCCTGCGGCTTGGGCGGGCCCGGCTTCACCTCGACCAGGCACATCCGGCAATTGCCCGCGATGCTCAGCCGCTCGTGATAGCAGAACCGCGGGATCTCCTTGCCGGCAAGCTCGCACGCCTGCAGCACGGTCGCGCCATCGGGGACCTCGATCTGTTCGCCGTCGACGGTGACTTTGGGCATCAGATATCCTTCACCGAGCGGAACGCAGCGGTGGCGAGCATCGCGCGCAAACCCGCCGGGTTGATCGACAGCGGCTTCCTCGCCTCGGCCGCCTGGGCGCACAGGCCCATCGGTGTGGCGAGCGCGCTCAATGCGGCAGTTTCCTCGGCCGAGTTACGCTCGGTCGCGAACAGCTTCGCGATGTCACCCGGCACCGAACGAACTACGCAGATCGCCACGCGATCGGTGAACGAGAACGCGGTCGTAGCCGGAGTCGACGCCGCCTTGGCGAGAGCGGTCGCCACGGATTCGCCGCGTTGCTCGACAAGCGCTTCGGCAAGCTCTCCTGCGAACAGCAGAGTGCCGGACCTCAAGGCGCCGCGGAATTCGACGCACGACCTGTCTTCCTCGCTCAGCATGCGCAACGCGCGACTGTACGTCGGTGTGGTGAAATCCATCGCCAAGACGCGCGCGGCTTCGCTGGAGTTTTTACGAACGAGGCAGCCCGCCAATTCTTCGAGGGAGCGGCGGGAAACGTCGTCGTTCGCACGGTTCGCCGCGCGATCGCGCTCGGCATCCGCGAGCATTTTCTCGACTGACGCATCGTCGCGCGCCGGCAGATTGTCAATCGGCGTCTCGTTGGCCGTCTGCGCGACTGCCCCTGAGGCGCATGCGACAAGGCTCGCGGCAAAGAGGGTTGTCAGCTTCATTCCGCCGCCTCTGCCATATTCCCAGCCTCAGAAATCCGCCGCTCAATCTCCGGCCGAAAGTGCTTAATCAAACCCTGGATCGGCCATGCCGCAGCGTCGCCCAGCGCGCAGATGGTGTGGCCTTCGACCTGTTTGGTGACCTGCTGGAGCATGTCGATCTCCTCGACGTGCGCGTCGCCGGTGCGCAGGCGCTCCATGACCCGCCACATCCACCCGGTGCCCTCGCGGCACGGAGTGCACTGGCCGCAACTCTCGTGCTTGTAGAAGTAGCTGATGCGACTGATTGCGCGGACGATGTCGGTCGACTTGTCCATCACGATCGCCGCCGCGGTACCGAGCCCACTGCCGACGTCCTTCAGCCCATCGAAATCCATCGGGCAGTCCCAGATCTGGTCCGCCGGGACCAGCGGGACCGACGAGCCGCCGGGGATTACCGCCAGCAGATTGGCCCGCCCGCCGATAATGCCGCCGCAATGCTTCTGGATCAGCTCGCCGAAGGGGATGCTCATTGCCTCCTCGACGACGCAGGGCCGCTCGACGTGGCCGGAAATCTGGAACAGCTTGGTGCCGGCGTTGTTGGGGCGGCCGAAGCTTGCGAACCACGAAGCGCCGCGCCGCAGGATCGTCGGCACGACCGCGATGCTCTCGACATTGTTGACCGTCGTCGGGCAGCCATAGAGCCCCGCGCCGGCCGGGAACGGCGGCTTGAGACGCGGCTGACCCTTCTTGCCTTCGAGGCTCTCGATCATCGCGGTCTCTTCGCCGCAAATGTAGGCGCCCGCACCGCGGTGGACGAAGACATCGAAGTCGTATCCCGAACCGGCGGCGTTCTTACCGAGGAAGCCGGCCGCGTAAGCCTCCGCGACCGCCTTGAAGAGCGTCTCGGCCTCGCGGATGAACTCGCCGCGGATGTAGATGTAGGCCGCCCGCGCGCGCATCGCGAAGCCGGCGATCAGCGCGCCTTCGATCAGCTTGTGCGGATCGTGGCGGATGATCTCGCGGTCCTTGCAACTACCGGGCTCGGACTCGTCGGCGTTGATGACGAGGAAGCTCGGCCGGCCGTCCTTGCTCTCCTTGGGCATGAACGACCACTTCATACCCGTGGGGAAGCCCGCCCCGCCTCGGCCGCGCAGGCCCGAATCCTTGATCTCCTGGATCAGCGCGTCCTGCCCACGCAGCATCAGGGTCTTGGTGTCGTCCCAATCGCCGCGCGCCTGCGCTGCCTTGAGGCCCCAGTCCTGGTAGCCGTAGAGGTTGGTGAAGATGCGGTCCTTGTCGAGCAGCATCAGCCAATCCCTCCCTGCATCAGGAAGTAGATCGCGGCGATGGCGATAAGCGCGATCAGCCCGAACTTGATCACGCCCTTCACCACCTTCCAGGCGATGAAGATGAGGACGAGCGCGATGACGATCGTGAGGATGTCCATCACCATTCGCTCCGGTAGTCGTGGTTCTCGCCGACCATTGCGGTCAGCGAGCTAAGCGCGCCGACCGGCTCGACGGTGTGGCGCGCAGGGTCCTGGGTGCCTTCCTTCGGCGTCTCGCCGCGGGCGAGCGCATCTAGTACGGCGTTGAGGCGCTCGGGCGTCAGGTCCTCGTAGTTGGCGTCGTTGATCTGAACCATCGGCGCGCTGGCGCAGTTGCCCATGCATTCGACCTCGGTAAGGGTCCACAATCCGTCCTCGGTCGTGTGGCCCTTCTTCATGCCGCGCTTGTAGCAAGCATCGAGAATGTCGTCCGAGCCGCGCAACATGCACGGCGTGGTTCCGCAGACCTGAACGTGAAAACGCCCTACCGGCGCGATGTTGTACATAGTGTAGAAGGTCGCGACCTCGAGCACGCGGATCACCGGCATGGTCAGCTCACGCGCGACGAACTCGATCACCGGCAGCGGCAGCCAGCCTTGCGTGCTGGTCTCCGCGCCGACCTGGTACTGCGCGAGGAACAGCAGCGGCATCACCGCCGAACGCTGCCGCCCCTCAGGATAGCGGGCGACGATCTCCTTCGCCTTGGCGGCATTGTCGCCGGTCCAGGCAAAGGAGCCCCAGCGTTCGCGCAGCTCGGGCGTGTCGGGTGCAGGGGCGCGATCAGCCATTGCGCGCGCGCCTCATGGCGCCTTCGCGGGCGACGAAGGCTCCCCAGAGAAGAGAGCAGCTTGCAGCGACGATGGCCCCAGCGCCCTCTTTCAGCTGAGCCGCACCGAGCGCTGCCACGGCGATCGCGCCGGCCACTGCCAAGAAAAACCAGATGGGGTAGACTGTCTTGCTCATCGATCGCACTCCCCGAACACCACATCGATCGCGCCGAGGATGGCAGTCGCGTCGGGCAACATGTGGCCCTTGGCCATGAAGTCCATCGCCTGAAGGTGGCTGAAGGCCGTCGGGCGGATCTTGCAGCGATAGGGCTTATTCGACCCGTCCGAGACGAGGTACACGCCGAACTCGCCTTTGGGGCTTTCGGTGGCGACGTAGACTTCGCCGGCGGGCACGTGGAAGCCTTCGGTGTAGAGCTTGAAGTGGTGGATCAGCGCTTCCATCGAGCTCTTCATCTCGCCGCGCTTGGGTGGCGCGACTTTACGGTCGAGGCTGGCGATCGGCCCTTCCGGCATCTCGGCGAGGCACTGCTTGATGATACGCGCCGACTGGCGGACTTCCTCGACGCGGACCATGAAGCGGTCGTAGCAGTCCGAATTGGTGCCGACCGGAATCTCGAAGTCCATTCGGTCATAGACGTCGTAAGGCTGGCTCTTGCGCAGGTCCCACGGAATGCCGGCCGCGCGGATCATCGGGCCGGAAAAACCCCAGGCGATCGCGTCCGCCTTGCTCACTACCGCGATGTCGACGTTGCGCTGCTTGAATATGCGGTTGTCGGCGACGAGGCTGATCGCGTCCTCGAACAGCCGCGGCAGGCGGCCGTCGACCCAGTCGCCGATGTCGTTCAGCACCTTGAGCGGGATTTCCTCGCGTACACCGCCAGGGCGGAACCACGCGGCGTGCATCCGCGCGCCGGAGACCGCCTCGTAGAAGTTCATGCAGTCTTCGCGCAGCTCGAACATCCACAGGTTCGGCGTCATCGCGCCGACGTCCATCACGTGGCTGCCGAGGTTGAGCATGTGGTTCTTGATGCGGGTCAGTTCGGCCATCATCACCCGCAGGTACTGCGCGCGGATCGGCACCTCGATGTTGAGCAGCTTTTCGATCGCCAGGACGTAGCTGTGCTCCATGCACAGCGGGCTGCAGTAATCGAGCCGGTCGAAGTAGGGCAGCGCCTGCAGATAGGTCTTGTGCTCGATCAGCTTCTCGGTGCCGCGGTGGAGCAGGCCGACGTGCGGATCGATCCGTTCGATGATCTCGCCGTCCAGTTCCATCACCATCCGCAGCACGCCGTGCGCCGCCGGGTGTTGGGGCCCGAAGTTGATCGTGTAGTTGGTGATCACCTCGTCGCCGGTGGTCGGCGACTGTTCCAGCTGCATGCTCACGACGTGCAACTCCACGTGCCGGGCGAGAAGGTGGTATCGCCTTGCGGGCCGGCGATCTTGAGGTCGGCGGTGTACTCGCGGCGGCCGCCGATGGTCTGTGGGCTGCCTTCAGCGCGCATGACGGTTACGGTGTATCCCGCGCCGGTCAGCGTGGGGCCGGACTCGATCGGCTGCTGGGTGCCGGGCAGGAGGACTTGCTGCCCGTCGACCACCAACACCCCTTCGGCGCTTCCGCCGGGTGTGGCAGGGCCGCGGACGACCAGCAGCGAACGCCCCTGATAGGCGAACGAGCAGCCGCCCTGGAACGGTCCCAATGCCCTCTGCGCATCTGCCGAAAGGGGTGTCAGCTGAGCTGCGCCGGTGGGGGCGACGACAGGCTGCGCATTGATCTCGGCGACTTGCGGCGCCGCCGCCTGCGACGGCGCGCCGACGCCAGCGCGCTCGGCGAAATCCTCGGCGCTCTCGCCGGTCCCTTCGCCGCCCTGGCCGCAGGCGGCAAGCATCAGCGCGCTCAAGACGACGGCGCCTCTCATGCTTCGCCCTTCGGCTTGCGAGGGCGGCGGGCCTTGGCGTCGACGGCGGCGGTCGTAGCCGCCTTCTTGGCGCGCGGCTTGCGCGAAGGCCGGCTTTCGGTCGGTTCGGGCGCACCGGGAGCCGGAGAGCCGGTCTCGACCGGCGCCGGGTCGCCCTGGCCCTGGCCGGCGACGGTCCCGCCGGTGGTGCCGGGTGCGACTTTATCGTTGGCCTTGCTGTCGGTCGGTTCGCCGGCGCCGCTGACACCCTTCCTCGGGGTCACCTTGGGCTCGGCGACCGGCGGGGTGGCGGGCGTCTCGGCGGCCTTTTCGTCGCCCGGCAGCACGTAGTCGGCGCCTTCCCAGGGACTCATGAAATCGAACTGGCGCAGGTCCTGCGGCAGGTCGACCGGCTCGTACACCACGCGCTTTTCGTCTTCGGAGTAGCGCAGCTCGGTGTACCCGGTGAGCGGGAAGTCCTTGCGGAAGGGATGCCCTTCGAACCCGTAGTCGGTGAGGATGCGGCGCAAGTCGGTGTTGCCGGCGAACAGCACGCCATACATGTCGAACACTTCGCGCTCGAGCCATCCGGCTACCGGCCACAGCGTCGTCACCGTCGGCACCGGCGTGTTCTCCGCCGCCGTGCACTTCACCATGATCCGGTGGTTCTTGGTCAAGCTCAGCAGCATGTAGACTACTTCGAACCGCTCGACGCGGTCGGGGAAGTCGACCCCGGCGATTTCCATCAACTGCTGGTAATCGTGCTCGTCGCGCAGCAGGCGCAGCGCGTCCTCGACGCCGTCGCGCCCTACTGTCAGCACGACCTCGCCATGTTCTTCACGCGCCGCGTGGAGCATGTCGCCGAGCGCGCCGGCGAGCGTCTCGATCACGCCCTCGTTCGACGCGAAGCGCGGAGCCGGATGGAGAACCGTCGCCATGCCTACCGCTCGATCGTCCCCGAACGGCGGATCTTCCGCTGGAGCTGCATCACGCCATACAGGAGCGCCTCGGCGGTGGGCGGGCAGCCCGGCACGTAGATGTCCACCGGCACAATCCGGTCGCACCCACGCACAACGCTGTAGCTGTAGTGGTAGTAACCGCCGCCGTTGGCGCAGCTTCCCATGCTGATGACGTACTTGGGGTCCGACATCTGGTCGTAGACCTTGCGCAGTGCCGGAGCCATCTTGTTGCACAGAGTGCCGGCCACGATCATCACGTCCGACTGGCGCGGGGAGGCGCGCGGGGCGACGCCAAACCGCTCCATATCATAGCGCGGCATGTTGACGTGGATCATCTCCACCGCGCAGCAGGCGAGCCCGAAGGTCATCCACCACAGAGACCCCGTGCGCGCCCAATGGAACAGGTCCTCGGTCGAAGTGACCAGGAAGCCCTTGTTGTCGAGTTCCGCCGACAGCGCGTTGACATAGCCTTCGTCCGGCAGGCGCGCATCGGGATGCAACGCCCAGTTGTGGGCGTCGCCGCGCACGGTGCTGGCGCCGGGATTCGCCAGCTCGTGGCTGAGCGCGGGCTGGCGATCTACTCCCATTCGAGAGCTCCCTTCTTCCAGGCGTAGGCGAGGCCGATGCCAAGTTCGCCGAGGAACACCATCATGGTGATCCAGCCGGGCCAGCCGGTGAGGTCGAGGCTGACCGCCCAGGGGAACAGGAACGCGGCTTCGAGGTCGAAGATGATGAACAGGATCGCCACGAGGTAGAACCGCACGTCGAACGGCTCGCGCGGATCCTCGAACGCGGGGAACCCGCACTCGTATTCGCTCAGCTTCTCCGCGTTCGGGTTGTGCGCGCCCGTCAGGCGGGCGACGCCCATGGGCAGGAACACGAACAGCGTCGATATCGCCAGCGCGATGCCGAGGAATATGAGAATTGGCAGGTATTGCGAAAGGTCGACCAAGCGACTGACTCGATTGCTGGCAGTTCGAGCGCGCCTCTAGGCCCCAGCCTTGTCGCGCGCAAGGCCGCTAGCGGCGCTTTTTCGGCGGCGGAGCGGGCTTTTCCGCGAGCGGGAGCACGCGTAATTCGGTCGGCAGGGGAGGCTTGCCTTCCACGGTCGCGCCGCCTTTGCCGAAGCGGTCCCACTGGCCGGTGGCGACATAAAGCAAGCTGTCCCCGTCGATGCTGCCCGAGCCGAGCTCAATCCAGGCGGGATGTGCGCTTTCCAGCACGCGCGTGTCGACGATCGAACGGCCATCGGGCGCCAAGCGGTGTGCCACAATCCGTGCCGGGCGCGTGCCGTTCTGTATCGCGATCAGTTCGCCATTATGCAGCCAGAGTCCGTCGGTGCCCTCCACGAAGGGCGAGTTGGGCGCGGGCAGACGATCGATGGCTCCGGTGCGCAGGTCGATCAAAGCCAAGCCATAGCCATAGTCGCTGACGTACAAGAACCGCCCGTCGGCACTGGCCGCCATGCCCTGGGCGGAGCGAAATGTTCCTGGTGCGATGAACTCACGCAGGCTCCCGTCGCCTTTCTGGCCGCGATAGATCGCCCCGTTCAGCGGGTCGGCGGCGAACAACGTGTCGCCCATGCCGAGAGCGATGTCGGACGGCGTCGCGTCGGCCGGCGCCGGGATGCGCCATGAAGCGCCGCCGACCGGGTCATAACCCACCAGTCCGCGAAAGGCGGCCTCGGGTTCGGCGGTCGGCTCGTAGGCTGCCGAGGTGAACCAGAGGGCTCCCTCGGGGTCCTGTACGATGCCGGCGTGGCTACCGCTCACCGACAGCGGGATGCGTTCCCAGCCTCCCTTACCGTCCTCGCGGAACGGTCCCCGAGAGGCGATGGCCGTTACGAATATGCGGCCTGACTTCTGCTCCCGCAGTGCCGCTTCGACGATATGGACGTTTTCGGGAACCGTGGCGGCAAGTGTGCTCGCCTCGCGGACGTCTTCCGGACGCAACGCCAGAGAAATCGGCTTGGGATAGCCGTTGGCCGCGAAAAACTGGTTGATCTGCGCTTCTGCGCTCTCGGAAAAGCGATAGCCACGGGCCTGGATGCGGTCGAGCAGTGCGTAAGCCGTTGGCGCATCTCCACCGCGAAGAAGCGCGTTGAAGTAGCGAACCTGCACCGCACCGCTATCCGGAAATTGCCCTGCGAGCTCTTCCAGCGCGGCCAGATCGATCAAGCGACTAGTCGCGGCGTCCACCTTCCGCCAGGTCCCCATCGTCACCCCGGCCGGCTCGACCAGCGCAGCGGTTGGCAGCGGAGGCTCGGACGGGGCACAGCCGACCAGCAGAGCGGCCAGCAGCACACCGGAAATGCGCGTCATTTCATCATGCCGCGGATCGCCTTGGCGGTCGCCGCGCCATACGGCGGCTTGAACCCGCCAAGCTTCGCGACGTCGATTTTGGGCTGGCTGTAGACGCTGCGCGCGTGGCTGAACTCGCGGAAGCCCTCGACTCCGTGATAGCTGCCCATGCCGGATGGCCCGACCCCGCCGAACGGCAGGTCTTCCATCGACACGTGGAACACCACGTCGTTGACCGTGACGCCGCCGGAAATAGTGCGGCTGAGCACCTTCTCGCGCTCGCCGCTGTCGTCGCCGAAGTAGTAGAGCCCAAGCGGGCGGTCGTGCGCATTCACATAATCGATCGCCTCGTCGATCGCCTTGTAGGTCTTCACCGGCAGGACCGGGCCGAATATCTCCTCCTGCATCGCCGCCATGTCATCGGTGACATTGCGCAAGATCGTAAGCGGCATCTTGCGCGCGTTCGACGAAGCGAAGTCCTCGTCCCCAGGATTCACCTCGACCACTTCGGCGCCCTTTTGGCGCGCGTCCTCGACAAGGCCCTTCAGGCGATCGAAGTGACGGTCGGAGACCACGCTGGCATAGTCGTCGTTGTCGAGCAGTTTCGGATACATTTCGTGCACCGCCAGTTCGACGGCGGCGACAGCTCCGTCCTCGACCTCCTCGGAGACGTAAAGATAGTCGGGCGCGAGGCATATCTGTCCAGCGTTCATCATCTTGCCGAGCGCGATGCGCTCCCCCGCCTTCTTGAGATCGGCGTCCTTACCGAGGAACACCGGCGACTTGCCGCCGAGCTCGAGGGTAACGGGCACGAGGTTCTTCGCCGCGGCCTCCATCACCTTGCGCCCCGTGGCGGTCGAGCCGGTGAAGACGAGGTGATCGAACGGCAGCTCGCTGAACGCGTGCGCCACCTCGGGGCCCCCGGTGATCACCGCGCACTCATCGTCCGAGAAGCGCTTGGCCACCAGTTCCGCCATCAGGTCGCTCGTGCGCTCGGTGAATTCGCTCGGCTTGATCATCGCCCGGTTACCCGCCGCGAACACCTGCATCAGCGGGCCGAAGCTCAGGTTCACGGGGAAATTCCATGGGCTGAGGATGCCGATCACGCCCTTCGGCTCGAAGCGTAGCTCGGCCTTCGCGCCGAGGAGACCGAGCGGAAACTGCGGCTTGCGCTTCTCGGCCTTCGACCACTTGCCCATGCGCTTGAGGCAGTACTTCCCGAAGCCGATCGTCCCCGCGATGTCTGTAATCATCGACTGCTGGATCGAGCGGCTCCCGAAGTCCGCGCTCATCGCCCGGCACAGCTCGTCGGCATTCTCCTTGAGCAGTCCCATTGCCCGCTCGACCCGGTCACGGCGTACCGAAAGCGGCTCAGGGCGCGCAGCGGTGAAGGCGTCGCGCTGCTTTTTTAACACGGCGCCCAGTTCGGGCTTTCGGTCCTCGGCCATTCTTCTTTCTCCGTCTCGATTTGCCACCGATGGTCGGCGAAATGCGGGGGCTTGGCAAGCGCGGAGAAAACGCTTTCCTACAAGGCCGAGGTCGTGCGACGCGGCAGCGATGAAGTCTGCCGATGCCCTGTCCGTGACCCTCAGTTGCCGGTGGATCGACTGCGGTCTGTTTTCTTCCCCTGAACAGTGTGCCAAGTGTGCCAAGTCCTACATTGGCCGCGCGCAAGACGAACTTGCCAGCGCCTCGATTGCCAATGCCGCAGTGCAGCATTAGACTTCACTGCAAGCCAGAACTGAAAGGTCCGCCATGCCCGCCTTCTCCGCCGCCGATCCTGTCGTCATTCTGTCCTACGCGCGCACCCCGATGGGCGGCATGCAGGGGGTCCTTGCGGACGTTTCGGCCACTGACCTGGGTGCCACCGCGGTCAAGGCCGCCGTCGAACGGGCGGGCGTCGAGGGTGCCGATATCGAGCGTATCTACATGGGCTGCGTGCTTCCGGCGGGACTAGGGCAAGCCCCTGCCCGCCAGGCCGCGCTCAAGGCGGGCCTGCCCAAATCTGTGCAGGCCACGACCGTCAACAAGGTCTGCGGCAGCGGCATGCAGACGATCATCATGGCCAGCGAGGCACTGGCGAGCGGCACTATGGACGTGGCCGTCGCCGGCGGCATGGAGAGCATGACCAATGCTCCTTACCTGCTGAAGAAGCACCGCAGCGGCGCGCGGATCGGCCATGACACCGCTTACGATCACATGTTCCTGGACGGACTCGAGGACGCGTACGAAGCGGGCCGCGCGATGGGCACGTTCGCGCAGGACACCGCGAACGAATACCAGCTTACCCGTGATAACATGGACGACTACTCGGTCGAATCGCTTCGCCGGGCGAACGAAGCGATCCAGTCGGGTGCGTTCGCCGACGAGATCGTCCCGGTAACCGTGATCAGCCGAAAGGGCGAAGTCTCGGTCGAAACCGACGAGCAGCCGCCCAAGGGAAATCCCGAAAAGCTGCGTCAGTTACGTGCCGCGTTCGCCAAGGATGGGACCATTACGGCCGCATCCTCCAGCTCGATCAGCGACGGCGCCGCAGCCGTGGTGCTGGCGCGCGAAAGCGTGGCCTCGGCGAAGGGCCTGGCCCCGGTCGCCCGGATCGTCGCGATGGCCGCGCATGCGCAGGAACCCAAGGACTTCACCATCGCCCCGGTTGGCGCGATCACCAAGGTCCTCGACAAGGCCGGCTGGACGGTCGGCGATGTCGACCTGTTCGAGGTCAACGAGGCATTCGCCTGCGTCGCGATGTTCGCAATGAAGGACCTCGGCATCCCGCACGAGAAGGTGAACGTCAATGGCGGCGCTACGGCGCTCGGCCACCCGATCGGCGCCAGCGGCACTCGCATCGTGGTGACGCTGCTCAACGCTCTCAAGCGGAAGGGCCTAAAGCGTGGGGTCGCGAGCCTGTGCATCGGCGGCGGCGAAGCAACGGCGGTGGCGGTCGAGCTCGCCTGATTTTGCGAATTGATAGGCAGCCCAAGCAGGCGTATCTCCCGCTGCCTCAATAGGGGAGAGAACTACCATGAAGAAGCTGATTGCACTGGCCGCTATCGCCACTCTTGCCGCTTGCGGCGAGCGCGCCGAGGAAGCCGCGCCTGCCGAAACCGCCGCTCCCGAGGCGACCACCGCGGCGGCGAGCGACGATCCCACCGGTACGTACACCGTCAAGATGGCCGACGGCACCACAGGCACGACGGTGATCAACGCCGACGGCACGTATGTCGACACCGACAAGGACGGCAAGCAGATCAAGGGCACGTTCGCGCGCAAGGACGGGAAGGACTGCTTTGACCCTGAAGGCGACGATCCCGAGGAATGCTGGACGGTAGCGCCGCCGGCCGCCGATGGCAGCGTAGTCGCCACTGCGCCCGACGGAAAAACTACGGTGACGGTGACCCGCAATGCGGACGCCGCAACGACGACGACAGCTCCGGTCCCGGCCGCGACCTGAAGCCAGGAAGGGGGCGGCCTTCAGCGGGCCGCCTCTACCCTCAGGGTTTACCGGCGCCCCATAAGCGGTCGGCGCGCATGAAGCCCGAACGCCCGTCGACATCGACCTCGCACCAGCCCTTCTCGCAATCGCCAAGCGCGGCGACGACACCAGGCTCGGCGTTCCACCTGAGCTTCGCAGTTGGGGCGGGCTCCCCGCGTATCGCCGCCAGCCCCTTGCCGATGACCAGCGCGCCTCGCTCCTTGCTTAGCAGGTTGGCGGTCACCCACCCTTCGGCGCCGTCGGGATCGCGGACCAGTCGCCAGCCTTCGTGTACCCGGATCACCTTGAGCGGCAGACCCGCTCGCCGATAGACCCAGCGAACCGGAAAGTCGCGACCCGGGCCGGCTCGCATATTGAGAACGTCTGCCTTGACCGAGGCCCAGTAAGGTACCTCCCGTTCCTGCGCGCTTGCGGCGGTCGCCAAGAATAGCGCGGCGGCGATGAAGGCATTTTGCATATCGGTCCGTGCGTTAGCGCGTTAACCTTTTCGCGCGCAAGGCTGCAGCGCTTGACCGCCCCGCCCCGTTCCCACTAGCCCACGAGCAGATGACCGATCTCCCCATCCCGCGCCGCACGGCAAAACCCAGGGTTGTGGTAACCCGCCATCTTTTGCCATCGGTTGAGGCGCGGTTGAGCGAACTGTTCGAGACGACGCTGAACGTGGCAGATGTGCCGCTCACGCGCGATCAGCTCGCCGCCGCGATGCGCGAGGCGGATGTACTCGTTCCCACTGTCACCGACCGCATCGACGCCGATCTCATCGCGCAGGCCGGTCCCGATCTTGGTTTAATCGCCAGCTTCGGCGCCGGCGTCGACCACATCGATCTCGCCGCAGCGCGGGGCCGCAGGATCATTGTCACCAACACGCCGGGGGTGTTTACCGACGATACCGCGGATCTGACAATGGCGCTAATCATCGGCGTTCCTCGCCGCCTGCGCGAGGGGACGGCGCTGATACGACGCCATGAATGGACCGGCTGGGCTCCTTCCGCCCTGCTCGGTCGAAAGCTGGGCGGCAAGATCCTCGGCATCGTCGGGATGGGCCGGATCGGACAGGCCGTTGCCTGGCGCGCGCGCGCGTTCGGGCTAACTATCCGCTACCACAATCGCCACCGCCTTCCCCAGGCCATAGAGAGCATGTTCGGAGCCGAATACGAGTCGGACCTGGACGCTCTTCTCCGCGAGGCGGACATCTTGTCGCTCCACTGCCCCGCGACCATCGAGACGCGCGGCATGCTCTCTGCCCAGCGCATCGCAGCGATGAAGCGGGGCGCGACGATCGTGAATACTGCGCGGGCCGATATGATCGACTACGAGGCGATGATCGCGGCGCTGGAAAGCGGCCATCTCGGCGGGGCTGGCCTCGACGTATTCCCTGAAGAACCAAAGGTTGACGACCGACTAGTCGCTCTTCCCAACGTCATTGCACAGCCGCACATCGGCAGCGCGACGATCGAGGGCCGCGAGGCGTCAGGCGAGAAGGTGATCGCCAACATACGCTTCTGGGCCGACGGCCACCGACCGCCGGACCAGGTACTCGACGGCCTCGTCTAGAGCCTTGCGCGCTTTGCCTGGTTCTGTACCTCGCAATTATGGATGATTTCGCCTCACGAATTGAAGCACTTGAGCACCGCTGGATGCGTGCTTGGATGGCGCGTGACAACGCAGACATGAAGCGGCTGGCGGCACGGGACCTTATCGTGCTGTTCGGGGCGGATAGAAGCGTAATCCTGGATCGGCCGAGCTGGCTCGACGCGGCCACCACCCGCCTCCGTTGTACCGGATACCGCTTCGGCACGGTGTACGTGCGGCGCCATGGCGGCGTCGCCATGTTCGCTGCGCGGGTGGAGATCGACGTCTCGCTCGACGGCATGCCGCTTATGAGCGCCGCGTTCTTCGCGGATGTCTGGCGGCGATCCAGAGTTAGCCGCCGATGGCATTTGATCGAGCGGGTGATCACGTCACCCCGCGGCGAGAGCGAGCTTCCCGCCGCAATCCAGTCTTTGCAGCACTGGCGCTGATCGACCGCGTCAGTCGCCCGTCAGGATCCGATCGACCAGTTCTTTCACCGTCGGTGTGAAATTGTTGGAATAGAATGGGTCCTGCTTGAAGCGGTAGGCAGCGTGGCCGGCAAACATCAGGTTTTCGTTGATCGGTCCGCCATGAGCGATGTCCTGCAGTGTCTTCTGGATGCAGAAACTGCGCGGATCGGCGAGACGACCGGTGGTATAATCGTCGTGATCCTTCCAGCTCGAGAACTGGCAGTGGCTCAGGCAGCCCATGCAGTCCTTCTGATCCTTTCGGATGACGTCCCGGCTTTCCGGGGTGACGTATACTATTGTATCGTCCGGCGTCTTCAGAGCTTCAGTAAAGCCCGCAGCGAACCAGCCAAGCGCCCGCTGATAATCAGCCGCGGCGACCCAGAAGTTCTTTCCTCGCACGCCGATATCGAGTTGGCGTGTGTGCTCGCCGGCCTCGACCTTGCTGAACGGGATTTGCCGTTCGGAGCGGTGAATGAGATCCCACAGAAAGTCGTTCTTCACCGCTGAGCTGTAGAACCCGGTAGGCGAGAATTTGTGAAGCAGGACGTCTCCGTCATCGAGGTGGCGAAGAGCCTCCTTCCACTCGAAAGGAATGGGACTTTCCTGGGTAAGCAACGGCCGGGTGCCGAACTGAAAGACGATCTTGCCGAGCTCCCGATTGTCGATCCAGTCGTTCCACTCGCGCAGAAACCAGACGCCACCCGCCATGACGATCGCAGTATCTTCGCTGACGCCCTCGGAGCGCATGGTTTCGCGTAGCGCCTTGACGCGCGGATAAGGGTCCTCCGGCTTCAGCGGATCCTCTGCGTTGCTCAGGCCATTGTGTCCGCCGGCGAGCCAGGGGTCTTCGTAGACCACGGCCGCCATCAGGTCGGCGACCTTGCTGTAGCTACGCTTCCACAGGGCGCGAAAAGCGCGCGCGGAGGAAATGATCGGCAAATATTGGACGTTGAATCGCTGCGCTATCTCGGCCAGCTTATATGGCATGCCGGCACCGCAGGTGACGCCGGTGACGAGGCCGCGGGTCTTCTCCAGCACCCCTTCGAGGACCTGCTGCGCGCCGCCCATCTCCCACAACACGTTAAT
Organism: Tsuneonella sp. HG249; assembly: GCF_053819205.1. Lineage (NCBI taxonomy): Bacteria > Pseudomonadati > Pseudomonadota > Alphaproteobacteria > Sphingomonadales > Erythrobacteraceae > Tsuneonella > Tsuneonella sp. HG249. Next base: position 1,732,031 of record NZ_JBSOQY010000001.1, read on the forward strand.
GTTGATGGCGCCGTTGCCACCTGAGACGTCGTAGGCCCTGCGAACCTGCTCGACCGCCCCGTTGATCGCATAGCGGATCAGCTGTTCGTGACGTTCCACACGCGTAAGCTGATCATAAACTTGGGGAATGATTTTCCCCTCGGCGTCATAACTGTCGGCATTCACCGCGCTGACTGTGCCGATCCCTCCCGCGGCTGCCCATGCGCCCGAGCTCAAATGATTGGTCGCCGACACACCCTTACCGCCCTCGACAAGCGGCCAGACTTCGCGTCCTCCGTAGAGTATCGGCTGCAGCCCCTTAAACGTCATGTATGTGTCGTCGCTTTCTTGCGGATCAATGCGTGGCACCGCTGGAAGTGCCCGTATCGCGCCGGCAGGGCTTGATCGCCCCCGGTTCGGGCCTCGTAGCGGCTCGCTTGAATTGTGCATAGTACCCCGCCAGCTCCGGGGCATCCTCGAAGGCATCGAGCTTATAGCCGACCCGCTCGAGCTCACAGCTCAGCAGCAAGGGGTCGATGCCGTGCTGATCGGTCGGCCTATCCACATCCACTACGATCACTCGTCCGCCCGCCTTCAGGGAAGGCCATAATCGCCAGAGAAAGGCATATGGCTCCTGTACCTCGTGGTACATGTGAACCAGGAACACGCGATCGAAACTGCCTTCAGGCAACTTGGGGTCGTCGGGCGTGCCAAGCCGGATCGAGACATTCTCGAGCCGTTCGCGTTCGACTCTCTGGCCCAGGCGATTGAGCGCCTCGCGGTCGATGTCCTGGGCCAGAACGCGGCCGTTCGGGCCCACACGCTCGGCCAGCCGAACCGTGTAGTAGCCTTCGCCCGCACCGATATCGGCGACTGTCATGCCTGGGCGGATGTCGGCCAGGGCCATCACTCGGGCCGCTTCGCCTACGCTGTCACGCTGGGTTTCGGTCGAGAACTGGTTTCCAGATAGCTCCGAAACGTCGCGTTCGGCCCGCGGGAAGTCGCGCGCGGTCTCCGGCCGATCCCCGTCGCTCGTGGCGGTCATGTCGCAACCCGCCAGCGTCAGCAAGATAGCAAATTGGGCCGCCATCCGCATCAGTCGGCGTCCTCGACCTCGACGGTCTCGCCCGTCACGCGCTGGGCGAGCGCGGCCGAGATAAACGGATCCAGTGCGCCGTCTAGTATCTCGTCTGGAGTCGGTGACGTATGGCCGGTACGGAGATCTTTCACCATCTGGTACGGCTGCAGCACATAACTTCTGATCTGATGGCCCCAGCCAATCTCGGTCTTGCTAGCGTGCTCGGCGCTGGCGACCTCCTCGCGGCGGCGCATCTCGGCTTCGAACAGCCTTGCCTTGAGCATGTTCAGGGCAATTTCCCGGTTCTTGTGCTGGCTTCGGTCGATCTGACTGGCAACGATAATGCCGCTCGGAACATGGGTAATCCGGACCGCAGAGTCAGTAGTATTCACGTGTTGGCCGCCTGCGCCCGACGCGCGATAGGTGTCGATCTTCAAGTCGGCCGGATTGACCTCGATGTCGATGTTATCGTCGATGACCGGGTACACCCATACCGAGCTGAAGCTGGTATGCCGGCGCGCGCTGCTGTCATAAGGACTGATGCGGACGAGCCGGTGCACCCCGCTCTCGGTCTTGGCGTAACCGTATGCGTTCTCGCCTCGGATCAACAGCGTGGCGCTCTTGATTCCTGCCGCTTCCCCGGCGTGGTAATCGACCAGATCGACCTTGTATCCCTTGCGCTCGGCCCAGCGGGTGTACATCCGCTGCAACATCTCCGCCCAGTCCTGGCTTTCGGTGCCACCTGCACCGGCATGGATCTCCAGGTACGTATCGTTCGAGTCCGCCTCACCGGAAAGCAAGGCCTGGACCTTGTCTGCGTCGGCTCGATCGGCAAGCCGGGCGAGCGATTCCAGCCCTTCCCGCTCTATCTCGGCATCTCCTTCAGCTTCGCCCATGTCGACGAATTCGACGGCATCCGACATTTCGGCGCTGATCTCGTTGACTGTACCAATGGCGGCCTCGAGCCGGCGCCTTTCGCGCATAATGGCCTCGGCGCCCTTGGGATCGTTCCACAAGGTTGGGTCCTCGACCCGGGCGTTGAGCTCGTCTAGGCGACGTACGGCGCTTTCCCAGTCCAACGACTGGCGTACGAGCGCTAATGCGGCCTGGATACGGTCGATATAGGCCTGCCCTTCGGCACGCATGGAACAGGTCTCCGGCAGAATGGGTCCGCCGCTTAGCGGAGGCAGCCTTCTCGCGAAAGATGCGGCGTCAGCGCTTGTCGGCTTGAAGCTTCTTTACCGCAGCGAGGGTCAAGCGGACATGATCCTTGTAGTCGAGGTCGGAGTGCACGAACGCAACTCGCCCCTTTTTGTCGATCACGTAGCTCGTCCGTTCGGTCATGCCGGTGCTTTTGCCGTCGCGGACGAGTTCGACGTCGTAAGCTTTGACGATCTTGGGTGTGGCGGCCGCGACCGCGAATTTATCCCGGCATTCCTCTTTCGAGAAACGCCTGAGCGTTTCGACGTCGTCGTTGGACATGCCAATCACTGTCGCGCCGCTCTTCGCGAACTCGGCTGTGGCCTCTGCAAAAGCATTGGCCTCAAGCGTGCATCCCTTCGTAAACGCTTTAGGGTAGAAGTACAAAACAACGGGGCCCTTAGCGAGCGCACTTCGCAAGCTGAAAGCCTTCGCACTTCCTGCCATCGCTCCCTGAGCGCTGAACATCGGAGCCTTAGCTCCGATGGGCAACTCCGCCGCGCCGGGAACGGCCAGGACAGCCAACGCCGCCCCGACTATCATCGACTTCTTCATGGCGTTCCTGTCCCGTGCATCAATAGATTCCGCCTTGTTCGGCGACAAAGTCTTCCTTCGGTGCCTGCTCCACACGACGCGATGTCGTTGCCTGCGCGCGAGCCTGCCGGCCGCGCCGGATCAATTCAAGGATCTCGTTACGCTTCGCCGCGACCTCGTCCTGACGCGTAGCGCGCGGCGGTTCGGTATCTGGCTTGAATGCCTCCCAGATGACCGAAGCCATCGGGTCATCTGTCGGCCAGGCGTCGAAAACCCGCTTTCCACTACGCCGATCGATGCGAACCATCCGCACCCCCGCGGGCGCTACGATCGGATCGTCGGACCAGCGCTTGCGTGTCGCCTTCACGAAATCGATCATCATGGGCCCGGCGGTATTACCGCCTTGGACCCACCCGCCAAGGTTACGGGGCTTGTCGAAGCCGATGTACATGCCCGCCATCAGGTCCGGGCTGCCGCCCACGAACCATGCGTTTGTCGGCCCGCTGGTGGTGCCCGTCTTCCCGAAGAGCGGAAGTTCCAGCGCGCGCATCCGCACCGCGGTGCCGCGTTGAACAACGCCTTCGAGCATATGGACGACCTGATAGGCAGTGCGGGCGTCCATTACCTGCCGGCCAGTCGGCTTGAGGCGGGGCATCGCTTTCCCGTCCCATTCGGCCAGGTTGCAGCGGTTGCAGTCGCGCCTGTCGGCACGCCAGATGACCTTCCCCCGGCGGTCTTGCACGTAATCGATCAGCGAAGGGGTGTGCAGCCGCCCGTGGTTGGCCAGCGCCGAATAGGCGTTGACCATCTTCATGACGGTCGTGTCGCCAGCGCCGAGCGCGAATGACGGGTAATTCTCGTACTTGCCGATTCCCATCCGCTCGAAGGTGCGGGTGACGTTCGGCATCCCGGCTTCCATCGCAATGTGGACAGTCATGAGGTTTCGGCTCTGCTCAAGACCCCAGCGCATCGTGTGCACCCCGCCTCCCCCACCACCGAAGTTGCGGAAGCACTTCTCGCCCAGCGCAGCGCCCTGGTAGAAGCAATAAGCCTGGTCAGGCACCTCGCTCGCCGGGGTCATGCCCTGGTCGAGACCGGTTGCATAGACGAACGGCTTGATCGTTGAGCCGGGCTGGCGGAGCGCTTGGGTTGCTCGGTTGAAGTCAGACAACCGGCTGTCGAACCCGCCCTGGATGGCGAGCACACGGCCCGTCGCGGGCTCTTGCACGAGGAAGCCGCCCGACACTTCTGGCACGGTGCGCACAGCATACGAGTTGCCGGAAGGCGCTGCGGCCACCACATGACCGGCGCGCAGGCCATCCGGCAGGCCAGTCAGAGGCGCGGTTTCGCCGTCCGAGAACCCAATCGTCGCAGAAGAGCCGCTGCGCTGAGTGACCACTCCGATGCGCCAATCCTTGTAGTTTAGGCCCAAAGGCGATGCAGCCAGTTGCGACTGCCAGGTGTCGTCCGAGACATCGATCGTGGCGATTGGGCCCGACCAGCCCTTTCCTGCCGCGTAGCGCAGGATGCCGCCACGTAGCGCGTCACGCGCGGCGTTCTGCAGTTCGGGATCGAGTGAGGCGCGCACCCAAAGTCCGCCCGCGTAAACGCTGTTCTTGCCGTCCTCCGCCGTCTCGCCGAACTGTGCCATCAGTTGCCGGCGTGTATCTTCGAGGAAATATCCCGCATCGACCGACGGCACCGAGGATCGCGATGGCTTAAGCCCGAGCGGCTGCGCTTTTGCGGCCGCACCCTCGGCAACGGTAATGAAATCGTTCTCGATCATCTGATCGATCACAAAATTGCGGCGCGCTATCGCAAGTTCTTCGTTCTTCTTCCGGCCATAGCGCTCGGGCGCTTTGGGGAGGATGGCCAGAAAGGCCATTTCGTGTAGCTCGAGATCCTTCACATCCTTGTCGAAATAGGCGCGGCTGGCCGCCTGGACCCCATAGCTGCGCCGGCCGAGCGGTATTTCGTTGAGGTAAAGCTCGAGGATCTGCGGCTTAGTCAGAACGCCCTCGATGCGCCTCGCAAGGATCATTTCCTTAAGCTTGCGGGTAACCGAGTACTCGTCGCCCAGCAGGATGTTCTTGGCGACCTGCTGGGTGATGGTGGAACCGCCGACCGCTCGTTCACCGGACCCCACCTTGGTGGCGTAGTCCGCGACTGCCCCAAGCGTACCGAACAGGTCCACGCCTCCGTGGGTGAAGAAAGTCTTGTCCTCGGCCGCGAGATAAGCCTCGATCAGCTCGTTGGGAAAATCGGCATACTGTAGCTGGACCCGCCGCTCGCGAGCGTAGGAGTGGACTATTTCACCGTCCGATCCGCGCACGATCGTCGGCAAAGGCGGCTCGTAGTCGAGAAGGGTTTCGGCATCAGGGAGGTCGCTCGACAGGATCAGCCAGCCCAAGATGAAGACCAGCATCCCGGCGCCGAAAAGACTGGAAATCCAACGAAACCAACGCTTTTCGCGCCAGTTTCCTTTGAACCATGAAATCGCGCCATGCGTGTCGCGGCGGATTCGGTAGCGAAAATGTTCCAGGGTCGTGGTGTCGGCCATAATCGCGCGGGCCTTAGCACGGCGATTTCGCGTGGCGCCAGTAGGGACGGGCTATCCGCCGCTGGACTGGCGCGCAAAATAGATGCGGACCGACCGCGCGAGGACCGTCGCGAAGTTTCGTTGGCCGCCAGGCGAAACGAGCCTGGCTGCCTCCTCGCTGTCAGTTATGAAACCAGCCTCGTACAGCACGCTCGGGACGTCGGGCGCCCGAAGGACGGCGAGCGCCGCCGACCGGCGCGGTTCAGGATGAAACTTCAGTGTGCCGGCTCCCTCCCGCAGAATCAGACGCGCTAGTTCGGCGCTGCTCGACTGCGACCCGCGTCGGGAGAGATCCACCAGGATCGCGTTCACCGCGTCGCTCTGGTCGGACAGCGAGACTCCGTTCACCTGATCGACGTCGTTCTCGCGAGCGGCAAACCGCGCGGCGGACCGGCTCGATGCTTCTTCCGATAGCGTGTAGATGCTCGCGCCCGTCACCCCGCCTACCTCGCCGGACGAGTCCGCGTGGATCGAGAGGAAAAGATCGGCGTCCAGAGCTCGGGCGATCGCGAACCGTTCTTCAAGGACCAGGAATCGGTCCTCATCGCGCGTGAGTGCCACGCGGATACCACCGCCCCTCACAAGCTCATCGCGCAGCGCCGTGGAGAGTCCGAGAACCAGGTCCTTTTCCCGCAAGCCAGGTACGCTGGCGCCAGGATCATGGCCGCCATGGCCCGGATCGATAACAATCAGGGGGCGTGAATTGTCCTGCGGACCGTACACCCGCGGTAGGTCCAGCCGTTCGCCGCTGGCCGGAAGTTCGAAACGCATCACATATCCCCTGCCCAAGGTTGGCACGGGAAGGGTCAGACCAAGAGCATAGAGCGCAGCCAGCAGTGCCACCGGGGCGGTGAAGATCAGCCATAACTGGACACGCAGCGACATTGGCGCACAGGGTTACGGCGTGCGGGGGTGATCGCGCAATATAGTTGCCCCTCTTAACCCACGATGCTAGCAACTCGGCAACCGGGGCGAGCAGCCTTCGTGCCAGCCGAGCGCGCCACTCAATCGCCTCGACAAGCTTCGACCCGGCCTCCGAAGCGGTATTCGCTTCGGTCCAAGACGACCAGGTTGACGCAAGCAATGAGCCTTCCTTCCCCGCAGCCCACGCAATCGCCCAAGGGCGGCCGCGTGGAGCCTTCGGGCCGGGCACCGCAGACAGCGGATTGGCACGTCCTTGCAGACACATCACCCCGGCCTGCCGCTTATTCCAGCGCGGTCCGGTTCGCATTCGCCTTCCGCACCTATCGGCGCGGCGGCGGCTCACCAACAGCGCACGCGCCCTGCATTCCGCTCGATGGACATCGAGCGAGGCCGGTGCGTGCACGGAGATTTATCAATGGCTACGCGCATGCTTATCGATGCGCGCCACCCGGAAGAAACCCGGGTGGCGGTGATCCAAGGTAACCGGATTGAAGAGTTCGATTTTGAATCTGCCGAACACAAGCAGATCAAGGGCAATATCTATCTCGCGAAAGTAACTCGGGTCGAACCGTCGCTGCAGGCGGCGTTTGTCGATTTCGGCGGAAACCGGCACGGGTTTCTCGCTTTCGGCGAAATCCATCCCGACTATTACCAGATCCCCAAGGAAGACCGCGAGCGCTTGCTGGCCGAAGAGGCCGCCGCGATGGAGGAGGAGGCCGCGCTTCGCGCCGAGGAAGAAGAAGAAGGCCACTCCCCCGGCGAAGAATACGACGCCGACGACGAAACCGGGGAATCGTTCGTTGAAGAGATCGCCGAAGACGGTGTCGAAGAGATCGATACCTCTGAGAAGGACGATGTGGCGACGATCGAAGGCGGACACGTCGAGGATGCTGACGACGAGGATCGAGACGAAAGCCAGAACGGCGACGAAGATCGTGGCCGGGGCCGCGGTCGCGGCCGCAGGCAGGGCAAGGGCAGAAGCCGCGCCAAGGAAGTCGACGAGGTCCGCGCCAAGCGCATGGCCCTTCGCCGCCGTTACAAGATCCAGGATGTAATCCAGCGGCGGCAGGTTCTGTTGGTTCAGGTTGTCAAGGAAGAGCGCGGCAACAAGGGCGCAGCGCTGACCACATACCTCAGCCTCGCGGGTCGTTACTGCGTGCTCATGCCGAATTCGAGCCACGGCGGCGGCATCAGCCGCAAGATCAGTTCGGCAGCCGACCGCAAGAGGTTAAAGTCGATAGTCAGTGACCTCTCGCTGCCCAAGGCCATGGGACTGATCGTTCGCACGGCGGGCCTTCAACGCACGAAGCCGGAGATCAAGCGCGACTTCGATTATCTCGCCCGCCTGTGGGACGAAATCCGCGAGAACACACTGAAGTCGGTCGCCCCTGCCCTGATCCACTCGGACAGCGACCTCATCAAGCGCGCGATACGCGACATCTACAACAAGGAGATCGAGGAAGTCGTCGTTGAGGGCGAAGGCGGCTACAAGGCGGCGCGGGAGTTCATGAAGCTCCTAATGCCGAGCCACGCCCGCCGGGTGAAGGCCTACAGCGACCCTGTGCCGCTATTCCAGCGCTACGGAGCGGAAGACCAATTGCGGGCGATGTACGACCCGATGGTCCAGTTAAAATCGGGCGGCTATCTCGTCATCAATCCGACCGAGGCGCTGGTGTCGATCGACATCAACTCGGGCCGCTCCACCAAGGAGCACGGCATCGAGGCCACGGCGCTCAACACCAACCTCGAGGCAGCCCGCGAAATCGCCCGCCAGCTGCGTCTGCGTGACATGGCCGGTCTGGTGGTCATCGACTTCATCGACATGGAATACGGCTCGAACGTCCGTAAGGTCGAGAAGGCGATGAAAGATGCGCTTAGGAACGACCGCGCGCGCATCCAGGTCGGCCGCATATCAAGCTTCGGCCTGATGGAAATGAGCCGTCAGCGCCTGCGCACCGGCGTGCTCGAGGCGACCACGCGCGAGTGTCCGCACTGCGATGGCACCGGCCTTGTCCGCACGGCATCGTCGGCGGGGCTATCGGCCCTTCGCCTGATCGAAGACGAGGCAGCTCGGGGCAAGGGCACCGTAATCTCGCTGTTCGCCTCGACCGAGGCCGCAGTCTACCTGCTCAATGCCAAGCGCGCCGATCTCGCGGAGATCGAGGACCGTTATGGTGTGACCGTCGAAGTCTTGCCCGAAGGCGAGCAGGAGGGCGCCAAGATGCGCGTGGCCAGCAGCGGTCCGCGCCCGACCCAGACGCCGAAGTTCGCGCCGATTGTCGAGGAATTCGACGATGAGCCGATCGAGGATGACTTTGAGGAGCTTGAGGAGGAAGAAGCCGAAGTGCAGCCTCGTGAAGGGCGGCGCGAACGCGACGACGAAGGAGGTGGACGCAAACGCCGCCGTCGTGGTGGCGGACGTAATCGACGTGACGACGAAGAGCTCGATGCGCCGTCGGCCGCCGAGGAGACCGACAACGAGGCGGGTGACACCGGCCAGGAGCGGGAAGCCCCACGAGCGGAGCACGACGAAGAAGACCGGCCCAAGAAGCGCCGCCGCCGCGGTGGCCGCAGGCGCAGGGGTCGTGGACGCGGCGAAGGGGAAGGTGAAGGCGAAGAGTCGACTAACCGCGAAGATGCAGAGGCTTTTGAGGAAGCCGTCGAAGAGAGCATCGGCGAAAGCAGCGCGGTCGTTTCCGAGCCAGAGGCACCGGTCGACGAGCCCAAGAAGCGTAGTCGCCGTAAGAAGGTCGACCCGATCGTGGCTGAGGCTGCCGCGGTCGTTGAAGCCGCACCGGGCCCGGTTGCCGACCAGAAGCCCAAGCGCCCGCGTCGCAAGACGCCGGACGAGTCGACGCCTGTTGTCGAGGATGCGCCTGCGGTTGCGGAAGCACCGGCGGCCGAGGAAGTGCTGCCGAAGCCCAAGCGTTCGCGAGCTAAGAAGGCGGCGTCGGAAACGGCTGAAACCCAACCCGTCGCTGTGGCGCTTGAAGAACCGATCGCCGCAAACGACGCCAATGGTGACGCCGATGCCAAGAGCGGTAAGCGCGGATGGTGGCAGCGGACCTTCGGCGAGTGACAGACAGGTGAGCGGTGCAGCGCGCAGGGCAATGGCAATGCGCGCTGCACCACCACTGCTGTGACCGCGCCCATTTCAACTCTCGTACTTGCTGGCTCTCGGCCCGGCCCAGACCCGCTTCTCGCGGGAACCGGCCTGTCTAGCAAAGCGCTGTTGCCGATCGCCGGCAAACCGATGCTGGCGCACGTTCTCGGCGCGCTGTCGGAAGCGCCTGAGGCAGGACCTGTTACCGTAGTCGCACAGTGCACGGCTCCGTTGGCTGCCGATAAGCACATTTCGAGTGCCCATGATCGGGTGGAATGGCGCGACTCGCCGGGTTCGATCGCCGACGCGGTACGGCAGGCCATCGAAGAAGCGAACGGTCCTGTGCTCGTGACCACCGCAGACAACGTGCTGTTGACACCGGCGATGTTGAGTCAATTTCTCACCGAGGGCGCGCGATCCGACGTTTCGGTCGGCATGGTCGAGAGATCACGCGTGGAGGCGGCCGGTTACCTGAGCAAGCGTACCTGGCTCAAGTTTCGCGGCGCACACTGGTCGGGCGCCAATCTTTTTCGGTTGGGCGGCCCTCAAGCTCTGCCGCTGGTCGAGTTCTGGCGCTGGCTCGAACAGGATCGAAAGAAGGGCCTGAAGCTCATCGGCGCGTTCGGACCCGGGCTGCTCCTTGGCGCTGCTTTCCGCTTGGTTGGCATCCACGGGTTCGCCGCGCGAGCGGCATCCCGTTTCGGGCTTAGTGCAACGGTAGTCCCCATGACGGCGGCAGAGGCTTGCATCGATGCCGACAAACCCGCCGACATTCGGATAATCGAGCAAATTCTCGCAGCGCGTCAGACAGACGCCAGCGCCTGATCGATCAGCTTCTGCGCCAAGGCGCGCTCCTGGGCATAGTCCATCGTAGCGTCGATATCGGCAATGGGCGCGCCGCCGAACGACAGCCGCGGCGTCACCGCGATCTTCTGTTCGACGAGAGTGCGCCCGTGCTCCGGCTTGCGCGCCAGAGCCGTGTCCGCATCGATGTTCAGCCGCAACACGAGCGTAGGCACGTAGGTTGCCATCTCGGAGTATAGCCGTGCCTCCCGCGCGGCCAACCAACGAACCGCTCCGCTTTCCGCCCTCGCCGCGGAAAGTCCCGGGCCATCATAGAAGCCGGGCACTTCGATCTGGGGATAGCGATCGGTGATCACCACGATCCCGCGCCGCCGCAGTGCGATCATCTTATCAAAACGGGCCTTTCGCCTTGTCGAGAGCCAATAGACGACGAGCGCCGTTGCAATCCCGGGAATGCTGCCGGACGTATCGCGGGTCCGCGCCGCCTTCTTCTCGATGCGCGGCGCCAGAATGGGGCCGACAACCGGAAGCGCTGCGATTCTGTGGCCCATCGGCCCAGAGCCCAGACCGAGATAAACATACGCGGTCGCGCGCTTGCGATTCAACTCGCGAGCAAGGTCAGCCGCCAACGTCGACTTACCCGAACCGTCCGCGCCGATGATCGCGATCAGCGGCGCGAGATCGCTCATCGCATGTCCTTGTAGTATCCCACCCACGAAGCGATCTCGGTCAAGACGAAGAGTCCGGCCAACACGATCCAAGCTTGCAGCACCCAGATCAAGTCTGTCGGCACCGAACCGGAGTCGAAACCGAAGTAGGCGAAAAGTGTGCCTGCAATCGAGGTGCCGAGAAGGAAGACTTTCTGACGCTCACGCCAGATCATGCGCTTCCACCAAAATTTGTATTTCGGCTTCACCCAACCATGAAAGCGCGGGAATAGCGCCGGCACATCCTTCGCCCAGTCCGCGTGGGCGTCACCGAACTTGCCGCGCAGGAACTCTTCTTCGTAGATTGATACGCGCTCGTAAACCAGGATCGAGAGCAGCAGGACGATGGCGGCAAACGCCCAGCTTCCGCTCAGCATTGCCATTCCGGTATAGTTGACGATCCTACCGACATAGAGCGGGTTGCGTACCAGCGAGTACGGGCCAGTAGTGTTGAGCTCGGCCGCCTCGGCCGCCGCTTTCACCCGTCCGGAAGTCCCCAGCGCTGCCCAGCCGCTCGTGAAGATTCGGACGACCGCGCCTAGAACCGCCACCCCGATTCCAGCCGCGAACCAGCTCCTATCTGCTAGGCCTGTGGCGAACGGACCGAAATCTCGATTGCACCACATGATCGCGATCGCGCCCGCGATCGTGGCGTAAATATAGGTGCCGCGGATGACGAAAAGGAATTTGCCGCTGCGCGCCAGTTCGTGCTGATACATGAGTGTCTCGATTGGCCGGCGAGGGTTCCCGCCCTGGTTGCGGACGCCCTCTAGCCGTTTTTGCCGTTTATGAAAGGCTGGCCGATGCCTGCCTTACGCCAGCCTCAGGACACGCCCGGTTTTGCCTAACGCCAGGCGATCCTCGAGAGGAAGCGCAAAGCGGCATGCTGTCCATGTCGCGCCCAGCGTCAGAATGACAATCGAGGGAATGGCCAACTCATCTGGTAGAAGATTGGCAAACCACGACAACGTAGCTGCGATGACGGCAACGCAGAGGGTAATCGCAAAGGTCTTGCTGAAGTGATCGGAAAACGGGGTCAGTCTTTCATCAAACCACATCTGGAATACCGGCAGGATGGCGCCGACGCACAAGCCGGACGTTACCGCGATGGCCATGCCGGTAAGGCCCCATTCCGGCAGCAGCAGCCACCCCACGATTACAGCGACAACCATTCCCGAGTTGGCGGCGAGGAGCTGCGCCCGGTAGCTCGATATGACTTGCTGTATCGGCTGGGCGGCGCCTGCCAGCGCTTCGACGATGCGTGAACCCACGAGGATCATAACCGCCGGAATGGCTGGATCCGCCTGCTTGCCGAACAGCGAGAGAATGGCCGGCGCACCCGCCGCGAGCACAAGGCCCGCGGGCAAAGCGATGGTTGCCAAGACGCCGGTGGCGAAGCCGTAGATCGATTGCACCTCCTCGCGCGCGCCTCGCGATGCGGCAGAGGCGAGAGGCGACAACACATAAGCGAACGCCAGGCGGATTGCCTGAATCAGGCTCGAAATTTTCCTGGCGATTGTGAACAGGCCGGCCGCCACGGCCCCCGCGGCGCCCGGCAGGATCCAGTTCAAAGCGATCACGCCGCCATCGCTGTAGAACCGCTGCGATAAGTTGGCCGGCATGATCGCCAGGCCGGCGCGAGCGGTCTCCCAAAAGATCGGCCCGTCCGCCTTGCCGCGCAGGAGATCCTCAAGGCTGAAATACCGGACCGACAGACGGGCGGCGAGGATGGCGGTCAGCGTCAGCGACAGGAGATGCGCGACAAGAAGACCGATGAAGCCCCACCCCAGCAGCCAGAACAGGACTGCGAATACCAGCCGTATTATTTGCTCCCAGAATACCCGTAAGCGTATCTCCGGCCCGAAAAGCCGCTGCGCGCGCAGTGCGGAGGTGGCGATCTCTACGAAAGCCCACAGGGGAAGCGCCCATGCGAAGATGCGGATAGCGACGGACAGCCGTTCCTCATCCTCCGGAGCGGCGTTGAATAGATGCGCGGCCTCGTGAGCGTAGATGGCCGCGCCAATTGCGATCGCGAGACACGGCAATACGCCGAGGATGAGCGCGGCGCGAAAGGCGTGCGCCTGCTCGCGCCGGCTCGTCGCCTGGGGCACCGTTCGCTGCATCGCGCTGGTCATGCCGAGGTCCGCGAAGTTCTCGACCAGATTCACGATGCTCCACAGGACCGCGTAGAGGCCGAACGATGCGAGCCCATACATCAGCACATAGAGAGGTTGGGCTACCACCTCGATGAGCCCCGCCAACCGTGCAAGCGTCGACGAGCCCAAGTCGCGTGCGACACGGCGGTTGTCGATGTTCTCAGAAGGTTCGGGGGTGGCGCTCATTGGCGGGCGCGCCGTAGTGGGAATTGCGCGGGAAAGGAAGCGCAGTGCACAAAAGTCACGATTCGGGAGCCTCCCCGCCCTTGCCCTCCATTTGCGACGCGTTAGATAGGCCGGACCTTACCCGAGGACACGCGCGCCGATGGCCACCTTCACGCTTCCGAAGAACTCGCAGATCACGGGCAAGAGCCGTGTCCATACCGCGGCGAACGCCAACCGGCTGAAGAAATTCAAGATCTACCGCTTCGACCCCGATAGCGGCGAAAACCCGCGCTACGATACGTTCGAAATCGATCTCGACGATTGCGGGCCGATGGTGCTGGACGCTCTGATCAAGATCAAGAACGAGATCGATCCCACGCTCACCTTCCGGCGCTCGTGCCGCGAGGGCATCTGCGGCTCCTGCTCGATGAACATGGACGGCCGCAACGGTCTCGCCTGCACCACGGCGATCGAGGACCTGAAGGGCGAGGTGCGCATCACCCCCCTCCCCGCGATGTCGGTGATCAAGGACCTGGTGCCCGATTTCTCGCGCTTCTACGCGCAGTATGCATCGATCCGCCCGTGGCTCCAGACTGTCAGCCCTACGCCGAGCGGGAAGGAACGGCTCCAGAGCCCCGAGCAGCGCGAAAAGCTCGACGGGCTTTACGAGTGCATTCTATGCGCGTGCTGCTCGACCGCTTGCCCCAGCTATTGGTGGAACAGCGACAAGTTTCTGGGGCCGGCGATCCTGCTGCAGGCCTATCGCTGGCTCGCCGACAGCCGCGACGAGATGACTGGGGAGCGGCTCGAGCAGCTCGAGGATCCCTTCCGCCTGTACCGCTGCCATACGATCATGAACTGCGCGAACGTGTGCCCCAAGGGTCTCAACCCGGCCAAGGCGATTGCCGAGATCAAGAAGCTGCAGGTCGAGAAGCACGGCTGAGCCCGTGAGTGAGGACAATCGTTTCTTCCGATACCGGCCCTCGGACGACCATCCCGGCTGGTATACCTGGAACATTATCGACGAAACTCGCTTCAACCACGCGGTCATGGGGCCGATGCTGCTTCGCGTCGAAGACGGCAAATGCCGGGTGCGGATGCAGCCCGAGCGGAAGCACTCGAACCTGCAGGACATGATCCATGGCGCGGTTACGCTGGCGCTCATCGACATCGCGATGTTCGCCGGAATGCGCACGTTGACGGACAACGAGGGCGCGCGAGCGGTGACCCTTGAGCTTTCTACCCAGTTTATCGGCGCGGGCAGGATGAGCGAGCCGCTGGATGCGCTCGTCGAAGTCTTGCACGAGACCCGCCGCACGGTCTTCATGCGCGGTCATGTCGAGCAGGGCGAGCATCTTGTGGCCGCCTATTCCGGGCTGGTTCGCAAGGCAGTAGGCTGATGGCGAGCCTGCTGGCGCGCTACGAGGCACTGATCGAGGGCGGCGAATTGCGCCCGGACCCCGATCAACGACGTGCGAATGAAGCGCTTGATCGGCTGCAGATCAAACTTGAATCGAGCGCCAGCCCCGGCCTGTTCGATCGATTGTTCGCCCGAAGCCGTGCGCAACCGCGCGGAATCTACCTCTGGGGCGGAGTCGGGCGCGGCAAGTCGATGCTGATGGACTTGTTCGTCGACACCCTGGCGATCCCGGAAAAGCGCCGCGTCCACTTCCACGCCTTCATGCTCGAGGTCGACCAGCTAATCCGCGAGGAGCGGGCGAAGGAGGCCGGCGATCCGATCGCGCCGGTCGCGGCGCGGCTGGCCGAAGACGTGCGCTGCCTCGCGTTCGACGAGATGGTGGTGAACAACACCGCCGACGCGGCGATCATGGCCCGGTTGTTCACGGCCCTGATCGTTGACGAGGGGGTGACCGTGGTCACGACAAGCAACCGCCCGCCCCGCGATCTCTACAAGGACGGGCTGAACCGCTCGCTGTTCGTGCCCTTCATCGAACTCGTCGAGACGAAGATGGACGTGATCGCGCTCGACGGGCCGGTCGACTACCGGCTCGACCGCCTTGCAGGGATCGCCACTTGGCACTCACCGCTGGGCGAGGCCGCCACCGCGCAAGTGCGCGAGGCGTTCTTCCGCCTGACCGACTACAAGCCGGAGGACGCCGCCCACGTCCCCAGCGCCGAGCTCGACCTCGGCGGCGGGCGCACGCTGCACGTACCCAAGAGCCTCAAGGGCGTCGCGGTGTTCAGCTTCAAGCGGCTGTGTGGGGAGAACCGCGGTGCGGCCGACTACCTCGCCATCGCCCGCGCCTACCACACGGTGATCGTCGTCGGCATTCCGGTGATGGGCCCGGAGAACCGCAACGAGGCGATCCGCTTCACCAAGCTCGTCGACGCGCTCTACGAGCACAAGGTCAAGCTGTTCGTCGCGGCGGCCGCCGAGCCCGAGGCACTCTACAGCGCCGGCGAGGGCAGCTTCGAGTTCGCGCGCACGGTCAGCCGGCTGGAGGAAATGCGCAGCGCCGATTACATGGCGCAGGGGCACGGTGTGGAGGGTTGAACGGGCCCGCAACGACCCCACATTCCAGGTATTCCGGCGGCAACACCCCGCCGAGGTGGACTACCCGACATGATCGACATCCGCTCGCGCGACAGCCTCGCGCATCGCAACCACGGCTGGCTCGACACCCGCTTTCACTTCAGCTTCGCCGACTACCACGACCCAGCCCGGATGGGTTGGGGCGCGCTCCGCGTGTGGAACGACGACACGATCGCCGCGAAGAGTGGCTTCCCGCCGCATCCGCATCGCGACATGGAGATCGTCACTTTCGTGCTTTCGGGCGCGATCAGCCATCAGGACTCGCTCGGCAATCGCGGGCGGACGGTCGCGGGCGACGTGCAGGTGATGAGCGCCGGCACCGGCATCACCCATGCGGAATACAACCTCGAAGACGAGCAGACCACGCTGTTCCAGCTGTGGATCATTCCCGACAGCGCCGGCGAGAGCCCGAGTTGGGGTACGCGCGAGTTTCCGCGCGACAGCCGGACAGGCGACTGGGTGGTTCTAGCGAGCGGCGACTCCGAGCGCGACGATGCCCTGCCGATCCGGGCCGACGCGCAAGTGCTCGCGGCGAACCTATCGGTGGGACAAAGCCTGCAACGCTCGCTCGACCCGACCCGCCACCAGTATCTCGTGCCGGTCAACGGACGACTGCGGGTGAACGGACAGGAGGTCTCGGCGCGCGACGGGGTAGCGATCACCGGCGAGAATGCGCTCGAAGTCGAAGCGCTCGAGGACGCCGAAGTCGTTCTCGTCGATAGCCGCTAGGCTACCTTCAGGGCCGCCAGGGAGCGGTCGAGCATCAGCAGCTGCCAGAGCAGCCGGGAGTGGTCGGAGCGCCCTGAGATATGCGCTCCGGCCATTCTCGCGATGCGGTCGCCATCGAACCACCCGGTTCGCGCCAGCGCGGCGCCGCGGCTAATGGCCCGCGCCTCCCCCGCGAGCGGCCCTCGCAGCCACTGGGCGATCGGCGTCACGAACCCCTGCTTGGGCCGGTAGAGCACCTCGCGAGGGAGGTACCGCTCCATCGTGTGCTTGAGCAGCCACTTGCCCTGCCCGCCGCGAATACGGAGCCGTTCGGGCAGCCCTGCGGCGAACTCGATCAGGCGATGGTCCAGCAACGGCTCGCGCGCTTCGAGGCTGACGGCCATGCTCGTCCGGTCGACCTTGGTGAGGATATCGCCCGGAAGCCAGAACTTGAGGTCGGCGTATTGGGCGCGGTCGAGCCCCGAGCGAGCCGGCGCGCTACGCATCGTCTCCACCAGCGGCTGCTCGGCGCGGTAGTCGCCCAGCTCGCGGCGGAAGGCCGAAGAATAGAGCGAAGCGCGGATCTCCGGTGCGGTCACGGCGAGCGCCCGCGCGTACCCCTCCTCGCCCGAGGCGGCGAGCGACTGGAAGGTGGTCTTGGCGCGCAGTGCTCGCGGCGCCCAGTCGGCCTTGGGCCAGATGCGTCCAAGCAGGCCGAACACGGGCTCCCGAAGCCCGGCGGGCAGGACCGCTCTCGCGCGTTCCTCAGCGGCCTGGAACCGCTGGCGGCGATAGCCTGCGAAAGCCTCGTCCGCCCCGTCGCCCGACAGCGCCACGGTCACGCTCTCGCGCGCCAGCTGGCACACTCGCAAGGTCGGCAAGGCGCTGGCATCGGCGAAAGGTTCGTCGAACATCGCGGCCAACGGGCCGATCTCCGCGAAATCGTCGCTCGAGACCACGCGCTCGCGGTGGTCGGTCCCGAACCGGTCCGCGACTTCGCGGGCGTAGGACGTTTCGTCGATCGCGCTATCGTCGAACCCGATCGAACACGTGCGGACGGGGTCGCGGCTCGCCTCGGCCATCAGGGCGACGACGCTCGAGCTGTCGACGCCACCCGAGAGGAATGCCCCCAGGGGGACGTCGGCGGTCATCCTGCTTGTGACGGCTTCGCGCAGGCGGAAGAGCAGCTCGCTCTCGAGGTCGGCCGCACTCTCGCGCCGCCGTTCGGCGAAGCTGACGTCCCACCACCGCACCGGCGCGGCGGGCGGCGCATCGTGCCTGAGCAGGCGGTAATGCCCGGCGGGCAGCTTTTCCACGCCTTTCAGGATCGAGCGGTGATCCGGAACGTAGCCCCAGGCGAGATAATCCTCGACCGCCAGTGGATCGATTTCCCGCCGCAACAGCGGGTGCGCGAGCAGGCCCTTGAGCTCGGAGGCGAAGGCAAGGCTGCCGTCGCTGAGCCGGGCCGTGAACAGCGGCTTCACGCCCAACCGGTCTCGGGCGAGGAACAGCGTGCGGCGATCGAGGTCGTAGATGGCGAACGCAAACATCCCGTGCAGGCGGGTGAGGCAATCAGGGCCCCACTGCTGCCAGGCGGCGAGTATCGTTTCGCTGTCGCCTGCGGTACGGAACTGCGCACCCAAGCTCTCAAGTTCGCGGCGCAATTCCTTGAAATTGTAGATTTCGCCGTTGAACACTAGCATCGCCCGGCCATCTGCGGACGGCATCGGTTGGGGCGAGCCGGCGAGATCGATGATCGACAGGCGGCGATGACCCAGGCCGACGCCGGGGGCGGTCCACACCCCCTCGCCGTCGGGCCCGCGGTGCGCGAGCGCGTCCGCCATCGCCCTGACCCGCGCCGGATCGACCGGCTTGGGGGTGCCGCAATGGAATATCCCCGCAATCCCGCACATCGGCGGCGTGCCTAGACCAGCGCGGCAAGCGCGGCAAAGAGGATCGCGACTCCCGCGACGATTGCCAGCGCGACGTCCGGCCCGATGCCGTGGGCTTCGAACCGGACGAGCGGATGCACCGCCGCTTCTTCGGCGGTCAGGCCGGCCTCACCGGATTCGCGTTCGAAGTGCCGCCACGAGACGGCGAGCACCGCTGCCATCACAATCGCGAAGAAGACCCAGCCATAAACGATGTGGTCGAGCCCCCCGGCCCGCTCCTCGCCCACGTACTGCGCCGCGAATATCGTGCCCCACGCCCGCACCCCATTGGCGAGGATCGAGACGAGCCCGGCTCCGGCCACGAGGGCGACGCGCTTCTTCCAGCTAGTGAACCCGGTCCACGCCACGAGGATGCTCAGCGCCGTCATCGCGACGAGGAACTTCACCCCCGAGCACTCCTCGGCCACCACGAACTTGCCGCCCGGCGTGTCGATGTAGAGA
Organism: Tsuneonella sp. HG249; assembly: GCF_053819205.1. Taxonomy (NCBI): domain Bacteria; kingdom Pseudomonadati; phylum Pseudomonadota; class Alphaproteobacteria; order Sphingomonadales; family Erythrobacteraceae; genus Tsuneonella; species Tsuneonella sp. HG249. The sequence continues at coordinate 1,750,935 of NZ_JBSOQY010000001.1, forward strand.
CCATCGACTACCGCCGGTATGCCGCTTGCATGGGTCATCGCCACGGCAATCCGCGCGGTGACCTGCTGGAGCAGCGGGATCAGCTCGTCGCCGAAAGGGACCAGCAGCAGCGCGTAGCCGAGCGGAAAGGCCGCAACGAGCGCGACCCGTACTCCAAGCAGCGCGGCGATCGCACCCTGGAAGGCGACAATCACGCCCCCTTGCGCAACGAGGTTGATGTCCGCCGCGCGCCCGCCCAGCCACAGCAACATGCCCGCGCCGAGCCAGAGCAGCCCCGGCCACCAGCCTCGGGGAGCGGTCTGCGCCAGCTGGTCGCGCCGCAGCCACAAGAGCCAGGCGAGGATCGCGGGCAACAGGAGGATGTGGTTGTATGTATCGATATCCCACCACTGGTGAGCCATTTTCCGCCATTCGGCGAAAGTGACCGCGAGCAGCGCAGCCGAGGCCAGCGCCAGCCGCCCGAGCGCAACCTGCCATGCCGACGCGAAGGCCATGAGCGCGAGTTCACGCGGCATCGCGGCGTCTTTCGGTCGGCGACAACAGGCATGCGATGGGAGCGAGCGCCGCGGTCCAACTTTTGTTCGCCACCACGAAGCGGCGCGCTGCCGATCCCATCGCCAGTGCGCGGGGACGGTCTGCCAGCAGGCCGATGGCGGCGCCGGCCAGGCCCTCGTCGCTGGCGGCCACGGCGTAGTGAATTCCGGACTCGCCCCCGATGCCCGTCGCCGCCTCGGGCGACAGGATCACGGGGCGAGCCATGGCCATCGCCTCCAGCACCTTGTTCTGCACCCCGCGCGCGATCTCCAGCGGCGCGAGGATGGCGTCGGCGGCGGCGAGAAAGGGGCGAACGTCGGCCACTTCGCCCCACACGCGGGTGCCGTGGAGGCCGCCCAAGGCGCGTACGTCGGCGGTCGGGGCTCGCCCGACGATGTGGAACTGGGCGGCCGGGAAGATCGAACGGACGGCGGGCATGATAGCGCTGGCGGCGCGGCGCACGGCGGCGACGTTGGGCAGGTAATCCATCTGCCCGGTGAAGACGAGATGCGGCCCGGCTTCGCAGGTGAGCGCTTCAGGCGGCGTGACCGTGGCTGGGTCGAAGTGCGCTGCGTCGATACCGTTGCCCACCGCCATGACATTGGATTGCAGGCCGATCCGCGTGCGGAGAAGGTCGGCTTCCGCCTCGCTGACCAGCAGCGTGGCATCGGCGCGGCGTGCGAGGCAGGCCTCCTCGGCGGCCAGCAGGCGGCCCTCGCGGGCATCGATCCACGCCCGCGGCGCGCTTCGCTGCCGGGCGTAGGCGTCGAACTTCGCGGAATCGACGTCGCACAAGTCGACCACGACACGGCCGTGAAAGCCTGGCGGAATATACTGGCCCATCTGCCCGGAGAACACGAACACGGTCTCGATCGGCCGTTCGGCTAGCGTTCGGGCAATCCACGCTTTGAGCGGCGGGCTGTCGAACGCCTGCAGGGAAACGGGTCGACCGCCGGCCATGGCCCGCAGGGCCGAGGGTAGCAGCGCGGGGCGAGGCAAGAGGCAGTGGCTCGCGGCCACTTCGGCCAGCATCGGCTCGGCGGCGAAGTCCGCCGGCGTCTCGCCCAGCGTGGCGACGTGCACGGGCGCCAACGACGCGATCGCCTTCAACAGGTGGTGCGAGCGGATCTTGTCCCCGCGGTCGGGCGGAAACGGCATGCGATGCGCGATGAAGAGGACCTCGCCGGTCATGCAAGGCCGCGGGCGATGGCGGGCCCGAGCCGGTTGACGAGCGGCAACGGCAGGCGCTTCCACGCGGCGATCTTGCCCGAATAGGCCTCGCTGGTCGGATCGACGTCGCGCACTTCCGCCCCCGGTGCCGACCACGTCGCATAGGCCAGCGGCTGGGGTTCGAAGCCCCAGTTCTTCTTGTAGGCGAACGCGCCGCTGCCGACTTTCGAGCGGCCGAAGTCGAACGTGTGGCAACCCCGTGCAAGGGCGTGGCGCATGAGCTCGAAATACATCCGCTCGTTGGCGCGCGAGGTGCGCGCGGCGAATGTGCCGCCGCCCCAGTACGGCATGACCGTGCCGTGGTGGTAAAGGCTGAGCACGCTGGCGACCGGCGCTCCGGCCAGACTCACCGTCAGGATATCGGCGCCGAGATTGTCGAGCACCGCATCGAACAGCGCGCGCGGAAAGACCGGCGTGCCGAGATTGCGCACGCTCGCGGCGTAGACCGCATAGTGAGCTTCGCGATGTCGCTCGCCCGTCCCGGTTTCCACCGCGAAATCATGGTCGAGCGCCTTGCGCACCTCGGCCCGTTGCTTGCGCGGGATGGCCAGCAACTGGGCTTCGTCGTTGGGGGCAAGCGGGGCGGTAAAGCTGGCGTGGCTGGTCGTGCAGACCCGCCATCCTGTCGGGGCGCTGCCGCCGCGGAGTTCGACCGAAGCGCAGGCCCGCCGGGCGGCCAGCTCCGCCGCGGCTTCGCAGAGGGCGTGCGCGGTCGCCTCGCGTTCGGCCAGTGGCCCGCCGCCGACGGCAAACCCGCTCGAGACCAGCGCGCGCGGGAACAGCGGCGAGTGCACCTCGGTCAGAGGCAACCAACCGGTCAACTCGCCGCGTTTCTCCGCAATCAGCCCGAGCGCCCGTTGCCCGGTGCCCCGCTCGACCGCGCACAGCCATGCCGGCCGATGGAAGGGCGTGCCGCCCATGGTGGCCACGAACCGCTCGATTCTTTCGGCCTCTCCCGGGTGGTCGAGGTTCGCCAGCGCGATCGTCTCGGCAGCGAGGGCGAACGGGGCGTTCATGCCGCCAGGCTTGCGGCGTGGGCCGCCTCCCGGTGGGCGAGCATGTCCATCCGGCCCCACGCGAACTCGTGGACGAGCTCGCGCAGCTTGCCGGCCATCCGCTCGAGGTTGGTGTAATGCCTCAGCCGCGAGCGGATCGGCGCGTCCGGAACGCGCGGCTGGGCGGGATCGACTTCCCACGGATGGAAATAGAATACGGCCGGCCGGCGGTCGTGCCGGTTGACCTGGCGGATCGCCCAGCGGCTGAAGGCATAGGGGAGGACGCGGAAGAACCCGCCGCCACCCGCCGCCACGCGCCGGCCACCGAGGATGGCGGTCGTCACCGGCAATTCGATCAGCGGGTGCCAGGGCAGCGGCTGAAAAGCGAATCGCGGCGCGTCGGGCCAGCCGTAGTGATCGTGCGCCACCGGCGCGACCGAGGAGCTGTAGGCATAGCCCTGCTCAGCTAGTTCCCTATAGGCCCACGGAGTCCGGTGATCGATCGAGAAGCTGGGCGCCCGGTAGCCCGAGACAGGTGTTCCGGTGATGTCTTCCAGCACCTTGCGGGCCCGCGCAATGTCCGCGCCGAAGCTCTTGCGGTCGAGCGTGTGCACCCGCGCGTGATCCCAGCCGTGGCTGGCGATCTCGTGACCCGCATCGGCGATGCGGCGCATCAGCGCGGGGCTGCGCCGCGCGACCCACCCCAGCGTGAAGAACGTGGCCTTCACCTCCGCCTCGGCGAACAGGTCGAGGATCCGCAACACGTTATCGCTCACCCGCAAGGGCAGCGCGTCCCAGGTGTCACGAGCAATCACGTTCTCGAAGGCCCCGACCTGGAACCAGTCCTCGACGTCGACGGACAGACCGTTGACGATCCGGCCGGGGGGGATGGTGGGTAACGCCATGTAGACTGCCTGCCGCCTAGGCAGCGACGCGCGGCGCTTCGGCCTCGAACCATTCGATGAGCATGGTGAGCACGTGGCGTACCGCCGCTTCCTGGTCCGAGACCCGGCTCTCGAGGGTAGCCAACCGCCGCTCCAACTCTTCCCGCGAACGGTCGTCGACACCGCGGAAACCGCCTACGTGGACCTCGCTGGGGACAGGCGCAGGCGATGTGTCTTTCACAACCCGAGCCGGAGCTTCCGAGCGGGCATGCGACTGTTCGCGCGGCACGGCGACGGGCGTCACGCTATCGCTCGCCATCTCGCGGCGAACCGCTGCCAGCATTGCCGTGTCGATCTCGCTCCGCTGCTCGACGGCGCCGAGCAACAACAGACGGTTCATCAACTGGTTGATCCGCCTCGGGATTCCCCCCGTCGCCTCGTAAAGCGCGGTGAACACGCCGGCACTGACGGACGGGTTGCCAGCCCATCCCACGCATTCGAGGCGGTGCCTGACGTAGCGCTCCACCTCGGCGGGCTCCATCGCCCCGAGATGATGCGCTGCGATCACGCGCTGGCGCAGTTGCTCGAGCCGATCGTGCTCCGCCAGCGTCCGCTGAAACTCCGGCTGGCCGAGCAGCAAGGTCTGCAGCAGCGGGTGGCTGCCGAGCTGGAAGTTGGACAGCATCCGAAGTTCTTCGAGAGCCTCGATCGTGAGGTTCTGCGACTCGTCGACCACCAGCAGGCAGCGGCGACCCGCCCGCGCTTCCTCGTGCAGGAACGCCTCGATCGCGCCAAGCGCGCTGGCCTTGTCGTGGCCTTCAACCGCGAGCCCCAGCGACTGCGCGACGACGTGAATCAGCTCCTCGCCATCGAGGTTGCTGGTGACGACCTGGCCCACGGTCAGCTGGGCCGGATCGATTTTGCGCATGAGGTGGGCGACCAGCGTAGACTTGCCCGCACCGACTTCGCCGGTGATGACGATGAAGCCCTCGCCCTGCGAAAGACCGTAGCCGAGGTAGCTAAGCGCCTTCTTGTGCGTGCTGCTCTCGAAATAGAACCTTGGGTCCGGGGTAAGCTGGAAGGGGCGTCCGGTCAGACCATAGAATTCGTCGAACATCGTCTGTCTTCCTTCGGCCGTCAGAAATCGTAGCGCAGGCCAAGCAGCGCCGCGGCGGTAGTGAGGTCTTGCCCGGCGGCTTCGCTGTCGAGCTGGTCGAGGCTGACCGCGGCGTTCGCCGACAGCCCTTCGATGAGGTACCGGCGATAGGCGGCCGATGCGCCGAGCGCGGTCGCGTCGCCGGCGTTCGAGACGTCGCTCATCAGCCACTGGATGCGCGAATTGACAGTGAACGAATCGTAGGGCGAGAGCTGCCCCGTGACGTAGCTCGCCAGCCAGTAGCTCTCGTCCGTCACGCCGTTCGCGGCGGCGAGCACGGTGCCGGGCGCACCGATGAACTTGCGCCGGTCGTAGCCGAGGCCAAGTCCCGCGCTCATGCGTCCGACCTGCTGCGCGTAGCTCAACTGAACGCCCCGGCCGCGGAAGACCGCCGAGCGCACCGAGCCGAGCGCGCCGACGAGGCAATTGCCGCCCTGGAGCGAGGCGACGCAGCCGTCGAGATCGCCGGTCACGGGATTGCGGATGGCGACGAAGTCCGTCGGCAGCGCGACCAGCGCGCGATTGAGTTGCCCGCCGAATCCGGTGAGCCCGTCATAGACCGAGACGTTGACCGAGCTGCGGGGGTTCGGCGCCCAGGCGAAGCTGCCGTAATAGGTGGTCGAATCGTAGCGCTGCCCGACATGCGCTTCAGCCGCCGTGCGCCGCGAAGGACGCCAGACCACTCCGACATCCCAGATCAGACCCGAAGTGTCGTAGGCAATTTGTCGCGGCGCGGATTTATCGGTGACGAGCCGGCCATCGGCCCCGACGACCGGATTTTCGGCGGCGTCGCGCACTGCATCGCGGTTCGATACCTCGACGTCCTCATAACCGATCCCGCCGACCGCCGCGAGACTCGGACCGAGCGGCACGGTCACGTCGGCGCGAACATGGCGGTCGCGAACGCGCTGGTCGAAGGTCGAGACGTCTTCCTGATAGAAGCCCCCGCCGATGCCGACGCCAATCGGCAGCGGTGCGTCGGGGCGCAGGCCTACGTGCGCGTTGGCCGACTGCGCGAGGCTCTCGTCCGACAAATCGATAGCCGGAGTTCCCGGCGCGGCGATCGCGTCACGGGTTTCGAACTTCGAATAGCCGATACGGTAATTCGCATTGAGTTCGGCGTCGCCCGCGCTGGTGTGCAGGTTAGGCCCCGCGTAGACCGAATATACCCGATTGTCGGCGGTATCGCGGCCACCAATCGGATTGGTGGCAATTCCATTCGCGTCCGCCAGCGTGCGAGTGGCCAGCGCGCCGCCTTCGATCGTCAACGCGCGCGGGACGATGGTAGCATAGCCGCGCGCGACGCCGCTCAGCGTGGACGCATCCGACACGGAATCGTCGTAGCCGAACGTCCGTTCGTAACGGATGGATGCCGCTCCGCCGTTGTTGCGGCCCTGGACGCTGAGGTCCACGCCCGCGGCGACCTGAGTGTAGGTCACCACGTCGTCGCCGGGCGAGAGCTGGGCGGCGAACACCTGGTTGACCTCGATGTAAGGGGCCAGGCGAGCCGTTCTCGACGGTTCGGCGCGCTTGGCCTCCTGCGCCAGGGCGGGCGCGGTGCAGGCCGCGGCATAGACCAGTATCCAGGCGAGGCGCCTCATGCGATCAGGCCCCGTAGCCATAGTATGAACCGAACTGGCGTCCGCTCGGCGAGAAGTGCGCACCGTTGAGCAGCAGCTTGATATTGGGACACGCGCCGAGAAGGTCGATAGCGTCCTCGAGAGCGCTGCGTCCGGTCTGGTCGACGCGCGCGATGAGGATGGCCTGGCCAACGTGCTTGGCGAGCTCGGCGGCGGGCGATGCGGCGAGTGCCGGCGGGCTGTCGAACACCACCGTCCGATTGGGCGCGCCGCGTGTGAGGCGGTCCAGCACTTCGGCGGTTCGGGCGCTTGCCAGCCACTCGCTGTCCGCGACCGTCTGGCCGCCGGCGGGAAGGACGAAAAGGCCCTCGATATCGGTCGACATGACAAGGCTTTCCACAGCGATCGCCGGGTCCGCCAACGCATCCATCAGGCCCGGGCCTTTCGGCAGCCCGAGGGTCGAGAGCACCGATGGCTTGGCGAAGTCGGCATCGACCAGCAGCACTTCGGCCCCGCGCTCGCCGGCCATCGCGATGGCCAGGTTTACCGCGCAGAATGTCTTGCCTTCCCCCGGATGCGGCGAGCAGACAAGCACCCGGCGCGCCGCCGCATCGCCCGACGCGCGAGCCGCGGACAGGACCTGGCGCTTGACGATACGAAACTCCTCGAGGAGCGCGGTCGCGCCTGCCTCGGGCACGATGATGCCGCGGTTCGCCAGCCGCTCCCGGTCGATCTCGTGCCGCACGCCGCCGAACCGGACCGGCCGCTCCCGCGCATCACTCGTTGGCGCGCTGGTGGTAACGGGCAAAGGTTCGTCGGGAAGCGGCGCCAACTCCGGCGCCTTCGCGGCGGGCGCCTTTGCCGTGCGAGCGACCCGCGGGCGATCGAAGGCGTGTGCGTCCGCTGCCGGGACCGGCGCGGGCCGGAAGGGATCGAGCCCGAAAGCGCCGCTTGCCCGCTCGAACAGGGAGTTTCCGATGTCAGCGGCGCCGGGGAGCGGGATCCTGCTGTGTTCGGTCATTATCCTCGCCCCCTCACGCGACCATGCCGCGCTGGACGAACTCGATACCGAGCAGCAGGACGAAAAGTCCGCCGAGGGCGCCGCTCGCCGCGTAGAACTGTTTCGTCCGCTTGGTGCGCAAGGCGCGCGCGCTTTCGCTCACCGTCTCGGAGATCGTCCCCAGGACGGGGAGGTCGAGCGCCCGCTCGAGCGAGTGTGCCGTGGCGAAAGTCGACCTCAGCTGGCTCAGGCCAAATACGGTCGCGACGCCGACGGCAAGACCGGCCAGCAATACGCCGAACAGCAGCAACGGGCGGTTGGGTGAGGCCGGCTGGCGCGGGGTGCTCGGCGGATCGACGACATCGAACTTGAAGCTGGAGCGCTGGTCCTCGACCTGCCCGCGCAGCCGCATCTCTTCGCGGTTCTGCAGCAGCTCGTCATACTTCTTCTTGAGCACTTCGTAGTCGCGACTGATCCGGTTGGCCTCGGCCGAGACAGCCGGCTCGCTCGCCTGGTCGGCCATGCCTCCGCTGATGTCGGCCTGTAACGCGGCCTTGCGGGCCATCAGCGCCGAGACATTGGCCTCGCGCTCGGCGCGGATCGAGACGAGTGAGCTATATGCTGGATTGGGCATGCCCGCGATCGCCCCGCCCCCGCTTCGCTGGAGAAGCGCAATCTGCCGCTTCAGGGCCACGATATCGGGGTGGCTGTCGGTCAGGCCGCGGGACTGCAGCCCGGCGAGCTGCGCCTGTGCCTGGCCCAGCGCGCTGCCGTCGCTACCGCCTGTTGACAGAGTGCGAGGCGTGCCGGCAAGCTGGCCGCTCACCGCCGCCAGCGCGCTTTGCGCCGCCGCCAGGTCGGCCTCTACCCCGCGCAGTTCGGCGCGCGTCGCATTGAGACGGCCGGAGATGGCGGTGCTGCCGCCGACGAGCTCGGGGTTTTGCGCTTCGAATGCGGAGAGCTTGGCTTCGGCCGCTTCCAGCTCCGCCTTTCGCTGGTCGAGCTGCTGGTCCAGGAATACCACCGTATCCGCCACTTCGCCGCGGTTGCCGGTGACGTTCTCCTCGCGGAAGATGTCGATCAGCTTCTGGACCACGGTGTGCGCCAGCTTTGCATTCTCGGCGTCCGACAGACCTCGTTCGCCTATCGTCGCGGTGATTGTGAACAGGCTGTCCTCGATGCTTTCGATCTTGACGTTCTCACCCAGGTTCTCGACCTCGCGGTCCATCTCGCGCTGGCTGGCGATGTCGCGGCCAAGGTCGGTCGCGCGGACGACTTTCTCGAGGTTCACGCCGCCGGCGAGGGTCTTCTTGACCCGCTCGATCTCGTCCTCGCCGCCGTTCGCGATCTTGAGTTGCTCGGACAACACGTCGTCTAGCTGGACGTAGATCCGGGCTTTGGATTCGTAGGTGTTGGGGATCAGCGCTACCGCAGTCCATCCCACCAGGCAGACGCCCCAGGCGACGCCCAGCACCAGCCAGCGCCGGGCCCATGCCGTGTGCGCGGCCGCGCGCAGTTCCTCGAAGACGTCGTTCATCGCCCGGCCTTCAGAACATGCTCTCGGGGATGATGATCACGTCGCCGGGCTGGAGCATGACGTTGGCCTCGCTCTCACCCCTCTTGAGGAGGTCGCCGAGGCGCAGGGCGAACTCGCTCTGGCGGCCGGCCGTCCGGTCGAAGCGGATCAGCTTGGCCTTGTTGCCCGCGGCGAACTCGCTGAGCCCGCCGACCGCGATCATCGCGTCGAGCACCGTCATGTTCGCGCGGAAGGGAATGCTGGCGGGCTTCTCGGTCGCGCCGATCACGCGGACCTGCTGGCTGAAAGTCCCTGCGAAGTTGGTCACGATGACGCTGACCAGCGGCTCTTCGATATACTGCGACAGCCGCGAGCGGATGTCTTCCGAAAGCATCGCCGGCGTCTTGCCAACCGCCGGCAGATCGTTGACCAGCGGCGTGGTGATGCGCCCGTCGGGACGGACCTGGATCTTCTCCGCACTCAGCTCGGGATTGCGCCAGACACTGATGGTGAGCTCGTCGAGCGGGCCGATAACGTAGTCCTCGCCCGGACCCTCCTGCATCGCCACGAACGAGGCGGGCGGCAACTGGCCCGAACCTCCGGTAGTGGTGCAGGCGCCGAGAGCGAGCACCGCGAGCGCAGTGCCCAGGAAATGGAAAACGGGCCGGTAGCCAAGCATCGAAGCGTCCTTGCTGGCGTCCGCACGGGGCATGAGCCGGTGACGACCGGCCCACCGCGGAACGCGTAAACTAGGCCGCTATCTCGCGGAAATTGGTGAACATACTGTTAGGCTTGAAGGGCCTTGCGAGGCCCGGTCCCACAACGGGACAACGCCCGGCGAAAGGTTAAACGAGCATCTCGCGCGCCGGCCCCTGGCCGAGGAAATTGGCAGGCGACGCGCTCGCTCCGTAGGCGCCGGCGCAGAATACCGCGACAAGATCCCCCACCTCGGCCCCGGGCAGGATCGCCTTGTCGGCCAGCCTGTCCAGCGGCGTGCAGAGGCAACCGACGACGTTCGCTTCCTCGTTAGCCGGCGCGTCGAAGCGAGTAGCGATCGCTACCGGATAGTTCCGCCGGACGACGGTGCCGAAATTGCCCGAGGCCGCTAGTTGATGATGGAGGCCCCCGTCGGTGACCAAGTATGTCTCCCCGTGACTGACCTTCTTGTCGACGATTTCGCACAAGTACACTCCGGCCTCACCGACGAGATAGCGGCCCAGCTCGAGGCAAAAGTGCGTGTCGGCGAGGCTGCCGGGCAGCGCCGAGCAACGCTCGGCTAGCCGCGCGCCGACCAGAGACAGATCGACCGGCGTGTCGCCCGCGAAATATGGGGTTCCGAGCCCGCCGCCCATGTTGAGCTTGGGCAACGGACCCCGGTCGATCGCGCGCGCGAGGTGGTCGGCAAGATCGAGAACATTGCCTTGCGCTTCGGCGATGGCTTCAGCGTCGAGCGCCTGGCTGCCGGCGAAAATGTGCAGCCCGCACCAATCAACCCCTGCGTCGATCAATTCGCGGGCGAGCGTGGGCACGCGTTCCGCGTCGATTCCGAACGGCTTGGCGCCGCCGCCCATCTTCATGCCGCTGCCACGCAGCTCGAAAGTCGGGTTGACGCGAATCGCGAGGCGCGGCGTCCGCCCCAGCCGGTTGGCGATCGCCAGCGCGCGGCGGGCCTCGTTCTCGCTTTCGCAATTGAGCGTGGCGCCAGCGCCGATCGCTGCCTCCAGCTCCCAATCCCGCTTGCCGGGGCCGGCAAAGCTTACGAGCGCCGGATCGATGCCCGCGTCGCGCACCAGCTCGAGCTCGCCGCCGGAGGCGATATCGAACCCGTCGGCCAAGCCCGCCATATGCTCGAGCACCGGCCGCCACGAGTTGGCCTTCACAGCATAGTGGATGGCGATTCGCACCGGCATCGCCGCGCGAAGCTCGGCCATCCGTGCGTCGAGATGAGCGCGGGAGTAAACGAACAGCGGCGTGCCGCCCGCTTCCGCGACCAATTGCCGCGCGGTCTTTCCGCCGATCGCCAGTTGACCATGGAGAGCCCCGTAGCCGAGCGGGATCGGCCCCAGCGGCTTCATGACGCCAGCTCCAGCGCCAGCACGTTACGATCGAGCTTGCCGTTAGGGTTGCGCGGCATCTCCGCGTAGGGACGGACAATCCGCGGCTGCATGAAATTGGGCAGCACCGCGGCCAGCGCCTTGCGCATCGTCGCTTCGTCGAACGCGCCCACGGGCCGAACGGCGAGGCACACCGCCTGCCCAAGCCGCTCGTCCGGCACACCCACAGCCACCGCCTCGGCCACCAGCCCGGTCGCGACCGCGGCGTCCTCGACTTCTTGCGGGCTGATGCGATTGCCGGCGCTCTTGATCATCGCGTCGCGCCGGCCGACGAAATAGAGCAAGCTGTCGGTCCCGCGTCGCACTCGGTCGCCGGACCAGACCGCCATCCCGCCGTAGACCGAGCCGCGCGGCGCCAGTCTGAAGCGCTCCGCGGTACGCTGGGGATCTTGCCAATAGCCTTGCGCCACGAGCGGTCCGCAGTGGACCAGCTCTCCCTCGGCGTCATCGGCGGCGACCTCTCCGTCGTCGCCGACGACGAGAATTTCCGCGAAGGGGATCGCCTGTCCCATCGATGTGGGATGTGTGTCGACCAGGTCCGGGTCGAGATAGGTTGACCGGAAGGCCTCGGTAAGGCCGTACATCGGAAACAGCCGGGCATCGGGAAAAATCCGCCGCAATGCCCGCACCAGGGGCTCGGTGAGCGCGCCGCCGCTGTTGGTCAGGCGGCGCATCGCCGCGGTCGCTTCCGCCGGCCATTCGATCTCTGTGAGCTGAACCCAAAGCGGAGGAACCGCCGCCAGCGTGGTAACGCCGTGCCGCACGCAGGCTTTTGCCACGTCTCGGGGGAAGAGGTAGTCGAGCGGGACCACGCAACCGCCGGTGTACCAGGTGCTGAAAAGCTGGTTCTGGCCATAGTCGAAGCTCAGTGGCAGCACCGCCAGCGTCACGTCGTCTGCGGCCATATCGAGGTAATGCGCTACGCTCACTGCGCCCAGCCACATATTGGCGTGGCTCAGCATCACGCCCTTGGGCTTGCCCGTCGAGCCGCTGGTGTAGAGGACAGCCGCCAACTTGTCGGGCTGCCAATTGGACGGATCCAGCGGCGCACACGCCGAAACCGGTTCCCACAAGTCCTCTTCCGCTATCGTGCCGCAACCGGAAGGCACATCGCCGGGTTCCAAGCTCCCCAGACGAGACTTGCTCCCGACCAGCAGAACCGCCCCACTGTCGCTCAGGATATGGGCTACCTGCATCCGCTTGAGCAGCGGGTTGATCGGCACATGGACGACACCGGCGCGGGCACAGGCCACGGGAAGAAGACAGGTCGCCTCTCCTTTGGCCGCCCAGCTTGCCACCCGGTCGCCTTCCGCCACTTGCTCCTTCAGCCAAGCGGCAAGGCGGCCGACACGGCTTCTTAAGTCCTCGTGGTTAAGGGTGCGCCCGCGCAGGACCAGCGCCGGCGAAGCGCCGTCACCCCGCTCGACGAGGTGATCGAGCGGCCGGGGCCGGGGATCAGGCGCGAGGTTCATGGTTACTCCGAGGGGCGGAAGCGAGCATTGGTCGCGGTCAGCTATCACCACACCGTTAACGTCTTGCAAGCCATCGATGCGGCACTGCCCGGGCCGTTCGACCGGCCCGAATGGTTCGCCGGGCTCGGCGATCCGCTGGTGGCGCTCGCCTCGGACGGGACAGCGAGCACGGCATTGGTCCTGTCTGAAGCGAGCGGCCACCTCGAATCCTTGTGCAACTGGTACAGCTTCGTCTGGCGGCCATTGGGCGATTCGCGCTTGCTGCCGGCTCTGGCGGCAGGCTTGCGCGAACGCACCCATCGGGTGACGCTCCGGCTCGTTCCTGGTGAAGACGGTTCCGCCGATGCCCTGTCAACGGCCTTCCGCGCGGCGGGTTGGCTGGTGGCCATCGACTTGTGCGACCACAACCATGTTCTCCCCGTCTCGGGCCGATCCTTCGTCGAATACTGGCAAAGCCGACCGGGCCCCATGCGGACGACCCACAAGCGCAAGGCCAAGAGAGTCGCGGTAACCGTTCTGGACCACTTCGATCCCGCCGCCTGGGCAGAGTACGAGGCGGTCTACCGGGAAAGCTGGAAGCCGCGTGAAGGCGATTCCGCCTTTCTGCGCGCGTTCGCCGAGGCCGAGGGGGCGGCCGGCCGCCTTCGGCTCGGTATCGCCAGGGCAGATGGCGAGGCCGTCGCTGCCCAGTTCTGGACCGTGGAGAGCGGAACCGCTTACATCCACAAGCTGGCTCACCGCGAGATCGCCAAGCCCCTCTCGGCCGGGACGACACTGAGCGCCGCCCTGTTCGAGCGCGTGATCGACGTCGACCGAGTCGAACTCGTCGATTTCGGGACCGGTAACGATCCCTACAAGCGCGACTGGATGGAGCTCGACCGTCCGCGTTACCGCATCGACTGCCTCGACCCACGACAGCCCAAAGCGTGGCCCTCGCTCGTGAAGCGCGCGGCGCGTGCGCTTGCGCCGCGTCGAAGCGGTCGCTAGGGGCCCTCGCGCTCGCGTTAGGGGACTCATCCCGAATGACTGACGACCACCATCTCGCGCCCAGTCGCGCCGCGATCGACGCCAAGCTGCGCGCGATCCTGTCGGACGTGCTCGGCCTCGACGCCGACAGGGTGGCCGCGTTCGATAACGACACCGGTCTGTTCGGGCACCTACCGGAGCTCGATTCCATGGCGGTCGCCGGCCTGCTGACCGAGATGGAGGACCGCCTCGATATTGTGATCGACGACGACGACGTCGATGGCGAGATGCTCGAAACCTACGGCGGCCTGCTGGCCTTCGCCGAGGGCAAAGCCGCTACCGCGTGAACCCGTTCGAATTCACCGATTGGCCGTGCCCCGCCCCCGGCGGCGGCACGCGCGAGGAGATGGCGCTCGCATTCGATCGGAACCGCGACCGGCGACTACTGGTGCTGCCCGCCTGGTTCGACGAAGCGAACAAGCTGCGCCGGCAGACGGTCGAAATCATGCGACGGCTCGATCTTTCCGGCATCGACAGCGTGCTGCCGGATCTGCCAGGGACCAACGAGAGCGAAGCGCCTCTCGCTGAACAGACCCTCGACGGTTGGCGGCGTGCAGGGGCGGCAGCCGCATCTCATTTTCGGATCACCCACGTGCTCACATGGCGTGCTGGCGCGCTGCTCGCTCCAGAGGGGGTGCCGGGATGGCAGTACGCAGCCATCGGGGGGAAGCAGGTCCTGCGGGCCATGCTGCGGGCGCGGAGCCTGTCTTCGCGGGAAGCCGGCCGCACAGAGCGTAGCGATGAGCTGCAGAGCCTGGGGCGCGAGCACGGCATAGAACTCGCAGGCTGGCAGCTCGGCCCGGCGTTGTTCGCGGCACTCGAGCGCGCCGAGCCCTCAGCGGGCCTCACCGAAATCGGCCAGTCCGATGTGGGCGGCCCGGCTTTGTGGCTGCGCGCGGAGCCCGACGAAGATCCCCATCAGGCCGACGCGATCGCGGCAATGCTCGCCTTCGGGATGGCGGGCGAATGAGCCGCCTGCACCTGACGTTCGCTTGCGAAGGGACCACCCTTGCCGGCACGCTCGATACGGCCCCCGGCGCCAGCGGCCTGTTGCTGGTGAGCGGCGGCAATGAGCTTCGCAGCGGCGCGTTCTCGGGCCAGGCTGCGCTGGCGAGCCGGATCGCGGCCGCCGGACACCCCGTGTTCCGCTTTGACCGGCGCGGGGTCGGTGATAGCGGGGGTGAAAACAAAGGGTTTCGCAAGAGCGGGGCCGACATCGAGGCGGCGCTATCGGCCTTCAGGGCGATCGCGCCGAACGTGGACCGGGTGGTAGGTTTAGGAAACTGCGACGCAGCAAGCGCGCTGATGCTCGGCCAAGGCGCGGGCTGCGACGCGCTGGTGCTCTCCAATCCGTGGACTATCGAAGACGACGACAGAGCGCCGCCGCCCGCTGCGGTTCGAGCGCGCTATGCGGAAAAGCTCAAAGACCCGCGCGAGCTTCTCCGCCTTGCGACCGGCGGGGTGAACATTCGCAAGCTCGTCAGGGGTCTCGCTCGCGCAGCGCGGCCGGCCGTCGCCCCAACCGCGCTCGCGGCGCAGATGCGGGCAGGAATAGCATCGTTCGAGGGACCGGTCCGCATATTGCTAGCCGGGGAAGACCGTACGGCGCAGGTTTTTGCGGAACGCTGGGATGCCGACGACGACCGGGTGCGCCGCTGCGAGCGGGCCAGCCATGCCTGGGTAGAAGCCCATGCCCGAGAATTCCTCGATCTTCAGCTGCTCGACATGCTCGGCGCCCGCTAGCGCAGGAACAGACTGCCGAGCTCGACGTGGGTGGACCAGCGGAACTGGCCGACCGGCCGCAGCTCCACCAGGCGAAATCCGGCGTCGGCGAGCACGCGTCCGTCCTTCGCCCAACTGGCCGGATTGCAGCTGATATAAACCACCCGCTGAACGCTGCTACGGGCGATCTGCTGGACCTGCTCGCGCGCGCCCGCCCGGGGGGGATCGAGCAGTATTGCGTCGAAGCCCGCGAGTTCGTCGGCCTGCAGCGGGTTGCGGAACAAGTCTCGATGGTGCGCCTTTACCCTGGCCCCTACCCGGCCCGCCGCTGCACTGCTTGCCAGATGAGCGTCCCGCGCAGCCTCGAATGCGGCGGCGCGCGCTTCTAGAGCGAAGGCGAACGTGCCCAATCCTGCGAATAGGTCCGCGACGGTCGCGGCGTCGGCAAGCCACTCGCGAGCCGCGAATATGAGCGCGGCCTCCCCGTCCGTGGTCGCTTGGAGAAAGGCGCCAGGCGGAAGCGCCACGGGCACCGCGCCAAGCGTTACGGTGACTGGCTCAGGCTCCCAGATCGTTTCCGCACCATATCCGTAATCGACCGTCAGCCTCGCCAGCTGGTTGGCTTGCGCGAAGGCGAGCACTGCCTCGGTCGCAGCCAGTCCGTCCATGGCAAGATTGCCGATCCCGCATGCGACACCCTGGTCCGACAGGGTGAGTTCCACCTCGCTCGCCCAGCGGCCCCGCTGCATCCCCAGCAACTTGCGCAACGGCTCGACCAGCGCGAACAGCTCTGGCCGCAGCACGTGGCATTCGCGCATGTCGACGATCCGGTGCGAACCCGCTTCCCGGAAGCCGATCGTCGCCCGCTTGCCCTCGCCGCTCGCATGTAAGGTCGCGCGGCGGCGGCTGCGCGGGGGCGACAGGTGAGCGGCGACGAGCCGCTCGGGCTCGAGGCCCTGCCCGGCCGCGGCGAGGACCACGCGGTCGGTCACGAAGGTGGCCAGCGCGGCCTCGTCGAGGTGCTGGAGCTGGCAACCGCCGCAGCGCGGAAAGTGCCGGCAAGGCGGAGTCGCGTGGTGAGGTCCCGGGATCAGGGTCCCGTCCGCCTCAATGATGTCGCCGGGGGCGGACAATGCCACGTGCCGGCCGCTCGCCGTGACCCCGTCACCCTTTGCGGCGACGCGAACGATTCCCTCAGATGGCGTCACAGGAAACGCGCGTATGCTGCTGGGATATTTGACACAAGGTCGTCGGCAGCAAAAGCGGGGCCGGCGGCCCTAGCGGCCTCGGCGTGCAGCCAAACCGCCTCGCTGGCCGCCTCGAAAGGAGTCAGGCCGGTCCCCAGCCGACTGGCGGCGAGCCCCGCCAGAACGTCGCCCGTACCGGCCGTTGCGAGCCAACTGGGTCCCGACGGAAAAAAGGCCGTTTGCCCATCAGGGGCCGCCAGAACAGTGTCGGGACCCTTCGCAAGGACCGTCACCCCCGTGATTTCGGCGAGCCCGCGGGCGCTGGTGAGCTTGTCGCGCGCATCTACGCCGAAGGCGGCGCACATGGTCGCAAGCTCTCCATCGTGCGGTGTGGCCAGAAGGTGCTGGGCGTCCACCCCTTCGAGCAAGTCCCAATCGAGCAGATGCAGCGCGTCGGCATCGAGCACCGTCGGCAGCCGCGCCTCGAGCACGGCGTCGAGTCGATCGCGCGCGCAATCGTCGCGTCCGAGGCCAGGCCCAACGAGGAGCGATGACCAGCGCCGATCCGCAAGGGCTTTTTCCAACGGCTCCAAATCGACGACGAGCGCAGCCGGCGCACACGCCGGTGGTGCGCTCGCCAGGAGCTTCACGTA
This sequence comes from Tsuneonella sp. HG249, assembly GCF_053819205.1. Classification (NCBI taxonomy): domain Bacteria; kingdom Pseudomonadati; phylum Pseudomonadota; class Alphaproteobacteria; order Sphingomonadales; family Erythrobacteraceae; genus Tsuneonella; species Tsuneonella sp. HG249. The sequence goes on from NZ_JBSOQY010000001.1 coordinate 1,768,004, forward strand.
ACCCGCCCCGGCCCGCATTGCTGTGGTGGCAGATAGCACCGATGCGCCTGGCATCGCCCCGCCCACCACGCCCACCAGCCCTCTGCTGTACTTGTGCGCGTCTCGCACCGGCGCCGTCAGCGCCGGGGCGTGAGCCACCCGCGCGCCCACCTCGGCAGGCGAGATGCCGATGTCGACCAGCCGCGTCGCTCCCAGGCGCTCGAGTGCGGGCAAAAGGAAATGCGCCGGCTTCCACGCCCCCAGCGCCAGCGTCAGATCGAAGCGAGGGACGCCTCCCAGCAGCGCGCCATCGTCGGTCGCCACCCCGCTCGGCAGGTCGACCGCCACGCTGAAGGCATGGCGCGCCGCGAGGTCAGCCAGCATCGCATCGTGCTCCGCCGCCAGGGGGCGGGTGAGGCCGGAGCCGAACAGGCAATCGACGAACACTCCGCCATGGCCGGTCGGGGGGGAGGTGGTCGTATTCCCTATCCACGCCGACCGCGCCTTGCGCGCGGCCTCGGTCTTCGGCTCAACCGGAGCAACCACGCTGACGAACAGCCCGCGTTTAGCCAGTGCCTGTGCAATCACGTAGCCGTCGCCGCCGTTGTTCCCCGGACCGCACAGCACCGTTACCGGCCGTCCGGCCGCCATGCGCCACACCCAATCCGCCGCGCCACGTCCGGCGCGCTGCATCAGTTCGTCGACCGAGACGCCATCGGCAATCAGCCGTGCTTCCGCCTCGCGCATCTGCGCGCCGGTGAGCACCTGGTCATTGCCCTGCATCGAGATCCGCCGGAAACCGATAGCGGTCCGCGCCGACGGTGACCTGCAGCACTGGCGGCTCGCCGACCAACTGGTTGAGCGCCACGTCCGCACCGTCGATGGCGACCATGCCGCTGCGATCGTCGGCAATGCGGAAACGGCGGAAACCGCCGTCAGGGTGGCGGACGACAAACTCGGTGCCCTGCTCGCCGTCCGCCCGCTCCACGAGGCAGTCCGGCCCGAACGCCGAGCCATCGCCGAGCGCGCAATCGATTCTCGCGGCCTCTGGACCGGCCTGTGCCTGGGTAGCCCCCTCGCTGCAGGCCCCGAGCGCGAGCAGCGACAGCGCAACCAGCCTCATCGGCGCAGCCGGCTTATGTCGCGCACTGCGCCGCGTGCTGCGCTCGTCGTCATGGCCGCATAAGCCTGCAGCGCAGGCGAGACAGCGCGCTGGCGCGGCTTGGCGGGAAACCAGCCCTTTGCCTCCTGCTCAGCGCGGCGGCGGGAGAGTTCGTCGTCGGGAACGACAAGCTGGATCGCCCGATTGGGAATATCGATCTCGATCCAGTCACCGTCGCGCACGAGGCCGATCGTGCCCCCCTCGGCCGCTTCGGGGCTGCAATGCCCGATCGAGAGACCGCTGGTGCCGCCCGAGAAGCGCCCGTCGGTCACCAGCGCACAAGCCGCGCCGAGGCCCTTCGATTTGAGGTAGCTCGTGGGGTAGAGCATTTCCTGCATACCGGGGCCGCCGCGCGGCCCCTCGTAGCGGATGACCACCACGTCGCCGGAGACGACCTGGTCGGTCAGGATCGCGGCAACGGCGGCGTCCTGGCTCTCGTAAACCTTGGCCGGACCGCCGAAAGTCAGGATGCTTTCGTCCACCCCGGCGGTCTTTACGATGCAGCCGTCCTTGGCGAGATTCCCGAACAGCACGGCGAGCCCGCCATCCTGGCTGAAGGCATGCTCGCGGCTGCGGATGACCCCGCCCTGCCGGTCGGTGTCCAGCGCCTCCCAGCGCTCGGCTTGGCTGAATGCAGTCTGCGTCGGCACCCCGCCCGGGGCGGCGCGGTAGAAGTCCTGCACCTTCGGATTGTTGGTCAGCCGCACGTCCCAGTCCGCGAGCGCGTCGCCCATCGTTGGCGAGTGCACGGTCGGCAGCGCGGTATGGAGCAGCCCGCCACGATCGAGCTCGCCGAGGATCGCCATGATCCCGCCGGCGCGGTGGACATCCTCCATGTGCACGTCGCTCTTAGCCGGCGCGACCTTGCACAGACACGGCACCTCGCGGCTCAGCCGGTCGATGTCCTGCATGGTGAAGTCGACCCCGGCCTCGTGCGCGGCGGCGAGCAGATGGAGCACGGTGTTGGTCGATCCGCCCATGGCGATGTCGAGGCTCATCGCGTTCTCGAACGCCTCGAAGCTGGCGACATTGCGCGGCAGCACGCTGTCGTCGCCCTCGCCGTAGTAGCGGTGGCAGAGCGCCACCACGAGCCGGCCAGCACGCTCGAACAGCCCCTGCCGGTCGGCATGGGTGGCGAGCACCGAGCCATTGCCCGGCAGCGACAGCCCGAGGGCTTCGGTCAAGCAGTTCATCGAATTGGCCGTGAACATGCCGCTACAGGAGCCACAGGTCGGGCAAGCGGCCTTCTCGATCTCGGCCACTTCCTCGTCGGTGTACTTCTCGTCCGCCGCCGCGACCATCGCATCGACGAGGTCGAGCGCCACGGTCTTGCCCTTCACCACCACCTTGCCCGCCTCCATCGGCCCGCCGCTTACGAACACCGCGGGCACGTTGATTCGCAGCGCCGCCATCAGCATGCCGGGGGTGATCTTGTCGCAGTTGGAGATGCACACCATCGCATCGGCGCAATGGGCGTTGACCATGTATTCCACGCTGTCGGCGATCAGCTCGCGGCTGGGGAGCGAGTAGAGCATTCCGTCGTGCCCCATCGCGATGCCGTCATCGACCGCAATGGTGTTGAATTCCTTGGCCACGCCACCTGCGGCCTCGATCTGCCGCGCGACCAGCTGGCCCAAGTCCTTCAAGTGCACGTGCCCCGGCACGAATTGGGTGAAGCTATTGACCACCGCCACGATCGGCTTGCCGAAATCGCCGTCCTTCATCCCCGTCGCGCGCCAAAGGCCGCGCGCGCCGGCCATGTTGCGGCCGTGGGTCGATGTGCGGGATCGGAGTTCTGGCATCGGGAGGTCCTTGGTTGTCGCGGCGGGCCTAGGCCAAGCGCCGCGCCGACCCCAACGGCTTTTCCTTACGCCGCCTCAAGCCTGATTGCCACTTGCCCGGCGACCTCGGCGATCAGCGCGGCCCAGCGCGCCTGGCCGGCTTCGCTTTCGATCTGGTCCTGCCGCACCTCGATCGCCAGGTATGGCCGGCCGTGCGCCTCGGCGTGCCGGTTCATCGTCGCGTTGAGCTGCCTGCCAGAATAAGGCTCGTTATCACCGACAGTTAGGCCGCGTTCCTCGAACAACCTGATAGCGTGGCGAGCGGCGCGATCGTCCTGATTGTAAAGCAGCGCGACCTCCCACGGACGCGGCGCGGGCGCGCTGCGGAGCGCGGGCGTGAAGCTGTGCATCGAAATGATGAGCGCAGGCTCGGCGGCGGCCAGCCAAGCTTCCAGCGCCGCATGATACGGGCGGTGAAAGCGGGCGAGCCGCGCTTCGACATCCGCGCCGAGGTTGCCTGGGATGATATGCCCGTCGCTCGCTTCGGGCACGACGGCGGGATTGTCCTCTTCGCGGTGCAAATCACAAACGAGGCGGCTGACGGTGGCGAGATGCGCGGGAAACCCGGCGCGCTCGGCAACGCCATCGACGCCGATATCGATCGCGATATGCTCATGGAGCAGTGCGAGGTCGACGCCGAGTTCGATATCGCAGGGCACGAAGTTCGAGGCATGATCGGCGACCAGCACGATTCCGCCTTTGCGCGGTCCAGGGCCGACGTGGCGCCAGGGCTGCCACCCGCTCATGGACGCAGCTTCCCAGACATCTGCCACCACTCCGGATTGAGCTCGCCGAAGATCGCCGCCGCCCGGTCGCGCTGGGCTTCGGTCTTGTAGAGCCCGAAGCATGTCGCGCCCGAGCCGGACATCGCGCTCATCCACGGATCGGTATCGTTGAGCCCTTCGAGCACGTCGGCAATCACCGGGCAGAGTTCGATTGCCGGTTTCTCCAGGTCGTTGCGCCCCTTGCTCGCGATCTTGCTGGCGGGGCCACTTGGAAGCGCCCCACGGTCCACCCCGTCCCATCCCGCGAACACCGGCCCGGTTTCGAGCGGCACCCGCGGATTGACCAAGAGCACCGCCATCCCGGTAAGGTCGTTCTCGACCGGCTCCAGCTCGGTCCCCGTCCCCCGCCCGATGGCCATCTTGCTCTCGACGCAAGCCGGCACGTCCGCGCCGAGCGAAGCCGCCCGCTGGGGCCAATCCTCGGGCAAGCCATGTATCGCCTCGACGATGCGGAACACTGCACCAGCATCGGCAGAACCTCCGCCAAGACCTGCGGCCACGGGGAGGTTCTTCTCCAGCGCTATCGCCAACCCGCCGCCACGGGGCAGTTTGCCGAGCATCTTGGCAACGATATTACCAAACGGATCAGCCAGTTGTGGGGCAAACTCACCAACGACCGTCAACTGGTCGCGAGCCGCCGGGCGCGCACTCAGCACATCCCCTGCATCGACAAACGCAAACAGCGTCTCGATCTCGTGATACCCATCCTCGCGCCGGCGCCGCACATGCAGCGCTAGGTTGATCTTGGCATAGGCGGTCTCGGTCGAAGCCATCGGTCGCCCTCAAACCCCTGCGCGGATAGCGGGCATCGGCGGAACATGCACGGCCGCTAACATTTGTGGTATTGTGATCGAAGAAGCGGAAAAGACCGTCGCCCTGAGCAAGCAGCTCGCGGCTGCCGGTGGGCTGATGGTCGTGATGACCCTCATCCACGCGCTCGGACTCACGGCAATTTCGCGCATGTTGCACCTGCGCGAGAAGCACCTCGAGGAGCTCGACTTCGGCATCCGCAGCATCTTCACCATGTCGGCAATGGGGGTCCTGCTCTTGTTGCTGCACACGATCGAGATCGGCGGCTTCGCATGGTTTTACCTCTGGGTGGGCGGCGTCGAAACTGTTGAGGAGGCTCTGTTCTACTCAGCATCGGCCTACGCGACGCTCGGGCGAACCGCCGAATACTTCCCGCCCGATTGGCGGCTCATCGGCGCGTTCGAGGCGCTAATCGGCTTCCTCCTGATCGGTTGGTCGACCGCCTTCATAGTCAGCAAAGTCAACAAGCTGATGCCCGGCTAACCGTCACATGTTCGGATAGTTAGGCCCGCCGCCGCCTTCGGGCGTGACCCAGGTGATGTTCTGGTTGGGATCTTTGATGTCGCAGGTCTTGCAGTGGACGCAGTTCTGGGAGTTGATCTGGTATCGTGGTTGCCCGGTCGCCTCGTCGACCAGCCATTCGTAAACGCCAGCCGGGCAGTAGAACTGCGAGGGGCCTCCGAAGACGCCAAGCTCGCTGCGCTTTTGCAGCTCCATGTCCTTGACCACCAGGTGGACCGGCTGGTTTTCGGCGTGGTTGGTGTAGCTGTAGGCGACGTTGGTCAACCGGTCGAAGCTGATCACCCCGTCAGGCTTGGGGTAGACAATCTTTGGGTACAGGTCGGCGCGGCCGGTCATCTCGCTGTCGCGATGGTGCTTGAAGGCCGGGATGATCGGCATTTTCAAATAGCGCAGCCACATGTCGATCCCGGCCACGATGGTGCCCATGTCGCCGCCGAACTTGGCGACCGCGGGCTGCGCGTTTTGCACCAGCTTCAGCTCGGTGGCGATCCAGCTGTCGCGCACGGCCGCGTCATAGTCCATCAGCGCGGCTTTTTCCTCTCCGCGCCCGATGGCGGCGGCCACCGCCTCGGCGGCGAGCATGCCGCTCTTGATCGCGGTGTGGCTGCCCTTGATGCGCGGCACATTGACGAAGCCGGCCGAGCAACCGATCAGCGCCCCGCCCGGAAACGCAAGCTTGGGCACGCTCTGCCAGCCGCCCTCGTTGATCGCCCGCGCGCCGTAGGCCACGCGCTTGCCGCCTTCGAGGTACTCGGCGATCGCCGGGTGATGCTTCCACCGCTGGAACTCGTGATACGGGCTGACCCACGGATTGCGGTAATCGAGCGCGGTGACGAAGCCGATCGCGATCTGCCCGTTGGCCTGGTGGTAGAGGAAACCGCCGCCCCAGCTTTCACTTTCGGAAAGCGGCCAGCCCTGAGTGTGGATCACCCGGCCAGGCACGTGCTTGTCGGGCGCGATGTCCCAGATTTCCTTGATGCCGAGACCGTAGACCTGCGGCTGGCAATCGGCCTCGAGGTCGTACTTCGCTTTCATCCGTTTGGTCAGGTGGCCGCGCGCGCCCTCGGCGAACAGCGTGTACTTGGCGTGGATTTCCATCCCCGGCTGGAAGTCGCCCTTGTGTTCGCCGTCGGCGGCGACGCCCATGTCCTGGGTGATAACGCCCGCGACCGCGCCATCTTCGCCGATTATCACCTCGCTTGCGGGGAACCCGGGGAACACCATCACGCCGAGGCCTTCGGCCTGCTCGGCAAGCCAGCGGCACATATTGCCAAGGCTGCCGGTATAATTTCCCTCATTCGACATGAACGGTGGCATCATGATGTGCGGCAGGCTGGTCTTGCCCTTCTTCGACAGCACCCAGTGCCAGTTGTCGGTCACCGGCACTTCGGCCATGGGGCAGGTCTCGCGCCAGTCGGGGAGGAGCTCGTCGAGGCCCTTGGGATCGACCACCGCGCCTGACAGGATATGCGCGCCGATCTCGCTGCCTTTCTCGAGAACGACAACCTCGAGCTCGGCATTGATCTGCTTGAGGCGGATCGCCGCAGCGAGGCCAGCGGGACCGCCACCTACGATCACCACGTCGCACGGCATCGATTCACGATCAATCATGGGTGTTTGGCCCCTGTTACACAGTCAATGAAGCGCTTGATTGCACGCGCGGGCGAGGTCAAGACCTGATGCCGTGGCGTCCTCACCCCCATCCTCGCTGAAAGCCGACATCGCCGCGGCTCTCGACTGGTGGCGCGAGGCCGGTGTCGATGCGGTCTATCACGACGAGCCCAGGGCGTGGCTTGCCGACCCGCAAACCAGCGCGCATTCTCCGTCTCATACTCCGACGAAGGTAGAAAAAAGAGCACCTCCGCCTGACCCTCCCGTCCCGAAAATCGGCGGCCTGAGAGAGGGTTGGCCTTCGGACCTTGCAGCATTTCGTAACTGGTGGCTGACGGAACCCTCGCTGGACGAGGGCGGCCTGTTTCCGCGCATCGCTCCTTCGGGAGAGGCCGGTGCCGAATTGATGATACTGGTCCCGATGCCTGAGGAGGATGACCGCGATAGCCTGCTAGCGGGTCCGCAGGGACGCCTCCTCAACGGCTTCCTGAACGCCGCGGGCCTGGACACGCAGCAGGTGTATCGCGCCGCCGTGCTGTCCCGGCATACCCCCCTCGCCGATTGGGCGGAATTGGAACGCCACGGAATGGGTGCTCTTCTCGCTCACCATGTCGCGCTTGCCCGGCCAAAGCGGCTGTTGGTGCTCGGACGAAACATTCTGCCGCTTTGCGGGCACGATCCGACGCAAGGCGCTCAGATGTTACGGTCCTTCAATCATGAGGGCGGTACGGTGCCCGCGTTGTTCGCGGCTGGGCTCGAAAGACTGCTGGGCAACTGGCAGCTGCGCGCTCGGCTGTGGCAGCAATGGCTTGAATGGGCGGACGGCGACGCATGATGCGCAAGACCAAGTTGGGACTAGCACTGGCGGGTGCGCTCGCCTGCACCGTCTCGACCCCCGCTTTTGCCAACTCGAGCGCTGCTGAGTACTTTCGCGCTCGCGCCGGCAAGACCAACGTCCCTGAGCTGCTAAGCAAGGCGGAGCGGGATTGGTACAGGTCGCTCTTCGCCGCCCTCGACGCCAAAGACTGGGCGCGGATCGACGCGATGTTCGCGGAAAGGCCTGCAGGCCCGCTCCACCAGATCGCCCGCGCCGAATATTTCCTCGATTCCGCAAGCCCGAAAGTCGAGCTGCCGGCGATCGAGGCCTGGCTGGCGCAGGGTACGGAACTACCGCAAGCTTCCCAAATCGCCAACCTCGGGCTCAAGCGCGGGATGACGTCGCTGCCGGGCCTGCCTGGTCAGCAGCAACTCGTCGCGCAACCTGGCATCACCCGCCGCGTTTTGCCCCGCGCGGTGGAGGACGGCACGATGCCGGCGGAGGTCAAATCGGCGATCCTTGAGGCGATCAAGGCCGACAATCCGGACGCTGCGAGGATCCTCCTCGACGGTGTCGATGCCGGCCTCTCCAGCGACGCGCGCGCCGAATGGCGTCAGCGGGTCGCCTGGAGTTACTATATCGAAAACCAGGACGCGGCGGCGCTCGCCCTCGCGAACACAGTGCGGAATGGCGGTAGCGGGGCATGGATCGCCGAAGGCGACTGGACCGCGGGGCTGGCCGCCTGGCGGCTTAACGACTGCACTGGCGCCGCCGACGCATTCCAGCGGGTGGCCATCTCGGCGTACAACCCCGAATTGAACGCGGCGGGATATTATTGGGCGAGCCGCGCGAACGTGCGCTGCCGGCACCCGGAGAAGGCGGCCGAACAGCTTCGCGGCGCAGCTCGGCTCGACGAAACACTCTACGGCATGCTCGCCCGCGAGGCGCTCGGGCAGGAATTTCCGGGTCGCAGCCGCGCGCCGGACTTCGATCTCGCCGACTGGCAGCGGCTGCGCGACCAGCAGAATGTCCGCACCGCGGTCGCCCTTGCGGAGATCGGACGCGAGGCGCTCGCCGACGAGGTGCTGCGTCACGAGGCCAGGATCGGGCCGGCGGGGGAATACGATGCGTTGAGCCGGCTGGCGCGCGAACTGGGCCTGCCTTCGACACAGCTCTGGATGGCCGCCAACGCGCCGCGAGGGGCCAAGGCCGAGCCCGCGCTGCGGTTCCCCGCTCCGCGCTGGCAGCCCTCCGATGGGTGGAAGGTCGATCCCGCGCTCGCCTTCGCGCACGCGCTGCAAGAGTCGCGCTTCCAGACCCATGCCGTCAGCCCGGCCCAAGCGAAAGGGCTGATGCAGATCACCCCGATAACCGTGCGGGAACACGCGCCCCGCCTCAATATGAGCGCGAGCTACGTGAATCTGGAGGACCCTGCGACCAACCTCTCGTTCGGCCAGCGCAATCTCGAGATGCTGCGGGACAGCCAGGCGACGGGAGGGCTGCTGCCTAAGATAATGGCAGCTTATAACGCAGGGCTGACGCCGATCTCTCGTTGGAACGCAGAGATTCGCGACCACGGCGATCCGCTCCTCTACATGGAGAGCATCCCTTACTGGGAAACGCGCGGATACGTGGCGATCGTGATGCGCAACTACTGGATGTACGAGCGCCAGGCGGGCGGCGCGAGCGAAAGCCGCAGGGCCTTGGCGCAGGGCATGTGGCCGACGTTCCCCGAGCTGGCCGGCGGCGTGGCGGTAAGGCTGACCAAGGGGTTTTGAAGCCCCCCCTTAACTGGTCTGGGCTAGAGTAGATTTCCGAAGAAGCACCTTTCGAGTCGTTTCTGTTCTGTGTATGTTCCAATGCATGGAGCGCCGTCTCGAGCCCGAAATAGCCGGACGCGGAGCACAGGGCTCGCGGGTGCCGACTCGGTTCGGTCTCGCTACCCGGGAGGCTGACGGAGACTGGCGCGACTACATGGAAGTGCTTGACGGGCCGCCGGTAAAGCTGCGCACCACGGTCACCGAGGAACATCCCAAGACGATAATCAGCTTCAACAATTCGCCCGACATCGGCTTCGACCGCTCGATCAATGCCTATCGAGGTTGCGAGCATGGTTGTATCTACTGCTTCGCTCGACCGACCCACGCCTTCCACGACCTCTCTCCGGGTCTCGATTTCGAAACCCGCCTGTTCGCCAAGCCCGAGGCCGGGCGGCTGCTGCGCGAAACGCTGGCCAAGCCGAAGTACCGGGCAAAGCCGATCGCGATGGGAACGAACACCGACCCCTACCAGCCGATCGAGCGGACCTACCGCATCACCCGCCAAGTCCTCGAGATATGCCTCGAAGCTCGCCATCCGGTGACGATCACCACCAAATCCGACCGTGTGTGCGACGACCTCGACTTGCTGACCGAGATGGCCCGGTTGCGGCTCGTCGCGGTCTGCGTTTCGGTTACCAGTCTCGACCCGAAGTTGTCGGGAAAGCTCGAACCGCGCGCGGCCGCACCGGCGAAGCGTCTCGCGGCGCTCGGCAAGTTGGTGGATGCCGGGGTCCCGGCGCATTGCTCGATATCGCCGATCATTCCTGCGATAACCGATTGTTTCTTGGAGGAGATCGTCTCACGAGCGGCAGCACTTGGTGTACGATCAGCCGGGTGGATCCCGCTACGGCTGCCCCACGAAGTGGCCCCGTTGTTCCGCGAGTGGCTGTCGGTCCATTTCCCGGAACGCGGCGACAAAGTGATGAGCATCGTCGGCTCGATCCGCGGCGGGCGCGACAACGATCCCAACTTCTTCAGCCGCATGCAGCCGACCGGCGTGTGGGCCGACCTGCTTCGCTCTCGCTTCTCAATCGCGTGCAAACGGGCGGGAATAGTGAAGCAGAAGTTCGAACTGGACTGCACGAAATTCCGTGCGCCCGAGACCGGTGGCCAGATGCGCCTACTATGAGGCCCCCGAGCCGCGATCGCCGCTAGAAACCCGTCGTGTTGCCGGTAACGGCGAAGCGAACCAGCCGGCTGTCGGCCACGGCGGCTGTACGGTTGACCACAGCTTGCTGATAGTCGGGATCCGAGACCATCTCGAGGAATGCTGCGCTGTTCGGGTATTCCGCCACGAACGCGTCGTCCCAGCGCAGGTCTTCGGGCCCGATCACCATGGCTTCGAACCCGCCGCGCCAGACGATCCGTCCGCCGACGCGGCGAAAGATCGGCCCACTGGTCTTGCCGTATTCCTCGTACGCCCGCCGACCGCTCCAGCCTTTGCCGGCGTGCTCGTGACCAGCGGGATATTCGGCCTGCTCGCGGTACCGAAGCAGATTGAGCATGTGGACTGGCTCGTCTCGCGGAAGGGCCTTGAAAGCATCGAAGTTTCCGCGGCAGGGATCGATGTAGGTCTCGGTCATCGGAGAAGTTCCTTCTGCATGTAGAGCGTGTCGAGCACTTGCCCGAATTTGCGACCGACGTTGCGCATCCTTCCGGCTTGGACAAAACCGGCCTTGGAGTGCACGGCGACGCTGGCAGGTTCAGCCCCGCCAATGACCGCGATCATCTGTTCGAAACCGCAGCCCCTCGCCGCCTCGATGAGTCTCGCCATCAGGGCCGAGCCCACCCCTCGCCCGATCCGATCCGGCGCGACGTAGATGCTGTCTTCACATGTTCCCGCGTAGGCGGGCCGGTCGCGGAACTGGGTGGCGTAAGCGTAGCCGACGACTTCGCCGCCGATGTCGGCGATCAGGAACGGCCAGCCCTTACCAGTGATCGCCGCGATCTTTTCACGCCAGAAGTCTACGCCAGGTGGTTCGGTATCGAAGCTCGCTGTGCCGTGAAGCACGTGGTGGGCGTAGATTGCAGCAACCGCCTCCGCATCGCCGGGGTCGGCGGGGCGGATGGCGTCAGCGCGCATTTTACGCGGCGGTGAGGAAAGCATCCTCGTCGAGCGCCATCATTGCCTCGGCCCCCGCCTCGATCTTGCGCCGCAGCGCACCGCAATCGGGACCGTAGCGCTCAAGGAAGTAACGAGCGGTCGTCAACTTCGCCCGATAGAAGGCGGAATCTTCAGCACCTTCGGCCAACCGTGCAGCGGCGATCCGGGCCATCTTGAGCCACATCCACCCGAGCGAGACTACCCCCATGATCGTCATATAGTGATGGGCGCCGGCGCCGAGATTGTTGGGGTTGGCCATGGCGTTCTGCATGAACCACATCGTGGCGGCCTTCTGCTCGCCGACCGCCTTGGCGAGGGCTTCACCAAGCGGCTTGAGATCACCTTCGGCAGCAGAAGCCTCATCGTCCACCAGCTTGAAAAAGGCCTGGATCGCCGCGCCGCCCTTGTGAGCGAGCTTGCGGCCGCACAAGTCCATCGCCTGGATGCCGTTGGTGCCTTCGTAGATCTGGGCGATTCGCGCGTCGCGAACGAACTGCTCCATGCCCCATTCGGCAATGTAGCCGTGCCCGCCGAACACCTGCTGCATGTTTACGGCAGTCTCGAAGCCCTTGTCGGTGCCGTAGCCCTTGATCACCGGGGTGAGCAGCCCAAGGAGATCGTCCGCCAGGGTGCGCTCTTCCTCGGTTTCAGCCTTGTGAGTGAGGTCTACCTGCAACGACGCGAAAAGGTAGAGCGCGCGCATTCCCTCGGTGAACGCCTTGGCGTCCATCAGCATGCGGCGCACGTCGGGGTGAACGATGATGTTATCGGCCTTCTGCTCAGGGTCCGCGGGCCCGGAAAGCGCGCGGCCCTGCCGCCGGTCGCGTGCGTAGGCCACGGCGTTCTGGTAGGCGACCTCGGCTTGAGCGAGGCCCTGGATGCCCACACCCAAGCGCGCGGCATTCATCATGACGAACATCGCCGCCAGCCCGCGCATTTCCTCGCCGACCAACCAGCCCTTCGCGCCGTCGTAGTTCATGACACAGGTCGAGTTGCCGTGAATGCCCATCTTGTGCTCGATCGAGCCGCAATGGACAGCGTTGCGATCGCCGAGCGTGCCGTTGTCGTTCACCAGCACCTTCGGCACCACGAACAGGCTGATGCCCTTGCTGCTATCCGGCGCACCCGGCGTCTTGGCGAGGACGAGGTGGATGATGTTCTCGGTAAGGTCGTGCTCACCGGCGGAAATGAATATCTTCGTGCCAGTGATGGCGTAGCTGCCGTCGGCCTGGGGCTCGGCCTTGGTCCTTATCAGGCCGAGGTCGGTGCCGCATTGGGGCTCGGTGAGGTTCATCGTTCCGAGCCACTTGTTGGCGATCATGTTCGGCACGTAACGCTGTTTGAGCTCATCGCTCCCAAAGGCGAGGAGCGCACTCACCGCGCCATTGGTCAGCCCAGGATACATCCCGAACGAATGATTCGCAGTCGAGGCAAATTCTTCAAGCACGAAGCCCAACACATGGGGCATATCCTGGCCGCCAAAGTCGGCGGGCGCTGACAGGGTCGACCAACCCGCCTCGACGTACTGGTCGAAGGCCTGCTTGAAACCTGTCGGGGTGGTCACCGAGCCGTCAGGATGGCGCGTGCAGCCTTCTCGGTCGCCGACCTGGTTTAGCGGCGCCAGGACCTCCGCGCAGAACTTGCCACACTCGTCGATCACCGTGTCAATGAGGTCGGGCGTCGCGCTTTCGAAGCCGGGCCGGTTGCCGTAGCTCGGCAGGTCGAGAACTTCGTTGACGACGAACTTGGTGTCGCGGGTGGGCGCGGTATAGGTCGGCATTCTCGGTCCTTATCAGCCGGCGTCTGCGACACGCTCGACATGGGAGATGAACTCGGTGAGCTCCGTAATCGCCGAGTCGATGTCGGCGCGCTGGCGCTTCAATTTTGCGATGTGTTCGCGACACTTTTCTATGGTGAAACGGCGTTGTTCGACGCGGTTGTCGCCGAGATCGTACAGGTCGATCATCTCGCGAATGTCGCCGAGACTGAAGCCCACGTTCTTTGCGCGCATGATCCACGCCAGGCGGGCCCGGTCGCGCTTCGAGTAGATACGGGCGAGACCCACCCGCCGCGGGGCGATCAGGCCCTCATCCTCGTAGAAGCGCAACGCCCTCGCGGTGCAGCCGAATTCCTCCGTCAGGTCGGAGATCGAGAACTGTTCGCGCTCGAGATGGTCGGGGCGCTCGATATGGGCGCCCTGATGGGTCGGGTCGGACTTGCGAGCGGGTTCGGCCATGGCACGAAATAGCCGTAGCTTTACGTTTCCGTCAAGCATTGACGGGGCGGAGAGCCTCCCCGTCAAGAACGCGATAGAAGCAGGTGTCCATGCCCGTATGGCAAGTCGGCCCGGCCGGCATGCATTCGAGCACCAGTGCATCTTGGTCGCAATCGACCAGCACTCGCTCGATCTTGAGGAAGTGGCCCGAACTCTCGCCCTTCTTCCACAGCCGCCCGCGCGATCGCGAGTGGAAGTGCGCAAAGCCGGTCTCTCGCGTAGCAGTCAACGCTTCCTCGTCCATAAAAGCGACCATGAGAACTGCCTTATTGGCGGCGTCGACGACCACGGCCGTTAGCAAACCGTTTGCGTCGAACTTCGCAGCAAAAGCCGCGTCGGGCATCTCGGCCAAGGAGAACGAAGCTTGTTGCACTATAACAACAGCACTCCGTCAAAATCGGCACCCGCGCAAGATGTCGCTTTGATGAATGGCGGTTCAATGAGACATTTTGCCCCGCAGCCACACGGGCAGCGAACCGGAACGCCGGTGCCGATAGAGCGCCAGGTTCAGGGACCGCCGAAGGAGCACCGCGCCTAGCGCGACTCTGGAAGCAGACGATGAGGGATCGGATCCAGGTGGTCAGGGGGTGACTGCCGAAGCTCGGGATGAAAGTTCAGAGCGGGTCCAGCGTATTTCGTCACGGTACGCCCGGGGTTCGCGCCCCGGGCGTTTCGTTTGCGGGGATCACTCCTTCCACTTCGTCCAGTACCCGCGCGAAGCATGCGACGATCACTTTCGCCGCCCCCGCGCGCTTGAGCGCTCGCACGCAGGCTTCGCTTGTGGCGCCACTGGTCAGCACATCGTCGACGAGGATCACCTGAGCGCCCTTGAGCTTCGCTCCGTGTGACGGATTAACTTGCAAGGCTCCCCCGAGCACGCGCGCTCTTGCCTTGCGGCCCAGCCCGCCCAGCATGGGCGTCCGCTTCGAGCGAACCAGCCCGTCCACCACGAGTGCTGCTCCACTAAGCTTGGCGAGCTCGCGCGCGAAAAGCGCCGCCTGGTTGAAGCCCCGCGACCATAAGCGCCAGCGATGGAGCGGCACGGGCACCACCAGCCACGCCCCTTCCAGTGCGGGCAGCCTGGCGGCGATCAGCCGTGCGAGCATGGGGGCGAGCGCAATGCGTCGCCCATGCTTGAATGCAAGCACCAGCTTGCGCGAACCCTCGCCGTAAAGCGTCCCGGCGGCGATGCCGTCGTGCAGTGGCGGCGCCGCAAGGCAGGGGCCGCATCTCGCGCTGTCGCCCAAATCCGCCGTGCCGAAGGGGCGCTGGCACGTGGCGCAGGCCGGCTCGCCAGGGATGCGCAGCTCACTCCAGCAGTCGCCGCACAGGCCGGTCTGGGCGCCGATCGCAGTCCCACATAGTGGGCATCGGGGCGGGTAGATCAGGTCGACGATCGGCGCGACACCTTCGCGGACAGCGGCGGCCACGCTCACTCTTGCCTCTCCGCGGTCCTGGGGGCAGGGCATCGCCCATGGCGCGTGACTTGCCACCCGAGATATTCAGCGCGCGGCGCAAGACCGCCCGTGCCGCCCGAGCGAAAGCACTGCAATCGCGTCACGGAGCGGCCGATTGGCTTGCCGACTCGCTTATCGAGGACGCACTGGAGCGGATCGAGTTCATGCGTCTCTCGCCCGACCGAGCGCTGGTGCTCGGTACCGGCGCCGCCGAACTCGGCCGACTGCTCGAACGCAAGGACATGCGGGTAACCGTCGCTGAACCTGGCACACTCGACCTCGAGGCGCCCTACTCGTTCGGCGGCTTCGGCTTGATCGTCAGCCTGGCGGCGCTCGACACGGTCAACGACCTGCCCGGCGCGTTGATCCACCAGCGGCTGGCGCTCGGCGACGGCGGTGTCATGCTGGCAAGCATGGTCGGCGCAGGAAGCTTGCCCCGGCTTCGAAGCGCGTTGCTCGCCGCCGACGGCGAGCGGCCCGCGGCGCGGCTGCACCCCGCCGTGGACGCACGATCCGGTGCGGGCCTGCTCCAGCGCGCCGGCTTCGCGCGGCAAGTTGCCGACGGGTGGACCATCCGCCTGCTTTATGGTTCGCTCGACACGCTGATTGCGGACTTGCGCTCGCAAGGCCTGACAAGCGCGCTCAACGACGCCGCGCCGCCGCTCACCCGGGCCGGGCTGGATCGCGCGCGCGAGACCTTCCTTGCCGACGCCGACCGGCACGGAAGGGTGGCCGAGACCGTCGAAATCCTCACTCTCACCGGCTGGCGCTAGCTCGCCCAGCACGATCAGCGGAGTGCTGCTTGCGCTGCCGCGAGGCGGGCGATCGGCACGCGGTAGGGGCTCGCAGACACGTAATCGAGACCGACTTCCTCGCAGAACGCGATGCTCGCCGGGTCTCCGCCGTGCTCGCCACAGATGCCGAGCTTGAGGTCAGGCCGGGTCGCCCGGCCCCGTTCGGCCGCAATGCGGACGAGTTGCCCGACGCCCTCGATATCCACGCTGACAAAGGGATCGCGCGCGAAGATGCCCTTGCCGACATACTCCGACAGGAAGCGGCCCGCGTCGTCCCTCGAAACGCCGAGAGTAGTCTGCGTCAGGTCGTTGGTTCCAAACGAAAAGAATGAGGCTTCCTCGGCGATCTGGCCGGCCATCAGCGCGGCTCGCGGCAGCTCGATCATCGTGCCCACCAGATAGCCGACCGACCGGCCCTTCTCGGCGAAGACCTCCTGCGCGGTTCGATCCACGAGCGCCTTGAGCAGTTCCAGTTCGCGCTTCGACGCGACGAGCGGGATCATCACCTCCGGCACCGGTGCTTCCCCCTCACCCGCGACATCGCACACCGCTTCGAAGATCGCCCGCGCCTGCATCTCGTAGATTTCGGGGTAGGTGATGCCGAGCCGGCAACCGCGGTGGCCGAGCATAGGATTGAACTCGTGCAATTCCTCCGCGCGGCGCTTGAGGTGATCGACGCCATAGCCGGTGATCTCGGCCAGTTCGGCGAACTCCGCGTCGCCCGTGGGTAGAAACTCGTGGAGCGGGGGGTCGAGCAGGCGGATGGTGCACGGACGGCCGGCCATTACACGGAAGATCTCGGCGAAGTCGGCTCGCTGCTCGGGGAGCAGCAGGGCGAGCGCCTTGCGCCGGCCGCGCTCGTCCTCGGCGAGGATCATCTGGCGCACCGCGCTGATGCGGCTCGCGTCGAAGAACATGTGCTCGGTGCGGCACAGGCCGATGCCTTCCGCGCCGAAGCTCACCGCCATGCGGCAGTCGGCGGGCGTCTCCGCGTTGGTGCGCACCTTCATCCGCCGGTGACGGTCGGCCCATTCCATCAGGGTGCCGAAGTCGCCCGAGAGCTGCGGCTCGATGGTGGCGACCTCCCCCGCCATTACCTGCCCGGTCGAGCCGTCGAGCGTCAGCACATCGCCCTCCGCGAGCTCGCGCCCGGCGATGAGCAAGGTGCGCGCCTTGAGATCGATCGACACCGCGCTGGCGCCGGACACGCAGCAGCGCCCCATCCCGCGCGCCACCACCGCCGCGTGCGACGTCATCCCGCCACGCGCGGTGAGGATGCCTTGCGCTGCGTGCATGCCGTGGATGTCTTCGGGCGAGGTTTCGACCCGCACCAGGATCACCTTTTCGCCGCGCCCGGCCCAGCTTTCGGCCGTATCGGCGTCGAGGACGATCTTGCCGCTCGCCGCACCGGGCGAAGCGGGCAACCCAGTGGTCAGCACATCGCGCGGCGCCCGGGGATCGAGCGTCGGGTGGAGCAGCTGGTCCAAGGCCATCGGATCGACCCGCAGGATCGCCGTCTTCTCGTCGATCAGCCCCTCGCCCGCCATGTCGACCGCCATCTTGAGCGCGGCCTTGGCGGTCCGCTTGCCGCTTCGAGTCTGGAGCATCCACAGCTTGCCCTGCTGCACGGTGAATTCGATGTCCTGCATGTCGCGGTAGTGCCGTTCGAGCAGGTCGAACACCCGGGCGAGCTCGCCGTAGGCCTCGGGCATCGCCTCTTCCATGCTCGGCAGCTTGGCGCCCGCCGCCTCTCGCGCGGCGTGAGTCAGGTACTGCGGGGTGCGGATGCCGGCGACGACGTCCTCGCCCTGCGCGTTGACCAGCCATTCGCCGTAGTAAGCCCGCTCGCCGGTAGCGGGATCGCGGGTGAAGGCGACGCCGGTGGCGCTGGTATCGCCCATGTTGCCGAACACCATCGCCTGCACGGTCACGGCGGTGCCCCAGTTGCCGGGGATGTCGTTGAGGCGGCGATAGACCTTGGCCCGATCGCTGTCCCAGCTGTCGAACACCGCGGCTACCGCGCCGTAGAGCTGCTCCCACGGATCGTCGGGGAACTCACGGCCCGCTTCCTCGCGGACGATCTGCTTGTACTTGAGCGTGAGGCCCTCGAGCGCCTCGACCGACAGCTCGGTGTCGAGCGCGGCGTCGTTGTCCTCCTTGGCGATCTCGAGCGCTTCCTCGAACAGTCCGTGATCGACACCCATCACCACGTCGGCGTACATCTGGATGAAGCGGCGGTAGCTATCCCACGCGAAGCGCGCGTCGCCGCTGGTGTCGGCCAGGCTCTCGACGGCCTGCTCGTCCATTCCGAGGTTGAGCACGGTATCCATCATTCCGGGCATCGACACCCGCGCGCCCGAGCGGACGGAGACCAGCAGCGGCACTCCCGCGCCGGGCACGCCGAAGCGGCAGCCGGTCGCCGCCTCGATGTGCTGAATGCCTTTGCGGATTTCCGCCTGCAGCGCATCGGAGAGCGCGCCGGTCGCGCCGTAGGCGGCGCATTCCTCGGTGGTGACGGTAAAACCGGGGGGTACGGGCAGGCCAATCCCCGCCATCTCGGCGAGGTTGGCACCCTTGCCGCCGACGATCGTCTTGTCCTTCGACCGCGGGTCGTTCGACGTAGTACCGCCGCCGAAGAAATAGACTGTCTGCTGGGTCATCGCGCGCGCTGTTCTTCCGGTTCAGAGTGACAGTGTCACCCTAGGAAAATGTGCAAGACACTGTTTTTGTCTCGAAAATTTGTTGGGTTTGGGTGACACATCACCACCGCGCCTCTTTCTCACCCCTCGATGCGGCTGAAATCGGCCACCCGGTGCACCGCATCGCGGAACCGGGCGAGCAGGTTGAGGCGCGCCGCGCGCTTGGCGGGGTCGGCGTCGTTCACGGTCACATTGTCAAAGAACGAATCGATCGGCGCACGCAGCGACGCAAGCGCGGCCATCGCGGCGCCAAAGTCCTCGGCCTCGACCGCACGGCTGGCGGTGGGCTCGGCCGAATCGAGCGCCTCGATCAGCGCCATTTCGGCAGGCTCGGGCGTGTAGGAAAGCGAATTCGCGCGCTCGCGCTCGAGTGCCATCCGCGCCTGGACGACTACCGCGAGATCGGGATCGTCGACAACGGCCAGCGGGTCTTCCTCGCCGGTGCGGGGGATGCCCTGCGCCTTGTGAGATTGATCTGCCGCCTTGTCGCCCGACCACTCCTCCTTTTTGAGGATGTTCGCTGCGCGCTTGTAGCCGGCGAGAAGGTTAGCGCCATCTTCGCTGCCCATGAACGCCTGCAGCGCCTTCACGCGGGCGAGCAGGCGGATGAGATCGTCTTCCCCGCCAAGCGCGAACACCGCATCGATCAGGTCATGGCGGACGCCCGCCTCGCGTTGCTGGACTTTGAGTCGGTCGGCGAAGAACGCGATCACTTCGCCGGCGGCACGATCGAGCAGGTGGGCCGCGTCAGCGCTGCTGCCCTGCCCCGCCCTTAGCGCAAGCGCGCCGCGCACCGCGGGTATGAGCGGCAGGCGCAGCGAATTTTGGCCGATCAGTTCGATGATGCCCAGCGCTGCCCGGCGAAGGGCGAACGGGTCCTTCGAACCCGTCGGCTTTTGATCGATCCCAAAAAACGCCGAGATGGTATCCAGCTTATCCGCCAGGCTTACCGCCACCGTCAGCGGGGCGGTTGGAACCTCGTCGCCTTGGCCGGCCGGCTTGTAGTGGTCGCGCACTGCATCGGCGAGCGCATCAGGGAGGCCCTCCGCTCGCGCGTAGTAGCCACCCATCATGCCCTGCAACTCGGGGAACTCGCCAACCATCTCGGTGACGAGGTCGGCCTTGGCGAGGCGCGCGGCCTGTTCCGCCTGGTCCGGGTCCGCACCCTTGACCACGCCCTCTGCCACCAGCCACCGCGCCAGCTTGGCGACACGCTCGACCTTGTCGGCCACGGTTCCGAGCTTCTCGTGGAAGGTGATCCGCTCCAGCTTCTTCGCGTGGTCCGCCAGCGGGGTCTTGCGGTCTTGCTCCCAGAAGAACCGCGCGTCGGAGAGGCGCGCGGCGAGGACCTTGCGGTTGCCGTCGATCACCCCCGCGCCGCCGTCGACGGGATCGATGTTGGCGGTGCATACGAACGCGTTGGCGAGCTTGCCTGCCACATCGTTGCAGACGAAATACTTCTGGTTGGTCCGCGCGGTGAGCTGGATGACCTCGGGCGGCACGTCGAGGAACGCGGCCTCGAAGCGGCCGAGCAGGGGCACCGGCCATTCGGTGAGCCCCGCGTTCTCTACCACCAGGCCCTCGTCCTCGACCAGCGTCAGCCCTTCGGCCTCGGCGGCCGCCTTTGCGCCCTCCCGGATCAGGTCCTGCCGTTCCGCGTGATCGACGAGCACGTGGCAGGCGCGCAGCTTCTCCTGATAGTCGTCCGCCCCGCCGATGGTGATCGGGCCGTCGTGGTGAAAGCGGTGACCGAGGGTGGCGTAGCCGCTGACGACACCGCCCACCTCGCACTCGACCAGGTCTTCGCCGAGGATGGCGACAATGCCCGACATCGGCCGCACCCAGCGAATGCTCTCGGTCGAAAGCGATGCCCCTCCCCATCGCATCGATTTGGGCCACGAGAATGCGCGGACGATCGCCGGAATCGCCTCGGCGAGCACCTCGCGGGTCGCGCGGCCCGGCTTCTCGACCACCGCGTAGAACACGCCGTCGCGGTCCTCGAGCTGGTGCTTGGTGAGGCCCGTCTTGCGCAGAAACCCTTCGAGCGCCTGTTCGGGGGCCGAGCTACGCGGCCCCTTGGTCTCCTCGCGGATCGCCTCGGTCGCATCGGGAAGGTCGCGCGCGATCAGCGCGAGGCGGCGCGGGGTCGACCACACCGTCACCTCACCCGCCGCGACGCCGGCCGCGTCCAGCTCCTTGCGGAACAGCTTCTCCAGTTCGGCCCGAGCGCCTGCTTGCATCCGCGCGGGTATTTCCTCGCAGCGCAGTTCGAGGAGGAAGGCGCTCACGCGCTCCACCCCGCGTATTCGCCCGCCCAGCGGTCGGCTTCCTTGGCCATGTACGCCTCGCAGCTGCCGCGGGCGAGGTCACGCACTTGGGCCATGTAGCTTGCCCGTTCCTGCACGCTGATCACGCCGCGCGCCTGGAGCAGATTGAACACGTGGCTCGCCTCGATCGCCTGCTCGTAAGCCGGGATCGGCAGCCCCGCAGCGAGCGCATTCTTGCACTCGGCGACCGCCTTGCGAAACAGGTCGAACAGGCCGTCGGTATCGGCGACCTCGAAGTTCCACTTCGACATCTGCTTTTCGTTTTCTAGGAACACTTGCCCGTAGCTAACCCCGCGGCCGTCGAAATCGAGATCATAGACGTTGTCGACGCCCTGAAGGTACATCGCGAGGCGTTCGAGCCCATAAGTCAGTTCGCCGGCGACCGGCTTACAGTCGAACCCGCCCATCTGCTGGAAATAGGTGAACTGGGTCACCTCCATCCCGTCGCACCAGACCTCCCAGCCCAGCCCCCAGGCGCCGAGCGTGGGGCTTTCCCAGTCGTCCTCGACGAAGCGGATGTCGTGCTTCAGCGGATCGATGCCGATCGCGGCAAGGCTCTGCAGGTAGAGTCCCTGCAGGTCCGGCGGGCTCGGCTTAAGGATCACCTGGTACTGATAGTAATGCTGCAGCCGGTTGGGGTTCTCGCCATAGCGACCATCGGTTGGCCGGCGGCACGGCTGGACGAACGCGGCGTTCCACGGCTCCGGCCCCAGTGCGCGCAGTGTGGTCGCGGTGTGGAACGTGCCCGCCCCCATCCGCATGTCGTAAGGCTGCAGGATCAGACAGCCGTTCGCGCTCCAGAAATCGTGGAGCGTCAGGATCATGTCCTGGAAGCTCTTGGAAGGGTCGCGCGCCATAGTGCGGCGCGCCATGGCGGATGGCCGGAAAGCGGTCAACGGGCGGGCGATGTCAGGTATGTTTGACATGGTCAGCGAATCGCGACATATAGTCAGGTATACATGACATATAGACGTAACCTCCTGACGTGAAGAACCGCCTGAAAGTGCTTCGCGCGGAGCGGGACTGGAGCCAGGCCGAATTGGCCTTGCGGCTCGACGTGTCGCGTCAGGCGGTCAACGCTATCGAAACTGGCAAGCACGATCCGTCGCTGCCTCTCGCCTTTCGCATTTCCCGGCTGTTCGCCCTGCCGATCGAGGAGATTTTCGATGACCATGGATGACATGCCGACACCGAGGTGGCGGCATCCTGTCGTGATCGTCGCGCTTACGAGCCTCGGGCTGATGATGTCCCTCGGCATTATCACCGGCGTGGTGGCGGGCACGATCGAGCGCGGGACCATGAAGCCGCTGGCGGCGGTGGTCCTGGTCGCCGTGGTGGCCCTCGTTATCGGATGCGGCCTGGCTCTGCGGCGCGTGTTGCCGCGCATCTATGCGCAAAGTTCGCCGCGAGTGACCCAGTCGCGGCGCATGCTGACGATCTCGGCGCTGATCGGCGGCGGCCTAGGGCTTCTTCTCGCTCTCGGCAGCCTCGCGACCGGGCAGGAGTCCCCCAGTGCGTTCAGCAACGCACCGATGGCGGGCTGGATGGCGATCGCGGTGATCGCGGTCTGGCTCCTGCTGGTCCCGCCGATAACCTGGAAATGGCACCGCTCGATCGACGAGCACGAGGCCAGCGCCTACCGCGACGGCACGCTCGCCGGGATGTACGCCTATTGCGCCATCGCTCCGACCTGGTGGTTCGGCTGGCGCGGCGGGTTCCTGCCCGAACCCCAGGAAATGATCACCTTCCTCGTCGTAATCACCGTCTGGGGCATCGTCTGGCTGGTGCGCCGCTACGGCTGAGGTTCAGCTTTCCCCATCCATCCGTATCTCGTAATCAGGAGGCACATTCACGTGTTCAGAAGACTAGCCTGCACTCTCGTTCCCGCCACCGCCCTTTTCGCGCTGTCGGCTTGCGCAACCACCGCTGCCGAGCCGGTCGCGGTCGCCGCCGTTCCGGCCGGTCCCGCGCTGTGGAAAGTGGCCGACGAAGACACCACCATCTACCTGTTCGGCACCGTTCATGTGTTGCCAGAGACCACCAACTGGTTCGACGGCCGCATATCGAGCGCGCTTGCAGCCTCCGATTCCATCGTCACCGAGCTGCCGCCGAGCGCGCTGACCGATCCGTCCGCGCAGCAGACCATCATGTCGATGGCCACGCTGCCGCCCGAAAAGACCTTGCGCAGCCTGCTCACCGCCGAGCAGCGGACGACTTACGAAGCTGCGTTGGCCAAGATCAAGGTACCGCCCGAGGCATTCGACCGCTTCGAACCCTGGTTCGCGGCAATGACCATGTCGGTCCTCCCGCTGATGCAAAGCGGCTACAAGCTCGACAAGGGCGTCGAGAAAGTCCTCGAGACGAAGGCCGGCACGATCGAGCGGGGGGCGGTCGAGACGCTCGACAGTCAGATGAAGCTGTTCGACGAGCTGCCGCAGGAAGCGCAGATCCGCTTCCTCACCACGACGGCCGAGAATATCGACAAGGTCGTGCCGTCGCTCGACGACATGGTCGCCGCGTGGCAGGCGGGCGATGCGGACAAGCTCGCCGAGCTGATGAACGCGGCGATGGACGATCCCGCGCTGGCCGACCGGCTGCTCTATGCGCGCAACCGCAACTGGGCCCAGTGGATCGACGACCGCCTCGACCGCCCCGGCACGGTGTTCATGGCGGTCGGCGCAGGCCATCTGGCGGGCAATCAGAGCGTTCAGTACGCGCTGGCCGAGCGGGGCATCAAGAGCAAGCGGGTGCAATGATCCGCGCTGTCATCGGCCTGCTTGCGGCGCTTGCGCTGAGCGCGTGCGAGCGGGCCGCACCTCCCGATCTACCGGCGGCCGACCCCGCCTTGTGGGAGATTCAACTAGCGGACGGCCGGCCCGCCGGCTGGCTTTTCGGCACCATCCACGCCCTCCCCGACGGAGCGCAATGGCGGACCCCGGCGATCGACAAGGCGATCGTCGGGGCCGATCTTCTGGTGGTCGAGGTCGAGGATCTCTCGGACACGGGCAAACTCGCCGCTACGTTCACCCGCTTGTCGCACTCCGCAGAAGGTCTTCCCCCGCTGTCCGAGCGAGTGCCCGCCGACTTGCGACCGAAGCTCGGGGCGCTGCTCACCAAGGGCGGTTATCGCGAAGCGGATTTCAAGGCGGTCGAGACCTGGGCCGCGGCAATCACTCTTGCTCAACTGGCGGACGACACGAGAGCCGATAACGGCGTCGATCGCGCCCTTCTGCGCGACTTTCGCGCCCGGCCGGTCGAGGAGCTGGAAGGGGTCGAAGGCCAGTTCGCCATTTTCGACCGCCTGCCCGAGGAAGATCAGCGCGACCTGCTTCGCGCCGTGGTCGAGGAAGATACGATGACCAGCGCCGACTCCGCCAAGCTCGCCAAGCTGTGGCTGAAGGGCGACATGGATGCGATCGCCCGCGAGGGCGACGAGGGCATGCTCGCCGATCCGGAGCTCAAGGACGCGATGCTGGTCCAGCGCAACCGCGCGTGGGCGGCGCGTATCGACGCCATGCTGGAGGCGGGCCGCCGCCCGTTGGTCGCGGTCGGCGCCGCGCACCTTGCTCCGCCCGAAGGTCTCCCCGAACTGCTCGCGAGCGAAGGCTACACGGTCCGCCGCCTACGCTGAGCTTGCCTTTTCGGCATCCGCCCGCTAACGGCCCGCGCTTCCGGCGTCATGGTCATCCCTGGAGGCGTGGCGGACCGGTTGAAACCCGCATTTGAAAGGCACTACGATGAGCGAAGCTCTGACCCTGCCGGCCGAGGCGCGCGAACGGGCTGGCAAGGGAGCCTCCCGTGTATTGCGCCGCGAAGGCCGAGTCCCCGCCGTGATTTACGGCGGCAAGGAAGAACCCACCCCGATCCACGTCGAGGCGAAGGAGCTGATGCGTCAGCTCGGCACCGGACACTTCATGAACTCGATCGTGATGGTCGAAGTCGCCGGAAAGCAAGTCCGCGCGATTCCCAAGGACGTCGCGTTCGATCCGGTCAGCGACCGTCCCCTTCACGTCGATTTCCTGCGCCTGTCGAAGGACTCGAAGATTCAGGTCGCCGTGCCGGTGATCTTCGTCAACGAAGAGGACAGCCCCGGCCTCAAGAAGGGCGGCGTGCTCAACATCGTTCGCCACGAGCTCGAGCTGGTTTGCGAGTCGGACAAGATCCCCGACGACATCACGATCGATGTCACCGGCAAGGACATCGGCGATTCGATCCATATCAGCGAGGTTACCCTGCCCGCCGGCACGGAAAGCGCGATCACCGACCGCGACTTCACCATCGCGACCTTGGTCGCGCCGTCCGCGCTCAAGCGGTCGGAAGGCGAAGATGCCGAGGACGAGGCACCCGCCGCCGCCGCCGATGCATCGAGCGAAGAGACCACCGAGGAAGCAGCGGAGGAGTAATCCCCCCTTCCACGTACAGAACACGGCAAACGCCGGTCTTCGCGAGGGGGCCGGCGTTTTGCTTTTCATCCCTCGCGCGATAGGAGCCCGCCATGCAAATCTGGGCAGGTCTCGGTAACCCCGGTCAGCAGTACGCGCTGCATCGCCACAACGTCGGTTTCATGGCCGTCGACGTGATCGCCGACGTGCACGGCTTCGGTCCAGTCCAGAAGAAGTTCAGCGGTTGGGTCCAGGAAGGACGCATCGGCGCCCAAAAGATCCTCCTGCTCAAGCCGGCGACTTATATGAACGAGAGCGGCCGGTCGGTGTCCGAGGTGCTGCGGTTCTACAAGCTCGGCGTCAAGGCGCTGACGGTATTCCACGACGAGCTCGATTTGGCGCCGTTCAAGGTCAAAGTGCGCATCGGCGGCGGCCTCGCCGGCCATAACGGCCTGCGCTCGCTCGATCAGCATCTCGGCCCCGAGTTTCGCCGCGTGCGAATGGGCATCGGCCACCCCGGACATAAGGATCGAGTTACCGGGCATGTCCTGGGTAACTTCGCGAAGGCGGAGATGGACGATCTCGCCGCCATGCTCGGCGCCCTTGCGGCCGAAGCCGATTGGCTGGCTCAGGGAGACGACGCGCGCTTCATGAGCGAGGTCGCCCGCCGACTCCATGAGTGAGGCGCTCCCGCCCGCGCGCGTCGCCGTCGGGCTTGGTCTGCAGACCGCCCTCTTCGTGGCCGCCGGCGCCCTCATGTGGCACTACTCAGGCCGCGAGCATTCCGATTTCATCGACTTCGGCTGGCGACCGGTTGCAGGCGGCCTTTCTTTCGGTTTGCTGATGATTGCGCTGGCGGCCATCGCCTTTCGCCAGTGGCCGGCGTTCCTGGAACACACCGCCCACCTCCAGTCGCACCTGGCCGTGCTGTTTGCGGAGCGTGCCGATTCCCGGCTCTACGTCTGGATCGCGCTGTGCGCCGGCCTCGGCGAGGAAGCCCTCTTTCGAGGCGGGATCATGACGCTCGTGCAGGACAGCGCGGGGCCGGTATTCGCGATCGTCGCGAGCGCCCTGATCTTCGCCCTCTTTCATCTCGCGAAACCGCAGGTCGGTGCGTTGATCTTCATGATCGGGTTGATGTTCGGCGCGGTCTATTGGTGGACCGGGAGCTTGCTGACGGCGATCATCGGTCACGCCGTCTACGATGTGTGGGCACTCCATGTGCTGCGAAGCGAGTTGCTGCGGCTCGGCTACATCAATCCGCCCGAAACCTCCTAGATCTCGATCGAGGCGCCCGGCTTGGGGGTCCATCCGAGAGATCGCATGCAGCCGATGTAGAAATCCCGGCGACGGTCTTCGCGTTCGATGTCCGTCATCAGCGCGCTGCAACTGCGCTCGGCTTGATTGAAGGCCGTGCTCGCACCGCCTGTCCAGTCGTCCGAGTTGGTGGTCTCGCAGGCGGCGAGCAAAAGCGCGAGAACAACGACGCTCGTCGACCGGTGCATGTCACTCGCTCCTCGATTGGCGAAACGGAGCTTCGGCGTTAGCGTCGGGCCCCGAGAGGAGTCTTCAATGCCTGCCATCGACCGCCGTTCCCTGCTTGCCGGTGCCGCCGCCACCGGGGCGCTAGTCGCCTCCGCCAAGGCCGTAGAGCCGACCGCCCTCCCCAATCTCAAGGAAAAATCGATCCTCATCACCGGGAGCTCGTCGGGTTTCGGGCGCGCCAGTGCCGAGCATTTTGCCCGCGCGGGGGCGAAGGTCTTTGCCACGATGCGCAACGTGCCGCGGACGGAGGCCGAGGAATTGGGCAAGCTCGCGCGAGACGAGGATCTCGATCTCACGGTGCTCGAGCTCGACGTGACCGACGAGGACATGGTCAACCGCGCTGTGGCAGAAGCTGAGGGGCTAACCGGCCGCGGCCTCGACGTGCTGGTCAACAACGCCGGCGTCGGCATCACCGGCCCTGTCGAGGTGCAGGATATGGAAGCCACCCGGCTCGCCTTCGACACCAACGTGTTCGGCTATCACCGGCTTGCCCGTGCCGTGCTGCCCGGCATGCGCGCGCGCAAGAGCGGGCAGATCTTCGCCATCTCGAGCCAGCTCGGCCGGGTGATCGCGCCTTTCGCAGGTCACTATTCGGCGACCAAGTTCGCGGTCGAGGCAATGTTCGAACAACTCGCCTATGAAGTCGCGCCGCACGGGATCGAAGTTACGATCATCCAGCCCGGCGGCTATCCGACCAAGGTGTGGGTCAATCGCAATGCCTATTCCGGCGCGCTCAAGGCGCGCACCCCCGCCCGCCATGCCGACGGTTACCCGCAGGTCGTGGCGCGCATGGGCACCGAGGACGGTTCGGGGCGCAGCGCCGATATAATGGACGTGCCGCGGGCTATCGCTGCAATCATCGCGATGCCGGCTGGCACCCGCCCGCTCCGCAAGCCGGTCAGCCAGGGCGGAGTGCCGCAAACGGAGATCAACCGCGTGTCGGCCGAAGCGCAGCGCGCAATGCTTGGCCGCTCGCCGATGGCACCGTTCGTCGAAGGCGTGCTCGACTAGGCGCCGGGCAGCATGATTGTCGCCAGCGTGAGGAAAATTCCCATGCTGGCCACGTCGCTTGCCGTCGTCAGGAAGATGCTTGATGCCGTAGCCGGATCGGCACCGAGCTTTTTGAGCGTCATGGGGATCATCGCGCCGGCCACGCCAGCTACCGAGCAGGCTGTAATCATGGCCAGGAACACCACCGCCGCGAAGGTCAGGGGGCTCGCCTCCCCCTGCATCGTTGCGTAGATAAACATGCCAAGCCCGGCGGTTAGCCCGACGAGACCGCCGTTGAGAAAGCCGAGTGTCGCTTCCTTGCGCACCATACCGGGCTCCGCGCCGGGCTTTACGTCCCCCAATGTCATGCCGCGCAGAGTCACCGCCAATGCCTGGCATCCGGTGTTGCCCGTCTGCCCCGCCATTACCGGTAGGAATACCGCCAGGATGACAAGCCGGCTGAGCGTGTCCTCGAACACCCCGACCACGCCGGCGGCGATGAAGGCGGTGAGAAGGTTCACCTGCAACCAAGGGTGACGCAGCTTGAGAGAGCGGACGAGCGACGTGCCCAGCCGCTCCTCCTTGTCGACGCCGACCATCGAGCCTGATTGCGCGGAGATCGCGATGGCGCGGTTGGCGAACAGGTCGGCGCCTCGCACCAAGCCGACCAACTTGCGACGTCTATCAACCACCGGATAAACGGGGAAATGCTTGTGCAGCGCCAGTTTCAGCGCATCCGCCAGCGGCAACCCGCTATCTAGGGCGAAGGGATCGGCGATCATCAGCGATTCCAGCGTTGCGTCCGGCTCGGCCAGCAGCATCTCGCGCATCACGACCAGGCCCAACAACCGCTCCGTCTCGTCGACGATGTAGAGATAAGTGACGAAGGCACTCTTGACCTGTTCGCGGAGTACCTCGATCGCTTCGGAGACGGTCGTCGCCGGGCCGAAGACGCCGACGGGCTGATCCATCAGTTCGCCGATCGTCGTGGCGGCCGTATCCTCCCGCCCCTCTTCCGCCAACGGCAGCGGTGTTTGTGGCTCGAGCGCCAGGACAGCAGCAGTCATTCGCGGTCCTCCCTAATGACCATCCGACTCGCGCACACCCGTTTGTTATCGCGGCAAGTTAGTCACAACGCGCGAGGCGGCAACCGACTTTCATGCACCCGCGCGGGCGCCCGCGCTTTGCACGGCGGCCCGGCTCGGCTAAGGGCCGCCCCTTCACCCACCCCCACCCGGAGTGACCGATGGGTTTCCGTTGCGGAATCGTCGGCCTGCCGAATGTCGGCAAGTCGACGCTGTTCAATGCCCTTACCGAGACGCAGGCCGCGCAGGCCGCGAACTATCCGTTCTGCACGATCGAGCCCAATGTGGGCCAGGTCGCGGTGCCCGACGAGCGGCTGGAGAATATCGCCGCGATCGCCAAGTCGGCCAAGATCGTGCCGACCCAGCTTGCCTTCGTCGACATCGCCGGCCTCGTGAAGGGCGCAAGCAGGGGCGAAGGGCTCGGCAATCAGTTCCTCGGCAACATTCGCGAAGTCGATGCAATCGTCCACGTCTTGCGTTGCTTCGAGGACGACGACATCCAGCATGTGAACAACCGCGTCGATCCGATCGCCGACGCCGAGGTGGTCGAGACCGAGCTGATGCTCGCCGACCTCGAGAGCCTTGAAAAGCGTGTCCCCGCCGCCGCCAAGAAAGCGGCTGCCGGCGACAAGGAAGCCAAAGTGATGGCCAGCGTGCTCGGCCAGGCGCTCGAACTGCTGCGCGAAGGCAAGCCTGCCCGCCTGACCGAACCCAATGGCGAGGATGAGGTGCGGACGCTCGCTCAGGCCCAGCTGCTGACGGCCAAGCCGGTCCTTTACGTCTGCAATGTCGCCGAAGAAGATGCCGCCGAAGGCAACGAGCTGTCGGCCAAGGTGTTCGAGAAGGCAGGGGCCGAGGGAGCGCAAGCAGTAGTGGTGTCTGCGGCGATCGAGAGCGAGCTTGTCGCGATGCCGCAAGAAGAGCGTTCGGAGTATCTCGACGCGCTTGGCCTCACCGAGAGCGGCCTCGCCCGGGTCATCCGGGCCGGTTACACGCTTCTGGGCCTGAAGACCTTCTTCACGGCCGGTCCCAAGGAAGCGCGCGCGTGGACATTTCCCGCCGGTGCCAAGGCGCCCCAGGCGGCGGGCGAGATTCATACCGACTTCGAACGGGGCTTCATCCGGGCAGAGACGATCGCCTACGACGACTACATCGCCTTGAAGGGCGAAGGCGGTGCGCGCGAGGCGGGTAAGCTTCGCCAGGAAGGCAAGGAGTACCTGGTCCAGGACGGTGACGTGATGATGTTCAAGTTCAACGTGTGATCCGGCCGGGGCACTAACCCGCGCGCTATCCGTTAGGCGCGAAAGGGAGAGTGCCGCGATGGTCGATAAATCCGAAAAGTTCAGTTGGCTCGTGCGACTTGGATACGCCGCGCGAGGCGTCGTGTACCTTCTGCTTGGCTACCTCGCGCTATCTACGGCGGGCAAGGCAAAGGACGGCCAGAGCGCGGTTTTCGACCTGATCCAGGACGTTCCGCTCGGAAAGCCGCTTCTCTACCTCGTCGCGCTCGGCCTGCTGGCCTATGCGCTGTTCAAGCTGATCGACGCGGCGAGCGATGTGGAAAACCACGGCGACGACGCCTCCGGCCGCGCCAAGCGCATCGGCTCGGGCGCAAGCGGGATCGCTCACCTGTTTCTCGCCTACACCGCCTACCAGTTCGCGAATGGCGACAAGCAGCAATCGAGCGGTGACGGCGGCGGACAGGAGGCCGCCAGTAGCGTGTTGACCTGGGATCTTGGCCCGCTGGTGCTGGGCTTGGTGGGCATCGGGTTCATCATCGGCGCGGCGATGCAGGCGAAGTCGGCCTGGACCGCCAACTTCATGAAGCGCGTCGGGGGCGGTGCGCCCAACTATGTCCGCCCGATCGGTCGCGCGGGCCACGCGGCGCGAGCGGTGGTGTTCCTGCTGATCGGATGGTCGATGATCAAGGGCGCGGGGCTATCCCAGTCGAGCGAGGTCAAAGGTCTGGGCGACGCACTCGTCGCGCTGAGCGGCATGGGCCTCCTCTATTCGCTCGTCGCAATCGGCCTGATCCTGTTCGGGCTCTTCAGCCTGATCGTGGCCCGCTACCGCATCATACCGGACGTAGGTCGCGGCGACTTGAAGCCGCATATCTAGGGGCTAGCGGTCCGCCTCCCCCTGTTTCCCTGGCTTCGATCGGCTACATGAGGTCGAGCGTTTCATGTGGGAGATCGACCGCGGTGCAGTATTTCGAGGATATCGAGGTCGGCAAAACCTCTCGCTTCGGCCGTTACGAGGTCACGCGTGAAGAGGTTATGGAATTCGCCACGAAGTACGATCCGCAGCCGTTCCACCTCGACGACGACGCCGCCGCCGCCACGCACTTCCGTAGGCTCTCAGCAAGTGGCTGGCATACTTGTGCGATGACGATGTCGATGTTGGTGTCGAACCTGAAGGAGAACCGCCAGGCTGGGCTCGGTTCTCCAGGCGTGGACAATCTGCGGTGGCTGAAGCCGGTTTACCCGGGAGATACGCTGCGATGCGAAACGGCCATCCTGGAGAAGCGCCGCAGCAAGTCACGCCCCGAAATGGGCCTGTTCAAGTCGCACCTGAAGGTCTTCAATCAGAACGATGAGGCGGTGATGGAGATGACCTCGAACGGTCTGATTCAGGTGCGCAACCCCGAAGTGCCGATCGAGGACTAGTTCAGCTTCCGCACTGCGCGATGCCGTTCGCTTCGTAGACGATCTGGTCGCGATCGTTGCGGAGCACCAGTTTCGCAGGGAAGTTCACCGTCTCACTGCCGTCTTGCTCGCCTTCACCTTCGGCAAGATCGAGCACGAAGGACCACGCACCTGCTGTGTACTTGCCCTTGGCCCCGAGCGGCAGGTCTCCGCTGCCAACGTCGGGCGCGAAGGCTACGAGCTTCCCGTCGATCTTCATGTATCCGTGGGCCGGCT
This sequence comes from Tsuneonella sp. HG249, assembly GCF_053819205.1. NCBI lineage: Bacteria > Pseudomonadati > Pseudomonadota > Alphaproteobacteria > Sphingomonadales > Erythrobacteraceae > Tsuneonella > Tsuneonella sp. HG249. The sequence continues at coordinate 1,799,930 of NZ_JBSOQY010000001.1, forward strand.
GTGCGAGCACAATGGCCGCCATGCTGCCTTCCGGTGCAAAGTTGCAGCCGGCGCCGTGCAATTTGTAGCGCTCGATGTCGGGATAGAGGATGCGCTCTGGGGCGACCGGCGCCGGCGGCGGGACCTGCGCCTCTTTCACGGCGGCGACATCGGCATCGTCCTGCCGCGCCTTCTCCGCCGGTGACGGCGCGTCCTCGCTGCAGGCGGCCCCAAGCAGCGCGAGGGTTAGAACCAGAGCAACCCGCATCAGTGTCTCCCGAACAGCTTTTCGACGTCTTCCATGCGGAGCTTAACCCACGTAGGCCGCCCATGGTTGCATTGACCGGATCGCGGCGTGCGCTCCATCTCGCGCAGCAAGGCGTTCATCTCGGCCACCGACAGGGTGCGCCCCGCCCTCACCGAGCCATGACAGGCCATTGTCGCGAGCACCAAATCGAGCTTCTCGCCGAGGAGCAGGCTTTCACCGTGCCGCGCGATGTCGTCGGCGATGTCGCGCAATAGCTTGGCCGGATCGGCACCGGAGAGCGCATGTGGCAGACTTCTCACAAGCACTGCGCCGGGTCCGAAGCGCTCGATGGCCAGGCCCATATTGACGAGCTTACCCGCGGCACTCTCGAGACGATCGCAATCGGGTTCGTCCAGCTCGACGACTTCGGGGATCAGGAGAGCCTGGGCCCTGGAGGTCGCCTCCGCCGCGCCGGCAGCCCGAAGGCGTTCCAGCACCAGCCGTTCGTGCGCGGCATGCTGGTCGACGATGACGAGGCCGTCCGCCGCCTCCGCCACAATGTAGGTTTGCGCCACCTGACCGCGTGCAACGCCCAGTGGGTAGTCTTCGATTTGCCCCGCTGTGGCTTCGGCTTCGGCCGCCCTTCCCCGCGGCAGCGTCATCATCTCGCCTTCGTGGCTACGCCAGGCGGCAGATGCTTCTCGCACCCCTGCCGAAGGCCCGCTCCAGTCGCGTCCGCCGAAGATCGAGCCCAGTTCGCGCGGGCTGTCGTCGCCCATCGGTTCGACGATCCATCGGCCCATGGCGCCGGCATCGGGTGCCTGTGCGCTGCGGCGGTCGCCGGTCGCCAGCGATTGACGCAGACCCGACACGATAAACCCGCGCACGCCTGCCGCATCCCTGAAGCGAACTTCGGTCTTGGCCGGGTGGACGTTAACGTCGACGTCCTCCGGCGGCAGGTCGAGAAACAAGGCAAGAACTGCGTGGCGGTCGCGCGCCAGCATGTCTGAATAAGCCCCGCGCACCGCACCTACCAGCAAGCGGTCCTTCACCGGCCGGCCGTTTACGAAGAGATACTGGTGGTCGGCGACGCCCCGGTTGTAGGTCGGCAGGCCCGCAATGCCGCTGAGCCGCAACCCTCCGCGTTCGAGGTCTATCGATACACCGTTGTCCTTCAGCTCGCGCGCAACCACCTGCGCGACCCGGTCGACGAGGTCCTGTTCCGGCTGCAGCGCGAACACCCGGCGGCCCCCATGATCGAGCGTGAAACCGATCTCCGGCCTCGCCATCGCAAGTCGCCGCACGACGTCGAGGCAAGCCGCGTATTCGCTGCGGGCGGAACGAAGGAACTTGCGCCGTGCGGGCACTTTGCCGAACAGTTGCTCGACCCGTACCCGCGTACCGGGCGGCAAGGCGGCCGGACCTTCCTCGACCAACTCGCCATGGTCGAGCACTCGCCGCCACCCTTGCTCGGCAATACGCGGGCGGCTTTCCAACGAGAAGCGGGCCACGCTGGCGATGCTCGGTAGGGCCTCCCCGCGGAATCCCAGCGTATCGACCAGTTCGATGCTTTCACCGGGCAGCTTGGAGGTAGCATGGCGCTCCAGGGCGAGTGCCATCTCGTCCCGATCCATCCCGCAGCCGTCGTCGGTAACCTCGATGCGATCGAGCCCGCCCTCTTCCAACAAGACGGCGATCCTCTTGGCCCCCGCGTCGATGGCGTTCTCGACCAACTCCTTGAGCGCCGCAGCCGGCCGTTCCACCACTTCGCCAGCGGCGATCCGATTGACTAGCGCCTCGGGTAGACGGCGGATTTCGGCCATGCGCCCGCACTAGCGACCAAGCGTCACAATTTCGAGCCGATCCGTGAAGATAGCCGGGGACGGCGTTGCATCTTTTTTTAGCCTTTTGAGGCACCATTCGGTAAGGGGCCTTAATCCCCGTCACCCCCGGGCTGCATTTTCGCGTTCCCCACGCGGCGAAGGCTCGAAACTCAACGGAATGCGCAACGAAATGGGCTTCTTCTCGAATCTTCTGAAATTCGGCTCGCAGAACATGGCGATCGACCTCGGCACAGCGAACACGCTGGTCTATGTCGAAGGTCAGGGCATTATCCTAAACGAGCCTTCGGTAGTCGCGATCGAGACCCTGAACGGCATCAAGCGGGTCAAGGCCGTGGGTGAAGACGCCAAGATGATGATGGGCAAGACGCCGGACAGCATCGAGGCGATCCGCCCGCTGCGCGACGGCGTTATTGCCGACATCGAGATCGCCGAGGAGATGATCAAGCACTTCATCCGCAAAGTGCACGGGAAGAAGAGCCTGCTGCGATACCCCGAGATCGTGATCTGCGTGCCGTCGGGCTCCACCTCGGTCGAGCGCCGTGCGATCCGCGACGCGGCATCGAACGCCGGTGCTAGCCAGGTCTATCTCATCCTGGAACCGATGGCGGCTGCCATCGGTGCCGACATGCCGGTAACTGAACCAGTCGGGAGCATGGTGGTCGACATCGGCGGCGGGACGACCGAAGTCGCGGTGCTGAGCCTGCGCGGCCTCGCTTACACGACATCGGTCCGCACCGGCGGCGACAAGATGGACGAGGCAATTGTCTCCTACGTCCGTCGGCACCACAACCTCCTCATCGGCGAAGCCACGGCAGAGCGGATCAAGAAGGATTACGGCATCGCGCGCCCGCCCGAAGACGGCATCGGCGAGGTCATCACCATAAAGGGCCGTGATCTTGTGAACGGGGTGCCGAAGGAAATCCAGATCAACCAGGGTCACATCGCGGAGGCGCTCAGCGAACCCATCGGCGCGATCGTCGAGGGAGTGCGCATCGCGCTCGAGAACACCGCGCCCGAGCTCGCCGCCGACATCGTCGATCAAGGCATCGTTCTCACCGGGGGCGGTGCGTTGATCAGCGGACTGGATGATCATTTGCGAGAAGAGACCGGACTTCCGGTGTCTATCGCCGAAGACCCGCTCAGCTGTGTCGCGCTAGGCACGGGCCGCGCCATGGAAGATCCGATCTACCGCGGCGTGCTGATGACCGCTTGAGGGACTGAACTGACATGGCGCCGACTTCCTCACGGCGCTCCGGGCATTCGCGCAGGGCGCAGTACGGTTTGTTCACCGGTTACGTGCTGGCCACCATCGGGACGGTGGTCGGCGCGCTTCTGCTCGGCATTTCGCTATGGCGGCCGACTTCCTTCAATGGGCTGCGCGGTGCAGCGAGCGATGCGGTGGCGCCCGTGGGCAAGGCTAGCTCAGCCACCCGTGCCCAGGGACAGGGCCTGTTCGATAACATCTCGGGATACCTCGCCGCCGGCAGCCAGAATGCCGAGCTCAAGAAAGAAGTCGAACTCGCCCGCATTCGTCTGAAGGAGGCAGAAGCGGTCAATAGCGAGAACGCGCGGCTCAAGACGCTCCTCGGCTTCCGCGAAGGCGAGACCAAGCCGGTTGCCGTCGCCCGGCTCATCGGGTCGACCGCGTCGAGCACGCGCCGTTTCGCATACCTCGGAGCTGGCCGCGATCAGGGCGTCGCCGTGGGCATGCCCGTGCGCTCGCCGAGGGGTATCGTCGGACGCATTTTGGAAGTCGGCACGGACAGCTCCCGCGTGCTGCTGCTGGCGGACAGCGAAAGCGTCATTCCGGTACGCCGATCCAAGGATGAAGTCGTCGCCTTTGCGGAAGGACGCGGAGACGGCCGGCTGCGCATTCGGCTGATCAATCTCGGTATCAACCCGTTGAAGCGCGGGGACGTGTTCGTGACCAGCGGCGCCGGCGGATACTACCGCCCGGGAATAGCGGTGGCGATCGTGCAGGAAGTCACTCCCGATGGCGCTGTCGCCGCGGTTGTCAGCGATCCGGCCGCGACCGATTTCGTGGCCGTTGAGCCGATCTGGCAACCGCGCGCGTTGCAGGCCGCGCAGACGCCCGCGAGCGAGGCGATCGAGGAATGATCGGCCAGCTCTCCTCACGCGCCCGGCGGGACCGCTACGGCAGCAAGATCAACCGCACCCACTCCCCAGTGCTGGCTTACGCCGTTCCATGGGCATCCATTATGATCGGCTCGCTTCTGCCGCAATTGGCTATCGCCAGTGCAGTGCCGCTGATCCCGCCGCTCGGCTTTCTCATGCTTCTTGCCTGGCGCCTGGTTCGTCCGGGACTACTTCCCGTTTGGGCGGGGTTCCCGTTGGGGTTATTCGACGACTTGTTCAGCGGTCAGCCATTCGGCAGCGCCGTTCTGTTGTGGTCCGCTACCATGTTGGGACTGGAGATCATCGAGACGCGCTTCCCGTGGCGGGGGTTCTTCCAGGACTGGATCGTCGCCGGAGTCATCGCAACTTCGTACCTAGTCGTCGCCGCGGTGTTCTCGGGAGGTCGCATTGGCGGCATTATGCTGTTGGTCCTGACCCCCCAGATCGTCGCCACGCTCGTCGCCTTCCCCGTGTTGGCCCGTTTCGTCGCGGGTCTCGACCGGTTCCGCCTCACCCGCGTGCGGATGATCGGCTGATGCTCAAGCGCCGCAGAGCGCGACGGGCGCGCGCGATCATCAGTCCTGCCACGCTCAACGCCACTTACGAGCGCCGGGCCGTGGTCATCGGCGCGGTCCAGGGCGGCATCGGACTGCTCCTCGCCACGCGCATGGCTTACCTCTCGATCTTCGAGAATGAGAAGTACAAGACGGAAGCGGAAAGCAACCGCGTTAACCTGTCGCTGATCCCGCCCAGGCGCGGCTGGATACTCGACCGCAACGGCGCTCCTCTGGCGTCGAACAAGGCGGACTTCCGGGTCGACATCGTCCCCGAAAGAATGCGCGACCCCAAGGCTGAGGTGGCGGAACTCATCCCCATCCTCGGGCTTGACGAAGAGAAGGTCCGCGACCTCTACGACAAGATCGACCAGGCTCGCGGATTTGCTCCGATCGAAGTTGCGAGCGGGCTCGACTACGAACAGTTCGCCGCCGTCAGCGTCCGCCTGCCCGATCTCCCCGGCGTCGTGCCGCAGCGCGGGTTTAGCCGGTTCTATCCGACCGGCCCTGCCGTCGGCCACCTTATCGGGTTCGTCGGGCCTGCCAGCGCCGAGGAATACGAAGAAGACCGCAATCCCATTTTGATTACGCCCGGCTATAAGATCGGCAAGGACGGGATCGAGAAGCAGTTTGAAAAGCGCCTCCGCGGCGTCCCAGGCGCACGCCGGGTGGAGGTAACCGCCTCGGGCCGGATGGTCCGGGACCTCGAAACGCGCGAGGACACCCAAGGCAAACCGATCAGGTTGACCATCGACGGCCCGCTGCAGGACTACGCAGCTCGGCGGCTGGGCACGGAGTCGGGTTCCGTGGTCGTGCTCGATTGCAAGACAGGCGACCTCGTCTGCATGGCATCGATGCCGAGTTTCGACCCTAACAGCTTTTCCGATGGCATCGGCCGCGTCGAATACGCCATGCTCAGCCAGGACGAGCGCGTTCCCCTGCGCAACAAGGTCCTGAAAGGCCTGTACCCGCCGGGTTCGACGGTGAAGCCGATGGTGGCGATGGCTTTCCTGGAGGCTGGGCTCGACCCCAACGCCAGCGTCGGTTGCGGCGGCGGTCTGCGAGTCGGCAATCGCGTGTTTCACTGCTGGAACCGCCGCGGTCACGGCACCGTCGACATGGCGAAAGCCATCTACCAGTCATGCGATGTCTACTTCTACCACTTCGCGCAGAAGCTTGGGATGGACGTCATCGCGCCCATGGCGAAGCGCTGTGGGATGGGTCAGGAGTTTCCCCTGCCCGTTCTCAGCCAGTTCTTCGGCACCGTGCCCGACCCGGGCTGGAAACTGAAGAAGTACGGCGAACCTTGGCAGGGCTACGACACGGTCAACGCCACGATCGGGCAGGGCTACATGCTGGCAAACCCGCTACAGCTCGCTGTGATGGCCGGCCGCCTCGCTACCGGGCGCAAACTGATGCCACGGCTGATCCTCGACCCGAGGCAACCGCAGCCCGCATCGATGAACTTCCATGGCGATCACGTGCAGATCATCCAGAAGGCGATGAGCGACGTCGTCAACGGTCCCGGCACCGCGGGACGCGCGAAGCTGCCGATCGAAAACGTATTGATGGCGGGCAAAACGGGTACCGCACAGGTCGTCGGCCTCAACGTGGGCAGCGGCAAGGGCGGCGTGTGGAAATATCGCGACCACGGCCTGTTCATCTTCTTCGCACCGTTCGACAAGCCGCGCTATGCCGGCGCGGTAGTGATCGAGCATGGCGGCGGGTCGGGCGCGGCTTATCCCATCGCACGCGACGTAATGACATTCGTGTTTGACCCCGCTAAGGGGCTGGAGGCGCTCTATGCACTTGAGAAGCAATGGGGCGGCACCGCCCAGCAGCGCCTCGAGGCCCGCTATAACGCCTTCGCGGCAGCCGCCGGCGAGAGCGTAGGCCGAGCGCCCCGGCGCGACGAGGATATCTTCGCGCGGGTCGATGCAGAATCCCGGGCGGCCCAGATCAGGCCGCAGCCGCTCGAGACCGGTGCCGTCGCGCCGCCACCCGAACCCGTGGGAACTGCCGCGCCCGCCACGACGCCTGCACCTGCCCCAGCCGCGCCAGAGCCGCGATGAGCTCGATCATCCCCGCACCGGTCGCGCGCCAGCCCTGGCAGATGCTTCTGCCGCTGATCCTGCTGGTCTGCTTCGGCGCCGCAGTCCTGGATTCGGCGGCCGCCGGAAGGTTCGAAGTTTTCTCGCTATCGCACCTCGTCCGCTTCGCCGTCTTTTTGGCGATGGCCAGCGTGATGACCTTGTTCAGCCGCGAGCTGGTGCGCTTTGTCGCTTATCCGGCTTATGTCGTCGTGCTGTTGCTTCTTGTGGCGGTGGAAGCGATCGGTTTCGCAGGCGGGGGTGCCCAGCGCTGGATCGACCTCGGGTTCATTGTGCTGCAACCGAGCGAACTGATGAAACCGGTGGTCGTGCTGGTTCTAGCGCGCTTTTTCGGTGATCTGCCCTCCGGGATGATCCCGACGTGGCGCTCGCTGGTGCCGGCCGGTGCGCTGGTCGGCGTTCCGATGGGGCTCGTCATGCTTCAACCCGACCTGGGCACGGCGCTTGCGATCGGCTTCGGCGGAACCTGCACCATGTTCCTCGCCGGATTGCCGTTGAAGTGGTTCGGGATCGGCGTGGGTGCCGCTGCTGTTGCGGCCCCCCTGTCGTTCTTTTTCCTGTTACACGATTATCAGCGCAACCGCGTCTTCACCTTCCTCGACCCGGAGAGCGATCCGCTAGGCACGGGCTATCACATCACCCAGTCGAAGATCGCGATCGGGTCCGGAGGGATAACGGGCAAGGGTTTCGGCGAGGGGTCGCAAAGTCACCTCAATTATCTCCCCGAGCCGCATACCGACTTTGTATTCGCGACGATGGCCGAGGAGTGGGGACTAGTCGGCGGACTTTTCGTGCTGACCGTGTTCTTCCTGATCCTGCGATGGGGCTGGAAGGTCGCCTTCGCTTCGCACGGTCGGTTCGAGCGCCTGCTTGCCGGCGGCATGGTGGCGACGGTATTCTTCTACGTCGCCATCAACTTGCTGATGGTCATGGGCCTCGCGCCAGTGGTCGGGATACCCCTGCCTTTCATGAGCCACGGCGGCAGCTCGATGATGACTAACATGATCTGCCTCGGCACGCTCATGATGATCCACCGGTGGAACCGCCAGAGCGGCCGTCGCGGGCTCGGCTGAGGCCGGGCTTTCCGCCCTTGGCAACGACGAAAGGGGCGCTATATGCGCCTCTCCCGACGATTCGGGACGCCCGAAACGGCGCATGGACGCTTAGCTCAGTTGGTAGAGCAGCTGACTCTTAATCAGCGGGTCGTAGGTTCGAACCCTACAGCGTCCACCACATTCCTTCCACCGATCAGACCGGATTCCGCCTCAGCATGGGAATGAGGGGAAGCAATTCACGCGCGAGATAACCGATCGCCCCAGCCTCGGACGCGAGTTTCGCACCGGCCTCGCCATGCAGCCAGACTGCCCAGGCGGCGGCGGTGAAAGCATCTTGACCGCATGACATCAAACCGCCGGCGATGCCTGCCAAGACATCCCCCGAGCCTCCGGTGGCAAGGCCGGGCCCGCCTCCCCCGTAGGTGAGCATAGTCCCCATTGGGTCTGCGATGTGGGTCGTCGCCGACTTCAGGACGATGATTTGCCCAGTCGCATCGACGGCCTGTCGGATGGCACCGCCAAGGTCGCTGTTGACCGCCTCCTTGGGACAATCGAGCAGGCGCGCCATTTCGCCCGCGTGAGGGGTGAGAATACACCGGCCGCGAGCGTGTTTGATCGTTTCGAGACAGTCGGCCGCTGCCCCGATTGCGGCGGCATCGATCACGAGGGTCTGGCCACCCTCCATCAACTCCAGGGCAGCCGACAGGAAGGGCGCAGCGCAGTCTGCATCGTCCATTCCCGGACCGATGATCACGCAGTCCGCCTCCGCGAGATCGCGCTGCACGCGCTCGGCAGCATTCGGCGCAAGCCTGCCGTCGGCGCTTTCCGGCAAGGCCACGACGCCTGCCTCGGGGACGGCCAGTCCGAGCGGAACCGCGAGGCTCTCCATCGTCGCCAATCGGACCTTTCCCGCGCCAGCCCGCAAGGCCGCCTCGCCGGCAAGCCGGAGACCTCCCGGCGAAAGGCGGCTGCCGCCGATCACCAGCACCCGCCCCCGCTCGTTCTTGTCGGTATCGACCGGGATCTCCGCGAGCGGGTGCTCCCCCAGCCATGCGCGGTCCAGCGACCTCTCCTCAGCCACGCGCAGCTACCATGCGATCCGGCGCGTCGGTTATAGGAGTGGCGTCTTCCTCAAGGGGAGCGGTCACGTTGTAGGCTGAGAGCACAAGCCCCCCATCCTTGCCGGCGGCAGGATCAAAACGATACTCGGTCACCGCGCAGTTGCTGACATCGCCCAGCTTGTCGATCGCGAGGATCTCATCCTCGGACTTGGCCTCGATCACATACCGCATGCACAGGACCACGACCTGATGCGCGACGATCATCACTCTGCGGCCGCCGTAGTGGAGCGAAACGGTGTCCATCAAGGCGCGCAACCTGAAGATCACGTCGACCCAGCTCTCTCCCCCGGGGGGGCGATGGTAGAACTTGCCCAGGAGGCGGCGAAACTCGGCTTGCTCCGGCTGAAAGCGGTGGATGCCGTCAGTGGTCAATCCGTCGAGAATACCGAATTCTTTCTCTCGCAGGCGCTCGTCGGCACATATGCATTCGTCGGGGTCGCAGCCTCCGTTCTCGCGAAAGATCTCCGCGGTCTGGAGTGCCCGGACGTAAGGCGATGCGAGCATCACCTCCGGTCGCTCGGGACGCAGGGCAAACCACTTGCCCAGGGCGGCAGCTTGCTCGCGCCCGAGGTTTGACAAGGGTACGTCGACATCACGGTGCGACAGGTCGATGCGCATGGCCCCGCTGGCATGAGCGCTGTCGCGCGCCACGTTGCCTGCGCTCTGGCCATGCCGCACGATCCAGAGATTCTCGGGCCAGCGCGGGGTCATTGCGATTGTCCTTGCTCAGCGGCCGCAGGGCGGCTTCCAAGGTCATAATGACTGCTTAGTCGAAAAGCTCCGCGCGCATCCAACCCAACGAATCGTCGCTGGACGCAAGCAAGCGCTCACCTAATCTCCGCCCCCAGAACTTTTCGGCACCCCCCGCGAGCCGCCATTCGTGCATGCGTCGAGTATAGATCTGAAGGTCATGCTCTGCGCTGATGCCGATCGCGCCGTGGACCGCATGCGCCGTGTTGGCGATGTCCGATGCGTACATCGCAGCAACGGTCTTGGCGGCAGCGGCCTTGGCTTGCGTGGGCCAACCGGGGCCGTCGGCCGCGAGGTGCACGACGAATCGCGCGGCCATTACTTTCTCCGCCATCAGAGCAAGCTGCTGCTGCACGGCCTGCTGGCGTCCGACCGGCTTGCCGAACTGGACTCGATGGTTGGCGTAATCGACCGACATCGCCAATACGCGATGCGCTGCGCCCGCGATCACAGCGGCAAGGAGCACCGCGCGGGCCCACTCGGCTTGCTCCAGGTCCACGCCTGCTCGATCGATCATGGCCTGGCCGATTTCGAGCGGCGCGGCGTGAAGACCGATCGACATCCATAAAGGGATCACTTCCTGGAATGCCAGGCCCGCGCCGCCGGCGCTTTCCGGCGTGAGGGCGTCGAGAAAACCCGATCGCTCAAGCTCCTGATGCTCAGTGCCCCAATCGCCTTCGCCGATGATCTCGCGCAGGCGCCGAGGCGGAAACAAGGCTTCCAGCATGGCTTCGAAAGGGCCGAGGAATTCGGTCATCGCAGTCCCAACCCGCGAGCGATGATCCCCCGGAGCACTTCTCGGGTTCCACCCCGGAGAGAGAAACTCGGCGCGATCAGCGTCAAATAGTGCAGCGCCGCCATAAGGTCCGGATCGACTTCTTCGTCGGCGTGCGCCGCAATGTCGTCTCCGATCGCAATCGGTAGTTCCTGCTCCAAGGCAGTTCCGAGATCCTTCACGAGCGACGCCTCGACCACGGGGCTTTCGCCCTCTGCCAGACGCGCGGTGCAGGCGACCGACATCGCCCGCAGTGCGGCAAGCCGGGCGACAAAGCTTCCTACCAGCGCTGCGGTCGCGCCATCGCGACGACCCGTTCGGCGCAGGTGTGCGATCCAGGCGTCGAGCAAGACCATGCTCGAATATATCCGCTCAGGGCCGCTGCGCTCGAACGCCAGCTCCGCCGTCACCTGGCCCCAGCCTTGTCCCTCGTCGCCAACCAGCGCGTCGGACGGCAAATCGACGTTATCGAAGAACACCTCGTTGAAATGCTCGTCGCCCGCCAGATCTCGGATCGGCCGAACCGAAACGCCGGCAGTCTTCAGGGGAACGATCAATTGCGAAAGACCTTGGTGGCGGTCCTCCGGCCCGCCCGAGGTGCGGACCAATGCGATCATGTAATCGACGTGGTGCGCACCCGTCGTCCAGAGTTTCTGGCCGCTGACCCGCCATCCGTCTTCCGTGCGCTCCGCGCGGCTTCGCACCGCCGCAAGGTCCGATCCCGCGCCCGGCTCGCTCATGCCGATACAGAACAGTGCTTCGCCTCGACAAATGCGCGGAAGGTATTCGCGGCGCTGCGTTTGCGTCCCGTAGCGGAGGATCAGCGGCGCGCTCTGGCGATCGGCAATCCAATGTGCACCGACCGGAGCGCCCGCTGCCAGTAGCTCCTCGACCACCACGAACCGCGCGAACGGCCCGCGCGCACCGCCGCCATATTCCTTCGGCAGGGTGAGCCCGAGCAACCCGGCCTCCCCCAACCGCCGGCTGAATGCCGCGTCGAAGCCCATCCACGAGCGGGCACGCTGTTCGAGGCTGAGGTTTGCGACCGCTTCGCGCGCCAAGGCGCGGACCTGCAGGCGAAGCGCCTCGTCCTCGGGCGGAATGGTGGCAAAGGTCAGGCTGTCGAACACGTGTGCGCCCTTGTGCGTCACGACGCCTGCCGCGGCAATGGGGCGGATTGCCCACATCCGGACAGCCCACTAAGGCAAGGCAATGAGCAGCTTCCTGAAGATCGAGCGCGATGGCGCGGTGCTGACTGTCACAATGGACCGCCCGGACGACCGGAACGCCATCACCGAGCCCGGTCAGAGCGCCGAGTTCGCCGCGCTGGCCGAAGACCTCGCCCGTGACCGCTCGGTTCGGGCGATGGTCCTCACCGGCGCGGGTAAGTCCTTCTGCTCGGGCGGCAACGTGAAGTCGATGCGCGATAAAGCGGGCATGTTCGCGGGCAGCCCGTTCGACCAGCGGACCCATTACCGCACGACGGTGCAGCGTATCGGACGGGCGATGTGGGATCTGGAAGTGCCAGTGGTCGCGGCGATCAACGGCCACGCGATCGGTCTCGGGCTCGACATCTCGTTGATGTGCGACGTGCGGGTGATGGCGGCGGACGCCGTGGTCGCCGAAAGCTACGTCAAGCTGGGTATCGTGCCGGGCGGCGGCGGCGCGTGGCTGTTGCCGAGGGTGGCGGGTATTTCGAACGCCAGCATGATGACGCTGACGGGCGAGACGATCGATGCCGCGACGGCGCTCCGCTACGGGCTCGTGTCCGAGGTGGTTCCCACCGCCGAAGTGCTGCCGCGGGCGCAAGAGATTGCCCACAAGATCGCGGCCAACCCGGGACACGCGACCCGCCTGGCCAAGCGGATGATGCGCGAAGGCATGGACCAGAAACTTCCGACCCACCTCGAGATCGCCGCTGCGTATCAGGCGTTGTCGCATCACACCGAGGACCATGCCGAAGCGATCGAGGCGTTCCTCGACCGTCGCGCGCCGGAGTTCCGCGACCGGTGAGCGGCGCGCTCGACGGGATAAGGGTCCTCGATCTCTCGCGCGTGCTCGCCGGACCCTGGAGCACGCAGGTGCTCGGCGATCTGGGGGCCGAGGTAATCAAGATCGAGCAACCGGGCGCGGGCGACGATACCCGGGCCTGGGGGCCGCCATTTCTGCCGGACTCGAGCGACTCGGCCTATTTCTCCTGCGCCAACCGCAACAAGCGCTCGGTGGCGCTTGATATCGCGTCCACGGAAGGACAGGGTGTCGTCCGCCAGCTCGCGGCGGTGTCCGATGTGGTGGTAGAGAACTTCCGTGTCGGTGGCCTGACGAAGTACGATCTGGACTACGACAGCCTTTGCGCCGTCAAGCCTGACCTCGTGTGGTGCTCGATCACCGGGTTCGGCCAGACCGGGCCGGAGAAGGACCGCGGCGGATACGACTTCCTCGTCCAGGGGATGAGCGGCCTGATGAGCGTGACCGGCGCAGCCGAAGGTCCGCCGACCAAGGTGGGCGTGCCGATCAGCGACCTCACCACAGGGCTCTATGCCGCCATTTCGATACTCGCCGCGCTGCGCCACCGCGACCGCACCGGCGAAGGACAGCGCATCGACCTCGCGCTGCTCGACGCGCAGGTCGCGCTGATGAGCAACCAGGCGGCGAACTGGCTCAACGGCGGCAGCGAGCCGCGGCGGCTCGGCAATCAACACCCTAACATCGTCCCCTATCAAGTGTTCGCTTGCGCCGACGGCGACATCCTCATCGCCACCGCCAACGACCGGCAGTACGGCAAGCTTTGCCGGGTGCTGGGGCTGGACAGGTTGGCCGACGATCCGCGCTTTGCCGCGATGAGCGCCCGGGGCGCCAACCGCGCCGAGCTGCTCGCCGAGATCGAGCCGGTGATTGCGGGCTGGACCGCCGACGCGCTGGTGGCCGCGCTCAACGAAGCAGGCGTGCCGAGCGGACGGGTCAACACGGTACCGCAAGCCTTGGCGCATCCGCAGGTGGAGGCGCGAGAGCTCGTCGGCGAACTCCACCGCCGCGACGGCACGCCGGTCCGCTTCGTCGGCTTCCCGGCCAAGCTTGAGGAAACCCCCGCCACCTACCGCACGGCGCCGCCGCGCACGGGCGAAGACACGGCTGCGGTGCTGCGCGAGGTGCTGGGAATGGACGGGGATGAAATCGCGCGGCTGACGGTCGCGGGAGCGATCGCCTAGGAGCCGTATTCCTGGTCGGGGATGAGCACCGCTTGGTCGCGCCAGTCGGCTGCCCTGGCCGGCGGCATATGCCGCTGGCGCTGCGCGAGCCGGGGATCGAACGGTAACGGCCGCGGCGTGAAATCGGGGGTCTGCGGCAGCTCGACGAGTTCGAATTCCAACGTGGTTCTCCTCTCGGCGACCCAACGCTGGCGGCGACCCTCTCGTTCCCTGCTTTGCGACCAGTTGCAAACACTTGCGCCAGGACGAGCAAGTGTCAGATATGCAACGCCCTTCCATATGCGGCGAGCACGCTTTCGTGCATCATCTCGCTCAGCGTCGGATGCGGGAAGATCGAGCCCATCAATTCCGCCTCGGTGGTTTCGAGCGTCTTGCCGACGACGTAGCCCTGGATCAGCTCGGTGACTTCCGCGCCGATCATGTGCGCGCCCAAAAGCTCCCCGGTCTTGGCGTCGAAGACGGTCTTGATGAAGCCCTCCGCTTCTCCGAGTGCGATCGCCTTGCCGTTGCCGATGAAGGGGAAGGTGCCGGTCTTGACCGCGTAGCCAGCCTCCTTCGCCTTCGCCTCGGTCAGGCCGACGCTGGCGATCTGCGGGTGGCAATAAGTGCACCCGGGGATGTTGTCGCGGTCGAGTGCATGGGGATGGACGTCCTTGTTACCCAGCTCCTGCGCGATCGCTTCGGCGGCGGTGACGCCCTCATGGCTCGCCTTGTGCGCCAGCCACGGCCCGGGCGTGCAATCGCCGATCGCCCACAGACCCTTCGACTTGGTGCGGCCGTAGGGATCGATCTGGATGAATCCGCGGTCCATATCGGCCAGCTTCTCCAGCCCGATATTCTCGGTGTTCGGCACGATCCCGACCGCCACGATCACGTGGCTGAATTCGCTTTCGGCGACCTTGCCGTCCTTGGCCTTGATCGTCGCAATCACTCCGTTCGCGCCGACCGTCAGCCCCTCGACCCCCGCGTCGGTCATGATCGTCATGCCCTGCTTGGTGAGGCTCTTCTCGAGGAAGGCGGAAACGTCGGCGTCCTCCACCGGTACCACACGGTCGAGCATCTCGACCACGGTAACTTCGCTTCCCATGTCGTTGTAGAAGCTGGCGAACTCGATCCCGATCGCGCCGCTGCCGATAACCAGCAGCTTGCTCGGCATTTCTGAGGGGGTCATTGCGTGGCGGTAGGTCCACACGCGCTGGCCGTCGGATTTGGCGAACGGCAGCTCGCGCGCCCGCGCGCCGGTGGCGACGATCACGTGCTTGGAGGTGAGCTGCTCCTCGCCCTTCTCGCCCTTCACAGTCAGCGATGTCGGCCCGGTCAAAGTGCCCTCGCCCATGTGCACCGCGATCTTGTTCTTCTTCATCAGATGAGTGACGCCGGCGTTGAGCTGCTTTGCCACCCCCCTGCTGCGCTTGACCACCGCTGCAAGGTCCGCCTCGATCCCCTGCGCCTTGAGCCCGTAATCGGCCGCATGCTGCATGTAGTGGAAGATCTCCGCCGAACGCAGAAGCGCCTTCGTTGGGATGCACCCCCAGTTGAGGCAGATCCCGCCGAGCAGTTCGCGCTCCACGATCGCGGTCTTGAGGCCGAGCTGCGCGCAGCGGATCGCCGCGACATAGCCGCCGGGGCCGCTGCCGAGCACGATGACGTCGTAGGATGTGTCAGCCATGATTTGCCTGTCTGGAACAAGTGGAAATGCGCGCGTCGCGGACCACTGAAGTGGGGCCGATTAAAAACTTCGCCAGGCTCGATCTACACTCGGTGAGACGGGCCAATCCCGCGTCACGGATGTCACCTTCCGCTGATCGCAAAAAGCACAACCGGGCGGAGGCGGGACTGGATTGAGTTTGGAGCGAGGCGCAGGCCATGGCGCGGATAGTGCCACGCGACTGTTCATGTAGGAAAATGCTTTCGCTCACGCCGCCGCCTCTCCCACCGCGCGCGGACGGTCGTCATCGCCCAGCAGCACGAACTTGAAGGTGCCGTTGCACGCCTTGGTGGTCGCCTCGCCGTTGCGTGTCCGCGCGATACCCTCGGCCGCGATGGTGAGCGAGGTGGTGCCGGTGGCGACTACTTCGCAATAGATGCTCAGCTCCTCCCCCACCGCCATCGCGCCGGGAAAGGCGAAGTCGGTCGCCGAGACGACCACCGCCTTGCCCTTCCCCACCCGGCTCGCCAGCGCGCCGGCGCCGAGCGCCATCTGGCTCATCAGCCACCCGCCGAACACGCCGCCATAGGGGTTGGTGTCCGCCGGCATCGCGGTGATGCGAATGAGGGGGTCGCGCGTCATGCACCCCCTCTACTCAACCCCTCTCCCGCAAGGGGAAAGGAGTTTGATCTTAGCCCCTCTCCCAATTCGGGAGAGGGGTTGGAGTGAGGGGGCACTGCCCTCAAGCCACCAGCCCCAGCGGCGCCTCGCATAGCTGCTTGAAGGCCTGCATCAGCTCCGCCCCGGTCGCGCCGTCGATGGCGCGGTGGTCGAAGCTGCCGGTGGCGGTCATCACGCTGGCGATGGCGAGCGCGTCGTCGACCACGTAGGGCCGCTTCTCGCCCGCGCCGACGGCCATGATCATGCCTTGTGGGGGGTTAATCACCGCTTCGAATTGCTTGATCCCGTACATGCCGAGATTGGATAGGCTGGCGGTCCCGCCCTGGTAGTCGTGCGGCTGCAGCTTCCCCTCGCGCGCCTTGTCGACCAGCACCTTGAATTCGCTGGCGATCGCGCTGACCGACTTCGAGCCGGCATCTACCACTACGGGAGTGATCAACCCGCTCGGCGCGGCCACCGCGACCGAGATGTCCGCCCGGCTGAACCGTCTCAGCGTATCGCCGCCGAAGCTGACGTTGCAGGCGGGCACCTGCAGCAGGGCCTTGGCGAGCGCCTTGATCAGGAGATCGTTGACGCTGAGCTTCACCCCTTGCGTCTCGAGCGCCGCATTAAGCTCGCCGCGCAGCTTGAGCAGCGGATCGAGCCGCACGTCGATCGCCAGGTAGTAGTGCGGGACGGTCTGCTTCGATTCCGTGAGGCGCCGGGCGATGACCTTGCGGACGTTGGTGAGCTTCTCGTCCTCGTGCGGGATGCCGAAGTCGGGCAATGCGGCTGGAGACGCGGCGGCCAGGGACGGAGCGGCGCTCGCCGGGGCCGCTGCGGCGGCCGGCGCGGGGGCGGCAGTTCCCGGCTGCGCGCCTTCGACGTCGGCCTTGACGATGCGCCCGTTGGGACCGCTGCCCTTCACGATCGCCAGATCGATGCCTTTCTGTTCGGCGATCCGCTTGGCGAGCGGGGAGGCAATGACCCGGTCGCCGGTCGGCTTCGGAGCCACTTTCTCCCTCTCCCCTTCAGGGGAGAGGATCGGGGAGTGGGGGACGGCAGATGGAGGCGGTGCCGGGCTTACAGCCGCCACTCCCTCCGCGGCTTCGCCGCTCCTCCCTCTCCCCTGAAGGGGAGAGGAGTTAGCATCCTCGCCTTCGCCCGCCAGCAGCGCGATCACGGTGCCGACCTTCACCCCCTCGGTGCCCTCGGCAATCTCGATCTTGGCGATCGTACCTTCGTCGACCGCCTCGAACTCCATCGTCGCCTTGTCGGTCTCGATTTCCGCCATGATGTCGCCGGCGCTGACCGTGTCGCCTTCCTTCACCAACCAGCGCGCGAGCGTGCCTTCCTCCATCGTCGGGCTCAAAGCGGGCATCTTGATCGGCGTGGGCATGCACGGTCCTTCACTGGGGAGTGACAGAGGTTCGCTTTGGCAAAGCCGTAGCGTCCGGGCAAGCAGCTTGCCCTGAATACGATTCCGACGGATATTCACTAATTGAAGGGTGGGGACTGATGCGCGTCTATCTGGTGATCATGGACGAGACCGAGGAAGCGGTGCGCGCCCTGCGCTTCGCCTCGCGCCGGGCGATGAAGACCGGCGGATCGGTACATATCCTGGCGCTGGTGCCGCGCGAGGGCTTCAACGCGTTCGGTGCAATCCAGGCGACGATCGAGCAGGAAGCCTACGACCGTGCGGAAATGGTCGCCAGCAGCGCGGCGGGCTCGATTTTCGCCGAGAGCGGCAAGATGCCGGTGATCGCGGTGCGCACGGGCGATGCCCAAGTCGTGATCAAGGACTACCTTGCCGACCATCCCGAGGTCGCCGCGCTCGTGCTCGGCGCTTCGGCGGAGGGCGGGCCGGGGCCCCTCGTGACGCACTTCTCGCACCACGCGGGGCACCTGCCCTGCCCGTTGTTCGTCGTGCCCGGCGGGATGACTGATGAGGATATCGACCGCCTGAGCTAGGCGAGCGACTCCCGCGCGGCCAGCTCCTTGACGCCGCGCCATTCGAGCAGCAGGAACGCCTCGACCGCGATCGCCTGCGCGATCACCGCCACGTGGCCGACGGCGGTGAGCTGGGCGAACTGGGTCAACCAGACAGCGAGGCTGGCGAACACCCAGGCCGCGTTCCCCGCAACCACCATCGTCAATAATCCACGCGAAGGCCGGAACGCCTGGTGCGCGAACAGCAGCGCCGAGGGCACGCAGATCCATCCCGCTACCGCGAGGATCGTCGGCGAAAGGCCGGTGAGCCTGGCGAGCGCGTCGGTCAGGCCGAGGCAGAGCACGATGAACGCGGCGGCGCTCGCGGCATCGAGCAGCAGCGCCTGTTTGAGGTTGGGCAATGGCATGGGTCATTCTCCTTCGCTTGACCCGGGCATCCTCGGCGCCGCGCCGCGGCAAGTCGATTACGCCGGAGGTAATGGAATTGCCGCACGCCGCCCGCTACGCCATCCCGAGAGGAGAGGCCGATGCACGTCGCACCGCTGGGGGAACAACTGCGCGAATGGCGCTCGCGGCGGCGGATGAGCCAGATGGACCTCGCGCTCGATAGTGAGATCTCCACCCGCCACCTCAGCTTCATCGAAACCGGCCGGGCGCAGCCGAGCGTGGCGATGATCGAGCGGATCGCCGATTGCCTCGAGGTGCCGCACCGCGCGCGCAACGCGCTACTGCTGGCCGCTGGTTATGCCCCCGAGTACCGCGAGCGCGCGCTCGACAGCGATGAGATGGCGGCGATGCGCGCGATCGTCGAGCACGTGTTGCAGGGCCATGAACCCTATCCGGCGCTGGCGGTCGACCGGCACTGGAACATGGTCGCCGCCAACGCGTCGGTGAGCATCCTCACCGAGCAGGTCGCCGCGCACCTGCTCGAGCCCCCGGTGAACGTGCTGCGGATCGCGCTCCACCCCGATGGCCTCGCGCCGCAGATCGCCAATTACGGCGAGTGGCGCGAGCACATTCTCCACCGGCTGAACCTGCAGGTGGAGGCGAGCGGTGATCCCGACCTCGCTGCGCTGCGCGACGAGATCGCGGCTTATGGCCCGCTCGCCAACGACAACGAGGCGGGACTCGCCAACGGGATCGCGGTGCCGCTGGTGCTCGACACGGTGGCCGGGCGGATTTCGTTCGTCTCGACGGTGACGATCTTCGGCACCCCGGTGGATATCACGCTCAGCGAGCTGGCGATCGAGGCGTTCTACCCCGCCGACAAGGCCTCAGCCGAGCTTCTGCGCCGGATCGCCGGCTAGCGTTTGCCGCGGCCCTGGTGGCGGATGTTACCGGGGCGGCCGCGCTTGCCCTGGGCATGCTTGCCGGGCTCGAACTTGCGCTTCTCGCGTGGCGCGGGCCGGGTGCCGCGCGGCTCGATCGCACCTTCGCTGTCGGGCAGTTCGAATTTGAGCGCGCCAGTCAGCGGGTTCGCCTCGGCGAGCCGGAGGTCGAGCTTATCGCCGGGAGCGTAAGTCGTGCCGCTGTCGCCGCCGGTCAGCCGCTGCGCGCCCTCGTCGAACGAGAAGTATTCCCGGCCCAGCGTCGAGACCGGGACCAGCCCGTCGCCGCCGAGGCCGACTATGGTGGCGAAGAAGCCGAAGCTGGTAACCCCGGTGATCCGGGTCGGGAACACCTCGCCCACGCGTCCCGAGAGCCAGGCGGCGACGTAGCGGTCGATCGTCTCGCGCTCGGCCTCCATCGCGCGGCGTTCGGCCTTGCTGATCGCTTCGGAAATCTTGCCGAGATCCTCGCCGTCGCGGTCGGACAGGCCCGATGTCTCCGGCAAGTCGGCTTTCGGCGCAGGCTGTTCGAGCTTGTAGGCGTCGACCAGCGCGCGGTGGACCAGCAGGTCGGCATAGCGGCGGATCGGCGAAGTGAAGTGTGCGTAGCTGCCGAGCGCGAGGCCGAAGTGGCCGGCGTTCTCTGGCCCGTAGTAGGCCTGCGTCTGGCTGCGCAGCACCGCCTCCATGATCTGCGCCTTTTCGGTTTCGTCGCCGACGTCCTTGAGCATGCGGTTGAACAGGCCGGGCGTCACCACCTGACCGAGCGCGAGGCTGTGGCCGAAGGTCGCCATGTATTCCTTCAATGAGACCAGCTTTTCGCGCCCGGGCGCTTCGTGGACACGGTAGACCACCGGCGCGGTTTTGGCTTCGAGCGCCTTGGCCGCGGCGACGTTGGCGGCGATCATGAAATCCTCGACCACACGGTGCGCGTCGAGCCGCTCGCGGACGCGGATTTCGGAGATCTTGCCCTCGTCGTCGAGCCGAACCTGACGTTCGGGCAGCTCGAGCTCGAGCGGATCGCGTTCCGCCCGGGCCGCAGCGAGCAGCTTCCATGCGGCCCACAAGTGTTGGAGGAATTCGCGCGGCGCCTCGCCATCGATCTCAGCTTGCGCATCCTCGTAGGCGATGTTGTGCGCGATGCGCACCAGCGCGCGGGTGAAGCGCCACTTGGTGACCTTGCCTTCGGGCGAGATGCGCAAGTGGCACGCCATCGCCGCGCGGTCCGCTTCCTCGACGAGGCTGCAGACGTCAGCGCTGAGCACCTCGGGCAGCATCGGTACGACACGGTCGGGGAAGTAGACCGAGTTGCCGCGCTTCCGCGCCTCGCGGTCGAGCGCGCCGCCGGGTCTGACGTAGAAGCTCACGTCCGCGATCGCGACGACCGCCTGATAGCCGCCGTTGCCGTCGGGCTCGGCCCAGATGGCGTCGTCGTGGTCGCGCGCGTCGGCGGGGTCGATGGCCACGATCGGCAGGTGGCGGAGGTCCTCTCGCCGCTCCTCCGACAGCGGCAGCTTGGCCGCCCGCGCAGCTTCCTCGATCGCCGCCTCGGGAAATACGTGCGGAATGCCGTGCTTGGCGATCGCGATCAGGCTGAACGCCTTGGGCGCGAGGGGGTCGCCGATCACCTCGGTGACCTTGACGCCCGAGCGCGGGCTCTTGCCAGCGGGCTCGGCAAGCACAAGCTGGCCTTCCTCCGCCCCGCCGAGGTCGGAAATCGGCTGCGAGGTGCGCACCCGCTTGTCGACCGGGGCGAGCCAACCCTTCCCCGACTTGTCGATCTCGACCACGCCCATCAGGCCATCGGTGCGCGCCGGCAGCTTCTTCATGACGTAGGCACGCCAGCCACGCCCGGCCTCTTCGGTACGCGCGAGGATGCGGTCGCCGACCTTCAGCGCCGGGAAGCGGTTGCCGCCCTTGCCCTTCTTGCCCTCGATCACCCGCAGCCGCGGCGGCGGTGCGCCGTCATCGGCTTCCCAAGCGTCGGGGATCGCGAATGGCTCGCCGTCCTCGATCTCGAGCACGCGCAGGACGGTGACCTTGGGCACGCCGCCCATCCGGTGATAGGCGGTCTTCTTGCCGTCGATCAGCCCTTCTTCAGCCATGTCCTTGAGCAGCGCCTTGAGCGCGATCTTCTCCTGCCCCTGCAGTCCGAAGGCCTTGGCGATCTCGCGCTTGCCGGCAAGGCTCTGGCTTGTCTGGAGGAACTCGATGATTTGCTCGCGCGAAGGCAAGCCGGGGGAGCGTCTGGCGGGCATGGCGCGCGATATGGGGCCGAGCCTACTTGTTGTCACCCTTCGCATCGCTCCGGGGCTTGGGCAGCGGGGCGAACGCGCCACCCGGCACCGCGCTAGCTACCGGACTGCATATCCCTTCGGCCGAGCAGGCGCTGACCCCGAACACCCAGTCGTCGCCGCGTACGCCCTCGAGCTTGGCGCTGGTGGCAACGACCTTCTCTATTACCGGTTTCTCGCCCCAATCGGAGGCATCGGTTCTGCGCTGCCAAATCGAATAGTTCGCAGCGCCCGGTACCTCGTTCCACTTGATGGTGGTGAAAGTCTGCACCGCGGCCTCGGCGGTAGGCGCCGGTGGCAGCGGCGCGCGCGCCAGCCTGTCGAGCGCGCGGACGTTGAGCGCGGTCACCTTGGCCAGATAGGCGAAATCCATCTCGTCAATCGTGTCGCCGAACTTCACCCCGTTCTCGACCCGCAGGTCCTGGTGCTGGTGGTCGTAATCCTCCACGCCGACCGAAAAGCGGATCGCGGGATAGCCCTTGTCGAGGAACGGCAGGTGGTCACCGCCGCGCCCCATCCGGTCGGCACGCCAGATCGGGCGGACCTGCAGCGCCTCGCCGTCGATCGTGTCGACCCAGCGCGAGAGGTTACGGCTGGGGCTGTCGTTCTCACCCGCGAAGCGACGTTGCGCCGCTCGGGTTGCGTCGTCGAGATCGGCGCGCGGGCCTTCGGAAAACACGCGCACTACGCCCGGCTCGCAGTAACCGTCTGAACCGCAGGAATTGCCGACGATATCGTTGTTGAGCACGGCTTTCACCGTCCAGCCCTGCTCGGCCGCGTAATCGGCAAGCAACTGGCCGCCATGCAGCCCCTGCTCCTCGCCCGAGAGCAGCGCGTAGACAATGGTGGTGGGATACTTGCGCTGCGACAGCACGCGCGCCGCCTCGATGGCGAGCGCCGTGCCGCTGCCGTCGTCGTTCGCGCCCGGCGCATCGGCGGTGAAATTCATCACGTCGGACACGCGGCTGTCGATATGGCCTTGTACGATTACCACTTCGTTCGGCCGCTCGGTGCCGCGCTGGATGGCGACGACGTTGACGAGCCGTGTTGGGGTGGGAATGCGCGCGCCGGTGACCATCCGCTCGGGCAGCACGATCTCGAGGCAGTTACCACACGCCTTGCTGGTCTTGCGGAACTCCGCCTCGCCCCATCGGCGCGCCGCTCCAATCCCGCGCTTGGGATTGTCCTGCTCGGACATCGTATGCCGGGTACCGAAGGACACCAGTCGCTCGACGTCGGCCTTCAGTCGGGCCTCCGAAACGGCGCTATCGGACGTATCGGCGGCGGCGAGCGGAGTGGCAGCGAGCAGAGCCGCGGCGGCTAAAAGTCGTGTGCGCATGCGGCCTTGTCGGCCGCCGCTCCGCGATTCGCAAGCCGTCAGAAGCGGACGGGCTCGGCCCCGTACTTGTTGGGTCCGGGATTGGATTTGAGTATGCCGAAGACGAGCAGCATGATCAGTGGCAGGTACCCGAAGAGGCCCTGCCAAGCCATCTGGCCCTGCATCTCCAGCGCGGTTGTTGGGTTACGCGCCGCGGCTACCTGCCGCATCATCTCGGCGGCTTCGCCGGCGCTCATCCAGCTCCAGACGAGCGAGGCGAGATAGAGGACACCGGTCACTGCGGCCCAGATCCCGGGCTTACCGCTGTCGTGAACCCGGCGAGTGAACGACGCCGCCATAAGCAGCAAGTTCGCGGCGCCAAGCGCCAGAGATACCGCCACGACACTTTCAACGCGGCCCGCCATCCGATCCATGATCATGGCCTCGGCAGCGGCCTCGTTGCCGCTGCGCGCCGCCTCGAGACCGACCGTCATTGCCTCGATCATCATCGGTACCGTAGCAATTATCGACACACCGATGTTGGCGATGAACAGGAACAGGAACCAGTACCAGAAGGTCTGCCGGGCATCGCGGCCGGAAAAGTCGGCCAGGTGCCGAAAGTGGTACTTGATGGCCCCGAGCATGTCGTCCTCCCCCCGTTGGACTTTTGGTCAGTAGGCTTTCGCCACCAGGACGCGTTCTACCGCCGTCTCGCCGGTGAAGATACACCGCCCGTCAGCCTGCGGACAACCCATCGGCACGTTGCGCAGCGTCAGCTTGAGCGCCT
This sequence comes from Tsuneonella sp. HG249, assembly GCF_053819205.1. NCBI lineage: Bacteria > Pseudomonadati > Pseudomonadota > Alphaproteobacteria > Sphingomonadales > Erythrobacteraceae > Tsuneonella > Tsuneonella sp. HG249. The sequence continues at coordinate 1,823,696 of NZ_JBSOQY010000001.1, forward strand.
TCAGCCGTTCGGTCACCTGATCGAGCGCAGCGCCGGTCGGCTTCGACCATTGCACCTCGACCCAGCCGGGGTTCTTCACGTTGTCGGCGAAATACGCCTCGAGCGCCGCGAGATCGGCAATGTTGCGGGCAATCCGCCGGTCGCGCACGTCGCGCGCGCCTTCGAGCAGCGCGAGCTGCATTTGATCGAGAATTGCGGGGATGGAATTCGCCGCTTCGTCCAGCGACGGCGCTGCGAACGCAGGCTTTCCGTTCTCCGCCCACAAGGAGTCCCGCCGCAGAAGCGTGACCTTTCCTTCGGCCATGTCGCGGCTGCCGACCTCGACGATCAGCGGCGCCCCCTTGCGGACCCAGTCCCAACGCTTGGCGGCGGCCTTGCCGGGCTTGACATCGAGGAACACGCGCACCTGCTCGCCGAGCGCTTGGCTGGCTGCCAGCTTCGCGCGCAGGCCATCGCAGTACTCGATCAGCGCGGCGTCTCCATCGTCCTCGCGCAGCATCGGCACGATCACGACCTGCCACGGAGCGATCGCGGGCGGCACTTTAAGCCCGTCGTCGTCACCGTGGACCATGATCACCCCGCCGATCATGCGAGTGGAGACGCCCCAGCTCGTCGTATGCACGAGTTGCTGGCCGCCCTCGCGGTCCTGGAAGCGGATGCCGCTCGCCTGCGCGAAGTTGGTGCCAAGATAGTGGCTGGTGCCCGCCTGGAGCGCCTTGCCGTCCTGCATCATCGCCTCGATCGACCAGGTCTCGACCGCGCCGGGGAAGCGCTCGTTCTCGGGTTTCTCGCCCGCGATTACCGGGAGTGCGAGGTCTTCCTCGGCACAGGCGCGATAGACTTCGAGCATCCGCAGCGTGTGCTCCTTGGCCTCTGCGGCCGTCTCGTGCGCGGTATGGCCCTCCTGCCAGAGGAACTCGCTGGTGCGCAGGAACATGCGCGTGCGCATCTCCCAGCGCATCACGTTGGCCCACTGGTTGAGCTTGAGCGGCAAGTCGCGCCACGACTGCACCCAGCGCGCCATCGCGTCGCCGATGATCGTTTCCGACGTGGGACGGATGACGAGCGGCTCTTCCAACTTCGCCTCATGGTCCGGGATCAGCCCGCCCTTCCCGTCGGCAATCAGCCGGTGATGGGTAACCACCGCCATTTCCTTGGCGAAACCTTCCACATGCTCGGCCTCGCGCTCGAAATTCTTGAGCGGAATGAGCAGCGGGAAATAGGCGTTGTCGTGCCCGGTCGCCTTGATGCGGTTGTCGAGCAAGCGCTGGATACGCTCCCATATCCCGTAGCCCCACGGCTTGATGACCATGCACCCACGCACACCCGATTCTTCGGCCATGTCGGCGGCGGAGACGACCTCCTGATACCACTGAGCGAAATCGTCGGCGCGCTTGACGGTCAAGGCGTGGCGGATCTGGGACACTTTGGCTCTCGTTCTGCTTGGCTGCGGCGCCCTAGCCGCGGCGGCCGAGGGCGGTCTAGCGAATTAATGGCCGAGCTCGTCGAGCTTCTTTTGCATCGCGGCCATCTGGGCGCGGAGCTCCGCGAGCTCATCGGACTTGGAAGAGGGCGACGCCGTCGGCGACGGCTTGGCACCACCGCGCTTCGGCATCAGCGCGTCGGTCGCCGCGCGCATCATGGCCATGTTGGTTTCGGCGATCTTGCCCAGCGGGGTTCCACCCGCGCGAGCCATGAACGCTTCGTGGAGCTTGTTCTGGTTGGCGCGAAAGTTGTCCATCATCGCGTCGAGGTAGCTCGGTACCATCGACTGCATCGAGTTGCCGTACATCGAGATCAGCTGGCGCAGGAAGCCGATGGGAAGCATCTGCTCGCCCCCGCTCGATTCCTCTTCCATGATGATCTGCGTGAGGATCGTATGGGTGATGTCGTCGCCGGTCTTGGCGTCGAGCACTTTGAAATCGACCCCGTCACGGGTCATCTTCGACAGGTCGTCGAGCGTGATGTAGCTCGACGTGCCAGTGTTGTAGAGCCGGCGATTGGCGTACTTCTTGATGACGATCGCGCCATCGGCATCTTCGCGTCGTGCCATTGGTAACGCACCCTTGTAGCTGTCGCCAGCGCTTAGCACTCGCAGCATTCGCAGTGCAACAAAGGTTGCAGCAATTGTGCGCAGCAAACTAGCGCGCGAACCGCCGACCCAAGGTGGTGAGCAGCTCGTATTGCGACAACCGCGACGCAGCCGACTCGGCTGCGAGATCGAACGGCACGTCGAGCCAGTCGCCCTCGCGAACATGCGGGGCGGCTGCCAGATCGACGACGATCATGTCCATCGACACCTGACCGAGCAGCGGCAACTCCGCCTCGCCGGATCGCAAAGTTCCGCCCGGCCCGCGGCAACGCAGGAAGCCGTCGGCATAGCCGAGCGAGACCACACCAATCCGCATCGGCCCGGGCGCAACAAAGGTCGCATTGTAGCCCACGGCATCGCCTTGCTGCAGCTCGCGCACCTGGATGACCGCCGCGCGCGGATAGGCGACCTGGCGGATCGACCCAGCGAACTCCTCCCGTGGCACACCCCCGTAGAGGGCTAGTCCCGGACGCGTGAGGTCGAACGCGTAGTCGGCGCCGAGGGCAATCCCGGCGCTGTTGGCGAAACTGCGACGGCGAGCGGGAATCGTCGCGCAGGCTTCGGCAAAGCGGGCGAGTTGCGCCGGATTCATCGCGCTGTCCTCGTCGGCGCAGGCGAGGTGCGACATCAGCGTGTCAACATCCAACCCCGCCAGTACCGGATCGCCCAATGCCGTCATCGGCAGGCCGATGCGGTTGATCCCCGTATCGACCATGACGTCGCACGGGCCGCCACCACTGGCCTGCCAGCGTGCGACTTGCTCGAGGCTATTGAGCACCGGGCGAACACCGCTCGCGCGCGCGAACGCGCAATCCAGATCGGTGAGGGGGCCGTGCAGTACGGAGACTTGGGCCGATGGCACGTGCGCGACGACCGCGGGCACTTCGCACCAGTGCGCCACGAAGAAATCGCGCGCACCTGCCGAGGCCAGCGCAGGGATGACCCGCGATACACCCAGGCCATAGGCATCCGCCTTGACCGCGGCGCCTGCGGCCGCGCCGCCGGACATCCGGTCGAGCGTCCGCCAGTTCGCCGCCAGCGCCTCGGTGTCGATATCGAGTCGCAGCGACCGCGGCGGCGAGACCTCGGGCGTCACAATCAGGCCATTGCGGGCGATACGGGCGGCGCCTCGGCCGATTCCTCGATAAAATCGCGGGGCGGCCCGTCGGGAATGCCCCACCACGCCACGACCAAGCCGAACGCCATCACCAGCCAGCAATACCACAGGCCGGCGTAAGCATCGCCAGTGGTCGCGACTATGTAGCCGGCAATCAGCGGCAGGAACCCCCCGAGAAAACCCGCGCCGATGTGATAGGGGATCGACATCGAACTGTAGCGGATGCGCGCGGGGAACATCTCGGCAAGCAGCGCCGCCACCGAACCGTATGTCAACGCGGACAGCATCCCCAGCGCGCACAGGAGTGCAACAATGCCGGCGAGGTTGGCGAGGGGCGGACGTTGCTTGGCGAAATCGTAGCCTTTGCTTTCTAGGAGGCTCTGCAGCGCGGCCTTGCGGTCTGCTTCTGGCACGGCCGCCACATCGAGCGTCGCATCGGCCGACGATACCGTCAGCGGTGCATCAGAACCGGTGGCGTGCTGCAGATCGTAACTGATGCCGAGCGAGGTCAAATCGGCGAGTACCCGGCCGCACGGCGTCGCCTGCTTGCTGGCGAAGGGATCGTAGTCGCATCCAAGGCCGCTTACGGCGACCGGCGCGGCGCGCGAGCTTTCGGCGAGCGCCGGGTTGGCCAAGGCGCCGATGCCCCAGAAAATCGGGAATAGCAGGAAGAGCGTCGCGATCGCCCCGATGATCAGCGGCTTCTTGCGCCCTACCCGGTCGGACCAGCGTCCGACTACGATGTAAAAGCTCATCGAAATCAGGCCGGCGACGAGCATGAGGATTTCGGTGAGGCCTTCGTCCACCCGCATCGGCCCGCGAAGGAACGACAGGCCATAGAAGAACGCGGTGTACCAAATCACCGTCAGCACCCCCGCAACACCGAACAGCGCGACGAAGATCCGCTTCTTGTTGCCTGGATAGGTGAAGCTCTCGACGAACGGGTTGCCAGCGGTCTCGCCCGCTTCCTTCATCGCCTGGAATACCGGGCTTTCGCTCAGCTTCAACCGCATCCACAGGCTGATCGCGAGCAGAATGATGCTCAGCAGGAACGGTACGCGCCAGCCCCAAGCCTCGAACTCAGCCGGCGGGATCAGGGCGCGGCAGGCAATGACGACCACGATCGATAGCACGAACCCGCCGACCACGCTCGCCTGGATGAAGCTCGTATAATACCCGCGCTTCTCGGGCGGCGCGTGCTCGGCGACATAGATCGCCGCGCCGCCGTATTCCCCGCCGAGCGCGAGGCCCTGGAGAATGCGCAGCAGGATGATGATCGCAGGAGCCGCGAGCCCGATCGTCGCCGCGCCGGGCACCAGGCCGACGGCGGCGGTGGCGAAGCCCATCAGCGCGACGGTGACGAGAAAAGTGTACTTGCGTCCTAGCCGGTCGCCGAGGAAGCCGAACAGGATCGCCCCCAGCGGCCGAAAGCCGAACCCGACCGCGAAACCCGCCCACACCAGCAGCAGCTGGAGCGTCTCGTTATCGGCGGGGAAAAACGCCTTGCCGATCAGCGCGGCCAGCGTGCCGTAGATGAAGAAGTCGTACCACTCGAACACCGTCCCCGCGCTGGAGGCGGCGATCACCAGGCGGATATCCTTGGCGCTTGGTTCTTGGTGCGATGCGACGGTGGCACTCATACGGTGGTTAGCTCCCCTGCCCGACCGTGCCAGCCTCTAGCCAACCGCCTTCGCGTTGGAAAGCGCGGCCAGCGCGGCGTCCCACGCGAGCAGGATGGCGCCGTGGCGTGCCGCATAGGCGCGAGCGGGGTCGAGCGCGTCAACCCCGGGCCAATCGGGGGTCTCCGCGGTGCCAGCCAGCCATGCCTCGACCGCACTTCGCGACGCAGCCAGTTCTTCCAAGCCATAGCCTTCGGCATTCGCCGCGAAAATCGCAGCGGCCGCTTGCCCCACCGCGCAAGCCGTTACCTGCAAGCCGAACTCGGCGATGCGCCCCGCTTTATCGGTTCGGCAACTCAGACGCAGGGTACTTCCGCAGGTGCGTGATCGTGCTTCGCCGGAGAGTGCCATTGCGGGGTCGAATGGGCGGTCGGCAAGCGAGACTGCGAGCGCCAGCAGTTCGGGAGTGTAGAGCACGCGCCCGCGGGCCGCGCTCACGAGCCGTAGTCGCGGATCTTCACCTCGCCGGTTCGCCGCGTCTCGTCGCGCTCCTCAATCATCTGCACCAGCGCGTCGGCGCTGGCATTGACGAGCGGGTATGTGCGCGCCTGTTTGATCCAGTCAGGACGCCCGGCGATGCCCCACGCCGCGTCGTAGCCCAGCACCAGGAGCGCGAACCCGCAGGTCACCACGATCGCGCCCTTGATCGCGCCGAATCCGAACCCCAACACGCGGTCGATCGGGCCGAGCAGCGAGGCGCGCGATCTCTCCCCCATCCTGCCGGCGATCAGCTTCATGCCGGCATAAGGGATCAACAGCAGCACCGCGAACGCCAGCGTCGCAGCACCTGTCGGATTGCCGACCTTGGGCACCAACCAGTCGTAGAGCGGCGTATGAAGGTTATAGATCGCCAGGACCGCCACGCCCCAGGCAAGGAGCGACAGGACTTCCTGCACGAAGCCGCGCAAGAAGCCGCCTACGGCCGCCACTCCCACGGCCAGCAACACTATTAGATCGAAACCCGTCATACGATCCCGGCCTTAGCTATGCCGATGCCATCACCCGGTCAACGAGATTGGCCAGTCGCCGTACTTCACGGTAGTTAAGTCCGGATGAACCCGGATCGGCATCCGCCGGGCCATAGCCAGTACCGAAGCCGAGCTTGGCCGCCTCGCGCATGCGCAGGCCGGCATGGGCGACAGGGCGGATCTCGCCCGCCAGCGATATTTCGCCGAACCAGACGGCGTGCGTTTCCAATGGCTTGTCCGCGAGGGCCGATACGAGCGCCGCCGCCACGGCCACGTCGGCTGCCGGGTCGGACAACCGATAGCCGCCAGCGACGTTGAGATAGACTTCGGCGGATGAAAAATTCAGGCCGCAGCGGGATTCGAGCACTGCGAGCAACATCGACAGCCGCCCGCTATCCCACCCGACGACCGCCCGGCGCGGGGTCGCACCCGACTGCAGCCGAACGATCAATGCCTGGATCTCGACCAGCACAGGGCGGGTACCTTCCAACGCAGGGAAGACCGCGCTGCCCGCGAGCGGCTCCTCACGCCCGGACAGGAACAGCAACGACGGGTTGCCGACTTCCGCCAGACCCGCGCCTTCCATCGCGAAGACACCGATCTCGTCGACCGCGCCGAAGCGGTTCTTGAGCGCGCGCAGGATACGGTACTGATGGCTGCGCTCGCCTTCGAAACTCATCACCACGTCGACCATGTGCTCGAGCACCCGGGGGCCCGCGATATTGCCGTCTTTGGTGACATGGCCCACGAGGACCAGCGCAACGCCGTTTTCCTTGGCGTAGCGGATGAGTTCGAACGCGCACCCGCGCACCTGGCTGACTGTCCCCGGCGCCCCCTCGATGGTATCGGAATGCATGGTCTGGATCGAATCGATGATTAGCAGGGAAGGTGGCTGCATCGTTCCGAGCGTGGTGAGGAGGTCACGCACGCTGGTCGAACTGGCAAGTTTGATCGGCGCACCGGCCAGGCCCAGGCGGCTCGCCCGCATGCGGATCTGGCCCGCCGCTTCCTCTCCGCTAACATAGACCACCAGAAGACCGCGCTTCGCCACCGCACCGGCGCTCTGCAGGAGAAGGGTCGACTTGCCGATGCCTGGATCGCCTCCCATCAGCACGGCGGAACCCGGCACCATTCCCCCACCCAATGCGCGATCGAACTCGGCCATGCCGGTCGGCAGCCGTACCAGTGGTTCGGACGGAGCGTCGAGCGCCTCGAACGCGAGCGCCCGCCCGCCGCTCGACAGGTCGTGCTTCATCGAGAACACTGTCGCCGGTGCGTCCTCGACCAGTGTATTCCACTCGGCGCAGTCCGTGCACTGGCCCTGCCAACGGCTGCTCACGCCTCCGCAGGCCTGGCAAACGTAACGGCGTTTGGTCTTTACCATCGCTGGCCGGATAGCGGGAACATTAGAGGAACGCAATTGCGCCCGCGGCGATTGCCCGCCACACGTGCGCGATGCGCCAGAAAGAACTCCGCATCGCGCTCATCTGCTACGGGGGCATTAGCCTGGCGGTCTACATGCACGGGGTAACGAAGGAGCTTTGGCATCTCGCCCGCGCTAGCCGCGACCATTGGGCCGACGGGATACCTAACGAGGGCGTGCGGGCGGTTTACCGGGACCTACTCCAGCATCTCGAAGCGAAACACGACCTGCGGCTACGCGTGCTGCCAGACATCGTGACCGGGGCGAGCGCTGGCGGCATCAATGCGGTATTCCTCGCGCAGGCCATCCACTCAGGCCAAAGCCTCGAGCCCCTCACAGAACTCTGGCTCGGGGAGGCGGACGTCGACCGCCTGCTAGACCCCGAGGCACGAGCCTGGTCTCGCGTGGCGAAGATCTGGGCGATGCCGTTCGTCTGGTGGGTCCTGCGCCGCCCCGGCAACGTCGTAAGCGAGAGCGTCGCTCCCGAGACCCGCAGCGAAGTCCGCCGCAAGGTTTCCCATTTTATCCGCGGCCGCTGGTTTGAGCCCCCGTTCTCCGGCCTCGGCTTCTCAACGCTGTTGTTCGACGGTCTCGGGGCCATGGCCAGCGGTTCGGCGGAAGCGCCGCTCCTGCCGCCAGGGCATCCGCTCGACCTTTTCGTGACCGCAACCGACTTTCGCGGATATCTGTCGATCCTGCAGCTCAACAGCCCACCGATCGTGGAGGAGAGCGAGCACCGAATGCCGATCGGGTTCCGGAGCAAAGTCCCGGCCGCGGGAGGGGAGAGCCTGGCAGATCCGCTCGAGCTGACGCTGGCGGCGCGGGCTACGGCCAGCTTTCCCGGGGCCTTCCCTCCGCTGCGCGTGGACGAGATCGACGCACTCGCTGCCGCACGCGGACGCGAGTGGAGCGGGAGAGCCGCATTCCTCGATCGCATCATGCCGGTCCATGTAAGGCAGGGTAACGAGGAGAACGTCTCGCTGATCGACGGTTCGGTGCTGGTGAACGCCCCCTTTGCCGCCGCTCGGGCCGCGCTTCCCGCGCGTCCGGCGCAACGCGAGGTGGACCGGCGCTTCGTCTATATCGACCCACGCCCCGACCGGTTCGGCGCCATCGAGAGCCGGATCGACCGGCCGGTGGGCTTCTTCGCCGCTATCCTGGGTTCGCTGTCGACCATCCCGCGAGAGCAGCCGATCCGCGACAATCTTGAATCCCTGGAGCGCCAGTCGCGCGAGGCCCGGCGGCTGAGGCGCATCGTCGACGCGCTGAGGCCGGAGGTCGAGGGGGCGGTCGAGAAGCTGTTCGGGCTAACCCTATTCCTCGACAAGCCTACGCCCAAGCGCCTCGCGGCCTGGCGCAATAAGGCGCAGACCGCCGCGGCGGAACGGGCGGGCTATGCCTTTCAACCGTACGCCCAGGCGAAAGTCGCCGGCATCGTCGATACTCTGGCGCAAGCCGTGCTGGAGGCGGCCCCGGGGCTCAAACTAGCCGATCCCGAGCCGATCGCCGCTCGGTTGCGGCGCGAGATGGAAGAGCGTGGCCTCACGACGCTGGTCGACACGGGCGGCAGCGCAAGCGCCGATGCTCTGGCTTTCCTGCGGGCCCACGATCTCGGCTTCCGAATCCGGCGCCTGCGTTTGATAGCCCGGCGGCTGTCGCGCGAGTGGGAAGCGGACCCGGCGATTCCCGAAGACGCGCTCGATGCAGCACGGGAAGCGATATACGCCATCCTCGCGCTGTATTTCGCGCGGGAAGGCACCGCGGCGCTGGGTGACGATTTCGCCGTGCTGGCCGAAAAGGTAATGGAAGATCCTGGCGCGGTGCTCGATGCGCTCGCCGCTCGGCGCCTGCTCCCCGAAATAGACGCGCAAGCGGAAGTGATGCTGTCCGAAGCGCTGGAGGCCATGCCGAAGGAGCTGCGGCGGCGAGTGCTACTCGCCTACCTTGGATTCCCGTTTTACGATGCCGCGACCCTCCCGTTGCTGCAGAACGAAGGGCTGACCGAGTTCGACGCGGTAAAGGTCGACCGGATCAGTCCCGAGGATGCTAAGTCGATCCGCCCGGGGGGCACCCGGGCGACCCTCCGCGGAACCGAATTCTACAATTTCGGCGCCTTCTTCAGCCGCGCCTATCGCGAGAACGACTATCTGTGGGGCCGCCTGCACGGCGCCGAACGCATGATCGATCTCGTCGCCTCGACCGTCGATGGATTCAACGAAGGCGACCGCGCCGCGTTCAAGCGTCGGGCGTTTCTTGCCATCCTCGACGAAGAGGAAACGCGGCTGCAAACCGACCGGGGACTGGTGGCACGGATCAGGGCCGAGCTCCCCGGCGGTTAGTGCGCGTGACCGTGGTCGTGTGCGGTACTGTCGAGGCTCGTCCAGACAGCCTTCGCAAAGCCTTCGCTGTTCACGAACGCTCCCGGCCGGTCGAGCGGCTTGAGCGGATTGTCGGCCAGGAAAGCTTCGAGCGACGTGCCGCCTGCTTTAGCGGCGCGAACCGTCTCGACGGCCCCTGCGATCCGATCGCGCCAGGCCTGCAGCCCAGCGCGGTCGGTTACCGGCCCGTGTCCCGGGATGATCTTGGTTTGCGCATTCGTCATCGCCAGCATCTTGTCGAGCGAGGCGATCAGGGTCACTGCGTTGCCGCCGGAGGAGACATCCACGAACGGGAACGGTGCGTTGCTCATCATGAGATCGCCCGTGTGGAGCACGTTGGCCTTACGCCAGTGAAGCACGGTGTCGCCATCAGTGTGCCCGCCTCCGGTGAAGATCGCGTGGATTTCGTCACCATTGAGATGAAACGTCACGCCTTCGGCATAAGTCACCACCGGCAGCGCCGCGACCGGCGCCGGCGGGATGACGTTGCCCAAGATGTTGCCGCCCGCGGCCAGCCGCACGCGGACGTTGTCATGCGCGAAGATCGTCGCTCCGGCCTTGCCCAAGTTCTCGTTCCCGCCCGAGTGGTCGAAGTGCCAGTGGGTGTTGACGAGGTACTTGACCGGCGTGCCGCCGAGGTCCGCCACCGCCTTGGCGATCTTGTCGGTCAGCGGCGCGAACTGGTCGTCGATGAGCACCGTCCCGTCGGGACCGTGCGATACGCCGATATTGCCTCCCGCGCCGAATAGCACGGCCACGCCCGGGCCCAACGGCTCGGACTTGATCTCGACCTTGCTGAAGTCGGGCAGTTGGGCCGCGGCCATAGCGCCCGAGACAACGGCGAGCGCTGCGGCGCCAGCGAATAGAATCGACGATTTCACAGTTATTCCTCCCACTTTGCCCGGAAGGTATCGCACCCCGGCCATTAGCGGAAGGGTCAGGCCTTGAAGGCCTCCTTCAACCGGTTGAAGAACCCGCGGCTCTCCGGGCACTCGTCGCCGGTTTCTGTCTCTCGGAACTGCTGGAGCAAGTCCTTCTGCACCTTGGTGAGCTTGGTGGGAGTCTCCACCACTATCTCGACCACCAAGTCGCCTCGGCCGCGGCCCTGAAGCACTGGCATGCCCCCGCCCCTAACGCGTAGCTGCTTGCCCGATTGAATTCCTGCGGGGATGTGAACGGTATGGCTCTCGCCGCCGAGGTCGGGAATCTCGATCTCGTCGCCCAGCGCAGCCATCGTGAAGCTGATCGGGCATCGCGTCAGAAGCGTAGTGCCCTCGCGCTGGAACACCGAGTGATCGCGAACGTGGACGAAAATGTAGAGGTCGCCCGGCGGCGCACCGCGGGGACCCGCCTCGCCCTTCCCGGACAGCCGGATGCGGGTGCCGGTATCGACTCCCGGCGGAATCTCGACGTCGAGCTTCTGCGCCTTGTCGACGCGCCCCTCGCCGCGGCAGTCGCGGCATGGGCTCTCGATCACCTCGCCCCGCCCGTGACAATTGGGGCAGGCCCGCTCGACCACGAAAAACCCTTGCTTCGCGCGCACCTTTCCTTGGCCCGAACAGAGGTTGCAGCGGCGCGTGCCGGTGCCGGGCGTGGCTCCGGAGCCGTGACAGGTGTCGCAGGTCTGGCTCACTTCGATCTCGATCTCGCGGCTTTCGCCGTGGAACGCCTCGTCGAGAGTGATCTCCATGTCGTAGCGCAGGTCCGCCCCGCGCCGCGCCTGCTGGCGCCCGCCGCCGCCAAAGGCGCTGCCGAAGATCGTCTCGAAGATGTCGCCGATGTCGCCAAAATCCTGGCCGTGGCCACCGCCTCCACCCATGCCGCCCTGGAACGCGGCATGGCCGAATCGATCGTAGGCCGCCCGCTTCTGCGGGTCCTTGAGACACTCGTAGGCGGCCGACACGGCCTTGAACTTGTCTTCGTTTTCCTTGCAGCCGCCGTTCCGGTCAGGGTGAAACTGCATGGCGAGCTTGCGATAAGCGCTCTTGATCGTAGCGTCGTCCGCCGTGCGGGAGACGCCGAGCACCTCGTAGAAATCTATCTCGGCAGTGGACATCGTGATCCCGGCCCCAAACTCAGCCGCCACCGGTGCGGTCGGCACCGGTGGCGGACTGGGTTTCCATCACTTCGATCAGTTCTTGGCGTCTTCGTCGACTTCCGAGAACTCGGCGTCGACAACCTCTTCCTCGGCAGCGCCATCGCTGTCGGCGGCGGCGTCTTCGGCCGGTGAGGCGGAAGCCTGCTCCTGGCTGTAAATAGCCTGGCCCATCTTCATGGCGACTTCGGTGAGCGCCTGCGCCTTCGTGTTGATCGCGTCGACGTCGTCGCCTTCGAGCGCGGTCTTGGCTTCGGCAATCGCCGCCTCGACTTCACCCTTCAGTCCGGCGTCAATCTTGTCGCCGTGCTCCTGGAGTTGCTTCTCGGTCGCATGGACGAGGCTGTCGGCCTGGTTGCGCGCTTCCGCGCCCGCCCGCCGCTTCTTGTCCTCTTCGGCGAACTTCTCGGCGTCCTTGACCATCTGGTCGATGTCGGCGTCCGACAGACCGCCCGAGGCCTGGATGCGGATCTGCTGCTCCTTGCCGGTGCCCTTGTCCTTCGCGCTGACGTTGACGATGCCGTTCGCGTCGATGTCGAAGGTGACTTCGATCTGCGGCACGCCGCGCGGCGCCGGAGGGATGCCGACGAGGTCGAACTGGCCGAGCAGCTTGTTGTCCTGCGCCATCTCGCGCTCGCCCTGAAACACCCGGATGGTCACCGCCTGCTGGTTGTCCTCGGCGGTCGAGTAGGTCTGCGCCTTCTTGGTCGGGATCGTGGTATTGCGGTCGATCATGCGGGTCATGATGCCGCCGAGCGTCTCGATGCCAAGCGAGAGCGGCGTCACGTCGAGCAGCAGCACGTCCTTGACGTCACCCTGCAGCACGCCCGCCTGGATCGCCGCGCCCATGGCGACGACTTCGTCCGGATTCACGCCAGTGTGCGGCTCCTTGCCGAAGAACTCCTTCACGAACTCGCGCACCCGCGGCATGCGGGTCATGCCGCCGACGAGCACGACATCGTCGATGTCCGCGGCCTTGAGGCCGGCATCGGCGAGCGCCTTCTTCATCGGCTCCTTGGTCCGTTCGATCAGACTACCGACCATCTTTTCGAGGTCGGCGCGGGTGATCGTTTCGACGAGGTGCAGCGGGGTGGTGCTGCCGCCTTCCATGCGGGCGGTAATGAAGGGCAGGTTGATCTCGGTCGTCTGCGCACTCGACAGCTCGATCTTGGCCTTCTCGGCCGCTTCCTTGAGCCGCTGGAGGGCGAGCTTGTCCGTCCGGAGATCCATGTTCTCCTTCTTCTTGAACTGATCGGCCAGCCACTCGACGATGGCGGTGTCGAAGTCTTCACCGCCCAAGAAGGTGTCGCCGTTGGTGCTCTTCACTTCGAACACGCCGTCACCGATCTCGAGGATCGACACGTCGAACGTGCCGCCGCCGAGGTCGTACACCGCGATGGTCTTGCCGTCGTTCTTCTCGAGTCCGTAGGCGAGCGCCGCGGCCGTGGGTTCGTTGATGATGCGCAGCACTTCGAGACCGGCGATCTGGCCGGCATCCTTGGTTGCCTGGCGCTGGGCGTCGTTGAAGTAGGCCGGAACGGTGATCACCGCCTGGGTGACCTTCTCGCCGAGATATGCCTCGGCGGTTTCCTTCATCTTCTGAAGAGTGAACGCGCTGATCTCGCTCGGCGAATAGTCCTTACCGCCGGCCTGGACCCAGGCGTCGCCATTCTTGCCCTTGACGATGTGATAGGGAACCAGCTCGGTGTCCTTCTTGGTCACCGGATCGTCGAAGCGGCGACCGATCAGGCGCTTGACCGCGAAGATCGTGTTGTCACCGTTCGTCACCGCCTGGCGCTTGGCCGGCTGGCCGATCAGGCGCTCGCCATCCTTGGTGAAGGCGACGATGGAAGGCGTCGTGCGCGCGCCTTCGGAATTTTCGATGACCTTAGGCTTGCCGCCGTCCATCACGGCAACGCAGGAGTTGGTGGTGCCGAGGTCGATACCGATAACTTTGGCCATGGTTTCCCTATTCGATTCAGCCCCGTTCGGGGGATTGTTGGACACCGCCTCTTCGCCTCCCGCATTCGCGGCAAGGCCCCCTCGGCGGCTCGGATTGCGGGGGCGATATAGGTGCGCTTTTCCTTGGCACAAGAGAGCGGGCAAGCTACCGCTTGCCCCCTGTTTCGAAGGGGGAAAACTATGCTGCGACGGATGATTATGGGACTCGCGTTGGCGAGTGCGGGCGCGATGCTGTCGGCTTGCGGTGAAACGCCCGCGGAAGCGCCTGCCGATGCCGGGATTCCGGGCATGAAGATTTCCAACGGGCGGATGGTGCTGGCGCCGGTCTCCGGCAATCCCGCGGCGATCTACTTCGACCTTGCTTACGATGGGGATCGCAATCTCGCGCTTAATCGCGCCGAGGTCAAAGGCGCCAAGAGCGCCATGTTCCACGACTACGGCGAATACGACTTCAAGGTCCAGATGATGGACATGCTGCCGCTACCTCTGAAGAAGGGCGACAGGGTCGAGTTCAAGCCGGGCGGCAAGCACCTGATGGTGATGGAGCCCGATCCTTCCTTGAAGCCCGGGGGGAAGACCGAGGCTTCGGTGATCGTCTCGGGCGGAGGCAAGCAAACGTTCACCGTCGAGATCCGCGCCGCCGGGGATGAACGCTGAGCGAGAACGCCGACAATCTGGGATTAGAGAGTCACGACGCGCCGCTCGCGCCCGCCTGCCCTTCGGGCGGCGAGCGGCGTTTGACCGAAGGCGAGATCACCCTCGCCCGTGGCGTGTTCGGCAGTGCGATCGACTACGCCAGGGTTACCATCCGGCGGCGCAAGTTCTTCCCGTTCCAGCCCCGCCGGATAACCATGGCCCCGCGCGGTCACCTGCACTTCCATCCGAGAGCCGAGGCCTACTGCGACGACTTCGCCCATGCCGGCAGGATCACGCAGGGGCTCTTCATCCACGAAATGACGCACGTGTGGCAAACCCAGTCGCGAGGCGAGTGGTACCTGATGCTCCACCGCCACCCGTTCTGCCGCTACGATTATAGCCTCAAACCCGGCTGGAGCCTCGCGCGCTACGGTATCGAACAACAAGCGCAGATCGTGAAGCATGCGTTCTGGCTGAGGAACGGAGTCGCGGTGGCGGGAGTGGCGGATCCGGCCGCCTACGACCTGCTCGTCCGCTTTCCGGGGACGACCTGACGCCGCGGGGTTGAGCGGCCCGGTTTCACTTGATACTTGTTGGCCATCGATCCGGGCGGCCCAACCCGCGCCCGGCTTGGCGAACAATCATGGAGCTTTCAGACTACGGCATGTCGCGGGAACGCGGCTTCCTCTCGCATTACGAAATCGATCAGATCGCCCTCCCGTCGCAGTTCGAAGCGGTGAAGGAAGCGGCCGGTAACCTCTCCGGGCTCCTGTCTACCGGGCGGGTGCGCCACTGGCTCGACCAGCTTGCGGACCCCGGCCTCGAAGACTGGGCGCGCGAGGCGGCCGAGGAAGAAGTCCGCACCGCGATGGTGCACTACTCGTTCCTGGTCCAGGCCTACGTGTGGGGCGAGCCCTTGCCGCCTGAGCATCTGCCCGCCAATCTCGCGCGCCCGATGGTCGCGGTCGCCGACCGGCTCGGACAGGCCCCGCTGCTGCCCTATTCCGCCTACGTGCTCGACAACTGGGCGCGGCTCGACAAGTCCGGCCCCATCACGCTCGACAACATCTACATGTTCCAGAACTTTCTCGGCGGCGACGACGAGAACTGGTTCGTGATGATCCACGTCGCGATCGAGGCCGAGGCAGGCGTGCTGCTCGACAACGCCGCGCGGCTGGTGACGATCGCGAAGGAAGGCGACGCCGGCGAGGCCGAGCGCCTGCTGGTCGAAATGGACCAGGCGTGGGAGCGGATTTACGGCCACTTCGCCCGGATGGGCGATCGGTGCGACCCCTACATCTACTTCCACCGCGTGCGGCCCTATATCCACGGCTGGGCGAACAATCCGGCGCTGGCCGGCGGCGGGCTGATCTACGACGGCGTCGACCGCTTCGAGCGCAAACCGATGCCCTATCGCGGGCAGACCGGCAGCCAGTCCAGCATCGTTCCGGCGATGGACGCGCTGTTCCAGGTCGGTCATTCGGACGATCCGCTGCGCCAGTTCCTCGACGAGCTGCATCACTATCGCCCCGTCCCGCATCGCCGCTTCATCGAAGACCTGGCGGCGCAATCTACGCTTCGCACGTTCGTCGCCGGCTCGGGCTCGCAGAGCCTGAAGGATGCGTTCAACGCCTGCCTCAGCCAGTCGGCCCGCTTCCGCACCCGCCACCTCGAGTACGCCGCGAGCTACATCAACAAGCAGGCCGGCAGCATCGCCGGCAACGACCCCGACGTCGGCACCGGGGGCACACCGTTCATGAAGTACCTGAAGAAGCACCGCGACGAGAACGCGGCGCAACTGGTCTAGTGCACAAAGGGACATTTCTTCGCCCGAAGGGTTGCCCCCTGATTTTCGCGCGCTAGAGACGCCCCTGTGTCGCCTGTGCCCGATGCCGAGACGTTCCTGCGGGAACACTTCAGGTCGGTCTGGTCGCTCGAGCTGCTGTTGTATCTCGAGAAAGAGCCGGAGCGCGGCTTCACGCCTGCCGAATTGATCGAAGCGCTGCGCGCCAGCCAGGGCATCGTCGAGCAAAGCCTCGGCTCTCTCGTTGGCGCCGCGCTTATCGTCGTCGAGGAAGGGGGCCGGGTACGCTACGCCCCCGCCGATCCGCGCATGCGCCGGCTGGTATCCAAGATACGGGACGAATATGCCTTGAAGCCTGATTCGGTACGACGGGCGATCATCTCGAATGTGGCGGGCAGTGCCTCGGCATTCGCCGACGCGTTCCGGTTGCGGAAGGACTAGCGCCCTGTCCCTCACCCTCCCCACGGCGGTCTATGTCCTTTGCTTGGTCACCAGCGCGATTTGCGCGTGGCTGCTGGGGCGCGGATACATGCGCTCGAAGGCGCGGCTTCTCCTGTGGAGCGCGGTGTGCTTCGTGCTGCTCGCGGCCAACAACCTGCTCGTGGTGATCGACCTTGTGGTGTTGACCGACAAGACCTTCCGCCTGGAGCGCCTGGAGATCATGCTCGCCGCGGTGGCCGTTCTCCTGTTCGGCTTCGTGTGGAACCTGGAGGACTAGCGACGATGCTGATCGCCTTCCTCTCCGGTGCGATCGTGATGGGCTTTGCCGTCGCGACGCTGTTTTTCCTCAAACTTTGGCGGCGCACGCGCGACGGCCTGTTCGGCGCTTTCGCGCTCGCGTTCTCGCTGCTGGGCCTGTCGCAGCTGCTGTTGACCTTTACCGAATGGCCGGTGGAGGAACGCAGCTGGCTCTACCTGCTCCGCCTCGCCGCGTTCCTGGCGATCATCGTCGCCATCTGGCGCAAGAACGCCGGCGCGCGCAGCTAGCGCGGGAACAACTCAGCCGGGCTTCTTGGCGACACCCACCATCGCCGGGCGCAGCAGGCGATCCTTGATCATCCAACCGCTTTGCATCTCCTGCACCACGGTACCCGGCTCGTGCTCCTCACTGGGGATTTCGAGCATCGCCTGGTGCTGGTTGGGGTCGAGCGGCAGGCCGTGCGCGGCGATGCGGGTGATCCCGTGCTGCGCGAAGACTTTCTCGACCTCGCGCTGGGTCGCCTCGATGCCGGTGACCATCGCCTTCATGCGCGGATCGTCGTGCAAATCGGCGGGGATCACCTCGATCGCTCGCACGAGGTTGTCGTAGACCGACAAAATATCGCGGGCGAAGCCGGTCGCGGCGTAGGCGCGGGCGTCGGCGACGTCCTTCTCCATCCGGCGGCGGACGTTTTGAGTCTCCGCGCGGGCGTAGAGAACGTCCTGCATCGCCTTGTCGAGGTCGTTCTTGAGGGCCGAAAGCGCTTCGGACAGGTGATCCTCGCCCGCCTTTGGCTCGCCGTCGATCATATCCGCGGGGACACCGTCGAGTTCCTTCGCCACCGCCTCGTCGGCCGCCTGCTTCTCGTCTTCGATCATTGTTTTGTCGTCGCTATCCGATGAGTTTGCCCAGCGATCGGGCGGTGAAATCCACCATGGGGACCACGCGCGCGTAATTCAACCGAGTCGGGCCGATCACCCCCACCACGCCGACCACCCGCCCCTCGCGATCGCGATAGGGCGAGGCGATCACCGACGACCCCGAAAGCGCGAACAGCCGGTTCTCGCTGCCGATGAATATCCGCGTCGATTCCGCAGCCCGCGCCGAATCGAGCAGCTCGGTCACCGCCTGCTTGCTTTCGAGATCGTCGAGCAACTGGCGCACGCGCTCGATGTCGCCGAGCGCGCTCTCATCGAGCAGGTTGGCAGCGCCGCGGACGATCAGCACTGGGCGGCGCGCGGCGTCCTCGCTCCACACCGCCAGCCCGCGCTCGACGAGATCGCGGCTGGCGGCATCGAGCTGGCTCTTGCCCGCAGACAGTTCCGCCCGCATCGCAGCCGCCGCCTCGGCGAGCGTACGCCCGGCCAACCGCGCGGTGACGTAGTTGGACGCCTCTTCGAGCGCCGAGGCCGGCAACGGGCCTTCGAGTTCGATGACGCGGTTTTCGATCGCCCCGTCCTCCCCCACCAGCACCGCGAGTGCGCGGGTCGCGTTGAGCGGCACCAGCGTCAGCTGCGCGAGGCGCGGTTCGCGACGTGGCACCATGACCATGCCGGCGGCGCCGGATATATCGGACAGCAGCGCGCTGGTCGCCTCGAGCGCCGCCTCGATCGGTCCCGGTGCGGAGAGGCGCTTCTCGATCGCCTGCCGTTCCTCGGCGCTGGGTTCGGCCACCTGCATCATCCCGTCGACGAACAAGCGAAGCCCGCTCTCGGTGGGCATGCGCCCGGCGCTGGTGTGCGGCGCCGCCAACAGGCCGAGGCTCTCGAGGTCGGCGAGCACCGAGCGGATCGAGGCCGGCGACAGGTTGAGCATGGTTTCGCCCGCCAGCGTTTTCGACCCGACGGGTTGCCCGCTCGCCAGGTAGCCCTCCACCACCAGCCGGAAGATGTCGCGCGCGCGCGTGCTCAGTTCGGTGACCGGGGGCGTAAGCATCGACCGCAATCTAGAGCATGCCCTTGCAGCCTCAAGGGGCAAGCGCGTAGGCGCGAAGCAGACTCATTGAAGGATAGACCATGCGAGCTTCCGGCCGCGCGCCCGACGAGATGCGCGCTATTGCGATCGAAACTGCTTTCACCAAGCATGCCGAAGGCTCCTGCCTGGTGAGCTTCGGAGACACCCGGGTGCTGGTGACCGCCAGCGTCGAGGAACGCATCCCGCCATGGCTGCGGGGCAAGGGCGAAGGCTGGGTGACGGCCGAATACTCGATGCTGCCCCGGGCCACCCACACCCGCGGCCAGCGCGAGGCGGCCAAGGGCAAGCAAAGCGGGCGAACGCAGGAAATTCAGAGACTTATCGGGCGCTCCTTGCGCTCGGTGGTAGATCTGAAAAAGCTCGGCGAACGCCAGATTGTGCTCGATTGCGACGTTCTCCAGGCGGACGGCGGCACGCGGACCGCGGCGATCAGCGGCGCATGGGTCGCGCTGCGCCTCGCGGTCGACGGCCTGATGAAATCGGGCGCGATCGCCGTCGATCCGATCGAGGCCAAGGTGGCGGCGATCAGTTGCGGCATCTGCCAGGGCACGCCCGTGCTCGACCTCGACTACGTCGAGGATTCGAGCGCTGACGCCGACGCCAACTTCGTGCTGATCGAAGGCGGCAGGATTGCCGAGGTCCAGGCCACGGCCGAAGGCGCGACGTACGACGAGGAAGGCCTGCTACGGCTTCTCCGCCTCGCCCAGATCGGCTGCGCGCAAGTATTCAGCGCGCAGGAGGCGGCGACCCGCAAATGACCCGGCGCATCGGCTCCGGCACGCTGGTGATCGCGACGCACAATGCGGGCAAGCTGAAGGAGATCGGCGTGCTGCTTGAGCCCTATGGCGTCAAATGCATCAGCGCCGGCTCGCTGGGACTGCCCGAGCCCAAGGAAACCGGCACCACGTTCGTCCAGAATGCGCTCATCAAGGCGCGGGCGGCAGCCGAAGCTGCGGGCCTTGCCGCGCTGGCGGACGACAGCGGGCTGTCGGTCGCGGCGCTGGACGGGCGTCCGGGGGTCTACACCGCCGACTGGGCCGAGCGGCAATGGTTCGAGGGCGATCCCGGCCGTGACTGGTACATGGCGATGGGCAAGGTCGAAGGCATGCTCGCGGCCAAGGGGCCCGACACGCCGCGCGATGCGTGGTTCAGCTGTGTGCTGGCGCTGGCCTGGCCCGACGGCGAGACCGCGGTTTACGAAGGCCGCGCCGACGGCACGCTGACCTGGCCACCGCGCGGCACGATGGGATTCGGCTACGATCCGGTCTTCGTCCCCTCAGGGCGCGATGTCACTTTCGCCGAACTGGACCCGGAGGGAAAGCATCGCATCAGTCACCGGGCCGACGCTTTCGCCAGGTTGGTGGCCGACCAGTTCGGATAGCCGACGTCATCCCCCACCACATTGCCGGCCGGGTTGTAACGGCAGACGAGGAAATCGTGCGCCCCGCCCTTGGCGACCGCGCAGCCGACCTCGGTCGTCGCGGGCCAGATGATCTGGGTGTAGTGGCCGACGTCGGCCCAGTTTCCCGTGCGGCTGACCTGGGGGAATGTGCCCGGGCGGAACTTCGCCCGTTCGGCGATGAAGCCCCCGACCATGTCCTCCGCGCTGTAATGCCCGGCCGTGCCCATCCACAGGTTCTCGCCCATTCCGCGGCGCTGGTAGTCGTCGGCGTGCTGCAGCGTACCCTGGCGCGAGAGTTCTCCCGCCCAGCCCTGCGCATCGTGCGCAAGCTTGCTCGACCATGCGAGAGCGGGAAGCCCGGCGCGGTCGCGCTCGGCGTTATGGGCCTCCAGCAGGCGGCGCGCGAAATCGCCGCGCGGATCGGCGTGAGCGGGCATTGCGGCCAGCACGATGGCAAGTGCGCCCGCCACGGGCGCGATGAGACGACGCATCCCCATGCCGCCTGGGCTATACCAGCACCTCTTAATCGATTCTAAAGCTGCGAGATCATGGCCCGCGCGCTCTACATCCACTGGCCGTTCTGCCTGAAGAAGTGCCCGTATTGCGACTTCAACAGCCATGTGCGCGACAGCGTCGATTTCGCGGCCTGGCAAGCGCCGATGATCGCCGACATGCGCCACGAGGCCGCCCACGCAGGCGGAGAGCCGCTCGAATCGGTGTTCTTCGGCGGCGGCACGCCGAGCCTGATGCCGCCGGCACTGGTCGGCGCCCTGCTCTCCGAGGCCGAGCGCCTGTGGGGCTTCGCGCCGGACATCGAGATCACGCTCGAGGCCAATCCTTCGTCGGTCGAGGCCGCCGCATTCGCCGGGCTGGCATCGGCCGGGGTGAACCGTGTGTCGCTCGGCGTGCAATCGCTCGATGACCAAGCGCTGCGCTTCCTGGGGCGGCTGCACGATGCCGCGGAAGGGCTTGCGGCGCTAGACACCGCGCAGGCGGCTTTCGGGCGCGTCAACGCCGACTTCATTTACGCCCGCCCCGGGCAGTCCGAGGCCGAGTGGCAGGCCGAACTGCGCCGCGCGCTCGATCTCGGCACCGATCACCTCTCGCTCTACCAGCTCACTATCGAGCCGGGCACCCGCTTCGCTACCGACGTGCGGCGGGGTGCCTTTGCCCCGCTCGCGGATGATCCGGCGGCGGACCTCTACGCCCTGACGCGGGAGATGACGGCGGCGGCAGGGTTACCCGCCTACGAAGTGTCGAATCATGCCCGCTTGGGCAGCGAGAGCCGGCACAACCTCGCTTACTGGCGCTACCAGGATCATGCGGGCGTGGGTCCGGGCGCGCACGGCCGGCGGGGTTCAGTGGCCACGGTGCGGCACAAGAAGCCCGAAAACTGGCTCGCGTCCGTCGCCCAGCAGGGGCACGGCATTGCCGAGCAGCGCGGGCTGGGCGTCCGCGAGCAGGCGTCGGAGGCGCTCCTGATGGGCCTAAGGCTGACCGAGGGGGTCGACGTGGAGGCGCTGTCACGGCGCTTCGCCATCGCCCGGGATGCGCTGATCGACCGCGATCGGCTGGCCCTCCACCGCTCGCTTGGCCTCGTCCGGACCGACGGCAGTCGGCTGGTCGTCACCGATGCCGGGATGCCCCTGCTCGATGCCCTCCTTGGCGAGCTCGTGCCCGACGCCCTGGTCGAAGCATGAGCAAGGCCGAGCTGCTCGAGGCCTGGGGCATCTATCTGCGCGACGCGCGGCGCCGTTCGCCGCACACCGTGCGCGCCTACGTCGCGGCAGCGGGACGGCTGATCGACGCGGCGAAGCTCGAGGACTGGCAGGCGGTGGCGGCAACCGATGCGCCGGCATTGCGGCGCCAATTGGCGCTCCGCCGCGCCGAAGGACTGTCTAACAGTTCAACTGCACGCGAATTGTCCGCATTGAAGCGCTTCATTGCGTATGCCCGGACGCAAGTCGGCGAGGAATCGGTGGCTCCCCGAGTGCGCGGGCCTCGGCTCAAGAAAGGCCTCCCCCGCCCCGTCACCCCCGACGAAGCGGTGAACCTCGCCGACCTCGTCGCCGTCAATGCGGCCGAGGACTGGATCGGCGCCCGCGACCGCGCGGTATTGCTGCTGATGTACGGCGCCGGCCTGCGCATCGCCGAGGCACTGTCCCTCACCGGCGCCGACCTGCCGCTGAATGAAACGCTGCTCGTCACCGGGAAGGGCGGCAAGCAGAGGGTCGTGCCCCTGATCCCCCTCGTCCGGGCGGCGGTGGCCGCGTACGTGGCTCAGTGCCCTTGGCCGCTCGGCAAGGAGACACAGTTGTTTCGGGGTGCCAAGGGTGGCCCGCTAGGTCAGGGTATGGTTCAGAAGGCCATGGCCCGCGCGCGCATCGGGCTTAGTCTGCCCGACACCGCCACGCCGCACGCCTTGCGGCACAGCTTCGCCACTCACCTACTCGGAGCGGGGGCCGATCTGCGAAGCCTGCAAGAGCTGCTCGGCCACGCCAGCCTCGGCTCGACGCAGATTTACACCAGGGTCGATGCAGCGACGCTCCTCGACACTTATCGCCGGGCCCATCCCCGCGAGCGCTAGTCCCCCGCGGGCTTGCGCAAGTGCCGCGGCTTCCAGGTGGCCACCCGCCAGGCGTACCCAGCCACTGCCAGCGCGATCAGGCCCAGGATCACCCAGCCCATGACGGCCTCGTACTCGCTGAGCCACTGCGCGAGCACGCTGCCGCCAAGGATCAGCAGCGCGTTCCAGATCGCCGAGCCTGCGGTGGTGAATAGCAGGAACCGCCCCAGCGGCATGTGCGCCAGGCCGGCGGGGAGCGAAATCATCGTCCGCATGAACGGGCTGAAGCGGAGAAAGAAGACGACCCACTGGCCGTGGCTGCGAAAGAACCGGCTGGCCTTCTCGACATGCTCCCAGTCGATCGTCAGCCAGCGGCACCAGCGGTTGATGAACGGGCGCGTCCGCTCGTAACCCCAATGGTCGCCGAGCCAATACCAGGCATAGTTGCCGGCCACGGTTCCGACCGTGCCGGATATGAGCAGCGGCCAGAAGTCCATCTGGCCGCGTGAGACCAGCACCCCGCCGACGCCCATGATCACTTCGCTGGGCACGGGCGGAAAGATGTTCTCCAGCGCCATCAGGAGGAAGATGCCGACGTAGCCGCCCCAGGCGATCGCATCGATAATGAAGTCGTGCATGATCCTCACAACGGTTGATCGCCGCAAACGGGTTCGCGACCTTCTTTGCCTTGTAGCGAGCCTCGCGCTATCCGCCGTAGATGGAATCGGTCGATACAATTCTTCACCAGGTCGGCGAACTTTATGACCGCGCGGTCAAAAACCTGCGCCACGACATTCTGGCCTTCGCGCGGGAAGGGGCTCTGCCGCCGGCAGCGAAGCGGCTCGACGGCAGCTACGCCTATCCGGAACTGGTGGTCCGCTACGCCGGAGAACCGCCGGCAAGCAGCCGGGGAAGAGCCTACGGCCGGCTCAACTTCGCCGGCACCTACGTAACCACAGTGACGAAGCCGAAGCTATTCGGCCCCTATCTCAAGGAACAGCTCGAACTGATTGCACAGGATTATCCGGTGCGTTTCGAGGTTCGCGCCTCGCGGCAGGAGATACCCTTTCCTTACGTGCTCGACGGCGCCGCCGGGGTCGAGCTGGCGGGCACCGAGCCGCAAGTTCTCGCGCGCCACTTCCCCGCCACCGAGCTTGCCCTGATCGGCGATGAGCTCGCCGACGGGATCGAGCTCGGCGGCCCCGACGACACCATCCCATTGTCGCTGTTCGACGGGCTGCGCACCGACTTCAGCTTGGCCCGACTCGCCCACTATACGGGAACCGCGGTTGAGCATTTCCAACGCTATATCCTGTTCACCAACTATCACCGCTACGTCGACGAGTTCGTCGACTGGGCCGCCGAGCAACTCGGCGAAGGCGGCTATACCGCGCTCGCAGGCGCGGGGGGCCTCATGCTCACGCAGCCGCGCAGCGATGCGCGCCAGCAGCTCTCGGATACGGCGTGGCGTCGACACCAGATGCCGGCCTATCACCTCATCGGCGAGAACCGGAACGGCATCACGCTGGTCAACATCGGGGTCGGCCCTTCCAACGCCAAGACCATCACCGATCACCTCGCCGTGCTGCGGCCTGAAGCATGGCTGATGATCGGCCACTGCGGCGGCCTGCGCCCGACCCAGAAGATCGGCGACTACGTGCTTGCCCACGCCTACCTGCGCGACGACCACGTGCTCGACCCGGTCCTTCCGCCCGAGATTCCACTGCCTGCGATCGCCGAGGTTCAGCAAGCGCTCTACGGTGCTGCCGAAGAAGTCTCGGGCGCTCACGGCGCGGACTTGAAGCAGCGCATGCGCACGGGCACTGTCGTCACCACCGACGATCGTAATTGGGAGCTGCAGTACACCCAGTCCGCGCGCCGTATGTCGCTGAGTCGTGCGGTCGGAGTCGACATGGAAAGCGCCACCATCGCTGGGCAAGGGTACCGCTTCCGCGTGCCCTACGGCACGCTGCTGTGTGTCTCCGACAAGCCACTCCACGGCGAGATCAAACTGCCGGGCCAGGCGAACCAGTTCTACGAGGAGGCGATCGCGGCCCACCTGCAGATCGGGGTCACCGCCTGTCGACGGCTGCGCGACGAGGGCGAGCGGCTGCACAGCCGCAAGCTGCGGGCGTTCAACGAACCGCCCTTCCGGTAATTCCCGGGCACCTGCGCCGGGCCCCGGCATTTCCCCTCCGTGTGTAATAACGGAGAACGACATGTCGCGCCGCCTCAAGCCCCTTTCGCAGCAAACGATCGTCGTCACCGGCGCTTCCTCGGGAATCGGGCTTGCGACCGCACGCCTGGCCGCCGCGCGCGGTAGTTCGGTGGTCATGGTCGCACGCAACGTGGAAGCGCTCGACGAGGCAGCGGAAGTGATCAGTGCCGAGGGTGGCCGCGCGGCGGTATGCGTCGCCGACGTGGGCGACAGCGGCTGGCCCGAGGCAGTGGGCGAGGTTGCCGCACAGAAGTTCGGCGGCTTCGACAGCTGGATCAACAACGCAGCCGTCGCCCTCTATGCGCCGGTCGAGGAGGTCACCGAGGAAGAGAATCGGCGCGTGTTCGACGTCGGCTATTTCGGAACGGTCGCCGGTTCGCTCTACGCCGCCCGCAAGCTGCGTGAGCGGGGGGGCGGAGCGATCATCAACGTCGGCTCGGTACTCTCCGAGCGCGCGATCCCGTTGCAGGGTACCTATGCAGCGATGAAGCACGCAGTCCTGGGTTTTACCGAGGCGCTGCGGATGGAGCTCGCGCGCGCCGATGCGCCGATCTCGGTCACGTTGATCAAGCCCAACGGCATCGACACTCCTTACCCGGAACATGCGCGGAACAAGATGAGCCGGCCCGCCTCGATCCCTCCGATCCGGTACGATCCGGCGCTCGTCGCACGCGCGATCTGCTTTGCTTGTGAGACGCCGCGGCGTGAACTGCTGGTTGGCGGCCAAGGCGTAATGATTACCCAGCTGGGCAACCTATTCCCGGCCACCCTCGATAAGGTGATGGAAGCGATGATGGGCGACGAAGCCCAGACGACTGTCGTTCCGCCCGAGCCGGGCGCCGACGATAATCTGTTCGAACCCCGCAAGGACGGCCGCATGCGGTCCAACCAAGGCGGCTATGTGCGCAAGCGCAGTTACGCCCTCGAAGCGCAAATGCACCCCGTTGCGAGCATTCTCGCCGGATTGAGCGCCGCCGCGGTGGGCGCAGCGGCTATAATCGCCAGCAAGGCCGTTCGGCGCTAACGGACGCCGATCCCCCGTTAATGGGAGGCTGACGGCGCGCAACGCCTGGGCGCTGCGCGCCTCACCGCTTACCAGCCCTTGGGCTTGCCCTTGTTCTGCTGGCCGAGCCACTTCTTGAGCGGCGCGAAGTACTCGAGCATCGGTTTGGCGCTAATCTCGCGGGTGCCGGTGAACGCCTCGAGCGCATCTGGCCATGGCTTCGAAGCGCCCATCTCCAGCATCGCGTTGAGCTTGGCCCCGACTTCCTTGTTGCCGTAGAACGAGCATCGATGCAGCGGCCCCTTCCAGCCGGCCTGATCACATGCCGCCTTGTAAAACTGGAACTGAAGGATGCGGGCGAGGAAGTAGCGGGTGTAGGGCACGTTTGCCGGAATGTGATACTTGGCCCCGGCATCGAACGTGTCCGCCCCGCGCTCGACTGGCGGAACGATGCCCTGATACTTCAACTTCATGTCATGCCAATGCTTGCCGTAGTCGGCGGGCTGGACCTTGCCGCTGAACAGGTCCCAGCGATAGCGATCGATCAGCAGCCCGAACGGCAGGAACGCCACCTTGTCCATCGCCTGGCGCAGCAACAGGCCGAGATCCTTGTCGGCGCTGGGGACCATGCTGCGATCGAGCAGGCCGACCTGGACGAGGTATTCCGGCGTGATCGACAGCGCCACGGCATCGCCGATCGCCTCGTGGAAGCCGTCATTGGCGCCATCGAGGTAGAACACGTTCTGCTTGTTGTAGGCGCGCTGGTAGTAATTGTGCCCGAGCTCATGGTGGACCGTGATGAAGTCGTCGCCGTTGACCTTGGTGCACATTTTTATGCGGAGGTCTTCCACCTGGTCGACGTTCCAGGCTGAGGCGTGGCAAATCACCTCACGATCGGCGGGCTTCACGAACTGGCTGCGGGTCCAGAATGTCTCCGGTAGGGGTGCAAATCCCAGCGAGCTGAAGAAGCCTTCGCCCGTCTTGACCATCTTGATCGGGTCATAGCCCTTGGCGGTGAGCAGCTCGGTGACGTCATAACCGATGTCGCCAGCGCCGGCCGGGGCTACGATATCGTAGATGTTGCCCCATTCCTGGGCCCACATGTTGCCCAGCAGGTCGGCGCGGATCGGGCCGGCCTTGGCCTGCACCGAGTCGCCATACTTCTCGTTGAGCTTGCTCCGCGTGTAGGTGTGGAGCGCTTCGTAGAGCGGCTTGGTCTCATTCCATAGCCGCTCGGTCATCGCGGCGAAGGCATCGGGATCCATGTCGTAGTTTGACCGCCACAGCGCGCCAGTATCCGCATAGCCGAGCTCTTTCGCGCCCTCGTTCATTAGCGAGACCATCTGGACGTATTCGTCCTTCATCGGCTTTCCGACGTTGTCGTGCCAGCTGGTCCACATCTCCTTGAGTTCCGCGGGGTTGCGGTTGGTGCCCATCGCGGCCTCGATGTCGCTGCCGTTGATCGGCTGGCCGTTCAGCGTGCCCTTGCCCTTGCCATAGATGCCCTGGATCTCGCCCTTGAGCGAGGCGACCTCTTCAGCCGCACCGGCGCGGGTCGGGGCCGGCGTGGTAATGAGCGTGCGCATCCGGTTGAGGATGCGGTTGGTATCGTAATCCAGGCCTGGCGCGGTTGCCAGGCTGGCAGCCGTAGCGGCATTGCTCACCTGCATCTTGGTGAGAATCGCTTCCTGTTCCGCGTTCAAGGCGGCGGTGTCGTCGTTGATGTAGGTCGAATAGACCCATTCGGTCTTCGCCTGCCGGTTGATCTGGTCGAGATAGGCATCCGCCGCCTTGTCGACGAATGCTTTGGCGTCAGCGGCGGTGGGCTGGGCGTCTTGCGCCAGGACCGGCTCTGAAGCGAACACAAGCGCGGTGGCGAGCGCGACGAGCGCGACGGAAGCGGATTTCATGAGGGCGACTCTCCGGAACATGCGACGAATTGGTTGCGGTTGATACCGCCCTAACCTGTGCACCGCCTGAATCAAGCCGTCAGAAAGCGCACGATCTCCGCGCCGAGAGCCGGTTCGGTCACCGAACTCATGTGAGTGCCGGGAACCTCGACTTGGCGCGCATTCGGCAATGCGGCGGTGAGCTTGGCAGGATCTCCATTGTCCCGGTCCTGAGCGCCGCACAGTACCAGGGTAGGGGCCGCGATGGTGGCGAGTTCGGCTGGGTCGGTATCCCCCACCGATTCCAGCAGCAACCGCGCCGCAACCAGATCGACCTTCTGCGTTTTGATGAAGGCGACCGCCATGAACGCCGGGTCTCCGTGCCTCACGTCGTCGAAGCGGGCGATGGCGTCGAGGAAGAATGCCGAGCGCCGATTCCAGCCCGCCAGCCCTTCGAGACCCATGCCCGCGAGTACGAGCCGCCGCGGCTTGAGGCCGGCAATCACCGCACGCGCCGCGGTGCGGGCTCCGAGCGAGAAGCCGACGAGGTCGAACTCGCCAAGGTCCAGCGCCTCGATTAGCGCAAAGGTATCGCGCACGAGCACGTCTCGCGGATAGGCGGACTCGTCGTGCGGTTTGGCGCTGGCGCCGTGGGCGCGGAAATCGGGCATGATCGCCTCGAAACCGGCGTCCGCCAGCTTCTGCGCATGGCCGAAGCGGATCCAATTGGTCCGTGCTTCGGAAAACAACCCGTGCAGCAGGACCACCGGCTTGCCTTGTCCCAGCCGGTGCACCGCCAAGGGCTGGCCATCGAACCCGGCCACCATCACGGTCTTCGCGCTCACTCGGGCGGCTGCGCGCCGGCGTCCTTCCACTTCTGCACCAGAACGTCGTATTCGTCGGTACGGTAGCGAGGGAGCCCGCTCGTATCGACCCACGCTTCGTGCAGGCTTTCGGCGCCGAAATGGTGCTTGGGGACGAAATCGGACGGATCGTCGAAGGTGCCGATGGTCAGGTCCATCTTATTCGAGCCCTCCTTGAAGCGGAAGCCGAGCGGCGTGCCGCAGCTTGAGCAGAACGGCCGCTCGGCGATCGGCGAGCTCGAATACCAGTCCGGCTCGCCGTCCCACGCCACATCGGCGGCTTTCACGCCCACAAACGCCGCCGCCACTCCGCCCGTCGCGCGCTGACACATCCGGCAGTGACACAGATAGGCGTCCGCGGGATCGGCTTGCGCCGTGTAACGCACCCGGCGGCACTGGCAGCCGCCGCTCTTGCTGATCGTCGTCATTACAGCGGTCTAGCGCACGCGGGCCGCTCCGAAAAGCGATTGCCGTTCGGGAACCGCTTCCGTATCTACCGGGTGATGGGTTTTCTAACGAGACTGAATTGACCCTACGGAACGCAGCCCATGGCTGAGGCGGATCCGCGTCAGCCGGCCGAGCAGGCCGCCATCGCGCCCGAAGATGTGTCCGCGAAACCCCGCCGTCTCGGCCGCATCGCCCTCATGACAGCGCTTCCTCTCGCGCTCCTGATCGGCGGCGGCCTCTATTGGCTTAGCCTGCAAGGCCAGGTCTCGACCGACAACGCTTACGTCCAGCAAGACAAGGTTTCGCTCA
The DNA here is from genome assembly GCF_053819205.1 of Tsuneonella sp. HG249. NCBI lineage: Bacteria > Pseudomonadati > Pseudomonadota > Alphaproteobacteria > Sphingomonadales > Erythrobacteraceae > Tsuneonella > Tsuneonella sp. HG249. The sequence continues at coordinate 1,853,221 of NZ_JBSOQY010000001.1, forward strand.
GCGCCGAGGTAGGCGGGCGCATCGTCGAGGTTGCAGTCAAGGACGGGCAAACGGTCGAGGCGGGGCAACTGCTTTTCCGCATCGATCCTGATCCCTACCAACTTCAGATTCAGCAAGCCGACGCGGCGATCGCCATAGCGCAGGCGAACGTTACGGCGCTCGAGAACGCGTCCGACCTCTCCGGCGCCGACATCGCGGCGGCGCGCGAGGACATCGGCTTCAACCAAGCGGCGCTCGATCGTCAGCAGGCGTTGTGGAAACGCGGCTTCACGACAAAGGCCGATCTCGAAGCGGCCCAGCACGCCGTGTCCGAAGCCCGTGAGAAGCTGCGCGCGGCGGAGGCCAGGCAAGCGGAAGCGCGCGCGCGCCTCGCTAGCGGCAGTCAGGTTCCGGGTGAGAATCCACAAGTCGCCGCCGGGCGGGCGCAGCGCGCGCTGGCCGAACTCAGCCTGAAGCGCACCGAAGTGCGTGCGCCAATCGCGGGCCGTGTCGCGCAGGCCGACCGGCTGCAGAACGGCCAGCAGATCGTGCAGGGCCTTCCGGTGCTCACGCTGGTTGCCACGAACAGCACGTACGTCGAGGCGAACTTCAAGGAGACCGACCTTACGGAAATGGCGGTCGGACAGCCCGCCGAAGTGAGCTTCGACGCTTATCCCGATTTGTTTCTCAAGGGACGCGTGGCCTCGATCGGCGCAGGCACCGGCTCTGAGTTTTCCGTTCTTCCAGCCCAGAACGCGACCGGCAACTGGGTCAAGGTAACGCAGCGGGTGCCGGTGCGCATCGCCATCGAAAGGCGCCTGCCGAGGCAGATGATTACCGGCCTGTCGACCGAAGTGACGGTCTTTACCGACGGCCGAAAACGCTAGCGCCGTGGCGTCCGCCGCGCTTCCACGGGATGCAATCGCGACCGCGAACGTCGCCGACGAACCCCGCCTCCCCGTCCGCAACCAGGCCATCCTGCTCGTCGGCATCATGGCCGCGTCCCTGATGCAAATCCTCGACACGACGATCGCCAACGTCGCCATCCCGCACATGCAGAGTTCACTGGGAGCGACGGCGGACAGCGTCACCTGGGTGCTCACGAGCTACATCATCGCCAGCGCGGTCGCGATGCCGATCACGGGCTGGCTCGCGGACCGGGTGGGCGGCCGGCGGCTGTTCATCTGGTCGGTGGCGGGCTTCATCGCGACTTCGATGCTCTGCGGGGCGGCACAGAACCTCGAGCAGATGGTGATCTTCCGCGCACTCCAGGGCGTAGCGGGAGCCTTCATCCCGCCGCTCAGCCAAAGCTTCATGCTCGATACCAACCGGCCGAGCCGCCACCCGCAGGTAATGGCCATCTGGGGGATCGGCATCATGCTCGGCCCCATCCTCGGACCCATCCTCGGCGGCTGGCTGACGGAAAGCGCGAACTGGCGCTGGGTTTTCTACGTCAACCTGCCGGTCGGCGCGATCTCCTTGGCGATACTGCTGGCCGAGCTACCGAGGCGGGACGGCGCCCGCCGTCCGTTCGACCTGATGGGTTTCGCCTTGCTCGGACTGGCCCTGGCGGCCCTGCAATTGATGCTCGACCGCGGCAATCACGTCGACTGGTTCGATGCGACCGAAATCTGGATATACGCCTTCGTGGCGTTGAGCGCCGGGTGGATGGTTGTCATCCACTTCGCGACGGCGAGAAACCCGCTATTTGCGACCTCGCTGTTCGGCGACCGCAACTTCGCGATCGGGCTCCTGTTCATGATCGTCGTCGGCGTCGTCCTGTTCGCCAACATGGCCTTGATGCCACCTATGTTGCAGCACCTGTTCGGGTTCGACGTGATCGACACCGGCCTGGTACTGATGCCCCGCGGCATCGGAGTGCTGATATCGATGCAGATCTCCGGGCTACTCCTGCGGCGCGGGGCCGACCCCCGGTGGATCGTTGCGGCCGGGTTCTCGATTGCCGCTTACTCTCAGTGGCAGATGGCCCAGTGGTCGCTCGCGGCGGATACCTGGCAGTTCGTCACCGACGGCTTGGTTCAAGGCTTGGGCCTCGGGCTGATCTTCATCCCCGTCAATGTTACCTCGTTCTCCACCCTGCCGCCGCAGCTCCGTACCGACGGCTCGAGCCTGCTGAACCTGGCCCGCTCGCTCGGCGCATCGGTGGGGATCTCGATCACCACGATCCTGCTCGCGGCCAATATCCAGCGCGGGCACGAAGAGATCGGCGGCCGCCTCGACCCAGCCGGACTGGCTACCGTCGATCTGACGACGATCGACCGCTACCAATCCGCCGCCGACGTGGCGCTCAGGCTGTTCGACAACGAGGTCAACCGCCAGGCGGCAATTGTCGCTTACATCGATGATTTCTACCTGATGATGTGGCTGGCGATGTCAGCAGTGCCGCTGACTCTGCTCATGCGCCGTGCCGCGCCGCAGAGCGGGCCGTCTGGCGCACCAATGGATCACTGACGGGAGACCAGGCCCTTCTGCTCCATTCGCCACTTGGCCATAGCGATGCGGTCCTGCCCGAAGAATGGCTCGCCGTCGAACACCAGCGTCGGCACACCCCAGTGGCCCGCCTCCTCGAGGGCCTGCTGGTTCGCCGCGATCTCCGCGTCGAGGGCGTCGGCTTGCCCCGCCGCTTCGGCATCGAGTTCGGCAAGATCGAGACCCGCACGGGTCGCCGCGCCTTCGAGGTGGTCGCCTTCGTGCCAGCCTTCCGCCCCGCCCCAGATCAGCATGCCCGCCTCATGCGCGAACTCGATCCCCTTGCCGCGGCGCGCCGCGGCCTGGCCGAGACGGGTGATCCGGCGGATAAATGGCTGCTCGCACGCGATCTCGCGGGTAACCGAATTCTGCACGATGGGATCGGGCTGCGGTGGGCCGAACGGGATGCCTTCCATCTGCGCCACGCGAAACATGTCGAGGAATGTGTAGCGAAGCCAGTTGGGATGGCTGCGCTCGAAGAAATCGGGCTCGCGGATGGCTAGCGGATAGACCGGGCGTAGCGCGATATCGACCGCATAGTCGCGCGCCAGTTCGCGGTATCTCCCGACCGCCAGATAGCTGTAGGGGCTGCGGAAGCTGAAAAACAGGTCCGCTTTCAGCCCCATCCAGTCATCCCTTCTTCAGGCAGCGCCGGCCAAGCAACTCGGCGATCTGGACCGCGTTCAGCGCCGCGCCCTTGCGCAGGTTGTCACTGACGCACCAGATGTTGAGACCGTTCTCGACCGTCGGATCCTCACGAACGCGGCTGACGAAAGTCGCGTCGTCGCCCGCGCTTTCGACCGGGGTGACGTATCCGCCATCCTCGCGCTTGTCGATCAGCATGACGCCGGGGGCCTCGCGCAGGATGTCCATTGCCGCTTCGGCGGACAGTTCGCGCTCGAACTCGATGTTGATCGACTCCGAATGGCCGACGAACACCGGCACCCGCACGCAAGTGGCGGTGACCTTGATCTTGGGGTCGAGGATCTTCTTGGTCTCGACCACCATCTTCCATTCTTCCTTGGTCGATCCGTCGTCGAGGAAGCTGTCGATGTGCGGGATCACGTTGAACGCGATCTGCTTGGTGAATTTGCTCACCTCGACCGCGTCGCCGACGAAGATCGCCCGGCTCTGCTGGAACAACTCGTCCATGCCAGCCTTCCCCGCGCCCGAGGTCGACTGGTAGGTGCTGACCACGATCCGCTTGATGCCTGCCGCATCGTGCAACGGCTTCAACGCGACAACCATCTGCGCGGTCGAGCAGTTGGGATTGGCTATGATGTTACGCTTCACGTAGCCGTCGATCGCGTCCGGATTCACCTCAGGCACGATCAGCGGCACGTCGGGGTCCATGCGGTAAAGCGACGAGTTGTCGATCACCACGCAGCCCGCGGCCGCTGCCTTTGGCGCATACTCCTTGGCCGGGCCGCTGCCCGCGGCGAACAGGGCGATATCCCAGCCGGCGAAATCGAAGTGCTCAAGGTTCTTGCACTTGAGGATTTTGCCGGTGTCGCCGAACTCGACGTCGCTGCCGGTCGAGCGCCCGCTCGCCACGGCCGCGACTTCGTCGCACGGGAATTCGCGCTCGGCGAGCACGTTCAGCATTTCGCGGCCCACGTTGCCGGTCGCACCGACTACCGCCACTCGGTAACCCACTTCGCTCACTCCTTCGCACCCGACGCCGGGAGGCGCCCCTCTACGCGCTAATGCCCGAAGCGCAATGCAGGGTTCGTATGCACCGCCTAAGCATGGTTAAATTCGGGTTGACCGGCTTTATTGAGATTTGCCTAACAGGCCCTTCCCCACACTGCCCGCACCGGGTCGCTCGGCGCAATCGCGCCGCACGATTCCGATATGCAAAGGACACCCGCGTCACGCGGGAATGGGGGGCTCCCGGTGTGACGCCGAGACGTCTCCTGGAACAGTCTTACGCCCATCGACTGGCGGGGCGGCTCCACTGGCCCCCCGGCGCTGCCCCGCCATCTTTACCTGCCAACAAAAAGGCGCCCCGGTTTCCCGAGGCGCCCCTTGGTGATCGCTTATAACGTCGCGCGAAGGCTTAGCCTTCCTTGCTGACCGTCTGCTTGCGCTCGGCGATGCGAGCGCGCTTGCCGGTGCGGCCGCGCAGGTAATAAAGCTTCGCCCGGCGGACCACGCCGCGGCGAACCACGTCGATGCTCTCGATGTTGGGCGAGTAGAGCGGGAAGACGCGCTCGACGCCCTCGCCGAAGCTCATCTTGCGTACGGTGAAATTGCTGTTGATGCCCCGGTTCGAGCGCGCGATGCACACGCCTTCGAAGTTCTGGGTACGGGTACGCGTGCCTTCGACGACGCGCACGCCCACGCGCAGCGTGTCGCCGGCGCGGAAGGTGGGAATGGTCTTGCCCTCGGAAAGGGCGCCGATAGCTTCGGCTTCGAGTGTCTGGATCAGGTTCACTGGTCCGGTTCCTTCGTTTCGCGCTGCGCACCAGAGGCAGACTGGACCCGAGCGCCGGCGTGGCGCTCCCAAAGGTCCGGCCTGCGTAGCCGTGTGTCGGTCTCGGCCATGGACTTGCGCCATGCCGCGATCCTCGCATGATCCCCCGATCGCAGCACTTCGGGGATCGTGCGCCCTTCCCATTCATATGGTCGGGTATACTGCGGATATTCGAGCAGCCCTTCTTCGAAGGATTCCTCGGCTCCGCTGAGCGGGGCGCCCATTACGCCGGGGAGCAGGCGAATGCAAGCGTCGAGGAATGCCAACGCGGCGGGTTCGCCGCCCGAGAGGACGATGTCGCCCAAACTGACCTGTTCGATGTGCGGGCGGGCCTCGAACAGGCGCTCGTCGAAGCCCTCGAAGCGGCCGCACAGAATGGTCACGCCGGGGCCCGCGGCAAGTTCGCGAACACGTTGCTGGTCGAGCGGTGTGCCACGGGGAGTCATGGCCAGGACCGGCCGCGCTTTTCCTACGCTATCGACCGCCGCCGCCAGCACATCGGCCTTGAGCACCATCCCCGCCCCTCCCCCGGCGGGAGTGTCGTCGACAGTGCGGTGCTTGTCGGTCGCGAAGTCGCGGATCTGGACCGTCTCAAGGCTCCAGTCGCCTCGCTCGAGAGCGCGCCCGGCGAGCGAAATGCCGAGTGGCCCGGGAAACATCTCGGGGTAGAGCGTTAAGACGGTGGCGGCGAAGGTCATCGGCGCGCCCATGCGCCACGAGACGGGATCAAGGCAAGCAATGGACGAGGTAGCGCCCGACGACTGCATTATCATTGGCGCGGGCCCCGCGGGGCTCACTGCGGCAATCTATCTCGCGCGCTATCACCTCTCGATCCGGCTGTTCGATAGCGGCACGAGCCGCGCGGCGTGGATACCCTGCACCCACAATCACGCGGGCTACCCCGACGGGATCGAGGGCAAGGAACTGCTTGCCCGCATGCGCGAGCAGGCGCGCAAATACGGCGCGATCCGCGAGGAGAAGACCGTCGAGCACCTCGCCAAAGTGGGCGATCATTTCATCGTCGGTACCGATGAAGGCACCTACCAGGCACGGGCCGTCCTGCTCGCTACTGGAGTGGTCAATCGCCGGCCCGACGCCTTGGCGGACGAAGTGCACGACGAGGCGCTTGCGCGCGGCTTGCTGCGCTATTGCCCCGTCTGCGACGGATACGAGGTGACCGACAAGCGCATCGCGGTAATTGGAACCGGCAAGCACGGCACCGCTGAATCGCTGTTTCTGCGCGGTTTCACGAAGGACATTACGCTGGTTTGCCCCAAGGGCGATCACGAACTAGACGATTCGTGCTGCGCCGAATTGGCCGAGGCCGGCATCGTGGTCGAGCACGGTCCGTGCGGCGGCTATGCCATTGAAGGCGACCAGTTGGCGTTCGACACCGCCAACAAGCGCATGGCGTTCGACAGCGTCTATCCGGCACTCGGCAGCCATGTACGTTCGGAGCTGATCGGGCTCATCGCGGCGCGGACTGACGAGGACGGTTGCCTGCTGACCGACGACCACTACGAGACATCGGTGCCCGGCCTGTTCGCCGCCGGCGACGTCGTGAAGGGCCTCGACCAGATCAGCAACGCGATGGGCCAGGCGGGCGTCGCCGCCACGACTATCCGCAATCACCTGGCGAAGGAGCGTCCGCTCAGGCGATGAAGGCAGGGTCGACCACGAGGCGGTTCTCGTCCCACTCAGGCACCGCATCGGCGTTCATCGGGGTCATGGCGCGCTTGCCGTCCGGGAACTCGATCTCGAGCACGTCGCCTGCGCCGTAGTTCTCGACGCCGACAATCGTGCCCAGCGGCTCGCCTTCCGGAGAAACCACGGGGAGGCCAAGCAAGTCAGCGTGGTAATATTCGCCCTCTTCCAGCGCAGGCATTGCCGAACGCGGGACTGTCAGCGCGGTCCCGCGCAAGCCTTCCGCCGCTGTACGGTCGGCGATCTCGGCGAAGCGGGCGATCGCGCCGCCCTTGCCGTCGTCACGCGTCTTGGTGAGCGTCAGCGCGCCGTCGTTGAAGCTCTTGTATCGCGCCAGCGCCGCAGCGCCCTCGCCGAACAGCTTCAACCGGACTTCGCCCGTCACCCCGTGCGCGCCGGCGACGGCGGCGAGGGTGACGGGCTTGTCCATCGGGCTCAGCCTTCGGCCTTCTCGTCGCTGCCTTCGACGGGCTCGTCCGAGCTCGCCTTCAGGGTGCTGCCCTCGTTCGCCTCGGCGGCGCCTTCGGCCGGCGAGTCAGTGCTCGGAGCGGCTTCTTCGGCCGGAGCTTCGGCGACGGCTTCCTCGGCGGGCGCGGCTTCCTCAGCTGCAGCGGCTTCCTCGGCAGGCGCTTCGGCGGTCGCTTCTTCGGCCGCAGCTGGCTCCTCAGCGGGAGTCTCTTCGGCAGCGGCCTCGACGGGCGCTTCCTCGGCGGGAGCCGCAGCTTCCTCGACAACTTCGGGCTCAGGCTCGGGCGCCGGAGCGGCGGCAGCAGCAGCGGCGGCCTCTTCAGCCTCGGCGGCCTTGGCGGCGCGCTCTTCGGCGCGTTCCTTAGCGGCTTCGCCCGGCTCACCCTTCTTGGGGTTGTTCCGCGCGGCGCGCTCGCGGACGCCTGCGGCATCGAGGAAGCGGGCCACGCGGTCCGACGGCTGAGCGCCGACCGAGAGCCAGTGCTTCGCGCGGTCGCCGTCGAGCTTCACGCGATCGCCCGAGTCCTTGGGCAGCAGCGGATTATAGGTGCCGATCTGTTCGAGGTACTTGCCGTCGCGCGCCGAGCGGCTGTCGGCCACCACGATGCGATAGTAGGGCCGCTTCTTCGCGCCACCGCGCGACAGCCGGATTGCAATTGCCATGTTGTCTTACCTTTCGATTCTAAACCGTTGAAATCACTTTTTTCGTAGAAGATCGTTCATGTTGCCGGGCATGCTGCCGCCGCCCAGGCCCGGGAGCGAAGGGGCGCCGCCGCCTCCGCCCATTCCCATGCCGCCAAGCGCACCGCCCAGCCCGCCCTTGCCGAACGCGGCGGCGAGGCCCTTGAACCCGCCCATCTTGCGGATCTGCTTCATCGCGCGGGCCATTTCCTGATGCATCTTGAGCAGCTTGTTGACGTCCTGCACGTCGAGTCCCGCACCCGCCGCGACGCGCTTCTTGCGCTTGGCGTTCATCAGCTCGGGCCGTTCGCGTTCCTTGGGCGTCATCGAACCGATCACCGCATCCATGTGGACCAGCACTTTGTCCTCGACGCCGCTCTGCGCCATCGCCGCCTTGGCTTTCTTCATGCCCGGCAGCATGCCCGCGAGCATGCCGATGCCGCCCATGTTCTGCATCTGCTTGAGCTGCGTGCGCAGGTCGTTGAGGTCGAACTGACCCTTCGCCATGCGCTTGGCCATCGCCTCGGCGTCGGCTTCCTTGATATGCGCCGCTGCTTTTTCGACCAGGCTGACGACGTCGCCCATGCCGAGGATGCGATCGGCGACCCGGCCCGGGTGAAACGCCTCGAGCGCGTCGAGCTTCTCGCCGGTACCGGCAAACTTGATCGGCTTGCCGGTGACGTGGCGCATCGACAGCGCCGCGCCGCCGCGCGCGTCGCCGTCCATCCGGGTGAGGATCACGCCGGTGAGCGGCACCTCGCCCGAGAACGACTGCGCGACGTTGACCGCGTCCTGCCCCGTGAGTGCGTCAACCACGAGCAGCACTTCGGTCGGCGCCGAGACCCCGGCGACCGCCTTCATCTCGTCCATCAGCGCCTGATCGACGTGGAGCCGGCCGGCGGTGTCGAGCAGCAGCACGTCGATGTTCTGAAGCTTGGCGCTCTCCAGCGCGCGCCGGGCGATATCGACCGGCTGCTGGCCCTTGAGGATCGGCAGGGTGGCGACGTCGACCTGCGTGCCGAGCACTTCGAGCTGCTCCTGCGCCGCCGGGCGGGCGACGTCGAGCGAGGCCATCAGCGCCTTCTTGCCGTGCTTCTCGCGGATCCACTTGGCGAGCTTGGCAGTGGTGGTGGTCTTGCCCGAGCCCTGGAGGCCTACCATCATGACCACGACCGGCGGCTTGGCGGCGAGGTTCAGCCCTTCGGCAACCGCCCCGTCCCCGCCCCCGAGCATCTCGACGAGTTCGTCGTGGACGATCTTGACGACCTGCTGCCCCGGCATGACCGAGCGCAGCACGTCCTGCCCGATGGCTTTCTCGGTAACCGCGTCGATGAACCGGCGCGCGACGGGTAGCGCCACGTCCGCCTCGAGCAGAGCGACGCGCACCTCGCGCATCGCATCGCGCACATCCTGCTCGCTCAGCGCGCCGCGACCGCGCAAGCGGTCGAACACGGTACCGAGGCGATCGGACAGGTTGTCGAACATGCGCTACCTCAAAAACGGCGGTAAACCGCCAAATGCGAAAAACGCCGGCGGACGAAACCTCGTCGGCCAGCGTGCGGATCCCACAAAGAGAAACCCGACTTTATCTGTTTCAGTGGTGGAGCCTAGCGGGATCGAACCGCTGACCTCCTGCATGCCATGCAGGCGCTCTCCCAGCTGAGCTAAGGCCCCGTGCCACTGATTGCTTGCCCCGCCCCCTGGGAGGAGCCGGCAGGCCGCGCCCTTTATGAGCGAGGCCCGCGCTTGGCAAGCAGTTTAGCTATCGTCTTCGTCGTCGTCGCCGCCGGTCGTGACACCGAGGTCGTCATCCCCGCCGAGGTCGACATCGTTGTCCGGCGAATCCTCGTCTTCGTCGATTTCGATGTCTTCCAAATCGTCACCCGCCAGGTCGGCATCGGGCTCGACGTCCTTCTTCTTCTCTTCCTCGAACGGGATCGGTTGCTTGGACTTGAGGACCGGTTCCGGGAACCACTTCTCGCCGCATTCGATGCACTCGACCGGCTCGTCCTTCGTAAGGTCGTAGAAGCGCTCACCGCACTTGGGGCACTGGCGCTTGGCGCCCCATTCAGGCTTGACCATGGAAATTCCTCAATGCTGCCTGGTCCGGATGCGGACAGGGCCAAATTCGTGGAAGACTTGATGGGTGGCGATGCACCGGAATCAAGAGCGGGCGCGCCTTGCCAGAACCCACCCCCGCTGTCAAAAGCCGCGCGCTTTGACGGACCCCGGACTTCCCACTCCCCGACGCTTCCTGCCTTCCGGCCCCTTGCGCGGACGCATACGCGTGCCTGGCGACAAGTCGATCAGCCACCGGGCGGTCATGCTCGGCGCTCTGGCCGTCGGGGAGACGCGCGTCACCGGCCTGCTCGAAGGCGAGGACGTGATGGCCACCGCCGCCGCGATGCGGGCGATGGGGGCGAGCGTCGACAAGGTCGGCGACGAATGGCGCATTCATGGCGTTGGCGTCGGCGGGCTGCTTCAGCCCGGTGCGGCCCTCGAGATGGGTAACTCCGGCACCTCGACCCGGCTGCTCATGGGACTGCTGGCCAGCCACGCAATCACCGCGTGCTTCACCGGTGACGCCAGCCTGTCACGCCGACCGATGGGCCGAGTGATCGAGCCGCTAGGCCGCATCGGCGCCCGCTTCACGCCATCCCCCGACGGAACACTGCCCTTGATGATGACCGGCGCACGCGTTCCGGTGCCGATAGAATACAGGCTTCCGGTCGCCAGCGCCCAGGTGAAGAGCGCGGTGCTCCTCGCCGGGCTCAACACCGCCGGGATCACCACGGTGATTGAACCTGTTCCGACACGGGATCACTCCGAGCGAATGCTGCGCGGCTTCGGCGCGGAGTTGAAGGTCGAGGAAGCCGGCGGCGAACGCATCATCCGCATTCGCGGCGAAGCCGATCTCGCGCCGCAATCGATCGAAGTCCCCGGCGATCCAAGCTCGGCGGCGTTCTTCCTCGTTGCCGCCACCATCGTCGAGGGCAGCGACCTTGTGATCGAGAACGTGGGCCTCAACCCCACGCGCGCCGGCCTCGTCGAGGTTCTGCGCCAGATGGGCGCCCGCATTGAAGAGCTCGATCGCCGCGATGTGGGCGGCGAGCCCGTTGCCGATCTGCGCGTCCGTTACGCGCCCCTCACCGGCATCGAGGTCGATCCCGTACTGGCACCGAGCATGATCGACGAGTTTCCCATCCTCTTCGTCGCCGCGGCCGTCGCGGAAGGACGCACGGTCACCCGTGGGCTCGACGAATTGCGCGTGAAGGAATCGGACCGGTTGGCCGTGATGGCCGCCGCGCTCACCGGAGCCGGCGCGCAGATCGAGGAAACCCCCGGCGGGCTGGTGGTCCGTGGCACCGGCGGCGAACCCTTGCGCGGCAACGCCGATGCCCGTGTTCAGACCCACCTCGATCACCGCATCGCGATGAGCATGGCGATTGCCGGTCTCGCCAGCAGCGACGGGGTCGAGGTCGACGACATCCGCCCGATCGCTACCAGCTTCCCTGCCTTCGAGACGCTGCTGGAAAAGGCGTGCGCATGAGCCTGGCACTCGACCCCCAGATCGCCAACTGGATCGGTTTTGCCGGCACGTTCTGCATTATCGCCGCCTACGCCTATCTGACGTTCCACGACCGGCCGAACCCGTTCGTGCTGCACGGGACCAACCTGGCGGGCGCGGCGCTGCTCACCGTATCGCTGTTGGTGCACACCAACCTCGCCAGCCTCATCCTCGAAGGCTTCTGGGCAGCCATCGCGATCTTTGGTCTGGTGAAGGCGCTGCGGCAGCGCGCACCAGCGGCATGATCATCGCCGTCGACGGCCCGACGGCATCGGGCAAGGGAACCATCACCCGCGGGCTCGCCGGGCATTTCCGGCTGCCTTACCTCGACACCGGCTTGCTCTACCGGGCGGTCGGACGGCAGGTGTACCTCGACGGCGGCAATCCGGACGACGGCGGGGATGCGCTGGCCGCCACCAGCTTTCCCGACAGCCTGCTCAGCGATCCGCGTTTGCGCAGCGAGGAAACCGGCGGGCTCGCCAGCCGCGTCTCGATCCACCCTTCGGTCCGGCAGGCCCTCTTTGAACGCCAGCGTGCGTTCGCCACCCAGCCGGGCGGGGCGGTGCTCGACGGGCGCGACATCGGCACGGTCATCGCGCCCGACGCCGACGTGAAGCTGTTCGTCACTGCCAGCGTCGAAGCACGCGCCATGCGTCGGTTCACGGAAATGCGGGACCATGGGCTCGATGTGTCGCTCGAAGCGATCGCCGACGATATTCGCGCCCGCGATGCACGCGATACCGGCCGCCCCGACGCGCCGCTACGCGTCGCCGACGATGCCTTCGTCATCGACACTTCGGCAATGACCCGGGAGCAGGCGCTGGCTGCGGCCATCGAGGCAGTCGAGACAGCGCGGCGGCGCTGACAAATCCATTTTCCTACACACGATGCGCGCGGCATAGGCCGGCCATGCACCCTTTCGAACCGCTCGCCCCGATCCCGAACCTTAAGCTTTCGCGCGGCCGAGTTTTCATTATCTGTACTGTGTGCCATGTGTGCCAAGTCCTACAAGCCTGGCCGGTTTGCGCTTGCCCTTCGGCACTCTCCCGCGTAAGGGCGCGCCCGTCCCGACAGCCTCGCTCGACAGGACCTTCGCGGCGCATGCGGCTCCGCGGAGACCACGGCCCTCTTGGCCCGCTATGGCAATCCCGCCGACGCGGAGAAAGACCCCGGTAAAACCGGCGGCCGGTAGCAAAACGTGAACAGGAACCCTGATCCTATGGCATCGACTGCCAACCCCACCCGCGCCGATTTCGAGGCGCTTCTCAACGAACAGCTCGGCGGCGCCGGCGAAGACGGCTTCGAAGGCCGCGTCGTCAAGGGCACCGTGACCGCGATCGAGAACGGCATGGCCGTGATCGACGTCGGCCTGAAGAGCGAAGGGCGCGTAGCGCTCAAGGAATTCACCCGCGGCGAAGGCGGCGAAGACACCGAGCACGGCCTGTCGGTCGGTTCGGAAGTCGAGGTGTTCGTCGACCGCGTCGAAAACGCCGACGGCGAAGCGATGCTCAGCCGCGACCGCGCCCGCCGCGAAGCCGCCTGGGACAAGCTCGAAAGCGAATTCGGCGAAGGCAAGCGCGTCGATGGCCGCATCTTCGGCCGGGTCAAGGGCGGCTTCACCGTCGATCTCGACGGTGCCGTGGCCTTCCTGCCCGGCAGCCAGGTCGACATCCGTCCGGTCCGCGACGTCGGCCCGCTGATGGACATGCCGCAGCCGTTCCAGATTCTGAAGATGGACCGCCGCCGGGGGAACATCGTGGTCAGCCGCCGTGCGGTGCTCGAGGAAACTCGCGCCGAACAGCGCAGCGAGTTGATCGACAAGCTCGTCGAGGGCCAGATCATCGATGGCGTGGTCAAGAACATCACCGACTACGGTGCGTTCGTGGACCTTGGCGGCATCGACGGCCTGCTCCACGTCACCGACATGAGCTACAAGCGGGTCAACCACCCGAGCGAAGTCATCAATATCGGTGACACGGTGAAGGTGCAGATCGTCCGCATCAACCCCGAGACCCAGCGCATCAGCCTCGGCATGAAGCAGCTCGAGAGCGATCCGTGGGATGGCGTCGCCGCCAAGTACCCGATCGGCATGAAGATGAGCGGCACGGTGACCAACATCACCGAGTATGGCGCTTTCGTCGAGATCGAGCCCGGCATCGAAGGCCTCGTCCACGTCAGCGAGATGAGCTGGACCAAGAAGAACGTGCACCCCGGCAAGATCGTCTCGACTTCGCAGGAAGTCGAAGTGATCGTGCTCGAGGTCGACAGCGACAAGCGCCGCATCAGCCTGGGCCTCAAGCAGGCCCAGCGCAATCCGTGGGAAGAGTTCGCGGAAGCTCACCCGGTCGGCGCCAAGGTCACCGGCGAAGTCAAGAACGCGACGGAATTCGGCCTGTTCATCGGCCTGCCCGGCGACGTCGACGGCATGGTTCACATGTCCGACATCGCTTGGGGCATCTCGGGCGAGGACGCGCTGGCGCTGCACCGTAAGGGCGAAGAGGTCGAGGCCATCGTTCTCGACGTCGACGTCGAGAAGGAGCGCATCAGCCTCGGCATGAAGCAGCTCGAGAAGGGCGCGCCTTCGGCAGCGGGCGGCGCGACTTCCTCGGCCTCTGGCGTCAAGAAGAACGACATCGTCACCGTCAACGTCCTCGAAGTGCGCGATGGCGGGCTGGAAGTGCAGGTCGGCGACGACGGCGCGACCGGCTTCATCAAGCGCAGCGACCTCGGCCGCGACCGCGACGAGCAACGGCCCGACCGGTTCCAGGTCGGCCAGAAGCTGGACGCCATGGTTATCGGTTTCGACCGCTCGAAGAAGCCCAACTTCTCCGTCAAGGCGCGCCAGATCGCCGAAGAGAAGCAGGCCGTCGAGCAGTACGGTTCGTCGGATTCGGGTGCGTCGCTCGGCGACATCCTCGGCGAAGCGCTGAAGGCGAAGTCCGAGTAGGCAGCCTCCCCCTTATGGGACAGGAAGGCCCGCCCGCGAGTACCCGTTCAGGGGCTCGCAGGCGGGCCTTTCCTACATCGGGCGAAGAGCCTACTTTCCCCCCATGCTTGAAATCCACCAGTTCCCCTGCCTGAGCGATAACTACGGTTTCCTGCTCCACGATCCTGTCAGCAACGAGACTGCCGCAATCGATACGCCGGACGGCGACGCCTACCTCCGCGAAGCGGCGGCGAAAGGTTGGCAGATCACCCAGATCTGGAGTACGCACTGGCATCCCGATCATGCGGGCGGCAACGCCGCGATCAAGGCCGCGACCGGATGCGCGATCGTCGCCCCGGCCGAAGTCGAGCGGATATCGCCGATCGACCGGATCGTGCGGCACGGCGACACCGTGATGCTTGGTGAACACGAAGCTGCGGTCATCGACGTCGGAGGACATACCAACGGCCACATCGCCTATCACCTCGCCGATGACGGGCTCGCCTTCGTTGGCGACAGCGTTTTCGCCCTGGGATGCGGGCGGATGTTCGAAGGTGAGCCGAAGCAGTTCTGGAGCAGCCTCGAGCGCATCAAGGCGCTTCCCCCCGAAACGATGCTCTATTGCGCGCACGAGTACACCGAGTCGAACGCCAGGTTCGCTTTGCACGCCGATCCCGACAATCTCGACCTGCAGCTCTACGTGGCCGAGATCGAAGACCGCCGCGCCCGACGCGAGCCGACCGTTCCCACCAAACTCGAGCGCGAATTACTCACCAACCCCTTCCTGCGGGCTCACCGCGAGGACCTGCGCAACCGCTGGGGCGGCCACGAACCGCACGAGACGTTCGCCAGGCTGCGCGCGGCGAAGGACAACTTCTGAGCGTGGCGATCCGCGGCTTTCACGCGCATATCTACTTCGACCCGCACGAGCTCGCGCAGGCACAGGCTCTGGCGGATGCGGCGCACACCAAGTTCGGTTGCCCGGTTGGCCACTTCCACACCGCGCCGGTCGGGCCGCACCCGCGCGGCTCGGTGCAGCTCTCGCTCCGCCCGGAGGAGTTCGCCCGCTTCGCGCTGTGGGCGCCGGAAGCTCGCAAGGGACTGACGATCTTCGCCCACGGATTGAGCGGCGACGACCGGGCCGATCACAGCCGCTACGTTGTCTGGTTCGGCCCTTCGGAGCCGCTCGATCTCACGATCTTCGACTGAAATGAAGGCGCTCCGGGTCGAGCACCTTTCGGAGGACCTCTCGGGCGTTGCTCTCACGGACATCGCGCCTCCGCTACGCGCCGGGGGCGAAGTACTCGTGCAGGTCCGCGCGGCATCGCTCAATTATCCCGACCTGCTGATGACCCGGGGCGCCTACCAGTTCCGCCCAGACCCGCCCTTCACCAGCGGCATGGAACTCGCCGGCGAAGTGCTGGAAGCGGACGCGGGCTCGCGGTTCGCGACGGGCGATCGGGTGATGGGCGGCTCCAAGACGGGCGCCTTCGCCGAACTGGCGAGCATCTCCGCTCGTTCGCTGCGCCCCGTCCCCGCCGGACTGGACTACGATTCGGCCGCCGCGCTCGGTGCCACCTACGTCACTGCCTACACCGCGCTTGTCGAAATGGGGGGTCTCGAGAAGGGGCAATGGGTGCTGGTCCACGGCGCCAGCGGAGGCGTGGGTTTGGCGGCTTGCGACCTCGCGCGCGCGCTGGGGGCCCGGGTCGTCGCAGCGACGCATGATCCGGCGAAGGCCGAGGCCATTCGCCTCGCCGCACGGCCCGAGGCGGTGATCATCAATCGCGGGCGGTTCCGCGAGGAAGTGGCCGAGCTGACCGGCGGCGCGCTGTGTGATCTCGTGCTCGACCCCGTCGGCGGAGACGTGTTCGACGAAAGCACCCGCTGCGTCGCGTTCGGGGGAAAGCTGCTGGTGGTCGGTTTCGTCGCGGGGCGCATTCCTACAGTTGCCGTCAACATCCCGCTGATCAAGGGATTCGCGATAGTCGGCGTCCGCGCGGGCGAATACGCACGGCGGTTTCCAGACCGGGGCGCACGCATCGCTGACGAAGTCTCGCGACTTGCTGCGGAGGGTCAACTCCGCCCGCTGATCGATCGAGTGCTTCCCCTCGCCGCATGGCGAGAGGGACTCGAGGCGATGGCAACAGGTAAACTGGTCGGGAAAATCGTCCTGCGGCCCTGAAGGCCCAGGCGCTCAGATCCCCGCGATGATCTCGTCGGCCAATTTGCGATCTGCGGTCTCGCCATGCTTTTCGGCGATCAGCTGACGCGCGGCGGTGGCCGCGGCCGCTGCAGCCTGAGTCCGCAGGTCGGCGATGGCAGAGCGCTCCGCCGCGGCGATCTTTTCGCTTGCCGAAGCCTTGTGCCGGGCGATCAGCGCGGCGGCGTCCGCCTTGGCCTTTTCGACGATCTCGGACGCATTGCGCTCGGCCGAGGCGCGCATCGCAGCGATGTCGTTCTCGGCATCGGCGGCCTTGCGAGCATATTCGTCGCGCAGCTTTTCCGCCTCAGCGCGTAGCGCTTTGGCTTCATCGAGCTGCTTGCGGATCTCGCCGATTCGCGCGTCGAGCATCCCTGCGATCATCTTCGGCACGCCCGCCTTGAGCATGATCGCGAACACCACGAGCATGGCGAGCGCCACGAAGAAGCCGGGACCCAGCGCTTCGACGCCGAACGCGCCTGGCGCCGCGTGCTCTTCGCCCGCGTGAGCGGCAGTGGCGGTCAGGAAGTCAAGCACGGCTCAGGGCTCCCGCAACGGCCTTGCGAGCGGCAGCGTCGGTAACGCTGGCGCCGGTCAGCTTGGCGACGATGTCGCGCGCCGCCTCGGCGGCGACGCCTTCAATTTCCGATCGGGCGCTGCGCCGCGCGTCGTCGAGAGACGCCTCGGCTTCGGCCGTCTTCTTGGCGAGATCGGCATTCGCCTTGGCGATGCTCTTGTCCGCCGCGGCTTGCGCCTTGGCCTTTGCCTCGGCCGCCTGGGCAGCCGCCTCGGCATGGACGGCGTTGATCTTCGCCCGCCAAGCTTCCTCGGTCGCGTCGGCATCGGCCCGCAGTCGCTCAGCCTCCGCAAGGTCGGCGGCGATCTGCGCGTCTCGCGCATCGATCGTCGATTCGACCTTCGGCAGGATCCCTCGTCCGACGACGAAGAATATCACGCCCAACGTCAGCAGCAGCCAAAACCACTGCGACTGATAGACCAGCGCCAACTGAGAAATCTGGGGCATCTGTTTCGCTTTACGTTCTGTGACAGGACGCGGCGGACGCTGGCGCCCGCCGTAGCCAGATCAACGCGCGTAGAGGATGATCATCGCAACGGCGAACGCCATCAGGCCGAGCAGTTCGGCGGCGGCGAAGCCGATGTAGAGGACGGTCGTCTGGCCCGGCGCAGCGGCCGGATTGCGCAGCGCGCCCTGGAGGAAGTTGCCGAACACGGTGCCGACGCCGGCAGCCGCGGCGCCCGCACCGATGGCGGCGAGACCGGCACCGATGACCTGTGCAGAAGCGAGATCCATATTCTTAACTCCGTTCGAAAAGCGATTGAAAAATCAGTGAAGATTGACCGCGTCGTTAATGTAAAGCGCGGTCAGCAGCGCAAACACGTAAGCCTGGATACCGCCGACGAGCAGTTCCAACGCGTTTACGAAGATCAGGAAGACGAAACACAGCGCCGAGATGCCCCAGCCAAGCGCGCTTTCGGCGTTGAGGCCCTGCACGACGAAATTGCCGAACACCTCGAGTAGCACGTGGCCCGCGAACATCGCCACGAAGGGACGCAGGCCGAGGCTGAACGGGCGCACGAGGAAGCTAACGAACTCGATCGGCGCCACGAACATTTTGACCGGAAGCGGCGCGCCCTTGGGCACGAACAGGCTGAGAAAGTGGAGCCCGTGCTTCCAGAAGCCGACGCCGAGCACGATCGCGAAGCTCAGAATGCTGAGCACGCCCGTAACGGTGAACTGTCCGGTCACCGCGAATGGGTGAACGCCCGGAATGACCGCAACCGGCATCGCGCTCATCCAGTTCGAAACGAGGATGAACATGAATGCGGTGAAGATCCACGGCAGGTACTTGCGGCCTTCGGGGCCGATGCCCTGCTTCGCGATGTCGCCGACGAAGCCGGTCATGCCCTCGACCGCTGCCTGCCAGCGGCCGGGCACAAGCTGCCGTCGCGTGCCGCCCCACATGAATACGAGGATCGCCACGAGGACGATCATCATCCACAGCGCGGAATTGGTGAACTGGAAAGGCGAGGCCAGCAGTTCATCACCCCCGATGGGGGCGATGGCGAACTGGTGCATCGGGTCCATTTTGGCTTCGGCTGCCACGATCTATCCTGTGAAGTCTGGCCGTCAGGCGTTCTTGTTCAGGCGCACGACCTGGATGCAGGCGCCGAAGAAGGCGAGAAACATCAGGCCGAGCATGATCCACGGCCGGGTACCCGCCAATTCATCGAGGAACCATCCGATGACGATGCCGCCCAGCGGGTAGCCCACCATGGTCGAAGCGATGCTCATGGCCCGGCTGCGGCCGTCGACTACCGGCTTGTCGAGACCAAGGCGCTTGTCCTCGGCCTGGCGCACCGATGCGATCCGCTGCTCGAGCGAATCCAGCGCCGGGTCCTCACCGAGTGGTGCGTTTTCGGGATCGTTCGCCACGAAGAGCGTCAGCCTCGCACGGGGTTCATAGGGAAGTGCGGCCAGCAGGGCCGGCCGCGAACGCGCCGCCATTAGGGGGGCCTCCCATGCGAGTCAACCGTGCGGGCGCGCCGCGCCAGGCTTGTCGTGCGAGGCCGCCAGGGCCGCGCAAAACTAGCGCCGCGCTTCACCAGCTACCGGTATTCGGCATGCTCACCCAGGGCTCCTGCGGCGGCAGACTGCCCTCCTGCAGCAATTCTACCGAAATGCCGTCGGGCGACTTAACGAAAGCCATGTGGCCGTCGCGCGGCGGCCGGTGGATCGTATGCCCCGCGTCCATCAGGCGCTGGCAGGTCTCGTAGATGTTGTCGACCCGGTAGGCGAGGTGACCGAAGTTGCGGCCGCCGCCATATTGTTCGGGCGCGCTGCCGTCTTCCGGCGGCCAGTTGTAGGTCAGCTCGACTTCGGCGAGCCCCTCCTGCCCAGGAGCGGCAAGAAAGATCAGGGTGAACCGACCGGCCTCGCTTTCGAACCTGCGCACCTCCTCGAGGCCGACTAGCTTGAAGAAGCCGACGGTCGCCGCGGTGTCGGCTACGCGCACCATAGTGTGAAGGTATTTGACCAAGGGCCGTCTCCGTCCAAACTCGATTCATTGACGAAGATGAACGGTTCCTGGTTCCCACGCAAACCGAGGGTGTACGCACCGCCGCAGGGCAGTCGCCCTCGACAGCGGCACGAGCGTGGCTCGATCCGCGACGCCAGCCAGGCCTATTTCGAGATGCCGTGCCGGGGGCGGCCAGGCCGCCCCCGGCCGGAACTAGAAGCTGGCACCTACCGAGAACACGACCGCATCGTCGGTCAGGTTGTTCACCGATGGAGCTTCTACGCCCACATAGGACACGCCAAGTGTGAGGCTCCCAAGCACCGTCGCCGTGGCGCCAAGCGACCAATCGAACGACTCCCCGTCCGGATCGAACGAAAATGCCCCATCCGTGTACCCGAGGTGCGCGTTGAGCGAGACGGGCGTATTGGGAATCCCGGCGCTGAGATCGGTGCGCAGGTAGAGGCTGTCGTCGGCGATGCCCTTCTGGTCCCAGGCATAGTTGGCCCCCACTTTGGCAGTAACTGGGCCGAGCGTGCCGATGACTGTGGCGTATGGCTCGAAAAACTCCGCATCGACGCCTGAGGCGTTCGAAGGATAGGCGTAATAAAGCAGCCCAACATCAAGCCCGACGCCCTCGCTGACGTCGCCGGTCCATCCGCCGAAAATGTCGACTTCGACATCGCCGTAGAAGTCGGTGCCGCCATCGTCGATCGACGAGGCCCAGTTGCCGAGATAGAAGCCGCTGTCGTGCGTGACGGTTATCGCACCCTGTAACGCGGGGTCGCCGCCTGATAGCGAGACCCCGCGGAAACGGTAGTCGGATACGAGGGTTACGTTGCCGGTAACTGTAAGGCTGCTCGGAGCTTCCTCCTCTTGGCCGAATGCGGGTGCGGCCGTGAGCGACGCGGCGATAACGGAAGCGGCGAAGGCGCCGCGAATGGACGTAAGCATGGCAAACTCCTTGGTTTGTGCCTCGTCCCACCTGCGCATACGCCGGGGGCCCGTCATTAATGCGGACCGCCTTCCGGCAAATGCGAAACTTTCTTGCCGCGCGATGTTGCGCTGCACAAGAAAAAAATAGCGTTACGGCGACGACACGTAGCCAGTGTTGATTTCCTGCATCAACTTCCGTGCAGACGCGCTCACAGGTTGCCGCCGAATGCCCCCTACCCTATGCGCGCACCCACCACCCCCAAACATACCGCGACCCTCCTCGTGCTCGACGCTCTTCGCCAGCTATTTAGGAATGCTCCCCCTCCGTCGGCACACGCAGTGCCGAAGGGCGCGCGCTTTTATGTAGTTGGCGACGTTCACGGCCGCCTCGATCTGTTCGAAGCGCTCATCGATGCAATCGAGACTGACGATCGGTCCTCAGGTCCTGCAAACACCACCATCGTGTTGCTTGGAGACCTGGTCGACCGTGGGCCCGATAGTGCCGGTGTCATAACACGGGCGATCCGTTGGCATCGCGAGCGATCGGTGGTCCTCCTTGCCGGCAACCACGAGGAAATGTTCCTCGATTCCTTCGAGGACACCGGCGTGTTGCGGCACTTTCTTCGCCACGGCGGTCGTCAGACCATTCTGAGCTATGGCATACCCCGGCAGGACTACGACGGCGCTTCGCTCGAGGAACTGCAAGTGATGATGCGGACCGCCGTGCCTGCCGAGCACATCGCATTTCTGGCCGAAGCGAAGGATTACCTCGAGGCCGGAGACTATCTGTTCGTGCACGCCGGCATCGTACCCGACGTGGCGCTGGAGGAGCAGGCTCGGCACCACCTGCGATGGATTCGCGATCCTTTTCTCGATCACGCCGCGCCTCACTCTCACATGGTCATCCATGGCCATACGATCACCGATGGCGTCGAAATGCGCAGCAACCGGATCGGCATAGACACCGGCGCCTATCGTTCGGGGAAATTGACCGCGTTAGTCCTCGAAAGGACCGGACGACGCGTCATTCAGACTGCCGAGAGCAGCGATGGCATTGTCATCGAATCGAAGGACAAAGTAGAATGAAAATTGCCATGGTCGGATCAGGATATGTCGGCCTGGTTTCGGGGGCCTGCTTCGCCGATTTCGGGCACGACGTGATTTGCATCGACAAAGATCAAAGCAAGATCGATCGCTTGCAGGACGGAGTGATGCCGATTTACGAGCCCGGACTGGACGCGCTCGTGGAGGCGAACGTCAAATCCGGCAGGCTTTCCTTCACGACCAATCTGGCGGAGGGCATCGAAGGCGCGCGCGCGATCTTCATTGCGGTCGGCACGCCCAGCCGGCGCGGCGACGGACATGCCGACCTTTCGTTCGTTCATGCGGTGGCGAAAGAAGTCGGCGAAAGCCTGGCGCAAGATGCGGTCGTCGTTACCAAGTCCACCGTACCCGTCGGCACAGGCGACGAAGTCGAGCGAATCATCGCCGACACCGGCTGCAGCCATCGCGTATCGGTCGTTTCCAACCCAGAGTTTCTCCGCGAGGGAGCGGCCATCGGTGACTTCAAGCGGCCGGATCGCATTGTGATCGGCGCGGAGGACGAATTCGGCCGCGAGGTCATGCGCGAAGTCTACCGCCCGCTGTTCCTCAACGAATCGCCGATCCTGTTCGTCAATCGGCGCTCAAGCGAACTGATCAAGTACGCCGCCAACGCATTTCTCGCGACCAAGATCACGTTCATCAACGAGATGGCCGATCTCTGCGAAAAGGTCGGAGCCAACGTGCAGGACGTGAGCCGGGGTATCGGGATGGATGGCCGTATCGGCGCCAAATTTCTCCACGCAGGCCCAGGCTACGGCGGGAGTTGCTTCCCCAAGGATACCTTGGCGCTGCTCAAGACGGCCGAAGATTACGACAGCCCGGTCCGGATCGTCGAAGCGGTCGTGAAGGTCAACGAGACACGCAAGCGGGCCATGGGGCGCAAGGTGCTCGAAGCATTGGGGGGCAGCGAGGCGGCCCGGGGCAAGAAGGTTGCACTGCTCGGCCTGACGTTCAAACCAAACACCGACGATATGCGCGATAGCCCGGCTATCGCGGTCGCACAGGCGCTGACCGACGCGGGTGTTGAGGTATCGGCCTACGACCCGGAAGGCATGGACCTCGCCAAACCGATGATGCCGGACGTCCGGATGTGCGCGAGCCCCTATGAGGCGATCGAGGGCGCCGACGCGGTCGCGATCGTCACCGAATGGGACGAGTTCCGCGCCCTCGACCTTGGCCGAGTGAAGGAACTCGCCAACGCGCCCGTGCTGGTCGATTTGCGCAATATCTACCGGCCCGAGGTCGTCCGCGCGGCAGGCTTCACGTACGCAAGCATCGGGCGGGGCTAAGCGCCCCGCCCCGCGCTCGATCATTTGGTAGCCAGCTCTTTCACCAAAGCCGGTGCTGGATAGATCTTTTCGAGCGCCTCCTGCACCGCGTCGGCCGAGACCACCACAGTCCGGTTGAGAGTGCCATCGTACCCGTAGTTGCCACCCAGCGAGTGGATGTTGCCGTCGAACGCCGCGCCGATCACGGTGCCCGCTCGATCGATGACGGGAGACCCGGAATTGCCGCCGATAATGTCGTTCGTAGTGACGAAGTCGTACGTCGTAGCCGGGTTGATCTTCGCCTTGTTGGCGATGAACGCCGAGGGCGCATCATAGGGCTCGTTGCCGGTCGCACGCTCGAATGTTCCGCCAAGCGTGGTCTGATACGGCACCTTGTTGCCGCGCTCGGTCCAGCCCGCCACCTTACCGTAGCTGATGCGCAGCGTGAACGTCGCGTCGGGGTAGACAGAGTCGCCGAACGCCGCAAAGCGGGCGTCTGACAGCTTGCTGCCGGCGAGCGCCAAGGGGCCGGTGTAGGCGGCATCGACTTGCTGCTTGAGTTCGCGCTGCCGGTCCGCCAGCCGCAGGGCATAGACGATCATCGGGTCTTCGGACGCCCGGATCGCCTTGATCCCTCCGTCCCACAGCGCCTTGCGCACGGCAGGGTCGGCGAGCTTGGTGCCCGATACCAGCGACTGGGCGAGACCCTCCGGACTTGCCTTGCCGAGCAGCAGCTTGGTGTCGGGATCATCCGCACCGAGGTATTCGCGCGCCTTCGACAGGCTCCATTCCAGGGTCAGTTGGTCCAGCCATGGATAGATGGGCCGTTCGTCGAGCAGGGTCTTCTCGGTCAGCGGCAAGCTGCTGTCCGTATAGCCGGGCAGGCGCTCGCCGTTCGGCTTGCCGCGCTCCTGCGCCGCGAACACGAGCGTCTGGGCATATCCCAGCAAATCGCTCGAGGGTTGGGTGAAACGGTAGGGCAGGTACAGCGAGCGATAGGCGCTGACCGCGGAATCAACCGTAGTCCACGGATCGCCAATCGCCGGGTTGTTTGCGCTTCTTGCCCGCAAGTCAGCCTCGGCGGCCGCCAGCTTCCCCGTAAAGGCGGGATCGCCGAGCGCCTTCACCCGACCGATGTAGACCTTGAGGCTGTTCTCAATACCGTTGAGCGTATCGAGACCCTCTCGTTCGCGCGCCGGATTCTCCTGCATGGCGCGGATGAGCCGACCGCGTAGCTCCGAGTATGTTGCGAGGGTGATTGGCAGCGCGACTTCGCGTTGGAAGGCGAGCTGGCTGCTCGTGTTGAGCCGGGCCGTCGAACCCGGATTGCCGACCACGAATGTCGCCTCGCCTTCCTTGGGAGGTCGCGGATTCCATTTCAGGTGGTTTGGCGTCGAAACGGGCTGGCCATTCTCGTAAGCGCGCAGGAAACTTGCATCCATCGAGTAGCGCGGGAAGTTGAAGTTGTCGGGGTCTCCGCCGAATGTTGCCGCGCGATCTTCGGGGGCCCACGCGAGGCGCACGTCCGAGTACTTGCGATAGGTGTAGAGCTTGTATTGGCCGCCACCGAACAGGGTCACGACCTGACAGCGGGTCTTGGCGGTGTCGGTGCAACCTGCCTTTTCGAGCTCGGCGATCTTGGCATCGCGCGCCTTGGTCAGCGCCTCGCCGGTGAGCGTGCCGAACACGCCCTTCACCTGCGACGTTACGTCCGAGATGGCGGTCACCACCTCGGCCTGTTGGCCGGGGCACTTCAGCTCCATATCGCGGCGGGCCGCGACGAACCCCTTGTCGAGGTAGTCGGTCGCTTCGTTCGAATTGTCGAACAGACAGCTGGCCACGCAGTGGTGGTTCGTCAGGATCAGGCCGTTGGGCGAAACGAAGCTCGCCGAGCAACCGCCCGTAAGCCGCACCGCGCCATTCTGCACACGGTTGAGCCAGGCTTGGTCGGGCGCCCAACCGTAGTCTGCGCGCATCTTCTCGGCCGGGAAACCGTCGATGGTCCACATGCCTTCGTCGGCGGAGGCCGGCGAAGCGGCGACTGCGGTGGCGGCTGCAGTCAGCAGCAAGGTGCGTTTGATCATTTGCGGTTCGTCCCCTTGTTTCGCGCCTCTCGAAGAGCGCGTCATAAAGGGAAGTCGGTGGGAAGATCGGAGTTCCGGGTCAACCCAGATTCCGCGAAACTTTGCCAGGGGGCCTGTAAGCCGGGTTCTGTCCCGAGGGCGGTATCCCGAAGGACCAGCCGCTCGGGGGCAGCCATTCATCTAGGCCTTGCGTTGCCGCGAGGCTCCAGCAGCCAACCCGGACCTCTCGGGACGAAACGTCCCTGCCCTTGCGGGCGCGAGGCCCCTATTTGGCCTTGCTCCGGGTGGGGTTTGCCGTGCGAGCGCTGTTACCAGAGCCCCGGTGCGCTCTTACCGCACCCTTTCAGCCTTACCTGCCGTGGCAGGCGGTCTACTCTCTGTGGCACTTTCCCTATGGTTGCCCACGGCGGGCGTTACCCGCCACCCTTGTTTCGTGGAGCCCGGACTTTCCTCGAACGCCTTGCGGCGCACGCGGCTGCCCGGCCCCCTGGCGAGCGCTATCTAGCGCGTCCCTTGTCGCGATCCAAGAGCAGGCGGAACAGGATCGCCCGTATCTGGCCGTCGATCTGCCCGTCGATCTTCTCGGGACGCCAGCGGCGCTGGAACGCTTCGACGGCCTTATGGCCCTCGGTCACGTCGTAGCCGAACCGCTCGAGAGCGAGGTAGAACGAGGCGTCGTTGTCGAACGGATCGCCCGCTTCGAGGTTGTCGGGCCGCGGAAGGCACAAGCGGTAGCGCGCGAGCCGGTCCCACGGAAACAGCTCGCCGGGGTCGATCTTGCGCGCCGGCGCGACGTCGGAATGACCGACGACGTTGGCGCGCGGGATGCCATACTGCTGCACGATCCGCGCCAGCAGGGGGACCAGCGCTTCGAACTGGGCATCGGCGAAGTCGCGATATCCGAACGCATGACCGGGATGGTCGAGTTCGATGCCGATGCTCGCCGAATTCACGTCGGGATGGCCTCGCCAGTAGCTTTGCCCCGCGTGCCAGGCGCGCTTGTCCTCGTCGACCAGCCGGATCACCTCGCCCGCCTCGCTGATCAGGTAATGCGCGCTCACCTTGGCCTCGGGATCGGTCAGCCGCGCCAGCGCCTCGTCCGCGCTCTTCATCTCGGTGTAGTGCAGGACCACCATGGAGATCGGCAGCCCACGCTCGTCCCAATTGGGCGACGGAACGCAGCGGTGGACGAGTTCGTCCAAGCGCTAGGCCTCGGGCAGAACCGCGCCGAGCACCAGCGCATCGTCCGACAGCATGTACTGCAGCCCGCCGCCCGCCTGCCTGGCAACCAGCGCGAGCATATGCGCAGCGGCGGTGCGGCTGGATAGCTCGCCGGGATCGAGCCGGTTCTCGAGCGCGCGGCCGATCGTCTCGTCGAACGCAATGCGCGGCCCGGCGGCACGTACCACGATCTCGCTCGCCCCGTTCCGGCTTTCGGCGCCCACATCGAGCGTGCCCCCGCGAACCAGCGCGTCCAGGCCCATTTGGGCGAAGTTGAGCAGCACCTTCACCGCGCCCTTGGGTAGGCGGTCGGCGGTCAATGCCCAGTTGAGCTCCACCCGCTTGGCATCGCCCACCAGCGCCTCGGTCACCTTACGCGCTTCATCGACCGGCACGCTCTCGCCGAAGCCGCCGGCAGCGCCGAACGCGAGGCGGAAGAACTTGAGCTTGTCGGCGCTCGTCCGCGCACTCTGTTCGAGCAGCTCCAGGCAGCGCTGGCGCATATCGGGATCGCGCTCGTCGGCAAGTAACTCGAGCCCGTTGGTCAACGCGCCAACGGGCGACAGCAAGTCATGACACAGGCGCGAGCAGAGCATCGCGGCGAGTTCGAGGCTTTCGGTTTCGTTCATTTAGCTAAAGGTTTTCCTGAAGATGGCACAGTTGGCACACTGTTCTAGGGATCGAATATTTCCCGGCTCGCAGGCCGGTTTAACGTGCGCGCGAGAAAGGCCGGGCTTGTGCATCGCGGTGCACTAGCCGTGATGCACAATGTAGGAAAGTGGTTCGAAGCCGCCCGGGGCGTCGCGCCACCAACCCACCTTCCCTTCGCCGACAATCGCCCACACTCTGCCGTCCCCCGTGGCATGTGCGCGATCGGTCGCGCTTGGGCGGGGTGGCCCGAGCGGGTGCGAGTGCCAATAGCCGAGCACCTGCGGACCACCCTCTCGCGCGGCGCGGTAAGCTTCGACCAGGTCCCGCGGGTCGATCTCGAAATGGCGAGCGCGGTCCCGGTGGACGTTGCGGCAGAGTTGGATGGTGTCGATCCGGTCGCCCTCCCCCGTCAACAGCCCGCATGCTTCGAACGGGTGGGCTTCCTTCGCTGCGGCCAGCAACTGCTCGATCAGCATGCTTGAGAGTTCCACGTTCATCGCCCATCTCCATAGCATGGGGGGCGGGGAGATCATCAGCGGCACGTTGCCCGGCTCGGGCCGGCTCGATAAATTACTCGCCGAAGCCAGCGGGCTATCGCGCGAACGGGTCAAGGCGCTCATCGGCGGCGGTGCCGTCACCGTAGCCGGCCGCACGGTTACCAGCGGCTCTGCCAAAACGGCGGGCGGCGAAGCTTACTCGATCGCCCTGCCCCCGTCCGCGCCGATGGACGCCCAGGCGCAGGACATTCCGCTCGCGATAGTGTTTGAGGACGAGCACTTGATCGTCGTCGACAAGCCCGCCGGCTTGGTCGTCCACCCCGCCGCGGGCAATCTCGACGGGACGCTGGTCAATGCGCTGCTGCACCATTGTGCAGGGCGCCTGTCGGGCATCAATGGCACGCTGCGACCCGGGATCGTCCACCGCATCGACAAGGACACTTCCGGCCTTCTGGTGGTCGCCAAGAGCGACGCGGCGCACGAGGGCCTCGCGAGGCAGTTCGCGGATCATTCGATCGAGCGGAGCTATCTTGCCGTCTGTGCCGGACACCCCCGCCCTGCCGAAGGGACGATAGCGGCGCGTCTCGGCCGTTCGGACAGCAACCGCAAGAAGATGGCCGTGATCGCCGACACAGCGTCACGCGGCAAGCACGCGGTGACCCACTATCGCACGGTCCGCCCGCTTGATCACGCCGCGCTCATCGAGTGCCGCCTGGAGACGGGGCGCACCCACCAGGTGCGAGTTCACCTTGCGTCAATCGGTCATCCGCTATTGGGAGACCCTGCTTATGGACGCGATCCCGCTCCGCTGCGCGCCCTCCTCAAGGAACTCGACTTTGGCCGCCAGGCGCTCCATGCGGCCAGCCTCGGATTCGTTCATCCGGTCAGCGGCGAACGCCTCGGCTTTGCCGCGGAACTGCCCGCCGATATGGCGGAACTTATCGACCGGATAGCTAATTGAAATCGACGAAATGCACTGCAATCGGCAATGCTAATCCACTATATACAGTGAAGCGTGCCCCGAGCGACGGATGCCCATCAGGGGTCCTGATAAACGAGGGCGACGCAGGAAGGTCAGGGTAAAGTGAGTAATTCCAAGAAAGTAGCGGTCCCGGCCCTCAACGGTGAGCAGAGTCTCAACCGCTATCTGGCCGAGATCAAGAAATTCCCCATCCTGACGCCCGAGCAGGAATACATGCTCGCCAAGCGTTACGCCGAGCACGAAGATCCCGATGCCGCGGCGCAGCTCGTCACCAGCCACCTGCGGCTCGTGGCGAAGATCGCCATGGGCTATCGCGGCTACGGCCTGCCGGTCAGCGACCTCATCTCCGAAGGCAACGTCGGTCTGATGCAGGGCGTCAAGAAGTTCGAACCCGATCGCGGCTTCCGCCTCGCGACTTACGCGATGTGGTGGATCAAGGCGTCGATCCAGGAATTCATCCTCCGCTCGTGGTCGCTCGTGAAGATGGGCACCACCGCGGCGCAGAAGAAGCTGTTCTTCAACCTGCGGCGGATGAAGAAAGAACTCGAAGCCTACGAGGATGCGGACCTTCATCCCGATGACGTGACCAAGATCGCGACCGACCTCGGCGTGCCCGAGCAGGAAGTGATCAACATGAACCGCCGGATGATGATGGGCGGCGATGGCTCGCTCAACGTCACCATGCGCGGCGCCGAGGAAGGCTCGGGCGAATGGCAGGACTGGCTGAAGGACGACCGTCCCTTGCAGGACGAGACGACCGCCGAGGCACAGGAGGCGACTCTCCGCCACGAGATGCTGGTCGAGGCGATGGACAGCCTGAACGAGCGGGAGAAGCACATTCTCACCGAGCGGCGGCTGACCGACGATCCGCAAACCCTGGAAGAGCTCAGCCAGGTCTACGATGTCAGCCGCGAGCGCATCCGCCAGATCGAGGTGCGCGCCTTCGAGAAGCTGCAGAAAGCGATGCAGCGCATCGCTACCGAGCGGCTGCTGCCGGCACCCGCCGCGGGGTGAACAGCGCCGCCGACGCGGCTCTCGGGGAACTACTGGCCGCGCTTGCAAGGCGCGGCTACGCGTTCGTCACGCCGACACCGCTCACGCACGCCAGGGTAATCGCTCGGCCCGAACGCGGCCCGGCGCGCGACCTTGCGGGCGTGCTCGGCTGGAACCTTCCGTTCGACCCTGCGGAGATCGATTCGGAAATCGTCGAGCTGCTGGAGCGGGCCGACGCGCTCGCTCCTGCGGCCGGGGGCAAATGGCGGGCAACGGTGCGCGTGTCCTCGCTCGGCAGTCGCCTCTACCTGCACTCGGGGTTTCCTACCGTCGCGGAGGACGCTGTGTTCTTCGGCCCCGACAGCTACCGGTTCGCCCGCCTGATCAGGGATGAGTTGGGAGGGCGGTCGGCGGGGGTTCGAAGCGTTGTCGATATCGGAACCGGCGCCGGCGTCGGAGCCATCACCGCAGCCGACTGTTGCCCGGCCGCCCGGATCGTCGGCACCGATATCAACCCGCTGGCGCTGCGGTTCTCCCGGCTCAATGCGGCTCACGCCGGCGTTGCGCTCGAAGTCGCGCTTGGAGCCACCCTGGAACCGGTGGACGAGCGTTTCGACGTCATCCTCGCCAACCCACCCTACATGGCCGACGACGGCGCGCGAGCCTATCGCGACGGCGGGGGAATGATCGGCGGCGAGCTTTCGCTGCAGATGGCGCAGTCAGCGCTGCCACGGCTCAATCCCGGCGGGCGGCTGATCCTCTACACCGGATCGGCCATCGTCGATGGACACGACGCGCTGGGGATTGCGCTTTTCGAACTGGCACAGGAGCAAGCTTGCGAGCTCGCCTACCGCGAACTCGATCCCGACGTGTTCGGCGAAGAGCTGGCCAAGCCGGCTTATCGCGCGGCGGACCGCATCGCCGTAGTCGCCGCGGTCTTCACCGCGCCGCGCTAGACAGGCTCGGCCGGCTGAACGTCGCCCTTGGAGAAGACTTGCAACGTGAAGCGCGGCTCGGGGGCCGCAGGCTCGACCCGGGTCGTACTATGGGCAAGCGACGAGCCGTTGCTCACGCCTCGGTTGAAGCTCGGAACGACGGGGGCACCTACTGTCCCGTCCGGCATGCGGTACAGGAAATGGCCGCCCCATGCGGAGTCCCAACGATCGTTCAAATAGACCGTGACCGCGCCGCCCCCATGGTGACCGTCGTCATGCCAGGGGATATAGCTCCCGTGCTCCCAGGCGTAGAGCATGGCGTGCGCCGCTCCGGGGCGCAGGAAGCCGCGGTTGCGAAGCCGCTCGATCAACTTCAGTCCCGGATTATCCGGCAGGTCGTGAATCTGGACGGGCGTGCTATCTTCCACAACGCGCCGATCCCACCGCGCGCTGGATGCCCTGAATCCGAGACCGCTGAAGAAGAGCCGGCGCGCCTCCTTCAGGAGCCAACTGCATAACTCGGGCTCGAAGATGCCTTCGATCACCTCTATGCCGTGGGGATCCTGGCGCACTGATACGGTATCGAGCATTTGATCTCCGGCAGAACGGCGCGTTGGCGAAGGCGTCAGCCCCAAAATTAAGGTGTATGATCTTCGATGTCGAGGATGCGCTTGGCTTGCCGAGCCGCTCGCGAATGCCTAGCGCTCGGGCCGATGGTCCGTATTTCCAGGTTGCTCGCCAAGGTCGTCGTCGGCTTCATCGTACTAAGCCTGGCGCTGGTGCTCATCTTCAAGTTCGTGCCGGTGCCGTTCACCGCGACAATGTTGCTCGACAAGCACGGCATGACGCGAAACTGGGAGCCGCTGTCGAGCATCGATCGCAACCTCGTCTCGGCGGTCATCGCGGCCGAGGACGGCAAGTTTTGCACGCACGACGGCTTCGATCGCCAAGCGATCGAGACCGCCCTCAAGCGCAACATGCAGGGCGGGCGGATCCGCGGCGGCTCGACCATCAGCCAGCAGACGGCCAAGAACGTCTTTCTGTGGCAGGGCGGCGGCTATATCCGCAAGGGCTTCGAAGCGTGGTTCACCTTCCTGGTCGAGAATATCTGGGGCAAGCGGCGGATCATGGAGGTCTACCTCAACGTCGCCGAGACCGGCATCGGCACGTACGGCGCCGAGGAAGGGGCGCTGCGCTATTTCAGGCACTCCGCCGACCATCTCACCCGTTCCGAGGCTGCGCGCATGGCCGCCGCCCTCCCCCAGCCCAAGGAACGCCCGGTGGTGAGCCCCAGCGGCTTCACCCGTCGATACGGCAACACCATTGCCGCCAGAATTGGTGTAGTGCGCCGTGACGGGCTCGACGCCTGCGTTTACGAATAGCGGAATGAGCGGGGGGCATTCACACGAACATGCGCACGGCCACGCGCACGCGCCGGCAGGCCACGGCGCGGCGTTCGCGATCGGGGTCGTGCTCAACTTGGGGTTTGTGGCAATCGAAGCGGTCGCCGGGTTCCTCTCGGGCTCGATGGCGCTGCTTGCCGACGCCGGCCACAACCTGAGCGACGTCTTGAGCCTCGCGCTGGCCTGGGGCGCGAGTGTGCTCGCCAGACGCCCGGCTGGCGGGCGCTACACCTACGGATTCAAGAGCTCGACGATACTGGCCGCGCTCGCCAACGCCGGGTTGTTGCTGGTGGCGATCGGCGGGATCGCGTTCGAGACGCTGAATCGCATGGCCTCGCCGCCCGCGGTCGAGGGGCGCACGATGATGATCGTGGCCGGCATCGGCATTCTCATCAACACCGGCACCGCGCTTCTCTTCCTGCGGGGGCGCGAGCATGACCTCAACATTCGCGGGGCCTTTCTGCACATGACCGCGGACGCGCTGGTGAGCTTGGGCGTAGTGGTGGCGGGCGGGCTGATCCTCCTGACCGGCGAGCGGTGGATCGACCCGGCGACGAGCCTCGTCATCGTGCTGGTGATCGCCTGGGGCACCTGGGGCCTCCTCAAGGACAGCGTGAAGCTGAGCCTCAACGCGGTGCCCGGGCACATCGACGAAGCGGCCGTGCGCACCTATCTGCAGGGGCTCCCCGGCGTGGACGCCGTGCACGACCTGCACATCTGGCCTATGAGCACCACAGAGGCCGCGCTCACTGTCCATCTCGTCATGCCCGGCGGGCATCCCGGAGACACGTTCCTGCGCCAAATCGACCACGAACTCGGTCATCACCATGCGATCGGCCACGTTACGGTGCAGATCGAGACGACCGCGCGCGCCGCTTGCGTTCACGGCGGTTGCGACGGATAGAAACGCGGTGACCGATGACGACGCCCGCGCCCGGCTGACCGCCGCCATCGTCCGCCTGGGGTCCGGCGACAAATCCGCGCTCGAATATGTCTACCGGGCAACGTCGGCGAAGCTTTTCGGCATCTGCCTGCGTATCTTGGGCGACAGGAAGGAGGCCGAGGACGCATTGCAGGAGGTCTATCTCTCGCTCTATCGTCGGGCGGACCGGTTCGATCCCGCCCGCGCGAGCCCGATCAGCTGGATCGCCGTGTTTGCCCGCAACCGGGCAATCGACCGCCTGCGCCGCCTGAAGGCGCGCCCTGCCGAGCGCACGATAGACAGCGCGGCTATCGAGCACGCGGACGGCACTCCACTAGCAGACGAGCTTATGATCGACGTCGCGCGCGACGCACGAATCCACGCCTGTCTCGACGCGCTCGACGATGGCCAGCGGACCAGTATCCGCGCCGCATTCTTCGGCGGGCAGACTTACGCCGAGCTTGCGGAAAAGACCGGCACCGCGCTCGGCACGATGAAGAGCCGCATCCGCCGCGGGCTCGCCAGGCTCAAGACCTGTCTCGAGTCCGGCGAATGACGCCCGACGACCGTCTCGCCGCCGAGCTGGCGATCGGCCTCCTCGACGGCGAGGAACTCCTCGAGGCGCGCGGTCGCGCGGGTGCGGACCCTGCCTTCGCCACCCTGGTCGCGACGTGGGAGGCCCGGCTGGCCCCGCTGCTCGACGAAATACCCGCCTCGCCGCCCCCCCAAGGCTTGTGGCCGAAGATAGCCGCGGAGCTCGAGCGCGACACCGGAAGCGGCGATGTCGTCGCGCTGCGCCGCCGCCTGCGCTTCTGGCAGGGAGCCGCCACCGCGAGCGCCATAGCGGCCTGCGCGGCGCTTGCCGCGGTGGTCATGCTGCCGCAGATGCGTTCCGCACCCCAACCGGCAGCGGCCCCGCTGGTTGCCTCCATTCCGATCGGCGACACAGCCCTGCGCCTTGGCGTTACATACCTGCCCGAGCGCAAGGAGTTGCTGGTCTCGGCCAGCGGCCTGAGTTCCGACGGGGTGCACGATCACGAACTGTGGCTAGTCCCCGACCAGGGCGAACTGCGGTCGCTGGGAGTAGTCGTGCCCGGCCGCGAGCGGCGGGTGCGCCTCGACGCCGAAACCGCTCGCCTCATTCACGATGGCAGCGGCATGGTGCTGACGCGCGAGCCGCTCGGCGGCAAACCGCCCGCCGCCGGGGCCGGGCCGGTCGTGGCCGAAGGCGCTTTCCTCAAAGTCTGACTTTATTCACGGCGCCGTGCATCCGCCCGGCAGCTCGCTTCGTAACTCCCGCCGTGCAAGCCCCCCGCTTGCCCAGCCAAGGAGTTATCAGACGATGCCCTCACTCAAGCTGAAAGCCGCCGCAGTCGCTTCCGTTGCCGCAATGAGCGCTTTGGCCCTCGTTACCGGTGCCCCGGCGGCCGCGCATAACCATTCCGACAAGATGGCTACCAAGGGCCAGCCCAATCTCGTCGAGGCCGCTGTGGGTACCGGCGTGCACACCACGCTTGTGGCTGCGGTCAAGGCCGCGGACCTCGTGGACACGCTCTCGAGCCCGGGCCCCTTCACAGTCTTCGCACCGACCGATTCCGCGTTTGCCGCCCTTCCGGCCGGTACGGTCGAGGCGCTGCTCGAACCGGCCCAGAAGGACACGCTGACCAAGGTTCTCACCTATCACGTGGTCGCCGGCCGGGTGCCTGCCGCGCAGCTTGTCGCCGCAATCAAGAACGGTGGCGGCTCCTACTCGTTCGACACGGTCGCCGGCGAGAAGCTGACCGCTCGGCTCGACGGCTCTATCGTCGTGATCACCGACAAGGTTGGCCGCGCAACCCGCGTCACCCAGACCGACGTCAAGACCACAAATGGCGTGATCCATGTGACCGACGGGGTGTTCCTAC
The DNA here is from genome assembly GCF_053819205.1 of Tsuneonella sp. HG249. Lineage (NCBI taxonomy): Bacteria > Pseudomonadati > Pseudomonadota > Alphaproteobacteria > Sphingomonadales > Erythrobacteraceae > Tsuneonella > Tsuneonella sp. HG249. The sequence goes on from NZ_JBSOQY010000001.1 coordinate 1,887,651, forward strand.
CCGGCTGATGTTCCCCCGCTGCCTCCCCTATTGGCAGCGGCGCCTAGCCCCGCCCGGCTTAAATCCCTCACCCGGGCGGGGCCTTTGCGCAAATTGCAATGGCTAGGGCGAGGGTGAAGAAAGGCTGTCGCTTAGGCGTTCAACAGAACCGATCCCACCAGCGCCATCAATACGATCACAATCACGAGCAGGAACAGCATCGCGAAGATGAAGCAGTTGCCGAGAGCATCGTCGCTAAGCCAGGCTGTGGCAATATAGCCGACAACCGCGATCGCCAATCCCCCTCGGAGCCCGGCCGCCGTCCACGCAAGTGCAGTGGCGGCGGCAGTGGCCGAAGCGGAGATGGCAAACTTGCGGCGCCGCGACCAATCGCGCGGGCGCACGGATTAGGCCGCGGCTTCCTTGCCCTTCTTGGTTTCGACCACGCGAACCGGATCTTTGCGGCCTTCAACGACGTCCTTGTCGACTACGATCTCGGTCACCCCGTCCATGTCGGGAAGGTCGAACATCGTGTCGAGCAGGATGCCCTCAACGATCGAACGCAGGCCGCGAGCGCCCGTCTTGCGCTGAATCGCCCGTTCCGCGATCGAACGCAGCGCATCGACCGTGAAGGTCAGTTCCACGTCCTCGAGTTCAAACAGCTTGGCGTATTGCTTGGCCAGCGCGTTCTTGGGCTCGCTGAGGATTTGCACCAGCGCGTCGACATCAAGATCGTTGAGCGTGGCGATCACCGGCAGACGCCCGACGAATTCCGGGATCAAGCCGAACTTGAGCAGATCCTCCGGCTCGCACTTCTGGAGCAATTCGCCGACACGACGCTTGTCGGGATCGGCCACGTGCGCGCCAAAGCCAATCGAGCGCTTCTGCAGCCGGTCAGCGATGATCTTGTCCAGACCCGCGAACGCACCGCCGCAGATGAACAGAATATTGGTCGTGTCGACCTGGAGGAATTCCTGCTGTGGGTGCTTACGACCGCCCTGCGGGGGTACGCTGGCGGTGGTGCCTTCCATCAGCTTGAGCAGCGCCTGCTGCACACCTTCGCCCGACACGTCGCGGGTGATCGAGGGATTTTCCGCCTTGCGGGTGATCTTGTCGATCTCGTCGATGTAGACGATTCCGTGTTGCGCCTTCTCGACGTTGTAGTCGGATGCCTGCAACAGCTTGAGGATAATGTTCTCGACGTCCTCGCCGACATAACCGGCCTCGGTGAGCGTAGTCGCGTCCGCCATCGTGAACGGCACGTCGAACGTGCGGGCGAGAGTCTGCGCAAGCAGCGTCTTGCCCGAGCCGGTGGGCCCGACGAGGAGGATGTTGGACTTTGCCAGCTCGACATCGCCCGACTTGCCCGAGTGCTTGAGCCGCTTATAGTGGTTGTGCACCGCAACCGAGAGCACGCGCTTGGCGCGGTCCTGCCCGATTACGTAATCGTTGAGCGTGGTGAAGATATCCAGCGGCGTCGGAACGTCGCCTTCCTTGCGCCCGGCGATTCCGGCCTTGGTTTCTTCACGGATGATGTCGTTGCACAGCTCGACGCACTCGTCGCAGATGAACACCGTCGGTCCTGCGATGAGCTTGCGCACCTCGTGCTGGGACTTACCGCAGAAGCTGCAGTATAGGGTGCTCTTGCTGTCGGTTCCGCTCAACTTCGTCATTTCCTGGTATCCGATCCCAGCAGGGATTCGCCGACCCTAAGGCCGGAATCATTATAATCAATCCATAGCGCTTAGCGTTTCCGCCCTTGCGGCAAGCTGAAGCGGCAGGGTTGCCGAAATGCTACGATTCTATTCCGGCGCTCCGCCTGAACCCTCATCGTCGTTCGAGGTTTCCGATTCGGGCCGCGTTTCGAACACTTTATCGACGATGCCGAATTCCCGGGCCTCTTCAGCCTCGAGGAAGGTGTCGCGGTCCATCGCCTTCTCGATTTCTTCGAGGCTCTTGCCCGTATACTTGGCATAGAGATCGTTGAGCCGCGTGCGCATGCGTAGAATCTCACGCGCCTGGATTTCGATGTCGCTCGCCATCCCGCGCGCGCCGCCGGAGGGCTGGTGGACCATGATACGCGCATTGGGCAGCGCAATGCGCATGCCGGGCTCGCCTGCCGCCAGCAGGAAGCTGCCCATGGACGCGGCCTGCCCGACGCACACGGTCGAAACGCGCGGCTTGATATACTGCATGGTGTCGTGGATCGCCATGCCGGCCGTCACCACGCCGCCGGGCGAATTGATGTACATGCTGATGGGCTTCGACGGGTTCTCGCTCTCGAGGAAAAGCAGCTGGGCGACGATCAGCGAGGCCATGTTGTCCTCCACCTGATCGGTCACGAACACGATGCGCTCGCGCAGCAGGCGGCTGAAGATATCGAAGCTGCGTTCCCCGCGGCTGGTCTGTTCGACCACGACCGGCACGAGCGCGCCGGTGAACGGGTCACGGGTGAACTTGCCCTGGCTTCCGTAAGTCTCGCCGTAGCCACCCAACACATCGATCATGAAAATCCGGTCCTTCCGTCGCAGTACAAGGCCCTATGTCGCGAGTGCCCGGACGATGTTCAAGGGGATTAACCTTCCCGCTTGGGGACGGCCACAAGTGCTTGATTTCCGGAGCCCGCGTGGCAGGCTGCCACGATGAAGCCATTGCACTTGCTCGCCCTGCCCCTGGTCGTCTGCGGTTGCCCGGTCAACGCTAAGCCCACTCCCGCCACCGCAACTCCCGTTCAAGCGACCGAAGCCTACCTTCAACGGATCGAGCGACTCGACGATAGCGGGCCGGAAATTGACGCGGTCATCGCCTATGACAAGGATGCTGCCGCGAAGAGCCGGGCCTCCGCCCGGGTCGCTCCCCTCCAAGGTCGCGCCGTGCTGGTGAAAGACAATATCGAGACGCGCGAATGGCCCACGACCGCGGGAAGCCTGGCGCTGTCGAAAAACATGACGGGCAGAGACGCGCCGATGATAGCTCGGCTGCGCGAGGCCGGCGGCGTCATCCTCGGCAAGACCAACCTCAGCGAGTGGGCCAACATCCGCTCGAACGATTCGACGAGCGGCTGGAGTGCGGTCGGCGGCCTGACCAGGAACCCCCATGCCACGGATCGCAATCCCTGCGGGTCTTCCTCCGGTAGCGCCGCGGCCGTGGCCGCCGGGTTTGCCTGGGCGGCCATCGGTACGGAGACGAACGGCTCGATCACCTGTCCAGCCAGCGTCAACGGCGTGGTCGGTTTCAAGCCCACGGTAGGGCTGGTCAGCCGCACGAATATCGTGCCCATCAGCGGGACGCAGGATACCGCAGGTCCGATGGCGCGCAACGTCGCCGACGCCGCTCTGCTACTGGGCGCCATCGCCGGGAGCGACCCCGCGGACCCGGCAACCATCCAGGCCGATCGATTCAAGGTCGACTTCACCCGCGGACTGGACACCGCGTCGTTGAGCGGCGTCCGCGTCGGGGTATTGCGCAAGCAAGTCGGAAGCGATCCGAGAGTCACGGCACTATTCGAGAAGTCATTGCGCGACATGGAGCGGGCGGGCGCGGTCCTCGTGGATGTCGAATGGACCTGGCCGGATGGATTTTGGGATCGTTCGCTGCCGGTGCTCCTTTTCGAACTCCGGCGCGACCTGGATGCCTACCTCGGCACGCTCCCTGGGGAGGGATTGCCCAACACGCTGGCCGATGTCGCGGCGTTTAACCGCGCGCATGCCGACGAAGAGCTGCGCTGGTTCGACCAGGGACTGTTTGAGCAGGCGCTCAGGACGACCGACGAGGCAGCCTACGTCGAGGCACGAGATGCCAATCTCAAAGCGACCGGCGAGGACGGCATCGACCGGCTGCTCCGCGAAAACCGGGTCGCGATGCTGATCGCGCCCACGCGGGGCGTGGCCTGGACGACCGATCTCGTGAACGGCGACAGCGGGGGTCGCGGCGGCATTGGTGCCGGATCACTGGCGGCCATTGCCGGCTACCCTCACCTCACCGTCCCGATGGGCTCCGTCGAGGGCTTGCCGGTCGGCATCAGCTTCATGGGAGGAAAGTGGCAGGACCACGCGATCCTGCAGGCCGGTGCTGCCTACGAGCGAGCGCGCACGGCAACACTCCCGGAACCCACGTTCAAGCCGTGGGCACCGGAAGCGCGCTAAGCGATTACTTCTCGCTAGCGGCCGTCTTGGCCGGCGCCTTCTTGGTGGCCGGCTCCTTCCCGCCAGATGCCTCGGCCTTTTTCGCCGGTGCCTTCTTTGCTGCGGGCTTATCTTCCGCTGCGGCGGCATCCTTCTTGGGCGCCGTCTGCTTCGGGGCGGCTTCCTTGGCGGGAGCGTCCTTCTTCGATGCGTCCTTTTTGGACGCGGCCTTCTTCGCTGGCGCCGGCGCGGGGGCTTCCTCGGCTTCGATCGCCGACTGAAGTTCCTCGCGGGTCACCTCGCGCTCGGTCACTTCCGCCTTGTCGAACAGGAAGTCGACGACCTTGTCTTCGTAGAGCGGCGCGCGCAGCTGGGCGGCGGCCATGTCGTTGGTGCGGATCAGCTCCATGAACCGGTCGCGATCCTCCGGGCGATACTGCTGGGCGGCCTGCTGGACCAGCATCGACATTTCGGCCTGGGTCACGGCCACGCCGTTGGCCTGACCGATTTCCGACAGTAACAGGCCCAGGCGCACGCGGCGCTCCGCGATCTTGCGGTAATCGTCCTTCTCGGCCTCGATTTCCTTCATCGTTTCGGCCGGATTCTCGTCGTTCGCGGCTTCCTGCTGGAGCTGATTCCAGATCTGCTCAAACTCCGCGTCGACCATCGTCTGCGGAACCGCGAAATCGTGCCCCGAAGCAAGCGTGTCGAGCAGCTGGCGCTTCATGGCTGTGCGGGTGAGGCCGCCCAGCTCCTGTTCCAGCTGGCCCTTGAGCAGGCCGCGCAGCTGCTCGAGGCTTTCAAGACCCAGCGACTTGGCAAAATCCTCGTCGACGCTGGTCTCGTCCTCGATCTGCACCTTGTGCACATGGATTGCGAACTGCGCTTCCTTGCCGGCCAGTTCCTTCGCCGGATAGTCGGCGGGGAAGGTCACGGTGATGGTCTTGTCGTCGCCCGCTTTCACGCCGGCGAGCTGCTCTTCGAAGCCCGGGATGAAGCGCTTGGCGCCCAGTTGTAGCGGCGTCTCTTCCGCTTTGCCGCCTTCAAACTCGACGCCGTCGATCGAGCCGGTGAAGTCGATGATGATCTGGTCGCCATCGGCTGCCTTCTTCGCCTTGGGGGCGTCCTTCCAGCTCTTCTGCTGGCTGGCGATGTTCTTCACCGCCTCATCCACCTCGGCATCGCTCACCGGAACCGTGAGCCTCTCGAGCTTGAGGCCCTCAACTTTGGGCGCTGCGACTTCGGGAAGAATCTCGAGGTCAACCGTGAGCTTGGCGTCCTTCCCCTCGGCGTAATCGTCGTTGAGGGCGATGCGCGGCTGCATCGCCGGGCGCAGCTTCTTGTCTTTCATCAGCGAATCGACTGAAGCGCTGATCTGCTCGTTGACCACCTGGCCATGGATCGCCTCGCCGTGCATCTTCTTGACGAGGTTCGCCGGCACCTTGCCCGGGCGGAAACCAGGCATGCGCACCTGGGGCGCGATCTTCTTCACCTCGGCAGCGACGGCGGCGTCGATCTCCTTGGCGGTGATCGTCAGCGTATACGCGCGACGCAGGCCTTCGTTGGTGGTCTCTTCGATCTTCATGGGAGGTCAAAAGCCTTTGTAAAACATATCTCTCTTGATCGTTCGGCACGCGGTGCGGCGGTTGGTGCGGGCGAAGGGACTCGAACCCCCACATCTTGCGATACTGGTACCTAAAACCAGCGCGTCTACCAATTCCGCCACGCCCGCAAACTGAACGAAGCCGCACGCGCGGGATGGCCCGCCCGCGAACAGGGGTGCGCCGTTACAGCGAGGCGACCGAAAGGGCAAGCGGGGGAACACGAGCGGGTCGCGAACCGTTCTAGCGGCGACACGAAAGGATGCCCTTCATGGCCTCGACACCACAGCAGCCCGACCCGAACCCGGATACGATCAATCCGGCCGCTCCGCCGGAATCGCCTCCGATCATTCCGCCTGCCGAAGATCCGGTGCGCCAACCCGACGAGGTGAATCCAGTGACGCCGGACACGATCTCTCCGAGCCAGCAGCCGGTCGAGATGCCTCCGGCCCAGGATTGATTTCGATGAGCAGCGCCCGCCAAGACACCATTCCGCCAGCCAAGCTCGACGAAGATGGCAAAGTGGCGGACACGGGACCGGTACTCGATGTCGGCGGCAGTTCGATCGACGACGAGCGAAGAGGCACGGGCGAACCCGAAGAACCCTCGCGGGCCGCTCCCCCGGAGACGGAACTGCCGCCCGACTGAGCTTGCCGCTGGGGAGCGTGCGGTCTAAGGGCCCCGCCCCATGAGCGACGACAAGCCACAGACCCCGCCCGACCGCCTTTCGGTCAATCCGCGCAGCGACCATTTCGACCAGAGCGCTCTTGAGCGCGGCGTGGGCATCCGTTTCAAGGATCGAGTGCGGACGGACGTGGAGGAATACTGCGTCTCGGAGGGCTGGATTCGCGTCCAGGCCGGCAAGACGATGGACCGGAAGGGCCAGCCGCTTACGCTAAAGCTCAATGGTCCGGTCGAGGCGTGGTTCGAGGATCTCGGCGACGCGCCACCGGTCGCGAAGGCGTAAAACTAGCCGCCGTAGCGGGCCAGCGCCGCCTCGATCGCGTCGCGTGGCTTGGCCTCAGGCGGCGGTCCGGCCCGGCGAGGGGTTTGAACCTCCCGTCCCGGCCGCTTGGCAGCCACCGGTTCCCCAATCGAAGCGAACGCGCTTGCGAACGCCCTGGAATGGGCGGGTGAGGCTGCTCGGGCTGGGACCGGGTAGCTGGCAGTCGCCACCACGCTATTGCGGTCGAACGGAGCGTTCGTTTCGCGCTCGTTGTATATGAAGCCGGCCACCGGCCACGCGCTCGTGCCCAAATCTTGTAGTGGCGCATACCAGACGCGAACCTGGCTCCAGTCGTTCGCCGGGCTCACGTCGATCGCCTTTACCCCGCGCTCGATCTGCCCGCGCCGGCCGTCGATTGGCGACCAGTTTGCGTGGTCGAGCAGCACGGTCCGGCTGTCGATCACCCTGGAAACCGTGGCGACATGCCCTAGCACCATGGTGCCTGTCGGCCGGAAGGCCATCACCGCGCCTGGGCGAGGCTGCTGGCCCCGCTCGTAACGGCCCGCGGCCTGGTCCCACCAGGTCCGCGCGTCGCCGTAGATCTGTACGCCGGAACGTTCGCGCGCATAGGGCACGCATTGCAGGTAGGGCGCCAGTTCGCGGCCGCTCGAGAAGCCGTCGGCCGCATCGGCAAGCGCTGCGCCCGGGACGACGAACGCGACCATGGCTATGACTAACAGCAGACCCCTCATGCTCACACGGGTCGCAGAATAAGGTTAGCACGAGGTTACCGCTGCGCTTGCCAAGCAGCGCGGGAGCGGCCACCTGCGCGGCGCGATGAAACCCACCGTCATCATCATCGGTCGCCCCAATGTCGGCAAGTCGACGCTGTTCAATCGGCTGGTTGGCAAGAAGCTTGCCCTGGTCGACGACCAGCCCGGGGTGACGCGCGACCGCCGCTTCGGCGACGCCGCGATCGCCGGCCTCGAGTTCACGATCGTCGATACGGCCGGCTGGGAAGACGAGGACGAGGAAACCCTCCCCGGCCGGATGCGCAAGCAGACCGAAGTCAGCGTCGAAGGTGCCGACGCCGCGTTGTTCGTGATCGACGCCCGCGCCGGCCTGACTCCGCTCGACGAGGAAATCGCCCGCTGGCTGCGGACGCAGGAAATTCCCGTGGTGGCTGTCGCCAACAAGGCGGAAGGGCGCGCGGGCGATGCAGGGCTCTACGAGGCCTTCTCGCTCGGCTTCGGCGAACCCGTCGCATTGTCGGCCGAGCATGGCGAGGGGGTCGCCGACCTGTTCGACGCGCTTTATCCGATCATCGGCGCCTCGGAGGACGAACGCGAGGCGGCGGACCGCGCGGGCGAGCCGGCCGAGCCCGACGACATCGAACTGGGCCCGCTGAAGCTGGCGATCGTCGGTCGCCCCAACGCGGGCAAGTCGACGCTTATCAATCGGCTGCTCGGCGAAGACCGGCTGCTAACCGGTCCCGAGGCCGGCATCACCCGCGATTCGATCGCCGTCGATTGGCAATGGACCGACCCCGAAGGGCAAGTGCGCGACATACGGCTGATCGACACGGCCGGGATGCGCAAGCGCGCGTTGGTGGTCGAAAAGCTCGAGAAGATGTCGGTCGCCGACGCCAAGCACGCGATCGACTTTGCCGAAGTCGTTGTGCTTCTGCTCGACGCGACCCGAGGCCTGGAACACCAGGATCTCAAGATCGCCTCGATGGTGATCGAAGAGGGCCGCGCGCTGATGGTGGCGATAAACAAGTGGGACGTCGCCGAGGACGCGAGCAGCCTGTTCAACGGGATCAAGGCCGCGCTCGATGATGGCCTTTCGCAGGTTAAGGGCCTGTCGGTATTCGCCGTCAGTGCGAAGACCGGCAAGGGCCTCGACACGATGCTGAAGGCCGCCTTCGAGATCCGCGAAGCTTGGTCGAAGCGCGTGCCGACCGCCGCGCTCAACCGTTGGTTCGACGATGCCTTGGAGGCCAACCCCCCGCCTGCGCCGAAGGGCAAGCGGATCAAGCTGCGCTACATAACCCAGGCGGGAACCCGCCCGCCCCGCTTCGTCATCTTCGGTACTCGGCTCGACATGCTGCCTGCGAGCTACGAGCGGTATCTGGTGAACGATATCCGCCGGAAACTGGGCTTCGACGCCGTGCCGGTGCGCGTGGTGCTGAAAAGCCCGAAGAACCCGTTCGCCAAATAGCGACTGCTCAAGCGGCGGGGCAGCGCAACTTCAACGCGCACCGCACGCCATCCTCAGGATATTCGACCGCGAAGCTGGCGGCCGCGGAGCGCATCGACAGGATTCGCGAGCCCATTCCCTTGCGCCCAGGCGGTTTGACCGGGGGGCCGCCACGTTCGCACCAAAGCGCCGTGACCGAACCTTGCGCGGGTTGGCCCCACGACACCTCGACCCACCCTTCAGGGATGCTCAACGCACCATACTTGATGGCGTTGGTGGCCAGCTCGTGAAGCGCGAGCACGGCGGGAACGCAGCTGTCGCGATCCACCGCGCACGTGTCGCCTGAAAGACGAATGTCGTAGTCGGACATGAAGGGCCGCAGGGCTTCGAGCGCGAGGTCCGGCAGCCCGAACGCCGTGGGCCCTTCGGTGCCCAGCAAGTCGACTGCGCGACTGAGCGCGATGAGCCGTTCGGTGAACGCCTGGTGTGCTTTCTCCGGATCCGAATGGCGCACCGAGAGCGTCGAAAGCGACCCCACGAGCGCCAGGAGGTTCTTGAGCCGATGGCGCAGTTCCTGATTGAGGAGAGCTTCCCGCGCCGTGGCCCCTGCAGCCTGTGCAAAAACTCGTCGCAGGGCTTCGACAATCCCGAGAAGGACCACGCAGGTGAGCGCGAACATGCCGACGATGGCTAGCCCTTCCGGACTTTCGCCGAGCCGCGGAGCCGCTTCCATCAATACCATCCTCACGACAGCGGCGCTCAGGATGGCCGTCAACGCGCCATAGCGCCAGCCGAGGAACAGACCGGCAAGCACGATGGCCGGGAAGAAAGTGACGAAAGGGACGCCGTTCTCGCCTCGGTCGAGGCCGTAGCGGATGGCAGTCGGTATGATGACCGCGACGGCCGTCCAGGCAAGGCTTGCGGCGAGCGAATGCCGGGCGAGCATTGCTCGCCCGATCTGCTGCCCGATACGTTGCCACGAGAGGCCGTCAGATCCGCCCATCCCACCCCCTACCGGAGCGAGAATGCGCCTGTTTGCAGGTGCTTGTAAATTGGAATTGTTAGTGGCCGGGTGGCGGCCGAGTCACCCTTCGCCCGCCGGCTCGCTTTGCAACTGTACGTAGTTGGCGAGGCCCATCCGCTCGATCATGTCGAACTGGGTCTCCAGGAAATCGACGTGTTCCTCCTCGCTTTCGAGGATGCGTTCGAAGAGCTCGCGGCTGACGTAATCGCGCACGCTCTCGCAATGCTGGATGGCGTCCTTCAATAGCGGAATTGCTTCCATTTCGAGCGCGAGATCGGCCTTGAGGATCTCCTCGACCGTCTCGCCGACCTTGAGCTTATGGATCGCCTGGAAGTTGGGCAGACCGTCGAGAAACAGGACACGCTCCGACAAGGTGTCGGCGTGCTTCATCTCGTCGATGGACTCATGCCGCTCGTATTCGGCCAGCTTGCGGACGCCCCAATGGTGCAGCACCCGGTAGTGCAGCCAGTACTGGTTTATCGCAGTCAGCTCGTTGGTCAGCGCACGGTTGAGATAGTCGATGACTGTCGGGTCGCCCTTCATTCCCATTCTCCTGCCACCCTCGCGCAACCTATGCGCTGAGCGGCTGCATGGAGCAAGGTGAGTTCAAGCAGCGAAAGGAATGGCCGCCAGTTTGCGCTCTTCGAAGATGATATCTTCGGCTTCATCGAGGCAATGTCCGCAGTTTGGACGCTTGCCGAGCGCTTCATAGACGCCCTCGGCCCCGCCCGACGCACGCAACGCCGCGCGGCGTAGCTCGCATTCACGAATGGCATTGCAGACACAGACGTACATGCCTGATCTCCTCCAATAACCGCTAGCTAATGCGAACAAGTCGCAATAGCAAGGGCTATCTGAGGAATGGCATCCACTTTTGGTAGGTCAAGCTGCGCCAGAGCCATTCCAGCGGCCCGTACCTGAAGCGCTCCAACCACCAGCTCGACCACAGCAGCATCGCTGCCCACACGAGGACGACAATACCGTACAGCTCGAAGCGGTCGAGCTGTCCGAACAGTCGTAGGCCGGGCGGCTGGAATATCGCCAGCATTACGATGGAAGTGCCCAGGTAGTTCGAAAACGCCGCCCGCCCCGCCCCGACCACGCGGCTGGCGAATGCACCGTGCGATCGCGCGCCCCACTGCGCGAGCAGCGCGGCAAGGCCGAGGATAACGGGCAGCCGAAGGAGGACCTGGGGCCCCTCGACAGCGAACAGCGTGCTGGTGTAGGTCAGCCCGCTCCGGACCATCGCCAACCCTAGCGCGAAGGTCGTCAGGCTTCCGACAATCACTCCGGTCCATCCCCAGCGGCGCTGTCGAACTGGATCCGACCGGCCGTCGAAGAGACCCGCACGATACAGCGCCGCCCCCATCAGCATCAACGGTATCGTCTCGGCGGCTGAATAGGTAAAGCCTTCGAGCCAGTTCCAGCGGTGAGCGTCGAGCGCGTGGGCGACGTACTGGCCGTAAGTTCCCTCGGCAGCGATCGCGAGTTCGCGTATCGCGTCGTCGCGCATCGCCGCGGGCCCTTCGAGGTCGGCTCCCGAGCGCCAGTAGAGCCCATACGTGAGCGAATCCGCGAAAGCTCCCGCGACGTAGGCGACCAAGCCAGCCGTGAATTGCATGACCGGGTTCCAGCGCATGGCGAACAAGACCACGAAGCCGCACATAGCGTAAAGCGCGAGAATGTCGCCGCGCCACAGGAGGTAGAAGTGGCCAATCCCGAACAGCAGCAGCCATGCAAGGCGGTGGGCCTGCCGCCCCTCCCCCTCGCCTCGCATGGCTGAGCGGTCCGCGAAAAGGGCGAGTCCGGCGCCGAACAGCAGGGAGAATAGCCCTCGCATCTTGCCGTCGATGAGGACGAACTGCGCGGTCCACAGCCAGGGATCGGAGGGCTGCGGCGGCGTTGCGAAGCCGCCCGGCCAGGAATAGCCGAGGAACGGTTGGCCGAAGCCGATCACGTTAGCCGCCACGATGCCCATCACCGCGATGCCGCGGATGAAGTCGAGGCTGGTTATGCGATGCGCTTCGTCGCTGCCCAACGGCTTGGGATCGATGGGCTCGCTCACCCCCCGCTCCTAGAGCGCGGGGCGGGATGGCTCAACGAGTAACGAGACAGCTCTGCCCGGCCGACTTGAGTGAACGGCATGCCGCCTGCGCCGCACTCTGGCTGGGCCACCCGACGGCGAGGAGGCGAGTGATGCGGCCTGCCGCAATCGTCTGCTTCTCCTTGCCGGCCAGCGGCGACTTGGCCGAAGCGAGGGCCCAGGCTTTGTCCACATTACCGGGGACGGCGAATGCGCCGAGTTGAATCTTCCACGGCCCACTCGACGATGCGATAGGGACTGCCGGTTGCGCAGTTGGCGCTGTGACGGCGTCAGCCAAGGTGGTCGCCGGCCGAGTGCCTGGCCGATCCGCGCCTGCCGTCGCAGGGCGGCCCATTCCGCTGGCGCGCATGGCCTCGGCAACCGCGGCTTCCGCTTCGACTATCGAGGGGTCCACGGCAATATTGGCGATGGGCTCGGGCGCGCGGACCGTCGCAAGAATCGGCGTGCTGTCGACCCGCGCAAGCGGCGGAACTGGCCCGACGGGCGGCGAACCGAGATCGATCGCAGCCAGCCGCACCGATCGGCTAGCGTCCGCGTTGGCCCTGAGCTCGGCGGCCAGCAGTTGGGCCTGCTCGCGCTCCGCGAGCGGCACGAAGCCGTCCATCTGCTTTAGCGCAGGTCCGGCCTGTGGCAGTCCAGCGCCGTTCGCGAGGGTCAGCAAGGCGTAGGCGCGCGGCCAATCTTTGGCCGCGAGGTCACCGTTGAAATGGGCGATGCCGAGCAGGTACTGGGCTCGCGGATCACCCCGCCCTGCGGCGTCGATGACATACGGCATCGCCTGCGCGCGGCGGCCGCTCTGGAACATCAGGATACCGTAGTTGTCCGCAGCCTTGAGGTGCCCGAGCGCGGCCGCGCTTTGATAAAGCGTTTCCGCCCGCGCGAGGTCGGTCGCCACCCCGCGACCCAGGCGATAGGCCTGCGCGAGGTTGAACAGCGCATCGGGGTCCCCTCTGTCCGCCGGCTCGCGCCATTCGGCCACGGCCTGGGAGAAATCGCCCTTGCTCCACGCATCGACCCCTGCCTTCACGTCGGCTTGCGCGGCGCTCGCCAGCCCCACAACGCCGCTTAACGCGACGGCGCAGAACAACCCGGTCTTCCAAACTCTGATCGGCATGCGCATCCCCTATCGCGCGGCATCCATGAGAAGGGATATAGTGAATCGGCCGTTAGCAAAGGGTTTCTTTTGCTGCATTTTCTGCGGCTCGGCCGGGTTCCGACCGGGCGCAACGTTAACCCAATATTAGGGTCATCCTGCGAAGCCGTTCACCGGAAGGTGCATGGGTGCGCCTTGGCACAGGCAATCTAACGGGGGATCCAGCCTTGCGGGTTTTGGCATTGGCTTCGCAGAAGGGCGGTTCGGGCAAGACCACTCTTTCGGGACACCTGGCAGTGCAGGCGCAGCGCGCCGGCGCGGGCCCGGTCGTCCTCATCGACATCGATCCGCAGGGTTCGCTTGCCGACTGGTGGAACGAGCGTGAGGCGGAATATCCCGCCTTCGCGCAGACCACCGTCGCCCGGCTGGCCAGCGACCTCCAGGTCCTGCGCCAGCAGGGCTTCAAACTGGCCGTAATCGACACACCGCCGGCAATCACCATGGCCATCCAATCGGTCATCGGGGTCGCGGAGTTGATCGTCGTCCCGACTCGACCGTCTCCGCACGATCTGCGCGCTGTCGGCGCGACGGTCGATTTGTGCGAGCGGGCGGGCAAGCCGCTGATCTTCGTTGTGAACGCGGCGACGCCCAAGGCCAAGATCACGTCGGAAGCAGCCGTCGCGCTCAGCCAGCACGGTACTGTCGCGCCGATCACGCTTCACCACCGCACCGATTTTGCCGCTTCGATGATCGACGGCCGGACGGTGATGGAAGTTGACCCCGAAGGCCGCTCTGCCGCCGAAATGGCCGCGCTGTGGAACTACATCTCGGATCGCCTGGAAAAGAACTTTCGCCGCACCGTGTTCGCCGCTCCGAACGTCGCGCATCATCAGCAGGCGCCAGGCGCCGCCTATCGCCCGCAAGGCGGCTTCGGCCGCCGGGTCGCACAGTAAAGCGGACGAAAGGGGCCTATCGCAGTGGCCGAAACTTCCTTCGCCTCGCTGAGCCCGACGCTCCTCGCCCGCAAGGGCGGTGCCAAGCCGGCGATGCGCCCGCAGCACGCTGCATTAGCGGCCATGCCCGCCCCGGCCGACAACCCCGAGCAGCTCGAGGATCTCGGCTGGAATGACATGGGCGATCAGTCCGAAACGCAGCAAACGGCCGAGATTCATCAACTGACGCCAGCCTCGCGCTCGGCTCCAGTGACGGAGCCCGCGGTATTGCGCCAGCGCGAGGTGATCAACGAACGCATCGCGCCTTCGGCAAAAGCTCGGGTCAAAGGCGATCGCGCTGCTTTCACGTTGCGGCTCGATGCCGACCGCCACCTCAAGCTCCGCCTCGCCTGTACCGTCCACGACATGAGCGCGCAGGCGCTCGTTACGCAGGCGCTCGATGCGCTGCTGGGCGACATGCCCGAACTCGATGTGCTCGCCGCACAGGTCAAACGGCGCTGAGAAGAATATCCAGGGGGAAATGACCATGAGCCGCTCCACCCGCACGCTGACGCTTGCCGCAGGTACCGCACTCGCCTCGCTCGCACTCGCAGGCTGCGCGACCAAGGCCGCGCCTCGCGCCGAGCTTTCGGCCAGCAATGCCGAAGTCGCGCTCAAGAAGGGCAAGGTCACGAGCGCCATCGCTCACGCCGAGGCCGCCGTGCTCGCCGATCCGCGCAACCCCGCCTACCGCACCATGCTGGGCGCCGCCTACATGGAGGCCGGACGGTTCCTTTCGGCCCGCACGAGCTTCGACGACGCGTTGGAGCTCGGTGACGAGAGCGCGCGGACCGCGCTCGGCTTCGCGCTGGCGGCGATCGCCACCGGCGACCAGGGAGCCGCGCTCGAAGTGCTCGAGGACTGGCGCGACGAAATCCCGGCCGCCGATCTCGGACTTGCGCTGGCGCTTGCCGGCGAGACCGAGCAAGCCGTCCATGTCCTTTCCAACGCGGTCCGCGGCGGCGACAACACGCCTAAGGCCCGTCAGAACTTGGCCTACGCGCTCGCGCTCAACGGAAGCTGGGCCGGCGCAAGGATCATGGCCGCAGAGGACGTGCCCGCCGACCAGCTCGACGCCCGCATGGCCCAATGGGCCGAATTGGCGCAAACCGAGCAAGGCGGGACGCGTGTTGCGGCGCTTCTCGGCACCAGCGTGGTCGCCGACGGCGGGCAGCCTGCCCAGCTCGCGCTGGCCAATCATCCCACGGTCGAGCAGCTGGCAGCGCAAGCTGCCGAGACGTCGTTTGTCGCTGGCGACCTGGCCGCGGCGGAGCTTCCGCCCGTTGCCGGCGGCGAGCTGCCGGCGCAGTCGCAAGCGTTCACCGAGACTTCGCCCACGGAATTCGCCGCCGCCGCCCCGCGCCCGGCCGCCGAGCAGGACTTCCAGGCTGCTTTCGCCGAGCGGACGCCGGCCGCGGCGACTCCGGGCCAGATGATCGCCGCCGCGGTCGATTTCGTATCCCAGCCCGTTGTTCAACAGACTCCAGCTCGGGTGACTTCCGCCACACAAGCTCCGCTGCGTGTGGCCCCGAAGGTCGAGCGCGCCTTTGCTGCCGCTTCGGGTAACCACCTCGTGCAGCTCGGATCGTTCTCGTCCGACGCCGGGGCCCGGCGCGCATGGGCGATCTACGCCAAGCGATTCCCGCAGCTTTCGGCATACGACATGGTCATCACCAGGGCGGTGGTGCGCGGCAAGACCTATTACCGGGTTTCCGCCGGCGGCCTCGCCCGTACTGCAGCCTCCTCGGTATGCTCCTCTGTTCGCAACCAGGGGCAGGCGTGTTTCGCATGGACGCAAGCCCGTCCGATGCCAGGGGCAGTCAACCCCGACGTGCGGATGGCGAGCCGCTAAACCAGCTTCTCGAGCGTCGAGCGAAGGCCTCTTCCACGCGCACAGCGTGGGAGAGGCCTTTTTCTTCCTGGGATCAGCCGCCGCCGTAGAGCAGGCCCGGCGCGAAGGCGTGCCACCAGGGCGCGTCCCACAGCAGGTTGAGCGCGACCCCCGTCGGCACCATGAACGCGGCCCAGATCCAATACGCGCGATGGATCGACCGGTGGCGGTAGAGGTCCCACACGAACAGCGGCGCGATGCAGAGGAGAGGCCACAGGTCCACCGTCAGCGGTGATTGCGGCATTGTGTGCGGAAGGAACTGCATTCGGTCGAGCGCCGCCGGAAGCGGGACCGTCGTCGCGAGGATCATCAGGCGCTTGTGCAATTCGCTGTCCGTCCGTCGGGCGCGCACGGCGATATAGACCAGCGCCAGGAAGCAAACCGCGATACGCAGCTGGATGAGTGCGATGTTGGTCATCACGTGGAGGTAGCCCGCCACATTTTCCTGCACCGCGGCGGGCGCTCCTTGCCCGAATTCCACCCAGACGCGCAGGTTTGTCGGGACCAGCACGATACCCGTTATCACGAGCGCGGGAGCGAGCGCCATTCCGGCCACTCCGAGTTGCATATGCATGCTCTTACGGCCGGTCGCCATGAGCGTCGTCTGCGCCAGCAAGAGCATCATCCAGGAGCCCATCAAGACCGCGTGGACGTGCATGGCCGGAGGAAGCCCCGGCCTCTCGCCGCGGTCGACGGCCGCAAGTTTCTCCATCGAATCCGGCACGAAGCCGACAAGCACAACTATGACCAGAAAGACGGCCATGAACACGTAGATCCACCGGTCAATCGCCCGCGTCAGCGCGCCGTCGGCCGCGGACGATGAAGCAATCGTAGTTTCGGAATTTGGTGCGGCTGTCGCCATCGCAAGTCTCCTCCCTTGCGCGCGCGACCCTCCGCCTGAAACAATACCGCCAATCAGCGCGTGGGAGAAGAAGGTATCACAGGGCCGCGCCTGCGGTAGCCGACAGTGCGACCGCCGGAAGCACCCCTATGAACGTCGCCAGTGCATAGCGCCGGATTCCGACCGAGGCGAGCGCGCACACGGCAGTTACCGCGAGGTGCGGGAGTCCCGCCAGGCGCAGCATGATCAGCGACAGGATGCCACCTCTGCTGGCGAGCGCGTCGAGCCGCGCCATCTGGCCGCCGTAGCGGTCCCTCAGTGTCGCCTGCGAGCCCCGCTTAAGCAGCCGGTAGAGCACGAGCGAGCCGATCATCACGCCGCCGCCGACGGCGGCCATGCCGAGAGTCCACCCCAGCAGCGCTCCAGACGAAAACGACAATGGCAACAGCGTGCCCGGCACGCCGGAAGCATAGACGGACGCGGTGATAGCAAAGAAGATCAGCGCCACCCACCCTTCGCCGAAGGGGGCGGCAAGCAACGCTTCGATGTACTCGAGCGGTAACCGGTCGATCAGCCAGCCTTCCATTCCGCACAAGCGCGCGAACCGGTGCTCGCGTTCCGGGGATGCCCGCAGCTCGCCGCTCTAGACGGGCGTCCCGCCCTTGATCAACCCAGTAACGCGACCCTGTGTCGGCTGCCGATCGAACGGTGTGTTCCCCGCGGTCGCGGCCATCTTCGCGCTATCGATCACCCATGGCCGCTCGACATCGATCAAGGCGACGTCCGCTTGCATGCCCGAGGCGAGCAACCCGGCATCGACTCCCAGGATGCGCGACGGCGCGCCCGCCAGCAATTCGAACGCCCGCGGCAAGTCGATGACCGCGTCGCGAACGAGGGTAAGCGTCATCGCGAGGAGCGTTTCCGCACCCGCCATGCCCGGCGCGGCATCCGCAAAGGGGAGCCGTTTGTCCTCCGGTCCGCGCGGGTCGTGACCACTGGCGATCACATCGATCGTGCCGTCGGCAAGAGCCTCGCGCACCGCTTGCCGGTCATCCTCACAGCGCAGCGGTGGAGACAGGCGCGCAAAGGTGCGGAAGTCCGTCGTGGCGAGGTCGGACAACATGAAGTGCGCGGGCGTCACTCCGGCGGTGACAGCCGCGCGGCTCTTTTTGGCCGCCCGCACCAGTTCGAGCGATGTTCGAGTGGTCACCTGGCGCAGATGGAGCCGGGCCCCAGCCATTTCAGCCAGGGCTATATCGCGCGCCACCGCAAGTGCCTCTGCCTCAGCGGGAGCGGCGGGCAAGCCAAGCCGCGTCGCCATCTCCCCAGCAGTCGCAGCCGCTCCTCTTGTGAGACCACCATCTTCGGCGTGGCTAACGACCACGAGGTCGAGCATGGCCGCGTATTGCAGAAGGCGCAGCATTACCCCGGAATCCGCGATCCACTGGCGTCCGGTCGCCACCCCCCGGGCCCCGGCCTCCCGCATCAGCGCGATCTCCGCAAGCCGTTCGCCCGCCAGACCCACGGTCGCCGCAGCGAGAGGATGGACCCACAGGTCGGGCTTGCCGCTCTTGGCAATGAAATTGACCCGCGCCGGATAGTCGAGCGGCGGGTTCTGGTCCGGCATCAACGCGGCCCGCGTGATCCCTCCGAAACGAAATGCGGGCTTGTCGACCGCGAACACGCCGAGGTCGACCAGCCCCGGTGCGACGAGGAGGCCCTTCGCCTCGACTACTCGATCTCCGTCCCGCGGACCCTCGAAGCCAGCGACCCGCCCTTGGGCGAGGCGCAAGGGCACTTCGCGCACCCCTTCCGGCGTGACCACTTTACCGCCGACGATAGTGAGCGGCTGCGGGTTCACGCCACCTCCCCCCAGCCCGCGACCCCGCGCCGCCGACGCGTCAACACGTCGAGACAGGCCATCCGGATGGCAACGCCCATCTCCACCTGGGCGGTGATGATCGAGCGGTCGATGGCGTCTGCGACGTCGCTGTCGATTTCGACCCCACGGTTCATCGGCCCCGGGTGCATGACGATGGCATTGGGCGCCGCCCGGGCCAGCCGCGCAGCGGTGAGGCCGTACAAATGATGGTATTCCCGCGCGCTCGGCACGAACTGACCGCTCATGCGCTCGTTCTGCAAGCGCAGCATCATTGCAACATCGGCTCCATCAAGCGCTTCACCGAAGTCCATGAAGCGCCTGATTCCCATCGCTTCGATGGCTTCCGGCATCAGTGCGGGCGGCGCGCAGACCCGCACGCTTGCGCCTAGCGCCTGCAGGCACAGTATATTGGACCGGGCGACGCGGCTGTGCAGCACGTCGCCGCAAATCGTCACCGTCAGCCCGGTGAAATCGTCCGCAGGCATGCCCCGCACTCGCAGGGCATTGCGCAGCGCGAGGGCATCCAGCAACGCCTGCGTAGGATGCTCGTGCTGCCCGTCCCCCGCGTTGAGAACCGGGCAGTCGACTTTGTCGGCGATCAGCGCGGTCGCTCCGCTCGAACCGTGGCGGATCACGATCGCGTCTGGCCGCATGGCGTTGAGGGTGATCGCGGTGTCGATCAGAGTCTCGCCCTTCTTCACGCTGCTCTGTGCGGCATGCATGTTGACGACATCCGCCCCCAGGCGCTTACCTGCGATTTCGAAGCTCAGCAGTGTGCGCGTCGAGTTTTCGAAGAAGGCGTTGATGATGGTAAGCCCGGCAAGCTCGTCGCTGTGCTTGGCGGCCTGACGGTTCATCGCCACCCACTGTTCCGCCTCATCGAGCAGGAAGAGAATCTCGTGCCGCTCGAGCTTTGAGATGGCAAGCAGGTCGCGGTGCGGGAACGCGCGCGCGCCAGCGGGATAGCGCCCCGCCGCGCCTGATTTTTCCGCCGATGTCATTGAAGCGATGCCCTTGGTCGAACCCCATGGACCGGTCAAGCGCATTCGGGTGGCAATGCCCGCCGCCCTTCCCTATCTGACCGGCAGCTTCGACGGGGTTTCAACAAGTATGTCTTTCGCCCGCAAGGTTTGGCACCTGATGGTAGCAGTCAAGGACGGCCTCAGCCTCGTGTTCCTGCTGCTGTTCTTCTTCGCTGTTTACGCGGTGCTCACCGCCAGGCCGAGTCCGGCCGCGGTGCGCGAGGGCGCGCTGCTGCTCAAGCTCGAAGGATCGATCGTCGAGGAGAGGAGCGAAATCGATTTCCTAAGTCTTCTGATGTCGTCGGAAGCGCCGGTCCGAGAGTTCGACGTCCAGGAACTAGTTCACGCGATCGACGAAGCAGCGAAGGACGATCGGATCAAGGCGGTGGTAGTCGACCTCACGGGATTCCTGGGCGGCGGACAGGTCCATATCGGCGAGGTGGGCGCAGCGCTGGATCGGGTCCGTGCAGCCAAGAAGCCGGTGCTGACCTGGGCCATCGCCTACACGGATGACGGGGTGATGCTGGCTAGCCATGCGAGCGAGGTATGGGTCGACCCTCTAGGGGGAGCTATGGTCCTCGGGCCCGGCGGCAACCACCTCTACTTCGGCGACCTCCTGCGAAAGCTCGACGTTAACGCCCGGGTATACAAGGTCGGCACCTACAAGAGCGCCGTGGAGCCCTACACTCTCAACGAAATGTCGGACCCGGCCCGCGAAAACTACACGCAGCTCTACGGCGCATTGTGGGCGGAATGGCAGGCACATGTGGCCAAGGCTCGGCCGAAGGTCCGCATTGCTGAAGCAACTCGTGACCCCGCGGCATGGTTGGCCCGGGCGAACGGGGACGCAGCGACTGCCGCGAAGAACGCCGGGCTGGTCGACCGGCTGGGCGACAAGGTGGCATTCGGCAAGCGCGTCGCCGCGCTTGCCGGGGACGACCCGTGGAGCGACGCCCCGGGCGCCTTTGCGATGACCGAGCTCGAGCCCTGGCTGGCCGACAACCCGTTCGACGATGACGGCGATGTGGTCGGGGTGGTCACAATCGCCGGCGAGATAGTCGACGGTGACGCGGGACCCGGCACCGCTGGCGGCGAACGTATCGCAAAGTTGCTCGACGATGCGCTGGACGACGATCTGAAGGGCCTCGTCGTACGAGTGGATTCGCCCGGGGGCTCTGTTCTGGCCAGCGAGGAAATTCGCCGCGCGATCCTGCGTCACAAGGCAAAGGGCATTCCCGTTGCCGTGTCGATGGGGAACGTCGCCGCCAGCGGAGGATATTGGGTCTCTACGCCCGCACAACGCATCTTCGCCGAGCCGGAGACCATCACAGGCTCCATCGGCATCTTCGCGGTCATACCGACGTTCGAGCGGGCTGCAGCCAAGTGGGGCGTCAACGCCGACGGGGTGAAGACCACTCCGCTGTCGGGCGAACCCGACCTCATCGGCGGCTTTTCGCCCGAAGCAGACGCGCTCATCCAGGGGTATGTCGAGAACGGCTATGCCGACTTCATTCGCCGGGTTGCTCAGTCACGGAAACTTACCCCTGCGCGCGTCGATCAGATTGCCCAGGGGCGGGTGTGGGACGGCGGCACGGCGCGTCAGATCGGGCTGGTCGACCAATACGGCGGGCTTGACGATGCCCTCGCTTGGGTCGCGGCACAGGCGAAACTGGAAAAGGACAAATGGCACCCGCGGTTCCTCGGGGACGAGGGGCGCAGTTCCGAAACGCTCCTGCGCCGATTGCTGATAGGCGAGAGCGCGCAGCGGGAGGACAGCTCGGACGTGGTGAGCGTGTTCGCTGCCCGGCGACACGATACGTTTGCCCAGCTGACGGCCGATCTGGATCGGCTGACGAGCGCTCAGGGGATGCAGGCTTACTGTCTGGAATGTGCGCCAGTCATGCACGGATCGGCGAGGCGCCCGATCGAATCCTGGGTTGCCAAACTGCTCGCTTTAGTGAGCTGATACGGCCTCTGCGCGCTTGCCAAGCGTCGGGCGGGCTGGCAAAGGCGCGCCGCTGTCCCCGTGCCCCGAACCTTGCTTGGGAGCCGCCAGGACGGGCGCGTAGCTCAGCGGTAGAGCACACCCTTCACACGGGTGGGGTCACAGGTTCAATCCCTGTCGCGCCCACCATCTTTTTCAACGACTTAAGTTTAAAGATGGTCTCCCCTGATGGGGTGAAAATCCTCTCAGGGGTCTTTGGAGGGGTCTTCTGCAACTTTGCGAGTGCACCTTAGTCGAAGTTTCTGTGCGGCTGCAGCGAATGCACACGGTAACTCACAGGCACAAGGCAGTCGCGGTCTTTCCCAGCGATCCTCCCAAGCACCGCTGTGCTCGGACGCTTTCGAGGGCTCGGCCCAGACCACAAATGGGCAATTCCGATGAGCCGTCTTGGAGCACTTAAACCTGGTAGAATTTTTCGACGGTAGAGCTTGGGATGCCGCGCCATCTCCGCGAGTGTTCGCGGTATGCTCAAGTTGAAGCAGATTGATTCCCCGGGCTCTAAGATGTGCGGGAAAACCGGTAATCCATCGGCTGGATCAAACTCGGCCAACCGCCTGTCCGGGAAAATCCAACCTATCTCCCAGCCGATTGCGACGATCTTGGCCGAAACCGAGCCAACGTTCGCAAGGTGGAACGCAATGCTCTCATAATCATCGTCATCAAAATCTCGTTCGTAATCTATCGCCATGTAGAGTTTGGGCCGCGAAGCTGCGCGAGCCAGATTCAATGACACGACGACTGCGGCAACCGTAGCTATCGCACCTGCCGCCTGTGCAATTGCCCCGAAAGCGGTCCAAAACTCCATCTGCCAGAACTGGCTCGTCTCGCCGAGGAGCGCAAATGATTTAGTCGTCTGGAAACAGTGGCAACGTCCCCAGGCCGACCTCATACGGACGCGGCTCACGGGTGATGTCGTATGGCCTCAAAGCCTCCACCACGCGGGCGGTAAGCGTTTCTATGGCCACGTGCCGGTCGAGCTTCCCGGTTGTCGAGAACACGTTGCGGACGGCGTAGTTGGGCGCGGTCTTGAGGGCGATGTTGATCGCGCTTTCGAGTTCGCTGTTGTCGGGCCGAATCATCATCCAGCGGTCGTGGAACAAAAAAGGAACACTTGGCAAGAGGGAGCGCGCGAATGTCGCTCTCTAACCGAACGTCCAACCCTCGTGCTTCATCATCTGAATCAAGTTGCAGCACTCCAAACTCTCCAGTTTGCAGACATGCGGTATCTTTGGCGACTTGTCAGAGCCGCCATCCTCCTCTGTGAGGACGCACGCGGAGCTGCCGAGGGCTAGGGCCTGTGCAATGACGAAAGGGTCACCGCCCGATTTTCCTGTCCTTGTGTCAACAAGTCGCGGGTAAGTGGCCATGATCGAGACGACGGCATCCTGCACATCCTCATCAATCTCTCGGAACAGAAGGTGCTTGCGTTCCTTGGCCCACGCAAAAACCTCATCGTCTTTTTTTTCGAGTTCGTGATAGACCTCAATACTTGCGACAAGCCGACCGCTGTCGCTGAGGTCATCTAACTTCGCCCACCATCCAGGGAATTGCTCAGGTGGATAGGCGCGTCGCCAAGCGTGCAACAGCGAGCTCGTGTCGATGGAATAGACCCTGCTCGCTGACGCCATTACCGCGCCAACCTATCTTCAATGCCTGACAGGTGCCGGACCTTCACACCCAGGAAGCCCGAGACATCTGCGAGTGTCAGCCGCCTTGAATGATACTGTGACAACAGTAATCGGATGAGCGGGCGGCCCACTGCCGCCACCGTCTCATTCGGCATATTTCGGGGGATTGGCTTCTTGTTCTCTGTCTGGCGCTTTCGCGCCTGAGCCGCCGCATATTCTTGCAGGTACTGGGCACGCTTCTGCCGGTAGAATGAATCCGTAGTTCGGTCGAGCGTCAGGAGGCGGCGAACGACAGCCTCGCGCGAGACACTGAAAGTCTTCGCCAAGGCGTCAATCTCGTCGTCTGACCACTCACGGCGGCCCAAGGGGGCATTCCCGATAGTCGGCTGTGAGAGGAATTGCAGCTTTGGCATTAATGCTGCTGCGGCAACCTGATTGCAGAAAACCTCTACTCGCTGGTCCGACACTTGCCTGCGACCATCATCCAAGTCCGATACGCCGCTCTGATGCAGCATTAGATGGGCCAATTCGTGAAGCAGGCTGAAAAGGCGGCGACCCATCGCATCCTTTTGGTTCACCGCGATCAGAGGCATTTTTGGCGCCCATTGGGCGAAGCCAGACGCTTCCTTACTCTCAACGCGCGTCGTCTGAAAAACCAGAACGCCCATCGCTTCGATGCGGGACCGCCAAGCTATGAATGCCGCGCGCGTGTCGCGCCACTTGGACTGCGTTTCGAAGGTGACAGACAACGCATCACGTATCTGCCGTCCTACTTCTTCCACAGGAACATCGAGCGTCGTGTTTAGTGTGAAGGCAGGGAAATCGCCGTCACCCTCGTCTTCGGATAAGTCTAACGCTAATTCGCGGCGTTGCTGAGCGAGGCGAATCTCGAGCGCGAGCTCCGGCGAAAATGTTCTGGACCCGCCTTCTGGCAATCTGCGGAAATCATGCATTGCTAGGAAAGTCAGAGGGCGCTCGGGCAGATAGAGCACAGCCAATGGCCGCTTGTAGACTGTTGAAAGCTTGCGGAGCTGAGAGACTGAGGGTTGATCGTCGCCAGCTTCCCACGCCGCCAATGCCGCTTCGTCGATGCCCAGCTTCGCAGCAGCAGCAGTCAACGTGTAAGATGCGGAAGTCCGCGCCCATTGAAGAACGTCCGGATTAATGGTCGCCTTCACGCGCTTAGCCACGTGACCCATACCTCAAGAAAGTGATTGCTCGCCCACCCATGCGGGCTGTTTGCCCGAACAAGCTTCCATGGGAAAGTGCGAACCGGCAGCAGGTAACAAGGAGAAAACCCTGCTGCCGGTTCTGAGAACGGCGGACGCTGGGGGATCGGCAGCATCCGCCGGTTGTCACTGGTTAGGCGACGTTGCCGAAGTCGCCGTACACAAGTGCCAGCGGTTGTTTCACTGCAAGCGCGATGCGCTCCTCGGCCAGAATCGCGACCATGTTCCGAACAAAATAGTCCGAGTGCTCCGATGCTACCTCAACACGCGGGGTCCAACGGTCATACAAGGTCGCAGCGCGGGCGAAGTTGCCCACGAGGAACTTGTCGATCGTCATGGCCTGCGTGGCGACTACCGGCAGCCCGAACAGGCGCGGCTCCACCTGGGCAGCGGGGTCGCCAAGCAGGTACTTGCCGTCGGCGTCCTTGAGCAGCCGCATACGCATCCAGTCGGAAGGGTGGATGACAATGCCGTCGGCCGGTTCATCCGCCAGCGCATTTTGAAGAATGCCGAGCGCAATGGTGTCCAGCATCGTCTCCGTGCCGGCAGGGTCGAACGGAGCCGAATAGGTCGTCGCGTTGGCGATCAGCCCATCAAGGTTCTCGCCCGAGCCGTCGCCCGTGAGCAGCTGCGTCTCCTCGATCAAGGCGAGCCCGTAGAGCAGCTCACCATCAATGGTGTCACGCAACTGCGGGGCGTCCTCCAAGATCTGACGCGAGGCCGGAATCCAGTGCGCGATGACCTTGGGCGTCACCGTCTCCATCGTGAAGCCATAGGCGCTTTCCGGCTTTGCAGCGGCTTCCGCCACCGTGCTCGCGTTGTTGGTTCGGGCTGTCTGCCTCGGGAATTCTACGGAACCCGAAGAGATCGTCACAACAGGCAACAGGTCGCGCACCTGCATCCGGCGACGCGGCATGCCGCTGATGCCGTCGCGGTAGGCAGCGTTGCCCAGCGGACCGCCAGAAGTCGAGCCGGTGGTGATAGTGGTCTTCACCTCGACGCCGAACGCGGCGCGGCGACCGTGGGAAGATGCCTGCGAAACGGCTTCCAGCTGCGCCATGTTCTTGACGAACTGCGCGCCCCAGCTTTCGCCGCCCTCGTCGCCATACGAGCTTCCGCCTTCAGCAACACGCTGCGCCAGCTCGTCAGTGAGGGTCTTGGCTACGTTGGCCGCGTCCAGCGCCTTCTTTACGTCGGCGTTGAGTTTGTCGAACTGGGCTTCCACGGCATTCGTGAAGTCCTTCGTAAGTGCGTTCATGATGCTACTCCAATGGCCGCAATGCGCGCGGCAGATGCGTTGAGAATGGCGACGGCTTCGGCCTCAGCTTCTTCGTCGTCGGTTTGCTTGTGATTGAGGCGCCAAAGGGCGAACGAGCCCTCCCTCGCCCAGCGCCCGGACAAGCCCAGCTCGCGGAGCCCTCGCTCAAGGTCCGCTGGACTTTCCAAGGTCTTCACCGCTGTCACCCGCGCGCGGTCGTGCATCGGCACCGTGACTAGGCTGCCCTCGTAGAGTTCGGCCTCGGTGATGATGCGTTCGCCGGTCTTCTGGTCGAGGTCGCCGCGCACCGGCTTCCAGCCGATGCTGAGGCCCGTCAGTGCGCCGTCCTTGGCCAGCGCGTGGGCTTCCTGCGCGTCGCGCGTGGACAGGGTGAGCGAGCCTTTGACGTAAAGCCCTTCGGACCGCTCCTGCCATTCCTTCCACGCTCCGATGGGGCGCTTCATGTCGTGATGCAGCAGCATGGGCAGCGGCACGGTGCGCTTCGCCAGCGACTTACGGAGGCACCCTGGCATGAGCTTGTCGCCGCCGTGATCGACGTCGCCGAAGCCCGCCAACAAGCCCTCGATGTGGCCGCTTGCGTCCAGCTGCTTAATCTCAAACGGAGAACCCGCGTATTCCATGCGCACCTCGTCGGATGGCGAGCGATCTTGCTCGGCGTTCAGCGATTACAGCGGCACTTCGCGGCTTGAGGCGTGACACTCCACGCGCTCGAACAGCCTCCTTATGCGCCATCTACAATCGCTGCAAAAGTGTTTTAAATCCGTCAGTTAGGATTTCGCATCTGATCCTGCACCTCGCGGGCGATTGCGGCCTGCCGCTCGAACCAGGGGGCAACTTGGTCAGCGCCGGATTGATACGAAATGATCTTCGAAATCGCGCAGAACAGGCCCGTGAGAATGACCGCTGCGGGCACTGGTCCCAGCAACTTCAACTCTTGCAGGACGGCCTGCTCAACCTGCTCGGCGAGCCGCAGTTGCGCGTCAGTGGGGATGCACTCCTGCCAATTATCCTTGTTCATGTTTTGTTCCTTCCATGGTTACGCGAGAAGATCGTCGTGATTGTCGAGTTCGGCGGCGCGGTTGTGGTCGCGCTGCCTTGCGGCTTCCTTGCTTCCGCCTGCCTTGGCGCGGCTGGTCAGGCCGAGCGTTCGGCGTAGCGCGAGCACCTGGCCATGCAGTTGGGCCACTACCCGGTTGCGTGCATTGGGTCCGAACGTGCCGTTAGGCTTTACGGTCAGCGGTCCCTCCACACTCAACAGGCGTTGCTGCTCTTCGAGGCTCGCCATGGTGCGAGCGAGGAAAGCGGCGATTTCCAGCGCATGGGGCGAGAGTGACCAATCGGCCTTTGCGTATTCCGACACTATCGAGAACCAGTACGGATAGTCGTTGTCTGCGAGCGGCACGTGCGCCGGGGGAGCGACCTCGATATTCGCTCCGGCAAAAATGCGGTGCAGGTTGGCGACGCTGTCGGTGCGAGCGCGGCGCGGCTTATTCGTCATCGCAGCCTCCTTGTTGGGAACTGAGGGTTAGCGTTGTTTTCATGTTCCACGGCGGTTCCTCGGGCTGAAAAGTCGTCAAGTTTTGACTGCGCCCCCCACCCTCGCTTGTGGTGCAGGATGGGCAGCGGTGGTGCAGGAGCGCCAAGCGGCGGCTCGGCTAGGGTAAGGGTGCGCTCAGGCATCGGCTGCGCTCCCTGCGCTTTGCTTCCGGAACGGGTAGAACCGGCTCGCCCAATCGCGTCGGAAGCGGTCAGTGACGAGGTGCGGAGCCACGCGGTCGATGCGCTCCAGTTCGGCGGCGCTCACCGTGACCTCAGCCATAGTCGCGGGCTCATGGCCCATGAGTGGGCCTTGCGTGGGCGGGTAGATTTCCAGCTGCCACTCGCCGTCGGGTAAAGCCTTGGCGCGCATATGGCCGATGCTGGGATAGTCAGTGCCGTTGATAATCATGCTGGCTGCTCCTGTTGAAGTAGGCGTTGCGGGGTGAGGAATAAGCAGTCGTCCCATCGCTCTTGCGGGCGCGGGTCCAATGGCGCGGTGCAAACCACGCGCAGTTCGGAATCATGCCAGCGCCAGCGTTCTTGCGGGAATGGATGCAGCCCGACTTCCGATGCCAGGCGCTGGCGTGCCGTCGTTGTCAGGTTGTGTCCGGCAGCCTTGAGGGCGGCGTGTAGTTCGTCGTCATCTATCGCGACGGGCAGGCCGATGAGCGCGGCGCACTCGTTGGCGGCGGCGGCGATGCGGTGCAGGAATGCGGCTTCGGGCGCTTCATGGGTCCACCCTCCACCCTTCAACGGGGAACCGAATTCGGTTTCGGGAAGAATTAATTCCTCCATATCCTTTCCAACCTTTCTCGAATTATGTCCGCGATTAATTGTATTGGGGGGTCGTTTGGAGGGTGGAGGGTGGAACCGGTCACAGGGCATCGAACTTGTCCCTGATCGTTTGGACATCCCACAGATGCCTCTCAGCGAGGTCAGCCCACTTCTCGTCGGCCGCAGGGACGAAGTTGGCGATGGCGGTGATCTTGCGATAGCCAGAGGCAGCCCGCCGCTGGACCCGCCCATCCCCTTTGCGGACGTTCAACCCTTCGTCCTCGAACACTTCGAGCATGGCGCGCTCGCTCATCTTCTTTTCAGAGAAAGACAGGTGCTCTTGCGCCCCGAACCAATGCTTCACCGCCGCGATGGGGACGATCACCCGCACAGGCACCTTTGGGCCGCCTTCGGCATCAGTTTCCGCCGCGAGGCCTTTCAGGTACTCCGCGAAGTCGACGAGCAACCGCCGTCCGTCGCTCAGGCTGGACTCAACAAGCGCCCTTTTAGCCGATGACCTGGGAGCCTCATCTTCCGGTGCAACTCCACCATGCTTCTCGGCGAAGGCGAAAGCCCAGTAGTGAATAGCGGCTAACCCGCCACCCGCGAGCCATGCGTAAAACTGTCGCCAATAGACCTTGGGCTGCTTAACTTCCGTCACCTCAGGCACGAACCAGCGCCGGTCGGTCCCGGCCATGAACATCGGCACGCGCGAGTTGGACGAACCGACAAAGTGCGCCCGATTTTCCAGTTCGTATTCTGGCCGGAACTTCTCGTTCACCGTCACCGTCGCGTCTGTCATCAACGGCTTGAGAGTGTCGTAGGCCTTCGCTCCAAGGTGTCCGACATACATTTCCGCGAGGACGACGAGCCGCGTGTTCGCCAGCCACGAATTGAACCCGCTCGTCACCGCGCGATGAACGTCCGGATGGGAGACGTTGTTGGCTCCCACCAAGGGTGCAAGTATGTGATCGGTGAACGTCGATTTACCTACGCCTTGCGCGGGTGAGCAAAGCAGCAGCCCGTAAGCCATCCGGATATCGGGACGGGCAATCAGCGTCGCCGCCCACCGCATCACTTCCAACCGATCCTGCTTGTCGGGAAGCATCTGCCGCATGAAGCGATAGAAGGGGGCGATATTGCCCCTCCGCTTCTCAATTCGCGTGGGCACATGGGTGTTGAACTTGCGCTCGCCTTCCACAACCACGACGCCGCTCGGCAACTCTGGCAAGTAGCAAAGGCTATCCACCTTCACACTCGCCTTCCGGTGCAGCAGGTCGGCAGTATTCTTGACGTCGCTCACGGGCCGAATGGCGCTGTTGAACTGATCGGGGTTCAACAGGGTAGTCGGTCGCCGCCGGTGGATGAAGGAACCGGTCGAAATGACGTAGATCCAATCGGCGCTGAACTCTCGCCGCGCTTCGAACGCTGGGGCACCGCGCCGGTTTTCTTGTGTCAGTTTCCGCGTTGCCCACGTTGCTGGGTGGCAGCAGTCCGCTAGGCGAGGCCCAACATATCTCCGGCTCTCGCCCTTCCCTTTGAACAGATCGTCGGGGAAGTCGTCAGCCAGATCGAAGCCCGGATGGAACCGACCGTCGAAAAATAGCGCGTCCATTGGCAGATTGACCGCACGAGAGATGGGTGTGACCACATCCTTGCCGTCAGCGTCGTTGTCGCAGATCAAGGTGATGCGGGTGACGCCCGCCTTCCGCAGCGCGTCCCAATCGGTTTCTGTCGGCCTGCCTGCCCCTCCCAGCCAGCCAAGATGGGCGGCGCCAGCGCTTTTCAGTTCCACTCCCCACGGATGCCGGCTCAGGGCTACGGGATCGTCGAGGAGGGCGCGGACGGCGTTAGCTGCCTTTGCCCCTTCGTGCAGGAACACCTCGGTATATTCTGAGCCACTGCCGAGCTGTTCAAGGCCGTTCAGCGGAAGCTTCTCGTCCGGCTCCATTAGCCGCCAAGTCGCGTCGCTCCAGTAGGACCAAGGCAGGTAATCCTTGCCTCTGTCCGCGCGATCAACCCGCTCCTGAACGAACAGAATGTGCTCGCGCTGCCGGTCCCAGCAGATGTAGACGTTTGAGGGCTCTGCCTTCGACCACGGAATATCGCTCACGTTCCTTGGCGGGTGCCTGCCTGTCCATAGGAATGGCTGGCTGGCTGGAAGTTCGATGTGGGCGAAGGCTTGCTTGATTCCCTCAACCTCGATCTCATTGGGAAGGTCCGCTTCGCCACGGACTAGCTTGACCTCACCCTCTCTGGTGAAGAGCAAGCGGGCCAGTTCGCGTGGGTACTTTCCGCCTGAGCGGATCACCGCCGAACGGAAGTTGATAGCTTCCGCGCCGATGCGGCTCAGGTAGGCCCTGACCGCTGGAATCTCCCCCAGGTCGGCGACAGTCCCCCCTTTCTTTCCGCCCCATTCGGAGCGAAACTCAGCCTTGCCGTCCGTTCCTTCGGTATGGTCCCCGGTCCCCGCCCCATCCCCCGGGGCGGGGCCACCCCCTGCCCACGGCGCGTCACCGTCGCAGCGGTCGGTCATTCGGCTGGCTCCACTTCCTGCGGAGCCTTGCAGCTATCGATGTAACCCTCGATATCCTTGAGCCGGAAGCCAGTGACTTTCGGGCTGAGGGTGACGCGCGGGGGGAAGCCGGGCAGCCTTTCATGTTCATGTTCGCGGAGGGTTTTTTTGGTCATCCCCATCATGATCGCCGCCTCGTCGAGGCGGATGAGGGTGTGCCCGGAGATGGACTTCACAGTCTCTCGGGCAATCTCGAGGTTCCGGAGGTGCTCTTTCTTGCGAGCTTCCCACGCGTGAAGTTCTTCACCGGTGCGATGTTTACGAGCAGGCATTGGCAACGTCCTTCTGCCTGAGGCTTCAGCCTCAAGTTGTCAGAAACGGCCATCTGTCATGGGCGCTTGCGCGCTTGCCCTTCGGCGGCAGACGAACGGGGGAGCCCCATTCCGATTGTCTGTGGCGGTCGGTTTTGTTCGGTCGCCCTTACGACGACTTCGAACCCTTATGAATCAACTTTTTCGAAACTCAAAATGCTTTAATTCGCGACCTTCACCATGCGCACAACGTTGTCCTGCGCCTCAGCCTCGCCTACGATCACCATGAGCTTGCGCGCCCACCACTCCATCAACTCGCGTTTGCGCAGCCGGTAGCGCCGCTGAAGGTCTCCGTGGTCATACGCCGCCGTGACACCAGCTGTGATTTCATGATTCACTACCGCTTGCAGAACGTCGAGCGGCGCTGACCACACAATCTCACCTTCCGCGTTTTCGTCGCCGTCGCGGCAGCGCGTGATGAAAGTGTGCCGCAAGTCGTGGATGCGCCATGCCGTAATTTCGACATCGGCAATCTTGTCCCGCGCAGCCCGCTTGCCCTGTCGCGTCTGGCACGTGACCGCCCCGCCCGCTCGCAACGCCCGCCACTCATCGGCGGTGACGCCTGCCAGGTTGCCGCGCACAATCAGGTCCAGCTTGGCCTTGAGCTTGTTCCAACCGCTGATCGACGTCACGCCTGTGTCGCTCGGAAAGACAAAGTCCGTAGCCAATGGCCCGCTGGGCCGCTCGTCAGGCCTCGCGAGAGCATTGCAGCGATCAAGGGCATCCCGGAGGATTTCCAGCGCAGGTTCGGTCAACGCGACCTCATGTGTGCCCTTGCGGTTCTTCACCCGCTCGGCAGGCAACACGATTAGCTTTCGGTCAAAGTCCACCTCGCCCCAAGTCAGTCCGGCAATCTCGTTCTTGCGCTGGCCCGTCAGTAGCAGGAGCCGAACGACCGAGCCGAATGGCCAACCCTGTTGCCCCGCCGCGCCCCAGATTGCCCGCAATTCCTCATCGGTCAGCGCGCGGGTGATCTTCTTCGGCGGCTGGCGGTTGGTCATGCCGGTAGTCGGGAGCGCCCCATGAAACAGCCCGCGCGACAGTGCGAACTTGAAGACGCCGCGAATGGCCTTGAGCGTTTCGTCCACCGGCCCACCGGCCTTGTCCAGTTGGGTGAGCAAACGCGCCACCATGGGCGTCGTGATGTCGGAAAGCGGGTGATCGCCGAGCGTTGGCAAGACCCGCTGCTCAAGCAACCGCTCGCGCGCCGTGGCGGTAGTCGCGGTCACAGCCCGCTTGCGCCCGCCGACCAGCTGCCCAGCCCTCATCGCCGCAATGTAGCTCTCTGCGACGGCGCGGAAGGTGCCTGCCTGCTGGTCAGATGAGGCTCGATCGGCAGCCGCCTTTTCCTCTGCCAGCCGCGCCTCCGGGTCGATGCCGTCAGCGGCCAGCGCCATGTAGGCTCTCGCCTTCTCGCGCGCTGAGGCGACGTCCATCGCAGGCCAGCGGCCGACAACTGACTTCCGGCGGCGAGTGCGATTGCCGCCCTCTTCCGGCAGGCGATAGATCACTGCCCAAGACTTGGCCCCATTGGAGGTAATCCAGAGGAATAGCC
Organism: Tsuneonella sp. HG249; assembly: GCF_053819205.1. Taxonomy (NCBI): domain Bacteria; kingdom Pseudomonadati; phylum Pseudomonadota; class Alphaproteobacteria; order Sphingomonadales; family Erythrobacteraceae; genus Tsuneonella; species Tsuneonella sp. HG249. Next base: position 1,920,244 of record NZ_JBSOQY010000001.1, read on the forward strand.
CAGGCTCACTGTCCGATACTTCTGTGCGCCCGCTTTGTGGGCGGCGGTATCGTTCAACGGCGGCTTCCGAGAGGTGTGTCTTGGCCATGGCGAACTCCAAAAGGGGTCTTTTGGGGGTCTTTTGGAGGGTTCTTCATCGAACTCCTCCGGTCCCCTGCGTTCGCTCCTTCTCCCTCGGAAAGTGAAATTCGCAAAGTATTTTCGTGTGTTACTGCGAGCAAAGTTCTCCAGCGTTCGCGTACGTTCGCTGACAGGCTACCCTTCACACGGGTGGGGTCACAGGTTCAATCCCTGTCGCGCCCACCATCTTCTCGATGCCGCGGGGAAGATGGTCGAACGTCCGCAATTCATCCGGGCCGCGCCTTCCGCCTTCGCCACCGCCATGCGTGGAAACCGAGCCTGCTGGAAACATGATGATTCTCGAAATGATCATCACGAGGCTCACCGCCGTGGCACCGATCAGGAGAGGCGTGTTCAAGTCCTCGTCGTTCTCGAAGTCCATGATGTGCAGCGACCACAGGAAATCGAACACCCGCCAAAGCGTCGATCGCCTGGCCGTCAGCACGCCGGTATCCTGCGCAACATAAAGCGCGCGGTTCGCGTCGTCGTCGAATTCAACCCGCCATGCCGGCAGGGCGGCCCGGTGTTCGGTGTATTCCCCGGACAGCAAGTGTGCGAGGTACCGCAGGCCCATCACGGATATAGGATTGGGATTTTGAGCGGCAACATCGACGGACGGCCGCTTTCCCCTCGCACGCCAACCCCCAAGGAGCGGCGCGACCGGGACGTTAGCGCCGTCGCCATAGTGCGCGAGCGTTCAGGGCACCACCCATTTCGATCCCATCAAGCGCATGAGCGCTTGCGCTGCACGAAAGTTGCGAATTATTAGGTTCAATCTGGCGCGAATTCATCAGGTTAGTTATCCCGAAAGTCGATTTTCTCCAATTCCGCAGCGACCTCATGCGTTAACTCCATTCCCGCTTTCGTTGCCAAAACCATGGTTCCATGGCTCGACGAATGGGGGTTCGCATGGCCGCTTTGAAGTTCCGCGAGGTCGCGGCAACTGACTTCAATCCGTGTTTTGAGCAGATGTTGGGCGTCATCGATGCCCGGCCACGAGTCGTCGTGGACCGCGAACGGAGAGTGCTTTGGGAGAGCCCTGACGCGGCTCGGCTCCTGCAGTCGCCCTCGCCACTCCACATATCGGGTGGTGTACTCGGAACAGACCATGCCTCGAGTACGTCGACACTCGCCGAATTTCTCGAAGACGCGTCCACTGCATGCGACAGCCTCCTCATCCGCAGTCGGACGCAGCGCCATTGGGCCATGATCCTGGCGTGGACTCCGAAAGGCCTGAGCAACACGGTCTGCGTGCTCGCGAACCTATCAATCCCTTACAAGAGCGTGAAGGAAAGCGGACTCGCCCGGGCACTGCAGTTGACCGCTGCGGAGGCGCGCGTGCTGGATGAATTCTCGCTTATGCGCTGTCCGCGTGAGATAGCCGACAACCTCAATATCTCGCTGAGCACCGTCCGCACGCACCTCAAGCAAATACACTCGAAGTCCGGCGTGGCGTCAGCCGTTCAGCTAACGCAACTGGTACGGGGATATTGTGCGTGTTGAGTTCTGTCCTGAAAAGGGACGCAGGCGGTAACGGCATGAGAAGATTTACGTTTCTCCCCAGTATGGGGGATGCGAATCAGGTTTCGAAGACGTAGCACACCGTTAACTTTCGGAAAGCCAACCGGCTAACCGCGGGGGTCGAACTGAGGGACCGAGGTCCACTCCGGGGGTGTCTATGAACAAGGCCGCAGCGCGAGCCATGCAGGTTTGCGCGCTTATTTCCTGTTGTTTGGCGACGAACGTCGTAGCGCAGGACATTACCTATCAGCCGATCGATCCGACGTTCGGCGGTAACCCATTCAACTCCGCGCACCTTCTCGGGGTCGCCAACGCTCAGAACGACTACAAAGACCCGAAGGCGACCACCAACAGCTCGCAGGCCGACATTTTCGCCCGCCAGCTTCAGTCACGCCTTCTGTCGGCGCTGTCCTCGCAGATCGTCGACGCCATCTTCGGTGACGACCCGCAGGAAAGCGGCACGATCAGCTTCGGCGGCCAGACCATTTCGTTCGTCCGCAGCCTGACCGAGGTCACGCTGACCATCACCGATAACGACACCGGCGAAGTGACGACCATCGTCATTCCCACGTTCATCGACGTACAACCGTAGGGTCGGCAATGCAGTTCAAGTCACTTCTTGCTGGCATTTCCGCGCTCGCGCTTTCGGCGTGCACAACGGTGACCGAGCACGGGAACACGGCGTTCCCCGAAACGACGTCCAAGGCGTACATCCCCGACCGCACGCAAACGCAAACGCTGCTGTCGAAGCTGCCAGCGGCGGATCGGCCCGTTGCGGTGGCGGTTTACGGATTTTCGGATCAGACCGGGCAGTTCAAGCCGACCGAAGCGGGCCAGACGCTGTCGCGCGCGGTGAGCCAGGGCGGCGCGTCCATCCTGGTCAAGGCCTTGCAGGATGCCGGCAATCGGCAGTGGTTCACCATTGTCGAACGCGAAGCCCTGAAGAACCTGCTCAACGAACGCCAGATCATCCGCGAAATGCGCGAGCGTTATCTGGGTGAAAAGGACCTCAACCCGCAGGCCCTCCCCGCTCTGCTGTTCGCTGGCGTCATTCTCGAAGGCGGCGTCGTTGGCTACGACACCAACACCGTCACCGGGGGCGCGGGCGCCGCGTTCCTCGGCATCGGCGGGCGGACCGAGTATCGTCAGGACACGGTCACCGTTTACCTGCGGGCGGTTTCGGTGCGCACCGGGGAAGTGCTGACCACGGTGACCGCATCCAAGACCATCGCGAGCCAGTCGCTAGGGGCGAACGCCTTCCGCTTCATCGCCTTTAAAGAACTCTTGCAGGCCGAAGCGGGGTATACGACCAACGAGCCTGACCAGGTCGCCCTGCAGCAAGCGATCGAGAAAGCGGTCTACTCCATGGTCCTCGAGGGCGTGGAACTCGATCTCTGGAAATTCTCCGATCCCCAGGCCGGCGCTGAGTTGCTCGCGCGCTACCGCGAAGAACGCGACGGGAAGATCGACGCCGACCGTATGGCGGAAGCGCTGCGCAATGCGCCGCCGATCACGCCGCAACGTACCGTGCGCACCGCTTCGGCGGAGAGCGAGGAAGAACAAACCGCTCTCGGCCATCGGGCCGGGGTGCGGGTAAACAATTGATCGCCGCACGCTAGCGGCGCTCGATGGCGCGGACGGAGCCGGACCGTCCGATGCTACAATATCTCCGGTGGGGCCTGGAGCGGTTGCAGCCGCTTTTCAGGGTCGGTGAAGAAAAGGCGCGCCGAGGTTGCAGCCCCGACGCGCCCGATTTGACGAAGTTGCGTGTACAACCGTGTCAGCCCTGCGCCTTGGCGCAAGACCGGCACGGTTATGAACTCTCCGACTGGAGTTTGACAACCGTGTTCAAGGATCAACACCCGAGCCTACACCGGGTTCCTGCGCTCGCAGGATTAAAGATCAGTGAATCCAAGCTCCTGTCCGGAAAGCGGGCTGAAGCGGCGCATCCATCGCCGCGGCAGTCCGAACGACACAACGAGGCCCGGCAAAGGGTCCACGCTTCAGCATTCAGCGAAATCCTTCGCCGGGTGCCGGGCCGCACATCACGGACCAACTTTCCTTTCAGGAGCTTTTGAAATGAAGAATATTTTCCTGACCTCGGTGTCGGCGGCCGCGCTGCTGATCGCCGGGCCGGCACTCGGGCAGAGCAATGACTCGGCCATCAATCAGACTGGCAACACCAATCAGGCGACTGTCACTCAGCCTGGCTCGAATAACGATTCTGACATCGACCAGATCGGCAATGGAAGCCTGGCGGTCGTGAACCAGGCGGGATCCGGCAACACTTCGGACATCGATCAGGTTGCTGGCAATCGCGCGAAGGTCAACCAGCTGGGCACCAGCGGCGAATCAAAGATCAACCAGACCGGCAATGAGAACAGCGTAGAAGACCATTCTTCGCCTGCTGGCTATCCTGCTGCAGGAGTGAATGGCGAGCCGACCGGGGCGGGCGTTCGCCAGCGTGCCGGCAGCCTCGACGCGTATTCGAACATCGTCCAGGCCGGCACGGGATCGTGGGCTGAAGTCGACCAAGGCGGCATAAACAACCGCTCGGACATCCAGCAGGGCAATGCCAACAAGCGCAGTGGAGACCGCACATATGTCGAGCAGACTGGCGATGACAACCAGTCGAACGTGCGCCAATCGCTGGACGACAAGGGTTACTCGGTTAACTTGAGTTTCGCGGGCGACCCCACTGGTAACAACGCCATCGTGACTCAGTCGGGCAGCCGTAACGTTTCGAACTTGACGCAGAACGCCGTCAACGGCGACAACGACACCACTCCAAATGGCCTTGCAGTCGTTTATCAGACGAGCGACGACAACAAGTCGGACATCACACAGAGTTCGGACTCAACCGCACTTGTCACCCAAGGCGGCGGCAACACCCTCGGCGAATTCGGCGGTCGTGCTAACAATGTGTCGAGCATTGATCAGACGGTCGGTTCAGATGGCGCGAGCGCTACGGTGCTGCAGAACGGCGAGCTTAACCTCTCGGATATCGACCAGGCTGCGGACGCCACCGCCAATGTAACGCAGAACGGAATCTACAACACTTCGACGGTCTCGCAGAACGCCGCCGCGGTGGGTGCCACAGCCACGATTAAGCAGGGCGGCGACTATGGAGATAACGTTTCCGAAGTTTCGCAAAGTGCAGCCAACACTCTTGCCGAAGTGACCCAGACGGGTCAGCCGTCGGTCGGGCCCGCCTTTACCAATACTTCTGGCGTCAACCAGTCGGGTGCGAACAGCAAGGCGATCGTGACGCAGAACGGTGCGAACAACGGTTCGACCGTGGCGCAGAGCGGCGCTGACAGCGACGTTACTGTTGGTCAGGATGGTACCTTCTTGACCTCGCGGGTTTTGCAGTCGGGCCTCAGCAACGAAGGCGATATTCTGCAGACCGGCACCGGAAACGTGAGCGACCTGAAGCAGGCGGGCGACAACAACGCCGCCATCCTGACGCAGAGCGGCACCAGCAACGACCTATTTGTTGAACAGCGCCTCGGTGCCAACCTCAACACTGTCGACGTCACGCAGAGCGGCACCGGCAACGCCGCCCGCGCCGTTCAGGTGGGAGAGCGTATCCGTCCGACCACCGCCGAAAACAATACGATCAAGCTCAACCAGTCAGGCTCGAACAACTTCTCCGGCACCTCCCAGGAGGGTTCGGGCAACCTGGCTGACATCAAGGTAAGCGGTGCGGGCGTGAGCGTTGCGGGTCGTCAGACCACTGGCGCTGGCTACCGCGACAACGAGCCGCCTGAGACCGACGTGTGGCAGGTCAGCGACAACAACAAGGCCTACATCGATCAGGCTTCGGACGCGTCGCGCGTGACCATCTACCAAGGCTTGGAGCAGACATCGGCTGGGTACAACTTGGCTCTCGGCACCAACAACTACGCCAAGGTGACCCAGACTGCGGACGCCGACGGCTCACGTGCCGACGTGATCCAGGGTGGTTCGAATCACATCGCGAACGTCACTCAGAGCGGTGCGGATAACAACAGCTACCTGAACCAGATGGGCACCGGCAATACAGCCACGGTCTCGCAGCTGTCGGACGGCAACTTGTCGACGATCAGCCAGAGCGGCACGGGTAACACCGCGACCGTCACCCAGAACTAAGAACTTAGGCCGGCACCTCCGGGTGCCGGCTTTTTCTCTTTCCGATAGGATTTCTCATGAAAAAGATTCTTCTCACCTCAGCCTCGGCGATGGCCTTGCTTGCTACGCCGGCGATAGCTCAGAACAACACCTCAAGCGTCAATCAGGGCGGCCAGGGCAACACTGCCACGATCAGCCAGACCGGCACCAACGGCAAGTCGACTGTCGATCAGTCCAACGCTTACGTTGCCAGCGCGATCGTCAACCAGAAGGGTGACGGCGCGGAATCCGAAATCACCCAGACCGCCAACAGCAACCATGCTGTGGTGAACCAGGATGGCGACAGCTATTCCAAGATCACTCAGAGCGGCATCTGGAACAACGGCGCCTCGGTTATCCAGAAGGGCGACGGCAACTCGTCGATCATCGGGCAGACCGGTTACCAGAACGAGGTCTCGACGCCTTCGCCTGCTCCAAACGCTGGTGTTATCCAGACCGGTGCGGACAACAAGTCGGAGATCTCGCAGAGCGGCAACCAGCAGCTGGGCAATGTCTTCCAGACCGGCGACCGCAACACGAGCGACCTGACACAAGGCGGCGTCAACAACGATGCTTTCGTCACGCAGCTCGGCAACGACAACAACTCGGATGTCGATCAGAGCGGCGAGAACAGCTCGGTGACTGTCAACCAGAACGGTGACGACAGTCGTTCGGCCGTAGTCCAGGCCGCCGATGGCGCCACTGTGATCGTCGACCAGACGCGCTCGCAGAGCCAGTTCCCGAGCCTCCGCACGGGCGGTTCGAGCAACAACTCGGACATCACCCAGACCGCGTCGGCTGACGGTGCGTTCGCCAAGCTGACCCAGGTTGGCGAGCTCAACAACTCGGCGATCACGCAGTCGGGCGACGCTGATGCCACGGTGAAGCAGACCGGCATCTACAACGATTCGACTGTTACCCAGACTGCGGGCGGTGCGAAGGCGACTGTGACCCAGCTTGGCGTTCCGTCGACCGGCGCTCCGGGGGTAGCCCAAGGGGACAACCTGTCGAACGTGACACAGAACGGCGCGTCAACCGCGTTCGTCACGCAGACCGCCGACAACCCGACCAACGGCGCTCCGTCGAACAACTCGACCGTGCTGCAGAACAGCTCAGGCGCTTTGGCGACCGTTGACCAGACCGGTGACAACAACACGGCCTCGACCAGCCAGCTCGCTGGCAGCGATGGTGCGTCGTCGGACATCGACCAGCTCGGCGATGACAACCAGGCGACTGTCACGCAGACTGCCGATGCAGACTCGATCGTCGATCAGAATGGCACGGGCAACCTGGCCACTGTCGATCAAAGCGGCACCGGGGCGTTCTCGACGTTGCGTCAGGACGGTACGAGCAATATCGCGTCGGTCGATCAGCGCGACGATGCTACCAGCAACCTCGAGCAGGGTAACTTCGCCCCTTCGAGCAGCAACAACAACGCCACGGTGAAGCAGCTGGCCGGCTCGGCAGGGTCGATCAGCGACATCAACCAGAACGGCACGAGCAATATGGCCAAGGTGACGCAAAGCGGTGCGAACAGCGACAGCTTCACCTACCAGTATAACGACAAGAACGACGCCACCGTTGTGCAATCAGGTGCAAAGTCGGTCAACGTGCTGATCCAGTATGAAGGCAATGTTCCGGTCACTACGGGTCCCAAGAACGAAGCGTTCGTGACCCAGACCGGCGCTGATACCTACAGCTACCTGGCGCAGGGCGGTAAGGGCAACGTCGCCAACGTTACCCTCTCGGGCAATGGCGATGCCAACCCGCGTCGCGCGAGCAGCGGTGAATACACCGGTTTCCCCGACCCGGCGACGGGCGTCGCTGCCGAAAGCGAGATCTGGCAGGAAGGCCTGAGCAACAAGGCAACCGTCGAGCAGATTTCCGACAGCTCAAATGCCCGCATCTATCAGGGCACCGGTGTTCGTCAGGGCTACACCGCCCTTGGTGGCACCAACAACACCGCCACGATCCGTCAGTTTGCCGGCTCGAACAACTCGCGCGCCGACATCTATCAGGATCAAAGCGACAACGACGCGACAACCCTGCAGTCGGCCGCCAACAGCACAGCGATCGTCTATCAAGATGGCATCGACAACCTTTCGGATATCGATCAGCAGTCGGGCAGCGGCCACACGGCAACCGTCACGCAGCTCTCAGCGAGCAACGAGTCGTTTGTAATCCAGAATGGCACTGGCAACACCGCGACTGTCAGCCAGTACTCGGCCGACAACTATTCGTCCGTGAACCAGGCCGGCATCGGCAATACTGCCACAGTCACGCAGGGGACGAACTAAGCGTAACGGCGGGGCGATCGCAAGGTTGCCCCGCCACGCCATTCTGGCTCGTGAGGTTCGCGAGGCGGACTAGGCTTTCAACCAATTAAGAGAGTAGGACAGGATCGATGAGCACCCGCATTCTCGGATACCTCCCGTTCCTCGCCGTGGCGCTCGGCGCTCCGGCGGCTGTGCAGGGAGCGTCCGCCTCCTGCCCTTATTCAAGCGGAGATCGGGCCATGACCGGGCAGGCAGATAACGGACGCACGACGATCATTCGGACCGGCGACGGCAGCACCGCGTCCGTGACCCGAACCGATCCCGACGGCGTTGTCGCAATCGGGCAGCATGGCAAGGATCACGCCGCGGTCGCCGTCCAGCAGGGTCTGGGCGGAAGTCTCTCGATCGAGCAGAGCGGCGCCTCCGCGCACGCCGACGTCGTCCAGGGCGGCGAATGCAACGCCACCCACCTGCATCAAGCTGGCGAAGGCAACCGTGCCGTCGTCAGCCAATCGGGCAACGGCAACCGGGTCGTCGTCCGCCAGGGCCCGGCGCAGGGAGAGCCCAAGTGAAGCGTTCAACCTACCTTCGCGCGATCGCGCCCCTTGGCTCGATCCTGGCAGCGCTGGCGCTGGCTCCCGCCGCGCACGCCGATACCGCCAAAGAAACTCCCGGCGCGCCCTGCACGTCCGGCGGCGGCCAGGGCACCGGGAACCCTTGCAACGGCAACAACGGCAACCCCAGCCCCGAAGGCAACGCCGGGGAAAAGGTGAAGTACGACCCGAAGCCGGAGCCATTCGCCATCGTGCGGGGCTCCGGGCGCGGCGCATTCATCGACCAGGTCGGAGACGCGAACCGCGCGACCATCAACCAAGGCCGCAACACGCAGTACGCGCGCATCGCTCAGACCGGAGATCGCAACACCGCCAGTGCAAATCAGAGCGGCAGCGGGGCGCACTATGCGGCCATCGACCAGCGCGGCAGTGGCAACTCGGCCCGGCTCGACCAGTCGGGCGCGGGGACGCAAGTCGCCTATTTGACGCAGGACGGCATTGCCAACGCCATGACCGTTACGCAGAATGGCGGCCTGGCGACGTCCGGCGTGCAAGCCATGCAGCTTGGGGACCGCAACACCATGCAGCTCACACAGAATGGCGAGAACAACATGGCCCGGCTCACTCAAGACGGCTCGGACAGCTCCATGACCGCGGTGCAGAACGGCCACAACCAACTGACCTGGACCCAGACCGGTTCGGGCTTGTCCAACCTGCAAATCACGCAGCCGGCCGGACAGGCCCTACTCGTCACGCAAACGCGGTGAACTGCCCGGTCGCCAGACTTGGGTTTGCCCTGGCTGCTCTGGCCGTGTCACCCGTCGTCGCGCAGGACCGTAGCGACCGGGTGCGGCTCGACGATTTCGCGCTGCCCGCCCCCGAACAACCACTCCGCGTAGACCAAGTGCCGGGAAGCGGGTCCGCCGCCATGCCACAGCAGTCGGTCGACCGCACGCTGGGAACGGCGGTCCGTTCGGAACCGTCCGGCGCGATGCCAAGCCAGGTTTCCACCGCAGACAGCGCCGCGCCGATGCGGCAACTCGTCGACACGGCGCAATCGCGCACGGCGCTGACCGGTGCAGTCTCCAATGCCAAGGACAGCCAGCCCGGTGGCGTTCAACGCATCGGCGGCGCCGACCGCTGCGATCCGCAACTTGCCCGGCGTGTCTACCTCGAGTGCCTGCGCATTCTCGAATTGCGGGCGGACGAGTTCGATGCCCCCCAACCCGCCACCTTGAGCCCGGAGCAGCGGTTGCTCGCCGAACAACGCGAGATGCGCGACACGCAGCCGGGATCATTCACCATGCTGCGCGCCAAGATCGCGGGCGGCGAGCAACCGGACGCCGACCTCGAGAGCTATCAGGAGCTGGCATCGATCTACCTTTCCGGGACGGATCAGCCGGCGGAGCCGACCCCCACCGAGCCTGACGAGGGCAGCGGTCTGGCGGACATCCTGCAACGGCTGGGCATTCCCAACGTCATTGTTCCCCCGACGGAGTGATCGCAGTCGCGATCGGCCCAGCCATGGATGCAGCAATCAACGATACGAGCAGCCCGCCGCGCACGCTGGGCGATCGCATCTACCAAGCGCGCCAGGGTGCCGGGATGAGCCTCAACGATCTTGCGAGACAGGTCGGGGTTTCCAAGGTGACGGTTTGGTCGTGGGAGAATGATCGGTCGCGCCCGAGGTCCGATAAGCTCGAGACCATCGCGCGCTCACTGGGCATTTCGCCGTCGGTGCTCCATTTCGAGAAGCCCGCACGGCGGTCCGATGTGACCTATGTCGTTGCCGACTGCCGCCGACGCATCGCGAAAGCGGCCGGAATCAGCGAGCACGATGTGGCAATTGTGGTCTCCTATGGGCGACCCGTCGATCCGGAGCGACCGCCCTCGGTGACAGATGCTACTGAGAGATTTGCACCTTCTCTTTCGGCCGTTGCGGGGTTTCCGCGTTCCGGCTGATTGCTTGCGCGAAGATACGATCGAGCTAGGCGGACCTTCAGCCGCATATCTTCGATCCATGCACGGCCGTTCCGCGGGCCGGTTACCGGGCCATTAACCACGTTTTGGAAGCTCGTCCTTACCGCTCACCCTTAATCGGGGTGGCATGGTCAGAGATCATATCCGCCGTATCCCCGTTCGCCACGCACTGGCGGGGCTTGCAGCATTGGCGGTGGGAAGCATCGCAATGCCAGCTTACGCGGCGACCGCGACCGATCCCGGACGCTCTTCGATCTCGCCAGCGTCCGGCTGCACGATGCCCGCGTTGCCGCTCTCTCCCGCTGCTGCGGCGCCCAGCCTCGCGCTCGCGAAGGCCGGTGCGATTCTCGGGGGCATGCCGAGCGCGCTCGACGCGATCCGGGCGCAACAGGCAGCACCCCTGTCCCAATCGCCGACGCTCCTCGCCGCCGGTCAACGGCCGATATTGCCGCTTACGCCCGGACTCGGGCCAATTGCGCCGATGACAGTCCCTTGTGAGGCCGCCTTCGCGGCCACGCGCACGGCGAGTGGACCGGGGATGCTGGCGCCCTTCGACATCCCGACTCAAGATCCGGAAGACTTTCTCTCGAGCAAGCGCATTCGCATCGGCCGCACCACCTTCGACAAGGACTGGATTCGCGTTCGTGGCGAGAAGCTGTCGGCGGGCACCGCGCGCCGGCATGTCGGTGCCCTGCCCGCTTCACGCGAGCAGTCGCTGGCCACCGTCAACCGCTGGGTCAACCACCGCATCCGGTATGCTGAGGACCGCGACCAGTACGGCGTCAGCGACTTTTGGGCCGGTGCGAGGAAGACCCTGAAAGCCGGAAAAGGCGACTGCGAAGATATCGCGCTGGTCAAGATGCAGATGCTCGCGGCTGCCGGCTTCTCGCGCGACGACATGATCCTAACGATCGCGCGCGATCTGGTGCGGAATGCCGATCACGCTGTGCTGATCGTGAAAACCGACGCCGGATACCGGCTCCTCGACAACGCGACCGACGAGGTGCTCGATGCGGCACCGAGCCACGACTACCGTCCGATCCTGAGCTTCGGTAACCAGGTCAGCTGGCTGCACGGGGTCTAAGCCCCGGCCTTCAGCGCTCCGTCAGCGCCATGTCGAAGGCCTTCTCAATCGGTTTCAGCAAGTAAGTCAGAATGCTCCGGCTTCCGGTGATTATCTCCACGTCGCAAATCATCCCGGGGACGATGGGCAGCCGCTGCCCGCCCTTGTTGATGTACGAACGATCGGTTTCGATCAGCACGGTGTAATAGGCCTGCCGCTCCACTTCGTCGAAAATACTGTCAGCGGATACCTGCTGCACCTTGCCCCGCAGCCCGCCGAAGATCGAGAAGTCGTAAGCCGTGACCTTGACGTTGGCCGTGTCGCCGACCTTGATGAAAGCGATATCGCTTGGCGCGATCCGCGCTTCGACGAGCAGCTTGTCGCCCACCGGAATGACTTGCATGATCTTCTCGCCCGCGTTGACGAAGCCGCCTACGGTCGTGATCTGGACGTCGTTGACGATCCCGTCGCTCGGCGCGCGCAGCGCGTTGCGTTCCTGCCGCGCAGCAGCGCCGCGGATGGTCTGCTCATTGACCGCGATCTTGGTTTGCAGTTCGCTGCGCTCGCTTAGAGCCTGCTGGCGGAAATCGAGGCGCGCGGAGCTGAGGTCTGCCTGGGCCTGGCTGATCCCCGCCGAAGCACGGGCCGCGGCTTGTCGCGCGGCCGAGAGCCGGCCTTGCACATCCACCAGATCGCGCTGAGCCGATAAAAGTTCGGTCTGGGGAACGATGCCCTTGGCCGCCAGCGGCGCGAGCATGTTGACCTGTTGTCGGGCAAGACGAACGCTGTCCTCCAGCGAAGCCGCGGTCGCTTGCGCTTCGCCTAAGTCGCGGCGCCGCTGCTCGACGGCAGCGGCCAACGCGCTTTGTTGGGACTGAGCGGTCGCCACGCGCGCCCGCTGCAGTTGACGCTCCTCGGCGCACTCATCTCCCTCACAGCCCAGCCCGCCCCCCGTCGCTTCGCCCTGGAGCCGATCGGCCCGAATGGCCAGGCGCTCGGTCTCTGCGCGCAATTGCCCCAACTCCGATGACGATTGCGCGTCATCCAGTCGCACGAGCAACTGACCCTTCCGCACCGTCTGGCCGCCGCGGACGAGTATCTCCTTGATGACTGCCGGCTCTGCAGGCTGAACCAGCTGGGCCTTGCTCGATGGGATGACCTTGCCCATCCCGCGCGTCACCTGATCGACTTGGGCGAACGCCGCCCAGACCAGCAGCAAAAGAAGCCCCAGCGCTGAAACGGCGATTAGGCGACGGCTCGCGTCCCAGTTCTCGTACCGCTCGCGAAACGTCACGAAACAGGCTCCTGCGTCGGAGCGGCCTCCTTTTGGCCCGCGGTTGTCTGGCTCGACAGCGCGCGCTTGTATGTGCTGCTAAGTTCGACCGGATCTGGGATCGACAGCCGCCAGGCGGTGGTGGTGTCGAGCCGGCCGCCGACATCGCTCGCCGCATGGCGATCCTTTTCGTCGGGCGTTACGGTAAGGCCTGGGACGAAAGTCGCGATCGGATCGACCTCGATTTCCTCGGTTAGCTTGGCGTCGAGCGCCGCCCGCAGGCGGCCGAGATCGAGTGAAGGTATCCGTTCCACGCCCGTCCAGCGGTCGCCGAAGGCCGCTTCACTGCCCACCCGGCCGGGGAGGCGGTAGAAGATATGGCGCCCGATTTGCGTAAGCTTGCCGAGCGTGAAGGCCCAGCGCGGCACGACGTAATCCGCGTGATAGTTGGTCGCTGTGCCTACCGAGGGCTCGGTGGCGCCGGCGAGAGCTTCAGCTGCGATACGGCGGGACTCGTTCCACTGGCGCGCCATCGGCGCGCGAAGCAGCGATCCGTCGCAGGTGAAGCTGAACTGGCACACGCGCGCGTTGGAGCCTTCGTAGACTACCCCGCAGACGGAGTTCGGATAAGCCGGGTGTCGCAGGCGGTTCAAGACAACCTGCGCAACCCCCCGTTTCCCGGCTTCGGGCTCGTTCGCGGCTTCGTAATAGATCGCCTGCGTCATGCACTTCAGCGCCGTGGCATAAGCGTCGGTGCTCGTGCCGATGGCGGTGAACCGGCTCAGCTTTCCGACCGGGAGCGCGCTCAAGGGGATGAGCGCATTGCGCTCCACCGCGCTGTCGCCGGTCACCACAATCGGCTGATCCATTCCGGTCGACATGGTCGAGATCTGGCGGCGCATCATGTCGCTGACCGGCACGGCGGCGTTTGCCGACTGCTCCGGGGGGATGAACGACGAGGCACCAAGCGCGCCCGCGACAATCGCGAGCAGCAAAGCGGCCTTCGGCCACGGCGCACGTCTGCTCAGGTGGAGCTGTGCGCCGTCGGTGCTGAGTGCCAAAGTGTTCATGCTGTCCGTCCTGCCACGCCCGATCGCGCGATAACTTCCTGGATCGGGCCGTCGGCAACAACGCGGCCGTTGTCGAGTACGATAAGGCGGTCGCATATCGAAAAAAGGGCCGGCCGGTGGGTCGAGATGACCAAGGTCTGGCCTTCTGTAAGGGACTGGGACAATCGCTCGACGAATAGTTGCTCGGTTTGCGCGTCCATCGCCCCGGTCGGCTCATCGAGAAACAGCAGCTCGCACGGGCTGACAAGTGCGCGGGCGAGCGCCAGGAACGAGCGCTGCCCGCCCGACAATGCTCGCCCGCTTTCGCCTACCGCGCGATCGAAGCCCCCCGCGTCGCGCGACAGGAACTGGTCGGCGCCCGTCGCCCGCAAGGCGGCAACGAGGTGCTCATCGCCCACATCCCGATTGCCAAGAGCCAGGTTCTCCTTGACCGATCCCGAGAAGATCGCGGCGTCCTGGCCCACATAGCGGAAAGCTTCGCGCAATTGCTGTGGGCGGTACTGCCGGCTGTCGACTCCATCGACAAGCAATGCACCATCGCTGGGAACATAGAGCCCGCAGAGTACGCGGCCCAGGGTCGACTTACCGGACGCGACCCGGCCTACGACCGCGACACGCTCGCCGGGCGCGATGGAGAAGTCGATCCCGTCCAGCGCCGACTGTGATGCGTCCGGATACCGGAACGAGAGGTTTTCCAGGCGCAAGGCCGGGCGATTGATCTTGCCCAGCACCAAGGTGCCGCTCCGGCGTCGCTCGTCCTCGCCGTCGAACAGTCGTTCGATGCTCGCAAGCGTCTCGTTCGCCTGGCGCCCACGGGTTAAGAGAAACGCAATTTGCCCGGCCGGCGCGAGCGAACGCGAAGCCAGCATGACCACGGCGATGATGGCCCCCATGGTGATCGCGCCGGAAGCGAAGAGATAGTACCCCCCGATAACGAGCGCCACGGTCGAAACCTGCTGGAACACCTGTGCGAGGCTAATCGCGAGTGAATTGATGTCGCGGAGCTTCTGTTGCGAATGGGATCCGAGCTCGGCCAAACGCCGCCAGCGACCGATCATGCCGCCTTCGCCGCCAACGCTCTTTAGCGTCTCGATTCCGGTGAGGGATTCGACGAGGAGGGTCTGCTGCAGTCCGATGTCGGCCTGCGCGTCCTGCGCCGCTTCGACCACGCGCCGCTGAAGGACCCACCCCGCGACCGCCATGGCCGCGATGATCACCAGCGGAACCAGGGCCAGCCAACCGGCTATGATCGCGATCACGCCGACAAACACGAAGAGGAAGAATACGTCGACGACCAGCACGACTGTGGTCGACGCGAAGAAGTCGCGCACCGTGGCGTATTCGGTCACCCGCGCGGCCAGCGAACCGGTGTGCCCGCGGCGGCTATCGAGCGGCGTCGCGAGCAATCGCGAGAATATCTTCTGCGAAAGCTTGAGGTCGAGACGCTGGGATACCTCGTCGATGACGGCCGTCCGCGCGCGACGGAGTAGGAACTCGAGCGTGAAGGCAATGATGACGCCGATTGCCAGCACCCAAAGCGTCGCTTGCGCGCGATTGGGGATGACCCGGTCGTAGACGTTCATCGAAAACAGGGGCAGCGCGACCGCGACGAGATTGATCACCACGGAGGCTACAAACACCGGCATGAACGCCGGAAATTCCTTGCGCAGTTCACCCCAGAACCAGTGCCCGCGTCCCTTGGCGTGCCACGGCGCTTCGTCCGCACGCTGCTTGTCCGGGTCGCCGTATACTGAGATGAACCGGGTGACCGGCGCGGACTTCAATGTCGAGTACCGCTCCCAGCTTTCGCCCGCAAATGGGCGCCAGACGAGGATATCCCGTTCGCGCCGGTCGAGCGCTAGGGCGAACTCGCCGGGCGCGAATTCGATCAGCGCCGGATAGTCCGACAGCTGAGCTGGCAAGCGCCTGCGGACACGCGGTTCGAAGCCGATGTCCGCTATTTCTAGGGCGGCCTCGGCCTGGTGCCCGGGCAAACGCCCTTCCCCGTCCCGCGGCAGATAGGCCAAACGCGCAAGATCGAGCGAGGGGCCGAGCCGTCGCGACAGCTCGACGACGCACTCCACCAGAGGGTCGGCTACCGCCCCCTCGATCAATTCAGCACCCATCTTCATCTTTCATTTCCGCGCGACCGGTCCACCCCTTTTTAGGGATAGACGCGGCGTTGCAGCTCTGCCGGTGGCGGCGGCCCGAAGTCGAACCGCTCGCGTTCGGCCATCCCGGCGCCAGCGCCGGGAGCAATTTGAAGCGCGTCCAGCAAGCTGTTGACCGCAGCCAGCGTCTGATACTGTGCGAACAACTGTGAGAAGCGCGACGTTTCGAGCCGAACCTGCGTATTGTAGCGCGTATTCTGGGCATCGAGAACGTCGAGCAGCGAACGGCGGCCGACATTGAACTGGCTGCGGTACGAAAGCAGCAGGTCATCGCTGACTTGGCTCTGCCGCTCTACCTTGCTGACGATATCGCTCTGGCTGTACATCGTCGTCCACGCTGTGCGCACGTCGGCTTCCGCCTCACGCTGCAACTCGTGAAGACGATAGCGGCCCTGGCTCGCACGGCGTACCATTTCCTGCACCTTGGCGCGATTGATGCCGCCATCGAACACGTTCCAGCGCAAGACTGCCCGCGCCTGGACGTCGTTGGTCTCGCCCCGGAAGCCGTCGATGTCGTCCCCATATCGGCCGCGAACTTCGAGCCCGATAGTGGGATAGAGGTCGCCTTCGGCAGACTTTACCTGCGCCGTGGCGGCGTCCACGTCGGCCATCGCCTCGCGCACGCGGGGGTGACGGGTGCGAGCGAGGCCTACTGCCTGCTCAAGGCTAGGCGGCAAAGCAGCCCCGAGATTCGGCGGCACTACCACTTGCGTGATGTCGAGGCCGGTCAGTCGCTGCAACTGGATCATCGCATCCTGGAGATCCTGCTGCGATTCCGTCTGCCGTACGAGAGCCGACTGCAGGCGTTCCTCTGCCTGCTGACGGTCGGCGATGCTGATCGAACCCTGTTCGACGCCTTTGCCGAGATCGTTGACGAGCATCTGGTGGAACGTCGCATTGTCGGCCGAAGCCGCAGCGACGCGCTGCTGGAGCAACACGTCGAAGTACTGCCGAGCGATCTGCAGCGCAATGAACTCTGACCGTTCGACAACTCTCAGGGAAGCCCCGTCGACACGCGCAGCCTGCCGCAGCAGTTCGCCACGGCGACGCCCGAAGTCGATCACCGTCCAGTCGATCACACCGCCGACCTCGAGTGGGTAAAGCTCCTCGTCGGCAATGTTGAGCGTGCGGCGAGTCTGGTTCTCCAGCCGGCGGATGCCGGCAGAAGCTTCCAGATCGACCCGAGGCGCGTAAAGCCCCTGGGCTTGGCGACGCTCCGCCTGGATCGCCTCCGTGTTCATCTGTGCCTGAATGATCTCAGGGTTGGCCTTCATCGCAACCGCGACGGCTTCCTGAAGCGAGACCGGACCGGGATCCTGCGCGATCACCGCCGTAGCGGTAGACGCCATCAGGATCGCCGTTGCGATCGATTTAGTGAACTTGCCCATAGTAACCCCTCGAACTGTTACCGAACGCCGATTTCGACCCGGCGGTTTTGCGGATTGCGAACCCCATCTTCGGTCGGGACGCGCGGCTGTTCTTCGCCTCTTGCCCCGGTAGTGATGGCCGAAGAGGGGATGCCCATCGACGACATCAGAGCCGCTACGGCTTGTGCCCGGCGTTCCGACAGACCTACGTTGTAAGCATCGGAACCGGCGCGATCCGCATGGCCGATGACGTCGAATGCGGTCCAGCCGCAGGCAGCGGCGTTACGTGAAACGAACTCGACCGTCTGGTTGGCGTCCGCCGGCAGTGTTGCGACATCGAATTCGAAGAAAACGATCCCCGGCAGGCGCTGACTGCATACCTCGGAGGGCGGCGCGGGAGCGACCGCGACCGGCATCGGCGCCGGGACACGGTTCATGAACCGTGCCGCCATTTCGCACTTGCCGATGCTGACCTCGTCGCGGGTACCCGACTTTAGGTAGCCTAGGGCGATGCCACACTGGGTCTTCGCCTCGTTGGCCCACATATAGCGGGAATCGTTCGCCGAAACGATCGCGGGATCGACCGACATCGCCAGGCCCGCGTCGTAGCGTTGCTGGATTTCGGTCCGTAGAGACCCAAGGTCGAGCCCCGCAAGCGAGCTATCCTGCGCATGCGCCGGTAGCGCCCACGCCGCAGCGACTAGTGCCGCCGTTGAAACAAGCCTTTTCGTCATAGTCTACCCACCCCTCGAAGTGTTTCAGGCCTGTGCAACCAACAGCGCGTGTGCGTCGTCGGCGACATCAGGCATCGCCGTAAGGCGCGTTGCCAAGGCGCTTCCGGCAAGATCTTGCGTCAGCAGATTGAAGCCGCCGTTGTCTGCGATCGCGGCGAGTGACGGTCCGTCGGCATTGGGCGCAAAGTGGTCGACCACCGCATGGACCAATGCTTCGCCGCTGAAGTCGGACAGCGCAGCGCTGATCGCCGCGACATCGACCGCCGGCATCTCCGCACCAGCGAGCTGCGGGCCCTGCATCGACAGCAGCGCTTGCATCATTCCTTCGTCGCCGAACGAACCGAACAGGCTCACCCCGGCAACGCTGTCGCGCGGACCGGCATCGAGCATTTCGAACCGGTTGGCCGCATGCTCTGCGTCTTGGTAGAATTCATCGGCGATCAGGCGAGCCGAGACAGTCTCGCCGCGGAAGTGCGCGGTCGTTTCGACCCGCTCGATGGTCGCCCCTTCAGCCGAGGCGAGCAAGTCGTTGCCCGCCTCGGACCGGGTTGAGGAAACCACTTCCCACTCGTCAACGGCGATGCGATTCGTTTCGACCTGCGGCAATTCGCGATCGTGCGTTTCCTGAGCGGCAAGCGGCATTGTCGTTCCGGCCGCTGCGAGCATCGCGCCAGCTACCGCGGTCGTGGTGACTAGCTCGGCTGTACGTTGGGCAGCACGGGCTTCGGTTGCAAAGGCCGCGTCTGCCGCGATCCCGGTCGAACCGTCCGCGCGGGTATACACGGTCGATCCCGACACGCTTACCTGCCCATTTGCAGCGGAGTAAGCCTGGCCGTCGGAGACGAGGGATAGCGACACGATGCCAATTTCAGTTAGCGAGGTGAACTCACCCGCGTCAGATACCCCGTCACTGTCGGCATCCTGCCACGCGCCGAACTTGGCGAAATCGGCATCGTTTGAGTCGAGCGTGGCGCCGTAGCGAGCTGCCAACGCAGCCAGGTCAGTCGTATCGCTCGAACCGAACACGAACTCGGATGGGCCGTCGACCAGACCATTACCGTTGGCATCGTGCACTAGGATAGCATCGTCCGGAGCCACCCAAGCGGTGGCCGAAGGGCCGCTCCCGTAATCATAAGCGACACCGGCATCAGTTCCGAGGAACTCCACCCCGTCGCCGTCCATGTCGAAAGCGACCGGCATCACGCTGGCCGGGAAAGTCACCGACGCCGGGGTTGTCACTGTGTCCCCATCTGCATCCGTCGCCGTTACGCTGAAGTTCAGCGTCAGCGGTTGCGGAGTGGTGCTGGTGAGCTTGAGCCCGATGTTGACGATCTTGGTAACGTCGTTGTCGTCGGTGATGTCGCCGTTGGCAAAGGCGTTTGGCGTCAGGTCGATCAGGCCCCCGCCCGCGCCTACGGCGCCGTTGAGGTCGTAGGCGGTGCCATTGGTCCCCTCGGTCGACACGACATACTGCACGCCGGCGATAACGTAGGGTACCGGGTCGCCTGCGAGACGATAGTCGTTCGCCTCGACGACCAGCACCCCGTCGTAGCCGACGAAGTTAAAGGTGTAGCCGGCGGGCGAACCCGTCGCCGCGGTAAAGAAGTCGCCGTGGTCTGCCTGGAAGGTCCGATAGATGATCGCACCCGGATTCGCAGGGTCAACCAACTTGAGGACAATCATGCCGTCTTCGTCGTTGCCGAAATTGTCGATCTGAATGAAGATTGCGTCGGCGAAGGCGCGTGCTTGCTCAGGCGTACTGTCGCCGCCTGGATCGGCAACGTAGAAGTCCAAGTTGAGGACGTCGTTCTGCTGGATCGTGTCACTGTTCACGCCGTTGGCGCTGCCGCTGACCGAGACATAGCCAGGGCTGCCCAGGAACGGGCTATTGGCGTTGTCGGCGTAGGACAGATTGTTGTGATCGCCGTAGAACTGGACGAAGAAGCCCGGGGCGAGCTGCGAAACCGCGAATTCGGCTTGGGCACCCTGATCGTCCGCAGGACTTTCAGCCTGATACGGCGTGATCGTGGTGGCCTGGGCCGTCTGAACGGTCTGGGTGTAGCCAACCGAATTGTTGAGCACGACCGTGTACTGGCCGGTCGTGGTGTTGAGCGTCAGCGTTCCGCCATTGGACGCGGTCGCAACCGCAGGACCGGAGTCGCTGTCGTAGGTGAACGTGAACGCATAGGTGACGACGTTCGGTGTGTTGGTCGTCGACGGCAATTGTGCGGCGCTGGTGACCGTGATGTTTTGTAAACCGGCACCGGTTCCGACGGTGCCGCCGGTCAAAGCGGCGTTCACGAAGGTGTCGAGGTTGGTGCCGACGGGTTGATTGTCGGCCCCTACTTGAAGCGACAACGTGCCAACGGCCGTCTTGCTCGTCGCAATGAGGCCCGTTTGCAGCGTCAGTGTCGGCATGTCGTCATCGAACAGAATCGACAGGCTGCCAGGCAGCGTTGACAGCTGCCCATCCGCGTCGCGCATCTGGTACGGGACGTTGATGTCGATGTCGCCGTTCTCGAGCCCGGCGTTAGCATGCAGCACGTTGTCCGCCAGCGTGACCGTGTAGGCGCCCGTGGCTGGGTTGGTGATCGTTACCGTAAACAGGACGCCGCGAGGTCCGGTCGCCGTCAGGGTCAGCCCGCCCCCGGTGACGGCGGTGCCGCCAACCGAGTAAGTGACCATTTCCTGGCCAACCATCTGGGTGGTGCCCGCAAGCGCGGAAGCGAAGAAGAAAGTGGACGTGCCATCGCCGGCGGTGCCGCCGAGCGTGCCCTTGAACACTGCCTCGGTACTCGCCTGATCGGCATCCGCCGTCCGTCCGACAGGGTTGTTGGCGTCGATGTCGCCATTGGCCAAGAGACCGGTGATACCGCCAGCAAGGCCTTCGTCATCGACGGTCGCCTGTGCAGTTCCAGCGATCGGCGCCACATTCCCGATCGAGATAGTCAGCGTGGCGGTATCGAAGTCGCCGTCGTTGTCCGCCAACGTATAGGTGAAGACGTCGTTCTGCCCGCCCCCCAAGCCCGGCGTGCGTGCGTAGCTGTAGGTGCCGTCGGCGCTTATCGTGAGCACGCCGTAGGCGCCCTGCACCGCGGTCGAACCCGCAGCGGCGACCGGAGTGGCCGCCGCGTTGCCCGTTACCGAGGTAATGGAAGCGCCATCGGCCCCGAGGTAGTCGTTCGCCAGCAGGTTGCCCGTCTCGGGCCCGTTGGTGCCAGCAGCGACAGTATCGGTGTCAAGCACCGCGTCGACGCCATCGTCGCGGAAGGTAATGTTGCCGCCGATCGCCGCAGTTCCGGTGGCGGTGTCGCCGTCGAAGTCCTTGAGGGTGATCGATGCGGTGATCAGGCTCGTACCGCCGGCAGCGCCAGTGGAGGTCAGGACCAGGGCGTCATCATAAGCGGCCGGAGTATTTCCATCGATAGTGTGCTCGATAGCAATCCTCTGCTGGACCGTGAGGTTGCCGTCGGTACCAATGGTCAGCGTGAAGGCTACCTGGGTCGCCAGCGCAGCGTCGGTATAGCGCCCCTCGATCACCGAGGCCGAAACCTGGTGAAGAGTGATGGCAAACCCGCCGGTCGCAGTGGTGAACGGGGTTGTCCCGCCGCCGTTGATGGTGATCCCGTAAGTGGTGCCCGCCGCGGCCGTGTTTCCGAACGGACCGTCAGCCCCGAATGCCGAGGTGGCGGTGATGACGGCATTGGCCGAGGTCGCCGAGATGGGTGCGGGGAAGTTCTCTCCGGCCGCTGTTTCATCGATCGAGACCGACCCGCCGGCGGCGACGTTGGTGAGGACCGGGCCATCGTCGGCAAAGCGCAGGTTGTCGCCTATGTCGACCGTCTCGCTGTTGCTCGCCACGTCGCCATCACCGTCGGTGAGGGTCGAGCTTGCGGTGAGCGTGATCAGGCCGTCAGCGAGCTTCGCCGTTTGATCTTCAAACGGGGTAGCGGAAGGTGGAGCCTCGGCCGCGTGGTCGATTTGCTGGTACTGGGTGAGCGTGACGGTGCCATCGGCATCCACACTAACGCTGAACACAGCGGTTCCATTGATCGCGTTGGGATTGGTTACCGCGGTCGAACCAACGATCGTACCATCAGCCAGCTTGTAGAGGTTGATAGCCACCCCGTGGCTCGAGAGGCCCGAAACCGAATTCGTCACATTGAGCACATAGCTCAATGTAGGCGTCGCCCCGCCATCGGCGCCCTTGTCGAAGTCCAGGCCGAATACGCCGGCGAATCCGGCGGTGACTGCCCCAACCGTGGCAACGGCAGTGTCCTGATCTGTCGGATTGCCATCGGTTTGCGCATCCTGCGTAGTCAGCAGAATGGCGGCGTCGGCACCCTTCGTGACGTCGAGCGACGGCACATCGTCGCGCACCGTGACAGTGAACGTACCGGTGGTCTTGTCGCCGTCGCGATCCGTGACTTCGATGGTCACCCCGCTAAGAGTGTCGATGTCTTCCGATCCGGTGACCGCGTGCTTTACCGGTTGCGACAACGTGGTCGAGTAAGTGTAGCTGACTTCGCTTGCACCCGGTCCAGCCGTAGCACTGGTAAGCGTAATCCGAATGATCTCAGCGCCTGCTGCGCTGCCCGCGCGGCCGACCAGCGCGCCGCCTTCGAGAGCGAACACAACGTTCTGGTTGTCGAGCGTCACCAGCTGGCCGTCGAGCGCACCGGTGTCGACCAGTACTCCAGATCCAGCGAGCACAAGCGGCACGTCAGCCTTAAAGTCGAATACTGCAACGCCCGAGCTATCGGTCAGGTTCTCCCCGCCGTCGATCTCCGCCGGTGATCCCTGGAGCGGAGCAGCGTCCACATTGGCATTCGGCAGACCATCCTCATCCACCGCCAGGTTCGTCGAGGTCTTGAACGACGGGGTCGAATCCGAAAGCAGGTTGAGAGTAACGGTTGCGGTCGAGGTGTCACCGTCGCCGTCCGTGATGGTATAGGTGAAGCTATCTGCACCATCCGCGCCCGTATTGGGCATGTAAGTGAAGGTACCGTTGGCGTTATAGACAACGGTGCCCTTAGTGGGGCCAGTGGCCAATGCCACGGCAGTCGCCAGGGCCACCCCATCTGCGCCCGCAGTGTCGTTCGCGAAGACGTCGATCACCAACGGCGTCTGCTCGGCGACATCGAAAGTCCCGTCGGCGCGCGCGGTTGGTACGTCGTCGACCACCACCACATCGAGAGTGTCGTTCGCGGTGGAACCATCTGAGTCGGTGACGGATACCTGGAAGCTGTCGGTCAACTCGGCATCCAGCGCGCCGGTATGAGCCAGCGTGTTATCGTTCAACGTATACTCGTAATTCACAACCGCCGATACGACCTCGCCGTTGACGATGGTCGGCGTGACAGAGGTGATCGTGAGCGTGCCGTAAGCGGCATTCGATGTCGTCGCCGGCAAAGAAGATGCGCCCGGGCCGAACACGGTGACGCCGTCGATAACGATGGTCGCAATCCCATCGACGCCGTTCACCGTGAAGCTTCCAGATTGAGTCAAAGCTGCCGCGCTCGGCGAAGAGCCGTCGGCAAGATCGTTTTCGAAGACTCTCTCCTCACCCCCACCGACGTTCAGGCCGGTGATGGTGATGCCATCGTCATCGCCGTTTATGGTGATCGTCAGAGTGGCCTGGCTTGGATCGCCGTCGCCATCGGCCAGAGTATAAGTAAAGGTCTCCGTCAGGCTATCGTTCGAGTCGAGGCCTTGGACGATCGGGTTTGCGTTGTTGAGCGCGTAGGTGTAGCTGCCGTCGGCGTTGAGGGTCAGGGTGCCATAAGCGCCCGCCGTTCCACCGCCAAGCGTGCCGGGAACCGCTGCTCCGCCGCCGGCCGGATTGAACTCGATAGTGCTAACGTTCGCATTGTCGGCGCCGCGGACGTCCGCAACGCCATCTGTCGCATTCGCATCCGGGCCAACGAGAACGTCCTGCCCGCTAATGACATTGCCGGTCGCAGTCAGCGGACCGTCCTCCTTGACGCTGTCGGCATCCGCAATGGCGGTGGGAACATCGTCCACGATGTCGATGCGCAATGTGCCGGCCGTGTTATCGCCGTCCTGATCGACGACTAGGACGGCGAAGCTGTCGAAGGTCGTGTCACCGTCGGTGTTGGTTGTGAGTTCGTAGCGATAGCCGATCACACCAGGCGCGATGCTGGTGATCTCGAGCGTGCCAAAATCACCGCTGATGGTCTGGCCCACCGCGGTGATCTGGGTCCCGTCGATGGTGACCACTGCCGGTCCGTCGGGCGCCGCGAAAGAGAACGTACCGTTGGCGAATTCTCCGTCGGTCGCAGCGTTGGAGCCAGTTGAGAGGCCTTCCTCGAGAACCTGGGTCGATCCGGGCGTACCCGCAATCGGGAGGTCGAGAGTCGTGCCGCTGTCGGCGATCGTGATCACCAAGTTCGCGGTGGCCGTGTCCAAGTCACCGTCGCGAACAGTGTAACTGAAGCTGTCGGTGACACCGCCCGGCGTGCCCGGATCGCGAGTGTAGCTAAAGGTGCCATCAGCAGCGATCGTCAGCGTGCCATACTGGCCGTCGATCGTGGAGCCCGCGGCTCCGCTGGTGACGCCCGAGTATCCGGTGACAACGATGCCGTCGGCTCCCGGGGTGTCGTTCGCGATTACGCTGCCCGTAATCGGATCGTACTGGCCGGCGGCGAGCGCCCCCGCATCGTCGCTGGCGGATGGTGCGTCGTCCGCGATAGCTATAACGAGGGTCGCGGACGCGGTATCGCCGTCGCTGTCGGTGACAAAGAGGTTGAAAGTGTCGCTGTCCGGATCGGCCAGCGTGTTGTCGTTTAGCGTGTAGCTGTAACTATAAGCCCCGCCCGCAACCGAAACAGTGAGAACGCCCTTGGCGGTCGTTACCGTGCCGCCATTCGTCACATTGACGCCATCAATCACCAGGCTTGCGAGCGTATCGTTGCCGGTGGTGACGGCGATGGTCCCCACCGCCGTCTCGTCAGTGCTTGCAGCGTTCGAGCCAGTGGGTTCGCCTGGACGGGCGCCCAGTGCCGCTTCGTCCACAGTACTGTCGCCCGCCACGCCAAGGGTGGGGGTCGAATCGGCAAGCAGAACGATCGTGGCGGTGGCGCGGCTGACGTCTCCGTCGCCGTCCGTAATGGTGTAATCGAAAGAGACCGTACCGGTCTCGCCCGGTCCCGGCGTGTACGTTACAGTGCCGTTCGCGTTGTTGGTCAACGTGCCCGCACCCGTCAGCGTGTCCGCAACTACAGTCACAGTGGATGCCTGCACCGTGTCGGCGCCTTGCGTATCGTTTGCGAGGAGATTGACCGTGACCGGCGCGTTCTCGGCCGATTGGGCCGCGCTGTCATTCACAGCCGTCGGGCTGTCGTCGCGGATTGCGATTGTGAACGTACCGGGGGCGGTGTCGCCGTCGACGTCAGTGACGACGATGTTGAATGAAACGCTCGTGTTGTCGCCAGCGGTGTTGTCAGCGAGCGTGAAGCTGTAGGTAAATACACCGGTTGCGGGATTGAAAGTCAGGACCGTCAGCGTCCCGACGCCGGGTACCGTAACGGTCGCACCTGGCACGGCGGCAACGCCGTTGATTGCCGCGCTGAGGGGGCCGTCCCCACCCGCGAACGTCACGGTACCGCTAGTGGTTTCCGTGGGTGCAAGTGCATCGGTTCCTGGCGCCTCGCTGGCGCGGGAAGGCAGGCCAGCTTCAAATACTAGCGTTCCCGCAGCGAAGTCGCTGGCGGGCGGAACCGAGGTTATGACAGGTGTCGCGTCGGCGATGGCGATCGTCAGAGTCGCGGTCGATGCGGAACCATCGGAGTCGGTAAGGGTGTAGGTGAATACGTCGCTCACGCCGCCGGAGGTCCCGGCCGCCCGAGTAAAGCTGTAGCTACCGTCGGCCTTGATCAACAGCGTGCCGTACTGACCTGCAACCTGGAGGTTGCCGCTGGCGTCGAAAGTGGTGTCGGCGTTTGCCGCGACGTTGTTGCTGGCAATTCGGGTGAGCGAAGCGTTGTCGGCACCAAGAGTGTCGACACCGGCCGCACCGCTGGTGGTTCCTGCGCCGGTGATCACATTGCCGGTCTGGGCATTAAATGAGCTCTCAGGCACCGAATCGGTGTCGTTGCGCGCGGTCGGCCCGTCGTCGGTAACGTTAACAGTCAAAGTGCCGATGGCGACATCACCATCGGTATCCGTCACGGTTACAGTGAACTGGTCCGCCAGTGTCGCGCCGGCGAGATTGTCGGCCAGCGAATACGTGAACCCCACCGCCCCTGTCGCCGGATCGTAGCTGGTAATCTGCAGCGTTCCGCGCGGGCTGGTAAAGGTCTGGCCGGCACCGGTGAAAGCGGTGCCGTTGATCGTCAGGGTAGCGATGCCATCAGGCGAATTGATCACGAACGTGCCGCTCGTGGTCTCGGTCGTGGCAGCCGAATTGGAGCCCGCAGGCTCGCCAGGTCGGGCCGGCAGTCCAGCCTCGGCGACAGTGGCGGTCGCGTTGGTCGCGCCAGCTGGCTGATCGGGGGTTATTACTGTGATGAGGGGATCGCGATCGATCAACCCGGGAATAATCTCCTGCTCCTCGGGCTCAGGGAAGCTAAGCTCGGTGTAAGGCAATAGGTCGCCCAGTCCATAGGCAGCCTGAAGAGGACCGACGGCAGAGGCGAAATTGCCGCCCGAGCTTTGCGGATTGCCGGCTGCCGGCTGCGGCTCGTTACCAATCAGGAGCGCGGCTAGGTTGAGCGGCGGAATGACGACGTCGCCGACCACGAGTTGCGGGACAACGATCGCGCCCTCGGGAATAATATAGCGGACCCCGTCCGCTCCAATCACCACCAGGTCGCGACCTTCGATACGAATGTCGCCGAGTTCGGTCCCGGCAGGAAGCACGACAACACCGCTGGCGTCCGGCATTAGGATTTGCGCCGCTCCGCGCCCTGCACCCGCGGCTGCAACGTTGCCCGCATCCTGCAAATTGGCCGAAATCTCTTCACCGAACTGCGTCGGTTCCTGGTCGTGCAAGTCCATCTTCTACCAACCTCGCAAAGCGGGTGCGTCGTAGACGCTGCAAGATTGGTGGCCGCCAGCGGCGGACCGGAACGCAAACGCGTCCGACCTACTCCTCCAATCCTGCGGCCCTTGGTTTTACGTCTCGTTGCGACGGCAGATTGCCCATTAGCCGCGACGAGTCGTTTCGTTAGCTAAAGCAGAACAGGATTCGGAGAACCTTTCAAGGAAATTAACCATGCCTCATTAGCTGGCGTTTATCTCTGCTTTCCAGAACGTTGAGGGTTGCTTTCACGGAGAATCCAACTGTGGGACACAATCAGGAACAAAGATGATGGCCCATCAGCCCCCTTCGATGTTGGGACTTGCCTGCCGAGCGAAAAGCGCAGACTTTCGTCACATGGAGCTAGGCCATCCTTTTCGTTGCGCGCTTTCGCCCTTGGATCGGCCACGGTCAGCGAAGCGATGATTCGCCCAGCCATCTTGGCGTTGGGCATGTCCGGTGCCGCAGTCGTCGGCGTTGGGTCGTGGACCATTCAGGCTGAGCGGGTTCCGAAGCTAGTGCGGCTCAGCGCGTCTGCTCCCGCCCCCTCCACCCAAGCATCTTTCTATCCTGTGAGGTTCGCTCTGCCAGCCGCTCGCCCCGTGCAGCCAAGGGATTTCGAATTATCTCAACTTGCCCCTTCGTCCGACGCGACAACGGGATCAGTCGACGAGGGCGAAGACAGTCAAATGTCGGCCGCGCCCGGCTTCTCAGCGATCCCAAGATCCAATTCGGGCGTACTTGGCGTCATTTTCGACATCTCCACCTTCGGAAAGGGTGCGGGGGCGAGTGGCGACCGGGCGGTGCGCGTGCAGAAGCCGTTGATTCTGAGCGGCAGCCGCTTGGGGTCTGTCGAGCTAGCCTTGGGGCAAGGGTCGATCGTTTCGATCGATCGCCAGTCTCTGCAGACATTGGTCGCCGGGAAGGACGAAGAAGTGACCGCGGCGCTTGCGGGTTTCCAGGGCGAGCGCGTCACATTCGACGAGTTGCGCGACCGCGGCATCGGCATCCGCTATGACCCACTGGCCGATGCGGTGGTAATAGCTGGCAGCAGTTGACCGTTCTTAGACGCGCGAGCTGCGAAGCCGCGCGTCGCGCACCTGACCTTCCATCGGCACTTCGAAACGACGAGTATACCCTTCCAATCGCTCGAGAACTTGGCCTTCGGACAAGCCGAACTGGGCCAAGCTGTAGCGATGAGGCCGTCGCTTCAAAGCGCGGCTTCGCTCGATGTAGCGCTCCATACCTGGAACGGCGTTTTCCATATCGAGACCAAGGAAGCGATAGATCCGCGACATTGTCCCTCGCCAGTCGCGCTCCATATCTTCGTACTGAACGTCGATCATACGCTCGGAGGGAACGGCACGGCGAGAGTCCATCATCCGGTCGACCATCAGGGCCGTCTTTCGCAGCCACTTTCGCCCAATACCGGCTGCATCGGCATGATCCGAGTAGATGATCGTTTGGTTCCAGGCGAGCGAGGCGGCGCTTCCAACAACCTGACGGGGATCTCGGTGCGTGAAAATGAGGCGGGCGTCGGGGAAAACTTTGAGCAACGCGCGAAGGTCCAGCATGTGCTGTGGAGTCTTGAGGATCCACGGCCTAAGCGAGCTTTCGCGCTGCGACCACCCGATAAGACGCAGTAGATCGGCCATATGCCGATACGCCGGGGTTGCATCCTCGCCTTCGCACCAGCGCCCATAGCTGGGAACCGTCCACTGCGCGTCATGCTTCATTCCCCAAAAGCTGGCGACGAGCAGACCAAGCTCTTCCTCGGGCTCGAAGGGGCCTGTTGGGTGGATCGAAAGGGTGCGCGGGTTGGCGAGCCGCGCGACATTCATGATCCGGCCTGCCAGCTTGGGACGAAAGTCGGCCTTGTGGCCTGCTAATACCTGTTCGAAGTCCGGGCGTGGAACGGGACTAATCGTTTCAAAGGTCCGCAAGTGGGAGAACCGGCGGTCGGCCGCGAGAAGACGATGCAGACGGGTGGTTCCGGATCGCATCGGGCCCACGATCACCACAGGGTGCGGGATAGGGCGAGCCGATATCTCCGGATGACGCTTCAGCCACATCTGCGTCAGCAAACGGTCGCGCAAAACGTGCCTGAACTGGCCTGCGGCAGCTACCTCTCCCGCCGCGTTGAGCCGCGCTTCCTTACGCACTGACTCGAGCAAGACATCCAACGGACGCTCGAACCAGGGATCGCCGAAATCGTCGAGGCCAGTCTTCCGCGCCGCGACATCGAGCATGTGCTCCTTTTCAAGATTCACGGCCGGGAGTGCACCTATCCCCCGCCCTGCCCTGACCACTCCGTCTAGAATGTCGATGAAGCGCGTGCGCCGGGGCGGGTAAACCGTCTCTTGCTCCACGATTACCCCTTTTTCCCGGCGGTTGGCGCTCGGTCGTTCTACCCGTCGCGGCGCGGCTTGTTCCCGCATTGCCTGCAGGAGGTGCCTCAGGCATAGCCCGCGCCCATGCATGACATACGCGTGATCCGCGACAATCCGGAGGCGTTCGACGCCGCTCTCGCGCGGCGTGGATTCGCGCCGTCATCAGCGGACCTGCTAGCGCATGACGAGCGTCGCAGGACGGCGGCGACAAAGGCGCAGGACCTGCTCGCTCGCCGCAACGAAGCCTCAAAAGCGATCGGCGCGGCGATGGGCCGAGGGGACAAGGACGCAGCCGAAGCCCTCAAGGCTGAAGTGGCAGCGATCAAGGCCGCGCTTCCGGATATCGAGGAGGAGGAACGACAGGCGGCGGCGGCACAGGACGAACTGCTCGCTCGTCTTCCCAACCTGCCGGCTGACGACGTGCCCGATGGCGCGGACGAGCACAGCAACGTCGAAGTCGGCAGTTGGGGCGAGCAGCGCAATTTCGCGTTCGAGCCGAAAGAACACGCCGATTTCGGCCCTGCCCTTGGCCTGGATTTCGAAACCGGCGCGGCCATTGCGGGCGCGCGGTTCACCTTCCTCAAGGGGCAAATGGCGCGGCTACAGCGGGCGCTCGCTCAATTCATGCTCGACGTCCAGACCGGCGAGCACGGTTACGTCGAGTGTGCCACCCCGCTTCTCGTCCGCGAGGAAGCCATGTTTGGCACCGGCCAGCTTCCCAAATTCGCCGAAGATTCCTTTGCGACCACGGACGGACGCTGGCTGATCCCGACCAGCGAAGTCAGCCTAACCAACTCGGTCCGCGACCAGATACTCGCGCTCAGCGAACCGGTGCGGTTGACCGCGCTCACCCCTTGTTTCCGTTCCGAAGCTGGTTCGGCGGGCCGCGACACGCGCGGATACATTAGGCAGCACCAGTTCGATAAAGTTGAACTGGTCAGCATCTGCCGGCCGGAAGACAGTGAAGCCGAGCACACGCATATGCTGAAGAGCGCCCAGACGATACTCGAGCGCCTCGAGCTTCCCTATCGAACGATGTTGCTGTGCGTGGGCGACATGGGATTCGGCGCCCGAAAAACCCACGACCTCGAGGTCTGGCTGCCCGGACAGGGCGCTTATCGCGAAATCAGTTCGGTCAGTTGGTGCGGCGATTTCCAGGCGCGGCGAATGAACGCCCGCTACCGCGGCGAGAATGGCAGACCCGCTTTCGTCCATACGCTCAATGGTTCGGGTCTCGCCGTCGGCCGTACGCTGGTTGCCGTGCTGGAGAATTACCAGCAGGCAGACGGCTCTGTGCTGGTGCCTGAGGCTCTCAGGCCCTGGGCCGGCGGCCTCGAGCGGCTTGTCCCCGCTCCCTGATGCGCATTCTCCTCACGAACGATGATGGCGTCCATGCCCCAGGTCTTGTGGTCCTGGAGGAGATCGCCCGCGAGTTCACCGATGACATATGGATTTGCGCCCCCGCCGAGGAGCAGTCCGGGGCAGGCCACTCGCTAACGCTCAGCCGCCCTGTCCGATTACGCAAGCACGACGACCGCCGGTTCTCTGTGAGTGGAACACCGACCGATGCGGTCACCTTGGGCTTGCGCAAGGTAATGGACGGCCCTCCCGACGTGATCCTCTCAGGGGTTAATAGGGGCGCCAATCTCGCGGATGACGTAACCTATTCGGGTACCGTGTCCGCCGCGATCGAAGGCGCTCTGGCGGGCATTCGCGCGATTGCTCTCAGTCAGGTCTATGCCAGCGAGGGTATGGGCGACGAAGTGCCCTTCGACGCGGCCCGCGCCTGGGGGGCGAGAGTGCTCGCTCCGCTGCTCGACGTGCCGCTTCCCAAGCGTACGCTGGTCAACGTCAACTTCCCCGCCCTGCCAGCCGATAAAGTCAATGGAATCCGGGTGGTGCGACAGGGATTTCATGATTATTCGAGGGGCAGCGTCGTCGAGGGACGCGACCCGCGTGGCTATCCCTATTATTGGTTCGGGCTCGAGGCGATGGAGCACACCCTCGACCACGGGACCGACCTCGAAGCGATCGACGAGGGTTTCATTTCGGTGACGCCGCTGCAGTTGGACCTCACGCACCATGCCTCACTCGGCGCGATGGCCGAGCGATACATCTGACGATGCGGCGCGCCTCCCTTGCTCTTGCGGCGCTTGTGCTGACGACCGCCGCCGGCGACCCCAAAAAAGAGCTCGAGCATGTGGTCAGCGAAGGCGAAACGCTCGGCGGTGTCGCGAACCGATCAGGTGTTCCGGCCTCGGTTATCGCAGAGGCAAACGGGCTCCGAGAACCGTACAACCTGAAGAAGGGCGAAAAGCTCGTCATCCCGCGGCAACGGATGCACTCGGTCAGGAAAGGTGAAACGGGCAGCTCGATTTCACGCCGTTACGGAGTGCCGTTCGCCCAGATTGCGATTGCTAACGGCCTCGATAGCGCTGGAACGGTAAGGGTCGGACAGAAACTGATTATCCCGGCGGTGGTCAAGTCGCCGCCCACTCCCTCCAGTGCGCCGGCCGATCCGTATTTTCGCCGCCCGCACGACGGCGAAGTGCTGCTCAATCACCGAGTCCGCGCAGACGGAAAAGGACACGCCGGAATAGACGTCGCCGCTCAGCCGCTGGACATGGTGCGCGCTTCCGCAAGCGGGATTGTCACTTCTGTAGACGAGAGCGATCGAAGGTTCGGGCGTACGGTGACGGTCGATCACGGGAGGGGCTGGACCACTTTCTACGGCCATTTAGCCAAGGTGACGGTCGGACGCGGCGAACTGGTCAAGTCCGGTGAGCGCATCGGCCTCGCCGGAGATGCCGGCGGCGCCGAGCGCGCCGAGCTTCACTTCGAAATTCGCCGAGACGGCCGGCCAATCGACCCGATGAGTAAGCTGTCCCCATGAAGAAGCGCGGCAAACGCCCCGTCGTCGTCGAGCATCAGCCGATTCGGCGGGCGGTGCGGGTGCCGGTGTGGGCGGATCTTGGCATTCGCCTGGGCCTGGCGCTGGGTCTCGTCTTCGCCGTAGTCATTATCCATTGGCTCGACCGGGACGGGTTGGTCGACCACCACGATGGCGTGATCAGCTTCCTCGATGTCGTCTATTTCACGATGATTTCGATCACGACGACGGGGTTCGGCGACATTGCCCCTATCAGCGACAAGGCTCGCCTCATCGAAGCCGTGATCGTCACACCGATCCGGTTTGCAGTGCTGTTCATTTTCGTAGGCGCCGCCTACGATTTCGTA
Organism: Tsuneonella sp. HG249; assembly: GCF_053819205.1. Classification (NCBI taxonomy): domain Bacteria; kingdom Pseudomonadati; phylum Pseudomonadota; class Alphaproteobacteria; order Sphingomonadales; family Erythrobacteraceae; genus Tsuneonella; species Tsuneonella sp. HG249. Next base: position 1,953,189 of record NZ_JBSOQY010000001.1, read on the forward strand.
ATCCGCAAAAGTTGGGAGAGGTGGCGCATGAAGCGCATCCAAGAACGTCTGACCAACCACATTGTGGTGCTCGGCTTCGGCATCTCGGGCTCGGAGGCAGTTCACGAGCTTATCGAGCGGGGCACGGAACCCAGTTGCATTGTCGTGATGGATGGCAGCGCCGAGCGCCTGGCCGAGGCTGAAGCACTTGGTTGCAATGTTATGGAAGCGGACGCCACGCGGGATGAAAGCCTGCTTGCGGTCCGTGTCGCCGAAGCGCAGACGGTACTGGTCTCGGCAGGGCGCGACGATAGTTCGATCCTGATTGTGCTGACCGTCCGTCATCTTGCGCCCAAGGTGCCTATAAGCGTGGTTGTCCGCGCCACCGACAACGAATTGCTCGCGCGACAGGCTGGAGCGGACAACGTCATAAACCCGGTGCGGTTCACCGGGCTTTTGCTGGCCGGGAGCGCGCAGGGCAGCCACGTGGCCGACTACATGGCCGACCTCGCTTCCGTTGGTGGGAAGGTCCAACTTGTCGAGCGTCCGGTCATGTCGGAGGAGATCGGGAACAGCATCGACAACCTCGCCAGCGGCGGGCGCGGCCTGCGGGTGTACCGCGGAGAAGAAGCGATGGGATATTGGGAGGCAGGCCCTTTAGAGGTAGGCGATGTAGTGGTCGAAGTTTTACCCACCGTTGCCGGGAGCTAGCCGAGAAGGAAGAAGACCAATCCCATCGCCAGATAGGCCGCCAGCCAGTATCCGGCATCGATCAGCGCGACACGCGTCGGCACGCGGATGTGGCTGAAGCTGACCCACAGCGCAGGGATCACAAAGGCGATGGCAAGCCCTCCGCTCATCATGAAGTAGAGCCAGGGCTTGGCGGCCAAGGTCTCTACGCCAACCCGGGCGAACATGTGGCCCAGCATCGTTGCAGTTATCAGAAGTAGTAACGCCGAGAGGGCGGCGATCCGTTCAGGCCGGGACCGGGTCATGACCCTGCCCGCCGCCACCTTTCGCGTCTTGGCCTTGCCGAACGCGGGTCCGAACCAAGCAAGCGCCAGCAGGCCCGCGGCGATTGCCGCCAAAACGACCGCGACCCAATTAACCGGCCCCACTAAGCCTCCCCCGCCTCGGTTGTGATGATGTGATGTAGCGCATTCAGCTTGGCTGGTGTAGGGGCGCGCGCTTCATGGCCACCATCACCTCCGAGATCCCCGACCAGAAGAAGGTCGGCATGGTCAGCCTCGGCTGTCCGAAGGCGCTCGTCGACAGCGAGCGCATTCTTACGCGTTTGCGCGCCGATGGCTATGCAATGAGTCCTGACTATGCCGGTGCCGACGTGGTGCTGGTCAACACTTGCGGGTTCCTCGACAGCGCGAAGGAGGAAAGCCTCGAAGCAATCGGCGAGGCCATCGCCGAGAACGGTCGCGTCATCGTGACCGGCTGCATGGGCGATGAGGCAGATGTAATCCGCGCCCGCTTTCCTCAGGTCTTGGCGGTGACCGGCGCGCATCAGTATGAAGCGGTTGTCGAAGCGGTCCACGACGCGGCCCCACCAAGCCAGGGGCCCTTCATCGATCTGATCCCGCAGCCCGACGTCAAGCTGACGCCACGGCACTACAGCTACTTGAAGATTTCCGAAGGCTGCAATCATTCCTGCGCCTTCTGCATTATCCCCCAATTGCGCGGGAAGCTCGCCAGCCGGCGGATCGACGCAGTCCTGCGCGAGGCGGAGAAGCTGGTCGCGGCCGGAACTCGGGAATTGCTGGTGATCAGCCAAGATACGAGTGCTTATGGTGTCGATACCCGTCACGAGCCGCGCATGTGGCACGGCCGCGAAGTTCGCGCGCATATGACGGATTTGGCCCGCGAGCTCGGGCAGTTGCGAACGCCGGAAGGCGAAACGCCCTGGGTCCGGCTCCACTATGTCTATCCCTACCCGCACGTCGATGCGGTCATCCCGCTCATGGCGGAAGGCGTGTTGACCCCGTACCTCGACATACCGTTTCAGCACGCGAGTCCCGCCGTATTGCGGGCGATGAAGCGTCCGGCCAACGAGGTACGGGTGCTCGAGCGGATCAAGACTTGGCGGACAATCGCGCCCGAACTCACCATTCGTTCAAGCTTCGTGGTCGGGTTTCCCGGTGAGACCGAGGACGACTTTCGTTACCTGCTTGATTGGCTCGAAGAAGCACAGCTCGACCGGGTGGGAGCCTTCCGGTTCGAGCCTGTTGCAGGTGCGCAAGCCAACAGTCTGCCCGATCAACTGCCCGAGCAAATCAAGGAAGAACGCTACGCGCGCCTGATGGAAGTGACCCAACGCATTAGTGCGGCCAAGCTATCAGCCAAAGTTGGCCGAATCCTCCCCGTCATCATCGACGAAGTCGGCGAACCTGACGAGGATGGCGACATCGGGGCGACTGCACGTAGCCAGTCGGACGCACCGGAGATCGATGGCCAGGTATTCCTTCGCGACATTCCCCCGGCCCTAAGGCCGGGCGACTTCGCCACCGCGCTGATCGAGGATGCGGACGCTCACGATCTGTACGGCGTGCTCGCCTAGAGAGCGAAGTGCTGGCGGTAGCGGTCAAAACAACGTTTCCCGGCGATCAGGCGAATTAGCGCCCCTTCTGCCATGGCCGTTGCGCGGCGTGGATCTTCCTCGACTGCGGGACGGATCGCCTCGCGATTCCAATCCTCGGAGTGCTTTACATCAAGCACGGCATGAAGGGCGAAATAGCGCCGTTCACGCTCCGAGAGGCCAATGCGCCGCAGACCCTTGGCAACGCAATCGGACCGGTAGGGCGCGGTGAGTTCGATCACCCCGAGCGCGCCCACGCTATGCCAGGCATACCGGCGCGCGCTTGCCATCGCGGTCATCGCATTGGCAAGCGCGAGACTTTCCCACGCAGTCCCTTCAATCGTCGGATCCAGCCGAAGGGTTTCGACAACGCCGTCGAGCATAGGCCCGTGCATGCCCTTTTCGTTGCCGCGCCCCATCTCATCCCAGTAGTTGCGCGCCAGCTCGAGCTTCGGACGGGTGGGCAACTTGACTTGGGTCAGCGCGACCAGATCGTCAAAACCAGCTTCGCCAGCCGCCTCCTGTTGGAGGTACCAACGAAGGTCATCCTTGCTGGCTTCTTCCGCAAGCCAGGGAAACAGTGGGTCGCCCTGTCCTGGGCCCGCGTCCATCAAGCGCTCAAACCAGGCGATGAAACCGTCGGGATCGGTTGGTGCTTTGGCAGCTTCGTCAGCGATCTCGTCGCGCAACTCCTCCACGAAGCCGCCTTCCAAACGAAGCATGGTCGCGTCCGCCGAGATACGGGCTTGCCAATGCTCGTCGGGAAAGGACGGCGCCAAGCGCTCCCGGTTCCACTCCGCGAGGCGGCGCTGAAACGTGTCGTTGAGGAACTGCGATCGTCGCTCGCGAGCCAGCGGAAGAGAAGCCATGAGAAAACCTTGAATGAGTGGAATGTGTTCTTCCAAGCGTCTGAGCCTCGATTCGGGTTCCTCAGTTCACATTCGTTAAACCTCCCGCAGAGTTCGGAGGGTGATCGACCGACGCGTCTCTGCCAGCGGAACAATCGAGTGCTCCCACTCCCACCGTACGGACCCGCTAAGCAGGTAAACCGACCGCGGTAGCAGCGGCAGAACAGCTCTTTGAAAGGCGCCCCCGTCGCACCGCCGGCGTAGCCGCATCTTCCCGAAAGCCCCAAGCGAAAGCCCGATCACTTCGCCATATTGCGGTCTGTCGCGGTGCCACCCAATTCCGGCCCCCGGGTCGTAGCGCGTCACCAAGGCCTGAACGAACTGGTTCGGATCCCGGCCGACCTGAGGCGCCAATATGTTGCAGAGGTCGCGAAGCCAAGCCGGCATCGGTGGAGCCGATTTCGGTCGGGCGCGCTGATAATCGTAAGCGGAGCCATAGTTCGCCGTAAGCCGCTTGCCCTCCCATTGCCCGAACTGGAAGGGTGACAAAGCCGTCTGGTCGACCCTCGCCTCCAATTCTCGCGCATGGTCGGTGGTAACCGCATCTCGGACGACTGCGAGACCTCCGATTTCGGGAAGATCATGCGGTTCGTAAGGATCGAACAGGGTAAGCTGGTCTGCCATACTTCCGATATGGGCAGCCTATCGGCTTACGGAACCCTCGGCCGGGCTCGGCTGTTCGACCACGTGCCCCGCCCCGTCTTTCAGAAGCCGGGGCTCCTGCACGGCGGCTGTCTCAATGAGATCGAGTGCGTTACGAGACGTCTGGAACCGGCGTGCGTCGGCCAGCCAAGAAGCCGCGTGTGTCGCGCCAGGCAATCGCCCGACTTCGCCGATCGCTTTGTCGATCCGCCCACTTTCCAGAAAAAGCCGCGCACGTTCGAGGCGCCTAGACGGTTGCGGGGAGGGCGTGGCTTCGCGGCGGATGATGAACAGGCTGGAGATTTCGTTCCCCAACCGGGCGAAGCCGGCCTGACTTGACGACGAAGCCAGCTGCGGGCCCAGCCCGTCAAGGCGGGCAAGCAGCACGTCCAATGTTACGGGATCGCGCGAGAATTCAATTATGGTCTTCACCGCGTTCGGCTGGGCATCGCCGAACCGCAGACGCAATTGGTCGCCCAGATAGCCCAAGTCGCTGCCCCGCTCGATCGCTCGACGGGCCGCGAATGCGATCAATAGCGCCTCCGCTCGGGCTATATTTCCGCTTGCTGCTTGAGCCTGCAGGTCGAGCCTGGCGATCCTCTGCTCGGCCGCTGCGAGGCGCTGATCCAGCCCGCCTTGCGTCTCTTCGACGCGTTCTACGGCAGCTACGCTAGCAGTTTCGGTCGCGTTGGGCGCAGGGGCTGGAACTGCGGGGAGAGCCTTGGCGGAATCGCGCGCTCGAGCGACAGCCGGGCTCTCGGCCACCGCAAAATAGCCTTTCCAAGACAGGTAGCCGATTACTCCGGCCCCGAGGAGGAACGAAGCGAACACGGCGAGCAGCACAGGCCTGAGCGACGGACCTGCACGGCCCCGAGACGGTTGTTCGTACATCAAGTTCCAGTCTGCGACCCCGGCTTTGGCCGGCACGACCCCACGCACGTCATTGGCACATGTCTCGCGCCAAGGCCAGAAGGGTGGCGTCGCAGACCTGGCTCGCGACCCGAACCGCCCGCCAGCCATCTCCGGCGGAGTTGGCAACCCGGGGGCCTAGCGCAGCCAGCGAAATGAGGTCCCGAGAGAGCGCCAGCCGGTCACATTGTGCGGCGAACTCACGGGCAGCCTCCGCCGAGTGAAGCAGTACGGTCGCACCGTTGCGAAGCGCCCTTCGGGCTTCGTCGTTCATCGATTGCGATATTGCGCGATAAACGATCCGCTCTTCGACGACGATGCCATCGGGCACCTCAAGCTGAACTCTCGTTTCAGCTGCCAGGCGCAGCAACCGGCTTGGCTTAGGAAGCAGAGCGATCAAGTCCTGAAGCCCGCCCTCACCGATGCGCCCGAGTTTGAACCCGGCATCACGTGCGGCCTCCGCCGTTCGCCTCCCGACGGCATGCACTGGCAAGCTCGAAAGCCCGGAGAGCTGGCGACCCCCACGGCGGAAAGCATTTGCGCTTCCGACCAACATCGCGTCGAAGTGCGCGGGATCCGGCGCCTGCCATGCGACAGGCTCAATGGTGAAGAGCGGCGCAACGATGACCTCGAGACCGGCCGCGCGTGCAGCTACCGCGGTATCGGTAGAGCCGGGCTCCGGCCGCAGGACGACCAGTGGCTGCTTCATTCCGCGCTGGCGAACAGGGCAGCGATCCCAGGTGTCGCTCGCGCCAGCAGGTCTGCCGCAAGACGCGCGGGTCCTTTCGCATCACCCGCGGCAACGGTGACCATACCTTCGACAATCTCGGCACCATCGGGGCTGTAAAGCGCACATGTGATCGCGAGACCCTCCCCTTTGTGGCGAGTCAGCACGGCAATCGGCGAATGACAACTTCCCCCGAGCGCGGCGAGCAAGGCGCGCTCCGCCAGCACCTGCGCCCGGCTTGGCCCGTGATCGATCGCTGCCAACCATTCGCACGCGCGCCGGTCGTCGGCGCGGCACTCTATGCCGATCGCTCCCTGCGAAGGCGCGGGCAGCCAATCGTCGGTCTCCAACGGGGTGCCGACACCGGTCTCTCCGAGGCGGTTGAGCCCCGCGGCCGCGAGCAAGGTCACATCGGCCTCGCCAGCCGCCAATTTGGCTATGCGGGTGGCTACATTTCCGCGGAAGGGGACGATCCTCACGTCCGGGCGCAAATGAAGCATTTGGGCAGCGCGGCGGGGCGCGCTGGTGCCCACCCGGGCGCCCTCGGGGATGGCGCGTATGCTGGCGGCGCCCAGCAACACGTCGCGGACATCCGCCCTCGGCAGGACAGCCGCGATGGCGATTTCCGCCGGACGAATGGTCTCGACATCCTTCAGCGAGTGGACAGCGATGTCGATCCGTCCGTCGGCGAGACAGGCGTCTAGTTCCTTGGTCCAGAGCGCCTTGCCACCGATTTCAGCGAGGGGGCGGTCCTGGATCTTGTCGCCACTCGCCAGCACGGGGACGAGTTCGACCGCTCTCTCCTCCCATCCATGCGCCGCGCATAACCGCGCGCGAGCTTCGCGCGCCTGCGCCATGGCAAGCGGCGAGCGGCGGGTTCCGAGGCGTAAGTGGGGAGTTGTGCTCATCGGGCGCGCTTGCCGTAGCCAAGCATTGCACTAAGGGAAAGGCACATGGGGTTGGTCCTCGGCATAGAATCGAGCTGCGACGAAACCGCGGCCGCGCTCGTGGCGGACGACCGCACGATCGTCGGCCAGAGAATCGCCAGCCAGGACGAAGCGCATGCCCCCTTTGGCGGGGTGGTGCCGGAGATTGCCGCCCGCGCACACGCAGAACGTCTCGCGCCGATGATCGAAGCGGTCCTCGATGACGCCGGAATAGCGCTCGGCGATCTCGATGCGGTGGCGGCAACCGCCGGCCCGGGACTGATCGGGGGCGTGATGGTCGGCCTGGTCAGCGCCAAGGCTCTGGCGATGGCGGCGGACGTTCCGCTATTTGCGATCAATCATCTCGAAGGCCACGCGCTCAGTCCGCGGCTGGCCGACCCTTCTCTCGAATTTCCCTACGCGCTCCTGCTCGTCTCGGGAGGGCATTGCCAAATACTACGCGTCGAGGGGGTCGGCCGTTACACCCGGGTCGCCACCACTATCGACGATGCCCTGGGCGAAGCGTTCGACAAGACGGCCAAGATTCTCGGCCTCGGGTTTCCCGGTGGCCCGGCGGTCGAAAAGCTCGCTTGCGAGGGAAACCCGGCCGCCGTCCCCTTGCCCCGCCCGCTGTTGGGTAGCGGCGAGCCGCATTTCAGCTTCGCCGGGCTCAAGAGCGCAGTGTTGCGAGCGAAACAGAGCGGGCGTCATGCCGACGTCGACATCGCGGCTAGCTTCCAGCAAGCCGCCATCGACTGCTTGATTGACCGCATTCGTCAGGCCCTCAGCGCCATGAGGCCCGTGCAAACGCTGGTCGTCGCCGGAGGGGTGGGGGCGAACTCCGCCGTGCGAGGCGCCTTGGAACAGCTCGCCGCGATACATGATCTGCGATTCTCCGCCCCGCCCGGGTCGCTATGCACGGATAACGCCGCCATGATCGCCTGGGCTGGACAAGAGCGTCTCGCGCGGGGCCTGTCTTCGGACCCGCTAGACATCGCCGCGCGGCCGCGCTGGCCGCTCGATCCAGCGGCCGAACCCGTCCGCGGCGCCGGATACAAGGCTTGAGCATCGGCGTTCTCGGTGCGGGCGCGTGGGGCACGGCCCTGGCGCAGATGCTCGCGGGTGACGGGCGCGGCGTGCTGCTGTGGGCGCGAGAACCTGAGTTGGTGGACGAAATCAACTCGGCCCATACGAACAGACCGTTCCTGCCTTCCGTGGTGCTCTCGCCGACGGTTCGAGCTACGGGTGAGCTAGACGACATGGCGGCGCTGGACGTCCTTTTGGTCGTTACACCGGCGCAGCACATGGCCGCAGTGCTCGGCGCCATGACAACCCATCCCCGCGACCTCGTGCTGTGCTCCAAGGGGATCGAGGCGGGTACGGGGCGGCCGATGCATCACGTCGCGCGTGACGCTGCCCCCGGAAGCGACATTGCAGTTTTGTCTGGGCCTACGTTCGCTCATGAAGTCGCCGCCGGATTGCCCACCGCGGTTACCCTGGCCTGCGGCGGCGGAGCAAGTCAGTGGGAGCGGCTACACCCCGCCATCGCAAGGCCGACTTTTCGGCCATATTATTCGGAAGATGTCGTCGGCGCCGAGGTGGGTGGCGCGGTAAAGAACGTCCTCGCGATCGCCTGCGGGGTGGTCGAAGGGCTGAAGCTCGGCCAAAACGCCAGGGCGGCGCTGATCGCGCGTGGCTATGCTGAGATGCTGCGCTTCGGCGAAGCACTCGGAGCCGAACGGGACACGCTGGCCGGCCTGTGCGGGCTAGGCGACCTCGTGCTGACGTGTTCGTCGACCGCGAGCCGCAACTTCAGCCTCGGCAAGGCGCTCGGCGAAGGCGGGGATCCGGTGGCGCTAATGGCGGATCGCCGCACGGTCGCCGAAGGGGCGCATACCGCGCCGGTGCTGACCGAGCTCGCCGCCAGACACGGTGTTGGCATGCCGATCGTTGCGGCGGTCTATCGCCTGCTCCAGGGAGCCCCGGCGCGCGCGATCGTGGCCGAACTACTGGCCCGCCCCCTTACGACGGAAATCGTCGAGTGAGCGTGCGGGCGACCCAGCCTGAAAATCCGCAGGAAGATATTGCCGCTCTCGCCAAGGGCGGGCGGACAAACTTCTTCGGGTTCCTCCTGCGCCTCGCTGCGCGACTGCCGTTTCTCTTTATCGCCGGTCGGCTTTACGGCCCCGAGGCGCTCGGCCGCTTCGCTTCCGCCCTCGTGGTAGTGGAACTGACGGCGATGATCTGCTCGATGGGCGAAAAGCGAGGCCTTGCCCAGCGCATATCAGAGGCACCCGATGTCCGGCCGGCCAATCTCGTCTTCGATGGAATACTGATCGCCTCGGCCGCCTCGGTCATCGCGGGCGGGTTTTTCTGGCTTGTGCCGGCGCCGATGTTTCCGAGCGGCCAATACACAGAGCTCGATCGCCTGATCGTGCTGGCGATACCGGGCTACGCCCTCACCGAGATAGTCCTTGCGGCGCAGGCCTACCGTTTCGACGTAGGCGCCACGGTACGTGCGCGAGCGGTCGTCGAGCCGTGGACCATCTCAATTCTGGCGGGCGGGCTGTGGTTCGTGATCCCGGACTCGGGGCTGTCGATGGCCTACCTGGCGTCGATCTATGCAGGGCTCCTTACGGCCCTCTGGCCCTTCCTGAGGACGTACGGCCTGCCGAAGGAATGGCGGCCACGCCCCCGGGCGATGGCCCGGCTGACTTGGCGCGCGCTACCGCTTGCCACCGCAGATGCGATCGAATGGGGCACCCGGCGGCTGGACATCTTCATTCTCGGCCTGTTCGCGGCGCCAGCCGCTGTCGGAGTTTACTACGTCGCACAGCAGGTCGCTTCGCTACCTCAGAAGTTGAAAACGAGCTTCGAACCGATTCTGGGCCCGGTGATCACGCGCAATCTCAAGGAGAAGAACCATGCCGCGATCGCCCGACAGGTATGTCAGGTCGGTTTCTGGATCGTCGCGGCGCAGGCGGGCATCGGGCTGGCCTTGGGAATTCCAGCCGAGGGGGTCATGGGCCTCATGGGGCCGAACTTTGTCGGCGGCACGGGAGCCCTTGCGTTTCTACTGGCCGCCGAAGTTGTCGCGGCCACCGCGGTCGTGTCCGAAGCGGCGCTCATCTACGTCGCGCGGATGAAGAACCTGCTCATTTCCGTGGCCATGATCGCGCTCCAGGCGGCCTTGACCGTGGGCGCCATGATGCTGGTCGAGCGCTTCGACTTGCCTGAAACGTGGAAGGCGGCCGGGGCTGCGGCAGCGCTGATGCTGGCGCTGGGAACCGCCTCCCTGGTCAAGTCGCGGCTACTTTCACACATCCTGAAGGAACCGATCAACAACTGGCGCTGGGCGCTCGTTTGGGCTGCCGCACCCGCAGTCATCATCGGCGCGATTGTGGTGCGCCTGCCCGAATGGGTCGAACTGGTGTTCGGTATTCCGGCCATCTTAGGCGCGTACGGCTTGGTCATCTGGAAGTATGGCTTCGGCCCCGAAGACCGTGTTCTGTTCCGCCGCAATCTCGAACATCCGGCCGATGAGGCCGCCCTGCCCGAGGAAGCTCGCTCATGAACGAATTCGTCACCGCCAACTGGCCGCTCCTCGTTATCGGCTCGCTCTTGGCGCTCGTCGTGCTGTGGTGGGTCGTCCTGGCCACGCGGCGCACCCGCGTCGCGGTCGATCGCCGCGATACGCTCGACGAGGGAGCCGATCGCGCAGCACGCAACCAGGCGCTGATCGATGCGGCACCGGCGGCTACCCGAAAGCCGCCGATGGTGTCGGAGGCCATCGGAGCAGCCGGGGTGGCCGTCGCCACTGCGGCTGAGGAAGCGCAAATCCGGACCATGCAGGCCGACGATCTCACCCGGATCAAGGGCTTGGGACCGAAACTCGCCACGACTTTGCAAGATATCGGCGTGCGCAGTTTCGCGCAGATCGCGGCGTGGGACGATACGGAGATCGACCGGATCGACGCGCAATTGGGCAGGTTTCAGGGTCGCATCCGCCGCGACGCCTGGGTCGAGCAAGCCCGTCTCCTGGCAGCGGGCGACCAGGCAGCGTTCGAGGCCAAGTTTGGCGCTCAATGAGGGGAACCAAACGGCCGCTGCACCATTTAGGCGGGAACCGAATTCCACTCACTCCGGAGCCATCGATGTCTTTGCAATGCGTTCTCGTCGCTGAAGACGAGATGATCATCGGCGTTGATCTGTGCGACACGGTTGAGGAAGCCGGGTTCGAAGTTTCAGGCCCGTTCGACACCGCAAGCTCCGCGATCGACGCGCTCGAACGGCGGAGGCCGGATCTGGCAATCCTTGATGTGCGTCTCGACGACGGCGAGGTGTACCCATTGGCCGATGCCCTGATCGCGGCGAATGTACCGGTGATCTTTCACTCCGGAGAAGTAAGTCCGAGCGAGGTTAGCGGGCGCTATCCCGAAGCCCATGCGCTTTCGAAGCCCTGTCCGCCTAATCGCATCATCGAGACGATGCGCGAGGCTCTCGCCGCCGCTTGATCTGACGCGCGCTTGCATCGGGCGAGCGCGCCTGCCATCGCGGCGAAGATGACTCCTTTCGACTGGCAGGACCCTTTCGCACTCGACGCCCAGCTGAGCGAAGACGAGCGGATGATCCGCGACGCCGCGCACGCGTTTGCCCAATCAGAGCTACAGCCGCGGGTGATCGACGCCTTCGCGAACGAGCTCGACGCACCGGAGCTATTTCCGCTCATGGGTCGCGCCGGCCTACTCGGTGCGACCGTCCCCGAGGAATACGGCGGCGCCGGTGCGAGCTACGTCGCATACGGCCTCATCGCCCGGGAGATCGAGCGGGTGGACTCCGGCTATCGCTCTATGGCGAGCGTGCAGTCGAGCCTCGTGATGTATCCCATACTCGCCTACGGTTCGGAGGAGCAGAAGCGCCAATATCTGCCCGGGCTTGCCAACGGCGATCTCATTGGATGCTTCGGGCTGACAGAACCTGACGCAGGCTCTGACCCCGGAGCGATGCGCACTTACGCGAAGAAGGATGGCGACAGCTACTCGCTGTCGGGCGCGAAAACCTGGATCTCGAACGCGCCATTCGCCGACGTGTTTGTCGTCTGGGCCAAGAGCGAAGCGCACGGTGGCGCGATCCGGGGGTTCGTGCTTGAAAAGGGCATGGATGGCCTTTCGGCGCCGAAGATCGAGAACAAGCTGTCGCTGCGCGCATCCACCACAGGCATGATCTTGATGGACGAGGTCAAGCTCCCCGCCAACGCACTGCTTCCGGAGGTGTCAGGGCTCAAGGGACCGTTCGGCTGCCTAAACCGCGCGCGCTACGGCATTTCTTGGGGGGCGATGGGCGCGGCGGAATTCTGTTTCCACGCCGCGCGTCAGTATGGGCTCGACCGCCAGCAGTTCGGCGTGCCGCTGGCCTCGAAACAGCTTTATCAACTCAAGCTCGCCGACTTGATGACGGATATCGCGCTCGGGCTGCAGGCAAGCCTGCGGGTCGGGCGGCTGATGGACGAGCACAACTTCGCGCCCGAGATGATCTCGATCGTCAAGCGCAACAATGTGGGCAAGGCATTGGATATCGCCCGCAAGGCTCGCGACATGCACGGCGGCAACGGTATTAGCGGCGAATACCAGGTGATCCGCCACATGGTGAACCTCGAGACGGTCAACACCTACGAGGGCACGCACGACGTGCACGCGCTAATCCTCGGTCGTGCGGTGACCGGGATCCCAGCGTTTTGATGAAGCTCCATGCCTACTTCCGCAGCTCGACCAGCTACCGGCTGCGGATCGCGCTGAACCTCAAGGGCCTCGACTACGCGATCGAGCCCGTGAACATCGTCAAGGGCGAGCAGAAGGACGCTAAGTTCCTGTCCCACAACCCTTTTGCCGGGGTGCCGCTGCTCCAGGCGGACGGGCGGGACCGGGCCCAGTCGATGGCGATCCTGGAGTGGCTCGACGAGGCCTATCCCGATCGCCCGCTTTTGCCGCGCGATGTCGAGGACCGCTTCACCGCGCGCGAGCTCGCCTATGCAATTGCCACGGATATTCATGCGGTTAATAACCTGTCGGTGATGCAATACCTCAAGAACGAGCTGGGTCAGGAGCAGGCCGCCATCGACACCTGGTACCGGCACTGGCTGGCCAAGACGCTGGTCCCGGTGGAGGCCCGGCTAGCCCAGTTGGGTGTCAATGAAGCGCTTCATGACCGGCCCGGACTGTTTGAATCGGTACTGATACCGCAAATTTACAACGCTCGACGTTTCGCGCTCGACACCAGCGCAATGCCCAACATCGAGCGGATCGAGGCCGCCTGCCTCGCCCTCCCCGCGTTCGAGCGCGCCCACCCAGACAACCAGCCGGACACTCCGCCGACATGAAACTCGCATCACTCAAGCATGGGCGCGACGGCAAGCTCGTCGTCGTTTCGAAGGACATCACCCGCTACTCGTCGGCCGAGCACATCGCGCCGACGATGCAGTATGCGCTCGACAACTGGGACGAGGTCGCGCCCGCGCTCGACGCGCTCTATCGCGACGTCGAGCACTGGACCGTGCCGTGCGGCCGGTTCCACGAGCACGATGCGGCGAGCCCCCTGCCCCGCGCCTACCAGTGGGCCGACGGCTCGGCCTATCTCAACCACGTCGAGCTGGTCCGCCAGGCACGCGGCGCGAAGGTGCCCGAGAGCTTCTACCACGACCCGCTGATGTACCAGGGCGGCAGCGACGGTTTCCTCGCCCCGCGCGACCCCATCCCGCTCAAGGACCCAGCATGGGGCTGCGACATGGAAGGCGAGATCGCCTGCATCGTCGACGACGTGCCGATGGGCGTCAGCCGCGAGGAAGCGGCCCGGCACATCAAGCTGCTGATGCTGGTCAACGACGTATCCCTGCGCGGCCTGATCCCGGGCGAGCTCGAAAAGGGCTTCGGTTTCTTCCAGTCCAAGCCCGCGAGCGCGTTCAGCCCGGTCGCGGTCACCCCCGACGAGCTTGAGGACGCCTGGCAGAACGGCGTGATCGACCTCCCCCTGATGGTCGACTACAACGGCCAGCCGTTCGGACGCGCCAATGCCGCGCAGGAGGCGACTTTCAGCCTTGCCGATCTCGTCGCCCACGCCGCCAAGACCCGCAGCCTGGGTGCCGGCTCGATCATCGGCTCGGGGACGGTCAGCAACAAGGGCGCCGACGGCGGCCCGGGCAAGCCGGTGAGCGAAGGCGGCGCGGGCTATTCGTGCATCGCCGAGATCCGCATGATCGAAACGATCGCGGGCGGACAACCCACAACACCGTTCATGAAGCCGGGCGATGTGGTCTCGGTCGAGATGCGCGACGCGCACGGGCACTCGATTTTCGGCAAGATCGAACAGGAAATCGTCGCCGCTTAAGCGGGCTTGCGCCCGCTCGCTTTCGAAATCATGGTATCTCCCAACCAAGGGAGAGAAAAATGAACGATCCGTTCGACCTCAACGGCAAGGTAGCCGTCGTTACCGGCTCGTCGCGCGGCATTGGCCGGGCTATCGCCGAGCGGCTCGCCCAGCGCGGTGCGCGGGTAGTGATCTCGAGCCGCAAGCAGGAGGCCTGCGAAGAGGTTGCCGCTGCCATCAACGCGGAATGGGGCGAAGGCCGCGCGCTGGCGATTGCGGCGAGCATATCTTCGAAAGAAGCCCTGCAGGACCTGGTCAGCCGCACGGTTGAAACCCTCGGCCCGATCGACATTCTGATCTGCAACGCAGCGTCGAACCCCCACTACGGCTCGCTCGACACCATCGACGATGCGATGTTCCGCAAGACGCTCGACAACAACATTCTATCCAACCACTGGCTGGTGCAGATGGTTCTGCCTGGCATGCGCGCGAAACAGGACGGCGTTATCGTGGTGGTGAGCTCGATCGGCGGGTTGCGTGGGTCGCGCGAATTGGGCGCCTATACCATTACCAAAGCGGCCGACATCCAGCTGGTGCGCAACTACGCGGTCGAAAACGGACAGCATGGCATCCGCGTCAACGGCATCGCCCCTGGCCTCGTGAAGACAGATTTCGCTCGCGCGCTATACGAGAACCCGGCCGCGGCCCAGGCGGCGGTCGCCCGGACCCCGATGGGGCGATTGGGCGAGCCGGACGACATCGCCGGGCTGGCTGTGTTTCTCGCCTCGCCGGCTGCGAGCTGGCTCACCGGTCAGACCATTGTCGTCGATGGCGGCTCCACCGTCTGATTTCAGGCGCTTGCCCGTTTTCCAGAAAGCGGTATGCTCGATTCGTGGAGCCGCGATAAAGCGGCCTGCGGGAGATCGATGAATGGCTTGGGATTTCGAAACCGATCCCGAATTTCAAGCGAAGCTCGACTGGATGGAAAGCTTCGTCGCCGAGAAGGTCGAGCCGCTCGGCTATCTCGGCATCCACCCGTACGACGTGAAGAACGAGCGCCGCAACGCGCTCGTCCGGCCGCTCCAGCAGGAGGTGAAGGACCAGGGTTTGTGGGCCTGTCACCTCGGGCCCGAGCTCGGCGGCCAGGGATACGGCCAGGTCAAGCTAGGGCTGATGAACGAGATCATCGGCGGTGCGACGTTCGCCCCGATCGTGTTCGGGTGTCAGGCCCCCGATACCGGCAATGCCGAGATCATCGCCCACTACGGCACCCCCGAGCAGAAGGAACAATACCTCCAGCCGCTGCTCGACAACAAGATTGTCAGCGCCTTCTCGATGACCGAGCCGCAGGGCGGCTCCGACCCGACCAATTTCGTCACCCGCGCCGAGCAGGACGGCAATCACTGGAAGATCAACGGCGAGAAGTGGTTTTCGACCAACGGCAAGTGGGCGGAATTCCTGATCGTCATGGCGGTGACCGACCCTGACGCACTGCGCCACGAGCGGATGAGCATGTTCATCGTCCCGATCGACACGCCCGGGGTCGAGATCGTCCGCAACGTCGGCGTCTACGGCCAGGCCGACGGCAGCGAGAGCTACGTCCGCTATACCGACGTGCGCGTGCCCGCCGATCACCTCCTGGGGGAGCGTGGCGGCGCCTTCGCGATCTCGCAAACCCGCCTCGGGGGCGGCCGCGTCCACCATGCGATGCGCACCGTCGGCAATTGCAAGAAGCTGCTCGACAAGATGAGCCGCCGCGCGGTCAGCCGCACCACTCGCAATGGCACACTTGCCGACTACCAGGGCGTGCAGTTCGACATCGCCGACAGCTACATCGAACTCGAGCAGTTCAAGCTGTTCGTGCTCAAGACCGCGTGGATGATCGACAAGTACCAGGATTACCGCCGCGTGCGGAAGGACATCGCCGCGATCAAGGCGCTCATGCCCAAAGTCTACGCCGACATCGCCAAGCGCTGCATCCATATCCACGGCTCGCTCGGCGTATCCAACGAGATGCCGTTCGTCGGCGGCCTTATCGCCGCGATGGTGATGGGCATCGCCGACGGCCCGACCGAGGTGCACAAAGTCACCGTCGCCAAGCAGCATCTCAAGCAATACCGTGACGTGAAGGATCCGGTGTTCCCGGATTACTCGACGCTCAATCGGCGGGCGCTGGCGATGGAGCTCTATCCCGATCCCGTCGGCGAAATCGCCGATGCCGCGGAGATGGCCCTTTGACCGTCGCCGCTGACGCGCCGCCCCTGCGCCGGAGCACGCGGATCGCCTACGGTTTCGGGTCGATCGCCGACGGCATCAAGAGCGCGGCCTTCTCGACCTACCTGTTGCTCTATTTCAACCAGGTCCTGGGGGTGCAGGCGTCGATCGTCTCCACTGCGATCGCACTGACGCTCCTGGTCGACGCGGTGGTCGACCCGCTGATCGGTCGCGTGTCCGACCTCACGCGTTCGCGGCTCGGCCGGCGGCATCCCTACATCTACGGCGCGGCCGCGCCCGCGGCGATATTCTTCGGCCTGACGTGGTTTCCGCCGCAAGGCCTGTCGGACTTTGCGATGGGCGTCTGGATCTTCGGCTTCTGCGCGATGGCGCGCATGTTCATGTCGACATACCAGGTGACGGCCAACGCGCTCGGCAGCGAACTGACGCAGGATTATGCCGAGCGGAGCCGCATCTACGGGCTGCGTTATTGGTTCGCCTACGCCGGGACCTTTGCCTTCACCGCCTTCGCGCTGAAGTTCTTCTTCGTCGCCACCCCCGAGTATCCCAAGGGCCAGCTCAACCCGGCAGGCTACGTGCCGTTCGCGCTAACCGGCGCGGCTCTGGTGTTCATCAGCATCCTCGTGTGCGGCTGGGGCACCCGCTCGCGCATTCCCTACATTCGCCAGGCGGAGAACCGGCCCGCGTCACCCGGGCTTATGTCGCACCTCAAGGAGATGGGGACCGCGTTCAAGAACCGCGCGTTCCTGACGGTGTTCGGCTTTGCCATCCTGAAGTGGACGGCGATCGGCCTCTACGGCGCGACCTCGCTCTATTTCGGCACGTACGTCTACGAACTCAGCTCGGGCGAACTCGCGCTGCTCACGCTCGACGGGTTCGTGGCGGTGTGCATCGCGCTGCCGCTGGCCCCGGTGGTGACGCGCTGGTGGGGCAAGCGCAATTCGGCGCTGTGGCTGGCATTAGGCGGCGTCATGCTCGGCACCTCACCGCTGTGGCTCACTTATTTCCGACTGTTCTTCGAGCCCGGGCACCCGTTGCTCCTGCCGACCTTGCTGGTAATCGGCGCGGTTTACGGGGCGATGGTGGCGATCAGCTTGATGATGACCGCCTCGATGCTCGCCGACGTCGTGGAGGACGACGCGGTAAGCTCCGGCACGCACAACGCGGGGATTTTCTTCTCTGCGTCGAGCTTCGCGGCGCAGTGCGCGTCGGGGCTCGGGATTCTTGCCGCCGGCATCGTGCTCGAAACGTCGCGTTTCCCCGCCGGCATCGATCCCGCCAAGGTCACCACCGCGATGACCGACAGCCTGATCGCGCACTACGTGCCGATGGTGCTGGGCCTGTGGGCGCTCGGCGGTTTGATCATCTGGTTCTATCCCATCACTGAGGCAAAACACCTTGCCAACGTGGAGCGCTTGCGCGCACGAGAAGCCGAAGCAAGAAACCGCGACATACAGAACGCGCCGCTCGGCGCGCCCGCCCGATAGCAGGAGAGAAGCGATGGCGACCCTGGCCGAACCGAAAGCCGATACCGACGAGGCATTCCGCGAGGAAGTGCGCGCGTTCCTCGCGAAGAACTTCCCGCCCGAGCTGAAAGGCAAGGGTAACGCGCTGGCGACCGTCGAGGGGCCGACCCAGGAAAGCGCCGCCGAGAAGGCCTGGCGCGAAGCGATGGGCGAGCGCGGCTGGGGCGTGCCAACGTGGCCGAAGGAATACGGCGGCGGCGGCCTGAGCAAGAAGCAGGCCCGCATCCTCCAGGAAGAGATGGCCAAGGCCGGCGCCTACAACCCGATCGGCGGTATGGGCGTGATGATGTTCGGCCCCACCCTGCTCGAATACGGCAGCGAGGAGCAGAAGCGCGAGCACATCCCCGCCATCGCGCGCGGCGAAATCCGCTGGTGCCAGGGCTACTCCGAGCCAAACGCCGGCTCCGACCTCGCCAACCTGCAGACCTTCGCCGAGGACAAGGGCGATCACTACCTCGTTAATGGCCAGAAGACCTGGACCAGCGGCGGCCAGTGGGCCGACAAGTGTTTCGCCATCGTCCGTACCGACAAGAGCGACAAGCACCATGGGATCAGCTTCATGCTGATCGACATGAAGGACCCCGGCGTCGAAGTCCGCCCGATCCAGATGATCAGCGGGATGAGCCCGTTCTGCGAGACTTTCTTCACCGACGTGAAAGTGCCGAAGGAAAACTTGGTCGGGAAAGAAGGCCAGGGGTGGACGATCGGCAAGCGCCTGCTCCAGCACGAGCGGACCAACCTCTCGGGCGGCGGCTCGATGGCCCGCCTGATGGGTGCGGCGCTGTCGGACGTGGCCAAGAAGTACTTGGAGACGGACGAGAACGGCGCGATTGCCGACAAGGTCCTGCGCGACAAGATCGCCGACTTCGAGATCCGCTGGCAGAGTTTCCTGCTCACCGCGCGCCGCGCGGTCGAGGAGAGCAAGGCGGCGGGCGGCGTTTCCGAGATCAGCTCGGTGCTCAAGAAGCTCGGCACCAAGCTCGGCCAGGAACGGCAGGAGATGCTGATCGAGATCATGGGGCTGCAGGGACTCGGCTGGGAAGGCGAAGGCTTTTCCGAGAGCGAGCTCGCCGGCGTGCGCGGTTGGCTCTTCGGCAAGGCGACGACGATCTACGGCGGCTCGACCGAAATCCAGAACAACATCATCGCCAAGCGCGTGCTCGGCATGTTGGACCACCAGTAAGGAGCGCGCAGATATGGCTATCTTGAACGAAGAACAGGAAATGCTGCGCGACATGGCGCGCAACTGGACGACCAACGAAAGCCCGGTCGCCGCCTTCCGCAAGGTGCGCAATGAAAAGCCCGCCGAGGGCTATTCGGCGGACGCCTGGAATACCATGGCCGAGATGGGCTGGGCCGGGATCGTCATTCCGGAAGCGCATGGCGGCAGCGACTTCGGCTGGATGAGCGCCGGGCTGGTCGCGGAGGAACTGGGCAAGACGCTGACGGCGAGCCCGTTCGTCGCCACCACGCTGGCGGCGGGCGCGATCGTGCTCGGCGGCAGCGAGGAGCAGAAAGCCAAGTGGCTGCCCAGGCTCGCCAGCGGCGAAGTCGTCGGCACACTGGCGGTCGACGAAGGCCCGCGCCACACCGGCAGCTATTCGGCCAAGGTCGAGGGCGGCAAGCTCTCCGGCGCCAAGGCATTTGTGCACGAAGCGCACGGCGCAACACTGTTCGTGGTCGCGGCGGCGGACGGACTCTACCTCGTCGAGAAGGGCGATGGCGTGTCGCTGTCGGACCGCAAGCTGACCGATCAGCGCAGCCATGCCGAGGTGACTTTCACCGGCGCCGCCGCGGACAAGCTGGCGAGTGGCAAAGACGACCTCGTCGACCAGGTGCTCGACCGCGCGCGCATCCTCACCGCGGCCGAAATGCTCGGGATGGCGCAGCAGGTGTTCGACGTCACGCTCGATTACCTGAAGCAGCGCGTGCAATTCAATCAGGTGCTGGCGAGCTTTCAGGCGCTGCAGCACCGCATGGCCGACCTGTTCGGCGATCTCGCGATGATGCGCAGCGCGGTCGAAGGCGGGCTCGAGGCGCTCGACGGCGGCTTCGGCATTCCGCGCGCAGCGGCGGTCGCCAAGGCGGAGGCCAACCGCGTGCTCCACACCATGAGCCGCGAGGGCGTTCAGCTCCACGGCGGCATCGGCATGACAGACGAATACGACATCGGCTTCTACCTCAAGCGTGCCCGCGTGCTCGAAGCGAGCTGGGGCTCGACAAGCTACCTCAAGAACCGCTTCGCGGCGCTCGCCGGATACTGACGCCGCCGCCCGACGAGTTCGACGATCTCGGCCCCGCCCTGAGCGACGGGGCCAACGATCGCTTTGCCGAACATGCGCGCTTCGTCGAAGACAACCTGAAGCGAAACTACACGGCGACATTCATCCACGGCGTGCTGGGGATGACCGGATTCCGGTTGATCTACGCGCCGACGATCATCCCGGCATACATGCTCGCGATCACCGGCAGTCCGGCGGCCGTCGGGCTTGGTGTCGCCCTGCTCCAACTCGGAGCCACGATCTCCCCGATCCTCTCGGGCGCACGGATCGAGCACCGCAGCCACATCCTGCCCTATTCGATCAAGGTGGGATCGCTGATGCGGGTGGCAATACTGGGCCTTGCGCTGGCCGCCTGGTTCCTCACCGGCCAAATCCTGATCGCGGTAACGCTCGGCTTGTTCGCCTTTCTCGGATTCTTCAACGGCGCGCAGCGCGTCGCCTTTCAAATGCTGATGGCCAAGGTGATCCCGATCGCCCGGCGGGGCCGGCTGCAAGGCTATCGCAACATGGCGGGCGGGCTGATCGCAGCGGTGCTGGCCTATGTCGCCGGACAATGGTTCATCGAGGACCAATGGCTTGGCAACGGCTACGCGACGACGTTCCTGCTCGCGTTTGTACTTACCAGCATGGGTCTGTTTGCGCTCCAGGCGATGATCCGCGAGCCTCCCGCGCCGGCATCCCGCCCGGTGATCTCGCTGCGAGAACGGGTTCGCCAATTTCCTCAATTGCTCGAAAACCGCGATTTCGCGCGGTTTATCGGCGCCCAGGCACTGGCGACAGCGGTGCGCATCGGCGGACCGTTCTGGACCGTGTACGCGGGCCAGCGGCTGGGCCTCAGTGGGGCGCTGATCGGTGGGCTCAGCCTTGCGTTCCTTGGCGCCGATACTCTGTCCAACCTCGCGTGGGGGCCAATGGGCGACCGGTGGGGCTTTCGCCTGGTGTTCATGCTCGCCATAGCCAGCGCCATCGCAGGGATTGGACTGCTGGTATTCGCCGGCTCGAGCCCGGCGGCATTCTATGTGGCTTTCGTATTGCTGGGAGCCGGCGCTTCTGGATGGATGCTGGCCGCTACCACGATGGTGCTCGAGTTCGGCGCGCACGAGGACATCCCGATGCGGCTGGCGTTCGTGACCACCGCAGAGGGCGCGGTAGCTGCCATAGGCCCTGTGTTCGCGGGGCTGCTGGTGGCGGTAGCGGGGTTCGGCCCGCTCTTCGCGCTGGTGCTCGCCGCGCTGGTCGCGGCTCTCATGCTGATGAAATTCGGGGTACGCGAGCCGAGGCAGGCACGGTGAAGGCCTGACGAGAACGCGGTTTGGCGTTGCCGTAAGCTTACAGTGCAGTAACATTCGGTGAATTACCCTGCGAGATTACCGATTGTTGCTTGACACCGGGGCCCAGTCGTAATTGAATTTCGAGAAACGGGTATCCGCGACAAGTGGGTAGACACGTTGCTTAAGGAGAGGATCAATGAGCACAGCCAACCTACGCCATTCG
Source organism: Tsuneonella sp. HG249 (assembly GCF_053819205.1). Taxonomy (NCBI): domain Bacteria; kingdom Pseudomonadati; phylum Pseudomonadota; class Alphaproteobacteria; order Sphingomonadales; family Erythrobacteraceae; genus Tsuneonella; species Tsuneonella sp. HG249. The sequence continues at coordinate 1,974,760 of NZ_JBSOQY010000001.1, forward strand.
TGTGCCTTTTTCGCGCTGGCCGCCGGAACATTTGCGGCGCCCGCATGGGCGCAGGTCGGCCAACCTGATGATGCCACGGCGGAGGCCGAAGACGCGGCGCCGGAGCGGCAGATCGTGGTCACCGGCTCACTGATCCGCGGCTCGAGCGAGAGCGCCCCGGTGCCGATCGATGTGATCAGCTCGGATGAACTGGCCAAGCAGGGCAGCCCGAGCGTGCTCGACCTGGTCAAGAACCTGCCGACTTCGAACGGCGTCATCGGCGACGCCAACCAGTTCGATGCCCGCGCTCAAGGCTCCGAAGGCATTGCATCGGTCAACCTGCGCGGCCTCGGCCCGCAGCGCACGCTGGTACTCTTTAACGGCAAGCGAATGGCCTTGACCGGCGGCTCTATTGTCGACGTGAACATGATCCCCGGCGCCGCAATCGGGCGGATCGAAGTGCTCAAGGACGGAGCGGCGGCCACCTACGGCTCGGACGCCATCGGTGGCGTGGTCAACTTCATCACCAAGGAAAACCAGGATGGCTTCCTTGCCTCGGGCGACTATCGCTACATCCCTGGTTCAAAGGGTGATTATGGTGGCGCGCTGAGCTTCGGCAAAGAGGTCGAAGGTTTTCGCTTTTTCGTGTCGGGCGGCTACCAGCGGCGCTCGGAACTCCGCACGACCGATCGCGAATTCACCGTCCAGCCGTACGCTAACAATCCGAACGGCGGCTATACCGGCGGCGGCAACCCTGGCAACTTCGACTTCAATGGCCTCGCGGCGTTCACCGACCCGGTGAGCGGCCGAGCATTCGGCGCGGTCAACTTCATTCGCGATCTCGGCTGCGAATCGCTCGGCGGTTTCCGCAGCGTGGCCGGCTCGTTCACCCCGGGCGCCGCGGGCAACACTCCGACCGATCGTTGCTTCACCAACTACGGTCAGTTCGATAATCTAGTCGAGCCCGAGGAACGCTTTCAGTTCTTCATGGACACCGAGATCGACCTCAGCGACAGCCTGGTCTTCCGGGTCAATGGCCTGTGGGGCCACTCGGAAACGCGGATAACCACCTCGCCGAGCTATCTGCCGACGCTACCGCCGTCGACCAACGCCGCCGGTCCTTCGCTCTTTGCACTGCCCGGCTTCTTCGTGATCCCGACGTATGCACCCGCGCTTCGCGATTACTGCCGGGTCTACGGCGCGGCGACCGCTGGATGTTCGGTCGATGCGACCGGCGCGCCGACGCAGCCGGCGGTGGGCTTTCCGGTATTGTTCCGCCCGGCCCTGCTGGGCGGCAACCCGTCGTTCTTCGACGACAACGACCGCGGATCGGCGTTCAGCCCGCGCACCTCCGACCAGGTGTTCCTGTCGGGTGAGCTGCAGTTCGAACTGTCGCCCACGCTAGATCTCACGAGTTCGCTGACTTACAGTCAATACGATCGCACCATCAGCGGAACCGACACGCTTGGCGATCTGCTGCAGAATGCGCTCGCCGGCTTCGGCGGGCCGAACTGCGCGTTCGCCACGCCACAGTCCCGCGCCGGACTTACGGCCGCGCAGCTCGCGGCGGCCGCCGGGACCAACGGCTGCACGTTTTTCAACCCATTCTCCACCGCGGTCGCGGTCAACGCGGTCACCGGCCAGACCAATCCGAACTACGCCGGCAGCCGCCCGACCAACGGGCTTTCGACCACCCCCGGCGCGGGCCTCATCAATGATGTGGCGACAATCGACACGTTCTTCCGCGACGACATCGAGTCGCGCACGATCACCAACCTGTGGGTGGCCGATCTGGTGCTCTCAGGCCAATCGGGCCTGACCCTCCCCGGCGGCGAGCTGGGCTTCGCGATCGGCGGCCAATACCGCAAGAACTCATACTCGATCGCCTACTCGCCGGTTAACAACCTGGCGATCTTTCCCTGCCCCGGCTCACCCCTCAACCCGGCGGCGACCTGCAGCCCGCAGACGGGCGCGCTCGGCTTCCTTGGCACGAACCTCGACCGGGGGGTCAAAGGCGACGTATGGGCGGCGTTCACCGAGCTGCAGCTGCCGATTACCGATGCGCTCCAGGCGCAGCTGTCGGCGCGCTTCGAGGACTATGGCGGAAACGTTGGGTCCACCTTCGACTATCAAGCGCGCGCCAAGTTCCAGCTGACCGACTGGCTGGCGCTACGCGGCGGGGTCGGCACGACCTTCCGCGGCCCGCCGCCGCAAACGCTGTTCGGCAACGTCACCTCGCTGCAGGTCATCGGCACCTCGTTCCGGGCAGTCGACATTACCGGCAATCCAAACCTCACGCCCGAAAGCGCCACCACCTACAGCGGCGGGGTGATCCTCGACACCGGCCCGTTCCGGGCCAGCGTCGATTACTTCCGCTACGACTTCAGCGGTCCGATCGAAACCGAGCCGGTGTCGGGAATCGTCACCGCGCTGTTCGGGGCGAGCGGGGCGGCGAACTGCAACAATCCCGCGTTCGCTGCGCTACAGGCGCGTTTCACCTTCACTGCGGCGGGATGCGGGATCGGCAACGTGACGCGGCTGCGCACCAACATCGTCAACGGGGCCAAGGTGTCTACCTCGGGCATCGACTTCACGGCATCGTATCGGACCGGTTTCGGGGAGGACTTCAATCTCGAAGCAGGCCTCAATGGCACCTACGTCATCGAATACCAGGTCGAAGACGTCTCTGTGGAGGGTGTCCTCGTGCAGCCGGCTTTCGACGCGGTCGGCAAGCTCAATTTCCAGACCACGGCCTATCCGCTGCCGCAATGGAAGGGCTTCGCCTATCTGCAAGGCGAAACCGGTCCGCATTCACTGCGCCTGCAGTACAACTACATCGACGGTTACACCGACCAGCGCACGACCATCTTCGCCGGGGCGGCGAACACGGGCTCGCTTGCGGGCGCCGAGGTGCCGGGCGGCAAGGAAATCGGTACGTTCGACACGTTCGATGCCACCTATCGCCTCAACCTGGAGTCGATCGGCAGCACCCTGTCGATCTCCGCGCTGAATATCTTCGACAAGGATCCGCCGTTTGCGCGGCTAGACTTCAACTACGATCCGTTCACTGCGAGCCCGCTGGGTTTCACTCTGAAGGTGGCGATCTCGCAGCGCTTCTGATTAGCGGATCAGCAAGGAGATGCCCCCGAGCGATCGGGGGCCTTTTCTTATGGCTCAGGAGATTTCAGGCGGGTCGTTGAACACACCCGCCGCGAAGGTCCAGGCGTAGAGCCGTACCGCCGCCGCCGGATCGGGCTGGCGCGCCGCCCAGGCGCGTGCCTCGTAGGCACCGTTCAGCGCCGGCATGATCAGTTGGCTGGCCACCATGGGGTCGACCGCCCGCACCGAGCCTTCGGCGATCCCGTCCGAAAGCATCCCGGCGAAGCGATTGGCGAGCCTGTTCGAGCGGATCACGACACTGCCGCGCTCGTCGCTAGGCAACGCCTGCAGCGCGGTGGTGCGCAACAGCGGCATGGGATCGCGGAACTGCAGGTCGATCAGCTCACCAAGGGCGCTGGCGATCTGGCCCCACCCGTTCGCCTTGGTCACCCCCGCCGCGAGCTGCACCGCCGAAAGCCGGTCGTAGCTCTTCTGGAAGCACTCGAAGACGAGGTCGTCCTTCGCATTATGGTGATGGTAGAAACTGCCCTTGGTCACTCCCAGCGCCGAGGCAATACGGTTGACCGATGCGCCGCGATAACCGCGTTGGTTGATCATCACCGTGGCGGAGCGAAGGAAGGCGTCAGCGGTCTCGCTCTCGCCATCGCTGCTCCGCCAGGAAGAATTCTGGAGCGGCAGCGGCGCCCATTCGCCTGGTCGAGCGGCGAGGCCGTACGCAAGCACGTCGAACATCCGGGCCTCCAGCCGCCCGAAATCGCGCGTGGAGTAGCGCAGCGACCACACCGGCCACCAATACATCGCCTCGAGCAGGATGTGCGCGCGTGCGGTGTCGAGCGCGCGTTGAGCGCCACCGCGGTCGTCTCCGAAAATGCGACGCACGTGACCGACCACTCGCCCGTACTGCTCCAGCAAGGGCGCCTGCGCTTCCTCGTCGAGCGTGCGGATCTCGCTGAGTGCGGTGATCAAACCCTTTTCGCCCGCGCGAATCCGGCGACGCAGCGCGACATGGCTGGCAATAAAGGCCCGCAGGCGTTCAGGTGGCGTCGGCTTCGACGCCGCCTCGCGCGCCGCATCCTCCAGCCAGTCCAGCGTGGCTGAATATACCGCGACCACGAGCTTGTCCTTGCGGTCGAAGTAGTAAGTAATGCTGGTGGCGTTGAGGCCGACCAACCGGGCAAGTTCGGCGAAGGTTGTACCTTTGACCCCAAGCTCGTTGATCAGCGCGGATGCGGCATGGATTACGTCCTCCCGCCGCCGCCCGAACCTCTCGGTCTCGCCCACTTCCGCTGTCTTTTCTCCCTGCATGCCGTAGCGTCCTAGAGCGCAGCAGCCGTTGGTTCAAATAGCGCCTTGAGGTCTTTCTTCAGGATTTTGCCGTTGGCGTTTCGCGGCAAGGTTTCCTCGCTGAACAGGATGCGCACAGGCACCTTGAATTTGGCAAGCCGCTCGGCGAGGAACGCCTGCAGCTCGGCCTCGGTCGCGCTGGTGCCAGGCGCGAGGTGAACTACCGCCGCCGGTTCTTCGCCCAGTTGCTGGTGCGGGATGCCGATCAGCGCGGCGTCGGTGACGGCCGGATGATCATAGAGCACGTTTTCAACCTCGGACGAGTAGATGTTCTCGCCCCCGCGCAGGATCATGTCCTTGGCGCGGTCGACGATGTAGCAGCAGCCTTCATTGTCGAGTTTGGCGAGGTCGCCGGTGCGCACCCAGCCGTCGATGAAGGTCTCCGCAGTGGCCTCGGGCCTGTTCCAGTAGCCCTTCACAACCATCGGCCCCCGCGCATAGAGCTCGCCGACTTCGCCGACCGGCATTTCCTCGGTGCCGTCCTCGTTCATGATCTTGAGGTCGGCGACCGCCACCGGGGGGCCGCAACTCGTGGGATTGTTGAGGTAGTCCTCGCTCGAGATGCCGGTAACCGTGGCCATCGTCTCGGTCATGCCCCAGCCGTTGCCGGGGAGCGCGCCGAACACCTCGCGGATCTTGCGCACCAGTTCGGGGGCGCTAGGCGCGCCACCATAAGCGATCGCCTCGAGGCTGGAGAGGTCGTACTTGTCGCGATCGGGGTGCTCGATCAGCTGCCAGGCGATCGTCGGCACGCCGCCGGTCGCATTGACCTTCTCGCGCTCGATGATCTCGAACGCTTTCACCGGCTCCCATCGGCGCATGAAGATCATCGTGTTGCCGGCCGCGATGGTGCCCATCAGCCCGGCCGAGCAGGCGGTGACGTGGAACAACGGGATCACCGTCAGCATCGTCTTGTGGACCGGCTGCGGCGGCTCGTCCCCGCGGCGCATGGCGGCAACGCTCGCGCCGTAGCCGCTGGAGAAGATGTTGGTGACGAGGTTACGGTGCGTGCCCAGCGCGCCCTTCGGGTGGCCGGTGGTACCGCTGGTGTAGAAGATCGTCGCGTCGTCGTCGGCGGCGATCGTCTCTTCGGGAATCTCGGCGTCGGGCAGCTCCGACCAGGTCGGCGGCGCACCGATCACGTCTTCGAGACGCTCGGCCGGCGGGGCAAGCTCACCGGCCGCGCGCGTGACGAGCACATGCTCGAGTGCGGGAATATCAGTGAGATGCGGCCGGATCCGCTCCCACCGCTCGTCATCGCAGATCAGCAGCTTGGTTCCGGAGTCAGCCAGCCCGTACGAGAGCTCGTGCCCCGTCCACCACGCGTTGAGCGGCACGCAGATGGCGCCGATGGTGACGCAGGCGAAAAAGGCGACCGGCCATTCGGGCAAGTTGCGCATGGCCAATGCCACCCGGTCACCCTTCGCGATGCCCCGCGCGCGCAGCTCCTGGGCCAGCCTGGCCACCGCGCGGTGCAACGCGGCGTAAGTGACCCGCTCGTCCTCGTAGATGAAAGCGGTACGCTCGCCGTGCATGCGCGCCAGCAGCATCAGCGCGCGCAAGTTTTCCGGCGCGTTCTTCCACACCCGGGTGGGTACCCCGCGAATATCGATCGTTTCCATTTCGAACCGCTCACCCGGGGCGGTGAGTTTCTCGCGGATTTTCGCACGGCTCATCGCCGGCCAGCCGGCGGGCGCCGTCCAGCCGATCGCTTCGGCCAGGCTCGTGTCAGACATCATTTCCCTCGCTTGGTAGTCTTTTCGAATGCGAGACTAAGCCATCGGCGCGCCTGCGCAAGCGCCGTTTCGGTAGAAAGGTATGCCAAATCGAGCAACTGACCGGTTGCCGTTCCCGGAAAGCGGGGTATGGCTTGGCGCCTGACCAACAGCGAAGACCGGGAGAGAATCGCATGCTGGATACCACCAAGGCTTCCACGCTCGGTTTCGACGCCGAGAGGCTCGCGCTTATCGAGCCGTTCCTGCGCACTGCATATGTCGACAAGGGCAAGCTGCCGATGGTTCAGCTCCTCGTCGCGCGCGATGGCGAGCCGGTCTACAGGATGCAGGCCGGGAAGATGGGCGAAGGCCGCGAGGACGTGCGCGAGGATGCGCTGTTCCGCATCGCCAGCATGACCAAGCCGATCACCTCCATTGCGTTCATGCAGCTCGTCGAGCAGTGCAAGGTCGCGCTCGAGGACCCGGTGACCAAGGTGTTCCCGGAGTTCGCCAACCTCTCGGTCTATGCCGGTGGCGGCGGCAGCGGCGCGCCGTTCGTGCCCGGTGCCAAAGCGGGGCCGATGCGCTTCGTCGATCTGATGACCCACATGTCAGGGCTCACTTACGGTTTCCAGCAGCGCACCAACGTTGACGCCGCTTACCGGGATGCCAGTTTCGATTTCGCTCGGGCGCACCTCGACAGCGACGAATACATCGCCAAGCTATCCAAGATCCCGCTCGAATTCTCGCCCGGCGACCGGTGGAATTACTCGGTCTCCACCGACGTGCTCGGCGTCGCGGTCGAGCGCATCAGCGGGATGCGGCTGGGCGATTACTTCGAGCAGCACATCTTCGCGCCGCTCGGGATGACCGACACCCGCTTTGGGGTCGCCGAGGGCCAGCTTGGCCGGCTGGTCGATGCTTACCAGTATATGCCGGGCCAGCCGGCCAAGCAGATCGATGCCGGCAAGACGAGCAGACTGGGCATGCCGGGCAAGTTCGACAGCGGCGGCGGCGGCCTGATCGGTACGCTGGCGGATTACCACCGCTTCACCGCGATGCTGGTCAACAGAGGCGAGCTTGGCGGGGCACGCATCGTCAGTCCGAAGACGCTCGACCTGATGACCGCCAATCACCTCCCGGGCGGGCAGGATCTCACCCAGCTCAGCCAGAGCCTGTTTTCCGAAAGCAACAACGCCGGGGTCGGCTTCGGGCTCGGCTTCGCCTGCGTCATCGACCCGGCCAAGACCTTGATGCCGGCGAGCAAGGGTGAATTCTACTGGGGCGGCGCCTACTCGACCGCGTTCTTCGTCGACCCGCTCGAAGGCGTGACGATGGTGTTCATGACACAGGTCTACCCGTCGAGCGCCTATCCGGTGCGCCGCCAATTGAAGACCCTGATCTATTCCGCGCTGACCGACAGCCGCGCCTGAGGAGCCAACCGATGTCCGATCCGATTTCCTCCCACCGCGATGGCGACGTGCTGGTCGTGGTGTCGAACAATCCCCCGGTGAACGCGCTGGGCCAAGCGGTGCGCGCCGGGCTCAAGCGCGAGATCGACGCGGGACTCGCCGACGATGGGGTGAAGGCGGTCGTCATTCGCTGCGACGGGCGGACTTTCTTCGCCGGCGCAGACATCACCGAATTCGGCAAGCCGCCGCAAGGGCCCAGCCTGCCCGAGACGCTCGATGCGATGGAAGCGAGCGAGAAGCCGGTCGTGGCGGCGATCCACGGCACCGCACTGGGGGGCGGGTGCGAAGTCGCGCTCGCCTGCCACTACCGCGTCGCTGTGCCCAGCGCGAAGATGGGGCTCCCTGAGGTCAAGCTCGGGCTGATCCCGGGTGCCGCGGGCACGCAGCGCCTGCCGCGCCTCGTCGGTGCCGAGGCGGCGCTTCCACTGGTAGTCGGGGGCGATCCGATCCCCGCTAAGAAAGCGCAAGCGATCGGGCTGGTCGACGCGATCGTCGGCGAGGACAGCCTCGAGTCCGATGCCGTCGCCTTCGCGCGCAGCAAGGTCGGTCAGCCGGTGCCGCGCGCCTCGGAAGGAACGAAGAACCAGGACGGCGTGCGCGACCCCGACATCTTCGACAAGTTCCGCGCCAGCCAGGCGCGCAAGATTCGCGGGTTCGACGCACCCAACGCCGCGATCGAGGCGGTCAAGGCCGCCGGCGAGCTGCCCTATGCCGAGGGCGTCAAGCGCGAGCGCGAGCTGTTCATGAAGCTGATGACCGGCACGCAGAGCGCCGCGATGCGCCACTACTTCTTCGCCGAGCGCGCCGCGAACAAGATCGACGACGTGCCCGCCGACACCCCGCTGATCCCGATCAACAAGGTCGGCATCATCGGTGCCGGCACGATGGGCGGCGGGATCGGGATGAACTTTCTCTCCGCCGGCATCCCAGTGACGATCCTCGAGATGCAGCAGGACGCGCTCGATCGCGGCACCGGGACGATCCGCAAGAACTACGAGAACACCGCCAAGCGCGGCCGCATGACCGACGAGGCGGTCGAGAAGGCGATGGGGCTCTTGAAGCCCACGCTCGACTATGGCGAACTTGCAGACTGCGATCTCGTGATCGAGGCGGTCTACGAGAACATGGACGTCAAGAAACAGGTGTTCGCCAAGCTCGACGAGGTGGTGAAGCGGGGTGCGATCCTCGCCTCGAACACCAGCTATCTCAACGTCGACGAGATCGCGTCCGCGACCAAGCGGCCGGGATACGTCCTCGGCCTGCACTTCTTCTCGCCCGCCAACGTGATGACGCTGCTGGAGATCGTCCGCGGGCGTGAAACCCGCGGCGACGTCCTCGCCACCTGCATGAAGCTCGCCAAGACCATCGGCAAGGTCGCCGCCGTCTCGGGCGTGTGCCCCGGCTTCATCGGCAACCGCATGCTCTCGCCGCGTCAGCAGCAGGCCCAGGCGCTGCTGATGGAAGGCGCGAACTACTGGGAGATCGACGACGTCCTGCTCGAATTCGGCTTCCCGATGGGTCCGTTCCAGATGGGCGACCTCGCCGGCACCGACATCGGCTGGCATCGCGACCCCAGCAAGATCGAAACGATCCGGGACGCGCTCTGCGCCAAGGGGCGCTTCGGCCAGAAGGCGGGCAAGGGCTATTACGACTACGACGAGGCGCGCAACCGCACGCCATCCGAGGAAACCAAGGCGATCATCGCCGAGTTCGCCGCCAGGGAAGGCAAGCCGCAGCGCGAAATCTCCAAGGACGAAATCCGCGAGCGGCTGCTCTACCCGATGGTCAACGAGGGCGCGAAAATCCTCGACGAGAAGATGGCCCAGCGCGCCAGCGACATCGATGTGGTGTGGATCAACGGCTACGGCTGGCCGCTCTACACCGGCGGGCCGATGTTCTGGGCCGACACCATCGGTCTCAAGACCGTCGTCCAAGGGCTTGAAAAGCATGGCCTTCCGGTGAGCGATTACTTGCGCCGCAAGGCCGACGCGGGCGAGAAGTTCAACCGCTGAGCAGGCGCTTTCCTACACGGTCCCGCCTGTGCCATTCAGCGGGCATGACCGGGTTTGTGGCTCCTGCCGTTCGTGTATCTGCTGACCCATTCGGGCAGGCGATTATTTTGCGTCCGAACAGTGTGCCAACTGTGCCAAGTCCTACACGATGATCGGCGCGACTCCGGTCATTGTCGGCGTCGGACAGTGCGTCGAGCGAATCGGCGAGCCCGCCTACGAAGGCCAGAGCGCGGCCGACCTCGCCGCGTGGGCGGCCGAGCGGGCGCTGGATGACGCTGCCGCGAGAGCCGACTTGCGGCCGCTGATCGAGGTGGTCAGCGCCATCCGCACGTTTGAGGATTCCGGCGCGGCGCCCGCGCCCTTCGGCAAGCCGGACAAGTTCCCGCTGGCAGTCGCACGACGGCTTGGCGTGGCGCCCAAGCTCGCGATCCTCGAAGCGGTTGGCGGCCAGTCGCCAGTGACCGCGCTGGTCGAAATGGCCGAGCGCATCGCCCGCGGCGAGATCGCTGCGGGGATTGTGTTCGGGGCCGAGGCGATCTCCTCCGCCCGCCACCTTTCCAGTCAAGGCGAGGACCGCGACTGGGCGGAGCATGACGAGGGCGATATCGAGGATCGCGGTTCGGCGCGAATGCTGACCAAGCATGGCATTGTCCACGGTATCGTCAGCGCGCCGATCGCGTATGCGCTGCTGGAAAACGCCCGCCGCGCGCGACTCAGGATGAGCCGCGAAGACTACCACCAGGCGATGGGCGAACTATTCGCGCCATTTAGCGCGGTGGCGGCGGCCAACCCTTATTCGAGCGGGGCGAGCGAGCCGTTGTCGGCCGCGGAGATCGCCACGATCACCCCGAAAAACCGGATGATTGCCGATCCCTTCCTCCTCAAGGTCGTCGCGCGCGACCAAGTCAACATGGGCGCCGCCCTGGTCGTAATGTCCGCCGCCGCCGCGCGCGAGGCGGGGGTGCCAGAGGACAAGTGGATCTACCTCCACGGGGCGGCGCAGGCGGCCGAGCCCGATATCCTCGAACGCGCCGATCCCGGCGCATATCCCGCTGCCGAAGCGGCGCTGGATGCCGCCTTGAGTACCGCCGGCAAGGGCATCGAGGAGGTCGAGGTGCTCGACTTCTACTCATGCTTTCCCATCGCGGTGTTCTCGACCGCGATCGACCACCTCGGCCTGTCGCCCGATGATCCGCGCGGTCTGACCGTCACCGGCGGCCTTCCGTACTTTGGTGGTGCCGGTAACGGGTATTCGAGCCACGCAATCGCCAGCACGGTTGAGCGGCTCCGGGATCGACCCGGCGCCTTCGGGCTAGTCGGCGCGAACGGCGGGTTCCAGAGCAAGTACGCCGCGCTCGTCTTGTCGACCACGCCCGCCCCGTTTCGTGGCTGGAGTGAAGCGGTGCAGAACCGCCCCGCCCCGCCCGAACTCGCCGGCCTTGTCGAAGGCGGGGGGACCATCGAGACCTACACTGTCGTCCATGGACGCGAGGGGCCAACCTACGCGGTCGTCATCGGCAGTCTCACCGACGGGCGGCGCTTCATCGCCCGCAGCGACGAGCCGGCCACTCTCGCTGCGATGGAGGCGGAGGACCCGCTGGGGCGCCAAGTCGCGCTATCGAACGACGGAGAACGCAACGCGTTCACACTCGCGGCGTGATTGGCTAGCTTGCAGCCAGAGGAGAGCAAGATGCCCGACGCCGCCGTGCAACACGACCACGAATGGGTGCGCCGTCCGGCCTCCGCCGCCGAGGGCACCAACTGTACTGCCGAGCAATACGAGGCGATGTACCGCCGCAGCATCGAAGACAGCGATGGGTTCTGGCTCGAGCAGGCCCAGCGGCTGGACTGGGTGGAGGAGCCGACCAAAGCGGGCGACTGGAGCTTCGATCCGGTCGCAATCGATTGGTTCGCCGACGGCAAGCTCAACCTGTGCCACAACGCTGTCGACCGGCACGTCGCCGCTGGCCACGGCGAGCGGATCGCGCTGATCTTCGAGCCCGACGATCCGGCGGGCGAGGTCCGGCGCATCACCTACGCCGAACTCCAGCGCAACGTAATATCCGTCGCCAACACTCTGAAAAAAATGGGCGTTCGCAAGGGCGACCGGGTCACCATCTACATGCCGATGGTGCCCGAGGGCGCCATCGCGATGCTCGCCTGCGCGCGGATCGGCGCGGTGCATTCGGTGATCTTCGGCGGCTTCAGCCCCGAGGCGATCGCCGGGCGGATCGAGGATTGCGCGAGCGACTGGGTGGTCTGCGCCGACGAAGGGCGCCGCGGCGGCAAGGCCGTGCCGCTCAAGAACAATGTCGATGAAGCGCTTCAAAAGGTGCCGAGCAAGGGCGTTCTAGTGTTCAGACACACCGGAAACTCGGTGAACATGACCGAAGGCCGCGATCACTGGTATCACGAGTTGTCGCAAGGGGTGCCCGCAGAGTGCCAATGTGAGCCGATGAACGCGGAGGACCCGCTGTTCATCCTCTACACCAGCGGCTCCACGGGCAAGCCCAAGGGCCTGCTCCACACCACCGGCGGCTATGCGGTGTGGACCGAGACCACCTTCCGCTACACGTTCGATTACCGGCCCGGCGAGGTGTTCTGGTGCACCGCCGACATCGGCTGGGTCACCGGGCACAGCTACGTCGTCTACGGACCGCTGCAGAACGGCGCGACCGCGCTGATGTTCGAAGGGGTGCCCAATTGGCCAGATCACGACCGCTTCTGGGCCACCGTCGCCAAGCACCGCGTCAACATCTTCTACACCGCCCCCACCGCGATCCGCGCGCTGATGCGCGAGGGCAAGGCGCCGGTCGAGCGGCACGACCTCTCCTCGCTGCGCCTGCTCGGCACCGTGGGCGAGCCGATCAACCCCGAAGCCTGGCGCTGGTACTCCGACACTGTCGGCAAAGGCGCGCTGCCGGTAATCGATACCTGGTGGCAGACGGAGACCGGCGGGGTGATGATCACCACCCTCCCCGGCGCGCACGACATGAAGCCGGGCAGCGCGGGCAAACCGTTCTTTGGGGTCTGCCCGCAGCTCGTCGACGGCGACGGGGAAGTGCTCGAGGGCGCGGCGAGCGGAAACTTGTGCCTCACCCGCTCCTGGCCCGGCCAAGCGCGCACCGTCTACGGCGATCACGACCGCTTCGTGCAGACCTACTTCGTCACCTACCGCGGCAAGTACTTCACCGGCGACGGCTGCCGCCGCGATGACGACGGCTACTACTGGATCACCGGCCGGGTGGACGACGTCATCAACGTCAGCGGCCACCGGATGGGCACCGCCGAGGTCGAAAGCGCGCTGGTGCTGCACGACAAGGTCGCCGAGGCGGCGGTGGTCGGCTACCCGCACGACATCAAGGGACAGGGCATCTACTGCTACGTCACCCTCAACGCGGGCGAGGAATCGAGCGACGCACTGACGGCCGAACTGCGGCAACAGGTGCGCAAGGAAATCGGCCCGATCGCTAGCCCCGACCATCTCCACTTCACCCCCGCGCTCCCCAAGACCCGCAGCGGCAAGATCATGCGCCGCATCCTCCGCAAGATCGCAGAGAATGAGCTCGGCGCGATGGGCGATACCTCGACGCTGGCAGACCCCAGCGTCGTGGAGACGCTGATCGAGGGGCGGCTTAACCGGTGAATCGAAGTAAGAGGGACCATGCTAGGGCCCTGGATGCGGTTTTGGTGGCGACTTGCCTATTGTCAGTTGATGCCGCACCTAGGCGCCCGCGTGCAGGAAGCAACGGATGACGAATAGCGCCTCGAACCAGCGATCCAAATACGGTGTCGCCAAGCGGTTGATGTCGATGGTGACCGGCTCACGCGAAGCACTTGCCGGCCTTTATATGCGGCTTCCTACTGCGATCTCGGCTCCGATATATGACGCAGCCCGAAGCGTCGTCTTTCGGGACAACAGGCATAGAATGGCCGTTTTCGAGGTAGCGTTCGGGAACGTGGCGCGTTCGGAAAACGTGGGCGACTATCTCGAGTTCGGTGTAGCCCGCGGAACATCGATGATTAGCGCCATGAAGACCGCGCGCAACTATCGGGCCTTCGAAAGCATGCGGTTTCATGCGTTCGATTCTTTCGAGGGGCTGCCCGGCAGCGAAGGGGACTTCACAAAGGGCGACATGTCATACGGGGAGCAGGTGTTCACGCGATTCCTGCTTAAAGCCGGCGTACCCTTGGAAAGGGTAACAATTAACAAGGGTTTCTTTGACCAAGCCTTGGAGCCGCACATCGCTGCCAAGTTGGGGATCAATCCCGGACGTGCACATGTCGTCCATATCGATTGCGATCTCTACCTTTCGACTGTGCCCGTGCTGAGGTTTCTCGCTCCTTTGCTAGGGGTCGGTTCCGTGATAATTTTCGACGACTGGTTCAGCTTCGAAAGCGAGCCCTGTCCGTGGAATCACGGAGAACAGCGGGCTTTTCGCGAATGGAAAGAAAGGGCTCGATTCGAGCCGCTGGCCATCACCTATCCCTGGAATGCCGCTTGGAAGCTCGTGCGATGAACTGATGGTTGGCCGTTTCCTTTGCGATAGCGGGTATGCCGGAACCGTAATCCGAAACTCAACGCGAGAGCCGTCCCGGGGGTAGCGGCAAGTTGGCTTCGGCATTCTTTCGGCAAGCTTGCTGCCCAGTTCAGGGCCACGACACGCCTGGTATGCCATGCCTGGGGCATGATACGAAAAACACTTGCCATTGTCGCTGGATGGGCTGCTGCACTTGCGACCCCGGTCATCGCGATGCCTCCGGCCGACTCATGGGAAATAGGCCCTTGGGTTCGTGGTCGTAACTATTCGGTGGGCATGCCCGCCACGCCAAGTGCAGCGCCCGGCGGCGGCGTTTCGTTCGTATTTCCGCTGCAGGGGCGCGGCCAGATCGATGCAATGACCACCGCAACGGCTCCAATTGCCGGAGCTCGCCGCATCACCTTACGGTACCGCGTCGAGGTTGCCCGGGGGACTCGGTTCATCGCGCACGAAACGCCTGGCGAGGCCGCGACGGTCTCGCTGTATTTGCAGCGATCGGGCGATAATTGGAGTGGCAAGGGACGTTTCCAGTCCTATCGTTGGTACACGCCAGTTCATGCGGTTATGCCGCTATCGCCGGGCGAGCACACCATCACGGTTAGTCTCGATGAGGTGTGGACCAATGTGTATAGCCAACCCAACAGCAACGCCGAGCAACGCGAGCCATTTGCGGCTACCTTGCAAAACACCGCGACCATCGGATTGGCGTTCGGCTCCGTCTCAAGGCGTAGTCACGGTGTTTACGCGACGGGGCCAGCGCGGTTCACGCTCCTCGATCTAGACATCAGGTGACAGGAGTGGGCGTCTCCCTGGGCTTGCGGTCAGACCGATCGGATGTCTCGGCCGTCGGTGCTCCGACGTAGACGAACGCGCGGCGCCCGGAGCCAAGTATCTCCTCGACCCTGGCGTAGACATCAACTTCGTAAGCATCGGCCTTGGCCAAATCCTCCTCTGTGACTTCAAAGGCGTACCCTTTGATCGCGTTCGCGCCGGCGGAACTCCGTCGGGCGATCAAATGGACGTCCAGCCCGCTGAGATCGATGACGCCGGCATCACTGACGTGCAACGGAGCAAGGATATAACCCATCAGGGTATCCTCGACTCCTTCGATCAGCCGGCCGAAAGTTCCGAGTTGGACTTCCGGCTGCTGAAGGGTTCCATATGAGAAAAGGATGGGCAACAGCGGTCGTATAAAGGGCATGCCGCTGCCATCGCAAGCATGCCGCGGCCTGAGCCGTGTGATAGTGGATACTGGGCTGCCCAGATAGGTTGGAACTTCGGCGCTCAGCGTTCGCAGTTACTCTCAGAATCTTCGACTCTATGCGGCCCGATGTGCGTCAAGCCAGTGAATCAGGTCGTCGATGACCTCGTCCTTCTCGGGCTCGTTGTAAATCTCGTGGAACAGGCCCGGGTAAGTAATCACCGTCTTGTCACTGGCGCCGATCGCGTCGATGGTCGGGCGGACCCCGGCGAGCGGGACTAGCGCATCGGCCTCGCCGTGCTGGATCAACACCGGCACTTTCATGTGCGGTGCGCCCTTAAGATAAGCAGGCAGCGCGGAAAAAAGTTCGTGTGCGGTGCGCGCCGGCACTTTGCCGACCGTCACCAGAGGATCCGTAGCGTAAGCCGCCACCACCGCGGGATCGCGGCTCACCGCCTCTGGTGGAAGCGCCACCGTGCCCATTCCTGGCGCGATGGCGGAAAAGAGCCGCATGGCGAGAAGCTGGGCCTTAGGAACGCTGCCGCCGATCAGCGGGCCGGATAGGATCAGCCCGGAAAGGTCTTCCGGCCAGCGCAGCGCGTAGCCGAAGGCAACGTTACCGCCCATCGAGTGGCCAAGCAGCTTGATGGGCTGCCCGCCGTGCCGCGCGCGGACATCGCCGACGAAGCGGCGGAAGTCGTCGATCACCCAGGCCATGCGATCGACCAGCGCGCGCTTGCCGCCCGAGCGACCGTGCCCGCGGTGGTCGAGCGCGTAGAGCGCGAAGCCCAGTGGGACCAATCGCTCGACGAGGTTGCCGTAGCGCCCGCCATGCTCGGCATATCCATGGGCGATCGCGATCGCATCGCGCGCCTCGCCCTTGGGAAGCCAGGCCTGTGCCTGGAGGGCCACGCCGCCGTGCCCGGTCAGCGTCCATTCGAGGGTCGGTGGCGTCATGCCGCCAGCCTAACCTAGGTGACCGCCGCGCGCACCCGGAATTCGGCGCGGTCCCAAGCCCGCGCCGCCATCACCTCCGCAAGCGTTTCGACCGCGGCGGCGACGTCGGCGTAGCTCGTGTAAAGCGGCGTCAACCCGAAGCGGAGCACGTCTGGCGAGCGGAAATCTCCGACCACTCCGCGCGCGATCAACGCCTGTACGATGGGATAGGCTTCCGGGTGCGAGTACGAGATCTGGCTGCCCCGCTCGGCCGGGTCAGCAGGGCTCGCGAGGACAAAGCCGTGCTCGCGGCAGAGCCGCTCCATTCGCTCGACGAACAGTTGTCCCAGCGCAATCGACTTGGCGCGCACTGCGGCCATGTCGGCTTCGAGGAACAGGTCCACGCCCACCTCCAGCGCAGCCAGCCCGAGTATCGGCGGCGTCCCGACCAGGAAGCGCTTGATCCCGTCGGCCGGCGTGTAGGCCTCCTCGAAATCGAACGGGCGTGCGTGACCAAACCAGCCGGCCAGCGCGGGTTGCGCTGCCGACTGGTGCCGCTTGGCGACGAAGATGTACCCCGGCGCGCCGGGACCGCCGTTGAGGAACTTGTACCCGCATCCTACCGCGAAATCGGCGCTCGCACCCGTGAGATCGACCGGGATCGCCGCCGCACTGTGGCTGAGGTCCCAGATCACCAGCGCGCCCTTCGCGTGCGCGGCCGCCGTGGTTGCCGCCATGTCGCGAATCCGGCCCGTGCGGTAATGGACCTGGGTCAGCAGGACGACCGCGGTATCGGCACCGATCGCGGTCTCGATTTTGCCAGGTTCAACCAGTTGTGCGGTGACCTGCCGGCCGGTCAGCGCCTCCAGCCCCTGCATCATGTAAACGTCAGTCGGGAAATTGCCGCGCTCCGACAGGATCGTACTGCGCCCAGGGTTGACCGACAGCGCTGCGCACAATGCCTTGAACACGTTCACCGAAGTGGAATCGCAAGCGACCACTTCGCCCGGTCCCGCGCCGATTAACGAGGCGATCTTGTCGCCTACCCGCTGCGGTGTATCGACCCAGCCCGCGTTGTTCCACGCGCCGATTAGTCCCTCACCCCACTCACGCGTCACGACCTCGGCGAGTCGCGATGGCGCCTCCTTGGGTAGGCAGCCGAGCGAGTTGCCGTCGAGGTAGATCACCCCCTCGGGCAGCATGAACCGCTTGCGAAATCCGCGCAGTGGATCGGCGGCGTCAAGCTCTGTCGGTTCCATCAGTAGAGCTTGACCTCGATCAGCCGCGGCCCCGCCTCGCCATTGGCATCGAGCAGCGCCTTGGCAAGACCCTCGGCGGTCTCGACCTGCACCCCGGGCACGCCCATCGCCTTGCCCATCGAGAGCCAGTCGATCGTCGGCCGGTCGATGTCGATCATCGTCAGCGCCGCCTCACTAGGCAGGTCGCCGGCGCCCATGTTGGCGTATTCGGCCTTGAGGATGTTGTAGGTGTTGTTGGCAAACACCACGGTAGTCACCGGAAGCTGCTCGCGCGCCTGCGTCCACAGCGCCTGGATGGTGTACATCGCGCTGCCGTCACCGACGAGGCAGATGGTCCGCCGATCGGGGCACGCGAGCGCCGCGCCGGTGGCGACCGGGGGCGAATAGCCGATCGAGCCGCCGAGATTGTTGATCATGTCGTGCGGCCGCGCGCCCAATGTGTAGCTCATCGACTCGCGCCCGCTGGTGAGGCTCTCGTCGACGACGATCGCGTTCTCAGGAATGCCGGCACACAGTGCGTGGGCGATGCTGATGGGGTCGAGCTTGCCGCTCTGCACTGCCGCCTCGGTCCGCTCCTGGAACCGGGCCTGCGCGTTGCGGAGGCCGAGCGCATCGACGAGCATCTCCAGCGCGAGCGTGCTGTCCTCGTCCGGCTCGCTCAGCGTATGCACCTGAGTGCCGGGTGCCTTGAGCAGGCTCGGTTGCCCTGGGTAGCTGAAGAACGCGACCGGTTCCTTGGTTTCGAGCAGGATCAGGTGCTTCACCGGCGCAAGGAACTTGAGCGCGGGCGCCACCGAATAGGGAATGCGCTCGAGCGGCACCCGACCCGCGCCGCGCTCTATGCGATTGGTGAAGAATTGGCTGGCGAGGCGGCAACCGGTGCCCGCGGCGACCTTCCCGGCCAGCTCGAGCGGCTCGATCCGGCAGGCCTTGTTGGCAAGGATCAGCATTGCCGGTTCGCCGGTGCGGAGTACCTTGGCAACCTGTTCGACCCGCGCCAGTTCAGGTGCCTTGCGGGCGATCGCCAGCGGCGGCGGGGCGACCGCCTCCCCAGCATCCTGCCATGCGGTATCGCCCGGCAGGATCAGCGTCGCGATGCGCCCCGGGTGCTCGCGCGCTTTGGCAATCGCCGCAGCCGTATCTGCCGAGATCGTCTGCGCGCTATCGGCGCGGCGGACCCAGTGACTTAGGGGGCGCGCGAGGCCCTCGATGTCAGATGTAAGCGGCGCATCGTACTTGAGGTGCGCGGTGGCGTGTTCGCCTACCACGTTGACCATGCCGCTCGATGCGCGTCGCGCGTTGTGGATGTTGGCGAGCCCGTTGGCGAGGCCTGGGCCGAGGTGCAGAAGGGTCGCCGCCGGCTTATCTGCCATGCGGAAGTAGCCGTCCGCCGCCCCGGTGCACACGCCTTCGAACAGGCACAATACACCGCGCATGCGGGGGTCGCCCAGCGCGGCGAGGAAGTGCATTTCCGAGGTGCCGGGGTTCGCGAAGCACACGTCGACACCATGGCCGACCAGAGTTGAGACCAGACTCTGCGCACCGTTCATTATCCAGCCTCTCCACACCAATGCTGTCGCCGCGAATAGCGCGTCCGGCGCGTTTGCCAACGGGTACCATTGATCGGAAACCCGATAGCGCCTTGCGCGCTATGGGAGCATGCTCCCGTCATCGAACCAGCCGCTGGCACTCGTCGGGACCTACACGGAGGCGGGCGGGCCCGGGTTGTGTCCGGTTTACCGAACCGGCGACGACGGCTTGCGGCTGGGCCATCCGTTGTCGCAGGCGCCCAACGCCTCATACGGCGTCTATTCGCACCGGTACGGCCTGCATTACCTCGTCGATGAAAGCGAAGAGGGCGCTGTCGGGGCCTACCGCTGGAACGGACGCGAGATGGAGCAGTTGGCCTCGATTGCCACGCGCGGGGCCGAGCCGTGTTACGTCTCGCTCGATCCGGCGGAGACCGCGCTGGCGGTCGCCAATTACGCCAGCGGTAGTTGCACGGTGCTCCGCCTCGACGAAGCGACGGGTTTGCCTGGCGGCGAAGTGATCGTCCGGCGGAACGCGGGCAGTGGGCCCGTCGGCGATCGACAGGAGGGCCCGCACGCGCATTGTGCCATATTCAGTCCATCCGGTGATTGGTTGTTCCAGACCGACCTCGGGACCGACGAAGTGCTGGCGTTTTCATGGCACTCGGATTCGGGAGAGTTAGGCGCTTCGTCGGTGGTCTATCGCGCCCCATCCGGTAGCGGCCCGCGGCACTTGTTGTTCAACCGCGACGGTTCGCTGGCCTACCTCGTCTGCGAGCTTGCAGCGTCGATTACGGTGCTGCGGGTCGAGGCCCCTCGCTTTATCGCGCATCAGACGCTGCCACTGCTGGCCGAGCATTTCACCGATGAGAACCTCGGCGGGCACCTCCAATTCGACCCCAGCAATAGACGCCTGATCGCCACCAATCGCGGTCACGACAGCCTTGCCTGGTTCGACATTCAGGACGACGGCACCCTTCGGCGTGGAGCGCTTGCCGGCAGCGGCGGCCGATCGCCCCGCCACTTTGGCTGGGCGGCAGAAGAATTGTTGGTCGTGAACGAGGAAAGCGGATCGATCCGGCGTCTTGCGGCGGAGGGCGACAATTGGACGCTGGCAGGTGGGCCCCTGCGTGTGCCTGGCGCTGCCTTCCTCATCACGGAAGGCCTGCGTGACCGCGGTTCGAATGGCTCCGTGAACCTTACGCAGTGTCCACCCCGAGTACCCCAATAACCGGCGCTTCTATCTCCGAAAGAATGCGGGTAGCCGTCTCGCGCTCCGCCACTACGACGATCGAACCACCGAAGCCGGCGCCCGTCATACGCGCGCCGCCCTTGGCGCCAAGCAGCGCCTGCAGTCGGTCTACGAGTCGGTCGACGCCCGGAACGCTCACCTCGAAGTTGTCGCGCAGCGACGCGTGACCCTCCCGCATGACATCGGTCAGTTCGCCTATATCGTTGGCGCGCAATGCGCCGACCAACCGACGGACTCGCGCGATCTCGTCGACCACGTGTCGCGCCCGGCGCTCAATGACCGGCGGCAGGTGAGCCTGCTCCACCATCTCGGGGGTCGCATCGCGCAGGCTGGCAACCCCCAGCAGCGAGGCGGCTTCCGCGCACTCGGACCGGCGCGCATTGTATTCGCCTTCGACCAAGCCGCGGGTAATCCCGGAATCGACTACGACCACCGCCCAGTCGCGGGGTATCTGGACGTGTACGTAGGACAGGTCGCGGCAATCGAGCATCATCGCCTCGCCGGACCGGCCGGCAGCGATCGCCATCTGGTCCATGATACCGCAAGATACGCCGGCGAACTCGTGCTCGCTCCGCTGCGCGGCAAGTGCCAGCGGGACGGCGTCCGCCAAGCCTCCGCTGACGGCCGCCAGGGCTCGCCCAACAGCGATGCACAGCGAGGCCGAGGACGACAGGCCACCGCCCCTCGGCATGTCCCCGGCGATCGCGAGACGGCAACCGGTGCCCAGCGCGAACGGCGCATTAGCGACCATGCCGCGACAATACGACCGCCAGTCCGTCTGCGGCGGGCGAGCGGGATGCGTGAGGGGAAAGCTGTCGGCCTCCCCCATGTCCTCGGCAAAGAGCTCGACCTCCTGTCCGGCCGCGAGCCCCCAAGCGACCGCAGTGCCCTGCGCGATCGGCATCGGCAGGACGAGACCGTCATTGTAATCGACGTGCTCGCCAATCAGATTCACCCGCCCGGACGCGAACGTCACGCCATCCGGCGCCGTTCCGTAGTGTGCGCGGAACGCCTGTTCGGCTCGTTCCATGGCCGTCATCGGATCATCTCCCGCAGCCGTTCGGCCGCCGCTTCCGCCGTGAGGTCGCGCTGCACTTCGGCGAGAAGCTCGAATCCGACCATGTGCTTGCGCACCTCTGCCGAGCGCAACAGCGGCGGATAGAAATGGGCGTGCAATCGCCAGTGCACGCTGTCCACGCCGAGGGAATGGGGCGCGCCGTGCCAGCCCATCGAGTAGGGAAACGGCGCATCGAACAGCCGGTCGCAGGCTTGCAGCAGCGTGCCAAGTATGCCGGCAAGCGCAGCGCGCGCCTCATCGCCGAGATCCTCGAGCCGACGCACGTCATGGCGAGCGATCACCAGCGTCTCGAACGGCCAAGCTGCCCAGAACGGCACTATCGCCAGCCAGTGATCGTTGGCGGCCACGACTCGTTCGCCACTTTCGAGCTCGGCATCTGCAACTTCGTCGAGCAACGGGCGCCCGCGGCCCGCAAAGTGCGTCCGCTGCTGCAGGTCCTCGCGCTCGACAAGCCCCGGGACAAAGCCGCTCGCCCACACCTGACCGTGCGGATGGGGCGACGACGCGCCCATCATCGCGCCACGGTTCTCGAAAATCTGCACGTGCGACCACGCGGAGCCAAGCTCCTCGGATAGGGCGCACCACTCGTCGACCACCGCGCTACGGGCGGGGTCGTCCATTGTGGCCAGCGACAGCGAATGATCGGGCGAAAAGCAAATTACGCGCGCCTCGCCAGCAATGCTCTCCGTCCGGAACAAGTCGTCGCTTGAGTTGGGCTCGGTCTGCTGCGGCAGTAGCGCCGGAAAGTCGTTGGGAAAGGTCCAGGTCCCGCGATAATCGGGGTTCACGGCACCGCCGGCACGGACGTTGCCGGGGCACAAGTGACATGCCGGGTCGTGTCGCGGCCGTTCGGGTTGCACGGCATCGGCCCGCTCGCCCTGCCAAGGCCGTTGCAGCCGGTGGGGCGAAACGAGCACCCATTCCCCCGATAAGCGGTTGTACCGACGGTGCGGCGCCCCGGTCATAAACTAGCCTGGTGCATAATCAGACGGTTGCCATCATTTACCTGGATCGATCTCGGGCCAGCCGTTCTTCCATACCAGCTTGTCGACCAGCATGATCCGCCGCGTGTTGATCTCGTCAGTGGGCTTGGCCATCGGCTTGTTCACATCGACCGCGTGATAGAGAATCCAGGTTCTCCCGCCGTCATCCTCGATCGTCGAGTTGTGTCCCGGGGCGACCCATCCGGGGCTGGCCTCGAGGATCACCCCACCCCGATCCGGCTTGATCTCGAACGGCCCAAGCGCGCTGCGCGAACGCGCCACCATGACAGCGTAGTGGGCTTTGGGCCCGCAGCAATTGTCGCCGGAGAAGAACAGATAGTACCAGCCGTCGCGGCGCACGACCCACGCGCCCTCAACCAGCCGCCGGTAATTGGCGGGGTCGTCCGTCTTGACCACGTCCACGAGCGCAACAGGGGTGCTTCCCTCAGCGAAAGACGTCCTGTCGGGCGCGAGTTCCTGCACCTTGATCGGCCCGAACCCCGACCCCCAGTAGAGCAGGGCCCGGCCCGTCGCGGGGTCGTCGAACGCCATCGGATCGATGTTCACGAAGCTTTCTCCGCATATCAGCGGGCGGCCCATATCTGTAAACGGGCCGCGCGGGGACGGCGCGCTCGCCACCGCCAGGCACAGGCCCCGCGAACTGTCGTCCAGCGCCGCGTCCGGCTTGGCCGAGTAATACATCAGGTAGCGGCCATCATGTTCGGATACGTCAGGTGCCCAGAAGTCCTGAGTCTTGGCAGCCCACGCGGGCTTTGCCGGCAAGGCATCCCCGAGATGCTCCCAGCTGACGAGATCTCGCGATCGGGCGACCTGGATGTTGATCATGCGCCCGCCGACTTCGCCTTGGGTGGCATACGCATAGTAGTAGCCGTCGGGCGCGCGGATCACCGCCGGGTCGGGAAAGTTCATGTCGAGCGCGACGATAGGGCCCGACGGCTCGGTGCTTGCGGTCGCGCAAGCCGCCAGCAGCGCGGCCAGCAACAGGCCCAACGACCGGATCATCCGCCGACCTCCTGCGCAGAGAACGTCCATCCGATGATGTTCCGGTAAATGCTTCCCGGATCGAGCCGGATGGACCCGAAGGCCGGCTGGTTCACCGTGTCCGGAAATGCCTGCGGTTCGAGCGCGATGAAGTCGCCCATCCTTACGAGTCGCCCGCCATGCCCCGCGACCGTTCCGTCGAAGAAGTTGCCGGAATAGAACTGCAAGCCCGGCTGGTTGGTATCGAGCACCATGCTGCGGCCCGATAGCGAATCATCGAGCCGGGCGATGGGCCGCGTATTCTCCGCCGGGCAATCTCCAAGCACCCAATTGTGGTCGAACCCCCGACCAGGCCTGAGATGCTCTTCGGATCCGTCGCGCACACGCTCGCCGATAATCGCGGGGCGACGGAAGTCGAACGCCGAGCCCTCGACCCGGCGGCGTTCGCCCGTCGGAATCAGCGTGGCATCGACCGGCAAATATGCTGCACTGTCGATGCTCAGCCGGTGCCCCATGGCTGAGCGGCCGCTATCGACACCGGCGAGGTTCCAGTAAGCATGATTGGACAGATTGACGATCGTCGGCGCGTCGGTCGTGGCCCGGTATTCGACACTGAGGCGATTGTCGTCGTCGAGGGCATAAGTCGCGGTGACTTCGAGTTTCCCGGGGAATCCCTGATCTGCGTCGGCGCTGGCGTGGGCGAAAGTCACCAAGCGCTCGCCTACGCTTTCGATGCGCCAGTTGGCCTTATCGAACCCACGGGCGCCCCCGTGCAAGGCATTCGTGCCATCGTTTGCGGCTATTGAGTACGCTTTCCCATCCAGCGAAAACCGGGCGCCAGCAATCCGGTTAGCGACGCGGCCAACGGTCGCCCCGGCGTATTGAGGGTGAGCGAGATAAGCCGCCAGGTTGTCGTGACCGTAAGTGACCTCGGCCATCGTCCCATCACGGTCAGGGACAATTACGGACTGGATCGCCGCGCCATACGAGAGCAGCCCAATCTTCATCTCGTTGGCATTCGACAGGGACACGGCCGTGACCACCTCTCCCGACGGCAAGTGCCCGAATTCATGCTGAGTTATTCCGGGCCGCGGCATCTGGGTGTTCACCTTGCTTGCAGGTGTGATTTATATGATTATATGGCCGACGCGGCAAGCGCGGCACCGCCCGGAGGTTCACTTGCGCACAACCCTCGCCCTTTTCGCGGGCATCGCCGCGGTCCTGACGAGCGGTCCGGCCGTCGCAAGAGAGCCTTCGCGCCCTTTTGTTCCGGTATTCGAGACCGACTTCCCCGACGCGGCGGTCTTGCGCGACGGTGCCGATTTCCTCGCCTATGCGACGAACGCGCAGGGCGACAAGGCCAATGTCCAAGTCGCCCGCTCGAGCGATCTGGTAAACTGGGAACTCGTGCGCGACGGGGACGGGCTCCATGACGCTATGCCAGTCCTGCCGCCGTGGGCCAACCGCGGACGGACCTGGGCTCCCGAGGTAATCAGGACCGCAAGCGGGTACGTCCTTCACTTCACCGCACACGATCGCGCCAGCGACTTGCAATGTCTCGGCGCGGCATTCAGCACGAGCCCGCTGGGACCGTTCGTGTCGACCGCGACCGAACCACTAGTCTGCCAGACAGAACTGGGAGGAACGATCGACAGCCACCCATTCCGCGACGCCGATGGGCAGATCTACCTTTACTACAAGAGCGATGCCAATAACCCGAAGTTCGGCAAGAAGACGGATATCTTCGTGCAGAAGCTGAGCGCAGACGGATTGGCCGTCGAAGGCGAGCCGGTAACCTTGCTTCGCAACGATACGCCTTGGGAAGCCCACGTGATCGAAGCGCCGACGATGGTGCAGCGGGGGGATGGCTACGTGCTGTTCTTCTCGGCCAACCACTTCGGCTGGGAAACTCACCAGCGGCTGTCGCCCTATTCAATCGGTTACGCCCGCTGTTCCGGCCCGATGGGTCCCTGCACCGATGCGCCGGAAAACCCGATCATCCACAGCTACAACGATCGCAAGGCGGGGTGCCTCAGCGGTCCGGGCCATCAGAGCGTGTTTGCCGTAGGGGGCCGCGAGTTCGTGTCGTTCCATGCGTGGGCCGCCACCAAGGGCTGTCGCCGGGCAGACAACGCGCGATATCTCTACGTCGCCCCGCTATTATGGGATGGTGACACGCCGCGGCTGGGCGTTAGCCTGAGGTCGGCGGAGAAGCGTTAGCGCACGCGCGCGCGACGAACTCGGCGTGGGGCGGCATGTTCTCGGCCATGCGCCGGTAGCTGAGTCCCATCTTGTCGAGCGCGTCCCGGGCCATTGCCGGGTCGATGCCGTTCACAGCGGGCTCGGTCTCCCGCGGAACGACGCCCTGCCCCAGGAGCACCGCCACCCAGCTGGCGGTACCGAACAGCTCCCGCCCTTCGCGAAACAGCCGCCCCTTGGCGCGCCACAGCTCGAGCTTGGCGGCGAGGCTGTCGGGAATGGTCATCGTTCGGCAGTAATCCCAGAAGTCGGAGTCTGTGCGTTCGGTGGCATGGTAATGGAGTATGATGAAGTCCCGCACGTCCTCGAACACCTCGGCCATCTGCCGGTTGTATTCGTCGCGTTCGGCCGGATCGAAGCGGAGGTCGGGGAACAGCGCGATCAGCTTCGCAATCCCGCTCTGGATGAAATGGATGCTGGTCGATTCGAGCGGCTCGACGAACCCGCTCGACAGACCCAGCGAGACGACGTTCGCGTTCCACGCGAGGCGGCGCCGCCCGGCGGTGAACGAGAGGTGCCGCGGCTCGGCAAGCATCTCGCCTTCGAGGTTAGCGCACAGCAGCGACTCGGCCGCGGCCGCATCGAGGTGGGCGCTGGAATAGACCAGGCCGTTGCCCATGCGGTGCTGGAGGGGAATGCGCCACTGCCAGCCCGCAGCGCGCGCCGTCGACCGCGTGAAGGGGTCGGGCGGACCCTCGAGTTCGGAGGGGACCGCCACCGCGCGGTCGCAGGGGAGCCAACGGCTCCAGTCGTCGTACCCGGTGGCCAGTTCCTGCTCGATAAGCAGCCCACGAAAACCCGAGCAGTCGATGAACAGTTCCCCTTCGATCGCGCTGCCGTCGGCAAGCGCCAATGCGCGTACATGCCCGCTTTCCCCATCGCGTGTGACGCTGACAATCTTTCCCTCTATTCGCCGTACCCCCTTCCCCTCCCCGACGCTGCGCAGGAAGCGAGCGTAGAGCCCGGCATCGAAGTGAAAGGCGTATGCGAGTTGCGATAGCGGCAGTCGTGCGTCGGGTCCCGGCCGGGCGAACCGGCCGAGGCGAGCGGCAGCCGCGCTCATCGACCAGTGGGCGATGTCGGGGAGCGAGCGACGCCTGGCCTCGCGAAGGTAGATTTGGTGAAAATGGACCCCCTGGAAGTCCTGTCCATGCGGCCCAAACGGGTGGAAGTATCGCTCCCCCAACTGGCCCCAGTCGACGAACTCAATCCCCAACTTGAAGGTCGCCTTGCTAGCGGCGAGGAATTCGTCCTCGTTGATGCCGACCATGGCGTTGAATGCGCTGATCGGCGGTATCGTGGCTTCCCCCACCCCGACGATGCCGATCTCATCGGATTCGACGAGCACGATCTCGACCGTGCGCGTGTCCAGCAGCACCGACATTGCGGTCGCGGCCATCCAGCCGGCGGTGCCGCCGCCGACGATGACCACCTTGCTGATTGCCTGGTCGCTCATCCTGCCGCTTCGTGCACGCAGCGCGGAGCCGCGGCAACATGCCTTGCGCGCCTTCCGCCGATCACTACGATTCTGCGGGGTCCCGCCCAGGTGTTCAGAAGCGGAAGCGCACCCCGCCCGACATCACCGACTCCTCGAACCGCACGACCATCGGGAAGATCTCTGGCGCGCTCGGCACGCCGGCCGGATAGTTCACCCGGACGATGTCCGACTTGAATGGATCGCCCAGGATGTTGGTCCAGTCGAAGAACACAGTGAAGTTGTCGGTGACGTTGAGACTGCTCGACCAATCCAGCCGTGAAACCGGATTGCCGCGGCCTTGGAGGGTGAAGAATCCATCGCGCTCGGCGCGATCCGCCTCCGGGAAGCTGGTGCGGTGGTTGTAGGCCAGACGAACGGTGAGGCGCTCGTCCTCGTACATGCCGACGAGGTTGTAGGTCCACTTCGACACGTCGGGAATGTCCGCTCGCAGAGTCGTGGCGTTGGGCGCACCGGGGCGCGGTGTGCATTCGGTGTCCGGAGTGGTTGAGCAAAAGAACCCGAACTCGGCTTCCGCATCGATGTAGGTCACGTTCGCCTGGGCGCCGAAATTGCTGAGAATCCCCGGCAGGAAGTCGAAGAACCCGGTCACCTGTGCTTCGAAACCCTGGATGCGCGCTTCGCGGGTATTTACCGGACCGGTGATGACCAACGGCAAGCCAGACTCTGCATCGGCGTCAGGGAATTGGTAGCCCCGATTGGCGATGAATCCGGTCATATCGCGGCGGAACAAACCTACCGACGCAAAACCGGAGCGCGAGAAGTAATACTCCAGGCTGGCGTCGTAGTTGTCGGACTCGAGCGGTTGGAGGAAGGGATTGCCGCCTGACCCGGTGCGCACGCAGTCGGTTGGACCACCGGGCACGCACCCCGGTGGCGGGTTGAGCCGCAGCGCCGGATTGAGCTGATCGAAGCCCGGCCGCGTACGGGTCTGCGTCGCGGCGAGGCGCAGCTGCCACTCCGGCGTGAGGCGGATGCGCATGCTCGCATTGGGCAGCCAGTCGGTGTAGCTGTTCTCGAAGTCGACCGGCACCGGCCCCGCGGTTGTGAACGCTGTCCCGCGAATGTCGCTCTCGGTCTTCACCACCCGCATGCCGAGCGAGCCGTCGACTTCGATGCCGCCCCCTCCTCCGAATGCGTAGTTCAACTGCGCGTAGCCCGCCCACGAGCGTTCACTGATAGTATAGGTGCGTGCCGGGTCGGTCGGCGGACCATCGAGCGACCCGGTACCCGTCTGGGTGATGTTGAACTGCCGCAATTCCGTGAGGTTGTTGTGCACGCTGTCGAAGGTGGGCCCGAACCAGCTCATGGGGAACGGTGCGTTACTATCGCCGCGGAAACCGGCCGGCTGGAGAACATAGTCCAGCGGCACGGCGGTGATCGGAATGCCCCTATCGCGCAGGTTCCAGTAGAAATTACCAGCGTTCGCCGATGCGTTGCGGTCGACGAAACGGGCACCCCATTCGATGCTGGGCAGGAAATCGATTCCCGTGGGCTCGAAGACGAAATCGAGGCGGGCCTGCCAGTCGTCACCCTTGGCGGTCAGGTAATCCTCGAAGAACCCGCGATAGTTATAGATCGCCGGGTTGGTCGGATCGATTCCGCGCACCTGGAAGGTCGGTCCGGAGCCGCCGACTTCGCCGGTGAACCAGTCGACGGAGAAATTGTTGGTATTGATCTCGTAATCGACGCTCTCAGTGCGCAAATCGAAGGTGCTGTCGGTGCGCGCGATGTCGGCGGTTATCAGGAGGGGTCCGGTTTCCCAACGCCCGCCCGCGGCAAACTGGTAGGTATCGGTGTCACGGCTGGTGGCACCCTGGAAGCCCCAGGTCTGGTTGCCGCCGCAGCACGCAGTCGGCCGGTTTACTGTGCCGCTGATGATCTGGTTGCCGTTGAGCACGATGTTCTCGTACGACGCGCCACCCCACAGCGGCTGCGCCCACATCCGGTCTGTCGCGCGCTCGCGGTAGCCCTGCCATAGCCCCTCGACGTAGAACTCGAGGTCGGGTGTGGGCCGCCACTGGATCGCGCCGTTGACCGATGGACGCCAACGCTCGGCTTCGTTGTAGCGAATTTCCGGCCAGTCGGGCGAGCGCGCACCGGCAAGATCGGCAATGAAGAAGCCGTGCCGGCGAATCGAATCCCGGTAGTGCAGCCGCGTATAGGAGACGTTGATAAGCGCGCCGATCTCGCCCGCGCCGACATCCCAGCGGTTGCTGAGGAGCAACTGGGCGTTGGGCTCCACGTCGCGCGACTGGTCGGGGTAGACCGCCCAAACCGAGCCGGCCACTTCGGCGCCGTCGAAGTCGAACGGGCGGCGCGAGCGAACATTGATAAGGCCGGCCACGCCGGGCTCGACGAGGTTGGCGCTCGAAGTCTTGAAGGCCTCAATTGCGCTGATGCCCCCGGCGGGAAAATCCTGCAGGGCCACAGACCGCGTTTCTGCAGTGAAGATCTCGCGCCCGTTGTACGTCGTGGTATAGTTGAAGCGGTCGAGCCCACGCAGTAGCACGCGGCTGGCTTCGCCGCCGTTGCGCTCCACCTGAATGCCGGGAATGCGCGCCGCGGTGTCCGACACGGCAACGTCGGGCAGCTTGCCGATGTCCTCGGCGACGACCGCATCGACGATCTGTTCGGAATTGCGGCGGATGTTCTGGGCGCTCTGAAGCGACTGGCGCAGGCCGGTGACGACGATGCCGGCGTCCTCACCTTCTGGCGGGGCCTCTGCTGCCGGATCGTCCACCGGTGGCGCATCCTGCGCCTGCGCAACGTTCGCGCCCGCAGCCAGCACGATCAGCGAAACCGTGCATCGAACGATCGTTCTCACGCGCATCTTGCACTCCCCACCTAGATTGCCCGCCGTTCGCGGGTCTCGCGCTCGCTGATAGCGGCCCTCCGCATGCCCGGGCAAGCGATTTATAAGATTAATCCTATTCAGAAGCCTTTACCACTCGGCGAAGCTGCCGTCCGCATGGCGCCAGATCGGATTTCGCCAGCGATGGCGGGTCTCGTGCGCGATTCGAACGGCCCCCTCATCGATCTCGATCCCCAGCCCCGGGCCTTGTGGAATCGCGAGGTAGCCGTCGCTCGGCGTCAGAGCCGCTGCATCGGAGCAAAAGGCGAGCAGATCGTGGTTTTCATTGTAGTGAATGCCGAGCGACATTTCCTGCAGCACAACATTGGGAGCAGTCGCCGCCAACTGCAGGCAGGATGCCAGCGCCAGCGGCCCCAGCGGGCAGTGCGGTGCCACGGCGACATCATAGCATTCCGCCATCGCGGCAATGCGCCGGCACTCGCTGAGCCCGCCCGCGTGGCTGAGATCCGGCTGGATTATGTCGGCCGCACCGCTTTCGAGGAAAGGCTTGAAGTCCCAGCGGGAGTAGAGCCGCTCGCCGAGCGCGATCGGTGTTGAGGTCAGATTCCCAAGCTGGACCAGCCCTTCGGGGCTCTCCGAGAGTAAAGGCTCCTCAATGAACAGCAGTCCCAGCGGCTCGAGCGCCTTCGCTAGCTGCTTGGCCATCGCCCGGTGCACGCGGCCGTGAAAGTCGAGCCCCACGTCCAGCCCTGCATCCTGAGCGGCCTTCACCCGGTCGACGATATCATCGAACTTTGGCGTCGAGAGGTACTCGAGTTCGGCAGTCGCGTTCATCTTCACCGCGGAGAAGCCCTGCTCCTTGCGAGCGCGTGCGGCGGCCGCAATGTCGGCCGGGCGGTCCCCGCCGATCCAGGCATAGGCGCGGACCCTGTCGCGTACGCGACCGCCCAGCATCTCCCAAGCCGGCACCCCGTAATGGCGCCCCTTGAGGTCCCACAGCGCCTGATCAAGTCCGGAAAGGGCCGACATGAGGACCGCCCCGCCGCGATAGAATCCGCCGCGATAGCCGACCTGCCAGACATCTTCGATGCGGCGCGGATCGTGACCCATCAACCGGTCTCTGAGCGCCTCGAAGGCGCCATCGACGGCCTCGGCGTGTCCTTCGAGACTTGCCTCACCCCATCCGACCGAGCCGTCGTCCGCCTCAATCCGGACGAACAGCCAGCGTGGCGGAACGTGAAAAGTCTCGATCCGGCTGATTTTCATGAAGCGGGGCGCCCTCGACATCGACGGGTCGCACTTTTATACGATAATTGAACAGCCGCAAGCACGCGCTGCTGCCCTGGGCGGGATATAATGAGCTGGCACCAAGCCTACATCGCCGTCGATTGGGGGACGACCAATCGCCGCGCCTACCGTGTCGAACGCGGTGGACCGACAGCGAGTTTCGAGGACGACTTCGGCCTTTCATCGGTGCCTACTGGTGAATTTCCCGCTGCGGTTACGGAAATTCGCGAGACGCTGGGCGACCTGCC
The DNA here is from genome assembly GCF_053819205.1 of Tsuneonella sp. HG249. Lineage (NCBI taxonomy): Bacteria > Pseudomonadati > Pseudomonadota > Alphaproteobacteria > Sphingomonadales > Erythrobacteraceae > Tsuneonella > Tsuneonella sp. HG249. Next base: position 2,006,287 of record NZ_JBSOQY010000001.1, read on the forward strand.
GATGCTGCTCGCCGGAATGGTCGGCTCCAAGCGGGGTTGGCACGAAGCGCCTTATGTGGAGGTGCCGGCGAGCGAAGAAGCGCTGGCGCGGCGGGTTCTCTGGATTGATCACCGTACGGGCATCCTTCCGGGCCTTTGCCAGCGGGGGGACCGCGGCGCGGATGTCATGCGGGGCGAAGAGGTCCAGATCGTTGGCGGGATCGTCGCGGGATTCATTCCAGCGGATTCCGCCGTCTGCCACCCCGGAACGCACGCCAAATGGGTGGAGGTCGTTTCCGGCAGAATCGTTCGCTTTCGAACCATGATGACTGGCGAACTGTTTGCGCTGCTTCGCGAGCACAGCATCCTCGCCGAAGCGGTCACGGGCACGGCAAAGATCGGCCCCCAGTTCGACGCAGGGGTGATGGAGTCGCTCTCGGGCCGGCCTCCGCTGTCCTCGCTGTTTCAGATCCGCGCGCGCGGCCTGCTCGAAGGAGACGTCCCCGACGCAGTTTCGCGCGCCAGCGGAATACTAATCGGGAGCGAAGTCGCTGCAGGACTACGAGAGTTTCCGGGAACTACCCTGACCGTGCTGGGCCGTCCGGACTTGTGCGCCCTCTATGCGCGGGCACTATATCTGGCCGGTCGAGACAGCCAAGTGGTCGATGGCGCAGAAGCCTTCCTCGCGGGGATCGCCAAGATCGTTCGGAGACTGCCATGAGCAACGTCATCCAATTCCGTCGGCAATTCGCGGCCTGCCCTCTTGTGGCCATTTTGCGCGGGATTCCTCCCGCCGAATGCGAAGAGGTCGGCGAAGCTCTGGTCGAAACGGGCATCGGCATCATCGAGGTGCCCCTCAACTCTCCTGATCCTTTCGAATCGATCGCGAAGCTCCGCGCTCGACTCGGCGATCGGGCGCTGGTCGGGGCCGGCACGGTTCTCGATCCAGAACAGGTTGCGCGGGTCGCAGGGGCCGGCGGCCAGATCGTGGTTTCGCCCAACGTCGATCAGGCCGTCATCCGCGCGACAGTTGCGGCGGGACTGGTGTCCGCTCCCGGGTACTTCACCCCGACCGAAGCTTTTGCCGCCTTGGAAGCAGGAGCAAACGCTTTGAAGCTGTTTCCCGGCGAAGCCGCCGGGCCTGTGGTGGTAAAGGCCCAGCGCGCCGTCCTCCCTCGCGCGGCGTTAGTGATCGTGGTCGGTGGAGTGACCCCGCAGGTGATGGCAAGCTACCTCGATGCCGGCGCAAGCGGGTTCGGGCTCGGGAGCGGATTATACCGACCCGGTGACGACGCGGCTGCCGTGCGTCGCCAGGCAATGGCATACACGCGGGCGTTGCCGTGACCATCCGGATTGCCCTGGTCGGATTCGGCCATATCGCCCGACATGAGCATCTGCCGTCGATCCGGGCGAACCAGGACTTTCGGCTAGCTGCTGTTGTAACGCGGGGCTCCGATCCTGACGTAGGAGCGCCCTGCTTCGAAAACATCGGCACCATGCTCGAGCAAATGCCGGGCGAAGTTGACGCCGTGGCGATTTGCACGCCGCCAGAGGTACGCTTCGCGATCGCGTGCCAGGCGATCGCCGCAGGGCTTGGTGTGCTACTCGAGAAGCCCCCGTGCTCCACGCTCGGTGAAATACTGGAGCTCGAGCGCGCTGCGCGCCAGGCTTGCGCCCCCCTCTACGCCGCATGGCATTCGCAGCACGCAGTCGGGGTGGAGCCGGCGGCGCGGGTCTTGGCCGGGCACGAAGTCGCCAGCCTCGACATCGAGTGGCGCGAGAACGTGCGCAAATGGCATTCGGGGCAGCGGTGGATTTGGCAGGCTGGCGGGTTCGGCGTATTTGACACCGGGGTCAACGCGCTCTCTATCGCCAGCCGAATCCTCCCCTCTACTTTGGTGGTCGATACCGCCCGCCTGCTGATACCCGCGGACGCTCAGTCGCCAATCGCAGCAGAAGTTGTGTTCGCGGGAACGGACCGAGGTGCGCGGTTCGACTGGCGCGAGACCGGGCCGGAGAAATGGGCCGTCAGCATCACCACCGGTTCGGGATTGTGCGTCGAACTCCACGATGGAGGTGCGTCGCTCACGATCGACGGCGTGCCGCAAGATTTGCCGAAACGGCCGGAGTACCGTTCCATTTACAGCCACTTCGCGCTCGTCCAACAAGAGCGGCGGGTGGAGGTGGACGCGGAGCCATTGCGGATCGTGGCGGACGCGTATTTGTGCGGGGAGCGCGAGACGGTCGATCGTTTCGGAGTGGGTGCCGAGTGAGCGCTCCGGACACAAGCGGGAGGGGGCGAAGATGAGCAGCCGGGACGGGCGCAATTTGACTTACGGAATGCTGGACCGGATCGGCCGCGCGATTGTGACCGGGGCCTACGACAGTACCCCGTTTCCGACCGAGGCATCTCTCGCCACCGAATTCGGCGTGAGCCGGTCGGTGGTTCGCGAGGCGGTCAAGATGCTGGGGGCGAAAGGTCTGCTGACCGCACGCCCGCGCAAGGGCACGACCATTCAGCCGGCAACCTACTGGAACCTCTTCGATCCCGATGTCCTGCGCTGGCTGCTCGAGCGCAAGTTCTCCCTGGAATTGCTCAGACATTTCACCGAGTTACGGATCGCCATAGAGCCCGGCGCCGCGGCATTGGCGGCGCGGACGCATGATGGGGAGGGGTTGGCGATCATTTCAGCCGGATTCGCACGGATGGTCGCGGCCGAGGCCGGCGACGACGATCCGCTCGATTCCGACATCGCCTTCCATGTCGCGATCCTCGAAGCGTGCGGCAATCCGTTCTACCGTCAGTTCCGCGACGTGGTCGAGACCGCGCTGCGCACGTCGATCAGATTCACCAATAGATTCAAAGGCAGAACCGCCGATCTCGACCAGCACCGGGCGGTTCTGGAGGCGATCGAGCGCCACGATTCCGAGGCCGCGGGCACTGCGATGGCGGCGCTGATCATCGACGTCCAGGCGCTGATTGCGGCCGCGGAACAGGAAGCCTGACGTGGAATGCATCGCCGACGTGGGCGCCGTTCTCGGCGAAGGACCCGTCTGGATAGCGCGCAATGAAGCGCTGCATTGGCTCGATATAGTGTCCGGAAGATTGTTCCAGAACGCTGCGGGACAGACCGATGTCGTCGAGCCGACGCAAACGCTGTGTTCGATCGTGCCGCGCGCCGCCGGCGGCTTCATCGGCGGCAGCCTCGACGGGATCGTCGCGATCGGCGCGGATTTCGCGATTGCCCCATTGGTCCATCCCGAAACCGATCAGCCAGGCAACCGCTTCAACGACGGCAAGGTCGACCGCGAGGGCCGCTTCTGGGCGGGAACGATGGACCGGACGGAAAGGGCCGCCAGCGGCTCGCTCTACCGCCTCGATGCGGACCGCCGCTGCACCCGGATCGACAGCGGCTACACCGTCACCAACGGGCCCGCCTTCAGCGTCGATGGCCGGACGATGTACCACACCGATTCCGGCCGCCAGATCATCTACGCGTTCGAGCTCGACCGCGCCGGCAACGCCTCCAACCGCCGCGTCTTCGCCCAATTCGGCGAGGGCGACGGCTATCCCGACGGGATGACCGTCGATGCCGAGGATTGCCTATGGGTGGCTTTCTGGGACGGCTGGTGCATCCGCCGCCTCTCGCCGACGGGCGAAAGGTTGCAGGAGATCGCGGTGCCAGTCCAGCGCCCCACGAGCTGCGCGTTCGGCGGCGAGCGGCTGGACAAGCTTTTCATCACCTCGGCGCGCCGCGATTTCACCCCAGCGGAACTGGAACGCCAGCCGCAGGCGGGCGGTTTGTTCTGTTTCGAGCCCGGCGTGACGGGCATCGCCGAATTGCCGTTCGCAGGCTGAAGGAGACGAAAGATCGCCCACTTCATGTTCGCCACGGGGATCGAGAACAGCATCCCCACCATCGACGGCGGCCGGACCCGCGTCGACCAGATGGAATCGTGCGGCCACTACGAGCACTGGAAAGTCGACTTCGACTGCGTCGAAGAACTCGGCATCCACTACCTGCGCTACGGCCCCCCGCTCCACACCACCTATCGCGGGCCGGGACGGTACGATTGGCAGTTCGCCGACGAGACCCTGGCCGACCTCAAGCGCCGCAACATCACCCCGCTGCTCGACTTGTGCCATTTCGGCGTGCCGGACTGGATCGGCAATTTCCAGAACCCCGACTTCCCGCAACTGTTCGCGCTCTACGCGGGCGCGTTCGCCGAGCGCTATCCGTGGGTCCAGCTCTACACCCCGATCAACGAGATGTTCATCTGCGCGGTGTTCTCCGCCCGCTACGGCTGGTGGAACGAGCAGATGACGACGGACCGTTCGTTCGTCACCGCGCTCAAGCACATCGTCAAAGCCAATGTCATGGCTATGATCGAGATCCTCAAGCGCCGGCCCGACGCGATCTTCGTCCAGAGCGAGTCCTCGGAATACTTCCACGCCGACAGTCCGGCGGCGATCGCCCCGGCCGAAATCCGCAACCAGTGGCGGTTCCTCTCGCTCGACCTCAACTACGGCCGCCGGGTCGACAGCGACATGTACGAGTACCTGCTGGAAAACGGCATGAGCCGCGATGAATACAACTGGTTCCTGACCCACCGGCTCAAGCAGCACTGCATCCTCGGCAACGACTACTACATGACCAACGAGCACCGCGTGTACGCCGATGGGCATACCGACGCGGCGGGCGAAGTGTTCGGCTACGCCGAGATCACGCGCCAGTACTTCGATCGCTACAGCCTGCCCGTGATGCACACCGAAACGAACCTGCGCGAAGGCCCACGCGGCGACGAAGCGGTGCTGTGGCTATGGAAGGAGTGGGCCAACGTCCTGCGCGTGCGCAACGTCGGCATCCCGACAGTCGGGTTCACCTGGTATTCGCTGACCGACCAGACCGACTGGGATACCGCGTTGCGCGAGAAGAAGGGCAGCGTCTGCCCGGTCGGCCTCTACGACCTCGACCGCAACATTCGCGCGGTCGGCAAGGCCTACAAGAAGCTCATCGCCGACTGGCGGGAGATCCTGCCCGCATCGAGCATGTGCCTCACCGTTCCGATCGTGCCGCCGGGGCACTCCGAGCGGCTCTACGCCCTGGAGCAGCAGGCCGAGGCCGCCGAGCGGATGCGGGCCCGGCTCGGCTGACTGCGCTCCGCCGTTTCAGGCTGCGGCCGCGACGTCCGGCAACCCGGCCAAGGCATAGCGCGCTTCACAATGCGCCTCCTCTGCGGTCAGCCCACGCAGGTAAGTCACACACAGGTGTCGACCGAAAAAGTCGTCACCACGCATGCGGATCTCCGCCTCCGCGCCGTTGGGCAGGCTGTCGCGCAGCCGGCTAAGTTCTTCGATGATGTCGTCGAGCGATCGGTGGCTGTCGATCTCGACGTATTCTCTAACCCGTCTTTGCATAATCTGCCCCCGCAGATGATGTGATTGAAACGATCCAAATTCAGCCCGGCCTTTATCGTTCGGATCGGCACCGGCCAGTGAGCCGATCCGCGCTTGGCAAATTATCTTCTCAGGAAACCTATAACATTTGTGACAGCAATTCGTTTACCCGCCGCTCGGCATCTTTCAGTGCCCTATCCACAGGTTTGAGCCCCGTCACCGCTGCTTCGATCTCCTCCGCCAGCAGCCCTTGGATCGCCGACTGCCGCTGAACGTATGCTGGCAATTGCCCGCCGGTCGCGGCCATCGCGGCGATTTCGCTGCGGTGGGGGAGCGCCTTGAACTGCGGCATGTCGAGCACCGCCTTGAAGGCAGGCAGATGCCCGGTTCGCGTCCAGTCGTAGTTGTGCCGCGCGAGGAACCCGAGAAAGGCGGAGATCGCCTTCAGCTCCGCTGCGGTGCGCTCGCGCTTCGGCATGATCCACGAATGCCCGTCGACGAACGCCGCCGGGTGGCCGTAGATCGCCGGATAAGGCACCACCGCATAGGACTTGTAGAGCGGCCGGCCCGGCGTGTTGGCCTCCGTGTCGTAGGGCCCGATCATCCAGGTGCCGACGGGGAAGATGCCCCCTTCCCCGTTGGTGAACGCCTGCGTCGCGGCGGAGAAATCCTGGCTCCGCGTCGTAAGGCCTTCGGCATGGATCAGGCGCAGCAGCTCGACGATCTCGCGCGCCTGCGGCGTGTCGATGCGAATGTGCCGCGCATCGGGAAATATCACCTGATCCTGGGCGAGAAGGTAAGTGTATACATTGCGGACGTGGGTCGCCGGATCGTTGACCTGCGCCTGGATGAGGTAAGGCTTGCCGGTCGCCTCGCGAAACTGCCGGGCGTGGTCGAGCAGCTCCTCCGGCGAGTTCGGCAGCACCGGCTTGCCGCCTCGCATCAGCCCGGCCTCGTCCATCAGCGCGGTATTGATGTGGAAGAGGCCGCCGATGGTGTCCCACGGCATGGCGTAGATGCGCCCGTCCTTGACCACCCCTGCCCTGCCCGCCGGGGTGAAGTCGTCGGCAGTAATGCCGGCGTCCTTCAGCACCGCGTCCATCGGCGCGAGCAGGCCGAGGGCCTGGTAGTCCGAGATCACCGACTGGTGCATCGTCACGAGATCGGGTGGATCGCCCGCCGCCAACTGGGCCGATAGTTGGGGGTAGCCCGGCCAGGCGACGACGTTGACCTTGATCCGGACGTCGGGATTTTCCGCTTCGAACGCATTGATCATGGTGGCGAGTATGCCGCACTCGGTTTCCGCCTTGGCGACGTCGGTGGTCGAGCCGTAAACCGCCCCGCACTCGCCGAAGAAGCGCTGGACCACGATCGTCGTCCGGTCGTCGCCCCGGCTGCATGCCGCCAGCAGCACCGCAGCGAGCAGAACGAGCGCGCGCCTCATCGCACCGCCGTCCCCGCCATCGCCCGCACGATCTGTTTCTGGAATATGAGATAGACGATAAGGATCGGGATCGAGGCGAAGACCGCCTGCGCCATCAGGAAGCCGAGCCCGCTGGTCTGCGCATAGTTCATCTGCGACGACGCGAGCCCGACGGTCAGCGTGAACCGGTCGCTGGTCGTCGCCGAGATCAGCGGCCACCAATACTCGTTCCACGAGCCGAGGAAGGTGAACACGCCCAGCGTTGCCTGTGCCGGAATCGTCAGCGGCAGCAGCACCTTCCAGAACAGCGTGAAGCGCGTCGCGCCATCGAGCATCGCGGCTTCGTCGAGCTCGACCGGGATCGCGCGGAAATACTGGGTCATGAAGAATACCCCGAACGGGGCGACCAGCCCGGGCAGCATCAGCCCGGGATACGAATTGTGGAGCCCAAGGTCGGCGAACAACTGGTGGCGCGGTAGAATGACCGCCTGTTCGGGAATCGCGAGCCCGAACAGCACGAGCGCGAAGATCGTCTTGCGAAAGGGGAATTCGAGCCGGGCGAAGCCGTAGCCCGCCAGCGAGCAGAGTATCAGCACCCCGGCGGTGGTGCCCAGCGAAACGATCGCGCTGTTGAGCAGCCAGCGCGGCACCATCGATGCCGCCACGATCGCCTGGTAATTTTCCAGGGTATACGGCGGGGAGAACGCCGCCGCGCTGTCGCGCATCAGTTCGTCGTTGCTCTTGAACGACAGCAGCAGCGTCCAGATCAGTGGCGCGACCATGATCGCCGCGCCAATCAGCAGCGCGATCAGCGCCGGAAGCGACAGGCGGTTGCGCTCGCCGCTCACCGGGCGGCGTCCATGCGGCTTACCGTCCAGTACTGCAGCGCGGTGACCACCAGCACGAGCAGGAACAACACCTCGGCCGCGGCGATGGCGTAGCCGAGTTCCCACCGGCCGAAGGCAAGCTCGTAGATGTAGAGCACGATCGGCCGCGACCGCCCGCTCGGGCCGCCCGAGGTGAGCAATTGCGCCTGGCCGAAGATCTGCAGCTGCGCGGCGGTCTGCAGCATGACGACCAGCACCAGCGTGCGCCGTAGCGACGGCAGGGTGACCTTCCAGAACGTCGTCCACCGGCTCGCCCGGTCGAGCGCGGCGGCCTCGTAAACGTCGCCCGGAATCTGCTGTAAGCCGGCGAGGAACAGCATCATCGGCAGCCCGAGGCTCCACCAGATCGTAGTGATGGCGAGCGCGGGAATGGTCAGGTCCGGGTGGCTGAGGAAGGGGATCGGCTCCTGCCCGAACCAGGCAAGCACCTTGGCGATGAGCCCGGCGTCGGGGGTAAGCACGAACCGCCAGATCAGCGTGACGATGGTCACCGAGAGGACCGACGAGGAAAAGAATACCCCGCGCAGGATACCCGCCGAGCGGGTGGTGCGGTTGAGCGCGAGCGCCAGCAGGAGCGTGATGACGGTGAGCGTCGGCACGATAAGCAGGGCGAGCAGGAAAGTGTTGCCGACCGCCTCGTAGAAGATCGGGTCGGCGAACAACCTTGCGTAGTTTTCAAGACCCACGAAGCGGCGCGAACCGAACAGGTCCGCCCGGTTCAGGCTGATCTCGAACCCCATCAGCAAGGGGTAGAGAAGCAGGAAGGCATAGAGCGCGACGAAGGGCCCGACGAACGCGTAGCCATGCCAGGCTTTCCCCGTGCGCGCGCCCCTCATGCGTCGGCCACCGCGTGGTAGCCCGTCCCGTCGGGGCCGAAGATGTGGGCTGCCCCGCCGTCGATGGCGAGCCCGACGCGGTCGCCGATCCGGAGCGTGCTGGCGCCCTCGTCGACCGCGGTCGCTTCCTGCCCGTCCGCCAGCCGCGCGTAGACGAGCGTGCGGTCACCCAGCCGTTCGACGAGGATCGTTTCCGCATCGACCGTTCCCGATCCCGGCGCGACCGCGCGCACGTTTTCGGGGCGCAGGCCGAGCGTCAGCTCGTCGGTCGCCGGCAGGTCGGCAACGGGAACCCGGGTCTCGACGAGGCCGCCCTCGCCCAGCGATACGGTCGCGAACTCGGCCGACGCGGCCCGCGTCACCCGCAGCAAGGCGATCGCCGGCGAACCGACGAACGCGGCCACGAAAGTGTTGGCCGGCCGGGTGTAGACTTCCATCGGTGCGCCAACCTGCTGGATGCGCCGGTCGTTCATCACCACGATGCGGTCCGCCAGCGTCATCGCCTCGGCTTGGTCGTGCGTGACCATGATCACCCCTGCTTCGACCCGCCGGCGCAGCTGCGCGAGCTCCACCCGGGTGCGGTTGCGCAGGGCCGCGTCGAGGTTCGACAGCGGCTCGTCGAGCAGGAACAGTTTGGGCTGCTTGACGATCGCCCGGCCGATGGCGACGCGCTGGCGCTGGCCGCCGGAAAGCTGGCCGGGCTTGCGGTCCAGCAGGCTTTCGATCTCGAGCACGGCGGCGGCCTGCTCGATGCGCGCCGCGATCTCGCCGGCCGAGACGCGCGCGTTGCGCAGGCCGAACGCCATGTTGTCGCGCACGGACATGTGCGGATAGAGCGCGTAGTGCTGGAACACCATCGCCACCCCGCGGTCGCCCGGCGGCAGCCGGTCGATCCGATCGCCGGCAAGCCTGACTTCGCCGCTGTCCGCTGTCTCCAGCCCGGCGATGATGCGCAGCAAGGTGGACTTCCCGCTTCCGGAGGGACCCAGGAAGGCGATGAACTCGCACGGCACCATCGCCAGCGATACACCGTCGAGGACCAAGGTTTCGCCGTAGGACTTGCGAATCTCGCTGAGTTCCAGACCGCTCACCCTCGCCACCTCTTTTATCAGACAATTGTTCATCGGCCAGCTTGGCGGCCGCGTCAATCCGCGTTCAGTAGGCGGGCTCGAGGAGCCCTTCGATCACGTGGTGCTGGATGACCGGTTCGAGCTCCTCGACCGTGCGGTAAGTGAGGTGGGAACGCACCTGTTCGGGCAATGCGGCAAGATAGCCCGGGGTGACCTGCAAGTCGTGATGCTGCGCGTTGATCGCTCCCGGGGCGTCGACCCCGACCACCAGCACCGGCCGGGCCTCTTGCGAGCGGTTGGCCGTCCCGCGGTGGATCGTCACAGCCGAACGCGCCGAAATGTCGCCACGCTGCGGGAGCTTCTGCTCGGCGCGCGCCTCATACCTGGGCCACAACGCGCGCGGCGGGAACATCCCCCTCGTGCAGCCTTCGAACATGTCCCACTGCGTGCCGGGCGCGATCTCGAAGGGGCCCATCTCGGGAACGGTGTCGACCGCGGTGAGATTGAAGGCGAGCGAGTTGAGCCGGCGGCCGACGGTGGTTTCGGCCGGTGGTGCGAAGTCGCGGTGCCAGGGCTGATCGGTGGCGCCGGGGAATGGAATATCGAACCCCACCTCGACGATCTTGTATTCGGGGCCGAGGACGGCGCTGCACACGGCGACGAACCACGGATGGGTCGCGATTTCGACGAAGCCGCCGATCCGCTCGGGCTGCACTTCGACGTAAAACCGGCACGGGCCCCTCGGCAGCGCACCGCCGGGAATGGAGTTCGCCTCCTCGAACAGCTTCTCGATGTCGCCGCGCAACCGATCGGCGAAGGCGACGTCGAACGCGCCCCGGAGCGCGATGATGCCGTCGCCGTACAGCCCGCGCATGATCTCCGACGGCTCCGGCGGTTCGGTCTTGCGCATCGGGCCTCCCACCTCTAGCAGCGATTTATCGGATAAATCAGACCCGGCTTGGGTCAAGTTGTTTTCGGCAAAACGGCGCTGCGGACCAGAATGAAGAACCCTTTCGAGATCGAAGCCAGCGAAAGCGACGGGACCACGACTCTCCGCGTGTCGATCAACGGATCGGCTCGCAGCTTCCGCCTGACGGGCGGCAAGCACCAGGACTACCTCGATCTCTTCTCGGCGCTGGCCGAGCAATGCGGCACCCGGCCGCCGCACACTTTCGACGGTCCGGTGGCGGGCGACGACCCTGAGCCGGACTGGCGGCCGCTTATCATCGAGAACCTGAGCGATCGCACGACCGCCGGATATGGCGACCCCGCGGTGCTCAAGGTCGACGACGGCTATATCCTCGTCGCCACCTCCAACGATGCGCCCGACGCGTTTCCAGTCCTTCATTCGCCCGATCTCGAACGATGGACTCACCACGGCTTCGTCTTCCCCGAGGGCGAGGCGCCCGAGTGGACCGCGCACGGCCGTGAGGTGGGCGATTTCTGGGCTCCGGAGATGGCCCGCGTGGGCAATGAATACTGGCTCGTCTACACGGCCCGCCAGCGTTCGAATGCGCTGGCCATAGGGCTCGCCAAGAGCGACAGCCCCTATGGCCCCTGGCACGACCTCGGCCACCCCCTCATCAGCGCGCATGCCGTCAACACGACCGACATACCGGACAACGCAGGATTGCCGGTGCTGAGCGGTGGGGTGATCGATTCGCACATCTTCATCGATGACAACGGCGATCGTTACCTGTTCTGGAAGCGCGACAACAACGGGGTCTGGCCCCGCCCGTTGGCCCGGTTGCTTGGCCAGCGGCCCGACCTCGTCGAGGCGCTTTTCAGCGAGCCCGCAGACCGCCTCACCGCGCACTTTGCCGCGGCCGTACTGCCGTGGGCCCAATCGCGCCGTCCGATGGAGCGGTTCTTCTTCATGCAACCGCTGATCGAGGCGGTCCTGGCGAACTGGAATCATGCCAAGGCGTTGCTGGCCGAGGTGCCGGAAGCGGCGATGATCCTCGATGCCATGACCACTCCCATTCACGCACAACGACTGTCGGAGGAAGGCGAGCTGATCGGCCAAGACACGCTGGTCCTCGCCAACGATCTCGATTGGGAAGGCCATCTCATCGAAGGGCCGTTCGTGACCCGTCAGGACGGGAAATACTGGTTGTTCTACGCCGGCAACGACTTCGGCACGCCGGCCTATGGGATCGGGGTGGCGGTCTCGGACCATGTCCTCGGTCCTTACGTGAAACGCCCCGAACCCTTGCTCAAGTCGAGCCATGCATGGTGGGCACCCGGGCATGCCTCGGTCGCGGCTGGTCTCGACGGCAAGCCGCAGCTGTTCTTCCACGCATTCTTTCCTGGAACAGGCGGCTACAACACCTTCCGCGCTCTCCTGACGACGCCCCTGGTGTTCGAGGGCAACGAGGTCACTGCCGGCGGCATTGGGAGCTAGTCACTTCCCTCAAGTGTGCGGAAGCGCGAGCGTGTATCGCGCGCTTCCGCAACTCGCGTCGTTCGACCGAGGCTAGAACTCTCCCGCCAGGCCTACCCGAACCGCGTTGTTCTTGTTGCCCGCAAAGGAAAAGCCGGCTCCGATGGCGAAGGGCTTTTCCGACGCGATCCGATGCAGGAAAGATCCCCCCGCCGCCTGTTCGCCTCGGAAATTGGCCAGGTTGAGGACGAACGACGTGCGCCCCTCTTCGGAAGGCATGGGGGCTTGCCCCATTGCGACAGCCGCGGCGGTGCCCTGCTGCGCATCGCGGCGGTCCAGGGCGCGAAGATCGAACAGCTCGTCCACGCGGCTTCCCAACGTGGAGCTCGCTACCAAGAGGCCGGCCAACTGGGACGCCTGTGCCGCCGATGCGCTCTGAAGCGCCGCTACGGCTGGAATGATGGCCGTATCCCGGCCCACGGTTCCGTTGGCGTCGACAGTGGCGACCGCGATCGCTCCGGCCTGGGCCGCCGTGCTTGCGGCGATATCGCCAATCCGGACCGAGCTTCCCGCCCCGCCCAGGGCGACCTGGTTGACCGCGGACGTTGCGGCACCAGCTCCGACCGCGGTTGAACCGTCGAACGTGGCGGAAGCAGCGCGGCCGATGGCGGTGCCCCCCACCCCCGATGCGGTGGCCAGGGCCCCGACGGCCGTCGCGTTGGCGGCGTTGGCGGTTGCACGAACGCCCAGCGCAACAGTGCCGGCTTGGGTGGCCACGGCCGCATTGCCCAGCGCGGTTGAACCCATGCCGGTCGCCTGCGTGAAGGGGCCCACCGCGGTTCCGTTCAAACCGCTGGCAAGGGCCTGATGACCGTGAGCCACCGTGAAGTTGCTTGTTGCCCTCGCTTGGTAGCCAAACGCTTGGGAGCCGGTCGCCGTGGCAGCGGTCTCGCTGCCGATCGCCGACGATCGCAGGCCGGAGGCCAAGGCCTGCTCACCCACCGCCGTCGCCTCGTCATTGGTTGCCGCTGCCACGTTGCCCACTGCGACGGCACCCGCTCCTGTCGCGTTTGAATCGACGCCGCACTCGGTGCTCGCCGCTCCTGCACCGACGTTGCATTCTGGCGTCGGGTCCGCGAGCGCTGTCGACGGGTAAAGTGACGCACCCAACCCCAGTAACGCCGCCTGTGCTACGCCCAATCGAATCATGCTCATTTCTCGTTCTCCCACCTGATTTGCCGGCGCACCCTGCGCGGGCCTTCGGGGAGTCTCGGTCGCGCTTCCCGACTGTTACGGGCCTGAAACTGTGTTAGGCTGGCGACCGCGAGATCCCGCTGCGAGCGAGATCTGACCGGGACAGGTGGTGGCGTGAATGAACGAAACCAGATCTTTTCCTGATGCTTTTCCGTTGGGAGAGTTGTCCCAGGCGTCGGCGCCCAGCCGCGCGGAACCGCAGCAGCTGGCGCGTCGCGCGGATTTTTCGCTGGGGGCCGCGACGATCCGGCCATCGGTCCGCACCGTCGAGGGGCCGGGCGGCTCGGCCCCCGCCGAGCCGCGCGTGATGCAGGTTCTCGTGGCGCTGGCGGATGCGCAAGGCGCGGTCCTGTCGCGCGACGACCTCATCCGCAGTTGCTGGAAAGGCCAAATCGTCGGCGACGATTCGATAAACCGCGCGATTTCCGAGGTTCGCCGGATCGCCAGGAAGACCGAGGGTGGTTTCGAGATCGAAACCATTCCGAGGATCGGCTTCAGGCTAAAACAAACCGCGGGGAAGATTGGACGCGCTGACCCCGTTGAAGGAACGCCCCCTCGGCCCGATGCAATCGGCCGTCGCGGCCTCATCGTCGGCGGGTTGGCGGTTGCCGCGGCGGCTGGCGGGACCATCTGGGCAACGGGACGGCCATCGGAAGATCGGGCATTGCGCCTGATCGAGCAAAGCCAAGAAGCCATGCTCCCTGGATCCGAAGAAGCTGGGCGAAAGGCGGTCGCACTGCTCGAACAGGCGGTCGCCGAAGCCCCGGCGAACGCGAATGCGTGGGGCCTGCTTGCCCTGACCCGCGCGCGGGTCGACGAGCATGCGATGACCAGGACAACGTTTCCGACAGCGAAGGTATTCGAGGCGGCGAACCGCGCGCTCGAGATCGACCCGCGGAATGCCGACGCGAAGGCGGCATTGGCCTTGGCGGCTCCGTACTACGGCGACTGGCTGAATGCCGAGCGCCGATACGACGCCGTCCTTGCGGATTACCCGGACCACGTTGTGACCTGGGATTCGCGATCGTTCTTCTACGGGGCCGTGGGCCGCATGCGCGAAAGCGCGACTTCTCGCATGGCCTTTCTCGGAAGCCGCCCGTTCGACGCCGGATTCCTGTACCGGGAAGTCTATGCGCTGTGGTTCCTGGGCCGTCTTGCCGATGCTGATCGGGCTGCGGCGAGAGGTCTCGAGATGTGGCCGGGGCATTCGGGACTGTGGTTCGCGAAGCTATGGGTGCTCGCGGCGACCGGCCGCTTCCAGCGAGCCGTCGCCCATGTGAACGACAAAGCCATGCGGCCGGAGCTCCCCGCTCCCATGATCGCCTCGTTGCGGGCAGCAATCGGTGCCGCGGAAAGTCGGGTTACGGCCGACGTCGATCGCGCGTCTCAGGCGATCGTCGCAGGCGTCGGAAAGAGCGTTGCGGGCGTGGTCAACGCTCTCATGTGCCTCAACCTTATGGGCGCGACCGATGCTGCCTTTGCCGTGGCGCAGGCTTATTATCTCGAGGACGGGCCGATCATCGCATCGATGCAATGGCGGCCCGGCCAGCCCAACGTGCCCGACCAGCGCCGGCGCAAAACGAATATGCTCTTCACCCCCGTCGCCGCCGGTATGCGGCGCGACCCGCGTTTCATGCCCATGCTGGAGCGGATGGGGCTCGCCGCCTACTGGGACCGCCGGGGCGTAACGCCTGATTTCCTACGGGGCCAGCCCGCGTGAGCGGCGGTTGCGCCGAAACGGTTTGCGGGGTTCTGGCCAGTTTGCCCATCGAAAGCTACTGCTGGGAGTTGGTAGCGGAGGAGGGATCCACGGATACAATGTAACCAATTGATATTTAAAAGCTATTTGCGGCCCCAACCTGCAAGATACCCCCATCGATACCCCCACTGCAAGCTTTGCGCCGAACCGTTATCAGAACGCGGCGAGCGATTCCGCCGGTCCGGCATGACAGCTCTCCACCAAGCCCGGCGCTTCATTGATCGGGCGTCCAGCTCTCGATTCCAAGATACGGGCGTGGCGCCGCTAGTTTAACCTCCCGGCCGCGAGCGGGCAAAGGATTCGGACGGCGATCGATCCGGCCGCTGCACTGTGGTGCTGAAGAAGTACCCCACCCACAGCGCCATGATGAAAGCTGGGGAACGCGGACCTTAGTCGGGTTCAAGCGAATGGCGGGGCAACCCGCCTTATCGTCCCTCACCGGCCGGTTCCTCTCATCCTGACCACGATGATTTGCAGCTAGTTACCTCATTGACCCTGGCCAATGAGCGGGCCTAAGCGCCTCGCAAGGTTGGCGATGCGCAAAGCGGAGTCATGCACGCTACAGCAATGATCGAGTCCCAAAGCCAACTGTTGGATGGACGCAGCTAGAGTCCTCACAAGCGTAGGTGCCGCGGTCGCGCACGGGGAGCATATCGAACCTTGACCCGGTCGCGAATGTTCTCGATGCCGTGGCGTTGTCGATCGAACTGGAGGCGGGAAAAGGGATGGCCGGATCTACACTCGACGACGATACGGCACCGCCAAGGCCGGCAGCCACGATTCTGTTGCTGCGTGATTCGCCGCAGTTTGAGGTCTTGATGGTCAAACGCCATCATCAGATCGACTTCGCGTCAGGTGCGTTGGTTTTTCCGGGCGGCAAAACGCACCAGGGAGACGCGGACCCCGCTTGGGCGGATCATGCCGCCGGATGGGGGTCGCTCGACCCCGTTGAGCGCGGGCTTCGGGTTGCCGCAATCCGCGAGGTTTACGAAGAAGCCGGCATCCTGCTTGCCCACCATGCCGATGGCCGGCCCTTCGCGGACGTATGCCACCCGGCCACTCGCGCGGCCGTCGACAAGGGAGATGCAGCGTTTCTCGATGTGGTTCGCGGACTTGGCGTGCGCCTTTCACTCGACGCCCTGACGGTGTTCGCCCGCTGGATAACGCCGGCAATCATGGCGAAGCGGTTCGATACTTTTTTCTACGCGGTGACTGCCCCGGCCGATCAGGTCGCGGCGTGCGACGGACACGAGGCGGTGGACGCCGAATGGATCGCGCCAGCCGACGCGTTGCGCCTTGCCGAAACCGGCGAACGCACGATCATCTTCCCCACGCGGATGAACCTCAAGCTGCTGGCGGAATCGCATAGTGCCAGCGAGGCGGTCGCGCGCGCGCGGGATAGGCCCCTGGTCGCGGTGCAGCCCCAATTGGTCGAGCGCCAGGGTCAAAGACTTCTGACGATCCCGCCCGATGCCGGCTATGGCGAAGTGGCCGAGGCGGTCTGACTAGCCGGCGCTCCATTCCGCCAGAACGGCTCGCAACGCGGCGGTGAACGCCAGCGGCTGATCCAGCATCAGGTGGTGCCGCGCTTCGGGTATCGCGATCATGGGGATGTCGGTGCCGCCGAGCTCGCGCACATAATCTCGTGAATCTGGGGTAAACAACAGGCTCTGCTCGCCGTGGATGATCGTCTTGCGCCCTGGCGCCGCCACCAGTCGCGGGCCGATCTCGAGCCACTCGCTGCGCATATTGTCGCGCTTGAACACCACCGGCGAGAACTTCCACGTCCAGGCGCCTTCCTCGCAGCGAAGAGAGTGATACGCCATGTAATCCATCAGGAACGGCTCGCCGACCGGCTGCGGCGGCGACAGGACGTAGCGCTCGCGAGCGCTCGCGTAGTCGGGATAGCGACGGTGCGGCCGATTGGGGTCGCCCGAACCAGGGCTGGTATGGCCGCCTCCCCAGAAGGCTTCCAGGTGCGACGGGCGCAGCACCATCAGATCGCAAATCGCCGCGCCGCCGAAAGCATCCGGCTCCAGCGAGAGCGCCCTCAGCGCCACCGCTGAGCCGAAACTGTGGGCGACGATGATCGGCTTGCGCGCGTGGCCGAAGAGCCCGAGCGCCTGGGCGACGCCGATCATCTCGCGCCCGCGCGCAGGGAGGTCGCATTCCTTCCGCACCTCGCTGTCGCCCATGCCCGAGAGGTCATAGGCGACCACGTGGTAGTCCGTGGCGAGAAACGGCGCGATGAAGGCGAAACACCGCGCGTGCGAAAGAAACCCGTGCGTCATGAGCACCGGGGGCGCCGCCGGGTCTCCCCAGGCGAAGTAGTGCATTCTCACCCGGTCGACGGTGACGAACCCTTCTTCGCGCGGAACCGAAAGCGCCGCAACGAACCAATCCGGCAGCCGTGACGGTTCGGCGGCCCAGGCGGGGTCGATATCGCTCGAGGGTGCGGACATTCGGAGCGGTCCTCGCTTCAATCGAGATGAAAGCCGCGATAGCCTTCGGCCGCCACCGCGTCGCAAATCGAGGCGTAACCGATCAGGCTGGGGTAGTTGAGCAGTTGGCGTGGCTTGCCCGGGACGTTGTCGCCCATGTACCAGGACCGGGCCTCCGGAAAGAGAGTCATCGCCCCCAATTCGGCGGCGTGCGCCGTCCACTCGGCCGAAGCGGCGAGCTCGGGCTCGAAACGTGAAATCCCGTGTTCGCGCAGCCAGATAAGAAACTCGGCGACCCAGTCGCCCTGAACCTCCGCCGAAGTGGGCCCGTTGGCGAAGCCGGACGGGCTTAGCGGGCCGTAGAAGTAGGCGAGGTTGGGAAAGCCGTGCACGCCATAGCCGAGATAGGCCGACACTCCCTCGCGCCAGACTTCCGCGAGGCTCCGCCCGTCCCGACCGCGGATGTCGATCTGCATCAATCCACCGCGTCCGGCATCGAAACCCGTGGCGAAAACAATCAGGTCGCACTCGACCACGCCTTCCGAGGTGACGATGCCCTCCGCGGCAATTCGCTCGATCGGCGCCCGCTTGAGGTCGACGACCGCGACGTTGTCCTGAGAAAAAATCTCGTAGTA
This sequence comes from Tsuneonella sp. HG249, assembly GCF_053819205.1. Taxonomy (NCBI): domain Bacteria; kingdom Pseudomonadati; phylum Pseudomonadota; class Alphaproteobacteria; order Sphingomonadales; family Erythrobacteraceae; genus Tsuneonella; species Tsuneonella sp. HG249. The sequence goes on from NZ_JBSOQY010000001.1 coordinate 2,024,352, forward strand.
GTTCTGCTCGAGCGACGGACGCTTGGTACCGAACGGATGCGGCGGCTCGGTCGGCGCGAGGGTTTCGTGCAAGGCGGGATCGGCGATTCGGGCGCGGACCTTGTCGCGCCAGAAATCGTAGGCGAAGCGGTTGGCGCGACGGTCGGTCAACAGGTCGGCGAAGTTCGCGTACCAGAAACGCAGGCCGCCGGCTTGCCAAAGCTCTTCGTAGGTGCGCAGCCGCTCCGCCTCGTCCACCTCTAGTGCGGACTCTTCGCGGCTCTGGCTGTCAAAACCGCCGCTCGTACACCGGCGAGCGGCGAATATGCGCGAATAACCGGCCTTCTCTTCCTCCTGCTGCGCGACAGTCAGCGGCTGCTGCTGCATCGGCAGCGCCAGAATGGGCGTGCGCTGCAGCAAAGTGAGCTGGGCGGCCTCGCGGGCGGCTTCCTGCGCGACCTGCACGCCGCTCGCCCCGGTGCCGATGATCGCCACCTTTCGCCCGGCCAGCTCCGCGCCTTCCTGCGGCCAATGCGCGGTGTGATGCCATTGGCCGGGGAAGGTCTCGAGTCCTGGGATTTCGGGCATGTAGGCCTTTGCGGCAAAGCCCAGGCAAGGCAGGAAAAAGCGCGTGGTGATCACCTCGCCAGTGTCGGTGGCTATGCGCCAGAGCCGGTCGCCTTCGTCCCAGGCCGCGCTCGTCACGCGCGTCGCCATCGTCATGTGCGGCCACAGTTCGAGCGTGTCGCAGACGTGGCGGAAATAGGCGCGCAGCTCGCGCCAGCCGGGGAAACGCTCGCTCCAAGTCCAGTCGCGCCACACCTCGGGCAGCGATAATTCGTAGATGGGGACTTGCGAGTCCACTCGCGCGCCCGGGTAGCGGTTCCAGTACCAGATCCCGCCGGGCACGGCCGCGGCGTCGATCAGCCGCGCGTCAAAGCCGGCCTCGCGCAGGCGGTGGAGGAGATATACCCCGCTGAACCCGGCGCCGACGATCAGCGCATCGCAATCCGTCACGGCGGGTCCGCTCATGCAGCCTGGCTCTGGCGAACGGCAAAGTCCCGCACCGCGGCATAGTCGGCCTTCCCGTTCGACGCGCGCAGCGGGATGTCGGCCGGGTAGATCGCCTTCGGCGTCTTGTACCCGGCGAGTCGATCGCGGACATGCGACTTGAGCGCTGCTTCGTCGAAAGAGGCCCCCGGCTCCAAACGCACCACGCCGGTCACCGCCTGGCCCCACTTCTCGTCGGGCACTCCGATTACCAGCGCGTCGGCAACCGCCGGATGGGTCTTGAGCACCTCCTCGATTTCCTCCGGGTACACCTTCTCTCCCGCGGTGTTGATGCACACGCTGCCGCGGCCCAGCAGGGTCAGCGAGCCATCGACTTCGACGCGGCACCAGTCGCCGGGGATCGAGTACCGCACCCCTTCAATGGTGCGGAAGGTCTTGGCGCTCTTTTCCGGGTCTTTGTAGTAACCCACTGGGATTGCCCCCCTGCGGGCGATGAAGCCCGGAGTGCCGCTGCCCGGTTCAACCTTGCGGTCGTGCTCGTCGAACACCGTGCAGTGTTCACCGATGGCGAACTTGGCCGTGTTGGTAGATCCTTGCGCGGTGGTCACGGACAAGCCGAAACCGAGACCTTCCGACGCGCCAAAGGCGTCCATAAGGGCGACCTGCGGAATGTGCCGCACGAGCCCCTCCTTGATCTCACGGCTCCACATGACGCCGGAAGAGACGATCGAGATCAGGCTGGAGGTGTCGTAGCGGCCGGGGGCGGCATCGAGAGCGCGGAGCATCGGCTTGGCGAAGGCGTCACCGACGATCGCGATCGATTGAACCCTGTGCTTCTCTACCGCTTGCCACAACTCGTCCGCGTCAAAAGAGGGGCTTTCGAGCGCGACGATGCAGCCGCCGGCCATCATGGCTCCCAACGCGGTGAGCAGGCCGGTCCCGTGCATCAGCGGGCAAGCGGGCAGAGTGATCCGCCCGGGCCCTTCGTTGCGAATCATCGCAACGGTCTCTTCCATGTTCTGGGGCGCGGGTCCGAGCAGGCCTGCCGCGTCGAGCTGCGCCTTGCGCAGGTCGTCGTGCCGCCACATCACACCTTTGGGCATGCCCGTCGTGCCCCCGGTGTAGATGAACAGCATGTCATCGGGCGAGCGCGCGATGCCCAGCGGCGAACCATCGCCTTCGCCCGCGAGCGCTTCGTAGGGTTCGGCGAACGGGGCGATCACGGCCGGGTCGCCGATCTCGACAAAGATCCTAACCTTGGCGAGACGCGATTTCAGCTCGACGATGTTGTCGCGGAACTCGCTGCTGAAAACGACTACTTCGGCGTCCGAATCGTCGAAGATGTATAGCACCTCGTCGGGCGTGTAGCGGTAGTTGATGTTGACGTGGGTCAGCCGCCCCTTGAAGCACGCGGCCATCGTCTCGCCGTATTCCGGCCGGTTGCGCATGTACAGCGCCACCTTGGCCCCGGGTGCAGCGCCGCGCGCACGCAGTGCGCGGGCGAGGTTGTTGGACCGCGCGGCCATTTCGGCCCAAGTGACCCGCCGATCGCTATGGATCAACGCGGGCACGTCGGCAGGCAGCGCCGGTTCGATCGCGTCGAGGATGTCGCCGAAATTCCACCCGGTCATCGTCGTTTCTCCTGACCCATCACGCTGCCGCGACACCCCACCCCTGGAGTTGCGCCGCTTCGGCCCTGACCTTTTCCGGCCCACCGAGCACCTGGCGGTCGAAACCGACGCGCTTGAACCAGTAATGCAGCCCGAGCAAATCGGTGAACCCCATCCCGCCGTGAACTTCGGTCGCAGTGCGGGCGACGAAGCGGTGCACCTCGCCGGTGTGCGACTTCGCGTGGCAAGCAGTCAGGGCCGCCTCATCGCGAACGGCGTCGAAGGCGTGCGCGGCATACCACACGAGCGCGCGACAAGGCTCGTGCCGCGCGGCCATCTCGGCGCACATGTGCTTGACCGCCTGGAAGCTGCCGATCACGCGGCCGAATTGCTCCCGCTCTCCCGCATAGGCGACCGCCTTCTCGATCATCACCTCGGCCGCCCCGAGGCTGTCGGCGGCAAGCAGCGCCCGGCCCGCGTCGCGCAGGCGCCGCCCGGCAGCGCCGCCGTCATCGGCCAGCGGCTCGCCTCGAACTGAGTTCAATCGCAATTCGCCGGCACTGCGGGTCACGTCGATGGTCTTGAGAGCAACCTGCTCGACGCCGTCGCCATCGGCGGCAACCAGGTGGAGCCGCCACGCGTCGTCGGCGACGACGAAATGGTCCGCGCCCTCGAAGTCGAGCGCGAACAGCGCGGTGCCCGACATCCCGTCATCGCCCGCAAGGACGCCCGAGCCGTCGCGCGTCTCGACAATGCCTGAAATTGCAACGCCGAACCGGGCCTCGCCGGCGGCGATCCGCGGTAGCCATTTCGCCTGCTGCGCTTCCGAGCCGGCGAGGATCAGCGCCAGCGGCGCGAGCGCGCTGCGGGCGAGGAACGGGACGGGAGCCACGGCGCGGCCGAGCTCTTCGGCCACTACCGCCGCGTCCAGCAGCGTCATCCCCAGTCCCCCGTGCGCCTCGGGCACCATCAGCCCGCTCAGCCCTATCGCGTGGAGCGCGGCGGCTGCCGGTTCGCTGACCGCGGTTCCCGCGTCGGCGCAGGCGCGCACGTGATCGAGCGGGCAATTTTCCGCCAGGCAGCGGCGGACCGCGTCCTTGAGCATCTGCTGTTCGGAAGAAAGACCGAAATCCATCAGGCGACTTCCTTCCGGCTGGTGGCCGCCGACGGCTCGAGCCGAGGCTCGCGCGGCATGTTGAGCCCGCGCTCGGCAATGATGTTCTTCTGGATCTGCGCCGTGCCCCCGCCGATGATCAGCCCGAGCTGGAACATGTAGTTCCACTGCCACGCGCCGCCCTCACGCTCGCGCGGGCTGCCGTCGTAGAGGATGCCCATCTCGCCCATGGCGTCGATCGCCAGCGCCGAAATCTGGTGCGCCAGTTCGCAGCTCTGCAGCTTGACGATCAGCTTGGCCATGCCGCCGGGCTCGCCTTTGAGCTGATTCGACAGCACGCGCATCCCGTTGTACTTCATCGCCGCGACTTCGGCCTGCAACGCCACCAAACGGTCGCGGAGCACGGGATTGTCGAGGGCGCGTTCGCTGCCGACCCGCTCCTCCTGCATCAGCTTGATCAGGGCCAGTAGCCGGTTCTCGAGCGCGTCGGGATCGCCCAGCATCCCGCGCTCGTGACCCAGCGTCGCATTAGCGACGAACCAGCCCTGCCCGCGCCGACCGACGATCTGGTCGATGGGCACACGCACATCGGTGAAGAACGTCTCGTTGAACTCGGCGTGCCCCGTCATCGTCTTGAGCGGGCGGACCTCGATCCCCGGGGTGTCCATCGGGAAGATCAGATAGGAGATGCCGGCGTGCTTGGGCGCCTCGGGCTCGGTGCGCACCAGACAGAAGATCATGTCGGCCTGCCGGGCGGTACTGGTCCAGATCTTCTGCCCGTTGACGACAAACTCGCCGTTCTCCTCACGCGCGCTGGTGGTGAGGGAAGCCAGGTCGGAGCCCGCGCCTGGCTCCGAATAGCCTTGGCACCAGACGATCTCGCCGCGCAGCGTCGGCGCGATCCAGCGGCGCTTCTGCTCCTCGGTGCCCAGCTCGAGCAGCGTCGGCACCAGCATCGATATGCCCTGGTTGGCGAGGCCGCCGGGCACTCCGGCGCGGGCGAACTCTTCCGCGATAATGCGCGACTTGAGGATGTCCGGCTCGGCGCCGTAGCCGCCGTACTCGCGCGGGATCGTACGCGCTGTGTAGCCGTGCTCGAGCAAGAGCGTCTGCCAGGCGACCGCTTCCGGCGACGGGCGCGCCGCGCGCCCGCCTGCCTTGGGCGCAAGAGGGCGATGGCGCTCGATGAACGTGCGCACCTCGGCGCGGAAGCGGTCGTATTCCGGCCCGTATTCAAGGTTCATACCCGCTCGCCTTCCCCGGCGGTCGGTCGAAACACCGGCAGCCGGAAATCATCCCCCAACGGTTCGAAGGCCAGTTCGACCGGCATGTCGAGCGTAACGTCGCCCGGATCGCAGCCGACAAGCCGCGTGGCCATGCGCACCCCTTCCTCAAGCTCGACCACGGCCGCGACGTAAGGAACATCGGCGGCGAATGCAGGGTGCAGCGCTTGATGGGTGACCGTCCAGGAGAACAGCGTGCCCTTGCCGCTGCTAGGCTGCCAGGTGAAATCGGGCGAACCGCAGCGGGCGCACATATATCGCGGAAGATGCCGCCATGCGTGGCAGGCGGAGCAGCGCTGGAAATGAAGCCGGCCGCTCTGGCAGCGCTCCCAGAATTCCTGCTCGACCGGGTCCTGCGGCCGCGGTCGCGGCTTGGGCGGGAGGGCTTGCGGATCGATGCGCTGCTTGGGCGGAAGGTCGGCCTCGTCGCTCATGCGAACCTCCGCAAGATGGCGATGCTGCCGTCGCCGAGATCGCCCCAGCCGGTCACCAGTCCCGTCTGCGCGTTTTCGACCTGGCGCTCGCCGCAGTCGTGGCGCAGCTGCCGCACCGCCTCCACCACATGGTTGAGGCCCCAGACGTGCGCTTCGCTCAGTAGGCCGCCGTGCGTGTTGAGCGGATAGCGCCCGCCAAGCTCGATCTGGCCGTCGCGCACGAAGTCGAGCTGACCGCCCGGTTCGCAATAGCCCATCGCCTCGAGTTGCAGCAGCACGACGTAGGTGAAGCAGTCGTAGATCTGGAGAAAGTCCATGTCCTCGCGCTTCACCCCGGCCATCTCGAAGGCCTTGGGCGCGGCATAGGACAGCCCGATCTTGAACGGGTCGGGGCGCGAGGGGATGTCGTCGGCCGGATAGGGGTGCCCCTCTGCCGCGCCGGCGATGGTTACCGGCACGTGCGGCATGTCCGGCGCGCGGTCGACCCGCGAGACCACCACCGCGCAGGCGCCGTCGGTCTCGAGACAGCAATCATAGAGCCGGAACGGTTCGGAGATCCAGCGGGCGTTCGAATATGTCTCCCAGTCCAGGGTGCGGCCGTGCGTGAACGCCTTGGGATTGAGCTGCGCGTGCTTGCGACACGCGAGCGCCACCGCGCCCATCGCTTCGGCGCCGACCCCGTGGAGCTTGGCGTGGCGCATCGCCAGCCAGGCGTACATCTGCACCGGCAGGAACACCCCGTAGGGAATGTAATAGCCCTGGATGGTGTTGGTCAGGGTGTTCATGTTCATCGGCCGGGTGCGCGGGGCGCCCGGCTTGGGACGCAGGGCCGAGAACCCGTTCCAGCCGAGTGTAACGAGGACGTGGTCGCACAGCCCCGCAGCAATCGCCATCGCGGCGTTCTGCAACGCGGTCGTCGGGCTTGCCCCGCCCATGTGGACGGTGGCGGCGTAGCGCAGGACGTCGATCCCAAGGTTGGCCGCCAGCTCTTCGGAGGAGGTATAGATCGGAGGCGGGACGATACCGTCGATGTCCGACGGTTCGAGCCCGGCATCTGCGATCGCCCGGCGCGAGGCTTCGAGCATCATGTCGACCGCGGTGCGATCGGTGCCCTTCACGAAGTCCGTTTCGCCGACTCCGGTTATCGCCGCCTTGTCCGAAAAGCTGCTCATGCGCGGCCGGTCAGCAGAACCGTTCGGCGGCGGCCAGCGCGCGTTGGGCCCCTGCGACCAGGTCGCGCATCACCTCGGCTGCCGGACGCACCGAGTGGATCAACCCGATCCCCTGCCCCGCGAAGCCGGGCATGATGTCCTGGCGCTTCGCGGCTATCCCCGCCGCCATCACCGGCCCGGAAACCATCGACTGGTAGGGCATCGGCAACGGCTCCTTGCCCGCCGAGACCCACGCGTCGGCCCACTTGTTGCGGATCATCCGCGCGGGCTTGCCGGTGATCGAGCGGCTGACGACGGTGTCGGCGTCGCCCCCTTGCGCGATCGCCTGCTTCTGGAAGTCCTCGATGCCCGCCTCGTCGGTCGCGAGGAACGCGGTGCCGACCCACGCGCCTTCGGCCCCGAGCATCAGCGCGGCGGCCACCCCGCGCCCGTCGGAAATGCCGCCGGCGCCCAGCACCGGCACACGATCGCCGACGGCGTCGACCACCTGCGGGATCAGCGATATCGTGCCGATCGGCGAGTTGTGGCCGCCCCCGTCGTGACCCTGCGCGACGATCACATCGACTCCCGATGCCACCACCTGCTGCGCGTGCTTGACCTTGCCGACTACCGCCATGACGATCGTGCCGTTGGCGTGGAGGCGGTCCATCCACGGCCCGGGGTTGCCCAAGCCCGCGGCGTAGACCGGCACCTTTTCCTCGATCACCACTTCCATCTGCGCCTCGAAAAATTCCTTGGAGAACAGCGCCGGCCCGCCCTGGGTCGCGGCTTCGCCCGCGGCGCGCATCGCAGCGGCGCGTTCGACCGGAGGAAGCCCTTCGCGCTCCATGAATTCCCGCGCGAACTGCTGATATTCCTCCAGCAAGGCTGCGGGGTCGACCGGTGCCCCGCCGGCCTGAGGAGCCGGGCCCCGGCGCACCGAAGCTGGGAGCAAGGTATCTACACCGAACGGCTTGTCGGTGAGCTCGCGAGTTTCGCGGATCCAGTCTCGCAACCGCTCGGGCGTGCAGGCCGCTGCTCCCAGCACGCCCAAGCCCCCCGCATTCGAGACCGCCGCGGCCAGCGCCGGCACGCTCGCGCCGCCCATTCCGGCCAAGGCGATTGGGTACTCGATCTTCAGCAGATCGCAGATTCGGCTGTGCAGAGCCATGCTGTTCCTTTCCTCAAGCCTGGCGGCTTGCGTTTTCCCAACGAACTTTTTGCGCGACGATTCCCGGACTTCGCTCCGTCAGGTATCGGGTCGATCCAGCGGTCAGCCTTTCCATCTGGGCGCGCGCGCCTGCCGCATCGCGCATCCGGACGGCATGAAGCACGCGGCCGAGGCAGCGTAGCTGCGCGGCGCGCTCCTGCGCCGAATACCCGAGGCTTGTCGACATGTTGCGCGTCAGCAGGTGAAGCGCCGAGACTAGCAGCCCGAAGGCCGGATTACCGCTGGCCCACCCGAGCAGGTCGTGAAAACGCCGGTTGGTCTCTTCGAATTCAGGCGCGTCGTGCTCGCGCTCGAGCTGGGCCAAGCAATCTTCCAGCGCCGCGAGGTCGGCCGCAGTGGCATTCTCGGCCGCTCGCTGAGCAACCGCTGGGGCGACTGCCTCGCGCAGGTCAAGGAGCGAGCGCAAATCGGTGTCCATGAACTGCAGGATCAGAGCCATCGAACTCGCGAAGTCCGCGGTCTGGGGCCGTGCCACCACGGGCCCCCCGCCGCGGCCCGGCTGGAGATGGATCACCCCCTGAAGTTCGAGGAATCGCAACGCCTCGCGCAGGGTAGCTCGGGCGACCTCGTAACGGGCAAGCATGTCCTCTTCGCGCGGCAGCCGATCGCCGGGGCCGTGCGCGTTCGCTTCGATGTCCTCGACGATCTCGCGTGCGAGCACGAGCGCGCGCTTTGCTTTGGAAGCGCCCGCGCGCTCGTTGGGCGGCCCTTGTGTCCCTTGAATCAGTGCATCTGCCATCCAAACCTTATAAGAGTTGGCGATCTACCCGTCCAGCCCCCGCTCGATCAGGAGCAGCGATGCCTTCTTCGCTTCTAAACCTTATCATCTTTATTGACCTAGCGCTTCACGCTGCACTAAAAGGTGCACTCGTGGGGAAGTATCAGGAGGCGGTCATGGCGACGTTGGCGAACGAAAGTCTCGCGCCCGAAGTGGGGATTGCTGAGAAGGTGGCCGACATCCCGCTGGCGGAGATCGACGTCTCCCGCCCGAGCCTGTTCCAGAAGGACACGATCGGGCTGTTCTTCGAACGGTTGAGGCGCGAGGATCCGGTCCATTACTGCGCCGAAAGCGCCTACGGGCCCTACTGGTCGGTCACCAGGTTCGACGACATCATGGCGGTGGACACCAATCATAAGGTATTCTCGTCCGAGGCCAAGCTCGGTGGCATAGCTATCGAGGACATGCACCGCGACCAGAGCAATCTCGAACTCGAGATGTTCATCGCGATGGACCCGCCCAAGCACGATGCGCAGCGCAAGGCGGTCACCCCGGCGGTGGCGCCGTCGAACCTGCTCCTGCTCGAACCTGTCATCCGCGAGCGCGCAGCGGAAATCCTCGATTCCCTCCCCGTCGGCGAGGACATCGACTGGGTGCAGAGCGTCTCGGTCGAATTGACGACGATGACGCTGGCGACGCTGTTCGACTTTCCGTGGGAAGAGCGCGCGAAGCTGACCCGGTGGTCCGATGTGACCACCGCGATCCCGGGCTCCGGAATCGTCGAATCCTACGAGCAGCGCCGCGAGGAATTGATCGGGTGCGCGATGTACTTCAAGGGATTGTGGGAGCAGCGGATCGACAAACCGGGTGGCAACGACCTCATCTCGATGATGGCCAACTCACCGGCAACGCGTGACATGCCGTTCCTCGAATTCCTCGGCAACCTCTTGCTGCTCATTGTCGGCGGCAACGACACCACACGCAATTCGATCAGCGGCGGCGTGCTCGCACTCAACCGCTATCCCGACCAGTACCGCAAGCTGCGCGAGGACCCCTCGCTGATTGCGAGCATGGTGCCGGAGATCATCCGCTGGCAGACGCCGCTTGCCCACATGCGGCGCACCGCGCTCGAAGATACCGAGATCGGCGGCAAGCGTATCAGCAAGGGTGACAAGGTCGTCATGTGGTATCTGTCAGGGAACCGCGACGAGACGGTCATCGACCGCGCCGAGGAACTCGTCATCGACCGGCCCAACCCGCGGCATCACTTGTCGTTCGGCTATGGCATCCATCGCTGCATGGGCAACCGGCTGGCCGAACTTCAGCTGGTGATCATCTGGCAGGAGATCCAGAAGCGCTTCCGTTTTGTAGAGGTGGTCGGCGAACCCGAGCGCCTGCTGTCCAACCTCGTGCGCGGAATAACCCGCCTTCCGGTACGGCTCCACGCCCACTGATCTTTACGAGAAAGACGAGAACCGTGGTCAAGCTCACCTTCGTCGGTCCAGACGGACGAACCTACCCGGTCGATATCGAGGCCGGCTCCTCGGCCCGCGATGCGGCGCTGTTCAACGATGTGCCGGGGATCGACGGGGACTGCGGCGGGGTATGTGCGTGCGCCACGTGCCACGTCCACGTCGATTCGGCCTGGATCGACCGCGTCGGGTGGCTCGCGGGGGGCAGCATGGAATCGGAACTGCTGCAATTTGCCGAGGGCGCAACCGAAACCAGCCGGCTCGCCTGCCAGATCTCGCTCGAGGCTGACCTGGACGGCCTTGTTCTGCACGTGCCCGCGCAGCAGTACTGATGGCGGCAGGCACCGCGCTGCGCATGGGGCTTGTCGCCCCCATCGGCAGAGCATGACGCCTGAGTTGCTCGAACAGGCGCTCCATGTAGCACCATTTCACCAGTGGCTGGGGGTGAGCTTGCGCGAGAGCGGCCCCGACGGGATCACGATCGCGATGCCCTGGCGGGAAGAGATGATTTCTAACCCCGCTCTGTCGGCCATGCATGGCGGTGTGCTCGCTGCTCTGATTGATCTGACCGGCTTCTATACGGTACTCGCCGCAGGTCACGTCTGCACCTCCACCGCCGACATCCACGTCGATTATCATCGGCCGGCCAGCAGGGAGTCGCTGACCGCGCGTGGGACTATTGTGCGGATTGGAAAGCGCCTGAGCGTCGCCGAGGTGCGCGTTAGCGGGGAGACCGGCAGGCTCCTTGCTAGCGGTCGCGGCGCCTATGCAATGAAGGGCTGAGTTCGCAAAGAAGAGGCGGAAGGGACTCCAACGCTTCACCTAGAGACATCCGGTGAGATCTGAGACGCGTTCGGGAGCTGACCTCGTTCTAATATGGACGTATGCGCGTTCCACTTCGCAAACTGAGTTAGCCGAGCCAGGCGCAGGCTAACGTCGGCATGCCAAACGATATCGCGAAGCTCGCAATCGCTCCGCTCCACCGCTTTGGAGCTTAAGATCGAGGGCCATCGTCGATGGCGCTGGAGTCAGGATGAACTGCCCCGCCCTTCGATCCGTCCAGGCTCTCAGCCTTTCGATCAGCGCATTCCGCGTAGAGGCCGGCGCCCGCCTGATCAATGGTGGACCGATTATAGCTCCAGTGCCGTTTTCATCTTCGCCTGGGTCGGCGAGGGATCGAGAAGGAGTCCTTCGATGAGCCTGGATTGCTCTGATTGAGACTGACCTTGGCGACCCTTACGATCAGAACGTGCGGACCCCTCAATCCATTTCGTTCATCAGATCAAGCATGCGGTGATTATCGGTGACGACCTTCCGCTTTAACCCGACTCGCCAGCCGGCTCCCAACACCGCGCCACCAAAAGGCCGTAGAAAGCATTCGACAAAAAAGGGCGGGGCAGCTCTGCGAGCCGCCCCGGAGTCGAAGGAGAGGAAAGGATAGACCAAAGTGCTCCTTCCTCGAGACCGGACACTAGCTCCTCGGGAAGGATTGGTAAAGTGCTTTAGCGCTGCCCTGCGTCGGTTGAAGCTAAGCTTGTCCCGCATCAATCCCAGCGAGATTGAGCTGCGGCTTAACCCAGGTGATTCCGATGCGCGGGCGACAAAAGCGAGCTCCAGACGCCAGTGCGCCAAATGCTTTGAGAGGCCGGCGCCCGAGACAGTTTAGGTCCGCGGGTCCCGCACTCGCCTGCGGGGGTCTAGATTAATCTACTGGTACCCTCATGATTTGACCTACCAGCTCGTTACCATCTCCGGAAGAGCACCACCGCGGCAAGCGCCAGCGAAATACCCGCGAGCAACCAGGACTGTTCCACGAGCAGCGCGGCGGCCACAATCAATGCAGCCGCCACTGGACCACGGATCGGCTGCCCACCATGGCTTTTACCCGCAAGCTTTTCGAGACTGGCCGGATCCAGCCTGACAGGCAGATAGCCGGATTTTGCGATCGAGCTCACGTTGGCGAGCAAGTCCGGCAGGGATGCCGACAAACCGAGGAGTTGGCCGCGGATTTTCCTCAAACCCGAGCGCGCGCTGCCGAGAGAGAATTGTTCCGCGAGAAGCTCCGCCATGATGGGGCGGGTTTCCGCGGCGATGTTGTAGTAGGGCGCCAAGGAACGGACAAAACCCTCTGCCGTCAGCAGCGCCCGGAGAAGGATCGCCAGGTCAGGTGGGAGGACCAACTGATACTCCCGCAACAGATCGAACACGCGGGAGAAAATCTGCGAGAATTCGATTCCCGAAAGCACCGTTCCCCTGAACTCTCCGATCAACTGATCCAGATCCTGCGTGAGTGCATCGTGATCGACCGTGGGCTCGCCCGCCCAGGCGAGCAGGACATTGGCGACATCACCCGGTTCATCGCCAGCGATCGCCAAGACAAGGCGGACGATCTCATCGCGCCTGGCCTTGGTGATCGTCCCGACCGACCCGAAGTCGATGAAGCCGACATCCTGCTTGCCGATTAGGAACACATTGCCAGGATGCGGATCTCCGTGGAATTCGCCGTTAAGAATGATCATGCGTAGAACCGCATCCGCGTAGCGTTTTGCAAAGGCTGCGACACTCGGATCTCCCCGCGCCACGCCGAGTGTGGACGCCGGTCTCCCGTCCAGACGTTCCTGGACGTTGATCCGCAGCCCTGTGAACTCCCAGTGGATCGCCGGGGTCTTGATGCCGATGGTGTCGAGATAGCCGCCGATCCGCTCACAGGCTCGGGCTTCGGCAGCGAGGTCCATCTCCCATGCAAGATTGCGGCCGAATGTACGCATGAACTCAGCCGGGCGATAGCGTGCGATATCGGGCGACCTAGCCTCGGCGATGACGGCGAAGCGCGTTAGGAGACGTACATCGGCTTCCATCCGTGAGGCAGCACCGGGACGCCGAACCTTTACGATCACCTCGGTGCCATCCAGAAGGGAGGCCGAGTAGGTTTGCGCGATAGAAGCCGAAGCCAGCGGCGCTTCATCGAAACGGGCAAAATCGCGGCGCCAGTCCTCTGACCAGCTCGAAATCAATGTAGCCTCGATCTCTTCGAAAGGGACTGGTACGACTTGATCGTGCAGGGTGGCGAATGCCGCAATCCACTGTTCGGAGAACAGGTCGCTGCGCGTCGCGAGGAGCTGGCCCAGCTTGATTCCTACCGGTCCGATATCGCGCAGGAAAGCAACGACTGCTGCGGGACGAAACTCGCCTCGATCAATGGAGCCATCGGGATATGGAATGACCCCGAGCGCCCCGGCGAGATTTTTCGCGCCGTGCCTGACGAGGATCTGCCCGATTTCTGCGACGCGGGCGATGTTGCCCATGGGCTTTTCCGCCGAGAAAGGCATTTTGTTCTATTCCGCTTCGGTCTGGTAGCGATCGAGGTTTATTGAGATCTTCGAAAGAGTCTGATGAAACGCACGCTTTTCCTCGACGGCGATATTGCGCCAAAGCACGTTATGAAGCCGATCCGCCGAACCCCTCAGTTCAGGGAGCAACGTATCGAGCTGCTCGGTCAGAAGGAGCTGCCACGCCCTTCGATCGGTTTCGGCTCGCCGCCTTTCCATCAATCCCCGAGCACACAGTGCGGCGACCGCCTGACCGATGGTGGCCGATTCAAGCTCAAGCGCCTTGGCAATTTCGGCCTGCGTTATCGTAGGATCGCGAAGGAGTTGTCCGATGATCCTCCATTGCGTCTGATTGAGCCCGATCTTGGCCACGCGTGTATCGTAAACCCTGCGCGCGCCTCTACTTATCTCGCTCAGCAGATAGAGAATCCGGTCATCATCGGTGATGACTTTCGGGCGGCTTCGTGACCGTGTCACCGGCTCGGGGATTACGTCCATACCATTGCCTAGCCAAATCGCTCCGCCGATCCCACCTCCAAATTGCTAAACCATTTTACTATATTGCAGAACTCGCTTATGGGCGGCTCATTCCCCCTCACAGCGAAAGCGCCAGAAGATTCAGATGAGCGATAACTCCAATCAGTTGGAGCAGGAGAACACGCCGGTTCCGACTTCGCGATCGCGTCGCACGTTACGCGTGGTGCTCATCGCGGTTGGCCTGGCCGCCATGCTCGCCGGCGGCTGGTGGTATTACCGGCACGTAACCTTCGGGCGCTACATGCAGTCGACCGACAATGCGTATGTCGCGGCCGATAGCGTGGTCGTCTCATCGAAGGTCGCGGGATACGTCAACGAGGTGTTCGTTTCGGAGAACGATCAGGTTGCTCGCGGCCAGGCACTCGTCCAATTGGATCTACGGGACTACCGTACGCAAGCACAGCAGGCACGGGCCCAGATCGCTGCAACGCTCGCCGGCGCGGATACGATCCGGTCGCAGGTCACCGAACAAGACGCCGCCATTCGCCAGGCGCAAGCACAGCTCGCCGCCGCGAGCGCTGGGGTCTCTCTCGCCAACGAACAGGTAGCGCGGTATCGGCCACTGGCCGCTTCGGGCGCGGAGCCGCGCGAAAAGCTCGATCAGTTCGTGACCCAGGCGCGGCAGGCGCGCGCTGAATTGGCCAATGCGCAGGCTGCGGTCGGGGCTGCTATCGCTCGCCGTTTGACATTGTTCGAACAGATCGACCAGACCGAGGCGCAGGCGGAAGCGGCGCGCGCGCAGCTTGAAGCCGCCAACCTTACTGTTGCCTCGACTTTGCTACGCGCCAGCAAAGCAGGCCGGGTGGGCGATCTGACGGTTAGGACTGGACAATTCGCTCAGCCCGGCCAGCGTCTGATGACCGTCGTTCCGTTGCACGATCTCTACGTCACGGCGAATTTCAAGGAGACGCAGGTCGGTCTCGTACGGCCGGGCCAGCCGGTCATCCTCGAAGTCGATGCTCTTCCTGACGTTGAAATCAAGGGACGTGTGGACAGCATTTCGCCGGGAACGGGAGCGGAATTCTCCATTCTTCCCCCCGAAAATGCGACGGGCAATTTCACGAAGGTTGTCCAACGCATCACCGTCCGGATCGCGATCGAGGCTTCGCCCGAGCTGCGCCGTCTACTCATTCCCGGAATGTCGGTTGTCGCCACCGTCGACACCCGAAAAGCTGCCGATGAACTCAAAAAGGTCTCGAGCGCCCAACAATGACGGAAACGCTGGCAGCAGACACCGCTTCTGCCGTTCCCGTCGCGAGCCGGCAGAATGCCGATGTCACCGCGTGGGCTGCAGTAGCGGCTGGGGCGCTCGGGGCGATGCTGGCCACGCTCGACATATCGATCGTCAATTCCGCCCTTCCCGTAATCCAAGGCGAAATCGGCGCGACCGGGACTGAGGGTACCTGGATCGCTACGGCATTTCTTGTTGCGGAAATTGTGGTAATTCCGCTCAGCGCCTGGCTCGAACGCCTGTTCGGTCTGCGGTCTCTGCTTATCATCGCGGTCAGCGCATTCACCGGCTTTTCAATACTTTGCGGAGTTGCGAGCGACCTCACAACGATGATCATCGGTCGCACCGGCCAAGGATTTATGGGCGGTGTGCTTATTCCGACGGCGATGACCATCGTGGCGAAAAGGCTGCCGCCTCACCAGCAGCCGATCGGGATGGCGCTGTTCGGGATGACGGTGATCCTTGGTCCGGTCATGGGGCCGCTGATCGGCGGTTGGCTGACCGAGAATTTGAGCTGGCACTATGCATTTTTCGTCAACATCCCGGTTTGCGGGCTACTGTTGCTACTGCTTTTTGTAGGCCTGCCCTACGAGCGACCGAAATGGGAACATCTTACCGACGCGGATTGGGCAGGGATTTTCGGCTTGATCCTGGGTCTGGGCGGGCTGACCGTTGTTCTGGAAGAAGGGCACCGCGAGGAGTGGTTCGACTCCTCGCTGATTCGCTGGCTCACACTAGTGACCGTGATTGGCTTCGCCTCGCTGATCTACGGGCAGCTGCACGCCCGCAAACCGGTGCTGAAGCTGCAGCTCCTGCTCAATCGCCAGTTCGGAAGCGTGGCGGTGATGGCCCTGGCGCTGGGCATGGTCATGTATGGGTCGACTTACGTTATTCCCCAATTTCTTGCCGTTATCTCGGACTACAACGCCCTTCAAACCGGGCTCGTCATATTCTGGATGGGTGTCCCCGCATTCCTTCTCATGCCCGTCCTGCCATTCATGATCCGCCGGATCGACATCCGCATCGCCGTGGGCGCCGGCATGCTGCTGATGGCGGTAAGCTGCTTCGTAAGTACCAGTCTCACAGCGGAATCCGGGGGTGCAGTTTTTACCGAAAGTCAGCTTCTGCGCGGCGTGGGCATGATCCTGTCGATGATGTTCCTGAACCAGGCAACGGTCGCGTCGGTGGCGAAGGACGATGCCGGAGACGCCTCGGGCATTTTCAACGCCGCCCGAAACCTCGGCGGTTCTTTCGCGCTGGCGGGGCTGGCTTCGTTCCAGGACCAACGGATCTGGCACCATAGCCGGCGCATGGAAGAAACCCTCAATGCGAACAGCACTTCGCTGCAATCTTACGTCGACGGATTGGCGCGCACCTTCGGCAGTATGGAGGAGGCCATGAAGGTGCTCGGCGGCACCATCCAGCGCGAGGCGTTCATCATGACTTACAACGACGTCTTTTGGGTGATGGGCATCCTGACTCTGGCCACAGTGCCGCTGATCGTTTTCCTGCGGCCGCTTCCCAAGAACGCTTCCCTTTCGATGCACTGAGCCCCCCACAATGCGCAATTCCATACTCCCCCTTCTGGCCTTTATTCTGGTGTCCGGCTGCACCGCCGGCCCGGATTACTCCGGCCCCCCGGAAATCGTGTCCGCCAACGCGAGCGAACGCTTCGTGCGCGCGGGTAACGAAGTGAGCGCGAAGGCGCCCGCGCTTGCGGCTTGGTGGGTGCTCCTGGACGATCCCGAGCTGACACGACTGGTGGAGGCCGCGCTGGCTGACAATCCTTCGCTCCAAGCCGCGCAAGCGCGGATCGCCCAGGCACGGGCGTCGATCAGGCAGGAACGCGCAGGAAGATTGCCCGCGCTGGGAACACAGGCGACGACAGTTCAGGGCCGGCTTCCCGGCCTCGACATCCAGAACGGTGCCCCCCCTTCGTCCGGACCTCCCGATCCGCAGGCGGAAAGCGACGATACCATCAGCTTCTACAATGTGGGTCTCAATGCCAATTGGGAGCTGGAATTCGCCGGTGGTTCCCGGAGGCGGATCGAGGCCGCCAATGCGCAGGCAGCCGCAGCCGTGGCCAATGCGGAAGATGCCAAAGTCCAGCTAACTGCCGAAGTGGCGAGCGACTACGTCAACCTGCGCGAGGCCCAGTTTCGCGCCGCCCAGTACCGGACCCAGATCGAACTGCAGAAGGACATTCTGGCGCTCACCTATCAGCGCTACCAGCAGGGCGCATTGCCGCTGTTTCCGGTGGGCAACGAAAATGCTGAACTCGAGGTGCTCAAGTCCCAGCTTGCTGAAGCCGAAGCCGATTCGGCTGTTCAGATCGACGCGCTTGCCATCCTGACCGGCCGAGTGCCCGGCTCAACGTCCGAAGAGCTCGGTGCGGCCGGCGACGTTCCCCTTCCTCCGGAACTGGTGACCGTGGGCGATCCAGCCGGTCTCATCGCGCGCCGACCTGACATACGCGCTGCGGAGCGCAATCTTGCAGCTGCGACCGCGCGTATCGGAGTAGCCGAAGCGGCCCGATTCCCCAAGCTGTCGTTCATGGGAATACTTGGACTTGGCGGATCGTCTCCCGACGATATTTTGGATCTCAGCAATTTGTCGGCGCTAGCCATACCGCGGTTGGAATGGAACTTTCTCGATTTCGGCCGGGTCGACGCCTCGGTCGATCAGGCGGGGGCCGTCCGCGACGAGGCTGTCGCCAGTTACCGGAAAACCGTGATTGCTGCGCTGCAGGACGCCGAGCGAGCACTGGCGCGCTTCGGGCAGCAGCGTGTCGGCTTGGCAGCGCGCGCCCAGATCAAATTTCAGGCTGATCGAGCGGCCGACCTGAACCGCGAGCGCTTTGCGGCCGGGGTTATCTCGCAGGCTGATCTCGATCAGTCCCTTCGCGATCAGCAACAGGCATCAGGTGACCTCGTCCGCGCGAAAGCCGCCCTTACCCGCGGCTGGATTGCGCTCCAGAAGGCGGTGGGCCTGGGATGGCAGAACGCGCGTGGGGGCGACAGCGATTCGCGCGAAAAGCCGGTGCCTTAAGCGGCAGAGGAACGCATGCTTAGAAGGCGGCCAGGAGGGACTTAACAAGCATACGCCCCTTTTGTCGCCGGCAGAAGGCGGTCGTTGAAGCGGAGCACGCACCATGGCGTGCCCGGCTGATCTGGCCGAACTATATTTGCTCAACCAAAATAAGCGGCTTCGCCGACCTAATCCAACTGATCGCCGTTCAGAACTCTTTGCGGATACCGATCTTGAAGTTGCGCCCCAAGGGGTTCGCGGTGAACGGGTCGTAGTTATAGTCAAGCCGAGCGAAGCCGGGCTGCTTGTCGGTTAAATTGTAGACGGACAATAGGAGATCAGTTTCCATCGGAAGGCCAATGCGGGCGGTAAAATCAAAAGTGGTAAAGCTCGGAATTTCATAGCCAGTGGTGCCTGCGGTAAACCGTTGATCGATGTAACCCTGGATATAGTTGATCGACAGGCGGGCGTTGTGCCGAGCCCAGCCTGCCTCGACGAAGCCGGTCGCCTTCCACTCGGGAAGCGGATAAGCCGTCGTCTGAAAGTTGAGCTTGCCAACCGCCGAGAAGCCAGGTTGGATCACATTTGAACCGATGGAGAAATCGTTGGTCTCGTAGTCGATCACGTAGCTGGCGGTAACGCCGGCACCATAGGACCCCTCGGAACTGAATTCTCCGCGATAGTTGGCCAAAAAGTCGAGCCCGGAGGTCGAAAGACCCGCGCCATTGGTATAATTCGTATTGATGACCGTCACGCCGCCCAGGTTCGGGGTGAGCGTGCCGCAACCCCCGCTTGCCGGTCCCCCTGAGAAGATAAAGCGGTTCGCTAGTGGGTTGGCGCAGTTGGCTGGCGTCGCGGCCGGCGTGCCGGATCCGGCGTTGCCGCCGAAGACTGAGTTAATTAATCCCGCCAGCGGCTCGGCGACCAAGTCGTCATGGAAGTCATATCTCCAATAATCGACGCTGGCATTAAACCCTCCCAATTCGACGATCACACCGCCGCCGTAGCTGGTGGCGCTTTCCGGGATGAGGTTGGGATTGTCGTTGATACGAACCGCTCGGAACGAGCCTCCGACGAACTGTAGCGAGGTGGTGTAGTCTCCCGCTGCGAGAATGTTCGGCGGCGGTGCCCGGAACGTGGTTTGATACGAACCGCGCAGGGCAAGCCAATCGGTCACCTCGAACCGGGCACTGACCTTGGGGTCAAAAGTCGAGCCAACATTGCCGCCGTAGCTTTCATATCGAGCAGCGAGTTGCAGATCGATGCGATCGCCGATCGGAACCTGGACTTCTGCGAACACAGCCTTGGCAGATTGCCGGCCGCTGCCGGGAGTGCTCGAACCGAGGAAGCCAAACAGGCCGTTGGGATTAGCGCATGTTTTCGTCCCAAAGTCGAGCGAAGACGAGCACGGGAATTGAGTCAGGTCATTAAGGGGGCCGTACTCGTCGTTAAATGCTAGCTTGCGGTACTGCACACCAAGGGCATAGCCGACATTGGACGAGCCGCCCAAGTTGATGCCGGTGTCTCCGCTAAAGACGAGGTTGGCCACGTAAAGATTGTTGCTGTTCTGGGTCCTCGATTTCTTGCTGAAGTAGTCGAAGATTGCAGGACTGTTAGCCAACGCGGGATTGAAGTTCGGATTGGTCTCCCCGGTGACAGGATTGGATTGGATCCCGTTCGAGAACGGGTTGAAGAACAAACACGGGCCGACGCCGGGCGTGCCGGTCAGCGGGTTGCACCCTTCGCCACCCAGGCCGCGCAACGCGAGCTGCAGGCGATCGACGATGGTATCGTATTGGTTGAAATCGCGGTTGTAGTAATGGTAGACGCCACTCAGCTCCCAGTTGAACATCGGCGACATAGAACCGCGCAAGTTGGCGCTCAATCGGACTGAATCCCCTTCACGAACCACAGGCGCTGCCCCGTCGATGCCATTGACATCTTTAAAACGGGGGTCGCCGCCGAGAAGGGCGGCACGGAATGCACCGGCAGCGACAAGGGCCGAATTGGCACCCAGCGGAAACTGATCTGGGTTGGCCGCCCTGTAGGCGATAAGGCCCGGGTTGTTTGGCGGCACGAAATACTGCGAGCCGATCGGGTTCGCGAGCGTCGAGGGCGAATTGAGCAGGAGGTAACTTGGTGACGTGTTGGCCAAAACCTCAGTGCGCCCATAGAGGGCAGAAGCCTCGAAAGTGATCGTGTCGGTGAGATCAATTTCAGTCTCAAGGTAGGCTTGGAAGCGATCTTCCTTTTCCACGAGCAGATCGAAGATCGTGTACTGAGCTGCGCAGCGGTCTGCCAGCGCCGTTGTCGTTTCTACTGCGTTCCTGACCGGGACCCCCCCGAGCGGTGCGCATCCTCGATCGACCTGGAAGCCCCCCCTCAGCCCAGCGCCAGGCCCGAAGAAGAACGGAAGGAAGGCACTGGGATTGCCGCCTTGGCTATAACCCCCCGCCGGGTTGTCCGCATATGGACGATAGGCGAAATCGCGGTCGATCACCCGCAGCGGCGAACGATGCTGGTACCCGAACGAACCTAAGACTCGGAAACCATCCTGGCTGTGGCCGTAGGTCGCCGAGGCGGTCCAGTCGCCATCGCTGCCTTCGATGAAGCGCCAGTCTGCGGCTAGGACGAGACCTTCTAGCTGTTTGTTCGTGATGAAGTTGACCACGCCTCCGATCGCATCGGAGCCGTAAGTTGCCGCGGCCCCATCTTTGAGCACTTCAACCCGGCCGATGGCCGCGACGGGCAGCAGATTGATGTCGACTCCAGGGGTCCCTACGGGCGACGGCGCTAGGCGACCACCGTTTAGAAGTACGAGAGTACGGCTGGGGCCAAGCCCCCGCAGGTTCACTGTTGCGACCCCTTCGGAACCTTGAGAGCGTGAATCGAACTGATTGGAGTCGCCCAGCACGCCGCTCGATCCCGGCAGGTTCTTAACCAAGTCGAGCGCCGTAGGCGTGCCTTGGTTAATCAGCTCTTCCTGCGATATGACGTCGATCGGCAGCGCTGACGTTTCGCTTGAGCCGCGGATAAGCGATCCCGTGACGACGATCTGGTTTTCGACAGGAGGAATGTCAGATTCGGAAGTCGGGTCGTTGGCTTGGCTTTCTTGCGCCCACGCCGGCACAGCGATCGCCCCAACACCAAGTGCGATAAGCGCGCACGAACGGCGCAGGGTGGTTTTCATCATTCTCTCCCGTGCATATTTCTAACGCAATTTTTTGCGCTGAGAACGGATACCCGTTCTTCGAAGCCAAGAAATGACCGCGTCGTCGCCGATGTCAAGGAAACTTCGCGTTCTTCGAAAGATGAACGAGCGTGGCGAAGTTGTGGAGTGGGACTCACACCGTCGGCGGGCTCGCTAAGGCATGTCAATCGCCTGCAAATTTCGCTATGCCTCACGCCAGAATGAGCAGTCACACTGTTCGATCAGGTCCGGCGTGTCGCCTCTCCCCCGGGACCAAAACGGCCCCAAAAGAGGCAATTTCTCAGCGGACCCCGAGTGAGGTACAGGAAAGGACAGACGACGCAGGATCGCTCCTGCGCGCGAAGCAACTACCCTCCAAATTTCTAGTAGAAAGCCTTACAACTCTCACTCGCCAACTGAGCGTAGACGATACTCGAAAGATAGTGCGCTCAAGGCGTCCCCCCGCGATCACGCGGTCGGCACTTATCAGAAGCGGTGCTGGCAGCCCCTGCAGGTAGCCGAGCCATCAATAACGAGGGTTGAGTTGCGGTATGTAGCGCTGGCGCTTCGCGCGCATGCAATCGCAGCCCGCGCTGCCAGCCTGATCGCCACGCCGCTGATACGATTTCGAGCGTCAACCTCGAGCGCTCCCTTCCCGACTATCATCAGGCATAGGCTGACCTCCGCCCAGGTGAGAGCCGCCCCCCTCAGGCATGATTGTCCCTGCCGTTCTGTACTCCGCGATGATGCCGGCTCAGAAAATCCAGAATAGCGGCTGAAAAGGCGTCATTGGAATCGCCTACGACCATGTGCGTGGCATTAGCGATGTCGGTGTACTCTGAATGGGGAACAAGTTGTCGCAGATGGGCAACGGCCTCTTCAGAAACGAGATCGCTCGATGCGCCCCGGATGAGGTGCAGCGGAAGGGTGAGATTGGCCGCGGCCTTTGCCAAAGTATCGAGCTGCTGCTCCTGACGGTTCGGATCGTCGCTTCTGGCAACCATGATGTTGCGGATAAAGGCAGGGTCCCAATGCCAGTAGAAGCGGCCATCAGCCTTCTGGCGAAGGTAAGTCTTCAATCCGTCGCTCGCGTCGCGATTGCGACGGTGCGGAGTGTAGCGGGCGATCACCGCCGCTGCCTCTTCCGGTGAGGCGAAGCCGGAATCGACATGTTCTTCCATGAAGCCCACTACGCGTGCGACCCCGTCCGGCTCCATTCGGGGTGCTATGTCAACCAGCGTCAGTGACGCAAAACTGCCCGGCGCGAGATCTCCTTCGGCGATCAGCCCGGCGAGGCCACCGAGCGACGCGCCAACGAGAGCCGGTTTTTGTTGCATGCGGGATGCTATCGCGAGAAGATCAGACGCAAAATCGCGGATGTCATAGGCACCGCTTCCTGACCATTGGCTGCCACCATGACCGCGCATATCGATAGCGGTCGCACGAAAGCCTGCAGAGGCCAGATCGCAGGTCACTCGTTTCCATGCTCGACGGGTCTGACCGCCCCCGTGAGCGAGGAGGACCGGCATACCCCGCATGTCGCCTTGGGCCTCAGCTAATCGTAAAGGTTTCTCTCGCCATTTACCGCCCGTATGGAGGGAGCAGAACATAGTAAAAACGATTTAGTTTCGGAGCTCGTTCTCAAGTGTGTTTGAAGACAAGCGCAAGCTACCACTAGGAAGTGCTGCTAGCTGTCTCTCAGTTGATGCCCACACTGACGAGCAGTTTGGACGGTCATTGCAAATTGCTCGACGCCCTAACGCCTCGGCAATGTTCTTAACTCATCACCAGCTGTGGCTATCTCTTCGAGTGGTCGAAACCTGCTCTAGAGCTTAAACCCCGCCGCGATGCCATAGCGCCTCGGCTCGAGAGTAAAGATGTTGGTATAGTTGCCCGAGGACTGATCGGTCACGTAGAGACCCGTGATCGAGTTGTTGTCGAAGATATTTTGGACGAACGCCCGGATATACCACCGCTCATCGGGTGCGTTGAGCTGCACCTGAGCGTTCGCCTGTACAAAACTGCGGACACGGTTGACGTTGCCGCCGAAGATGTTTCCGGTCGTCTCTCCCGTGAAGGCGATATCGGCCCGCGGAGTGAGCGTGAAATTGCCCATCGGCGCGGCGTACTGGATGCCCATCGAGACCTTGTAGTCCGGCGCCCCAGGCAGCCTATTGCCCTTGATGTTGACCGGGATGCCTCCCGAGTAGTCGTAAGTTACTCCGTCGATGACGGTCTTGGTTTCAATCCCGCCGAATGCGGCTCCCACCGTCGGGGCCAGGGCTTGGAGCACGGCGCAGATGCCGAACGCGCCCGTCGAGGCGATGCCGCTATTAGGCCCGAACGATGTCGGCGCGCGCAGGCCCGCCCCCGGAGATACGCCGGGTATTGCGCCCGCGTTGACCAGGTTATTAACTTGCGTGACGTAGCCGTTCACGCCCGCAATGCTGCCCGATGCCGAGGCGACCGCGCAATTGGCCGCATTGGTGATATCCTTGATGATCACCGCATCGGCGCGTCCTCCGCCGAAGTCACGCGGATTGGCAAGGTACTTGTCCGAGGAGACCTTGGTGTTGAGGTAGCTGGCGGTGATGTTGACGGCGAGTTCGCGCACCGGCCGGATCACGGCTTCCGCCTCGAGGCCCCAGATGTCCGCATCGACGTTATCGTTCACCGAAGTTCGCGCAACGATACGGCTTAGTTGGAGCTGCTTGTACTGGTAGTAGAAACCCGTGAGGTTGAGCTGCAGCGCACCAAAAGTGTTCTTGGAACCTATCTCGAACGCGTTGACGAACTCGGGCGCGAACGCCTCGGGCACTGCGAAGATGGGCGACAACGGCGGATTGATGCCGCCCGATTTGTAACCCCGCGAATACGAAGCATACAACAGATTGGCCGGGGTGATCTGATAATCGAGCACCGCGCGGCCGGTCCATTCGCTGAACTTGGCCTGACGAACGGCGAACTCCTGCGCGCCCGGAAGGCCCGCGTCGTAGTCTAGGCCGGCGTAACCGAGGGCGTTGGTAATGTCGGGCGAGTTAGTGGGAACCAGCACGGACGTGCCCGCCGTATCGACGAACAGCGGCGTTCGCGCGCGCACTGCCTTGCGGTCGTTGTTATAGCGGACACCCACCGTCAACTTTAGCTGGTCGCTAAGATCATAGTAGCTTTCGCCGAAAATTCCGAACGTCTTGACCTTCAAATCGTCTGAATTGTTGCGGTAAAATGGAGATCCGAGGAAGTACGATTGCCCAGCAGCCGGTGGCGGTAGACCTGCACCCAGCGCCCCGAACGCCCCAAGCAACCCTGCGGCGTAGTCGAGCCCGAACGCGTTGACGTAATAGCTGTTCTCGGTCAGGTGCAACTGGCCATAGATGCCGCCGAGCAGGAAGTTGAACGGGCCGTCCCAATCGGAACTGATGATGGCTTCGGCTGTCCAGCTCTTCTGCTCATTGTTCGAGCGGTCGAACGCCAGCGGGTTCATCGAGCAGACCGAGTCGTTGGCTGCTCCGTATACGCCGACAAGGTTCGGATCGGAATTCGATGTACACAGCACGCCGTTAGGTCCGTTCGGGATAAGGCGCGCGGCGATCGGCGCAAGGTAAGCCTGAAGCCCTGGACCGAAGGTGCCAGCCGCAGCAGCAGCCAAGGTGTTCAACCCGTTCTGCAACGGCGCGCGACTTTGCGCGGCATTGTTGTAGTCCTGCTGCGAATCGACCTTCACGTTCTGCCAATTGCCACTGAGTTTAGCATTCAGGCCGCCGCCGAGCTCCTGGTTAAGCTGGCCTTGAACGATCCATTCCTCAGCGAAATAGTTCGGCGCGAACGCGGTGTTGATAACCCGTGGATCGGGTGGGTTCACCGCGGTGCCGAAGACATCCGGGCCATAAAGGCTTCCCGTAGAGAAGTTCGGCAGCCCCGGCTGCCCAGATGGTACACCCCGGATGCGAAAGAATTCTTGCGAAGCGAAAATCGCGCCGAGAGTGGAGCTGCCATCAGGAAAAGCATAGTCGAGTCGGCTGTTCAGACAGCCCAGAACGCCAGTTTCGTCGCGCTGGCACAACTGTTTCTGTATGCGCATGCGCTGGTCGTTCTCGCGGAAGTACTGCGCAACGAGATCAAGTGTAGTGCCGCTAGTAGGCTCCCAGCGGAGCGAACCGCGCACGCCGTACATTTCACGGTCGTCATAGCGGTCACCGTTGAATTGGTTCAGGGTATAGCCATCACGGTTCAGATAGTAACCCGCTATTCGGGCGGCGAGCGCCTGACCTAGCGGGATGTTTACCATCCCTTTGGCCTTGATACTGTTGTAGTTGCCGTACTCGACATCCCCTGCAGCGCCGAACCCACTCAAATCGGGACGCGCCGTACGGATATTAACCACGCCGGATGTGGCATTCCGGCCAAAAAGTGTTCCTTGGGGCCCGCGCAACACTTCGATCTGCGCCAGATCGAAAAACTCGCCCTCGAATAGCCGCGTACCGAACAGCGGGGCGTCATTAAGATGGATTGCGGTAGCGCTGTCGCACGTCACCCCTACGCACAGATCGCCGATACCGCGAATGGTGAAGCTCGAGGACGTGAAGTTCGTCTTGGTGAAGGTCACGTTCGGAAGCGTTAGCTGAAGATCGGAGGTGTTCTCGATCTGTTGGGCTTCCAGCGCCTCGGCTGTGAATGCGCTGACCGCGATCGGCACGTCCTGGAGCGCTTCTGCTCGCCGCTGCGCGGTAACGACAATGACGTCTCCAGGTTCAGCCTCTCCGTCAGTGTTTTCCAACGGAGTGTCCTGCGCGCGAGCGGGAAACGCGATGACCGAAGCACAAATGCCGGTGAGCAGGGCGGCCTTCATCCTCATCAGAAATCCTCCTCCGAACGGGGCCGTCTATTCGCGGCCTATGTGTCCAAAAGAGAAGCTAAAACAGTTTACAGTCTGTTGGCAATAGGAGGACACGAAAATGCAGGCAAAAGTCCGTGACGATCAGAAATTTTGCGCCGCGCGGGGTTGCTGCGCGTAGGGGTCGCATTTGGGCATAAAGGGGGGGAAACAGCGATCTTGCAACAATGCGCTATCCCTCGGCAATCAAAAAAGCCGACCAGATCTCGCAGGTTTAGCAATGCGCTTTTCTGAGGGTGAACGCCTTGCTCAACCCTACGTGAAAGGTCATGCCTGCCCACCACCTGAGGCTCGCAACGCCAGTTTTAAAATCACCGACAACGGCGCCGACTGGCGCCATCAGGCGAGGCGGAAGCTTTCTGCTCGACAATATTGCGGACCCAAAAGTCGATCTCAGCCTCGACCCAGACGGCGCATTTCGGACCGAGCGAGCGCGACCTCGGAAACCTGCCCTCGCTCATACGCTGGTAAATGGCTGACCGTTTCAGGCCAACGCGCGCGATGACTTCAGGCAACCGCAGGAGCCGCGCCGGCGAAGGGGGTGAGGATTCAGTTTGGACGAACGGGGGCACGGTATCGTTGCTCTGGGGGACGGTGGCCATCGGTCTTTCCTGCTTCGTTATGAGCTCGGTCCCCTCCGAGGTCGGTCCCGTCAGCGGCTCAGCGAGATTGAAATGTCGCGGTTGGCCAGGTCATCGATATGCTTGGCCAGCATGCGTGCCACGAGCTGCGACGTGCCATTGGCCCAGCGCGGCCTGACGTCCTCGATCCGTCGGCCGAGCGTGCGCTCAAGCTGCCCCGGCAACGCGCTGAAGAATTCCTCGAGGAACTCACCCATCTCGCTGCGCATCCACTCGCAAGCCAGGTCTTCCTGGCCCGCCAGAGCGAGAACGATGGTCGCGCGTGGGAAGGCGCCGCAGGCATCAAGAATGCGGGCCGCCTCATCCAGGCCGATCGGCCGTTCGCCGCGGATGACCCGCAGCAACGTCTCGCGGTGCATCCCGACTTCGCGGGCGATCTGGTGCCGGGGTTTGTCAGCTTCTTCAACAGCGTAGGCGAGGGTTCGCGCGATACACTCGTTCGCGTGACCGTTCATCGGGGTTGTTTGATGCATGGTGGGTCTCTCGGTTGATACGTGATTCGCAGGCATATCGCGAGAGCACCGTTGTAGGAAAACGAAAAGAACACATCGGGAACATCTCGTTTATAGGCGACCCGCGCCGAGAGCCCGATTCGCCGCAGCAATACAGCCGTCCCGGCGGAATCCTCCGTCAGAGAATGCCAGCTAAGTGGCTGCGCTTGGAGGCAATCTCCGGCGCGCGTCATTGCCATCGATCCGCATGCGTCCGCGCCAGTGCCGTGATGGCTGGAAAGGCTTTCCTACACCCATTTCCTAGATGCATTTGGAACACACAGCGAACGAAAGGACGCTGCCTTCACCCCTCGAAGCGGAGCTTCACATGCAGTCTCTCACCCTCCCCCGGCGGCACAGCGCCAACGGCTTCGGCAAGGCCGTCAATCTTGTCATTCCCGTCGCCATCGCCGCGCTCGCGGCCAGCGCCGCCTACGCCGGCGCTGATACGACCTTCACCCCGGCGCTGACCAAGTTCACCGATTTCCTCGAAGGCTCGGGCGGCAAGATCATCACCGTCCTCAGCCTCGCGGGCGGCCTGATCGGCCTCGCCTCGGGGCGCTTCTCGCTCAGCCAGGTCGCGGTTCCAGTCGGCGTCGGCATCGGCGTGGGCACGGGTGTCCCGATCGTCACCTCGGTCGTGACCGCGGTCATCTGAGGCGATCGGGCACGGGAAGGCGCGTCGTCATGGCGGACCGGTACATCATTCCCCGTCGGCTCGACGATCCGGAGCTCATCGGCTTCTGGACCATCGACGAGTTCGCCGGGATGATCGTTCCCTTCACCTGGGGAATCCTCAGCCAGCATATCTTCATCGGCATCGTTGTCGCCTTCGGCGCCTGGTTCGCGCTGCGAAAGGCAAAAGCAGGACGCGCCAGCTCCTGGCTCACCCATGCCGCATATTGGTATCTGCCGGCCGGGTTTCTGGGCCTCCGGGCGACGCCGCCTTCCCACTGCCGCCTGCTTGCCGGTTGAGGGGAGAAACCCATGTTCGCCGACATTTCCCACGAGCGCCAGCAGTCGCTGCTGAGGCAGCGCAACCTGTTCGCGCTGTCCAGCGCCGGCCTTGCTGTCGCGCTCGCCGTGGCGGCAAGCCTTGCCGCGACGCGCGACCGCGAGGTGGTGCTCCTGCCGACGTTGCCCAAGCAATTGACGGTAAGCAGCGCGGGCGTCGAAGCCGATTATCTCGAGCTGGTCACCCGTGACACCGCGCTCGTCCTCTTGAATCGCAGCCCCGAAGGGCTCGACTACTGGATGAACGAGATCCTGAAGCTCGCCGATCCGGCCAGCCACGGCCGCCTCAAAGCCGAGCTCGTACGCATCGTCGAAGAGCAGCGCGGCTCGGACGTCACCCAGGCTTTCGTCATCCGCTCGATGACCGTCGACCCGAAAGGCCTCACGTCCGAGGTCTCAGGCACGCTCAAGACCTTCGTTGGCGCGCAGGTCATCGCCAGTGACGAGCGCCGTTTCCGCTTCAGCTGGACCTACCGGGGGTTGCGGCTCGCGCTCTCGGGCTTCGCCCAGCTGCCACCC
The DNA here is from genome assembly GCF_053819205.1 of Tsuneonella sp. HG249. Classification (NCBI taxonomy): domain Bacteria; kingdom Pseudomonadati; phylum Pseudomonadota; class Alphaproteobacteria; order Sphingomonadales; family Erythrobacteraceae; genus Tsuneonella; species Tsuneonella sp. HG249. The sequence goes on from NZ_JBSOQY010000001.1 coordinate 2,053,228, forward strand.
CAGGACAAAACCAAGGAGCCCCAGTGATGGCTTACCAACGTGCAAGGCGTGCGCGCACGGCACTGCTGAGCGTGACCGCTCTGCTCGCGCTCTCAGGCGGCCCGGCCCGAGCAGCCGACCAGTTCAAGCAGGCGGCCGATGGCGCCGGTATCGAATGTTCGGTCTCGGCCCGCGAACTCACCCGCTTCGCGCTCATCAATGACCAGTTCGCGAGCGTTTCGAAGATCTCGACCGGCACGCCTTACAACGACTTTGCCGTCACTAATGAACCGCTGCGCGGCGACATCTACGTCTCGGTGCCCGAGACGTACGCGGCCAGGAGCATCAGCTTCTTTGCGACGACCAAGAAGGGCTACGTCTACAAGGTCGCTTGCCGCGTAGAGCCAATCGAGGCGGCGCAGGTGTTCATCACCAATCCCGCGATCGCGACGAACCAGGCGGCGAACTGGGAGAGCGAAACCCCGCTCGACACCAGCGCTGTCCGGCTTGTGCAGGCGATGGCCAACGACCGGACAATCGAGGGTTACGAGGTGCGGCAATCTACCGCCCTGCCCGCCCGCGTGGGCGACCTCGAGATCCAGCTTGTCGCCGATTACCGGGGCGCGAACCTCGCCGGCAAGGTCATCCGCATCACCAACCGCGGACGCAAGTCCATCACTCTCGCGGAGCGCGACCTCGCGCCCCGCGACACCCTCGCCGTCTCGATCGTCAACCCGACGCTCGATCCCGGCTCCAGCACGACGGCCTTCGTGGTCGGCGCCAACGGGGAAAGCAGCCATGACTGATACCAGCGACAATCCCGCTCCGCTGCAGGCCGAGCCAGCCTCGCCGTCCGAAGTGACCGGGCTCAACGCGCGAACGGCGCGCCGGCAGAGATTGCTGCTCGGGGGCATCGGCGCTCTCGCGCTCGTCGGCGGCAGTTGGTTCATCCTCGGCGGCGACCAGGACGGCACGTCGGACGACGCGCAAGCTACGCAAACCATCGATACGGCCGGCCTCGTCAACCGCGACCTCTCGCAGCGCGAGTTCGTCGCCAGCTATGGCAACCGGCTCGACGCGGTAACGCGCGAGCAGAAGGCGCTCCGGGAATCCGCTGTCCCGCGCAGCGAAGTCGAGGCGCAGCTCGCGGCGCTCAAGGCCGAAAACCAGGCCATGCGGGTCGACGGGCAGGCGGCGATCGATGCGATCTCGGCCGAGAATGCGGACCTCAAGTCGCGGCTTGCTACGCAGGCTGCCGCGCCGGCTCCGGTTCCGACCGCGCCGGCCTATGGGCCCCAGGCGGGCGGCTACGATGCGCGCGGCCGTCCAGCCGCAACGCCGCAGCCCGGCAGCGCGACAGCAGGCGGTGACGCCTTGGTCCCGTCTCCCGGCGAAGTGAAGCTGTTGAGCTTCACCTCGGAGAAGGCGGGCGCGACCGGCCTCCGCTCGGCCCGCCCTGACGCCCCGCCGGTCGTGGTCGAGGACTCCGCCGATTACCTGCCGCCCAATTCCTATGCCCCGGCGCGGGTGATCGTTGGCGTCGATGCCTCGGCCGGCGTTGCCAGCCAGACCGATCCGCTGCCCGTGGTGCTGAGGATCACCGGCCCGGCGCGCTCGGTCATGCAGAACGGGAAGGTGCTCACCACCCGAATCCAGGGCTGCGTGGTCAACGGCGCTGCGCGCGGCGATCTCTCCTCGGAGAAGGTCTATGTGAAGCTCGCGCGCATGACCTGCGATCAGCCCGGTGGGCGCGTGGCAGTGAGCGAGGTCAAGGGCTTCATCAGCTTTGCCGGCAAGTCCGGCGTGCGCGGCCGCGTCGTCAGCCGCGAAGGCAGCCTTGTCAGCCAGGCGCTGCTCGCCGGGATCATCGGTGGTTTCGGTCGAGGCTTCTCGGCGAACGCCAACAGCATCTTCTCCGGCGTCACGACCAACGCCGACGGAACGCGCTCCAAGCTGTCGCCCGGCGACATTCTCGGCGGCGGGCTCGGCCAAGGCGCCGCTGACGCGGCCGATACGGTCAGCAAATATCTGATCGAACGCGCCGAACAGTACCAACCTGTCGTCGAGATGCCGACCGGCATCGATGTCGAGATCGTGTTCCTCGACGGCGTCTACGTGAGGAATTCCCAGTGATCGAAGCACCCAATTCTCCAGCGCGTCGCTGGCTGCGCCCCGCCGTAGGGCTCGCCGCCATCGTCGCCTTGTCCGCCGCGACCGGCTGGGGCGTCGCAAGCCTCGCAGCGCCGACGACCGCTCCCGATAGCGCCAAGGTGCGGGCGGCGCTCAAGCTCAGGCTTCCGAAGACGCCGATCGACGCGATCGACTGCTCGGGGCTCGGCGGCCTGTGCGAAGTCGCTTCGAAGTCGACCCTGTTCTACGTCGACCGGGCAGCCAAGTATCTCGTGATCGGCCGCGTCTACGACATGGAGGCGCGCCAGGATCTGACGGCCGCGCGGCTGCTGGCCCTAAACCCCGACCTGCTCACGGCCGGCGCCGCCCGGCGCCAGGCAGGAGAGGACGAGCCGCCCCAGCAGCGCCCGAGCGTCCCGGCGCGGGTTTCGCTCGCCGGTCTCCCGGCAAACGGGGCCATCACCTGGGGTCCGGCCGAAGGGCCGAAGGTGGTCGTCTTCTCCGACTTCAACTGCAGCTACTGCAAGAAGCTCGAAGGCGAATTGAAGGCGATCGGCGCGCGCGTCGAGGAACGCCCGATTTCGATCTTCGGCGCGGAAAGCCGTCAGCTGGCCGAGCAAGTGCTCTGTTCGTCCCGTCCGCAGATGTCGCTGCGCATGGCCTATTCGGGCCTGGCGCTCGCCAATCCCAAGCCCTGCGACACGACCGGCCTCGACGCCAACGAGGCCTTTGCGAAAGCGCACGGCTTCGGCGGCACCCCGGTCATCGTGCGGCCGTCCGACGGCGCCGTGCTCGAAGGCTATCGCCCTGCTGCCGCGCTCCGCGAGTTCCTCCGGGCCGCTCCCCGCCAGACCAGCAAAGGATGACCTTCATGTCCCCTTCCAAGCGCCTCATCGTCAGCGCCGGACTCGCGGCAGTGCTAACCGGCTGCACCACGTTCGGCACCAATGTCCAGGGCGACTTCAGCTGTCGCGCGCCCAAGGGCGGCTGCGCTCCCAGCCATGTGATCGACGCCCGCGCGACCTCCGAGCTGGAACGCAATGGCTCCTCGCAAGAACTCGCGCGTGTCCGGGCCGGGGTTGCGTCCGGCGATACGGGCCGAACCTCGGAGCGCACCCTTCGGATCGTGTTCCCGGCGCATGTCGACGAGGCCGGAACGCTTCATGACGAAGCTGTCGCCTGGGCGGTAGTCGAGAATCCCCGCTGGGCCGCGGAACTGCGCCGCAAGCCCGGCGAAGGGACGGCGCCGCCGCTGATGCGCCAGCTCAGCCGGCAGCTCAAGGACGCTCAGGCCGCCTCAGACCCGGCCGCGCAAAAGGCCAACGACGAGAGCGATGCCGCCGACCTGACTTCCCCGTTCTCGCTTGCTGCGCCTCCCGTCCCGGATTCCCCCGTTGCCTCGCCGCTGGTCCTCCCCTCCACGGCGCGCGAGGCCGTCGCCGGTGCCAAGGCACCGGCGGTCGAGGGGTTCGACATGTCCCCTCCCCTGCATGATCGGACCCCTCGGCCTGGCGGCGGCGAAAAGCCGCTGACGTTCCCAACCATCGAGGCGATCGAGGCCGCCAAGGCGGCGGCCAGCAAGACCTCCACGCCCGCGGCACCCGACAAGGAGCCCAAGTGATGGCCGAGCGGCTGAACACGATTCTGGACCGGGTGCTTCGCGGGCTGCTCGGCGATGCCGAGCACGCCGAGAAGCGGCGGCCTCCGCTGATGCTCGACATGCTGTCGGACTGGCTGCCCTACCGGGTCTACGATCCGGCGAGCCGGCTCTATTTCAACGCGCGCTCGAAGGGGTTCATCCTCTCGGTGACCCCGCTGATCGGCGCGGACGAGCGCACCGGCGAGATCCTCGGGGCCTTCTTCTCCGAGGGCCTGCCGCCCGGCGCCTGCCTCCAGGTGCTGCATCTCGCCTCCCCGCGCATCAGCCGGATCGTCGCGCCCTGGTTTGCTCCCCGCTACGTCCAGGGCGGGGTCTATGAGGCGATCGCCCGCCACCGGGCCAAGCGGCTCTATGGGCTCGTCTGGGAATCGGGCTCGGCGGGCGCGCCCTTTCATGCCCGGCACCACCAGGTGATCGTCTCGGTCGGCGTACCCGCGGCGAAGTCGGTGAGCAACGAGGAGCTTAAGCAGACCCGCGACGGGCTCATCGCCATGCTGAAGTCCCTCAACCTCGGCGTCGCGGAAGTGGGGCCGCAGCAACTCATCGCCATCCTCGACGACCTGAACTCGCCGACCACGGCGCCGCAGGACGACGCGGTTCCCTACAACGCCAACGACCCGATCGCGGCCCAGGCGATCCGTCACGACATCGAGCTCGTCGTCCACGAAGACCGGATGCACCTGCGCACCGAGCGCTTCCGCCCGACGGGCAGGACAAATGACGGCGTGCCCGAGATTGGCACCGTCTATCCCGACGCCTTCGACGTGCGGCATCTTTCCGTCCGGAACATGCCGCAGCGCTGGGCGCCGTGGGAATGCGCACGCCTTATCGGCGATCTGTTCACCGACAAGCTGCGCTTTCCCTGCCCGGCCGCGACGATGCTCTGCCTCGTCTACCCGGATCAGGAAGCAGCCAGCGCCAAGGCCGGTTTCAAGTTCATGCGCACGACGAGCCTCGCGGGCACCAAGAGCGCCCGCTTCCTGCCGCGCATCGGCGAGCAGGCCGCCGAATGGCAGCATGTCCAGGCCGAGCTCCAGGAAGGCCGCCGGCTCGTCCGCGTCTTCTATGGCATCACGGCCTATTCACCGCTTGGCGCCGGCGACCGGCACGAGCGGGCGATCAAGTCGATCTACAAAGCAGCGGGCTGGGATCTCGCCGACGAGCGTTACCTCCAGGTCCAGGGCCTGCTCGCGGCCATGCCGCTCACGCTCGCCGACGGGCTCGGCGCCGACATGGAGCGCCTGAAGCGGTTCAAGACGGTGCTCTCGACGACGGCCGCCAACATAGCGCCGATGCAAGGCGAATACCTGGGAAGCGCGCACCCGCACCTCTTGTTTGTCGGCCGCCGCGGTCAGCCCTTCTTCTGGTCGCCGTTCGAGAACGACGCCGGCAATCACAACGTAGCGATCTGCGGCAAGTCGGGCTCGGGCAAGTCGGTGCTCCTGCAGGAGATGTGTGCGGCGCTCCGCGGCGCGGGCGCGCAGGTCGTGGTGATCGACGACGGCCGCAGCTTCGAGCATTCGGTCAAGCTCCAGGGGGGCCGCTTCGTCGAGTTCACGATGAAGGCCGGCTTCTGTCTCAATCCCTTCTCGATGATCGATGCCGCGCGCGCCGCCGAGGACGAGGATTATCGCCTCGACTGCTTTGCCATGGTGAAGTCGATCGTCGGCCAGATGGCGCGCCACAGCGCGAAGCTCACCGACACCGAGCGCGGGCTCATCGACCGGGCGGTCAATGCTGTCTGGAGCGAGCATGGCATGGCGGCGACAATTACCGGCGTGGGGGAGGCTCTCGCAGGTCTCGGGAATGAGGCCGCAGCCGACCTCGCGACCTCGCTCGCTCCCTACATGACCGGGGGCACCTACGGCGCCTTCTTCGAGGGTCAGGCGAGCCTCGACCTTGATGCCGATTTCACCGTCTTCGAGATGTCCGACCTTGCCAGCCGCGAGGAGCTGAGGGCGGTCGTCCTTTCCGCAATCATGTTCATGACCAGCCAGGCGATGACGCGTTCGCCCCGTCAGGTCCGCAAGCTGCTGCTGATCGACGAGGCCTGGTCGATGCTCAAGGGCGGCTCGATGGGCGAGTTCGTCGAGACCTATGCCCGCACCTGCCGCAAGTACGGCGGCGCGCTGGCGACCGCGACCCAGTCGCTCAACGACTATTACAAGTCCGACGGAGCAACGGCGGCGCTCGAGAACAGCGACTGGATGCTGATCCTCCAGCAGAAGCCCGAGACGATCGCCGATTTCAAAGCCTCCAAGCGGCTCGACATGGACGACCGCACCGAGACGCTGATCCGCAGCCTGAAGCGGTCGGGCAGCGACTATTCGGAGGTCTTCATCAAGGGACCGGAAACCGAGGCGATCGGCCGGCTCGTGCTCGACGACTATTCAGCGACTTTGTTCTCGAGCTCACCCCAGACTTTCGCTGCGATCGATGCCGAGATCGCCCGCGGCCACCAGCTCGCCGATGCGATCGAGCGGATCGCGTTTGCAGGCCGCACCTGAATCCACCCTCCAATCAAGGACCACGACACCATGCCACTTCATCTCGTCAGCCCCTTCGATCAGGCGCAGGAGTCCCCGGAGGACGACGTCTTCGACCCGCCCCCGCCAGACAAAAACTGGCGCGGCCACCTCGCCGACACCTGCTACATTCTCGTCAAGGCGGGCGGTTTCCTCGCCTCGACGTATCTCATGACGCTCGGGCTGCCGCTCCTGTTCTTCCTGATGGTCTCGGGCGGCAACGTGGAGCTGTTCTTCGCGCAGATCGCCAATTTCGCCGACCGCTTCCTCGGTGCCGATGCTGAACGCCAGGTCGGCTTCGTCAACGACCTGAAGCTCGGCCTCATCGGCCTTGCAACGCTGGTCGCCTGCCTGCGGATGCCGCGCTTCCTGTGCGAGGTCGCCGAAGGACTCCGGGAGGAAAGGCTGTGAAGAACATATTGGCAACATCGGCCCTGTCGAAGCGCCGTTTCGGCAGCAATCTCACCGCAATCGCGCTCGGACTGAGCATGATCGCCTCCACGCTCTGGGGAGTCTGGGCGACCGACAAGCTTCTGGCCCTCGAAAGGCGCGAAGTCGTCACGGTCCAGCTGAGCCGCATCATGGGCGATTTCATCGAGGCCGAGGCGCGGGCGGGACGGTCGCCGGAGGAAACCCGCGAGCGTGTCCAGGTCTATCTCAAGGCCGTCGAGGACTCGGTCGAGCAATTGGGGCGCGAGGGCCGGACGGTCCTTGTCGCCGAAGCGGTGGTGGCCGGCAGCACGCCCGACCTCACCGAGACCGTGCGCGCCGACGTCGTGCGCCGCATGGGAGCCGTTCCCGATGCGCGCCGCTGACATCCTCACTCGTTCTCCGGCATGGGGGCGCCTCGTGCTCTGGGGCGGCCTCGGCGCCGTGGCGCTCGTGCTGAGCACGCTGGCCGCCTTCTCGCGCGAGCACGCGTTGATGATCAACGCGAGCCCGAGCCTGCCCTATTGGGCGATCTGGCTCGAGCGCGGCGCCGCTCCCAATCGCGGCGACATCATCCTGTTCGATCCGCCCACCTCGCCCCTGCTGGTGAAGCATTTCGGCAAGGAGCCCAGGCCGTTCGGCAAGCGGGTGAGCGGCCTGCCCGGCGATCTCGTCACCGAAAAGGATCGCGCCTTCTTCGTCAACGGCCGCCTGGCCGCGAAAGCGAAGCTCACGAGCCGCCTTGGTGAGCCGTTGGCGCTCGGCCCGACCGGCCGGGTTCCGCCCGGCTGCTACTTCGTCACCACGGCGCACAAGGACGGCTTCGACAGCCGCTATGCGGCGATCGGATGGATCTGCGCTCCCCGTATCCTTGGCGTGGGGAGGCCGATCCTGTGAAGCCCTTGCCCGCAATGATCGCGCTCCTTGTCGCCTGCCTGGGCGCGGCAACGCCGGCCTTCGCCCGCGATTACGGTCAGCAGGGCGCTGTCTGGCCGATCGTCGAGCCCGATCTCCTCGCGCAGATCCGGGCCCGCCTGACCCATCTCGAAAAAACCGGCGAGACGGCGCGGCTCAACGAGGAGCTGAAGCGCCGCACCATCGCGCGGGTCAACCGGCCGGAGCCCGTGTCCGGTGTTGCGTCCGCCGCGGCGACGCGCAGCTGGCGCTTCGATCCGACCATCACGGTCGAGCGCAACATTGCCGACGACAAGGGCCGGGTCATCATTACCGCGGGCACGCGCGTCAATCCGCTCGACACCGTTCCGCTGCGGGCGCCGCTCGTCTTCCTCGACGGTGACGATCCGGCGCAGCTTGCCTGGGCGGCGCGCCGCTTCGGCCCAACCCGTGCCAAGCTGATCCTCGTGCGCGGTGCGCCCCTCGAGCTGATGAAGGCCCGCCAGCGACGCTTCTATTTCGACCAGGGCGGCAGCCTTGTGAAACACTTCGGCATCCGCGCTGTCCCCGCGACCGTCGAGCAGCAGGGCCGCGCCCTCGTCGTCACCGAACACGCGATCGAGCGCAAGGAGCGCGCACCATCATGAGCAAGAGAAAGCACCTGCTGTCATGGATTTGCGGGGCGATGCTCCTCGTCAGCCTGAGCGTGGCGGCGAGCACGCCAGCCCAAGCCGCGGCCGGACCCGGCCGATGCACCGGCAAGTTCGTCAACCCGATCACCGACATCTGCTGGTCGTGCCTGTTCCCGATCTCGGTCGGGGCCCTGAAGATCTGGCCGTCGAGCCGGCCCGACACCGACAACCCAGACTCGCCGGTGTGCCTGTGCGGCCTGAGGCCCGGCATCGCGATGGGGTTCTGGGAGCCGGTGCGACTTGCCGACGTCAGCATGAAGCCGTGGTGCTTCGTCAATCTCGGCGGGATGAAGCTCGACCCCGGCTTCGACATCGGTTTCAAGACGATGGCCGGGCCATCCGCCGTCGGCGGTGCGACGCAGTACAATTCGCAGTGGCACGTCCACTGGTACGCCTATCCGCTGATCTACTGGATGGAGCTCGTCGCCGATTTCCTGTGCCTCGAATCCGGCTCGGTCGACATCCTCTACATCACCGAGATCGATCCGCTCTGGCAGGACAGCGAGCTCACCGCGATCATCAATCCGGAGGCCGTGCTGTTCGCCAATCCGCTGGCGCTCGCGGCCTGCGCCGCCGATTGCGTGGCGGCGACGGCGAAGCTGCCGACTGACGCGCTGTTCTGGTGTGCCGGCTGCCAGGGAACGATGTATCCGCTGAACGGCAACGTCTCGGCGACAATCGGCCATGTCCAGGCCTCGCGCCTCGCACTCGCCCGCTTCTCCTACAAGCTCCACCGCGAACTCGTCGCCTGGGGCACGATGGGCAGCAAGGGGCTGTGCGGCAAGTATCTGATGCCGGTGATGCGCAAGCAGCAATACCGCTTCCAGGCCACCAACCCCAATCCGCAGACGAAGGGCCGCTACGCGTGCGCGCCCATCGGTGCCTCCACCACCTTCATGTCGGCAGGCCAGGTCTATCCCGCCATCGGCGAGGACATGGGCTACCTGATCTGGCGCAAACGGAACTGCTGCGCGCTATGAAAACCATCCCCCATCTCGTTGTTATCGCAGCGCTCGCGAGCGCCGCCGCCTTCGCCGGCGCCGCGGCCCAGACCGCTGAGCAAGACCTCGACCTCGAGGCGATCCGCGCGCGTGCGGCCGAACAAGCGGGCGAAGCGGATGCACTGGCGGCCAGCGCGCGCGCCCGCGCCGAGCAGCTTGCGCGGGAGGCGAGGACCAGCGCGGCCGACGCTCAGGCGCACGGCAGGCGCTTCGCCAGCGAGGCTCCCAAAAGCGTCAGGCCCGATCCGGCGCAAGCTTTCGATTTTGACAGGATGGTCGCCGATGCCGGCACGATGGCGGGCGAAGGCATGGGCGAGGCCCCACGTTTCATCGCTTTTGCCAGCACGTCGATGCCTCCGGCCGCGCTTCGCACCATGATCGACCAAGTCACCCGCGCGGGCGGCGTGGTGGTGTTCCGCGGCCTGCCACAGAACAGCGCAAAGGCGCTGACCGCCGCACTGTCGAAGGTCGCGCGGCCGGGCGAGCCGCTGACAAGCGTCGGGATCGATCCGCGGCTGTTCCGTGCGTTCGGGATCGAGGCGGTTCCGACTTATGTCGTCGCCAGCAGCGACTTCGACCTGTGCGACGGCTTTGACTGCACGACGCAGGTTCCGCCGCACGACCGCATGACGGGTAATGTGAGCGCCGCGCACGCGCTTGAGACCTTTGCGCGTGGGGGCGGTCCCGGCGCGCTCCTCGCCGCCCAGCACCTCGCCCGACTTGAAAGGCCGGCTCAATGAAACGCCTTCTCATCCCCTTGTCCCTTGCCTGGGCCTGCCTGGCGCTCGGCGGCGTCTCCCATGCCCAGAGCACGACTGAAGCAGCCAAGGCCGAAGGCAAGGCGTTCGCGCGAGAAAAGGCCGCCGACGCGCAGAACGCGGCAACGGTTCGGCCTGATGCGGCCCGCGTTCCTAATTTCGGCGGCGTGCCGAGCCAGTCGGACTATTTCGATGATCCCGAACGCATGAGCCGGAACGCCGCGAGCCAGGCGACGTCCAATACCGGCTACCGGACCATGCGGGAGTCGATGGACCGGCGCGCGCGCTTTGCGCCCCAAGATCTCGATGCGGTAATCGCGCGCAGCAAAGCGCTGAGCGAAGATCCGCTCGCCTATACGAGCGGTATGGTGATCGGCGGGTCGCAGGGCCGGTGCGTGCCCCTGCCGCCAGGCACCGGCGGCGCCGGTCGGTACATGGCGACCTGCAACACAGGCTACACCGCGTCGCAGCAGACACGGAGCTGCACGGTCCCTCTTCGGACAGCGACGAAAGTCGTCACTGAGTACCTCTATTATTGTCCCCGCTTTGATCCGGAGTGTGCGACTTTCGACCTTCCATTCTGCCGCCGCAGCGGCAGCCATCCGGGTCCATGTCTACAGGGCTATAGGGATCAATGGGGATTTCGTTGCACCGAGCCTGGTGATCCCATCGCCGAATATACCTGCTCAGAGACCGTGCCAGGACAGCGCATTATCAGGACGTTGTCGGGCACCGAAGTCACGACGACCCGCGACGAGAGCCAGTGCGCAAGCCTTGCAGCCGACAGCAGCTGCCAGCAGGAAGGCGAAACCTGCACCGACAGCGATCCCCTCACGCGTGTCGTCAATAGCGTGGCGGTCACCCAGCCCTGCTGGGCCTGGTCGCGCAGCTACACCTGCACGCAGTTCACCGAAGCGCAGGATTGCCAGACGCTGGAAAACACGTCGGGCTGCACGCTCGTGCGCGAGGATTGCCTGACCGACGAGCCATGCCGTACCTGGGAGCGGGTCTACGACTGCCCGGTCCCCGATCAGCCGGCCAGCACCAACCAGTTCATCTGCGACGGGGATGTGTACTGCATCGACGGCTCGTGCGAGACGATCGAGCGCGAAGCCAATGACGAGTTCAAGGACGCAGTCGTCGCGCTCAACGCGATGAACCAGGCGAGGCGCGAGTTCGATCCCGACACGCTCACCCTGTTCCGGGGCACGCGCAACACCTGCTCTTCCAAGGTGTTCGGCGCGCTCAACTGCTGCAAGGGCAAAGGCTTCCCGCTCATTCCGGGGATCCAGCTGCTCGTGGCGCTAGGCTGCAGCCGCGAGGAGATGCTGCTTCACCAGCGCGATGCGCAGGGTCTGTGCGCCTATGTCGGAAGCTATTGCTCGGACAGCTTCCTCGGCGTCTGTCTGACCAAGAAGAAGGTCTATTGCTGCTTCGAGTCCAAGCTCTCGCGGATCCTGCAGGAGCAGGGCCGCCGACAGCTCAACAAGCCGTGGGGCAAGCCGAAGACCGAACAGTGCCTCGGCTTCACGATCGACGAGTTCGCCCGGCTCGATCTCTCGAAGATGGACTTCAGCGAAGTCTATGCCGAGTTCACCGATGCCGCGCGCCTGCCCGATGAGCTGCAGGCGGCCACCGAAATACAACAGAAAATCGAGGACTATTATGCCCGCGCACGCCAATAAGGCCGCTCGGCGGCTCCTGGCCGCCTGCTTCGCCTTGACCGCCGTCCCGCCGCTGTTCGCTACTCCGGCGCACGCGCAGGAGCCGCCGCTCGTCGCGACCGATGACGGCCAGGACAGCTTCTACTGCGCGGAACGGCGGCTCGGCTACTGGTTCTACTGCGCCAGGCCGAGGTCGGTCCAGCAGCCCGAACTCCCTGCCCCGCCGCCGGCGAGCGCGACGAGCCAGCTCGATGCGATCACCGCGCAGCTGCGGGAGCTGAAGGCGAAGGCGATCCTTGAACCGACGCCGGCCAATGTGACGGCCTATATTCGCTTCCAGCGCGAGCAGCTGGATCGGGCCTCGCTGTTCAGCGATGTCTGGCAGCGGGCAATCTGGCAGGACCCTGAGCTCGACTATACGCTGCGCCCGTATCGACGCTCGGCAAGCGGCAGTGGCAGGACGCTCGCAATGCGGACCGCAACGCCGCGATGGCGCAGCTGTCCGAGCGCTACGGGCTGTTCTACTTCTTCGCCCAGAGCTGCGGCGCATGCGAGGTCATGTCGCCGATCGTGCAAAGCGTCGCATCGACGTGGCACATAGCCGTGCGCGCGATCTCTACCGACGGCGGTCCTTCGCGCCACTTCCCCAACTACACCGTCGAGACGAACCAGCGCACGCGCATGGGCCTCGAGCCCAAGGTAACTCCGGCGGTCGTGCTCTGGGACGCGGTGACGCGCCGGGCCATTCCCATCGGGTACGGCGTGATGTCGGCCGATGAGCTCCAGGACCGCATCTACCTCCTCACATCGAAGGAAGCCGGACGTGACTATTAGAATGAAGCGCATGGTCGCCGCGCTGCTGGCGATCACCCTCCCCGTGGCTTCCGCGCAGGCGGGCGTCGGCAGCTCGATGGATGCTTTTCTCAAGGACGTGGGCGGCGCCTCCAACGTCAACGGGCCCACGGCTTTCGAGGGACAATCGGCCGGCTATTACAGCCTGGGGAACGTCTGGACGCGCTTTCCGCAGAAGACGACCAATATCGCGAACCTGCAATTGCCGCGGGCACGCGCGGGCTGCGGCGGCATCGATATCTTCGCCGGCTCCTTCAGCTTCATCAATGCGAGCGAGATCGTCGCGATGCTCAAGGCGGTCGCCAACAATGCGGTGGGATTCGCCTTCAGCCTGGCGATCGACACCGTCTGCCCGGAATGCTCGAAGATCATGCAGGAGTTCAGCCAGAAGGCTCAGCTCATGAACAATCTCAACATCAACAGCTGCGAGCTGGCGCAGGGCCTGGTCGGTGGCATTTGGCCGAAAGGCGACCTCGCCGACAAGGCGATCTGCGAGGCGATCGGCAACTCGGAAGGCATCTTCACCGATTATGCCGCGGCCAAGCATGGCTGTGGCACCAAAGGCCAGCGGGCCAGCACCACTGCCCAAGGCGACGGCGAATACGCCGACGTCAACCCCGCGGTGCCGCGCAACTACACCTGGACCATCCTCAAGAAGTCGGCCTTCTTCTCGCCGAACGGCACGTTCGACCGCGAGCTCGCCGAATATGCCATGACGCTGATCGGCACGATCATCTACGTGCCGCCCAAGGACGATCAGGCGGGCAAGTTCGTGCCATTCGCGGGCGATGCGTCCTCGACGTTGGTGACCGCGCTGCTCGATGGCACCCCCGGAAGCAGCGTGAAGGTCTTCGACTGCGACGAGGCCGATCAGTGCCTCAACCCCACGTTCAAGACACTGAGCGTTCCCGCATCCAAGGCGCTGCGCCCGCGTGTCGCCGCGCTGATTGCCGGCATGGTCCAGGCGATCCGCGATGACACGGCAATCACCGAGGCGCAGAAGGAGCTGCTGCAGGTCGCCTCGGTGCCGCTCTACAAGATCCTCACCGTCCAAGCCGCCTACGGGCGCGGAATGCCGGTCGACGATCGCGAGACACTGGCCGAGATAGCCAGCGTCGACCTCCTGTTCGCGGTCCTCGACCGGATCGTCAGCGAAGCGGGCCGTTCGATGTCGAGCTTCATCGGCGCGGACGAAGCCAAGATAGCGATGTGGCAGAACCAGGTGAACGTGGTGCGCCAGGCGCTCGCCGACCGCCAAACCAACACGCACCTCAAGGTCAATGCCATCATGCAGATCATCGAGAAGACGGCGTTCATCGAGAACGTCCTCGCCGCCTCGATGTCGCCGGGCATGGCTGCCTCGCTCGACTGGTCGCGCGGGGTCCAGACCCGCTCCCTCACCCACTGATCCGCGCGAGGACACGAGCCATGGTCGAGGTCTTCACGGTGGGCGGCGGCGACTATCTGGTCAACGTGTTCCAGGCCGTCGCCGCCTGGACCGGCAATGGCGGCTACAAGAGCCTGATCCAGGTGGTGCTGGTGATGGGCCTTGGCCTTTCCGCCTTGACGCTGGCGTTCAACCAGGACTGGCGCGCGTGGATCAACTGGTTCCTCGGCGCGACGCTGATCTACTCGTGCCTGATGGTGCCGCGGCTCGACGTCCATGTGACCGACCGGCTCAACCCGGGCCTCGCCCCCGCCAACGTCAGCAACGTGCCGCTGGGCCTTGCACTGATGGCGAGCTTTACCAGCCAGGTGGGAGATTACCTTACTGGCTCGGCCGAGGTGGTCTTCGGCCTGCCGGGCGACCTCAACTACTCGAAGAACGGCATTATCTACGGAGCGCGGCTCTACGACGCCACGCGCAGCTTGCGCATCTCCGACCCCGAATTTGCCGCCAATCTCGACGAGCATTTCCGGCAGTGTGTGTTCTACGACGTGCTGCTCGGCCGCTACTCCATGAAGGAGCTTGCCGAAACCAATGACATTTGGACGACGATCGCACCGGGCAGCCAGGCCCGCGCGCAGCGCTTCCTCACGCGCGATCCGTCATCCGGACAAGTGACGTCGAACATCGTCACCTGCCGCGAAGCCTACAGTGCGCTGAATGGCCAGTGGACGAGTCTGATCGACGGCATGGGAACGGTGTTCGGCCGCCAGCTCTACCCGAACCAGACGGCAGCGCTCGCCAAGGCCAAGCTCTTCGCCGACCTGCCGCTGGCGTACCAGTACCTTAGCGGCGTGTCGGCCAACGCGACCGACATCTTCAAACAGACCCTCACCATCAACGCGATGAGCCAGGCCATGCACTCGATGTCGGGCAGCAGCGGCGCCGGCAATGTGGATGTCTACGCCCAGACGCGCGCCGACATTCAGACCGAGCGGACCTACAGCTCGATCGCCAGCAATGCGATGAAATGGGTTCCCCTGCTCAACGTCGTGCTGACGGTCCTCTTCTACGCGCTGTTCCCGGTCCTCTTCCCCCTGTTTCTCATGCCGAAGACCGGCCCGCTCGCCTTGAAGGGCTATGTCACCGGCTTCTTCTATCTGGCCTCATGGGGTCCCCTCTTCGTGATCCTGCACATGATGCTGATGGTGAAGGGAGCGGCTGACATGACCGCGGTTGCGGGAACCAGCGGCCTCAGTCTCGCCAGCTTCACGGGCATGGCCGACGTCAACAGCGACATCGGCGTGCTGGCCGGCTACCTTATTGCCTCGGTGCCGTTCCTGGCCGGCGGCGTCGCCAAGGGCGCGATGGCGATCTCGCACCACGCGACGAGTTATCTCAACCCGAGCCAGAATGCCGCAGAGGAAGCGGCGCGCGAGGCGAGCACCGGCAATGTCGCGCTCGGCAATACCAGCTTCGAGAATTCGAGCGTGCTCACCCGGCAGTTCGCGCAGGGGACGATCGCCCCGAGCTTCACCTACGGCGCTGGCCAAACGAGGACTTTCAGCGACACCGGGTCGATGACTACGAGCTTTGGCGAGGCAAGTTACGACCAGCTCCCGAACTCGAGCTATCCCTTCACGCCTACGCTTGGCCAGGAGTTCACCTCGCGCCTCTCGACGATGGCATCGCAGGCCCGCTCCAACAGCGAGAGCTTTGCCAACATCGCCACGGAATCGACGACCAGCGCCGTCACCAAGTTCCGCGAGCTCCGAGATCAATTCAGCCGCGGCAGCTCCTTCGAGACCGCCACCGGCCAGTCCACCTCGGACAGCATCCAGACCGCATTCAGCGAGGTCGATCAGGCATCGACCAACCTGCAGCGCCAGTTCGGGCTGTCGCGCCGTGCGGCCGACGACATTACAACCGCGTGGTTTCTGAACGGGGAAGCATCCGCGGGAATGGGGGTGGGCGGCAAGACTAGCGTGTTTAGCGCAGGGGCCGGACTCAAGGGCGGCCGTAATCAGGCGTGGACAGATAGCGACATCGGCATTGCTTCGGAGGATCGCTCGCGGATCATGGGCAGTCTTCAGCAGTTGTCCGACAGCCGCAACTGGTCGAGCGCGCGAGATGGTTTCATCCGCACGGTCAGCACATCGTCCAGCTCCTCGATCTCCACCACCGCGAGCGGTATGAACGCTTCGCTGTCCGAAGCACAAAGCTACAGCCGTGAGGCGCGGCGCGCGGAGGAGCTCGCCAACCGGCTGGAAAGCCAGGCGTCGTTCTTTGAAGGCAATAGTGCCGCCGGAAGCCTCAATCTGTCCCAAGCCTATCGTGAATGGGGTCTCGTCGAGATCGAAAGCAATCGCGACTTTTATGGAAGCGTTCGCTTCGACGACGTGTCGTTCCAACTCAGCGGGGAGGGCCAGGCGCTGCAGGCCAAGTTCATCGAGAGCTACGCTGAACAGCTTCGGGGCGGGATCGAGGATCGCCTGGTGCTTGCGCCCGGACAGCCTGTGTCCCGACCGAACATTTCCGATGCCGAGGCAGTTCGAAGCCGAGCTTCGGTGGGAGGGAATATGCCTTCCACCGTGCCGAATGTGGATCCAAGCGGTATTCGCGAAGAGGTCGAACGCGTCCAGGCGGCTGGGCGTCAGCGGATCGGCGGAGCGCGAGAGCGCCTCGATACCGTCACTAGAGATGCGCGGGGGGCTAGTGCCGAGGCAGCCGACGATGTGAAGGAGTGGTAAGGTTCAGCCGCGCAGAACGTCCCAGTAGATCACGAATCCAGCAAAGATGACAAAGAGGATGAGCACGAGGATTCCCAGACGTCTCGCCCAGGGGTCGGCCCAGGTCTTTTTCCACCTGTACTCGATTAGGCGATTCTCGCGGATTGCTTGATCGATCTCGGAAAAGCCTTCCCAATGATTGGGAAGCGGTGTGCCTGTGCGATGACGGTCGAAATGGGTCATGATGGCGTTCATCTTGCTGCTCCTTGGAACATAGCAAAAACCTGACGGCGATGGGAGGGAATTCCGCTTTAGCTCGCTTCCCACTTCCATCGTGGCGAGCGCCCTCTCTCCTCTCGGTGGCAGGAAAGTGCGCCCATACTCGACCTTCAGCGACTCCCTTGCCGATTCCAGAACCAGCTGTTCATCAAGTTGAGAATTGTCCCAATTGGGGTGTCCGCTATTGGAATGAGAGCTTGGGCGGACCAGCGTTGTCGATGTTCACAGGCGATCAGCAGGCATCACGACAACAGCTCATACGTGAGCTCCGAGATGCGAATGCCGCCCGGAGACTCCTCGATCAAGCGCCGGATTTGACGGCGGGCCGCCGGAAAATGCAATCCTGGGTCGATCGCCAGAGCCTGAACAAGCCGCACCATCTCCTGGCCGAGGGCCGCAATCTCGCGATGAGTTGCGTCGGTCGGGTCATAACTTGGGATCGGAAGCTGCCAGATGTGCTTGTCGATGTGCCGCTCGTCCTTGCCGTAGGACATGTAAGGCCGCACCATCTCCGTCGTCGTCGCGCTGTTCAGAATGGCACAGAGGAAATCGGCCTCCTCCTCCTCGTGGAACGCGGCCCAATAGAGGCTCTTGCTTATGATCGCTCGCGGATTGCGCACCTTGGCCGCCGACAAGTGCATGCCCGATGCGTTGTAGATTACCCTAAACGGCGGAATCGGAAGCTGCCGGCTGAGCTTGCTCTGGTAATTGAGCTGTTCCATCAACGTGAGCCGCTCGCTCGTCCGATTTGCCTCCCAGACCCTTTCGGCCTGATCCCACCAGCTTTTCAGGCCAAGATGCAGCTCGATCTCGCGCGACGACAGTAGGCCATTGCTTGAGCAGGGGATC
This sequence comes from Tsuneonella sp. HG249, assembly GCF_053819205.1. Taxonomy (NCBI): domain Bacteria; kingdom Pseudomonadati; phylum Pseudomonadota; class Alphaproteobacteria; order Sphingomonadales; family Erythrobacteraceae; genus Tsuneonella; species Tsuneonella sp. HG249. Next base: position 2,071,056 of record NZ_JBSOQY010000001.1, read on the forward strand.
ACCGCGCGCAGCGGGTCGAGCACGCGATAAGGCAGCAAGCTCTCGCCCGAAAAAACCGGGCGGACATATTCGGACTCCACAACACCCTCGACCGAGGGCAGATCCTTGTAGCGCTTGTCCTCGTAATTGCTGCGCGACGAGACCACCGCCATCCGACCCGCCGGCAAGCCGAGCGGTCCAGCGGGGCGCTCGTGCACCAGGAAGAGCAAGCGCGGCGCGAACGTCGCGCCCTGGCCAAATCGCACGTCAAACGCGGATTTTGCCGTTTTCCCGACGCGGCGGATGATGCCCGGCGCCCGCTCGAGAACCGGGTTCGCCTCCTCCCATGCAAGATTGGGTTGGGGTAGCCGCCCGCTCCACACGATCGTCTGGTCGCCCAGCGGAACCGGCTCCTTGGCGCGCCGGGCGAAGACTACACTGGCGCCGCGCGGGAAGAAATGGGGCCGGATGCGGCGTAGGTCCCAGGAGCCTTCGAAAGCGAGGCTGACTGCGCCCACCGGATCGGCATAGTTGGCGCGCCGGAAACCTTCATATTGCTCGCGATCGACAGCGGCGTTGGGCAACACCATGGCAACCCGGCCGCCCACCTTCAGATAGAGCTCGGTCGCGCGCACCACGAACAGTGCCGAAAGATCCTGATGCGTGGCCAGCTCACGCCCCGCCCACAGACCGCGGCGTTCGCTCATGGTCTTGAACGTCGCTTGCATTTCCTCGGGCATGTGCCGATAGGCGAGCCACGGTGGATTGCCGATCAGCAGGTCAACGCGATTGCTCTCGCGCGCGAGCCACATTGGCCGCGCCATGTTGCGCACATAATAGCCCCAGATGTGATCACGCCCTTCATGATGCAGGCGATGCATCGTGGCGAATGTCGCTTCGATCGTAGCCTGTTCTTCGGAGCGAATGCCGAACCGCGTGAAAACACTGGCCAGCGAAGGCGGGTTACCCGACTGACTCTGCGCCGCGCGCCGGGCGAGTTCTTCCACCAGGCGATCGAATTCGCGCGCATCGGCCAGCAGCCGATCAGGGAAGCGGAGTTCCGAGCCGAACAGCTCGCGCCCGTCATCGGCCTGGATAACAAGCGCGTCGTGGCTCCACAGGTTGAGATTCTGTTCGCGCCACTGGAGGGAATCGCCGAGATAGATCGGGATAAAGATCTCGCCGCGGTCGGGCGCCGTCAGCCGTTCCCGGCCGATGGCGAGCAGATACGTGACACGGGCGAACGTGACCGCAACCGGATGGAGATCCATGCCGATCACATGCTGCGTCAGACCATCGAGCGTGTCGGCGAGCGACATGCCCGACGCTGTTGCGTGCCGGAGATAGGCCGTAGCACACTGGAACAGGAACGTTCCGGACCCACAGGACGGATCAAGCGCGCGCGTGGTGAGCGGGTCCGTGTAGACTTCCTCGACCATCGCCCGCGCCAGCCAATCCGGTGTGTAATATTCGCCGAGCTCCTTGCGCGTATCGGGCCCGATAACCGACTCGTAGAGCACCTTGAGGACATCTTCCTGGACAGCGCTCCAGTCGAAACGGAGCAGCCGCTTGGCGAGCGTTCGGATGAAGCGCTCGCCTTCCTCGATCTCGATTACCCAATCGAAGAAATCCGCCTCGACGACGCCATGGACGCCGCTCTCGATGAACTTCTCGCCAGAGAGCAGGGACGCCGCGCTTAATTCTGCCACCGGTAGCCCCAATACGGCATGGGCGATGATCTCGGCCGTGTTGACGAGCAGGGTGTGTTCGATGAACAGCTCATCATCATCGCTGAATTGGCTGCCGAGTGCAGAGGTGAGCAAGCGGGACCAGAGCTCACGTTTTACCTTGATGGTCGGCAGGTCCCGGTTGGCCCCATAGAGTGCCGCCAGCGTCGCGCGGTCGAGCGCATAGGCAGTGCTGCCCGCACCCAGCCGGGCTTCAATCTCGCGTGCATTGGGCGTGATCCCGGTGGCGGTCGCCAACACGCCTTCCAGCCAGAAAACCAGCTTCCCCACGCAGTCGGCCGAACCATCGATCTCGAGTGCGGAGACCTGCTCAAGCGCCTCGCCGATGAGGTTGAAACAGATCCATTCCGCGCCGTCGGTCAGAACACCGACATACCGGCGGCCGCTTTCCCGCGCGCGATGCGCGACGTAGCCGGTCAGCTGCTCGATAGCGTCCTCGCGAACCCGGCCCCGCCGAAGATCGCGCTTCACCTCGATCACCGTCGAGCCGACCTCGATGTCAATACGCCGCCCCCCGCCCAAGGGTGCTTCGAGCGCAGCGATTTCGATATTGCCTTCGTCGAGCTCGAACGGTGCCGTCAGCAGGAACTGCCGAAGGTCCGATTGGACCTCTGCTTCGGGGCGAGCTTGGTCGCGACACGCGAGACGGGCAACTAGATCGTTCAGCAAACCACCCTACCTCGTCCCTCCATTACACAGCCGCCCGAGCGAACCCCGGCTTTTGTCGTATCGATCAGTTGGGTGTCCAGCACTTAGCGGGCCACGTCAAAGCCGTATCGCACCGTCACAAAGTCAGAGACCATCGCATTTCGGATCGCCGCTCAGACTGAATGGCGGATCAGCTAAGTTTTGGTCGCGAACGCATGCTGCATTGTACGCTGCGAAATAAACGTCGCCTCAGCATGGAATGCCGGCTTGTTGCGCAATCGGGGCCCATGCGGTACACTTCCGGCCTAGCTCGGTTCCCACCAGTAGCTCGAGCGATAGCATGTCTCGCTGACACCAGCGAACAGCATGCTGCGCTGCTCCCACATATCGACTCCTTTACTGAATTTGGACTCGTCGTTCAGGCGGTTGTAAACATCAGCCGAAATGAATGTGCAGTAAGGGTATTCCCGGGCGTCGGACATCTTTGCGGCGAAGCTCGGAGGACGACCAATCCATATCAAATCATTATTGTTTCTGATCCCAGCGCGGACGGCTCTGCTTGTGCCTACGTCAATGCCACAAGCCTGACGTATCTTGACATCGTTTTTCTTGACCGAATTGAAGCGCGCAGTTGCTTCCGGTTCAATCAGGTGACGCGTAGCCCATTGGATTTGCAGCGCAGCTTTGACTGCGCTGCTTCGCTTAGAATCGCCAATGAACACGCCCATGACCCGGTCGCCATCAAAACTTCGAATCTCACCACCGCGCGCCCGAATGATCCTCGTAGCGCAGTCCAAGTATGCACGAATGATTTTAGCAGTGGTGTCCCAAGGACATTGCTTCGCAATCATTCCTGAACCCGCTAGGTCCGCATAGATGAAAGCGGCGTCCAGCTTTACTGCACCGTCGGCCAACGAAATGTCCTCAGAGGTTGGTACTTTCTGCCCGTCTCTCTCCTTCAACGTCTTTCCGAGAATGCCTTGAACTGAGTTGGTCAGATCGTCTTTCAGAGCCATGCTGTTACCCGTTCAACACTGGCAGGTGAGTAGACCCCGAGAATTCCACCTGGATCGGGAATCGTGTGTACGGCTATCCTAACCACGAACAGAGGTTAACTTCCAAGAGAGAGAGAAAACCCCGTAAAAGTGAGTCGGAACGAGAACGACCGTCAGGAATGTGCTCGACGACCTATTGGAGGCGCCTAAATTGACGACGATCATTGAGCGGTTCCGCGGCGACGCCGGTCGGGCCAACCTGCTGGACGCGATGATTCAGCAGGCAATCGTCGGTGGTAATCACGAGCTCGCCGCCGAGATCGCGGATCGGCTTGAACTTGTGTCTTCGTCGGAAGGCGAGGAACTCATCACGCAGGACGCCGGTGATAACGACCTGTTCCTGATCATTTCGGGATCGTTCCGTATCATGATCAACGGTCGCAACGTCGCCGTACGTGGCCGGGGGGACCACGTCGGCGAGATGGCCGTGCTTGAGCCTACGCAGCGCCGCTCGGCAAGCGTGATCGCCAACGAACCATCAGTTGTGGGCAAGCTTTCGCATCGCGACGTGACGGATATTGCTTCGCGCTACCCCGAAATCTATCGCGCAATGGCCCGAACACTCGCGCGCCGATTGCTGGAACGGAACCGGCTGGTCGGGCAGCATCGTGAGACGATCAGGGTATTCATCATCTCATCGGCCGAGGCGTTGCCGATCGCGCGGATAATCCAGAACTCCTTCGAGCACGACCCGTTCAAGGTGATTTTATGGACCGACGGCGTCTTCAGAGCCACAAGCTACGCGCTGGAAGCCCTTGAGAGCGCGGTGGACGATTCCGATTTCGCGATCGCCGTCGCCCATAGTGACGACCTCACGCTTTTCCGGGGGCACGATTGGCCCAGCCCTCGTGACAATGTCGTGTTCGAACTCGGCCTCTTCATGGGAAGGCTCGGGCGAAAGCGGGCGATTCTGATGGAACCGCGCGAGGAGAAGGTGAAGCTGCCCAGCGACTTGAGCGGGATAACAACCATTCCGTACAGCTACGAGCCAGGCAAGGACGCCGCTTCAAGCATGGCTCCTGCGTGTAACCATCTGCGAGACCACATCAATGAATGGGGGCCCTTCAACGGCTAGCTGAAGCAAGGGGTATTTATCCACGACGCCGAAGAGGCCCGACATAGGCATCCGTCAGATGTTCTGCTAACGTTCCATTCTTTGGCCGATGCCCGCCTTCGGCAGCTCGAGGTCAGGATGGAGACCGCTTACCATGGCTTGGATTGAAGATCGCGCGCGGGATAGAATCCGCAGGTTCGTGGACAGTGTTCCGCAAGGCGACATCAAGGTTGAGGACTTCCGGACCTTTCTGACCGAGGCCCGGATGCAAAAAGGACCTTCCCTCGATGCATCGACCAAGGCCGCCCTGGTCGACATCCCTCGCAATCGCGCGATCACGACCGATGCGGTTCACACCTATGCCAACCTAGTCGACTTCAATGACGTGCTGACGGAGGCCGGACGAGAGACAGAGGCTAGCCACCGACGTGCATTGGGGTTTCTTCACGCGCATTACCGCGCCTGTGATGAGCTCATTGACGAGTTCGAAATGCAGCGGGTCGATTTCCATGGATCGAGGTTGCATGCCGTGGTGCTGGTTCCCGACGGACCAGAAAACGAAGGTGAGCGTGTCCGCGTCGCGGTTACCTTCGCGGCCGCTTTCCGCGAGATGGTCGAGCGCCTAGGCAATGATCATCCCATCTTCAAAACCGGCGTGTGCATCGGCATCGACAGCGGCCCCGCCGTCGCAATCGATTCAGGGCGGAGCGACGAGCGTGAGCCGCTCTTTGTTGGCAGCCCGGCCAACCACGCGGCCAAGCTGGCAGATGGCAATTCCGAAGGGCTGAATCTAAGCCCCCGAGCTGCTGCCGCTCTCGGTCGGAGTATCGACCCGCTCGCAAAGAGCGTGATCCTCTCAGAGGACGATGAACGCAGTTTTCTGGGTGACGAGATCATCACCGCGAACATGCAGCGGAGCGGCAACGCGAGGCTCGAGAAAGCTTACGCCTCTTTCGGAGAAAGCCTCGCTCTACAAAGCACAGACACCGGCGAGGCCGTTTTTAGGTTCCATCACAAGGAACCGCCGCTGAAGGATCTGGTCTATTCGGAGCATCCGCCAAGCAACGGCGTCCGCATGGACCTCGCCTCGATCTTTGCGGACGTCGACAACTTCACCGCTTACATCGACAACGCGATCGCGACCGGAAAGATCGCAGAGGCCGTAGCCAACCTTCACGTCATTCGCGCGGAGATGGGAGCCGTCTTGCGCGACGATTTCGGCGGCAGGAAGGTCCGATATATCGGCGACTGCATACATGGGCTGCTGGCCGAAGGCGACAGGACCGAAACCGACCAGATGGCGACCATGAAAGCGGCTGTCAGTGCGGCCGCCGGCTTGCGGTCGTCTTTCGAGCTCTGTCGGGAAATGCTGTCGGGAATGGACGATCTCGGGCTTGCTATCGGAATCGACTATGGGACCACTCCAATCTGCCGCCTCGGGCTTCGGGGCGCCGCGAGCGTTCGCGTGGCGGCGAGCCGGGCCACCTGCATTTCCGAAGCAGAGCAGAGGCGCTGCAACGGCACCGAGACCGCCATTGGGGAGAGTGCGTACAAGGCATCGCCGGCGAGAGTACGTGAGGCCTTCTCCAGCGATCGCGTGATTCCCAATCTGGATACTAATACGGCTGACTTGCTGCTGGGCACCATGCCCTCACCATATATCACCGGCGGCGCGGAACCGGACGCAGTGCGCGCTCACGAGCCTGAAGCGGCTGTTCCGATGCGAGCACATGATCGAAGGTGAAATCTGCTACCCGTTACCTGGCTGACGCCGCTCCAGCCTGGTTCTCCGTCGATGCGGTCGACAGGGAAGCACTGATCGGACGTGCCCGCGTTACCAAGACCCCGTGGGTCACAAGTGGCCTTCACTTGCGCATCTTCGGCGATCCCAAGCCGAAGGTGCGCGAGGAAGTGCCCGGCACCGACCTGCCAGCCCGCTGTCCCGAGCGTCATATACAGTGGGATGAGACGTTCTGTCTTGGACTGCGGTATTTCGACGTGCGTTCCGCGAGAGAGGCCGCGCAATGGTGGGAGCAGTTGCGCCAATTTCTTGCCTGCCAAGGAGTTGCCGAACGTACCCGCATCTGGCCCCCGGGACATGCGATCGATCACGGCGACGCTGGCAAGCATCACGAGCGAGCGTTGGCTCTGGCCGCCGAAGCGGGGGTGGAAGAAGAATATGCGGCCGCACGACTGGACGAGCCTAGTTGGCTGACCGATCCAAAGCTTCATCTCTTCGACAAGAAGGGTAAGCCGATCAATGGCCGGGCCGTCTGCCCGCGCGGCTGTCGCCGTCGTGCGCGAGGCCGCCAGGTCCAGATTCTTCGTACAGACTGCTCAAAGCGCGGGCTCTTGGTAGATCTTGGTTTTACGGAACGACTACGACGCAAGGCGCTCGCCGAATACTGGCAGCACGTCTTCAAGGAGGGAACGCGCTGCTGCAGAACGATGCGTTATTGCCCGCTTGGAGAGCATGAGGACAGGTCGAAAGCCGCGGGAGGGAAAAGTCCATGAATGACATCGACATAATCCAGCGCCAACTGGATCGAGTGCTTGGATTCTTTCCGCGCGTGGAGGCGAGAATCAACGGTCTCTTCGGGGTAAACACGCTCATCCTCGCCATAGGTGCTTTGAACGTCTCCGCGTCTGATCTAAAATTGTGGTTCGTTAGTGTTCCCGGTTTTTTCGCCTCGGCCGGTCTGTTGGCGTCCTACGCTTTCCTTTACCGGGCCAACTTTCCCGACGTGAGGGGTGGCCAAGGCAGTCTTGTGTACTTCGCCGAGATCGAGAAGAGGACCGAGGCGAACTATCAGGCTGAATTACTTGCTTGCAGCGACGAGCGATTCCGTGAGGACCTCGTCGGTCAGATCTGGCGCAATTCACAAATTCTGTGCGCGAAATTCGTCTTCGTGAGGAATGCCACCATCGCGACGACCCTATCGCTCCTGCCGTTCTTCATCTTCTTGGCCGTCACGGCATCCATCCACGTTCGGCTGCCGATACTGAATGGATAATTGCGGGAGGGACAATCTCCAGGCCAGCGGACTCAAGCTTTGGCGACCGATCGCTTGGATGAGCGCGTTTAGAGCCGGATGACGGCTCCCGGCCATTATGTGCCGCCGTTCTGAGCTTGCGTGAGGTAGCACCTTACTCGTTCCTGCGTCTTGCGCCGTAGTTTCCGGCCAGCGCGCAAGTCGTCCACGAAGCGCGGATCTCCCAACGCCATCCTTCCAAACCTGCTCGGCGGAACTCTGGTCCGCGCCAAATAGCTCTCTACCTGCTCCAGAAGCTCCATCGCACTCGACTCGCATCGCTCTTGCGTTCCTGTTATGTTCCTATTAGGAAGGCGTCCTAGAGTCTAGGATCGGATTTCCTAGACGCACGCAATGGGACCGTCAGCGATGGACGATGCACGCAAAGCCCTGGACGAGCTGATCCAGCAAAAGGGGTACAATTATTCCTCCGTTTCCCGCCTTCTCGGACGCAACGCGGCCTATATCCAGCAGTACATTCGCCGCGGGAGCCCGCGGAGCCTCGACGAGCAGGATCGTGCGGTCCTCGCCCGGTTCTTCGGGGTCGACGAGAAGGTCCTTGGCGCTCCTGAGCGCCGCTCGGGACCGGTCGTCGAACTCGTCCACGTGCCCGTGCTCAGCGTCGAGGCTTCCGCCGGTCACGGGGCGCTGGCCGAGATGGAATCCAAATGCGCTCAGTTCGGCTTCGATGAGAAATGGCTGCGACGGCTGACCGCCAGCAAGGCAGCGAGCCTTTCCATCATTGGCGTGCACGGAGACTCGATGGAGCCGACCCTGCACGACGGGGACGAAGTCATGGTTGACCTTGGCGACGGCCAATCGCGGCTGCGCGACGGCATTTACGTCCTTCGCATGGACGACGCGCTCAACGTGAAGCGGATCGCGATCGAGCCTCAGGGCCGCAGGATTTCCGTGGTGAGCGACAACCCGGCTTATCCGAGCTGGCGGGGCCTCGAGCGTCGCAGCATCAACATTGTCGGACGGGTGCTTTGGTTCGGCCGCGCGCTACAGTAGTCTCGCCACCGCATGCTGACCTTCCTTGCCGCCTCGATCGTTGCCGCCGGACAGACTTTCACCTGCAGCCCGACCCATGTCTGGGACGGCGACGGTCCCATTTGGTGCGCGGAAGGGCCGCACATCCGCATCGCAGGGATCGCCGCGCGCGAGATGGACGGCACCTGCCGGACCAACCAACCCTGCCCCGCCGCCTCGTCAACCGAAGCTCGTGACGCGCTCGTTCGCCTGCTCGGCGGTGCCCGCGGACGTATTTCGACAGGGCATGTTGTCGTCGAAGGTCCCAGGCTGACCTGCCGCTCGGAAGGCTCTGCCGGCGGAAACAGAACGGCGGCCTGGTGTCGTCTGCCCACGGGCGCAGACTTGTCGTGCACGATGATCCGCACGCGCACCGTCCTTCGGTGGGACCGCTACTGGAAAGGACCGGCGTGCCGATGAGTGCCGAGCTGCACCTGCGAGGCCTCCTTGAATGTGGACCTCACGGTCTCGTACTTCGGATCGGCGGCGGGGGCGCGTGGGAAGTTGAGACGCGCCGCCGAGCACGCCGTCTGGTCGGCCAGGAGGTTGAAGTCGTTGGGCACCGCGCCGGATTCAACAGTGTCTGCTGCGATCACATATGGCTCGCCGGACAGCCCCGCCCCCGGCCGTCGAAGATCAACATCGAGTATCTCCTGGCCGCGGGGCTCGTGGGCTATGGTTTTATTGCCATACTCGCCGGTCTCGTCGGCTATTTCCGCTGATGCTCAGCGAATGGGAGCTGTGGGCCTGCGCCAACCGGGTGCTGAAGACCCACGGCGAGAACGCTCCTTTCCATGTCGCCGAGCAGATCGGAGCCTTGGCGCTGACCGGCGATGCCGACGGCGTTCGCACCTGGCAGGGGATCGCAACGCGCATCGCACAGCTTTCCGGAAAAGACGGGCAAGCGCCGCCCCATTGATCGGGCGAGATGATTGGCCCGGCCGGAGCGCGGCTAAATCCCGATTTCGAACGGCTTGGTGAGCGATCGGTCGCGCTCGGGCGGCTCGCGTTCGGGAAGCGGCGCCCTGCCCTTCGATTGCCCTTTGGAGGCGGCGTCGCGCAGCAGGTCCACCGTCTCCAGAGCCGAACGCTTCATGCCCGGATTGCGCTCGACGGCGGCTTCAAGCTTCCCCGCATTGTCGACAAACAGTGTCAAGCCGTCCCGCAGCCGGGTGATCGTCACCAAGAACGTCTGCTGGTTCGACAGATTGCGCTCGCGGCTGTCCATGACCGCAATCCCGCGGTCGGAGGTCAATCCCTGCGCCATGTGCGCGTTGAGGGCGTAGGCGAGGTCGACCCGTTCGAGCATCGGATCGTCGCGCGAAAGCTGGTGCTCGGCCCCGAGCGAGGTCTTCACCGTCACGCGCCGATCGTCGATCGCGACGATGCGGACCTGGTCGGCATTGAGCAGCCCGCGCTTGTGGTCGGTCTCGGTCCAGCGGATCCGGTCGCCGGCGTGAATGTCGAGGACACGAACCTCGAACAGCCGCAGCGCATCCTGCTCGCCTTGCGGGCGGAGCTGACCGGGCCGGAACTCGAATCGACGGCCACGCTCGTTCTCGAGCGTCACCCGCTCCCGTGCGGCATCGCTCTCGACGACGCGATACTGGCCCTTGAGCAGCTTCTGCCCGCGCTGGCGCCGGTCGACCTCGACCACCATTCCCGGCGCATAGGTGCGGGCGTAACGCAGCTCCTCGCGGGTGACGTTGATGCGGGAAAGCGTGTTCAGGCTCATCTTCGCCGCCCCCAGCTCCCCGTTCGCGCGCAGCCCGGCCTGGACCGCCTCATTGACCTGACTGCGCAAGGCCCGGCCTGAAGCATAGATCGATGTCCGCTCGCGCTCCTCCGGTGACAGGGAGAGCCAGGCAGCCGCGGCTTGAACCGCTGCGCCGTCCGCTACCTCCACGACATGCCTCCCCAGATGCCGCAGCGCCTCATCGATGTGACCGCCCTGGGCCGCGTACTGAGCCTGGCGAAGCGCCTTTTCGCGGGCGCGCACGTTGATGTTCATGACTGCGGTCTCGACGCCGGCCTGCTGCATCACATCGAAGGGCTTGCCTGCGTCGACCGCCCCGAGCTGCTTGCGGTCGCCGATGCTGGCGAAGCGGTCGAGCTCGAGCAGGTTGGCGAGCCGGACCAGCTTTTCCTTGTCGGAATTGCCGACCATCGAAGCCTCGTCGAGCAGCACGACGGTGCCGCGCATGGCGGCCCTGGCTTCGGCGAGCTGGGCCGGATTGCCCCCTTCGAGGAGGTCGCGATACCGGCGCAGGAAGCGAGAGACAGCCATGGAGGGGATGCCGGTCTCGCGCTCGAGCATCTGCACCAGCGTGTTCTGCACCGCGAGGCCAAGCACCGCCCGTCCCTCCTCTCGCAGGATGTCGGCGACGGGCTTGAGGACCGTGCTCTTGCCGGCCCCCGCAATGCCCTGGATTGCCACGATCCGGTTGTGCGAGCCGAGTAGCAGGCGCCCGGCTCCTTCCTGGCCTGCATTCAACGTCATCCCATATTTTAGCTGCGCGAGCGCCTGAAGCCGCTCGCCGGCGACGTCCGGCGGCACGATGACGGGAGCGACCCCGCGACCGCTTTCGACGCCGGCGATGATGCGCTGCTCAAGACCGATCGCATCGCGGGTCGTCACAAGCTCGCGATCAGCCCCTTTACCCTTGAGAAGATGCCCCTTGCGCAGCAACTGATCAACGCGGTGCTCGATCTCAGGCATCGATGTCGGCAGGGCGAAGCCTAGCGCCGTTCGATAGATCTCGGTGCGCGAAAACGCCGCCTCGCGTTCGCCCAGATGGCGGATGGCCGAGGCGACCGCGTGCACGGCGGCGATCTGTTCTGCCGTCCGATTCCCCATATGCGCGGGCACGAGCGCATCGCCCTCGCGCAGGCCGAGACGCTCGGCAAAGGATGCGGCGAGCGAGCGTCCGCGCTCGACAAGCTCCCGCACCGTTCGGCCAAAACCCGGCACGTTTCCGAGGTCCTGGGCGGCCCGCGCATTGGCCTTGGCAATAACGGTCGCGGGATCAAAACCCAGCTTCGCCGCGGCCTCCTTCCACTGTTCGGCCAAGGCATCGCGGTCCTCAATCCTGCCCTTGTCGGCGCGCGTCATCAGGTTCGCGACGTTGCGCGCCGCCAGCCCCTTGCCTTCCATTGTAGCCAGTCGATCGAGGATTTCCGCGCGGCGCGAACTGAAGGCCTCGCGAATAGGCCGGGGCACGCCGACGGCTTCGAAATTGCCGTGCTTTCCGAACTCCCCGACCTGATAGCCGAGCTTCTCGACCGACAGGCGGAAGCGCGCCATGGTCATCGCATTGAGCAGCGTATTGTGCTCCCAGAGCTTGTCATTCCGCAGCGCCCGCCATTTACCGTCCGGCCCCTGCGTCACATTCGCAACGACCGCGTGGAGGTGCGCGTTCGGCTCCTGATTGCGGTTGGTGTCGTGCTGGAACAGGCCGATGACGAGGTTGCCGGTCGATACCACACGCTCCCTGCCCCTCACCTTCATCCGCGTCTCGGCGAGGTTCTTCTCGGCCCAGGTAAGCGTCTCCCTAACCGCTGCGGAATAGGCGTCGAGGATCCGCCGGTCCCCGCCCACCAGCGCGAGGAGCGACCAACTCTTGGGCATCGAGAAGGTAAGATCCGTGCCTGCGCGGTGCACACGGTTGTCGCTGCCGACGCGGCTTCCGTCCGGCAGCAGGCCCTTTAGCACGGCCTCGAACTGCCTGGCCTCGATCCGACCCTCGAGGCCGAGCTCCTGCGCTCCCCTGCCCAGCCATTCACCGGAGCGATCGGCATCGGCTCGCGTGTAGTAATTGTCGGCGGCGAAGTAGTTGGCGGCGCCGCCGGCCGTGCGGACATTGGCTACCGAGAGCATGGTCCACCCCTCGGCCGAGCGGCGCGTGCCTTCATGGTCAAAGCTCCAGATCGCCGAGATCGGGTCCCTCGCGCGTCGGCGTGTCGGGCTCGGGCATGCCATCCTCAAGCATCAGCTTCCGCGCCTCGGCATCGCTTTGCCGGTCCGCAGCATTATCGGAAGCGTGCGGCCGGCTTTCGGGCACCCCAACCCTCGGAGCATCCGGACGGCCTGGCTCTCTGGCATCCCTGGCGGGGTCGTTTTCGGTAGCCGCGGCATCGGCACGAAGGATGGCATCCTTGGGAAGCGGAACGACAGGAGCAATGCGCTCCGGGTGCGCCCGGATATCCTTCGCTTTCCCGTCCTTGAGCTCGGCCTCCGATGGCCTGCCGGCACCATCCGGCAGACCTGATCGAACGTCCTGCCCGGCCTGCATCCGGGGCTCGACACTGCCTTCAGGGTTGTGCGATTCAAGCGCCAGAACGCCCTGCTTGGGAACCACCGGCTTGCCCGCGCCATCGTCGTTGGCGGACGGATGCTCCGCCTTCAGCGGCGAGGGTTCGGGAGGCGATTGAGAAGGTGGCATCTGCACCGGCGGCGTCCCCGCCGATGGCCGATCCTTGGCCCTGCCGATGAAGGTTTCGGCGACCTTCGGGCGGCTCGTCGGCTTCAGCTTGACCGGTGCGGCGGGGAAGCCATCGGGGAACTTGATGTAGCCCGACAGCCTGGGCAGGTTCATCAGCTGGTCGGGCAGGAGCAGCGGCTCGATGTGCTTGCGCGGCGTCAGGCTGACCGCGTCGCGGGCATTGTTGTAGCCGTAGGTATAGGCCTCTTCCATGTCCCGGACCTGGCGGTGACCGATGAAGTCCGAACACCAGGTCGCAGTCTCCCGGTCGGCCGTGCCCAGTATTAGTTTGGTCCGGGCGAGCGACGACAAGGTCATCGCCATGTTCTCTCCATAGACTTCCTTGAGCTTGGCGTAGGCATGGAGCCCGAGGACGATCGCCCCGCCGAAATTGCGCGCAGTCTGGAGCCCTTTCTCGAGTGCGGGCAGACGATGAAGCGCCCCGAGCTCGTCGATGAAGAACCAGCATTTCAAGTCATGCGTTCGGGCCGTCGTCATCAACGTGTTCATCGCCATGTCGAGCCAGAGCGTGAGCAGCTGCGCGCAGACGCTCATGTCGACATAGCGCGCCGAAATGAACACGACCGAGCCCCTGCCGTCGTCTTCCTCGACCCACTGGCGAACCGAGAAGCGCGGGCCTGATGTGGACAGAAGCTTGAGTACCTTGGCGTTCACGTTGAACACCGCGCGGATCGATTCCGCCATCCGCGCCGCTTCCGGAGCGGTCAGCGGATCGGCGATCGTTCCCCGCATCATCGCATGGACCCGCGAAAGATCGGCGGTCATCAGCTCCCGCGCCAAGGCGTCGTTCGTGCCCCTGCCTTCGGCCACCAGCTTGAGGCAGAACTCGACGAAAAGAGCACGGGCGGCGATCACCCAGAACTGCGCTTCCCCGCCCCCGTCATGAGGCACCAGGGCTTCGGCGGCTGCCCAGAACTCGCCCTCGCTGCGACACTCGTCGAACAAGCTCCAGTGCGGGCAGCGGGCGTCGAGCGGGTTCAGGATCACGTCCCGCCGGCTGTCGTGGAAGTGCTCGATGAAGGCGCCAGTTAGATCGAAGACGACGCAGCGCTGCCCCTTTGCGCGAGCTTCTGCGATCATGTCCGACATGGCGACCGTCTTGCCCATGCCGGTCGTGCCGATGAGCATTGCGTGGCTCTGCTCGAGCCGCCAGGGATAGACGACGGTCGCGAGGTGCGAAGGCTGATACGGAAAGGCGGCGGCGAGTTCGCGCCGGCTGCACAACCGCCACTTCCAACCAAGGGCCTCGGTCAGCTCGCGGGTCCGCTCACGCCGGTTGTGCACGCGCAGCTCATCGACAAGTTCGGGAAGCGTGACGAGCAGCGCGCCTCGCTCGTGCTTGCGTTCCTTCGAGCGACCGCCGAAGCGCGCCGCGAACCAGTAGAAGAGCGCGAAAGCGGGCACCAGCAAGAGCGCCGATCGGGCCAACGCATCACCGAGCAGGGCGAGCATATGGTCCCACGCCCGCGCCACCGGCGGGAAGCTGGCGAGCGTTGCGACGGGGACCTGAATGGTCCCGCCGAACGCGGTTTCGAGTGCGATCTGCTTGCCGGGATCGAACTCCATGAAGCCGTAGATCGCTGCATAGATGCGCATCCCGACGAGGTAGGTCTCGTGGTCCGAAAGGCTTCCCGAAAGCGTCCACCACGAGGTCCACGCAATCACGATGCCCGCGACAATCAGCGGCCCTTTGAGGCCGGCCGCGAACATGAAGCTGAAGTGGCCGAGGAGCTGGCTGCCGCGGGTAAAATTGACGAGGTTGCGCTTCATGCGTCGCCTCCTTCGCCTGGCGTCGGAGCAAGACCCAATTCCCTGCACTTGCGGGCATAGGCCTGATGCGCGCGGTCACGCAGCGCGTGATCGGGATGCCCGGCGAGGAGTGCATCGATCCCCACCATAAGGAACACCGACTGACGCGAAATGCGCTGGATGGAGGTGTTCAGGCGCGAGGCGAGTTCATCCTCCGCGCAGGCATTGGCGAGCAGCGAGCGGACCCACTCGCTCATGCTGATCCCCTTGGCTCTGGCAGCCTTGCGGATGAGCGAGCTGAGCTCCTCGGAGATGTAGACCTGGAGGCAGATTGGCCGTGTCATGCACGGACTCCTTGTGGTCAGGAGCCCGGTTCACACTGCGAAAGGCAGGAGATGGTCTAAGTCAAAAACAAGAACAGGTCAAGAACATCCGCGCTGGCGCAATTCCGCCATTCGCGCTCTTCCTTCGGTCACTTCCACGGAAGAGCAGCGCTCCAAGTCAGATTTGACGGAGAAGCTGCCACCGGAGGTTCCTCCAGGTATCACCTTGTTTTATCTTACTCTTTTCCGGCGACTGGTCGCGTACGGTGTGCCCCTGTTCCCCGCTTCGGAGGATAGGACCAGTGAACGATCCTGAACCGGACTGGAGGATCATGCGACGTCCGACCGGGGGCAAACGATGGGCGCTAAGGCCGCTGACAAGGCCACGTCCGGGCGCCAGGTTAGGAGTACCGAGGCCAGCGCTTATCGCTCACACGACGGGGCGTTCCTGCATCTGTGCTGGTGTTTCGCGCGTGGGAGCCGAGCAAAAGAAAGGAGGAAGCCCTGAACGGGCTTCCTCCTCGCCGGCGTGGTCAGAATTCGTCGCTGAGCTTGCTCGGCACGGTGTCGACGACACGGTCCAGCATGGCCTTCGGCAGGGCGTCATAGTCGCCCTCGTCGACGGCAATGTATCCGCCCTCGCCGTCGATCAGAACGTACTGCGTGAAGTAGGAGTGAAAGGCTCGGGCATGGGCCTGATCAAGGGCGGCAACGAAGGCCGCCTGATCGGCCTGGAAACCGCCGCGGGCAATGTTCGATGAAGCGTACATGGGCTGTCCTCCTGAGTTTCGATGCGTCGCATCAGGAGCTCACGCGATGCGGGTGACGGTCCGGGTCAGGGACCGCGTGGAACACGCGGCCGCGAAGCGGCGATGGGGGAAACGATTTTTGTCGGGGCCTGCCCCGGCAAAAATGGTGGGGCCCCGTCGTCCTTGACGCGGACCCAAAGCCTGCATCAGACTTGGGCTATCTGCGAGAGAGACCTCTTCCAACGGTTGCGGGTACGCGCTGCCGCCGCCTCACAAACCATTTTCCTACACGCCGCGACGATGGCAGAATCAGCGTCGGAGGGGACCAACGGCCAGCGAAAGGATTCCATGATGGCCAGGTCCAAACCGAGCGCGCGGGATGCGCTCAAGAAGCTGCGCGAACAGCGCGAGGAGCTTGATGCCCGGGAAGCCCGGCTCCGCGAGGAAGCGGCCGCCGAGCTCAGCAAGGTGCTCGTCGAGTGCGGCGCCGAGACGATCGAACCGGCGCAACTTCGCCAGCTCGTTCGCGCATCGATGACGCTCGGGATCGACGAGACGTTGAAGCGCCTCGCCCCTGCCTGATGAGCAACGGGCGGCGGTGCGCGGGTTCGATGCCCCGCACCGCCGCCTAAGCCTGCGAGCAAAAGAAAAGGCCCCGATGGCGCGTACCACCGGGGCCTTGTCGTGGGAACAGATTGGTCAGTCGTCGTCGATGTCGGGAGCGCCTTCGTTGGCGGCCGAGCGGCCCTTCGAGAGGAAGTCGACCTTGTCGGCGATGATCTCGCAGCCGTAGCGCTTGGCGCCGCTCTGGTCCTCCCATTGGGTGTAGTGGATGCGCCCTTCGACCGTCACGAGCTGGCCCTTGGTGCAGTACTTGGCGACGTTCTGACCGAGCCCGTTGAAGCAGGTGACGCGGTGGAATTCGCTGTCCTTGGCGGTGTAGCCGTTCTCGTCCTTGTAGGTCTTGCCTTCCCTGCGGGCTGGCCGGTCGGTCACCACCGAGATCGAGGTGATGCTGGTTCCACCGTTGGTGGTGCGGGTTTCGGGGTCGCGGGCGATGCGGCCGACGAGGATAACGAGATTGGTCATGGGTCTTCTCCTGATCGAGCATCCGGGTCCATCCCGGCTGCAAACCCGACAGGAAGCGGCCCACGGCGAAGCGCACCGAAGGGGAACCTGGAACTGGTTCGGGTGGTGCGGGCAGCCGGGCAAAGCCCGGCAACACGGCCGGACCTGGTCCGGGTTGCGCGTCTCGACGAGGGTTGCTTCAGGGACAGGTTTGCATTGAAGCCGGGTTGGTCACGAATGCCCTGGGCAGGAACGCCATGCTCCCGTCACTGTCCCGAGCCGCCTGAACCAGGCGGGCACATTGCCCACCCGGAGGCAGCTTCAAATCACGATGCGCGACGGCCCTCCGGCGGAAGACAAACTGCCGGACGGAATTGCACCGGCATCGGCAACGCCATCGCCCGGTGCTGCAACCGCATCGTCGAAAGGGTGCCCCCTGAGCATCCAGGCCTGCGGTGTGATTAGGCGCGCCCAATCGGCAAACGAAGGGATCGAGCCCAAGTCCTCGCGGACGTGCTGCTCCCCGACAAGACGTACCGGAACCGTCCGGCCGTCGGCGTTGACGATGGTTGCTCCGAAGAGCGCTTCGAGCATGAATATCCCCTCGGCATGGTGCCGCAGTGCGCGGTGCCTGGGATCCGCAAGGATCGCCTCGGATTGATCGAACCACTGGTGAAGCGGGAGATAGTCTTCGACCACACCGCCCCATTTCCGGACCGAGGAGAGTGCGTGATAGTAACAATGCGCCATCTGCGGTCTCCTACAGCTCGGTCGAATGATCGTCGGTGGCGGTAAAGCGCAGGCTGCAATCGAGAATGACGTTGGCCTTCGCCGCCTCAATCATGAGCGCGCCGTACGCGCCGTCGTTGATCGCCCAGCCGGGATAGTGGCGTTCGAGCGCGAGATAGGTAAGTGATTCCAGCGCCCCAGCGAGCGTGGGATGTTCGGCTTCGTGATGCGCTTCCGCGTCCAGACCGCGGAAGGGCTCGACCGTGACCTCGGGGCATGGAACGGCAGCGCCAGCCACGTTGTAGCAGACGCATTCCTCGACCGCGCCGCTGTCGCCGCAGCCGTCGAAGCGTATCTCGACGCGAGCTATCCCGGTAGTCTGCAGCGCCGGAACAATCACGCCCTTGAGGTGCTGGATTTCGATATCGGTCTGCGCTGCACGCTCCGCCTTACGGACCGCGAATTCGGCGATTGATGCGCTAAAATCGACCATGAAATGTCCTCCTCTGCTGCGGCCGGACGTCGCTCGCCCGGCTCGGAGAGGCAGGCGCCCGCCTCTTCTCTGACGCAGCTGCGCCAGCGCCAGTCAGGCGCTGGCGCGAAGGCCGGACCGGCCCTCAGTCGCTGCCGCCGGAAGCGCTTTTGGGGCTTGTCCCGAGCCGGCCCCGGCGGTCGACGACGGTGATCCGCCGTACCTTGGCCTCGATGACCAGGCGTTCGAGGACGCCGTTGCCGGGAAAGGCAACGACGTAACGCGGGTCGAGCGAGAGCATGCGTTCGTTGCGCTTGAAGCCTGCCCGAGCTCCCAGCCTCATGTCGAGCGAGAAGCTTACCTGCGGCACTTGCCGCCGCTCGGCCCAGGACGAGGCTAGGCGGTCGACGCCCTTCGTGTCGCCGCCGTGGACGAGCACCATGTCGGGCACCCGGTCGCGGACCTTGTCGAGAGTCGCCCAGACGTTGTTCGCGAAGGTCAGAGCCTCCTCGTCGGTGGGGTGGCGGGTGCGTCCCCCGGCGAAGACAACCGGCGTCCCTTCGGGCATAGCGGCCCGGCGCTTGGCCTCGGCACGAGCGCGCAGGAAATCGCGTCCCTCGATAAGCGCCGAGGTCAGCATCGCGCTGTGATTGAAGCGGGAGCTGGAAACGGGCCTCCAGGACGAACCGAACTCGTTGATGTAGAGTGCGGCCGCAACCTCGCGCATCTCCTCGAGCGCCAGCATGGCGCTTTCGGCGCACTGCGCGCGTTCGATCTGGGTCTCGAGCTCGTGGGTTTGGACCTCCGAACCATCGGCGGTGGCGACGAGCGCTCGCACCTCGTCGGTTGCCCGGTCGAGAGCTGTTGATTTGCGTGCCGCCGAGCGGTGGAAGATGTTGACGAAGGCCCAGCCGAGATCCTCGGCATCGGCCTCGAGCGCGGTCCCCGAGATCATGGCGAAGAGGTCGGACCAGACCGCTTCGAGCGTCTGGACGACGGCTTGGCGCTCGGGAAAGTCGGTACTGGTGACCGGGGCCGGGCCGATCGAGAAGCCGGCGAGATCGAGCCCCGCGAGCTGGTCGGCGAATGACGTATGCATGAGCGTTTCCTCCTGACTGGCGTGACGCCGGCACCGCCCTTCATGGACTGCGCCAGCGAGAGCCCGTCAGGGCCAGCGGTCAGGCGGATGCCCGCACCGAAGGGGAACCCGCTTCGGCGGGCTGGCGCGGGCAGGCGCTGGCCGAAGGCCGCGCCAACACGGGCCTGCCGAAGCCGGGTTGCGGGAACCGCCGGCTGGCCCAGGGCCTCTCTCGCATGGCGCCAGCCCAGGAGCGGCTAACCGGGCCGGACCGGGCCGGGAGGATGTTCGCGAGTTGATCGCCAATCTGCCACGCGGTCATCAGGCGACGCGCCTGCGATAGACTCCCTCGCCGTTCGACATGTGACCGAGGCAATCGTAATCCCCGAACTCGGCGTCGAACTTCGGCGCGATCTGCGCGAGCCAGCGCTGCGCCCGAGGCGAACGGACGGTCCGCCGGTCCGCATCCCAATAGGAACCGTCGTTGCGCTCGACGATCCAGACCGCGACAAGGCCCCCGTAGACCGAGATGCTGAAGTCGGCGAACGCGTTGCGCGCAAGGATCCGATCTTCGCGGCCGCGCCAGCCGTCATGAGGCGCCAGTGACGGGAAGAGGTGTGTCGCCCGGTCCAGCACGTCATCGCGGAGCCACGCGTACTCGAATTCCCAATCGTCCTCCGTCTCGATCTCGAGCACGGTGAAAGCGACAACGGCACGAGCGGGATAGCTGACGGATCTGCCCATAACGACCTCCCTCAGGCTGCCAGCGAAACATCGCCGGGCTCTTCAGCCCCGGCGACCTCGCGGCCGGCAAGGTTCAGGAGCAGGCTCGATGCTTCTTCGGCCCTGGCGGCGGCGGTGAGGATCGCCCGGTCGTCGTCCCTGAGCAGCTTCAGCCAATGGTCGATGTAGCTGGCATGGCTGTCGAGGTGGGTGACGGGCAGCCCCAACTCGGCTCCGAGCATGGCGCTCGAAAGCTCGGCGATAAGCTCTTCGGCGGCATAGGCCGCCGAGCCGAAGCGGTTCCCGAGATCGCGCGCCAGACGGCTTGCATGGCCGGTCCAGTGCGACAGCTCATGTGCGAGCGTAGCGTAATAGTGGTCGAAGCCGGAGAACAGGTGCGCGCGCGGCATGGTGATGCGGTCAGCGATCGGCTCGTAATAGGCCTCGTCCCCCTGGTGCCGGAGCTCGGCCGGAATCCTAGCGAAGAAAGCATCGAGAGCCTGCTCCCGCCCTTCCGGCTCGACGAGTTCGAGGGAGGCGGCTGGGTGGAAGCGCGCGGGCAGGCCG
Organism: Tsuneonella sp. HG249; assembly: GCF_053819205.1. Taxonomy (NCBI): domain Bacteria; kingdom Pseudomonadati; phylum Pseudomonadota; class Alphaproteobacteria; order Sphingomonadales; family Erythrobacteraceae; genus Tsuneonella; species Tsuneonella sp. HG249. The sequence goes on from NZ_JBSOQY010000001.1 coordinate 2,091,564, forward strand.
TCGACCTGATCGGCGTTGAAGACCGGGTAGGCCTTGAGAACGCGCCTCGCCTCCTCGATGCTGTCGCCGCTGGCAGGCTCCTCCACCTGCCTGGTGTAGCTCTTGTATAAGATGGCGATGGTCGACTTCTCGCCCTTGCGGACCTGGCCGCCGAGCTTCTGCGCCTGATTGTAGGTCATCCAGAAGGGCGAGGCGTAGCCGCACATGTCGGCAATCATCCACAGCCAGAATACGTTCATACCCCGATAGGGCGTACTGCAGGCGCGCAAGGGGCGCGATACGGGCACGCCGCGCCATGGCTTGACCCAGGGCCTGGTGCCGGCTTCGAGCCGCGAGATGATTTCCTGGGTGATGCGGGCGGCGGGGGACTGGCCGCCGCTTGTCGAGTTGCGAAAGGACATGAGGGGTCTCCTGATCGGCCTGCCGGCGCGATCGCCGGATCAGACCGCAAAGCCAGAAGCCTCCTCCGCTCTCTTTCCAGAAAGGAAGCGGCCCCCTGCGGTAAGGCAGGGGACCGCTTCGCCCATACGAGTGGTCTGCCTGTCAGGAGGAGGTCAGGCAGCCAGCTCGCGGGGGACCTCGTGGGCACCGCTCGAGCCGTCCGAGGCCGCCTCTTCAGCGTCATCGAGCGTCGGAACGGCTTCGGGCTCGTTCTCAGCGGTGCTCGCGAAGCGCATCACCTCGGGCACCCAGGCGAGCGCGCGCTCACGCACTTCGGGCTCGGTGATGTAGGTCCCGGCGAAGATGCGCTCGGCGCTCATCGCGAGATCGGTCTTCTTGACCGAAGCGAAGCGCGAGGAAAGCTCCTTGCCGCCAACATCCGCGAGCGCATCGAGGATCACCTGCTTCGACACCCGGTCGAAGTAGTTGGCCGCGGTCGGCCGCCACCAACGTGCCGTGTCGATTCCGATTTGCTGGCCGAGATGATCCTGGAAGGCGATCCGCCGTTCACCGGCCATGTTGAGGCTGGCCTCGAGCGAGCGCGCGACGACGAAACCGAGCCAGGCGGCCCGAGCTTCCTCAGGCAGGGTCCGGAACCGATCGAACCGCGCGGCGACGTCCTCGCCGGCCCGCCAGGTCTCATCCAGGCCCGACTTGAGTTCCGCAAACGCTGCGCTCGCTGGCGCATCCTTTGCCTCGAAGCCGACAATGGGGCCGGCCGGGATGCCTCCCCGGATCGTCGTAGCTGACCGCGAGCGCCAATCGAGCGTGTCGGAATCGGCCAGCGTAAAGACCATGAGATCGAGCGCCAGGCCCGGATCGGACGCAATGTGAAGAGCGAGGATGTCGCGGCGCTGCATGGCGAGCTCGTCGACAAGCCGCTTCGATAGAGCCGAGCGACGTCTGCCGTCGCGCGCATCGCCCGGGACGATCTCGATTCCTTCGTTCTCGGCTCCGGCCTCGACCTGGCGTTCGCCGTAGAAGACCGGCTGCAGCACCGGCGTGCCGTCACGCGACAGCGTGAGGAGCATGCCGGCCTCGGCCTTGAGCTCGGGCGCGAGCACGGGCGGTCGATTGCGGATGTCCTGGCACTCGCGCTCGATCGCCTCGATCGCGACTTCAGCGGCGGCGACAGCCTCCTCGGCGCTCTCCTCGTCCTCGAGGATGGCTGCGTGCTCGTCGTAAGAGGCATCGAGCTCGTCTAGTCGGGCGAGCTCCGCCTCGGTCAGCGGCGCGGGCTCGGCGGGAAGCCGAACCAGCCCTTCGACGAGATCGTGGCTGGCGTAGGGATCGAGCGTGGGCTTGACCCAGGCGAGCCCCTGCTCTGCGGCGAACGCCGCGGCCCGCTCTTCCATCCGGGCCTGAGCCAGGCTCTCGAGCAGGGCAACATCAGCCCAGGATTCGCTGTCGTCGTCGTCGAACAGCTCGCGCTCAATGCGTCCGCCGGCCGCGACATAGGCGTCACGCCCCACAAGCCGGGCCCGCGGATCGCTGCCCCGGACCGTGCCCGAAAGCACCATGCGGCGGATGCTGTCGGGATTGGGAGCGTAGTATGCCGAGGAGATCTGCTCGAAGACGCGGGCCTGAACCTCCTGATCCGAGGTCGCGCCGAATGCCTTGGCCATATCGAGCGTGATCTCACCGGAAGCGAGAGCATCGAAGACGACCGGTGCGAGCCTGGCGAGGCGCAGCCGGCCTTCGACGAAGCGAACCGTGAGCCCGAAGCGGCGTGCAACGTCCTCGCTCGAGGCTCCGCCTTCGACGAGCGAGGCAAAAGCCTGCGCTTCGTCGGCCGGGTTCATTGCCAGGCGGTGGAAGTTCTCCGCAAGGCTGGTCTCGACCGCTGCTTCAGCGACTTGCTCTAGGACCAGGCACGTGACCGCATGGTCGCGCCGCAGGACCTTATCCTCAGCCAAAGCCAGCATGGCGCGGCGGCGGCGCTCGCCGGCCTCGACCTCGAACTTGCCCTTGGCCGCGGGCCGCACGATGAGGTTCTGCAGAAGGCCGTGCGCGGCGATGCTGGCCTTGAGCTCGGCATCGGCAGCTGCATCAGCGTGCCGACGGACATTGCGGGGCGACTGAACAAGCTTGTTCAGAGGGATCGTCTTGATCATGGGACTGTCTCCTGATTGCGAGCCCGGCGCGTCGACCATCGACGCCCTGTGGCTCAATCAGGGCACAGCCCCCTCCCCTCTACCGGGCTAATTGACCCAATGTGACTGACAGCGGACTGTCCAGTCACGGCGGTAACGCGAGAGAAAGAGGACGTTAACTCGCGGTATCTAGTCTTGCGACAGCGGAACAGGGTTGACGATGTCGTTCACTGACGAAGAGAAGCGCCTCTGGCACGAAGAGAAAGGGAAGCGGGAGTACCGGCCGGTGCCCGTCTATCGCTCAGAGCCGATCGCCGTTTGCGTGCATTGCCAAAATCCGTTCGGTATCAACGAGGGCGTGGTCACCCCCGATGTCGCGCTCTGTGATGTCTGCAGCGGCGATTAGTGGCCGGTATCGGGCTCACTTCACCGCCACGTCTGCTCTGAGCACCTGCTTTGAAACGCCAGTCCCGATCATCAGCTCATGGGTTGAACCGCTCTGTAAGAGCACGGGCGTGACTCCGAACCTCTCCCGTCGAGGGCCAGTCGGCGAACCATTCGCGGTAACTCGCGTAGCAGAATTCCACGTCATCGCCTTCGACGGCGGACGCGAACTTCCTGATCTCTGCGCGATGGCGAGCACGATCCTCAGCCGCTATGGCCTGTCCGTCGCGCTCGGCGGGCTCGGCAAACAGGTAAAACAAAAGCGGCCGCTTTCGGAGCCGGCTTGCATCTGTAATCAGGCCGTAGGCATGTTTGACGAGCTGAGCGCTGTCGAGGTGCTGAAAGCTGATGTCTCCTGACCGTAGCTCGTCGCGGACCCGGCAATAGCCCCGCATATGCTCGCCCCACACCGGCCTGTCGTAGGCAGTGGATAGCGAAGCCTGCTTTTTGTCCCGAAACGGCTCGAAGCGCTTCGACTCGATACCAACCAGGTGGGTCTGGGTGACTGCTGCAGCGTCCAGCCACGGGTGGCGTCCGCCAGGCCAAGGAAAGCGGGCGCAATATTCTACTTCGACGCTCTCGACAGCACCGGCATGCGCTGTTCCCGGCAGCGGCGGAAGCAACCCCGGACGTTCTATGAACCAGCCGAATGCATTGACCGCCAGCGCAGCCGAACTTTCTGAGTGAGCCAGTTTGCCAGAAGCGACCTCGTTGCCGCCGGCAGCTTCGAGCCGGCCCAGAATATGCTGCCTAGGCACTCCGGGCAGGAAGACATCATCCATGATGCAGGCCGTCATGTAGCGGCTGCCGCTTCGACAGCAAGTCCAGGAGCGTGGCGTCATCGGGCAACGGCGAATGCGAAAGTTCACCGGGCAAGACGTCGAACCCAAAAGACAAGCTGACCCCGCACCTCTCTCCCAGCGACCGTACGCTGTTATGAAGTGTAGCCCCCAGGTTCTTGAGATCGAACGGGGCATAGTATGGTGCGGGCGCCAGTACCCGAAGGTCGAGGTGCTCAGCTTCGAGCAACACCGATGGGCGCGCCGGCGGGTCCGCGCGCGCGAGCAGCCAGGCGCTCGCATAACCCAACAGCTCCACCGCCGCGTAGAGCGGGGTATCGCTTGCGATCTTGAGTTCGATAAACTCGAAGCGGCGGACGCTGTTCCTGTGGACGAGGTCGATGGCGCGTCGTCCGTCAGATGCCCCTTGGATCAGGCCTGAGGCGACGGGAATCTGGTTGGCCCAATCGCTGCGACCGGCCCGTGCGCATGCTCCTGCGATGCCGCGCTCGAGCACTACTTCCGGGCTTCGGTTCTCTACCCCGATCTGTGGTTGGAGCGCCCATCGCCAGTTCTGAGCTGAGCGCTCCTTGTTGTCGCCCGCACGACCGGCAGTCCAGTTCGCGGATATGACCCGATGCACCAATTCGGCCAGATCGACGGCAGATTGGTGTCCGAGCGATTTCAGGGCTGATCGGTGCCGCAGGCGCGCGATCCCGAGCGCTTCGCAAGCTGCCGCCTCCACCCCGTCGATCAAGGATGTTGGAGGGGAGGAGGACGTCATGCTGAAGATGTATGACGAGTGGAGCGGCGCAAGCCAACGTCGTCGGCAAGACTGCTTCTATTTGCGTCCTTTGGCGTTACGGTGATGCGGGGGGTTATCGTGAACGGGAAAGAACTGATCGACCAGGTGCGCCGCTCGATTGCGGTTGTCGGCTCGGCGCCGCCGACGGATCGCGCCCTCGCCGACTATCTCGGGATCAGCATAACGGGGCTTGCGAATTGGCGCGCGCGCGAGGTGATCACCGCACGCCAGATGGCCGGTCTGCTTGCGTCGGTCGCGAAGGCATCGAAGCGCCGGAGTGAGTCCGAGGCGATCACGCCCATCGTCGAGTTTTTCCAGATCCAGCGCACAAAAGTTGGAAATGGCGATACCTGTCGCATCTTTGATGCCGGCAAGGGCGACGATGAGCACCCTTATCTCTCAGGCCTGAAGCGCGAGCTCGAGGGCCACCGCGGCGTCTACATCTTCTACGACAGTCGCGGCCGCGCTTTATATGCGGGGAAGACCAAGGCACAATCGCTCTGGAAGGAGATCAACCTGGCCTACAACCGCGACCGCGATCCTAACCTGCAGCGCATCCTGCGCGTTCAGCACCCGGAGCGGCGCCAGGACTTCCGTACCTCCGACGAGATGCGTCGCCAGATCAGGCCCATCAATGTTCGGCTTCATGAGCTTGCCGAGTACGTCAGCGCCTATCAGGTCGTGGACGGAATGATCGGCGATATCGAGTCTCTATTGATCCGTGCCTTCCCGAACGACCTGCTCAACAAGAAGATCGAAAACCTCACTTGGGGATGAGCCGAAGCTACCGTGCCGCCTATCTCTCGGCACGATGTTTACGAATCTTCCTCATCAATCCTCTCGCCCAAGGCGACGCTGATGCTATGTCATGGTGGTGCAGTTCACGCGCCCCTCACTAGAAGCTGCCGGCTTCGTCGGCTGGGTTCCATTCCCGGCGATCAGGGCAAGCGGTTGTCCTTCGTCGGGCGGGGTCTATGTGATCACCTACAGCGGCGACAATCCGGCGACGTTCGCGGAGCGAAGCTGCGGGGGTTGGTTTAAGGGCAAAGACCCGACGGTGCCGAACGAGGCGCTCGCCGCTAACTGGGTCGATGGTGCCGAGGTCGTCTATATTGGAAAGGCGGACAAGCTAAAGCGCCGCCTCACTCAGTTCGCTGACTTCGGCACGGGTAAGGCTATCGGTCATTGGGGTGGACGGCTGATCTGGCAGTTGACGAGCATCGACCAGCTACTCGTCGCGTGGAAGGAAACCCCGGGACGGGTGCCCGTCGAGGTCGAGGCGAAGCTAATCGCATCTTTTCGACAGATCTATGGCAAGCCGCCGTTCGCCAACGATCCGCACAGACTCGGAGCATAGCTTCCAATCGTCCCGCGCAGGCCACTACTGACACTTGCTCGCAGCCGGTTCAGTCAACGTCCACCACCCGGAAGACCTCCCCGGTTCCTGAATCGCGCACAAGGTCGACGTGCTCGCCGTCCCAGTGGTAGTCGAGATGCCGGCCCTGGACCGGCGCCGAAGCACAATCAGGGTAGAAGAGGCCAACGCATTCGCCGCCGGGATGCCGGATGCTGGGATATACCACCCCGTCCGAGCCAGCGCCCTTGAGGCTCTTCGCCAACTCTTGCGATGCCTTGTGGGTGTCCGGATCGAGGGCCGGATGGCCATGCCGCTCAGGTCCTCTGAGATCGTGCAGATCGGCATGGACCGAAAGCACGATCTCGCGGAACTGCGACGTCCAACCAGCTTCCTCGGCGGTCCTGGCCATGAAGCGCTCATGATGATGGATCGTCTCGAACAGGGCCGTCTCGAAGACATTGCCGGCATAGAGGACCCCAAAGGTTCCGTCGGTGAAGCGGCTCGGCCTGTCCGTGCTCACATGCGTGAAAGGCGCCATCAAATAGGACGCGCCTTTGCCGCCGACCCGACGCTCGACCGGAACGAGATCGAGATTGCCGAGGCTCGCCATGACGCGGGGGTTGGTCTTCTGCTCCGCGGAGATCAGCAGCGGCCAGTCAGCTGGATCGGCGATGTCCTCGAACAGATCGATCGGCGGAAAGGCGCTGCGGATGATCCTGACAGCACCTTTCCACTCAACGCGCGAAACCGGAATCTCCTCCGACGTCACCAACCACCGCGCTCGGCATCGAGATAGCGGCGCACCCGCATGATGTCGGTAAGCTCGCCGCCGAGCATCACATCAAGAGCGCTTGCTTCGGCAAAGGCGGTGTTTCGGGTCCGTATCCAGGCATAGCCCCGCTGCGGCTCGGAAAAGATGATCCTGAGCGCCTTGTGGATGCCCATCAGGTTGGAGAGGCGCGCTCGGCCATCGCGCGAGATCCGCCCCGGCCCTTCAGCTTTCCAGCGCCGGTAGGACCGGACCGGCATGTCGAGCAAAGTCGCTGCCTGCTCGTCGGTCAGTTCCCATTTGGCAAAGAGATTGAGTGCTGCCCGGAACATGGCAGCCGCTTCCTGCTGAGTTACAGGATCGGGACGGAATGCCTCGGGAACGGTAGCGACGGGCTCAAGCGCAAGCATGCTGTGTCTCCATATGGCATCATATAGCCAAATCAAGGCCATTTGGCAATGTCGTTCGATCGGAGCTTCGCAATAATGCTCGAAGCGTCCGCGAGCGGCACGAACAGCCGGGTTTGGTAGCGGATGATCTCGGTGAAGCAGCCTTTTGCCTTGTACCAGTCAAGGCGGGCCGCGCTCCACCCGGTCAGCTCGAGCCGCTGCCCACCGTTGACGAGGCTGCGCTTGATCGTGAGTTCCTCTCTGCCCCTCACTTCCATGGGACGGCCGGTCGCCAGAACCGCCTGCACGATGTCATCCGTTGAGATGGTGTGACCATGCTCCAGCCCAAGAGCGCGCAAGATCTCGGCAACACAGTGAACCGGAACCTCGCGGCCGAGCAGCGAACGGCCATCGCTCGCGCATATCCGGCTCACTCGAACGTGATCAGTTGGAAGTTTGTCCCAGACCGGCAGCAGCAAGCCGGTCGCGAGGTGGAGGCGCTCGTGCTTGAGGCTCGATGCCGCCTCGTCGACTTCTTCCTGCCACAGGCGCCGGAATTCCCCGACGTCGACCGGCTCCCAACTGCTCTCGTCCAACTGATCGACGGTTAGATATCCCCGCTTCAGCGGACGATGCAGTTCGAAACGTGCAATCCGCGCTCCTTCGTCGGTCAGCAGGCTGCGCGCCGGCACCAGGAGCCCGACACGGCCCGAACGGCCGTTGCGCAGCGGGCGGTGCCGCGGGCCCTCGATGCCGTAGTGTTCGTCGAGCCTCGCCAGCGTCAGGGGCTTGAGCGCTCGGGCGATCTCCAGTTCAAGCAGGTGCGTCGTTGCGCCCGAGAGGGCGTCGGTGCGAAGCAAAGTATCGGAGAGGACCTCGAAGCTCTCGACCGCGATCGTTTCGACGCCGAGATCGAGCGTGCCGGCCTGTCGTGCGGCATCGACCCGCGCTTCGACCAGCGCCAGAAACTCATCGAAAATCGCGTTCTGCAAGGCGATCGGCAGCGCGAGTATTCGGTTGAGCCAGCGCTGGATGGTGGGAAGGTCGTCGATCATGCCGCCGTCGACCCCCTCGATCCGGAGGCCGGTCAGCTCCTGGAACTTGGCCAGACCCACCGCTTCGAGCTTGCCCATGAAAAGCAGGCCGAACCAGCGATTGAGCGCCTCCTTGGCGTAGACGCTTTCGAGATTGTCGGCCGGATCGAACAAGTTCTGCCCGCCCGTCTGGCGCTGCCCGCGGGTAAGGGCGCCAAGGCTGTCGAGGCGACGGGCGATGGTCGAGATGAAACGCCGCTCGCCGCGAACGTCGGTGGTCACGGGGCGGAACAGCGGCGCCGAGGCCTGGTTGGTGCGGTTCGTGCGCCCCAGCCCCTGGATCGCGGCATCGGCGCGCCAGCCGGGCTCGAGCAGGAAGTGAACGCGCCGGGCTTGGTTCCTGGCAGAGAGGTCGGCGTGATAGCTGCGGCCCGTGCCCCCGGCGTCGGAGAAGACCAGGATGCGCTTGCCGCCGTCCATGAAGGCCTGGGTCTCGGCGACGTTTGAGCGTGGACTGCGCGGCTGGAGCTTCTGTCGTCCGTCCGGGCCGATGATCAGCCGCCGGCTCCGTCCGGTCACCTCGGCGACCTGCTCGACACCGAACCGCTCAATGATCGCATCCAGCGCCGTGGCGATCGGCGGCAGAGCGCAGAGCTGCTCGATCATCCGGTCCCGTGCCGCGAGGGCCGAACGGCACAGCACCGGACGGCCCTCGTCGTCGACCATCGGCTCGGAGCGAGGATTGCCGTTCTCGTCGGTGAACACCGCCATCAGGCGGACCGGGAAGCTCTTCGCAAGATAATCGATTACGTATTCGCGCGGGGAAAGGTCGATCTCAAGCGCTTCGCGTTCCTCGTCCGACAGCTCCGCCAGACGCCGGTCGAGCATGGCTTCAGCCGTGGAGACCAGCTGGACCACGACAGCGTTACCATCGGCCAGCGCCCCCTCGATCGCGGGCAGCATGCTCGGCAGCTTCATCGACAACAGTAGCTGGGCGAAGAAGCGCTGCTTCGTGCCTTCGAAGATCGACAATGCAGCGGACTTGGCGCCGCTGTTGAGCGTGTCGCCGCTGTCCGCGTCGACAATCCGCGTCGCTTCGAGCGCTTCCCGCAGGTTGGCGTGAATGACCGCCCAAGCTTCCGCATACGCATCGTAGACCGCGATCTGCTCAGGCGTAAGCTTGTGCTCGAGGATCTCGTACTCGACGCCGGCAAAGGACAGCGCGCGGGCCGTGTAGAGCCCGAGCGACTTCAGGTCGCGCGCAACCAGCTCCATCGCTGCGATTCCGCCCTCGCGGATGTCGCTCACGAACGCTTCGCGGTTTGCGAACGCCGTCTCCGGACCCCAGAGGCCAAGACGTGTCGCATAGGCGAGATTGTTGACGTCGGACGCACCGGTTGCCGAGGCATAGAGGACGCGGGCGCGCGGCAGCAGGTTTTGTAGGCGAACGCCGGCGACGCCCTGCTCGGAGCCTTTGACCTTGCCGCGCGAGCCCTCGCCGCCTGCGGCATTGGCCATCGCGTGAGCCTCGTCGAACACGATCACGCCCTCGAAGTCATGACCGGCCCATTTGAGGATCTGGTCGAGGCGGGTGGCATCGGTCTTGCCCGAGCGCAGCGTCGGATAAGTGACGAACAGGATACCCTCGCGCATGGTCACCTCCTGGCCGAGCCTCCACTGGCCCAGCGGCTGGATGTCGATTGGAAGCCCGCCGAGCGCCGACCAGTCGCGGCGCGCGTCCTCGAGCAGCGCCTCATTCTTCGAGATCCAGATGTGGCGCTGCTCGCCACGGAGCCAACGATCGAGGATCACGCCGGCGACCTGGCGCCCCTTCCCGGCCCCGGTGCCGTCGCCGAGGAAATAGCCCATACGATAAGAGGCGCCCTCCGGGCTCGGCGCAAGCGAACAGCCCTTATCCTGCGGGATATAGCGGCCGGGGAGGTCGCGCGCGTGGGCGCTGATTGCGTAGATCAGCGTCTCGGCTTGGGCAGCCGAGAGCAGACCTCGAGCAATCACCCCTGCCGGAAGCTGCGGAACTTCGGTCGGAATCGGCGCGGTGATCGAGCCCATCGCGACCGATTCCACCAGCGGCGTTGGATGCTCCGTCGTGCCCTGTATCGCGATCCGGCTCGGCCGATAGGGCAAGTAGTGCCCGACCTGCTCGGCGATGGGAGCCGGGACGTCGAGCGCCTCGTAGACACACGGCTCGCTGGAAATCGCCGCCGCCGTGGGCTTGAGCGTCACCGGGCGCGGCCTGGTCGCCTGACCCGCGAGCCGGAATGGAGCAAGCCCGGACAAGGGGCCGGGTGGCTTCGGCGAAGTTGGCAGCGGCCGTGCCGGTAGCGCGTCGACCAGTTCGCAGAGCGCGCGGAAGTCGCAGGCGCGAGTCACGACCGGCTCTGCTCCTCCTTCGGTCTTGTCGAGCACCAGCAGGCGCGTGGTGATCGAAGTGCCGTGCCTCGCGAAAGCACGCTCCATCGTGACATTGAGGCGCAGCGCGACCGGTTCTCGGATGGCGGCGAGGAACCGATGCACGTCGAACCACTCGGGCATGATGGCAGCCATCCGGCCGCCAGCGGCGAGACGCTTCCAGGCCGAACGCAAGTGCCGTGCGCCCGTGTGCCCGTCGTGCCCGCGCTCGATGCCTTCCGAATAGGGCGGGTTGACGAGGACCGCGCTCGGCACCTGAAGCGGGTTGAGCAGCTCGTCGATGAGCTCGCCGTCGTGACCGCTCACCTCGGCGTCGGGGAACAGGAGGCCGAGGCATTCGCGGCGCAGCGGCGATATCTCGTTGAGGATCAGGCGCGCCTCCGCTTTCGCCGCCCAGATCGCCAGCATGCCGGTGCCGGCCGACGGTTCGAGGACGGTTTCGCCCATACGAAGCGCGCAGGCGCGTGCCAGAAGCCAGGCGATACGCGGCGGCGTCGCAAATTGCTGCAGCTCGATCTGCTTCTCGCAGCGCACGGTATGGCTCGGCAGCAGTACCTCGGGCCGGGCGAACGCTGCGTCAGCAGCAGCGGCTGGCGACGCCGGAGTCAGACCAGCGCTATCGCGCAGCCACAGAACTTGGGCGAGTTCGAGCGCCGCGTGGGCATCGCGCACCGACCAGCGGCCATCGGCATCGGTCCCGCCAAATTCATCGCTGAGGACGGCATTGAGCCGCGCGCGACAGATCACCTTGTCTGCCTCGATGAGCCCAGCAAGCTCGCGGGCTGCGGACAAGACCGGCGGCTCGCTGCAATCGGGAAAGGCAAAGGCGGGGGATGAGCGTGACATGGGACCTCCTGACGAGGCCGATCACGAGTTCTGGCCTCGCGGAGACCAAGGCGCTCCTCCCCTCTGACCCCGATCAGGTCACGGCCAGTGCCCCGTTCATCAGGACATCGTTCCAGTCCTCGTCGAGGGTAATGGGCCTCATGGCCGCGATGCGCCGGCCAGCGCAGGCGTAGGCTTCGCGGGCGCGCTCCTCGGCAAGGTCGCCGCCTGCATCGTTGTCCAGGAAAAGGTGAAGCTCGCGCACGCTCTCCGGAATCGACACGAGACCGAAGCGCTCGTTTCCCAGCGTAGCCCAGCAAGGCACGCCGAACAGCTGCATCGCCGAGAGCGCCGATTCAATTCCCTCAGCAAGGCCGAGACGCCCTTCCCTTGGCCCGGACAGCCGCACGGCGCCCCGTCCGAGGCTTCCCAAGGCGCGCTTGGGCGCCTCCATTGGAGCAAGCCGACATGTCTCAGAATCGAGAAAGGTGCGGTGAACGGCGATCACGCCAAGATCGGTGCGGACGGCCGCCAGCATCGCCGGGAGAAATCGGACAGCGCCGCGCGGACCAAGCGGCGTTCGACCATGAAAGCGCAGTTCCGAGGAGGTCTGCCGGATACCCCTGTTGTGAAGATATTGCTCGGCAGCGCTGTCGAGGAGCGTCGCCGCAGCTTGCCATAATCGGCAGGCGTTCCGGTCAGCGGACTCCTCCACAATGCGCTCGGGCAGCGGATCGCCGGAGCCGTCAAATAGCTCCCTCGCGCGTATGCCCCGGCGGCCGAGTTCCGCGATGATCTCATCGTTCGAGCAGCCGGCAAAGCAGTGGAACAGAATGGCGCGCCGGCCGAGGCTAACGCTCAGCGACGGCGTGCGATCGTCGTGCGCAGGACAACGGCACATCCCGCGGTTGCGACGCCATACTCCGCCAAGGTTGTCGACAATCTCCCGCGCGCGGCGCTCGAGACGCTCTGAATGACCGGTTCGGGGCATGATTCTCTCCAGCTGCATGCCTCTCCAGCGCAGCCTCCTCTCCGCGCCCGCGCCAATGCGTTTTCCTACAAACTCTGTTCTCTATATGTTCTCCTTCGATTCGGCCAGAAAAGGAATCGAGAGAGATGTTTCTGCGCGTTGCATCCGTCGCTGCCGGGATAGCGCTCGCTACGTCAGCCCACGCTCAGGGAACCCCACCCACTAGCCACGTGAGCAGTCCCCCTGCCGAGAATCACGACGGCTATCGCCTCGCTCAGACTGCTGACGGCTTCCAGCTCGTAGAGCACGGCATCTGGGAAGCGTCGCATGTACCTGCGGTGCCAGCTTCCGACAGCACCACAACTCCGGGAACCAGGCAGCGCGATCGCGGGCGACCGAGCACGACCACCGGTCCAAACGGCCTTCGTCGCGCGGCGTACCTTCCACATGTCTATGCTGCCGAAGCTCAATTCGGCCTACCGGCCGGATTGCTGGACGCGCTGATCTGGACGGAATCTCGATACAACCCGTTTGCCATCAGCAAAGCCGGCGCTGCCGGCCTGGGACAGCTGATGCCTGGAACGGCAAGGGAGCTAGGGGTTGCCAATCGCTTCGACCCCTTGGCCAACCTGTCCGGCGCCGCCAGATATCTGCGACAGATGCTCGACAGGTTCGGAACGGTGCACATGGCGCTCGCCGCTTACAATGCGGGCCCCGGTGCCGTTGAACGCGCTGGCGGAATTCCGTTAAATGGCGAGACGCCAGCCTATGTACGCAACGTCATCAAACGTTGGCGATTTTGATCTCGTGCGGCCTCCATTGAACCGCGGCAGAAAGCGCGTCACCGGCACCCTTGAGCTTGGGCCGCGCGGATTATTCATCGTTACCGAAGCAGGGGACCGCTGGGTACTCGATCTCGAAGAATCCCTGCGACCCTCGGTGGGTCAGCTGGTCACGGCGGAGGGCTCGCTGGTCGGATACGATCGTCTGAGCGTCGACTGGATAGGTGAGGCTTGATACGATACGGGCCGCGGGCTTCAGGCAGCCCGCTTTCTCGCCCTCTTGATGTCGATCACTTTCCCGGTGAGAACAAAGTCGGCCCAGTCCTGCATCATCCGGCGGCGTGGAACGATATATTCCGCTGAGTTGTAGGCGCCTCGCACTTCGTTTTCTTCCGAGTGCGCAAGCTGCATTTCCACCCAGTCCTCGTGATACTTTCTGACCCACACAGGCGGCTTGCCAAACTCCACCAACTGCTCGTTGGCCCAAGTGCTGGCCAGGCCCCGAAATCCATGCACGGTTTGCCTGCTGTGACAGCCCAGCCGGTAAAGCGCATAGATCATCGTGTTCTCGGACAACGGCTTCTCCGGAGTTGATCCAGGGAAAAGATAGTCGCCCGTGCTCGCTCGGATCATCCGCTTCGCAATCTCGGCGGCTTGCACCGACAATGGCACGAGATGCTCTCGCCCCATCTTCATCCGCTCAGGAGGGATCCGCCAGAGGGGCCCCTTGCCATCGAGGTCCTCGAATTCGGATTTGACCGCAAACCGCAGCTCTTTCGTCCGCACCCATGTCAACAAGGCAAAAAGAACCGCATCTCGGGTAATCGACGATCGACGCTCACCCTCCTCCTGATACCCCCGCACCTTGTCGACGAGCGCCGGCAGTTCCTTCAGGGGCACCCGGCTCATGTGCTTGACGCGGCGACGGGGCTTCAAGGCCCCGCGCAAGTTGGCGGTCGGATCCGCAGACGCCAAGCCGCAGGCGATCGCGAACTGGAAAACTTGCCCGACGCCCTGTTTTGCGCGGCGACTGATATCGAGCGCGCCGCGGGCCTCAATCTTGCGCACCATCTCGAGAACATCCGGCGGCGCGATTTCGTGCATCAGCTTGTCGCCAAGGACAGGGAACACGTCTCGCTCGAGACGCGACCAAACGCGGGCTGCGTGTGCTGGATCAAGCGCCGATGCCCGATTGTCGTGCCAACGCTCGGCGACAGAACGGAATGTCTCTGCGTTTTCCGGGCTCATTTCGAGCTTGTTCTTCATCGGGTCCTTGCGCTCGACGAGCAACCCTTTCGCCGCGGTCCGCTTCTCACGGGCAGCCGCTATGCCAACGTCGGGATAGGCACCGAACGAGAGCAGCTTCTCTTTGCCCCCATATCGGTACTTCATCCGCCAGAGCTTCGCGCCCTTGGGCTGGACCAGAAGGAACAGGCCTTCCCCGTCCGCAAGCTTGTACGCCCGCTCGCGAGGCTTGGCATTCTTGGCTTGAAGTTCCGTCAGAGGCATTGGGGGTATCGCTCCTTTCCGACACCTGGCGAAAATACCCCCAAAATACCCCCACACCAAATCTGGCTGCATGCGGAAACAAGCGGCAGCGTGCGGACGCGAATCACCCGCAAGAGTTTGGGTTTCTTTGATTTTTTGGAAAAATGCGGACGCTTCTGGAAGCGTCCGGAATGTGGGGTGGTAGCGGAGGAGGGACTCGAACCCCCGACACGCGGATTATGATTCCGCTGCTCTAACCGGCTGAGCTACTCCGCCCCATGAGGCAAGGCGGCGCATTTAGGTGCGTGGGGCTAGGCGGTCAACCGCGGAATGGCCACTGCCTGACGAACTCCCAGGGACCGCCGCGATAGCGGTGCAGCGCGAGGCCGGCGAAGGCGAAATCGCGCGGCTCGATACTTGCCGCCAGCTCCTGCTGCAGCGCCTTTGCGACGCTGGGAGCGACCTTGTTCTGGATGGTGATGTGAAAGCGGGGGCGATGCTCATCCTGCGGCGTAAGCAGGCCGTGGAAGCGATCCGCGAGCCGCTCCCACAGCGCCAGCATCGCCGGGCTCTCGAGCCGCAGCGCGGTGCCGCGACCTAGGTTCAGCAGGCCCACCAGCCGGGCGGGAACAGGCTTCGCCTTGGCTTCTGCCGCCAGCGCGTCGCGTAGCTCATCCTCCATGCTCGGCGGTAACGCATGGAACAAGGTGACGTGCGCTTTTAGCTGGTTGCGTTCCGGCGGAAAGTGCAGCTGCCGCAACTGATCGGACCGCGATTGCAACGCCTCTGGCAGCTCGGCGGTGACGATCAGCGGAGCCGCGCCGCCAGTGATCAATCGAGCTCCCCGCGCGCCCTGCGGATAGCGAACCACTTGCGCACGTTGGCGTTATGCTCGGCCAACGTGGCCGCGAACACGTGGCCGCCGGTGCCGTCGGCAACCATGAACAGCGCGTCCGTCGGCGCCGGATCGAGCACCGCGGCGATGCTCTCGCGGCCGGGGTTGGTGATGGGCCCGTTCGGCAACCCGCTCATCGTGTAGGTGTTGTAACCGTTTACCGCGGCAATCTCGCTCTGGCGGATACGCCGGCCCAGCGGCTTGCCCTTTGTGATCGGGTAGATGATCGTCGGATCCGCCTGCAGCGGCATTCCTTGCTTCACCCGGTTGGAGTAAAGGCCCGCGACCATGCGCCGTTCACGCGCGACGCCGGTTTCCTTCTCCAAGATCGAGGCGAGCGTGACGGCTTCCTGAGGGGTCGAGACGGCGATGCCGGCTTTGCGCTTCGACCAGGCTTCCGCGAGATAGTTCTTCATCGCCGCCCGCATCCGCGCCAGAACCGCTGTGCGCGCCTCCCCCCGTTCGAAGTCGTAGGTGTCGGGCAGAACCGAGCCTTCCTCCGGCACGGGGATCGGGCCGGTCAGCAAGGGCTCGGCCATGAGCTTCTCGTAGACCATGATCGATGGCAGCCCTTCGGGCACAGTAACGAACCGGCGGATGACTTGCCCATGCTGGAGGGTGTCGAGGATCGTCGCCGGGCTGGCGCCGGCCGGCAGCGCGAACTCGCCGCGCTGCACCGGATCGCCGCTGCCGAGAATTTTGGCACGCAGCAGGAAGCTCTCAGCCGACCCTATCAGGCCTTCATCCCCGAGCTTGCGGGCGACACTGGTGAGCGTCGCGCCATCGGGCACCGTGAATGCAGTCGTCTTTTCGACGTTCGCCGAACCATACCAGCCCCAGGCGAACCAGCCGAACGCCAACGCCGCGACGACCGCGAGCGCAATTACCGCCTTGCGCAACTCAGTCGACCTTCTTGAAGATCACGCTCGCGTTGGTGCCGCCGAAGCCGAAGCTGTTGCTGAGCGCGGCATTCACTTCGCGCTTCTTGGCATGATGCGGGACGAGGTCGACCCCCTCGGTCCCCTCGTCGGGATCGTCGAGATTGAGGGTGGGCGGCACGATCTGGTCGCGGATCGCGAGTACGCAGAAGATGCCCTCCACGGCGCCGGCCCCGCCGAGGAGGTGGCCGATCGCGCTCTTCGTGCTGCTCATCGACGCGCCGGACAGATCGTCGCCCAGCACACGCTTGACCGCCGCCAGCTCGATGGTGTCCGCCATCGTGCTCGTGCCGTGGGCATTGATGTAGTCGATGTCTCCCGGCCCCATCCCTGCCTTGCGCAGCGCCATTTTCATGGCGAGTTCGGCGCCCCTGCCCTCCGGGTGCGGCGCTGTGACGTGGTAGGCATCGCCCGAGAGACCATAGCCGACGACTTCGGCATAGATCTTGGCGCCGCGCGCCTTGGCGTGCTCGTATTCCTCGAGCACCATTACCCCGGCGCCTTCGCCCATCACGAACCCGTCGCGGCCCTTGTCGTAGGGGCGGCTCGCCCTCTCGGGGTCATCGTTCATGCTCATGTTGAGTGCCTTGGCCTGGGCGAAGCCGGCGAGGCCGAGGGGGTTGATCGTCGATTCCGCACCGCCGGCGAGCATGATGTCGGCATCGCCGTCCTTGATCATGCGCGCCGCGTCGCCGATCGAGTGCGCGCCGGTCGAACAGGCCGTTACCACCGAGTGGTTCGGGCCCATCAACCCGTACTTTATCGATACCTGGCCGCTCGTGAGGTTGATCAGTCGCCCGTGGACGAAGTGCGGAGAGACGCGACCGGGGCCTTTCTCGGCCAGCACGAGCGATTCGCTTTCGATGCCCGGTAGGCCGCCAATGCCGGATCCGATGGAAACACCGGTGCGCTCCTTTAGATCCTGATCCATGTCCTCCAGGCCGGCATCCTCCAGTGCCTGCCCGGCGGCGTCGATGGCGTAGACGATGAACGGATCGACCTGTCGCTGGACCTTGAAGTCCACGCGCTTGCTTGGGTCGAAACCCCACTCGTGGTCCTTGTCCTTCACCTCGCCGGCGATCTTCGCTTTGTGGTCGCTGACATCGAAGCGCGTGATCTTGGCGATACCGCTCTTGCCCGCGATGAGATTCTGCCAGGTCGTCTCGACATCGGCCCCGAGGGGGGTGACGAGGCCCAGTCCGGTTACGACCACTCGACGCATGCTAATCTCCGTAAAAACAACAGGCCCGAACCCCGCCAAGGGTCGAGCCTGACACGGGCCCCATCAAAGTATTACTCTGATAGGGGCCCATGATGCCCCGCCGACTGCCGTCAGGCGAGCGCGGCGGGATGGGCAATCAGCCCTTGTGCTCTTCGATGTACTTGGTGGCATCGCCTACCGTTGCGATCTTTTCCGCCGCATCGTCGGGGATTTCGACGCCGAACTCTTCCTCAAAAGCCATGACGAGCTCGACGATATCGAGGCTGTCCGCGCCCAGATCATCGATGAAGCTGGCGTCCTGAGTGACTTTGTCGGCCTCGACGCCGAGATGTTCGACGACGATCTTCTGCACGCGTTCGGCGGTATCGCTCATGAGTGTTCCCTCTTGGAAATGGGGTTCCGATTGGCTTTCGCCCTAATGAACGCTGTCAAAGCTGGCAAGTGCCCCGCTCCGGACGATATCAGCACTAACGGCGGCCGCCGGAGATGGCGGCCGCCGTTCATGGTTTCCGGAATTTATACCGCTGGCACCGGCTGCGACGTGCTCATTTGCTCGTTCGACTGAGTCGACTGGCCGCTGCCCTGGCCGGCGGGCTCAGTGGGCTTGAGCGACTGATCTGCCTTCTCGACCAGCTCATCCTTCTTCTCCCGCGCCATGTCGCCAAGCTGGTGGGCCTTGTCCGTGGCGGCATCAAGGGCTTTGGCGCCCATCTGGCCAAGCTGTTCTTCCTCGGTTCGCGTAATCGGCGCGGCAGCACCGGCAAGCGCGCCGACCAAAGCGGCAACGATACCTCCGACCAGCGGACTGCTCTCGTAGAAATTTCCGGTCTTTCTCGCCGCGTTGCTGGCCGCACCGCTTGCGGAGCTGCCCCAGTTAGCGGCCTTCTCCATCATGTCGTGGCGCCGCTGACGGAGAGCCTCGGTGGCATGATCGAGGCGCTGGCGGAAGCCGCCTTCGTCTTCGTCGTGCCGTTGCTCGATCATGAGATAGTTCGACCGCGCGAGGTCGCGCCGGCGCCGGAAGGCCGCGTCGTCCTCGTCCGGCAGGCGCTCGACCCGGCTCATGTGCTCGACGTATCCCCGATGGTGATCGTCCCACGCGCCGCCAGTGAAGCTTGAGCTCGTTCCCGTCGATTGCTTGCCGCCTCCCAACGAGGGCTTGATAGACGAGACCTTCGCGTCGCTGTCGCTGACGAGCCATATGCCGCCGAGCGCGATCATCGCCAGCGCGAGAGGATTTCGCCGGGCACCATCGACCAGATACTGGGCGTCGACGCCCTTCTCGTCAGCCTTGTCGAGCAGGCCATTCAACAGATTACGAGGAGTGAGCTGGTCGCCGATCTTGTCAACCGTGCGGCTCATTTCTGCTTGCGTGCTGCGGATTTCGCGCTCGATCTCGGCTGGATCGCGCTGGTCGGTATTCATGTCAGATGCGGTCATGGGTGCCTCCGGTGTTCGGGTGCGTGCCGGTCAGCACGTCGGGGGTGTGGGCAACGGTGCGAATGCTCCGCTCGGGCTTTAGGTTCGCAGATGCGGTCTTCGCCTTGGCGCTCGAATAGAGCACGGCGGCGAGGATCAGCAGCGCAACGCCGACTATGATCAGGCCTAGCGGCAGGTTGTCGATCGCATCGCCAAGCCAGAAGCCCAGCCCGGTGGCGGTGACACCCAGGCCGGTGAGCCCGATCACCGCAGCGCCGGCGTAAGCGGCGATGGCCTGCTTGATGTCGGTGGCCGCCTCGCGGACTTCCGCTTGCATCAGGGCAACTTGCTCCTGCGCGAGGTGCGCACCCTGGCTGGTGAGTTGGCCCAGTAGGTCAACCACGTTTTCGGCGCCCGCCGGGGCGGATGTCGTTGCGCGCTTGGGCCGCGAAGCCGGCGCGGCTGGACGCATTTCGGTTACGCTATCGTTCATGACGTAAACTCCGGTGTGGTGGCCGTGCCGTAAATCGGCGTATCGGCCGAGGCATAGCCAGGGGTGGAGTCCGTAGGCTGGCCGGCGAATTGCTGGCTGTCGCCGGTGTCGCCCGAGCCGGTGGCTTGGTGGCTCTTGTATTCGCTGCCAGCGCGCAAGAAGCGTGCGGCGGCGAAGCCGGCGGCCGCGGAGGCGGCGAGAAACGCCATTGGGTTCTGACGCGCAAACTGGCTGACGTTGCGGCGGAGATCGTCGACGTTCTTGCCTTCGATCGAGCTGGCGAGATTCTCGATCTGGCGCGCCGTCGTCTCGAATGCCTTGGTCAGCCAGTCGGGGGCGCCGTCGTCTTCGCGCAACGCGCTGACTGCGCGATCGATAGCTGACGTGGCGCTGCGGGCGGCGCCCGTGACGGCTTGTTTCTGGCCTTCGGCGGCTTGGTCGATGCGCTGCTTTGCGGTATCGGCGAGGCGCGCGGCATCGCCCGACACTTCTTCACGAAGCGGGGTCGATTGCGAGCCGGACGAGTTGTTGAAAGTAGGCGTTGTCGCCTCGGTCATGGCAGGCTCTCCTTTGAGCGGGGGTCTGCCCACCAAAGGAAGCGCGAACTCCGACGTTCCGCCGGATGAACCACGCTGCGATAAACGGCGATATTATAGCGCCGAACTGTGAAGTATTACGGTATGTTAGCGCCCGCCGGCGAGCTCTAGCCGGCCCGCTCGTCCGTCATCACGTTGTACCGCCGCACCTCCTCTTGGGTGAGGCAGTAGCGGGTGCTGGGATTGTCGGCCGTTTTCACCGCCGCCTGCCGGTACATGATGTCTGTCAGCAGCTTCCGGCTTATTCCCATGCGGATGAGAAAGTCGTTGTCGTCGCTGGCGAGGAGAGCGCTCGACTGTTCGATCTCGCCGATCAGGCCCGCTGTCGCGTTGGTACCCTCGGCGATCGTTTCCTGGATGACATCGCGCTGGCCGGTGTGGGTGAACATGTGCACCATGAACACGCCGCCGGGGTCCACGACGCGCCGGTCTCCGCCCATGAACACGAAGTTGCAGGCCGAAAAGCATGCCCAGCCTGACGGGATGCGCGTAAGCATGCCGGGAAACGAGCGAATTACCTTACCCGCAGCGTTGCCGGCGGCTGCGTCACCGCCGCTGGACCGAAGCCAGATTTCACCGATCTGATCGTCGGCCTCGATCGCCTTGCGTAGTCTTGAGGGTAACCCGGCATCGATCTTACCCTCGGCGAGGAGCACGCGCTGACCGTTCCGTTCCGCCGGCGTGAGCGCCATGGCCGTTGCCGGACCGAAATCGGGTGCGCCGGGACAAGTCGGGTTGTCCGGATCGGCGGCGCCCGTCAGGACGACAAATGCCGAGATGGCGGCGATGAGGCGCGCGGCAGGGTTCACGCGATCAGCGCGTAGCGCGCCGCCGGCGGTTTGCGGCACATCCGCTTGTCCGCGCGCGTCTCTTCCCCGCTCACGATGATGACGTCCGAGACCATGATGCATTGTTTGCCGCCGCCCTCGTCATCATTGCGCGCGACGACGGTGGAAGTGCCGGAAACGTCCGCCCGCGTGTTCGACGTCCATGCCGAAGAAGTGCCGACTGCCACTTCGGCATCATCCCCCTCGCCCCTGGTTGCATCGAGCGTCGCCTGCGCTGCCTGCTTCTGTTCTTCCGGATCGAGCTTGCAAGCAATCGCCGCGGTGAGCTGGTCGGTGAGGCCTGAAATGGGGACCCAGGTGAATACGCCGCCGGCACGCGACGCTGCGCCCCCGGCAACCGATCCGGCGATCGAACCCAGGATTGAGGATCCGACACTGCGCTTCTTGCCCTTAGGGCACCCATTGGCCGTCTGGTCCGACGATCCGCCGATGCCCCGCAAAATCCCGCCGAACTGCGCGTTGACGGGTGCCGCCAGTGCAATCAATGCCAACGCGGCTCCGGCCGCTCCAACGCGGCGCCCTGTACCATCGACCATATTCGACCCCTAACCCACGGACTCGATGCCTGAGCGCAGCCGTTTCCGTAACGGCAATCTACGCCTCTTGCTCGAGAGGGTCAAACAGCCTCAGCTTTGCTTGGGCTGATCCATCAACCGGACATGCACGTCTCGCAGAGCCCGTGCGGGCACTTCGCTCGGCGCACCCATCATCAGGTCCTGCGCGCGCTGGTTGAGCGGGAAAGCGATGACTTCGCGGATGTTCGGCTCGTCGGCCAGCAGCATGACGATGCGGTCGATGCCCGGCGCCGAGCCGCCGTGCGGCGGTGCGCCGAGCTTGAACGCTTCGATCATGCCGGAGAAGTTCGTATCGACGTCCTCTCGGCTATAACCGGCAACTTCGAACGCCTTGTACATGATGTCCGGCCGGTGGTTCCGGATGGCGCCCGAACTGAGCTCGTAACCGTTGCAAACGATGTCGTACTGCCACGCCAGGATATCGAGCGGGTCCTTGCTCTCCAGGGCCTCCAGTTCGCCCTGCGGCATCGAGAAAGGATTGTGGCTGAAGTCGACCTTCTTGGCGTCTTCGTCGTACTCGAACATCGGGAAGTCGACGATCCAGCAAAAGTCGAAGCGATCTTGGGGGATCAACCCCAGTTCCTCGCCGACCCTGGTGCGCGCGGCGCCGGCAAGCTTGGCGGCGTCCTTCTCCTTGCCGGCGGCGAAGAACAAGCCGTCGTTCTCTCCGAGACCGAGTTCCGCGTAAAGCACTTCCATGCCCTCGGTGCCGTGGTTCTTGGCGATGGGACCGCCGAACTCGCCGCCCTTGCGGGTGACATAGCCGAGGCCTGCAAACCCTTCCCGCCGCGCCCACTCGTTCATGTCGTCGAAGAACTTCCGGCTCTTTTCATGCGTCGCGGGCGCTGGAATGGCGCGGACCACGCCGCCGCTCCCGACAATCTTTTCAAACAGACCGAAACCGCTTTGCGTGAAGTGCGCCGAGACGTCGGAAACGAGAAGCGGGTTTCGCAGGTCGGGCTTGTCCGTGCCGTACTTCAGCATCGCTTCGCGGTAAGGAATGCGCGGGAAGCTGCCGGCTGGCGTGACCGCCTTGCCGTTCGCGAATTCTTCGAACACGCCGGCGAGCACCGGCTCGATCGCCTGGAACACGTCTTCCTGCGTTACGAAGCTCATCTCGAAGTCGAGCTGGTAGAACTCCGGGCTGCGGTCGGCACGCAGATCCTCGTCGCGAAAACAGGGCGCGATCTGGAAGTAGCGATCGAACCCCGCGACCATCAGCAGCTGCTTGAACATCTGCGGTGCCTGCGGAAGCGCGTAAAAACGGCCCGGGTGAAGGCGGCTCGGCACGAGGTAGTCGCGCGCGCCTTCCGGGCTGGACGCACCGAGGATCGGCGTCTGGAATTCGG
Source organism: Tsuneonella sp. HG249 (assembly GCF_053819205.1). Lineage (NCBI taxonomy): Bacteria > Pseudomonadati > Pseudomonadota > Alphaproteobacteria > Sphingomonadales > Erythrobacteraceae > Tsuneonella > Tsuneonella sp. HG249. The sequence continues at coordinate 2,114,505 of NZ_JBSOQY010000001.1, forward strand.
TGAATCCCTGCTCGATCATCCGCCGCCGCAACGAGGCGATCACGTTCGAACGCAGCATGATGTTTGCGTGCACCCGCTCGCGCCGAAGATCGACGAAGCGATACTTCAGCCGCGTCTCCTCGGGATAGTCTTCGGCCGAATTGACGATCAGCGGCAGCTCTTCCGCGCGGCTCTGCACGGTAAGCGCCCAGGCATAGACCTCGACCGCGCCGGTCGGCAGATTCGGGTTCACCGCGGCTTCGGCACGCGCCTTGACGGTGCCGTCGATCGTGACGACCGATTCCAGCTTGAGCTTCTCAAGCACCGGAAGCGCTTCGCTGTCGCTGTCGGCGACGACCTGGGTGATACCGTAATGATCGCGCAGGTCGACGAACAGCACACCGCCGTGGTCGCGCTTGTTGTGCACCCAGCCCGACAGGCGGACTTCCTGACCCACCTCGGCCTTGGTCAGGGCACCGCAACTGTGGGAACGATAGGCGTGCATCTTATATTCTTTCCAATTTGGCGGGTATGACGCTAGGGGCGCGGCGCGCGCGCCTCCCTTAGCGGAAATCGCGCGCGCTAACAGGGGAACGGGGTTGCTTTGTCAAGCGTCCGGCGGTCCCGAGGGCGGTACTCCGCCCGAGACATAGAAAAGTACCATGAAGATACACGATCTGATTACGACCACTGACGCGCTTGCCAGTCTGTGCGAGCGTCTGGCGAAAAGCGATTTCGTCACCGTCGATACCGAGTTCATGCGCGAAAACACCTATTGGCCCGAGCTGTGCCTGGTGCAGATCGCCAATACGGAAGAAGCCGCGGCGATCGATCCGCTGGCCGACGGCATCGACCTCGCCCCGCTGCTCGACCTGCTGTGCGAGAACGAGGACGTCCTCAAAGTCTTCCATGCCGGCGGGCAGGATGTCGAAATCGTCTACAACCTCACCGGCAAGACCCCGCATCCCATCTTCGATACGCAGATCGCTTCGATGGCAATCAGCCAGTCGGAGCAGATCGGCTATGCCAACCTCGTCGAAGCGTGGCTCGGCATCACCGTCGACAAGGGCGCGCGCTTCACCGACTGGAGCCGCCGGCCGCTGACCGAGCGTCAGATCGAGTACGCGATCGGCGACGTCACGCATCTTGCGACCATCTTTCCCCGGATGCTCAAGAAGCTGTTCAAGACCGGGCGCGGAAGCTGGCTCGACGCCGAGATGGAAAAGCTCGCCGATCCGGCCAACTACGCCAGCGATGCCAACAGCGCATGGGAGCGCATCCGCCCCCCAAGCCGCAGCGCCATCGTGCTGGGTCGGCTGAAGGCACTTGCGGCATGGCGCGAGCAGGAAGCGCAGCACAAGAATATTCCCCGGGGCCGGATCATGCGCGACGAGACGCTCGCCGACCTTGCCAGTCACCCGCCCAAGCAACAGGCCGACCTCGTGAAAGTTCGCGGACTGTCTGCGGCCTGGCGCGACAACGACATCGGCAAGCGCCTGATCAAGGTGCTCGACAACGCCCAACCCCTGCCAGCCGACGAGATGCCCGATAAGCCCAAGCGAGGTGCGCCGCTGGGCAAGGAAGGCGTGCTGGTGGCGGACCTTCTCAAGCTTCTGCTCAAGATCCGTAGCCGCGAGATTGACGTGGCGGCTCGTCTGCTTACTCGAAGCGACGAGATGGAAGCGCTCGCCGCCGGGGTCCGCGACTTACCCGTCCTCAAAGGCTGGCGTTACGAAGTGTTCGGCAAAGACGCGCTCGAGCTGGTCGAGGGACGCCTCGGCTTCGGGGTCGAGAACGGCCGCCTTATCATGACACGGCTCGCCCCCGTGCCGGAGCAGCACGAGGACGCGTTGGCGGCCGAGTGAGCACCTATCTCCCCACCATCAAGCAGCTGCAATATCTCGTCGCCCTGCACGAACACGGGCACTTCGGCCGCGCAGCCGACGCCAGCTTCGTTTCCCAATCGACCCTCTCGGCTGGTCTGCGCGAACTCGAGTCGCTCCTCGGCGTAACGCTGGTCGAGCGAAGCCGCCGGGTGGTGCGTTTCACCCCGCTCGGCGAACAGGTGGTGGCCAAGGCCCATCGCCTGCTGCGCGAAGCGGAGGAACTGTCCGACCTCGTCCAAGCTAGCGGCAAGCCACTGGCCGGCGAACTGCGGATGAGCGTCATCCCCACGATCGCACCATTCATGCTTCCACGTATTCTTCCCCGCCTCAGGCGAGAGCGACCTGCGCTCAAGCTGTTCCTGAGAGAGGAGACGAGCGATCACGCGGTCGAAAGCCTCCATCACGGACGCGCGGATTGCGTGCTGCTCGCCCTGCCCTTTGCTACCGGCGAGGTGGAGACTGCGCACATCGCCGACGACCGGCTTTACGTGGCGTTCCCGAAGAACGACCCGCGCGATCCGCCGGCCGAGATTCCCGCGGCGATGATCGACCAGAACCGGCTTCTGTTGCTCGAGGACGGTCACTGCCTGCGGGACCACGCGCTCGCGGCCTGCAACCGCCCCGACCTTCGAGCCAGCGCGACGATGATCGGCACCTCGCTCCACACCCTGGTGCAGATGGTAGACAACGGGCTCGGCCTGACGATGCTTCCCCAGATGGCGATCGATGCAGGGATCCTCCAGGGAACCGAAGTTGTCGCCCGTCCGCTCAAGGGCAAGGCGGCCACGCGCGAGATAGCGCTCATCTGGCGCAAGAACTCGCCCCGCGGCGATGAATTCAGGCTGCTGGCCGAAGAACTGAAAGCAGGCTGAAGTCGGCTTCGCGCGGGCGGCTCAGGCTGAGGGTCGAGTGCGGACTCCCCAAAGCGCCTGCGGCTTGATACAGTCCGAGTCAGCGAGGGGTCGCTACGCAGGGAGGACGCCCCGCCATGATCAGGCAAATCGGTTACGCAACGCTCGTCGCAGCGACGAGCGTCCTGTCCACGACCTCGGCGCCATCGAGCGAACCGAGCGAAGCAGTGCTCGCGCTGCTCGACCCGACCCGGATCGCGCGCACCATTTGCGGTGGAACGGCCAAGGCTTCGACCGAACGCGAACGGCAATTGCGGCTGGCCGCGGCCTATGCCGAAAGCGCCCAGCCCGGTGTAATGAAGCTCGCCGAAGGGATCGGCCGCTCGCAGATCCCCGCCAGCGGGCTGGAGGGCGATGCACGCCGCTACTTCGACCAGGGGCTCGCGCTGACGTATGGTTTCAATCACAAGGCCGCCATCGCCGCGTTCCGCGAAGCGCGCCGCCGCGCACCCGATTGCGCGATGTGCGCCTGGGGCGAAGCCCTTGCCAACGGGCCGAACATCAACGCCGGGATGGACGATGCGCAGAACGCCGCGGCCCTGGCGGCGCTGGTCGAAGCCGAACGGACGGGGACCACCGCTTCCCCGCTCGAGCGCGCCCTGATCGCCGCGCAGAAGCAGCGCTATTCCGCCGGTGCCGATGCCAAGCGAGCCGACCTCGACGCCCAGTATGCGGATGCCATGTTCGCGCTGGCGAAGGAGCACCCGGCAAACGACGACCTCGCCGTGCTGGCGGCGGAAGCGGCAATGAACACCACCCCGTGGAACTACTGGCAACCGGATCGCAGCACCCCGCAGCCCCGCGTGGCGGACGCGGTGGCGTTGATCGAGGGAGTCGTCGCGCGCAACCCTTCGCACCCCCAGGCGTCGCATCTCTACATTCACCTGATGGAGAACAACATTAAGCCCGAGATGGCGGAAGCAGCGGCCGACCGGCTCGTCGCCAACGCACCGCCCACGCTCGGGCACCTCGTGCACATGCCTGCGCACATCTACTACCGCATCGGCCGCTACGCCGACTCGATGCGAGCGAATGTCGATGCCGCGCGTGCGGACGAGCAGTACATCGCCACGATCGGTGACGACGGGCTCTATCGCTACGGTTACTACCCGCACAACGTGCATTTCCTGCTGGCATCGGCGCAAATGGTAGGGGCGATGCACACAGTGGCCGCGGAGAGCCACCGGCTTACGGGGATTCTGAGCCCCGAAATTGCCCAGACGCTGCCCTGGGTTCAGGCGATCCACGCAGCCCCCGCCTTCGCGCTAGCTCAGTATGCCAGCCCCGAAGCGATCCTAGCGCTCAACAGCTCGCCAAGCGAACTCGCCTATGTCGAGGCCATGCGACGGTACGCGCGCGCCGTCGCCCATGCCCATCAGCGCGACGGCAAGTCGTTCGACACCGAGATCGCCGCGCTCGATGCTCTGGAAAAGGCGCCGGGAGTGGTCTCGATGGCCGACGCGGGATTCCCTGCGGCCGACCTGGTCAAGCTCGCAGGGCTGGTCGCGCGGGCGAAGCAAGCGCAGTTCGCCGGCCGGCCACTCGAAGCAATCGAACTGCTCGAAAAGGCCGAGGCAATCGAAGCGACGATCCCGTACAACGAACCGCCCTACTGGTATTACCCCGTGGCGCAGACGCGCGGCGGGGCGCTCTATCAGGCCGGTCGATATGCCCAGGCGCGTGAGGCCTTCATGAAGGCGCTGATCCGCGCACCGAACGATAGCTGGGCTCTATGGGGCCTGGCGCAGACCGAGCGAAAGCTGGGCAACAGGGCAGAGGCAATGGCGACAGAACGGGCGTTCGAGAAAGTCTGGATGGGTGACCGGTCATGGCTCCGGATGGAGCGGCTTTGAATCTTCAGTCCATGTGCTTGAGGCCGACCCTCAGATAATCCCAGCCGGTCACCAGCGTCAGGATGGCGGCCGCCCAAAGCGTGGTGAGCCCGACGGTGTGGGGCACGTTAGCCTCGATGCCGGCCACCAGGACGGTCCATTCAGGCAGCCCCCGGCCGAGGATCAGTGCGCCGAGCGCGACCATCTGCAAAGTTGTCTTCCATTTGGCAAGCCGCGACACCGGTACCGAGACCTGCAGCCCGCCGAGGAACTCGCGCAGGCCGGATACGGCAATCTCCCGCACCAGGATGATGAGACCGGCGACCACATGGAGGTCGTGCACATAAGGGCCCCACAGCACGCCTTGGGCGGCAAGAACCAGGATCACCGTGGCGACCATGATCTTGTCCGCTATGGGATCGAGGAAAATGCCAAGCCGCGAGACCGCGCCGCTCGCACGGGCGAGATAACCGTCGAAGTAGTCGGTAATGCCCATCAGGCAGTAGAGGACGAAGGCCAGCAGATAGCCGGTCTCCCAATCGCGCCACCACATCAGGTACGCCAATAGCGGCAGCGCCGCGATGCGGCTCAGCGTCAGCAGGTTTGGCAGTGAAAGCATCTTCCGCCGCCCTAGCGCAGGGGCAGCCGGTACAAAAGCGCCCTTTGGCCTTGTGGCGCGAGAGCCAGCCGCTTACCGGGCATTCGGAGAGGCCGCGACAGGACAGGCATGACCGTTACCACGCACATGCTGCGCCGCCGGCGCTTCCTGCCGCTGTTCGTCACCCAATTGCTCGGTGCCTTCAACGACAACCTCTACAAGACCGCGATGGTGCTGTTCGTGGTCTACAGCGTCTACAATTCCGAAGAAGCGGAAGGCATGTTCAGCGCCGTGGCGAGCGGCGTGTTCATCCTGCCTTTCTTCGTGCTCTCCGCTCTCGCCGGCCAGCTCGCTGACATGCGCGACAAGGCGCGGATCATCCGCATCGTCAAGGCGGCGGAGGTCGCGATCATGATGGTAGGCGCGGCCGGGCTGCTCCTGGCTTGGCAAGGCATCGGCACAGGCACTATCGCTATCCCCCTGCTGCTGCTGGCGCTGTTCGCGATGGGCGTGCATTCGACCTTCTTCGGGCCGATCAAGTACGCGATTCTGCCCCAGCACCTGGAAGATCGCGAAGTGCTGGCCGGCACCGGGCTGGTCGAGGCCGGGACCTACATCGCCATCCTGTTCGGCACGATCCTCGCCGGCTGGATTCCGGTCGAGATCGCCGCGGCCGGGGTCGTCGGCACGGCAATCGTCGGTTACCTCGTCTCCCGCCACGTCCCGCCCGCTCCCGCGCAGGGCGAGGTCGAGCCGATCGATTTCCACATTGTGCGCAGCTCTATCGCGCTCGTGCGCAATACCAGCCACGACCGGCGGGTGTTCCTGGCAATCATGGCCATCAGCTTCTTCTGGACCATCGGCGCTGTCCTATTCATCCAGTTCCCCCCGCTCGCCAAGAACGTGCTGACCGCGAGCAAGGAAGTAGCGAGCCTGTTCCTGGTGATCTTCTCGATCGGCGTCGCGATCGGCTCGGTTTCGGTGAACGCCCTGCTCAAGGGAACCGTCTCGGCGCGTTATTCGCCGCTGTCGGTGATCGCGATGGGGGTGTTCGTGCTGGCGTTCTACTTTGTCTGCCGCACCTGGATTCCCGAAACCGACGGTACGCTGTTCAACGTGAGCGAGTTCGTATCTCACCCAATGGCGATCCCGCTGCTACTGAGCCTACTCGGCATTGCCATCGCCGGCGGTATGTTCGTGGTGCCGCTCTACGCATTCCTGACCACTTTCGTGCCCAAGACGCAGACTGCTCGCACGATTGCGGCGAACAACATCGTCAATTCGGGTGCGATGGTGGTGGGGTCCCTGCTGGCCACGGGGCTCAGCGCGGTGGGCGTCGACATCGTACATCATCTGCTACTGACCGCGGCGATGTGCCTGGTCTCGGCCTGGCTCGGCTTGCTCCTGCTGCGCGCGGAGCGCGCGGCCGCCGCTAAATGATGAAAATCGTGACTGCTGCGAGGCTCGCGAAGTAGGCCCCGACGAAGCCGTGCACATCGTCCCGGGTTATTGCCCAAGTCGGGCGGTCAAGCGTGACGCGCCCTCCGCGACATACGTGAGGCGGAAGGGAGGCCCGAAACGGGTGGCGGGCCTGTTCGTCAGTGAGCACGAGGGAGCGTCGCATGGCGAAGTTCTTAACGGCTTGGAAACCATTGCGCTCCCCCGATTTCCGCCACTGTAGCGGCGCGGGACATTAAGCCTGTTCGTTGACTACGCCGGTTTGCGCTCGGCCATGGCGACGATCGTTCTCCACTCTTGCGGCCGCAGCTCGCACACCGACAGGCGGGACTGCTTCACCAACTCGCACTCCGCCAGCTTGGGGTGGGCCTTGATCTCGGCCAGCGTCACCGCGCGCGGCAGTTTTTCGACCGGCTTCACCTTTACCGATACCCACTTGCCGCTCTCGTCGGTCGGGTCGGGAAAGCTCGCGACACTCACCGCGATAATGCCCACGACTTCCTTGCCGATGTTGGAATGATAAAAGAACGCGTTGTCGCCCACTTTCATCGCGGCGAGGTTGTTGCGCGCGCGGTAGTTGCGCACCCCGTCCCAGGTTCCTTCGCCTTCCTTGGCGAGGTCATCCCAACCGTAGACGTCGGGTTCCGATTTCATCAGCCAGAAACGCGGCAACTGACGGGCCCCCTTGGTTTTTTGGCGGCACGCGGAAAGCCCGCCTTAACCCATTCTTCAACCCCATAGGCGATAGAAGTTCGTTCGCAACACCAGGGGGTCAAGTTGCCGGGCGGCAAACCTAGTGGAAGTGCCGAAACGTCGCACGCTGACGGACTGGGCCGGGCGGACCGGGACCTCGTCGCGCTCGGGATCGCGGTCGCCGCGATCGTCTTGTTTGTTGGCACCGGCGGAATGGTGCTGCCCCAAGTGGTGCGTTCGTGGATGGGCATGGGTGCCGCGCCCGACCCCGTCCTCGTCAGCGTCCTCCTGCTCAACATCGCGCTCGTCATCTTCGGGTGGCGCCGATACGCCGAATTGACCACTGAGATCGCCGAACGCCGCAAGGCAGAAGCGCTCGCACGCCAGCTTGCCGAGACCGATCCCCTTACCGGTAGCCTCAATCGCCGCAGCGTGAATTCCGCCACTGACGCCTTGCTAGCCAAGGCCAATGTGGACGGACGAGCCGTCGCGTTCATCATGGTGGATCTCGACAACTTCAAGACGATCAACGACCTCAACGGGCATCTCGCGGGCGACGCGACGCTGGTCACCGCCGCCGAACGGATCGGCGCGCTACTTCCGCGCGGATCGCTCCTCGCCCGCCTCGGCGGCGACGAATTCGCCTGCGTGCTGCCCTACGACTTGCGGTCGCCTGAGCGGGTCGACCACTTTGCCAGCCTGGTGATCGAGCGCGTTTCCCAACCGCTTGAGCACGACGGCCTCTACCTAGAGGTCACCGCCTCGGTCGGGATCACGTCGAACACACTCGCAAATGGCGAAATCGACCCCGCCGCCGACGCGCAAACGCTGTTCCACCGCGCCGATATCGCCATGTATCACGCCAAGAAGAAGGGCAGGAACTGCTACTTCTGGTTCGAGGAGCCGATGGAAAGCGAGTTGCGCTTCCGCAGCGAGCTCGAGACCGGGATCAAGCGGGGAGTGCGGAACGGCGAGTTCGTGCCCTATTATGAGCAACAAATCGATCTTGAGACCCAGGAGATTACCGGCTTCGAGATGCTGGCGCGGTGGCAGTCCCCCACGCTCGGACTGGTAACGCCCGAAGTGTTCATCACGATCGCCGAGGAAAGCGGTGCGATCGTCGAGCTGAGCGAATGCCTCATCGACCAGGCACTCGCTCACGCCAGCGAGTGGGATCCCCGGCTTTCGCTCTCGGTCAACATCTCGCCGGTGCAGCTGCGCGACCCCTGGTTCGCGCAGAAAATCCTCAAGCTCCTGGTCAAACACAACTTTCCGCCCCAGCGTCTCGATGTCGAAATCACGGAGAGCTGCCTTCACGACAACATCGGCGCGGTTCGATCGATCGTCACAAGCCTGCGCAATCAGGGCGTGACGATCAGCCTCGACGACTTCGGCACCGGCTTCTCGAGCCTCGCCCTGTTGCGAACGCTGCCTTTCGACCGGCTCAAGATCGACCGCAGCTTCGTCGCCGAGATCAGCGAGCAGGGAGACAGCGACAAGCTGGTGCGCGCTATCGTGTCGCTGGGCGACGGTCTCGACGTGCCTATCACGGCGGAGGGGATCGACGACCCCGCAGTAATCGAGAAGCTCCGTGCGATGGGGCGCTTGAAGGGACAGGGCTATCACTACGGCCGTCCGGAAAGCATCGACGCCGTTCGCGCCAGGTTGGGCGGCCTCGGCCTGCTAGTGAAGAAGCCACCGACCGGGGAACCTGGGGAACCTCCTGGCGAAGCCGAACAGCGCAAGGCCGGCTGAGCCGGACGGGGTGGACGAGCGCGCCGCCCCCGCATAGAGCCCGCGCACGATGCGGGTCCCGTTCATCAAGATGCATGGCCTCGGCAACGACTTCGTCGTGCTGGACGCGCGCGCCGACACCTTGCCGCCTATCGGGCCGGCGATGGCCGCCGCGTTGGCCGACCGCAGGACGGGCATCGGATGCGACCAGCTCATCCTGCTCGAGCCGTCCCCGACCGCGGACTTCCGGATGCGGATCTTCAATTCCGACGGCGGCGAGGTGGAAGCATGCGGCAACGCCAGCCGGGCCGTCGCCATACTGCACGGAAGTGCCGCCCAGGTCGAAACCGCTGGCGGGACGATTGCGATGGAGCCGACCGGCCGCGCCGCCCGGATTGACATGGGCACGCCGCGCTTCGCATGGGACGAGATCCCGCTCGCCTACGCTATGGACACATCGGCGATGCCGGTGGCGTGGGATGGGCTGGAAAGCCCGATGGCGCTGCGGGTCGGCAACCCTCACGTCGTGTTCTTCGTGCATGATGTCGAGGCGGTGCCGCTCGAGCGGCTGGGCCCCGAGATCGAGACCGATCCGATGTTCCCGGAGCGCATCAATGTCATGGTCGCGCAAGTTACCGGCGGCTCCGAAATCCTGCTGCGGGTGTGGGAGCGCGGCGCGGGTCTCACGCGTGCGTGCGGGACCGGCGCCTGTGCCACGGCTGTGGCCGCGATCCGGCGCAACCTGCTCGACGGGCGCTCGGCCACCGTCCGGCTCCCGGGCGGACCGCTCGAGATTGAATGGGGCGACGACGGCCGCATCGCGATGACCGGGCCGGCCGAGGAAAGCTTCCGCGGCAGCTTCGACTGGGGCGATTTTGCGTGAGTGTCGAAGTGGTATCGCTCGGCTGCCGTCTCAACCTTGCCGAGGGTGAGCGGATCCGTGCTATGCTGGGCGGGGAGCACGACACGGTCGTGATCAATTCCTGCTCGGTCACGGCCGAGGCGGTGCGCCATACGCGCCAGGCCATTCGCCGGGCCCGCCGCGCGCGCCCCGTCGCTCGCCTGCTGGTCACCGGCTGCGCGGCCGAGACCGAGCGCAGCGCGATCGCGGCGATGCCCGAAGTCGACGGGCTGATCCCCAACGCGGCCAAGCTCGATCCCCGCGCTTGGAACGCCTCCGCCGCCCCCATCGCCGTCGAGCGCGGTTACACCAGATCTTTCGTCGCGGTGCAGAACGGATGCGACCACGCCTGCACCTTCTGCGTGATCCCGCAAGGTCGCGGGCCCAGCCGGTCGCTCGCCGTCGACGAGGTATTGCGCGCAGTGGAGAACGATCTCGCGGGCGGCGCGGCGGAAGTCGTGCTCACCGGCGTCGATCTGACCGGTTGGGGTCACGAGCTCCCCGGCTCGCCCCGCCTCGGCTCGCTGGTCGCGTCGATTCTCAAAGCGTTTCCCCTACTTCGACGTCTGCGCCTGTCGTCACTCGATGGGATCGAGATCGATCCTGAGCTGGAAGGCCTGATCGGCGGCGAGCCGCGCGTGATGCCATATCTGCACTTGTCGCTACAGCACGGGCACGACCTGATCCTCAAGCGCATGAAGCGCCGACACCTCCGCGCCGACGCGGTCGGCCTAGTCGAACGACTACGCGCCAAGCGGGCCGACATCGCCATCGGCGCCGACCTGATCGCCGGGTTTCCGACCGAAAGCGACGTGCACCACCGGGCCAACCTGGCGATCCTGAACGAGCTCGATATCGTGCATGGCCACGTGTTCCCATACTCTGCCCGACCCGGGACCCCGGCGGCCCGCATGCCGCAGGTCCACCGGTCGACCGTTAAGGTTCGCGCCGCGGAGTTGCGGTCGACCGTGTCCTCGCTACGGGAGCGCTGGCTGCAAACGCTGGTGGGCATCCCGCTCGAAGTGCTCGCCGAGCGCGACGGGACCGGCCACGCCCCCAACTTCGCGCGGGTCGCCCTCCCCACCGGGACGCGCGCAGGCGCAATCGTGACTGTGGCGCCCAAGCAGGTTGCCGAAGGCCTGCTCGTATGACCGCCAGCTGGACCGAGCGCCTGTTCGGGGGGTTTCGCAAGACATCGGAACGGCTGAGCGAAAACCTCACCGCCGTCGTCGGCACGGCAAAGCTCGACGATGCGACGCTCGACGACGTCGAGGACGCGCTGATCGTCTCCGACCTTGGACCCGCCGCCGCGCGCCGCATCCGCGACAAGCTGGCCGAGAAGCGCTTTGGCCTCAACGTCACCGAGCGCGAACTGAAGGAAGCCGTCGCCGACGAAATCGCGGCGATCCTTCGCCCTGTCGCCAGGCCGCTCGAGATCACGGCGTTTCCGCGCCCGCAGGTCATTCTGGTGATCGGTGTAAACGGGAGCGGGAAGACGACAACCATCGCCAAGCTCGCGCACTGGCTGCAGGAAGAAGACTATGCGGTGATGCTGGCCGCGGGCGATACGTTCCGCGCGGCTGCCATCGGGCAGCTCGCCACCTGGGCCGAGCGGGTCGGCGTGCCGCTCGTGAAGGGCGCCGAAGGGGGTGATCCGGCATCGATCGTATTCGATGCGGTGCGGGAGGCCACCGCCAAAGGGACCGATGCGCTCATCGTCGATACGGCCGGCAGGCTACAGAACAAGCGCGAGCTGATGGACGAACTGGCCAAGATCCGCCGCGTGCTCGGCCGGCTGAACCCGGAAGCTCCCCACGACGTCGTGCTCGTGCTCGACGCCACCAACGGCCAAAATGCGCTGTCGCAAATCGAGATCTTCAAAGAAGTCGCGGGGGTCACCGGGCTCGTAATGACCAAGCTCGACGGAACCGCGCGAGGCGGCGTGCTCGTTGCGGCGGCCGAACAGTTCGGACTGCCGATTCACGCCATCGGCGTGGGCGAGAAGCTCGACGACCTGCGCCCGTTCGATCCCGATCTGGTCGCTCGGGTCATCGCTGGAGTCGCATGATGGCCGAAAGCAAGCGCAAGCCCTCCGGCTGGCTCAATGTGGCGGTCGACTACGGGCCGATCCTCGTCTTCTTCGTGGTCTACAAATGGTTCGCTCCCGTCGATCAGTCGCCGGGCTCGGAAATCCTCGCCGTGGTGCGCAGTACCGGCGCGTTCATCGTCGCGGCATTGATCGCGCTGGCTTTCTCCAAGTGGAAGCTCGGACGCATCTCACCCATGTTGTGGCTGTCGACCGCGCTGATCGTGGGCTTTGGCGCGCTCACTATCTGGCTGCGCGACGAGCGCTTCATCCAGATCAAGCCCACCGTCATTTACGCGCTGTTCGCGGTCGCGCTGCTCGTGGGATGGTTCAGGGGCAAGGCGCTCCTCCAGACGCTGCTGGAAGCGGCGTTCGAGGGGCTCGACCACCAAGGCTGGTTGAAGCTCAGCCGCAACTGGGGCCTGTTCTTCGTGCTCCTGGCCGTACTCAACGAGATCCTCCGTGCTTACCTCAGCTTCGGGGACTGGCTGTGGGCCAAGCTCTGGGTATTCATGCCGCTCTCGTTCCTGTTCACTTTCACCCAGATCCCGATGCTGCTTCGCCACGGCCTCGCCGCCGAAGGGTTGCGCGAGGAGGAAGGCACTCCTCCACCACCCTGACCGCGGAAAGTATTGCAATTTGCGGGTAGTTGCGGCCACATCGCGCGACAGAGGTCGCGAGTTCGAGTGGGGGAACGCACATGGCGAAGTTTTTCGGAAATCTGCATCTCGTCCTGGTGACGGGGCTCATTCTCGCGATCGTCGTGATCGCCGCATTCACAGGCTGGACCGGGGACGATCCGCGCTCGATCAGCGACGACGTGTTTCGCTGGCTGCACGCGTTCTTCGGCATCCTTTGGATCGGGCTGCTCTATTATCTGAATTTCGTGCAGGTGCCGACGATGCCCGGTATCCCGGCCGAGCTGAAGGCCGGCGTCACCGGGCACATAGCGCCGCGGGTGTTTTTCTACTTCCGCTGGGCGGCGGCGATTACCGTGCTGCTCGGGCTGATCATCGCGTTTCACAACGGCTACGCGATAGATGCGCTCACCTTCCAAGGTGCCGGGGCGGACGGGGTCAACATGATCGGCCTCGGTATGTGGCTTGCGCTGATCATGGCGTTCAACGTCTGGTTCATCATCTGGCCGGCGCAGCGCAAGATCCTCGGGCTGATCGAGGCGAGCGCCGAAGAGAAGGCCAAGCTCGCCCCGCGCGCCTTGGCGGCGAGCCGCACTAACGTGCTGCTCTCGTTGCCCATGCTGTACTGCATGGTCAGCGCCAACTTGGGCTGACTTCACTTGAGCGGCGCGGCCGGAAACGGCCGCGCCGCTCAGGTCAATCCTGGTCCACCAGCTTACGCAACTTGCCCATCAGCGCGTCGATGCGCTGTGCCGCTTCGGTAAAAGTCTCGACGTCGGCGCGATTGTTGTTGCCGCGCGCTTCCTTGGCGGATTCGATGTAGCCTTCCTGATCGGCCTCGAGGGCGTCGATCAGCATCTCGATCTCTTCTTCGGTCAGCTTCAGGTTGATGGTGCCCGACATGAATACTCCTTAAATCTCTAGTTGGCTGCCAAGCTCGACGACACGATTGGTCGGCAAGCGGAAGAACTCCATCGCGGTCGCGGAGTTTCGCAGCATCCAGCTGAACAGCTTCTCGCGCCAGATGGCCATACCGGGCCGCTTGCTGGCGATCAGCGTCTGGCGACTGAGGAAGAAGCTGGTCTGCATCATGTCGAACAAGCCCCCGCACTCGCCAGTCGCCTTGAGCGCCGCGGGCACGTCGGTTTCCTCCATGAAGCCGTAATGCAGCTTCACGCCGTAGAGCCCGTCGCCGATCGACTTGATCTCGAACCGCTCGATCGGATCGACATAGGGCACGTCGGCGATCTCGACCGTGAGGATGACGACCCGCTCGTGCAGCACCTTGTTGTGCTTGATGTTGTGCAGAAGGGCGCTCGGAACTCCGCCGCTGGTCGAGGCCATGAAGATCGCGGTCCCGGGCACTCGCGTCGCGGAATTGCGCGCGCTCTTGGCGAAGATGCCGATCGGCAGGGCGACCTCGGTCATGCGGTCGCGCATGAGCTTGCGGCCCTTGGCCCAGGTAGTCAGCAGGGTGAACGCGAACGCGCCGACCAGCAGCGGGAACCAGCCGCCGTCGGGCACCTTCGGCAGGTTGGCCCCGAAGAACGAGCCGTCGACGATGAAGAATACCGAAGCGACGGCCATCGCAGTCCACAGCTTCCAGCGCCAGATGACGACGAACAAAACCGCCATCAGGCAGGTGTCGATCAGCATCGCGCCGGTAACCGCGATACCGTAGGCGCTCGCCAGGTTCGATGAATTGCGGAAGGTCAGCACGAGCAGGATTACCGCGATCATCAGCACCCAATTGACGAACGGGATGTAGATCTGGCCGTGTTCGGTCTCGTTGGTATGGAGGATCGACAGGCGCGGAACGAAGCCCAATTGGATCGCCTGCTGGGTTACCGAGAAGGCGCCGGTGATCACCGCCTGGCTGGCGATGAACGTCGCCGCCGTAGCCAGCAGCACCAGCGGGAGGCGGAACGCCTCGCTGGCCATCATGAAGAATGGGTTCTTGATCGCATCGGCGGCGGCGGCCGCCTCGAGGTTCATGATCATCGCCGCCTGGCCGAAATAGTTGAGCAACAGGCAGGGCATCACGAATCCGAACCAGCCGATCCGCAACGGGCCGCGGCCGAAGTGGCCCATGTCCGAATAGAGCGCCTCCGCTCCAGTGACGGCGAGCACGACCGAGCCGAGCGCCAGGAACGCCAGCCACCGGTCGGTCATGAAGAACTGGAACGCGTACCACGGATTGAGCGCGGCGAGGACGCCCGGGTTATCGACGATGTGCATCACGCCGAGCACGGCCAGGGTCGTGAAGTAGGTCAGCATGATCGGCGCGAACAGCTTGCCGATCGTCGAGGTCCCGCGCTTCTGCAGGATGAAAAGGGCAATCAGCAGGGTAAGCGCGATCGGAATGACGAACGGCGCGAGACTGGCCTCCACCGTGGTTAGACCCTCGACCGCCGACAGCACCGATACCGCCGGTGTGATCATGCTGTCGCCGTAGAACAGGGCAGTCGCGAAGACTCCCAGCATGATGGCGATCCACCCGCGGTTGGTCCCGCCGATCTTTTGCGAAATGAGCGCGACCAGCGCGAGAGTTCCCCCCTGCCCCTTGTTGTCGGCGCTCATCAGGATGGTAACATACTGTATCGAGACGATGATCGTCATCGCCCAGAATATCAGGCTGACCACGCCCATCAGGTGCAGTGTGTCGACCGCCAGCGGGTGATGGCCGACGAAAGTCTCGCGGAACGCGTAGATCGGGCTGGTGCCGATATCGCCGAAGACGATGCCGATCGCGCCAACTGCGAGCTTTACCTTGGCGCTGACGGTCTTGTCGCCGCTGCCGCTGTGCGCGATTGCCTGACTCATCGAGGCCGCATTCCTGTCGTGGGGGCCGCGGCGCTTAGCACCGGGCTATCCGTCCGGCAATCGCGAGTCGTGCGGCGTTCATTGGCCGTCGGATTCCGCGATGAGCCGATCGAGCCGGGTCAAGCGCTCCTCCAGGCCCTCGCGCCACACCGCGTCGGGCGGCGCGGCGGCGAGCATCCTGGCCCAGATGTCGCGCGCCTGCTGCAGCCGGCCATTGCGGATCAGCGCCACGCCCATGAAGAAGCCCGGCCCCGGCTGACCGGGATCGGCGCGCTCCGCTCGCTCGAAGGCGAAGACCGCGGCGGGCGTAAGCTGGCCGCCGGCATGCTCGGTGATTGCGTTGGCCAGCGCGAGCCAGGCCTCGGGATCGTCGGGCGATGCGGCGAGCGAGGAGCGCAGAATGCCGGCCGCGTCGGCGTACTGCCCCCGGCGGGCGAAGCCGTCGGCGACGGTCACGTAGCGACTGGGCTGCGCGGGGCCGTAAATCGCCCGCCTCGCCTCCACCAGTTCCGATCCTTCGGCGGTCTCGGCGATGGCGGCCTTTGGCGCGCCGGCCTGTCCGGGCGAGCCCTGCAGTGCATATCCGGCGAGCCCGAACATCAGCGCCGCGCCAAGCAGGGTCCAACCACTACGCGGCAGGCGGAGCGCAAGGGCAGCGAACGCGAACGCGGCGCCCGCCAGCAAGATGATGGGCACGAAGCTCATCGCCCACCCCGGAAACGCCGCCATAACAGCAGCCCGGCGATCGCGAGCAGCAGCAGCGGGCCCGCGAACAGCGGCCACGTCGTGCGGCTGACGACGGGTGCATAGCTGACGTAGTCGCCGTAGCGCTCCATCATCCAGGCGCGGATCGCCTCGGGCTCCTCCCCCGCGGCGATGCGGGTGCGGACCTGGTGGCGCATGTCGCCAGCCATCGGCGCATCGCTGTCGGCAATCGACTGGCTCTGGCACTTGAGGCAG
Organism: Tsuneonella sp. HG249; assembly: GCF_053819205.1. Taxonomy (NCBI): domain Bacteria; kingdom Pseudomonadati; phylum Pseudomonadota; class Alphaproteobacteria; order Sphingomonadales; family Erythrobacteraceae; genus Tsuneonella; species Tsuneonella sp. HG249. The sequence continues at coordinate 2,131,004 of NZ_JBSOQY010000001.1, forward strand.
CGCAGCTCCTCCATCAGCCCCTGCGCCCGCGCCTCGAGGCCCGGGTCATCGAGCTGGCGGTATGCGTATGGCGCCGGAGGCATCGCGTCCTGAGCGCTTGAAGGCAGCGAAAGAAGCGCTGCAAGAAGGACGATCAAGCGCTTCATTGACCAGCCTCGCGCAACTTTTCGAGCAGCATGGGCACGTGCTCGGCCCGGATGTCGCCGATGTGCTGGTAGCGGATGATGCCCTCGCCATCGACCACGAACGTCTCCGGCACGCCGGAACTGCCAATGGCGAGCTGCAACTCGGAGAGATCGTCCGCGCCGATCCGCTGGAACGGATTGCCATGCCGCTGGAGAAACGCCGCGACGTCCTCGGGCCGGTCCCTGATCGCTACGCCGACGATCGGCGCACCCTGTTGCGCCAACGCGCCGAGGTGCGGCGCCTCCGCGATGCACGGGACGCACCAGCTCGCCCAGACATTGAGCAACTTGGGCGTCCCGTCCTTGAGATCTGCGAGCGAGAGCCCCGGCCGGTCCGCCGCCGCGGGGCGCAGGGCGAACTGCGGCATCGGCTTGCCGATCATCGCGGAATCGACGAATTCGTCCTTCGGCTGGGTCAACTGATAGGCCGCAATCCCGAGGAACATCGCGAACGCGGCGAGCGGAAGGAAGAAGCGCCAGCTCTTCATGCCGCCACCTCGGCGCGGCGGGCGGCCGCCTTGCGCTGCACGAACCGGCGCCGCAAATCGTCGCGAACCCGACCGATCAGCGCAAGCAGGCCGCCAAGGGCAATGAGCAGGCCACCGTACCAGATCAGCGTCACGAATGGCTTCCACCACAGGCGGACCTGCCAGCGTTCGCCATCCGCGGCCTTACCCAGCACCGCATATAGCTGACCGTTCCAGCGTGTCGCCAGCGCGCTCTCGGTCGTCTCCTGGACCGGCGACCAGAAGCTGCGCGCCTGGGGATGCAGTTCGACCGCCGCGTTACCGGCGTAGCGCGCCTGCATCACCCCCTCCAGGGCAGTCCAGTTGGGACCCGCAACCGGATCGACAGCGGCAAGTGTGACGCGCCACGGGCCAACTTCGGCCGTCTCTCCCACCTTGAGCGCAGCCAGCCGTTCCTCGCTGAACGCACTGTCGCTCGCCATGCCGACAAGGAGAATGGCGATGCCGAAGTGGGCCGTCACCATTCCCCACGTCGCGAGCGGCAACCGCCGCAGGTCGCGGCCGCGCAAGGGCATGACGCTGGCAATCGCCAGACCAACGCCAAGCGCGAGGCCAATCAGCGGCAGCACTCCGATCCCGGCGACCGCGAGGGCGGCAAGCATTGCCAAAGCAACCAGACCGGCGAGCACCAGCGGCGGTCGCACCCTGGCGAACCTGTCGCTGCGCCAGCGAAGCAGCGGCCCGGCAGCCATGGCCAGCAGCATCGGCACGACAAAGATAGCGCCCACCGGATCGAAGTAGGGGGGGCCCACGGAAACCCGCACTCCCGTCGCCTCGGTCAGGAGCGGATACAGCGTTCCCAGCAACACCACGCCGAGAATCGCGGAAAGCAGTACGTTGTTGACCACCAACGCGCCCTCGCGGCTCACCAGAGCAAATTTCTCGCCCTCGGCGATACTTCCGGCTCGTAGCCCGAAAACGGCGAGGGCCCCGCCGATGTAGATCGCCAGCAAGGCGAGGATGAAACTCCCGCGCTCGGGATCCACGGCAAATGCGTGAACGCTGGTCAGAATGCCCGAGCGGACCAGGAACGTGCCGACCATGCTCATCGAGAACGCCACGACACCGAGCATGATCGTCCAGGCGCGCAACGCGTCGCGGGCGGCAAGCACGCTCACCGAGTGAAGCAGCGCGGTCGCGGCGAGCCACGGCATCAACGAGGCGTTCTCAACCGGGTCCCAGAACCACCAGCCGCCCCAGCCGAGCTCGTAATAGGCCCAGTAGCTGCCTGCGGTGATGCCGACGGTGAGGAAGATCCACGCGCCGAGCACCCAGGGGCGCATGGCGCGGGCGAAGTCGGGCGTGACCTGCCGCGTCAGCAGGGCCCCCACCGCAAAGCTGAAGGCCACCGAGAGCCCGACATAGCCGAGGTAAAGCGTGGGCGGGTGGAACGCGAGCCCGATGTCCTGCAGCAACGGGTTGAGGCCGTTCCCTTCGATCGCCGGCACGGGCAACCGCTCGAACGGGTTGGAGCTGAACAGGAGGAACGCGTAGAACCCCAGCGCGACAAAGCCTTGCGCCGCGAGCGTAGCCCGCATCGTCCGTTCGCTGAGCCGCCGCTCGACGAGCGCGATCAATGCGCCGGCCGCGCTCATCACCGTGATCCACAGCAGCATCGAGCCTTCGTGGTTGCCCCACGCGCCCGCCAGCTTGAAAACCAGCGGCTTGTCCGAGTGGGAGTTCATCGCCACCAGCTTCACCGACAGGTCCGTGCGGACGAACAGCCAAACCAGCATCGCAAACGAGAAGGCGCAGAGCACCCCCTGCACCACGGCGGACGGGCGGACGAGCGATGCCAGTTCCCCTTCCCCGCCCTGACGCACGGCGAGGAAGCCCGTTACGAGCTGCAACGCGGCCAGCGCTGCGGCAAGCCACAGCGCGGCGAGACCGAGTTCGGCGATCATTGGGTCGTTTCGGCCACCGCGGCCTTCTTCTGCGCGGCGGTCATCGCCTCCAGTTCGCGAGGTACGTAATTCTCGTCGTGCTTCGCCAGCAGGGTGTCGGCCTTGAAAGTGCCGTCGCCAAGCATCCGCCCCTCGGCCACAACGCCGGACCCCTCGACAAAGAGATCGGGCACAATGCCAGAGTAGCGCACCGGCACCCGCGCGTCGCCATCACCCACGACGAAGTCGATCGTAACCCCGTCCGCTTGAGTCACGATCGAATTCGCCTCGACCATGCCGCCCAGCCGCACGGCGCGGCCGGTTTCCGGCGGATCCTTCACGATCTGGCTCGGCACGTAGAAATAGCTGGCCTGGTTTCGCAGAGCCCACGAGGCAATGAGTCCCGCGGCGATAAGCGCGACGAGAGCAATCACCACCAGTGCCAATCGCTGATGCTTCGGCTTGGCCGAGTTCACTTGCGTTGGTCCTCCCGCCGCCGCTCTGCGCGGCGCATCGCGAGCCAGCTCCATAGCACCAGTGCCAGCGTCCCGACTACGGCCAGCGCGTAGGCACCGTAGACGAACGGCCAGGGGTCGAGCGCTTCGCGCATCAGTCCGCCTCCCGCGCCCGGCGCCGCAGGCGAGCCTCCGTCTGCTCGGTCGCCAAGAGAGCCCGCATCCGCATCAAGACGACCGCGCCGAAGAGGCAGCTGAAGCCGAATGTCGCCACCAACAAAGGCACCGAGAACTGCGGGGCCATCGCCGATCCGCCGGTGGTGAAGCTCGGCGGTTGGTGAATGGAGTACCACCAGAGCACCGAGTAATGGATGACGGGGATGTTAATTACTCCCACCAGTCCGAAGATCGCCGGAATGCGGTTCGACCCGCCCTCGCGCGCTGCCGCCTGGCTCAGCGCGATGTAGCCGAGGTAGAGGAACAACAGGACCAGCATGCTGGTCAGGCGACCGTCCCATTCCCACCAGGTGCCCCACGCTGGCCGGCCCCACAGCGACCCGGTCGCCAGGCAAATCATCGTGAAGAATGCCCCGGGGACGGCTGCGGCACGACCGGCGATGGCGGCGAGCGGGTGGCGCCAGACGATTTCCGCCAAGCTGGCGCCCGCGATGGCGAGCCACCCGCCCATGCCCAGCCACGCTACCGGCACGTGTACGAATAGAATTCGGACCGATTCACCCTGGAGCCGCTCGGCGGGTGCGAATGCGAAGCCCCAGACCAACGCGCCGCCGGTCGAAAGTAAGCCAATCGCCAGCAGCCACGGGGTCAGCGGGCGCGCGATGCCGAGAAAGCGGGTGGGGTTGGCGAAGCCGTGCATCGGGAGACCGTCGCCGACGCTTTGGCAGGCGGGGCAAGGACCCGCAAGGGGAGCGAAGGCCGCTCCCCCGCCTTTCAGCGGCCGATCAGCTTCTGCGCCATGCGATCTGCGACCCGATCGGCCGAAACCCCGGTGCTGTCGCTCTCGGCCCAGATGGTCTCTAGCCGCTCGGGGATTAGCGCGATGCGCTTGCGCACCTCGTTGATATCGCAAGGCTCTCCCTTGGTGCGGCAGAGGTACTCGAGCGTGACCGAGATGATGCCGCCTGCGTTGATCACATAGTCCGGAGCATAGAGAATCCCGCGTTCCGCCAGCAGTGCCCCGTGCTCCGCTCGGGCGAGCTGGTTGTTCGCTCCGCCGGCGACGATCGCGCAGTCGAGCGAGGCGATACCAGCCTCGTCGAGAATCGCGCCGAGCGCGTTGGGGCTGAACACGTCGCAGGATACCGACATGATCTGCTCGGGGCTGACCGCCTCGCCTTCGACTTCGGCGGCCAGGGCACGGGCGCGGGCTTCGTCCACGTCCGCCACCACCAGTTGAGCGCCATCCTTGCGTAGCAGGCGGGCAACGCCGCCGCCCACGCTGCCGGTGCCTTGCAGCGCCACGCGGACCCCCTTGAGGCCATCCTTGCCGAGCTTGTGCGCGACCGCGGCCTTGATGCCGTGATAAATGCCCATCGCGGTAAACGGGCCCGGATCGCCGCCCGCCTGCCCTTCCCCGACCGGAAGACCCGAGACGAACTGCGTGCGGCGCGAAACGGCCACCATGTCAGCTTCGCTGATGCCGACATCTTCGGCGGTGACGTAGCGCCCGCCCAATCGATCGACGGCATCGGCGAAGGCGGCGAGCAAATCGGGCGATTTGGTGCGGTTCTTGTCGGCCAGGATTACCGCCTTGCCGCCACCCATGGGCAGGCCGGCCATGGCGTTCTTGTAGCTCATCCCGCGGCTGAGACGCAGCGCATCGCGCATCGCGTCGTCGGGCTGGGAGTAATGCCAGAACCGGGTGCCGCCGGCCCCCGGGCCGAGGTGGGTCGAATGCAGCGCGATAATCGCCGTGAGACCCGACTTGCGGTCGCGCACGAACTGGACAAGCTCGTGGTCGTCGTAATCCGCCTGAGTCCAGAAAGCCGTCATGAGAATGCCCCGCATCGCGCTGGAATCGTGCGGCATATCGCGGGGATAATGGGGCGATCGAGGGGTCTCGAACCCCCGACCTCCGGTACCACAAACATGCGGTCCACTTCCCGCCCGACGGTCTTGCGCCATTTCTGGCCCGCCGCAGCCGCTAATTTAACCCGGTTGACCGGCCCATTTCGCTATCCCGAGGTTCAAATGAACCGAGGAGCGCCGGTGCTGGCCCACGTCGGATGGAGCCCTATCGTCGCAAAAAATCGGCCGCAAGATCAATTATGATTGACGCAATATTATTACCTAAATCCCTGCCGTGAGACCCTAAATAGGTAAAATTATCTGGGCCCAGTGATGCCAAGTGAGGTGACGAGAACCCTAGGCGATTGCTACTGAATTGAAATGAGTGACGCCTTCCATGCTGCGAGACAGGATCGGCCCATTGGCACCTCCAGGGATGATGCTCTGGACAGAGGGCCGTTCGTTGAAAGCCTAATCCGCGCGCTGGTGGTGGATGAGCTAGACAGCGCCGGGAAGCTCACCGGTAGGCGAGCAAGTGGCTACGTGGTTGGCCTCACCGGCCGTTGGGGCTTGGGGAAATCGAGTGTCCTCAGCCTTCTCGCAGAAAAGCTTGGGACTATGGACCGCACTGTCGTCGCACAGTTTAGCCCCTGGCTTTTCAGCGGGCGCGACGAGCTTCTCACTGGCTTCTTTAGCTCCCTGCGTACCGCAATGGGCGAGAGCAACACTGAGATTGCTCAGCAGCTAACGAAGCAAATTGATCGCTATTGGGGAGCAATCAATCTGGCTGGACATGGCGTTGCCGCTGTCGTCGATTTGCATGGTGGGTCAGGCGCAGCGAGCACTGGATGGAGGACATGGGGACCTCGGCTGAAGAAACTCGTTGAGGGCCAAGAGGTCCGATCTCCTGAAAAAGAGAGGCTGGCTCTGGAAGGTAAGCTAGCGTCGCTCAAGTGCGCGGTAGTGGTCCTTATCGACGAACTGGATCGTGTTGAGGACGAGGAAGTCAGGGCGGTCGCTCAGTTGGTGAAGGCCGTCGGCGATATAAAGGGCGTCTCCTACCTCGTGTCGTACGATCCCGAACGCGTCGTTCAAGCATTGGGAAGGGGTCATGGTCGGGCTCGGCAAAGCTCAGGCGAGGCTTACCTTGAGAAAATTATTCAGCATCCAATTCCACTCCGGCCATTGTTCGAAGAGGATGCAATCAAATTACTACAGGCGGCATTGTCGCACCACAGCATCGAGCTCGCAGACCCGACCAATGACACTCAGCGGGCCATCTTCAGGGAGATCATCCGTGAGATAAAGACCCCCCGAGAGGTAAAAAGACTTATTGGAGCTTACTCTATCTTGGAGCGGGCGGTTCAGAACGAAATCTGCGCCTATGACGTGCTTGCGTACTGCTGGCTGCTTACAAAAACTCCATCAGTTCGTGACGAGCTAGCTGCCAACCTCGATAGAATCGTTAGCGACCCCGAAGAATCCGAAGCTCTGGAACGCGCTGCTCGTCGAGTAAACGGCGAGCCAATTGAAGTGGCGAGCGTGTTGGGGAACGCCGCAACTTCGCAGTCGCGCCTCATTCGGCATCTCTTTCCCGTGTTCGGCAGGAGTGTAACCGGGCCAGATGGAGACCGCTTGTTTAGGCGCCGCAATCTGGTCCGAATGCTTTTCCTAGGCGACCCACCGGGCATTATCCCAAATAGGGAAGTCGAAGCATTATGGAGCCTGCCACAACCTGAGTTGCAGGCCAAACTTGAGACCCTGATGGACGACGGTAGGCTCGCCTCTGTCATTGATCGCATCGACGATTTGCTTCCCAGTCTCGCAGCGTCGGGCGATGAGAAGTTCTGGGTTAGCCTCGCCGCAGTACTTCACCGCAGCTCGGATTGGCTACGCGGTCCGGAAAACGCGCGCGCGGTGGCGGATGATGCTGCTACTTCGCTTTACCGGTTGGTCCTGCGTGACCCCGCCCAATCCGAACGGTTCTCGCGGTGCCTGAATGCACTGGTCGAGGCAGGTGATCTGATTTTGGCCCCTTGGCTCATTCGCAAAAATCTATTTGCGCACGGGCTTACTCGTCACAGCAAAGAGGGGCGGGGTGGCGAGGTGCTTAGTCGAGAAGCTACTATCACTCTTCTGGAGCAAGAGGTCCCACGTTATCGCACGGCAGTGGTCGATGGCACAGCACTTCGACGCCTTCCAAACGTCGAGGCAATCTACGTACTGGTGAACAGCGAAAATTGGACCCCTGAACTGAGGAGTATCCTCACTGCCCAGCTTTCAGGCCTCCAAGAGATTTCTACGTTGGCGGGTCTGCTCCTACCACCGGGCCATTCGACGGACGCCAAGCATTTGAACGAGCTGTTCGATGTCGAGGTCATCCGGCACCGGCTAGAGGAGTTCAGAGCTAATGGAGAATGGCCTTCAGAACTTTGGCTGGCCGAAAGCACGACTCGCCTTCTGCTAGTGTTGAACGGCCGCGACCCATCTCTCGACGCATTTGAACAGCTTTAGCTCTCGGGCTCCACTCAACGACCTGAAGTTGACGTGCTTATGCGCGCCCCGCCCGTGTGTTTCTTACTGGCCTCTCACCCCCCCTCCCCCGGCCAACCGCCTACTTGCACCCATTTAGAAACCTTGTTACAAGGTAATAAGGGCGTAACACGCGATGGAGTGAGATATGATGCCAGTGATTCGAGTTACCGACGCGACTTGGGAGCGCATGAAAGCTCATGCTCGCCCACTCGAAGATACACCTGACGATATAGTAGGGCGGGCGCTCGATGCTCTTGAAGGCAAACGCTCTGAGCCAAAGAAGTCCGCTGTGCCAGGACGGCCACCCAAGGCTCTTGAGGGCCAGAAGATGCCGCAGAGGGAATTTCGGAACCCCCTTCTTCTGACGCTCCATGAACTGGGAGGTGCGGGCTCACTAACTGAGATTAGAGAGCATATGCACCCAAAGGTGGCGTCCCGACTGAGAGAGGCGGACTACCACATTGTTTCGACCGGAGAGGAGCGGTGGTGGAACGCCACGTGCTGGGAACGAAGCGAGCTGGTGAAGGCAGGCTACCTGCGTTCCAATTCACTTCGGGGCCGTTGGGAACTTAGCGATCTCGGCAAGAAGGCGGCACTCAAACTCAAGAACCCGGACTAGTCGTACACACCTATACGGTCGTTTATCTGTGTACGGATGAGGACGGAAATGAGCACGACAGGCAATGCAATCGCATATCTCCGCGTCTCGACCGACCGGCAGGGCCGCAGCGGACTGGGCCTGGAGGCGCAGCGCGAGGCGGTCGCCAGATACGCCGCAGAGGCACGTCTGGAGCTGATCGAGGAATTTGTGGAGGTCGAGACCGGCAAGGGCGCCAATGCCCTCTCCAAACGGCCCCAGCTCCTTGCTGCCTTGGCAGAGGCGAAGCGGCGCAAGGCGCGGCTGGTGTTTGCCAAAGTCGATCGGCTGGCGCGCAACGTGTATTTCGTCTCCGGTCTGATGGAGACCGGCGTCGATTTCGCCGTGGCCGACATGCCGAATGCCGACCGCTTCCAACTCCACCTGTTCGCTGCCCTGGCAGAAAAGGAGGCGGAGAGCATCTCGCAGCGCACGAAGGCCGCACTCGCCGCTGCAAAGGCACGAGGCACCGAGCTGGGGCGCAACGGGAAGGTGCTGGCGCAACGCAACAGGGCGGAGGCAGCGGAGCGGCTGGAGCCGGTCGCGGAGCGGCTGCGCACCTTGCGCGAGGAAGGCAAGAGCATCCGGCAGATGGTCGCTGAGCTGAACGCGGAGGCTGTTCCCTCGCCGGGCGGGGGCAAGTGGCACCCAACGAATATGCATCGCGCGTTGAAGCGGCTGGCGGCTTAGAGCGCCAATGCGGAAGGTGCAGTGCGGCTCGCACTCCACGGGCTGATTTCAAGGTTCCGTCGTGCGCTACGCCTTGTCGGCTCCGAAACGAGGCCGCTGATAGTCGGGGCGAAGCCAGCGGACCTGTCCTTCCTTTTCCTCGGCTGCGCACTCTGCGTTCAGCGCAACCAGTCGGGTGATGATCTCCGAAGGTGGAAGATCGGCAGGCCAGCCGTAGGCGGCGGCCACGGCAGCATCGAGCTTGTCGTGAAGCTGGTCTATTATGCGGGCGCGGGACGCTTGCGCGCGCGCCTGCTGCACCAAATCCATGCTGTCCCCCCGGCGCACGGCATCGCGGAGATTGTAAAGCTCCGTCATCGTGAGACCATCCACCTCGGCGATGGCGAGCTTCCGAGTTTCGTCCAGTTCTTCGGCCAGCTCACGGGTTTCGGCTGCACTCGCTGCCGTCATGGTCGGAAAGGGAAAGGGATCGAAGCAAGCACTCTTGGTATAGACTGGGCGATCCTCCAGCGTTCCCCCGGTAGCGCTCGTCCATGCCAAGTGTGCTTTGCTTTGGAGGACTCCTAGGGTTTCGCCTCGCTCATCCGCAACAACGACGAGGCGATTATCGGGAAGGACATCGGCCGGAAGGAACTGAAAGACCCTGTGCTTCGCGGTTTCGACGGTGACAATGTACCGCGCAAGGCCCACCAACGCCGGGCGCAGCTCGGTTCGAGGCTTGCCATGCGCCCACCATTGTTCCGCGTAGGCCTTCGCGTCCTGTGTCGGTGATTTGGCGACCTGCGCGTCCCTCGCGACCTTCACGGTCTCCATCAGGTGCTGATAGACCTCAGGATAGCGTTTCCGAACGTCCCGCTCGTCCTGTCCGAAGAGGTCGATCACCATCGCTCCGCGCGGCGACTGCATGAGGTCGCGACCGTTTCGGTAGGGGCGGATGAACGCTTCCAAGCCTTCACGCCTGCCGAGGCCCAAGTACGCGGCCTCTTTCGGCGTCACAATGAACCCGGCACCGTGGAGCTTTACTCCCGGACTACAGAGACCGGCGTTTGCCCTCAGCGCAGCCGTGCTCCCGACATCGGCCCCGGTCGTCAGATTGGCGTGAATGGCCCCGCGCACCTCCGCCGTTGCAATCTGAGGATCGTCGCTGTCCAGTCCCTCCTCTTTGAGAACCTCGACAAGCGTGCCATCCGCCTCTCCCCGCCCCGCGACGGTCATCGCAATGCGCACGGCGGCGGCTTCCTTCGCTGCCTTCGTCCAAGGGTGGTCGGGCAGCGCCATCAAGAGCGACGCCTTCCCCACTTCTATGTACGCGGCAATAACCCTCCGGCTGAACTCCTGCGTGATCGAGTTTGTGGTCACGAAGCCGAAGCGGACCAGCGCGCTGTTCGGCGAAGTGAGTATGTTTGCCGCCCTGTCCCACCATTGCATCACGAAATCGGCAGACTTGGGCACTCTCGGGTTCGCCTTCCACAGCGCCTCCGCATAGTCACCGCCCAGCCGCGCCCGAATGTCCTTTCCGCCAATGAACGGCGGGTTGCCCACGATGAAGTCCGCCTCTGGCCAGTCGGGCACCATGGGATTGTCTAGGTCCGGCTCCCCCGTTGGCTTGTGCGTCAAAACCGCGTCATAACCGGCATGGCCGCCAAAGTTGATCGTCGCAGTTCTGCGAAGCACCGGCTCCGGCACCTCCTCGGGATCGTTCGACATGCGCCAGCGCAGCCAGCCGATCCACAGCACCAGCTCGGCAATCACCGCCGCCCTCGGGTTCAGCTCCAGGCCGAGGAACTGTTGCGGCCCAACCTCCGGCTCCGCCTCGCCGCCGAGTTGCTCGATAAGCACCAGCACGTCCGCCTCAAGCCGCAACAGCAGCTCCATCGAAATGTACAGGAAGTTTCCGGTCCCGCAGGCTGGGTCCAGAATGCGCAGGCCGCTGAGACGTTTGTGGAAGGCCCGCACAGCTTCGAGAGCGGCCGCATCGCTATCAGTGGCGTTGAGCGCCTCAACTTCGGCCTGTACGGCTTCCCATTCGGCCTCCAGCACGTCCATGATCGTGGCGCGGACCAGCCGCTCGACATAGGGACGCGGCGTGTAGTGCGCGCCGAGCTTCGACCGCTCAGATGGGGTCAGCGCCTGCTCCAGCAGCGTGCCGAAAATCGCAGGCTCCACCCGCTTCCAGTCGGCGCGCGCAGCCGCAAGCAGCTCGCCCTTGTCGCCCTCGCCAAGCACGAAGGTCTTGGCGTCGTCGAACAGGCCGCCGTTGAAATAGCGAACCTCACCCTTGAGCGCCCACGACCAGCGAGGCTGCGCGTCGTCGCTTCCCATGATCCTCCACAGGTCGCGCAGCCCGGTCTGAAAATGCTGGTCGTTCTCGACCTCCACCGCCTCCTGCAAGAACCGCTTGAAGCTGTCTCTCGGCAGAAGGCCAACGTCCTCGGCAAACATGCAGAACAGGATGCGCATGAGGAACAGCGAGGTCTCTTCGATTGCCAAGCTCTTCTCGTAATTGGAGAGGCCACTGGTCCGTTGCCGCTGGGTAGCCTCCAGCCATTTGCTCACGTCCGCCAGCCGCTTTGCTACCTCTCGCGTGACCTCTGCGGCACGGAGCCGCGGATCGCGTGCCTTGGGCCGCTCCCATATGTCGCGGAATAGCGCCTGCACGTCGGGATCGGCCAACTGCTCAATCGTAATCCGATAGCCTTGCCGGTCCGGGTAGAAGTCGTACCCGCGCCCATTTCCGGAGTAATCGAAGTACAGCTCGAAAGCCCGGCCCACGTCGCAGACGATGATGAACGGCGGCCAAGGGTGGTCGCTCGGCAGGTGGTGAACGTAGCTCTTTGCCTGCCGCAGAGCGCGCCGCATCAGCAGGTCATACTTGGCGCCCGAGCTTGCCTTGGGAGCAACCTCGTCCGGATCGAACATCTCGGGCTGCGTTTTGCTGACAGGGGGGATCTTGGATTGCTTCGCTTCGAGGACGAACGAACCTTTGCGGTAGAAGTCGATGAAGCCGGGTCCGCCATTGAGCGAACCTTCCGCCACCGGGCCGTCGAACTGGTAGCGGCCGAGCACCCCGCCCACGGCGGGATCGGAAGGAGCCTCCAGCCCGAGCACTCCGCAGAAGGTCTGGAGGAATACGCCGTAGTTCGCCCGCTCGGCTCCGCCGGGGGTGTGCTGCCACTTGCGAATGAAGGCTTGCACCGCCTCTTGGCTAACTTCTGGTCCCGACAATGGAAAATCCCCTGACCTCACGGGACATTGGCCGGAAATCCTGCGGCGAGGCAAGAGCCCCGAGCAGCTTGGGGTGATCTGATACCGTCAAGGACGGGAGCTTCCAGAGTTTCTCTGTCTCAAAAAGCTGACAAGGTCAGGGGGTCACTGGGGAACAGAGGGGCCACAGGGCAAAGAAGAAAACAACTCAATGGAATGCAAGTTGCGAACTTTGCTGGAACCCCATGGAAACCCTCTGGGAGCCCTGTGGGAACGCAAAGGAGACGCTGGAGGACCGCTGCGATCTAGAAGAGCATGAGCGAGCTGAATCTCTGTCTCGTTTCTCCACTACATGCCCTCAGAGGCTAGAATGGCTTTTTCGGCCAAGATGGGTGAATGGCGGACCGACGCAAGTACGCCAGCAGCAATCCAAGCGCGATTGGATCAACTCCATAAAAGGTCGCTTCAGAAACGAGGTTCACCATGCCGGTCAGGATTAGCCCGACAACCAGCGGATAATCGTACCTCCCCGACCATCCGCTTCCAGCGATTAAGCACCACGGCAGAACAAACCACAGCATACTGCGCACTTTCAATGGGTCGTCAATGCCGTGGCCTATCAGTGCATTGCGGGCAACTGAAAAGGAGTGCCGCGTCAATCCATCTCGACGGATACGGAGGGGAAGCTCCGGAAGCTTGGCGCCGCCATTCGAGCAGTGCGCCATGAGCGGCGGATGTCGCAGGAGGCCCTCGCAGACGCCTCGGGAGTTGACCGCAGCCACATGGGCAAGATCGAACGCGGCGAGCGCAATGTGAGCGTTCTGAACGTAGCGCGAGTGGCGGAGGCCCTCGGGGTCACGATTGCGTCCCTAATGACCTCTGCGGGGCTATAGCGGCTGATCGTGAGCCGTGGATTAGCACCAGCGCAGGCTACCAGCAGCTTGCCGGAGGTAGTCCGGGTGAAAACGGGCATACACTCTTGTGGTCACAGAGATTTCCCGGTGCCCGAGGAACTGGGCAATCTCTGGCATTGGCACCCGATCCTCCGCCATCCACACCGCGGCCGAGTGCCGCAGCATGTGGGGGTGAGCGTCTAGGCCAGCTCGGGCAGCCGCAGCGGCAAAGCCCTTCTTGATGTCGAGCAGCGGCTTCCCGTTGTGCTCGATGATGTACTCGGTCAGGGCCGCTTCCTTCGCCTCGCGGAGGGCGGGCAGGATCAGGTCGTTGAGTGGCACGGTCGCCCGGAACTTGCTGTTCTGGACACGGCCCTCCTCGTTGAGGTCGATGAGCGCCCTCTCGAAGTTCACCTGCTTCCACTTGGCTTGCAGGATGGCCGACTTGCGGCCCCCGGTGGTCACCCCGAGCATACAGAACAGGCGCACATGCGCCCTCTCGCAGCCGTCGAGCAGCTTGCGGAACTCTGCCTTGGTCAGGTGCCCCACGCTCGTCTCCGGCATGGCAGGCAGGGTGATCTTGGGCGCCTTGTCGAGGTGCTTTGCGTTGACCGACCAGTTCAGCGCCGTGCGGATCAGCGAGAGTTCCTGCCGCACGGTGTTGACCGAACGCTTGCGCCAAGCAGGGTAGGCAAGGCTCACCCCCTCGTCGATCACGGCGGGCTTGAGCGTGGCCCAGTAGGACTTCGCCGCTACCCACGCCTCGCGCTTGCGCTTTTCCTGGAGCTTGCCCCCGAGGCTGTCGAGGTAAGCCGTCACGAGGTCGCCCACGGTCTCATAGGTGCGCTTGCTGCCGAACCCGGCCCACACACGGCGGGCCTGCGCCTCGGCTGCTACCCGGTCAGTCGTGCCAAGCGAGTAGCGTTTGCGGTCTCCCGCCTCGTCTCGCCAGATGATGCAGTAGGACCAGTATTTGCTCCCGTCAGTGCGTCGGCGGGTGAGCTTTCCGAGGGTGTAGTCAGTATCCATTGGCCGTTTCTCCAAGGTCCGCCACTGGCGGAATGGTGCTTGGACGAAGGCCAGATCGGAGCAGAGGTTCATTTGAACCTCGCGTCTCCGGTTCTTCCGGGGCTAAACTACTGAGAAAAATGGGGCGATCGAGGGGTCTCGAACCCCCGACCTCCGGTACCACAAACCGGCGCTCTAACCAACTGAGCTACGATCGCCACATGCCCCGGCATGCCGTGAAGCGGGGCCATGAAAGTCGCTGGGCCCCCCGTCAAGGCGGTTCCCGAGCGGGGTGCGCCTGTTGCATGAAGGGTGCGTTTTGCAAAGTGAAAACTGCGCCGCTCGCGTGTGCACGCAAGATTGTTTCACCGCCGGTCTTGTCATATCTCCGGGGGATGATCGCGCCTGGCGAATCCTCCGCCGAAATCTTGCTCGAACGACCCGGCGTCCAGCGCGCGCCCTTCCCCAAACTCGAACTGTTCCAGGTGCGCGGCTTCCTGCCGCTCGACTTGTGTAATCGCCTGATCGCCCTGATCGACCTTAACCGTCGCCCGTCGACGATCGCCGATCCGAACGGCGACATGTATTTCCGAACCAGCGAAACCTGCGATCTCGCGGCGTGCGACCCAGCCGTGAAGGAACTAGAGACGCTCTTGTTTGCTTTCAACCGGATCGATCCGGATCATGGCGAGCCGGTCCAGGGCCAGCGGTACGACATCGGTCAGGAGTTCAAATCGCACACCGATTACTTCGAGCCCACAGGGGCCGATTTTCATCGCTATTGCTCGGTCGCCGGGCAACGGACGTGGACGTTCATGGTTTATCTGAATGAGGTAGAGGCCGGTGGAGGAACGCGGTTAAACGTGCCCGGCAAGATCGTTCAACCGGAAGCGGGCAAGCTGCTCGCGTGGAACAACCGGCGGCCCGACGGTCGCCCCAACCCGAGCACGTTGCACCAGGGCATGAAGGTCAGGAAAGGCGTGAAGTACGTGATCACCAAGTGGTACCGCGAGCGGCCCTGGGGATGAGCGATCCGTTCGTTTTCGGCCTCGCCCGGAGTATGGCACACCACTTCTCGAAGTCTCCTTGCGACCGCCTTCGGCTCGTCGAGGGCATCGGAGTTGAGGGAGATGCGCACGCGGGGGTCACGGTTCAGCATCTTTCGCGGATCAAGCAGAACCCGGCGCAACCCAATTTGCGGCAAGTGCATCTGATTCACGCCGAATTGCTCGACGAGCTGGCTGAGCACGGCCATGTCCTGGCGCCTGGCGCGTTGGGGGAGAACGTCACCACGCGCGCGGTCGATCTTCTCGGGCTGGCGACCGACACGCGCCTGCATATCGGCGAAACGGTGATCCGCGTGACCGGCCTGCGCAATCCGTGCCGGCAGATCGAGGAATTCATGCCCGGGCTGCTCAAGCACATGGTTGAGAAGCGGCCGGACGGCTCGCTCAACCGCAAGTGCGGGGTGATGGCAGTGGTCGAGCGCGGCGGGGAAATGATCCTCGGCGACCCGATCGTGGTTGAGCCCCCGCTCGGCCCGCCCGTCCCCCTCGAGCCCGTTTGAATCGAAAAGGGCGGCCCCGCGGGACCGCCCTCATATGTCGATAATCAGCAGTATGCGGCGTTGGCTGCCCGCTTACTTCTTGAGCGTGAGCCCGCCGAAACGCTGGTTGAACTTGGCCACGCGGCCACCTTCCGAAACCTGTTGCTTGCCGCCGGTCCAAGCCGGGTGGCTGGTCGGGTCGATCTCCAGAGCGAGCACGTCGCCCTCGGAGCCCCAGGTCGAGCGAGTCTGGAACTCGGTGCCGTCCGTCATCTTGACGGTGATGGTGTGGTAGTCGGGATGCGTATCGGCCTTCATGGCGTATCTCCGTAGCCTCGGAACGGTTCCGACCGGTCCAGCTGTGGTGGGAAAGGCGCGCGCCTAGCGGCGCCGCCGGAAAAATGCAAGCGGAGCGTCAGTCCATCGGCGGGTCGGCGATCATCGCGGTAAACTCGGCCTCGCAAGTCGTGTTGTCTTCGACGCTCGCACGCCCCCTGAACTTGCACACCCGGCTGCTCTTGCGGGTGAATTCTACCTCGAGGTCAAGCAGGCAACCCGGCTCGACCGGCGCGCGGAACTTGGCATTCTCGATGGCCATGAAGATGACCAGCTTGCCCGAGCCGGCGAGCTCGAAGCTCTCGATGCCGAGCACTCCGGCGGCCTGTGCGAGCGCTTCGATCTGCAGCACGCCCGGCATGATCGGGCGCCCGGGGAAGTGTCCCTGGAAGAACTGCTCGTTGAACGAAACGGCCTTCACCGCGTGGATCCGGGTCCCGAGCTCGATCGACTTAACCCGGTCGACCAGCAGCAGCGGATAGCGGTGCGGCAGGGCCTTGAGCACCTTGAGGATATCGTAAGCGCCGGCGCTGTCCTCGCTCATCGGCCCTGCCCCGGTTGCTTGCGATCAGCGGCTGTTGGTCGCCGGCGGAGTTTGCGGCGTGGCGACGGGAGCCCCCTGTGCCCCTGCGACGGCGGCCTGCTGCTGGCGCATTTCGCGCGGCACCCAGCCCTGCGGCGGAACCAACTGCGCGCTCGGGATAAGCACGTTGAGCTCGTTCACAACGTCCTGGGTAATGTTATACGCCGCGTCGGCATAGATCACTGCGCCCTGGGTAGGATCGAGAATCAGCTGGATGTTCTTCTTCTTGGCGGCGTTCTGCACCGCGGCCGAGAGCTTGTCCTCGATCTGCTCGTTGACGTAGGCCTGGCTCAGCGCGATCGGCGCGACGAGCTGCTGCAGTTCCTGTTGGCCGGAAGCCTGGATCTGCTGGATCGCCTGGGCCTGGCTATTCAGCGCAGGATTGTTGGCATTGGCAGTGCGGTCGGTGTTGAACTTGGTGATCAGCGGCTGGAGCTGGGCAGCGATCGCAGCGCGGCGCGCTTCGGCGGCGTCGATCTGCGGCTTGTAGGTTACCGGGCGCTGCTGTTCGGCAGTCTTGTAGGCGTTCGAGTTGGCGACGACGGCCGGCAGGCTGACGACGGCGATGCCCTTGACGACCTGAGCGGCCGCGGGGGCAGCGACGAGCGGCGAAACGGAGGCGAGCACGGCACCTGCTGCAAGCAGGGCCTTGAGGTTGGTCTTCATCAGAATTGGGTTCCTACGTTGAACGAGAATTGCTTGGTGTCATCTCCGGGCCGCTTCAACAGCACCTTGGAGAAATCGATCCTGAACGGGCCGAATGGCGAGTTCCAATTAACCCCGATGCCGACCGCGACGCGCGGGCTCGGGGTGTCGCCCAGATAAACCTCCTGGAACGGCCCGATGTTGCTTACCAGCGGAGTATTCGCCGATCCATTGGGCGCGACCGGCGTAGTCACTACGCTCGTCGATTGAGTGCCGTCTGGATTGGTTACCGTCTGAGTGAACAGCGCGTTGCCGCTCGCGTCGCGTTGCGGGAAATCGATACCACCGGGGAACGGGCTGTTTTGAAGCTGAGGATTGCGTCCGCCCCACAGCGCGCCGACGTCGACAAAAACCGATGGACGCAGGCCAAGTTCCTGAACCCCGCTGCCGAGGGGAATTTCGAGTTCGGCACGGCCGAGATAATAGAACTCCCCGCCCAAGGCGTCGTCCGACACCCGGTCGCGCTCGGTAACGACGATGAACTTGGTCGGATCAGTGCTGTCCGGATCGTCGATTATCGGTTGCCGGATAACACGCGGGCCCACGCCGCGGATGTCGAACCCGCGCATCTGCGGTTCGCCGAGGAAGAAACGGTCCGTCAGCTGGACCGTCCCGTTACCCCACGACTTGATGGCGCCACCTTCGGCCTGGACCGAGAAGATGAACCCGCCGCCGACCGGCCAATACTGCGCCGCACGGCCGCGGACACGCCCGTATTTCACCGACCCGCCAAGACCGGCAACCTCGGTGGTGATCGAAGCCGAGCGCCCGCGAGTCGGCCGCAAGCGGCTGTCGAGCGAATCGTAGGCAAAGGTAACGCCGAGGATGGAGCTGGTCCGACTACCCACCGCTTCGCACAAGTAACGTCCGGCAAGCAATGGATCGCACTCGAACGTGCCGGGGTTCTGTCGATTAGTGAAGAACCGGCTCTCGTCGAGCGTCACGTCATCGAAGTTCAACGTGTAGCTGCCGATCAACGACGTGTATTCCGTAAGCGGCACGCCAAGCCGCAACTGACCGCCAGTGGTAGTCTGCTGGAAGGTCGTGTTGCGGTCGTTGTTCAGGTAATTGAAGCTGTTGAGGTCGCGGCGGTAGATGTCGAGGCCCGCCGACACGTTCTTGTCGAACACGTACGGCTCGGTGAAGCTCAAGTTCGCGCTCTTCGAATAGCGCGAGTAATTGACGCCCGCCCCAACGGTTTGCCCTCGGCCGCGGAAATTGCGCTGCTGGATCGAGGCCGCGAGAATGAAGCTCTCGATCGATGAGAAGCCGGCAGACAGCTGAAGCTGGCCGGTCGCCTGCTCTTCCACGTTCGCCTCGAGCGCGATGCGGTCGGGCGTCGTGCCCTCCTTCTGCGCGATCTCGAAGTTTTCCTGGAAGAAGCCCAGCGACTTGATGCGGTTTTCCGTGCGCTTGACCTGCAGCGAGTTGAACGCGTCGCCTTCCACCAATCGGAACTCGCGCCGCGCGACCTTGTCCTGCGTCAGCGTGTTGCCGTTGACGTCGACGCGCTCGACATAGACGCGCGGAGCTTCCTTGATGACGAAGTTCACCGACATGGTGAGATCGTCCTTGCTGCGGCGGAACTCGGGCTCGACATTGGCGAACGCGTAGCCGAACGTGCCGGCAAGCTCGGTGAACTGCTCGGACGTATCTTCGACGAGCTTGGCATCATACCAATCGCCGGCCTTCATCGGCAGGTTGCGGGTGAGCGCCTCGCTCGAGAAGTCCCGTAGCTCGCTCTCGACTGCGACGTCGCCGAACTTGTAGCGTTCGCCTTCCTCGACAACGTAGGTGATGATGAAATCGCGCTTGTCCGGGGTCAGCTCGGCGACGGCCGAAACCACGCGGAAATCCGCATAGCCTTGGGTCAAGTAGAACTGGCGAAGCTTCTGCTGATCGAATGCAAGGCGGTCGGGATCGTAGCTGGTGCGCGAGGACAGGAAGCTCGTCAGGCGCGCCTGCTTGGTCAGCATTTCGCCGCGCAGATCGCCGTCCGAAAACGCCTCGTTGCCGATGATGTTGATCTGCCGGACCTTGGACTTGGGCCCCTCGTTGATCTCGAACACGACATCGACGCGGTTCTGGCTGAGCTCGACCATCTTCGGCTCGACGCTGGCCGCGAAACGGCCCTGCCGCTTGTAAAGTTCGACAATCCGGGCGACGTCTGCGCGGACCTTGGAGCGGGTGAAGATCTGGCGTGGCGCCAGCTTGATCTCGGGCGTGATCTTATCGCTCTTCAGCCGCTTGTTGCCCTCGAGCACGATGCGGTTGATGACCGGATTCTCGACCACGGTGACGATCACGTCGCCGCCGTTGTTAACGATGTTTGCACTCGAGAACAGCTCGGTCGCGTACAGGTCCTTGAGCGCCTGGTCCGCAGCTGCCTGGGTATAGACTTGCCCGGTGCGCAGCCGGATATAGGAGACGATGGTGTTGGGCTCGAGCCGCTGGGCGCCGGCAACTGCGATCGAGCGGATCACATCAGGCTGAGGAGCAGCGACTTCCGCCGGCGGCGTGGTGGGCGCTTCCTGCGCGAGCGCGGCGACGGGGTAGCCGCCCAGCATGGTCCCGCAAAGCAGCGACAGGGCCAGCTTCGCCGGCCCCGAGCGGGCCCGGGTAGCGGCGGTTTCGCGTGCCTTCATCGACGTGGAACTCCCGTCCATAAAACAATTCATAAGCTCGGCTGTGCTCCATCCGCCTACCGCGGCAATCGGGCCTTTGCGGCGGAGCGCCGCCCTTGCCCGATACCCCGTTTCCAATCAAGCGGTGGCGGCGGGTTGTGCCCCTGCCGCCGTCGCCAGCACGATATCCGCCAACAACTCGCTAGCGACCGAAGATCGGCAGCGACAGCAAGTCGTTGACCGTTACGAACAGCATCAGCGCGAGGATAACAGCCACGCCGGCACGGAACGCCATTTCCTGACCGCGCGCACCGATCGGCTTCCGGCGGACCGCTTCGGCCGCGTAGAAAGCCAGGTGCCCGCCGTCGAGGGCGGGGATTGGCAACAGATTGATGAATGCCAAATTAAGAGAGATCAACGCGGCGAAGCCGACGAAGGCTGTCCACCCCAGACTCAGTTGCTCGCCCGAGAACTTGGCAATCTTGATCGGTCCGCCCAGTTCCTGCACCGACCGCTCGCCGGTAAATATCTGGGCAATGCCGGTGACCATCATGCGCACGAGGTCGACGCACTCCTCGACCGCCAGGCGCACCGCGGCCACCGGCCCTACCGGCTGGTAGCGGATCGGGCTCGACCAGACGCCGAGCCTTCCGACCCGGGATTCGTTGCCGAACTTGTCCTTCTCCACCGCCGTGCCGATCGTCATCGGAACGCGCAGGCGGTCACCCTCGCGCTCGATACCGAGCACTATCGGCTTACCGGGATGCATCAGCACTGCTTCGGTGATGTCGCGAAATTCGTCGACCGCTTCGCCGTCGATCGCGACGATGCGATCGCCGACGCGCACGCCAGCGGCCTCCGCCACCGAGCCGGCGGCGAACTTCTGCACGACGTTGGTTTCGGCCGGATCGGCCTGGACGGGCTTGCCGATCGCCATGAAGAAGGCGGCGAAGATCGCCACCGCCAGCGCCAGGTTGGTAAGCGGCCCGGCAAGCACGATCAGCGCCCGCTGCCAGAGCGGCGCGAGATGGAAGTTGCCGTCACGCTCGGCAGGGGTCAGGTCGGCCACATCCCGTGCGTCGGGAATGCTGGCGGGATTCATGTCGCCCTTGAACTGGCAATACCCGCCTAGCGGGAGCGCCGAGAGCCGCCAGCGCGTGCCGCGCTTGTCCGTAAACCCCGCAAGTTCCTTGCCGAACCCGACCGAGAACGCTTCGACCCCCACGCCGAACAGGCGGCCCATCAGGTAGTGCCCGAACTCGTGGAGCGTCACCAGCGGCCCGAGCAGCAGCAGGAAGCCCACTATGTAGAGCCAGAAAGGCGGCGAATCGATCAACTCAGGCAAGCTCCAGCAATTCGTCCGCCCTCGCCCGCGCCTCGGCGTCCACCGCCAGCACCTCTTCGAGGGTGACAGGCGCTTCCGGAAGCGGGCGGGAGAGGATTCGCTCTACTGTTAGCGCAATTCGCGTGAATGGTATCTTGCCAGCGAGGAATGCGGCAACCGCGGCCTCGTTAGCGGCATTGAGGACCGCCGGAGCGGCACCTCCCGCTCGGGCCGCCTCACGCGCCAGGCGCGTCGCCGGGAAGCGCTTCTCGTCGGGCGCCTCGAAGGTCAGCTCACCCAGCGCAACCAGATCGAGCGGTTCCATGGGCGTATCCATGCGGTGCGGCCAGGCGAGACACGAGGCGATGGGCACGCGCATGTCGCTCGGTCCGAGTTGGGCCAGCGTCGAACCGTCGCGATACTCGACGAGGCTGTGGATCACGCTCTGGGGGTGAACAACGATGGCGATCCGGTCGAGACCAACGGGAAACAGGTGATGCGCCTCGATGAACTCGAGGCCCTTGTTCATCATCGTCGCCGAGTCGATGCTGATCTTCGCGCCCATGTCCCAGTTGGGGTGCGCGATCGCCTGGGCCGGCGTGGCGGCCTCGAGCTGCGCCTGGCTCCAGGTCCGAAGCGGCCCGCCACTGGCCGTCAGCGTGATGCGGCGCACATCCTCGACGCGATTGCCGGCGAGGCACTGGAAGATCGCGTTGTGCTCGCTGTCGACGGGCAGCAAGGTGGCGCCGCTGCGAGCCACCGCTGCGGTCATCACTTCGCCGGCCGAGACCAGCGCTTCCTTGTTGGCGAGCGCCACGACACCGCCCTGCTCGATCGCGGCCATCACCGGGCCGAGGCCCGCGCAGCCCACGATCGCGGCTACCGTAAGATCGGCGCCGCGCGAGGCGGCCTCGCACAATCCCTCGGCCCCTCCCGCGGCCTCGATGCCGCTACCCGACAGCGCATCGCGCAACGCGGGCAGGCAGCTCTCGTCTGCGACGACCGCCACCTCGGCTGCGAACTCGCGCGCAAGGGCCGCCAGTTCGTTGGCACTGCAGTTGGCCGTCAGCGCCACAATCCGCCATGCGCCGGGCTGGCGCCGCACCAGGTCGAGCGTCGAGGCACCTACCGATCCCGTCGCGCCGAAGATCGATATCGAGCGCATCAGCGGGCCAGCGCCCAGGCCAGCACTCCAACCGCGATGGCGACCGGCAGCATGCCATCGATGCGGTCAAACACCCCGCCATGCCCAGGAATGAGCTTCGAGGAATCCTTCACCCCCGCCCGGCGCTTGAGCCAGGATTCGAAGAAGTCGCCCATCTGCGCCAGGACCGCGAGCGCCGCGCCGAGCAAGGCGGCCGTGCCTAGGTTCTCTGCCGAGAGCGGGGGTCCGAGTTCGAACCGGGGGCCGACGATCCCGCCGTCGATCGCGACTACCCACAACACCACCCACAGCGCGGCGCCGATCATCCCGCCGACGAGCCCGGCCCAGGTCTTCGACGGACTGATCGCGGGGGCTATCTTGGGCCCGCCGATCGACCGGCCGAAGAAATAGGCAAATGTATCCGTGAACACCGTCACGCCGACGATCAGCACGATGAGGAAGTCGCCCGCGCCGGCAAGGATGCCCGCCGCCAGCCCGAAATAGATCGCGCCGGCCGCAATCGACGCCAACCGCGCCGGAATGCTCTGCGTAGCGCGGACAACCAGTAGCACGAACTCGACGAACGCGACGAGGGCGACGATCGTCACGAAGGCGGTAAAGACCTGCCCTCCCGCAACCAGCGCTCCGATGGCGAGCGCCAGCATGACCACCGCCGAGCCCATGCGAACGGGAAGATCGGTGGAGTTCCTGGCCTGCACCGGCGCTTTC
Source organism: Tsuneonella sp. HG249 (assembly GCF_053819205.1). Classification (NCBI taxonomy): domain Bacteria; kingdom Pseudomonadati; phylum Pseudomonadota; class Alphaproteobacteria; order Sphingomonadales; family Erythrobacteraceae; genus Tsuneonella; species Tsuneonella sp. HG249. The sequence goes on from NZ_JBSOQY010000001.1 coordinate 2,154,040, forward strand.
ACTTCAACGTCCGCCATAGCGTCGCTCCCGCCGCGCGAACTGTTCGAGCGCCTCGGTCAGATGCGCTGGAGTGAAATCGGGCCACAGCACGTCGGTGAATATCATCTCGGCATAAGCGCACTGCCACAAGAGAAAGTTCGACAGCCGCAACTCGCCGCTGGTGCGGATCAAAAGGTCGAGCGGTGGCAATGACGCCGTGTCGAGGTGGCGCTCGATCGCCTCGGTCGAGATCGCGCCCTCCTCGGCCGCTTTGGCCGCGGCGCGGGCGATTTCCTGCTGCGAACCGTAATTCAGTGCAACAGCCAGCGTTCTAGAGCCGTTACAGGTCTTATCGAGCGCTTCATTGAGCATCTCGACAATGTCCGGCGCGAGCCCCCGCCAGTCGCCGAGGATATGCAGCTTGACGTCGTTGGCGATGAATTCCGGCAAGTCCGATTTGATGAACTTGCGCATCAGGTTCATCAGATCGCCGACCTCGTCCTCCGGCCGCCGCCAGTTTTCGGTACTGAACGCGTAGAGCGTCAGGCACTCGACACTGGTGTCCTTGAGCGAGCGCACGAGCTTGCGCACCGCCTCGACCCCGCGCTGGTGCCCCACCGCGCGCGGCAGGTGCCGGGCCTTCGCCCAGCGCCCGTTTCCATCCATGATGATCGCGACGTGGCGTGCGACCTCGCCCTCGCCGGTCATCACTTCGCTCCGGGAGCCTCGCCGCTCACTGGGTGAGGATTTCCTTTTCCTTGGCCGCCGCGGCCTCGTCGGCGAGCGCTACATACTTGTCGGTCAGCTTCTGGACCTCGTCCTCGCCGCGCTTGCGGTCGTCCTCGGAGATGTCCTTCTTCTTCTCGTCTTCCTTGAGCATTTCCATCCCGTCGCGGCGGACGTTGCGGATGGCGATCTTGGCCTTCTCCGAGTACTGGCCCGCGAGCTTGGCGAGCTCCTTGCGGCGCTCCTGCGTAAGGTCCGGGATCGGCAGACGAATGGTCTGCCCGTCGATCATCGGGTTGAGGCCGAGATTGGCGTGGGCAATACCCTTCTCCACGGCGGTCAGATTGGAACGGTCCCAGACCTGCACGCTGAGCATACGCGGCTCGGGAGCCGATACGGTCGCGATCTGATTGAGCGGCATCATCGCGCCGTAGACCTCGCAGACCACGGGATCGAGCAGCGTCGTATTGGCCCGCCCGGTCCTCAGCCCGCCGAGGTCGCTTTTGAGCGACTCCACCGCGCCCTGCATGCGCCGCTCGATGTCGGCCTTGTCATACTTCGCCATCAGGATTCCCCTTGAACGATGGTCTGGACGCCCTGCCCGCTGAGTACGCGCGCGAGATTGCCTTGCTCCCGGATCGAGAATACCACGATCGGAATAGCGTTGTCGCGGCACAGGGCCACAGCCGAGGCGTCCATTACCTTTAGATTTTCTGCCAACACCGTGTCGTAGGTCACGGTATCAAAACGTTTTGCATCCTTGTTCGTCTTGGGATCGCTATCGTAAACCCCGTCGACGCTGGTCCCCTTGAGCAGCGCATCACACTTCATCTCGGCCGCGCGCAACGCAGCGCCACTGTCGGTAGTGAAGTAAGGAGCGCCCACCCCCGCCGCGAAGATCACCACCCGGCCCTTTTCAAGGTGCCGCTCGGCGCGGCGGCGGATTACCGGCTCGCACACAGCATCCATTTGTACAGCGGACTGGACCCGGGTCTGCACACCGATCTGCTCGAGCGCATTCTGCATCGCGAGCGCGTTCATCACCGTTGCCAGCATACCCATGTAGTCTGCCTGGGCGCGGTCCATTCCTTGAGCTGCACCGGCCATGCCGCGAAATATATTGCCGCCCCCGATTACGAGGCAGATCTCGAGCCCGGTTTCTTTCGCCGCCTTCACTTCTTTGGCTAGCTCGGCAACGAACGCCGGATCGATGCCGAACTGCTGGCCACCCATGAGCACCTCGCCGGAAAGCTTGAGCAGGATGCGTTTGTATCGGGGCGTAGCCACGGGCGGGCAAAGTCCTTACGTTGCGGAATGGGGGCTCCCTTAGCGAGCAACCGACAGGGGCGCAAAGGGAAAGCCGGGAGGCCGGAGATGCCGCGCGCGCGCCGAATTCTGCTCGTCCTATTGGTGCTCGTCGTAGCGGCGGCCATCGCGGCCCGCCTCTTTCAGGCGCAACTCGGCGCCTGGATTTACGAGCGGGTGGCGGGGAGCCGAGCGACGAGTGCGCCGTTCGACGCCGGCGACGGGCTGGCCATTGGACTGTGCGGTACCGGTTCGCCCATGCCGGGCACGGACCGCGCGGCGGCATGCACGGTCGTCGTCGCCGGCGGGCGGGCTTATGTCGTCGATATCGGCGAAGGCGGCGCGCGCAACCTCGTTCGCATGGGCATCGATCCCGGGCGGGTCGAGGCGGTGTTCCTCACCCATTTCCACTCCGATCACATAGATGGCTTGGGCCCCCTCAACCTGCTGCACTGGACGGGCGCAGCTTCGCGCACGCCATTGCTCCTCGTCGGGCCTGCGGGGGTTGAGGAAATCGCAACCGGGTTCAACCGGACATATACTGCCGATCACGGCTATCGGGTCGCTCACCATGGAAATGCCATCACACCTCAGAACGGCGGCACCCTGCAGGCGCGTTCTTTCGGGGAGCCCACCAAGGCGATAGTCGTTTTCGAACAGGATGGGTTGCGTGTTACTGCCTTTCCGGTCGACCACCGACCCGTGGCGCCCGCGGTGGGTTACCGTTTCGATTATCGCGGCCGCTCGGTCGTTATCAGTGGCGATACTGCGCAATCCGCGTCGCTCGAACGCGCGGCGAATGGCGCCGATCTGCTGGTGCATGAGGCGCTTCAGCCGCGCATGGTGGGGTCACTCACTCGTTCGCTCGACACGGCCGGGCGGAAGCGAACGGCGCAGATCACCCGCGACATCCTAAATTACCATGCGACGCCAGAGCAGGCAGCGGAGAGCGCCGATCGGGCGGGAGTGGACCGGCTGGTGCTCACGCACCTAGTCCCGCCGATGCCCAGCAGCTTGTTCTATCCAGCTTTCCTCGGCGACGCCGCGGATCGGTTTGATGGGGGGATCACGGTGGGGGAGGACGGAATGATTTTCGTCTTGCCTGCCGGATCTCACGATATTCGCGAAGAGGACGGATTCTAGTCGTTTGAACGAAAACGGCCGCCGGATCGCTCCGGCGGCCGCAATTCCGACGGGTGGCTGGATTAGCCAGCGACCGCGGCGGCGACTTCCGCCGCGAAATCGGTCTCTTCCTTCTCGATTCCTTCGCCGAGCTGGAAGCGGACGTAGTCCTTGAGCACGATCGACGCGCCGGCCTGCTTGCCGGCGGCGGCGATCACGTCGCTGATGGCGGTCTTGTTGTCCATCACGAAGACTTGGCTGAGCAGCGCGTTCTCCTTTGCGAATTTCTTCACCGCGCCGTCGACCATCTTGGCCTGGACGTCCGCCGGCTTGCCGCTCTCGGCAGCCTTCTCGGCGGCAACCTTGCGCTCACGCTCGATCACTTCAGCGTCCAGGCTGTCGGCGTCGAGCGCCTGCGGGAAAGCGGCGGCGATGTGCATCGCCAGCTGCTTGCCCAGCGCTTCCAGCGCGGCCTTTTCGGCGGTGCTTTCCAGCGCGACAAGCACGCCAATCTTGCCGAGACCGGCCGAAGCAGCATTGTGCATATAAGGAACCACGACGCCTTGGTTGACCGAGACGTGCTTCAGGCGACGGACTTGCTGGTTCTCACCGATTGTCGCAACGTTGTCGGTCAGTTTGTCGGCAACGGTCCCGCCATCGGGATAGCCGGCGCCCTTGAGCGCTTCGACGTCGGCAGCGCCTTCGTTGAGCGCCACTTCGGTGACCTTGCGGACGAAGTCCTGGAACTTGTCGTTCTTGGCGACGAAGTCAGTTTCCGAATTCACCTCGACCGCAACGCCCTTGGTGCCCGCGACGGCAACGCCGACGAGACCTTCGGCCGCCGTGCGGCTCGATTTCTTGGCCGCGGTGGCGAGGCCCTTGGCGCGCAGCGCGTCGACTGCGGCTTCGATGTCGCCGCCGGTCTGCTCGAGCGCCTTCTTGGCGTCCATCATGCCCGCGCCGGTCTTCTCGCGCAGGGCTTTAACGTCGGAGGCTGTGAATGCAGCCATGTCGGTATTCCTTCTTTGAAAAATGCGGTGCGGCGCCGGATTTTCGCCCAGCGCCGCAGATCAGGCTGGCGAGGCGATCAGGCTTCGGTCGAAGCTTCGGCCGGGGCGTCGGCCGCTGCTTCCGCCACATCGGCCTCGGCCGGCGGCTCGGCCATCGCGCCGATGTCTTCACCCGAATCGATCGTCGCGCGGCCCTGGCCCGTCGAGGCGGCTTCGGCGACGGCGTCGCAATAGAGACGCACAGCGCGGGCAGCGTCGTCGTTGCCCGGGATCGGGAAGGCGATGCCGCTCGGATCGACGTTCGAATCGAGAACCGCGACAACCGGAATGCCGAGCACGCCGGCTTCCTTGATCGCGAGATCCTCCTTGTTGGCGTCGATCACGAACATCACCGCCGGAATGCCGCCCATGTCGCGGATGCCGCCGAGCGAAAGCTCGAGCTTGTCGCGCTCGCGGGTAAGCTGGAGGATTTCCTTCTTGGTCAGACCCGAGATCTCGCCCGAAAGCTGCTCATCGAGGCTCTTGAGGCGCTTGATCGAGCCCGAGATGGTCTTCCAGTTGGTGAGCATGCCGCCCAGCCAGCGGTGGTTGACGAAATGCTGGCCCGACTTGCGCGCAGCCTCGGCAATCGGCTCGGCCGCCTGGCGCTTGGTGCCAACGAACAGCACCTTGCCACCGCTGCGGACGGTGTCCTGGATGAAGTCGAGGGCGCGCGCCATCAGCGGCACGGTCTGCGACAGGTCGATGATGTGAACCCCGTTGCGGGCGCCGAAGATGTACGGCTTCATCCGCGGATTCCAGCGGTGGGTCTGGTGGCCGAAGTGCGCGCCGGCCTCGATCAATTGCTGCATGGTGACGACAGGAGCCGCCATAGGTAATTCCTTCCGGTTGTGCCTCTGAAGAGCTGGAACCCGTGCGGAGTTTCCCGCGGCAGGCACCGGTATGAGGCGCTCTTCATGTGAATTTGTCCGCTACAGGACCCAGCCTACACGACCGGTCCAGGATCGGACGGCGGGCCCTTAGCGGCACCCAGCGCGAAAATCTACCTTCAATTCGTCGCACAGGGGATTCGTCCGGCCGTGCATAGCACTTGACGAGCCAGAACAAAAAGGGAACATTGCTTCGTATTGGGAACGTTTCCCGATTCGGGGTTTTCCACTAGTCGTCCACAGCTTGTCTACATGGCTGTCGACCCATGAGGGTTAGAGTCCAATGCTTGCCATTTTGCTTGTCGCACTGTTCGCCACGATCGCGCTGTCCAGTGTGTTCACCCTCGCCGATGCCGCGATACGCGGCCGGAACTCAGTCCGGCGGCTACGCGGTGACCTCAAGCGGATCAACGTGGTGCGGCCGGTGACCGTTTCGTTCGCGAGTGAGCCCGAAGCGTTGCCGCTTCCGCCGCTCCGCTCGCTGGCGATCAGTGCACGTCGCCGGGTAGCGCGGCCGCTTCGGGTAGGGTGCCAGCAGCGCGTTGCCGCCTGATCATTGCGTAGCGCGCGATGGACCACGGCATCGTGGCCAGGTAGACGATGCAGATTGCCGAAAGCGTCCACCACGGTTCGAGCAGCAGGGCGGCGAACACCATCCCCACTACTGCGATCAGTCCGAGCCTAACATCCTGACGCGGCCGCATCCGGCCCCAACTAAGAGTGGCCAGGTTCGAGATCATTAGGAACGCGATGAACGCGGTCCATGGGGCAACGAGCAGCGGATCGCGGAAAAGGGGCTCGCCGGTCGCCATCCAAAGGTAAAGCGGTAGAAACGCGAGCCCCGCTCCGACGGGCGCCGGCACCCCAGTGAGAAATCCCGCAGACTTGTGCGGTTGTTCGCTCGCGTCGATCTGCGCATTGAAGCGCGCTAGGCGTAACGCACCGCAAAGGGCGAACGCCAGCGCGGCGAACCACCCAGCGCGCGTGAGATCATTGAGCGACCAGAGAAACAGGATCAGTGCCGGCGCGGTGCCGAAACTCAACGAGTCGGCGAGGCTGTCCAGCTCCGCACCGAAGCGGGATTGCGCGCGAAGGAGCCGGGCGATGCGGCCGTCCATCCCGTCCAGCACCCCAGCAAGCACCACGGCAATCACCGCCTCGCGCCACATGCCGGCCATTGCGAAGCGGATACCGGTGAGCCCGGAGCACATTGCCGCAGCGGTGATCGCATTGGGAACTACCGCCCGCATTGCCAGCCCGCGTACCCGCCCTCGAGGCCGCAACGGCACCTCGTCTTCAGCTGCCTTGGGCCCGATGCGCGGTTCTTCCGCCATTACTGGCTCACTCCTTCGATGAGCTTCTGAATGCCGAGTTCCGCCAAGATGGTCTCCCCCGCGACGACTTGCTGACCCAGGAGGACCTTGGCGTCCGTTCCAGTGGGCAGGTAAACGTCGACCCGGCTGCCGAAGCGGATCAGCCCTACCCGCTGGCCTACCGCTACGAGGTCGCCCGGCTTGACGAAAGGCAGGATGCGCCGGGCCAGAAGCCCGGCGATCTGAGTGAAGCCGATGGTGACGCCGTCGGCCCGCTCGATCAGCAGATGCTGGCGCTCGTTGTCCTCGCTCGCCTTGTCGAGATCCGCGTTCATGAACTTGCCGGGGATGTACACCACGCGGCGTACCGTGCCGCCGATCGGTGCGCGGTTGATGTGTACGTCGAACACGCTCATGAAGATCGAGACGCGGGTTACAGGGCCCGCGGGCAAGCCGCGAATGCCGCTACCGTCCTCGACCCTGAGCTCCGCCGGAGGCTCCACTTGGGCAATGAGCGAGATTTGCCCGTCCGCCGGCGAGACGATGAAACGGTCGTCCTGCGGCACAACGCGCTCGGGGTCCCGGAAGAAGGCTGCCACCCCCACCGTCAGGAAAGCCAGGGGCCAGGCGATCGTCTCCCAAGCAAGCAATGCCGTGAGGAAGCTTGCAGCAGCGGTTATAAGTGCGAACTTGCGGCCTTCCGGGTGGACCGATGGCCACCGCCATTGCGCCGCCCCCCGCCCGCGATTGTCGAGAATTTCTCCGGCCATCGCTGTCGGCTTAGGAGTCCCGTCGCACTGTCACAAGCGAAAGTGCCTCAAGCGACCTTGCGCACGAACACGGTGCCTGCAGAGTAGCCGGCGCCGAATGAACAGATCAGCCCCGTGTCGCCTGGAACGAGATCGTCGCTATGCTTGTGGAAGGCAATGATCGAGCCGGCGCTGGAAGTGTTGGCGTAAGTATCGAGCACCGTGGGGCTTTCGTCCGCGCTGGCTTCGTGGCCCAGCACGCGCTGCGCGATCAAGCGATTCATGCCGGCGTTCGCCTGGTGCAGCCATAAGCGCCTCAGTGCGTGCGGGTCGATCCCGAGCCGTTCGGCTTCCTCGCAGATCATCGCGGCGACCATTGGTACCACTTCCTTGAAGACCTTGCGCCCTTCCTGGACGAACAGCTTGTCGGGCCCGTCTCGCGTCTCTGGTGAAGCGCGGTTCAGGAAGCCGAAGTTGTTGCGTATGTTATTCGAGAACACGGTCTTGAGCTTGGTCCCGAGGATGTCCCAATGCGCTGCCGGCGCGAGATCGGCGTCCTCGACCAAAACCGCCGTAGCGACGTCGCCAAAGATGAAATGACTGTCTCGGTCGCGCCAGTTGAGGTGCCCACTGGTTATCTCGGGGCTCACCACCAGTACCGACCGGGCATTGCGGGCCCGAACGTAGTCGGCCGCGGTCTGGATGCCGAAGGTCGCCGATGAGCACGCGACGTTCATATCGAATCCGAACCCTTCGATGCCGAGCGCGTGCTGGATTTCGATCGCCATCGCTGGATAGGCGCGCTGCATGTTGGACGCGGCGCATAGGACGGCGTCTACGTCGGATGCATCGCGACCGGCCCGCTCCAACGCCTGCCGCGCCGCGGCGACCCCGATCTCCGCCATGATGGAGAGATTTTCGTTGTCCCGCTCCGGAAACCGGGGGCACATGATCGCCGGGTCGAGCACGTTCGCCTTGTCGACCACATGGCGCGCAAGAATCCCGCTCGCCTTCTCGATAAATTCCGTGGAGCTCAACTCGAGGGGGGCGGTCTCCCCGGCGGCGATCGCCACTGCGCGCTCGGCATTATGCCGCTCCACATAGGTGTTGAAGCTGGCGACGAGCTCTTCGTTCGAAATGCTGTCGGGCGGAGTGTAGAGGCCGGTGGCGGAGATGACGGGCTGGGGCATCGCTCGCGTTTAGGCGCGCGATGGAACGCGAACAAGATAGCCGCATTGACAGCGCGGTGACGCTTCGCCATGGCGCGCGTCTCTCGGCCGGAAGCGCCCCTCGCAGGGCTTCGCATATCCGGCAAACCTGTGTGGACAGGTGGCCGAGTGGTTAAAGGCAGCAGACTGTAAATCTGCCCGTGCAAGCGTACGCTGGTTCGAATCCAGCCCTGTCCACCACCCCCTACTTGGCTTGCCGAGGCGACCGTCTACTGGCAGAGCCGCGGCCATGGCAAAAGGCGACAACAAGCGCGCGATGCGCGGGCGCGCGGGGCGCATGCAGGGCGGGCGTGGTTCCGGGCGTGCGAGCACCGGGCAGGTCCGTTTGTGGGGCCGGCACGCGGTGGAAGCGGCCCTTAAGAACCCAGAGCGCAGTCATCGCAAGCTATGGGCAACCCGTGAAGGGGTCGCCTCACTCGACGGCGAGTTGCCGTGCCATTTTCCGGTCGAATGGGCCGACGCCGCCGATCTCGCCCGACTGGTTGCCCGCGATGCGCCGCACCAAGGCTTGGTGCTGGAATGCGCTCCGCTCGATGACGTTTTTCTAGATGACGTTATCGGTGAAGACTCCGGCCCGGTTCTCGTGCTGGACCAGGTAACCGATCCGCATAATGTCGGTGCGATCCTTCGCTCCGCAGCGGCCTTCGGCGCCGCCGCGATCATCACTCAGGACCGCCACGCCCCGCCTGAGTCAGGAACGGTGGCGAAATCGGCTAGTGGCGCCCTGGAAGTCGTGCCCTGGGTTCGCGTGGTGAATCTCGCCCGCGCCCTCGATCAATTGGCCGAGGCTGGTTACTGGCGCATCGGACTTTCCGGCGACGCGGAAGCAAATCTGGCGCAAGCTCTGCCGACTGGTCCAGTGGCGCTTGTGCTCGGCGCGGAAGGGGAAGGTATGCGGCAGAACATTGCCGCACATTGCGACGCACTGGCAAGCCTGCCGATTACCGAGGCCATCGAAAGCCTCAACGTTTCGAACGCGGCCGCAATCGCGCTATACGCCATTGCCACGCGATAGATTCGCGTACCGGGGGTGAAACGATGGAATTTAAGGGCTCTCTGAAGCGTCTCGCGGGCGCTGTGCTTCTGGCGGCCACATCGCTCGCGCTGAGCGGATGCCTTCTATCGCCGGGCAAGTTCATTTCCACGCTCGACCTGCGAAAGGGCGGGATGTTCACCTACGTCTACGAGGGCGAAATTCACCTGCTCGCGCTGAGCAAGCTCGCGCAGATGGACGCGCAACGCGACGAGGAGTTCTCGCCCGAGGTCTGCTACGACGACGGCTTCAACGCGCGCGAATGCACGGAGGACGAGGTCGCCGAGCAACGCAAGACGTGGGAGGAGGGCGCCGCCGAGCGCAAGGCCAAGAAGGAAAAGGACGCTGAGGCGGCGCGCGCCATGCTCGGCGGTATCGATCCGTACGACCCGGCCGCGGCCGATGAGCTCGCCGCGCGACTCCGCCGCCAGACTGGCTGGAAGCGCGTCGAGAACAAGGGTGACGGCCTATTCGATGTGAGCTTCGCGCTTACCGGCCGGATCGACCACGATTTCCATTTCCCGACTATGGAGGGCTTCCCGGTCTCGAACTTCTTCGTCGCGGTCACAAGACGCGCCGATGGCACCGTACGGGTGAACGCGCCGGGCTTTGCTCTGCAGGGCGGCGGCAACCCCTTTCAGGGCATGATGGGGGCAATGGGCGGCGTGCCGTTTCCGGGAGAGGACGGCGAACCCGGCGCACCCGTGCTGCCGAAGATCGACGGGACCTTCACGATTACCACGGACGGCGAAATTCTCGCGAACAATACCGACGAAGGACCTACGGCGTCGGCGACGGGGAAGACCCTCGCCTGGACCATCAACATCCGCACCAAGGCCGCGCCTACCGCGCTGGTCCGGATACAATAGTACGACGAAGGAGTGAATTAGCCGGCGGGACCGGCCGTTCCTAGTTTACGGAGTCCTTGAGCACCTTGCCCGCTTTGAACTTGGGCTGGTTCGACGCCTTTATCTTCATCGGTTCCCCGGTGCGGGGATTCCGACCGGTGGACGCCTTGCGCCGCGCTACCGTAAAGGTGCCGAAACCGACCAAGCGCACCTCATCCCCCTTCTTGAGCGCCGCGGTGATCGCGTCGAAGACTCCCTCGACCGCGCTTGCCGCGTCGCTTTTGGACAGCCCGGCCGTCTCGGCCACGGACCCGATGAGATCGTGCTTGTTCATCCCTTCCCCCTTGTCATGTGCGCCCGCGGCGATCGGCGAATGCTAGAATCGCCAGCATGAAAGCGCGGACTTGAATGTCTTTTTCGGCACGAGTCAAAGGCTAAACGAAGTTAAGCCGATCCATTCCGGGACGAACCGTGCATTCGCCCGCCCGATGCGACGAACCGCCGGCGCCGCAACGTCAATGGCCGTTCAGTGAGCGGTCGCCCCTTCTCCGGTGCCGGCCGACGGGGGTTGGCTAGCGAGGTCGTCCGCCTCGCTCCAGTCGATCGCATCGAGCGGTGCGACCAGCGCTCGTTCGAGCACCTGGTCGACATGGCTGACCGGCACGATTTCCAACCCATCCGTGATGGCCTGCGGTATTTCGGCGAGGTCCTTAACGTTCTCCTCTGGGATGAGCACGGTCTTGATGCCGCCGCGCAGCGCCGCGAGCAGCTTTTCCTTCAATCCGCCAATCGCCAGCACCCGGCCACGCAAGGTGACTTCGCCTGTCATTGCCACGTCGGGGCGCACGGCAACGCCGGACAACGTCGAGATTATCGACGTGACCATCCCCACGCCCGCGCTCGGTCCGTCCTTGGGCACCGCACCTTCGGGCAGGTGGATGTGGATGTTCTTGCGCTGGAACAGGCTCGGACGGATGCCGTAGGCGGGCGCCCGCGCCTTCACGAAACTGAACGCCGCTGCAATGCTCTCGGTCATCACGTCGCCAAGTTTGCCGGTCGTCTTGATCTCGCCTTTGCCGGGCGTGGTGACGCTCTCGATGGTCAGCAACTCGCCGCCGACCTCGGTCCACGCTAGCCCGGTCACCGCGCCGACCTGAGCCTCTTCCTCGCTGACGCCGTGCTTGAACTTCTGCACCCCAGCGAACTCTCCGAGGTTCTCCGGCGTGATGGTTACGCTCGTCGCCTGCTTTTCAAGGATCCGGCGGAGGGACTTGCGGGCCAGCCGCGCGATTTCGCGCTCGAGCGTCCGCACCCCCGCTTCGCGAGTATAGTAACGGATCAGGTCACGCAGTCCTTCGGTGGTGAGGGTGAACTCGCCCTCCTTCAGCCCGTGCGCCTCGATTTGCTTGGCGATCAGGTGCCTCTCGGCGATCTCGACCTTTTCGTCCTCGGTGTAGCCTTCCAGCCGAATGATCTCCATCCGGTCGAGCAGCGGCTGCGGCAGATTGAGACTGTTCGCGGTGGTCACGAACATGATGTCGGACAGATCGAGGTCGAGCTCGAGGTAGTGGTCCTGAAATTTGTTGTTCTGCTCCGGGTCGAGCACCTCAAGCAGTGCGGAAGCAGGATCGCCGCGGAAATCCTGTCCGAGCTTGTCGATCTCGTCGAGCAGGAAGAGCGGGTTGCTCGTTCCGGCCTTCTTCAAGTTGGAAACGATCTTGCCAGGCAGCGAGCCGATGTACGTGCGGCGGTGGCCGCGGATCTCGGCTTCGTCGCGCACGCCGCCCAGCGACTGGCGCACGAACTCGCGGCCCGTTGCCTTGGCGATCGACTTGCCGAGGCTCGTCTTGCCGACGCCCGGAGGGCCTACCAGGCACAGAATCGGACCCTTGAGCTTGTTGGTCCGCGCCTGCACCGCGAGATACTCGACGATCCGGTCCTTCACCTTCTCGAGCGCGTAGTGATCCTCATCGAGCACGGCCTGCGCCTGCGCGATGTCCTTCTTGACCTTCGACTTCTTCCCCCACGGTAGGCCGAGGAGCACGTCGAGGTAATTACGGATGACCGTCGCCTCAGCGCTCATCGGCTGCATGGTCTTGAGCTTCTTGAGCTCGCTTTCGGCCTTCGTGCGCGCCTCTTTCGACAGCTTGAGCTTGGCGATCTTCTCGGTCAGCTCGGCAATCTCGTCGCCTTCCTCGCCGTCACCGCCAAGCTCGTTCTGGATCGCCTTCAACTGTTCGTTGAGGTAATATTCGCGCTGGGTCTTCTCCATCTGCCGCTTCACGCGGCCGCGGATCTTGCGCTCGACCTGCAGGACCGAAAGCTCGCCCTCCATGATCGCCATGACCATTTCGAGCCGCTTCAGCGGGTCGCGCTCGGTCAGCAGAGCCTGCTTGTCGGCTACTTTGCCTTGTATCGCGGCCGCGATCGTGTCGGCGAGTTCGCCGGCATCGTCGATTTCGCTTAGGTCCTGTCCGGCACCCTCACCGAGCTTCTTGTTGAGCTTGGCGTATTCGCCGAACTGCTCGACGACCTGCCGCATGGTGGCAACGACCTCGCTGCCCGAAGCGGTTGTGGGATCCTTGATCTCGACCTCGGCGACGACGAGCCCGTTCTCAGGCCGCATCGCAACGAGATCGGCGCGCGCACCCCCTTCCACCAGCACCCGGACCGTTCCGTCTGGCATCTTGAGAAGCTGGAGCACCTGCGCGACGACGCCGGTGTCGTAAAGGTCTTCGTCAGTTGGATCGTCGGTGCCCGGGTCGAGCTGCGCGAGCAGGAAAATGTCCTTGTCGCCCTCCATGGCCGCCTCGAGCGCCGCTACCGATTTCTGGCGACCAACGAACAGCGACACGACTTGGCTCGGAAATACCACGATGTCGCGCAGGGGGAGCAGGGGGAAAAGTTGGTTCATTTTGTAGGGTGTCCGTTCTGAGCAACGGATATGGGGTGCAGTCGGCGGGCGCGCAATCCTGCTCCGCACGTCGGCTGTGGACGGCTAAAGCGCTAGAAATCTACCGTCACGGTGATCGTGTCGCGATAACTTCCTGCCGCCTGCCTCGTGGCCCCGGCATCAATGCGGCCGTAGGCGCTCAGAGAAAGAGATCCGAAGCCCGCTTGTGCGGTCTGTGCAAGACCAGGGTGCCACGCGAGCGACCGCGCGGCATCGGAATAGATCGCATAGGAGACATATCCCGCATCGCCGGCCAAGCGGCGGTTGGCACCATCGCCGTTGAGCCCGCGGTCGAGCCGAACCTCGACCGGCGTGACGTCGTTGCAGGAAACCTCGATGCGAGAGACTGCATCCATCGGCTCGCCCGTGCGGCCGGCGAAGGCCGCGGGTGTCGCCGAGACGCCGCATGACGGCTCCACCACAAGTGAGACCGCGATGGTGGACGAAGCGCTCTCGGCCGTGACCGGTGAACCTTGTAAACCCGCTACCGCACCGAGCGAAGCCGAAAAGAGTACAGTTCGCGCCATGGCCGGCAAGCTGGCACACGACGCAGGATGGTCAAATCCGGTTAACCACACAGGTCCCGGTTATGGACAGCTTTACCGTTCTAGCTGAACCCCGGGATGTTTAACCCGGGCGGCAGGCCCATGCCCGACTGCATCTTCGCCATCTCTTCACCTGCCACCTGATCGGCCTTGCCGCGCGCGTCGTTGAAGGCGGCGGTAATGAGATCCTCGAGCATCTGCTTGTCGTCGGGCACGATCAGGCTGTCGTCTATGGACACAGCGAGGATACGACCCTTGGCGGTGGCGCGCACCTTCACCAGTCCGCCACCGGCAGCGCCCTCCACTTCGAGGCTGTCGAGCTTCGCCTGGACGTCGCCCATCTGCTGCTGAATCGTTTCGGCGGCCTTCTGTGCGGCGGCTAGCATCTCTTCCATCGACTTCATGCGTTGCGTCTCCATGGGGGTGCGCCAGAGCCGTCCTCTTCAGGAACGAACTCGGCGTCGGGGAATGCGGCGAAGGCGGCTTCCACCAGCGGATGCGCGCGTAGTCGGGCGTCGGCGTCGTCCTTCGCCGCTTGCTCGCGCTCGACGAGGGTCGGCTCGCCGCCGCCATCGACCCGGTCCACCTGCCAACGCCGGCCCGTGAGGTCGAGCAACGCTTGGCGCAGTTCTGGTGCAAGATCCTGCGAGAAACCGGGCGCCTGTTCGTAGACCAGGTGGCCTCCGGTGATCTCCACGGGGCGGACCTGCATCCGCAGACGAGAGGCGAGGTGCAGAGAGCCGGTTTCGCGCTCGATACGCTCCACGAGTTCGAGCCAACTCATAGCAGGGGTGGCTGCTGCAGGGGCCGAGGCGCCTTCGCCCGACGCTGCGCCGGGTGCGAGGGCGGCACGCGCCGCAACGTCCTCGAGCCGCTTCGCCAGCGCACCGGGATCCGGCAATTCCGCGGCATGCAGCGCGCGCAACAGTGCCATCTGGGCGGAAACGAGCGGATCGGGCGCGCCCTTCACCTCGTCGTAGCCCTTGAGCAGGAGCTGCCACAGGCGATGAAGTTGACCGGGTGCAAGACGCGCGGCCCATTCCTCGATCACCGCGCGTTCCTCAGCGGTGGGTGCGTCGGGGCCGCTGCCGCCGACTTGCGCAACCGTGATCTTGTTCGTGAGGTCCATCAGCGACCGCATCAGCGCAAGCGGTTCCACCCCTAGCGAATACTGGTCCGCCAAGGCGGTCAGGAGGGTTCGCGAATCGCCTTCCAGAAGACTCGCGAACAGCCGTCGCTGCGCACCGCGGTCGGCAAGGCCGAGCATGTCGCGAACCCGCTCGGCAGTTACCCGGCCATCGGTATCCAGGTCGGCATGAGCAATCGCCTGGTCGAGGATGGAAAGCCCATCGCGCACAGAACCCTCCGCAGCACCCGCGATCAGTTGCAGCGCCTCCGCGTCGGCTTCGACGCCTTCCTGGCGGCAGACGCTGGCGAAATGCTGTTGGAGCAATTCGGCGGGAATCCGGCGCAGATCGAACCGCTGTGTCCGGCTGAGCACCGTGACCGGCAGCTTTTCGACTTCCGTTGTCGCAAAGAGGAACTTCACGTGGCTCGGCGGTTCCTCAAGTGTTTTGAGCAACGCGTTGAAAGCATTGCGCGACAGCATGTGGACTTCGTCGATGATGTAGATCTTGTACCGCGCGGTCACGGCCGCATAGCGCACGGCCTCTATTATTTCGCGTACGTCGTCGACGCCCGTGTTCGAAGCGGCGTCCATCTCGATGACGTCGATATGCCGGCCCTCCGCAATCGCCTGGCACGGCTCGCATTCGCCGCACGGATCGATCGTCGGGCCGCCCTTCCCGTCGGGGCCGATGCAGTTCAGCGCCTTGGCGATGAGCCGCGCGGTGGAAGTCTTGCCGACGCCGCGTACCCCGGTCATCAGGAACGCGTGCGCCAGCCGGTCGCGCTTGATCGCGTTGGCGAGCGTGCGAACCATGGGCTCTTGCCCGATCAGCTCGCTAAAAGTCTGCGGCCGGTATTTCCTCGCTAGCACCCGATAGGGTTGCGTGCTCGCTTCTGCCGGTGTCGAGGGAGGGGGCGGCGGCGTTGCCGGTGCTGGCTCGCCGAACATCGAATTCTGCCCCGCCGCCTCGAGCTCCGCCGTGGTCGGGCCGGGCTCCTGCTCGTCTTCGGGCGGGGTCTCGCCGAAAATGTCTCCGGATTCGGTCATCGGCCGACGCTAGGGGTTGGGGACGAGATTGTCATCGGCGAAGAGAGGAGCCGGCCGACCCGCCGCAACCCGTTGTGGCTGCTTCCTTCCGGACCTGACCAGGTTGGCGGACGCAAGCGTCCGACCGACTCCCGGCGGCGCATATGGCGGGGACCAAAGCTAAAATCAACTCAGCGAAAGTTGTCGGCGTAAGCCTGCAACTTGAGGCGCTTGGGCGGGGTCGGGATTACCCGCGCGGCGATGCCGTACTTGTCGGCATAGGCCCGCGCCTCGTCGCAGGAACTGAAGCTGAGCGATACCTGCGCCTGCGTGTCGCCGCTCCCCGCCCAGCCCATCAGGGGGTCGGGACGGCGGGCTTCGGACTGCTCGAATTCGAGAATCCATTGATCTGTCTGCGCCTTGCCGGACTGCATGGCGTTCTTCGGGCGTTGGTAGATTCTGGCGGCCATGGCGAACCCTTAGGTCAGCTTTCGGAGCGTTGGAAGGCGTTCTTGGTCTTGAGGCTGGGCTTCTCGGTCCACGGCTCGTCGGGCCAGCGGTGGCGGGGATAGCGGCCCTTCGTCTCCCGCTGCACGTCGCGCCAGCTTCCGCGCCAGAAGCCGGGCAGGTCCCGCGTCGACTGCAAGGGTCGTCCGGCCGGGCTGGTGAGCTTGAGCAGTAGCGGCGTTTCGCCGACCATTGGGTGGGCATCGAGACCGAAGAGAGCTTGCACGCGAACCTCGACGCTAGGCGCGTCGTCACCCGCATAGTCGATCGGATGCCTGGTCCCGGCGGGACTGGCGAACTCGCGCGGAGCGAGCCGGTCGAGCCTTTGCCGCGAGTCCCAGTCAAGCAGGCCGAGCAAGGCTTCGGTCACTTTGCCGAGCGGCAAGTCAAGGTCGCGGCGGCCTGCAACCAATGGCCTAAGCCAGACTTCGGCGTTTTCTCGCAGGGCTGCGGGGGAAAGGGCCTGGAGACCGGCAAATTCGGCGCGCGCAAGAAGCTCCGCTGGGATGACTGCCGACAGGTTCTCCAGAGCCTTGTCCACAAGCAGCCGGGCAACCGCTTCACCGTCGGGCGCGGGATCAGGACCGCTCGCCAACGTAATGGCGCCGATGCGCCGTTCGAGACGCGCCTCGACCCGCGCGCCGGTCCAGTTCAACACGCTGCGCCGCTCGACGCGATGCGCCAGCCATAGGTCGACATCGGCTGCCTCAAGCGCGAGCGCAGCGGTTATCCGAGCACCCTTGGCCGCTCCCTGGGCATCGCCGATCGCGAGCCATTCGGCGCGCGCCAGCGGGCTCGCTGGATCGAGCAGGTAGCCGCGGCCCGCGGCGGACAGCCATTGTTCGCCCGAAGCATCTCGCCGTCGTGCAAGGTTGCCGGGCCGGCCCTCGAGCAAGGCGACGGATACCGGCATGCCTTCCCGGCCGGACGGTGTGGCCAGATCGCGCGCCGTGCGTGCCCATCCGGCCGCCAGCTTGCGGCTGGCCTCCGCTCTGGGCGAGCGTTCGCCGCTCCACCGCTGGAGGCGCGCAGCCAGGTCTTCCCCGCGCCCGCCGAGGCCTCTTTCCTGCAACAGGAGCGCGACCCGCGCCGCATCGTCGGCCACCCCTGCTTCAGCGCCGGCCAGCACCATCGCCGCATGCGGGGGATCCAGCGGTAGCGCGGCGAGCTTGCGGCCGCGCTCGGTAATGCGCCCTTCCCGATCCATCGCGCCCAATTGCTCGAGGCGAACGCGCGCCGCGGCGAGCGCTGCGGACGGCGGCGGATCGAGCCACGGCAGAGTAGCAGGGTCACCTGCGCCCCACCGCGCCAGAGCAAGCACCAGCGGGGCCAGGTCCGCCCCGAGCATTTCCGGCGGGTCGAACGGCGGCCGCCCGGCATGCGCGGCCATCTCCCACAACCGATAGGCCACCCCGGGCCCTTGCCTGGCCGCGCGGCCCGCGCGCTGCGCGGCGGCAGCCTGGCTGGCCCGGCCGGTCAAGAGGTGCATGGTGCCGGCGGCCTTGTCGAACTCGGCTCGGCGCGCAAGCCCGGCGTCGACCACGACCGACACTCCATCGAGCGTGAGCGACGTTTCCGCGATTGCCGTCGCCAGCACGATCCGCCGTCGCCCCTCCGGATCGAGCCGGATTGCCGCCCGCTGGCCCGCAGGCTCGACTTGCCCATGAAGAGGGAGGATCGGTGTCTCGGGCAGGCGAGCCTCGAGCCGCTCGCGCAGGCGCTCGATCTCGCCGACCCCGGGCAGGAAGGCCAGGATATCCCCATCCTGCTCGCGCCAGGCGGTCAAAACCGCCATCGTCATGGCGTCCTCCAGACGCTTGTCAGGAAAGGAGCCCAACCATCTGATATCGAGCGGGAAAGCCTTGCCCCGGCTCTCGATTACCGGCGCGCCGTCGCCGAGCAGGCTGGCGAACCGGGCGCCATCGATGGTCGCCGACATGACGACCACCCGCAAGTCTTCCCGCAGCACCGCTCGCGCTTCCAGCGCCAGCGCGAGACCGAGATCGCCCTCCAGGTGCCGCTCGTGCGCTTCGTCGAACAGCAGCGCGGAAACGCCGGCGAGTTCCGGATCGTCGAGCAGGCGATTGACGAGAATCGCTTCGGTCACGACGAGGACCCGCGTTTTCGCCGAATACCGGCTGTCCATGCGGGTGAGGTAACCCACGGTCTCTCCTGCGCGCTCGCCCAGCAACTCGGCCATCCGCTCGGCGGCCGCGCGGGCCGCTACCCGGCGGGGGCCGGTGACGATGACCTGACCGGTGCACCACGGCTCCGACACCAGGGCAGGAGCGACGGCAGTCGTCTTGCCCGCTCCCGGAGGGGCGATGAGTACAGCGCCGGTCTGTTCGCGCAATGCCCCGATGAGCGCTGGCAGCACCGCCCGGATCGGTAGTTCGGTCACCGGCTTGGCACTCCGACCGGGGGGTCTTCAAAAACTTCGCCGGCCCGCGTGCTATCCGTAAAACGGTGTTTGCGGACCGTGCCGTCGTGATCTTCCAGACTATCGGCCGCAGCGCGGGTAGCGAAGGGAGCGGTGGCGAAGAACTGGATCACGCCGCGTCAATTGCACACCTGCGCGGCTGTAGGAAAGCGGCCTGGACGCAGCGCAGGCGCGCCGAGCGCGCCGGTTGGCTCAATACCCGCGCGCGACTGCGAACTCGGCGGCCTCCGACATCGCCCTTCGGGCGGCGCCGTCGGGAAAGATCGACAAGGCATCGATCGCGCGATCGGCGAAGTGGCGGGCTCGTTCGCGCGTGGCGGCAAGGGCACCGTGCTTGGCGATCAGGCGAGTGGCTTCGGCGAGCGCATCGTCGCCCTCGCGATGCCCGGCGATGGCAGCCTGCCAGAACTTGCGCTCCGTGTCGCTCCCGCGGGCGTAGGCGAGGATGACCGGCAGGGTCATCTTGCCCTCGCGGAAGTCATCGCCGCGCGCCTTGCCCATCGTGCTCGCATCCGAATCGTAATCGATCGCGTCGTCGACTAACTGGAACGCGATGCCGAGGTTGCGGCCATAATCGTCGAGCGCCTGCTCGCGCCGCTCGTCGGCCTCGGCGACCACGGCGGCGATACGGCTCGCGGCGGCGAATAGCGCCGCCGTCTTGGCGCCGATGATGGCGAGATAGCGTTCCTCGCTGGTTTCGATCTGGCGCTGAGCGGTCAGCTGGTCGACCTCCCCTTCGGCGATCACCGCGCTGGCGTGCGAAAGGATCTTCAGCACCTTGAGGCTGCCGTCTTCGACCATCAGCTCGAATGCGCGGCTGAAGAGGAAGTCGCCGACCAGCACCGTCGCCGGGTTACCGAAGACGATGTTCGCCGCGGCCTTGCCGCGCCTGAGGTCGCTGCCGTCGACGACGTCATCGTGTAGCAGGGTGGCCGTGTGGATAAACTCGACCGCGGCGGCGAGCTTGAAGTGGCGCGTGCCGTTATAGCCGACCAGTTCCGCCCCCGCGAGCGTGAGCATCGGCCGCAGCCGCTTGCCGCCGCCGGAAATCAGGTGCCCGGCCAGCGCCGGGATCAGCGGGATCTTCGACTGCATCCGGTCGAGGATCACCGCATTGACCGAATTCATCCCTTGCGCGGTCAGGCCGAGCATCGGATCCAGTGAAGGAGTGGCGGCGCCGCGACGCTTCAGCGGAACGATCTCGGCGGTCATGCGGCGCACATGGTAGGCCCTACCCCGCTTGGCAAGCGGGGAATCGCCGCTATCACAGGTTAGCAATGAGCAACGAGCCCGATCCCGTCCTGGCGGCTTATCGCAAGAGCATCGACAACTTCGATGCCGCGTTGATCCACATCCTGGCGGAGCGCTTCCGCATCACCCAGGCAGTCGGGACTTATAAGGCCGAGGCCAACCTGCCGCCCGCTGATCCCGACCGCGAAAGTGCGCAGATCGCTCGCCTGCGCGCGCTTGCCGAAGAAGCGCAGCTCGATCCCGAGTTCAGCGAGAAGTTCATTCGCTTCGTGATCGACGAGGTCATCCGGCACCACGAAAGCGCGCGCACCGCCTAGCCGGCGCTCATCGCGCCCGCGGCAAAATCAGTCGCACCAGCAGCCCGCCCAGGTCCTCGCTTTCGCCGAGCGTCACGCCGCCGCCATAGATCTCCGCCACGTCACGCACGATGGCGAGACCGAGGCCCGTGCCGGGCTTGCCCGTATCGAGCCGCGCGCCGCGGTCGAAGATACGCCCGCGCTCGGCCTCGGGGATTCCGACGCCGTCATCCTCGATCCAGATCACGCAGGCCTCTTCCTTGGGCTCGGCGTCGACCGTGACGAACACGCTTCCCCCGCCGTACTTGGCGGCGTTCTCGATCAGGTTGCCCAGGATCTCGTCGAGGTCTTGGCGCTCGATCGCCACACGCGCGTCGCGATTGCCGTCGAGATCGAAGCGAACGCTGGGATAAAGTCGCTCGACCGCCCGGCGGACGGCCTCGGCGCTTTCGCACACCGGCGTTACTGCGAGGCCGACGGCGCGACGGCCCACCGCGCGGGCGCGCGCGAGGTGATGGTCGACATGCCGCCGCATCGTGCCGGCTTCGCGGATTACCGTCTCCGGCAGGTCCGGGGCGTGCGCGGTGGCCGCATTGTTGATGACGGTCAGCGGGGTCTTCAGCGCGTGCGCGAGATTGCCCGCGTGGGTGCGTGCTTCTTCCGCCTGCCGCTCGGAATGCTCGAGGAGCGCGTTCAATTCCTCGACCAGGGGCTGCACCTCGAGCGGCAGGGGATCGGTCACCCGGTTGGCACCCCCCGCGCGCATATGCTGGATCGCCAGCCGCACGCGCCGCAACGGCCCTAGACCGTACCACGTCTGGAGCATGGCCATCCCCATCAGCCCCAACCCGAGCACGGCGAAGCTCCACACGAGGATCGAGCGGATGCGGGCTAGCTGTGAATCGAGTTCGCCGCGGCTTGCCGCCACGGTGAACCACCACGCGGTGTCGCTGCCCGGCAGCACGATCGAGCGCTCGGCCACACGGAGCGGCTCGCCGGGGAATTGATCGGAATCGTAGAGGTGCGTGTCGGAATCCTGGTGGTCGCGCCGCACCTGAAGGCTGCGGTCCCACAAGCTGCGGCTGGGGAAGTCGTCATGACCATCGCCGCTGATCTGCCAGTAGAGACCGCTATTGGGCTCGAGGAAGCGTTGGTCGCCGAGTGGGCGGTTGAAGAATACCTCGCCGTCCGGGCCGATCTCCGCCGAGGCGATCATCGCAGTCAGCATGTAGCCGAGCTGGTCGTCGAAGTTCTTTTCGACGAGGTTGGTCAGCGTGCGATCGAGCGTGAAGCCTCCGGCCAGCAGCAGGACGGCGATCCAGCCGAAGGCGATGAGCATCATCCGCCGCGACAAACTTCCGCGATGCGCAGCGGGGGCTAGCGCCCCGCTCACCGGCGCGTCGGCTGCCCCCGCAAGCGGGGCCGCCGATGCCGCCGGGTCAGTTGGCGCGCGGCTGTTCGTCGGGGTCGTCGAGGCTGTAACCGAGGCCACGGATGGTTGTGATGACGTCTGCACCCAGCTTCTTGCGGATGCGGGTGACAAAGACCTCGATCGTGTTCGAATCGCGGTCGAAATCCTGGTCGTAGATATGCTCGATCAGCTCCGTGCGGCTGACGACTTTGCCCTTGTGGTGCATCAGGTAGCTCAAGAGCTTGTATTCCTGCGCGGTCAGCTTGACCGGCTCGCCGGCCAGCGTGACGCGGCCCGAACGCGTGTCGAGGCGAACCGGTCCGGCCGTGAGCTCGCTCGAAGTGTTGCCGCTGGCGCGGCGGATCAGCGCGCGCAGACGGGCGATCAGCTCTTCGGTCTGGAACGGCTTGGCGAGGTAATCGTCGGCCCCGGCGTCGAGCCCGGCGACCTTGTCGGACCAACTGTCGCGCGCGGTCAGCACCAGGACGGGGAACTTGCGCCCCTCCTTGCGCCACATGCCGAGCACCGTGAGCCCGTCGATCTCCGGAAGGCCCAGGTCGAGGATCACGGCGTCGTATTCTTCGGTGGAGCCGAGGAAGTGCCCGTCTTCGCCGTCGGTCGACAGATCGACGGCATAACCGGTCTGTTCCAGCGTCGATTTCAGCTGCTTGCCGAGGGTCGGCTCGTCCTCGACGATCAGGATGCGCATGGTCGAGTAGTCCCTGTTTACCTTGCGACCTTGATGTGGGCGCAAGATATGAACGCGTCAACCGAAGCGCTGGTTTCCGAAGGCCTCAGCGGGACACCCCGAGGACGCGCCCGGTGCGCGCGTCGACATCGACGTAAGTCACCTGCCGTCCCTTTATGAACTTTAGCCGATAAGCCATCGCCGTGGAATCGTACGCCGGGCCGAGATACTGGTGCCCCTCGTAGTCAGGCAGCACACGCGCCTCGATTTGTCGCAGGCTCAAGACGTTGCCGGCGCGCATTTCCTTGCGCGCTTCGCCTTGGTCGTTGCGCTGGGCAAGCGCCGGAGCGCTCGGGAGGAGCGCCGCGGCAACCAGTATCGGGGCGAGCAATTTCTTCATGACGCTCAGATGCCTAGTTGCCGCGCATTGAACAACCCGTGAATGCTCCCTCCGCGCCCGGTTCAGGCGATCAACGAGTCATTTCGAAGGTGATCGAGACGGTCACTGACGTGCCCACCAGGCCGGGTTCGACGGGGGTCGCTTTGGCGTCGGCGGCCTGGCCTACCATCGGCCGCTCCATCATCGGTATTGGACGGCCCGGATTGACCGCTTCGCTGATGGATAGAAGGCGAACGCCGGAGAAGCCCGCCCAACGGGCATATTCGCCGGCCTGCGCCTGTGCTTTTTCGAAAGCCGCCTTGCGTGCCTGGGCTCGTGGACCGGCGTCGTCATCGATCGAGAAGTTCGGGCCGGCTATGTCAGTTGCCCCGGCGGCCACTAACGCGTCCAGTACAGGACCGGTGCGCTTCACCTCGCGCAACGTCACGCTGACCCGGTTGGAGGCTTGATAGGCCCGAAAGGTCGGTCGGTTGCGCGCCTGGTCGTAATCGTATTGCGCGCCGAGGTTGATGCCGGTCGTCTGGATGTCGTCGGCTGCAATACCGAGCGCCTTGATGCGCGCGATCACCGCCTCCATCGCGCGGGCATTGGCATCCATCGCGGCAACCGCCGTGGGCGCCTCGGTCGTCACTCCTGCGCTTACTTCGGCCAGGTCTGGCTTGGCTTTGACGGTTTCGGTCACCGCCAGTTCGACCACTGGCCCTTGCGAAGTGACCTGGACTTCGGTGGCTACGGCCGGAACGGCGATAGCGGCAGCTGCAAGCGGGAAGAGGACGCGGATCATAAGTTGCTCCAAGTTAGGAATACAGGTTGTGCAGGGCGCGATTACGCGCTGCTGAACCGGCTTGTTCCGCAGCGGGCAAGCAGCCAATGACAACGCAGAGGGGGAACCGATGTCGCCAATCCGCTTGCTTGCCTTCGTTGCCACGCTCCTGGTCCAAATCCCGCTACTAGCACAACCTCAGATGGAGCGCGTGCCCGAACGAACGGCGGGAGAGGGCGAAGGGCCCTTCACTACCCTGCTCATCACCGGCGCCACGGTGATCGACGGCACAGGTGCGCCCCCCATGCGCCCGGTGGACATCGAGATTTCGGGCGACCGGATCGCCACGCTCCACCCGGGCGGCGCGCCGGCCGAAGTCGCGGCCCGCGCTCAGCGGACGATCGACGCCAAGGGAATGTATGTCCTGCCGGGCTTCGTCGATGTGCACGGCCACAACGGCGACCCGATCAAGGCTCCGCAGCCGAGCTACGGCTACAAGCTGTGGCTGGCGCACGGGGTGACCACGGTGCGCGGGGTATCGTTCTATTTCGGCCCGGGCGACGATCTCAGCGACGCGGCGCGCAGCCGGGCGAACACCATCGTCGCGCCGAGGCTGGTTCCTTACGCCGCGTTCGGCGACAAGTGGTCGCAAGGAACCCCCGATACGCCGGAGAAGGCCCGCGCCTGGGTCCGCGCGATCGCGGCGCAGGGCTTCGAAGGCGTGAAGTTCTTCAACTCTGAGAGCCCCGCGGTTCTAGCCGCCGCGCTAGACGAAGCGAAGAAGCTCAAGCTCGGGACCGTCACGCATCTCAAGCAGGAAGGCGTGGCCGAGGTCAACGCAGCCAAGGCAGCCGAGCTCGGCATGGGAGGCATCACTCATTTCTACGGCCTGTTCGAGAGTCTTCTCGACGGCCGCGCGATCCCCGAATATCCGGCCGACTTCAATTACTACGACGAGCAGGATCGCTTCGGCTGGGTCGCCCGTACCGCGGACCAGGCGGTCGAACCGGGCAGTGCGAAGTGGGACGGCTTCCTTGACGGCCTCGTCGAGAAGAAAGTCACTCTGAGCCCCACGTTCAACATCTACGCCGCCAGCCGCGATGTCTCCCGCGCCCGCACGCTCGAATGGCACGACAAGTACACCCTGCCTAGCTTGTGGGACTTCTACCAGCCGAGCCTGACCAACCACGGCAGCTATTACCACGACTGGACCAGCGAGACCGAGGTCGCGTGGAAGAAGTTCTACCGCAAGTGGTTCGATCTCACGCGCGACTTCAAGAATCGCGGCGGCCGCGTGACTGCCGGCTCGGATCCCGGCTACATCTACCAGACGTGGGGTTTCTCCTACGTCTCCGAGCTGGAGATGCTGCGCGAGGCGGGGCTCACCCCGCTGGAGGTAATCCGGGCTGCGACGATCGACGGGGCGCGCGAAATCTACGATCCGAAGGGTATTGAGCCCCCGATGGGCAGCGTGAAGGCTGGCAAGCTCGCCGATCTGTTGATCGTACCCGAGAACCCGCTCGCCAACCTCAAGGTGCTCTATGGCACCGGCTTCCAGCGCCTCGACCGCGAGACGAACCAGGTCGAGACCATCGGTGGGGTGCGATGGACGATCAAGGATGGGGTGGTTTACGATGCCCCTGCCCTGCTCGCGGATGTCGAGCGAATGGTGGAGGAAGCCAAGGTTGCGGGCGGCGCCGCCAACCCCTAGGGGCCGCGCGTCATGGCGCAGCCTCCAATCCTAAGCTGGGAAGGCCTCGGCCTGCAACAGGGCGGACGCTGGCTGTTCGCCGACCTCGACCTCCACGTCGGCCCGCGCGACCGCATCGCGCTCATCGGCCGCAACGGGGTCGGCAAGACCACGCTGTTCAAGCTGATCGACGCACAGATCGAGCCCGACAAGGGCCTGCGCAAGGTCAAGCCAGGGACCCGCATCGTGCTGCTGGAGCAGGAGCCGGACTTCGCCGGCCACGCCACGCTGATGGACTGGGCTTTGGCGGGTGACTTGCCCCCCGCCCCGCACGAGGTCGAAGCGATTGCCGGCCAGCTCGGTATCGACATGCGCCGCGCCGCCGACAAGGCGAGCGGTGGCGAGCGGCGCCGCGCAGCGGTCGCCCGTGCGCTCGCCCAGGATCCCGACCTGCTGCTGATGGACGAGCCGACCAACCACCTCGACCTCGCAGCGATCGACTGGCTCGAGGACTGGCTGAGCCGCTTCAAGGGCGCGTTTCTCGTCATCAGCCACGACCGCACGTTCCTCAAGCGGCTGACCACCACGACGCTCTGGCTCGATCGCGGAGCTATGCGCCGCAAGGAAGTCGGCTTCGGCGGGTACGAGGCGTGGGAGGAGCAAGTCTACGCGGAGGAAGCGCGCAACGCCGAGCGGCTCGACGCCAAGCTCAAGATCGAGGCACACTGGCTCGAACGCGGCGTGACCGCGCGGCGCAAGCGCAATCAGGGCCGGCTCGAGAAGCTGTGGCAGATGCGCGCAGCCCGCGCGTCGATGCTCGGGCCGCAAGGGACCGCCAAGCTGCAACTCACGGTGGCGGAGGATTTCAAGTCGAAGTCAGTCATCGTCGCCGAGGATGTCTCGAAATCATTTGGCGAGCGGCGGATCATCCGCAACTTCAACCTGCGCATCCAGCGCGGCGACCGCGTCGGCGTGGTCGGCGCCAACGGTACGGGCAAGACGACGTTGCTCAAGCTGCTGACCGGCGAACTGGCGCCCGACAGCGGCAAGATCACTATCGCCAAGACCCTCACCGGCGTGCTGATCGACCAGCAGCGCAGCCTAATGTCGCCAGAGAAAACTGTCCGACAGGTCCTCGCCGAGGGCGGCGACTGGATCGATGTCGGAGACGGGCGCAAGCACGTGCAAGGCTACCTCAAGGAATTTCTGTTCGACCCCTCAATCGTCGACGCGAGGGTCGGCACTCTCTCGGGCGGCGAGCGCAGCCGGCTGCTGCTGGCGCGCGAGTTCGCCCGCAAGTCAAACCTGCTGGTCCTCGACGAGCCGACCAATGATCTCGACCTCGAAACGCTCGACCTGCTGCAGGAAGTAATCGCCGACTATGACGGCACCGTCCTCATCGTCAGCCACGACCGCGACTTTCTCGATCGGACGGTGACGATGACGCTCGGCCTCGACGGCAGCGGCAAGGTCGACGTGGTGGCCGGCGGTTACGAGGACTGGACGGCGCGGCGCAAGGCGGCGTCGGCGCCGCGGCCCGCAGCTAATCGCAACGCAAGCTCGGAAGGGGCGCCACCGCCGCCCCCGCCACCCCGGGCCGCAAAGCTCACCTACAAGGATCAGCGCGACTACGATTTGCTGCCGGCGCGGATCGAAGACCTGGAACGCGCGATCGCCGAAGGCGAGCGTGAACTGGCGGACGCGCAGCTCTACATGCGCGACCCCAAGCGCTTCGACGCGGTGATGAAGGCGCTCACCAAAGCGCGCGCCGAGAAAGATGCGGCGGAGGAGCGTTGGCTCACGCTCGCCGAACTGGTCGAGGGTTGATCAGGCGATCCGGTAGAAGTCGGCCACCCGGTCGAGCGCAAGCCGCAGAACGAGCTTGCCGCTGCGCGCGGGCCACGCGAGCGCCCGTTCAGCATGGGGCAGCGCTTCGCCAGCGCAGACAACGCGCCACAATACGTCTTCCAGCCCCTTGCCGGCGGCGGCAATCGCGCCGTCGAAGCGGGCCTTAGCGGCAATCTGACGTTCCCCCGGCGTGAGCTCATCATGGCCGGTGGTTCTCACTCGCACTGGATCCCAGCGCATCGTGATGCTGGGCGCGAGCTGCGCGCGCTCGTAGTCGGCACGGAGACGCTCACCCGCGGCGAACAGGCGGTCCTCCAGATGGCCGCGGGCGTGAAGCCAGGTGAGGGGCGATTCGGCGAGGTTTACGGTGACTGTCCGCGGTCGGCCTTTGGCCGTGCCCATCCGGCGGGGTCCTTCGGGGGTCAATTCGCGTTCGACGAGGTGGCGCATGCGCTTCTCCGGGTAGCTCGAATCGCGCTTGCCAAAGGCCGGATGCTGTAGGAAAGAGAAAACCGATTTGGTTAGGACTTTCGAGATGATAAACCGTATTCGTGACTTCCGGCGTGACAAGGGCATGACCCTTGCCGATCTGGCCGAAGCGTGCCGCCCGCCAACCACGGCGCAGACCATCGGTCGGCTCGAAACGGGTATGCGTAACCTTTCAACCAAATGGATGGACCGTATCGCCGCGGCGCTCGGGGTTGATCCGGAGATGCTGGTGCGATCCGAAGGGAACGCCCGCGCGCAAGTCGTAGCGCAACTGAGCGGGGGCGGGCCGGAGGCATTGCCCGCGCCCCGCGACGCCCTGCTTCCAACCGAGCTAGGCGGAAACGACATTCGCGTGGTGCTTACGATAGAAGCGGCGGCGGGAGAGTATCGGACAGGCGACCAGTTGTGGTTGCGGCAGATCGAACCGGATCAGGCCGGCAAAGCCATCAACCGCGACGTTCTCGTTCCCCGCAAGGGCGGCCGCTTTGCATTCGGGCGGCTGATCGACCGGCAAGGCGGCAAGGTCGGGGTGCTACCGGTCGGGACCGGACAGAAGCAGCAGGTAGTCGACGACCCGCCGTGGATCGCGGTCGCCGAGATGCTCGTCCGGAAACTCTAATCGTGAAGCCGCGCCGGGTTCTCTCGCTGGCGACGCTCTATCCTAACGCGGCCAATCCGCGCTTCGGGACATTCGTCGCGCGGAGTCTCGAGGCGCTGGCGGCCCAGGGCGACTGGCAAGTTACGGTCGTCAACCCGATCGGCCTGCCGCCAGTCGCGCTCGGCCGGTACCGGTCGCTGAAAGCCGCCGCCGTCGATGGGCGCGAGAACGGAGTGGAGGTTCATCGCCCGGTCTTCCGCACGATCCCGCGGCTCGGCGCAGCGATCAATCCGCGGCTCATCGCGCGCGCCATCCTGCCCCTTGCACGCCGGCTCCACGCCGCGCAGTCCTTCGACCTCATCGATGCGCAGTTCTTCTATCCCGACGGCCCAGCGGCCGCGGCCCTCGCCGCGGACCTCGGCCTCCCGCTGTCGATCAAGGCACGAGGTTCGGACATCCTTTACTGGAGTCTCCGAGACGATACGCGGCGCCAGATTCTGTCGGCGGGCGCGCAGGCGAACGGACTGCTCGCGGTCTGCGCGGCGCTGGCCGGGGACATGGTGGAAGTTGGCCTGCCGCGCGACCGGATCACGGTTCACTATACCGGGCTCGACCGCGACCGTTTCCGGCCGCTGCAGCACCCGCAACTCCGCCGGCGGCTTTCGCGCGAACTGGGAATTATACTTCCCGATGGCGCGCCGGTTCTGGCAACGGTCGGGGCCCTCGTCGCGCGCAAGGGCCAGTCCCTCGCGATCGAGGCGCTCGGCGGACTGCCGGATGACACCGTTCTCTTGCTAGTCGGAAGCGGCGAGGACGAAGCCAAGCTGCGTGCTCTCGCCGCTGCGCGCGGTGTCGCGGCTCGCGTTCATTTCCTCGGCAGCCTCGACCATGACTTGATGCCGCTGGTGCTCTCGGCCGCGGACGCGATGGTTCTGCCATCAGAAAGCGAAGGCCTCGCAAATGCCTGGATCGAAGCGCTCGCCTGCGGCACGCCGTTGGTGATCACTGACGCAGGTGGAGCGCGTGAGGTCATTATCGCGCCCCAGGCGGGCTGCATCGTCGCGCGCAATCCCGGTGCGATCGCTGCTGGCGTGCGCGAATTGCTGGCCGACCCACCCCAGCGTGAAGCGGTCGCCGCGATGGCGGATCGCTTCAGCTGGCAGGCCAACGCCGCGGCGCTGGCCGAGTACTACGAAACCCTGGTGGGCTAAGCCGGCTCGCCGCGCGCCGCACGTTCCGCCTTGTCGGGCCCTTCGTTAGGCACAAAGCTATCCGAGGTAACCCCCAGCCACAGCAGCAGCGGCGTCGACATGAAGATCGAGCTGTAGGTGCCGACGAAGATACCGAATGTGATTGCCGCCGTGAACCCGAAGATCACGTCGGGCCCGAGAATGAGCAGCGCCGCCAGAGTGATCAGCAGCGACAGCGATGTCACCACCGTGCGGCTCAAGGTCTCGTTAACCGACAGGTCGAGCAGCTCGGTGAACGGCATGCGGCGGTACTTCTTGAGGTTCTCGCGGATGCGATCGTACACCACGATATTGTCGTTGAGCGAGTACCCGATCAGCGTCAGCAGCGCGGCCACGATATTGAGGTCGAACTCCATCTGCGTCAGCGAGAACAGGCCGAGCGTCAGCGTCACGTCGTGCACCAGCGCGAACAGCGCGCCTATTCCGAACTGCCACTCGAAGCGCACCCAGATGTAGATCGAGATGCCGATCGCCGCGAGGAGCAGTGCGAGGATGCCGTCGCGGAACAGTTCGCCGGAAACCTTGCCGGAAACCGAATCTATGCCGTCGATGCGGACCTGCGGGTAGGCTTGGCGCACCGCCGAGACGATGTCGGTCGTCATCTTGGCCGCGAATTCGGTGCGGTTGGCTGAATCCTCGGGCAGCCGCATGCGGACGGAAATCTCGTTCGGCTTGCCGAACTGCTGGATAATCGGTTCGCCGTAACCGAGGTCGTCGATCCGCTCGCGCAAGTCGGCGAGCGGCGCGGCTTGCTGCTCGACGAAGGTCATGCGGATCATCTGCCCGCCGACGAAGTCGACACCGAGGTTGAGCCCTTTGGTGAACAGCAACCCGACCGAGGCCGCCATCAGCAACAGGCTGACCGCGTAGAATGGAACCCGCCAGCGCAGGAAACGGATGTTGGTGTTGTCGGGAATGAGCTTCAGGAGCTTCATCGTCCTGCTTTCCTAAAGCACGAGGTCATTGGGCCGCGTGCGCCGCAGCCACCCGGCGACCCACATGCGGGTCAGCGTGACCGCAGTGAACACCGACGTGACGATGCCAATTATGAGCACCACGGCAAAGCCGCGGATCGGGCCGCTACCGAAGATGAACATGATCACCGCGGCGATGGTGTTGGTGATATTGGCGTCGAAGATCGCGACACTGGCTTCCTTGTAGCCCATCTCGATCGCCTGAACGACCTTGCGCCCCTTGGCCCGCTCCTCGCGAATGCGCTCGTTGATCAGCACGTTGGCATCCACCGCCGCGCCGACCGTGAGAACGAGGCCCGCGATGCCCGGCAGCGTCAGTGCCGCCGCGCCGCCTAGCCAGGCCATGACGCCGAGGATCATCAACACGTTTATGATCAGCGCCAGGCAGGTGTACACTCCGAACCGACCGTAAGTGGCGATCATGAAAGCCATCAACAGGCCGAGACCAACGGCAAGCGCGATGGCCCCCTTCTTGATCGAGTCTGCGCCGAGGTCCGGCCCCACGGTCCGCTCTTCGATTACGGTGAGGTCGACCGGCAGCGCGCCGGACCGCAGCGCAATGGCGAGCTGGTTGGCGGTATCTACCGAGAAACCACCCGAGATCTGCGCGGTCCCGCCGCGGATCGGCTCGTTGATGTTGGGTGCGGAAAGCACCTTCTCGTCGAGGATGATCGCGAAGGGCTTGTTGACGTTCTGCGTCGTCAACTGCGCGAACTTGGCCGCACCCTGCTGGTCGAACTGTATCGAGACAACCGGTTCGTTGGTCTGGGGGTCGAAGGTCTGCTGCGCGTTGACGAGGTTATCCCCCTTGATCCCGCCCAGGCGGCGAACGGCGAGCGGCTGGCCCGGCGTCGCCGATCCTTCGGAGAAGGGGAATATCTGGCTGCCGGCGGGCGCGATGCCCTGCTGGACGTCGCTTGGCAGCGCATTTTCATCGACCAGCTTGAATTCGAGCTTGGCGGTCTGACCGAGCAGATCCTTCAATTGCTGCGGATCCTGGAGACCGGGAACCTGAACGACGATCCGCGTGTCGCCCTGGCGAATGATAGTCGGCTCGCGCGTGCCGAGGGCGTCGATACGCTTGCGCACCACTTCGGTCGCGCTGGTCATGGCGCTATCGACTGCCGCCTCGAGACCCTGGGTGGTCGGCGTGAGGACGAACCGGTTGCCGTCCATCACCTGCAGATCCCACTCACGAACGGTGCCGGTGCCGTTGATCGTAGGGAGAAGCAGCTCGCGCGCCCGGTCGAGCTGGCTGACATCGTCGAGCATGAAGCTCAGCCGGCCGCCGGAGGTCGAAACGTCGCCGATGCGGATGCGCGGGCTCGCCTGGCGCATCGTCGTGCGGACGGTCTCTTCCATGTTCTCGAGGCGCTGGGCAGCGATCTGGCTGCCTTCCGCCTCGAGTAGAATGTGGCTACCGCCGGCGAGATCGAGCCCGAGGTTTACGATTGGGTTCGGCAGTGCGGCAGGCCACGGTATGCCGGCGAGCGAGAACAGCGAAGGCAGTGCGGCAAGAGCGGCGGCGGCGGTTACCAGCCACAGCCACGCCTTCTTCCACCTGGGAAAATCGAGCATCGGGCGGCGCCGCCCTTAGTCGTTCGCGGCGGCGGTGCCGCCCGGCTGGATTACGTCGCCGATGGTATGCTTGACCGCTTTCACCTTCACGCCTTGGCCCAGTTCGAGATCGACGTAGTTCTCGTCGACCTTGAGGACTTTGCCCACCAGGCCGCCGGCGGTCACCACCTGGTCGCCCTTCTTGAGGCCGGCGACTTTCTCGCGGTGAGCCTTCTGCTGGCGCATCTGCGGACGGATGAGGAGGAACCAGAAGATCGCGATCATGCCGACGATCGGCAACCAGCTGATCCATACCGGAGGCGCTTCGGCGCCGGCTGCGGCGGCGAGAATTTCGAGCATCGTCAGTTCGGTCCATTCGAACGAAAGGGAAGCGGGCGCGAGCTGGGGGTGAACCCGCCGGCCGCAATGGCGGCGCGCCTAGCAGCATCGTTCGGCAAGGGCAATTCATGCCCGCCCGTTGCCCTCGCGCAACGCCTTGCCTTGCCCGAGAGCCGCACCTATAGGCGCGCCTCCACTGGTCTCGGGACGTAGCGCAGCCTGGTAGCGCATCACACTGGGGGTGTGGGGGTCGGAGGTTCGAATCCTCTCGTCCCGACCAGTGGTTCTAATCGCCAAAGTAGCCCGGGCACCCGCTCGGTTCGCTGGGGTCGCTCCGCAGCCGCCGTGCTCTGTGCCCTTTCGGTCACATATTGAGAATCGTTTAGCCGGCGAGGAACGACGGTCGCGGCGCGCCGTTTGCCGTCGAAGCCAACCCCAGCTCTCGGGTCATCCGAAAAGGAACTATATGCGCTCGCTCACCACCGCCTCGATCATCGCCCTCGCCTCGGTCGCTCAGCCTGCTGCGGCGCAGAGCACTCCGACCACCTTCGATGGTCTCTATGTTTCCGGTGCCGTCGGCCTCGACCAAGTCGACAGCGGGGCCAAGGGGCTCGAGTTCGATACCAATCGCGATGGCACGTTCGGCGATACAGTGACGACCGTCGCGGGAGCCGACGCCTTCGCTCCCGGGTTCTGCACGGGGGCCGCCAACGGTAACAACGTCGGCGCGGGCTGCACCGGCGACGACGACGATCTCGGCTACGCATTGCGCATCGGGTTCGACAAGCGCTTCGGCTCGTTCGTCGGTGGGCTGCTGATCGAAGGCAGCATGACCGACGCCGTCGATTCCGAGACCGGTTTCAGCTCGACTCCCGCCAGCTACACGTTCGCCCGTCAGGTCGATAACTCGATCGCCGCGCGCGCGCGCCTGGGCATTTCGCCGGGCGACGGCCGCGGGCTGTTCTACGCCACCGGCGGCTTGGCCTATGCGGACATCGACCGGGCTTTCACGACCACCAACATCGCCAACTCGTTCACGCTGACCGAAGACGGCGACGACCGGGTTTGGGGCTGGCAGGGTGGCGGCGGCGCCGAGCTGCTGCTCGGCGGCGGGCTCACCCTCGGCCTCGAGTACCTTTACTCGCGTTACAAGGACGACGATGCGTTCGTGGCGGTGGGTCCGGGCACCGCGCCGGCCACCAACCCGTTCTTGCGGAATGGCGGCGGCACCAACCTGCGCCCGGCGGACAGCCACCTCGACCTTCATTCTTTCCGACTGACTGCCGGCTTCCAGTTCTAGGTAAGGAACGCGCAGCGCTCCGAGCATCTCTCACTCACTGTGGCGGCCCCTGAGCGATCGGGGGCCGCCCTTTTTCTTCACCCAGATTCGCTCTGGCCCGAAAGCGATTCGGTTCGGCGCTTCACGCGGAACGGGCTGATTCGACCGAGCGCTGGCGCATCATGCCAGTCCAGGAACTCCACTCGTCGTCAGCCATCGAGCGCATTGCCTACAACCCGGCAAGCCGCGATCTCAGCGTCTGGTTCAGGAGCGGCCGGCGTTATGTTTACGCGGACGTTCCGCCCCAGATCTACCGTGCCTTGTGCGATAGCGATTCCGCCGGGACGTTCATCAACAAGTCGGTCAAGGGGTACTTCCACTGCTGCGAGGTCCCCCCTCGTCGGCGCTATTACGACTAGTGCGGGACCCCTGCGTCTGGGCGGGAGTTGAACCGGACAGTCAGGGCGCATTCAGCGCCTGATCCCCAGAGGCCGCGCACTCACCACTCAGAGGAATCCATTCGCATGTCGTCACGCAAGATCGCGCTTGCACTCGCCACCATGGTTGGCGGAAGCGTCGCCGTCACAGCTCTGCCCGTCGCCGCCCAAACCGCGGCGCCGGCGCCCCAGCGCAGCTTCAACCTATCGAAGGCCGAGAAGAAGGCGATCGACCCGCTGCTGACCGCCAATACCGCCGCCGATACCGCCCGCAAGGCGGGCCAAACGCCCGACTGGGCTGCGGTTCGTGCGTTGCTCCCTGCCGCCGAGGCCGCCGCCAACAGCAACGACGCACGCTATCTCCTCGGCCGCGTCCAGCTCAGCCTGGCGCTCGGCGCCAACGATCTTGCAGCACAGGAACGCGTCCTGACGGCGCTGCTCGCCAATGCGTCGACGCCCGCCGACGAGCGGAGCATCTATCGCACCGCGATGAACCAGATCGTCGAGAAGCGGGCGGAAGCCGCCTTCGCGGCCAACGACTTCGCCACCGCCGAGCGCATCTACCGCGAGCTGATCCAGACCAATCCCTCCGACACGCGGCTCCAGAACAACCTGCGCATCGTGCAGACCCGCTCTGGCAACACCGCCGGCGCGCTGCAAAGCGTCGCGGAGCAGATTCGCACTGCCGAGGCGTCTGGCGGCATCGCGGGCGAACAGCTCTACCGGACCGCGTTCGAGACCTACTATCGCGCTCAACAGCGCCCGCAGGCGCTGACCGCCCTTGGCACGCTCATTCGCAATTACCCGACACCCGCGAACCTGCAGAATGGGATCGCCTTCGTTCGCGAGCGCGCCGGGTCCGACCGTGTTCTGCTGATCGACACGCTGCGGTTCGCGCGCGCGGCGAACATGCTGCGTACCTCCGACTACCTGCCGCTGGCGGTGGAACTCGACCTCGCCGGCCTGCCAGGAGAGACGTTGGCCGTCATCGATGCAGGGGCCGCAGCGGGCGCGCCGCGCGACGCCCGGTTCGCCCAGCTTCGCTCGACCAACGAGCGGCGCTCGGGCGAAGACCGCCGCGGCCTCAACCAGCAGATCGCCCAGGCGCGCAGCGCCGCCAACGGGCGCTCAGCCCGCCTCGTCGGCGACCTGCTCTACGGCTACGGCCGCTATGCCGAGGCCGCCGATCTCTACCGCGTCGCGCTCAGGAAGGGCGGCGAGGATGCCGGGCTAGTCAACACCCGTCTCGGCGCCGCGCTGGCACTCGCCGGCAATCGGGCCGAGGCGGAAGCGGCGTTTCGCGCGGTGACCGGATCGCGGGCAGAGCTGGCGCAGCTGTGGCTCGCCTGGCTCGGCCGCCGCTCAGCCTGACGCTGGCGGCCGGACGCTTCCGCGTTCGACCAGGCGGACCGGGATGCGGGTGACGGGCTCGGCATTGTCGAGCTCGCACACCCTCGCGACGAGCGCGCGGCCGGCCTCGGCAAAGTCGGGCTCGATCGTGGTGAGCGGCGGATGGCTGTGCTCGCCCGCGGCGAGCCCGTCGAAGCCGATCACCCCGAATTGTCCCGGGACCGCGACACCCGCCCGATCGAGCGCCTCGAGCGCGCCGAGCGCGATCATGTCGTTGGCGGCAAAGATCGCGTCGGGCCGGTCAGTGGAGGCGAGCAGTTGGCTGACCGCCTCACGTCCACCCTGGGTCCGGTCGTCCCCCGGGACCCCGATCGGTGCTCTCGCTTCTAGACCGTGGCCAGCAAGGACCTGGCGGTAGGCCTCATAGCGTTCCGCGAATTGCGGGTGGTCGCCGTCGACCGAGCCGACGAAGGCAATCCCGCGATGCCCCCCGGAAACGAGCCGCTCGACCGCCAGGCGAGCACCCGCGATGTTGTCCGCGCGGACCCAGCGCGCGTCGTCGAACGGCGCGCCCCACAGCGCAACCGGGCCCGCTGGGGCCGTCGCGAGCAAGTCGGCCCAGGCTGCGCGGTTGACGCTGGTGCCCATTACGATCAGGCCGTCGGCCTGCCCCTGGGCCGCATAGTTCCACGCAAATTCACCCGGTTCAGACTGGAATGAGACCAGCGACTGGTAGCCGCACTCGGCCGCCGCGGCGCAGGTGCTGCCGAGCAGCGCATAGTGAAACGCGCTGACCCGCGTCGGATCAAGCCCCGCCCGACCGATCACGACGACCGCCAGGGTACCCGTCCGCCCACTGCGCAGCCGCGCGGCTCGGGCATCGACATGGTAACCTAGCGCCGCGGCGGCCGCTTCTACCCGCGTGCGGGTCTTATCGGTGATCGCCGGCGAACCGGCCAGAGCGCGGCTGACAGTCGACTGGCTTACGCCGGCCGCTTCGGCCACGTCGAACGAAGTGATCCGCGTGCGGCGCACTCGGCTAGCCGTCCCTATTCATAGGTCACCCCGGGTAGACCCCGCCCGCCGTCCGCAATGTAGGCATCGATGCGAGTCTCGAGCACTGGCAGCGGGACCGACCCGAGCGCGAGCACGACGTCGTGGAACTTGCGAAGGTCGAACGCGGCGCCGAGCTCCTTTTCGGCCCTGGCACGTAGCCGCAGGATGGTCAGTTCACCCAGCTTGTAAGCGGTCGCCTGACCCGGCCACGAGATATACCGGTCGACTTCGGTCTCGACCTCGTGTCGCGAAAGCGCGGTGCGATCGGCGAGGTATCGGACTGCGTCGTCGCGGGTCCAGCCGTAGTGATGGATGCCCGGATCGATCACGAGGCGGACCGCGCGCCACATCTCGTAGCTCAACCGGCCGAACCGCTCGTAAGGCGTCCGGTATATGCCCATCTCCTGGCCGAGATACTCGGTGTAGAGTCCCCAGCCCTCGCCCATTCCGGAGAAGTAGAGGTTGCGGCGGAACTTGGGTGTTTCCCCCGCGACCTCGCGCTGGAATGCCATCTGGAAACTGTGCCCTGGCGCGCATTCGTGGAGGGTCAAGGCGGGTATGTTGTAGAGGGGTCGCGAGGCCAGGTTGTGCGTGTTCATCTGGCACGAATCGAGCCCGCCGCGCCCGGCGGTGTAGAACGGCGCAATGGCTTCGGCGACCGGGCGGATTTCGAACCGCCGGCGCGGCAGGAATCCGAAGTAGTCCGCCAGCTTTCCGTCGACCCGCTTGGCGACATAGGCCGAAACGCCCATCAGCTCGTCCGGCGTGCGGGCGATGAACTGTGGATCGGTCCGGAGCTTTTCGTTGAACTCGGCGATCGAGCCGGTGAAACCGACCTCGTCCATGATCGCCCTCATCGCCGCCTCGATCCGGGCGACCTCCGCAAGGCCGGTCTCGTGGACCTGTTCGGCGGTCACGTCGAGCGTGGTATACTGGCGTAGTTGCTGGGCGTAATAAGCCGGGCCCTGCGGCATGGCCTCGGCCATTATCACCTTGCGGGTCTTGGGCAGGTATTCTTCCCGCAGGAAGGTCAGCAGGCGAGAGTAAGCCGGGACTACCCTGCCGGAAATGGCGGCGCGCCCTTCGGCGAGCAAACGCGCGCGATCGGCTTCCGAAAAGCGTGCAGGCATTTGCGCGAAGGCTGCCCAGAACGGGCTCTCTTCCGGCGTACCGACAACGTTCGCCGCGACCGATGCATCCCGCCCCACCAGGGTCTCGGCCGGCACGCTGAAGCCCCGCTTCAGGCCGGCGCGGGCGTTGGCGATGTGCTCCCCGAACGCGCGGGGCAACGCGTTCATCCGGGCGATGTAATTCTCGTACTCCGCCACCGTCTGCAAGGCAGCCGGCTCATCCCAGTAGCTCCAGAAATTGCTGTCGCTGTCGAACGGCATCTCCCATTCGGAGAACTTGGCATCGCCAATGGTCTCGTCCAGAGCGGCGCGCAGTACCGCGGCATTGACCCTCTCCTCAGCTGATAGCGCCGCGGCGTCGATCGCAACGAGCTGAGCCCGAAACTCCGCGGCCTTCGCCGCCCGGGCGCGAAAGGCCTCGGCAGTAGCCGACGGGACCTTGGCGCCGGGCTCGACCGAACCGTCCGCCTTCTCGGTCCAGCCGTTGTCGGCGACCTGCCAGGCCCAGTACGTTTCGTAGAGCGAACGGAGCGCCCGATCCGCATCGGATCGCGCGGGCTGCGCGCTGAGTGGAGAGGCGCTCGCAAGCCAGGCGGCAAGGCAAGCAATAACGACGGACTTCAAGCGGACCTCCCTGTGACGGCGGCGTTGTGGAAAGCTGCCGAGGCCAAGTCAAATGCAATTGCGGATCGCACTTGTCGGTTATTCCGTTTTCCTACACGAACCTATTTGGTTATGCCGATCGTTTTGTGGGAGATCAAGACATGCCCGTCCTCGAAACCCTGATCGGCCCGATTGCCTCCATCATCGACAAGGTGATCCCGGACAAGGAGGCCCGCGCAAGAGCCAAGCTCGAGCTAATTCAGCTCGAAGGAAGCCATGAACTGAAACAGATCGAGGCGCGCCTTTCCGCCATCGTCAGCGAGGCGCAGTCGCCCGATCCATGGACGAGCCGCGCGCGGCCGGGCTTCCTCTATGTCATGTACGCGATGATCCTGTGGTCGCTGCCGGTCGGCGTGCTTTCGCTGTTCGTGCCCGATATCGCCGCGCGCCTCGCCGGGTCGATGACCTCCTATCTGCGCGCTTTGCCCGACGAGCTCTATGCCCTCTTCGGGACCGGCTATCTCGGCTACACCGCTGCGCGCCAGTGGGGCAAGATCAGGGGCGTGGAGGGGTGATTTTTCTTCCCCTGAACTGTGTGCCAAGTGTGCCAAGTCCAACACGCCATGGCGCTTGCGCGCTCGAGCCCCCCGCCTAGAAGCCTACTCATGAGCAACCTCGTTTACGTCCTCAATGGGCCCAACCTAAACCTGCTCGGCACCCGCGAGCCGGAAATCTACGGTACCGCCACGCTCGACGATATCGCCGGCATGCTGGAGGACCGCGCGCGCGAGCTCGGGCTCGAAGTCGACGTGCGCCAGTCCAATCACGAGGGCCACCTCGTCGATTGGCTGCACGAGGCGCGCGCGGAGGGGGCTCGGGCTGTGCTGCTCAACGCCGGCGCGTACACTCACACCTCGATCGCGCTGCTCGATGCGATCAAGGCGATCGGGGTGCCGGTGATCGAAGTGCACCTGTCCGATCCCGCGAGACGCGAGCCGTTCCGCCATGTCTCCTACGTGGGCATGGCGGCGGTCGACGAGGTCAAGGGGCTGGGCCCGCAAAGCTACCTCGTGGCGCTGGAAAAGGCGGCCAAACTCTAGCGTCTTGCCCTTCCGGGCCGAGCCGCGCATAGGCACGCGCTTGAAATAGCAAGGGGCAGGCAATGGCCGAAACCAAGGGCGCCGCCGGGCGTAGCTCGGGAATGAACGTCGATACCAAGTTGGTCCGCGAACTCGCCGAACTGCTCGCCGAAACCGGGCTCACCGAGATCGAGGTCGAGGACGGCGACCGCAAGGTACGCGTCTCGCGCGGCGCGGTGGCGATGGCCGCGCAGGCCTACGCCCCGGCCCCGGCGACACACGCCCACGCGCCGGCTCCCTCCGCCCAGGCCCCGGTTGCGGAGGCACCCGCCGAGCACGCGGACGCGCTCAAGTCGCCGATGGTCGGCACCGTCTACCTCACCCCCGAGCCAGGCGCCGCGCCGTTCGTGAAGGTGGGCGACAGCGTCAAGAAGGGCGATACGCTGGTGATCGTCGAAGCGATGAAGGTCATGAACCCGATCACCGCCGACAAGGCCGGCATGATCAAGGCGATCCTCGTCGAGAACGCCCAGCCGGTCGAATACGACCAGCCGCTCGTCGTCATCGGCTGACGCCGCCATGCCGATAACCCGCATCCTGATCGCCAATCGCGGCGAGATCGCCCTGCGCATCCACCGCGCCGCCCACGAGATGGGCATCGAGACGGTCGCGGTGCACTCCACCGCCGACGCCGACGCAATGCACGTCCGCCTCGCCGATCATGCCGTGTGCATTGGCCCGCCGCCGGCGACCGACAGCTATCTCAACGTCGCCGCGATCATCTCGGCCGCCGAGATCGCCCACGCCGATGCCATCCATCCCGGCTACGGCTTCCTTTCGGAGAACGCCAAATTCGCCGAGATCGTCGAGGCACACGGGATCACCTGGATCGGCCCCAAGCCCGAGCACATCGTGACGATGGGCGACAAGGTTGAAGCCAAGCGCACGGCGGGCAAGCTCGGCTTGCCGCTGGTGCCCGGCAGCGATGGCGCGGTTAGCGATCTCGAGGAGGCGAAGCGCATCTGCGCCGAGATCGGCTATCCTGTCATCATCAAGGCGGCGAGCGGCGGCGGCGGCCGCGGGATGAAGGTCTGCGAGAACGAGGACACGCTCGAGACCTTGATGCAGCAGGCCGGCAGCGAGGCC
Organism: Tsuneonella sp. HG249; assembly: GCF_053819205.1. Lineage (NCBI taxonomy): Bacteria > Pseudomonadati > Pseudomonadota > Alphaproteobacteria > Sphingomonadales > Erythrobacteraceae > Tsuneonella > Tsuneonella sp. HG249. Next base: position 2,194,517 of record NZ_JBSOQY010000001.1, read on the forward strand.
AAGGCGGCGTTCGGCGATGCTACCGTCTACATAGAGAAGTACCTCGGCAATCCGCGCCACATCGAGTTCCAGGTGTTCGGCGACGGACGCGGCAACGCGGTGCATCTCGGCGAGCGCGACTGCTCGCTCCAGCGCCGCCACCAGAAAGTGCTCGAGGAAGCGCCCTCCCCGGTCATCTCGGCCGAAGACCGCGCGAGGATGGGCGGCGTCTGCGCCCGGGCCATGGCCGACATGGGTTATCGCGGCGCCGGAACGATCGAGTTCCTGTGGGAGAACGGCGAGTTCTACTTCATCGAGATGAACACCCGCCTGCAAGTTGAGCATCCCGTGACCGAGATGATCACCGGAATCGACCTCGTGCGCGAGCAGATCCGGGTGGCCGACGGCAAGGACCTGTCGTGCACGCAGGCCGACATCGAGTTCAAGGGCCACGCCATCGAATGCCGCATCAACGCGGAAGATCCGTGGACCTTTGCCCCTTCGCCGGGCCTCGTCACCGCCTACCACGCGGCAGGCGGCATGCACGTGCGCGTCGATTCCGGTCTCTACGCGGGCTACAAGATTCCGCCCTACTACGACAGCATGATCGCCAAGCTGATCGTCTACGGCCGCACACGCGAGCGGTGCATCATGCGCCTCCGCCGGGCGCTGGAGGAGATGGTAGTCGAAGGCGTCAAGACCAGCATCCCGCTACACCGCGAACTGCTTCACCAGGAAGACGTCCTCAGCGGCGACTACTCGATCAAGTGGCTCGAGGACTGGTTGAAGGAGCGGGAAGCCGGCGAACCGGCGAGCGACTTGCCTTAAGGCAAATCGGGAACGGCCGACTCCGGTCGGGATTGACCGACTGTGGTTGAAGATTCCGGCAAGTCGGCGGCCTCGCCGGGAGAGATGCCCGCCCTCGGCTGGAAGCAGGTGGTCGTGCGCACCTGGAAGGAATCCTCCTCCGACAGCATCGGGCTGGTGGCCGCCGGGGTGGCTTTCTACGCGTTCCTCGCGCTGGTACCCTTGCTCGGCGCCACGGTTCTCACTTACGGCCTCGTTGCCGACGTGCAGACCGTGGGCGCGCACATTACCAGGTTGATGAACGTCCTCCCTCGAGACGTCGCACCGCTGATCGCGGAGCAACTGGTGTCGGTGGTGAAGACCTCGGGCGAAAAGAAAGGGCTCGGCATCCTGCTCGCGCTCGTCATCGCTCTGTTCGGGTCGCGCAACGCCGCAGGCTCGATCGTGACCGCGCTCAATATCGCCTACGAGGAGAAGGAAAGCCGTGGCTTCCTGAAGGTGAACCTGCTCTCGCTCGCGATAACCTTGGGCGCGGTCATCACCGCGGCGCTCGGCATTCTCGGCATCGGCGCCATGCGCTTCATGCACCTGGCAATCCCCGAAGCCGCGCCAGGAATGGTCTCCGTCTCCAAGGTGGCCACCTACGTCGTGCTCGCGATCGCCGCAGCGACCGCCGCCGCGTTGCTTTACCGCTACGGTCCCTCGCGCCAGCGGTCGCGGTGGGCATGGCTCACGCCGGGTTCGGTCTTCTTTGCGGTCGGCTGGGTACTGCTGACGATCGGCTTCGGCATCTACGTCGCCCGCTTCGGCAGCTATGGTGCAACGTACGGTTCGCTCAGTGCCGTGATCGTGCTGCTAACCTGGTTCTATCTCACCGCGTACCTGTTGCTGTTTGGCGCCGAGCTCAATTCCGAACTCGAGCACCAGACCGCGCGGGACACCACCTCCGGGCCGGAACGACCGCTCGGGGATCGTGGCGCATGGGCTGCGGACCACGTCGCCCGGGGCACGGATGCGGGAGACTAGCCTCAGTCGAGCGGAACGCCTGGCTCCTGCTTCGCAGTCCGGATCGTGAGCGAGGTCTTGACGCTATCCACGTTCGGCGCCGGAGTCAGCTTGCTGGTGAGGAACTCCTGGAAGCTCTGCAGGTCCTGGCTCACGATCTTGAGGATGAAATCGATCTCGCCGTTGAGCATGTGGCACTCGCGCACTTCGGGCAGCGCCTTCATGTGGTCCTCGAACTCGCGCAGTGCGCTTTCGGCCTGGCTCTTGAGGCTGACCATCGCGAACACGGTGATCGCAAACCCCAGTTTCGACGGGTCGAGGTCGGCATGGTAGCCGCGGATTACCCCGTCTTCCTCGAGGCTCCGTACTCGCCGCAGGCAAGGCGGCGCGGTGAGACCCACGCGGCTGGCCAGTTCGACGTTCGTGACGCGGCCCTCGGCTTGCAATTCGGACAGCAATTTCCGGTCGATATCGTCAAGATTGGCCATTACCGCGCCCCCGGATCGTGCCATAACCCGGCGTCTGACCGGGCAACTAAGGCAGCACGGATTTGTACTGCCGCATAATTTTATTGTTTGTGCCAGCAATTGTCCCGCTTTGCAACGCGACCGCCGGGCCCCATGTTTCAGCTACGGCCCCGTGATAGCAGAGCCTCGCAGAAGCGGTCCTGCCGGTCAGGATCGTATGCCACACCCTCGGAGCGCCATGCATTTCGACGATCGCCTCGCCACGGTACTGCGCCACCGCGCGGCTGGCGAGCGCGCCGCGAAGACGCAGTTCCGCCAGTTGCTCGACTTGCTGGGCAACCGCCGGACCGGGCGCGATGAGTCGATGCTGGCCGCTGCGTGGCTACGACTGGCTGCCTTGGGGGAGACCATTGCCCCCTACGAGCGCGCCGAGATGATCCGTGAGCCGGGTCTGCGCTTCCGCAATCCCGAGCTCGCGCTTCATCTTGCCGAGGACGAACCGGAGGTGGCGGCAGCCGCTCTCGGGGTAGCCCAGCTTTTGGTGCAGGATTGGGACGCCCTCATCCCCCGGCTGCCCATTCGCGCGCGCGGATTCCTGCGCTTGCGGCGGGATCTCCCCCTCGCAACGCAGGAATTGCTCGAGCGGCTGGGTATCGGCGACCGGGGCCTTCCTCGTCCCGAGAGCATCGCCGAGGAGGTGCCGATTGAAACAGCACCCCAAGACGCTCTCCAACCGCTGCGCAGGCCGATTCCCGCCAACGATTTCGGCGACGAACCCGCGGCTCCGGACGACACCGAGATCGCCACGCTGGTTCGCCGGATCGAGGCCTTCCGCAAACACCGGGCAGGGCGCGGAAGCGGCGAGGAAGCCCCGCTTCTTCCGCTTGGTGAGGCCAACGAATCCCGACACCTGCCGTTCACCGGTTTCGCGTTCACGACCGATGCGGAGGGGCGGATCGACTGGGCCGATGCGACCGCCGCGCCGATGGTTGTGGGCGCCGTGCTTCCGGCAACCACGACGGCGGGGGGGCATCATCTGCCGCTGACTGGAGTCGGCCTGCAGTGGGACGGCGCCCCGGCCGTTTCTGGCGATTGGGTTATCGACGCGGCACCGCGTTTCAGCGAGATCGGCGGACGCTTCGTAGGCTACGCCGGGCGTTTTCGGCGCCCTTCCCCGCCGGATTTGCTTCCCGCTCGCACGGACCCGGCAAGCGATCGCATGCGGCAGCTGCTCCACGAATTGAAAACCCCGGTGAACGCCATCCAGGGGTTCGCCGAAGTGATCCAGCAACAGCTCTTCGGCCCGACGCCGCACGAGTACCGTGCGCTCGCAGCGTCCATCGTGGGTGACGCCGCGCGTATGCTCGCGGGATTCGACGAGCTCGACCGGCTTGCGAAACTGGAGAGCGGAGCCTTGGCGATGGAACCGGGCAATGCCGACTGGATGCGGATTGTTACTGGACTGGCCGCGCAGCTCGACGAAGTGCTGCGCCCCCGTGGCGGCAGCGTCAGTGTCGAAGCCGCTGGGCGAGCGCGCCGAATTGCGCTCGATCACGGCGAAGCGGAAGCGCTCGGCTGGCGGCTGCTGGCCACGTTGGCGGGTGCTGCGGGTCCTGGTGAGCGCATCGTCCTCATACTGACTGACCTCGAGGGTGCAGTGGCACTCTCAGCTACCATTCCCGCATCGCTCGCGCAACATGCCGATCCATTCGAAACCGACACTCGCGCCGGCGGTTCGGCGGTCAGCGCCGGCATGTTCGGCCCTGGGTTCGCACTCCGACTTGCCCGAGCGGAGGCACGGGCGGCAGGCGGCGAACTCCTCCGCGATGGCAATGCGCTTGTGCTTACCCTGCCCCGCTTGACCGTCGCCAGCGCCGCTCGTAGCCCGACCGACATCGACGCTGCGCACGGCTGACGGGTTTGCCGGTAGCGGCTGCTCGACGGAGGGGCTCGCATGGACCGGCCGATCACCGAACCGCCCGCAACCGGCAGCGCTGCTCGTTTTGCGCCGGGCTTTGGCAAGCGAGTGCTTCTCACCGTCGACACCGAAGAGGAATTCGACTGGCAGGGCCCCTTCTCGCGGACGCAGCATGGCCTGAGCCACGTGCGCCACATCGCAGAATTCCAGCGGTTTTGCGAAGAGCTGGAAGTATCGCCTGTCTACCTCGTCGACTGGCCGATCGCTGACTCGCCGGAAGCGATCGAGATCATCGGCAGTTCGGTGCGAGTGGGCAAGGCGGAAGTCGGCATCCAGCTTCACCCCTGGGTGAATCCGCCGTTCGAAGAGGACGTCAGTGTCGAGAACAGCTTTGCCGGCAACCTGCCGCTCGAACTGGAGCGGGCTAAATTCATGCGCTTGCGCGAGAAGATTGCCGAGAGCTTCGGGACGGAGCCGCTGATATACCGCGCGGGGCGCTATGGCCTCGGCGCCCGGAGTGCCGAGGTCCTGCAAGAGGCGAGCGTCCCGATCGACACATCCGTGCGCGCGAACTTCGACTACAGCGACGGCCACGGGCCCGACTACAGCCGGCATCCGTTGACCCCCTATTGGGTCGACGAGGACCGCCGGGTGCTCGAGCTTCCGTTGACCACGGTCTACTGGGGAATGTTGCGTCGGCAGGGACGCTGGGTGCATCCCCTGCTCGCGCGGCTCCCCCTCGCCGCGGGCCTGTTCTCGCGGATCGGGCTGCTTGAGCGCATATCCCTCACTCCCGAAGGGGTCACGGCGGAGGAAGCCCTGCGTGGGGTCGACATTGCGCTCGACGAGGGGCTGCCGCTGCTGGTGCTGAGCTTCCACAGTCCCTCGCTTGCGACAGGACACACACCCTACGTGCGTGATCAATCGGACCTAGCGACGCTTTATGACTGGTTTCGCCGCCTATACGCCTACCTCGACATCAGGGGAGTAAAGCCAACCACCGTCGCGGAGATCCTGTCGGCGGTACAGCGCTGAGCCGCTTGCCAGCCAGCCCGCTCATCGCTACCGCGCGGCCACCGGCTTGGACCAATGGTCCGGGAGGGCCTGTAGCTCAGCGGTTAGAGCTGGCCGCTCATAACGGCTAGGTCGCGGGTTCGAATCCTGCCGGGCCCACCACCGGCCGGCTGTGAAGGGTCGGGGAGTAGCGCAGCCCGGTAGCGCGCCTGCTTTGGGAGCAGGATGTCGCAGGTTCGAATCCTGTCTCCCCGACCAACCTTCCCAGTGCCTTAGCTCGGCTGCAGTGAGAGCGTTTTACAGGCGTTTTACCGACCCTGAGAGATGCGCTTGGCCAGTGCTAACATTATCGTGCCACGGTCGACATATTTCACGCGGATCTTCGAAACGTCTGCCGCGCTCCATCCAAGAATGTCGGCAGTCTCCTGATCCGACAATCCTGCGAGTATGCAACGCGTTGCGAACGTTCCTCGTAAGTCGTGCAGTCGGAGGGTAAGCCCCGCTTCCTTCTTGGTCTTGCCGAACACGGAACCGAGGCCCTCTGCAGTCCATGATTGCCAACCTTCGTTCGCGAGAATCGTAGCTGGAAGGTCCTTGCGCTTTTCCGGAGGGCGCGCGGACATCTCGGCAGCGTGACGCGCTTTAATTCGGTCAAGCAGTTCCAGTGTCTGATCGAGTAGGGGTATGATAGCGTCGGTCTTTCCGCCACTTTTGTTGGTTGGGCGAATGATGGCATCGGCCGTCACGTCAGACCACTGGACCTCCACCAAATCTCCACGGCGAAGGCCGGTCAGGCTTGCCAATGCAGCCGCCTCCTGAAGCGGCGGTGACGCTACCTTATTGAAGGCGTCGAGATCATCGTGTGACCATACGTCTTTCGCATGGTTGGCGGACCACAATTGCTTAATGCCGGCCGCGGGATTGCGATCAAGGAGGCCTCGGTCGATCGCCCAAAACAGAATACGCCGAAGAACCTTCACCGCCTCGTCGGCAGTTCTAGGCTTATCAAGCCACTGGTCACGCCATTCGAGGATGTCGGACCGAATGCGTCGTTCGTTGAAAGCTGCCAACGGCGCGCTACCAAATTTTTTTCGAACGAATTCTAGATAGTACGCGTAGTTCTTCTGAGACTTGGGATTTAGGTTGCGGAACTCGGCGCTGCCTTTGTACGAGATGATCAGGCCTTCGATTGAGCCGGTGGGAGTCACTAGACCAGACTCTGTCCTGGCTTTTGCAATCGCATCAATCAGGTCGCCGGTGATCTTCGGCTTAGGTCCCCCGACCTTGACCAGGACTTGCGGCCCGCCCCGCCAGGCGTAAACATAGTGGCGGACCGGCTTACCGCGGCGCGGGCGGGTGACGATGTGCGGTCCTCGTGCCATTACGCACCAGTAGCTTGCTTCCAAGCATCGTAGGCGGATGCTGCGTTGGTTGACGTGAGTTCATCGACTGAGCGGCGAGTCGAAGACAACACCTTGATGGCGCCCTCGGGAGTGCACTCTACGCCGCTAACGTCCATCCCAGCCTCCCTTGCTGCTTGAAGCAGACGGACCACTTGGGCCTTGGTAGCGTACCCTTTGCGCGGTTCCTTCCTGCGGTGTGCGGGCTTTCTCAGCGCTGTCTCAGGCTTTGGGTGCAGTATTGCTTCAGCAGTGCCGGGCTGAGTTTGCGCTTGATAGTGGGGCTTTGCGAATGCCCGTACTGTACTGTTCATCGGCCTATCTCCGAGTTAGTCTCCAACTCGCTGACCGATCCAATTGTCGGGCAAGTAGCCCTGAGTCACCGTTATTTCTAAATGTCGGTGTGCCAATGTGGGACGGTAAGACGTAGCAAGAAGCGCTGGAAGTCAGAAAGGCCAACCTCACGAAGATCTTCGGTGTCCGGAGGGCCAGTCAATTCTCCGCGGCTGAATACATTTTCGAGGAAACGGGCCACATTTGCCCAAGCTTCATGGCCCTCTTCGTCAGGATTCGCCTTCTTCATCACTTCGGTCAGAAGCTCTTCACGTTCGACGTATTCAGCGATGAGCAGGAGATCCTTCTGCAGATGCCCCCGCGCGACATTCGCGTAGGACCGAAGCTGCTCGGCGTTGCGGGTCCCCTTCAGCTTGTTGGCCTTGTCGCTGATCACCCGGACGTTGCCTTGGACGTATCCCTTCGTCGGTTCGATCCGATCCAGCGAGGGTGAGTGTCCTGACCTCTTCTGACCGATCACCAGAGGTATGCCGAGTGCGGGGCAGTGGGTCGGAATGATGACGGACCCTTGCGCCAGATCGAAAGGCACGCCCAGAAGCTTGGCGCGGTATTTCGCCCGCGCCCACAGCTCGCGATCGGGTTCGGACTGTCGGCGCCGCCACATGTACTCGCGCATGTAAGCGGCGTTACATTCACGGCACCCGGGCCGTTTGCTCGGCTTCCCGTGGATCGGGCACTGTGGCGTCGGACGTGCAATACGTGCCATATATGGTCCTCGACGTTGATGCGACTAAAATGCAATATGGGTGTTAAAGTGCAACTACAGCGCAGACCAGTGTCCCGGTTTGGTTCAATCGCATGATTACCGGAGCACAGTTGCGAGCCGCGCGCGGGCTTCTCAATCTGTCGATCCTAGCTCTTGCCGAAGAGACCGGGCTCGCAGTGAACACGATTCGCAGAGCCGAGGCCTCCCCAGGGCCCGTCATGGTGACTGTGGCAAATGCTACATCGTTGAAAAGTGCCCTAGAGGATGCAGGTGTGGTCTTTTTAAAACTGCCGGGACACGGGCCAGGAGTTTGCCTCAGGACAGACGATCCGATGCCAGTCCGACGCCGGCGACGTGCCCGCCAGGACTAGCGTCAAAGGCGTTTGCGTTCGTAATCTCACTGGCGGCTCACGGATTTCAGATGCGTTCGGAGTTCGGGCCCTCGATGCTTTGGAGCGGAAGCTTAACGATCTGCGCTTTACCCAAGGGCGGACGCGACGGCCGCTCCGCGCCCCAATTTCGGCCATTAATGCGGTCCCGATTTTTTACCTGAAAGCTGCCGTTCGTTCAGGATTGCTCGATGGCGGCTAAGCGCTCTCATTCAGGCATAGGACGATCCGGGAGCGGGTCGCGAAAGCACACGCGCCAAATACGCTCCATGGTCAGATGCCAAACGATGCGAGAATTGGGCACGGTCCTTTCGCGCCCTTTGCACATTGCTTAGCGAGTTTCTGCAACGCCTCCCGAGCCCGGCTCAGTTCAGCCATTTTTGCATCCAGGGCCTCGATGCGAAGCCGGGCCAGTTCTCGAGCTCGCGAGCGATCGTGACCGGCGTCTAACTCGATCAACTCTTTGATCTCTTCCAAAGTGAATCCCGCCGCCTGCGCTTGCCGTATGAACCGAAGCCTCCGCAGGTCCTCTGATCCATAACGCCGTATACCGCTCTCGCGCGTTGGGGTCTCAAGCAGCCCTTTGCGTTGATAAAAACGGATCGTCTCGACCCCCACACCGCCGCCGGCGGCGAGCTTCGAGATGGTGAGCGAATTCGGTGCTTGACTCTGTACCATAGTACAGAACCTATATGAGTGCCGACGCAATCACAAGGAGTGGTGAAATGTCGGATATGAGTAGTCCTCTCGCCAAGAAGGCGGTTCTCTACCGAATGGTTCAAGCCGATCATGTTTGTCCCTACGGACTCAAGGCTCTCGATTTGCTGAAGCGAAAGGGTTTCTCCGTCGAGGATCACCACCTCGCCACACGCGAAGAAACCGATGCGTTCAAGGCCAAGCATGGCGTCGCTACGACACCGCAGATATTCATCGGCGGTGAGCGTATCGGGGGGCACGACGACCTCGTTCGCTACCTGGGCGGCCAAGTGAAGGACAAGGATGCCGTTACCTATACGCCGGTGATCGCGCTGTTCGCGATGGCGGCGGCGATGGCACTGGCCGGTAGCTGGGCCTCGCTCGGCGAACTGTTCACAATTCGCGCCGCCGAATGGTTCATCGCGATCTCGATGTGTTTGCTGGCACTGCAAAAGCTCAAGGACATCGATTCCTTTGCGACCATGTTCCTGAACTACGATCTGCTCGCTGCGAGATGGGTTCCTTACGGGCGCATCTACCCCTTCGCCGAAGGGGCGGCCGGCGTTTTGATGCTCGCGGGCGCTCTGATGTGGCTCTCGATCCCCATTGCGCTCTTCATCGGCGCGATCGGCGCAGTCTCGGTGTTCAAGGCGGTCTATATAGATAAGCGCGAACTAAAATGCGCTTGCGTGGGTGGCGACAGCCGCGTGCCGCTCGGCTTTGTGTCACTAACCGAGAACGTGATGATGGTGGCGATGGCCGTGTGGATGCTTGCCAAGCCCGCGTTGCTAGTCACGCATTGACCGCATGAAAATTGACCCTTCTTTCGCTTACGCCTAGGACACCCTCCTGATGCTTCGCCGACTCCATCTCCTCCTGGCCGCGCTTGCCATGCTGGTCGCCCCGCTGGCGATGCAGTCGGGCATGGCCATGGCGGCGATGCCGATGGATCACGGCGAGATGGCGCAAACCGGGCATTGCGGCGACGAGGACGCCGGTGACGAAGACAGGTCCGGCGCGATGATGCAGTGCTGTATCGCGATGTGTTCGGCGGTGGCGCCGCTCGGTGCCGCCCCGGTCGAGCGGCTAGCCTTTCACGCACCGATCCTGGCGAGCTTCCGTTCGTCCGAACATGGTGCTTTCCTGGCAAAGCTGCCCACCCCTCCGCCCAGACTTGCGTGAAATCGCTCTTTTTTCGATTTCACGGAGTTGAGGATCATGAACAAGTTGATGACTGCGATCGCCTTCGCGATCGCTCTTCCCGGCGTTGCGCACGCCCAGGCTGCTCCCGCTGAAAAGCCAAAGATGGAATGCTGCGAGAAGATGAAGGAGAAGTGCGCGTGCTGCGACAAGATGGCGGGCAAGCCCGCCGGCGGCACTTCGGCACCTTCGGCTGACCCGCACGCAGGCCATAATATGAAGTCCGCGGCTCCGGCCGACGGGCACGCGCACCACTAAGCGGCACTGGACTTCCGGCGGGGCATTGCTCCGTCGGAAGACGGTCGTCGCTGTCAGTGAGCCCAAGGAATCCATCGATGAATGAACTCGTCCTCGGTCGGCGTGCGCTGCTACGCGCCGCCGCCGTCTCCGGCGCAGGCTTCGGCCTGGCGCAGGCCCTGCCCGCCTGGGCCCAACCTCTCTCAAAAGGTCTGGTCCGGCCCCTGCCTACCGTCAGTGGCAACGACATCTCGCTCGCCATCGGCCAGGTCAGCGTCGAGGTCGACGGCAAAGTCAGCCGTGCGATCGGCATCAACGGCACCGTGCCGGGACCGCTGATCCGCCTGAAGGAAGGCCAGCGCGTCCGCCTGCGCGTGCAGAACACGCTCGACGAAGACAGCTCGATCCACTGGCACGGCCTCCTGGTGCCGTTCGAGATGGACGGTGTGCCAGGCGTCAGCTTTCCCGGCATCATGCCGCGCTCGACCTTCGACTACGAGTTCGACCTCAGCCACGCGGGGACCTACTGGTACCACAGCCACAGCGCCTATCAGGAAGAGGACGGCGTCTACGGTCCGATCGTGATCGATCCTGCCGGGCCCGATCCGGTGGCCTATGACCGCGAACATGTGCTGGTTCTGTCGGACCACAGTCCGCTTGCAGGCGCGACGATCTACCGCAAGCTCAAGCAGATGGGCGGGCCCTATTTCAACCGCCAGCGGATGACGCTGTCGGGCCTGATGGCCGGCAAGGACCTTACCGCGCAGGAGCGCTGGGAATGGGCGCAAATGCGGATGGACGCAGCGGACATCGCTGATGTCACCGGCTCGACCTACGCCTTCACCATCAACGGGTTCGGACCTTACGACAACTGGACCGGCCTGTTCACGCCGGGTGAGCGCGTAAGGCTTCGGGTCATCAACGCCTCGGCGCAGACGACCTTCAACATCCGCATCCCCGGCCTCCCGATGACAGTCGTGCAAGCCGACGGCCTCAATGTACGGCCCGTGACCGTAGACGAGTTCCAGATCGGCACCGCGGAGACCTACGACGTCGTCGTCACTCCCGAAGATCGGGCCTACAGCTTCGTCAGCGAGGCGAGCGACCGGTCAGGCCTGGGCCGGGCCACGCTTGCCCCGCGCGAGGGTATGAGTGCGCCGGTTCCGCCGCTGCGCCCGCGGCCACTGCTGACCATGAAGGACATGGGCATGGGCGATATGAACCATTCCGGCATGGGACATGGCGGTATGGATCATGGCGCGATGAGCGGTGTATCAACCGCCCCTGCGAAGGCGCGCGGCGTCGATCCGACTGCCCGACAGAACGCCTCCGGCGAGTTGTGGAAGCTGACCGGCTGGAAAGAGACAGGCGCCGCGGGGGCGACGGGAGCAGCAGCTGGGACGGCGGGCATTGATCACGCGGCGATGGGGCACGGTCCAAGCGCAAGCCCGGCCACAGCCGTCACCCCCGTCGATCACGCCGCCATGGGCCATTCGATGCCGGCGTCGGCACCAGCAGGCCAGGCGGCCGCTTCGATGGACCACGGCTCGATGGGCATGCGCGATTTCGCCAACGCGCCGCAGGTCGACAGGAACCCCGGCGTGCAGACGATCTCGCCGATGCCGGTCGACCGGATGGGCGATCCTGGGACAGGTCTCGAGGACGTCGGGCACCGGGTGCTAACCTACCGCGATCTCATGGCGCTCGAGCGCAATCCCGACGTGCGCGCGCCGTCCCGCCAGCTCGACATCCACCTCACCGGCAACATGGAACGCTACATGTGGTCGTTCGACGGCATGAAGATGAGCGAGCCTGCCGAACCGATCCCGTTTCGCTACAACGAGCGGGTAAGGGTGCGGCTGGTCAACGACACGATGATGCAGCACCCGATCCACCTGCACGGCCACTTCTTCGAACTGGTGACCGGGCATGGGGGGTATTCCCCGCGCAAGCACACGGTCAACGTGCAACCCGGCGGGACGGCGACGTTCGACGTCACGCTCGACGCACAGGGCGACTGGGCCTTCCACTGCCACAATCTCTATCACATGACTGCCGGGATGATGCGTGTCGTCACCGTGCGTCCCGAGAAGGGAGACGCGTAAGATGATCTTGCTCCACAGACTTCCGCTCCTTGCGCTGGCGGCCTTCGCCAGCGTGCCTGTACTCGGACAGGACCAGGCCGCGGCACCCAAGCAGCCCGCTCCCTCGGCGCTGACCTGCACGCCCGAACACGCTGCCATGGGCCATTGCACGCTGCCTAGGCCTTTGCCCGCAGCAAAGTCGGAACCGGCCCGACAGAGCCAACCTGCGTGCTCTCCGGAACACGCGGCGATGGGGCATTGCACGGCCGAGGCGGGGCCACCTCCGGCTCCCGAGGCGGCGCCTCAGGCTCAACCGGCCTGTACGCCCGAGCATGCCGCGATGGGTCACTGTACGCTTCCCTCGCCCGCCCCAGCGATGCCACAACAGGCGCCGCCAAGTCAGTCGACATGCACACCGGAGCATGCGGCGATGGGGCATTGCTCCCTTCCGGCACCGCAACCCGCGCAGCCGGCTGCATGTTCTCCGGAACACGCGGCGATGGGGCATTGCACCCCGACTGCGACCTTGGGGGCCGAGGGAACGGACCTGCCAGTGGGCTCGGGATCGGCTCCGCCGGTGCCTACCGACTACGCGGCAGATGCGATCTATGGACCGTCCGCGATGGCGATGGGGCGTCACCATCTCTCGCTGCATCACGGGGGCCAGAACTTCTTCATGGCGATCCTCGACGTCGCCGAGGTGAAGGTCAAGGATGGGCGCGATGCCTACGAATGGGGCGGCGAGGCCTGGTATGGCGGCGACATCAACCACCTGGTCGTCAAGACGGAAGGGGAAGGCGAGTTCGGCGCTGGCGTCGAATCCGCCGAAGTTCAAGCTCTCTACAGTCGCGCTATCGGGCCTTACTTCGATCTTCAGACGGGTATCCGTTACGATTTCGAGCCCGACCCGTCGCGCGTTTACGCCACCATCGGGTTCGAGGGGCTCGCACCGGGCTTCTTCGACGTCGAAGGCGCGCTGTTCCTGTCGGACCGGGGCGAGCTGCTAGGACGGCTGGAGGGCTATTACGACCAGCGCATTAGCCAAAAGCTTATCCTGCAACCGCGCGCCGAACTCAATTTCGCCGCGCAGAGCAGCGCAGACATCGGGGTTGGAGCGGGCCTGACCGATGCCGAGATCGGCGTCCGGCTGCGCTACGACATCGCCCGCGAGTTCGCCCCTTACATCGGGGTCCAGTACGAGCGCGCCTTCGGGAAGACCCGCGATTTCCTGCGTGAAGAAGGCGAATCGCCCGGAGGCTTCAGCTTCCTGGCGGGCATTCGCTTCTGGTTCTGAGGGGAGAAAAGCAATGCTGATCACCGCCATAATGGCAGCCGCCCTGGCAGCCCAGTTGACGCCCGATGCTCACACCTCCCAAGCCGCGTCAGTGGCGGAACAATCCGCTTCGCTGAATGCTGACGAGAGTGCGGTTCGTACCGTGCTTGCGCAATACAAATCCGCCATTGAGCGGCTGGACGCGACCGGCACCGAAGAACTGTTCACCGAGGATTCTGCGGTGTTCGAGACCGGCGGGGTCGAAGGGTCCTACAAGGAGTATCTCGCGCACCATCTGGGCGCGGAACTCGCGGCGTTCCGCACGTTCACGTTCTCGGACTATAAGGTCACTGTGCGCATCGAAGGCGATCTCGCGCTCGCCACCGAGACCTATAACTACCGCATCGAGCCGAAGACGGGAGAGACCGCGACCCGCAAGGGCGTTGCCACCAGCGTGCTAAAGCGGACCGCAGAGGGCTGGAAGATTCTGGTCATGCACAACTCAGCCCGCAAGCCGAAGGGGGCATGAGATGAGCAAGGTCATCCCGCGCTCCCACCCATGGTTCATACGCTCGGTATTGGCGATACTGACAACGATTGCTGTGCTGTTGCTAGCGGCGGCCCCCCTGTCCGCGCACAAGGATCACAAGGCGAAGCAAGAGGCAGCGAAACTTGAGGCGCGGCGTGCGGGGGCTGGTGGATCGCCGCAGACGGTTCCCATGGCTCACGACATGTCGATGCCAGATCATGCAGCGGCCATGGCTGGCATGGCCGATGCCGAGAAGCCGCCCCAGAGCTTTGGCGTGCGATTGCTTGACTGGCTCGGTCGCTTCCATCCGATGCTGGTGCATTTTCCGATCGCTTTCATCCCTGCGGCGCTTTTCACCGCGATCGTCGGGCGCAAGCGGCCGGGGTTCGCCAAGCCCGTCCAGTTCCTCGTGGTGACCGCGGGGGTGACCGCACCGTTCGCCCTTCTGACCGGCTGGCTGAGCGGCGGCTTCGCACTCGGCCTCGACGACTGGGTCATGCAGAGCCACCGCTGGCTCGGGACCGGGATCGGGATCGGCGCGTTTGCCTTGGGAGTGTTTGCGCTCAAACGCCCCGAGCAGGACCGCGGCACGGCCATGATCGTAGGGCTGTCGATCCTAACGGCAGCGATCCTCGTGCAGGGATGGTTCGGCGGCGCGCTGGTGCACGGCGTCGATCACCTGAATTGGTAAGGAGAACGACCGATGGAAGACCACGCGAAGTCCGCGCATCCCGGTGGCGGGTCGAAGCCCTATGTGATGCTGGCCGTCAATCTCGGGCTCAGCTTACTGGTGATGTACGTCGCCATGTTCGCGATGATCTGGACCTGGGGCGAGTTCATCCAGAACGTGAACTTCTTCTATATGGCCCTGGTGATGTGGGCGCCGATGGGCGCGATCATGCTTGCGACAATGGGAGGCATGTATCGCAACCGGAAGCTCAACGCCGCGCTCTATGTGGCGTTTGCAGCGATCTTTGTCCTGTCGCTTGTCGGCATCCGGCAACAGAGCCTCGTCAGCGATGACCAGTTCTTGCGTTCGATGATCCCGCACCACTCGGGGGCTATCCTGATGTGCGAGGAAGCCAAGCTTACCGACCCCGAGATACGCCGGCTCTGCCGCGAGATCATCCAGGCTCAGAAAGATGAAATTGCCGAGATGAAGCGGATCATGGACCGCCTCTGATCCGATACGCCCTAGAATCACGGAGATACACAATGACCAAACTCACCGGAATTGCCGCACTTGCGCTGCTCGCATCGCTGGGCGCCTGCGGAAGCGCCGACCAGCCTGCCGAAGACACCGCCCCTGAAGCCGCGATGACGATGGACGGCCCCTACGCTGAGTCCGAGATGGCGATGGACAAGGCCATGAAAGATGCCGTCGGCGTCGATGCCGCCGATACCTGGGTCAAGAAAATGATCGCGCATCACGAAGGCGCGATCGACATGTCGCGGATTGTGCTTGGCCTGGAGCCCACGGCCGACGTCGCAAAGATGGCGCAGATGACGATCGACAATCAGGGAGCGGAGATCGAGGAGCTCAAGTCGCTCGCCCGCAATGGCGCGGCCGATCCCGCCAGCGCCTCGCTCTACGATGCGGCGATGACCGAGATGCACGGCGAAATGATGGCGGCGTCGGGCGCGACGCCTTCGGAAACCTATCTCGCCAAGATGCTCGCCCACCATCGCGGTGCCATCGCGATGTCGGACATCGCGCTCGCGAATGGCGCGAGCGGCACGGTGCGCGCGCAGATCGAGGAAACGCGAGCCGAGCAGCTGAAGGAAGTGGGGATGGTCGAAGCGATGCTGCGCGGCGAGCCGATGGCCATGCAAACGCCTGTAAGGAGCGATACCGTCCCGCCCGCTCCTGTTGCGAAACCCGCTGCACCGAAGGCGACCGCCGCCAAGCCCGCCCCAGCCAAAGCAGCCACGCCCAAGACCGCCCCGGAGCCTGCAAAGGCGCCCGAGGAGTCGCCGACCTGCGCTCCCGAACATCGCGAAGCGGGCCACTGCTGATCGCGGCTTGATGGCCCCGGCGAAGATGCCGCCGAGGCCATTCCCCTTCCAGGATTGGGATTTTTCTCCAGCCGATGCGAACCCATTTAGTCGCCCGCAAGACGCACAAATGGTTCGGGCTGTTCATCGGCCTGCAGGTGGTGGTCTGGTCGCTCAGCGGCCTTTACATGACGATCGTCCACATCGACACGATCCACGGCGACCATCTCGTTCGTGAGGCGGCCAATCCCGGCATCGACGCGGGGGTCTTGCAAGATCCGCTCGCGCTTGCCGCCCGGGCAAAGGCCACCGGCATCAGACTGGCGTGGGTCGGCGAGCGCCCGATTTACGTGACGGAGGGACCGTCGCGAGCACGCGCCTTTTCGGCAACCTCGGCCGTGCGCCTGGATCCGCCTAACGAGCAGGCGATCAGAGCCTTGGCGTCGTCCTACTACACCGGGACCGAACCCATCGCATCGGCCGATCTCATAACCGATGTGCCCGGGGAAATCCGCGGACGAACGCCGCCGCTCTGGCGCGTCGAGTTCGATCACTGGAACCGGCCGACCTTTTATCTCTCTCCCGTCACCGGCGAACTGCTGTCGCGTCGCCACGAGCTGTGGCGCGTCTTCGACTTCGTGTGGATGCTCCACATCATGGATTATGACGAGCGCGAGAACGTCAACAACGTGCTGCTGCGCGTCTTTACTTGGGGCGCGGTGCTGATGGCGCTCTCGGGCATCGGGCTGCTTTTCTACGCCTTTCCCAGGCGCAAGAAGAAGGGGCGCGGCACCCCATGACAATCAAGTCGATTTGGCTGCGCAGGATCCACAAGTGGGTCGGACTGGCGATTGGTCTGCAATTCGTGATCTGGGCGATCAGTGGCGCCGCGATGGCGCTGCTCGACATGGAGACAGTTGCCGGAGGCCCCCAGCCTCAAGCGACCCAAGCAGCACTCGCTGGCGAGGCGACCGCGTGGCCAGCAATCGTCCGCCAATTGGGCAGCGCAAAAATCGAGGGGTTGCGGCTGAAGACTCTGCTTGATCGGCCGGTAGTCGAAGTGCGAACCGCGCGATTTGTCCGGATGTTCGACGCCCAAACAGGGGTCCGACTGACGATTGATGCAGCCGTCGCTCGCGCCATCGCGCAGTCACACCATCCCCAGGAGGCGATTCCCGGCGCGGCTAAGCTTCTACGCGAAAGATCGCTACCGGCCAGGGACCACGAGCCGCCGATGTGGCAGATCGATTTCGCCGACGATGAGGCGAGCACCTATTATGTGTCGGCCACGACGGGCGCTCTGCTCGAGCGGCGGAACGACACCTGGCGCTGGTGGGATTTCTTTTGGATGCTTCACAACATGGACTATGCCGACAGGACGAGTTTCAACCATCCGCTTATTGTCACAGCGGGCGTTGCGATGGCCTGGCTTGCGGTGACAGGCTTCTGGCTGCTGTTCCGGACTATGTGGCGGCACGATTTCGCCTGGATTGGCGGGCGTCGGGCCCGGAAGCTCTAGCCTCAGCCCATCTTGGGCTGCCGCGCGAACGCAGAACTGCGGAAGAGGCAAAGTCGGTTGGATAATTGCGTGTTTAGCGCCTGCGTCGCGCTTCCCGAGGCCCAGAAGCGGACGCTCCACTTTCGGGGCCGTCAAGGCTAGTCTGGTCTGCGCCCAATCGCTCTCGTTGAAGGCTTCTTAGCTAGGTACGGAGCCTCCAGGTCGGGACTTCGGCCAAATTTTGCCGCTGCCCTGCCGCGGAGTGGGGCATGTGCTGTGCCAGAAAGGCGACGATTCACGCTTCCTGCGCGGGTGGACCTCCTCATAGGGGCATGGCATGACTAGAACCTGGGTATGGGGGCCTTCGAATGTGCTTTTCGCCAGAGGCCAGCTTCACCGCGGGCGCGGTCCTGATCGGGATAGGAAGCCTAACCGTCAAGCGGGTTCGCCATGGACGGGAGGTTCCTTACGCTTTGATCCCGGCGGCCTTTGGCGTGCAACAGATACTGGAGGGCGGCTTATGGCTGACCTTCGCTGACCAAACTTCACACCTTCATTCGGCGCTTACGCACCTCTATCAGTTTTTCTCACACGTCTTTTGGCCGATCTTCGTCCCCCTAGCCGTACACGCGCTCGAGCCGGTTTCCTGGAGGCGCAAGGTGCTTCTAGGGTTCACTCTGATCGGCGCCTCGGTCGGCCTGTACCTGTTCTATTTCTTGTTGGTCGACCCGACCATTGCACGAGTGGTCGGCAGGCACATCGACTACATCTCACCTCACTTCTACGCGAAGCTTATTCTCGTCGGTTACCTGCTAGCAACGTGCGCAAGTTCGTTCTTATCGAGCCACCGTTCGGTTCAATGGTTTGGTTTTGCGACCACGGTCGCTATGCTGGCCGCTGCAGCATTTTTCCGAGCTTGGTTCATTTCGGTGTGGTGCTTTTTCGCGGCGGCAATCAGCGTAATCGTCCTAGCCCATTTCATAAAGATAGGTCGATCAGACTTTCGCCGTTCGGAGTCGGAGCGAATTGAGCACCACGGAGAGCGATGATGCACTCATCGCAGATGCGGCGAACATGGGACTGATAAGCATGCCCGTGAACGGGTAAAGCAGACCCGCCGCAACGGGGACGCCCGCAGCGTTGTAAATCAGGGCGAAGAACAAATTCTGGCGAATGTTGCGCATCGTCGCTCGGGCGAGACGCCTCGCGCGGACGATGCCTTCCAGGTTGCCCTTCACCAGGGTTATCCCAGCGCTTTCGATGGCAACGTCTGCGCCGGTGCCCATCGCAATGCCGACGTCCGCCTGGGCGAGCGCCGGAGCATCGTTTACCCCGTCACCCGCCATGGCCACTTTGCGGCCCTGATGTTGAAGCTCGGAAATGATGCGCGCCTTGTCTTCAGGGAGCACGTCAGCGCGAATCTCGTCGATCCCGAGACGTGCCGCTACCGCCCGGGCGGTGCGTTCGTTGTCTCCGGTTGCCATGATGATGCGGAAGCCGAGCTCGTGCAGGGCCCGCAACGCTCCAGGCGTCGTGTCCTTGATCGGGTCGGCCACGCTCACAAGCCCGGCGACGGAGCCGTCGATAACGACGAACATCACCGTCTCGCCCTCATCGCGCCGCTGGTTCGCCTTGGTGACAAGCTCGTCGGCCTGGAGGCCAAGGTCGGCCACAAGTTTGAGATTGCCGAGCGCGACTTTTCTGCCGTCCACGGTGCCCTTCACGCCCTTGCCGGTGATAGCCTCGAAATCCGCCGTGAGGCCAAGCGCTAAGCCCCGCTCCTCGGCGCCATCGACGATGGCCTCGGCAAGCGGATGTTCCGAGCCTCGTTCGAGCGTTGCAGCCAGCCGCAGGACTTCCTCCTCCGCATGTCCGTCCTCGGGCAGCACAGCAACCAGACGCGGCTTGCCCTGCGTCAGGGTGCCGGTCTTGTCGACGATTAGCGTGTCGACCTTCTCGAACCGCTCCAGCGCCTCGGCATTCTTGATGAGCACACCCGCTTGCGCCCCCCTTCCGGTGGCGGTCATGATCGACATCGGTGTCGCCAAGCCAAGGGCGCAAGGACACGCGATGATGAGAACGGCAACCGCCGCTACAAGCGCGTAGGACAGCGCGGGTGATGGCCCCCAGACTGCCCAGGCTACAAAGGAAAGAGCGGCGATCGCGATCACCACAGGCACGAATAAGCCGGCCACCTTGTCGGCATACTTCTGGATTGGCGCGCGCGAACGCTGCGCATTGGTGACCATCTGCACGATCTGGGCCAGCATCGTATCGCTGCCGACCCGTATTGCTTCGATCACGAAGCTTCCCGTGCCGTTGATCGTGGCGCCTGTGACAGGGTCTCCGGCAACTTTTTCGACCGGCAGCGCTTCACCGGTAATCATGCTTTCGTCGACCGAGGAACGGCCTTCGATCACGGTGCCATCAACCGGCACCTTGTCGCCCGGGCGGACTCGCAAGCGCTCGCCAACGCGGACATTCTCGAGCGGGATTTCTTCTTCACTGCCGTCGTCGCGCACGACGCGTGCGGTCTTCGGGGCCAGGTCGAGCAGTGCGCGGATTGCTTTGCCAGTTCCTTCACGTGCGCGAAGCTCCATGATCTGCCCAAGCAGAACGAGCGTCACGATGACCGCAGCCGCCTCGAAATACACGCCGACATGTCCCTCGTCATCTCGAAATCCGGGTGGGAAAATGCCCGGCGCGAGTACGGCGACCACGCTGAATAGCCATGCCGCCATGACTCCCATCGCGATCAGGGAAAACATGTTGAGCCGGAGGGTCCGAAACGAAATCCAGCCCCGCACAAGGATCGGCCAACCACACCACAAGACGACCGGAGTGCCCAAGGCCATCTCCAACCAAAGGGTCCCCCGTTCGCCGAAGATCTCGCGTACTTGCCCGGCGCCGAGATAGGGCCCCATCGTGAGGACGAGCAGGGGCAGGGTCAGTATCGCCCCCACCCAGAAGCGCCGCGTGAAGTCGACTAGTTCCGGGTTCGGCCCGTCGTCCATGGCGGCGGACTCGAGTTCCAATCCCATCCCGCAAATCGGGCAAGAGCCGGGTTTGATCCGCCTCACTTCAGGATGCATCGGGCAGGTGTAAACCGGGCCTGAATACCCCTCAGGGACTTCATCGAACTTCCCCGCAGGGGCTATCCGTCCCTTTGCGTGGCCGGAAGGCTGGCTGTGTGAGCAATGCTCGCCCGGTGAGTCGTGTGCGGCGTCGGCCGGCTTATCGTGTGCGTTCATAGGTTCACCTTATGGCGATCGCTTTACGGGGTGCATCAGAGACCTCATCTCCGTGGCCAACAAGGGCCCGAGAGAAATGGCATTGCTCGGGTGCGGGATAGAGTCGGTGGAGATCACGCGCGCCGCCCCGCTTGCGAGCATATCCTCATAGGCGTTGGCCGCGAACACCGCATGGATTACCAGACATATGGGGGGAGCGGATCCCATTGCCGTGAGTTGCCTGATGGCTTCGATCATTGTCCTCCCGGACGACGCGATGTCGTCGACGATAACCGGAGTGCTTGACTGGAACGCTCCGTTCAGAGGGGTACTCATCTCCACTCGCCGGTCCCCGCTGCGGATTTTGTCCAGGACTTCGAACGGGCATCCGGCCAGTTCGGCTACTTCGGCCACCCATTGCGCGCTTTCGCTATCGGGCCCGAGCAGCACGGGGTTCGTGACATGAGCGCTGATCCAGTCTGCCAGGAGACGGGCTGTAGCTGCCCGTCGGACAGGGATGGTGAAGATGGCATCTAGCGTGGGGATGCGATGGAGATGGGGATCGGCCGTAACCAGCCAGTCAAAGCTTTCCTCGATGAAACGGGCAAACAAGGGGCCGGATACGGCTTGGCCCGGCGCGAAGCGGTGATCCTGCCGCATGTAGGCAAGATAGGGCGCGACGAGCCCGACACTCTTCGCGCCCATTTCACGCGCGGTCAGGCTTGCAAAGCGCAGCGGCAAGGCCAGCGCGTCCGGGTGCCGGAGGGTGGCGACGAAGGCGACATCGAGCCCGGCCAGCTCGCCGGGTAACGTGACGAGGCTCTCGCCGTCGGGGAACCGATGAATATCAACCTGGGCGAGATCAACGGCAAGCAAATCGGCGATCGATTGACCGAGCTTTTCCATGCCGGGGAAGGCCATCAAGAGGGTCACGGTCGGTCATTCAGCATAATCGGCGGCGATCCGGACCGGGCATAGTCGCGAGCCCAGGCGAGTTCCCCCGGGGTTTCGGCGTGAATCTCGTAAAGAGGTGCTCCCGCTTCGAGTCGGTCGCCCGGTCGCACTAGCAGGTCGAGGCCAGCGGTCTGCCGCCCTGGCGCACCTGCAAGCTTGGCGGTCCTGGCGATACGGCGATTGTCGATCGAGACGACGGTGCCGGCCATCGGGGCATGCTCGACCGCCCTGTGCGGCGCTGCCTTCGGCTCGCGAAACCCACCCTGAGCCTCGCAAATTGCCAGAAACTTCGCTTCGGCTGCTCCGGATTGCAGCAGCTCCTCGGCCTGTCTCCGTCCCCCGTCGCCAGCAAAATCCAGCAGGATGCCGGCAAGATCGAGCGACCGCTGGCGCAGATCCTCCGGTGCTGCGGGATCACCGCGAAGCACGGCGAGGAGATCCCGTGCCTCCAGAGCGGGGCCGATGCCGCGACCTACCGGCGCCGACCCGTCGCTCTGATGCACCGACAGGTGCATGCCCATGGCATTGGCAACAGTGACCATACGTGCCGACAGGGACGCCGCGCTTTCCGCCGTGCGCACCTTTGCGGTCGGGCCGACGGGCATGTCGATCAGTACATGCGTGGAACCCGCCGCGGCTTTCTTCGAGAGAACGCTTGCAGTCAGCTGCCCGTCGCTATCGAAGTCGAGCGGTCTTTCCACCTGAATCAGCAAGTCATCCGCCGGGCTCAAGTCCAGGCCACCGCCCCACACGACGCATCCTCCTTCGGTCTCGACCACCCTGCGCATCGTGGCGATATCCAGAGCCACGGGTGCCATGACCTCCATGGTGTCTGCAGTGCCAGCCGGCGAAGTGATCGCCCGGCTGGAAGTTTTCGGAATACGAAAGCCCGCTGCGGCGACGATCGCCACCACGATCGGCGTCGTGCGGTTGCCCGGCAGCCCGCCTACGCAGTGTTTGTCCAGAACGAGGCCCTCCCCCCAGTCGATTGTCTGGCCAGCGGTCTGCATTGCCCGGGTCAAAGCTATCGTCTCCGCGACGTCGAGCCGGTTCCCGGCGCAGGCGGTGACGAAGGCAGCCAGGTCGAGATCAGACAGGCGGTGAGCGACGATGTCATCCACCAGCACCCGAGCCGAAGCGCTATCGAGTACGCCCCCGTACGCTTTGCTTCGGATTATGGATGCTGAGGGCGGAGGTTCGGGATGAGAGAGGATTGCCCGATCCCCGGTATTCGCGGCAAGCGCAATCCACGCGGCATCGCTGAGGGCTGCCGTCTCGGGCGGCAACCAATCAGTCGTCGTCACCACGTTGAGGGTAGCAATCAGCGACCGCTTGCCGAGGTCGAGCTTGACGCGAGTGAGCGCCGAGAAGCCCTCCGATCGGCACAAGTGGCAATCTTCGCGCATGTACAGAACCGGCTGCCTGTAGGTGTCGATGCCGGCCCTGATGAGCGGAATGGAATACGGACCACTCATCGAGGTTGCAGCAGGTCGACCCGTTCCAGGTGCTCGGGGACGCGCGCCCTCCAACCAAGCTCGTGCTCGATTCGGAAGCGCAGCCTGTCCGCGCTGTCAGGCTCGCCGTGCGTGATATAAGTCATCTCGGGGGCGGTTCCGTTTCTCATCCAAGCCAGCAGCTCGTTGGCGTCGGCATGACCCGAGAGCCCTTCGATCTGGACCACCTCCGCGCCGATAGGAACGTCTTGGCCGAAGATCCGCAGCGTCCGCTTACCCTCGACTAATGCTGCACCCCGCGTTCCGCCCGCCTGGAATCCGCTCAACACGATCGCGTTTTTTGGATCGGGGCCGAAGCTTGCCAGGTGATGCAGCACTCGGCCGCCGGTCAGCATTCCACTGGCTGAGATCACCACGAACGGTCCATCTCGGCGGTTGAGTTCCTTCGACTCCTCTACCGTCCTGATCCGCTGGGCGACTTCGAACATCGCGCGACAATCGTCCTCGCTGACATGGTGCTCGTCGTGATGGTCGTGATAAATTTGAGTAGCATCGACCGCCATCGGGCTGTTGAGAAACACTGGCACGTCCGGGATCGCACCCTTTGCCTTCAGTCGCGCGAGCTGAAGCATAACCCCCTGAGCTCGTCCCACGGCGAACGCCGGGATGATCACCACGCCCCGCCGGCGAGCGACCCGGTTGATGACGGCCGCCAGTTCCGCCTCTGCGTCAACTACCGGATGGTCCCGGTTTCCGTAGGTGGACTCGCAAATCAGAACATCGGCCCCCTCGAAGCCATGGGGCGCTCGCATCATCGTGTCGACCGGCCGCCCCACGTCGCCACTGAAGTGAACGGTACGCCCGGCGACGTGCATGCGGATCTGCGCGGCTCCCAGCAGATGGCCCGCCGGAATGAAACGGGCGGTCGTGCCGCTGCCGAGGTCCACTTCGCGGCCGAAAGGAACGACATTCAGCTGGTCAAGCGCGGTTTGGGCGTCTTCGATCGTGTAGAGCGGCTGTGGAGGTCGATGGCGCGAATAGCCGCGATGCTGAGCATAACGAGCCTCTTCCTCTTGGAGATGCGCGCTGTCAGGCAACAGGATCGCACTCAGCTCAGCGGTAGCCGGGGTGCAATGTATCGGACCTCGGAATCCGTTGCGGACCAGCGCCGGTAGATATCCTGAATGATCGATGTGTGCGTGTGTCAGTAGCACCGCGTCGATCGAGGCCGGAGGAACGGGGAAAGGACTCCAGTTGCGGAGGCGAAGTTGCTTGTAGCCTTGGAACAACCCGCAATCGACCAGGATCCGCTGGCCTCCTGCCTCCACCAGGTAGCGTGATCCTGTGACCGTGCCCGTCCCTCCGAGAAATGTCAGAGTGGGGTGGGCGGGCGCATCCATCAGCAATTCCTTCGTTTAGGACAACGCGATCGTAGCCTGCCAACCGCAGTCGCCCGGGGCTTAGTGATGCCTGCTTTGATGAAAGAAGTGCATCAGCGGACAGGCTGCGAGCAGCAGATAGGGCAGGTATGGTATAGTGTTTGACGGGTGTTGGCTGAGCAGGAAGCCTGCTGTGCTGACAGCGACCAGGCTAAACGCAGCTAGCCCGACCGTCTTCGGGTGGATGGCCCAGAAAGCAGAGAGCGACGCCGTTGCCTCCGTCTGGGCGGTGGTTTCGGCCGGGGCCGCTCCTTTTGTTATGCGCGCCATGTGTCGCCTCCCGCTTCAATGCTGATGTTGCTCAGGGGCGGCTTTTGGAGTGCTTTCTTCTTGAGGCTTAGCTTTCCCTCCGTGCTCCGCCATCTTCTTGCAGCAGGGGCAACAGCAGGCCTCCATGTGCCTGCCCATTTTCATCATCGGAGCTGGCATCGCTTCCGATCGAGGCACCGTGTTTCCCGGCGGTTGAGCCGAATGGTCGTTCTCCGCATGGTTGGCGCCTTGTGCCTGAGCTTCCGATTGTGCGTGAGCCGCGGCCGGGAGTGCGAAAAGCAGTCCGCTAGCAACTGCTAAACTGAGCTTGCTCATAGGTCAGGTCCTTTCGATGGAGAGGCAGAAGCGGCACCACAGCAAGTGGTAGTCTTTCCATCGCTGCGGGACGGGCGGCGGCCCACGCCATTGGAGACCAGCGCAAGCTTGTGACATCACGGGAGTGTGCTGAATAGGTGATATCCTCCCGATGTGGTCACCCCTGGGACGTCGGAAAATAACGGTAAGCAAGGCTCGAACTCTCATCATTCAAATCGCCGCTTTGCGTCTCGAGCTATGTTTTCAGTGCACCAGCGGGCGTAAATCGGACCGAGCAGTCGACCGAGCAAGGTCCAGGGCGCCGGTGCGTCATCGTGTTCGACGAAGACCTTCAGACGTGATTTCCCTTCGCGTTCGCCGATCTCGAAGCCCATCCGATATCCACCAAGGACCAGCAGACGCGGCGGGCCGACCGTTTGCCACTCCTTGCGCGTCGGCGGCGCTCGCTCGGTCACGACTTCCTCCAAGTTCAGTTCGAAGCCCAGAATTTTGCCCACATTCGGATCCTAGATCCCACCGATCTTCCGCCGGCATCATCGAACTCGACCCGCATAGCGCTGCCGGCCATCATTGGTGACGACTGCATCATGTGCGCAGAAAGGCGTTCATGGTCGTCAAGTTCTTCGAACAACTCGGCGGGTGATGCGTTCACATCCACGCTTGTTTCGAACCTGTGCGAATAAATCGTACCAGTCATGAGGGCGCTATGCGGATCAACCGCTACGAGTGAGGGATCAGTCGCGTGACACCCCATACTGCCCTCACTGGCTCGCAAGCATCTGGCGGCAGCGGTCGTGGGTCACGTTCATCGGATTAAGGCCCATACCCTTGGCCTCCGAGTGGCTGTGCGTGTGTTGGAGGCCCATTTCCGTTTCCATCTTTTTGCAATACGCCAGTTCGTCCGCTCTGCTTTGCGGCGTCGTCACGCATGCAGCCGTGAAAAGGATGATTGCAAGCAGAGAAGCGATCTTTTTCATAAGCCCTCCTGATGTGTACGAGGTGTCTTAGCGCCCGCGTCAATTTGTGCTTTGACAGAGATCAAAAACGCTAATTATGTTTGCAACAATCCGGCGTGCCATATCATGCTTTTATCTGAGGGACGTCATCCTTTCGGTATAGAAATGCGCGGTATCCAAGGAAAAGCGTAAGATGCTCTATTTCTTCGCGGAATTGAATTAGTGGAATAACCAGGCGAGTCTTCTCATCGCCTTTTGCCATGGTGAGCACTGGTTTGTTTTCTTTCGCAGAATAAGATTGCCATCTCGGATCATACAGCTCGCTTGACTCGCGAACGTCAGCTAATGACGTGCTGCGACCCAGCAGCAGCCGATCCACTTCCGGCCCAGAAGCTGCCGGGCAGCAGAGCGCCCCAAATCAGGACATTCGAAGGTCTCAAGGATAGACCCCAAAGCTGCCCCTCAGCGATCGTCGGACGCGCGGAGCCATATTGGACGCCGCGCCGCGGCGCGCCCGCACGACATGTTGAAGCGAAAACCAATCAGAGGTCACACTCGCTCCTTGGCGGCTTAGCCACATAGGGCAACAAAAGTATCATTTCTCCTTGCCTCTGCAGTCAGGCGGAACCTCCTACGACCGCCCTCGGGTCACGGTATCCGAGTAGTCGCAGCGCATTGATCACGACTAATAAGGTCGATCCCTCATGCATCGCTACAGCAGGACCGATCCCGAGCCCGAAAATCGTGGCGGGCACCAGGATGGCTACCACTCCGAGGCTGACGAAGACGTTTTGCCTGATGACGGAGCGGGTGCGGCGGCTGAGCCCCACGGCGAACGGAAGGTGCGACAGGTCATCCGCCATGAGCGCGACGTCTGCGGTTTCGAGCGCCACGTCGGACCCTGCAGCGCCCATGGCAATCCCGACCGTCGCGCTTGCCATAGCCGGCGCGTCGTTCACGCCGTCGCCCACCATCGCGACCTTGCCCTCGGCGCTGAGCTTCTTGATCGCATCGACCTTTTGCTCGGGCATGAGATCGCCCCAGGCTTCGTCCAACCCGACCTCGGCCGCGATCCCCTCGGCGGCACGCTGATGATCGCCAGAGATCATGATCATTCGGGTAATGCCGAGAGCGCGTAGCGTCGCGAGAGTTTGTTTGGCGGCCTCACGAGGTGTGTCGAGCAGGCCAATGACGCCAAGATCGATCTTGGCCCGCCGCACGATCATCGTTGTGCGACCCTTTTCGCGCAAACCTTCGACGGCCGCCTGGGCCTCTGGAGAGAGCGGCGGAATTCCTTCAGCGCCGAACAGTTCCGCCTTGCCAATGAGCACCGTCTGTCCGTCGAGCATGGCGCGCACACCGCGGCCAGTGAGACTTTCGAGGTCGGACGCGGCCGGTATCGACGTCTCTCCCAGCCGTTCCCGCCCACCCTTCACGATGGCTTCCGCCAGAGGATGATCACTCAGGCTCTCGACAGCCACGGCCGTGGCGAGCAGGTCAGTTTCCGAAGTGCCGCCAAGCGGGAGAAGGTCCGTGATCCTCGGCTCACCATTAGTGAGCGTGCCCGTCTTGTCGAAAGCGATCGCCGTCAACGAGCCAAGGTTTTCCAGTGGCCCCCCTCCTTTAACCAGCACGCCGCCCCGAGCGGCGCGAGCTACCCCGGACAGAACTGCGCTAGGGGTGGCGATCGCAAGCGCACAGGGGCTCGCTGCCACAAGGACCGCCATTGCGCGATAGAAGCTATCGCGGAACGGCTCGTCGACAACCACCCATGCAAATAGCAGTAGCACGGCCAGGACCAGAACCGCTGGCACGAAGAAGCGTTCGAACTTGTCCGTAAACCGCTGCGTGGGAGACTTCTGCGTTTCGGCTTGGCTTACCAGCTTCACGACCTTGGCCAACGCGCTGTCGGTCGAAAGCCGCGTCACCTCAATTTCGAGCGTTCCGCTACCGTTGATCGTACCGGCAAATACGCGATGTGCCGCTTCGACGCGCTCTGGCGCTTCGCGCGCTGTTGCTGGGTCGCTGACCGCCCGCTTGTCGACCGGCATGCTCTCGCCGGTCACGGGAGCCTGATTGACGCTGCTGTCACCGAGCACCACGAAACCATCTGCGGGTAGCCGCTCGTTGGGCTTCACCAGAACTACGTCGCTGATGACCAGTGCCTCTACTGGCACCTCCAACGTCGCACCGTCGCGCCGGACGACAGCGGTCTTCGGTGCCAATTCAGCAAGTGCTTCAATCGCGCGCTTGGCACGACCCATCGCGTAGTGCTCCAGCGCATGCCCTAGGCTGAAGAGGAAGAGCAGGAGCGCACCCTCAGCCCAAGCGCCGAGCGCTGCGGCGCCAGCTGCGGCGACCAGCATGAGCGTATCGATCTCAAATCGCTTCTGTCGCAGGTTTTGAAGTGCTTCACGGGTAGTGAAGTAGCCGCCCAGAGCGTAGGCAGCGATGTAGCATGCGAGAGGTAGCCAGTCGGGTGCCCCTTCGACCAGCTTTTCAATTGCGAACCCGATGCTGAGGGCCACCCCACAAGCCAGCGCAAAGTACAGCTCCGTGTTCGGACCGAGGATGCCCCCATGCGCATGGTCTCGGCCATCGTTAGGACCATGACCGCCCGGTCCATGTGCGTGACCCTCGTGGCTCCCGGCCTCGGGCAAGCGTCCAGTGCTCGATGGAAGGTGAAGTTCAGCTACGCTTGCCATCAAGTTGTCTCTCTCACCAATTTCGCGGCAGGTTGCGCTTGGAGAACCGAAACCCGCGGTTTCACTGCGCGCTCACAAAACCTTGCGGGCCCCGCACTCATGCTGGCTGCCCTGCGGGTCTATTGTCGTCGACCACCCGCTCGCCCAGCGAAGTCACATCGCTGTAGTCCCCAGGCACGTGCTCCTTGTGGCGGCCGCGCAGCAACAGGTGACTGATTGCGGGCAAGACAAAGAGAGTTAGCAAGGTCGAAGTGATCAGCCCGCCAATGACGACGATCGCCAGCGGCTTCTGCACTTCAGCGCCAGTGCCGGTGGCAATCGCCATTGGCACAAACCCTATTGCGGGCACGATACCGGTCATCAGCACCGCACGAACGCGTTCCATCGTGCCTTCCGCAATGGCCTGATCCACCGGTCGCCCTGCGTCGAGACGCTGATTGATGCTGGTCATCACAACGAGCCCGTTCAGCACCGTCACGCCGGACAACACGATGAACCCCACGGCAGCAGACACCGAGAAGGGGAACCCTGTTAGCAGCAGCGAGAACACACCCCCGGCCAACGCAAGCGGGATGGCCGAATAAACCGCGATAGACTGACGGATACCTCCCAGCGCCATGAACAAGATGCCGAAGATTGCCGCGAAGATGATCGGGATGACAAGCGACAGGGTCCGGGAAGCCGCCTGGAGATTCTGGAATTGTCCACCCCATTCGACGAAGCTACCCGGCGGCAACTTGATCTGCTCGGCGACTTTGGCCTGCGCCTCGGAGACGAACGAACCCAAATCGTTGCCACGCACGTTTGCTTGCACGACCACGCGGCGTTTGCTGTTCTCTCGGCTGACCTGGTTGAGGCCTTCCGAGAAATTGAAGCGGGCGACCTCGCGCAATGGCACCGAAGCACGGTGCGCGTCTTCGCCAGAGAGGATCACTGGAAGCGCGCCGACCGCGTCGAGATCGTTGCGGGTGAAGTTATCGAGACGAACAACGATGTCGTATCGCCGATCACCCTCAAACACGATCCCTGCTTCACGCCCGCCCATGGCGGCCGCGACCGTGTCGCTAACGTCCTGAAGGCTGAGCCCATAACGAGCAATCGCGTCGCGATCGAACTGGACGTCGAGGACGGGAAAGCCCGCTGTCTGCTCGACCTTTACATCGGCTGCGCCCGGGACGGTGTCGAGCACTCCCGCGATCTCCTGGGCTGTACGTCCCATGGCTTCGAGATCATCGCCATAGACCTTGATGGCGATATCCCCTCGCACGCCCGCGATGAGCTCATTGAACCGCAGCTGGATTGGCTGACTGATTTCTACGGCGTTTCCAATGAGGGGTTCCAGCGCTCCTTCTACGCGCTCGATAACATCGTCCTTGGTATCAACCCCGTCGGGCCACTCATCCTTCGGTTTCAAGATGATGAATGTATCCGAGGCATTCACAGGCATCGGGTCGCTTGCCACTTCAGCGGTGCCCGTCTTGGAGTAGACAAGCGACACTTCTGGTAGTTTCATAACCGCGCGCTCTACTTGGCGCTGCATCTCGGTCGACTTGTTGAGCGAGGTCGAAGGGATCCGCAGAGCCTGCATTGCCAAATTGCCTTCACCAAGCACGGGAAGGAATTCGCTCCCCAGCATCATGAAAACCAGCACTGCCGCGCCGAACGTGCCCGCGCCGGCGCCGATCCAAGGCCACGGCCGGGAGATCACGCGCTTAAGCACCGGTTCGTAGCGCTCCTTGACCCAGGCCACTGCCTTCACCTCTTTCTCGGCAACTTCGCCGCGGATGAGCAAGGCGATCATTGCAGGCACGAAGGTAAGGGAGGCCACGAATGCACCTGCGAGCGCGAGCAACACCGTGATTGCCATCGGCGAAAAGGTCTTGCCCTCCACTCCCGTGAAGGTGAGCAACGGTACGAACACGAGGAAAATGATCGCTTGCCCGTAGAGCGTCGGCTTCACCATCTCGCGCGATGCTTCGAATACCTCGTGCAATCGCTCGTTTAGGTTAAGCACGCGTCCCAGCTGATGCTGACGGTGTGCCAAGCGTTGCAAACAGTTCTCGATGATGATGATCGAGCCGTCGACTATCAGTCCGAAGTCGAGAGCTCCCAGGCTCATCAAGTTGCCCGAGGTGCCCGTGAAGTTCATCCCGGTGCCCATGATTAGGAATGAGATCGGGATAACCAGCGTCGCGATGATCGCGGCCCGGAAATTGCCAAGCAGCCAGAACAACACAGCGGCAACTAGAAGAGCACCTTCGGCGAGGTTCTTTTCGACCGTGCCAATGGTCGCATCGACCAGCTCGGATCGATCTAGCACCGGCTTGACGGTCACTCCCGGCGGAAGCGATTTTGCCACTTGATCCAATCGTTCGTCGGCAGCTGCAGCTACGATCCGGCTATTGCCGCCGGCGAGCATGAGCACAGTGCCGATGACAACTTCCCGGCCATTCTGAGTGGCTGATCCGGTACGCAGCTCGCCGCCAATCTGGACGGTAGCAACATCTCCCACTCTGACTGGCACACCGCCGCGATTGGCCACCGTGGCCCGGGATATTTCATCCAGAGTGCGTATGCGGCCGTCTGCACGTACCAGGAACGCCTCCCCGCCGCGTTCAACGAAGTTAGCGCCAACCGAGACATTGGCAGCCTCGAGTGCCTCGGCTAGATCAGTGAAGGACACCCCGAAGCTAACCAACTTTGCGGGATCTGGCTGGACGACGAACTGCTTCTCGTATCCGCCGATAGAGTCGATGCCCGCAACACCCGTCACTGAGCGTAGCTGTGGACGGATTACCCAGTCCTGGACCGAGCGTAGATAGCCTTGCTTGGCCACGTCATCTGTGAGGAGCTCTCCTTCGGGAGTCAGGTACGAGCCGTCGGGCTGTATGCCGGGCCGGCCGGGGATCTTTGGGTTTGCCTTGGTGCCAGCAGGAGCAAAGTCGACGACGTACATCAGGACTTCGCCGAGTCCGGTTGAAACTGGACCCATCTCGGGCTCGATGCCCTCAGGCAACGCGCCTTTCGCCTGGTTCAAGCGCTCCGCAACCTGCTGACGAGCGAAATAGAGGTCGGTATGGTCCTCGAAGACAACGGTTACTTGGCTGAAACCGTTGCGCGAGATCGATCGTGAACCCTCGAGACCAGGTATACCGGCCATCGCGGTTTCGACCGGAAACGTGACCAACCGCTCCATGTCGAGCGGACCGAGGTTGGGCGCGACTGTGTTGATCTGCACCTGCTTGTTAGTGATGTCCGGCACCGCGTCGATCGGCAGCTTGAGGAGCTGGGTCACCCCATAGGCCGAGACAATCAGAGTGACGATGACCACCGCCCACCGAAATCGGATGGCGGCATCGAGAATCCGTTCGATCATCTTAATGCTCCGCCTCGCCCTTGCCGAGTTCGGCCTTGAGCAAGAAAGCGTTTCTCGTGGCGATAGTGACGCCGGGACGTAGCCCGCTAACGACTTCGATCCGGCCGCCGCTGCGCTGGCCTGTAGTTACGTTTGTGGCCTGGAAACCTTTGGCGGTCTTCACGAACACGACGTCTCGGCCCTCGACCGACTGGACAGCTTCTTCGGGCAAAGTGATGCGCCCGTCGCCGTCCTCCCCCGACCGGATTCGCACACGCAAACCCTGGCCTTGGCTGAGCCCAGCTACGCCAGCTGGTTGCAGTACCGCAGTAAGGCTACGGCTCTCCGGATCGAGCCCAGGCGTGATTGAGCGCACTGTTGCGCTGCGGGTATTTCCTCCCGGCAATTCGAGAACGGCCACTACACCGGGACGGATGCGCGCAGCATCGGCGGGCAAGACGGAAGCATTGATCTGGATGCTGTTCGGGTTCGCGACGCGGAACAACTCGGTCCCGGCAGCGACGAACGCGCCCAGCTTGGCGTCGCTCTTGGTGACCTGGCCAGAGACTAAGCTAACGACGGATAGCGTGCGACCGTCCCCGCTCACCCTGGCGGCGCCGGCCGCAGCCTGTGTCCGCCTGACCTCGGCTTGGGCTTCAGCCAACGCCGCTTGTGCTCCTTCCAGATCTTGGCGGGCGGTTACCTTGGCATCATATAGACGCTTCTCGCGGTCGTAGGTCGATCTCGCCAGCGCCAGCCGCGCGGCGGCGGCGCTGCGCTCTGACGCTATCGAAGAGGCCTCGCGGCTTTCCATCACTGCCACCGCCTGCCCGGCGTTGACGTAGTCACCCAAGCGGCGGTTGATGCGCACAACTGTTCCATCAGCGCGTGCGGTCAAAACCGACTCCCCCTCCGGGGTCGCCGCAACCACGCCTTGGGTGATGATCTCGGAGCCAATCCCGCCGCTGCGAACGACCTCGGTGATTATGCCGGCAGCTTGAGCGCGAGCCCCGTCAATCGCGACGAACCCTTCAGGACCGTGGTTTTCCTCCGCTTCGCCCTGCTCCCCCTCTTCGCCTGCCGGTTCTGCAGCGTCCGGAGAGGTGTCGAACAGGGTCTGGCCAAGAAGAATGCCTCCGGCTGTGAACGCAAGTGCCCCCGCCGCCGCGAAAGCGAAACGGCGATTATCGTTTTTGAGCAGTTCCATCGTTGGATATCCTACTGAGCGTTGGCGCGAGCAAGCGCGGCCAAGGCAAGAGCACGGTCAAGTTGGGCATCGATCACTGCCAGCCGTGCGCGGTTCAATGCTTCCTGGGCTTCGATAAGCTCAAGCAGCGGGAACTTGCCCGCACGGTAACCCAGCTCTGCAACGCGTAGAGCTTCGGTAGCCTCGCGAAGGCCGGCGCCAGCCAAGGCGGCCACACGCTCGTCAGCCGCGGCAAGCAAATTTTCTGCTTCGCGTCGGGTGAAGCTCGTATCAAGCCGGGCTTGGAGCACTGCGGCTTCTGCAGCGTCCAGTTCGGCGGTAGCGATCGGCACACCGGAGCGGACCGATCGCTTGAACGGGAGGGGGACCGAAACACCCATTACCAGCGCATGGTCACCGGTCTCTTCGAACCGCCGCACACCGCCAGACGCGGTGATGTTTGGCATACCTTCTGCGCGCGCCAGTGCGATCCGCGCGGTGCTTGTGTCCCGTTCAGCGGCAGCCAGTCGTTCGTCGAGACTCGCCGCTAGAGCAGGTAGCGAGCCGGTAGGAGGGACATCGCTGCCAGACGCCGACAACTCGGGATCGTCGGTGGCAATCAGAAGCCCAAGGCGCCGACGGGCCGTCAAGAGTTGGCCGAAGGTTCGGAGCGCTTCAGCGCGTGCTTCGGCCAGCAGGGCATCGGCGCGCAACTTGCGAAGGGGCGGGTCACGCCCAGCATCGACTAGCAGCCCGGCTACCCTGGACAGCTCTTCGGCGCGCGTGATGTTGCTTCGAGCTAATACTGCGCGTTCTTCGGCCGCGCGTAGCTCGGCATGCGCCGCCGCGACATCGTAGGCTAGATCAACCTCGGCCTTTCGTAGCGACAGCTGAGCGAAGCTTAGCTCGGCGGCGGCGACCCCCTGCCTCGCTCGACGCTCGCCACCGAGTTCGAATTCCTGCGAAACCGCCAGCGTCGTCTCGGTTTGCCGAAAGACGTCGTAGGGGCCGGTGCCGGCAAAGTTTTCCAGCTCCAGCTCGAGCTCAGGGTTTGGACGCAGTCTAGCCTGGATTGCGCGTGCCTCGGCCGCGCGAAGTTGCGCCTGGGCTCGAACAATTCGAGGCGAAGCTTGCAGGCTTTTATCCAGAGCTTGGCCGAGAGTGACCGGTTCAGCTAGGGCTGAACTGACCGGAATGACAAGCGCACTCGCGAAAAGCGAGACGCACCAACGTCGTAACATTTTGAGATACTCCTGATCCTATGCAGTTCGCGCGAGCAAGCCCGCGCGGGCAAAAGACTCAGGTTGCGGGAGGCTCGATCGGGGGCGCGCTGCGCAGCGAGGGCATGGCGAGCACCGACGACACGAGATAAACTTCGGCCATCAGCTCCCGGCTCGCGGCGGCCTCGATCGCGGAGACCGGCGTGGCGCAGCTGCAATGGTGATGGATAGCTAACCCTGATCCCGTGGGTGCTTGTTCCGAAGGCGCACCATCATCGGATGCCTGGTTCTCGGCTTCTGCGAGATGTCCGGATACTTCACCGGCGTGGGCCGCAGCGTCGTCGGAGGGGTGAGCTAGCAAAGGCGAACTCACGCTGCCTAACAGCAGGCCGAAAAGTACGAGAAGAGCTAGAACGCTACGATGCACGGAGGGCCGCCTATCAGACCGCTTCCTCGCAAGCAATTGTGCGGTGACCATAAGCCGCATTCGCCATTGGCTAAGCTGCACGAGGGAGACTTAGATCAAAACCAGCGTCGCACAGATCGGCGATACTGTTCGAAGCTGTCCCCGTGCAGGGCTGAGAGATGCGTCTCTGCAAGCCGAACTTGCACTTGCATCAGCACTTCGCCGAGAAGGAATATTGCAAGCGTCATCCCGCTGGGAAGGACCAGGAAGAGGCCAAGCAAGCTTGCCCGCATGCCCAAAAAGATGGGGTTCCGACTGTGCGCGAAGATCCCCCGTGTGACCAACGGCGTCGGCGTATCCTTGTCAATCCCTATGCGCCAGGAAGCGCCCATTTGAGCCTGCGCTGCCACTATCCAGACCAGCGACAATATCAGCAGGACCCAGCCGGCTTTCTGAAGTGCGGAGTGCTCCAACCAGCGCAATTGCCCGAGCACTCGGTCAGGAAGTCCCAGCGAAAGCGCGATCAACAAAGCGAATACCGCTATTAGCGTTGCGCGAAACCACTTCCCGACTAGACCATAGGCCGTGTCGTCATATGGCAAAACCAGGGCGCTCACCCCGTCGCGTCGCCACAGGCGGAAGGTTGGCCAGAAGAAGGCCAGCGCAAAGAACATCGCAAAGAAGACCAAGAGCGCGAAAGCCATAGCCACTACTCCGCAGGGTGCGCGTGAGGCCGCGCGATGTCCGCTAGCTCGCCTCGCGCTTGCCGAATAATCTGGAATCCGCCCGAAAGGCCAAGCGTTGCCAAGATCGCGGCCACGACGAGATCGGGCCAAGCGGTCCCAGTGCCGAACACACCAGCCGCGGCCGCCACGACCGCGAGGTTGCCGATCGCGTCGTTCCGCGAGCAAATCCAAACCGAGCGCATGTTCGCGTCGCCGGAGCGGAAGCGGTACAGCATCAATGCGACGCCCACGTTGGCGACCAGGGCCAAGACGCCGATCAGGCCCATCGTCCCGGCGTGAGGTGATGCCCCAAGCACCGCAGCATAAGCAGTGCTGCCGAGCACCCACAGACCCAGTGCGATCAGTGTGATGCCCTTGAGCAGAGCAGCGCGGGCTCGCCAGACCAGGGCCATCCCGGCAACGACCAGGCTTATCGCGTAGTTCGCCGCATCGCCCAGAAAATCGAGAGCGTCCGCCATCAACGCACGCGAATCGGCGCTAACACCAGCGACCAGTTCTAAGGCGAACATGCCTCCATTGATGACCAGAGCGATCCACAGCGCCCGACGCCAGCGTGGATCATTCAGTCCGCTTTCGGTGGCGCATCCGCCACCCGAACAACTCGCACTCACGGTCCTACCTCCTCGACAAACTCCGAGTCGGCATCACATATGCACCTTATAGCAAGTAGAGGGTCAAGCGATGGGTTTGACGATCGGCCAGATGAGCAAGGCGACCGGCGTGAAGCCGGTCACCATTCGGTTTTACGAGAAGAATGGCTTGCTTAAGACGCCCAGCCGCAGGGACAACAATTACCGGGCGTATGGGCAGGACGACCTTGATAGGCTTTCATTCATACGGCGTGCCAGGAAGCTAGGTTTCAGCCTCGAGCAGATCGCCGCGCTCCTGACACTATCAGACAGCAAAGGTCAGGACTGTTCGAGTGTGGACCGCATTGCGCGTGAGCACCTCTCCGAAGTGGAGCGAAAGCTCGCGGACCTTAATGCCCTTCGTCGTGAGCTACAGTCAGTGGTCTCGTCGTGCGCAGGAGGATCGGTAGGCGACTGCCGGATCATTGAGGCGCTCGCGCCCAAGAATTAGCGACAACTGTCGGTTTCGAAGCCTTGGCGGTGGAGTCGATCAGCCCGCTGGCACGAACCTCCTACGGCTGCGGCGCGCCCTACAATTTACTCGTATCGGAAAGCAACGTCTGGCTGAATGTGCTACAGAGGGCGGGGTCCGAAGAGGATTATTGCTGCACCCACTAGGCACACTGCAGCGCCTGTCATATCCCAGCGGTCTGGCGTCGCTCCTTCAACCACCCACAACCACGCGACCGCAGCGACGATATAGACGCCTCCGTAAGCCGCATACGTGCGCCCAGCGTGCTCCGCATCAACAAGCGTCAGCAGATACGCGAAAAGCGCCAATGACAGCACTCCAGGCACAAGCCACCACGGCGACTTATCCATTCGGAGCCAAGCCCAGAAAGCGAAGCAGCCCGCAATTTCGGCGAGTGCGGCTCCGATGTAGGCAAATGCTGACATCAATTTTGAATAAGGCGCAGGAGGGTGCCGTCAGGATCGATAAGCGCTGCGATGGTAAGCCCGCTGTCTTCCTCCTGCGGAGGCTGAACACGCGGATGTCCCCAACCCTGCTCGGGCACACCAGCCTCTGTGCACAGGGCGTAGAAACCCGATAGGTCATCCAGCCGAAGGCAGCAGCTGAACCAGCTATCCGCAGGAATTAGCTCCGGATGAGGGAAGAATTCTAGGGTGAGGCTGTCCCGCGTCAATACCATCCAGCCGTCATCTCTCCACCCTTCGATGAAACCAAGACGCGAGTAGAACGACGAGGTCGACTCAAAATCTCTCGATGGCAGGCTGGGCGTTACTTGATCCATATCAGGCCTCCGGCGCGACCGAACATTTGCCTCCCGCTCAATGTCCGCAATGGTCGTTAGCAGACAGGCTGCTGTCCCGCGGTTCAAGCCGAAAGCGGTATGTCTGCTGCCGGCCCATTATTGGACGCTGGAGCAAGCACGCGGAGCGGCTGGGCTCAACGGGCACTCGGAATAGAGACTTAGGCGCCGGATCCGCAGTGATGCAGCGTGCTTACGTACTCTTCGTCCTTACAAAATCAGATGCGTCCGTCGCGGGGGACGGCCCCAAAGTTCAGCTTATCATCCGAAGCGGTATCCGGAAGAATTGTCCGGTGGAGCAGTTAATCCATAACTTCTTCCACTCGAAATAGCTCGTTACCAATCCGATTTTGATTGACAAAATCTACTAGATTTGATACAATGAGCTCACTTCCTTCGCATTCCATCTGCACGCTCATTGAGTGCAGTTTGACGGATGCCAAGGAAGTGTTTCCAATCGACATTTTAGGATTGACAATGAGCAGCGAATTTTCTGCGATTCAGACGTCTGTCAACAGCTCTCAACTCGAGCGTATGATCAATCGGCCCTCGAGCGTTGTGGCAGAGTTTGCATCGCTTGTGGGGTGGTATGGCCTCCCAGGACATTTCGCAAAACTCGACATCAGCGGGGCGATCAACGTGCTGATATTATCGACAGCCGCACATCATGGCGTAGAACCGAAGGTGTTGCGGCCGTGGCTTCCACGGCTCCGCACCGAGGCCCTTGTCAGGCTAGCATGCGACTTGAGTAACTGGGGGTATCAAGGGCCTCCAGAAGAAGAGATGGCTTTCAATGCGAAGCTCTACGGTAGCGCGGCTGACGTGCGAGCGGGAGTAGCTCGATTGCTTGGCATTAACCTGTTCGATGCTGCAGGCTTGCTGCGTTACCATTCTTCCAGCGACATTGAGTGCTTCACCAACAAGCAGATGGAACTGGGGCACGATGGACGTGCCCCGCGGTTCTCAATTTTCGCATCAGATCTAGCGCAGCGGATCAAAGAGGTGTGTCCCAGTCCGCTTTTCATTGCACGCCCCAAGGTGAATGTCTGGGCATGAGCTTCGCCCTGGGCTGAGCTTCCTCACAGGTTTACAATCTCTCGACCAACCCGCCACGGGCCTAACAAACACATTTGCGGAAAAGGCGCCGTAACCGACTTCGCTTGATATTCAGGGGAGGATCTCGAGCCGACGGCCGAGGCAGATTTGCGAACGGTGCGACCCATCTCAGATAGGCTATCTGGAACTGAAATTCAGAAGGATGTGGAAGGTCCTGCGAGCGAGTTTATGTGTACGAAAGGGGACCGAGCCAGGGCCCATTCGCCGGCTAGTTTTGCCGGATTTTGTTTTACAGCTTTAAGCTAAGCCATTGAGCAGATTGGTGCGAAATTTCGGGTGTTTTACATCCATCCCATTGATTTGCCTCCAATACACGTTGCTCAGATGGCAGAGCGCCAGGAATCGTCGCCAACGCTACCCCACATTTTACGCCTGATCCTTCAAGCTTACGGCCACGCCGTGCGAAACGGGCAGTGTTTTACCCATAAACATCTGTAATGAAGCGAAAAATATCTGCTTTGGGAGCAGGATGTCGCAGGTTCGAATCCTGTCTCCCCGACCAACAGCTGGGCGGTCCGCAGGCAGATTTGTCTTTCTGCCGGTCGCTCGATGCGGCAAACAATGCTCGATCGAATGACGGCATCGAGGAGCGGCATGTTCGAACGACGACCGGCAGCAATCGGTTTGGCTGCACTGGCATTGGCCGTTTCTGCCTGCCAAGAATCGGCTCCTCCACCGGCTCCGGACAAGTCTCCGGAAGCGCCATCGATGGCCGAGCTCGTCGAGATACGTCACGATAACTTCGAGGCGATCAGCAAGGCCAACAAGGCGATCAAAAAGGAGCTGGAGCGCGACGCGCCTGACCTGAAGGCCGTCGGGGCAAGCGCAGCGGACATCGCCGCACGAGGCCCGCCGATCCGTGGCTACTTCCCCGTCGGAAGCGGGCCGGAGGCCGGACTGAAGACCGAAGCGCTGCCGACTATCTGGGAGAAGCCCGCCGAATTCTCGGCGGCTGCCGACAAGCTCGTTGCTTCGGCCAAGGCGCTGCAGAGCGCGGCCAACGGCGGCGATGCGGACGAAACGAGATCCGCCGCCGCAACGATGGGCGGCACCTGCAAGGCCTGTCACGACAACTTCCGCCAGAAGAAATCATGATTTCGCCAGGCGAGGCCGCGTCGCCGTCATCGACGGCCGTGTGGGACCTGCCCGTCCGGGCGGTGCACTGGAGCCTCGTACTGGCCCTGCCCGCGCTTTGGTGGACCGGTGAGAACCACGAGATGGACTGGCACATGCGGATCGGGCTCGTCGTCCTCGCGCTCGTCGTGTTCCGCATCCTCTGGGGGTTTGCTGGGAGCTCCACCGCGCGCTTCGGCAACTTCGTGCGTGGGCCCGGGCAGGTGCTGGCGTATCTGAAGGGCAAAACGCGACACTCGGGCGTGGGGCACAATCCCGTGGGCGGTTACAGCGCGCTCCTGCTCCTGGGCCTGCTGGCGCTGCAGGTGGCGCTCGGCCTGTTCTCAGGAGACGAGGACGACGGCGTCACCGGCCCGTTGAACCAGCGTGTGTCATACGCCGCAGGAGATTTCGCGACCGAGGCGCACGAGGTGCTGTTCTACGCGGTCCTGGCGGCCGTGGCGGTGCACATTGCCGCGATCCTGTTCTACCTGTTCGTCAAACGGAACAACCTCGTGTCGCCGATGCTTACGGGCAGGAGCAAGGCGCTCGTCTCGGAGGCCGGGCTCACTACCGTCGCCGGCTGGCGTGCGGCGGCATGCGCGGTGATCGCGCTGACGTTCGCCTGGTGGATCTGGAGCGGGGCTCCTCTCGGCTGACGGGAGCCGTCCGCGAGGATAGCTAGGGCCGCGGCGACTTGCCTCCCTTGCGGTGCGGCTTCTTGCCGTGCGGAGGCCCGGGCCGCCGGTTTGCGTGGACCGGTCGTGCTTGCGCCTCGTTGCCCTTGCGGCGTTGCTTTGCGACGTCCCGCGGCGTGTCGGGCGCTTCCTCGATTCGGACATCGCCGCCGTCCTCCGTGCCCGCAGTGCGTGCGACCGCGCCGGCAAACTTGCCCGCGATCGCGCGCGGTATCTGGAAGTGGGTCTCGTTGGCGCTGATGCGGATGGCGCCGATCTCGTTGCGCGTGATGTGGCCGCGGCGGCACAGCAGCGGCAGGATCCAGCGCGGATCGGCGTTCTGGCGCCGGCCGACGTCCATGTGGAACCAGACGACATCCTCGAATCCGGGCCGGTGCCGCTCGGTGCGGTCGGCCTGGCGCGCTTCGGGTGTGTTGGCGGTAAGGTCTTCGGCTTGCGGCAGCGTCGCGCGATGGGCGCGGACGAGCGCTGCCGCGATATCCTCGCCGCTGCGCTCAGCCATCAATTCGGCCGCCAGCGCCCGGTCCTCGTCGTCGAACTCTGCGGGTGCCAGAAGCATTTCCAGCAGGCGCTTGCGGTCGTTCCGGCGGATCTCATCGGCGGTGGGCGCGGGGATCCATTCGGCCTCGATGCGCGCGCCGCGCAGCATCGATTCGACGCGCCGGCGGCGCGGATAAGGCACGATCAGGACCGCTGTGCCCTTCTTGCCCGCCCGTCCGGTTCGCCCCGAGCGGTGCTGGAGCGTTTCGGCATCGCGCGGCAACTCGACATGCACGACCAGGCTCAGCGTCGGAAGGTCGATCCCCCGGGCAGCGACGTCCGTCGCCACGCACACGCGCACCCGGCGGTCGCGCAGCGCCTGCAGCGCCTGATTGCGCTCCGACTGTGAGTGCTCACCCGACAATGAGACTACGGCGAACCCCCGCTCCTGCAGGATGGCGTGCAGCCGTCGCACGTTCTCGCGCGTGGCGCAGAACAGCATCGCGGTTTCCGCCTCATGAAAGCGCAACAGGTTGACCACAGCGTGCTCGATCTCGGCCGGACCGACGGTGACCGCCTGGTAGGTGATGTCGCCGTGGCCGCGGTCGTCGCCGACGGTCGAGATGCGCAACGCGTCGCGCTGGTAGCGCTTGGCAAGGTTCGCGATGGCTGGCGGCATGGTGGCCGAGAAAAGCAATGTGCGGCGCGTGTCTGGCGTGGCGTCGAGAATTTCCTCGAGATCTTCGCGGAAACCCATGTCGAGCATCTCGTCGGCCTCGTCGAGGACAATGGTCCTCAGTCCGGCCAGGTCGAGCGCGCCCCGCTCGAGATGGTCGCGCAGCCGCCCCGGCGTGCCGACCACGATCTGCGGCCCCTCGCGGAGCGCGCGGCGTTCTTTCGAAGGGTCCATGCCGCCGACGCAAGTCGCGACCCGGACCCCGGCCTTTCCGTACAGCCAGACTAACTCCCGGCTCACCTGCAGCGCCAACTCACGCGTCGGCGCGATCACCAGCGCGAGCGGCTGGCCGCCGAGCTCGGCGCTCCCGTCGGCCTTGAGCAGCTCGCTTGCCATGGCGAGGCCGAACGCAACCGTCTTGCCGGAGCCGGTTTGCGCCGACACCACCAGGTCGCGCCCCGCGGCATCAGGTGCGATGACGGCGGCCTGCACCGGCGTCGGTTCGAGATAGGCGCGCGCGCGGAGGGCTTCCGCGAGGACGGGAGGCAAGCTGGAATAGGGCATGGCGGGGCCGTTAGGCGCATTCGCGCAAGAAAGCACCAGCCAATGCGCCGCCTACCCGCTTGCCCCGTCCCGCCCCAGCCCCTATCTGGCGCGCCGAATTCCAGCCACTTGCCGTTTACCCGAAGGACCACCGATGGCCGCCCAATACGCATATGTCATGAAGGGCATGACGAAGACATTCCCCGGCGCGCCAAAGCCGGTTCTGTCGAATATCAACCTGCAGTTCTACCAGGGCGCCAAGATCGGCATCGTCGGCCCCAACGGCGCCGGCAAGTCCACGCTGATCAAGATCATGGCGGGGATCGACAATGACTTCGTCGGCGAAGCCTGGCCGGGCGAGAACATCTCCGTCGGCTATCTCGAGCAGGAGCCCGAACTCGACCCCACAAAAACCGTGCTCGAGAACGTTAAAGACGGCGCCCGCGAGACGGCAAACCTCGTCGAGCGCTACAATGCCATCGCCGCCGAAATGGGGGAGCCTGACGCCGACTTCGAGAAGCTCGGCGAAGAGATGAGCGAACTGCAGGCCAAGATCGACGCGGTCGACGGGTGGACGCTCGACAACCAGCTCGAAATCGCGATGGAAGCGCTGCGCTGCCCCCCCGGCGACATGGGCGTGCAGAGCCTGTCGGGCGGCGAGAAGCGCCGCGTCGCGCTCACCCGCCTGCTGATCCAGAAGCCCGGCATCCTGCTGCTCGACGAGCCCACGAACCACCTCGACGCCGAGAGCGTCCAGTGGCTCGAGAACCATCTCAAGGAATATGCGGGCGCGGTGCTGATGATCACTCACGACCGCTACTTTCTCGACAACGTGGTCGGCTGGATTCTCGAGCTCGATCGCGGCAGCTATTACCCGTACGAAGGCAACTACTCGACCTACCTCGAGAAGAAGGCCAAGCGCCTCGAGCAGGAAAGCCGCGAGGAGAGCGGCAAGCAGAAGGCGCTGCAGCGCGAACTCGAGTGGATTCGCCAGACTCCGGCGGCGCGCCAGACCAAGTCGAAAGCGCGCATCCGCAAGTTCGAGGAGCTGCAGAACGCGCAGGACAACCGCCCGGTCGGCAAGGCGCAGATCGTCATCCAGGTGCCCGAGCGCCTGGGCGGCAAGGTGATCGAAGCGAAGAACATCTCAAAG
This sequence comes from Tsuneonella sp. HG249, assembly GCF_053819205.1. NCBI lineage: Bacteria > Pseudomonadati > Pseudomonadota > Alphaproteobacteria > Sphingomonadales > Erythrobacteraceae > Tsuneonella > Tsuneonella sp. HG249. The sequence goes on from NZ_JBSOQY010000001.1 coordinate 2,237,983, forward strand.
GCCTACGGCGACAAGCTGCTGTTCGAAGACCTCAGCTTCACCCTGCCCCCCGGCGGCATCGTCGGCGTGATCGGTCCCAACGGCGCGGGCAAGTCGACGCTGTTCAAGATCCTTACCGGCAAGGAGACGCCCGACGGCGGCACAGTGGAGATCGGCAGCACCGTCCACCTCGGCTTCGTCGACCAGAGCCGCGACGACCTCAACCCCAAGCACAACGTGTGGGAGGAGATTTCCGACGGGCTCGACTACATGAAGGTCAACGGGCAGGACATGTCGACCCGCGCCTATGTCGGCGCGTTCAACTTCAAGGGCCCGGCGCAGCAGAAGAACGTCGGCAAGCTGTCGGGCGGCGAACGCAACCGCGTGCACATGGCCAAGATGCTCAAACAGGGCGGCAACGTGCTGCTGCTCGACGAGCCGACCAACGACCTCGACGTCGAAACCCTCGGCGCGCTCGAGGAAGCGATCGAGAACTTCGCCGGGTGCGCCGTGGTCATCAGCCACGACCGCTTCTTCCTTGATCGTCTGGCCACCCACATCCTTGCCTTCGAAGGCGACAGCCATGTCGAGTGGTTCGAAGGCAACTTCGAAGCGTACGAGGAGGACAAGCGCCGCCGCCTGGGCGACGCAGCGGACCGCCCCACGCGCCTGGCTTACAAGAAGCTCACCAGGTGACTGGGACCCGCGTCGCCCGCGCCGAAAATGTCCCGGTGACCGGTTGCAGTCTCGCCAATGACGGGGCATTGCCCTCGCCGGAACGGTAAGCATCGCGGGATGTTTATAGCGTCATCGAACCTCTGGCCGTGCAGAGGCGATTCCGCTCCGCTCTGATATTCCAGCAAACGGAATGGGTCGCTCCATTCGCACTGGCCGGGTTTTATGGACGATATTCCGCCGATCCTCGTCGTGGATGACGAGATGCTTGTAAGGCTCGCGCTTGTCGAAGCCCTCGATGAAGGAGGCTATAGCGTCGTCGAGGCGGCTGACGGCGACTCCGCCATTGAGGAAATCGAGAAGGCCGAAACGCTTCGCGGCCTGGTCACGGACGTTCGCATGCCCGGCGCGAGCGGGTGGGACATTGCGCACAAGGCTCGCGAGAAGTTCCCCTCACTCGCGGTCGTTTACGTCACCGGCGACAGCGCAGATCAGTGGGCAGCGAACGGCGTTCCGCTCAGCGTAGTTCTTCAAAAGCCTTTTGCCCACGCCGAACTCGTTGCGGCGTTGTCCAACTTGCTGGTGGCTAATCCACCGGCACCGCCCCAGGGCTAAATCCCCCACCGCGGTTCTGCCTTCGGGCATCTCTGGCAATTGAGTCGCTCTCAGGCCGCTTTCCTCATCAGCGCATCGTATTCTGCCCGGTTTGCGTGAATCTGCGGCAGGTGAGCGAAGGTCCAGTCGGCTAGCGCCAGCACTGGCACCGCCAGCGACCGGCCCAGTTCAGTCAGGTTGTATTCGACCGAAGGCGGTAACGTGGGATGCACCGTGCGATCCACCATCCCGTCGCGTTCGAGGGTCCGCAGGGTGCGCGTCAGCATTTGCTGGCTGATACCGCCGATCTCGCGCTTGAGTTCGTTGAACCGGCAGCGTTTTGTGGTGAGCGCCTTGACGATCAGCACGGTCCATTTGTCGCCAACCCGGCTAAGCAACTCGCTAACGGCGCGGCAGTCGGGGTTGGCGTGGGGGTGCGGGTTCTCAGTCATACCGGTGTGACCTGGTCAGCGAAATTTGCGTTCTTGCGAGGCCAATATGGTCACTTATGTGGTGCTGGTCAACATTTGTGACCGGAGTTTACACCATGAACATTCTGCACCTCGATTCCGCCATCACGGGCGATGACAGCGCCAGCCGCGCGCTCACTGCCGCCATCCTGCGTGAACTCACCGCCGCCGGAACGGGCACGCGAGTGACCTACCGCGACCTCGCAGCCGACCCGCTCGACCACCTCACCCTCCCCGGCTTTGCGAGCGAGGAATCGCAGACCGCGCTCGCCGAGTTCAAGGCGGCCGATACCGTGGTGATCGGCGCGCCGATGTACAATTTCGGCATTCCGAGCCAACTCAAGGCCTGGATCGACCGCATCGCCGTCGCCGGCGAGACCTTCCGCTACACCGCCACCGGCCCCGAGGGCCTGTCGGGCGACAAGCGCGTGATCGTTGCGGTCGCGCGTGGCGGCGTCTATAGCGAGGACAGCGGTCAGCGCGCGATCGAGCACGCCGAGCGCTATATGGCGGACGTTTTCGCTTTCCTCGGCGTCACCGACCTCACCTTCGTGATCGCCGAGGGCCTCAAGGTCGGTCCCGCTGAGCGGGAGGCCGCAGTCGCCGCTGCTTACCGGCACATCGGGCAGTTGGTTCCGGTCGCCGCTTGATACTCGCGTTCGACAAAGCATTTTCCTACATCAGGGGTGCCTTGCTAATCTGTCAGGCATGCTCGTCCGCTACCGACTTCGCCGCTTCCTCTCGACTGGCGCCGGCCGATCGCGGGAGCAGCTTGGCGGGCGAGAATTTTCGTCTCCAGAACAGTGTGCCAAGTGTGCCGTCGTTCAGTTTCGCGACAGCCGCGATTAACTAGCTATCGAGTCGTTAATCAGACCGCAGGTGGTGGGGCGGTTCTTCGACACGGAGTACGCCCATGAATATCAGGAACCTGCTGCGTGCCGGAAGCGTAACCGCGCTTGCCGCAGCGCTAACCATCGGGGCGCTGCCCGTCACTGCTCAAGACGAGGATCGCCGCGGACGTCTGCGCGAAAATCGCAGCGGCGACCAGCGAGCCGAACGGCCCCAGCACGTCGAACGCGCCGAAGCTCGCCAGGAACGCCGCGCCCAGCGCGCGGAGCAACCTGCCCAGGCACCCCGGGTCGTGCAGCGACCGCAGCGGCAATGGCAGGCACAGGCCCAGTCGCCGGTCGCGCAGGAACGCAGCGGACGTGACTGGAACCGCAGCGACCGCCGCAGCGGAACCGGCGCCGAACGCTCGGGACTCGAGTGGAACCGCCGCGACAACACCAGCAACGACTGGGGCCAGGCGCGCGCCGCCCGTGCGCAAGCTGAAGCCCAATCCGCCGCTCAGGCTCGCGCCGCAGCACGGACATCGGGCGGGTGGGAACGCAACCGCACCTACAGCGACCGCGACCGCAATCAGACCTACCGTAACGGCTATCGCGATGGTCGCCGCACCGACTCTTGGCGCGACAATCGCCAGCAGCAGAACGCCTATCGCGAAGGCTATCGCGACGGCGACCGGTCGGACGATCGCCGGTGGGACGGCAATCGCGACGGGCGCCGCTATTCAGGCGACCACCGTCGCTGGAACAATCACGACTGGCGCCGTGACAATCGGTACAACTGGTACAGCTACCGCAATGCCAATCGCAGCATCTTTCGTCTCGGCAGCTACTACTCGCCCTATCGCGATTACCGCTACAGCCGGCTGAGCATCGGTTTTCGCCTCGGCAGCCTGTTTTATGGCAGCCGCTACTGGATCAACGATCCGTGGCAGTACCGCCTGCCCGCGGCCTACGGCCCCTATCGCTGGGTCCGCTACTACGATGACGCGCTGCTGGTCGACATCTACAGCGGCGAAGTGGTCGACGTGGTTTACGATTTCTTCTGGTGAGCTTTCCCGGGCGGGATTGAGTGGCCTGCTCTTGGGAGAACTGAACCCCCGCCAGCCTTTGCGCCGGCGGGGGTTCTTTTTCGGAATGCCGCGGAAGGTTTGCGCGCGGCAAGCCGATTGCTAGGAAAGCCAAATGGCTACGACCGAACTGATTCCGGACAAGGACGCGCTTCGCCGCGTGGGCGAATCCGTCCGCAATCGCCTCGCCGGGAATCCGCAGGTCTACAAGGTGCCGACCGATAAGGCGGAAATCTTCGCCATCGGCAACTTCCTGACTCCCGGTGAGTGCGAGCGGCTGATGCGGATGATCGATACCGTGGCCCGTCCGAGTTCGCTTTACGACCAGGACTACGCGACCGGCTTCCGCACATCCTATTCCGGAGACCTCAGCCCGCACGAGCCGCTGGTCATGGCAGTGAGCCGACGGATCGACGACCTACTCGGCATCAACGGCATCTGCGGCGAGGCGATCCAGGGGCAACGCTACTTCCCGGGGCAGCAGTTCAAGCCGCACAACGACTGGTTCTACACCGACCAGGAGTACTGGCGCGGCGAGCGTAAGCGCGGCGGGCAGCGGGCATGGACGGCGATGGCGTTCCTCAACAAGGTGGACAAGGGCGGCGAAACCCACTTCGTGGAAGTGGGCGCCAAGATCGAGCCCAAGCCGGGGGTGTTGCTGGTGTGGAACAACGCCCTGCCCGACGGCAGCCCGAACGAAGGAACCCTCCACGCCGGCACGCCGGTGGTCGAGGGCGTCAAATACGTGCTCACCAAGTGGTATCGCACGCGCAAATGGAAGTAGGCGGTCGTCAACTCTGATGACGCACTTCCTCCATCGCTTCCTCGATCGTCTCTTCGGCTTTCTTCGCTTCCCGCACCGCGAAGTGCGCGATCCGGTCGAGCTTGCGCGACAGGCGGGTAATTTCGACCACCGTGCGCAAGTTGATCTCGTAGTCGTGCCGGTTGGTAATGCGGTCCTTCTTGGCCTGGCGGTTCTGGCTCATGAGGATGATAGGTGCCTGCAAGGCCGCCAATGTCGATAGCGTGAGGTTAAGCAGGATGAAGGGGAACGGGTCGAACCGAACCCCCCAGGCCTGCATTACGTTAAGAGCCATCCACAGCACCATGAGCGCGAGGAAGGCGATGATGAAGCCCCAGCTACCGCCGATCGCAGCGACCCTGTCGGCCATCCGGTCGCCGAGCCTGACATTGACCACGTCGATCTCGTCGGGATCGAGCTCGATCTCGGTCGAGGCGACGCGGCACAGGACGCGCTTCTCATCCTCGTCGAGTTCATCGAAAGGCCGGCCGAGCAAGTCCTCCGCCAAGGCCTCGGGGCTGGTATCGAATGATTTGCGCACGACGCTTCAGCTGCGCGCCAAGGCTTCGCCGATCAGCCGACGCGTGTTTTCGATGCCGTAGAGCGCGATGAAGCTGCCCATCCGCGGGCCCTGATCACTGCCCAGGAGGGTGCGGTAGAGCGTCTGGAACCAGTCGCGCAGCGACGCGAAGCCGAGCTCCTCGCGCTTGCCGATTTCATAAACCATCGTCTGCAAGTCCTCTGCCGAGGCGTCCAGATTAACTTGAGATAGGATTTTGTCGAGTTCCCGCAACGCCATAGCCTCGTTGGCGCTCGGCGACGTGCGCGAGAGCTCGGGCGCGACAAGATCGCGATTGTAGGCGAGTGCATTGCCGACGAGCTTGTCCAGCTCGGGATGCGCGGCGGGGTCAGCATTCGCGACGTAATTACCGAGATAGGACCACACCTGCTCGCGCGTCGCCGAAGCGCCGAGCACGCCGATCAGGTTGAGCAACAACGAGTAAGTCACCGGCAGGCTATCGCCGGCGCCCTTCCTCTCCGGGTCGGTCGCGCCGAGCAAGTGCCAGGCCGGGTTGCCGAGCTGCTTGTCAAGCGGCTGCTCGGCCAAGGCAGCGCGGAATTGCCAGTAGTCGTCGACAGCCTTCGGGATCACTCCTGCATGCAGGCTCTTGGCGCTCTTGGGGTTCGGATAGATGTAGCCGCCGAGGCTGTCCTCGCTGCCGTAAGTCAGCCATTCCTCGATCGTCAGGCCGTTGCCCTTGGACTTGGAGATCTTTTCGCCGTTCGCATCGAGGAACAGCTCGTAGATCAGCCCCTCCGGCTTCCGGCCGCCGAGTACCTGCGCAATCTTGCCCGACTGGACGCCGCTGTCGGTCAGGTCCTTGCCGTACATTTCGTAGTCGACCCCCAGCGCCACCCAGCGCATTGCCCAGTCGACCTTCCACTGCAGCTTCGCCATTCCGCCGAGAACCGACTGCTCGACAGGCGTACCGTCCTCGTCCGTGAAACGGATCGTGCCTGCTTCGGCGTCTATCACTTCGACCGGCACTTGCAGCACCTTGCCCGAAATCGGGCTGACCGGAAGAACCGGCGAGTAGGTCGCGGCCCGTTCCGCGCGCAGCGTCGGCAGCATGACGTCCATGATCGCGCGATAGTTGCGCAGCACCCCGCGCAGAGCCTCGTCGAACCGCCCCGAGCTGTACATCTCGCTCGACGAGATGAACTCGTAGTCGAACCCGAAGTGATCGAGGAATTCGCGCAACTTGGCGTTGTTGTGGGCGGCGAAGCTGTCGAATCCGGCCCCGAAGGGATCCGGGATGCGCGACAGGGGCTTGCCGAGATTGGCAGTCAGCAACTCCCCGTTGGGCACATTGTCAGGCACCTTGCGCAGCCCGTCCATGTCATCGCTGAACGCGACCAGCCTAGTCGGCACACCGCCGGTCAGCGCTTCGAACGCGCGGCGGACGAACGTCGTGCGCAGAACTTCCTGGAAGGTTCCGATATGCGGCAGGCCGCTTGGGCCGTAGCCGGTTTCGAACACCACGGGCGCACCATCCGGGCGGCGTCCGTCGGGATAACGCTTCAACAGCTTGCGCGCCTCCTCGAACGGCCAGGCCTTGGAGGAACGGGCGGCTTCAATAAGAGCGTCGTCGGTCATCGCGGGTTCCATTTAGCCAAACCGCCGCGGAAGCAAGCGAAAGGCCCGAAGCGCTGTAGGACTTGGCACACTTGGCACACTGTTCTGATGAGAAGAAATCATCGCTGCCGATTGGGGAAAGAGCGGACGGAAGAGAGGCGACGGGCGATGCACCCGTCAGGCCTACTCAAGCGCATCATCTGTAGGAAAGCGATGTTTACTTTTCGTTCCGCCGACCGCATTTCCGCCTCGTGACCGCTGCCATCACCTTACCTGCCGTTCACGCGAGCCATGCTGGAACCTGGTTGCGCGAACGCGGCGCAACTCGCGGCTGCGGCAAGGGCGAAGCCGTGATGGCGGCGGCCGACACGCCGCTGCTGATGCTGAATGCACCGTTGGTCGCCACGCGCCTCGGATATCCAGACCTGTCGGGGCTCGACCTCCTGGAGCTGTTCGCGTTCGTCCATCCCGCGCGCTTCGTTGTGCCGACACCAAAGGGCCTCGCACATGCGCTCGGGATGGCCGAGCCCGCGGCCGACGACGCCGTACCGGCCTTCCTGCAAGAGGCAGCCGGACGCCTGATCGAAACGTGCGAAAGCGCCGGGTGGACCGAGCGCGAAGGCGCTTGGTCGAGCTTGCAATCGCTGATGCGGCTGCGCTGGCCGTGGGCCCAAGTTCTCGCGCCCTACGTCCGCAAGCCCGAGCGCGCCGAACGCTGGCTGTTTGCCAAGCTGCCCGAATGGGAAGAGACCCCGGAGCGACCCCAGCCCGGCCATGTCCTGATCGAGGAAGAGGAGGTCGAGGCGCGCCTTGCCCGGCTTACCGGCGAAGGCGCGGAGGCGCGCGAAGGCCAGCGTCGTTACGCCCGCGAGGTAGGCGGCGTCTTCGCGCCTCGCCCCAAACGCGGAGTGCCGCACGTCCATCTCGCGCAAGCGGGGACCGGGATCGGCAAGACCCTGGGCTACCTGGCGCCGGCGCACCTGTGGAGCGAGAAGTCCGGCGGCACAGTGTGGGTTTCGACCTTCACGAAGAATCTCCAGCGCCAGCTTCGCCGGGAAAGCAGGCGGGCCTGGCCGCAGACCCGCGCGGACGGCTCGCGACCCGTGGTCGTGCGCAAGGGCCGAGAAAACTATCTCTGCCTGCTCAATCTGGAAGACGCGTTGCAGGGCGGGTTCGGTGGGCGCGCCGCGATTTTCGCCCAACTAGTCGCCCGGTGGGGGGCGTTCACGCAGGACGGCGACATGATCGGCGGCGACCTGCCCGGTTGGCTCGGCACGCTGTTTCGCAAGCGCGGCGTGGCGGCGTTGACCGACCAGCGCGGTGAATGCGTTTACGCTGGCTGCCCGCACTACCGGAAGTGCTTCATCGAACATGCCGCGCGCGCCTCCGCTCAGGCCGACCTGGTGATTGCCAATCACGCGCTGGTGATGGTCAATGCCGCGCGTACCGGCTTTGGCGGCAGTTTCCCCACGGCTCGCCCGACGCGCATTGTGTTCGACGAAGGCCATCACGTATTCGAAGCGGCCGACAGCACTTTTGCCGCCGCCCTCACCGGTGCCGAAGCGATCGAGCTGCGGCGGTGGCTCGTCGGACCCGAGAAGCAATCGCGTGGCCGGCGGCGGGGGTTGGCGGCCCGCTTGGCCGACGTCGCCAGCTACGACGAGGCCGGTCGCAAGGCGGTGGAGGCGGCACTCGCCGCCGCACACGCCCTGCCCAGCGACGGTTGGCTCCAACGGCTGGTCGATGGGATCCCCCATGGCCCGATCGAAGCGCTGCTCGGTGCGGTTCGCGCGGTGACCTACGCCCGCGACGAGAGCGGCGGGCAGGAAGCCGGATACGGGATCGAGACCGAGGCAGCCGGGTTGGACGGGCCGATTGTCGAACTGGCCGGGCGAGCCGCGGGCGCGCTCGCCGAGATTCGCGCGCCGCTGCTTCGCCTGGGTGGTCGGCTGGAAGCGATAATATCGGACCCACCGGATTGGCTGGACGCGCAGGGCCGCGCGCGGATCGAAGGGGCGCGACACTCGCTATCGTGGCGGTGCGACCTGCTCGCCGCGTGGGAGGCGCTGCTCGATCGGCTGGGGGGGCCTGGCGATCCCGAATTCGTCGACTGGCTGGCGGTGGAACGCAACGAGGCTCGCGAGTTCGATGTGGGCCTACATCGGCACTGGCTCGATCCGATGAAGCCGTTCGCTCACGTTGTGCTCGAGCCCGCACACGGGGTAATGCTGACCAGCGCCACGCTAAAGGACGGTCCGGACTGGGAAGCCGCGGTGGCGCGCAGCGGGGCGCCGCATATCGAGGTCGTGCCTCGGCTGAGCGAGGCGGAAAGCCCGTTCGATTACGCAGCCAATTCCGAAGTGCTGATAGTCACCGATATCCAGCGTGGCGATGTGTCGGCGTTGGCCGGCGCCTACGGCCGCATCATCGAAGCCTGTGGTGGCGGGGTGCTCGGGCTGTTTACCGCGATCCGCCGCTTGCGCGCGGTGCATGGGCGTATCGCCGACCGGCTCGCGCGGTCCGGCCTGCCGCTCTATTCGCAACACGTGGACCCGATCGATACCGGCACTTTGGTCGACATCTTTCGCGACGACCCTGGTGCGAGCCTGCTGGGCACCGACGCGCTGCGCGACGGCGTGGACGTACCGGGCCACTCGCTACGGTGCGTGGTCATGGAGCAAGTCCCCTGGCCGCGCCCCACTATCCTCCATCGCGCGCGCCGGGCGGCGGCCGGCGGCTCGGCTTATGATGACCGGCTGATCCGCGCGAGGCTTGCGCAGGCGTTCGGCCGGCTCATCCGCAGCAAGGATGACCGGGGCCATTTCGTGGTGCTCTCGCCCGCGTTCCCGAGCCGGCTGCTACCCGCTTTCCCGGCCGGCACGCCAATCGTTCGCTGCACGCTCGACGAGGCTTTACAACGCCTGGCGCAGGCGCGAGACGGAGGCCTGACTCGCACCGAAGCCGTGGCGCCAGAAGGGGCTACCTGACCTGACGAAACTGCTCGGCCTGTTGCGGCACGCCAAGTCCGAATGGGACGACATTGGCCAGCGCGACTTCGACCGCGGTCTCAACGAGCGCGGCCGGCGCGGCGCCCGGCTGATAGGCGGCCATATCCGGGAACTCGGCTCCCGCTTCGACGTGGTGCTGGCGAGCCCTGCTGAACGCGTGAAGGCGACATTGGTGGAAGCCTTGCCCGGAACGGAAGTGCGCTACGACCAGCGCATATACCTGGCGGACGCGGAGACCCTGCTCGATGTTCTCCGCGGGGCCGGTGACGCCGAGGCGGTGCTCCTCTCGGGTCACAACCCCGGCTTGCAGGACCTGATGTTCGCGCTGGTGGCACCCGCGAACGAGAACGACATGTTCGACGAGGCGGCGGTCAAGTTCCCCACGGCCACCTTCGCCTTGCTCGAGCTGGCGATCGACGATTGGGCATCCCTCGACAAGGAATGCGGCAAGCTCGTCCATTTCCAGCGCCCACGCGATCTCGATCCCACGCTGGGCCCGGAGCACTAGCGCAGGACGCGCGGCCCGCTACCCCCCTCTCCCCACCTGTCCTGCGGGTTGTAGAGGCGGCATTTCTTCAGGCTCAGGCAGCCGCAGCCGATGCAGCCGTCGAGGTCCTGGCGGGTCTTTTCGAGCGTCGCGATCTTTGCGTCGATCGCTGCCCGCACGCCGCTGCTGATCCGCCTCCAGTCGGCCGCCGTGGGATTGCGCCCGTGCGGCAGTCGCGAGAGCTCGCGTTCGATGTCGGTTAGCGAGAGCCCGAGGTTCTGTGCGATGAGCACGAAGCTCAACCGGCGGATGTCGCCGCGCAAAAAGCGGCGCTGGTTGCCGCCGGTACGGATGGGCTCCACCAGCCCGCGCGCCTCGTAATAGCGGATCGCCGAGACGCTCAGTCCCGTGCGGCGGGACAACTCGCCGATGGTCAGCAGGTCGGTCGCGCGAAGTTGCATCGAAAAACTCCTTGACCTCAAGTTAGCTTGAGGTTGCATCAAAGCCAAGCGGGCGATTCGATCCGCGGCTTGATAAGGTATTCAACGATGCCGACCGGCTTCCTCGAACACGTGAACATCACCGTCTCCGATCCGGAGCGCAGCGCGGCCCTACTCAAGCGAATAGGCGGCTGGCACGAACGCTGGCGCGGCCCCTCGCAGCTTGGCGGGTGGACAATCCACTGCGGCGACGATCGCGCATACGTGGCAATCTATACCCGCGACGGAGCCGCCGCCGGCCCTTTTGCCAAGGGCGCACCGCTCAATCACGTCGGGCTAGTCGTCGACGACCTCGACGCCGCCGAAGCCGCCGTGATCGAGGCGGGTCTCGAGCCTTTCAATCATGCCGATTACGAGCCCGGGCGGCGCTTCTACTTCTTCGACTGGGACCACATCGAATGGGAGATCGTCAGCTATGAATGAGATCATCCTGCGCGAACCGATGTTGGCGGCTTCTCAAGCGTTGCCCACGACAAAACAGGCCGCCGCGACCAGCGCGCCGGCGAAGCGATTCGAGCGGAACCGATCGAGCGGATTGGCAGGGTCGCTCGGCTCGAGCGTGAAGCCCTGCCACAGCAAGTGAGCGCTGGCCGGGACGAGGGCGAGCAGTGCCATCCAGTCGGCGCGGAGCAGCCAGAAGGCGAGACTCCAGCAGGTGATCGCGAGGCAGTAGAAAGCGAGGACGCCGGCCTGCACCTGGTTGCCCAGCCGCAGCGCGCTCGAGCGGATGCCGACCAGCGCATCGTCCTCGCGATCCTGCAGGGCGTAGATTGTATCGTAGCCCATGCACCAGAAGAACGCGCCGGCGTAGAGCGCGGCGACGACCTCTAGCTTGTCGCCGCGCAGCGCGGTCCAGCCCACCAGCGCTCCCCAGGTGAATACAAGCCCGAGCCATGCCTGCGGCCACCACGTAATCCGCTTCATAAAGGGATACGCTGCGACCAGCGCGAGGCTTGCCAGCGCGACGAGCTGCGCCTGCCAACGTAGTTGCAGCATGACGACCATGCCGACGGCGCACAGCGCCAGCAACCACATCCATGCAACTTTCACGGAAACCCGCCCGCTCGCCACGGGACGGCTGGAGGTGCGGGCTACTTGCCGGTCCAGATCGGCGTCGACGATGTCGTTGTACACGCACCCCGCTCCGCGCATGGCGATACTGCCGAGCAGGAGCCAGCCGACCAGCGCAAGCTGCCACCCGGCGCCCGCCAGCCAAACCCCCCAAGCGCAAGGCCAGAACAGCAGCCACCAGCCGATCGGGCGGTCGAAACGGGCCAGCAAGGCCAGGTCGCGCAGCGGCTGCGGCAAGCGGGCTACGACGCCGCGGTGCTCGCTGTCGGGGACGATCGTATCGCTCACTGCTTGTCCCCTACCGCCCGCCGTGCCACCTGCAAAGGGATGCCCGCTACCCCCGCCTGGCCGCCCAAATCGACTCCGCGCCTCTACGTCGACCGACCGCTGGCGTCGGGGGAGGACGTGACGCTGGATCAGGCCGCAGTGCGCTACTTTTTCACGGTGCTTCGGCTGAAGGCGGGCGATCCCGTGCGCCTGTTTGACGACCTAACCGGCGAGTATGTCGCTACTCTGGGAGAGTTATCGTCCGGCCGTGCCTCGGCGAAGGTCAGCGCACTCTTAGCCCCGCGCGAGGAAACGCCCGACCTGTGGCTGTGCGTATCTCCGATCCAGCGCGACAACTTCGCACTCGTCGCGGAGAAGGCTTGCGAGCTCGGCGTCCGGAGGTTCGTGCCGGTCGAGATGCGCCGCACCCAGATTCACCAGGTCAACGCCTCCCGGCTGGAGAAGCGCATGATCGAAGCCGCCGAACAGTGCGAACGGACCGCCCTTCCTCAGCTGGCTTCGCTCGTGCGTCTGGAGAGACTGCTCCCCGATTGGCCCGCCGACCGCACGCTTTTCTTCTGCGACGAGCGCGGCGGCCAACCGGCGGCGGCGGCGATGGCGGCCCACGACGGTCCGGCAGCCATACTCATCGGTCCCGAAGGTGGCTTCGACGATACCGAGAACGCCGCCATACGCGCGGTGCCGCAAGCCGTCCCGATCTCCCTCGGGCCCCGCATCCTCCGTGCCGAAACAGCCGCGATCGGAGCCGTCGCCTTATGGATGGCGACCGTTGGCGACTGGCGATAAATTCGCTGGCGCGGGGCTTTTCCGTTTCCTAGTGCAACCGGCATGAGCACCCGCGAAGCGTCGAGCGCCGACGATCCCATCATCGAAAGCCGCGACCAGTTGGTGGCGCCGATGGCTGACGGCGAGAAACCGAAAGACGCTTGGCGCATCGGCACCGAGCACGAAAAGCTGGTGTACAAGGGCGAAGACCATCGCGCGCCGTCATACGACGAGGCTTGCGGCATCCGCGACATGCTGATGGCGCTCACCCAGTTCGGCTGGGAGCCGGTCGAGGAGAACGGCAAAGTCATCGCGATGCGCGGCGCCGACGGCACCGTCAGCCTCGAGCCTGCCGGGCAGCTCGAGCTGTCGGGGGCGGCGGTGGAGAACCTTCATCAGACCTGCGCCGAAACCGGCCGTCACCTCAATCAGGTCAAGGCGATCGGGGAAAAATGCGGTGTCGGCTTCCTCGGGCTCGGCATGTGGCCCGACAAGACGCGGGCCGAGCTGCCGATCATGCCCAAGGGCCGCTACGAAATCATGCTCCGACATATGCCACGTGTCGGCAGCCTCGGTCTCGACATGATGCTGCGCACCTGCACCATCCAGACCAACCTCGATTATTCGAGCGAGGCGGACATGGTGCAGAAGTTCCGCGTCTCCCTCGCGCTGCAGCCGCTTGCGACGGCGCTGTTCGCCAATTCGCCCTTCACCGAGGGGAAGCCCAACGGCTACCTCAGCTATCGCAGCCACATCTGGTCCGACACCGACCCGCACCGTACCGGAATGCTGCCGTTCGTGTTTGAGGATGGCTTCGGCTACGAACGCTACGTCGATTATATGCTCGACGTACCGATGTACTTCGTGTTCCGCGAAGGGCGCTACATCGATGCCGCGGGGCTCAGCTTTCGGGAATTCCTCAAGGGCGATCTCCAGGCCTTGCCAGGCACAAAGCCAAGCGAGTCCGACTGGATCGATCACCTTTCCACTGCCTTCCCGGAAGTCCGGCTCAAGTCCTTTCTTGAGATGCGCGGCGCCGATGGTGGTCCGTGGAACCGCATCTGCGCCCTGCCGGCGCTGTGGGTGGGCCTGCTTTACGACCAGACCGCGCTCGACGCAGCCTGGGACCTCGTCAAGGACTGGACGATGGAGGAGCGCGAAAACCTCCGCAATGCAGTGCCAAAGCTCGGCTTCGACGCGCCGGTCGCACGGGGGCGCACATTGCGTGATCTCGCGCCTGAAGCGCTCAAGATCGCCCGCGCGGGTCTCGCCGCGCGGGGCAAGCTCAACAGCAGCGGCGATAACGAAAGCGGATTCCTGGAACCGCTCGACGAGATTGTCGCCAGTGGCAAAGTGCCAGCCGAGCGCCTGCTGGATCTCTATCATGGCGAATGGGCAGGCGATGTGAGCCGGGTTTACGAACAGAGCTTTTGAAAGGAGCGCGATGATCCTCGTGGTGGGAACGGTCCGCGTGCCGGAAGGCGCTTTCGAACGCGCGCACGACGCCATGGCCGAGATGGTCGAAGCCACGCGCCGCGAAGACGGCTGCATACGCTACGCGTACGCGCGCGACGTGCTCGATCCCCAGGTGATGCACATTTCCGAAGCCTGGCGCGACCGCGATGCGCTAAAGGCCCATTTCGCGACGCCGCACATGGCTCGATGGCGCGAGACTGTGGCGGCGGTGGGATTCACGGACCGCGACTTGCGCATCTACGATACCGACGAAGGCGAGCCGACCTAGCGCCTATTCAGCCGGCTCCAGCCCACCTTCCGTTCCTCTCAAACGCCCTGCGAATCGCCGCTTGATGCGTACCAATGGCGAAGTGATCAGTCCGTGCTCTGCCATCCATGAATGGTAGGCGCGGTACTTGGGGTCTTCGGCCCACAGATGATCTTCCTCGGTGCGCGCGCGCCAGTAGTAAATCGCGCCGACCGCTGCGAGGCACACGGTGTTGCGTACCGTATCGACCACCGAGCCGTTGGTGACGAGGAATGGGAGCGTCGCGAGCCACCAGAACAGGTTCTTGGACAAGTACGCGGGGTGCCGCGTGAAGCGGTAGGGGCCGTTGGTGAGCACCCCTCGATAAGTGAGGTTGGAGAACCGCAGGCCAAAGGCAAATGTCGCCCAGGCATATACCGCGGTCAGCGCGACGAGAGCCGCAGCCCAAAGAGTGATCAGCACCGGATACTCGCCGAGCCAGAAAGTCCAGTTGGCGTCGCCCTTCCCCGGGGTGCCGAACTCGTAGCCGAGCATTCCCGAGCCCATGAAGGTATATACGAACGGCGGGTAACACATCAGCGCCGCGATCCACCCGGCAAGGTAGGGATTACCGCTGCGGATGTGCGCGTCGAGCGGTCGGAACGTGACGAGGTATCCGACAGTGCCGATCTGGACGTCGATCAGGAAAAGCAGGCCAATAAGTGCCATACCCAGCGCCGCCGGATTCGCCGCGATGGCACCGAAGTCGGCATTCACCGCCGCTTCGAATCCCGGTGGCAGAATCGAGATCATGAAGGCGCTGAAGAATCCCTTGATGATCCAGGCGCGCCAGTGGCGTTTGACTTCCTCGAAGTCGTATCCATCGCGGCCCAGCAGCATCGCACCGAAGTGCCACGCATGGTCTCTCGGGTTGACCAGATAGCGGTCGATCCACAGCACATACGGCACCGAAAACACCAGCAGCGGGAACGCGGCCGCCTCCAGCACCCGCATCGCGAACAGATATTGGCCGTCCCAGTACCAGCGCCCGATCGCGTAGAAACATGCGATCGCGATCCATGTCGCCCATAGCCCGACAAGCTTTACCAGCGAGAAGCGCGCCGTCGTGGCAAGCGGCTGGGGCCGGGACCAATCGATCCCCGTCGACGGTCGTCGATGGACTTTGTCGACCGCCAGCGAGACGACGATCATGGGCAGGATGGAAAAAAGCATCCCGCTGACCGCGGCGTAGGGCCCGTCGAGACGCAGGCGTGGCCCCGGAATAGCGAGCGCCTCGGCAATCGCCGGCCAGTTGCGGCAAACCAGTATCCACGCGAACAGGCCCGTGACGCCGGCGATCCCGACCCACGGCGACACATCGCTGCGGGGCAGGTCGTCATTCCCGGGCCGGCGCGCGCTTTCCACGCCCCCTTGCTAACCGGAAACGCTTAAAAGTGCACTTACCGCCTAACGGAAGGCGTGGATCGTACCGTTCTCGTCGAGCACGTACAGCGTCCCGTTGGCGACGACGGGCGGTTGTGCAATCGGCGCCTTCAGCGTCTGGAACAGCGAGGCGGAACCCTCGCCGACGCTTACGCGGTAAATCTGACCGAGCGAGTTGGCCACCCATAGCTGGTTGCCCGCGAGCACCGGCCCGGTCCAGAAGATGGGATCCTTCTTCTTCTCGACATTGCGATAGCGGCCGAGGTCGGTGATCCAGCGGACGCGGCCATTGCCGCGCGCAATCGCCAGCAGCCGCGCGTCGTCGGTGAGCGCGAAGATCCATTCGCCCGCAACCGCCGGCGTCGAAATGCCGGCAAGGTTGAGCTCCCAGATCCGCTGGCCTGTCACCAGCTCATAGGCGGCCATGCGTCCGCCCTGGCCGAGCGCATAGACGCGGCCCGAGTCGATGATGGGATCGGCGTCGATATCAGAAAGGGCTCCCACCTCGGTCGAGATCGACGTGCGCGCGAGCGCATCGGCCCACAGGGTGCGCCCGTTCTCATAGCGATAGGCGACGAGTTCGCCGCTGGAGAATCCGGAGATGACGGTACCCTGCGCCGCCGCGGGGGACGCGACGCCGAACAGCCCGGTCTGGGCGGTGGCGCCGGACTCGTTCCACAGGAGCTTGCCGTCGCTGGCCGAGAGAGCCACGACCTGGTTGTCCTGCGTCATTACATAGACCGAGCCGAATGCCAGGGTCGGTGCGCCGCGCAACGGACCGGCCGGCTTCACTTTCCAGACCTGCGATCCGGTGTTGGCATCGAGGGCCACGACTTCGCCCACGCCGTTGGTAGCGTAGACGCGGCCCCCTTCGTAACTGACACCGCCGCCGAAATTCGCGGCACGGAGTTCGCCGCCAACCTCGGCGGCATGGCTCCAGAGCTTCCCGCCGCTCTGCGCATCGAAGGCATGAACCATACCCTCGGTGTCCGCTACGAACACCTTGCCATCGCCGATCACCGGCACCGCTGCCAGCCGTCGCCGGTCGCTGGATCCGGCTACGTTAGCGGTCCACACCTGAGCGAGATTGTCTGCCAGTGCGAGGTGACCGTAGCTCTTGCCCGCGTTCCCGCCGGGCTGCGCCCATTCGGTGTTCGTCTGCGCTGGCGGTAGCACCACTGCGACGCCTGCCAACGACGGATCGACCTTGGCGGTCTCGACGCGGGAGAGGACCGGAAGGCGGTTGCCGACGGTCGGGGTCACCTTCTTGTCGCCACCACCGCCCAGGACACCGCAAGCGGAAACCCCGAGCGCAAGCGCCAGCGCCGTGCCCGCGCGACCGAAGAAACGAAAAAGCGTGGCAGTGGTCATCGGGTAAGTTGTCCTTGCGGAAATCATTGGACCGGCGTCCGCGTCTCGTTGATCACGGTATCGACATCCTCGATGGCATCGACGCCCAGAAGGCCCGCCATCTGGCGCGTGCGGGAACGGAGGGTATCGGAACTATTGTCGTCCTTGGCGATCGCGGCAAATAGGGCGCCCGCTTCCGCCTGGTTGCCCTGGTCCAGGTGAGCCATCGCCACCAACTCGCCCGCCGGCCCGAAGAACGGGTTTCCGGGAACCGCGAGTGGCTTCAGGCGGGCGATGACATCAGCGGGCTTCGTGGTGTCGTAGCGGGCAGTGACCGCGCGGATGGTAGCGATATCGCGCAACGCCTGCGGCGCGTCTCCGTCTGCCGCGACCTGATCGTAGAGTGCGGCAGCTTCGGCCGGCTTGGCCTGTTCCATGGCAATGCCTGCCTTGAGCAGTCTCGCCGCCGCTTGAGCGCCCTCGCCTCCGTCGGCGATCACAGCGGCAAGAGCGGCATCGCCGCTCGCCAAGTTACCGCTCTCGACCTGGTCCAGCGCGCCGACAAGCTTCTCGCTATCGGCTTCGCGGGCGGCATTCTGCCGGCTTTCCCAAAACAAGTAGCCGCCAAATAGCGCGAGCACGAGCACGACGGCGATCAGCGCAGGTCGGCCGAAGCGCTTGGCAGCGTCGGCATACTGATCCTGCCGCACCGCGTCATCGACCTCGCGCAGCAGCACATCTTCCTGTGCCGCCTGCGCCAGAGCGCGCTTGTCGTCCGCATTGAGCGATTTGTCGGGTCGAAGAGCCACGCGGGTTATCGTCTCGTGTTGGGAGAAATTCGGATGCGGCGGGTCTTTAGCCGATGGGGCGGTCAATTCAACTTACAACCACTGGATGTCCGCCACGGAGTGAACCGCGGGTGAAGCGCTTCAGGGCAGGTCCGGCCTCCCCATCGCACTCGCATACAGCCGGCGGTAGGCGGCAATCATCGCTTCTTCGTTATACGATGCGCGCGCCTTTGACCGGTTGGCCTTGCGCAGGAGACTGCGCGCATCGGCATAGTGGGCCAGTTCGTCGAGCGCATGTGCCAGGGCTGCCTCGTCGCCCGGGGAAATGATAAACGGCCCGTTGGCCTCCGCGACCATGCGGGCGATGTCGCCCACCGCGTAAGCCGCGACTGGGCGTCCGGCCGCCATCGCCTCGACCAGGGAGATTGGAAACTGCTCTGAGTGGGACGAAAGCGCAAAGACGTCGAACAACCCGACAAAACGATCCGGATCGCGAACGAAGCCCGGCAGGTGGACGCGGTGCTCGACCCCAAGCCGTTCGGCTTCCGCGCGAACGGTCTCCCGCTCCGGGCCCTCCCCGACGATGACCAGGTGCCAACACTCAGGCAGCGGCGCACAGACCCGCACCAGCGCGGCGAGGTTCTTTACCGGGCGAAGCCCTGCCATCGTGCCGACCCAGAATTCGCCCGGTCGCTTGATGAGGCCAGGTATCGCATCGTCCGGCGGCGTCCTTGCGAACGCTTCTACGTCGATCCCGTTCGGAATGACCTTCACCCGACCGATGGGCTGCTGCCATGTGGTGAGGGCGATCTCCTCTAGCGTTTCCGAAGGCACCACCAGCGCCCGGGCCCGTCCGAGAGCGATCCGGCGGTACCAGTTGCGGGAGGCCTTCAACCGCACCTGTTCGTCCTCGTTGAAACCGTCCTCATGGTGGATCAATGGGGGCAGGCCGAACGCTTGTCCGAACAGGGTGTTCGCCATTACCGCATCCATCGCGCCCCAGTTGTAGGTCAGCACGAGATCGTATCCGCGCATCGCTTCCGCGAGCTTCTTCAACCGACCCGGCGTAGGCCGGCCCTGAAGCGCGGGAAATCCCGCCGGCCAGTCGACGTTGATCGCTCGCGAGATTTCCGCCGCTGCACCGATCTCCCCGGGCACGCCGGACACGATCGCATGCGCGACTTTCGGGCCGAACGCGTTCATCAGCCGGACCGCGCGACGCTCCTTGCCGCCGCTCGCAAAGCTCGAGTGAAGATGTAGGATGCGCGGGGGCGCCCCTGAACTGGCGGTCATGCGACTTGAGTAAGAAGCCGGTCGATCGCTTCGAGCGTACCGGGTTCCGCCAGGGTCGGCGCATGGCCGATCCGCGGAACCGTAACCAGGTCCATGTCGGGCACGCGGCGTTGCATCTCGCGTGCGGTGTCGGCCGACAGGATGGCCGACAGCTCGCCTCGCAACAGCAGCAGCGGGCGGCCGGCGAGCGCCTCGAAGGCAGGCCAGAGGTCCGTAGCCGCCGGCGCCGCGTGCGAATCGAACGGGTCCGCGATCCCCATGTCATAGTCGTATGCGATCCGCCCGTTCGCGCCGAGCACCATCAGCCGCTTGGCCATGGCCAGCCAGTCGCTCAGCGCGAAGTCCGGGCAGGCATGCCCGTGAAGCTCTTCGAGCTCGCGAGCGGCGTGCATCCAGGTCGGGAAACTCCCGCCGTGACCGACATATTCGCGGATGGCGGCGATGCCGGCCGGGTCTATCTCGGGCCCCACGTCGACCAGCGTCGCGGCGGCGATCTTGTCGGGTGAAATCATCGCGAGCAGCATCGTCATCAGCCCGCCAAGCGAGGTGCCGACCGAAACGAAGCGGCCGATCGCCTCCTGCTCGAGCAAGGCAGTCAAATCGGCTACATAGTGAAGTGGCGTATAGGTCGCGGTGTCCTTCGCGTAGTCGGATTGGCCGCGCCCGCGCATCTCGGGCACGATCACCCGCCATTCGCCCGCCAGGCGCTCAGCCAGCGCCGCTCCGTCGCGCGCGTTGCGAGTGAGGCCATGAAGGATGATCACCGGCGGCCGGTCCTCCCGACCCGGATAGTCGCGGAAATGGAGGCGCAGGCCATCGCCCGATTGCCAGTGGCGGTCGGCCCAGCCGCGCTCGCTCATACGGTCCGAAACGGTTGCCATTTCCATCGGCGCGGCGCGGTCCTTCAGATCGTTCGCGGCTTGTATGGCCGCACCCTTGCCCCCACTATCGCCCGATGAGCGCAGAACCGCAACCTGCCGATTTCCGCCCCGAGAAGCCGCTGCTCGCTCTCGCCGACTGGCTGGCGGATCCGGTGGAACCGGCCGATTTCCCGCGCACCGAACTGCGCTTCAGGAACGACCGCGCCGCCGCGTCGGTGGGCTTGGCTGACCTTACGGACGAGGATTGGATCAGGCACTTCGCCAGGTTCGAGCCGCTGCCCGGGACCCTGCCGGGCCCTCTCGCCTTGCGGTATCACGGGCACCAGTTCAGGGTCTACAACCCCGAGATCGGCGACGGACGCGGGTTTACCTTCGCCCAGATGCGCAGCGCCGACGGGCGACTGCTCGAGCTCGGCACAAAAGGCTCGGGCACCACCCCATGGAGCCGCACTGCCGACGGCAGGCTCACTCTAAAAGGCGCCGTGCGCGAGCTGCTCGCCACCGAGATGCTCGAGGCGCTCGGTGTAAACACCAGCAAGACCTTCTCGATCGTCGAGACCGGCGAGGACCTGGTGCGAGGCGACGAGCCTTCGCCGACACGCTCCGCGGTTCTCTGCCGCCTTAGCCACGGACACATCCGCATCGGGAGCTTCCAGCGCCTCGCGGCGCTCGATGAGCGCGAACACATGGCGCGGTTGGTCGATTACTGCCTCGCGCAGTTCCCCGGACCGACGCCGCCCATCGATGCGCCCGGGCGCGAGAATCCGAGGGTCGTCCTGCTGCACCAGGTGGTCGAGCGGCTTGCCGACCTCGCGGCCAGTTGGATGGTCGCTGGCTTCGTCCACGGCGTTCTCAACACCGACAACATGAACGTGACGGGAGAGAGTTTCGACTACGGGCCGTGGCGGTGGCTGCCAAGCTGGAACCCCGGCTTCACTGCGGCCTATTTCGATCACGCTGGGCTCTACGCCTTCGGCCGCCAGCCCGAAGCGCTCTATTGGAACTGCGGTCAGCTTGCGATGGCCTTGCGCAGCCTCAGCGAGGCGCCACCGCTGCTGGCCGCGCTCGAGCGGTTCGGTCCGCTCTACATGGCAAACGTGCAAAGGCGCTGGCTTTGGCGGCTGGGCGTGACCCCGCGCGGAGAAGAGGCCGACGCAGCTGTCGTCGCGGCGTGCGAAGCGGCCATGAGCGAGGGCGAAGTGAGCCCGGACCTCTTTTTTCATCGCCACCGCTTCGGCCGCGGCGCCGACGGGCCACTCGGCGACGCGCTTGTCGGATACGAGGCGACGGCCAACTCCCATTCGTTATGGGAGGAGGAGGCGCCGCCGTCACTCGTCATCGAGCGGGTCGAAGAACTGTGGGCCTCGATTGCCGAACACGACGACTGGACTCCGCTGCTGGACGAGGTCGAGGCCATTCGCCGGCTGGGCCACGCGCTGGGCCCGCCCCCACTCGCAGCGGGCCATGCGCCGCTGTGAGACGGGTTAACGGTGGAAAGATATTCACCATCTCCCGCATCTGTGCGTAAGGACAACTGCGGTTAGCGCCTAACCCCGTCCCCGGCCCGGAGTAACCATCCCGTTGTCTGCTGCCGAAATCATTTCCTACGAGCCCGCTACGGGCGCGCAACTGTGGCGCGGCGAGATCGGTGATGTCGATCAGGCGGCCGATCGCGCGCGTCGGGCGTGGCCGGAATGGGCGGCGCGGCCGCTCGCCACGCGGGTAGAACTGGTCCGCCGGTTCGCCAACGAAGTGCGCAAGAGCCAGAAGGAATTCGCTGCGCTGATCGCGCGCGAGACGGGCAAGCCGCTATGGGAAGCGCGTACCGAAGTGGAATCGGTGATCGCGAAGGTCGACATCTCGGTCGGCGCCTATGCCGAACGTACCGGTCAAAAGCGCTTCGACAGCGCGCTTCAGGGTACCGCTGCCGTGCGGCACAAGCCGCATGGGGTGATGGCCGTGCTGGGCCCCTACAATTTCCCGGCTCACCTGCCCAATGGACACATCGTCCCGGCGCTAATCGCCGGCAACGTGGTCATCTTCAAGCCGAGCGAGAAGACCCCCGCAGTGGGAGAGTTTCTCGTCGGGTGCTTCCATCGTGCGGGCATCCCCGAGGCGGTGGTGCAACTGCTGTTGGGCGGGCCCGCAGAGGGCCAGGGCCTAGTGGCGCACCGCGATATCGACGGGGTCTTGTTCACGGGCAGCGCGCAAGTCGGAATTGCCATCAATAAGAAGCTCGCGACCAGTCCGGGCAAGATCGTGGCGCTCGAGATGGGCGGCAACAATCCCATCGTGGTGATCGATACGCCCAAGGTGGCGGAAGCCGCCATCCTCGTCATCCAGAGCGCTTTCACCACCGCGGGCCAACGCTGCACCGCGGCGCGGCGCCTGATCGTCAAGGCAAGCATGTACGACGCGCTGGTCAGCGAGATTCGCAGCCTGGCGAACCGCATCGTCTTTGCCGAGCCCTTTGCCGACCCGGCGCCGTTCATGGGGCCCCTGATCGACAATGCCGCGGCCGATCAGTTGACCGAGAGCTTCCTTTACCTGCTGTCGCATGGCGGCAAGGCTATCAAGCATATGCTGCGCCCTGACGACCGACTGCCTTTTGTGAGCCCGGCCATCATCGATGTCACGTCGATGAAGGACAGGCCCGACGTGGAGCTGTTCGGTCCGCTGTTGCAGGTGATCCGAGTGGAGGACTTCGACGAAGCGATCGCGGAGGCGAACAATACGCGCTTCGGTCTCAGTGCTTCCCTGGTCGGCGGCAGTCCGCAGGACTATAACCGGTTCTGGGCCAACGTGCGGGCCGGAATCATCAACTGGAACCGGCCGACCAGCGGGGCCAGCAGCAAGGCGCCGTTCGGCGGTCTTGGCCTGTCGGGCAATCATCGGCCCTCGGCGTTCTACGCCGCCGACTATTGCGCCTTTCCCGTCGCGAGCACCGAAATGGACCAGCCGCGCGCCACGCTGGGAACGGGCTTCCGCGAAGGCGAGGTAAACGCGCCGCGCCGAGTGCGCACTTAGCCCCGGTCCATCGCCGCCGGCGCCTAGGAAGAAGGCGCCCCCCGCCGAAGCGAGAAGCGCCTTCCGCGACCCCCAAAGGGTTCGCGCTTGCGGCCGCGGGTGGGCACGGCCGCGAAGCTGGTTGGCTACCTTAGCGACACCGGGTGCTGCTGCGGTCGATCGAACGGCCGAGAAGGGCACCGCCCGCCGCGCCGAGAATCGCACCCAGCGTGCGATCACCATAGCGGCCGGCAATCTCGCGCCCGAGTAGCGCACCGCCGGCGGCCCCGATGACCAATCCGGTGGTGCCGTTCGAGCGGCGGCAATAGTAGCGGCCGTCGTCGCCCTGCCAGACGCGGGTGTTCGCGTGGACCGGATCGCCATAATACGCCTGATTGGAGCCGTAATTGTTATAATAGCGCTCATCGTTGTAGCGCTGGTAATCGCGACGGTGCTTGCGGCCGTGCTCGGCCTTTGCACCGCTCCATACGGCGCCGTTGTCATAAGCAGCGCTGTGAGACGTGGGGGCGGCGGCGACCGGCGCGGCGAACGCTAGGCCGGGAATGGCCAGGGCGAGCGCGGCGCTCTTAAACATATGGGTCTTCATCAGGAATTCCTTCTTACTCTCGCGACCGAGAGGCTGAGTGGCACCCCTGCTGTCACGTTCATAAATACAAGGATGTTGCTGAACGAAACGCAACGGAGCCGTCAGATTGCGAATTTCCCGTTTCGCTGGAGAAATTCCCAGCTTTTCGGGCCTTGCCGCTGACCGGAGCCCGACCTAGGCCGGCCGCGAAGATGAACGAACCGGCCATCGAACCTGCCTCGGGCCTGCCGGCGGCGCTGGGAGCTTACCTGATCTGGGGCTTCCTGCCGCTTTACCTGATTCTCGTTCGCACGGTTCCGGCCGTGGAGTTTGTCGCCTGGCGGATCATCTGGACGGTCCCGTTGTGTTTCGTCATCGCTGCCCTTCGCCGGCAATGGCCGGAAATCCTCGCCGCCCTGCGCAATCCGCGCGTGCTGGGCTGGCTGGCGATCAGCGCCATGCTTGTGGGCGCCAACTGGCTGATCTATATCTGGGCGATCCAGGCAGGCGAAATCTATGCGGCGAGCTTGGGTTACTACATCAACCCATTAGTGAACGTACTGCTTGGCACTGCATTGCTGGGAGAGAGGCTGAGCCGGCGGCAATGGCTGGCGGTCGCCATCGCCACCGTCGGAATCGCCAGCCTGCTGGCGGGCGCGCTGACCACCCTGTGGATCAGCCTCACACTGGCCTTCAGTTTTGGCACCTATGGTCTCCTTCGCAAGCGCGTGCCGGTGGGGGCCTTGCCGGGCTTGGCGGTCGAAACTCTGCTCCTGCTCGCGCCGGCGCTTGCTGTTGCTGGTTGGTACGGCGCGACGCCGGCGGGCTCGTCGTTCGGCGGCGAACTCGGGATGAGCGTGCTGATCGTGCTCGGCGGGGCGCTGACCGCGATCCCGCTATGGCTGTTCGCAGTGGCCGCGCGGCGAATGGACTATTCCACCCTCGGCTTCATCCAGTTTCTCTCGCCGACGATCGTCTTCGTTCTCGGGCTGACGGTGTTCGACAAGCCGTTGCATGGGGCGGAGCTCTGGGCCTTCATCGCAATCTGGATCGCGATCGCGATCTTCGTGTGGGACCTCTGGTCTCAGGCGCGCGGGGTCAAGGCTCCAGTCGCCAGTTGAGGCTCTCACCGGCATGGAACGGCACCACCGCCGCGCCGTTCGCGTCGAGGGTATCCGGCACGACCCGCTCGATCCGCTCGAGCGAAATCCATTCCTCGTTCTCCGGCAGTCCGTAGAACGCCGGCCCCGCCAGCGAGGCAAAAGTCTCGAAGCGATCCAGTGCGCCCTCTTCCTCGAATACCTGGAGATAGCTTTCGAGCGCGAAGGGGGCGTTGAAAATGCCCGCACAGCCGCACGCGCTTTCCTTGGCCTCGCGCGAATGCGGCGCGCTGTCGGTGCCCAGGAAGAACTTGCCGCTGCCCGAGGTTGCCGCCTTGCGCAGCGCCACGCGATGCTTCTCCCGCTTGGCGACCGGCAGGCAATAGGCGTGGGGTCTGATCCCGCCTACAAGCATGGCATTGCGGTTGAAGTGCAGGTGCTGCGGGGTAATCGTCCCGGCCACATTTGGGCCCGCACTCTCGACGAACGCAACGCCTTCGCTGGTCGTGATATGTTCGAACACCACCTTCAGGCCGGGAAATTCGCGCACCAGCCGAACGAGGTGGCGATCGATGAAAACTGCCTCGCGGTCGAAAACATCGACGTCCGGGTCGGTCACCTCGCCGTGCACGCACAACACCAGGCCGCCCTTCTCCATGGCCGCGAAGACTGGGGCGAGCTTGCCCATGTCGGTCACGCCGTGGGCGGAATTCGTCGTGGCGTTGGCCGGATACAGCTTCGCCGCCGTCAGGACCCCCTGCGCCTTGCCCATTGCCAGGTCCGCTGCGCGGGTCTCGTCGGTGAGATAGGCGGTCATCAACGGTTCGAACGACGATCCGGCTGGAAGGGCCGCACGGATCCTTTCCCGATAGGCGCTTGCGTCGGCGGCGGTGATAACCGGCGGAACGAGGTTCGGCATCACGATCGCCCGCGCGAACTGGCGGGCCGTGTATGCCACCACGCCTGCCAGCATATCGCCGTCGCGCAAGTGGACATGCCAGTCGTCGGGGCGCCTGACGGTGAGGGATTCGGCCATGCGGGTTCCCTTACGCGCCGCCGCTCCTATCTGTCACCCATGCCCGGAACTCGTCTCTTCGATCGCACCGTCGTCCGCGTCACACCCGAGACCGACTGCGAGGACGCCGGTCAATTTTTGCAAGGCCTGCTGACGAACGATGTGATGGGGCCCTTGCCCGTCTACGCCGGACTGTTGAGCGCGCAGGGCAAGGCACTGTTCGACGTGATCGTGTGGCCCGGCGTACCGGGCGAACTGCTGCTCGATTGCGAATCAGCCGTCGCCGACGATCTGGTCAAGCGGCTCTCCCTTTACCGCCTCCGCCGCAAGCTCGCCATCGCCCGGGATGACTCTGTCGCGGTGCACTGGAAGTCGCTGCCCGGCGACGGCGGGGCGGACGATCCGCGGCTCGCGGACTTGGGCGAACGATGGATTGCCCCCGCCTCCGCAGCAGATGAGGCGGCCGACGATGCCTGGCGCGCCCACCGCTTGTTGCTGGGCGTCCCCGAGGGCCGGGTGGAACTCGGCGACGTGCTCTGGCTCGAAACGAATGCAGCCGAGCTAAACGGCGTGAGCTTCAGCAAGGGGTGCTATGTCGGCCAGGAGAACACCGCTCGGATGAACTGGCGCCAGAAGGTCAACCGCCGCCTCGTCGTGGTACCAATCGGTGAGTCCGACGAGGCGCGCCGGCGGGCGGCGTATCCCAAGCTCGGGTTCGCGGTCGACCATCTCAGGGTCGAGGCTATTCCCCCGGCAGCCCTTCCCCACTGGATGCAATTGGCCGAATGACCCGCTTCAGGGGTTGGCCGGCCCGCTGAACGAATTGCGCTCGGTCCACGCGCAGCCGCTCCGCTGTTCGCCCGTAACTTCGAGGGTCGCAACGAAGGGATAAGTCCGGTCGCTCATCCCGTCGGAGCATTCGCCCGGAGTGACCGCCAGCACGAAACGCGCGCCTTCGTAGATGCCCGTCCAGGACACCCCGCCCCGGCCCGCGAATCGGGATACCGCGAAGTCGGTGCCATCTGGGTTGTCGGGATGCGAATACGTGAGCGCCGTGCCTTTAACCTGGCCGCCCCAGAAGGGCTCGGTGCCGACGAATTTCACGGTCTCGTCGGGGGCGATGCCGGCGAATGCCGTCTCGTAACCGGCTTCCTCTTCCTCCAATTTCTGCGGTCCCGGCGAGGCGCCCTGTTCCGAGGGGGCTGACGAACCAGCCTGCGCCGGATCGCTTTCGACGGCCTGTTCGCTCCCGCACGCTGCAAGGCCAAAAAGCAGCGCGGCAGCCGCCGCCAGTATGGAGATATTCATATCGTTTGGACGCTCCCGACAGTCGGCGGTTCCGGTTTCGAGGAACGCGGCATCGGCCTCGAGCGTTGCAAAGGCAACCAGTTCAATAGTTCCGAAGGCAATGGCCATGCGGGTCAAACCCACCTTTCTGGGTGCGTGTGCACTCGTCTCGATTGCCGGGGCTGTCGGTGGCGCCACGATCAACACCCAGCCCATCCAGCGGGCAGGCATCGGCTCCGAGATGCTACCTCGAACCGATTTCGCCTTCGATCCGTCGGACGACGGCCTGCCGCGCGAAGCGCCGCCCGAGCACTACGCGATGAACACGCCCGAAGGACGGATCGAAGTTGCCGAACTCGCCGACCGAGGCCTTTACTCCCAGCAACGCTTCGGGTGGAGCGAAGTGGCTTACGAGCCGCCCCCACCCCCGGCATGGCCGGAACCGAGCGGCGAGTGGACGACTGAGGTCGCCAGCGCCGAGCCGGGCATCGACCAAGAGCCCGCCCGCCCCCCGGAGGAAATGCCTCGCGAAGAGCCGGTGAATCCGCGGATCATCGACGTGTCCGCGGAGCTCGCTTCGCTCTAGCCGTCCATCAGGACCACGTCCCAGTGATACCGGTTGTCGGCGACCAGCGCGGCAATCGAGGTCGGCGCGCCATCGCCAAGCTGCTTGAACAACATGTCGTCGACGTTCGTTTTCGCTTCGTCGGCGAAGTACATTTGCGCCGGCAGCCGATGCGCCCTCCCGCGAATATCGAAGTGGATGTGCGGCGTGCGCATCCCGATGGGGGAGCCGTATGCTGCCGGCTTGACCGTGGTGATCTTCCAGGTTCCGTCCGCGCCCGTGACGAGGCTGGCGTAGCCCTGGAAATCCGGGTCAAGTGGCGCCGTGGCAGGATCGTTCGCATGATCGTATCGGCCTGCCGCATTGGCCTGCCACAGCTCAAGCCGCGCGCCTTCGATTGGCTGGCCTAGGCGGTTGAGCACCCGGCCGGTAACTTCGATTATCTGCCCTTTGGCGCGTTTGCTCCGCCCTGCGACGCGCGTCAGGTCCGCGTCGGCGTCCATCGGCTGGATGACCGGATAGAACGGCCCGACCATCGATTCTTCGGTAAGCCTCAGCGCCTGGCCGAAGACGCTTCCGCTTGCGAGCACACCGATCGTGCCGGCTGCAAATGCCCGGCGGCCCATTCGCAATGTCTCAATTGTCACGCTGCCCTCCCCCCGAGGAACGCGACCGCGGTCAGATTACCCGCAGTGGCCGGCAGGAGTCAAAGGGGGCGATCGGGAACGCCGGCCCCCTGCGGACGCTTCTTGGGGGCAGGACCAATGGAGATCCCCATGAGCGAGAGCACACGCACGCAGGCCATGCCAGAAGATAAGGACGATCATCCGCCGGCCCGACCGGGGACCGCCGAGACCGCCGGCAAGGGCGGCGGCGGGGACAGCGGCGGCGGCCCCTATCCCAACCCGCACACAGGCAAGGACAGGACGGGCAAGGGCGGTGACTTCGAGGGTGGCCAGAGCGGCGGCAAGGGCGGCGGCGGAACCGGCGAAAGCGATCTATCCGGCCTCTAGGCAAGGCCTTCCGGAACATGGCGACTCGCGCGGTGTTGACCCTATGCCAACAGCACAGGAGGTCGTGATGGCAACCAAGACCAGCGGCGAGCGCGAGCTCATCGAGCCCAACAAGGGCGACAAGCGATACGTGCGCCGCAACGACGACGGCACCTTCGGCGAGACTGTCGACCAGTCTCGCTCCTTGAGCCGCGACGCCCAGCGCCATTCGAATACGAAGAAGCCGCGCAACCAAGGCGACAAGGGCGACTAGGCCGGTCGGCCCCGATCGATGGCGGAACGGATAGTCGGCTGGCGGATCGCGGACGGTGACCGGACCAAGCTGCTCGAACGGTTCCCGCCGAGGTACTCGGAAATCGTCGCCGACCACGTCACGCATGGCCGTGCCGACGAGGCGCCTCCGCTGCCGGACGCGCCCAGTGCGTCGGTCATCGGCCATGCCGACGACGGTGCTGGGGTCGAGGCACTAGTGGTCGCCATCGGCGGATCGCCGGCGCGGTGGGACGGCAGCCGCTACCACATCACATGGTCGCTCGCGCCCGGCCGCGAGGCCAAGGAAAGCAACGACGTCATCGCCACGCGCGGCTGGGAGCCGGTCGAACGCAACCTTGAAGTCCGGCTGATCGCCGCGGATTGGCCCTAGCCCGCAACGGGACCGGAGCCGGCGCCAGGCCGGCTCCGGGGAGGCGCATCAGGGAAGAGTGCGCGCCTCCTTAAGGTGTCCCTCGACGACCGGGGCCGTCTTGGCGGCAAAGTCCTTCAGCGTCCCCTCGCCGCGCTCGGCGTGGCCCTGCAGCAGCGACAGCGCGGCGGTATGCGCGGCGACCTGCTGCTGCTTGAAGGTCCGATCGAAGTTGTCGCCTGCCGACTTGAGCGCATCGAGATCGCTGCGCTGGCGGGCCGTCATCTGGGGGTTGACCGTGAGGTTCTGGCTGCCCGCCGCTGCCTTGAGATCGGCGCTCGACTTGGTGTGATCCTTCACCAGCATCGCGGCGAAGTCTTTTACTTCCTGGCTCTTGGCGCTCTGCTGCGCAAGCTTGCCGGATTCGATCTCGAACATGTCGCTCGCGGCGATGGCATCGACAAAGCGCTGTGCATCAGCCGGAGCGGCGGCTTCGGCGCTCGCTGCGGCGGCATTGCCCGCCCCGGATTCAGTGAGGCTCGTGCCGGCTTCGCCCGCCTCGCCGGTTTCGGTGCCGGTGCCCGAGCCCGAGCAGGCGCCGAGCGCGAGCGTGGCGGCGGCGGTGAAGAGGAGAGTGGTTTTCATGATCGCAGGATCCTCGTGCGCATTAAAGGTGCACTCGCAACCGACAGGAATCGCCTGAGTTCCGCGCAAACGACCAAAATTCTCGTTCCTTTGCATCGACTTAACATAGGTTGGACCATCCGAATGGAAGCCGAGGTCGGGGCCGCCGACAGGATTGCCAAATGTTAATCCGGGACACCCCCGGCACGTCCCCACGTTGCCGCCGGTAGAACGCACCGCTGCGTTCGGCTCACACTGAAGAAGGGGACTGATATGGCTGTCAACAATGGTAACGATCACGATCGGCACGACCGCGCGGCTGATGCCGCCGGCGGCGGGATGCGCCGCTGGTTGCCGTGGATCATCGGGGCTCTCGCTCTGCTGCTCCTGCTGCTGGCGCTTCGCAGCTGCGACGACGATCGCGGCGAAGCCGGCACCGAGACCGTAATCACCGGAGACACTACGACCGTGACGCCCGCCGGCACCGCTGCCGGAACCGCCGCCACGGGCGAACCGTCCGCTTGGAACAGTGCGGCGTTCACCAGCTACCTCGGCGGCAACGAGCCGGTCGGCCGTGCCTTCGCGCTCGACCAGGTGAACTTCGCCAGTGGCTCGTCGTTGATCCGCAACGAAGCGCAAGGCCAGATCGCCGAGGTCGCTGCCGCGCTGAAGGCACGCCCGACGGCGCGCGTATCGCTGCGCGGCTACGCCGACCCGGCGGGCGACGCCGCCGCCAACCAGGAACTGTCGGAAACCCGCACCCAAGCGGTGCGCAACGCGCTGATCAAGGCGGGCGCGGGCGAGAACCAGATCGCCGCCGCCAGCGCGATGGGCGAAACCGGCAATGCCGCGACCGAGGCCAACCGCCGCGTCGAGATTACCGTGACCGCGCGGTAAGAAATCGATCCAGGGCTCGCGCTGGCTGATACCGGCGCGGGCCCACGGGGGCCTAGCCCGGTGTGGTGTCTTGTTCGTGCTCTCCGGGCGGGTCGAGACGCACGATCCAGTCGGGATAGCCGCTTTCGGAAAGCACGATATCGTCGCTGTGGACCATGTCGCTGCCGGTCTCGATCCACCCGCGGCCATCGCAGGTGGGGCATATCGTCCGCTTCGAACGCTGGCTGGCTAGATCGAACTCGTTGTTCCACTGGCCGTGCCCGGCGCACAAAGGGCAAATCCGGTCGAGATTGCCCGACCGGTGGCGGAACGGAATGCCGTCGAACGAATGGCGATCGCCGGGCGAGAGGTTCGCCACGACGCGGCTTTCGTGCGCCACGGCGGCTAGCCCTTCTTCGCCCGCGCGCCCTTCTTGCCGAGCTCGGACTGGGCGGCGCTGCTCTTGCGCGGGTTGCTCTTGCCTTCCTTGCCAGCCTTGGCGTTGGCGCGTTGAGCGGTCGCGCTGCCCCTGCCTTTCTTCTCCGCCATTGCAGTCTCCTCGAGAGAGGAATGACCGGCGAGCGGCGGCGTTCCGGGGCGGAAGGCCTGGCAGGGATCGGCTATCACGGGAAAGTCGTCGGGCACGCCACTGCCGGCGAGCTCAAGCGGCTGGTCGAGAACTTGTGCCGGCGGCGCCTTCCGCCTGACGCGCGTTCCGCCCTACTGGGCGAGGACTTGTGCCTCGGCGGCTTCGTGGCGCGCCAGGCGGGTGGCTTCGGCCTGTTCGGCCTCGGCTTCGCGGCGGGCGAGGCGAAACACCTCCGCCTTTTCGCGATCAACCACCACGCGGCGGGCCTGATCGGCCAGCGCACGCCAGGTCTTGGCAGAGCGAAGCGCGCGTTCGCGCACGTTGTCGAGCACGGCCACTTCGGCCTCGGCGGAAGCTTCCTTGGCGCGGGCGTCGTAAAAATCGAAGGTCTGGCTCATGGGGCGCTCCGGCAAGGGACTCGGGTAGACGGCATTCCGGGCGCAGCGCACACAGGCGCCGCGCCCGGAGGTATGCTTAGGCGGCCGACAGGTTGACGGCGCTTTCCTTGCCATTGCGGCCGGCTTCGACATCGAAGTTGACGCGCTGGTCTTTGCTCAGCGTCTGCATGCCCGCTGCCTGGACGGCCGAGATGTGGACGAAGCTGTCGGCCGAGCCGTCGTCGGGCTGGATGAAGCCGTAGCCCTTGTCGTCGTTAAAGAACTTTACGGTGCCTACTTTGGCCATGGGTGTTTCCTTTCAAGAAACGGTAATGCCGCCGGGCGGAAATGCCGGGCCGGTCGTGCGTCGGGTCTCAATTGAAAGGAAGTCGTCGTCTAATTTGCGCCCCATGCCGTCAGGCAGAATGGCGGTCGTCAAAAGCCGAAGTCCGTCGCAAAATTCGACGTCAGCGAGGCTTATATAGCACGGGTACCCCGATTTACCTAATCGGGCGTATTTTCCCGGCCATATCAAGAGCTCGCGACGGCTAGCGGCCGTTCCAGCGCTGGGCGGTGCGCTCCACCGCCATGAGGTCGGGATAAGGCCGGCACAGCAGCCCCGCGGCGTCGGGCGCGCCGTCGAGCCAGTCGTCCCAGTCGCTGCGCCTGAGGATCACCGGCATGCGGTCGTGGACGTCGGCGACGTTGAGGCACGCCTCGGTCATGACCATCGAGTAGGCCGGTCCCCATTCGGGGGTGTCGCGCCAGATGCCGGCGACGGCGAACAGCTCCTCGCCCGGCAGGGTGAACCAGGTGCGCGTCTTGGCGCCCTTCTCGCCTTCGGCCTCGGCGAACGCGGTCACCGGGATGAGGCAGCGGCGCTCCTGGAACGAGTAGCGCCACATGAAGCTGTCGAGCTTGTCGGCGCGCGCGTTGTTGACCGGGCGCGGCTTCGATCCGGGCCTGGCGTCGCGCGGCTTGAAGGGGAAGCCCCAGACCATAGAGCGGACTTCGCCGCGAGCGAACACCAGCCCGGGATAGCCGGGGTAGATCTCCTCCGGCGCGTTGCTGCCGCCGACCACGATGCCTTCGAACAGCCGCGCGACTTCGGCGGCGGACCTGGTCATGCGGTAGAGGTTGCACATCGCCCCATGATAGTGCGGACGAGGCGCCGGGCAAAGGGCGAGCCCCGCTATGGAGCCCGCCCCGCCCTTGGTTACTTGGGCATCAACACCGTATCGATGACGTGCACCACACCGTTCGAGGCGTCGATGTCGGTCTGCGTCACGGTGGCGACGTTGCCCGCGGCGTCGGTCAGGGTAACCTTGCCGCCGTCGGCCTTGGCGGTCAGCACCGCGCCGTTGACGGTGGTGAGCTTCGCGCCCGCCGCGCCGGCGGCGCCGATCGCCTCGGTCAGCGCGGCGGCCAGCGTCTCGCCCTCGACCACGTGGTAGGTGAGGATGCCGGTGAGGTCCTCCTTGCCGGCGGGGCTCATCAGCGTATCGCGCGCAGCTTGGGGGACCTTCTCGAACGCCGCATTGGTCGGCGCGAACACGGTGTAGGGACCGGGGCCCGACAGCGTCTCGCCCAGCCCGGCCGCGGTAACCGCGGCGACCAGCGTCGAGAAGTCGGGATTGCCCTGCGCGACTTCGACGATCGTGCCGGCGGCGGCGGTCTCGTTAGCCATCCCGTCGGCCATGGCCGCTTCGTCGGTGGGGGCGGCGGTCGTCTCTTCGGGTGCTTCGCTGCACGCGGCAAGGGCAAGCGCCCCGGCCGAGGCGAGCGCGATGGTCAGTGTTCTCATGGTTTGCGTCCTTCGCTTGTCGAATAATGACGTGCGGAAGCGCGGCGAGCCCGCGCGACCGGGCGGAGATACGCAGCCACTGCGCCGGCGGATGCATGGAAGCGGCGAAAAAGTGGCCGGTGCGCGGCAATCGGGTTCGCCTCGCGCCAGGCGCTTCGCTAGAGCCGGCGCATGCGACTGACCCGGATCCGCGACCTGACCCTGGAAAGGCCGCTCTCGTCAGGGCACGCGTTCGTGTCGGCCGCCAGCGGGCTGGTCGTGAAGGGCCGCCGCCTCGGCGTGGTGGCCGACGACGCGCACGATCTCGCGGTGTTCTCGCTCGAGGACGATGCGCCCGGCAGGCTTGTCGGCCTGATCGAGGGCGACCTTCCCCGAGACGCGGCGGCGCGCAAGAAGGTGAAGCCGGATTTCGAGGTACTAGTGGCGCTACCCTGCGCGGGACGAGATCGGCTTCTGGCAATGGGTTCGGGTTCGAGGCCAAGGCGGATGCGCGGCGCGATCATCGATCTGCCCGTCTCGGGCGAGGCGCCGAGCGTGCGACTGATCGACCTCGCACCGCTGTTCACCGCCCTCGCCCCGGTGGTGCCGGAGGTCAATCTCGAGGGCGCGGTGGTCGAAGGCGACCGGCTGCTGATGTTCAACCGCGGCAACATGCGGTCCCCGGCGTCGCATGTGGTGGAGGTGCCGCTGGCGGTGGTGCTGAACGGCAGGCCGGCCACCGCCAGGCTCCGCGCAGAACTGGCGCTGCCGGTGCTGTCCGGCGTGCCGCTCACCGTGACCGACGCTTGCCGGCTGGACAACGGGCACATCCTGCTCTCCGCCGTCGCCGAGGCGACCGCCGACAGCTACGCCGACGGCGCGCTGATGGGCGCGGCGATCGTGGAGCTCGACGGGCAGTTCAACCTGCTGGGCGTCCAGCCGCTCGACCCGCCGATCAAGGTGGAGGGCATCGCCGCCCGCGCCACCGAAGGCGGCCTGCACCTGCTGTGCGTGACCGATGCCGACGATCCGTCGCAGGCCTCCGGGCTCTATGCGGGGCTCTACGAAAGGCCGCGGTGAGCGCGGCCCGGCGGTCAGCCGATGGTGCGGACGCCCTCGTCGGCCCAGTCGCGGTCGACGTCGACGCCCTGCTCGGCCCAGCGTTCGCGGGTCCAGCAGCGGACGCGCTCGACGCGGGTGCCGGTGACGGCCTCGATCCGCATGCAATAGCGGGTATCGGCGGATCCGGCCGGGGCGGTTGCGGGGCGCGTGTCCTGCATCGCGGCGGCCGGCGCGGCGGCGGCAAATGCAGTGAGCCCGAGAACCCATTTCCTGGTCGCCATTTCGTGTCTCCTTGCAGGCAACGCTGGGGCGACTCCGATACCACCGATCGGCCCGCCGCGCGAGCTTGCGCCGCATCCCCGATCGGGGCAGCATCGCGGAGCCATGACCGAGCCCGCCGACGCCGCCCGCTACGCCACCTTCGCCGAGTTCTGGCCGTTCTACCTGCGCGAGCACGCGCGCCCGCTCACCCGCGCGCTGCACTACGTGGGGACGAGCCTGGTGGTGGGGATCGCCGCGTTTGCGGTGGTGACCGGCCGCTGGTGGTGGCTGCTGGCGATGCCGGTGGCGGGCTACTTCTTTGCGTGGCTCGCGCACTTCACGGTCGAGAAGAACCGCCCCGCGACCTTCACCTACCCCCTATGGAGCCTCGCCGCCGACTTCCGCATGTGGTGGCTGTGGCTGACCGGGCGGCTGGGGGCGGAGTTGCGGGCTGCGGGGGTGGGCGAAAATGCTTCGAGCTACTAGCTTAGACAAACACCAATGCGACATCAGCAATGCCTAGGGGGGCAATCATCACTATGCCGAAGCAACGTGTCACTGTTTGGGGTGAGGTCATTCTGATTGACGTTCACCAAGTGTCAAAATCCGTCTGGACCGCCTCCGGTGAATACATGGGGCAGCGCATTGATACCAAAGATCGGACTGCCAGCACCGCGGCCAAGAGATGGAAGGAAGCAGCTACCTATCGCGGCAATTGATAGCAGTCGGTTTAGGTGAACCGTCGTTCCAATTCACCTTTCAGTTCGCGATGTTCTGATTGAACGATGTGGTCCATCTCACAGAAGCAAATCAATAGCCTATGACCATCACCTTTTTCGAGGCCCATTGGGCCACCTTCTAGTATGGAGTTTGAGAGGGCCTGAGCCACGCGGCTTCCATTTGCGTGCTGCTGCGCCGCTCGCAAGGCCCGGAGGATCACCTCCAAGATGTAGGCAATGAACTCGTTGGTTACATCTTCTGATCGGAGCAACTCTTTCAAGCATATTCCAATCGACAAGATAGCCGATTTAACAATACTGGCATTCTCATGCTGCGCCCTTACAGTTTTGATCCGCGCGGCAACATGGTCGTTTTCAACGTACTCAAAAAGCTGAATCCACTCCCGTAAGTTGCGAATAATCGTATATATTATGAAGTGAGCGTAGTTTGGAAACTCAGACTCGCGGTCATATCCCGACGCGTTAATGTCGATGTTCTTCACGACCCTCGACAATATCAAGTTCATGTAATACAACCACATATGCCACTCGATCTTATCTCGAACGGCAGATCTAACCATGATGTCGAAGAAGTGGCACGACAGAAAAAGGCTGTCGTTCTTCTTTGCTTTGTCGATATCGCGTGGCTTTGAATTTAAGAAACGCTGATAAGTTTCATCTTCATCAACGCAGTAAATCGCGAACTCGCCGATAGGGCGGTAAACCTCGAGTTTCTCGGCGACTCTAGCATCCTTGAAAAGAAAATTGATTATGTAATTTTCTTGGTCGATCACATAGAAATGGCGATCTAGGTTATCGTTGTCCCAGATTTCTTGTCGAAGCGGGCCCCCTGGGGCTTCGATCATGTAAGTTAATGAACGATCTGAAAACTCGTAGTAATCCACTCGATCCGCCGTCATTAAGCTAAGGGCGAACATCGGACGCTCTTGAGAAATGAACCGTACGAAACTCTCGTGAGTCAGTATGCGACGAATGACGAGCCGCGCATGACTTTCTGCGCCATCCTCTGACGGAAAAATTGAGGCGATTGGTTTTAGAGCATAAAGGGCCAAAGACTGGACCTGTTTCCATAAGCGTATGCAGCGATAATTCGACCTCACTTTTCTCGGCACCTGCGAGTAAGTCGATCCAAGCCGCCTTTTCGGTTCCGTGGACACGAACCCTATCAAGAGTAAGTTGAAGCCAGTGGGAGCGAGAAGCCCGCTTGGCCAAGTTCTCAATGTGAGGCTCGACAAGCTCGACAAGCTCGCCGTATCGGCGATCCGAAAGAAGTTGTTCAACGAGGTTACGGAACGTGGCGTAATCGCGAATTGAGAACTTCTTCGTGCGATAACCAATGGCAAGAATACCAAGCCAAGTCACTGCCACTAGAAACGCTATGTCATTAGGAGAACTAGACTCTTTGTCCAAATCTAGCCAAGCGCAATAACTGCTATGGCAGCGGAGTCCGACGTATTTAAATAGAAGCAAATAAAAGATTGATCCGATCAACAGGATCGACGGCAGCCATATCTTCCATCCTAACAGTCTAAAGCGTAGCTTAGCGACCGGAGGAGCGATCGTGTACAAGGCCACCAACAGGGCCAAGCATCCGAGGAATCCGTCGATCGACATAAACGCTCGCTAAGACGCGGTCGGCTCTTAAGCTAGTCGTGCTGGCGCCCGCCAGCACCGATATATAGCTCCCGCCCGCCCTCATTATAAACCCGGCTCATCTCCGCCATCCCGGCCTCCGCCTCATCCGCCGCCACGAACGTCTCCACCCCGGCGTTCTGCTTCGCCGCGAACTCGCGGACTTCCTGGGTGATCTTCATCGAGCAGAACTTGGGGCCGCACATCGAGCAGAAGTGCGCGGTCTTGGCGCCTTCGGCGGGGAGGGTCTGGTCGTGGTATTGCTCGGCGGTGTCGGGGTCGAGGCTGAGGTTGAACTGGTCGCGCCAGCGGAATTCGAAGCGCGCGCGGCTCAGCGCGTCGTCACGGACCTTGGCGGCGGGGTGGCCCTTCGCCAGATCGGCGGCGTGGGCGGCGAGCTTGTAGGTGACCACGCCGGTCTTGACGTCGTCGCGGTCGGGCAGGCCGAGGTGCTCCTTGGGGGTGACGTAGCAGAGCATCGCCGTGCCGAACCAGCCGATCATCGCCGCGCCGATGCCGCTGGTG
This sequence comes from Tsuneonella sp. HG249, assembly GCF_053819205.1. Lineage (NCBI taxonomy): Bacteria > Pseudomonadati > Pseudomonadota > Alphaproteobacteria > Sphingomonadales > Erythrobacteraceae > Tsuneonella > Tsuneonella sp. HG249. Next base: position 2,275,794 of record NZ_JBSOQY010000001.1, read on the forward strand.
ATGTGGTCGTAGCCGGGCGCGATGTCGGTCACCAGCGGCCCGAGGGTGTAGAACGGCGCCTCGCCGCAGGCCTCCAGCTGCTTGTCCATGTTGGCCTTGATCTTGTGCATCGGCACGTGGCCGGGCCCTTCGATCATCACCTGCACGTCCTGCGCCCAGGCGCGCTTGGTCAACTCGCCCAGGGTGTAGAGCTCGGCGAACTGCGCCTCGTCATTGGCGTCGGCGATGGAGCCGGGTCGCAGGCCGTCGCCCAGCGAATAGGCGATGTCGTAGGCTTTCATGATCTCGGTGATCTCGTCGAACCGTTCGTAGAGGAACGACTCCTTGTGATGCGCGAGGCACCACTTGGCCATGATCGAGCCGCCGCGGCTGACGATGCCGGTGACGCGCTTGGCGGTCATCGGGATATAGGGCAGGCGCACCCCGGCGTGGATGGTGAAGTAGTCGACGCCCTGCTCGGCCTGCTCGATCAGGGTATCGCGGAAGATCTCCCAGGTGAGGTCTTCGGCCACGCCGCCGACCTTTTCCAATGCCTGGTAAATCGGCACGGTGCCGATCGGAACGGGGCTGTTGCGGATGATCCATTCGCGGGTGTCGTGGATGTTGCGCCCGGTGCTGAGGTCCATCACGGTGTCGGCGCCCCAGCGGATCGACCAGACCATCTTGTCGACTTCGCTCGCGACATCGCTGGCGACCGCCGAGTTGCCGATGTTGGCGTTGATCTTGACCAGGAAGTTGCGGCCGATCGCCATCGGCTCGCACTCGGGGTGATTGACGTTGGAGGGGATGATCGCGCGGCCGCGGGCGACCTCGCTGCGGACGAATTCAGGGGTGACGTAGTCGGGGATCTCCGCGCCGAAATCCTCGCCGTCACGCTCGTGCGCGATTTGCGCGCGGCCGAGGTTCTCGCGCTCGGCGACGTATTCCATCTCGGGCGTGATGATCCCGCGGCGGGCGTAGTGCATCTGGCTGATGTTGCCGCCCGCCTTGGCGCGCAAGGGCCGGCGCAGCGCGGTCGGGAACGGGGGCACACCGCCCGAGCGGTCGGGGCCGAGCTGGCCGTTGTCCTCCGGCCGCACCTCGCGCGGGGCGTATTCCTCGACGTCGCCGCGGGCGAGCTGCCAGTCCCGCCGGATCATCGGCAGGCCCGCTTGGATGTCGATCTGCGCGGCGGGATCGGTGTAGGGGCCGCTGGTGTCGTACACCCGCACCGGCGGCTCGCCGCTCGAGGGCTCGAGATCGATCTCGCGCATCGCCACGCCCAGCGGCCCCACGTGGACCTTGCGGCTGCCGCGGATCGGGCCGGTTGTGACGCCTATCTCGAGCTTCGAATTGATGTCGGCCATGTGCGCGGGTCCTCTCGAAGGCGGACTGGGGGCGCGATACCGACCCTCCCTCCGCCCGTGCTAACGGGTTCAGGTTCGACGGGTCGTGGGGCGCGAAGCCCACCTCTCAGCGCACGCGCGCTCCCCGGGGATGGCCGCGACACTAGGCGCTTCGCCCGCAGGGGTCCAGCCGGCGCGAATTGATTCCGGTCAAGGATGTGGCGCGGGCATGTGGTATCTTCGATCCTGAGGAGATGCCGACAATGAACGCGATGAAGCCCGTGGCCCCGCCCGCCGCCGCCACTCATGTCGATGTGCTGATCGTCGGCGCGGGGATATCAGGCATCGGCTCGGCCTATCACCTGCAGGACCAGTGCCCGGGCAAGAGCTATCTCATCCTCGAGATGAAGGACACGTTCGGAGGCACCTGGGAGACGCACAAGTACCCGGGCGTCCGCTCCGACAGCGATCTCTACACCTTCGGCTACCGCTTCAAGCCGTGGGTCGGCGCGCCGATCGCCAGCGCCGAGGAAATCCTCAAGTACATGGGCGACGTGATCGAAGAGAACGGCATCGGCGAGCATATCCACTACAGCCACCGCATCGTGCGCTGCAGCTTCTCGCGCGCGACCGACCTGTGGACGGTCGAGGCCGAGCGGCTGGCCGACGGCGCCGTGCAGGCCTTCACCTGCCGCTTCCTGTGGATGTGCCAGGGCTACTACGATCACCAGACGCCTTACGTCCCGCCCGAATGGCGCGAGCGCGGCCTCGCCGACTTCAAGGGAGATTTCGTCCACGCCCAGCAATGGGATCCGGGATACGACTATACCGGCAAGCGCATCGTGGTCATCGGCTCGGGCGCGACGGCGGCGACGATCGTGCCCGCCTTTGCCGAAAAGGCCGCGCACGTGACGATGCTGCAGCGCTCGCCGACCTACTTCTTCTGCTCGGAGAACAGGAACGAGCTGGCCGACCGCCTGCGCCAGGTGGGGATCGACGAGCCGACCATCCACCGCGTCGTCCGCCAGCAGATCATGCACGACCAGGACCTGCTCACCAAACGCTCCCAGGAAGAGCCGGAAGCGGTGTTCGAGGAGCTGAAAGCGCTCATCCGGCAATTCTCGGGCAACCCGGAGTTTGAATTCGAGCCCCATTTCACTCCGAAATACCGCGTTTGGCAGCAGCGATTGGCGTTCTGCCCCGAAGGCGATGTGTTCAAAGCGGCTGTTTCAGGGAAGTTGAGCGTTGTAACAGACACTATCGAGCGCTTCATCGACACGGGCGTGCTAACCGCCTCGGGCGAGGTGATCGAGGCCGACCTGATCGTCGCGGCCACCGGATTCCAGCTTTCGGTGATGGGTGAGATCCCGTTTTACGTCGACGAGCGCCCGGTCGATTGGCACAAAACCGTCACTTATCGTGGGATGATGTTCACCGGCGTGCCCAACCTCGCGTGGGTGATGGGCTACTTCCGCGCGAGCTGGACGTTGCGGGTCGACATGATGGGCGATTTCGTCTGCAACCTGTTGAAAAAGATGGATGAAAGGCGCGCCACACGGGTCGAGGTGACCTTGCGCGAGGAGGACCGGGGGATGGCTCTGCTCCCCTGGATCGAGGCCGACAACTTCAACCCTGGCTACCTCATGCGCGGCCTCGACCGCCTGCCGAGGCGCGGCGACAAGTCCGAATGGCGCCACAACCAGGACTACTGGCGCGAGCGCGAGGAAATCCCCGCGATCGACCTCGACGGCCCGGAATTCGTCTACACCTCCGCCCAACCCGCCGAGGGCGGACTGGAAGCCGTTGCGGGCTGAAACCCCACCCCCCCGCTGGACTTTGCGCGCGGCGTAGCGAATAGTCCGCCCCGGGTTGCGGCACCGGGGGGATGCCGATGACGGGGGCTAGCGCACGCGAAGACCGCACCGGGCTCGAGCCTTGGGGCCGTGCCGACTTGCCGGCCGCGCCGCCCACCCAGGGCCTCAAGATGTTCGGGGTGATCGGCCCGGGCGTGATCCTGCTCGGCAGCGCGCTCGGCAGCGGCGAGTGGCTGCTCGGCCCCGCGGTGCTCGTGAAGTACGGTACCTCGCTGCTGTGGGTCGCCGGGGTGGCGATCCTGCTGCAGACAATCTTCAACACCGAACTGGTGCGCTACACGCTCTACACCGGCGAGCCGGCGGTGATCGGGTTCATGCGCACCCGCCCGCATGCGCGGTTTTGGGCGCTCGTCTACGCGGCGCTCTACCTGCTGCAGGCCGGGTGGCCGGCGTGGGCGGGGGCGGCGGCGGGGGCGATCGTCTACATGGCGATGGGCAGCCTGCCGGGCGAGGCGCAAGCGGGGCTGGTGCACACGATCGGCGCGGGGATATTCGCGGCCTGCGTGCTGATCCTGCTGGTCGGCCGGCGGATCGAACGGACGCTCGAGCTGCTCAACTGGGTCCTGGTGGCGACGATCCTCATCGGGCTGCTTGTGTTGTGCATCATCATCGCGCCCGCCGACCGGTGGGTGGCGACCGCGACGGGCTTTGCCGGATGGAATTGGGATCAGGGGCAGTTCCTGTTCCTGCCGCCGGGCGCCGACTGGTTCCTGCTCGGAGCGTTCGCCGCCTATTCGGGCGTCGGCGGGGTCGGCAACCTGACGCTCAGCAACTGGGCGCGCGACAAAGGCTTCGGCATGGGCGCGGTGGTGGGCTTCATTCCCACCGCCGTCGCCGGCAATACCGTGCCGCTGGCGCACCGGGGGAGCGTGTTCGCGCCCGACGCGGCCAGCATGGCGCGCTGGCGCGGCTGGTGGCGGATCGTTCGCGCCGACCAGTACGGCGTGTTCTTCATCGGCGCGATCCTCGGCATGGCGCTGCCGGCGATCCTCTACACCGCGGTAATCCCCGCGGGCGAGGACATTCGCGGCCCGGGCATCGCGGCCAGGTTGGCGGACGCGATGGGACCGGGGACCTGGATGGCGTTCAGCATCGCGTTCATGGGCGCGTGGCTGCTGTTCAAGGCGCAGCTCGACATCCTCGAAGGGACGGTGCGCGCGGTGACCGACATCCTGTGGACTGGCAGCACCCGCGTCCGCCGGTGGACCAGGGGCGACGTGAGGCTGCTCTACTACAGCGTCCTCGCGTTATTCGTCGCCTGGGGGCTGGTCGCGCTCGGCCTCGCGCAGCCGATCGTGCTGCTGCAATTGAGCGCCAACGTCGGTGGGGTGGTGATGGTCCTCGCCTCGCTACACATCCTCTACGTCAACACCACGATGCTCCCGCCCGAGCTGCGCCCGCCGCTATGGCGTCGCGCAGCGCTGGTGGTAACGGCGGTGTTCTACGGCGGCTTCGTAACGCTGTGGCTTAGCTCGATCTGATCTAGCGGAACTCCAGTCCCGCGAACTCGCCGGACTTCCGCCACGTGTCGATATGATTGAAATAGCCCTGCGCTCCGGCAGGGTGCCCCACGGCGAACCGGGCCTGATCGCCGAAACCCTGTCCCTCGTTGTTGTAGTACCCGGGCGTGCATTCCGTGCTGCCGAGTCGCTGGCCCGGCCCGGTCAGCAGCAGGTCGATCCACGCTTGTTCGGCTTCGGCCGTCGGCTCGACGGTCTCCGCGCCGCGCCGCTCGGCCTCGCCCACCACCGCCGCAATGGTGTCGGCATGATCGACGATGTTGTGGGGCACATTGGCGATGAAATTCGCCGCCTGCGTCGGCTGGACCATGAACACGTTGGGGAAACCGTGCATGTGCAAGCCGTGCAGCGTGCGCATGCCCTCGCCCCAATGCTCCGACAGTTTGCGCCCGCCGCGTCCCACCGTCTCGAACCCGGCGCGCGAGGAATACTCGCTGCCGACCTCGAACCCCGAGGCATAGACGATGCAGTCCACCTCGTACTCGACGCCGTTCGCGACCACGCCGCGCTCGGTAATCCGCTCGACGCCCTGCCCCTCGGTATCGATCAGTCGCGTGCCCGGCTGGTTGAACGCCTCGAGATACTCGTCGTGGAAACACGGTCGCTTGCATAGCTGCCGGTACCAGGCCTTGAGCTTCTGCCCTGCCTCCGGGTCCTTCACCACGCGTTCGGCGCGCTGGCGGATTTCCTCCATCTTCTCGTTATCGGCATCCTCGAACGCGGCCATTACGCCCGCCGGCGTACGCTGCTCGGGCGGCAATGCGACGATCTGCGCGCGTATGCGCTTGCCGAGGTCGGTCCACCCGTCCTGCACCAAGTCTTCCGCCGGAAAGCCGTTGCCGAGATTGGCGACGAAATTCTCGTGCCAACGCTTCTGCCACCCGGGCCCCGAGACGTCGGCGAACCACGCGGGATCGATCGGTCCGTTGTTGCGCTCGTCGACCGACGAGGGGGTGCGCTGGAACACCAGCAATTCCTTTGCCGCGCGCGCGAGGTGCGGCACGGCCTGCACCGCGGTAGCGCCCGTGCCGATGATGGCCACGCGCTTGTCGGAAAGCTTGGTCATCGGCGCGCCGGAGGGATCGCCGCCGGTGTAGGCGTAGTCCCACCGGCTGGTGTGAAAGCTCTTGCCTTTGAACTCCTCTATCCCCGGGAGGCCGGGCAGCTTGGCCACATGCAGCGGCCCAGTGCCCATGCCGACGTATTTCGCGGTGAAGGCATCGCCGCGATCGGTTTCGATCCGCCAGGCCTTGCCGTCCTCCTCCCAGACCACACTGGTCACCTGGGTGTGGAACAGCGCATCGTCGTTGAGCCCGAACTGCCGCCCGATCCGGGCACAGTGCTCGCGGATTTCCGGGGCATGCGCGTACTTCTCGCTCGGCATGTGACCGGTTTCCTCGAGCAGCGGGAGGTAGATCATGCTCGCCGTATCGCACTGCGCGCCCGGGTAGCGATTCCAGTACCAGGTCCCGCCAAAGTCGCCCGCCTTGTCGATTATGCGAACGTCATCGATGCCGGCCTGCTTGAGCCGCGCACCGACGACCAGCCCCGCGAACCCGCCGCCGATGAACGCGAAGGTGACGTGATCGTGCAGTGGCTCGCGCGGTTTGACCGGGAGGTAAGGATCGGTGGCGAGGTCGGCGAACTCGCTTTCGAGCCGCCGGTACTGCGCCGCGCCCTCCGCCCGCAGGCGCTTCTCCCGTTCTGCAGCGTATTTCGCGCGCAGGGCTTCCTTGTCGATAACCGTCGTTGCCGTAGGCATATCCATCGTGCGTTCTTTCGCGTCCTCGAAGCAGCGGTATGGCGTAAATGCGACAACGTCCGGCTCGGCGCAAGTCCGCGCGATTGACTTCGCCTCGCCCCGACGCGACGCTGCCCGGCGTGACGAAGCTCCCCGAAGCCAAGGTGTCGGTGCGCCGGATCGGCCGCGAGGGCGAGCCGATCGTGGTCATCGATGGGTTCAGCGGACAGGTCGACGAGCTGCTCGCCGCGGGCCGTTCAGCAGATTATCGGCCCGGCGGAGCCTCGTATCCGGGTATCCGCGCGTGGGCCGAGCCCGGCTATCTCGACCTCCGCCGCGACCTGATGTTCGGCGCCATGCAACGGGTGTTCGGGTTCACCCGCGGCATTCGCTGCGAGGTTTCCACTTTCTCGCTGGTGACGCTGCCGGAGAGCGATCTCGCGCCGCTCCAGCGGATCCCTCACTACGATCATTCCAGCGGCGAACTCATCGCGGTGATGCACTACCTGCAGGGGCCGGAGAGCGGCGGGACCGCCTTCTACCGCCATCGCCGAACCGGCTATGAAACCATCACCGAAGCGCGCGAGCCTGCCTACAACGCGGCCCTGGCGGAGGACGAGCGGGAATTCGGCATGCCTCGGGCTCGGTACCACTACGGAAACAGCGATCGCTACGAGATGCTCGACGAGGTCGAGGCCGTGCCCGATCGACTTGTTCTTTATAGGGGGCGCCAGCTCCACTCGGGCGTGATTCCCGCTGCTGATGCGCTCTCGGCCGACCCAGAGAAAGGGCGACTAACGATCAACATGTTCCTGCGTGGGACGTAAGGTTCTGGACGCACGCGCGTATTTGTCTTGCGTGATAGGATTTCCTGGCGATTAATCATGCGCGGGAGATCGGGGGGTCCGAGGTCTCGCTTCAATCGGCTGCTGGTCACGCGTTTCACCCCGAGGGACGCGAGCGACCGGTTGCCCGGAGAATCCATCATGTATTCCGCCTTCGCCAAGATCGCGTCCGCGCGTCGCGCAATAGTTCTTTCCGCATCCGCTGCTGGTGCCTTCGCGGTCCCTGCGATCGCGCAAACCGTGGTTCCGAGCATTCCGACGACACCTTTGAACGATACGGATTGCACCTTCGAAGAGGTGAATCCGGTTCTCACCGTGCCGCCCTGTACGACGGTGGGCACTCGCAACGTCACCTACAACGGCCGCACGCGGACAGTTCGCAACGGTTCGACCGATTTCCTGACCGACAACTACTCTGTCACTTATAATGGAAACCTCATCGTCGACGGCTTGCCCGTACAGACCGCGGCTAATTTTTCATATCCGTTCGGAAATCAGACCGGCCCGGGCGGTGGGCCCGTCGATGCTTCCTATTTTTTCGGCACCACGGGTCAGGTCGTGAACGTGTCGGCCAGTTATACCGGCGAGAAGATCCAGGTCGTATCGACCGGCGCAGCTGGTTCGGCGGTCCCCGCCAGCCCGCCTGCTTACTGGTCCCGGGTCACCAACCTGACGGGCACAGTCCATAGTATAGCCATCAGCCTCGATTCTTACTTCGAAACCAGCGACGGCGGCGAATACGACTTCGAACTGGCCTCGCTGAACGCGGCAAACGTGGTCAACAATGCGACGGCGCTTTCCGGCAGGTTCCACGGCTCTGCAGGCAATGGCGCCATCCAGTTCGGAAGGCTCACAGGCACCGCGACCGTCATCCCAGGCCCTGTTACCACGCCTTATCCCAGCGATGCCAACGCGGTGAACACAGGACTGCAATCGCTTTATCAAATGGGCTACGCCGTCTCGGCAACGGTCACCACCAACCTTGATGAATTCGGGCTCACGACCCCCAAGGTCACCGTGTCAGAGGGAATCGCAATGAATGGCAGCAAGATCACGGGTCTTGCAGCGGGCACAGCCGCCACCGACGCGGTGAACAAGGGACAGCTCGATGCCGCGATCGCCGGAGCCGGAGGTGGGACGCCCTATCTCGCGGTTGGGACGGCAGGCAATTCAGCGAGCGCAACCGGCGCGAATTCACTCGCGGTGGGCCCGAGCACGACAGCTGGTGGGGTGTACTCGTCCGCTCTGGGTACTTCGAGCTCGGCCACGGGCGAGGCATCGACCGCGGTAGGTGGAAGGTCCAGCGCAAACGCGCTCAACGCAACAGCAGTCGGTTACCAAGCCACCGCCGGTGAGGTTGGAACCGCTGTCGGGATGAATAGCTTCGCAGCCGGCGCGGGTACCGCGCTTGGAACGCGTGCGCGTACCACGAACGCCGACTCGGGCACCGCTCTCGGATACGAAACAAGCGCTGGCTTCAATGCAACGGCCGTTGGTGCTTCAGCGACCGCGACAGGTGCTCAGACAGTAGCGTTGGGAACCGGGACAAATGCCACGGCGACCAACAGCATCGCGATCGGCCGTGCAGCCGCTGCGCAGACCCAGGGCGGGATTGCGATCGGCGCCTTTGCCGGAGCGGTGACGAACGATTTCGGCATCGCGATCGGCAACTCCGCCCAAGCGAGCGGTTTCCATTCAAGCGTGGTCGGCAACAGCAGTACGGCTGGAGGAAATTATTCCTTGGCTCTCGGTCATCAAACGAGCGCCGCGGGGTCGAGCTCCATAGCTATTGGGTCCGATGGTGACGATGCCGACAGCAAAGGTGCCCAAGCCACTGCAGCGCAGTCGATGGCGATCGGACCGGACGCGAGCGCGACGGGCGTTCAGGCGAGCGCGGTCGGGGTGGTCGCTGCCGCGACTGCCGAACAGTCGAATGCTTTCGGTTTCCAGTCCGGCGCCTTCGGCTACAAGTCGACCGCGGTGGGATCTTCCTCACGTGCGACTGAAGACAAGACGACCGCAGTCGGAGAGCGATCGGAAGCTCTGGCCTATGGCACCGTGGCTGTTGGCCTTGAGGCGACGGCTGCGGCGACCGCCAATTACGGCACCAGTATCGGAGCTTTCAGCCAAGTCGCGGGCGCCAACGGAACCGCGGTCGGTTATGCCGCTCAAGCCAATCACGCAAACTCGACAACGGTTGGGTACCAAGCGACAAGCACTGCCGCCAATCAAGTAACGCTGGGCGGAGCCGGAAGCGCCGTCCGCATTGGCGACGTCACGGCCTCGACCGCAGCGCAAGTTGGCCCCGTCGACATAGTTACTGTCGATGCGAACGGCACGCTCGGTCGTCAGCAAGCCGCCTCTGCACAGGCGGTGCAAGCCGTTAGCGCGCAGATGGAATACATTGCCGCCGTTACCGACAGCCAATTCTCCGCCCTGTCGAACCAAGTGTCGGACCTCTCGTTCCGCCTCGATGATCTCAGCCGCTCCACATCGGGTGGGATCGCGGCCGCGATGGCTTTGGGAGGGACTATCATCGTGCCCGACAGCACCGTTTCGGTCAGCGTCAATGCCTCGACCTACCGGGGGGAGCAGGGGTATTCGGGCGTCGTCGCGGCGCGGCTCGCGCCTAAGGTCTACGTTACAGGCGGTGTTGCGGGCTCGACCGCCAAGAAGTCGACCGGCGCGCGGGTCGGCATGGCGGTGGGGTTTTGACGAGCGGACTTGGGCGCGGTCAGAAGGTATACCCTACTCCGACCGCGCCAAGCCACTGACCCGTGCTGCCACGGATCGACGTGTACGGTGTGTCCTTCGCGTCGCCGAGCATACGCGAGTGGCCGCCAATCACGACGCCCGACAGGCCGCCGTTGGTAAGATCGCCATCAAAGTCGACCGCGAGCAGCAGCGTGGCGCCGGCCTTCGTCCAGCCGCTGTCGGCGGTGAACGTCGGCAGGCCGCTGGCGGCGCTCTGGGCCGGCGTCACTGAGTAGTAGTACCTCGTGTAGTCGCCGTCGGCGCGCTCGGCCGATAACGACAGCGAGGCCGCCATGCCTCGGCTGAGCGGGGTGAAGTAAGTCACGCTCGGCGAGATGGTCATGCCTTCGTGCGCCCCGGCGAGATCCCACAGCGTATCAACGCCGAAGGTCAGCGAATCGTAAGGATTCAAAACCTTCGGCACGCTGAAACCGGCAGCCACGCCGACCTCGATCGCGGTATCCAGTTCGCCGGCGGCGGCGACCACTGGATCCTCGATCTGGCGTGCCCTGTTGGACCTGACCCGCGCGACCGGACCGAGGGCCAGACCTGACGAGGGCACCAGATCGAGAGCCAGCCCGGCGGGGCGCGGCTGGATGCCGATGCCGGCAACCTTGCCCTGGACGATAGGCGCAGGAAAGAGCACGTAATCGTCCGACCCGTCGTAGCTCGGGCCGTATCCGACACCGATGCCAATGCTGAGCCAGGCCTCGTCGTAAACCGAGTCCGGTGGGCCGGCAGTTTCGACTTGTTCGTCCTGCGCGATGGCATTGGTGGCCGTGAGCAGTGCCGCGGCTGCGACGATTGCATTCTTCATGTACCGGACCCTCGTTTCGTCGCTTAACCGATATCAGCACCGCAATGTTCCAAAGCATTGCCCGCAATCGCTTGCGCTCGTAGGGCGGGAGGCAATGAACGGGCGCGAATTCGATGTGGCGATCGCCGGCGGAGGGCTCGCGGGCGGACTCACCGCGCTGGCGCTGCACCGGGCCCAGCCTGCGCTGAAAATCGCGCTCGTCGAAGGTGGCGCCCGGCTCGGCGGCAACCATCGCTGGAGCTGGTTCGCGAGCGATCTCGATGCTCGGGGGGCCTCGCTGCTCGAGCCTTTCAATACGGCCCGGTGGAACGGCTACGGCGTTCGCTTCCCCGGTTTCGAGCGCCGCCTCGAGACGCCCTACAATTCGCTGTCTTCGGCCGATTTTGACGCCGGTTTGCGGGAATTTCTGCCCCCCGATGCCATCCTGACAGGCCAGCCGGCGGCGGCGCTCGACGCGCACGGAATGAACCTCGCCGATGGCGGGCGCATCGAAGCGCGTTGCGTGATCGACGCCCGCGGGATCGACCGGGCGCCGCAGCTCGAAGGGGGTTGGCAGGTCTTTCTCGGCCGCCGCATCCGCACGTCGCGGCCGCATGGGCTGGACCGGCCGATGGTGATGGACGCCGCGGTGGACCAGCACGGCTCCTGCCGCTTCGTCTACACCCTGCCGCTCGGCACCGATGAGCTGTTCGTCGAGGACACCTACTACGCCGACGAGTCCACCCTCGATCGGGATGAGCTTTCGGCGCGGATCGACCGCTACTGCGCCGCTCACGGGTGGAATGGCGAGACGATCGACAGCGAGACGGGAGTCCTGCCCGTCGTTACCGGCGGCAACTTCGAGGCGTTCCGCGCCGCCCACCGCACTTCCGGTGTCCCTACGATCGGCGCGCGGGGCGGGTTCGTGCATCCGCTGACGAGCTATACCCTGCCCTTCGCGGTCGAGACCGCGCTCGCGATTGCCGACCAACCGGGCATCGCCGGCCCCGAACTCGCCAAGCTGGTCGAGGGGCGCGCGGCGGCGCACTGGCGGCGCACGGCGTTCTACCGGCGGCTGGGCCGCATGATGTTCGGCGCGGGTTCGCCCGAGGAACGGTACCGCGCCTTCGCGCTCGTGTATGGGCTGCCGCAGCCGCTGGTCGAGCGCTTCTACGCCGGCAAGTCCACCCACGCCGACCGGGCACGCATCCTGTGCAATCGGCCCCCGGTGCCGGTACTGAGGGCCATACGCGCGCTGGCCACGCATGGCGAACGGCTCCAACGGAAGGCTGCATGAGCATGGAAGGCAAGACCGCTTGCGTCATCGGCGCCGGCTTCGGCGGCCTCGCGCTGGCGATCCGGCTGCAGGCGGCGGGCGTAAAGACCACGGTCGTCGAAGCCCGCGACAAGCCGGGGGGCCGCGCCTACTACTGGGAGCGCGAGGGGTTCACCTTCGATGCGGGCCCGACGGTGATCACCGATCCCGACTGCCTGAAGCAGCTGTGGGCGCTGACCGGGCACGATATGGCCGCCGATGTCGAGCTGATGCCCGTCACTCCTTTCTACCGCCTCAACTGGCCCGACGGCGTGAATTTCGACTATTCTAACGACGAGCCGCGCCTGCGCGCCGAGATCGAGCGGGTCGCACCCGGCGACTACGAGGGGTACGAGGATTTCCTGCGTTACTCCGCCGGGGTGTACAAGGAAGGCTACCTCAAGCTCGGCAACGTGCCGTTTCTAGACTTCGCGAGCATGATCAAGGCCGCCCCTGCGCTGGCCAAGTACCAGGCCTGGCGTTCGGTCTATTCGATCGTCTCGAGCTACGTGAAGAGCGAGAAGCTGCGCGAGGCACTGTCGTTTCATACCTTGCTCGTCGGCGGCAATCCGTTCACCACCAGCTCGATCTACGCTCTGATCCACAAGCTCGAAAAGGACGGCGGGGTATGGTGGGCGCGCGGCGGCACCAACCGCCTGGTGGCCGCGATGGTCCGCCACTTCGAGCGGCTGGGCGGAACCGTGCGCCTGCACGATCCTGTGAAGCGCGTGCACACGATCGGCACCGTCGCCACCGAGGTGGAGACCTGCAGCGGCTGGCGCGAACGCTTCCACGCTGTCGCCAGCAACGCCGACATCATGCACTCCTACCGCGACCTGCTCGGCGGCACGAAGCGCGGGGCGGATCAAGCCAAGAGCCTCTCGCGCAAGAAGTTCAGCCCATCGCTGTTCGTGGTGCACTTCGGGCTCGAAGGCACCTGGCCCGGCATTCCCCACCACGCGATCCTGTTCGGGCCGCGCTACAAGGGACTGCTGGAGGACATCTACGATCACGGCGTGTTGCCGGCGGATTTCTCGATCTATCTCCACCATCCCACGGTCACCGACCCGAGCATGGCCCCACCGGGCAAGAGCACGTTCTACGCGCTGGTCCCCGTCGCCCACATGGGCAAGCTCGCCGTGGACTGGGAGCAGATCGGCCCGATGCTGGAGAAGCGCATCCTCGACGAGCTCGGCCGGCGGCTGATCCCCGACATCCACGACCGCATCGTCACCAAGTTCCACTACGCCCCGCGCGATTTCTCGCTCGATCTCAACGCGCATGTCGGCAGCGCCTTCAGCCTCGAGCCGGTTCTCACGCAGAGCGCCTGGTTCCGCGGCCACAACCGCGACGACGTGATCAAGAATTTTTACCTCGTCGGTGCAGGAACACACCCCGGCGCCGGCATTCCGGGCGTCGTCGGCAGCGCCAAGGCAACCGCGGGGCTGATGCTGGAGGACCTGGCCTGAAATGAAGCGCCTTGCGGTATATTGCGGTTCCGCGAGCCCGTCCGATCCCCGTTACATCGAACTCGCGCGCCAGGTCGGCCATGGCCTCGCGCAGCGGGGCATCGGCGTCGTCTACGGCGGCGGCCGGCTCGGGCTGATGGGCGCGGTCGCGACCGGCGCGCTCGACGCAGGCGGCGAAGTGATCGGCGTGATCCCGCACGCGCTCGCCAACAGCGAGGTGGCCAACCACGATTGCACCGAGCTGCGGACCGTATCGGGCATGCACGAACGCAAGCAGGCCTTCACCGATTTGTCGGACGGGTTCGTCACCATTCCGGGCGGGGTCGGCACGATGGACGAGCTGTGGGAAGCGGTAAGCTGGTCGCAGCTCGGCTACCACCAAAAGCCGGTCGGCTTGCTCAACGCGTTCGGGTTCTACGACCACCTCATCGCCTTCAACCGGCACATGATCGAGACCGGCTTCATCCGTCCGGCGCACGAAGGGATCATCATCGCCGACGAGACGTTGGACGGCTTGCTCGACAAGATGGCCGCCTATCGCCCCCACACCCCGATCTTCGCGATGAAGGCGAGCGAGCTGTGAGGCGCGCCTGAGACGCCCTCGCCTCGTTCGGCCGCGGATGCTGGCCCCCTCGCGCATCCTGCGCACCACCCCTGCGCAGGCCGGCGGCGGGCGCTCTCGCGAAGAGCTGGTCGACGAGGCGGAAGACGCGATCGAGCGCGGTTCCAAGAGCTTCGCCTTCGCCAGCCGCCTGTTCGACCGTGACACGCGGGAGAAAGCCTGGCTGCTCTACGCCTGGTGCCGGCGCTGCGACGATCTTGCCGACAACCAGGACCACGGCGGCGAAATGGGCGAGCAGGAGGGCGCCGAGCGCCGTCTGACCGCGATCCGCTTGCTCACCGAGCGCGCTTTCGAAGGCCTGCCCACCGCCGATCCCGCATTTGACGCCTTCGGCCTCGTCGCGCGCGAATGCGGGCTAACGCGCGAGATGGCCGAAGACGTGATCATGGGGTTCGAACTCGACGCGCAGGGCTGGCGGCCGCGCAACGAGCGCGACCTGGCGCGCTATTGCTACCACGTGGCCGGCGCGGTGGGCGTGATGATGGCGGTCGTCATGGGGGTCCCGAAAGAGGATTCCTGGATGCTCGACCGCGCCTGCGACCTCGGCTTCGCGTTCCAGCTCGCCAACATAGCGCGCGACCTGGACGAGGACGATGCGGCGGATCGCTGCTACCTGCCGCTCGAATGGCTGGCCGAGGAGGACATCGAACCGGGCCAGTTGATGAAGCCGCACCACCGGCAGGAGGCGGCGGACATGGCCGCGAGGCTCGTTCGCCGGATGGAGCGGCACGAGGCGATGGCGCGGCTGGGGGCCGCCCGCCTGCCCTTCCGCAGCCGCTGGGCCGTGCTCGCCGCCGCCCGTATCTATGGTGCGATCGGCCGCGAGGTGGTGCGCCTGGGACCGGAGGCATGGAATCACCGGGTCGTGATCGGCAAGCGCGATAAGCTGCGCCACGTAGCCGCCGCCTTCTGGGAAGCGGTTAGAAACAAGCCCGAAGAACCCGGCGAGCCGCCTGCCTGGAGCCGCGGCGATATCCTCATCGACGTGCGCATGAGCCAGCCAATTCCGAATCTGCCTATGGAGCCTTTGCCGGAGTAGACCTGAGATCGTCATTGCGAGCGCTCGAAGAGCGCGCGGCAATCCAGCTCCTTTGCTCAAAAAGACGCCCCGCCGGTCGATGGATTGCTTCGTCGCTTAGCTCCTCGCAATGACGAATAAATTGGGTTAGCCCGCCCCCATGATCACCAAGCTTCTGATCGCCAACCGCGGCGAGATTGCCTGCCGCATCATGCGCACCGCGCGTGCCATGGGCATCGCCACGGTCGCGGTATACTCCGACGCCGATGCCAAGGCGCTGCACGTGCGCCAGGCGGACGAGGCGGTGCATATCGGACCCTCCCCCGCCGCGGAAAGCTACCTGCGCGGCGAGAAGATCATCGCTGCCGCCAAGCAGACCGGGGCGGACGCCATCCATCCGGGCTACGGTTTCCTCAGCGAGAACGCCGACTTCGCCCGTGCGGTCATCGCGGCAGGGTTGATCTGGGTCGGGCCCAAGCCCGAAAGCATCGAGGCGATGGGCCTCAAGGACGCGGCCAAGAAGCTGATGCGCGCCGCCGGAGTGCCGGTGACGCCGGGTTACGAGGGCGAGAACCAGTCGGTCGAGCGGCTGCAGAGGGAAGCCGCGGCGATCGGCTATCCGGTGCTGATAAAGGCGGTCGCCGGCGGCGGCGGCAAGGGCATGCGTAAGGTCGATGCGCCGGAGGATTTCGCGGCAATGCTCGAAAGCTGCCGGCGCGAGGCCAAGGCCAGCTTCTCGAACGACGACGTCCTGCTCGAAAAGTGGATCACCTCGCCCCGGCACATCGAGGTGCAGGTGTTCGGCGACAGCCACGGTACCGTCGTCCACCTGTTCGAGCGCGACTGCTCGCTCCAGCGCCGCCACCAGAAGGTGATCGAGGAAGCCCCCGCCCCCGGCATGGATGAAGCCACGCGCGAGGCGATCTGCGCCGCCGCCGTCCGCGCGGCCAAGGCGGTCGACTACGAAGGCGCCGGCACGATCGAGTTCATCGCCGACGCCAGCGAAGGCCTGCGCGCCGACCGCATCTTCTTCATGGAGATGAACACCCGCCTGCAGGTCGAACACCCGGTGACCGAAGAAATCACCGGGGTCGATCTGGTGGAGTGGCAGCTAAGGGTGGCAAGCGGGGAGCCGGTGCCGCTGAAGCAGGAGGAGCTTAGCATCAACGGCCATGCCATCGAGGCGCGGCTTTATGCGGAGGACCCGGCGAAGGGTTTTCTGCCGAGTACGGGACGCCTCGAACGCTTCGAGGTCAACGACGAGTACGTTCGCGTGGACACGGGAGTCGGAGAGGGGGGCGACGTCTCACCGTTTTACGACCCAATGATCGCGAAGGTCATTGCTCATCAGCAGGACCGCAACAACGCCATCATCCTGCTCAAGGGTGCACTTGAAGGCACGGCCGTTTGGCCGGTCAAATCGAACGCCGGATTTCTTTATCGACTGCTCGAAGAGTCGCAGTTTCTGGCTGGTACGATGACGACCGACCTGATCGCGGCGCGCGGTGACGACCTTCTTCCTTCCGCTTCCCCGAGCCAAGCGATGCTTCAAACCGCCGCCTTGCACTTGCAGCGCGAATATGTGGGACTGGAACGTGCGGCACTGACAGGATTCAGGCTCAACGCCGCGCCGAAACGGGCGGTGCTGCTCGAAACCGCGGATGGTCCGGTGACCGCGGAGATCCCTCACGATTGGAACGACGAGGTCTGGTCGTCGGCGGCCGGACCTGGCGCCTCCTTGGTGACTGAGAAGGGATCAACTTTCGCGCTGAGACCCTTCCATCCGCATGGCAGGGGACATCACTCCGCCCACGATGGCGACATCATCGCCCCCATGCCGGGCAAGGCAATCGCAGTCGATGTGGCCGAAGGAGACAGTGTCACCGCCGGTCAGCGGCTGCTGGTGCTCGAGGCGATGAAGATGGAGCACGCGCTCACCGCGCCGTTCGATGGGACGGTGGCGGAGCTCAACGTTAGCGAAGGCGCGCAGGTACAGGTCGAGGCGCTGCTCGCGCGCGTGGAGCCGCTTGCCGAGGAATGACCTGGGCCAAGGAACTCGAGGAACTGCGCCGCCGCGAGGCGCTCGCCGAGGAAATGGGCGGACCCGACAAAGTCGCCCGCCAGCATGGCCGCGGCAAGATGGACGCGCGCGCGCGGATCGCCGCGCTGGTCGATCCCGGCTCCTTCCGCGAGATCGGCAAGATCGCCGGCAAGGGCTCGTACGACGAGAACGGCGAGCTGACCGGCGTCCTCCCCGCGCCATTCCTGTTCGGCAAGGCCACCATCAACGGCCGCCCGGTGGTCGCCACCGCCGACGACTTCACCATCCGCGGCGGCGCGGCGGATGCCGGGATCGGCCGCAAGATGGTCCAGGCCGAGAAGATGGCCCGCGAGCTGAAGATGCCGCTGATCCGCATGATCGACGGCACCGGCGGCGGCGGCTCGGTCAAGACGCTCGAGATGATCGGCGCGACCTATATTCCCGCCGTGACGTTGTGGGGCGACGTGGTGAAGAACCTGGAGACCGTGCCGGTGGTCGCGCTCGCCTTGGGGCCGACCGCGGGGCTCGGCGCGGCGCGCATCGTCGCCAGCCACTATTCGATCATGGTGCGCGGCCTCAGCCAGATCTTCGCCGCCGGTCCCGCCGTGGTCGATGCGATGGGGGATTCGTGGAAAGGCGGCGCGGCCAATCACGAGGACGCCAAGGAGGCATTGGGTGGCAGCGCGATCCACACCCGCAACGGGGTGGTGGACGACGAGGTGGCGAGCGAGGCCGAGGCCTTCGCCCGCGCGCGGCACTTCCTGTCGTTCATGCCCGAGTATGTCGGACAGATTCCACACCGATCAGACTGTTCCGACCCTGTTACCCGGCGCGATGAAGCGCTTCTTTCGCTCGTTCCGCGCGGCGAAAAGGAGGTCTACTCGATGCGCCGCGCGCTCGATCTGGTGTTCGACAAGGGCACCGTGTTCGAGATCGGCCGCATGTGGGGCCGCGCCGCCATCACCGCCCTCGCCCGCCTCGACGGTTGGCCGGTGATGGTCCTCGCGAGCGACCCGAGTTTCCTCGGCGGATCGTGGGACGCGAAGACCTCCGAGAAGGTCGAACGCTGGGTAAAGCTCGCCGACCTGTTCCGGTTGCCCATCGTCCATCTCGTTGATAATCCAGGGTTTATGATCGGTCGCGAGGCCGAAGTCGCCGGAACCATCCGCTACGGGGTGCAGGCGATGAACGCGGTCTACAAGGCGACCGTGCCGCTCGCCTCGGTGGTCATGCGCCGCGCCTACGGCATCGCCGGCAGCGCGATGTCGAACGCCGACCTTTACCAGTACCGATACTGCTGGCCCTCGGGCGACTGGGGCAGTCTGCCGATCGCCGGCGGGCTCGAGGTCGCCTACAAGTCGGAAATCGAGGCGGCAGCCGATCCCGCCGCCGAACTCGAAGCGATCCGCGCCCGGCTGGCCAAGGTCACCAGCCCGTTCCGCAGCGCCGAGCGCTTCAACGTCGAGGACATCATCGACCCACGGGACACGCGGCCCCTGCTTTGCGAATTCGCCGAACTGGCTTGGCGCAGGCTCGGCGCGAGCTAGTGAATCTCGTGCATCGCCAGGTATTTGCGCGCATCCCGCGGGCGCCGGAACAGCACGCCCCGCTCGCTGAATAGAACGAGGCAGAGGCTCAGGAAGCTGCAGCCGAACAGCGCGAAGGCGAGCGGCTTCGCAGTGCCATCGTAGAGTTGGCCGATCGCAATCCCGAGCAGCGCCCCCATCGACATGCGAACGAAGCTCTGCGCGCTGGACGCGGCGCCGGCGGTCCTCTCGAACGGCTGCATCGCGATCGAGCCGAAGTTCGCGCCCATGAATCCGAGCAGGCAAAGGTTGGCCGCCATCAGCGGCACGAACCATTCGAGCGACTTGCCGTGATATAGGGCGGCATAAACCTGCAGCGCCGATACGAAGATGAATGTCACCAGCGCGCTGTGGCTCACCCGCCTGGCGCCGAAGCGCTCGACAATGCGCGAGTTGGCGAAGCTCGACACCGCCAGTGTCGAAGCTGTCGCGCCGAATATAAAGGGGAAGTTATCGCCGGCTCCGAAGTGCTCGCCGACCAGTTGCTGCGCGCTGTTGATATAGCCGAACATCGCCCCGAAGGTGAGCCCGCTACCGAGCACGTAGCCGATCGCCACGCGGGTGCGGAAGGTCAGCGGCAGGTTATGCGCGACGCTGCGAAAGTCGAGCGGCTGGCGGTCTTCGCGCGCCAAGGTCTCGGGCAGCCGGAAGTACGTCCATCCGCCGACTAACGCGGCCAG
This sequence comes from Tsuneonella sp. HG249, assembly GCF_053819205.1. NCBI lineage: Bacteria > Pseudomonadati > Pseudomonadota > Alphaproteobacteria > Sphingomonadales > Erythrobacteraceae > Tsuneonella > Tsuneonella sp. HG249. The sequence continues at coordinate 2,295,380 of NZ_JBSOQY010000001.1, forward strand.
TGCGGCCATGCCGACGAAGACCCACGGCCAGTTGCCCATCTCGAGAATGAGTTGGCCAAACGTCGGCGCGAGCACAGGTACGACCATGAACACGATGAAGATGGTGCTCATCAGCCGCGCCATCGTGTCGCCTTCGAAGCGGTCGCGCATGACAGCCGCGGGGATCACCCCAAGCCCGGCGGTGCCCAGACCCTGCACAACGCGCAACGCGAGCAGCGCGTCGTAGCTTGGCGCCACGGCGCAGAGCAGCGAGGTGACCACGTAGAACCCGAACGCCGCGAACAGCAGTGGGCGCCGGCCGAACCGATCCGCTAGGCTGCCCGGCAGCAGGCACCCTACTCCGCTCGCCAGCAGGTAAACGCCGACGACGAGTTGCCGGCGGTTGGGATCTTCGATTCCGAAGCTCGCCGCGATCTCGTCGAGCGCGGGAAGCATCGCGTCGATCGCCAGCGCGCCCAGGCTCATGATCGCCGCCATCAGGGCGACGAACTCGCCGCGCCGGATCACCCGGGCGCTGCCGTCGCTAGCGTGAATGGCGGTGGTCATTCCCGGGGCCATGCCCTCCACGCCACGGCATGGAAAGCGCTTTTGGAAGCATTGGAGAATTCGCCGGCGAACTCTAGACTGCCGGGATGGACGAGGACGACGAGGAAGAGGAAGCGCAAGGGCTGCGCAAAATCATCCACGTCGATATGGACGCCTTCTTCGCCAGCGTCGAGCAGCGCGACCATCCCGAGCTTCGCGGCAAGCCGGTCGCAGTCGGCGGCTCCGGCGGGCGCGGTGTGGTTGCCGCAGCCAGCTACGAAGCGCGCAAGTTCGGCGTGCGCAGCGCGATGCCCGGGATGACCGCGCGACGACTGTGCCCCGACCTCATTTTCGTGCGGCACCGGTTCGAGGTGTACAAGGAGGTCAGCCGTCAGATCCGCGCGATCTTTATGGAGTACACGCCGCACGTCGAGCCGCTCAGCCTCGACGAGGCCTATCTCGACGTCACCGACGACCTGCAGGGAATCGGCAGCGCGACGCTCATCGCCGAGGACATCCGCCGACGCATCCGGGCCGAAACCGGGCTAACGGCCAGCGCGGGCGTCAGCTACAACAAGTTCCTCGCCAAGCTGGCGAGCGATCAGAACAAGCCCGATGGCATTTGCGTAATCCGGCCCGGTCAAGGAACGGCGTTCGTGCAGAGCCTGCCGGTCCGACGGTTTCACGGCGTTGGACCCAAAGGGGCCGAGAAGATGGCGCGGTTGGGAATTGAGACCGGCGCCGATCTCGCGGCCAAGGACCTGCCTTGGCTACGCGCGCATTTCGGCAGCTTCGCCGACTACCTCTACCGGGCAGCACGCGGGATCGACCTGCGCGCCGTGAGAGCCAACCGCATTCGCAAGTCGGTCGGCGGTGAGCGGACCTTCTCCGAAGACATTTCGAGCGGCCCTTTGCTGCGCGAAACGCTCGAGAACATCATTGAAATCGTCTGGGAGTCGATCGAGCGCACGAATGCCAAAGGACGCACCGTGACGCTGAAGATGAAGTACACCGACTTCCAGATAACGACGCGCGCGAAGTCGCTGCCGCATGCGGTAGCCGACAAGACCGAGTTTGCGGCAGTTGCGCGCAAGCTTCTCGACGAGGCGCTGCCCCTTCCGCTCCCGATCAGGCTGATGGGGCTCACGCTCTCCAATCTGGACCGGGGGGAAGTTGCGGTCGAGCGGCCGCGCGATGACGCCCAGCTTTCGCTGCTTTAGCCCTTTCGCTCTTTCCAGGCGGCGATGCGTTTGCGGGTGAGCGGCGTTTGCGGCTCGGGTAGCGAGTGGACCGGGAAGAACTTCGCCTCGATCACCTCCCGGCAGTCAGGCACGGGCCGGTCGATCGTTCGGCCCGTCACGAGATAGCCGGTGTGTGGGGCGCCGGAGACGATCTCCTCGATCGCCTCGATGACGTGCGGGTTCTGAAGCGTGCAGCCGGTTTCTTCGGCCAGTTCGCGGCAAGCCGCATCCTCGGGCTTCTCGCCGCGGTTCATTCCCCCGGCCGGCAGACACCAGCTTGTTGGCCCGTAGCTATGCCTGACCAGGAGCAGCCTTCCCTCAAGGTCCAAAGCCAGTACCGACACGCCTGAGAGCCTCCGCCCCGTCGCTTTGCGCCACCTGTGGCGCAAGCGATACGCAATTCGCAGCAGGAGCCGATGCAGCGGCGCCGGGATCAGGCGAAGCATGTCACCGGCTGCCTGGCCGCGCCAAGAAGGCGCGCAACGGGAAGGTCGCTCTCCCCCGCCGCCGCGGTGTCGAACACGCGCCGCTTGGCCTCGCCGCGGATCACGAACATGAGCCGGTCACTGTTCAGTAGCGCCGGAAGGGTCAGGCTGATCCGATCGAATGGCGCCTCCGGCGGCAGAGGATCGGGCGTCAGGCGGCGGATCGAGGCAGGATCGTCCACTCGGGGCTGGGTGTTGGGAAAGAGCGAGGCGACGTGACCGTCCTCCCCCATTCCCAACCACGCCAAAGCGAAACGGGGAACCTGCTCCATCTCCGTCAGCGTCACTACCTCCGCGCCGACCGGTTGCATCAGCGCGCGTATGCGGCCGGTATTCGACGCCGGATGATCTTCGGCGACCACACGGTCGTCCCCCGGCCACACGGTCACTCGCGACCAGTCGAGCGGCTGGGTGGCCAGGCGCTGCAGTATCGGGAAGGGCGTCGACCCACCCGGAACGGTTATCGCAGTAGGCCCGCCGCGAGCGAGCGCTTCTCCTAGTATGTGCCCGATCCACGCCGCGATCGCGGCGTCGTCCGCATCTTCGATGACAGTGGGCTGTCCCATAGCCCTTCGATAGCGCAATCCGGTGCCGCTGCCAGCGCCATTGTCGAGAAAAAACAGTGCCTAGGGTCAGCCAATGATCCCGCGTGCCGCCAGTGCGACTAAGATTGCAGCGACCAGCAAGGCAAGGCTGAGTGCCAAGCGAATTGACCGGAGCCGCCAGCGATCGATCTCTTCTCCGAACAGCGCGCCGCATGCCAGCGCCGCCGTGCCGCCCAGCGCGCCGCCTATGCCGGCCATCCATGCCGACCCGCCCGCGGCAAAGGCAAACACGCAGAAGCGCGAGGCATCGCCCAACTGGTGCGCAAGCAAGACAACGAAGCTGGCGAACAGCGAGCGGGTCGGTTCCTCGGGCAGTTTGCCAGGCCGCCTCCATGCAAGTTCGATGGCGGCGAGCAGCAAGGCAAACCCGACCAGCATGTCTGCCGCCGGGCCCGGCAGGATCAGCGCCAGCGCAAGTCCGGCCGTGGCCATCGCCAGCGCAGAGGCAGTCGAAGCGGCGGCGGCGACGGCAAGGAGGCTGCGGTCGTTACCTAACCGCTCAGCGAGCCGGGCAACGAGCAACTGGTCGCGTCCGCCGAGCGAAACCGCGAATACCGAAACGAGGGCGAGCAGAAACGCCGCCACGCGGCTAGCCTGCGGTCAGACCCACGGGCCGGTGATGGCAAAGGTCTTGGCGGGGCTGTAAAGATTGACGAACAGCGTCTTGCCGTCGGGCGAGAAGCAGGCGCCCGCCCATTCGGTCTGCACGTGCGAACGGGCCAGCGGGTAGGCGACGCCCGAGGGCGCAATGCCGCGGAGGTGGTTGTCGACCACGTCGGTGTACTGGTCCTCGCACACCACCAGATCGCCCCACGGTGCGATGGTGAGATTGTCGCCATAGTTGAACTGGTCGGGACTGGTCGATTCGAAGAAGAGCTGCAACTTGTCGGTGGTGCCCGACACATCGAGCCGGAAGATCTGCCCGAGCTTGGCGGTGCCGCCGCTGGTGGCGGTGAAATACATCTCGCCCTCGCCCATCCAGATCCCCTCGCCGCGCGCGAACTTCGCGGCGCCGAGCGCTGCCCCGCGCATGCGGAGATCGTCCTTCGGCGCTTCGACGGCGTCGAGATCGACCCAGCGCGCCGGGTGCCAACTATGCGGCGCATAAGCGACGCCGCCCCAGTTGCGGGTGTCCTGCACCCCGTCCGACAGCACGAGTGCCTGCAGTTTGCCGCCCTGCTCGAGACGGCCCTTCACGTTGGGAATGAAGCGATAGAGCAGCGAGTCGTCGCGGTCCTCGGTAAGGTAGGCGTAGCCGGTGCGCGGATCGACGCAGGCCGCCTCGTGGTTGAAGCGGCCCATCGCCTTCAGAGGCACCGGATCGACGAGGCCGGGTGCGTCCGCAGGCACTTCGAATACCCAGCCATGGTCCTTGCCGATCCGGCCGTCAGCAAGCGAGGTGTTCTCTTCGCACGTCAACCAACTGCCCCAGGGCGTGACCCCGCCGGCGCAATTGCGGATCGTGCCGGCGAGCGAGCGATATTGCCTTTCGACTGCAAGCGTATCGGCATCGAGCACGATGGTCGTGGTGCCCCCGGGCAGGGGAACGAGGCTCTTGGCGATATAGTCGTAGGCGCGGCCCATCACCCCGCCGCCATCGTGGCGGGGCGGATAGCACTCGTGGTTGCGGACGAGCGCGATCTTCCCGTTCGGGAGGTCGAAACAGCCCATCCCGTCCGCCGCGTCGGGGACGGTGAAGCCGTCGCTCATCGCGTCGCCAAGCTTTGAGATCAGGCGGTAGGAAAAGCCCTGCGGAAGATCGATCAGCCCCGCTGGATCGGGCACCAGCGCGCCGTATCCCACGCGCCCGCCTCGGGTCGTCACGGTGGTGCATCCACCACACGCGGCCAGTGCGGCAAAGGCGCTGGCGGTTGCGCCCAGGAAGCTGCGGCGGTGCATCGGCATGGTCATGGAATACGATCCCCTCTTGGCGTTTCGGCCACGCGCCTGCGATAGCGCGGTGACGCGGCGATGACAGCCGATTCTTGTGGGAGATGCGCGATGAAGATCGAAGCCGGCTTGGCGGCCGTAGTCACCGGCGGGGCCTCCGGCCTAGGCAAGGCGAGCGCCCATGCGCTGAGCGATGCCGGATTCAACGTCGCCATCTTCGACCTCAACGATGAAGCGGGCGAAGCACACGCGAACGCCATCGGCGGGTTGTTCTGCCACGTCGACATCACGGACGAGGAATCGGTTCTAGCCGGCTTCGAGAAAGCACGCGCGGCGCACGGGCAGGAGCGGGTCACGGTCCACTGCGCCATGACCAGCCGCCGCGGCAAGACCGTGGGCTGGGACAAGGCCAGCGGCGGGTACAAGCGGCTCTCGACCGAGGACTATGCGTTCGGCGCCGAAGGAGTGCTCGTTTCGAGCTATCGCGTGGCGTCAATCTCGGCGCTCGGAATGGCCAATGCCGAGCCGCTCAACGACGACGGCGAGCGCGGTGCGATCATTCTCACCGCCAGCGTCGCCGCGCAGGACGGCCAGATCGGCCAGGTCATCTACGGCAGTTGCAAGGCGGGCGTGAACGGCCTGGTGCTGCCGATGGCGCGCGACCTGATGGATCTCGGCATCCGGGTGAACTCGATCATGCCGGGCATCTTCGCGACGCCGCTGATGCTGGGGATGAAGGATCGCAATCCGGCGATGTGGGACCAGCTCAACGCCAGCGTTCCGTTCCCCAAGCGCCTCGGCGAGCCGGAGGAGTTCGCCTCGCTCGTGCTCGAGATCGCCCGCAACGGATATCTCAATGCCCACCAGTTCCGCCTCGACGGCGGCATCCGCATGCCGCCCAAGTAGGATTCGGCAGGTGATCGGAGCGATCGAGGCCGGCGGCACAAAGTTCGTGCTGGCGCTCGCTCGGGAGGACGGAACCGTGCTCGAACAGGCGCGGATCGATACGCGTAGTCCAGGGGAGACTTTCGCGGATCTGACCGACTGGTTCTCGGTCGCCCAGGACCGACACGGCTCGATCCAGGCTTTCGGCATAGGCAGCTTCGGCCCGATCGATATCGACCCGCTGTCCCCGGGCTGGGGGACGTTCACCACCACGCCCAAGCCCGGTTGGAGCGGCGCGAGTTGGCCGTGTGCGCTGGAGCAATTCGGCGTGCCGCTCGCCATCGACACCGACGTCAACGCCGCCGCTCTCGGCGAGTGGCTGGCCGGCGCGGGGCGCGGGGCCCGGACGCTGGCCTACACCACCGTAGGGACCGGCATCGGCACCGGGGTATTGTCGGAAGGTCGGGCGCTGGGCGGCGCGGCGCACTATGAGGCTGGCCACATCGCGGTACCTCGCGGGCGGGACGACGACTGGCCGGGCATCTGCCCCTATCATCGAGACTGCCTCGAAGGTCTGGCCAGCGGCCCCGCCATCCTCGCGCGGTGGCGGCACGATCTGTCTCGGGGTTCCGCGGAGGAGATTTCCCTAGTTGCCCGTTACTTGGGCCACCTCGCCGCGACGCTAGTGCTGCTGCACATGCCGGACCGGATGGTCTTCGGCGGCGGGGTGATGAAGAGCGCCGGTCTGCTCGAGAGGTTGCGAACGGCCACGCGGAAGCAGTTGAACGGCTACATCGCCGCGTGGGACCGCGACCTCGATGACATGATCGTCGGCCCGGCCCTCGGGGACGATGCCGGGATAGCAGGGGCTATCGAACTGGGGCGCCGAGCGCTAAGCTAGCTCGACCAGGCCTTCGCGGATGGCGGCGATCATTTCGAGCGGCTTGTCGACCATGATGTGATGCCCTGCATCGGGGATCGCCGTGACGAAACGGCAGTCGTCCAGCAGCTCGACCAGCTCTTCGAGACGGCCGTCGGGGAAGAGGAGCGAGTCGGCACCATAGATCACGCCCATCGGTGCAACCGGGCGCGCCGACAGCGAGCCACGATCGAAGTGGGCCCAGAACTGCGGATCGAAGCGCCAGGTCCAGCCGCCCGGATCTGCATCTGTCTCGGGCACCTCGTGCAGCGCGTTGCGCGCCATGAAGTCGACCACCTCGGGATAGGCCGCGCCCTGTTCCGGCATCAGGCGAAACCGCCGCAGGGCGAGCTCCAGCGTGCGGTACCGGTTGTGCGCCTCGCGCCCTTCGGCGAGCCGCGGCGGCGGCCCGCCACCGGGCTTGGGCGGCGCAGAATCGACCAGGATCGCGCCGGCAATCGCCTCCGGGTGAAACGCGCCGATATAGAGGGTCGGGAAACCGCCGAAGGAATGCGCGACGATCACCGGCGGCTTGCCCGACGCGGACAAGCCCGCGACCTCGACCGCGGCGAGTGCTTCCTTGGCGAATGTCGGAATCGAATACCGCTCGCGCCAGTCGGAACGACCCATGCCGGACCACGATATCGCGGCGCAGCGATAGTCGGCGGCAAACATCGGCGCGATGAAGCTCCACCAGTCGGCATGAGCCGCATTGCCGTGGAGGAACAGTAGGCCGGGCTTGCCGACCTCGCCCCACGTCAACAGCTCGATAGCCGCGCCCTCGACTTCGAAGCACGAACGTTGCGGCGCATCGGCCAGGGCCTCGGTGAACCACCCTGCGGCCGGGGGGTGCTCTCCGCCGAAACGGCCGAGCAGCGACGGGTCTTCCAACTGTGTTCCCCCGTCGGCGTGGCGGATGGAGCGGGTAGCGGGAATCGAACCCGCGCGTTCAGCATGGGAAGCTGACAGGCTACCATTACATCATACCCGCCTGCGGGCGGGCATTAGCGGGGGCGCCGTCAGTAGGTCAATCGTTTCGGCCAGCCCGCTTGACTTCGAGCGATTGCGCTGACGAATGGGACGACCGCCGCAGTTGTTTTGCACCGCCTTGGGGAGTCTCCCGATGAAGTACCTCGCCGCCATGATTCTGCCGATCACGCTGTTAGCCTGCCAACAGAGCCCCCAAGACAGCGCGACAACCGAGGGTGCCAACGGGGCTGCGGACGCTGCACCGGCCGTGAGCCCTTCGGACACCGCAAGCGTGGCCCCGACACCTGCCGGGGTGCCGGGCGAGGGCGAAATCCCCTCTACCATGCAAGGCCGCTGGGGCATGGTGCCGGCGGACTGCACGAGCACACGCGGCGACGCCAAGGGCCTCCTGCGCATCTCGCCAACGACGCTGACCTTCTACGAATCGGTCGGCCGGCTGGCGTCGATCATGGATCGCAGCGACAGCTCCATCCGCGCCGAATACGCCTTTACGGGCGAAGGCATGGAGTGGAAGCGCGACATCGAGCTGAAGGTATCCGGCGATACGCTAACCCGCACCGATCGAGGCGGTGAGGAGCCGGGCGGTCCGTTCACTTACACCAAGTGCGCCGCTTGAACCTCGCGCAGCATCGGCTTACGCGGCGCGCATGACCGGCCAGTTCCAGCTCACCGACGACCAGCTCGCCATCCAGGAGATGGCGCAGAAATTCACCGCCGACCGCATCACCCCGTTCGCGGCGCAATGGGACGAGGAGCATCACTTCCCGCGCGATGTCGTGCAGGCCGCGGGCGAGCTCGGGTTCGGCTCGATCTACGTGTCCGAGGAGAGTGGCGGGATCGCCCTCGGCCGACTCGAAGCGGCGCTGATCATGGAGGCAATGGCCTACGGCTGCCCCGCGACGAGCGCCTACGTCTCGATCCACAACATGGCGAGCTGGATGATCGACCGCTTCGGCGGGGCCGAGATCAAGGCGCGCTTCCTGCCCAAGCTCGTCAGCATGGAACACATCGCCAGCTACGCGCTCACCGAGCCGGGCTCAGGCTCGGACGCGGCGGCGCTCAAGACCAACGCGCGGTTGGACGGCGATCACTACGTCCTCAACGGCACCAAGCAGTTCATCTCGGGCAGCGGGTTCAACGACCTATACGTGGTGATGGTCCGCACCGCTGACGACAAGTCGAAGGGCATTACCTGCCTCGTGGTGGAAAAAGGCACCCCGGGCCTCAGCCACGGCGCGCCCGAGAAAAAGCTCGGCTGGAACGCCAGCCCCACGGCACAACTGATCTTCGAGGATTGCCGCGTGCCTGTCGCCAACCGCGTCGGCGGTGAAGGCGAAGGCTTCCGCTTCGCGATGGCCGGCCTCGACGGCGGACGGCTTAACATCGGCGCATGCTCGCTCGGCGGCGCACAGCGCTGCCTCGACGAAGCGGTAAAGTACACCAAGGAACGCCAGCAGTTCGGCACCCCGATCGCCGACTTCCAGAACACCCAGTTCATGCTCGCCGACATGGCGACCGACCTCGAAGCGGCGCGCGCCCTGCTCTATCTCGCCGCCGCCAAGGTGACCGACGGGGCGCCCGACAAGACGCGCTTTTCGGCGATGGCCAAGCGGCTGGCGACCGATTCAGGGAGCAAGATTGTCAACGACGCGCTCCAACTGTTCGGCGGCTACGGCTACTTGAAGGACTACCCGATCGAGCGCTTCTGGCGCGACCTGCGGGTTCATTCCATCCTCGAAGGCACCAACCAGGTCATGCGGATGATCGTCGGCCGGGACATGCTGCGCCAATGACGGACGAAGTGGTGATCCGCACAGACGGCCGCGTAGGGCACATCTCGCTCAACCGGCCCAAGGCACTGCACGCGCTAACTCTCGACATGTGCCACGCGCTGAGCGCGGCGCTGACCGCTTGGGCCGATGAAAAAGGGATCGAGGCGGTGATCCTCGACCACGCCGAAGGGCGCGGGTTTTGCGCCGGGGGCGACATCAACCTGCTGCGCCACAGCGCGCTGACCGACGGCGGCGCGTCGGGCCGCGCGTTCTTCCACGACGAGTACCAGCTCAACCACCAGATGTTCGAGTACGACAAGCCGATCGTCGCATTCATGGACGGGATCACGATGGGGGGCGGGGTCGGTATCAGCCAACCGGCGAAGTTCCGCGTCGCTACCGAGCATACCCGTTTCGCGATGCCAGAGACCGGGATCGGCCTGTTTCCCGACGTCGGAGGTGGCTGGTACCTCTCACGCCTTCCAGGGCGGGTGGGTCAGTTCCTTGCGCTCACCGGCGCACGGCTCGACGGAGCGGAATGCCTGTGGGCGGGCCTCGCCACGCACTACCTGCCGAGCGACAAGCTCACCGAAGCCAAGGCGCGCATTGCCGAGCATCCGGATCGCGTCGCGGGTATTCTCTCCGAATTGTCGGTTACCCCGCCCCCGGCTCGGATCGAGGAGAACGCCGAGCGGATCGCGCATCACTTCAAGTCCGACCGGCTGGAAGAGATAATCGCCAGCCTCGAGGCCGATGATGGCGAATGGGCGATGAAGGAGCTGGCAACCATCCGCACCAAGAGCCCGCAGACCTGCAAGGTCGCGCTCCGGCAGCTGGCGAATGCCGCGTCACTGACCGATTTCGCGGACGAGATGCGGATGGAATACCGCATCGCCAGCCGCGTGCTCACCCGCCCCGACTTCGCCGAAGGGGTGCGGGCGGTGATCGTCGACAAGACGAGCGATCCCAAGTGGGCCCCAGCTACGCCCGAGGGCGTGAGCGAGTCGCTGATCGACAGTATCTTCGCACCGCTGCCGCAGGACGAGGAGTGGACACCCGCCTGAAGGACGCACGGCGAGAATTCGCTTTCCTACATCTTCGAGCTTTGACAAGGCTTGGCCCAAGCCCGGTCGCAACGGCGGGGCGCGTAGAAAAAGGCAATGTGGTCAATACGATAGGGTATCTTTCGGCAGCAGTTACGGTGTATACTTAGTGTAGCCTTCCGCGCCAGCGAACCCGATTTGGAACGATGTGAGGGAGGCCCCGTGGCCGAGTACGAAACTATCACCGTCGAACAGCGCGATGCGGTCACGCTGATCACGCTCAATCGGCCGCAAGCGCTGAACGCACTCAACTCGCAGGTGCTCGAGGATTTGGTCGCCGCGTTCGCCGCTTTCGAGGCCGATCCCGGCCAGCGCTGCGCGGTGCTCACTGGCGCGGGCGACAAGGCTTTCGCCGCCGGGGCCGATATCAAGGAGATGGCCGACAAGCCCGCGGCCGATTTCTATCTCGACGACTTCTTCGCGCGCTGGACCAGCCATCTGGTCAAGGCGACGCGCAAGCCGTGGATCGCCGCGGTCAACGGCTTCGCGCTCGGCGGCGGATGCGAGCTGGCGATGATGGCGGACTTCATTATCGCCTCCGAGAAAGCGAAGTTCGGCCAACCCGAAATCAAGCTCGGCGTGGCCCCCGGAATGGGCGGGAGCCAGCGGCTGACCCGCGCGGTGGGCAAGGCCAAGGCGATGGAGATGTGCCTGACCGGCAGGATGATGGACGCCGCCGAGGCGGAGCGCAGCGGGCTGGTGGCGCGCGTCGTGCCGCACGAAAATCTTGTCAATGAAGCGCTCGATACGGCCCGTTCGATCGCTTCGATGCCGCCGATGGCAGCGATAGCGAACAAGGAAATGGTCAATGCAGCGTTCGAGACCAGCCTCGACCAGGGCCTCATCGTCGAACGCCGCATCTTCCAGATCCTCGCCGCGAGCGAGGACAAGGCCGAGGGAATGGCCGCGTTCATCGAAAAGCGCGACGGACAGTGGAAGGGTCGCTGACATGAGAATCGCCTTCATCGGCCTCGGTAACATGGGCGGCGGGATGGCCGCGAACCTCGTCAAGGCGGGGCATGAAGTGCGCGCGTTCGACTTGAGCGAAGACGCGCTTGGCCGGGCCATGGACAACGGCTGCCAGACCGCCGGTTCGATCGGCGAAGCGGTTGCGGATGCCGAGGCAGTGGTTTCGATGCTGCCCAACGGCCAGATCGTGCTCAGCGCTTATACCGGCGAGGTGATCGGCAAGGCGCCCGCGGGCGCGCTGTTCATCGACTGCTCGACGATCGATGTTGCCACCGCGCGCGAGGTGGCCGAGCAGGCCCGGAAGGCCGGCTACGCGATGGTCGACGCGCCGGTCTCGGGCGGGATCGCCGCGGCCAACGGCGGCACACTCACCTTCATGGTCGGCGGGTCAGACGAGGCCTTCGCGCGTGCGAAGCCGGTCCTGGAAGCAATGGGCAAGGCCGTCATCCACGCCGGTGCCGCCGGTAACGGGCAGGCGGCCAAGATCTGCAACAACATGCTGCTGGGCATCCACATGATCGGCACCTGCGAGGCGTTCACGATGGCCGAGAAGCTTGGCCTCGATCAGCAGACCTTCTTCGACATCTCCTCGGTCAGCAGCGGCCAGTGCTGGTCGATGACGAGCTATTGCCCGGTCCCCGGGGTGGGGCCGGTCACCCCGGCCGACAACGGCTACCAAGGCGGCTTCGCCACCGGCCTCATGCTGAAGGACCTCAAGCTGGCGATGGAAGCGGCTGAGACCGCCGGACTCGACCCGCAGATGGGGCGGCGGGCTAAGGAGCTCTACGAAGCGTTCGACGCGGCGGGCAACGGCGCGGTCGACTTCTCCGGCATCATTCGGACGCTGTAGGCGCCGCCGCTTCCTCGGTCGCGGAGTCCTTGGCCTTCTTGCGCTCGGTGAAGTACATCACCGCCAGTGCGCCTTCGAACAACAGGATCAGCGGTATCGCGAGCATGAGCTGGCTGATCACGTCCGGCGGCGTCGCGACCGCCGCGATCACGAACGCGACCACGATCATATAGCGCCGCGCACCCGCCAACTGCGCGCGGCTGACGATGCCCGCGGTGTTGAGCAGCAGCAGCAGCACCGGCAGCAGGAACGACAGCCCGAACGCCATGATGAACTGCATCACCAGGCTGAGGTAGTCCTCCGAATTCGGCAGCGCGTCGATCTGCACCCCGCCCTGCGTGCCCTCGAACCCGAGGAAGAACACGAAGGCCGTCGGCATGACGACGTAGTACGCCAGCGCTCCGCCGGCGACGAACAGCACCGGAGTCGCCAGCAGGAACGGCAGGAACGCCTTCTTCTCTTTGGCGTAGAGCCCCGGCGCCACAAACGCCCAAAGCTGGTTGGCGATGATCGGGAATGCGAGGAAGAACGCCCCGAACAGCGCGACCTTCAGTTCGACGAAGAACTGGCCGTAAAGCTTGGTATAGATAAGCCGGTTCTGCCCCGCATCGAGCAGGGGCTGGACGAGGAACGCCAGAATATCCTGCGCGAAATAGAAGCACACCCCGAAGGCGATGGCCAAGGCCACGAACGCACGCAGCAGCCGGGCGCGCAGCTCGATGAGGTGATCGAGCAGCGGCGCCTGCGTCTCGTCGATGTCGGGAATGCGAAAGACCATCAGCGCCCTCGCTTGGCCTTCGTCATTGTGGGGCGCTGCAAGCGCAGCGGCAATCCATTGTCCGGGAGATGGATTGCTTCGCCACACTCGCAATTACGGCGGAAAGGAGGTCGGACTGTCATCAGCGCAGCGGGAGCTGAGGCTCGTCGGCCCCGGACGATGGACCCTCAGGCTCCGCGCGCGCCTCGGCGCTAGCGGCGGTCGGCGGCAATGGGCGCATCTCGTGGTCGGACAGATCGACCGGTGGATGCTCCGCCATGATCCGGGCGTTCTGCTCGGCCCACTTCTTTTCCATCTCTTCCATCTCGGCCTCGCGGATCATCGCCTCGATGCCCGAGCGGAAATGGTTGGAGGTCCGGCGCACCTTGCCGATCCATTTGCCCGCGGTGCGCAGCGCGCGCGGCAAGTCCTTCGGACCGATCACGACCACAGCGACGATCACGATCATCAACAGTTCGGTTGCGCCGATATCGAACATGGATCTGCCCGGCCCTTAGAGGGCGTTCAACGGATCACTCGCGGTGATCGGCGCTCGGATGCGGGTCCTTGGCCGCTTCGCCGGCGGGCTTCGCGTCGTGGTGCGGGCCCTCGAGGCTGTGCACCTTGGGAGCGGCGCCGGGCTTGGCTTCGTCTTCGTTCATGCCCTGCTTGAAGCTTTTGATGCCCTTGCCGAAGTCGCCCATGATCTCCGCGACGCGGCCACGACCGAACAGCACGAGGACGATCAGCAGAACGATCAGCCAATGCCAGATGGAAAACGAGCCCATGGGTAATCTCCTTGCGCTCAATCTAGGGGATCGGCGGCCTCATTGCCAGCCTGCGGCGCCGTTTCCTCCGCGACTTCGAGCGACAGCGCTTCAAAGGCATCTTCCAGCGGATCGAGCAACCCAGCCGCCTTCAATTCGTCGATTCCCGGCAGGTCCCTGCGCGACACAAGGCCGAAGTGGTCGAGAAACTCGGGCGTGGTGGCATAAATGACTGGCCGGCCCGGGACCTCGCGCCGCCCGGCCGTGCGCACCCAGCCCGCCTCCATCAGCACGTCGAGCGTACCGCTGGAGGTCTGCACGCCGCGGATCGCTTCGATCTCGGCGCGGCTCACGGGCTCGTGATAGGCGACGATCGCCAGCACCTCGGTAGCCGCCCGGCTGAGCCGGCGGACCGCTTCGCGCTCGCGGCGCAAGATGTGCGCGAGATCCGGCGCGGTCTGGAAGCGCCAGCGCCCGCTGCGCTCGACGAGGTGCACCCCCCGCGGCTCGTAGTGCGCGGCAAGCCTGGAAAGCGCCTCGCGTATCTCCGCGGGGGGAGAACCGCCGAGATGCGCGGCCAGCGATTCGGCACTCATTGGCTCTTCGGCGGCGAACAGCGTGGCCTCGACCGCGCGCTCGATTTCTTCGCTCACGCTACCACCCGGCGCAGCCGCAGCGGACCGAAAACCTCGTCCTGCTCCATCTCGGCCTTACCCAAGCGGGCGAGTTCGAGCACGGCAACGAAGCTTGATGCCAGCGCCGACTTGCGCAAGCGCGGCTCGGCATACGGCGGAAGAAACTGGCGGATCTCCATCCAGTCCAGTGTGACGCCGAGCATCGCCGAGACCCGGTCGAGCGCCGACTCCAGCGTCATGACCGGGCGCTCGCGCACCATGTGCACCACAGGGGCGGTGCGCGCCTTTACCTGACCGTACGCTTGGACGAGCGCGAACCAGTCGCACTGCCACAGGTTCTTGCGATCGGTCCGCAGGCCTTCGGGCGCGCTGCGCACGAAGACGTCGCGGCCCAGCCGGTCGCGGCCCATCAGCCGCGCCGCGGCCTCGCGCATCGCGGCGAGGCGCGCGAGCCGCAGTTGCAGCCGCGTTGCCAGTTCGTCGGGACTCGGATCCTCCTGCTCGTCGCGCGGCAGCAGCAGGGCGGATTTGAGATAGGCGAGCCATGCGGCCATCACGAGGTAATCGGCCGCCAGTTCGAGCTTGAGCGCCTCGGCCCGCTCGATGTAGGCGATGTACTGGTCGACCAGCGAGAGAATAGAGATCGCCTTTAGATCGACCTTCTGCCGCCGCGCGAGGTCGAGCAGCAAGTCGAGCGGACCCTCCCAATTGTCGAGCTCGAGATAGAGCGCGACGTCGTCCGTCGGCGCGGACGCGGGGCCGGTCCAGTCGCCCGCCTGGTCGCCGAGATCGAGGATCAGAGCGTCCTCGCTCACGCATTCGCTCCAGCAATGGCAAGCAGCTCGTCGCGAGTCGCCAGGAGCGCCTGCTTATCGGCCTGCGAGCGCTGCCCGGTGACGGCGAGCGCACGCTCGAGCCGCGCCGAGGTGTCCGCGCTCATCGCCGGCAGGCGCCGGGCGATCTCCGCCATGTAGTCGAGATTGGCCCAGCAATAGAGCGCGAGGTCGCAGCCCGCGGCGACGGCGCGTTCGGCGCGCTCCGGCACCGATCCGCTCAGCGCCTCCATGTCGAGGTCGTCGGTGAGCAGCAGTCCGTCGAAGCCGATCTTCCCGCGGATCACTTCGCGGATAACCGTCGGCGATTGAGTGGCCGGGTGCGCTGGATCCCAGGCGTCGAAGACGAGGTGCCCGGTCATTCCGATCGGCGCGTCCTTGAGCGCGCGGAACGGAGCGAGATCGATCTCGAGCTCCGCTTCGTTGGCCGTGACGGTGGGCAGCTCCTTGTGGGTATCGCAGTGGGTGCGGCCGTGTCCGGGCATGTGCTTGATGCAGCCGACGACTCCGGCGTTGGCGAGGCCTTCGAGGATTGCACGGCCGAGAGCGGCGACCCGGAGGGGCTCGGCCCCGAGCGCCCGGTCCCCGATCACGTCGTGGGCACCGGGCTGGCGGACATCGAGCGGCGGATGGCAATCGACCGTGATCCCGGCGTCGGCGAGCTCCATGCCCATCGCTTCGGCATTAGCCCGCGCCGCCGCGATCGCCGAACTCGGGGCGATTTCGTACAGGGCGTCGAACGCGGCCCCAGCGGGGAAGGCCGTAAAATGAGGGGGACGCAGCCGGGCCACCCGACCGCCTTCCTGGTCGATGCACACGAATAGCCGGTCGCGGCCGTGGAGTTCGCGCAGGGAATCGGTCAGCGCGCGCAGCTGATCGGGCGTATCCACGTTACGGCCGAACAGGATATACCCGGCCGGGTCGGTCTCACGGAACAGCCCGCGCTCATCGTCGGTGAGGCGAAGGCCGGAGAAGCTGAAAATCGCAGGCGTCATCGCCTCAGACTCGCACGGAAAAGGCGTGGGCCGCAAGCGCGCGCCCGATGCAATCCCCTACGCGTGCGGCAGGCGCCTAGCGCTTGACCTGGCAGGCCACTCCGTCACCCTTGAGCGCCTCGCAGAGACGGCTGGCCGCCGCGGCGTCGCCCGCCATCGCCTGGAGGCGGAACACAGTTCCGATGTCTGCCTGTCCCTGCACCACGCGGTGCGAAACCCCGGCGAGCTTGTCCGTCTGGGCGAGCAGGCGTTGCCACCCGGCCTCAGCGTCCGCCTTGTTCGAGTACGCGCCGACCTGCACGGCGACCCCGCCGGAAGCCGCAGGGGTAGAGGTCGCCTCGGGAACAGCAGCGGCCTTTGCGGTGGCGGTGGGCGCAGGCGCGGTCTCGGCCAGGCGCCCCTCGCGCCGCTCGCCCTCGCCCACTGCAGGAGCAAGGTTGCCGGTGCCTTCGAACTGCTTGCCACCGGGATCAGCCGGCTTTTCCTTGTAGGGGCCGGCCGGCGCGCGGATTGTGCTGCCGTCCGCGACGAGCTCGGAGTCCGGCGCCCGCTGCCCGAACCACCAGATGCCGCCGACGAAAGCCGCCAGCGCCAGGAGGGCCAGCAGGGCGAAGCCGAAGATGCGGCCGGTATCGACCCCTTCCTCCTCGTAGTCCTCATCGCCCGATTCCAGCCAGGGCAGCCGTTCGTCCTCGTCCGCGAGGGTGAACTGCTCGTCGGCCACGAAGTCGTCGTCCCTCCGCCCCCCGATCATCGCTTACATCTCCTCGACCGCCTCGACGCCCAATAGCGCGAGGCCGTTGCGGATCACTTGCCCGATCTGCTGGCCGAGGAAAAGTCTCGCGCCGGTCAGCGCCGCATCCTGTGCCACGATGAAGCGCTTGTCGGGCGAATCGTTGCCGAGGTTCCAATAGGCATGGAACGCCGCGGCTAGATCGTAGAGGAAGAACGCGACCCGGTGCGGCTCGCGCGCGGCGGCCGCGGCCTCGACCAGGCGCGGGAACTGCGCGGCCTGCTTGACCAGTGCCAGCTCTTCCTGCCCAAGCCGATCGAGCGCCGCCGGATCGGGTGTCAGCCCCTCGGCCAAGGCCTTGCGCATCGTCGAATGAATCCGGGCGCTGGCATATTGCACGTAGAATACCGGGTTGTCCTTCGACGCCTCGACCACCTTGGCGAAGTCGAACTCCATCTGCGCTTCGGGCTTGCGGGTGAGCATGGTGAAGCGGACGACGTCCTTGCCGACCTCATGCACCACATCGGCGAGAGTGACGAAGGTGCCCGCCCGCTTCGACATTTTCACCGGCTCGCCGGCACGCAGCAGCTGGACCATCTGCACCAGCTTCACGTCGAACGGGATGGAGCGGCCCTCGCCCTCCCCCAAGGCGGCGACGGCGGCCTTGATCCGCTTGACGGTGCCCGAGTGGTCCGCACCCCAGATGTCGATTAGCTCGTCCGCCTTTGCGGCCTTCTGCATGTGATATGCGAGGTCGGCGCCGAAGTAGGTCCAGCTTCCATCGCTTTTGCGGATCGGACGGTCCTGATCGTCGCCGAACTTGGTGGCGCGGAACAAGGGCAGTTCGACCGGTTCCCAGTCGTCGGGGGTCTTGCCTTTCGGGGCTTCCAGCATGCCGTCGAACACGAGGTCATGCTGCCGCATCCAGGCCTCGGCCTCGGCGGGCTTGCCGGCCGCTTGCAACTCGGCCTCAGACGCGAACACGTCATGCCGGATTCCGAGCAGCGCGAGATCGGCGCGGATCATGTCCATCATCGCGCGGACGCTCTGGCGCCTGAACTCGGGCAGCCATTCGTTCTCCGGCGCGTCGGCGAACTGGGCGCCGAACTGGGCTGCGAGCTCCTTGCCGAGTGGAACTAGGTATTCGCCAGGATAGAGCCCCTCGGCGATGCCGCCAGCTGCTTGACCCAGCGCCTCGCGGTAGCGCCAATGGGCCGAACGCGCGAGCACGTCGACTTGTCCGCCCGCGTCGTTGACATAGTATTCGCGGGTCACTGGATGCCCGACGAACTCGAGCAGATTGGCGAGCGCGTCGCCGACCACCGCGCCGCGGCAGTGGCCCATGTGCATCGGCCCGGTGGGATTGGCGCTGACGTACTCGACGTTGACCCGCCGGCCCGCTCCCACCTGCGAACGGCCGTAGTCGGTCCCGAGAGCCGCGATGGTGCATAGTTCGGTCAGCCATTCGCCTTCGGCGAGCCGCAAGTTGATGAACCCCGGCCCGGCAATCTCCGCGCCCACCACCGAGGATTGCCGCGAGAGGTGCTCGATGATCTTCTCGGCAAGCGCGCGGGGATTGGTGGCCGCCTGCTTGGCAAGCACCATCGCGGCGTTGGTGGCGAGATCGCCGTGCGACGGATCGCGCGGCGGCTCGACGGTTATCGCCGCTTCGCTTGCGCCGGGCGGCAGCGCGCCCTCCATCTCTAGAGCATGCAGCACAGCGGTAATGCGCGCCGCGAAGGCGGCGTGGAGAGTCTGGGTCTCGGACATGGCGGCGCGGGTTAGCCGATCAGCGCTAAAGCGCAAGGCTCGCGCCGGTCGGCACTAGCGGGTAGCGTTGTAGGCCAGTTGCTGCTCGGTGAGCTGGAAGCCGATGAGAAGCTCGAAGGTCGCGCGGGCTACCGCCGCCTTCACCGCCGGATCGGACAGCGGATCGATCGCCGCATCCTCGTCGCCAGCTCGGCGCTTGCGGGTGATCTGCTCTCGGATATCGGCCGGCAACGTCGCCTCGGCACGATCGACGTAGGCGCCGGCCTGAGCCCGAGCCTGCGCACGCTCCTGGCCGTCAGCAAAGTTCAGCGTCACTTGACCTACCCTCTTCGAAGTGACCTGGCTTCCACCACGAAGAACCACCGAATAGAACGGCAAGGTGACCTGGCGAGCCCCGCGCGGGTCGGTGCGGCGGGCCAGCACGTCGAAGGTTGCGTTGGTATAAAGGCGCGGGCTGCCCTCGTCGCATGTCGAGCGCACATTGGTGATTGAGGCGCTAACGTCGATGTTGGCCGCCGTGACATCGCCCGGGACCCGGAACGTCGTGACGTCCCCGGTATAGTCCGGCACGCCCACGGCCGGGCACGCCGTACGCACCGCGGTGATGCCTACTCCCTGGTCCAAAACCAGTTCGCCATCGGACTTGCAGCCGGCCAGCGCGGCCCCCATCATCAGCATGGCGGCAAGGCGAAGGCGGTTGGTCATGTCAGGGTCGATCCACAAAGCAGCGTTGAGCCGTCGCCCTAGCGGCGCGCGCGGCGAAGCGCTAGGGGGCCGGATATGAACGCGCCCTTGCACCCCACGTATGCCCCTGCAGACAAGCCTCTGCTGACGCTGCTGATAGCCGCGCCACGGGGGTTCTGCGCGGGTGTCGACCGGGCGATCGAGATCGTAGAGCGGGCGATCGAGCGCTTCGGAACGCCGGTTTATGTGCGGCACGAGATCGTCCACAACCGCTTCGTAGTCGACTCGCTCAAGGCCAAAGGCGCGGTTTTCGTCGACGAGCTCGACGAGGTCCCAGATGGCGCGCCGGTGGTGTTCAGCGCGCACGGCGTGCCCAAGGCCATCCCCGTCGAAGCCAGCCGCCGCGAGATGGTCTGGGTCGATGCGACCTGCCCTCTGGTCAGTAAAGTGCACCGCCAGGCCGAGCGGCAGATCGAGGCGGGGCGGCATATCATATTCGTCGGCCACGCCGGACACCCGGAGGTCATCGGCACCATGGGACAGGTTCCCGATGGCTCGATCACCCTCGTCGAGACCGTCCAGGATGTTGCCGCGCTCGATTTCGCCATAGACATCCCATTGGCGTTCCTGACCCAGACCACGCTCTCGGTCGATGACACGCGCGAGATCGTCGCGGCGCTGCAGGCAAAGTATCCGCAGATCGTCGGGCCCAAGGCCGAGGACATCTGCTACGCGACTTCCAACCGCCAGGCAGCGGTGAAGGCGATTGCACCCGGCAGCGACCTCGTGCTCGTCATCGGTGCGCCGAACTCGTCGAACTCGCTCCGCCTGGTCGAAGTGGCCGAACGGATGGGGACTGACGCCAGGCTGATCCAGCGGGCGAGCGATATCGATCCGGCGTGGCTGGAAGGCGTCGGAACCATCGGTCTGACAGCGGGTGCCTCGGCGCCCGAAAGCCTCGTTCGCGAGGTCGTCGCGCGTCTCGCTGAATGGCGCACGATCGAGGAAAACACCCTGGTCACCGCCGAAGAGAAGATGGTCTTCAAGCTGCCCCGTCTGCTCGCCGGCTGACGGATAACATGGCGGTCTACACCCACCTCGCCGCCGAGGACATGGCCACCTTGCTTACCGCCTACGACGTGGGCGAGTTGGTTTCGGCCAAGGGCATTGCCGAGGGCATTTCCAATTCCAACTGGCTTGTCGAGACGACTACGGGCCGGTTCATCCTTACCATGTACGAACGCCGCATCGACGTCAGCGACCTGCCGTTCTTCCTCGGACTGCTCGATCATCTCTCGGCGAATGGCTGCCCGGTGCCGCGCACGATCCACGATCATGGCGGCGCGGGCTGGCGCGAGGTGAAGGGCAAGGCGGTTGCCCTCATCGAGTTCCTGCCCGGAATTTCGGTCGATCGCCCATCCCCGGCGCAAGCGCACGCAGTCGGGCAGGCATTAGCTCGCTTGCATCTCGCCAGCGAGGACTTCGGCCGTCGGCGCCCCAATCCGCTCGATCTCAAGCACTCGTTAAACGCACTGGATGCGTGGGGCCATGAAGCGTTGCAAAAAGTCGATCCCGCGCTTCCGAAGATTGCGGCGTTGGGCGAAGCGCTACGGGCAGATTGGCCGCAGGATCTGCCCATGGCCATCTGCCACACCGATCTGTTTCCCGACAACGTACTTATGCGCGGCAACCGCGTTACCGGGATGATCGACTTCTACTTCGCCTGCGACGAGGCGATGGCCTACGACCTCGCGGTCACCCATGCTGCATGGAGCTTCGACCTCTCCGGCCACCGCTTCGACCAAGCGGTCGGCGCTGCGCTGCTCGCGGGCTACCAGAGCGTCCGGCCTTTGACAGCGCCCGAGCGGGTGGCATTGCCTGCCTTGGCTCAAGGCGCATGTCTTCGCTTCGTTGCCAGCCGCGTCGAAGACTGGATTGCCACCCCTCCCGAAGCTTTGGTCACCCGCAAAGAACCGATGGGGTTCGCGCGGCGCTTGCAATTCTACGCAGATGCGGGCGAGAAGCCGTTCGAATCATGAAGAAAGTCGAGATTTTCACGGATGGCGCCTGCAAGGGGAATCCCGGCCCCGGCGGCTGGGGCGCCCTGTTGCGGATGGGCCGACACGAAAAGGAAATGTCCGGCGGCGAATTGGCGACCACCAACAACCGCATGGAGCTGACTGCAGCAATCAAGGCGCTCGAGGCGTTGATTGAGCCATGCGACATCCGCCTTCACTCCGACAGCAAGTACGTCCTCGACGGCATCACCAAGTGGGTGCACGGCTGGCAGAGGAACGGGTGGAAGAACGCCAGCAAGCAGCCGGTGCGCAACGCCGACCTGTGGCACGAGCTGATTGCCGCCGCCAACCGGCACAAGATCGAATGGATCTGGGTAAAGGGCCACAACGGCCACGCCGAGAACGAGCGCGTGGATGCTCTCGCGTGCGAGGAGGCGAACAAGGCGGCGGCCCGCTAGAAGCGGGCGGGTGAATAAAGCCCGGCGTCAAGCGCTTCGGTCATCCCATCGCGCGCTGTGCCGAGAAGGAGTTGGGCAGCAAGTCGGGCAGCAGCCGGGGCGGTCTGGATGCCGAAACCTCCCTGACCCGCGAACCAGAACAGTCCAGGTACCTGCGGGTCGAAGCCGTAAACGGGCAGACGGTCCGGCGCGAAGCTACGCAGGCCGGCCCACTTCCGCTCTACCGCCACGACGCGCCAGTCGACTACCCGCTCGAACCGGTCGATGGCCTCCGCGATCGCCAACTCCTCCGGTGCGGCATCGCACGGCGGCGAGGGCTCCTCGTCGTGCGGGCTCAGCCAAAGGCGGCCGCTTTCGGGCTTGAAGTAGAACCGGCCCGCGATGTCGAGCACGAGCGGCAGATCGGGGGGCGGCGGCGGATCAGTCCTCAACTGCGCCACTGTCCGGCGGAGCGGCTGGATGCCGAGCGCGCTCGCCCCGGCAAGCTCGGCCAGGCTGTCAGCCCAAGCCCCCGCGGCGTTTGCCAGCACGGCGGCGGAAACAACCTCGCCGCTTTCGGTTTCGAGCTGCCAAGCATCGCCAGTATATTCCGCGCTCACCACCCGCGCCCTTGTTCGCAGTTCAACCCCGCCCTGCTTCGCGGAGGTCAGGTAATGGTGATGCAGCGCTGCGACGTCGATATCGGCGCAGGCCGGTTCCCATACCGCGCCGTTCCAGCCTGCGCGCACCCCAGGCAGGCGCGTGGCCAGCCCCCTTGCGTCCAGCCGTTCGATCTGGACACCGCTTCCCGCAAACCGCTGCATGAACGCATCGAGTTCGGACGCTTCCTCCGGGCCGCCGACGTAGAGCGCGCCGCGCGGTGACAGGAATCCATGCTCCCGCAGCCACGGGCCTGAGGCGAGCGTAAGCGGGACTACATCGGGCCCTCCGTAGCATTCCTCCCAGAAAGCGGCGGACCGCCCGGTGGTATGGTAGCCCGGCCGGTCCTCCGCCTCGAGTATGACGACGCGCTTCGCTCCGTGCGCCGCCAGTTCGGCGGCAAGGCTCGCCCCGGCGATCCCCGCGCCGACGACGGCGATGTCGAAATCCTCGCTCATCCTTTAGCATCTAGATGTGCGAGGAACTCTTCGATCGCCGCGAGCGCGCGCAAGCGCACGGGATCGGCCTCGCGCAGGATCTCATGACGCGCCTCACTGCCGAATGTCACCAGCTCAGCGTTGGGCAACCGGGCGACGGCGGCAAAAATCGCCTTGTATGCCACTAGCCGATCGTCGGCAGCCGCGAGAATGAGGGTGGGCACCGACACTCTTTCAAGCACGCCCGGGGCAAAGAGTCCGCGCATCGAGGCGTAAGCCCGCTCGACCCAGCGCCAGCTTCCGGGACCCATCACCAGTTCAGGCCTTTCTCGTCGCCACCAAAGTTCATCTTCGTACCGCGCGTCGTCATGGGTCAACAGGTGGCGCCTCGATGCGGGCGGTTCGCCGGGCTTCACGTCCCACTTCCACGCGGGGCGACGCGGATCGCCCACGGCACACATCGCCTGCGCTATTCGGTGCATCGCCGCCGGCGGCAACGGCGCGTGGAGGCCGAGCATCGGGGCGACCAGCACGAGGCCGTCGGGCGCCACTTTGCCTTCGGCGGTCGCCCGCAGAGCGAGGTGCGCCCCCATCGAATGGCCCGCGAGAACCTTCGGGCTGGGACCAGAGCCGACCCACTCGCTCCAGAACGCAGCAAGGTCCGCGACCCACTCTGCAAAGTCCTCGATGTGACCGGTGACCTCGTCCGCGCCGAGACGGCCGGAACCGGCCTGGCCGCGCCAGTCGAGCGACGTCGTTCGCCAACCGGCCGCGTGCCAGTGGGTCAGCGTTTCGAGGTACTTTTCGTAGCCATCGCCCCTGCCGGCAAGGAACAGCAAGGAGCCTTTCGCGCCATTCTCGGGCTTGGGAAAATCGATCCGCCTGATCGCGTGGCCGTCGGTCGCCGACCATAGGCATTCGACTGCGCCCGCAGGGGTCGCACGCCGGCCGAGCGGGTTTCCGTCACCGGCACTTGCTTGGCTAATGTCGAACCTCCGGGGTTGGTTACTATTTGGTAAGCACTGCAGGGTAGCACCACGGCTGAAGGGGACCGGGGGCTTACCAATGCTGGGCGGATATCTGCACTACGGGCTGGTCGTAGCCCTGGCAATCGCGCTGCTCGTTGCCGCCGCCACCGATTGGCGTCGCCGTCAGATCGACAACTGGCTCAACGCCGGAATCGCCCTTGGCGCACCGCTGTTCTGGTGGGCCAGCGGTCTCGACCTGTGGCCTGGTGTCGCCCTGCAGCTGGGCGTGGGCCTGGGCGCATTTGTTGTTTTCGCAGCGCTGTTTGCGCTCAAGTGGATGGGTGGGGGCGACGTCAAGCTGCTGACCGCTCTCGCCCTGTGGATCGAACCCACGTGGTTCCTCAAGCTCATCATCGTGATGGCGCTCGTTGGCGGGGTACTGACCCTGGTCATGGGTGCTTGGCATATCGCCCGGCACCGGCGTGACCGGCTGGCCATCCCCTACGGCGTAGCCATCGCCATCGCCGGTCTATGGGTCATCGGCGTGCATTATCTGCCCACTGCGCAAACGGCGGTGGCCGGGTGAACCTGATTTTAACCGTTCGCCGCTTAACCACGGCAACCATACCCGCCCGCGGTGTCACACGGGCCGATTGAGGGGGCTTTGACAGCCATGGACAGGAAGAAGCTGCTGCTGATGGGGGGTGCGCTGGCGATCGCCATCGTCACCGCGATGATGGCCCGGAGCATGTTCGCCGGGGCATCGGCGCCGGAGGCGCAAGCCGCGCCGGTTCCAAAGGGGCCCAAGGTTCTCGTGGCGCAGCGGGTGCTGCCGACCGGCACCATAATTACGGCCGACGCGATCGGCTTCCAGCCCTGGCCGCAGGAGCTCGTCAAGGACGCATACTTCATCGAAGGCGAGGCGGACGTGAGCAAGCTGCTCGGCACCGTCGTGCGCTTTCCGGTGACCGCCGGGGAGCCCGTTACTCAGGGTTCGCTGGTCAAGCCCGGCGACCGCGGCTTCCTCGCTGCCGCTCTCGGGCCGGGTATGCGTGCCGTTACCGTGCCGGTGTCGGCCAAGACCGGCGTGGGCGGCTTCGTCTTCCCCGGCGACAGGGTCGACCTCGTTCTCACCCAGACCGTCAAGGGCGAAGGCCCTGGCGATCTGCGCGCCTCCGAAACAATCCTACGCAACATCCGCGTGCTGGCGACCGATCAGTCGACCACTCAAGAAGTCGTCAACGGAAACACCGTGGTGAAGCAGTTCACGACCGTCACGCTCGAAGTTACGCCGAAAATCGCCGAGAAGGTGTCGGTGGCGCAGACGATCGGCACTCTCAGCCTGTCGTTGCGCTCGATCGCGGACAGCCAGTCTGAACTCGAGCGCGCCATCGCTCAGGGCGACATCAAGATCCCTGACGGCGTTTCGCCGCAGGAGGAGGAAAAGCTGCTTCGCGAGGCCATGAACCGTCCGAGCGAAGGAGCCACCACCTACCAGACGGGCGGCGACGTATCGCGCTTCCAGCGCCGTACGCTCCCCCCGGCGCCGGCTTCGGCCGCTGCGCCGGGAGCACCGGGCGCACCGCCGCGCACTTACGTGCCGGCCAAGCCGCGCTCCACGGTCACCGTTACACGCGGCAAGGCGTCTACCACTGTCGAAATTTCGCGCGGCGGACAAGTCAGCGAGTTCACGGGCACCCAGGCTAACGCCGTGCGCAATGGCGGCCAGGTCGTCTCCGGCATCATGGGCGCATACTGATGATCGCGCATAACAACATGGGGCCCAGCAAGGCTCATTCGAGGGGCAAATCGATGAAACGCCGCCTTTCCACCACAGTCCTGCTCGCCGGCCTCGCCGTCGCTCCGCTGGCGGGCTTGCCCGTCGTGCCGGTCGCCGCGCAGGATACGGTCGCTCCGACCCGTGACATCAACCTGTCGATCGGCCGTGGCGAACTCATCAACGTGCCCGGCAGCATGGCCGACGTGTTCGTCGCCAACGACAACGTTGCCGATGTGCAGATCAAGTCGGAACGCCAGCTCTACCTGTTCGGCAAGGCCGGCGGGGTGACGACGGTTTACGCCAGCAACAAGTCCGGTGCGATCATCTGGTCGGCCAACGTCCGCGTCGGCTCGAACATCGACAGCGTCGACCAGATGCTGGCCCTCGCGATGCCCGAAGCCAAGGTGAACGTCGCCACGATGGGGACCAATACCTTCCTTCTGACCGGCACCGTCGCCGCGCCTGAAGATGCTGCGGAGGCCGAGCGCCTGGTCCAGGCCTTCGTCGGCGAGGACGCCAACGTCATCAGCCGCCTTCGCACCGCGACGCCGTTGCAGGTGAACCTGCAAGTGCGTTTTGCCGAAGTGAGCCGATCGCTCGTTCGCGAGATCGGCGCCAATCTTCAGACCGTTGATACGACCGGCGGCTTCAAGTTCGGTGTTTCCACCGGCCGTGGTGCCGCCACGAAGTATACCCCTGGAAGTCCGGCAGGATTGGGCGTGGGGTTCACCGCTGCACCCGATGGGGGTAGCTTGGTTGCCTCTACCGGAAGCGGATCGACATTGGCCGGTTTCGGCAAACTGTTCGGTCTCGACATTGCGAGCGCACTGGATCTCGCAGAACGCGTAGGCCTCGTGACAACGCTGTCGCAGCCCAACCTGACCGCACTGTCGGGCGAGACCGCAGACTTCCTTGCTGGCGGCGAGTTTCCGGTGCCGATCAGCCAGGGTCTCGGCTCCACCTCGGTGGAGTACAAGAAGTACGGCGTGAGCCTTGCGTATACTCCCACGGTGCTTGCCAACGGCCGTATTTCACTTCGCGTACGTCCTGAAGTCTCCGAAATATCGAGCGTGAACTCGGTAACGCTGAACGGCTTCCAGATTCCCGCTTTGACCACGCGCCGAGCGGAAACGACTATCGAGTTGGGCTCGGGACAAAGCTTCATGATCGCGGGTTTGATGAGCAATGCCTCGCAGAACTCGATCGACAAGACGCCGGGCGTCGGAGACATCCCGATCCTCGGCAACCTGTTCCGCTCGACCAGCTATCGCAAGGGCGAAACCGAACTCGTCATCGTCGTCACGCCGTATCTGGTGAACCCCGTCAACGATGGCGACATCAAGCTGCCGACGGATGGGTTCAATGCTCCTAACGAGGCAGCCCGGTTGTTCGGCATGCAGGACAACGCCGGTGTAACCGGTGGAACCCGCCCTGGCCCGACGGCCGTACAGAGCAATGTTCCGGCCTCGCCCGGAATCTCGGCCCTTACGCCAGACGCGATCATGCCGTCGCAGGCGCCCGGCGAAGAAACCAAGCGTCGGAAGAAACGCCGCACCGCCAGCAACGAAGCCGCGGCGAAGCCCGGCTTTAGCCTCCAGTGAAAAGGTGAGAGTGATGACCACCACACGCCAAGTTGCGGGCGCCCTCGCCCTCACTGTCGCCCTCTCGGTTTCGGCCTGCTCGGGCCCCGCATGGGATAACACCAGCCTCTACAGCGCGCGCCAGCCCGTGGTGGAGCGGACGAGCTACACGCTGGACGTTGCCACTTCCTATGAAGGTTTGACCGTTCCGGAGCAGCAACGCCTGTCTGGCTGGTTTGACGCCATGGATCTGCGTTATGGTGACCGCGTATCGGTCGAAGATCCCGTGGCTGGTGGCGCGACACGCGCCTCGGTCGCTGCGATCGCTGCACGCCATGGCATCCTGTTGGCCGACGGAGCGCCGGTCACCACCGGCCAGTTGCAGCCGGGCACGGCCCGGGTCGTGATTACCCGGTCCAGCGCCTCGGTACCGAACTGCCCCAACTGGGATCGCAAGAGCGACGCCAACTACGCCAACGCGACCTCGCCCGGATATGGCTGCGCGGTCAACGGCAATCTCGCTGCAATGGTCGCCAATCCGGAAGACCTGATCGAGGGCCAAAGCGGAAACGGCGAAACCGTGATCATGAGCTCGAACAAGGCGATCAAGACATATCGCGAGAAGGCTAACACGGGCACGGGCGAGCTAAAGGCGCCCCCCACCACTGGCGGAGGGAATTGAGGACATGAATGCCCCCTGGAAACCCGGCCCCGGCGGCCGCGACCCTTTCGCCGCTTTCATATGCGACGAAACTGCGCTGGACACGCTGCGCCCGGTCGTCATCGAAATGGGCTGGCAGCCCGAGAAGTGCGCCAAGGGCGGCCTCCGAAACGCCGTCCAGTCGCTGTCGGTGTCGGCGAGCCCGAACATCCTGATGGTCGACCTGTCGGAAAGCGGCGATCCGCTCAACGACATCAACGCGCTGGCGGAAGTCTGCGAGCCAGGCACTGTGGTCATCGCGGTCGGCCAGGTGAACGACGTCCGCCTCTATCGTGACCTGCTCGCGAGCGGCATTCACGACTACCTTCTCAAGCCGCTCTCGGCCGGCCAACTGCGCGATGCGCTGACTAACGCACACGCCGTGTTCTCGGCCCCGAAGGCCAACGACCCGGACGCGGCCAAGCGCCACATCTCCACCGCGATCGTCGGTACACGTGGCGGAGTCGGCGCCTCGACCTTGGCGACTTCGCTAGCCTGGCTGTTCTCGGCGGACCACAAGCTGCCCACCGCCCTCCTCGACCTCGACGTGCATTTCGGCACCGGCGCGCTGGCGCTCGACCTTGAGCCCGGACGCGGACTGACAGACGCGATCGACAATCCGAGCCGCATCGACGGGCTGTTTATCGAGCGGGCGATGATCCGCGCGAACGACAACCTCGCGATCCTGTCGGCTGAAGCGCCGATCAACTCGCCCCTGATGACCGACGGCAGCGCCTTCGTTCAACTCGAGGAGGAGTTCCGTCACGCTTTCGAAATGACGGTAATCGACCTGCCGCGGAACATGCTGATCAATTTCCCGCACCTGTTGGCAGACGTGAACGTGGTAATCTTGGCGACCGAGATGACGCTGGCGAGCGCGCGGGACACCATTCGCATACTGAGTTGGCTGAAGACCAACGCAGGCCACGCCCAGCCGATCATCGTTGCCAACAAGGTTCAGACCGGCATCGCGGAGATCAGCAAGCCCGATTTCGAGGCTTCGATCGAGCGCAAGATCGACTTCATGGTCCCGTTCGACCTCAAGGCGGCCGCCAACGCCGCCAAGCTGGGCCAAACCTTCGCCGATGCCAATCGCGCGAGCAAGGCGAGCCAGGTCATCCGGCAGTTGGCCGAACGCGTAATCGGCGCGTCGGACGACGAATCCGCCGACAACGTGGCGGCCAAGAAATCGCTTCTCGGCAGCTTCGACTTCAAGTCGTTGCTGGCCAAGAAGGGCAAGGCGCCGGCGAAAGCCGACGCCTGACGCTCGATGCCGCGGCGGCTCCGGCTGCGCGACAACGAGTGAACGACGACGCGGGTTAGGGGACGGATCGGTCCGATGAACATTGTTCAGTTGCTGATGATCGCCGGTGGACTGATGGCCATGCTGGTCCTCGGTTACTCCGCGTTCGCGGGCCCGTCCGTGGCGAAGGAAGCAACCCGGCGGCTGCAGGCCGTACGCTATCGCCACTCCGAAAGTACCGACACCAAGGTCGAATCCCAGCTCAAGAAGGCGATAGCCGCCCGCAAGCCCAAGACTTTTAAGGTGGCTGGCTCGGGTTCACGCATCGAAGCTCTTACCGGTCGGCTCGACCGCACGGGCAAAGGCTGGACGCTGACCCAGTACCTCTATGGTTCGCTTGGAATCGCCGTTCTATTCATGGTGATCGTGTTCCTTCGGACCGGCGCGCCGGTAATGAGCCTGGCGGTCGGTATGTTCGCCGGCGCTGGGATCCCGCACATGGTGGTGAACTTCTTCATCAAGCGGCGCACGAACCAGTTCAACTCGAAGTTCCCCGACGCCATCGAACTGCTGGTCCGCGGCCTCCGCTCCGGCCTTCCCGTGACCGAGACGCTGCAAGTAGTGGCACAGGAGATCGCGGGGCCGGTGGGCGTCGAGTTCAAGGGCATCGTGGATCGCATCCGCGTCGGCCGGACAATGGAGGAGTCGCTTCAGGTCACGGCCGACCGGCTGCAGATCGCGGAATTCAGCTTCTTCTGCATCACGCTCGCCATCCAGCGCGAGACCGGCGGCAACCTCGCCGAAACGCTATCCAACCTGGCGGACGTGCTGCGTAAGCGCGGCCAGATGAAGCTCAAGATCAAAGCGATGAGCTCGGAATCGAAGGCGTCGGCCTACATCGTCGGCTCGCTGCCTTTCATCGTGTTCTTCATGGTTTGGTGGATCAACCCGACCTACCTCGCCGGCTTTTTCAGCGACGATCGCCTGATCGTGGCCGGCCTCGGCGGCATGGTGTGGATGGGAATTGGCGTGTTCATCATGGCCAAGATGGTCAACTTCGAAATCTAACGGATCGCAGCAGCCATGATCAGCAACGCACCCGGCCCAACGCTTCTCGGCTTCGACGTCATACTGGTAGGCACACTGCTCGCCGGCGTGGCGGCGCTCGCCATGGTAATGGCGATCTACGCGGCTGTTACAATCAAGGACCCGATGTCGAAGCGGGTGAAGGCGCTCAACGCTCGCCGCGAAGAGCTGAAGGCCGGTATCGTCAAGGCCAACGCCAAGAAACGCACTAGCCTCGTGCGGCGCAGCGAGGGGACCGACAAGGTCCGGGAAACGCTCGCCAACATGAAGGTGTTGCAGCAGAGCCAGATCGAGGTCATCCAGCAGAAACTGGCCTGGGCTGGCTACCGCAATAAGGAATTGGCGGTCTATGTGATCGGCGCGCGCATGATCGTGCCGATCGTTTTCGGACTGATTGCCTTCATCCTAATCTACGCGCTTAACACCTTCCCGGAGTGGGGCAGCATGAAGCGCCTGCTCGCGCTGACCGCCTCGGTCGGGATCGGCTACAAGGCGCCGGAGATTTTCCTCAAGAACAAGGCCACGAAGCGGACCGATCTCGTTCGTAAGGGCTTGCCGGATGCACTCGACCTGCTGGTGATCTGCGCGGAAGCGGGCCTGACGGTCGACGCCGCGTTCAATCGCGTCGCCAAGGAACTCGGCCGTGCCTACCCGGAACTGGGCGACGAGTTTGCCCTGACCGCGATCGAACTGTCGTTTCTCACCGAGCGGCGCATGGCGTTCGAAAACCTCGCTTACCGCGTCAACCTTGACGCGGTGAAAGGCGTCGTCACCACGATGATCCAAACCGAGCGCTACGGCACGCCGCTGGCGTCGGCGCTGCGGGTGCTCTCGGCAGAATTCCGCAACGAGCGCATGATGCGCGCGGAAGAGAAGGCGGCGCGTTTGCCGGCCATCATGACCGTTCCGCTGATCCTGTTCATCCTGCCGACGCTGTTCATCGTCATTCTCGGCCCGGCCGCCTGCTCGATCAGCGACGCCTTCGCCAACCAGAAGTGAGGCGGCGGGTCGGGCGCTAGAGCGCTTCCGGGTCGAGTTCGCCCACGGCTTCGCGCAGCCGGGCGAGCATGGCGCCGAAGCTCTCGCGCTCCTGGCATGAGAAGCTCTCGAACAACTGGCGTTCCATGTCGAGCGCCAGGGGCATGATCCGCCCGTACATTTCGCGGCCGTCGCCCGTGAGTTCGAGATGGTGCGATCGCCCGTCGCGTGCGTTGGCGGTGCGGGCGGCCAGGCCCCTGTCTTCGAGCGCCTTGCACGCCCGGTTGACCGCCAC
Source organism: Tsuneonella sp. HG249 (assembly GCF_053819205.1). Classification (NCBI taxonomy): domain Bacteria; kingdom Pseudomonadati; phylum Pseudomonadota; class Alphaproteobacteria; order Sphingomonadales; family Erythrobacteraceae; genus Tsuneonella; species Tsuneonella sp. HG249. Next base: position 2,326,970 of record NZ_JBSOQY010000001.1, read on the forward strand.
CTTGTCCATCACCGTGGCCGCCGTGAGATCGCGCTGGGTCTTTGCCCCGGCGTCGCCGAGCACGGCCATCACGCGCCATTCCGGAATTCGCAAGCCGAATTGCCGGCGGTAGACTTCGGCCACCCGGGTGGACACCGCGTTCGAGGTGACCGACAGCAGGTAGGGCAGGAAGTCGGCTAGGCGAGTGGCAGGTTCGGTCATCGCAACCGGTTTCCCCCGAAACCGTCCGCTAGGCAAGCGCCGTCGGTCACTCGTAACGCGGCTGCTCCCACCAGGGGTAGAAGTCGGGCATGCTGGCGCCGACCGTGTCGGGGTAGTCGGGCGCGCGCTTCTCGAGGAACGAGTTCACGCCTTCGCGCGCATCGGCGCTACGGCTGAGGCGATAGATCGCCCGGCTGTCGATCCGGTGAGCCGCCATCGGATGCTCGGCCGCCGACAGCCGCCAGAGCATCGCGCGAGTCATCGCCACCGATACCGCCGAGGTATTCTCGGAAATCTCGTGAGCCAGCGCGAACGCCGCATCGAGCAGTTCGCCTTGCGGATGGACTGACCGCACCAGGCCCTTGTCGAGCGCTTCGGCGGCATCGAAGATGCGCCCGGTCATGCACCATTCGAGCGCGGTCTGGATGCCCACCAGCCGCGGCAGGAACCAGCTCGACGCCGCCTCGGGCGTGATCCCCCGCCGGGCGAACACGAAACCGAAGCGTGCATTGTCCGAACACAGCCGCATGTCCATCGGCAGCTGCATCGTTGCCCCGACCCCGACCGCTACGCCGTTGCAGGCCGAGATCAGCGGCTTCTTCACGTCGAACAGCCGCAGCGTGAGACGCCCTCCCCCATCACGCACCCGCTCGTCGGAGAGATCCTCGACTACCTCGGGATCGGAGAACACGTGGCCCCCGCCTTCCGGCGTAAGGTCCGCGCCAGCGCAGAACGCGCGCTCGCCGTGACCGGTGAACACCACCGCTCGCACCCGGTCGTCGCCGTCCGCCTCGTCCATCGCATCGATCAACTCGGCCATCATCGTGCGAGTGAAGGCGTTCATCTTCTCGGGCCGATGAAGGGTAACGAGCGCCACCGGGCCTTGAACGTCGTACTTGATCTGGCCGTAACCGCTCATGCGGGTTCCCCTCGGGCGATGTTGGACTTGGCACACATGGCACACTGTTCTGCGCAACAAAAACCGGCGCTACCTGACCCGCTGCAAACCGCGGGAAAGGGAGCGCCGGAAATCGTCATCGGCACGGCCTAGCGCGGACCGGGCGGTGTAGGAAAGCGGATCAGCGCGGCGCCATGCGGATCGCGCCGTCGAGGCGCACGTCTTCGCCGTTGAAGTAGCCGCATTCGATCATCGTCATCGCCAGCATCGCGTATTCCTCGGCGTTGCCGAGCCGCTTGGGGAACGGCACCGAAGCGGCGAGCGCGTCCTTCACGGCTTGCGGGGCAGCGTTCATCAGCGGGGTGTTGAAGATGCCCGGGAGGATCGTGTTCACCCGGATGCCCTCGCTCATCAGGTCGCGCGCGATCGGCAAAGTCATGCCGACCACCCCGCCCTTCGATGCCGAGTAGGCCGCCTGGCCCATCTGGCCGTCCTCGGCTGCTACCGAAGCGGTGTTGACGATGGCCCCGCGCTCGCCGTCCTCGAGGGAGTCGAGCGTCAGCATGCCGGCCGCCGATTTCGCGATGCAGCGGAACGTGCCGACGAGGTTGATCTGGATGATCCAGTTGAAGGCATCGAGCGGGAAGTGCTTGATGCTGCCATCGGTCTTCGAGCGGCTTGCGGTCTTGATCGCATTGCCGGTGCCAGCGCAGTTGACGAGGATCCGCTCCTGCCCATGTGCTTCGCGGGCCTTGGCGAAACCGGCGTCGACCGACCCATCGTCGGTCACGTTGACCTCGCAGAACACCCCGCCGATCTCCGCCGCAACCGCCTCGCCCTTCTCCGCCTGGAGATCGAAGATGGCGACTTTGGCGCCCTTGGCGGCCAACGCGCGCGCGGTTGCCGCGCCGAGGCCCGAGGCGCCGCCGGTAACTACCGCGGCGGTGTTGCTGTCGACTTTCATGGGAAATCCTCTCCGAAGTTAATGGCGGTCAGACCGCTTCGATAATCGTCACGTTGGCGACGCCGCCGCCTTCGCACATGGTCTGCAGGCCATACTTGCCACCCCGCGCATGGAGCGCGTTGAGCAGCGTGGCCATCAGCTTGGTTCCGCTCGCGCCGAGCGGGTGGCCGAGCGCGATCGCGCCGCCATTCACGTTGAGCCGCGCCGGATCGGCGCCGGTATGCTGGAGCCACGCCATGGGCACGGTCGCGAAAGCCTCGTTGACCTCGTAAAGGTCGATGTCGGCGATCTTGAGCCCCGCCCGCGCCAGCGCCTTGTCGGTCGCGAACAGCGGTTCCTCGAGCATGATCACCGGGTCGCCCGCGGTCACCGTCAGCGTGTGAATTCGAGCACGGGGCGTGAGGCCGAGCTCCTTGAGCATGGCTTCGGATACGATCAGCGCGGCGCTGGCGCCGTCACAAATCTGGCTCGAGCTTGCGGCGGTGATCTTGCCCCCTTCCTTGAGCAGTTTGACCCCGGCAATCCCTTCGAGCGAGGCATCGAAGCGAATGCCCTCGTCGGCGGTGTGCTCCACCGGACCTTCGGGCGTCTCGACCGTGATCGGGACGATCTCGCGCTCGAAGGCGCCCGATTGCGTCGCTGCGATCGCCTTCTTGTGGCTTTCGTAGGCGAAGCGGTCGATCTCGTCCTTCGAGAATCCGTACTTGTCGGCGATCATCTCGGCGCCGGCAAACTGCGACCACATGATACCCGGAAACTTGGCTTCGAGGCCGGGCGACTTGTAGTGTCCCATCCCCTCCTTCAGGTGGAAGGTCAGGTTGGTGCCCATGGGCACGCGGGTCATGCTCTCCACTCCGGCCGCGATCACCGCATCCTGCGTCCCGCTCATCACCGCTTGCGCGGCGAACTGGATCGCCTGCTGCGAGGAGCCGCACTGGCGGTCGATCGTCACCGCCGGGCACGACTGCGGAAGGCTCTTGCTCGCGAGCACCGCCATGCGACCCACCTGCATCGACTGCTCGCCGGCCTGGGTTACGCAGCCCATTATCACGTCGTCCACCCGCGCGGGATCGATGCCTGTGCGGTTCACCAACGCGTCGAGCGTTGTCGCCGCGAGGTCGACGGGATGAACGCCGGAAAGCTTGCCGCCCCGGCGCCCGCCGGCGGTACGAACGGCATCGACGATATAGGCGGTGGGCATGCCCGGTTTCCTTCAATTCGCGTGGTGCCTGACGTTTGCGTAAGCGGCAGCCCGAGCCGGGTCAAGCTGCCCGGTAAGTGAGGGACGACGGAGCACTTTATCGGCTGTTGGCAGGGCTTCGTCGAAAGTCCCTTGCCGAGCTCGATCGAGCGACCTGCGCTAAAGTTACCACATGACGCACTTAACTTTCGTCAGTTTTACGCCCGGCGAAACACAAGTGCGCAGCCGACAGCACTTGTGGTGCGGCTGCAACAGATGTGTCATCCTTTTCACGCTTCCCTTGAAAACGCTTTGAAACCGCCGCGCATCGCGCGCAAAGCGAGCAATCCGAAGAGAACCGTGACCCCAACGGCACGGTCCTAGGGGACTGGACCTGCGGGCTTCGCCCGCGAGTTGAAAAAGGGATAAACCGACGTGAAATTCCAACACATCTTCAAGGTGAGCTCCGCGACCGCCGTGCTCGGTGCGATGCTCGCTTCGCAGCCTGCCATGGCGCAGGAAGCCGCTGGCGACGATAGCTCGGCCGATGAAGGCGCCATCGTCGTCACCGGTTCGCGTATCGTTCGTCCGAACGAAGAGTCGAACAGCCCGATCATCGTCGCCACCGGCGAAGACACGGTCAAGAACGCCGACGTAACGCTCGACACGTACCTAAACACCCTGCCCGCCGTTAACCCGGCCGGCACCACCACGTCGAACAACCCCAGCAATGGCGGCCAGTCCAACGTCGACCTTCGCGGCCTCGGCGCCAACCGCAACCTCGTCCTGATCGACGGCCGCCGCCCGATGGTGTCGGCATCCGACCAGACGGTCGACCTCAACACGATCCCGCAGGGCCTGATCGAGCGCATCGAAGTCGTCACCGGCGGCGCCGGCGCGACCTACGGTGCCGACGCCATCGCGGGCGTGGTCAATATCCGCATGAAGGACGATTTCGAAGGGGTCGACCTACGTGCAAGCTACGCCAACACCGCAGCTGCCGACGCAGAAGAGTGGCAGATTAGCGGCGTTATCGGCGGCAACTTCGCCGACGGTCGGGGCAACATCGCGGTCGCTGCCGAGCATGCCGAACGTGACGGTCTCATCAAATCGGAACGTCCGTTCTCAGCACAAGCCACTTCGACCACCCGCACCTTCCCGACGGGTCGCCTGGTGGAAAGCACCACCAACCCGATCACGCAGGCGGCGATCAACTCCGTGTTCGCAGGCTACGGGATTACCACCGGGCAGCCGAGCCAGGGCTCGTCGAACCTCGCTTTCAATGCTGACGGAACGCTCTTCGGAACGGGCGTCTTCAACAACCCCGAGGACGTCACCAACCTGCGGCCGACCAACGGCGTAAACCCGAATCTCAATTTCCTGCCCGATTTCTACAGCTACAACTTCGACATCATCAACTTGCTTGTTCTGCCGTTCGAACGCGACTCCGTGTTCGGCCGGGGCAACTACGAAGTCTCCGACGCGCTCGAATTCTTCGCACAGGGCGGATGGACGAAGTATACCTCGGCAACCGCGTTGGCGCCGACGCCAGTCAGCACGGGTGTGAACAACCCTGCAAACCGCACCAGCGTACGGAATGCTACCTCGGAGTTGATTACGCCGGGCGCGAATCCTGCCTCCTCTACGGGGGCGCCGTATCGTTTCGCCGCCTTCGTGGTACCGGTGACGAACCCGTTCATCTCGCCTGATCTGAGGACGATCCTCAATTCGCGTACGGGCGACAACCCTGGCCTTGTGGGCTCCGGCGCCAACGAAGCCTTCCAGATCTCTAAGCGCTTTCTTGACACCGGCCTCCGTCAGGAGACCCTTATCAACGAAGTGATTCAGGGCCTGATCGGCGTCCGCGGCGAATTTGCCCCGGGCTGGAACTACGAGCTTTACGCGTCGAAGGGTAAGACCACGATCACCGACGAGTTGAACGGTAACGTCAACGTCGACGACGTGCAGCGACTTCTCGAAGCTGCCGACGGTGGCGCGTCGCTCTGCGCCGGCGGCTTCAACCCGTTCGGTGTGCAACCGCTGTCGGCCGCGTGCCTCGAGTACGTGTCGGAGCCTGGCTTCACCACAACCACGTTCACCCAGGAAATCTTCCAGGGCTACGTGACCGGCACGCTGGCAGAGCTTCCCGCCGGCGCGATCCAGCTGGTGGCCGGCGCCGAGCACCGCAAGTTCGTATACCAGTACGATGCCGGTACGCTCAACGGCCCGATCGCGGGCTTCAACACCGGTACCGACGACAACGGCACCAACACCTTCAGGGACTTCTTCGGCGAACTTCTGATCCCGCTGGTCCGCGACGGTTTTGTGAACTCGTTGGAACTGAGCCTGCAGGCCCGTCACTCGACGAGCGACTTCAACGACATCGAGAATGGGATCGACGGCGAATCGCAGGGCAACTGGGCCTACGGCGCCACGCTCAGCGCCGGTGTGAACGATGCGCTGCGGCTCCGTGGCAGCTACCAGCACTCGGTCCGCGCGCCGAACTTCGGCGAGCTGTTCTCGGGCGGTAGCTCGTTCCCACAGTACTTCGATCCGTGCTCCAACGGCACTGCGTTCCGCGCCACTGGCGCCCAGGCCGCAGCGCTTTGCACGGCCACGGGCGTTGGGAACATCTCGCAGTACGCACAAACGCCGGGCAGCCAGGCGTTCCTGGGCATTACCGGCAATCCCAATCTGCAGCCAGAGACCGGCGACACCTTCACGGTGGGTGCGGTGTTCGAAGCGTTCGGGTTCACGGGTTCGATCGACTACTACAACATCCGTATCAAGGACGCGATCCTGCAGCCGGATCCAAACCTGATCATCGCCGCGTGCTATGGCTACCACGGCCAGAACACGAGCCTGAGCGCTACGAGCCCGTACTGCGAAGGCATCGTTCGCGTGCCGGACATCAGCTACATCTCGCTGCCGGTTTCGCTCGGCGGTGACGGTGCCGGCTACTTCCAGCAGGTGAACCAGGGGACGATCAAGACTTCCGGTATCGACTTCCAGCTCGGCTACAACCTGCCGACCGAGTTCATCGGTCCGGAATCGAACCTGCGGTTCAATTTCCTCGCCAACTACATAATCGACTACAAGGTCGAGGAACTCCCCGGCGTGGTGATTGATTATGCCGATACCGTCTCGTACTTCGGTGCGAACCTCGGTACGAGCTTCCCGCGCTTCAAGGCGACCCTGAACACGATTCTGAATTTCGACGAAGGCCTCGCGTGGGATACCCGCGTTCGGTACATCGACGGAATGAAGAACCGTGCCTCGGTGCAGTTCCCGGGCGAGACGTTCGACGGCACCGATGGCGCGGTCTACGTGGACACGGCGATCGCCGCCACCGTCGACGACCGCTTCACGTTCCGCGTGGGCGTCAACAACCTCCTCGACCGCAAGCCGGAGCTTTACGCCCCGAACGTGCAGTCGGGCACCGATCCGTCGCTCTACGACATCATCGGTCGTCGCTACTTCGTCCAGGTCGGCCTTAAGCTCTGATCTAAACGCAAAGCGTAACAGGGAGGGCGGGGCTTCGGCTCCGCCCTTTCTATTTGCGGGGGTCGCTTGGCCCTTCAAGGTCGGGGGTCCTTCTGCTAATCCGACCGGGTCAACGTAAGGAATTGTGCATGAACCGAACGATGCTTGCTGCCGTAGCAGGGGCAGCATTATTGCTGCCGGCGAGCGCTTTCGCGCAGGGCGACAAGGATCGGAACGATCCGAGCGAGCTCGTCTGCAAAAGCCAGAAGAAAACCGGCACCCGCTTCGCGACCAAGACCTGCTACACGCGCAAGCAGTGGGATGACCTTACCGAAGCCAACAAGCGGAACTACGCCGAGATGCGTGACCGCAGAACGATCGATACAACGCGCGACAACTGATACGGACGCTGCGGCACTCGCCGAAAGGCCCTTAATTGCGATTATCCAACCTCGTGGCGCAGATGGCGCAGGCCAAAGGCGCATTCGAAAGCGGTGACTTCGCGCGAGCGCGCGATTTGGCGAGCAAGGCTTCGGCCCAGCAGCCCCACAATGCGCAGGTTCTGCAGTTTCTCGGCATCGCTCAAGCGCGAGCCGGTGATCCGGCTCAGGGCCTGGCGACCCTTAAGCGGGCGATAGCCCTCGCTCCATCCGATGTTCAGCTTCGCCTCAACGCTGCGCGCGCCGCAATTGACGCGGGCGCTTATTTCGAGGTCGCAGACATATGCGCTCCGGTGTCCGAGAATCCGGCGGCTCAGCAGGCGATGGCCCAGGCGGCTCGATTGGGGGGCGACGCCGAAGCTGCGGTCGACAGGCTCGCAGCGCTGGCCGCGAAAAAGCCCCGCGATTTCCACGTCCTCAACAACTTCGGCAACGCCCTGATCGATGCAGGGAGGGCCCGCGAGGCGGCGGGGGTCCTGGAACGCGCGCTGACGATCAGCGATAAGGAACCGCACCTCTGGTTCAACCTCGGGCGTGCCCGCACCGTGATGCAGGAGTTTGAGGCCGCCTGGGAAGCCTTCGCCCGTGCCGCTGGCCTCAATCCGGTCGACCCCGAACTCAACGTCGAACTCGGCAAGTCATTGTTGCGCTATCAGCAGCACGAAGCGGCCCTCCTCCGCTTGTCGGAAGCGGCTCGCTCGGGACGCGCCGATGCACAAGTGCTGACAATGATCGGCCTGTGCTTTGCAGGCATGGACCGCCGCGAAGAAGCTGAGCGGGCCTACCGCATGGCGCTCAAGATTGATCCGCAAGCTTCGCAGGCAGTGCTTAACCTCGCTCTGCAGATGGAACGCGAAAACCGCGTTCGGGAGCTGGAGAAGCTGGTCGACGACGCCCGTAAGACGGGGATGGATGGTCCGGAGATCGCCTATTGCGACGCGCTCATTCTTCGGCGGAAGGATGATTTGGCTGGTGCCCTTAAGATTGCCGAACAGAACAGCCCGGAAGGCCTGGATTCCTACGTCCGTTCCCAATTCATTGGCCAACTTGCGGACCGCATGGGTGAGACCGAAAAAGCGTTTCTCTCCTTCCGCGAGATGAACGAGGCGGTGCAAGTGACCCCGGCAGGCAAGAGGTACGAGGGTACCGAGCATGGCGCATTGGTTCGCCAGGCTACGGCCAACGTCACTCCCGCATGGTATTCACGATGGACCGGAACCCCTCCCGAGGACGGGCGAGCATCGCCGGCGTTTCTCGGAGGGTTCCTCCGGTCGGGCACCACTCTGCTCGATACCATCCTCATGGGCCATGACGGTACCGAAGTGCGCGAGGAACAGCCGATGCTGGCGCGGCTAGAAGAGACGGCGCCCGCGATCGAGGACTTACCGACCCTTCAAGGTGAGCGAATGGCCGCCATGCGCGCCGCCTACTTCACTGAGCTACGCGCAAGAGGCCCTATTCCGCCCGGCAAGCTGATCGTCGACAAGTTCCCGCTGATGACTTTGAGGGCGGCGCACATCCACCGCGCGTTCCCCGACGCGAAGTTCATCTTCGCCCTGCGTCACCCATGCGATGTGGTCCTCAGTTGCTACATGCAGAACTTCATGGTCACGAGCGCCATGTCGAGCTTCCTGACGTTGGAGAACTCGGCGAAGCTCTACGATGCGGCGATGACATTCTGGCAGCGGGCGCGCGAAGTCATGCCACTCGATGTACATACCGTCCGCTACGAAGACATGGTGCAGGATCTGGAGGGCGAGCTGCGTCCTCTCATCGCATTTCTGGGCCTCGAGTGGGACGCGGCCTTGCTCGACCACCAAAAAACAGCGCGCGATCGCGGTTACATCCGCACACCGAGCTACGCGCAGGTAACCGAGAAGGTTTACACGCGGTCCAGCGGCCGATGGGAAGCCTATCGCCGCTACATGGAGCCGGTGCTGCCGGTGCTCGCGCCCTGGATCGAAAAGTTCGGCTACGAGCCGGTCTAGGCAATCACGGTTGCGACGCGCTGTGTCGCAGCCAACCCGTGATCGACAATCGGCGGGCCTGGACCCAAGGCGCGACGTAACTAACGTGGTGTTTGCTCGGCACCGAAAATATGCGCAGTACGTTGAAGTCGGGGACGAAGCCGGTAACGGCGTCCCCTTTCTCGAACAGCAGCAGGCCGCCCCAATCGGCCTGCCATCCACTCGTCAGGCCGTACACGTATGCGGCGACGCGGTTCTTGCCCTCGATCGCGTCGTCATGCGTGGTCAGGAAGTCTCTCGCCCGATAGTCCGTGGCCTGGGCGTCGGCAAAGGAGATCGCGTCGGACCCGGTGATGCCGCGCATCAAGGCAATCGTTTCCGCCGAGTTCAGTAGGTCATTGAACCGATCGAGCAACATTCCCCTCGCAGTCCGGGACGTTGGCTCCTCGGAAACGCGGATCGCCCGATAGCGGTACTGTAGACCGGTTCGCGCGGCGTTTTCGATCATCCGCTGCAATTCGGTCTTCTGGTGGTCGGCGAGCCGCAGGAACTCCGCGTGGGGCATTTCGTAGACCTTCTCCCCTGCACGGAAGATTTCGATCCAAGCGTCTGTCCCGGCCAACTCGCGCGCAAGGGCACTTGCCTCATCGCCCGGTAGCAGCCCCGGAACTGATACCGCGCCGGAGCGTGCAAAGTGCATCGAAAGCCCAGGTAGATCGATCCGAGGAGCGAGCGAAAGCTTCATCCGCCGGTCCATACGAACAACCCAACGCGAAGGCGAGCCTGCTTGCCGTCCAGGGCTGCGCATCTCCCGCCCGATCAAAAGAAAACGGCCCCGGCTTTCGCCGGGGCCGCAGTCTTACAACAAATGCTGTTGATCAGAACTTCTTGCGAACGGAGAGGAAGAACTCCCGGCCATCGTAGTCGTAGCCGTTACCAATCGCCGTATTGTTGATCGCGAACACTTCGTTCCCGTCAACCAGCGGCGGCGCGGTGTTGAAGATGTTGTCCACACCGCCGATGATGGTGAGGGTATCGGTCTGATAACGCAGCGAGAACGTGTGGAGGAAGTGCTCCTTGGCGAAGCCCACGTCCCGGCAGTACAGGCCATCGCCCGCAACCACGCCGTTCGGCACGCCTGCGGCATTACGCGAGCCACCACCAAGACAGGTGTCGCTGATGAACCCGGTCAGCTGACCGTCCGGACCACGCCCGAATATGTCGCTGAACTCGTCGATACCGGTCGCATCTTGCTCGACCGGCCCGGTGTAGTCGACGGTCCAAGTCGCGCGCCAACGGTCGACATCGGCGAAGAGCTGCGCGCGGCCGGTCCACTTGGGTAGACCGAACTCACCAGCATCGTCTTCGTAAGTCGGGTTACCGTTGTCGTCGATGAACAGCGAGCTGCGCTCGATCAGGTGGTTCGCCCGCAGGTTGAGACCGAACTCCACCGACTGACCGAAGAGAGCGACTTCCTTCTCGAAGTTGCTGTTAAGGTCGATACCGCGCACTGCTTCCTGATTGAGGTTGATGAACCCGGAGTTGATGTCCGAGATCAGGAACCGGGTAACCGGGCTGTTGAAATACACAATCCGGTCGCAGAACGGGCTCCGCTGTCCATCGTCGCGGGTGAAGCAGTCGTTGATGATGAACTGCGACGATGGCTCGATGATGGAATCCTTGAGCTTGATATCGAAGTAGTTGAACCCCAGGCTCACGTCCACGCCACCGAGGGTTTCCTCGAATGCGAAGCCCGCCGTGATCGAACGCGACGTTTCAGGATCGATATCGAGGCTGCCGCCGGTGGCGATCTCGACGCTCGACTGAGTCAGCGTGTTCAGGTTGTTCTGGTCGATGCCGACCCGAGTCGGGTCGCGACCTTCGCGGACGCAATTCGCGAGCACGTTGGCATCGCGAGTGTCGAGCGCAGGGTTGTAGCCACCCGCGGTGGAGTTGAACGCTGCAGTCGGCACGGCGCACGGATCAAACAGCGTCAGGAAGCCCGACTGTCCGCGCAAGAAGTTCTCGCGCAGGTTCGGCGCGCGGAATGACGTACCGTAGCTGAACTTGAACAGCAGCGGGTCCACCGGACGCCAGCCGGCCTTGATCGAGTAGGTGAAGTTGGTGCCGTAGAACTCTTCATCTGTGACGCGGCCGGAGACGTTGAGGTTCAACTCGCGAACGCCCGGCTTATTGGCTTGGAGCGGGATATCGAGCTCTGCGAAAGCCTCCTTGATGTCCTTGCTACCCGACGCGCCAAGGTCGGAGAAGAAGCTCGCCAGCAAGCCATTCGAAGCGACGAAGTCCGGCTGCGAGTCGATCTTGTCCTTGCGATACTCGACACCGATCACGGCGCCCACTGGCCCAGCAGGAAGGTCGAACAGGTTGCCGGTGACGAACCCGTTCAGAGTGAGCTGCTCGTAAGTGGTATCGAACCGGCGGACGCCGAACACATAGTCCGTTTCGGCTTGCGAGGCGAACGTGCCGATTGGCGAGCCCAGGACGCTCGGCGCGAACAGGTTCACCGGAACGCAGCCTGCGCGGAGGTCGGCGGCGGCCAGGTTCGGGTTGGCGAGGGCCGTACCGCACTCGCCGATGTACTGAGTGTCACCGAAGAAGCCGAAGACGTCGAGGTTCTCGTCGTAATCGTCCGCAATGCCGTCGCCGTCGTTGTCGACGATGCCGTCACCGTCGTAATCGGCCGTCGGGTCGAGACCCAGGGCAAGCGCCAGCTTGTCCTCGCGGATGCCGCGGCGGATCGAAACGCCCTTCGAGTACGAGTAGACACCCGCGACTTCGAAGGTCCAGCTCGGCGAGATGAACGGGAGGTCGCCGCGCACGCCGAGAACGCCGCGGTACTGCTCCTGCGTCACCTCGAAATTGTCGCGGTCCCCCTGGATCGCCACGATCGGCGTGGTCGGCAGCGGGAAACCGGTCGACAGCGGCGTGAACGGCAGCCCGGCACGCGCCTGCAAAAGGTTGTCCGCCCGGCGGCAATCGACGCCGGTGCCGGTGACGAAGTTGCAGGGGTTGAACCGGTTGAGATCAGGCACCGACGGGAACACCTGGGCCTGGCCGAGCGTGTTGTCGCTGCTGATTTCGGCACGGCTGTAGTTGGCCTCGAAGAACGGGGTGATGTTACCCGATCCGCCGAGGGTGTACTCGCCGTACGCCATCACATTGTACAGCTTCTGGCCGCTGAGAAACGTTTCGTTCGGATCGGCGCCGTTGGTGTTGACGTTCTGGAAGTCGACGTCGCGAATACCATCGCCGTTCAGGTCGATTTGGCGGCCGAAGGCATCGGCGGAATCGCTGTAGTTGCCCAACAGCGGCACGTTGCCCTGGCCCGGCTGGAAGTAAATCGAGCCGAAGCGCGTGTACCCGTTGAAGATGCGCCCGCTGATGCCAGACTGCTTGCACTCGGACTCGGAGACGCGGACGAGACCGTTGCTGGCCGCGAGCACCGTCGCGTTGTCGAGCTTTCCGACCGTGTAGATATTTCCGTTCTGGTCGACTTCGTAGTTGCGGTCGCAACCCTGGAAGAAGCTGCGGTCGCTCAGGCGGACGGCATCGCGATAGTCGTATTCAGCCCCAATTCCGATGAACCCGCGATCGAAGTTCATGCCGTAAGAGGCGCTGAGTGTGTAGTCGTCGCCACCACCCTGCGGGTTGAGTTCACCGCGAGCGAACAACTCGAGGCCGTCGAAGTCCTTGCGCAGGATGATGTTGCCCACGCCGGCGACCGCGTCCGATCCGTAGACCGACGAAGCGCCGTCGAGCAGGAGCTCGTAACGCTCGATGAGCGAGCCGGGCAGCAGGTTGATCGAAGGGCTCGTCGGAGCGCCTTCCACGCCGGCCGGCGCGAGCCGGCGGCCATTGACGAGAAGCAGGGTGCGGTCGGCGCCGAGGCCGCGCAGGTTCAGAGTCTGCGAGCCAGGGCCGTTGTCGAGCACGAAGCCGTTGAAGGTCGCGTCGATCTGCTGGCCGGCAGCCGATTCGGTCCGCTGCAGGATCTGCGCGGGATCGAACAAACCGGCTTCGTTCTCGTTCTGCGAGGTGATGACCTGCAGCGGTGAAACGCTGGTGTAGGTATCCCGCTTGATGCGCGAACCGGTGACGATGATCGCCCCTTCGCCAGGAGCTGCGGTATCCGTCGTTACGGTCGCGCAGTCCGGATCGGTCGCGATCGCGATACCGTTGGCGTCGGTGGCGCAAGTGCCATCCGCTTCATCGACCTGCTCGGGGCTACCTTCCTGCGCCCAGGCTGGTCCAGCGACTACCAGGGCGAGTGCCGAGGCAGAGCACGCCAGTCCCTTCAGCGTGCCGACACGAATCATGTTCATTAGCTAAGCTCCCATCGAATTCGACGGGGACCAGATGCGACCCTGCATCGAAGCAAGCTTACGCCCACAGGCGCACTCCCCGGCAGCTCACAGTCAATCGGCCCAGTCCCCAAGGCTAAGGAGGCGATACCGTTAACCTGAGAGCGTTGACCACCCGGTCGAGACGATTTGGCGACTTTTACGGAGCCTTGTTGCAAAATACCCACACTTCATCCCGGCTTACGGATCGGCCCATCCTGCCAAGCCTCTGTGATTCCCGCGCAACACAGTCGATTCTAATCGACGAACGACATGGGATTTCATTTGTCCTGGCGGCGAAGTTTACTCATCGGGCACGATTATGGCGCTACGGGCCGCTTGCAGCTCAAGCCAATGCGTTTTGAATGAGGGGAACTACCGTGAAATCCATTTCCTTCCGATCCACCTTGGGTGGTTCGACCTCCCTGTGCACTCTGGCGCTTGCCGCGTCGCTCGGACTGACCAGCACCGCCTACGCGCAGGATACAGAGACCAGCGTGGACGACGTCGCTTGCGAAGATGCCGACAACGACGGTGGATGCGACAACCTAGCGACCGGCCAAGCCGGCCAGGGCACCGAAGGGGGGATCGTCGTGACCGGCTCGCGCATCGCGCGCCCCGGTCTTGAGTCAACCGTGCCGATCCTTTCGATCGCGGGCGACACCCTCATCGAGCAGGGCACCAACAACATCGGCGATACGTTGAACGAGCTTCCACAACTGCGCAGCACACGCCAGCAACAGAACGCCTCAACCGGCATCGGCATTTCGGGGCTTAACCTGCTTGATCTTCGCGGACTCGGGACCAACCGCACATTGGTGCTGGTGAACGGACGCCGCCATGTTGCCGGCGACATTACCAGCAACGCCCAGTCGCCAGACGTTAACACCATTCCGAACGATCTTATTGAGCGTGTCGATATCGTCACTGGCGGCAATTCGGCGATCTACGGCTCGGACGCGATCGCGGGCGTGGTCAACTTCATTCTCAAGAAGGATTTCGACGGTCTTCAGGTGCGCGGGAATGCCGGCATAACTACCCCCGGCAACTACGGCGCAAACCAGTTCATCTCGGCGATGTACGGCATGAACTTTGCCGACCGCCGCGGGAACATCACACTTCACGGCGAATATGCGCACCAGGATCGCATCTTGGCGTCCGATATACCTGCCTTGCGGATCGTCGAAGGCCTTGGCGTCGTCGATGTCGACCCGGGTACCGCGGTCAACGGAAGCGACGGCAATCCGGATAACAACTATTTCCAGAACATCCGTTCACGCAGCCAGAGCCGGTACGGCTTGGTGTTTGTGTCGCAGCCGTTTGCCACTCCGCAATGCGGCGTCGGCTACGGTTCGACCACGACAAACGGAACTCCGTACAACTGCCTCTTGGCGTTCGGCGGGGACGGAAGCTTGGCTCCATCCGATGAAACCGGCCGTTTCTCGACCGGACCGATCGGCGGCGCGGTCGGCGGAACGCGCCTCGACACTCAACGCGAGGAAGATACGTATTCGATCATACCGGAGCAGAACCGCTACAACGCCAACCTGCTCGCGCACTTCGAATTCGCCGAGGCGCTCGATGCATTCGTCGAAGCGAAGTATGCGCGGATCAAGTCGTTCGGCTCGGCCTCGGGCTATGCCGGCATCCAGGGTACTTTCAGCAATGGTTTCGACCAGCGCGAGCGCATCCGTCTCGACAACCCGTTCCTGACCACGGCGCAGCGGACCACGATTGCAAATGCGATCCTTGCCTCAGGATGCAACACTTCTGTCAACAACGCGTGCAACACCACTTCGGCGCTCGGCTTTAACGGGCCCCTGACTGCGGCTCAGCAGGCCCAGATCGCCGCCGGCACTTATCGCTTCGCGCTCGGTCGCTCGAAGATCAATCGCGGTCCACGCGACGAATCCTTCACTCGCGAGACGTTCCGAGCTGTGGCGGGTCTTCGTGGGACCTTTAACGACGACTGGAACTACGAGATCTCGGCCAACTACGGCAAGATGGAAGAGGATACGGTCAACACGGGCTACATCGATTCCCAGCGCTTGGCGCTGTCGCTCGATGCCGGTCGCAATCCGGTGACCGGTCAGATTCAGTGCCGATCCCAGTTCGATCCGACTGCGGCGCTCGGGTATGACCAGGGCATCTTCAAGACCACGACGGGCGCGAGCCGCGGCAATGCCGGCCAGGCGGCTCGGTTGGCTGCCGACATCGCGGCTTGTGTACCGTTCAATCCGTTCGGCGATGCCGACAACTCGGCCGCGCAGGATTATTTCGAGCACACCGCCACAAACACGGCGTGGATCAAGCAACAAGTTTATTCGGCATTTGTTAGCGGCGACACCAGCGAGTTCTTCAACCTTTGGGGTGGCCCGGTGCGCTTCGCTCTCGGTGCGGAGTATCGCGAGGAAGATATTTACTACAAGCAGGACGACTACACGGCGACGGCGGGCAACACCAACAACGTGGTGCTTGGTACCCTCTACGACACCGATCCGTTCACCGTGAAGGAAGCCTTCGGTGAAATTCAAATCCCGATCCTGGCGGACAGGCCTTTCTTTGAAGAGCTTACCTTGTCGGGCGCGGCGCGCATCGCCAAGTACCAGGGCGGCGTTGGCACGGTATGGGCTTATAATGGCGGTGTTGACTATTCGCCGATCCGCGACATCCGGTTGCGCGCCAACTACAGCCGCGCGGTGCGGGCGCCGTTCCTAACCGAGACTACCGGCACGCTGGTGTCCAACTTCTCGCCGGGCTTCGTCGATCCCTGCAGCACCGGACGTATCGGGCAGGGCACGCAGTTCCGCAACGCGAACTGTGCAGCCGACCTTGGCGGCCTGCTGCCGCGCGAAGGCAGTTACTCGCTGCAGGTCGTCAGCGGGTTCAATCCGAATCTGAAGGCAGAAGAGTCCGATTCGTGGACCATCGGCGGGGTTTTCCAGCCGCGCTGGGTCCCGGGACTGGCGATCTCAGTCGATTACTACGACATAACGGTGAACGGGATCATCGCCTCGCCGACGGCGCAGACGATCGCCGACTCGTGCTACGACCAATCGACCCTGGACAACGTCTTTTGCCAGTCGTTCCAGCGGTTCCGGGGTCCAGGCACGGGCCCTTTCAGCGAAGATCCGGGCCACATCCTCGGCGGTTCGCTGTTGCAGGCGCCGCTTAATTATGCGTCGCGCAAGCGTCGCGGGATCGACACGCAGGTCGACTACCGCACAAGCTTGTCTGATGAAGTGCGGCTCAAGCTGTTTGGCATCTACACCCACAACTTCCAGATCAGCAATTTTGAGAACCCGGGCGACCCGACGTTCGAGAACCGCATTCTGGGCGAACTGGGTGATCCGGTCGACGAGTTCCGGATCGATACGGACGTTTCGTTCGGCGCGTTCACCTTCGGCCATAGCATGCGCTACATCGGCAAGATGACGGTCGGTGCGTGGGAGAATTACAACGCTCTCGGCGGACGCAATCCGCAGAATCTCGATGCGTCGCCAATCCAGTTCTACCCCGCAGTTACGTACCATAACTTCCGCCTCGAGTGGGATGCGAATGGCGAGGATGGAGACGGCAATTTCGGCCGCGATTTCAACTTCTTCGTTGGGGTCGACAACGCCTTCAACAAGGTTCCGCCGCTTGGTGCGAGCGGTGCCGGTGCGGGCGGTGGCGGCGGCGCCAACGATCGCCCGGGTTCTGCTAACTCGACGGGCGCGATCTACGACGTGCGTGGCCGTCAGTTCTATGCCGGTTTCCGCGCCCGCTTCTAAGCACGGCGTTGAACAGGAAATCAGGGGTCGGAACGCTGTTCCGGCCCCTCTTTCTTGTCTAGGTTCCGCACATGCCCAGCCCCGCAGTCGCCAACGCAATAGCCGCCGCCCAGCGCGGACAGGTCATTGCCGCGGCACAAGCGTTGGAGGCCGCTGCGGCCGGTGGCGATGGCGAGGCCGCGCTAACACTGGCGAACTGGCGAATGGCGGGCGATCCCGTCCGGCGCGATCTCGCACTCGCGCGCCAGTTCTTCGGCCGTGCCAGCGAACTGGGCGTCGCTGAGGCCGAGCCTGTCTATATCGCCATGCTCGCCAACGGAGCGGGCGGATGCGCCCGCCAGTGGCCCGAGGCACTGGAGCGACTTCGTCAGCGCGCACGTCGGGACGGGGCTGCACGGTCAGAACGTGACGTCCTCGAGAACATGGACCTCGACGATGACGGAAATCCGTTGAGCATTCCGGAGATGCAGAGCCTGCATTCCGCGCCTGCAATTCGGAAACTCGAAAGTTTCTTGAGCATCGCCGAGTGCCGCTACCTGGTCCGGCTGGCGAAACCGCTGCTGCAACCCGCGGTGGTATTCGATCCGCGAACCGGCCAGATGACGCGCCACCCGGTGCGCAGCGCCGAAAGCGTCGGCTTCCCATTTGTCAGCGAGGGCCCCGCGCTCCATGCCATCAACCGCCGAATCGCCGCCGTCACAGGCACTTGTTACGAGCAAGGGGAACCTGCCCAGATTCTCTCTTACCTGCCGGGGCAGGAATACAGACTGCACAGCGACGCGATCGCGAACGAGCCTAACCAGCGCACCGCGACCTTCCTGGTCTGCCTGCACGACGATTTCGAGGGCGGCGAAACGGTGTTTCCCCGACTGGACTTGGCATGGCGGGGCAAAGCTGGCGATGCTCTCCACTTTTGCAACGTCGATGACGCCGGACGGCCCGAGCCCCTTGCGTGGCACGCGGGAAATCCAGTGACCAGGGGACAGAAGGTCATCCTCTCGAAGTGGATACGCGCCCGTCCGCTGGATTTGAGCGGACCGCCAGGGCGGCCGCTCTAACCTCCTACCCTACCACCATCGCCAGCGCCCCGTCGCCTTCATCGATCGTGACGGTGCTACCATCGGGCACTTCCCCGGAGAGGATTTTCTCCGCAAGGGGATCCTGCAAGTAGCGTTGCACCGCCCGCTTCAACGGGCGCGCTCCGTAGACCGGGTCGTAGCCCACGCGCCCGAGCCAGCGGCGTGCCGCCTCGTTCAGCTCGAGCACGATCTTGCGGTCCTTCAGCAGTTTCTGCACCCGCTTGACCTGAAGGTCGACGATCGGCGCCATGTGCTGATGACCGAGGCGATGGAACAGGATGATCTCGTCGAGCCGGTTGAGGAATTCCGGCCGGAAGTGCGCCCGCACCACGTCCATCACTTGCGGCTCGACCTTCTCGACGTCCTGATCTTCCTCCAGGCTGGCGAGGAACTGGCTACCGAGGTTCGACGTGAGGATGATCAGCGTGTTCGAGAAGTCGACCACGCGGCCCTGCCCGTCGGTCAGGCGTCCGTCGTCGAGCACCTGGAGCAGGACGTTGAATACGTCGGAGTGAGCCTTCTCGACCTCGTCGAAGAGCACGACCTGGTAAGGACGGCGACGCACCGCCTCCGTCAGCACCCCGCCCTCTTCGTAACCCACGTACCCTGGAGGCGCGCCGATCAGGCGGGCGACCGCGTGCTTCTCCATGAATTCGGACATGTCGATGCGAACCATCGCGTTGTCGTCGTCGAAGAGGAAGCCCGCGAGCGCCTTGGTCAACTCGGTCTTCCCGACACCGGTCGGTCCAAGGAACAGGAACGAGCCAAGTGGCCGGTTAGGGTCTTGCAGGCCGGCCCGCGCGCGCCGGACGGCCTTGCTGACCGCCTCCACCGCGCGCGCCTGACCGATGACCCGCTTGCCGATGGTCTCCTCCATCCGCAGCAGCTTCTCGCGCTCGCCCGCCAGCATGCGCTCGACCGGTACGCCCGTCCACTTGCTGACGACCGACGCGATATCGTCCTCGGTCACTTCCTCGCGTAACAGCGCGTTTTCGGCAGGGGACTCCACCTCCGCGAGCCGCTTTTCGAGTTCGGGAATGCGGCCGTACTGAAGCTCGCCGGCGCGGGCGAGATCGCCTTCGCGCTGCGCCCGCTCGAGCTCGATGCGGGCCGCGTCGAGCTCCTCCTTTACCTTGCCTTCGGCGGCGATCTTGTCGCGCTCGTTCTGCCAGCGGGTAGTGAGTTCACTCGACTGTTGCTCTAGGTTGGCGAGCTCGTCGCGCAACGTCGCCAGGCGGTCCTTCGATGCGGCGTCGCTTTCCTTGCCGAGCGCCTGTTCCTCGATCTTGAGCTGGATGATCCGCCGGTCGAGGTTCTCGATCTCTTCAGGCTTCGATTCCACCTCCATCCGTAGACGGCTCGCCGCCTCGTCCATCAGGTCGATCGCCTTGTCGGGCAGGAAGCGGTCGGAGATGTAGCGATTGGACAGTGTCGCGGCTGCAACGATCGCGCCGTCGGTGATGCGCACCCCGTGGTGCAGCTCGTAGCGGTCCTTCAGTCCGCGCAGGATGCTGATGGTATCCTCGACCGTCGGTTCGCCGACGAACACAGGCTGGAAGCGGCGTTGGAGCGCGGCGTCCTTCTCGACGTACTTCTGGTACTCGTCGAGCGTAGTCGCGCCGATGCAGTGAAGCTCGCCCCGGGCGAGCGCGGGCTTCAAGAGATTGCCGGCGTCCATCGCGCCCTCCGATTTGCCCGCGCCAATCAGCGTGTGCATCTCGTCGATGAACAGGATGATGTCACCCTCGGCACCCTTCACCTCGTCGAGCACGGCCTTGAGGCGTTCCTCGAACTCGCCGCGATATTTGGCGCCTGCGATCAGGCTGCCCATGTCGAGTGCCATCAGCTTGCGGTCCTTGAGGCTATCCGGCACGTCGCCATTCGCTATGCGCAGCGCCAGGCCCTCCGCGATCGCGGTCTTGCCGACGCCGGGCTCGCCGATGAGCACGGGATTGTTCTTCGTCCGGCGCGCCAGGATCTGCACCGTTCGGCGGATTTCCTCGTCGCGGCCGATGACCGGATCGAGCTTGCCGGTCCGGGCGACCTCGGTGAGATTGCGCGCATACTTGCTGAGCGCGTCATAGCTTTCCTCGGCGCTCGACGAGTGCGCCTGGCGCCCGCCACGCAGCTCCGTGATGGCGGCCTCCAGGGACTGAGGAGTAACGCCCGCGGCTTTTAGTGCCTGACCCGCGGCGGTGGTCGTCGCGAGCGTGAGGGCGAGCACCATCCGTTCCACTGTGACATAGCTGTCGCCGCTCTTGTTCGCGAGCTGCTCGGCCTGGTCGAGCACCCGCACGCTATCGTTGTCGAGGCCCGGCGTCGCTTGCGCACCGCCACCGCTCACGGCCGCGATCTTGCCCAGCGCGGCGTCGATACCTTGCACCGCCACCGCCGGATCGCCGCCGGCGCGCGTGATCAGCCCGGCCGCCATTCCTTCGCTGTCTTCGAGCAGCGCCTTGGCCAGATGCTCCGGCGAAATCCGCTGATGGTTCATGCGGATCGCGACTGTTTGCGCGCTCTGTATGAAGCCCTTCGCGCGGTCGGTGAACTTTTCGAGATTCATGGGTGCTCCCTCAATCTTCAGACCAGATAGTGTTGCTCAAAGGCAACACAAGGGGCTCTAGCCATCATTCGTCCCGGACCGGTGTTGGCTCGGGTCATACGAAATGTCGTCCGGGGACGACAGCGCACAGGTCCAGAAACGCTGCGAGTATGAGTTGCCTTGCTGCGAAGGAAGAGCAATCCAAATTATGATGTGTTCGAATGCTAACCGACGGCTCCCGGGGAGGGGTGATCCAGACCGGTCACGCCATCAGATCCAGTTTCGCTGGAGGGCGATCCAGGAGCTGATTGAAACCCAACATCGATCTAGCGAACGAGGCGATGAGCTGAGAAGGGCCTCTCGCAAATGGGGCGTCTCTATACGGACGCTGCAGAGGTGGATGGTTCAACTTCGCGAGGCGGACGACAGCATCACCGCACTCGGCCCTCGGCCGCCAAAGAACGCTGGAATGCGCCGAGTATGGGTCTCGCGGACGTTTGACCGGTGCTTCCTCGCCTCACGATCAAGTCAGGCCAATGTGCTGACAAAGCTGGGCGAGAAGGTTGATCAACTAATCAAGGCGGCCTGGGCATCGCCAGTGCAACGAGCCGGCTGGAGACAGGTGCGCAGGGAGGTGGAGACTGCCTTCGTGAGATACCTTGGCCAAAATGAAATTGATATGCCCGCGTCCTCGATAGCGCTGTCCCAAAGGCGGATACGAGAAGCTCGGTATTACCGGATCGTCGATGTCCGCGCTCACGATCGGAAGACCTACGATGACAATCGCCCTCGGATCACGCGGCAGAATGACGCACTGACCCCGATGCAGCAGATCGTGATGGACGTGAAAGTCGTCGACTGCGCAGTTGTGAGACGAGACGGTACTACCGCGTGGCCGCGGATGGTGGCCTACATGGACACGGCAACTCAACGGGTCTTCCGCCGCTTCTTTCTGCTAGGTCCATCAGAAGGGATCAGGCAGGAGCATGTCGCTTCGACGTTCCTTGAGATGGTCGACGATCCGGCCTGGGGGTTTCCCCAGCAACTCTACCGTGACAACGGCTCCGAGTTCTTCATCTTCGACCTAATCAGAACCGCCTTAGATCAGCTGCAAGAGCAGAAGGCGCCGACCATCATCAACGCACGCCCATATGCGGCAGCTTCAAAACCCATCGAAAGCAGGTTCGCAGTTTTTGACCGCTTCGTATTCTCTCAAATGGGGGGATGGAGCGGTGGCGATCGAATGCGGAAGAAATCGGCCACGTTGGGTCGGCCTCCTGCCCCCTATCCGAGATCGTTTGCTGAGTTCGTTCAAGAAGCGGAATGCCGCATCGATCTTCTAGAGAGCACCAAGATTGAAAGCGGACCCTTTGCCGGCCGCTCGCCCACCGAAATGTTGAACGAGCATGTTCAGAATGGATGGCGCCCATTGATGTTGCCATCCGAACGACTTGATGCGGCATTCTGTACTCGGGAGACGCGTCGGGTATCGCGGGGCTACGTAAAAGTCAGAGGAGATACGTTCAGGCACCCTGAACTCGTCACAGGCGCCATTGTGACTGTCGCCCTGCCCTGGCGTCGCGGAGCTATGCCACTGGCAAGGATTTCAGGAGGTAGCTGGTTGCAGTTACAGCCGAATACTGCCTTCGAACCAACGGACATCGAAGGAGCTCGCGAGAGCAGCAAACGTAAACGCGAGCATGATGCGGCGGTCACCCTTCTAAAGGTGGACGCCGGCTGCATTGATCTTGAGGCGAACCGCCGAGACCGCCTCCTCACGGCATCACCCCGACTGATCGCTCGCTCGCGTTTGGACCGGGAAGCGCTGCCTGACCAGAAGGCCTTAGGTGACATGCTCGCCCTTGGGCTGAAGTCACCTCCGCGAAAGGTGGCTGATTGCGGAGATCGCAGATGGAGAGAAACCGAAGACTTGGAGAGAGTACTTGCTAGACGTCGCGGCTGAGCCCGCCGATCCAATCGTAAATACTTCTGTTATTCGTTTCATCCGTGCCAGGCTCGATATGGCGCACGAAGAAAAAGGAATCTGCGTCATCTCGGGCCCGTGGGGTATTGGCAAGACAACCGCCATCAGCAGTTTCGCGCAGTCACATGCTGGGCAGTGCGCAATCGTGAAGGTCGAACAAGGTTCAATGAAGCGCGGTGCGTCGCCCGTGCTGCTGCTCCAACAAACAGTGGAGGCAGTTCGCCCGCTCATAGGGCGGTCCGCCAGTGCCACCCTTAGCAACGCGTACTGGTCACTCCGGCAGATGCTCTACAACCATCTGGTAGAGTGGCGCGCAGATCGACAGCACTCCTCTCACTTGACCGACGTCGCCCAGTTTTCGATCGTGTTCGATGAAGCTCAGTACCTCTCTCGCGAGGCCATCGAGATGATGCGGTACTGGAACGACGCCGACACCGCTACCTCGCCGTTCCCAGTTGCCCTGCACTTTCTCGGCAATAGCGAATTTGCGCTGGATTCAAGCAAGGCTGACGAAAGCGTTCTGAGTGGTGCGGTGCGTAGTAGGGCGCTTTTCATCGAAACCATGGGATACGAAGACGTTAGCGACAGGGACATTTCAGATTACATCGATTCCCGGGGAGCGTACGATGATGAAGCGAAAGCGCTTTTGCTCCAACATTTCAGCGGCCGCCGAGTGCGACGTGACTTCCGAACGTTAGCACGACTCGACGGTTCTTTGCGGCGTCGCAGCCAAGGACCAACCATCGGCCCGGAAGACGTCCTCTCATTGGTGGGCTAAATCGGAGCTGGAGCCGTCGTTTACCTCTCGAGTCCGATCTTGGGCCGGTAGCAGACCTTCTGCTTAGCGTCCGCGACGGTGGAAAAGCGGACTGTTGCCCCCCGGCATGCCTCTGGCATTGCCCTGTGCTTTAGCGCCTCACCTATGTCGGCTGCGCAGATCGCTATTGGTCCTGCGGTAATGCAGAGGCATGGAAATGAACGATATGCCAGTAAGCTCCTTCCCGTCGGAAGAGTATTGAGCGCCGGCCGATGTTGCCTTTGCCGCGGAGGTGAAACGACGCAATCGCAAAGTCGCCAAGATGCTGAACTTTCAAGTCTTGGGGCTCAAGCCCCAGGCGGGTGGTTCCTCTCTCTTTAGCGGCGTCGAAGAGCTTCCGGAACGCAGCTGTTACTTCCTGCTTTCCTTCCACCCGCTCCTTTGGAAACGGGCCGCCTGGAAAGAACATAGTGACCTCCTCGCCAAAGAAGGCATCAAATCGGACGGTATCGAGTGAGTCGAACGCATTGAGAAAGGCATGTGCCGCAGCCTCGGGCGCGACAACGGGTTGATCCGCTACTGTCGTGCAGGCTGAAACCGCAAGCGAAGGAAGTACTACTCTGGCAAACGCCAAGTCGGCGAAATCCCCAGTTTGAAAGCTGCCGAAGATCATATGATACTCGCCTTTATTGAGGGTTGGTTGCCCTTTGAGGGCTAGCGAAGAGAAGGACGGGTCGTGAACGCCGCGGTCCATGAGCTGCCGGCCGCGCCTTCGGGGTGGAATTGCGTGTAGCGGCTGAAACTCGTGTCCCAAGTGACGCTCAGTACGCACCACCTGACTCCGTCACTCACGAGCTGTATGCTGTTTATCCCCCCTGAGTACGGCGCTTCCCCGGGCGCCTCGCGCGATTCATAGCTGCTCCAGACGTGGGCGATGTGGCCGAAGCGCTCAACGCGGCGAGCCACTTCGTTCTCAAAGAAGCCCTGGTTAGCGAACAGCTTCACGTTCAGCGCGATGAATTCGTCAATGTTGAATGAGTTGACCTCGAATTGACCTGAGGGAGCATGGCGCGGAAGCAAAATGCGCGCGTTCGGCGCGTGAAGCGCACGGAGCGTAGACCACGGTCGCTGGCGTTCTGGAGCGCCCGAAACAACCTCGTAGATGGCCGCAGCTACCTCGTCTGGGGAGCCGCTGCCGGGCACTACGGGGTCACTTGGGGGAACTCCGCAGGCGCCATTCTGCACGGTCTCGCTAACGATTGGCTGCACCGGCGCCAGTGTTGGCGGCGCTTGCTGCAGCACTAGAAGCAAGGCAGCTTGTGAGAAAATGCCAGACATGGTTGGATCCGTAATTAAATAGGGGTGACTTACGAGAAGAGGCCGCGTGCTAAGCGGCTATTGCAAAGCGCGTCGCAGGGTTGCGTTGCGGTCCAGTTCCGATGGCGAGAACATTGAGATTGCTGGTGTATCTCTGCCGAAGATGGAGGCAAAGTGCTCTTCATGAGCCTCATCAATCTGACTGATGTTAGGAATGAGTTCGGTGGCAAGGTCAGCAAGTTCGCCCACAGTGACGGGACGGCCATGGCACCCGTGGAAAACTCCGCCTCTTCCAGCTGCGACACCAACGTACAGGCGAGCGAGGTCAGTCACTTCGACGAGAGGAATGCGATTGGCACGGATTTCGTCAGGCACTTCCTTTCCAGCAAGCGCAGAAGCTGCCTCCGGTAGTGTGCCACCTTGGGATCCATAGACCCAACCAAGTCGAATGACTGATGTCCGAAGCTTTTCAGTGGCGGCCGCGAGTACTCGATCAGCGACTGCGTGCCGCCAATCACCCGGATCTAAAGGCTTGGCGCTTAGCTCAGAGACAGATTCGCCTTCGTCAGATCCGTATCGGAAGACACTCGAGGTATAGACAAAATGCCGCGCCCTGCGATCCGATGCAGCGATCTCGAGCAGAACCGCGGTAGCAGCGGCATCGATATCTGAGCGTTCTTCTCCTGTGTCCGAATAGGAGAAAGCGGCGTGCACGATCACGTCGGCCGCCAAAGCCGCAGCCCTAAAGGTTCCCGGATGTTCCAGATCGCCGGTGACTGGTGAAACCCCTAGATCGGCTATCCTTTTCGCAGCAACTTCCGAGCGGGCCAGCCCAGACACAGCATACCCTCGGCTGACGAACTCGCGCGCGACATGGTGTCCCACATATCCCGAGGCGCCAGTGACGAAAACAGACTGCACTAATTTCTCCATGAAGTTTTCCTGAGTTGTCGAGGCGAGCGATGCGCTCACTCATCCTGAACCGATCTAGCGAAGCCGGCTCAGAGGCGGTATTTGGAAGATCCAAAATGTCTTAAGGAAAACTGAAATGAAGATCGCCGGCTCGCATCGGCCGACACTGAACGCTCTGAAGACGCTCGAAGCTGTCGGCCGGCTCAAGAGTCTGACTCTGGCCGCCCATGAGCTCAATGTGAGCGTTTCCGCAGTCGCCTTCCAGATCAATGCTGCAGAGACGGCTTTCCGAAGGTCGCTCGTGGAACGGCAAGGTCGCGGGTTACACGTCCCTCAAGAAACGGAATTACTGGCTCAGGAGCTAGGAGCAGCATTCCATGCCATTGATGCCGCAGTGGGTAGGTTTGCACGATCTCCTGCAGCCGTATTTAACGTTGTGACGGTGGCAGTCCTCCCGAGTTTCGCAGCCTTGTGGCTCCTGCCGCGGCTGAGCCACTTCTGGGCATCGTACCCTGAGATTGATGTGCGCATTACCGCATCCGACCGGAAAGCCGATCTCTTGAGCGAGGGTATTGACTGCGCCGTGCGCGTCGGTGCCGGAGAATGGCAGGGCCTACAGGCAAAAGCTTTGTTTCCGCAGGTCCTGACACCGGTCTGCCACTTCTCTTATCTAAAGCGCTTTCGCGCTCCCGCAACGCCAGGTGACCTCAAAGACCACCTTCTGATCCATGATACTTTGCGGGAGAAGGAGTGGTCAGAATGGTTCACTGCTGTTGGAGGGCCGATTAGGTTCGCGAGACTTCAAGAAGTACAGGGACGGGGGGCAGTCGGACAAGCCGTGACCGCAGGCCTCGGGATAGGGCTGGTCGACGTTTCAATTCATGAAGACCGCATACGCAGGGGAGAGATAGTGCGGTTGTTTCCTTGGGATCTCGACACTGAATGGAAGCACTGGTTAGTCACGCCCGAGGGGGAAGAGCCGTCCGACGTGTGTAAGCTGTTCATTTCATGGCTCGAAAGCCAAAAAACCGGTCGGGAGACAAGCGATGACATATGACCAGCCTTCGGCCGCTCTCTGCCAGTCTGTTTTTGAGGTTCGGACTGCTCAAAACCGCCAGGCCGCTTGCGACCTAATTGCAGACGTCGCGACCTAGTTTTTATTGCTCTGACCGTGCTCGCCGGCATGGGCATGATCGCCTACTATCGGCACAACAGTTGGGACCGAAAAGTTGAGCGTCAACGCGCCCGTTAGAAGCGCTCGCGTTCCCGGAGCTAGATCAACACCATCAGAAAGCGCATCCACACTAACGATGCCAAGGCCACGAACAGGAGCGTCGTGAACTCACGCTCGGTGTGGGTGGCGTAGGTGATAAGCATCGGGGCGTTAGGGCGAAGGTACAGTTGACGGAGCCTCACTCGCGAGCGCTGCGCATCAGGTGGAACTCTTTCGAACAGCGGCGGTTGATGTAGTGGGCGCCCTTGAGACCCCCCTCCAGTCGGGCGCCCGATCCGTTCAACACCCGACCTACCTTTCCCGCTTCGGCGGGATTTTTTTCGGCTCCAGTACGAATTTCACTAAGGCTCGGCATCAGCAAAGCGTCAGACGCCGGGCGGTCAAAGGTCGTATCCCGCTTTGGCGGAGCAGGAGTCTTTTCTCGTATGAGGTCTTCGCCCTGCCTGATGGTGGATACCGCCGTTTCGGTATCCGGGCCATCTTCATGCTCAAGGATGACCATGTAGGGCTCTTCCATGGCGGAAGTCAGAACGATGTACCCATGCTTGGCAGTCATAACGCCTCCGTACTCCACGCTTTGCGTGCAAACCGAGAGCGTCTGCGGGCGGTATCCGTTCCAGCCGTTGCGAGGTTCCTATCACGCGGGCTTTTCTAGCGCCGCCTCATCCATAACTCGACGAGGGAGTACACCGTTACGCCGGTTGCCACGATCGCGAGAATGACAATGGCTGTGCTGGACATGACGACCTCCCGGTCACCGGTTTACGCGCCAATGTTAAGTTTGGCGAGTCACGTCTCTTCCCAAGAATCGCCCTCGAACTGCCAGTGGTGCGGACCCTGGGGCGGCGGGCCGCCTGTCCAGTCGCCCAGTTCGCCAAGCCAGCTTTGCAGCTCGCGAACCTTGGTAGGCGGCAATTCGAGTATCACCGCTTCCGTCGCTTCAAGCGCGCCTGCCAAATAGGCCGCCCGCATCGAGGGGTCTTCGTAACGCATGCCGACGCGACTAGATAAGCGGCACTTCCGCTGTCACCTACCTAAGTACGCCACGAGTGGCATAACCCAAGTTGACGTGCCCGGCTTGACCCGTTCTCTCTCTGTTCAATACTTGGCGAAACCTAACGCGTTGTCCTCCCCACGTCGGGGCTGAGCGGAACAAGTGGTACGCCAGCTCCACTTTGCGATGACCGATCCTTGGCGCACCGCGCGTAGTGTACCTGCGGTCAATTGATTGTCACTTCGCTAGTCGAGGTTAGAACACTTAGGCAGCCTTTGTCGCTTTTATCCAATCGGTTGGGGCCCCTTTCGTTTAGAAGCGCGCCGCGACCCGAAGGGCTCATCGCTACCATGATGAGACTTCAACTTGCGGCCTCGGAGCGATCCGGGGCCGCTTTTCTTACATACCGGAAAGTCCCATCGGGTCGCATTCACTGGTCGACATGACCCTTCGCTTGAAGAGGTTAGCGCGACGGGTCTCTGCCGCGCGCCGGGAACCAAAGTCGGCTGCTGGGCTATAGCGAGTCAGCAACTGATGATGTGGGTCGCATGGTCGGCTGCGCCGGTAGTGCCCGGCCGTTGGTGTGCTTACCTGAGGTATCATGTCCCAACGCAGGCATCTCGATTTGCGACCTTTCGTTCGTCGGCTGGCGAGCCGATCCGC
The DNA here is from genome assembly GCF_053819205.1 of Tsuneonella sp. HG249. NCBI lineage: Bacteria > Pseudomonadati > Pseudomonadota > Alphaproteobacteria > Sphingomonadales > Erythrobacteraceae > Tsuneonella > Tsuneonella sp. HG249. The sequence goes on from NZ_JBSOQY010000001.1 coordinate 2,355,719, forward strand.
GCTCGGTCAGACCGAGCGCGAAGCCATTCTGTCCCTTCCGGTGAGTGAGGAATTCTTCAAAGCCAATCACCACGTCCTCGGCTCGAGTTGGGACGGCGCGCATGCCTTGATGGTGAGCTCAGGCCTCGTGGCCAGGGTGGACATCAACAATGGGAAGACGCGCGCGATATCCGCATTGGCCATCGCCGGCGACGTTCCCAACCTTCATTCCATTGTGCAGCCGATGTCATCCAGTGACCTGATCGCCTTGGCGCCGACAACGGTTCTCAAGCTTCCACTCGCGCATCTTCGTGATCTTGCCGATCAATATCCGGGCATAGGGAAAGCTCTCTGGCGTGATTGCGCGGCTGACGGCAGCATCCTGTCTCGCTGGGTCTGGAACCTCGGGCGCCGCGATGGGGTCAGCCGCATCGCGCACTTGATGTGCGAGATGGCTTATCGAAGCTTGCCAGCTGAACCCTCGGGGGAGGTGAGGTTCAAGTTGCCGCTCACCCAGATCCATCTTGGCGACATCATTGGCATGACCTCCATTCATCAACCGCTGCCTGATGAAACTCAAGCCGCTCGGATTGACCCTTCGCCATGGAAACGTCTGGATCGCCGACTGGTCAGCAATCGCGGAGATTGTCGGCTTTGATCCCGAGTACCTCCAGCTTGCGCCCTACCGACATCCATCGACAGCCCGAGCAGCGTAAGAAGACCGCTGAGGTCCGGCTCAAATTCGATTGCAGACCGATGTTCCCAGCATCTCCCTGTCTCTTGGCGCGCCGTCGGGGAGCCATAGCCAGACCCAACCGTTTTACGCCCTTAGGAGTCTGTCATGCGAGACGATCGCAAGATCCGCGCCGAAACCCATCTGGACATGCTCAAGCAATGCCTCAAGCGTGTGTTTCCCACCCATAGCGATGATCATTTTGATGCAATAGTCGAGGCCCTTGATCCCGGCGTCGAAAAAGCGGGAGCGGTACGAGAACGGATCGGAGTGCGATAAGGCGGCTCATTGCGTTGGCTTGTCAGGCAGTGCTTTCAGCTTTTTTCGCACTGAAGCGGACCGTCAGCAAACGACCCCATATCAGACATTCAGCCGCCGCACCTCAGGCTGTCACTGACCTAGCGAGACTGTTCAAGCTGACCGCACTGATAGACCAATGGAAGTGGCAGGCCTTTTCCCCGCCTGCCATCCGGCCCAGCTTGTCGCCGCCCCGATCGCAAAGCCCGTCAACACCACTGTCGCGCTTGGCAAATTGCCAACTAAAAACAAAGTGGACTGAACGGCCGGGAGGTCGCCCATTAGACCCATAGCTACCATCTCGATGACTATCAGAACCCCAGCGACAGCGAAGGGGTGTGCCCGTTCGCCTACACGCCAGCGGACGATTAGACAGAAGAGCAACGCCGTCGCCATCGCCCATTCAATCGAGTGAAGGATGCGATCGAAGTCCTCCGGACCACGCACTGTCAGTCCAGGCATAAACCCGTTGAGGAGCCGACTGAATGGCGATTCCCACAGGATCAGCGGCGTCGCCAGCATATAGCCGGAATGCAGCCACACCTTTCCTCGATATTTCAAAGCGCGGTAGTAAAGCAGGACGTAAGCCCCGACCGCCACCAAGAGGCCAAGCAAGAAAGATCCCCCGAACATAATGGTCACTGGAGCCCCACCCTCGACAAACTTGCTGGCAGTGACATCGATGATCGCGAACAATCCGCCGATCAGAAACGGGAACAGGAGGAGGCTCGACTTACCGATCAAGCGGTGCAGGGGCAATTGCGGCCGATGATGCGCGGTCCAGCTTTGTGCGAGAACCATTACGACCCACACGCTGGCAATGACGCCGTGGGCATGAAATTGCCAGGGGCCGCTACTCAATTGGGAAAAGTAGCTTGGCCAAAAGCCGCTGACGATGACCGCCATGCAAAGCAAAACGTAATAGTGGGCCCGTGGATATGGCATCGGCTCCCCTCCGCTGCTCGCGCGGGCATACGCCCAAATCGGATATTTGCATAGTGAGAGGGTCATAGTTTGAAGCATCTGCGCAGCCGCCAGCGGCTGCCGCAATGCAGCCGCTATGCGAGCCACGTAGCCTGCGGCCCTGTTTTATATTGCAATGGCCGCTTTCCACCCAAACCTAGTCGTCCACTCTATGGCCACGTGATCTGTGAAGCGGCCATTCCGAACCGCAGAATGACCGCCCCCCCAACGTCAGATCTCCGTGCGCTCCGCGAGCATAAGCGCGTCTTCAACGTCGACTCCGAGATAACGGACGGTGTTCTCGATCTTCGTATGGCCGAGCAGGATCTGCACGGCGCGCAGATTGCCGGTCGCCTTGTAGATCATCGATGCTTTCGTCCGACGAAGGGAGTGCGTGCCGTACTCTGCTCGTCGAAGACCGATCGCTGTCACCCACTCATCGACAAGCCGAGCATATTGCCTCGTGCTCATGTGATTTGCGCGGTCGATGCGGCTCGGAAACGCATGTTCTTCGGGCGAGCCACGCCGTCGCTCTAACCAGGACAACAGGCTGGCACGAACATCGCCAGTCAGCTCGAATTGGACCGGCCTGCCGGTCTTTTGCTGGATTACAATCGCTCGAGTGCGGACCTCCTCGCCAGCGACAAGGTCTCCGATCCTAATCTTCACAAGGTCGCAGCCACGCAGCTTGCTGTCGATCGCCAAATCAAACAGCGCTCGATCTCGAAGCCGGCCCTCCCGATCGAGGAAGAAGCGGATTGCCCATATCTGCTTCTGCGTCAGCGGACGCTTGGTGCCGACGGTTTTGCCGGCGTTCCAAGCCGCGCGACCTTGCATCCATGGATCATATTCTGAGTAGCCCATGGCATTTCTCCGTGGCCGGGATGGCCAAGGAGAAACCGAGCTACCGGTCAGATGCTGGGCAAGCAGACAGTCCGTGTACGAACCTCATACACTTAAACATGTGCTCCGCTTGCTGACCTTATATGTCGACCGTCAAACTCATCTGGAACCGGCGGGGCGCGTTGTAATAGAAGCCTTCGCCCAGGTTGCTGTAGCCGTAGGGGTTGTTCGCCGATGCCATCTGCGCGCGGAAGGTGGCGGGCCGGTCCAACATGTCGAACCGGTAGCGGCCGCCTAGCGAAACAATGTATCGACCTGGGATCTCGAACGAATTGGCCCGATCTGCGACGCGTTTGGTAAAGCTTTCGTAGGCTACATCGAGCGACAGGCCCTGAACCCACGGCACGCTCCAGTTGACCGCGCCGGTGGCGGTGAGCGGGGCAGCGCCGATCGGCTTGCGCCCGATCAAACCTTGGTCAACCTGGTCTCCGCTGACCGACGCGTCGAGCAACACGGCGCCCAGCACCACGCTCAGGCCAGGAGTAATCTGTCCCGCGATCGACATCTCGACCCCGCGGTTACGCACCACCCCGAGTTCGCGAAAGACCCGTGCCGGGTCTAGCGCGAAGTAGGGTTTGCGCACGTCGAACACCCCCGCGACCAGCTTCAACGAAGGCGTGAATGCATAGCGGAAACCCGCGTCAATTTGCTCGGTTAGGATGGCGGGAGGCGCCTCGCCCCGGTTGACCGCGATGTCGGGCGCGACCGGGCTTTCCTCCAGCCCTTTGCTGTAGCCGGCGTAGAACACGAGATCACTGCCGGCGAGCACCGAGACGGTGCCGTTGAACAGCCACGGGCTCGACTTCGACACCGGGAGCGCGCCCGTGGGGCGGACCACCGCCTTTTCGTAGAACGTACGCTGCACCCCCAGGCTTAGCTCGCCAACCCCACGCCAACGCCCTTCGTAGCCGAGGCCGAAGGTGGCCTGACGAACTTCATCGGTGGTCTGCTGGCCGAGGGAAAAGACCGGCTCGGGAGCCACGATAGGCTCGTCGACACGGCCCGGTCCAAAGTCGAAGCGCTGGCCACCTCCGTTACGTCGGTCCTGCATGCGCCCGCGCGACATGAGATGCACCAAGTGCATCCGATCGCCCTCGATGAATTGGCGGGTGAGGCGCAGCTCCCCCGAAGTCGAGGCGAAGCGGCGCTTCTGCTCGGAGATAACTTCGTGATCCGCCACCCCGTCGGGCGTGGTGTCGAGAAACACCGGGGTGAAGTTGCGGTGATCGTGGGCGATCGAGCGGAATGCGCCGCCGCGCAAGGTCCACTCGCCGAGGCTGACAGTGCCTAGCACTCCCATGTTGTAATCGTCGCCGCTGTTACGCGCCCATTCGGGCCCAAAGTAGCGCCGGCGTTCGATCCGTGGCGGCAAATACGAACCATCGGTGAAGATGATCGGCTGCGCTTCGCCGCCGCGCTCGGCCTTCATGCTCCAGAAGGGTATGACTTCTACAGCGTCCGTCGGCCGCCAGCGCGCGATGATCGCCGCGTCGAGGATGCGCTGGTCGCCCCCATAAGGGTTTTCCGCGTCGTTGAATCCCACGCCGCCGGCTACCCCGAACGTCCCGCTTATCGGAAGCTGGGCGTCGACCTCCGCGCGCGGGCCGCCAAAGGGACCGATGCCGATGACTGTGCTGGCGACGGCTTGGCGGCCTGGCAGGCGCAGCGAAAAGTCCGCCACGCCGGTCGGAGCCGGAAACGGGTAACCTTGCGCGGTTAGCCCGACGCGAACGTTGCTGGCCGAGGTCAGCCGCTGGTTGAGGTCGGCCTGATAATCGAAATACATCCCCTCAATGCGCACGTTGCCAGCCTGCACGGGGCTGAATCCGCGCGCGCTTTGGGGAAAGTAAAGGCCGACGCGCTCGTTGCCCACGCTCGTGCCGAACGCATCCTCGGCCGAATCGACCGCGTTCTCCTCGGCTCGCTGCGCCCACGCCGCCTGAGGGGATGCCAGCAGAGCCGTGAGCTGCGCGCCAATCAATAAAGTGTGTTTCATTCCGACCTCCGTTGCCGCTCGATTGGCGGATGGAGGCGCGTGTTCGGCTGGTTGATCGACGAGCGTTCGTTTGCGGCGACGAGCGTCAGCGGCGAAGCGGAATTCGCACGGTATTGCGGAAACCGCCCCCGGCCAGCTCCTCGGCGGAGAGCGCGGCTTCCTCGCCGAAGCGCGAGCGGAGCCGATCGCCAACGTTGCGCAGCCCCACTTTCTCGCCGTTGGGACTGGGACCCGATCCGGTGGCATCGTTCTCGACGACGAGCTCCAGGATCGGGCCGTCAACCCGTGCGCGGATGCGGATAGAGATCGGCGCCTCGGATCGCGCGACGCCGTGCTTCACCGCGTTCTCGACCAGCGGCTGCAGCAGCAGCGCAGGCACCTTGGCTTCGGCGCTGCCTTCCTCGAGCGCCACGTCGAAGCGCAGCCGGTCGGGGAAGCGCGTGCGCTCGATCTCCAGATAGAGCCGCTGGAGGTCGACCTCCTGCGCCAGCGTCACGTCCTCCATCGGATTGATGGCAAGGCTGCGGCGAAAGAAATCGGACAGCTGCACCACCATTGTCTCTGCCCGCGGAGGTGCATCGCGAACCAGAGCGGCAATGGCGTTCAAGGTGTTGAACAGGAAATGGGGGTTGATCTGGTACCGCAGCGCGAGAACCTGCGCCTCTTGCGCCCTCACGGCCAGATCCGCCGCACGCCGCTCCTGCTCCTGGACCTCAATGCTGTACGCAAACGCGAGGTAGGCGGTGGTCCAGCAGAAGTAGAACCAGAACCAGTACATCGTAGAGTATAAGAAACTGGCGACAAAGCGATCCTCTCCGCTGCTGAAAACGATGGCGTTGGCGGCACCTTGCACGCAGGCGGTAACGAAGGCCAAACCGGCCCCGATCGCGGCTTGCTGCATGAAGTCCCGCCGGCGAAGGAGCCGCAACACGCGGTAAAGAGCGTAGCCGAGCGCGGCCCCCAGCACCGCGAACGAACCCCTGCGGATGAAGCTATCCAGAAACGTTTCGCGGCCGGGATCGTGATTCAGCTCTGCGCGCACCAGCATGATCACCAGGTGCAGCGTCCAAAATAGCACGAGCAGCACCGTCGCGCCGCGCTTCAGGCGATCGGTCGCGTCAGCCTCGTCGAGATGCGCAGTGTTCGTCAATTATTCCCCTGGAAATGCAGCAGCCGATGCTAGCTCATCGCTTCGGCGCGCGAAAGCCAAGGCCACTCGACAGGCGTCCGCTCTGACCGATAAACGTCTGCCGATGCGCGTCCTGATTGTCGACGACGAGCCGCTCGCGCGGCGGCGGCTGGTGCAACTGCTGGCGGGCCGGCGCGATGTCGAGATCGTGGGCGAGGCCGATGGCGGCCGCGAGGCGCTCAAGCTGGTCGAGCTGCTGCGGCCCGACGTGCTGCTGCTCGACATCGAGATGCCCGCGGTGGACGGTTTCGAGGTGCTCAAACGACTACCGGCAGAGTCGCCGCCGGCAATCGTCTTCGTGACTGCGTTCCAAGATCATGCCGTCACCGCGTTCGAGTTGCGCGCGACTGATTTCGTCGTCAAGCCCGTCAATGGGGACCGCCTGGGTCGCGCGCTCGACCAAGCGCGCAAGGACCTCGACGCGCGTCGCGCCGGGGGGCGGCTCGCATTTCTCCAGGCCCGCCTCGCCGAGCTCGAAAGTCGTGCACTGGCGACCTCGGACGAGGCCCTGTGGGTGCAGATTGGCAACGAGAAGCGCCGGCTCTCCTTGACCGGCATCCGCTGGCTTGAGGCGGAGCGCGATTTCGTTCGGGTGCATATGAGCGGAGGCGTGCACCTCGTCAGCGCCATGCTCGGCGAAATGGAAAAGCAGCTGGACAGCGAACAGTTTGTGCGCGTCCACCGTTCAACGATCGTGCGGAAGGACAAAGTCCGCGCGGTGGTCCGCGGCCGGTTCTCGACGCCAGTGCTCGAACTCGATGACGGGCAGCGGGTGCAGGTCGGGCGCAAGTATCGCGATGCTGTGCGTGCGGCGTTCGATTTTGTCTAGCTTGGGCGCTGCTGGAGCCGCGCTTGCACCGCTTGCGCCTGCGCGACGATCTTTGCGGCGAGGTCTTTGGAGGCCGAGATGTGGTAAACCGCGTGGCGTTGGCCGCTCGAGCAGATGCCAACGGCCCAAAACGCCGCCCGCATTGACGAAACGCTAGCCGCGACTTGAGCCATCGGCGTCACCTGCGCGAAAACTAAGAATTAATTGGCTTCAACCAATCGCGGATCGCGAGTCATGCAAATGCACCAGAAAGAGTATGCTTTTTGGAGTCAGGCCATTGGCACCGCGAAAGGCGACGATTGGGGCGTGAAGCTGACCATGCTCCAGCCGAGTGATCGGCAGCTTTGAAGATGACGCCGAAAATGGTTGAACGGCCGAGATTGGGCGCAAAGCGGACGGAGGTTGGATGGCCGCTCAAATGTCGGGCTTCGTAGAATCGGAACGGTTGCTTAAACGCGCTTGGGTATATCAATGGGCTAGTTAGCAGCCCGAACTTTACTGCAACGTCAAATCTGCGGGACTTATTCCACATACTCATCGCGAAGCTTTTTGCTCTCCCGCAATTCCTCGAGGGCCTTGCCCGATCTCGACGCCCCTTCTCTGTAAGACCGGTTCTCAAGCTTGACCTTATAGCGCTCCGAGACGGCTTCATTGATGATGTCGAACATCCGCTGCTCCCAGTGCCAGTCGTCAAGGTAACGTGGCTTCAGAGGGTCGTCGTCAGGCAGCCTCTTGTAGTGATCCGCGTAGTAATTGACGTTGTCCTGCGCCTCGGCGCGGCGGGCCAACGCCTGATCGAGCCGATCCCGCGCTTCCTTCGTCAGCGGACCGGTAAAGCTGACATCGCCGGTGTGCGGATCGACGATCACATCGTCCGGGTGCGGGATAGGTCGCGGAGGCTCGAGGCCAGCCCTTGCCGCCCGCTCGATGACCTCGCCCCATTCGTGCTTGTACTCGACCCACTTGCCGAACGCTTCGAGGCGCGAGGTGAAGTCGTCGTGCTCGACCCGGGTTATCATCTCGGTAAGCGTCTTCTGCGCAAACCGATTACCCTTGAGCGCTGACACTCCCATCGCCCGGAATACTGCCTGGATCGCTGGCAGCTCGATCACCTTGTCGCCCTCGCGCAAGGTGACCACCCGGTAGGCTTCTGCTCGCAAGTACGCCTCGGCGCCGCGCATGCCGATGCCGGTGTCGACCTTGGGCTTGTTGGGCGCGCCGCGCGGACGGCCCCGCGGGTTGCCGGACCTCCCTTTGCGGAACCGGTGCTCGGCCGGCGGTCGGCCGTAGCCGACCGGGTAAGACACCGGGAGCGTACCGCCGGTTTCGTCTTCATCCTGGGCCGCGCTCATTCGGCAGCATCCAGCTCGATCCCACGCCGAGCGTCGGCCACGTCCTCGAAGGACTCGTTGCTCTCGACCAACCTGGCGCGCTTGCCCGTGAAGTTCTGCCAGCGGCGGACGATGATGTCGCAGTAGATCGGATCGTACTCGATGAGCCGCGCTGACCGGCCCGTCTTCTCGGCCGCGATCAGCGTGCTGCCGGAGCCGCCGAACCCATCGAGGACTATCTCACCCCGCTTCGAGCAATCCCGGATAGCGTCAGCGATGAGTGCGACCGGCTTGACCGTCGGGTGCATCGCGAGTTCGTCCGATCGGCTCGCACCGACCGAGCTGATGCCAGCGTAGTCCCACACGTTGGTGCGATATCTCCCGGTCTCGCCGAGACCGAAGGTGTTGGTGTGAGCTGCCGTGCCTTGCTTGAACACGAACACCAGCTCGTGCTTCGAGCGATAGAAGGCGCCCATCCCCCCGTTGGTCTTGTTCCACACCACCAGGTTCTTGAGCTCGGTGAAGCACTGGCTGCCGGCGGCAATCAGCTCGCCCAGGTGGCGCCAGTCCATGCAGACGAACGCGATGGCGCCGTCGCGCATGACCCGCGCCGTGTTGCCGAGCGTCTCGGTCAGGAAGCCTGTAAACTGGCTTTGGCTCATCTCGCCCGAGGCGAAGGCAAACTCGCGGTGCTTGACCGAACCCAGCCCGCAGACATTGCCGTCAATCGCGACGTTGTACGGCGGGTCGGTGAACACGAGGTCGGCGCGCTCGCCTGCCATCAAGCGGTCCATTCCGGCCGCGTCGCGCGTATCGCCGCAGAGCAGTCGGTGGCGACCGAGTTGCCACAGGTCACCCATCCGCGTGACGGATTCGCCAAATGCCGCTGGCACCGCATCTTCAGGCTCCAGCGGGCCCTCGAGGCTTGCCTCGCGCGCATCGTCGATGGCGAGGTCGACCTCGGCCAGACTGAACCCCGTCAGCTCGATGTCGAACTCGAGATCGACCAGTGCCTGGAGCTCGATCGCCAGAACCTCCTTGTCCCACCCGGCATTGAGCGCGAGCTTGTTGTCGGCCAGCACGTAAGCCCGTCGTTCGGTCTCGGAGAGATGTGACAAGGTCAGCGTGGGCACAGTCTTGCGACCAAGCAGACGCGCTGCCTCGACGCGGCCATGGCCGGCGATGATCTCGCCGGCGTCCGAGACGAGCACCGGGTTGGTGAACCCGAAGCGCTCGATCGACGAGGCGATCTGCTTGATCTGTTTCTTGGAGTGGGTGCGCGCGTTGCGCGCGTAGGGCTTCAAAATGTCGACCGACAGATCGACTACCTGCGTGGCAGGGTAGGTCATGCTTGTCTCCGCCTTCAGCCGTCACGGCGATGGAGCAGGGCCTGTATCACAGCTCGACCGAAAAGTCAAACAAAACGAGAACACACCTTGTGGACAGGAGCAGGTTAGACCTGGCTGCGTTGCGAGATTGTAGTTCGCTGGTCCGGGCCGGCGCTTCCCTGATCTAGGCCGAAACGCTCCCTGCTCAGCGGAACTGAATTTCCTGTTCTGCGCGCAGGGAATTGCCCCGAGAAATGGCGGATTCCTGCGGTTCTCGAGGGCATAAGCGAGGACCATCGGCGCCCGAAAACCCGCTATTCCCTGTAGATTCCCTGTAAAAACAGGGAAATCAGGGTCGTGGTCTTTGGCAACTGCCAAGACGTAAGACCAGAGCTAGTGTATTACTCGACTAGGTGGGCGCCTCGCAGTCCAGGGGCAAGGCCCGGTTGCAAGGAATCTACGGCTCGCTATGTCCCGTATCGCGGGGGAGACATACGTAATGCGCACATTGATCATGCGAGCTGGGCTTCTGCTGCTCGTGCTCGCGCTGGCGGCCGGGATCGCGTTGATGACCTGGGAGCCGCTGGTGGCTCGCCCCGGCGTCGCTCCGCCCGCCCGCGAATATCGCGCCGAAATCATCCGCGACGAATGGGGCGTGCCGCACATCTACGGCCATACCGATGCCGATGTTGCGTACGGTGTGGCCCAAGCCCACGCGGCGGACGACTTCTTCACCCTGCAGGATGTCGTCGCGATGACTCGCGGCCGCTATGGAGCCATCTCCGGCCAGGAGGGCGCTCAATTCGATTACGTGCTCGCGCTCCTCGATGCGCGCGGCACCGCGGAGCGCAAGTATGACGAACTCGAGCCCAGAACCCGCGAACTCCTCGAAGCGTATGCAACCGGGCTCAACGATTACGCAGCCGAGCACCCCCACGAGATCAAGCTGGGCAACCTATTCCCGGTAGACGGCCGGGATATTGCCACCGGCTTTGCGCTACGCCAGCCATTTTTCTTCGGTCTCAACGGGGTGATCGGCCCGCTCGTCGAGGGCAAGACATTGCTGCCGGACCCAGGACCCAAGCTAAACGGGCCGCTGCCCGATCGCGAGGGGGCCGAGAACGCCGGCTCGAACGCTTTCGCCATCGCGCCTGAACGATCCGGCGACGGGGTGACCCGGCTGGTCTCCAACAGCCATCAGCCGTGGGAAGGCGGCGTGGCGTGGTACGAACTCGTCGTCGAGAGCGGCGAAGGATGGCACTTCGCCGGGGCGACCTTTCCGGGAAGCCCCTTCCCATTCCTTGGGCATAACGAGGATCTCGGCTGGACGAATACCGTCAACCAGCCCGACATGATCGACACCTATAAGCTCGTCCTCGACGATAGCGGGACGAGGTATCGGCTCGACGGCAAGTGGCTGGCGCTACAACGGAGCCAGGTTCGCCTGCCGGTTCGCTTCGGGCCGCTGGTGCTCCCCGTGACCCGCGAGGTGTGGCGCAGCGTCCATGGGCCGGTCATCAAGAATGGCGCGGGCGCATTCGCCTTCCGTTACGGAGGAATGCGGTCGCTCGAGCAGCTAGATGCCTACTATGCCCTTAACAAGGCCAAGACTTATGCCGAATGGCGGGGCATTCTTGCCCGTCAGGCAGTCCCTTCGACGAACTTCATCTACGCCGACAAGAGCGGCACCATCGCCTATTGGTACAACGCCGCAATCCCCGCGCGGCAGGCGGGCCCGGACTGGCGCGGCGTGCTTCCGGGTGACCGGAGCGACCTCATCTGGCAGCGCCTCGCGCCGTTCGAGAGCCTGCCTCACTACGAGAACCCGGCCACCGGTTTTCTATTCAATGCCAACAACACGCCGTTCGTGGCGGCCGGCCAGGCGGGCAATCTCGACGCAAGGGCGTTCGCACCCGAGCTAGGCGTAGAGCTGAAGATGACAAACCGGGCGTACCGCGCCGAGAAGCTGCTCGACGAGACCCCGGTGATCGGCCGCGCAGAGCTCGAGCGGATCAAGTACGACACGGGTTGGGATCGCCGGGGCTACGTCGGTGAAGTACTCGATGGTATTGCCGCGCTCGACACTCGCGACGATCCAACGCTCGCCGCGGGGCAGCGGATGATGGCGCAGTGGGACCTCACCAGCGACGGTGCGGGGCGCGCGGACGCACTGGCCCTCCTCATCATGCGCGTTGCGATGAGCGACAGCTACAATGGCCGTCCCCTGACCCCCCCGCGCACTTTGCTTCAGGATGCCGCGACGCACCTGAAGACCCACTTCGGCCGGCTCGATCCCCCACTGCAGAGCGTCCTCCGCCTGCGGCAGAGCCCGGGTCCTTACGCAGTCGACCTGCCGCTCGACGGTGGGAGCGACACCCTGCGCGCCTCGACCTTGTGGAACGTGGACGAGGATGGGCGTCTGTCGGTCAAGCACGGCGACAGCTTCGTGATGTTCGTCGAATGGGCGCCGGGGAAAGTGGTCGCCAGCCAGTCCATCCAGCCGTTCGGGGCCGCGACCACGCGTCCGAATAGCGCTCACTATACCGACCAGTCGGCCCTTTTCATCCAGCACAAGCTCAAGCCGGTCCGCTTCGCGCGCGCCGATGTCCTGGCGAACGCGGTTAGTCGAAAAGTAGTGACGCATCGCGTCCGGCGGCCGTAAGGCTCCGGCGACACATATCGGGGATTTTCGAATGCAGTTTCGTTTCGCGACCGCCGGTCTGGTCGCACTGTCGCTCGCCGCTTGCGCCACCGTACCTGCCGACACTTCAGGCGACAGCCGCGAACCGGCACACGAGACAACCGTGGCACCGCTGAGCGAGCTCGTCGACGAAGTCTCGATACCATACGAGAAGTTTACCCTCGACAACGGCCTCACCGTCGTCGTCCACACCGACCGCAAGGCGCCGGTGGTTGGCGTAACCACGTACTACCGTGTCGGATCGAAGCACGAACCGCGCGGGCGCACCGGCTTCGCGCACTTGTTCGAACACATCATGTTCACCGGCAGCGAGAACGTCGAGAACTTCGACGTGCCGCTCGAGGCGGCGGGATCGACCAGTACCAACGGCTCGACCGGCGCCGACCGGACGAACTACGTCGAGACCGTTCCCACGGGGGCGCTCGACCTTTCACTGATGCTGGAAAGCGATCGGATGGGTCACCTTCTCGGCGCGGTGAACCAGGACAAGCTCGACAAGCAGCGGGGCGTCGTCAAGAACGAGAAGAACCAGGGCGACAATCAGCCCTACGGTCTCGTCCGTTACCTGATCAACGACGGCCTGCTGCCGGTCGGGCACCCGTACCGCCATTCGGCTATCGGCTCGATGGCGGACCTCGACGCGGCGTCGGTCGCCGACGTGCGCGATTGGTTCCGCGACAATTACGGCCCCAACAACGTCGTTCTCGCGCTGACGGGCGACATCGATGTCGCAACCGCGCGCGAGAAGGTACAGCACTGGTTCGGGCACATTCCCCGCGGTCCGGAAGTCGTCCAGCGGCCGGCCGCGCCGGTCACGCTTGCCGCGCCTGCTTCGCGGGAGATGGCGGACCAGGTGCCTCTCGTGCGGATCTACCGCCTGTGGACCGGGCCGGGTCTGCTCGATGCCGACAGCGCGCCCTTGCAGGCCGGCCTGTTCGTCTTCGGCGGCCTCGCCTCTTCGCGCCTCGACACCGCGCTCGTGCGCAACGAGGAGCTCGCGACCAGCGTGACCGCGTTCTACGATCAGGACGAGGAACTCGGCACCGCGTACATTTCGATGGATGTCCGCCCGGGGGTGGACCGTGGGGTGGCCGAAGCCCGTCTCGACGCGCTGCTCGCCGAATATCTCGCCAACGGCCCGACCCAGGACGAGCTGCAACGCGCTGCGACCCAGATCGTCAGCAGCCAGATCGACGCCCTCGAACAGGTCGGCGATTTCGGCGGCAAGGGGACCACGCTGGCCGAAGGCGAGCTCTACGCAGGCGACGCGGGGCTCTACAAGAAGCTGCTTGCCGCTCTGGCCGCGGTCCAACCGGGAGAGGTCCGAGAGGCGCTGCGGAAGTGGCTCGGCCGGCCGGTGTACAAGCTGGCGGTAGTTCCCGGCGAGCGCACCGAGAAGGGCGCATTGCTCGGTGGCTGGGGCGACGAGGGGACCGTCCCCGCCCCCGCGCCCGACGCCAAGAAGCCGGCACCGTCGATCGCGAAGGGCGCGCCGCGCGCGATGCCCGAGGTCGGCCCGGTCAAGCCGCTGGTCTTTCCCGCAGTCGAGCGCGCGACTCTTTCCAACGGCATCCCCATCTCGCTCGCCCGGCGCAGCACGATACCCAAGATCAGCATGGCGATCGAGTTCGACGCGGGGTTCGCCGCCGACGGGGCCGCGCGGGCGGGCACGCAGTCGCTGATGATGGATCTGCTCGAAGAGGCGACCACGAGCCGCAGCGCGCAACAGATCGCCGAGGAGCAGGAGCGGCTCGGCGCCAATATCGGTGTCGCCACCGGACGCGACGCGAGCCTGGTCCAGATGACCGCGCTGACCGCCAACTTGGCGCCGTCGCTCGCGCTGCTGGCGGACATCGTGCGCAATCCCGCGTTCGCCGAGGCCGACGTCGCGAGGGTCAAGAACCAGCGACTTGCCAACATCAGCCAGGCGCTCGCCGCCCCGCAGGCGGTCGCGGCGCGGGCCCTCGATCCCTTGCTTTACGGAGAGCGGCATCCCTACGGCTCGGTCGGCTCGCTCGGCGAGAAGGCGGTAGTCGAGACCCTAACGCCGACCGCGTTGCGAACCGAGCATGCCCGCTGGCTACGGCCCGGCAAGGCCCACATCACCGTCGTCGGCGACCTGACCATGGCCGAACTGCTGCCCCGGCTCGAGGCGACGTTCGGCTCCTGGGCCGAGCCCGGCGAACCAGCCCCGGCGAAGCACCTCACCGCCCCGATCCCCACCCCCAAGCCCCGCCTGGTGGTCATCGACCGGCCCAACTCGCCAAGCTCGATGCTGCTTTTCGGCCGGATCCTCCCGCTAACCGGGCGCGACCCCAACCAGGAAGCGCTCGACCTCGCCAATGAGGTGATCGGCAACGGCTTTCTCTCGCGCCTCAATGCGGACCTGCGCGAAACCAAGGGCTGGACGTACGGCATCCGCACCGGCGTATCGAGCGTGCTCGGCCCGCGCGCGGCGACGGTGCAGACGATGGTGCAGGCCGACCGCACCGGCGATTCGATCAAGGCCATAGTCGAGCAGATGAAGGCCTTCCCCGCGACCAAGGGCGTCGAACCGGGTGAGTTCCAGCGGGTCACCCAAGGCAACATCGCGAACCTGCCAACGCGGTTCCAGACCAATGCCGACGTGCTCGGCGCACTGCTGGCCAACCGCCGCCTCGGCCGGCCCGACGACTACCAGGCGCGCCTCGCCGATATCTACGCAAGGCTCAGCCCCGAGGCGATCGACGCGGCCGCGGCGCAGTACCTCCAGCCCGAGCAGATGGTCGTCATCGTGGTCGGCGACCGCAAGGTGATCGATCCGCAGCTCGCCGGGCTGGGCATGCCGATCGAATACCGCGCCGCGTCCGAGTTCTGATTGACACGAGTGTCAGCAAGCCCGATTGCTGCCCGCGCACTTTTGCCTTGAGGAGAGACGAGATGGGCGTTGCCGGAAGCTACGATTGCGTGACCAAGACCCCGATGGGTGACCAGAAGAGCGTTTTCACCGTGGTCGACAACGGTGACGGCACTTTCAGCGGCACCAACGCCGGGGCGACCGGCACGTTGGAGATCGAGAACGGCAAGGTCGACGGCAACAACCTGAGCTGGACGATGAACATGACCGTGCCGATGCCGATGAAGCTCGAAGGCAGCGCGACGGTCGACGGCGACGCTCTGAGCGGCAGCATCAATGCCGGCGCGTTCGGCTCCATGCCGATGAGCGGCACCCGCCAGGGCTGACGCGAGCACCGCGAACGCGAGCCAGAGGGGCGCCGGAGCGATCCGGCGCCCTTTTGCATTGGGCGTCGCGAGGCGCGGTTGTAGGACTTGGCACACTTGGCACACTGTTCGGAGGCAAGAAAAGCAGCTCCGCGCAGAGCTCTCCCGCTGGCCCGCAGGTTGGCCAAGACGAGGATTGGAAGCGCGTGCATGACCCCGGCCTAGCAAGCGAAGAGCATGTAGGAAAATCGTCCGGCGAGAATCCGCCGCGCCGTGTACGAACGACGAGCCGGCCACCAGTGGTAGCCACCGAGGGCTCGTTGAGGATCAGCGCGGCGGCTCGACGGATCGATTTCGAGCTGCTGCCGCAAACCGCGAATGGCCGTAGCCGGCATGGCGCCGTGCGCGAGCATCTGTTCGCCTTGGATGCTCAAGGTTTCGGAATCGGCAATGGACTTCTCCAAGTTGACCACCAACGGGGGTCTAACCCGGAATTTCAACTGAGAATCTAACGCTCCCAGAAGCTCGCGCGGAAATCAGCCCATCTGACAGAACTGTTATTGCTAATTACTCGCAATAACTTTAGTGGCCTCTCCACTTCAGGGAGTCCCCATGCCTTTTCATCGCCGCAGAATCTATCTCGTCACCTCGCTTGCCGCGCTCGCCTCTGCGTTGGGTGCGCATCCCGTAGCGGCCGCCGAAGGCGAGGCGGATGCGGCGGACGTGGCCGCCGGCGAGGCTGACGATGCCCGGCGGCCAGCGATCGTGATCACCGCGGCGCGTACCGAGCTTCCCGCGAGCGCACTGCCGCTCACGATCGACGTCCTCGGCGGCGAGGCGCTTCAGGACCAGGTCGCGATCTCCGGTTCGGTGGTCGATGCCGTGTCCGCCCGCTATCCGGCGTTCTCGCCCACCCGCGAGAAAATGTCTGGAGCGGGCGAATCGCTGCGCGGCCGCTCGCCGCTGTTCGCCATCAACGGAATCCCGCAGTCGACCCCGGTGCGCGACGGTTCGCGCGACGGCTACACCATCGACCCGTTCTTCATCGACCGGGTGGAGATCATTTACGGCTCCAACGCGCTGCAGGGCATCGGCGCGACCGGCGGGGTGGTGAACCAGGTCACCGTCGGCGCGCCGCGCGGCGACCGGATCAGCGGGCGCGCGCTGGCGCAAGTCACCGCACCGAGCGGGTTCGAAGGCGAAGGCTTCGGCGGCAAGCTGGCGGCCTACGCCGGCTATCGCGCGGGCGCGTTCGACGCCACCTTCGGTGCGGCGGTCGAGCGGCGCGGCGCGTTCCTCGACGGAGACGGCCGCCGCATCGGCGTCGATGGGACGCAGGGCGAGATCCAGGACAGCGACAGCTGGTCGGTCTTCGGCCGCGTCGGATACCAGCTCACCGACAGCGCCCGCTTCGACCTTGTCGCCAACCGCTTCGATCTCGAAGGCAACGACAACTACGTGGTGGTAGCGGGCAATCGCGCCAGCGGACTGACGACTAGCAGCGTGCGGGGTGAAACGCCCGGGGACACGCCGCGCAACCGCGCCGAGCTCGTCTCCGCCTCGTTTGTCGAGGAGGACCTAGCCGGCGGCATTCTCAATCTGCAGGGCTTTTTCAGCCGCACGCTCGATGTGTTCGGCGGGCTGGTGACGAGCACATTCCAGGATCCGGTGATCGACCCGACCGGCCAGCTGTTCGACCAGTCGGCCAATCGCAGCCGCAAGCTGGGCGGCAAGGCCAGCTACGAGCGCCGGCTGCCCGGGTTCGACGACCTCGTGCTGACCACGGGGTTCGATGCGCTGTTCGACCGTACCGCGCAGACTCTGACCCAGACGGGCCGCGCCTGGGTCCCCCAGAGCGACTTCCGCAGCCTCGCTCCGTTCGCGCAGGCGAACCTCGCGCTGCTGGGCGGCGCATTGCGGTTCGCCGGCGGGATCCGGTGGGAAAACGTGCGCCTGTCAGTGCCGGACTACACCACGCTGGCGTTCTACGGTCCGCAGCAGGTTGCGGGCGGATCGCCCTCGTTCAGCCGGGTGCTGTGGAACGGCGGCGCGATCGTCGAGCCGATCGACGGCGTGCGGGCCTACGGAAGTTATGCGGAAGGCTACACGATAGCCGACGTCGGCCGTATCCTGCGCGCGGTGGACGAACCGGGCGTCGATATCGACGAGTTCATCGCGCTCGAGCCGGTCATTTCCAACAACCGCGAGATCGGGCTGGAAGTGGAGCGCGGGCCGCTTGAGGCGAGCGTCAGCTACTATTGGTCGTCAAGCAAGCTGGGCTCGCTCCTAGTCGAGAACGCTGGAGGCATTTTCGACGTAGCGCGCCAGCCGATCGCCATCGAGGGACTGGAGCTGAGCCTCGCGACACAGACACCGGTGCCCGGACTGACGCTGTCGACCGCCTATAGCCAGGTGCTCGGCCAGACCGACAGCGAGGCCGACGGGCTGGTCGACGACGATCTCGACGGAGCGAACATCTCGCCTGACCGCTTCAACCTCGCCGCCGACTATCGTGCGGGGCCCTTCGCCGCGCGGCTGGCCGCCCGGATTTACCTTTCGCGCACGTTCAACAACCTGCCGGCGCGCGACGACTTCGAAGGCTACGGCCTGATCGACGCGTTCGCTAAATACGATACCGGCCTCGGCGAAATATCGCTGGCGATGAACAACCTCCTCGACGAGCAATACGTCACGTACAATTCCGACACCGTGCGCACGACCGACAACCTGCGCTTCTTCGCCGGGCGCGGGCGGACCTTTACGCTCGGCTGGCAGGTCGGCTTCTGACCATGCGCCTGCTCGCACTCTTGCATGGCTGGGCCGGTGGCTTGATCGGCCTCGCGCTTTCCCTTCTCGGCCTCAGCGGCGCGCTACTGGTGTGGAAGGACGACTGGACCGCCCTGCCCTACGCTGACGCCGTGCCGGTTCTGACGCCGGCAGCGCTCGCCCAGGTGACAGAGCGGGCGACGGCCGGGGGCGAGTTGTCGCGCCTGACCTTTGCCGGCGATACGCTCGGCCTCCACCAGGCGATCTACAGCGATGGCGGCGGGGCCTACTTCGGCCCGCAGGCCCAGGAAGTGGCGCGCTGGGCGAGCCAGTGGGAACGGCCCGAGCTGTGGCTGTTCGATTTCCACCACCACCTGTTCATGGGCGAAGCCGGCGAGCTAGCCACCGGGGTGTTCGGCGTCGCCGGCGTGCTGTTCGTGCTGACGGGCACCATCCTCTGGTGGCGCACGCGCAAGACCTTCGCTCCGCGCCCGTGGCCGGCTCGCATGACCCGGCCCGCGATTGTCCGCCAGCACCGCGACCTCGGGATCGTGGCCGCGCCGCTCCTGCTGCTTTCGATGGCAACGGGCACGCTGATGCTGTTCAAGCCCCTCGCGGCGACCGTGCTCGCCCCATGGGGCTCACTCGAGCCGCCCGCGAAGGTGGAGCTACCGAATGCCGGCGTGCCGGGTCCCGATACCGACTGGGCGGCCATGTTTACCGCAGCACAGGCGCGTTTCCCGGCAGCGGCGTTGCGCCGCCTGCAATTCCCGCGCGAAGCCAGCGAGCCGGTCGTGCTACGGCTGCGACAGCCCTTCGAGTGGACCCCCAACGGCCGCACCTACCTAAAGCTGGACCCTGCCAGCGGGAAAGTGCTGGCGGTCGACGACCCGGCTAAGGGCAATGCTGCGCAAATGACACAGGATACGTTCTACCCGCTGCATGCCGCCAAGGTCGGCGGCCTGCCTTGGAAGCTGGCGATTACTCTGTCCGGACTTGCCCTCGCGATGCTCGGGTCGCTGGCGATGTGGAGCTTCTGGTTCCGCCGACGGAAGCCAGCCCGGGGAGTAGGGCCCGGGGCCCCCCTGCCCGCCGCTGCCTGACGCAACCTCGCGGTATCGACGCTTTCGGCGCCCGACCAATTCCTGTGGTCAGGCTGCCGTTGCGCGGATAACCCCGCGGGCGAGACCAAATCGGGCTCGTGTCGTGGAGAGTCGTGTGATGGATCTGAAATGGAACCTGGCATGCGCGATCGCGCTTGGCGCCCTCGCGACCCATCCCGCTGCCGGGCATGAAGTAGCCCAGCCCGACTACGCGGCAGAGGCAGAACGCATCGTCGCCGGTCTTGACGCGACCGGAATGACCGCCGCGGTGATGGTGGACGGTAAAGTCGTATATTCCGGCACCTTCGGCACGCTCGAGGAAGGTTCCAGCAAGCCGGTTACCCCCGATACGCTGTTCCCAATAGCGTCGATTTCCAAGGCGTTCACGACAACGGCACTGGCAATGCTCGTCGATCAGGGCAAGCTTGGCTGGGACGATCCCGTGCGCAAGCACGTCCCCGAATTCGGAATGTACGATCCTTGGGTCAGCGAGCATTTCACCGTTCGCGATATGCTGACGCATCGATCCGGCCTCGGTCTCGGAGCGGGCGACCTGGTGATGTGGCCCGACGGCAATGCAAAGGCGCCCGATGTGATCAACGCGCTGAAGCATTTGCGCCCGACGACCGGCTTCCGCGACGGCTACGCCTACGACAACCTGCTCTACATCGTCGCCGGCGAGGTGGTCAGCCGGGTCTCGGGACAAAGCTGGCAAGATTTCGTGACCGCCGAAATATTCGCGCCCGTGGGCATGACGGCCTGTGCCGCAGACGGCAGCCGCCTGCGGCCGGGGCAGAGCTTCGTGCGCGGGCACGAGCGTGAGGCAGGCGCCACGGCCGGCGTGCCTATCGACAAACGGATGGAGTTCAGCCCGACGGTCGCGCCTGCGGGCGGCATCTGGTGTCCATCAGCCGACATCATGAAGTGGGCGAAATTCTGGCTCGACGGCGGTGTTACCGAAGACGGGCGTCGACTGGTTTCCGAAAAGCAGAAGAACGAGCTGTGGAAGGGTGTGACGCCCGTCGGCAGCGGCATCATTCGCCCGGCCGGTGGGTCTACCCATCTATCGCTTTACGCGCTCGGCTGGTTCGTCGCCGACATGGAAGGAACGCCGGTGGTCCACCATTCCGGCGGCGCGCCCGGCGTCACCAGTAACCTGATCCTCCTGCCGCAGAAGAAGATTGCGGTGTTCGCCTCGTCGAACGACTACATGAGTACTGCTGGTGCGTGGACGCGTCACATCGCCGACAAGCTGATCGACGGCAAGCAGGACAACGACGTGATCGGCGCCGCTATCAAGCGTAGCGCCGAAGAGAACGCCGTTGCGAAGAGCGCGATCGCCAACGCCATGGCCAGGCCGAAGGATGCCGCTACCCCGAGCCTTCCGCTAAGCGCCTATGCCGGCACTTACCGCGATCCCTGGTATGGCACGGTGACCATTACCCAGAAGCGCGGGCGCCTGATGATCGACATGAGCCGGTCGGAGCTTCTGGACGGGCCGCTCACGCCATACGACGGCGACACCTTCGCCGCGATCTGGCCAGACCGGACCATGAAGGCCGACGCGTTCGTGACCTTCAAGGTCGAGGGCGGCAAGGTCGCTGGAATGACCATGAAGGCCATATCGGAAATTACCGACTTCTCGTACGACTTCCAGGATCTCGATCTCGTCCGGGAATGACTAACCTCACCCCGCCGGGTGGTAGAAATCCCAGATCTTCTGCGCCACGCCCTCGCTGATGCCGGGGGTGCGCTTGAGGTCGTCGAGCGAGGCCGCGCGCACCTTCCCCGCCGTCCCGAAAGCCAGCAGCAGCGCGCGTTTGCGCCCCGGCCCGATGCCGGGGATCTCGTCGAGCGGTGAGGCAGTGATCGCGCGGCTGCGCTTGGCTCGGTGGGCGCCGATGGCGAAGCGGTGGACTTCGTCGCGCAGGGTCTGGAGATAGAACAGCAGCGGCGAGTTGACCGGCAGCGTCTTCTCGCGGCCGTCGGGGAAGTGGAACACCTCGCGGCCCTCGCGCCCGTGGTGCGGGCCCTTGGCGATGGCGATCAGCGGCACATCCTCGATTCCGAGCTCCTCGAGCGCATCCTTCACGCTCGACATCTGGCCCTTGCCGCCATCGATCAGCACGAGATCGGGCCAGGTCTCGCCGTCGCGGTCGGGATTTTCCTCGAGCGCGCGGGCGAAGCGACGAGTGAACACCTCGCGCATCATCGCGAAGTCGTCGTTGGTCTGCGCGGTGCGCATGTTGAACTTGCGGTACTGGCCCTTCACGAACCCTTCCGGCCCGGCCACGATCATCGCGCCCAGCGCCTTGTCGCCCTGGATGTGGCTGTTGTCGTAGACCTCGATCCGGCGCGGCGGGCCTTCGAGCTCGAGGAACTCGGCGAGCTCGCGCAGGATGCGCGCCTTGGTGCCGCTTTCGGCAAGGCGGCGCTCCAGCGCCTCGCGGGCGTTGCGACTGGCCTGCTCCATCAGCTTGCGCCGGGTGCCGCGCTCGGGAATCGAGATTTCCACCCGGTGCCCCGCCTTGGCGCACAGCGCCTCGGCGATCAGCTCGCATTCGGGCAAGTCGCGGTCGACCAGCACGGTGCGCGGCGGGGGAACCTCCTCGTAGAACTGCAGCAGCACATCGGCGAGCACCTGGTCCTCGTCGATCTCGGCGGTGTGGCTGGGGTAGAACGTGCGGTGGCCCCAGTTCTGCCCGCCGCGAATGAAGAACGCCTGCACCCCCACCTGCCCGCTGTGGCTGGCGAGCGCGAACACGTCGGCGTCGCCCACCCCTTGCGCGTTGATCGCCTGGCTGCCCTGGATCGCGGTCGCGGCGCGGAGGCGGTCGCGCAGCATCGCGGCGCGCTCGAAGTCGAGATCGGCGGCCGCTTCGGCCATCTGGCTTTCGATCTTGCGTTGGACTGAAGCGGACTTGCCGGAGAGGAACTCCTTGGTTTCGGCGACCAACTCGGCGTACCCGCTGTCGTCAATCCGTCCCACACAGGGCGCCGAGCAGCGGCGGATCTGATAGAGCAGGCACGGGCGGTCGCGACGGGCAAAGAAGCTGTCGGTGCAGCTCCGCAGCAGGAACAGCTTCTGCAGCGCGTTGATCGTCACGTTGACCGCGCCGGCGCTGGCGAAAGGGCCATAGTAGTTGCCTTTACTTCGCCGCGCGCCGCGATGCTTCTGGATGCGCGGGAAGGCATGATCGCCGCGCAGAAGTATGAAGGGGAAGCTTTTGTCGTCGCGCAGCAGCACGTTGTAGGGCGGGCGGAAGCGCTTGATCAGCTGCGCCTCGAGCAGCAGCGCTTCGGCCTCCGAATTGGTGACGACGATCTCCATCCCGCGGGTCTGGCTGACCATGCGGCGCAGGCGGTTGGAGAGCGCCTTGACCTGGACGTAGTTCGCCACCCGCGCCTTGAGGCTGCGCGCCTTGCCGACGTAAAGCACGTCGCCGCGGGCATCGAGCATGCGATAGACGCCAGGTCGCGGTTTGAGGGTGCGGACGACGTCGCGGATCACGGCGCAACCCGCCTCGATGTCAGGCTGCGCGCCCGCGCCCTTCACGGTGTAGGTGGCGCGCTCCTCGTTGAAGCGTTCGCTGCCGCGCGGATCGTGGGGACTTCCTGCTTCGGTGCGCGACATGCCAGTCAGCTAGGGGTAGGGGGGCGCGCGTGCAATACGATGCGATCATCCTTGGCGGCGGGGCGGCGGGACTGATGTGCGCTGCCCGCGCGGGCCAGAGAGGTAAGCGCGTGCTGGTGCTCGAGCGCGCCGCGGCGGTGGGGAAGAAGATCCTCATCTCCGGCGGCGGGCGGTGCAACTTCACCAACCTCCACACCGCACCCGACCGGTATATCTCGGCCAATCCGCATTTCGCCAAGTCGGCGCTGGCGCGCTACACCGCGCGCGATTTCCTCGAGCTGGTCGATACTTACGGGATCGCCTGGCACGAGAAGACGCTCGGGCAGCTGTTCTGCGACGGCTCGGCGCGGCAAATCGTTGACCTGCTGCTGGCGGAATGCGCCAAGGGCGATGTGGAAGTGCGCTGCGGGGTCGAGATCGGCGAGGTTGGCCACAATGATCAATTCACCATCGGCGACGACACTGCGCCGGCGCTGGTCATCTCCACCGGCGGGCCTTCCATCCCCAAGATGGGCGCAACGGGCTTTGCCTACGATCTCGCGCGGCGCTTTGGGCTCAAGGTGGTGGAACCTCGCCCCGCCCTTGTCCCGCTGACATTGGGCGGCGAGGACGTGCTGTTCCGCGAGCTGTCGGGCGTCTCCGCCGAAGTCGTCGCCAGCGCGGGCAAGGCGGCTTTTCGCGAGGCGGCGCTGTTCACCCACCGTGGGCTGTCGGGGCCGGCGGTCCTGCAGGTTTCGTCCTACTGGCGGCCCGGGGATGAAGTCCGGATCGACTTTTTGCCGGGCCGCGCCGCCGGCTGGCTGCTCGACGCCAAGAAGTCATCACCGCGGTCCACTCTGCGCGTGCTGCTGCGTGACGAGCTCCCCGAGCGCCTCGCGGCCACGCTCGCCGAGCGGCTTGGCATCGAGGAATTGCACCACGCCTCGGACAAGGCGCTGCGCGAAGCCGAGACGCGGCTGGCGGCGTGGACCTTCTGCCCCAACGGCAGCGAAGGCTTTGCCAAGGCCGAGGTCACGGTGGGCGGCATCTCGACTGCCGAATTGTCGTCGCAGACGATGGAAGCGAAACGCGTCCCCGGGCTCTACGCCATCGGCGAGGCGGTCGACGTGACCGGCTGGCTCGGTGGATACAACTTCCAGTGGGCCTGGGCGAGCGGGGTCGCCGCGGGGGACGCGATTTAGGGCTTAAGTTGCCAACCGCCACGCTTGTGTTACGCTCCTCCCCTTCGGACCCGGCAAACGGGCCGCAACAGGAGGATGCGCTTGCGGCAATTGCAGGGCATGGATGCGAGCTTCGTCGCACTCGAGACGAAGAATTCGCCGATGCACATCGGTTCGATCCTGATCTACAACCCCGCGACCGCGCCCGGCGGCTTCGTCCGCTTCAAGGACATCCTGAACTTTTTCCAGAGCCGGCTGCAGCTCAGCAAGACCGTGCGCCAGCGCATGGTCAAGGTGCCGTTCGACCTCGACTACCCCTATTGGATCGAGGACCCGGATTTCGACCTCGAGTACCATGTCCGCCACGTGGCGCTACCCAAGCCCGGCGACTGGCGACAATTGTGTATCCAGGCGGCGCGCATCTTCGCCCGTCCGCTTGACCTCACCCGCCCGCCGTGGGAATTCACCGTGGTCGAGGGGCTCGATAACATCCCCGGTGTTGCCCCCGGCAGTTTCGCGATGGTGACCAAGGTCCACCACGCGGCGATCGACGGGATGAGCGGCATCGACCTGATGGAGGCGATGCACACGCTCGATCCCCACCAGCCGCCGCCGAGCGAACCCGATACCTGGAAGCCCGAGAAAGTCCCCAATCCCGCCGAGTTGATCGGCAAGAGCTACTTCAATGCGGTCACCAATCCGCTGAAGCAGCTCGAGGTCGCTGCCAAAGCGGCCCCGGGCCTTGCCAAGGCACTGAAGGGCCTCGTCGCCAAGGAATTCAACGTCTCCGGCGAGATGGTCGCGCCCAAGACCCGCTTCAACAAGGTCATCTCGGCGCACCGGGTGGTCGGCGGGGTCAGCGTGCCACTGGCCGACATCAAGGCCATCCGGGCACTCGCCGAGGGGTCCAAGGTCAACGACGTGTTCCTCGCGATCGTCGGCGGGGCTCTGCGCAAATACCTGCTGGCGAAGAACGACCTGCCGGCCAAGTCGCTCACCGCCATGGCGCCGATCTCGGTCCGCTCCAAAGGCGAGAAGGGCGACATGGGCAACCAGGTCGCCGCGATGATCGCCCCGCTCGGCACGCATATCGAGGGCCCGGCGGAGCGGCTCAAGTTCTGTCACGAGCGGACGACCAACTCGAAGGCGATGACCGAGGCGATCGGCGCGCGCAACATGACCGAGGCGAGCAAGGTTGCACCGGCGCTGTGGATGAGCCTCGGGGCGCAGCTCTACACCCGCCTCGGGCTTGCCAACCGTGGGGCGGCGCCGATGTTCACTACGGTGGTCACCAACGTTCCGGGCCCGCCAGTGCCGATCTACTCAACCGGTGCGAAGCTGGAGAGTATGTACGGCCTCATCTGCCTGACCGATGGGATGGGCCTTGCGCACACCGTGCAAAGCTACGTCGACGAGGCGACCGTCACCTTCACCGCTTGCCGCGAGCTGATGCCCGACCCCGAGTTCTATGCCCAGTGCATCGAGGACAGCTTCGCCGAATTGCGCGACCTGGCGAGGGGGGCATCGGCCACCCCGAAGCCCTCCACAAAACCATCGAAGCGGCCTGCAAAGGCCACAGCTGGCCGATCAACAAATGCTAAATCGGGCACCAAGCCCGCCGCCAGCCGTTCCAAAGCCAAACCCGCCGCCAAATCCGCGGCGCGGAAAAGGACCTCCAAGTCATGACCGCTGCAACCGCCACCGCTACTCGCGGGACCAGGCCGCATCCGCCCAGCAAGCTTCTGGCGCTGACCGAACCGCACCGCGCGATGGGCGAATTCGCCGCCTTCATCGCGTTGCGCCCGCTGATGTCTTTCCTCCCCAAGGGCGACGGGCACGGCGTGCTCGTGCTCCCCGGTTTCATGGCCACCGACAGTTCCACCGTGCCGATGCGCCGGCTGCTGAGCCAGCTCGGCTATGAAGTCGCCGGCTGGGAACTCGGCCGAAACCTGCGCGTCGATAACGAGCGGGTCGAGGCGATGGCCCGCTGCGTCGATGCGCTCTACAAGAAGACCGGCGGCAAGATCTCGCTCGTCGGCTGGAGCCTTGGCGGCGTGTTCGCCCGCGAGTTGGCCAAGCAGATGCCCGACAAGGTCCGCCAGGTAATCACCCTTGGCAGCCCCATCAGCGATAACCGCCGCTACACCAACGCGCGGCCGATCTTCGAGGCGATCAACGGCAAGCGGCCTGAGCCGATGCGCAACGGCAAATTCAAGAAGCTGTCCGACGCGCCGCCGGTGCCCACCACCTCGATCTTAACCAAGGCGGACGGCGTGGTCCACTGGAAGGGCTCGGTGCAGCACCCTGGCCGTGGCCACGAAATGACCGAGAACATCGAGGTGTTCGCCAGCCACATCGGCCTCGGCGTGAACCCCGCGGTGATGTTCGCCCTCGCCGACCGCTTGGCTCAGCCCGAGGGCCGATGGGTGCCGTTCCGCGCCCGGGGTCTCGCGGGAATGCTGTTCCCGCGCACGCGCCTTCATTAGGCAGCGGATCGTCGCCATGATTGCCGGGATGAAGGCTATGGGGTAGCTTCGCGCCCCCCGATCGGAGGCGTTCTGATGCTCAAAGCTCTGCTCTGTTCCGCCGTGTTAGTGGCGAGCGTCGCCGGACCGGCGCTCGCTCAGGCCCCCGCCACCCCGCCGCCGCCGCTACCGGGAAGCGACGACCTCAGCGGATCGCGCGGCATGGGGGAAATGAACCGCGTGCCCGGCGAGAGCGCCGACCCGCGAACCGCCGCCGAGGACGCGCTCGCTCGCCGCAACAGTGGTCAATCTCGAGCGGGAACGAACACCAGTCAGGCTGACTTGGCGCGGGCATATCTCGGCGCGCTGGAGGCCTACGTCGAGAGAACCGGCGGACGCCGAGCGGATGCCCTCGAGCAAGCGGCAGCGCAGCCGGATGGGCCCCCGCAAGCGGCAAACCAGATCAGAAACTCGCTCGCCAAGGACTTGGCAGAGTGGAGCAAGGCTTTCGGCTTCGACGAAGCGACCCAGAAAGACCAACGCGGGCAATGGCTGACCGACGCGCCTGAGATGAGCGCCGCGGACTGGACCAAGCGCCGAGCGGCCTGGTTCGCCGCGCGGGATGAATGGATAGCCCAGCAGCAAGCCTGGGCGACTACTCAAATCCGTCCCTGATCGTCCGCGCAGGTTGTCTCTTCCATGACGCCGAGGAGTGAGGCCCGCCGCTCTCAGAACATCTTGCGAAATTCAATCTCGACGAAGCGTCCGACCGGATCGATGAGGCCGGGCTGGTATCGCAGCGGCACCGAGCCACTTTCATCGGTCACCCGCTGGCGCGTGTCGAGCAGATTGCGCACGCTGACGCCGAAACGGGTGCCCTTCCAGAACCCGGGGTCTCCGTTGCCCGTAAGCCATTTTTGTTGCTCCAGATTGACGAACGACCGCAGATCGAAAGTGACGAGGTCGCCGAAGCGCAAGTCGCTCGCGCCGGGCAAGTCGCTGCCCCGCACGGTCGAGCCGCTGCGGTAGTTGCCGCTCACTCGCGTGCCGATGCCTCTGTAAAACACGCCGCCTTCGAGCTGGATCGTATGCCGCGATACCCCACTCTCTCCCAAAGCCTCGCCCTCGAGGAGGTCGAGCGGTGGGTTGCCCGGTGCGATCTGTGCCTGGTTCGACAGCTCGATCGAGTGGTAGAGCGACAGGTTCCAGCGGCCTTGACCATCGCCGCCGCCACCCATCATTCCCCGCATTCCTCCGCGAGAACCGCCGCCGCCCCCCGGGCCGCCAGTGCCCGAGCCGCCAACGGCAGCGCCTTGGCCACCGCGACGCCGCCCTTCGCCGCCGCTTGGACCCCGCTGACCTTGTATGTCGCCGGCGGGAATGGCGCAGATTCGGGTACGCAATTCGGAAAGGCGCGCGGGGTCGATCGTGCCATCTGGGCCCTTCAAGCGGGCCGCCGCCTCGGGAGGAAGCGCGGCGAGGTCGGGTTCCTTGCCTTCGACGCCGCACGCTAGTGCCGCCCGCAGGGCGCCGAACTGCGCCGGGTCGAACCGCCGCGGCCCGCTGTTCAGGTTGGGCGTGCCGTCGGCATTGCAGAAGCGCTTGCGCAGGGCGGCGATCTTGGCGGGGTCGAGTTGGCCGTCCTCTCCCTTCAGCCGCTCAAGCATGCGCTCCGGCATGCCAATGAGATCGGGGTTCTCGCCCGCGGGAGTGGCGCAGAACTTCACTCGCATCTGGTCGAACTGTCCGGCGTCGAACTGGCCCCCGCCGCGCGTGCCCTGAGCATCACCGGAGTTCGTACCCGGACCAGAAGGGGCATCCGCCGGAGCCGGCTGCGCGGCCGCCATAAACCCGCGAAACCCTCGCCCCCCCCCGCCCCGACCCTCGGGTGCGGGCTTGCCGACCCGGCCGAACACATTGAAACCGTAGCGGATCCGGGACGAAGACCGCTCGGCGAAAGTGACCGGGCGCCGATCGACCGCCAAGAGCGTACCGTCGGCCCCGCGCGTCACGCGTTCCGGGAAAGCCTGCTCCACCGCGGGCGTGAGCAACGGAAAGCTCTCAGTCGTGTCGTTCGAGTTGTTGCGGAAATACTCGACGAGGATGTTCGCGCGGTCGAACAGGTCCAGGTCGTAGCTGGCCGACAGCTTGAGGTCCCGCTGGGTCTCGGCGAGAAGATCCGGGTTGCCACCGGTGGTGACGGTGGCGAGCGCTGTCTGCCCGGTGGCGAAGTCGTAGACCGGCACGTTGACGTCGACGATCTGCGGGCTACCCAGCTGGCTCAGGCCCGGGGCCGCTTCGCGCACGACGTAGCTACCCTGCAGCGCCAGCCGTTCGGTTGGACGCCAGTTGAGCCCGGCATTCCAGTCGGTCAGTGTGCCGAAGTCGGACAGGTGGTCCACCCCACCACCGAGGTTCACTGAGACGTCGCCGATCGCGTCGAGGAAACCTTCGCGGGTGCTTGTAATCGGCAAGCTGAGACTAGCCCCGCCGTTGACGTTACCGCGGGTTAGCTGCGTCCGTTCGATCGTGCGGGTATCGCTGCTTTCGATCCGCGTCCAATCGTAGCCGGCGTCGAACGTCAGGTTGGCTTCTCCCCCCGGCAAACGGAACGGGCTGCCCGAGAGGGTGTTCTTCTGGGTCGCCGACCAAACCCGGCTGAGTGCGCGATCGGCACCCACGCCGTTGGAGATATCGCGGCGGCTGTCGCTGTCGGTCCGCGTCGCGTCCAGCGTGGCTGACAGACGCCAGGCGCCAAGCGCGCGGTTGAAGGCACTGCCCAACGAATAGGTATCGGTCTCGCTGCGTCGTTCGATGGGTGCGAGGTCGACGGTGTCAATTCCCGATAGCGAGCGCGTGACGGAGCGGCCGACTTCTCCGCTGAGCGTCAGCTGACCGCCCGAGCCCAACTCGCCAAGACCCTGGGTCACAGTGGCGTTTCCGGTCACGCTTTCGCGCCTGGCGACTAACGCGCGGTAGTCGGCCGGATCAAGCCCGGCCGCGATTACTTCTGACGGGACTGTCGTCGTCTGGACCACATCCCGCTCTGCCTCGGTTAGCAGGCTGGTGCGCTGGTAATCGACCCCGACGTTGACCCGGCGGGCACCGTCGATGGTCAGCAACGACGCTTCGAGTTGGCCGGTACCAGTGCCGCCGGCTGTCGGCATGCCGTATTCTGCCTCGATCTCGCGGCTGGCGAAATTGTCCTTCAGAATGAAGTTGATGACCCGCGCGTCGGGCGGATAGCCGAATTGGAGCGCGACTTCCTCGGGCAGCACTTCGACCTTGCGGATCGCCTCGGGTGGGAACCGGCTGAATTCGCGAAAGCCCGACACCCGCTGCCCGTTAACCAGGAACACCGGACGGCCGCCCCGCCCGCGGCCGGAGCCCGTCTGAGGCGCGAGCTGATTGACAAGATCGGCGATAGAAGTCGCGCCGTAAGCCGCGACCTCCTCTTCGTTCAACTCGAGCACCGGCGGGCTGTCGGTCTGCACCTGACCGGGAATGCGGGTAGCGACGACGACGATCTCGCCGCTGCCATCGATATCGTCGGCTGCCGCCGGTGTGGTCTGCTCGACCGGCGGCGCTTCCTGGGCGGCGGCGGCTCCGGCGCTAGCAAGCGCCATCAGCGAGATGGTATGAAAGAAGCGCAAGGAGGTCGGACCCTTCGTCAATTGGTTGCAGTCGTCCCTCCCGCAACCTGCATGGCGCAGGGCGGACGATCCGGACAACCCTTCCCCGCGTAATGATTTGTCGCGCAAACCTTTCCCGTGCCTGACCAACCGCCCGCGAACAGGGCGCGCTTCCCTTTTCCGCCGCCGCCGTATATGGGCCGCGGCCAATTCGACCTCACGACAAGGAACCGACGAGCTACATGGCCAAAGAAGAACTCCTCGAAATGCGCGGACGAGTGGTGGAGCTGCTGCCGAACGCGATGTTCCGGGTAGAGCTCGAGAACGGCCACGAAATCCTCGGACACACTGCGGGCAAGATGCGGAAGAACCGCATTCGCGTGTTGACGGGTGACGAAGTGCTTGTCGAACTGACGCCCTATGACCTCACCAAGGGGCGCATAACCTACCGCTTCATGCCGGGACGCGGCGGCCCGGGGCCGCAATAAGCTGCCTGGGCAGGTATGCCCGACTTAGCACCCTCGCTGATCCTGGCCTCCGCTAGCCCCCGCCGCCGCGACTTACTCGCGCGGCTCGGTGTTGAGCCAGCACGAGTAGTCTCAGCCGACATCGACGAAACGCCGATCAAGACGGAGCTTCCTCGTGTATATGCGGCGCGGATGGCGCGCGAGAAGGCCTCCGCGGCCGCCGATCGCCAAGCCTTCGTGCTCGCTGGAGATACCGTGGTCGCCGCAGGTCGGCGTATTCTTCCCAAGGCCGAAGACGAGGCAGTCGCACGCCAATGTCTCGAGCTCCTTTCGGGCCGCCGGCACCGGGTGTTCTCAGCCATCGCCCTGCGCGCGCCGGACGGCAGGGTGCGCGAGCGACTGAGCGAGACGCAGGTACGCTTCAAGCGCCTCTCCACTAGCGAGATCGATTCCTATCTCACGGGCGGCGAGTGGCGCGGCAAGGCGGGCGGCTATGCCATCCAGGGTGCGGCCGAGGGCTTGATCGCCTGGATCGCCGGCAGCCACTCAGGCGTGGTCGGCCTGCCCCTGTTCGAGACCCGCGCGATCCTGCAGGCGGCAGGCTTCGCCATCCCATGACCTTGGCCCGATGAGCTGGATCGTCGAGCAGGGCATCGGCGAGGAACGTGCGCTCCGCTACGAAAACGGGCGAGCGGTCGCGGCACGCATGCGCTGGCTGGGGGAATTGGAGCCCGGTCTCGTAGCCGATGCGGTCCTGGTCGAACGCGCGCGGGGATCGGCGCGCGGGCGGGCCCGCTTTGAAAGTGGCGAGGAAGCGCTGGTCGATCATCTGCCGGGCGGAATCACCGAGGGCCAGACTCTTCGCCTCGAAGTGTCCAGGGCGGCCTTTCGCGAAGATCGCCGCGGGAAGCTTGCGCAAGCCCGGCCCACCGCTGGCGAATGCCGGGATGCGCCGACGCTCGCCGAAACACTCGAAGCCGAGGTCGTTCGACACTTCCCGGACGATGCATGGCAGGAAATCTGGGCCGAAGCGGCCGACGGCGTGGTGGATTTCCCTGGCGGCTCGCTCCATTTTGCGCCGACAGCAGCCATGACGTTGGTGGACGTCGACGGCCACCTCCCTCCGCGCGAGCTCGCGCTCGCCGCCGTTGAACCGATCGCGTGGGCCATCGACCGCTTCGCCTTGGCGGGCTCCTTAGGGATCGACTTTCCGACGCTTACCGCTCGGGGTGACCGCAAGTCTGTCGATGCCGCGCTCGGCGTGGCGCTCTCCCACTGGGACCACGAGCGCACGGCGATGAACGGGTTCGGCTTCGTGCAACTGGTCGCCCGAAGCGAGCGACCGTCGATACTTCACCGGCTGCGGTTCCAGCCAGCGGATGCCGCCGCGCGGCTGCTGCTGCGGCAGGGCGAATTGCTCGACCGCGCGGGCGCCATCGCATTGACCGCGGCCCCCCGAGTGCTCGACAGGATCGGCCCAGATTGGCTCGCCGAGCTGGGACGGCGGGCCGGGCGCAGCGTTCGTCTCGCTCCCGATCCGTCGCTTGCATCGACGGGCGGCCATGCCCAGATCGTCCCGCTATGAGCGCGACCCACCGCCCCTGCCCGATCTGCCGCAAGCCCCGCAGCGAGACCCACGCGCCGTTCTGCTCGACCCGGTGCAAGGACCGTGACCTCGTCCGGTGGTTCTCCGACGGATACTCCGTCCCCGGTCCTCCGGCCGACCCCGAGGACATCGATCGCGCGCTCGATTGAGGGCCTTGCCAAGCCGCCCCGGCCCCGCCATAGCGCCGCCTCGCCAACCGCTAAGCGCCCCCGACGGGCCTTCGCGCAGTGCCTGCCTCGGTAGCTCAGTTGGTAGAGCATGCGACTGAAAATCGCAGTGTCGGTGGTTCGAATCCGCCCCGAGGCACCACTAACGTCAATCTGCAGCTAGGCTTCCAGCTCCCTCAAGCTGCGGCCGCGCGTCTCGCGGCCGGCCCAGGCGACCATCGCGCTCGAGGCCGCCATCGGCAGCAGAAGTGCCAGCGCCGCGCCGCCCAGCGTCGGTATCATCCCGGTAAGCGCAAACAGCTGGACCGCGACGCCGCCGAACTTGCTGCTTCCCGCTATCAGGCCCGTCCCGCGTCCGCGCGAGCCGAGGGGGTAATTCTCCGCCGCGTATGGCAGCAGTACTGCGATCATGCCGTTGGTGCCCACGACTAGCATTGCGATGACCGCCAGCAGGATAGGCGGCCACGCCAAAGTGGCGGCCGGTAGCAAGGCCCCGGCCAGCCCCGCCAGCGTGAGGATGATCGTTCCGACGAGCGTCCACTTGCTACTCCAGCGACTGTAAAGCCAGGCCGCTGCCATCACAGTCGGCAACGCAATCAGCGCGGAGCTAGCAATTATCCCGCTGGCGAGTTGCGAGGAGTACCCGCGCGCCTGGAGATCGCTTGGCAGCCACAGCAGCAATCCGAAATTGATGAAGCTCCACGATAGCGCGACCAGCGTCAGCGCGACGGTGAGCCGAGCGTGCCGCTGATGAGCGACCGGCGCGTCGTCGGGCGCGGCCACACGGGGCCGGGGCGCGATGCCGAAGCGGGTCTCCATGCGCGCGAGTTCGGCAAGCCGCCCTTGCTCGGCAAGAAAGCGTGGGGATTCGGGGATGAACCGCGCGAGAGCCAGCAGAAGCAAGCCCGTGGGAAATCCCTGTAGCCACAGCGCGCGCCAGCCGAACGCCGGTTCGAAGGCATGCGCCGCGGCGCTCGCCGCGAGAAAGCCGCCGACAAGCCCCGTCCCGCCGACCAGCACCAGCACCCAGCTGCGGTGGCGGGGCGGCATCACCTCGGCGAGCAAGGTATAAACCACCGGCAACATGCCGCCGGCCGACGCGCCCATCAGGAAGCACATCACGATGTTCCACTCGAACGCCGGCATGGCGCCGCAGATCGAGGTCGATACGAACAGGATCGTCGACAGCAGGATCGACACCCGCCGTCCGTAGCTGTCGGCGATCCAGCCCCAGAGGAACGACCCCACAGTCGTGCCGATGAGCGCCGACAGCGGTAATAGTGCAGAGATTGCCGGCGAAATGCCGTACTCGTCGCGCATTCCGGGTAATACGAAGCCGAGCGTCGCGGGCTTCATGGTGTCGATCACCAACCCGAGCGTGAGCACCAATAGAACGCTACCGTGCCAACGGTTCAACGGCGTCAAATCCGGCGCTTCGTAGCTTGTGCCGGCGTCGTCGGCATGGCGCGGCCTGCGCTTCGGGAACGCACCGAAACAGGCGAGCGGAACTCCGAGGGCGATTAACGCCATCCCGAAGTACATCGCCCGATCCATCGGCATGCCGACCAAGTGATTGCCCATCAAATGCGCCTCAGCGAGCATTGGCAGGTGCAGCAGCACGCCTGCGCTGATCGCAGCGCAACCGGCCCAAAACCAGGCCGCGCGCTCGCCGATGATTGTTTCTCCCCCCATTCCGCCTCCAGTTGTCGCGGCGGGGCGTAAGAGGTGTGCTGGCGCCGTTCAACGAGATTGTCCGACGACCGCCTGCGCTCGCCGCGCTTGACGTCGTCGAATGAAGCGCGAAAGTTATGTCGGGATGAAGGAAGACGCTGTTTTCGATCCGCTTGCCCTCGCCCGCCAGTGGGCGGCGCAGTGGGAAAAGCTCGCCAACGAGCACGGCACTGAATGGCTTGCCAAGCCGGAAGCGGCACAGGCCATGCAGGGAATCACTGGCGCGGCGCTGAGCATGCAGGCCGCGTCGAAGGAAGCCAGCGCGCGCGTGCTTGCTGCGGCGAACCTTCCAAGCAAGGCCGATATCGATGCCCTCGGTCAGCGTCTGGCCGCGGTAGAGGCTGCGCTGGGTCGGATCGAAGACCGTTTGCGCGCGGACGATCCCGCTCCCAGCCGCCCGGCGGTGCGGCGCACACGCAAGCCGCCGACGGCCTGATGGCAACCGCGGCGATCCTCGAGCGGACCCGGACCGAGGTCGAGCGAGCGATCCAGCGCAACCTGCGCGGGCTCGAGTATCTCGCCTCCCCGGCCCCCGTCCTCGGCGCGAGCGCGAAGGACACCATCGTCTTGCGCGGTCCGATGCGGCTCTACCACTACCATCCGCTCGTCGACGAAGTGTACCGGGTGCCGGTGCTGCTGGTGATGGCGACGACCAACCGCGGCTACATTTTCGACATGGTGCCGGGCCAGAGCCTCGTCGAGTTCCTGTTGCTGCGCGGTTACGACGTGTTCATGCTCGACTGGGAAGCGCCGCGTCCGGACGATCGCGGCCTATCGCTTAAGAGCTACGTGGAGGATTTCCTCGGCGGCGCCATCGCGGAGGTACAACGCGCTACTGGCGAGGGCGACGTCAGCCTGATCGGCTATTGCATGGGCGGCGTGCTCTCCGTGCTCTGGTCGGGGCTGAACCCAGACGCCGGCCCCAAGAACCTCGTCGTGTTCACCACGCCGGTCGACTTCAAAGCGATGACGCTTTTCCAGGCTTGGTCGGACGAACGCTACTTCGATGTCGACCGGCTGGTCGACACGCTCGGACTAGCGCCGGCAGAAATGCTGCTGACGGCATTCGACATGCTCCGCCCGGGCGGGCGCGCGGGTTCAAACTTCCGTCTTATCGACAACCTGTGGGACGACGAATTCGTAAAATCGCACCGGATGTTCGACCGCTGGAGCAATGACATGCTGCCCCTGGCGGGGGAGTATTTTCGCGAGACGACCAAGGAACTTGTATGGTGCAATCGCCTGATGGACGGCAGCCTGAAGATCGGCGGGCGTCCGGTCCAGCTTGACCAGATAACGTGCCCCTTCCTGCACGTGACCGCCGAGCACGACCACATCGTCACCACCGCAGCTTCGGCACCGCTGATCGACATGATCGGGTCGTCCGACAAGGAGCAGGTCGTGTTGAAGGGTGGTCACGTCAGCCTCATCGCGGGCCCCAATGCGGTCAAGCGCATGTGGCCGAAGCTCGACGCATGGCTGGGAGAAAAAAGCGTTTGACTGACGAACTCGATCTCGATGGCGACTCCGTTGCGATCCGCGTGCCGACGTGCTCCGACCTGCCGGCATTGGCGCGGTTTGCCGCTGCCGTTCCTCCTCACGACCTGCTGTTCTTGGCCCGTGACATCCGCGAACCACGCGTGCTCCAGGCTTGGGTCGAGGGGGTGGAGGAAGGTGGGATCGTCAGCCTGATCGCGCTTTCAAAGGGCGAAATCATCGCCACCGTGGCGGCGCTGTCAGACGCCCTCAGTTGGTCGCGCCACGTATGGGACATTCGTCTGCTGGTGGCAGCGGGCCATCGCAATAAGGGACTTGGTCGGCGCCTGCTCGATGGCGCGATCGAGCGGGTTTGCGCGCTCGGCGCCGGCAAACTGACCGCGCGCATGACGCCAGACCAGAAGGGCGCAATCACTTTGTTCGAGGAGTGCGGCTTTCGCGCCGAGGCACTTCTGCGGGACCAAGTCCGCGACAGCGACGGCCGCCTGCACGACCTGGCGCTTCTCTACCTCGACCCAGTACACGAGACGGCCCGGCGAAGTGCGTTCGGCGAAGTAGCGCCTTAAAACCGCGCGCCACTAGCGGAGCAAGCGCACCAAGCTGGTGTCGAGCGCTTGCAGGAAGCGCGACCGGTCGGCCTTGGCAAAGGGCGCCGGTCCGCCGAGTTGTTCCCCGCCCGCGCGCAGATCGGCCATGATGGCCCGCGTAGCGATGACTCCGCCGATCGAAGCGCTCGTGAAAGCCTTGCCGGTCGGGCCGAGCACGGTTGCGCCGGCGTCGAGACAACGCTTCGCCAGCAGGATGTCCGCGGTCACCACCACGCTGTCCGGTCCGGCCGCTTCGGCGATCCAGTCGTCCGCGGCGTCGAAGGCATCGCTGACGACCATGCGGCTGACCAAAGGGTCGTTTGGAATGCGGATGAGGGCGTTGCTGACGATGGTCACCGGAACGCGGTATCGGCTCGCGACGCGGTAAATCTCATCCTTCACCGGGCACGCATCGGCATCGACGAGAATCTTCACGTCCTTGCTCATGCCTGCGCCTCGAACACCGATCGCTTCGAGCGCCGAAACAGCCGGGTGATCCCTCTTTGCCCAACGCCTGTCAGCCGGGCGGGTGTTGCGATCCACACGCTTGTCATGGGGCCCGCCTTAGCACGCCGCCCGGCGCATGCACGCTCGAGGCGTCTCCCGGGGGCATGACGTTGCGTTCCCGCGGCCTTTTGCCTATGGCGCGCGCACACGCCCCGGCCTCGCGAGTCACCCGGACCCGCCTGCCGGGGCGCCTCGTTTTTCCGCTACCGAGAAGGAAGCGCTCTGATGTCCTCCCGCCGCCGCCAGGTTTACGAAGGCAAGGCCAAAATCCTCTACGAAGGCCCCGAGCCGGGCACCCTGATCCAGTACTTCAAGGACGACGCAACCGCCTTCAACGCCCAGAAGAAGGGCACGATCAACGGCAAGGGCGTGATCAACAATCGCATCAGCGAATATGTTTTCACCCGCCTCGCCCACATCGGAATCCCGACGCATTTCATCCGCCGCCTCAACATGCGCGAACAGCTCGTGCGCCAGGTCGAGATCATCCCGATTGAGGTGATTGTTCGCAACATCGCTGCCGGCTCGCTCTCGAAGCGCCTCGGCATCGAGGAAGGCGAGCCGCTGCCCCACACGCTTATCGAGTATTGCTACAAGGACGACGCTCTCGGCGATCCGTTCATTTCCGAAGAGGAGATCGCCTGCTTCAACTGGGCGAGCCACGAGGAAATGCAGGACATCTCCAGCATGGCGATCCGCATCAACGACTTCATGAGCGGTATGTTCGCCGCGATCGGCATTCGCCTGGTCGACTTCAAGCTCGAGTTCGGGCGCATCTGGGACGGCGACTTCAGCCGCACCATCCTGGCCGACGAGATCAGCCCCGACGGCTGCCGCCTGTGGGACATGGTCACCGGCGAAAAGCTCGACAAGGACCGCTTCCGCCGCGATCTCGGTGGCGAGAGCGAGGCCTATCAGGAAGTCGCGCGCAGGCTTGGCCTACTGCAGGACGACAACGGCGGCCCCGGGGAGGTGTTTGACATGAGCGCTCACCGCTCGCGCCTGCGCACTTCGTCCAAGCCGAAGAAGTAGCCGGCCGTCCTTCGAGCAAGGGCCTAAACGACGTAATGCAGGCTTAGTCCGCTCGGCCCGATGGCGTAGGCGCAATCGGGGATATGATCGCCGTCAACCTGCACGGGGCTGACGCACCGGTCGAACTCGACGCGCCGCACGCTGCGGATGTCGGCAAGGCCGAGGCGGTCGAGGGGCAGCCGCAGCAGCGCGGCCGCGGTAAACGCGAGGGTCGCCCAGCGGCTCGACCGCCGAAGAACGATCAGTTCAACTGAATCCGCCTTGAGCGCTGCGCGCGGGCTGAGCCGGAATGAGCCTGCGTAGTGCGCGCCATGGCTGGCAACGACCGCACCGGCCTCGCATTCGAAGCGCTCGCCATCCGTCGTCTCGCCGCGAACGGTCATCGTCTCCTGCGGCCAGCGACGGAGCAGCCGCATCATCGCGACCCCGTAAGCCAACCGCCCTATCCGCCGCTTGAGCGCGCTCGAGACGTCGGCCACCGCGTGGCTGTCCGGCCCGATCGATAGGCAGGCTACCACGGGCAGCTCGCCTAGCGTGTAGAGCGGCGCATGTAGCCAGCTTCCCGGTCCCCGCGCCCAAGCGGCGAACACCAGCTCGGCCAACGCTTCCGGTTCGCGCGGATAGCCGATCTCGCGGGCCACGAGGTTGATCGTGCCCGAAGGCGCGATGCACAACGGAATTTCGCCCGCCATAGGCCCGAGCGCCTGCACAGCGTCGCGCAGCGTGCCGTCACCTCCGTGGACGCAGACGAGGTCGGGCGGATCGTTCGCCGGATCCCAGTTGCGGGCGGACGGCACCTCGCGGACGGCCGCGCCCTTCCGCTCGAGAGCGCGCCTCAAGTCGGCCAGCCGCTTGGCGCGATAGCTGCCCGCGGCAGGGTTGTAGACAAGATCGACATTCATGGGATTGCGCGCGTTGTTGCTCCGTTCAGGCGAACGGGGCAAGGAGCACTGCATGAAGTCGATGTTCCTCCTGCCGTTTTTCCTTGCCACTGCCGCACCGGTCCTCGCACAGACTGCCGGGCCCGAAGCCACTTGGGCCTTCGAAGAGAGCGACGTGCCGGTCGATCCGGCCTTCACGTTCGGCGAGCTTCCCAACGGGATGCGCTACGTCTTGCGCGAGAACCACACGCCGGAAGATACCGTGCTCATGCGCCTGCGCATCGGTTCGGGATCCCTGGAAGAGCGCGACGAGGAGCGCGGGCTAGCTCACTACCTCGAACACATGGCGTTTAACGGATCGAAGAACGTCCCGGAAGGCGAGATGGTCAAGCTGCTTGAGCGCGAAGGATTGGCCTTCGGCGCCGACACCAACGCCTCGACCGGGTTCGAGACGACCACATACAAGCTCGACCTGCCGAGGAACGACCCGAAACTGATCGATACGGCGCTGATGATCATGCGCGAGACGGCAAGCGAACTCACGATCTCCGACGAGGCGGTCGAGAGGGAGCGAGGCGTGATCCTCGCCGAAAAGCGCGATCGCACGAACTATGCGCTCAAGGAATTGGAGGACGAGTGGGCCTTCTCGACGCCCGGCGCGCGCTTCGCCAGCCGTCTGCCGATCGGCACCGACGCGACCCTGCGCGCGGCCGATGCAGCGAAGCTTCGCGAGTTCTATCGGCGCGCCTACGTTCCCGCGAACGCGACCTTGGTCGTTATCGGCGCGATCGACGTGCCGACCGTGGAACGGGCAGTCGCCGCGCGCTTCGGCAACTGGAAGCCGGCTCCGGCGCCGGCGCCGCCGGCGACGGGACCGGTCGACCTCTCCCTCAGCGGAGAAACCGACATCTACCTCGACCCGGCGCTATCGGAGCGGGTTACGGTCACCCGCCTCTCGAAGTGGATCGACGAACCGGACACCGTCGCGCAACGACGACTGAACCTCCTGCGCTCAATCGGCTACCGGGCGCTCAATCGACGCCTGGAGACGATCGCACGGGGCGAAGATGCTCCCTATCGCGCTGCCGGCTTCGGCACCGGCAAAGTCTTCGAGGATGCACGGGCGACTAACCTGATAGTCGACGCGGTCGACGGGCGATGGGCAGATGGCCTCGCGGTGGCCGCGCGCGAATGGCGCCGCGCGCTCGAATTCGGATTCTCGGAGGCCGAGATCGCGGAGCAGTTGGCGCGCGACCGTCAGAATGCGCAGAACGCAGCAGCGTCCGCGGCAACCCGCAGCAACGCAACACTCGTGAACGTGGTCGAGCAGCTTCTGGACGACGACATGGTCCCCTCCACGCCCGAGAGCGCGCTTCAACGGTTCGAAGCATTTGCGCCCTCGATCACCCCCGACGCCGTGCTCGCCGCGCTGCGGGCGGACGCCGCGCCGCTGGATGATCCGCTTATCCGCTTTCAGGGCCGGGTCGCCCCCGAAGGCGGAGCCGAGGCGCTGCGCAGCGCGTGGAACACCGCGATGGCGGAGAAGCTAGCCGCTCCGGCGCAAGCGGCCGCGGCGTCGTTCGCCTACACCGACTTCGGCGCGCCCGGTGCAGTGGTCACCCACGAAGTGGAACCACGCACAGGCATCCGCATGATCCGCTTCACCAACGGCGTGCGACTCAACCTGAAGAAGACCGCGCTCGAGACCGACCGGGTGCGCTTCCAGCTCAATCTCGACGGCGGGTCGCTGCTCGACACGCGCGACAACCCGCTGGCGACCGCGATGGTGGGATCGCTTACTGCCGGCGGTCTCGGAAAACACTCGCAGGACGAACTCGAAAGCGTGCTGGCGGGACGCACCGTCGGTTTCGCTCTCGCCACCGCCGGCGATACTTTCGTCAGTGGAGGCGGGACGACCCCGCGCGATCTCGAGTTGCAGCTCCAGCTGATCGCCGCCGCCCTGACCGACCCGGGATATCGCCGCGAGGGCGAAATCCGCTATCGGCGCGAGATCTCGAACTGGTTCAAGCGCAAGGACGCGACTCCCGGCGGCGCCCTCGGCTCGGCCCTCGGCGGTATTCTTTCCGACAGCGATCCGCGTTTCACCGTCCAGCCGGAAAGCGACTACCAGAAGCTCAGCTTCGAGAAGCTGCGCGCCGCAATCGGCGATCGGCTTGCCAGCGGCGCCATCGAACTTGCGCTCGTCGGCGACATCGACGAGGCTGCCGCGGTCGCGATGGTCGGCAAGACGCTCGGGGCGCTACCGGCACGCGAAGCGGACTTCCTACCTCGCGACGCCGAGCGGCAGCGCGGCTTCACCGCGGACCGCTCGCCGCGCACCGTCTCCCACACTGGCGAAGCGGACCAGGCGCTGCTGCAGTGGACCTGGCCGACCGTCGACGACAGCGACCACCTCGAGGTGGAGCGCATGGAACTCCTCGAGCGCGTTGTCCGCATCGAACTGACCGAAGAACTGCGCGAGAAGCTCGGCAAGGCCTACTCGCCTTCCGCCAGCAGCGCGCCGTCGTCGGTCTGGGATGGCTACGGCACCTTCAGCCTCGCCGCGTCAGTGGACGTGGACGACGTCGATCCCACGCGCCAGGCGCTACAGGCGGTAATCGAGCGGCTTGGACGCGAGCCGGTGGGCGCCGACACGCTCGACCGGGCCCGCCGGCCCCTGCTCGAAGGCTACGACAACGCGCTCAAGACCAACGGCGGCTGGATGCGGCTCGCCGCAAGGGCGCAGAGCGAAGCATTCCGCATCGATCGTTTCCTCTCCGCAAAGGCCCTGCTGACGAACATCACCCCTGCCGACCTGCGGGCAACCGCCGCACGGTATCTCGCGCCGTCGGCAGCCGTAGAGGTCCTTGCGCTACCGGCGGGCAAAACCGGCGGCTAGCGCTTGTCGGCGCAGCACCCTTTCGCCATAGGCTGCGCGCGTCCCCGCCATCACGAAGGGCCGCCACCGCCATGAAAGTCCGCGTTTACGTCAGCCTGAAGCCCGGGGTGCTCGACCCGCAGGGCCGCGCCGTGCATCACGCGCTCGAAGGTCTCGGCTTCGAAGGGGTCGAGGACGTCCGCGTCGGACGGCTGATCGAGCTCGACATCGCCGACGGCACCAGCGACGTGTCGCTCGACGAGATGTGCCGCAAGCTCCTCGCCAACATGGTGATCGAGAACTATCGCATCGAGAAGATGGAGACCGCGTGATGGCGTTCCGCGGCGCGGTCATAACTTTCCCCGGATCGAACTGCGATCGCGATATGGCGGTGGCGCTCCAGAAAGTCTCGGGCGTCCCCGCGCTCCGAGTGTGGCACGGCGATGCCGAATTGCCGCCCGGCCTCGACTTCATCGCGGTGCCCGGCGGCTTTTCCTACGGGGACTACCTGCGCTGCGGCGCGATCGCGAGCCGTAGCCCGGTGATGCGTTCGGTCGTGGAGGCTGCCGAGCGCGGCGTGCCGGTGCTGGGTGTGTGCAATGGCTTCCAGGTGCTCACTGAAAGCGAACTGCTTCCCGGCGCGCTGATGCGCAATGCGCAATTGAACTTCACCTGCCGGGCCGCTCCGCTGACGGTTGAGAACAACCAGTCGCTATTCACCGCCGGCTACGAAGCGGGGGCGGCGATCACCCTTCCCGTTGCGCACCACGATGGCAACTATTTCGCCGACGAAGCGACCCTCGATCGGCTGGAGGGAGAAGGCCGAGTAGCCTTGCGCTACGCCGACGAGTGCAACGGCTCGCAGCGGCGCATCGCGGGCATCCTCAATGCCAACGGCAACGTGCTAGGGATGATGCCCCACCCCGAGCGCGCGATCGAGCCGGAGCTCGGCGGGACCGATGGGCGGGCGCTGTTCGAAAGCGCGGTCGGCGCGCTAGTACACGCCTAGCGGTTAGGCACGCAGGCGCTCGGGCAGCTCGGGCCGGCGGCGGAACAGCTTCAGCGCGTCCTCCGATTTCATCGGCCGGCCGAAGTGGAAACCTTGTATCTTCGTGCAGCCAAGGCGGCGGATCATCGCCGCTTGGTCTTCGTTCTCGACCCCTTCGGCGGTCGTCGACATCTCCAGGCTGTCAGCCATCGCGACGACCGCACGGATGATCGCAAGGCTTTCCTTGCTGTCCTGCGCCGCTCCCTGGACGAAGCTGCGATCGACCTTGATTGTCGAAAAGCGAATCTTACGCAGGTAGCCGAGCGATGAGTAACCGGTACCGAAATCGTCGAGCGCCACCGTGCAGCCGAGCGCCATCACCTGCTCCAGCGCGCTGCGCGCGACGCTGGCATCACGCAGGAAGATGCTCTCGGTGACCTCGAGCTCGAGGCGACTGGCCTCCAGCCCGCTGTTCGAGAGAGCGCGCACCACCGCGGTCGCGAAGTCCGGCTCGAACAGCTGCTCCGGGCTAACGTTGACCGCGATCCGGACATGCTCGGGCCAGCGGGTCGCCTCCCGGCAGGCTTGTTCGAGGACCCAGGTTCCGATCGGCACGATCAGGCGAGTATCTTCGGCGATCGGCACGAACTTGCCCGGGCTGACCGAGCCGTGGTCGGGACTGTTCCAGCGGACCAGCGCTTCAAAGCTGACGACTTGCTCGGTTAGAGTGTCGACCACCGGCTGATAGTGCAATTCCAACTCGCGCTTCTCGAGCGCGCGGCGGAGGGCGAATTCGAGCTGGCGCCGTTCCTCGGCATTGGCGTGGAGTTCGGGCTCGTAGTTGCGATGCTCGCCGCCGCCGTCGTCCTTCGCGCGGTAAAGCGCGAGGTCGGCGTTGCGCATCAATTCTTCCACGCTCTGCCCGTCGCGCGGCCCGACGGCGGAGCCGACGCTGGCACCGACATAGAGGGTATGATGATCGACCTCGTATGGCTGCGACAGGCGTGCGATGACGCTTCTCGCCACGCGTTCGATGCAACCGCGGTCGCTCGCATCGCGGATGACTATGGCGAACTCGTCGCCGCCGAGCCGACCGCACAGCTCGTTCTCGCCCATCAGGGCCTTCAACCGCGCCGAGACCTGCGCGAGCAGCTTGTCGCCGGTCTGGTGCCCGAGCGAATCGTTCACCGCCTTAAACCGGTCGAGGTCGATCATCAGGAAGGCGCAACGGGTACGCCACTGCTCGGCGTAGCGAAGTGCATCGCCGAGCGCCTCCGTCAGCATCAGCCGGTTGGGCAGGCCGGTAAGCGTATCGTAGCGCGCGAGGTAGGCGATCTTCTCGCTCGATTCGCGCTGTTCGGTGACGTCGGAGCCGACCCCGCGAATGCCGAGATAGGCGCCGTTGTCGTCGAGCATCGGCGTGCCGGACAACTCCCACCAGCGGTGCTCGCGGCCGATCGCGACCTTGACCAGCAAGTTGGAAAAGCTCTCGCGCCGCTTCAGCCGTTCCGCCAGGTCGTGCAGGCTCGCCGGGAATTGCCCGGTGGACCACGCCTCGCCGCTGATCAGCTCGAGAAACGGCTTGCCCTCGACCTCCTCGATCGGGCGACCCAGCGCGAACGCGAAGCGGGGCGACGCCGAGCGCACGAGGCGGTTCGTGTCGATTTGCCACAGCCAGTCGGCCTGGTTCTCCTCGAACTCACGCAGCAGAAGCGATACGACTTCGCTCTTTTCGGCATTGCCGGCTTCGGCGAGGCAAGCGTTGAGATGGACTCGCGCCACCACCACCACACCTCTGATCACCGCAATGAGCATCAGCACGATGCCTATCGCCGCAGGATACTGGCCAAACCACAGGAAGCAGGCGACCGTGGCAAGCGTCGTGACGACCCCCATCACCACGGTGGCCAGCGGTGCGGCTCCGAGCGCCAGCGATGATCCCGCGAGCAGCACGCAGATGAGCATCCCTAGGCCGGCCCGGTCGGCATTGTCGCCGAATAGGCCGAACCCGACGATCGGGATGCACCAAGCTAGCGCGACGATGAACGTCGCCACGCCCTTGCGGTTCATTTCCTCGCGGGTGACTCGGGGCCG
This sequence comes from Tsuneonella sp. HG249, assembly GCF_053819205.1. Taxonomy (NCBI): domain Bacteria; kingdom Pseudomonadati; phylum Pseudomonadota; class Alphaproteobacteria; order Sphingomonadales; family Erythrobacteraceae; genus Tsuneonella; species Tsuneonella sp. HG249. The sequence continues at coordinate 2,400,364 of NZ_JBSOQY010000001.1, forward strand.
ATCCCCCTCGGCGACCCCGACGTTGGAGCGGACGTTGATCATCAGCCCGCCACCGAGTGCGATCACGAACATCGCGATCAGCCAGAGCGGCGCCGTGCCCGCGTAGATACCGATCGCGAGCAAGGCGCAGGCCGCGTGCATAGCCACACGCAGCCGCACGGTCTTGATCAGTTGCGCGTACTGCAGCCCGCGCAAGCGCGCCCAGTCGTCGCCCTCGGGATCCCTCAGACCGAGGATCGCTAGCAGCGGCAGGTCCGCCGGCACTTCGGGCGCAGGAATGGTGCGATCGGTCACCCCCAAGCTTTACCGGGGAAAAGGTTATTCGACCGTAAATCCTTTTATCAAAACGATAAAATTCAGCTCCGCAGGAACCTGGAATTAACCAAGTCGCTCATTCGACTGTGACCGACTTTGCCAGGTTGCGCGGCTGGTCGACGTCGGTGCCCTTCGCGCATGCGACGTGGTAAGCCAGCAATTGCACCGGCACGGCATACACCAATGGCGCGATGAGTGGGTGGACCTTGGGCATCTGGATCGTCGCCAGGCAACCCTCGCCGGCCTCCTCCAGGCCCTTTTCATCGCTGATCAGCACGATCTTGCCGCCCCGTGCGCGCACTTCCTGCATGTTCGAAACCGTCTTCTCGAACAAGGGACCGGAAGGCGCGAGGACAATCACCGGGACCGCCTCGTCGATCAGTGCGATCGGGCCGTGTTTCATCTCGCCGGATGCATAACCCTCGGCATGGATATAGCTGATTTCCTTCAGCTTCAGCGCCCCTTCGAGCGCCAGCGGATAGTCGGGGCCTCGCCCGAGGTAGAGCACGTCGCGCGCCGGGGCGATGAGGTATGCCATTCCCGCGATATCCTCGTCGTGATCGAGAGCGGCGTTGAGCGCGGCCGGCGCTTCGAGCAGGTGTCGCACCACTTCCTGCTCCTCGGCGCGGTTCATCCTGCCTTTTTTCACCGCGAGGTGCGCGGCGAGCGCGGCGAGCACCGCAAGCTGGCAGGTAAAGGCCTTGGTGCTGGCCACGCCGATTTCGGGGCCGGCATGGGTCGGCAGCAGCAAGTCGGCCTCGCGCGCCATCGAACTGGTCGGCACATTAACCACCACTGCGATCGTCTGGCCGCGTTCCTTGCAAAGGCGGAGTGCGGCGAGCGTGTCGGCGGTTTCGCCGCTCTGGCTGATGAATAGGGCAAGGCCGCCCTGCTCCAGTACCGGGTCGCGATAACGGAACTCACTGGCCACATCGATGTCGACCGGCACCCGGGCAAACGTTTCGAACCAGTACTTGGCCACCATTCCCGCATAGTAGGAGGTGCCGCACGCAACGATCGTCACCCGTCGGATCGACGAGAGGTCGAAATCGATCTGCGGCAGCGCCACGCGGTTGTCGGCCTGATGGACGTAGCTTTTGAGGGTCTGCGCCACGACGGTCGGCTGCTCGAAGATTTCCTTCTGCATGAAGTGCCGGTAATTGCCCTTCTCGACTGCTGCCGCAGACGCGCCCGATGTGGTGATCTCGCGCGTGACCGGGGTGTTCTCGGCGTCGTAGACCTGCGCGCCGTCACGGTTGATGACCACCCAATCGCCTTCATCGAGGTAAGCGATGCGCTGGGTCAGCGGCGCTAACGCGAGCGCGTCGGAACCGAGATAAGTCTCCCCTTCGCCGTAGCCGATCACCAGCGGAGAGCCGAGCCGCGCGCCGATGAGCATGTCAGGGTGGTCGCGGAAGGCAATTGCCAGAGCGAATGCACCCCGGAGGCGCGGAAGCACGGTCTTGACCGCATCTTCCGGCGAAGCGCCCTTCTCGACCTCCTCGGATATCAGGTGCGCCACCACCTCGCTGTCGGTCTCGCTCTCGAGCTTCCGGCCTTTGGCGGTGAGTTCGTCGCGCAGCGGCTTGAAGTTTTCGATGATCCCATTGTGCACCAGCGCGACATGCTGGGTGGCATGCGGGTGCGCGTTGTGCGCCGTTGGTGCGCCGTGGGTCGCCCAGCGGGTGTGAGCAATGCCCACTTGGCCAGGAGCCGGATGCGCGGCGAGTTCGCGCACGAGGTTCGCCAGCTTCCCTTCTGCCCGCCGGCGCACCAGTGCGCCATCGAACAGCGTGCAGACGCCCGCACTGTCGTAGCCGCGGTATTCCATTCGCCGGAGCCCGTCGACCAGCCGGTCCGCGACTTCTTCCCTGCCGGCGATGCCGATGATTCCGCACATGCTGCTTCGTATTCCTTCAAAGAGTATAGGGGACGCGGACGCCCGGCATGTTGGCCGGGAAATCCTTGGTGTTGCGGGTGACGAGAATGCGGCCGGTGCTCTGCGCGGAGGCCAGGACGATGGCGTCGAGGGCCCTCAGACGAAGGCGCTGCGAACGCAAGACCGCCGCTTGCCGAGCCACTTCTTCGCTGACCTCGACAATGCGAAAGTGATCGAGATAGGCTTCCGCCCGCTTGCCGTCGTCGGGCAAGGCGCCGGCCATGACTTCGATCCATGTCACCCGGCTGATGTAACGTTGCGAATAGCGGACCAGCTCCGCCTGCGCCTCTCGCACCCCGCGCAAGGCATCGATCACGATGTTGCTGTCAAACACAGCTTCGGTCATGGGCGCCGCGCCGCTTTCCCGGCAAGCCAGGCCTTGTGCCTGTCATGCTCGCGGTCGTCCTCCGGGTCGAACAGATCCGGAAACTCGGATCGCGCAGCTTCGTAGTCGGGATCCCACGGCCGGGCGTTGCCTGCGCGTTCGCGGCGTTGCCACTCGACGGCGTCACCGATGTCCGAGCGATCCTGCCAAATCCCGAAGAATTTTTCGATCCCGTCGCGCGCCGTCTCCCCGCGATAGGAGGACACGGCTTCGCGCAATATGGCCGCGCGTGATTTGCCCTGCTCTTCGGCCAAGCGATCGAGCCATCGAATATCGTCGTCAGGAAGATCCGCCAGGATACGAGTCATGATATCATGATATGATATTGCGATATCGCCGTCAACTCGCCCGCCTGCGCAAATTCGAGCGCCAAAGAAACAGCCCCGAACCGATGACGACCACCGCGCCCAACAGCGTTGCGCCATCCGGTCGGTCCCCGAAGAACCACCACCCGAGGCTCGTCGCGACCAACAGCTGGACGTAAGTCATGGGTGCGACGCTCGCCGCGCCGGAACGCGTCGTGCCCAGATAGATCAGCCAATGCGCCGTACTCGCGCTCGCTGCGACCACCGCGCATTTCACCATGACGTGTACCGAAGGCACGCTCACCACCAGGGCTTCAACCCCGGAATAGTGCCCCACGAGAGTCGCCATCAGCAGGATGGGTAGCGCCGCTAACGCGAGGACTGCCTGCATGGCGAGTGGGCTCGCCTGTCCCGCCGCCGCGCGATTGGCCATGAACAGGGTGCTCATCGCAAAGGCGGACACCAGCGGCAGCAACGCCGCAAAACCCGTCTCGACGAGATTTGGGCGCAGTACGATCATCACCCCGGCAAAAGCGATCGCGCATGCGATCCAGGTCGCCGCGCTTGCCCGCTCCTTGAGGAAGACTGGGGCGAGAAGACCGGTTATCAGGGGGCTGACGAACACGATTGTGGTGGCTTCAGCCAGCGGCATGATCAGCAGCGAAGAAAAGAAGGTCACCGTCGCGACTGCCACGCTCAACCCGCGGAGAAGCTGCAATCGCGGGCGGGGCACCGCCAACCCGGCGGGCCCTTCGCGCACCAGCAACAGGGCCGACAGCGCGACCGCGGCAACCCCGTATCGCAATGCCGCGATCGCGGTTGGAGCCCACTGCCCCGCCATCGATTTGACTACCGCGTCACCGCAGGAGAGCAGCACGAAGCCGAGCAGCGCGAATAGCAGGCCGCCGCCGCGATCCTCAGGTCGGTGATGCTCGCGGCCCATCGCCGCAGGCCTCTAGGGCACCCTGCCTTGTGTTGCCACCGGCTTGATGCCCGTCAGGGCGAGGGCGCTAGGGGAACCACCGTACAGCCCGCCTTCGCCGCGGCGCGAGCGAGATCGGGGACCAGGCCACCCGCTGGCACTTCCGGCCGGCCGAGCTCGTCGGTGATCGGTGCGAGACGTTCGGCGTCAACGAATGCGATGGTGCGGTCGGAACAAAGCCTCGCCAACTCACCGCCTTCAATCCGGCTCGCCAGCAAACGGATCGGGCGGCGGTCCAGGTACGGCGGGTTGTAGACGAGGTCCGCCGTGAATTCCGGAGCGGTATCGTCAACGATCACCAGGTCGGAGTTAGTGGCCGCGATGCTTCGGTCCACCTCGGCGAAAAGCCCGGAGAAGTGGTGCGCCTGCCACAACAGCCACGGCATCGCGATGAACAAAGTGGCCCCGGTGGCCGCTGCGAGGTGACGCCGATCGAGGGCAAGCTTGGTGCGCAGGTCGCGCCAGCCGAGGGCCGCGATGAGACAGGCTACACCGACTAGGCCGTGCATGTAACGGAACCCCCAACCGTGCCCTTGGTAAGGGCGCAAGACGAGCTTGAAGATGACCAGGACCGCCAGCGCCGCCACCGCGCCGAGGAGCACTGGATCGCGCGAACGCAGTGCGGGACCAAGCCCAGCCAGCAGCAACGGCACTAGCAGCAGGTTCTGCCAGGCGGCGAGACGCACGAGGTTGGCCGCCTGTGTCCACAAGTACGCCGGCGAGATCTCCGAAATCGCCCACCACAGGCGCGTGAGCAGGAATGAATCCACATCCTGCGGCTTGCCGGACACACCAAGCTCGCCGAGGGGCAGCGCAGTGTACTTGCCCCAGGCTACGACCCCCGCGGCATACGCCAGCGCGTAAATCCCCGACAGGCCCCAGCGTCGTCGCATGACCAGACAGAAAAACAGGAACGGCCCCGCAAACATCGGATGGTACGCGGGCTGATGAAGGCCGATGGCAAGGAACCCCACGCCGATCGCGGCAGCGTGCGAATACCAGCGATCGTGAAGTAGCAGCGCAAGCCAGATCATGTTGAACGCGAGGTGGCCGGCCATCGCGTAGCTGGTCATCGCGGTCGCCAGCACTTGCGTGCTGGTCGCGTAAAGCAGGATCGCGACCAGCTGGCTTTCATTATCGCCCGGGAGAACGCGGCGCGCTACGCGCCAGGTCGCCAGCAATCCCGCCGCAGTGAGCAGCGGGCTGGCCCACGCCGGGTCCGCGACGAAGCCTACCAGGGCATGCAGTGCCGCGTTGACGGGGCGATAGATCGAGAACCATCCGGTGCCGACCGCCGATTCCGGAATGAAGAAGACGTTGAGCGCGGAATGATAGGGGCGCCATAGATCCGGCAGAGAAGCCGCGAAATGGCCCCCGGCGAATATCTCTGCATCGAACAGGGCCATTTGCTCGTCGCGACTGAACGCGTAGCCACACAGCACGAGGTAGTGACCCGCTAACCCGACGGCGATGAGAGCCGCTGCCGCCCCCCCCGCCGTCCACGCAGTAAGCCGGCTCGAAGGCGCGGCGACGGTTCGGCCCCCGCGAACCGGCATGAGGGCGAGCCCCAGCAAGGTCACCAAGAGCAGTACTATGACCGGCAGGTCCTGGCGGTAGAGAAAGTAGTGCGGCAGCGTCTCGCGGATCGGCCTGCTCGCCATCGCGGCAAGGAGGACGATCAGAAGCGCGGCGATACGCATCGCGGCAACTCGTGCGCCGGTTCCCAGAAGACTCTCAACCCCCGCCGTGGTGGGTTCGGCGCCAGCCGCGGCAAATGATCCCGAGGGTCCGCTCATCGGGTCCTTCTTCGCCAATTGTGGTTAATATTGCCTCACCGCGGTACCGCGTGCCCGGGAGCTGCCGCGGGCGGTGAGCGCCGACGGTCCAATTATCCACGATTTTCCGCGCGTTATGGTTACCGCCCGTTAACGATGTCGCCTTAGATCGCCGTCGGGGCCAAGCGGCCGGGGGGCGCATGACCAGTCTGACAGGGCAATTGCTACGCTGGCCACGCTGGCGCGCGGCGCGTTCGGCCAACACTGGGTGGCTGCGCGCCATCGACGCCCGGCTGACGCGGCCCGCCGTATGGCTTGGCGCCGTCACCTTCGTCTTCGCGCTCCAGGCACTGTTGATCGCCGGGCACCGGCCATGGCTCGACGAGGTGCAGGCCGTGCAACTCGCCGTCGAAGCGCCGGACCTCGCGACCCTGTTCGCGTGGCTGCGCTACGAAGGACATCCTCCGCTTTTCTACCTCATCCTGCGCGGGCTAGCGCATGTAATGGAGCCCTTGGCTACGCTCCCGGTGCTCGCCGCGGCGCTCGCTGCGATCACCCAAGCCTGCATCCTGTTCCGCAGTCCATTCACCCGCGCCGAGCGGCTCCTGATCGCGCTGTCGACGTTCGTGCTGTTCGATTTCCTGACCCTGTCGCGCAGCATGACACTCGGCGTCGCGCTGATCGTCGTGGCCACGGCGTACTGGCGCAGCCGCTGGGTGTGGCTGGTGATCGCATTGCTGCCGATGTGCGATTTCCTGTTCGGGGTGATCTCCGGCATTCTCGTGCTGCTCAAGCTTCGGGAGCGCCAACTGTTCTGGCCGGGCGCTCTGCTGTGGCTGGGGCTCGGACTGCTCGCCGCTTGGTCGGTCCGCCCGGCGGAAGACATTATTCCGGCGGTCCAAAGCAGCGGCTTTGCACAAGATTTCCTCGGTTATGTTTCGAACCTCGGAGCGCTCGCGCTGCCCTTCCAGGGCGGCCTGGTGGCAACGTGGAACGCGCCGCCGTTTCCGCTAGCGGGCATACTGTGGATACCGTTCCTCCTGCTATGCTGGACGACCACGCAGGGCGACCGCTTCCAGCGGCTGCTCTTGTTCGGTTTCATCGGGCTGACCTTCGTGTTCTCGATGGTCGTTTACCCGCTGGCCATTCGTCACCTCATGCTGATCGCGCTGCTGGTCATCGTCTTCGCGTGGTTTCGCCGCGAGCGAGGCGAAGTGCCGCAGCCTGGCTTTCGCCTGTGGCTGGCAGTCTCGGCCGCCTGCGGCCTGGCCACTGCCGCAATCAACCTCGCGCTGCCGTTCAACACCGCCCCGGAGGCCGCCGCCGAGATCGAGCGCCTGGGCCTTGCGGACAAGCATTGGATGGCCTGGCCCGATTTCCGCTCGCCCGTGGTCTCGACGCTGACCGGGATCGATTTCGAGCAGACTGGGGAGCATTGCATGATGAGCGCCATGAAGTGGAACCACCGGACCCGGCTGACGAAACCGGCGCGGCTTCAGCGTTACCTGAAGGCCGAAGTCGCGCGGCACGGGCAGTTCTATCTCCTGAGCGATCGAAGGATCAGGGGCTTTGACCCCAACTTGATCCAGCCCGTCGCGGAAATTCCCGCCGGCTACGATGGGCAAGCTCACAATTTGTATTTGGTGGGTCCTAATGCGCCCGAAATTTCGCAGAGCCTGCCGCCCTGCATCGCGCACCGGCGACCCTTTACGCGGCTGACGGCCCAGCAGCCTTAGGAAAAAAACAACCTTTCCAACTTATTCACTTTGTATCGGAAGGCGGCGTTCGCACCGCGTGTGCGAGGTCTCGCGCGCCGATGAAGCGAGCCGCCGTGGGGGATTGTTAGATGAGCGCATTCGGACGCAGGAACGGACCCGGGGGGATGACACCCGCGAGCCGGCCGTCGTTCGGTGTTGCCCGCCCGATGAAGGGCGGCGTTCCGGCCGCACCCGTTGCACCGAGCGGCGGCGAGCAGTTTCCGCCCCTGCCGAGCGACGAACAGTTCGCCTCGCAGAGCCCTGCCAGCGGCGGCGCGGCGAAGCCCGACGACGCGTTGGCCCGCCTCGCCGATCGCGCCAACGCGGTTCACGAGCAGCAGCAGGTCGGCGGCTTCGAAGCGAGCGTCCACAAGATCAAGGAACAGGTGCTCCCGCGCCTGCTCGAGCGCGTCGACCCCGAGGCGGCGGCGACCCTGACCAAGGACGAGCTTTCGGAAGAATTCCGCCCGATCATCCTCGAGGTGCTCGCCGAGCTTAAGGTCACCCTCAACCGCCGCGAACAGTTCGCGCTCGAAAAGGTGCTGATCGACGAACTGCTCGGATTCGGGCCGCTCGAAGAGCTGCTCAACGATCCCGACATTTCCGACATCATGGTCAACGGGCCGGACCAGACCTACATCGAAAAGAAGGGCAAGCTGGTCGTCGCGCCGATCCGGTTCCGCGACGAACAGCACTTGTTCCAGATTGCCCAGCGCATCGTGAACCAGGTCGGTCGCCGCGTCGACCAGACCACGCCGCTCGCCGACGCCCGCCTCAAGGACGGCAGCCGCGTCAACGTCATCGTACCGCCGCTATCGTTGCGCGGCACGGCGATCTCGATCCGTAAGTTCTCCGAAAAGCCCATCACCATCGACATGCTGCGCGATTTCGGCAGCATGAGCGACAAGATGGCGACTGCGCTCAAGATCGCCGGCGCGTGCCGGATGAACGTGGTCATCTCGGGCGGCACAGGCTCGGGCAAGACCACGATGCTCAACGCCCTGTCGAAGATGATCGACCCGGGCGAGCGCGTGCTGACCATCGAGGACGCTGCGGAACTTCGGTTGCAGCAGCCGCACTGGCTGCCGCTCGAAACCCGTCCGCCCAACCTCGAAGGCCAGGGCGCCATCACCATCGGGGACCTCGTCAAGAACGCCCTGCGTATGCGCCCCGATCGCATCATCCTGGGCGAAATCCGCGGCGCCGAGTGCTTCGACCTCTTGGCGGCGATGAACACCGGCCACGACGGATCGATGTGCACGCTTCACGCCAACAGCCCGCGCGAGTGCCTGGGCCGCATGGAAAACATGATCCTGATGGGCGACATCAAGATTCCCAAGGAGGCCATCAGCCGCCAGATCGCGGAATCGGTCGACCTCATCGTGCAGGTCAAGCGCCTGCGGGACGGCTCGCGCCGCACGACCAACGTGACCGAGGTGATCGGGATGGAAGGCGACGTGATCGTCACCCAGGAGCTGTTCAAGTTCGAGTATCTCGACGAGAGCGAGGACGGCAAGATCCTCGGCGAGTTCCGCTCGAGCGGCCTGCGCCCCTATACGCTTGAAAAGGCGCGCCAGTTCGGCTTCGACCAAGCCTACCTCGAAGCCTGCCTCTAACCCTTGAGCAGCCCGATCGCGCCCAGCGCGAGGAGGGTCAGGCCGACGACCGCACAGACCAGGAACAACCCGGTCCACGGCATCCAGCCCACTTTGTCGATGCGCTCGCGACGTACCCTGCGGCGCTCGGCCATGCTGGTGATCGCGGCGAGCACCAGGAAACCGGCTCCGACGAACGCAGCGAGTTCGGCATCGCTGGCGAAAACTAATTCTCGGGTCACGTTCACGCCGCGCAATATGGGATGCGTTGCGCCGCCCGCCAGTAGCCTTATGGGGGCCGGGTGAACGAACCCGCTGCCGACCAACGCCCGGGGCTGGCGCTACTGATCAGGCTCGGTGCGGCCTTCGTGCTTTCAGTCATGCTGGTGTTTGTGAAACTGGTGGTCGAATCCGGCGTCAGCCTCGCCGAGACGTTGTTCTGGCGTCAGCTTCCTACCGTGCCGCTGCTGCTTCTATGGTTCGGCCTACGCAGGCGCTTGCATGCACTCGGAAGCGTTCGGCTGAAGGCCCATGCCGGGCGCGCGATCACCGGTACGGTGGGGATGTTCCTCAACTTCGGCGCGGTGACGCTGTTGCCGCTTGCCGAGGCAACTACCTTCAACTTCACCTCGGCCATCTGGGCGGTGATCCTTTCGGCCCTGCTCCTGCGGGAGAGAGTGGGCCCGTGGCGGTGGGGTGCGGTGCTGCTCGGCTTCGCCGGGGTGCTGGTGATTGCCCAACCCGGGAACGGGCACATCCCCGGATTCGCCGCTACCGTGGCGCTGTCGGCGGCCTTCATGATCGCGCTGATATCTATCCAGATCCGCGACCTCGCGCGCACGGAAGCGCCCCTGACGATCGTGTTCTGGTTCGCCGCCTTCAGCGTGATCCCCCTGGGCCTGGCAATGCCGTTCGTGATGACCGAGCACACGCCTTACCAGTGGGCGCTCCTTGCCGGGCTCGCGCTGTTCGGGCTGCTGGGCCAGTTCCTGCTCACCGCCGCGCTCAAGTACGGTGCGGTCGCCAGCGTGATCGTGATGGATTACTCGTCGCTGTTGTGGGCCACGCTGTTCGGTTGGGCCGTATTCGGCCTGCTACCCCCCGCGACGACCTGGCTCGGGGCGCCGCTGATCGTCGGCGCTGGTCTGTTGATCGCCTGGCGGGAACATCGCTTGTCGCTGCAAAAGGCGCGCGCGATGGTTGGGGAATAGGGAACCCCGTGCAACAAGTGCCGTTGAGTGCTTCGACCACTCAGCGAATCGAGCCAAAAGGGACAAACCATGGCCAAGAAACTGCTTCTCGCGCTCGGCGTGGCGGCGATCACCTTCACTGCTACCGCCTGCAATACCGTCAAGGGCCTCGGCCGCGACGTGGAATCGGTCGGCGAAGCCGGCGACCGCGCGATCTGATCGAATACTGCAAAGGGCCGCTTAAGAGCCCTTCGTGGTCGCAAGAAACGCCCGTCGGTTCAGCCGGCGGGCGTTTTTCCTTTGCGGGCCCAGCCGGCGGCGCGAGCCCGGCGTTCGCGGACCAGCAGCCAGGCGAACAGGCCAAGCGGCCCTGCCATGAACGTTGCAATGAGGAACGGCACCTGCACCAGCCGCGAGAAGCCCTTGGCATCGGCGTCCCGCGCGATCCACAGGCCCGTGAACAGGTCGAACGCCAGATAGTGCGTCCAACCTAGGACTATCCCACCCTCCGAGCGGAAAAAGCCCTTCAGCCCTTCGACCGAATAGTTAGAAAGATCGGGCAGCGGCGCGCCCGCATCGCGCACGGGATCGGCCAGCCCGCCGAACAGCACCGCGAACATGCACACATAGGCAAGGCACAGCACGCCAACGCCGCCATACAGCACCAGCGCCAGCGGAAACGGCTTGCGCGGTAGCGCGATCAGCACTGCCCACCCCGCCAGCGCGACAACATTGGTGAGCGTGAACAGCGATTGCCACACGGGTTTAGCGCCCTCCTTGCTCGTTGGGTGCTGGGGCGCCGGCCGGGGCGGCCGGTTCGGACCAGGCCAGCACGGGCTTTCTCGCCGCGAGCGTCTCGTCGAGCCGGCGGCGCGGAGCGTAATGCGGCGCGGTCTTGAGCGTCTCGTCGCCCGCTCGAGCCCGTTCTGCCAGCGAGCGCAGCGCGACGATCAACTGGTCGAGGCCGGCCTTGCTCTCGGTCTCGGTCGGCTCGATCAGCATCGCGCCGTGGACCACCAGCGGGAAGTACATCGTCATCGGGTGGAATCCCTCGTCGATCATGCCCTTGGCGAGGTCCAGCGTCGTAAGCCCTTCCGCGAAGCCTTTGTCGCTGAACAGCGCCTCGTGCATGCACGGTCCGCTATGCCCGAACGGCGCGTCGAGCACGTCCTCCAAGCTGCGAAGGATGTAGTTCGCGTTGAGCACCGCGTCGCCCGAGGCCTGCCGCAGTCCGTCGGCGCCGTGGCTGAGGATATAGGCAAGCGCTCGGGTGAACATGCCCATCTGCCCGTGGAACGCGCACATCCGTCCAAAGGTGTGCGGATGCTCCTCGCCGGCATTCTCCTCCTCGATCAGCTCGACGGTGCCATCGGCCCGTCGCGCGGTGAACGGTAGCGGGCCGTAGGGGCTGAGCGCTTCCGACAACACCACCGGCCCGGAGCCCGGTCCGCCACCACCGTGTGGGGTGGAGAAGGTCTTGTGAAGGTTGATGTGCATCGCATCGATGCCGAGGTCGCCCGGGCGCACGCGCCCGACGATGGCGTTGAAGTTCGCCCCATCGCAATAGACGAAGCCACCGGCCACGTGGACTGCGTCGGAGATCGCCTTCATGTCGCGCTCGAACAGCCCGCAGGTGTTGGGGTTGGTGATCATCACCCCGGCGACGTCGGGGCCCAGGCGGGCTTTGAGCGCTTCAAGGTCGACGCGGCCCTCGCTCGTCGCTGGGATGTTTTCGACGCGATAGCCCGCGAACGCAGCGGTCGCCGGGTTGGTGCCGTGCGCGCTTTCGGGGACCAGGATAACCTCGCGCGGGTCGCCCCGAGCTTCCAGCGCCGCGCGGATGCACAGAATGCCGCACAGCTCGCCGTGCGCGCCGGCCTTGGGCGTCATCGCCACGCCGTGCATGCCGGTGAGCTCGATCAGCCAGTGGGCCAGTTCGTTGATCACATCGAGCGCGCCGCGCACGGTGTCCACCGGCTGCAGCGGGTGCACGTCGGCGAAGCCCGGCATCCGCGCCACTTTCTCGTTGAGGCGCGGATTGTGCTTCATCGTGCAGGACCCGAGCGGGAAGAGCCCTAGGTCGATGGCGTAGTTCTGCCGGCTGAGACGGGTATAGTGGCGCACCGTCTCCGGCTCGGACAGGCCGGGCAGGCCGATCGGTTCGGCGCGCACGAGGTCGCCGAGGCGATTTGTGCCGCCCCTGGGCTCCGGCAGGTCGACGCCGGTGGTTTCGGTCGTGCCGATTTCAAAGATCAAAAGTTCTTCGAGCATCAATGCACGGTTGCCTGTGGCCGTATCAAGCGCTTCATTGGCACCTTCATGCATCGCCGGCCTCCAGCCGCTCTGGTTGGGCGCGTTCATGCCAGCACCTCCTGCAGGGCAGCGGCAAAGGTCTCGATGTCCTCCTCGCTGGTCGTTTCGGTCACCGCGACCACGAGGCCGCCGCCGAGCGCTTCTTCCGCGGGATAGAGCCGTCCGAGCGAGACCCCGGCAAGCACCTTGCGCTCCGCCAGCTCGCGCACGACCGCCCTCGCATCGCTGGGAAGAACCAGCGTGAACTCGTTGAAAAAGCTTTCGTTTAGCACCGACACGCCCGGGACTTTCGCCAAGCGGTCGGCCGCCAGACAGGCGAGGCGGTGGTTCTCCGCAGCGAGCTGCCTCAGCCCTTTCTCGCCGAGCAAGGTGAGGTGGATCGTGAAGGCCAGCGCGCAAAGCCCTGAATTGGTGCAGATGTTGCTCGTCGCCTTCTCGCGCCGGATGTGCTGCTCGCGGGTCGAGAGCGTGAGCACAAAGCCGCGCTTGCCCTCGGCATCCACGGTCTCACCGCACAGCCGCCCGGGCATCTGCCGCACATGCTTGGTGTCGCGCACGGCGAATAGCCCGAGGTACGGCCCACCGAACTGGAGGCCCACGCCGATCGACTGCCCCTCGCCGACGACAATGTCCGCGCCCATCTCGCCCGGCGACTTGAGCGCCCCGAGCGCCACCGGCTCGGTGCTGACGGCAATCAACAGCGCGCCCTTCTTGTGCGCCGCCTCGGCGATCGGCGCGAGGTCGTAAACCCGCCCGAGAATGTCGGGATACTGCACCACCACGCAGCTTGGCTCGCCCGCCTCGATCTGCTCGATCAGCGCCTTTGCCCCGCCCTCCGCCGAGAGTGTCGGCACGCTGCTCGAAATCTCGTCGCCGGTGAACTTCGCCATCGTACGGATGGTCGAAACGTAGTGCGGGTGCAGCCCCTCATGGAGGATCGCCAGCTTTCGCTTGGTGACGCGCCCCGCCATGCTGATCGCTTCCCAGCACGCGGTCGAGCCATCGTACATCGATGCGTTCGCCACCGCGCAGCCGTAGAGCCGCGCCACCTGGCTCTGGAACTCGAACAGCATCTGCAGCGTGCCCTGCGCGATCTCGGGCTGGTACGGCGTGTAGGCGGTGAGGAACTCGCCACGCTGGATCAGGTGATCGACCGTGGCCGGCACGTGATGGCGGTAGGCCCCCGCCCCGACGAAGAACGCGGCGTCGGCCGCGGCGAGGTTCTTCTTGGACAGCCGCCGCATGTGCCGTTCGACCTCCATCTCGCTGGCGCGCGAAGGCAAGCCTTCGACCGGCGACTTGAGGTAATGCTCGGCCGGGACATCGGCGAACAGCGCATCGACATCGGCGGCGCCGATTACGCTAAGCATTTCGCCGCGATCGGCGTCGGTCAGGGGCAAATAACGCATGTTGAACCTCTGGAGCGCGCACGAAGCGCTGGGGTTTAGAGCGTGTCGCAGAAGGCCTTGTAGGCACCTTCGTCCATCAGGCCGTCCAGCTGTCCGGCGTCGGCGATCTGCAGCTTGAAGAACCAGCCGTCGCCCTCCGGCGCGGTGTTGACGAGCGCGGGGTCGTCCTCAAGCGCGGGATTGCCCTCGGTCACGGTGCCGCTGACCGGCGAGTAGACGTCGCTCGCCGCCTTGACGCTCTCGACCACCGCGGCCTCGCCGCCTTTTTCTACCGACGTGCCTTCGCCCGGCACCTCGACGAAGACGATGTCGCCCAGCTGGCCTTGCGCATAGTCGGTGATGCCGACGGTGGCGGTGTCGCCGTCAACTTCGATCCATTCATGATCTTCGGTGAAATAGCGGGTCATTTCTGGGCTCCCTTGCGATGATAGCGGTGGGCGATGAAGGGCATCGTTTCGACGGTGAGCGCCACGCGCTTGCCGCGGACCTCGGCCTCCAGTGGAGTGCCTGGAGCGGAGTATTGGGTTTCGACATAGCCCATCGCGATCGGCGCGCCGACGCTGGGCGCGAAGCCGCCCGAGGTGATCCGGCCAACAGGCGCATCGCTCGAATAGACGATCGCGCCCTCGCGCACCGGCACGCGGCCGTCGACGGTGAAGCCCACCAGTTTCTTGGCCGGGCCATCCTGGAGCGCCCCCATGATGCGCTCCGAACCATGAAATCCGCCTTCCTCGCGGCGTCGCTTCGAAATGGCGAACGATGCGCCCGCCTCCACCGGATCAAGCGTGTCGTCCATGTCGTGCCCGTAGAGCGGCAAGCCCGCCTCGAGGCGCAGCGAGTCGCGCGCGCCGAGGCCGATAGGGCGCACCCGCGCGTCGGCGATCAGTGCGTCGGCCAACTCGGTCAGCCGCTCGGCGGGGAACGACAGTTCGAACCCGTCCTCGCCGGTGTACCCGCCGCGGCCAATGCCCAGCGCCTCGCCGCGCCACTCCACCGAGGTGCCCTGCATGAAGTAGAGGCCGTTGGTCGCCCCGGGGATCACGCTTTCTAGGACCGCAGCCGCCTCTGGCCCCTGCAACGCGAGCAGGCCTCGCTCGTCGAGATGGGTCAGGGTGATCTCGTCGGGCAAATGCTCGCGCAGGAAGGCGATGTCGTCCCACTTGGTCGCGCCGTTGACCACGACGTAGTATCGCGCGGTTTCGCCGCCCGGCGGGGTGACGTTGGTGACCATCAGGTCGTCGAGGATGCCGCCGTCCTCGGCGAGCAGTAGCGAATAGCGGATGCGGCCCGGCTGGAGCGCGGAAATGTCGCCCGGCAGGATCGCCTCGAGCGCCTCGGCAGCGCCTTCTCCTTCGACGATCAGCTGGCCCATGTGGCTAACATCGAACAGGCCCGCGTGCTCGCGGGTCCACAGATGCTCGGCCATGATGCCTTCGTACTGGATCGGCATTTCGTAGCCGGCAAACGGCACCATCCGCGCGCCTTGCGCACGATGCCACGCGTCGAGCGGCAGGGCCTCGGTTTCTATCGTCTCGTCGCTATCGCTCACGCGCATACCCCGACAGCGCGGCCGATGGCCGGGGAGGCCATCTTGCAACCGCTGCCCCCTCTGTCGGGAAACCTGAGAGTTTGGCCAGGCGCGGGCCCGGCTTACACCGTCGGTGGCCCCATCGACACGATGAGACGCTTTCCAGAGTATCGCACGGCCCGCCACGGTCCTTGGGCCTGAGAGTTTCCGGGGCGGTTGCTCCTTCGGCGTCCCCGCGAACGAGGCGCTCTCCCATGGCGGACGTCGGAATCGCTTCCGGCGACGCGCAGCCCCTGCGCGATCAAAACAGCCCGGTCAATCGAGATTGGGACGAAGCCACCGTTCGGCCTGCTCGAGCGAAACCCCGCGCCGCTGCGCGTAGTCCTCGACCTGATCGCGGCCGATACGGGCAACGCCGAAATATTCGGCTTCGGGATGGCCGAAGTAGAATCCGCTCACCGCTGCGGTCGGCAGCATGGCGAAGCTCTCGGTGAGCGTGATGCCTGTGCTATTTGTCGCGTCGAGCAACTCGAACAGCGTGGGCTTGAGGCTATGGTCCGGGCAGGCGGGGTAGCCGGGCGCCGGGCGAATGCCGCGGTATTCTTCCTTCACCAGCGCCTGGTTGGTGAGTTGCTCACCAGGCGCGTAGCCCCACAGATCGGTGCGGACGTGCTTGTGCAGTCGCTCGGCGAACGCCTCTGCGAGCCGGTCGGCTAGGGCCTTGAGCAGGATGTCCGAGTAATCATCCTTGTCCTCGCGGAAGCGCGCGGCGTGCGGCTCGATGCCGTGGATACCCACCGCGAACCCGCCGATCCAGTCGCCCGAGGGGTCGATGAAGTCCGCCAGGCACATGTTGGCGCGGTCGCGGCTTTTCTTGACCTGCTGACGCAGGAACGGGAGCAGCACATGGCGCTCTTCCTCGACGAGGTGGATGGTTACGTCGTCGCCATCGCGCGCGCATGGCCACAGGCCGGCAACGCCTTTCGCCGTCAGCCACTTCTCGGCAATCATCTTGTCGAGCATTGCGTCCGCATCGGCTTTGAGGCTCTGCGCGGTTTCGCCGACCACTTCATCGTCGAGGATAGACGGGTAGTTGCCGTGCAACTCCCAAGCGCGGAAGAAGGGCGTCCAGTCGATGTATTCACGCAGGTCAGCGAGGCTCCAGTCCTCGAACACGTGAACCCCGGGCTGTGCGGGCGGCGCCGGCTTGTTGGCGTAGTTCGGGTCGTAGAAATTCGCCCGCGCCTCATCGAGCGTGAGCAGCACGCTCTGCGCCTTGCCCTCGCGCGCCTCGCGCACCTTGGCGTACTCGCCTGCGGTGTCCGTCACGAACTGATCTCGCTGGGTGTCGCTCAGCAGACGGCTGGCGACCCCGACTGCGCGGCTGGCGTCGAGCACGTGAACCACCGGCCCATCGTACTTGGGATCGATGCGCAGCGCAGTGTGGACCTTGCTGGTGGTCGCTCCCCCGATTAGCAGCGGCATCGTCATCCCCGCGCGCGCCATTTCCTCGGCGACAGTGACCATCTCGTCCAACGACGGTGTGATCAGGCCCGACAGACCGATCATGTCGGCGTTGTTGTCGTTGGCGGTCTCAAGGATCTTCGACCACGGGACCATCACGCCAAGGTCGATCACTTCGTAGCCGTTGCATTGGAGCACTACCCCGACGATGTTCTTGCCGATGTCGTGGACGTCGCCCTTGACGGTCGCCATCACGATCCTGCCCTTCGACGTATCGGCGAGCCCCGAAGCCTCCTTCTCCGCCTCGATGAAGGGAATGAGGTGCGCGACCGCCTTCTTCATCACGCGGGCGGACTTCACCACCTGCGGCAGGAACATCTTGCCGCTGCCGAACAGGTCGCCGACGACGTTCATGCCGTCCATCAGCGGGCCCTCGATCACCTCGATCGGCCGCGCGAAAGCCTGCCGCGCTTCCTCGGTGTCGTCGACCACGTAAGCGTCGATGCCCTTGACCAGCGCGTGCTCGATCCGGCGCGAGACCTCCCAGCCGCGCCATTCCTCGGCGGCTTTCTCGTCTTCCTTGGTCTTGCCCTTGTAGCTTTCGGCAAGCGCGATCAGCCGCTCGGTCGAGTCCGGCCGGCGCATCAGGATCACATCCTCGCACGCCTCGCGCAGGACGGGATCGATCTGGTCGTAGATGTCGAGCTGGCCCGCATTGACGATCGCCATGTCGAGCCCTGCGGGGATCGCGTGGTAGAGGAACACCGAGTGCATCGCCCGGCGGACGGTCTCGTTGCCGCGGAAGCTGAAGCTCAAGTTCGATAGCCCGCCCGAGTAATGCGCGTGGGGGCATAGCTGCCGGAGCTCGGAGACCGCCTCGATAAAGTCGAGCGCGTAGCGGTCATGCTCCTCGATCCCGGTCGCCACCGCGAACACGTTGGGATCGAAGATGATGTCTTCGGGGGGAAAGCCGATACCGGTGAGGAGGTCGTAGGCGCGCTGACAGATTTCGACCTTGCGCTGCTTGGTGTCGGCCTGGCCGGTCTCGTCGAACGCCATCACGACCGCGGCGGCGCCATAGTCCATGCATTTGCGGGCGTTCTCGAGGAACGCCGCCTCGCCCTCCTTCATGCTGATCGAATTGACGATCGGCTTGCCGGAAACGCACTTGAGGCCCGCCTCGATCACCTCCCACTTTGAACTGTCGATCATCACCGGTACGCGGGCGATGTCGGGCTCGGCGGCGATCAGCTTCAAGAAAGTGGTCATCGCGTAGACCGCGTCGAGCAGGCCTTCGTCCATGTTGACGTCGATCACCTGCGCGCCGTTTTCGACCTGGCTGCGCGCGACCTCGACCGCCGCCGCATAGTCTCCCGCCATGATGAGCTTCTTGAACGCCGCCGACCCGGTGACGTTGGTGCGCTCGCCGATGTTGACGAAGCGCGAGGATGCAGCGGTGTTCAAAGAAAATTCCAGGGTTGTCAGGCAGCGAGCGTGAAGGGTTCCAGTCCGGCAAGGCGAGTCATCACCGGCGGCTGCGGCAGTTGGCGAGGCGCAAGGCCCCGCACCGCGTCGGCGATTGCCTTGATGTGCGCCGGGGTCGAGCCGCAGCACCCGCCTAGGACGTTCACCTGTCCATGCTCGGCCCACTCGTGGACGAACGCGGCGGTCTCGCTCGGCTGCTCGTCGTAGGCGCCGAGTTCGTTGGGCAGGCCGGCGTTGGGATAGACCATGATCGGCGCGTCGGCGATCTCGGCGAGCGTCTTGACGTGCGGGCGCAGCTGGGTCGCGCCGAACGAGCAGTTGAGGCCGATCGTCAGCGGTTTCGCGTGGCGCACCGCGTGCCAGAACGCCTCCACCGTGTGGCCCGAAAGATTGCGGCCCGAAAGGTCAGTGAGCGTCATCGACAGCATCACGGGCACTTCGCGGCCCAGCGCGCGCTCGACTTGCTTGACCGCCATGGCCCCGGCCTTGGCGTTGAGCGTGTCGAACACCGTCTCGATCAGAATGAAGTCCGCCCCGCCTTCGACCAGCGCCTCGGCCTGCTCGCGGTAGACGTCGACCAGCGTATCCCAGTCGATCTCGCGATATCCGGGGTCCTCGACGTCGGGCGAGAGTGACAACGTCTTGTTGGTCGGCCCGATCGCCCCGGCGACGAAGCGCGGGCGGCCGTCTTGAGCGAACTCGTCGGCGAGCCGACGCGCCAGCTTGGCGCTCTCGACGTTGATCTCGCGCACCAAGCCTTCCGCGCCATAGTCGGCCTGGCTGATGCGGTTGGCGGAGAACGTGTTCGTCTCGGCGATGTCCGCCCCGGCCTCGAAATAGGCGCGGTGGATTGCCTCGGGCACCTCGGGCTTGGTCAGCGCGAGGATGTCGTTGTTGCCCTTCTGATCGTGGCTGAGGCCCAGCGACCCGGCATATTCGGCTTCGGCGAGCTTCCAGTTCTGGATCTCGGTACCAAAGGCGCCGTCGGTGATGAGGATGCGCTTGGCGCACTCGGCGAGGAATTGTTCACGCCGCGTCATGGGCGGTCTCCCAAAGGTTGTGGAGTGGGCCGCACGCCGAGCAGATGGCAGATGGCGTAGCTCAGCTCGGCACGATTGAGAGTGTAGAAATGAAACTTGCGCACGTCGCCGGCATAAAGCCGGCGGCACAGCTCGGCAGCGACCGTCGCTGCGACTAGCTGGCGCGCGGCGGGGCGATCGTCGAGCCCGTCGAAGAGTGTCTCCATCCAGCCGGGAATCGCGGTGCCGCACAGCCCGCTCATGCGCTGGATGCTGGCGAAGCTCATCACCGGCATCACGCCGGGCACGATCTCGGCGTCGATCCCAACGGCGGCAGCCTTGTCGCGGAAGCGGAAGAAGCATTCGGGCTCGAAGAAGAACTGGGTGATCGCGCGGCTCGCCCCGGCGTCGACCTTGCGCTTGAGGTTGTCGAGATCGGCCGCTTCGTCGGTCGAATCCGGGTGACTTTCCGGGTAAGCGCCGACGGAAATCTCGAATGGCGCGACCCTTTTCAGGCCGGCCACGAGATCTGCGGCATTGGCGTAGCCCTGGGGATGAGGTGCGTAAGCCGCGCCGGGTTCCGCTACGTCGCCACGCAGGGCGACGATGTGCCGCACACCGATATCCCAATATGCTCGCGCCACCGCGTCGATCTCGTCGCGCGTGGCGTCCACGCAGGTGAGGTGCGCCGCGGCCGGGATATGCGTCTCGCGGATGATCCGCTCGACTGCGGCGTGCGTGCGCTCGCGGGTCGAGCCACCCGCGCCGTACGTCACCGAAACGAAATCCGGGCCGAGGGGCGCGAGCGTCTGAACGCTGTCCCACAGCGTCTCGGCCATCTTCTCGGTCTTCGGCGGGAAGAATTCGAAGCTGACGCCAATGTCGCCGGGCAGCGAGGCGTAAAGCGGCTGGGCGTGGGCAATTTCAGCGTTCATCGACCGGCGGCCCGACATGGCGGCGCAGCGGCGTCGCCCCTGATGCGCGACAACTCTGGCTCGCGACGCAGGGCTGTCCAGACCTTCACTGCTAGCTCGCCGCCTGCGACGGTGGTCGCAGGCATAGGCTCGAAGCCAAAGCGCGCAAGCATCAGCTCCATTTGATCGTCCGCGAAGCCCAGCCGAACGTGCGCGTGGCTGCGGCGGAGCTCTTCGCGCGCGTGCGCGGCAAGGTCTACAATCGCTATCCGGCCACCCGGGCGGCACACGCGGGCGGCTTCCGCCACTGCATACTCGGGCTGATGCGCATAGTGCAGGACCTGGTGAAAGACGACCGTGTCGAAATTGGCGAGCTCGAACGGCAGCGCGGTAAAGTCTCCCTGCACCAGCTCTACCTTTCCGGCGGGAAGATGCTGCAAGCGAGCGCGCGCGAACCGTAGCATTTCGGGGCTCTTGTCCAGCCCGATAACCCTTTCGGCGGCAGGCTCGAGAAGCTCGGCGATACGCCCCGTGCCGGTCCCTACGTCGAGCACCATGCCAAGCTCGGACCTGCCGAGCGCCGCGACCAAAGTCCGCTCGACCGCTTTCGCCGGAGCGAGCAAGGCACGTAGATGATCCCATTCCGCCGCGTGGCGGGCGAAAAACTCGGCCGCGCTCTTTTCGCGCGCATCCCGGATAGCCGCCAGATGACGGCGGTCGTCGGCGCAGATCCGTGCGAAGGCGATATCTTCTTCTTCCGCGGCGGCCAGCAACCGGGCGGCAGAGAGAGCGGTACGCTGGCCGACGGCGTTGGACTGCCGGAGAAAAACCCAGCTGCCCTCTCTTCTGCGCTCGGCGATTCCGGCATCGGCCAAGATCGCCACGTGGCGCGAGACCCTGGGTTGGCTTTGACCCAAGACATGTGCCAGCTCCCCAACGGCAAGCTCCATCGTCCCGATCAGTCGCATTATCCGCAGCCGGGTCGGGTCGCTCAGCGCACGCATGACCGTTTCGATCGACACGATCATATAAAGATATCGTTATATGTGAAAGTCAAGCGTTTCGTGCGGAGTCAACCAAACAACGAACAGCCCGTTATCACGCCTCATGCGGCCGGCAATCGCCTATCGTTAGAGGACTTTTACCTCGGAAGCAGTCCCGTTATGGCCGCACTCGAGACTGCAGGAAGAGCTGTTGAGATGAGCAATCACGGGGCGTTGCGATGCGCCAGGCGCTAAAAAGGTACGCTCCGGTCTTCCTGCGTGAGAAGGTCATCGCCGTGCGTTCGGCACTGGCGGCCCCGCCAACCGACGATGTCGTCCTTCGCGACTTTCGCGCCGTCGAGGACTCTTCCAATGTCTCTCGCTTGACCCTGATGCTCCCGAACCTTTCGCCGCACAGCGAGTTCGGAGGCATTACCACCGGCCTCGATATCTTTTTCGAGACGCTGGCGCGGCTGCGCAAACGGCGGCGGTGCGACGTTCGGATCATTCTAAGCGAGCCGGCGCGGGACACCGACACGTCGGCAGCCGACAAGGCCGCACGGCGGCACGGTGTGGAGCCATTGGACGTTTCCTTCCGATTGCTGCCACTCAAGGAGGGCGAGATTTCCGTTCGACGGGGCGACCTGTTCTTCCCGTTCAATTGGTGGTGCCTGTTGAACCTTCGCGCATTGATCGATGGCCAAGCCGAAATGTTCGGGATGCCTCGCGCTCCCATGGTCTACATGATTCAGGAGTACGAGCCCCAGTTCGAGCCGTTTTCGAGCGCCCACATGTTAGC
The DNA here is from genome assembly GCF_053819205.1 of Tsuneonella sp. HG249. Classification (NCBI taxonomy): domain Bacteria; kingdom Pseudomonadati; phylum Pseudomonadota; class Alphaproteobacteria; order Sphingomonadales; family Erythrobacteraceae; genus Tsuneonella; species Tsuneonella sp. HG249. The sequence continues at coordinate 2,422,521 of NZ_JBSOQY010000001.1, forward strand.
GCGCGATGCCTATTCCGAGGCGTCGCGGGTGTGGGGAATCTTCAACAGCTCCTCGCTCAGAAATTACTTCGAGTTGCTTGGACACCGGGTCGAACATGGCTTCACGTTCGAGCCCGTGATCAACGAAGCGCTTCGATCCTATTTGCCTCAGGTGAGCCAAAGTGCGCGGCAGAGGCGAGTGCTCGTCTATGGCCGTCCGGGTGCCGAGCGGAATTGTTTCCCAGCGATCGTGCGCGCGTTGATGCTATGGAACGAGCAGCATCCCGAGTTCGCAGACTGGGAGCTGGTTTCGGCCGGGACCCCGCACGCGCCGGTCGATTTGGGCAACGGGCGGCGCCTGGTCTCGCTGGGCAAGCTCACCCTACCGCAATATGCCGAAGTGATGCTCACGAGTTCGGTCGGGATAGCGCTCATGGCATCCCCGCATCCGAGTTACCCGCCACTCGAGATGGCACATTTCGGTCTGCGAACCGTGACCAACAGCTACACCTGCAAGGATCTTTCCGGCTTCCATCCCAACATAATCTCGGTCGACTCGCTCACGGCATCTGCCCTCGCCGACGCGATCGCCCTCGCCGCGCGTGGCTCGTCCAATTCGGTCGACGCGGCGCAGGATGCCGGGTTCGTGCGACGCGACAGCTATCCATTCATGGCGGAATTGGTGGGCATGCTCGAAGATTGGCTGGCCGCGGAGCGGTCCGATGCCCGACCGGAGTGAGGCGCAACCCCAATCAACGCAAACGGTAGATTATGACCAGACCGAAGACGCACAGGGCGGCCAACGCGAACCAAGTCAACGAATAGGCCAAGTTGCCGAACACGCCGTCGCCGCCTAGCGACCACAAGGCGAAGGCGGCGCACCGATCGAATACAGGGTCTCTGCGAAACCGATCCGGGAGCAAGAGTGGTGCGTGACGCAGTCCTGAGCGAACCAGTCTCGCCCCTGTTTTCCCTGCCTTACAGGGAATTTACAGGGAAAACACCGTTTTTGAGGTCATTCCGTCGGCTTTCGAGGCTTCGGAAACCGCGGAATTCCGCCATTTCCTGAGGCAATTTCCCTGCGCGAAGAACAGGGAATTACAAATGCACGATCAGCGAACGGCCAAATGGCTAACAGCGAATCACGTCGCCCGGAACAGCGAAAAAAATGCGCTCGGTCTTTCGGAAGGGGATCGGTCGTACCGAATCATCGCTGGCCTAGGCGCCAACATCAGGCGCAGCTGTGCCAGCGTCGTGTCTCAGTCACGCGCTGTCAGCCACAAAAATGCGGTTGACCGTGCTTTTTGTACGATGTATGTTCCCGTTCTGGTCTAGTTATATCTCGCTTCCTGTGCTAGTGGAAACTGGCGCGCTTTGCTGTGCGCAGGGTTCGCACAGGGGGCACTGATGACGGGACTAACTCAGGCAATTGTCGAGCGGACGATCACGTCGCTCCGCCCGTACGCGCGTAATGCACGGACGCATTCGAAGAAGCAGGTCAGACAGATCGCTACCTCGATCGAGCGGTTCGGGTTTACCAGTCCGGTGCTCATCTCCGACGACGGCGAGATCATCGCCGGCCATGGCCGGGTCGAAGCGGCGAAGCTGCTCAAGTGGAAGACGGTGCCCACCATCGCGCTGTCGCACCTCTCCGAGACCGAGCGGCGCGCCTATGTGCTTGCCGACAACAAGCTCGCGCTCAATGCCGGGTGGGACAAGGAAATCCTCGCGATCGAGCTTCAGGCTTTGGTCGATCTCAATTTCGACGTGGAACTGACCGGGTTCAGCCTGGCCGAGGTCGACTTCGCGAACGGGGAAGCCGGCGAGGCCGATCCTGATGGTCGCGACGCGGCCGACGACGCCGTCGTCATCGCCAGCGGCCCCGCGGTCTCGCGCCGCGGTGACCTCTGGCACCTGGGACGACACAAGTTGCTGTGTGGCGACGCGCGGAGCGCGGTCGACTTCGAGGCGCTCATGGGCGGCGACAAGGCCGATCTCGTGTTCACCGACCCACCCTACAACGTGAAGATCGACGGCAACGTCTGCGGGCTCGGCACGGTCAAGCACCGCGAGTTCGCCTTTGCCTCCGGCGAGATGAGCCGGACGCAGTTTACGGGCTTCCTCACCGCGACCCTGGGCAACATCGCAGGCGTCATGCGCGATGGCGCCATCGCCTATGTCTGCATGGACTGGCGCCATATGGGCGAGCTGCTCGCTGCCGGCAAGGAGGCATTCACCGAGTTCAAGAACCTCGTCGTGTGGAACAAGAGCAACGGCGGGATGGGCGCCTTCTATCGTTCGAAGCATGAGCTCATCTTCGTGTTCAAGCAGGGAGCGGCCGAGCACACCAACAGCTTCGGACTAGGCCAGACCGGGCGCTACCGCACCAACGTCTGGGACTATGCCGGGATCAGTTCGATCGGCGCCAACCGCTCTGACGAGCTCGCGATGCACCCGACGGTCAAGCCGGTCGCGCTTATCGCCGATGCCATCCGTGATTGCTCGAAGCGCGGGGAGATCGTCCTCGATGCGTTTGGCGGCTCTGGAAGTACGCTCATCGCTGCCGAGAAGACCGGCCGCTCGGCACGCCTCATCGAGTACGATCCGCTCTATTGCGACACCATTGTCAGGCGCTGGGAAGCTTACACCGGCAAGCGTGCCACGCTGACGGTGACGGGAGAAACCTTCGAAGCCGTCACGGAGGCCCGCCTTGGTACTGACCTCGGCTGCGAGGCTGCGTGATGGCGAGCAAGGCAATCGCCGCTGAGGAAGGCGAGGAGCGAGACGGCAAGCCGGCGGGCAACAGCAACCTGCCGGTCCCGTACGATGTCGGGTACGGCAAGCCGCCTTCCCAGCACCGGTTCCAGAAGGGCAGATCGGGTAATCCCGGTGGCCGCCCGCGAGGAGCGAAGAACAGGCCCAAGCCATACGATCCGGCGACCAAGCCGACAGATAGCCTCATTCTCGAGGAAGCCTATCGCCCGGTGACGATCAGGGAAGGCGACAGGGTCATCGAGCTGCCGGCTATCCAGGCGGCGATGCGCTCGCTCGCGATCTCGGCCATGAAGGGAAGCCGCCTGTCGCAGCGGGCGCTCGCGGAACTGGTGCGTGAGGTGGAGGAGCGGCGTACGAAGGACCACTACAGCGCACTCGAGAACGCGTTCGAGTACAAGCAGCGCTGGACCGACGAACTCGAGCGTCGCCGCAAGCTCGGCATCGATGAACCCGATCCAGTTCCGCACCCTGAGGACGTCATCATCGACATGCGGACCGGCCACGTGCGGACCGAGGGGCCGCTGGACGAGCGGGAGAAGCGATCGTGGGATGAGCGCATTGCCCGCCGTGACGAGGCCCAGGCAGAGGTGAAATCATTCGCCGAGAGGTATCGGCGATCGCGCTCAGACGAACAAAAGGCCCGCTGGCTAGAGGAATGGCAGTTGGAGCAGCGCATATTCGACATCATCAACGACAGTTTCCCTCCCCGCTACAAGGCGAAGCTCGAGAATCGCTCTTACCGTGAGGGCGCCTCGCGCGAGGGCAAAACCCTCGAGGCGTTCGTTCAGGACCGGAAGCGGCCCAAAGCCAAGAGAAAGTGGGGGGATTATGTGGAGGATTGAGTTCTCTTAGGTCCGCTTCGCGCCCAAATTTGGTCGTTCGGGAACAGAGCCCAGTCGCCGACAAGCGGACGCTCCGTTACCTCCGCTTTTATCTTCAGGCGAATATCTGACAACGTGTCGATAGTAGTCGTTCTCGCGCCAACAAAATAAGCCAGTGCGATCACTCCTACGGCAGGATGTTAAACACTCAGGTGGTTGGTCTTCCCCCGGGGGGGCCGCCAGCGCATCGCGATTAAAAGGATATGACCTGGATGTCCTGGTGGAGGGCCGCCCACACGACGAATTGTGACCGCCAGAGACGGTGCCACAAAAAGCTCGCGAGGTTTGTCGCACCATCACATGACCATAACGGGTCGTTTTTTTCAGCTGTAGTGGGCCTAACCGCTAGCAACGTCGCAAACGAAGATTGTACTCTTTCCAATCCTCGTCACCCTCATTCTTGCCGCGCATTTGCGTCATCAGTTTCCCTGAAGCGCTAAAATCCCCAAATTCAAAAGTCACAGTGTCGCCCATTTTGTTCCAGTCGACTAAGATCGTTCCATCGGGGCTTACCCTTATTCCCTTGATGTCGAACACAGTGCCCTCTCGCCCTAGTTGATAGCGGATCTTATTGGCGGAGATCTCCAGTTGGAGGCCCATCGACCTTCCCGGCGTACACCATTTGCCTAGTATCGACTCCTGATTGACCGCGGCCATGCGCACTTCCGCCTCTCCAGTGGGTGGGCCCAAGTCAGGCTGAGCCAGGGCAGGCGACCCGCCCGCGAAATAGAATTGCTGCCGCAGAGTGGAGCGGATTTCCGGCAACTGACGCTGTTTCGTTGAAGCTGACACCTCGTTTCGTACGAGGCGAAAGGTGTTTGAGATTTCCGAATCTGGGAATGGAAGATACTTCGCGAGAGCTAGTGCGTACGGGCTGTTTTCTGCGTTGCCGTCATCAGCAATGTTTCCGGCGGTCGCTGCAAAGGCGACAAAGAACTCGCTATTCCCCAGTCCAATCTGACTTAATCCGGAAGACCCGCTTTTACCAAATGAGGTCGTGTAAGGGCTCGTTCTGCAGGCGTCCAGGATCACGATCTTGTTACTCACGCCGGACGATTCCATTTGTGCCATGAGATCTGAGGTTCGGATTGCACCGAATCTAAGATCCGATTCTCGGCGTGCCTCTACATCCGTCGGCAAAAGGTAATTCTCGCCATTCGACTGCACTGCGTGTCCCGCGTAGTAAAATAGCCCGACGGCGGAGGGACCTGCATTATGAAGCCGCTGACCGAAAGCGCTGATAACCCGCTCCATCGAGTCTCGATCCGCATTTTCTCTGTATAGAACCTCGAAACCAAGCCCTTCCAGTGTCTGTCGCACCAATCGTGCATCGTTTAGAGGGTTCGACAGATCGGTGATCGCTTCGTAATCAGCGTTCCCAACAACCAGCGCGATGCGCGGCGCCGCAGCCGCAGCCGCCGGCGTTTGCGACGTTACAAGGGCCACAGTTGCCGTAAGGATCAGCAAGCTGCGCCAAAGGGTGATGATTGCAAACATTCCCTAGCTACCCTGTCAGCAAATCAAACTGATAGTAACATTCATTCTCGCTTAAGAGCCGAGCCAGTTCGACAGTATCGGCCAGCTTCTGGCCGATCTGCACTTCACGGACCGTAATATAGTGCTCGTACTTGTTGGGAGCCTGCACGAAATAGCGGACTCCGTCGGCTAGTGGGGCTCGATACGGCCAGAAGGCGAAATTCTCGCCTTGGCTCCAACGAATCAATATCCTCTCGGCGTGGGGAGACGAGAAGTATAACTCGTAGCCTTCTTTCGCATCAGCGCGCCATATTTCCACTTCAGGATCGAGATAGCACCAGGTCCCTGGAAGCGAGGGGTCGATATGCCAGATGGTGGGCGCCATCGAGCGACGCGCTTTCACGCCCCTTGAAGCTGCTTGGCTGTCGGCAACGAGTGCCTGCTGAACTTCGTTGCGATAGTCCCTTGCAGCCGCAATGCGAGTGCGCTTGCTTCGAGCTTCGCGTGTGAGGACCGCGAGAACAGATGCGCGCTCGTGCGATTGCCTGCGGGAAATGTCCTTTAGATGTGCGGGACCTTTGAGTGAAATGGTTCCACCGCTGTCGAGGAGAGTGATCTCATCGCCCTTCCGCAAGACGATGTCGCTATCCTCGGGAATGACAGTCCCAACGCGGAACCGATCGGCCGACGGGCCTTGCGAAGAGACAATCATCAAGCCCGCCATAACCTGGGCCGGCAGCGCGATTAGCGTCGCTGAGACAAGGGCACTGATAACCCGTTTCAACATCTATTTCGAGTCGACATAATCGGCGATCCAATCATTCCACGAGACGGACCCGCCGTCGGCGTCCTCTCCACTGCACTCGGGGGGCCGACTTAGCCTTCCAATCTTACTACATTGAGTCGGGTCACGGCAATCCCTCTCGCTTTTCTTGGTTTTGGAGAGTGTTGCGCTCATTGAGTGGATAGATTATGCGAAGCTAACGGGCGCTCAAACCTTCGTAAGCAAGGTATCCTGACGAGAGACGGCAACAACATGCCGGCGTCGTCGTGGGACGGGGGGGAGGCGCATGAAATCTGATAGGCCGACGGGATCCGATCGATGGTCAGGCGAGGGCGCGGCGGGGCTGAAGCTCTTTGCGTCTCCAAGCAATACGTTAGAATCATGCGTCAGTGTGATCAATAATGACCGGCCGCTAGCCAGTAAGTATGTCCTATATTCTGCAGCGGCGTTGCTTTTAGGTTCAATGGCGCTCAACGAAGCGGGCGCAAGTTCGACCTACGTCAATTCTAATGGCGGTGCCTTTGCGCAACGTTATGGAGATTGGTGGAACTTCCACCGAGCTCGAGGCAGCAATGTGGGCAGTTCTACGGAGTCCGGGCCGCATTGCGCAGCTTGCCATACAACTGAAGCGCCAGGTACCACCGGTGGGGCTCGTAATGCCTTCGGCCAGGCTGTGCTCACCAACGGCGGCTCCGGCAGTGTAGCTGCGATTGATGCCGCTGCTGCGCAGAGCTACGACTCTGACGGCGTTTCGACTGTTGATGAACTTAGCAATTCTGCAATCGTATCCGGTCTTTTGGATTTTACATTTCCAACCCTAACTGACGCGGTACGAGTTACAGCTACTTCTCTCAACAACGCGGTCCAAAGCGTTGAGGCCGGTACATCCGGTACCACAAAAGTTGCGGACATCGGGCTCGTTTTTAATTTGGGATCAGACGCTTCCGTGGCTTCTCTCACGTTGGGCGGTGCAGACGCTTCGCTTTTTGAGATATTTGGCTCGGAATTGCGGCTGCGCGCGGGCCAGTCACTAACGGCAGGTCAGACTCTGCGGGTCTTTGTGTCCGCAGATAGTCTCACGACAGCTGCCGTCGAGGCGGTACAAAGTAACTTATTAAATATCACGGTGGCGGCGGCCGATGTCGCGCCGACGGCGGTCAATCTGACTCAGATGGTGAGCACGGTACCGGATACGCAGAGTGCGCAGATCGACATTGCCTCCGTAGCAGTGACCGATGACGGCAGAAGCTCGGTAGCTCTAAGTCTCACGGGGCCAGATGCTGCAAAGTTTGGTCTGAGTACGGTTACGGGTACCAGCGCCACGGTTTTTCTGAAGGCAGGGCAGAGCCTGACCGCAGGCACCCCCCTCTCCGTTGCGGTGATTGCGACCGACGCGGTTGGCTCCAAGACCAGTACTGCGCTGACTCTGTCGATCACCGCCACCAACCAGCCACCCACCGCGGTG